>NZ_SUKF01000003.1 GCF_005047655.1 Sinimarinibacterium arenosum | reverse complement strand
GTATTCCGTATAGCCCCCGCTGTACTGATGGACACCGTCTGGGGTCAGTTCCAGGACGCGATTCGAGAGCGCGGCCAGGAAGTGGCGATCATGCGAGACGAACAGCATGGCGCCCTCGAATTTCACCAGGGATGCGACCAGCATTTCCTTTGTCGCCATGTCGAGATGGTTCGTCGGCTCGTCGAGCACCAGGAAGTTCGGCGGGTCGAACAGCATCTTGGCCATGACCAGACGAGCCTTCTCACCGCCCGACAGCACGCGGCAGGGCTTGTCGACATCGTCGCCGGAGAACCCGAAGCAACCGGCCAGCGAGCGCAGCGAACCCTGTCCGGCCGACGGGAATGAACCACCGAGCGACTCGAAGACCGTGTCGTCGCCATCGAGCAGGTCCATGGCGTGCTGGGCGAAGTAGCCCATGCGGACGCTGGGGCCCAGCGTCACGCTGCCCTGGTCCGGCTCGGTAGCGCCGGCCACCAGCTTCAACAGCGTGGATTTGCCTGCGCCGTTGGCGCCCAGGACGCACCAGCGTTCCTTGCGTCGCAGCTGGAAATCGAACGCCGCATAGATGGCGTGGCTGCCATAACTCTTGTGGACGTTCTTGAGGTTCGCCACCTCGTCGCCCGAGCGCGGCGGGCTGCGGAATTCGAATTGGACCGACTCGCGCCGCCGCGGTGGCTCCACCCGCTCAATCTTGTCCAGCTTCTTCACCCGGCTCTGGACTTGGGCAGCGTGTGAGGCGCGTGCTTTGAAACGCTCGATGAACTTGATCTCCTTGGCAAGCCTCGCCTGCTGCCGATCAAACTGGGCTTGGCGCTGCCGCTCGCTCACCGCGCGCTGTTGCTCATAGAAATCGAAGTTGCCCGAGTAAGTGATGAGTTCGCCGCCGTCGATCTCCACGACCTTGCCGACGATGCGGTTCATGAACTCGCGATCGTGCGACGTCATCAGCAACGCGCCCTCGTAGGCCTTGAGGAAGTCCTCCAGCCAGATCAGGCTCTCGAGGTCGAGATGGTTGCTCGGCTCGTCGAGCAGCATGGCGTCGGGGCGCATCAGCAGGATGCGAGCGAGGGCCACGCGCATCTTCCATCCGCCGGAGAGCAAGCCGACGTCCCCGTCCATGCGTTCCTGGCTGAAGCTCAGGCCTGCCAGCACCTCACGCGCCCGGGCATCCAGTGCATAGCCGTCCAGCTCCTGGAAGCGACCCTGCACGTCGCCATAGCGTTCGACGATGGCATCCATGTCGGCGGCTTGCGCTGGATCGACCATCGCCGCCTCGAGCCTGGCCATCTCGGTGGCCAGCGTACTCAACGGCCCGATGCCATCCATCACCGCCGCCACCGCGCTCACGCCCGACATCTCGCCGACATCCTGGCTGAAATAGCCGATGGTCATACCGGGATCGATCGTCACCCTGCCGTCGCTGGGCTCCTCCTCGCCGGTGATCATCCTGAATAGCGTCGTCTTGCCGGCACCGTTGGGCCCGACAAGGCCGACCTTCTCTCCCTTCTGGAAGCTCATCGACGCGTCGATGAACAGGATCTGATGGCCGTTCTGCTTGCTGATGTTATCGAGTCGAATCATGAGTTCCGCCACTGGGGACCGTGTGCTGGCGCACCGACACCTTGCACGCCGTCGTTCATCCTGCGCAGATACGCACTACCTACGGAGTTATCCATGAACGACAGCAGAAATCTCGCTGTTACGATGCTATCAGCCGGCGTCTTGTGTCTGGCGGTCGCCGGATGCGGGCAGACGGAACCAAGCGCCAAGACCCGAGCAGATGTCTCGGAGGCTCGCCTCGATGGCGCGAAAGACGTCGCCCAGGAACGCAGCGCAGCAGCAGAGGGCACGATCGCCGCGCAAAAGGACGTCGATCAGGCACGCACCAAGCTTGCGAGTGAATCTGCCAACGCCAATCGAGACGTCGCCATCGCCCAGGCCGAGGCCGCGAACAAGGTAGCGATCGAGAAATGCGAAGCCATGACCGGCGAGATGCGCAGCTCCTGCAAGACGCAGGCGGACCACGATCTGGAGCAAGCCAAGTCGAACGCCGAATTTGCCAAGGTTGAAGCAGACCGAAAAGCCCAATAACACAGCAGAGTCGAAGTTTCCCGCGCTTGATCGCCTACGGCCGGTCAACGGATGGCTTTCGCCCGAAGACCAGCACGTGCAGCCGGGTCATCGTGAGGCAGGGCTGCCCAAGCAGGTGGCCGCCCGAGGAACGCTAATGGGGTCAAGGAACGCCCGATAAGGTCTGTGGGCGCATTAGCGTCAGTTGCAAGGGGCGGGGTCGTTGGTCTCATGCAAATATCAAAACCCAGTCAACTACCAGTCAACTACCAGTCAACCGCAAGTCTCCGGGAAGCAAGTCGGGGTCGAGACAGTGGGGTAGAACCCACGGTATAGCGCAAAGCTAGCAAGTTTCGGCAAAGGTACTGCGCATTCCGTCCCATTCCTGCGTCATCTGCTCAGTCCATAGGTGGCCGAGCAATTTCTGTACTGTTGCCTGCATTACAGCGAAAAATTCGTCGAAGCTCTGAGAAGGCACCCCGTAGCCCTTGTGCAGCGAGCGGCTGGTGGCAATGAAGCTGGGGGCCATTTGATTACTGCTGCAGTGATCGAGTATGCAGTCATAGACCTGATGCATCATCTCCTCACGCACGCTTGCATCACGGTCCAGCGCAAACAGCTTCTCCAGTTCAGGTCGGGTTTCGAAAAGGCATTCGTAAATCTGATGGACGGGGTCTCCATGCATTTCGCTAACAAGTTCCAGTGAACGAATGATGTGTGTTCCTTGAGATTCCATAGGTTCCCCGTTCGATGAAAAGCTGGTCGATAATCAGTGTCGTTGGCCGCCGAAGCCGCCGAAGCCGCCGAGGCCGCCGAGCTGGCAGCTACAACTCCCTAGTTGAATCTATCTCAAAAACGGACAGTCGCGGATGCCCTACTTTTGCATCAGGTCACGATTACGCTTCATTCAGTATGATCGTCACCAGTACATGGAAGACTTCATTTATGTAGTGCGTTCTCATTGACCAAGCGCGCACACCGGTGTATAACGCCGGCCTTTGCGCTGGTTGCCCCAGGCCAGTCTTTTCCGAGACGTCCCGCACCATGACCGCTAAGAAGACTACAAAACCTGCAAGTTCAAAGAAGCAGACGACCGCTAAGAGCAAGGCCTCAGCTGGCAAAACCGCCGGTGGCGGCTTGCTGAGCAAGTTGCGCGGAGCGCTGAACAAACCCAAGGCTTCTGTTGCGACGGCAGCTGCAAAGCCGGCCAAGAAACTGGTCCCGGCGAAGAAAACTGCCACCGTGAGCAAACCTTCTGGAAAGGCATCGGTCAAACCGGAGTCTAAAGCCGCACAGACCAAGGCTGTACCCACCAAGACAGCGTTGTCGAAAAAAGCTGTTGGCAAGACTCCTGCGTCAAAAGCGAAAGCGTCTGATGACAATCTCACCGGAAAGACTTCGGCGAAGCTGTCACAGGCGACCACTTCTTCTCGATCTATAACTGAACAAAAACACGTGACTAAAGCTGCCGTAAAGTCCCCTCGCTCGAAGGCGCCGTCCTTCAATAGTGCATTGACCGAGGATGAGCTGCGTCGGATGTCCGACGACGACTATATGAACGAATCGCAGATGGCGTTCTTCCGCAAGCGTCTGCTGCAGATGCGTGAAGAAGTGCTGCAGCGCGAAGTGGACGTCAAGGAGCGTCTGCATGAGCGCGAGGTGTTTGCGGACCCCGCCGATCGAGCGACAGCTGAGGAAGAACATTGGCTTGACCTTCGCTTGCGTGAGCGCGAATCGCTTTTGTTGCGCAAGGTCGACGAAGCGCTGCGTCGAATCGAAAACAAAGAGTATGGCTATTGCGAGAAGACTGGAGATCCGATCGGTATTCCGCGATTGCTGGCGCGTCCAACGGCGACGGTGTGTGTCGACGTCAAGGGTCAGGATGAGCGCGTCGAAGCGCAGTACCGCGACCGCTAGGAAGAAGCCGCCCTTCTCCCTTTCAGGCAAAAAAACCCCGCAGTTGCGGGGTTTTTTTATTTTTTACGGTTTTACGCTGATCCGATATGTGGATCGCTTGCTGGTGCCCGCGGCCGGAATCGAACCGGCACGACCAATGGTCGAGGGATTTTAAGTCCCTTGCGTCTACCGATTCCGCCACACGGGCCGCGTCTACGGCGTAAGAAACAATATGGAGGCTAGGGTCGGAATTGAACCGGCGTACGCGGATTTGCAGTCCGCTGCATGACCACTCTGCCACCTAGCCCCTGATCGGTCAGCTACTCGATTGTAGCGTGACCTCAGACTAAAAAACCCCGTGGGTGGTCCTCCGGGGTTTTCGTATGTTTGGAGCGGGAAACGAGGCTCGAACTCGCGACCTCAACCTTGGCAAGGTTGCGCTCTACCAACTGAGCTATTCCCGCGTTGAGCGGCGTATTTTAGGGGCGCGCCGGTCGAAGTCAAGAACTTTCTTTCATCAATTTTGAATGCCCTGCCGCATCACTCGTCCTGGGACAGAATCGGCCACGCTGCACGCAGATAAACTGCCATGCTCCAGATGGTCAGCGCTGCTGCGACGAATAGCAGGCCGTAACCGATGGCATAGATCGGCAGGCCCAATACCGATGTCTTCCAGATCATCATGCCGATCGCAGTCATCTGGAAGCCGGTCTTCCATTTACCGATGCGGCTGACCGCCACACTGGTTCGCTGCCCCAGTTCAGCCATCCACTCGCGTAAGGCAGAAATGGTGATCTCTCGGCCGATGATGACAGCCACCACGACGGCCAGGACGGCGCTGGGGTCGTCACGCAGCAGCATGACCAGGCACACGGCGACCAGTAGCTTGTCAGCGACAGGATCGAGGAAGGCGCCGAATTTGCTGGTCTGCCCCCAGCGACGTGCGAGCCAGCCGTCGAGCCAGTCGGTGATCCCGGCTGCCGCATACAAGACAGTGGCGGCATAGCGCGAGTAGTGCCAGTCCAGAAAGAAAAGCGCGAGCACTACAGGGATAGCGGCGACGCGCGCCACGGTGAGCGTCAGGGGTAGCGTCAACCGCACAGGTCTGTTTCCGAAGGAAGACTGAGTGGATCAGTGAGGTCCAAGGATAGCGCAGGCCTCAATGGAAATGCGCGTAGATGCGTTCTGCCAGAGTTCTGGATATACCGGCCACTTGGGCCAACTCGTCGATGCCGGCACGCTTGAGCTGACCGAGGCCGCCGAATGTCTGCAGCAGCGCTTTGCGCCGCGCCGGCCCCAAGCCTTCGATGGAGTCCAGATCCGAGCCAATTCGTGCTTTGTCGCGCCGGCCACGGTGCCCGGTGATCGCGAAGCGATGCGCTTCGTCACGTACGCGCTGGATCAAGTGCAGCGCCGGCGAGTCGGCTGGAAGACGCAGCGGCAGCTCCAGATCCGGCATCCACAATTCTTCGAGCCCCGGTTTTCGCGTCGGCCCTTTGGCGACACCCACCACGCGCATCTCCTGCGCCATCTCCAGCTCGTCCAGGGCCTCCAGAGCTGCGTTGAGCTGCCCCTGTCCACCATCGATCAGCAAAAGATCAGGAATGCTGCCCTCGCCCGCTTTAGCGCGCGCAAAACGACGACTAACCGCCTGGGCAATTGCGGCGTAGTCGTCGCCCCCGACAATGCCCTCGATGTTGAACTTGCGATAGGCTGACTTGAGTGGCCCGTCTTCGTTGAAGACGACACAGGATGCCACGGCGCGCTCGCCCTGCGTGTGGGAAATATCGAAGCATTCAATGCGCCGCGG
Organism: Sinimarinibacterium arenosum; assembly: GCF_005047655.1. Lineage (GTDB taxonomy): Bacteria > Pseudomonadota > Gammaproteobacteria > Nevskiales > Nevskiaceae > Solimonas. Next base: position 555,528 of record NZ_SUKF01000003.1, on the reverse strand, counting down.
TGGATGCTCGAGCTCGAATACACGCTGCAACTCCAAAAGACGCTGGTCCATGCTGGCGGCTTCGACCAACCGCGACGACAGCGCCTGCGCTGCCGTGCTGACGGCCATTTCGAGCAATCGGAGCTTGGCCCCGCGTTGAGGGCAGTAAAGGCGCACACGGCGGCCTGCATGCTGGGAGATTGCCTCCTCGCTGACGCCGCCATCGTCGAGAGGATGACTGAGCAGGACCTCCGGCGGCGGTTTCTGCGTCAGATAGTGCTGGCTGACAAAGCGCTCCAGCAATTCCTCGGGCGGCGTATGCGCCGGGTGCTTGGGAAAATGATTGCGGTGACCCAGATTGACGCCGTCACGTACGCTGATCACCGTGACGCAGCTGCTGGATGCGTGAGCGGCAACAGCGATGACGTCAATGTCTTCAGCCCCGCCGGTCATGGACTGGCTCTGGCGTACGCGCTTGAGCGCTGCGATCTGGTCCCTCAGTTTGGCCGCCTGTTCAAAATCCAGCGTATCAGCTGCGCGCTGCATCTCTGTTGTCAGATCCTGAGCCAAGGATTCGCCCTTGCCTTCAAGCAGACGTGCAGCGTTTGCCAGATCGCGGGCATAGTCCTCAGGTGCAATCAGGCCGACGCAGGGCGCCGAGCAGCGCTTGATCTGATATTGCAGGCACGGCCGATCCCGATGCGCGAAAAAGCTGTCGCGACACGGACGCAGATGGAACAGTTTCTGCAAGGTCTGCAGGGTTTCTCGAACTGCCGCTGCGCTGGGAAATGGTCCGAAATAACGATCGGCACCATTGGTCGCGCCCCGGTAGAACGCGATGCGCGGATACCGGTGGGATGTGAAGCGCAGGTACGGGTAGCTTTTGTCGTCGCGATACTGGACGTTATAGCGCGGCGACTGATCCTTGATCAGCGCCGCTTCGAGCAGCAGTGCCTCATCCTCTGTGTGCGTGAGCGTGACGTCGACCCGCTGGATCTGCGACACCATGCTTTCGATGCGCGGATTGCCGCTCGCGCGCAGAAAATAGCTGGAGACGCGCTTGCGCAGATTCCGCGCCTTGCCGACATACAGCAGCTCGTCGCCGGCGCCGTACATGCGGTAAACGCCCGGCGAGGTGCTGAGCTGAGAGAGAAAGGCGCGAGGATCGAAGCTGCGGGATTCAGCCGTCATGGATGCGCAGTTCGACGCTCCGCGTTCAAGGCTCGCTGCGGGTTTCCGAGCGCTCTTCCAGCAAACCGTAGCGCATGGCCATGCGGGTCAGTTCGACATCATTGTTGACGCCGAGCTTTTCGAATAGTCGATAACGGTAGGTGCTGACGGTTTTCGGTGAGAGGTGCAAGCGGTCGGAAATTTCCTGTGTCGAGTAGCCCTTGGTCACCATCAACATGACCTGGGTTTCACGCTGCGACAGCTGATCGAACGGTGATGCACCGTTCGGGCCTTTGACCAGACTTGCAGCAAGATTGCCGGCAACATCTGCCGCGACGTAATGGCCGCCCCCAGAGACCCTGCGGATCGCGGTCACGACCTCATCGGCGGCAGAGTCCTTGCTGATGTATCCGGCAGCACCGGCGGCGAGCATCCGGCTCGGATACGGCTCTTCCAGATGCATGGATACCACGATCACTTTCGCCGTCGGGCAGCGCTGCAGCAGCCGGCGAGTGGCCTCAAGTCCACCAATGCCGGGCATGTTGATATCCATCAACACGATGTCGGGGGTGATCGTGCGGACGAGTTCCAGCGCCTCTTCGCCACTGCTGGCTTCTGCCAGAACTTCCATATCGGCCACTTCCTGCAAAACGCGCTTCAATCCGGCGCGAACCAGGCGGTGATCGTCAACAAGCATGATACGAATCATAGCGATCTCCTTACGCGGCGCATGTTACTCGGGTTTACGGTGCGACACGCAGCTGCTGACATTCGCATGCGCAAATCCCTGACGCTGCCGTACGGAATTCCATGTCGGGTCAGCCCTTGGTGACGGAGTTCCGTCTGCGCAGCGCTGTCGATTCAGTGCAGTGCGAACGGCCGGTGGCGCATTACTTCACAGGCCAGTAAACCCGTGTTTGTGCCTGTTGAGGTGGGGTCGTGCTCGGATCGGTCAGGTACTGCTCCCAGGAATCTCCGTTGTCCTGCAATCCGGCAATTTCGCGAAAGGCCGTCAGCCGGGTATACAAAGTTTCCATCTCGGTATACGGGCCTGTGTTGAGCACCGTCAGCACGGCGCCGCCATAGGTCTGGCCCAGACGGATTTCGCTGAGCTCCGGGACATCAACTTCGCTGCGGTCCGGCAGCAGCGCCGCATCGAACTGCCATGCACGGGTTTCGTCGTCATAGGCACGGGTGATGGCAATCGGAGGGGCCGCCTGCTGCAGTTGACGTTCCGCCATGAATGCGCCGATGCGACCATAGATTGCGCCGAGTACGTCCCGGGCCTCATCCGGTCCGGCACTGCCTGAGATGTACAGCATCGGATGACTGTCGACAGTTTCCAGGCTGATCTGCAGATCGCTGATGTCGGTTGCCGGAAGGCTTTCAACCAGAGTCTTCAGCGCTACCAGACCGCGTTCGTAGTCAGGGCCGAGCATGCCATCCATCATCAGACCGAAATAACGTCCGAGCAGGTTGCCGTGAAATGTCGAATCGTAGGTCCACAACAGCCGCGTCGCCTCACCCTCCGGCTGGAGCAGGTAGCTCGCACGGTTTTCACTGGCGAATCCCTCGAAGACGAGGGCCATGACGATTTTCTGGTTCGGCACGCTCTCGAGAATTTCCTGGCTCCCTGCACCAACCGAGGGATCGTCGCTGCGCCAGCTTTGTTTGGCGCCGACCCCCATCAGCGGCCCCTCGACGGTGTATGTCGCATTCGGATCAAGTCCGGCCCAGGGCGACCACTTGTCGAACTGCCTGAAGCCGTTGAGCACGGTGTAGACCGTGGCAGGCCTGGCGTTGATCACAACTGAACGCTCGACATGCGCGGTGTCCGGCAGGACAAATCCGGCGCCGATAACGCCGACGAGCAGCGCAACGACGACAATCAGCAGCCACTTGAGCACCTTCATCGATTCCCCCGTCCGTTGGCGATGTCCCGCGACACGGTAGTGTGCTCTCCGCGGCAACTCAAGCCCGATACCGGGACCAAAAAAAGCCCCCGCAAGCGGGGGCCCTGAAACGCTGTGACGCCAGTTCCTTAGTGGAACTGCTCTTCCTCGGTCGAGCCGGTCAGCGCCTTGACGCTGCTGCTGCCGCCCTGGATCACCGTGGTGACGTCGTCGAAGTAGCCGGCGCCGACTTCCTGCTGGTGCGAGACGAAGGTGTAACCCTTCTCGCGCGCAGCGAATTCCGGCTCCTGAACCATTTCGGTGTAGTGCTTCATGCCTTCGCCGCGCGCATAGGCATGCGCGAACTGGAAGGTGTTGTACCAGTTGATGTGGATACCAGCCAGGGTGATGAACTGATACTTGTAGCCCAGCGCCGACAGGTCGTCCTGGAACTTGGCGATCTGCTTGTCGTCCAGGTTCTTCTTCCAGTTGAACGACGGCGAGCAGTTGTACGACAGCAGCTTGCCCGGGCACGCCTTGAGGACGGCCTGCGCGAATTCACGTGCAAAGCCGATGTCCGGCACGCCGGTTTCGCACCACACCAGATCGGCGTACGGAGCGTAGGCAACGCCGCGCGAGATAGCCTGCTCGAGGCCATTCTTGACGCGGTAGAAACCTTCCTGGGTGCGCTCGCCGGTCAGGAACGGCTTGTCGTTCGGGTCATGATCCGAGGTCAGCAGGTTGGCTGCTTCGGCATCGGTGCGCGCCAGCACGATGGTCGGCACGCCCATGACGTCCGCGGCAAAGCGCGCGGCGGTCAGCTTCTCGACGGCTTCCTGGGTCGGAACCAGCACCTTGCCGCCCATGTGGCCGCACTTCTTCACCGCAGCCAGCTGGTCTTCGAAATGAACGCCGGCAGCGCCGTTGGCGATCATGTTCTTCATCAGCTCGAAGGCATTCAGCACGCCGCCGAAACCGGCTTCAGCGTCAGCCACGATCGGCAGGAAGTAGTCGACGTATTCCTTGTCGCCCGGGTTGATGCCCTTGGCCCACTGAATTTCGTCAGCGCGCTTGAAGGTGTTGTTGATGCGGCGAACCATGGTCGGCACCGAGTCGTACGCGTACAGCGACTGATCGGGGTACATGGTTTCGGAGGTGTTGCCGTCGGCAGCAACCTGCCAGCCCGACAGGTAGACGGCTTCAAGGCCGGCCTTGGCCTGCTGCATCGCCTGACCAGCGGTAATTGCACCGAAGGCATTGACGTAGCCCTTCTTCGCGCCACCGTTGACGGCCTTCCAGAGCTTTTCGGCGCCGTTCTTGGCCAGGGTGTATTCCGGCTGGATGCTGCCACGCAGACGTACGACGTCGGCGGCGCTATAGGCGCGCGTTACGGTCTTCCAGCGGGGATTGGTCGCCCAGTCGTTTTCCAGGGCCTTGATTTGCTCGTCACGAGTCATTTGCAGCAGTCCTCTCGGGGAGAAAAAGAAATCCAGATCTTTCTGAGGGGCTTGTGACAGCCGACGGCGCCAGATGCAGGCGCACCGATCTGACTGGGGGGCCACTTCGGGGGCGGGATTATACCGGCAATGATATTGCGATGCACAAATGTTCGACCAAAGCCTGAAGTGGCCTATTCTCCGCCTGCCGCGGTGGCCGGCTGTGTCGCCGCCCGCACACGGCGATCCGCCAGCTGTTGCAGCTCTTCCGGACTGAGTTCGCCGTCGCCGTCGAGATCGATCTCGCCGAAGCGCTGCAACAGCACCCTGGGCAGCCTGCCCTGCTCGATCTCGGCGGGTGACAAGCGTCGATTTCCGTTGGTATCGGCGCGGCGGAACTGCGCTTCCCTCGCTTCCCGCAGGGCTGCGCGGCGCTGCTGCAGCGCCACGGCGTCGGCTGTGCTGCGCGGCCCGGGACTGGCCGTGGCGACATCCGGCAGCAGCAGCGCGATCAGCAATGCTGGCACAATCAGTCGCTTGAATGCGGGCGTCTTCAAACCGCAGTGTCCTCGCGCCGGGGTGATCGAATCCGGCCATTGTCTCATGCCTATAACTCTTTCATGCCCCGGTGATCCGTCTCGAGCATCTGAACAAGCGTTATCCCGGTGCCGCCCAGGCCGCGCTGGATGACGTCTCGCTGCACGTGCCACGCGGGGGGTTGTTTGGCCTGCTGGGACCCAACGGCGCCGGCAAGACCACGCTGATGTCGATTCTGACCGGCACGCTGACGGCGGACAGTGGCAGCGTCACCATCGGTGGTCACGCGCTCGCGCAGGAGCCCGCAACGGTTCGGGCATTGCTCGGGTACGCGCCGCAGGAGCTGGCGTTCTATCCGGGACTCACTGTGGCCGAGAATCTCGAACTGTTCGCCTGCCTGACGCCGCGTGCGACCGCGCACTCTCTGGCGCGCGCTCAGGAGGTGGCCGACCTGAAGGCACATCGCGGCAAGCGGGCCGAAACGCTGTCCGGTGGGCTCAAGCGGCGTTTGAATTTCGCCATCGCCCTGCTCGGCGAACCGCAGGTGTTGTGCCTGGATGAAGCCACCGCCGGCGTCGATCCGCAGTCGCGTAATTTCCTGATCGAGGCGGTGCGGAACCTGGCGCAGGACGGCGTCACGGTGCTGTACAGCACGCATTACATGGAAGAGATCGAACGCCTGTGCGCCAGTGCCGCCATCCTGGACCAGGGGCAGCTCGTCGCGCAGGGTCCTTTGGACGCCCTGCGCATCGAGGGTGAACGACTCGAAGCCGCATTTCTGCGGCTGACCCACACGCGGCTGCGGGATTCGATCTGATGCCGTATCCGATGCGAGCGTTCGCCGCGCTGTGCGGCAAGGAATTGCGCCTGCTGTCGCGTGATCGTCACGGCCTGCTGGTGCTGTTCGCGGTGCCGACGCTGTTTATCCTGATCATGTCGTTGTCGCTGCGCGATGCCTTCCGTGCGGATGCAGGTTTCAGCATCGCGGTGTCGGTGATCGACGAAGACGGCGGAACGCTGGCACATGACTTCGTCGGGACCCTGTGGCAGCAGCAGGGATTTCGCCAGGTCGCGGCGGAGGATGCCGACGTGGTGATCCACGTGGTGCCGGGATTCTCGGAGTTTCTCGCGACGCGCCACGAGTTGGCCGCATCGTTTCGCGATGGCGTCGCGGAACCGCCGATGCTTCAGCTCGAATTCCAGCCCAGTGTGCTGCCGCAGCTGCGCGCGGCAGCGGCGTTGAGCGTGCGTCAATGCCTGTTATCGGTGCAGTCGGATTACCTGATGGCCGAGGTCATGGGGTACAGCGACGCCGAGATGCAGACCATGCGGTATCTCGGTGATCCCAGGCGTCTGCCGGTCGAGGAGCGCTATCGAAGCGCAGACGGCACCCCGGCGGTCACGCCGACCTCGGTGCAACAGAATGTTCCGGCATGGCTGATCTTCGCGATGTTCTTCGCGGTGATTCCGCTGGCCAGTGCCTTTGTCGTCGAACGGCAGCAAGGCAGTCTGCTGCGGCTGCGCGTGCTCGGGGTGTCGTCGACGCTGCTGCTGGCCAGCAAGGTGCTGCCGTATTACCTGGTGAATTTGCTGCAGATGGTCGTGATGATCGCCATCGGAGTGTGGCTGGTGCCGGCGCTGGGCGGTGACCGATTCACCGTCGGTCACAGCGTGTTCGGACTGTGGATGATCGGCACGGCGACCAGTCTGGCGGCGATTGGTCTCGCACTGCTGGTTGCTGTCCGGGTGCGCACGACGCTGCAAGCGACGATCGCCGGCGGTGCGATCAGCCTGATACTCGCGGCGCTGGGCGGCGTGATGGTGCCCAAACTGGTGATGCCGGCCACCATGCAGCAGCTTACCGGGGTGTCGCCGATGGCCTGGAGCCTCGAAGGCTTCTGGGATATCGTGCTGCGCCAGGGAGGCTGGCAGGACGCTCTGCCGGAAGCAATGAGCCTGGCCGGATTCGGCCTCAGCTGCCTGGCGCTGGCGGCAGGGCTGCTGCGCCGCAATTCAACCAATACGACGACAACACCATGAAGGGTTCGCAGGATCCTGCGCTGAAGGCGCGTCTCAAGCAGATGATCGTGACGGAGACCGACAAGGACGTCGATCCGGCCACCCTGCCCGACGACCAGCCGCTGTTCGGCCCCGGGTCGGCGCTGGAGCTGGACTCGGTCGACGGCCTGCAGATCTCGATGGCGCTCCAGATGCAGTTCAATTTGCGTATCGAGGATCCCAAGCAGATGCGCAGGATCCTGGTCAACATCGATACGCTGGCCGACTACATCCAGCCGCAGTGACGCTGCACGTGATGTCTGCCAATGCGCCGGCGGCGGTCTATCTGCGCGGCGGCGATGCAGTGTCTGCGGCCGGCCGCGGTCGCGTCGCGCTCGCCGACGCCTGTCTGGCCCTGAGCACGACACCGGCTCAGGTGCGATTTTCAAGCCTCGGGCGCGAGATCGAACTGCCCTACTTCCGCGCGCTCGACGCCGGCGCCGCGGCCGATGCGGTGCTGCTGCAGGTCGCCCGTACGGCGCTCGACGATGCACAGCTGTCCGCAGCGCGGCGGCGCCGGATCGGCCTGTTCGTCGGCAGTTCCTCCGGTGGCATCCATCATCACGAGCGGGCATACGCAGAGGCTTATGCCAACAACGCAGAGGCCTTGCCGATTCATCGACCGGACCAGAGCCGGCTGGCGACCTGGCTGCATCAGCAGCTGCATCTGGATGGCCCCAGCTACACCATCGCCACCGCCTGTTCAAGCGCAGCCAACGCCTTGCTGTATGCGAGCTGGATGCTGCGTGAAGGCCGGCTCGACGATGCGCTCGTGGTCGGCGTCGAGATTGAAAACCGGCTGTCGCAGCAGGGGTTCTTCAGCATGATGTTGGCGACGCGCGCGAGCAGCCGCCCCTTCGACCTGCAACGTGACGGCATCGTGCTTGGCGAATGCGCGGCGGCGCTGGTCCTGAGCCGTGAGGCGCCGACGGCGCAGCCCGCGTGGCGGATACTCGGCGGCGCGACCCTGTGCGACACCACGCATCCGACCAATCCGTCGGCGGATCAGATTGCGGCCACCCTGCGCGATGCGCTGGCGGACAGTGCGATCCCGGCGGCGCGGATCGGTGCGATCAAGGCGCACGGCACCGGCACGCGCGCCAACGATCTGGCTGAGGGTCTGGGTATGCGGGAATGCTTTGGTCCATCGCTGCCGCCGTTTACCTCCATCAAGCCGGTGCTCGGACATACCCTCGGGGCCTGCGGCGTACTGGAGACCCTGGCGTTCACCGCCTGCCTGGATCGCGGCAGTGTGCCCGTGACCCGCGGCTACGAGCAGCCGGATCCGGAGATCGGCGCGCAGCCGCTAACCGCGACACGGGCCTGGTCGGGCGGTCCGGTCCTGCTGAACTATTTCGGCTTTGGCGGCAACAACTGCGCACTGGTGCTCGATCGTGAACGCTGAGCCTCTGCGCCTTGCCGCCGTGTCGGCGCACGAGCGCATTCTCGACGATGCGCCGCAGGACTTGCGCGCGGAGCTGCTGGACATGACCGGCCAGGCATTCCGCCGCATCAACCGCTTCATCGAACTGGCGGTCTACGGTGCGCTGCGCTGTGGCCGCGAAGCCGGCGGCGTCGGCGACGATACGGCGCTGTATCTTGCTTCCGAGGCGCCGATGCTGGCCGATTGCGTGCGCGCGCTGCGCGGCGTGATCGCCGAGGCGCGGCCGCCGACCCCGTTCGAGTTCATGAACATCTCCGGCAACATGGCCGGGTTCTACATCGCGCAGCATCTGCGCATGCGCGGGCCGCAGCTGGCGGTGCATCGCAACAGCGCCAGTCTGGAATGCGCTCTGGAGCTGCTGCAGCTGCAGAGTGCCCGGCATCGTCGCGCGCTGTTGGGCTATGTCGAGGAGGGTGTCTGGCCGCTGGCCGAGCAACGCCTGCGGCTGGGGCTGCCGGCGACTGCCGAATTGAGCGAAAGCAGTCACTGGTTCTATCTGGACGCAGACTGCGCCGCGCCGCTCGGCCTGATCGATCCGATCGAGCGCTGCTCGACCCTGGAGCAGGCGCAGCGCGCGCTTGCAGATGCGCCGGCGCAGTGGCGCGTTGCGATCGGCCACCGCTGCAGTAGGGCAGACATCGACGCGTTGCGCGCGGTGCGTCGGGATGCACAGGCGCTGGACGCGGATGCCACCTACTCGACTGCGACCACGGCGGCGCGCCTGATCGGATTTCTGCTGCTGGATTCAGCGCCCGGATTGCTGCAGGTCAATCACAGCGGCGACGGTGGCTACTATCTGCTGCGCGTTCGACGCGCCTAGGCGGCTTGCGCGCCATCCGCCGGCGCCCTGCCCTTGCTCCAGTCCTTGAGCTGCAGATAGACCGCCCGTTCGGTCTGCGCAACCGTGCGCAGCGCCTCAGCGATCTGCTGCAGGGTGATGTCCTTCTTGCGGCTGAACTGCGCGCCCAGGAGCGCGAACTGCCGCCATTGATCGCCGGCGGCGGTCATCCGCGTCGACGCGTCGAGCAGCGCCGGCTGCGACAGTTTTTCGCCGGCCTCCTGCAGGAACGCCGAGTACATGAAGCGGAAGCCGCCGCCGCCGGTGCCGATTTCTTCCTGCATGCGCACGATGTTGCCGATGAACAGGCGCTGCAGCCGCACATCCGGCAGCTTGCGATCAAACGCTTCGATGCGCTGGGCCAGGCGCCGGATCGCGCCAACGCCGACCATCGGCACCGGCGCATACAGCATCATCTTCCAGGTTTTGGCGATGGCACGCCGCACCGCGGCATCGAGATCGAAATCGCGCTCGAAATGCTGCGGCTGATATTGCAGTCCCCTGGGGGCGAACACGCCGCGTGCAAAGCGCGCCTTGCGCAGGTCGGCCGCGGGACACCGCTGCGGCTGGTCGAACACCGGATCGCTGACCAGATAGTCGTCGCCGTCCTTGCCGAAGACGATGATGTTGTGGGCGTTGAAATGGAAACGCATCTCCGCCGGCAGATACGGCAGCCAGTAGACCGACGTCTGCAGGCCCAGCGGACGGCCTGCGGCCAGCTCGGCGTCGAGGGCGCGCATCGCCTCGTCGGGATCGCGAAACCGCTGCTGCGCCATGCGCAGGCCCAGCGGCTTGCGCAGTCCCTTGTAGATGCTGCCGGGCGGCATGCGGTAGGCCGTCAGCGGCAGCCCCCCGACCTTGACGAAGGGGATATGGGCAAACGTCAGCGACGCCGACAGACCCAGCGCCATCGGCTCCGACAGTTCCAGCCCGTAATGGCCGAGCAGACTGCTGGTGACCCCGCTTTCGCAATGACCGGCGTGGCGGTGACGGAAGTTCTCGACGATCACGGCAGTTCCTTCAGCGCGGCGATGCTCAGACCCAGGGCCTCGGCGTAGCGCGCCAACAGGCGCTCGGGCAGACGCTGGAAGACCTGGGGACGCAAATGACGACGCACGCGCCAGCGCCAGATTCCGGAGCTCTGCGCCAGCATCGGCAGGTCCATGCGGCGTGCGTACATGTGATAGTCCAGTGGCGACGAGCGCCCCTGCTCCACCCGTGTGCGGGCTTCCTGCGCGAGACGCTCGAATTCGGCCACCGCATCAGCGTTGACCTGGGCCTCGGCACTCCAGCCGGTTGAAGCGACCGTGGTGTAGTGACCGCTGTCGTCGACGGCATAGACCGCGCGCCGTGCATCGCCGTAATACGCCAGCTGATCCTGCGGCACTTCGGACTGTTTCATGCGCCGGCTCCGACCACGCGCAGGCACACGAAGGCGATCGAGAAGCGCCCGCTTTCCGGCACGAAACACAGCAGGCGCTGGCCGGGAGTCAGACGTCCCGACGCCAGCAGCTCCTCGATCATCAGATACATCGACGCCGAGCCGACATTGCCGCGCTCACTCAGGTTGGTGAACCAGCGTGACTGTGGAATGCGCCAGTGTTCCGGCATCACCTCGAACATGACCTGACGGAAATGCGCCGAGGAATAGTGTGGCAGATACCAGTCGACCGAATCCGCGGCAATGCCGCGCCGCGCGATCATTGCCTCGAAGCCGGCGCGGGCGCTGTAGCGGATGCCATCTTCGAGCAGGCGCACATCCTGCTTGACCGACATCACCGAGCGCTCCGCGATCTCCTGGGCCGAAGCGAATTCGCGCCAGCCGACCAGGCGTCCGGTGGCGTCCTTGTCCGCGCCGGCATACATGCACGGCTGCAGTTCGTTGGCGAAGGAAAACTGATCGATCCATTCGATCTGCAGCGACAGCCCTGCGGGGTTCGGCCGGTCCCGCAGCAAGGCCGCGGCAGCGCCGTCGGACAGCATCCAGCGCAGGAAGTCCTTCTCGAAGGCCAGTGCCGGACGCTTCTCCAGCGCCGCGACCCGCGCGGCATTTTCCGCGGCGAAGTTGCCGGCGCGCATGAACGACGAAGCGAGTTCGGAGCCGGTGGCGACCGCGGTGCTGGCCTGTCCGGCGCGGATCGCCAGGTCCGCGTACTTCAGCGACATCACGCCGCTGACGCAGATCCCGGAGGTGGAGACGACTTCGCAGCTGCGCTGGCCGAGTTCGCCGTGAACCATCACTGCGTGATTCGGCATCAGCTGGTCCGGCGAGCTGGTGCCGCAGGCAAGGACGTCGATATCGTCCAGCGCGAAATCGTCACCGACCAGACCGCGTACGGCTTCGGCAGTCAGTTGCGCGTTGGTGTGCGTGAGCGTCCCGGTCGCCGGATCGATCGCATAGTGCCGGCGGCGGATACCGTTGTTGCGCAATACCAGGGCGCGGGCGCGCGACGGTCGATCCCCGACCTGGCCAAGCACGGCTTCGATGTCGTCGTTGTCGACCGGCGCATTCGGTAACGCGCTGGCCAGTCGGGTGATGAAGACCTCAGCCATGCGCGCGCTCGTCGAGGCGCAGCCGCGAGCTGCCGGAGGGTTGTTCGAAATAGGCTTTCTGCGCCGCCTGGCGGCGCCGCGTCAGCGGACGCAGCAGCGCACGCAACAGCATCGTGACCGGTACCACGGTCACGATCATCAGCACCAGAAACACGGCATACAGCGCGAGGGCCGGTTTGCGTGCCGCCGCGCCGGGCTTGCCGCAGGCGCGGATCAGCTTGCCCCACAGATAGAAACTGCGACGTCCGATCTTCTCGCTGGGCACCAGTCGCACGTCGGCATCGACCGCGCCGAGTCCGCTAAGCACCGGCGTGCGTCCATCCACCCGGTTCTCATGCAGCGCTGTGACGATCGCATCGCCGAAACGACGCGTCGCTGCGATCTCCGAATCGCGGATGCCCGGTGCCGGCAGTCCCCACAGCGGATCGGTGCGTCCGGTCAGCATCCAGCGCGGCGTGGTGATGAAGGTGGCAAGGCTGCTGCCGGCGTCGGTCAGCACGACGTTGTCGGACAGACGCGCGCCGGCGTCGGCCAGCAACGCTTTTACCTGTTCCTGCGCCATGTGCCACATGTTGCGACAGGCGATCAGGGTGATCACCGGCGTGTCGTGCAGCAGCGCCCGGCCTGTGTCGGATTTCAGAAATGCGGTGACCGGCGGCGCCGGCGACAGAAACCACACCGTATATGCCAGCACGATCAGGTCGTAACGCTGCGCGGGAATCTGCAGCGGTTCCAGCGCCGGCGGCACCAGATGCACGGTCTCCGGAAACTGGTCGAAGAACGTGAAGAACGGCCATGGGAACGGATACGGCGCCTGCGGACGCAATTCGCACCAGTCCAGCGCGATCTGCGGATCCGCCTGCACCGGCGCGGCCATCGCCTCCGCGCAGCGCTTGAGCTGCCCGGTCTGCGAGAAGTACACCGCCAGGATCCGCTTGCCCACCCAATGCTCCCCGTTCACGGCCTCACAAATGATGAGGGCGCGGTAGCCGCGCCCTCATCCGGATCCGTCGTCCGCTTGCAGCCTAGTCGAGGTAAGCGTAGGCCGGCAAGGTCAGGAAGTCTGCGCAGCGCGTCGCAGTCGACATGCGCGCAAAGATACCTGCCGCTTCCGCGAAGCGGCCTGCATAAAAGCGCGCATCACCGAGTTCCTTGCGCACTGCCGCCAATTCTTCGTCGACGATCTGCAGCACCAGTTCACGCGTGACCTTGCGCTTGTCCTTCATCACCGCGCCGTGACGCAGCCACTGCCACAGCTGGGTGCGCGAAATTTCGGCGGTAGCGGCGTCTTCCATCAGGTTGTGCAGCGGCACGCAGCCGTTGCCGGAGATCCACGCCTCGATGTACTGGATGCCGACGTTGATGTTGTTGCGCAGCCCGCCTTCGGTGATGTCGCCCGTCGGCAGCTCCAGCAGATCGCTTGCCTTGATCTTGTAGCTCTGGCACAGATTGTCGAGCTGGTTCGGTCCCGGCATGTTCTGGTCGAACACCTCCATCGCGACGCTGACCAAGCCCGGATGCGCGACCCAGGTGCCGTCGTGGCCGTTGTTGACCTCGCGCAGCTTGTCGGCGCGGACCTTGTCGAATACCGCCTTGTTCTTGGCTTCGTCGCCCTTGATCGGGATGAACGCGGCCATGCCGCCCATCGCCATCGCGCCGCGCTTGTGGCAGGTCTGGCACAGCAGCTTGGAGTAGCTGTCCAGGAAGTGCCGGTCCATGCCGACGCTCTGGCGGTCCGGGATCATGCGGTCCGCATGGTTCCGGTAGGTCTTGATGAAGCTGAAGATGTAGTCCCAGCGACCACAGTTCAGTGCCACGATGTGGTTGCGCAGCTCGTACAGGATCTCTTCCATCTCGAACGCGGCCCAGATCGTCTCGATCAGCACCGTGGCCTTGATGGTCTTGCGCGGAATCTTCAGCAGATCCTGTGCGTCATTGAAGATGTTGTTCCACAGGCGCGCTTCGAGATGCGACTGCATCTTCGGAAGATAGAAGTACGGGCCGGTGCCCTTCTTCAGCTGCGTCTGCGCGTTGTGGAAGAAGAACAGCGCAAAGTCGACAATGCCGCCCGGAGCGGGCTTGCCGTCGATCAGGATGTGCTTTTCGTCCAGGTGCCAGCCGCGCGGACGCACGATCAGCGTGGCGATGTCCTTGTTCAGCGCGTACTTCTTGCCTTCCGGCGAGGTGAACGAGATCTTGCGATTGACGGCGTCGCGCAGATTGATCTGCCCCTCCATCATCAGGTCCCAGGTCGGGCTGGCCGAATCCTCGAAGTCCGCCATGAAGCACTTGGCGCCCGAGTTCAGCGCGTTGATCACCATCTTGCGGTCGACCGGACCGGTGATCTCGACGCGACGATCCTGCAGATCGGCCGGAATGCCGGCGACCTTCCACTTGCCGTCACGGACCTTCTTGGTTTCCTTGAGAAAGCCCAGCTTGAGCTTCTTGCTGTCGACCAGCGCCTGGCGCTGCTCGCGATAGGCCAGCAGCTTGTCGCGCGTCGGGCCGTGTTTACGGACCAGCTTGGCGACAAACTTGAGCGCCTCCGGGGTCAGAATCTTGTTGTAAGCCGGGCTCAATGCTCCGGTGATTTCGACGCCCTTGACTGCGCTCATTGCTGACCTCTCGATAACGATTGTGTGACGGGTACCGCGCGGCGCCGAACTATAGCCAAGCGACCCCGCAGGCGCAATGAAACTGCGGGATGCGCACCCCGGGGAATTGCAGTCTGCGCAAACTTAACGGGTGGCAGAAAGACGCAACAGATCGAAACCCTGGAGCGTCGCATCGAAATTCGCGGTACGCGGCCCCAGCAAACCCAGCATGCTGAGGTTCGTCGTTTCACCTTGCGGATGACCTGGCCACGTGTGCCCCCCTCCGTCGACCTTGACCAGCAGGTGTCGACTTCTGTCCCCGCAGACTCCACTGTCGAAAATCGTAACCAACAGTGGATCCTCCACCTTCGGCATCGCGGTACGCGTATCGTCAAGCGAGCAGCCACCTGCGTTGCGAAAAAGGCTGTGAACTTGCGGGATTGAAGCAGTCAAGCCCAACAATCCTTCATAAGGCGTAACGACATCCGCAGTGCCGTGGACGATCACGCTACTGACGGCGTGTGACGGCGCACACTCGCTGAATGCAGTATCGCTGATGTCGCCCGCAACAGCCTCGATTGCACTGGGCACGCCGCTACGACACGCGTAGTGGTAGGCCATGACAGCACCATTGGACAGTCCTGCGACATAGACCGGAATATCTCCGACACTGAACCGCTCACGCGCGTCGCTGACGACCGCGTCAAGGTAGTGAACGTACTGATCGACGGGATCGAACTGGGGGTTCACCGGCCAGCGCGAGGTCAGGCTGAGTCCAGGCGGCGACGGTGCCTGGGGCACGATGACCAGCACGCGACGTGCTTTGGCCAGCTCTGGCAGGCGTGCCACATTCGCAAAGGTGCCGGTGTTGGCGCCGAGATAATGCAGGGCCAGGTAAATGGCGTCGAACGAGCCATTTCCATGCAGTGCCAGATAGTCGCTGCTGAGTCCGGCCGCATTGACGGCATGCGTGCTGACCGTTACGCCATCGCAGGGAATGGGATTCGGTTGCAAAACAACCAATCCGTTATTGCCCTGCGGGCAGTATGCGCCCGACTTGGGGGCGCAATCGTCGCCTGAAGCGATCTTTGACGGATCGAATGACGCTGCGCAGGCGCTGGACGGGGCCGCTTGAGGCTGCTCCACCACCACGACATCAACCGTTTCCGGATCGGAGCCACAGCCCGCCAGCATGATGGCGAGCAATGCGGCACCCAGCACACGGCGAGGCATGCAAATGAGACTCATATGATTTCTCGAAACTAGGCGTGCCTGCTACCAGGCGTGCGAATGCTCAATATCCCAATGCGGCAGGAATACGCGCCGACGGCGTCAATCTCCCTGTGGATGAATCGCACTCTCGGAAACCACGATGCCATCGCCATCGGCATACAGCCACATGCCGGGCTCAAACGTCACGCCAGCAAAACTGACGACACGGTCGCGGCGCCCGGTATGCAGACCCTTCTCGGATTTGCGCGGATGAACAGCGATCGCCTTGATGCCAATTTCATGCTCGCTGAGCTCGTCGGAATCACGCACGCAGCCGTTGACGACAATGCCGGACCAGCCATTTTCGACGCCCAGCGCAGCGAGGTTGCCCCCGACCAGGGCACAGCGCAGGGAACCGCCGCCATCGACGACCAGCACCTTGCCGTCGCCCTTTTCTTCCAGCAACGCACGCACCATGGCGTTGTCCTCGAATACCTTGAGCGTCACGATCTGGCCGTGGAATGCGAGCAGGCCGCCAAAATCGCCGAAGACCGGGTCAGCGCACTGGGCTTCGGGGTGGCTGTCGGACAGGTCAGTGGTGGCAAAGCTCATCTGGATTTCCTCTCAAACGTCGTAGCAAGTATGGGGAGCAACAGCGAATACAGCACAAAACCGATAAAGGTGATCAAGGTCCACATCGGCAGCGACAGGCCCAGCCACTGGGCGTCGATCTTCGCGCAGTTGCCGTCGCCCTTGAACACCATCGTGACCACTTCCATCACGGGCAGCATGTCAAGCAGATAGTCCAAGGTCGGGCCGCACGCTGGAACCTGATCCGGCGGCAGCGACTGCAGCCAGACATGACGTCCGGCGATGATCGCACCGCCGAGTGATGTCAGCGCGGCCAACCCCGCGTAGACCCAGCGGCCGCCGGCTTTTGGTGCGTGTAATGCACCAAGCAGGAACGCCGTCGCAGCGCCAATCATGGCCATGCGCTGGAAAATGCACATCGGACAAGGTTCGTAGTCCCTGAAATACTGCAAATACAGCGCAAACGCCATGCCACCGACGCAGCCGATGAAACCCAGCAGGGAAAACTGGCGAAATGTAAGAGTCATGATGCCGGGGGAGCGGATGCAGGGAAGGCACGGATTATCGCGCAAACGTAGGTGTGTGCGTAGCCGCTGGCGAATCATCAGCGTTGCTCCCGCGCGTCAAACGGGACGTTCGTGAAACAATTAACCGCTGGCGGCATTCAAGGGCGCCGCAGAGCGCAACAACAAATACTTCAAAGAACCATCGACTTTCACATGAATGTTCCAGAGATCAAGGATTCCGCGTCGCCGTACGCGGCGGCGGTGAAACCGCTGAAGTTGGGCCTGTCCCTGTTGTTCATGGCCGCTGTGGCGGTCTTCACCGGAGTTCAGGCCAGCGGCTTAAGCATGACCATGGTGATCGCCGCCGTGTTCGGCGCCTACATGGCGATGAACATCGGCGCCAACGACGTTGCCAACAACGTGGGCCCCGCAGTCGGTGCGCGCGCGATCACACTTGCGCAGGCCATTGTCATCGCAGGCGTCTTCGAGGCGCTGGGTGCCCTGATTGCTGGCGGCGACGTCGTCGGCACCATCAAGAGCGGCATCATCGATCCGGCCCATGTTGGCAGTACCACAACGTTCGTGTGGTTGATGATGGCGGCTCTGTTGGCCGGAGCGCTCTGGCTCAATCTCGCGACCTGGGCCGGCGCGCCGGTATCGACGACTCATTCGATTGTGGGGGCGGTACTGGGTGCCGGCGTCGCCGCATCGGGTTGGGATGTCGCCAATTGGTCGAAGATGTCGCAGATCGTGGCGAGCTGGGTGGTTTCGCCGCTGTTCGGGGGCATCATCGCGGCGGCGATTCTCTACGCCATCAAGCGCTACATCGTGTATCAGGCTGATCTGATGGCGGCTGCGCGGCGCGTTGTGCCGATCCTGCTCGGGCTGATGGCCTGGGCGTTTGTGAGCTATCTGTTGCTGAAGGGGCTCAAGCATCTGTTCAGCGTCCCGTTCATGGCTGCTGTATTCGTCGGCGCCGGTGCCGGCACGGTGACCTACGTGGTCATGCTGCGTCGCTATGCCCAGCGCGAACATTTGCTTGGCAATGACCGCGAAAGTCTCAACCGGCTGTTCACCGTGCCTTTGATGTTCGCTGCCGCCCTGCTGAGTTTTGCCCACGGATCCAATGACGTGGCGAACGCAATCGGTCCGCTGGCAGCCATTCATGACACGCTCAGCACCGCGCACATCGGCACGTCGGCGCGCGTGCCGTTCTGGATCATGCTGATGGGGGCTTTGGGGCTTTCGATCGGACTGGCGCTGTACGGCCCCCGTGTCATACGGACTGTCGGCAGTGAGATCACTGAGATCGACCCGTTGCGGGCCTACTGCATTGCGATGTCGGCAGCGATCACGGTGATCATCGCATCCCAACTTGGCCTGCCGATCAGCACCACACATGTCGCGATTGGTGCGGTTTTTGGTGTCGGCTTTCTGCGGGAATATCTGAAGGCAAACTATGCTCGAATCCTGCTTGAGATTCGCGAACACCATCACGCGCAGGACGCCGGGCACGATGAAGTCGAAGCCTTTATCGAGCGCTTCGAGGCGGCGAGCATCGAAGACAAAGGGCGCATGCTCAAAGAGCTCAAGCAACGTACGAAAACCGGTGTTTCCGCCATTTCAAACCAGGAGCGCAAGCAACTGCGCAAGGTTCATCAGAAGAATCTGGTCAAGCGCTCGGTCGTGCTGCGCATCGTCGCAGCGTGGATCATCACCGTGCCCGCGTCGGCGCTGATGGCGGCTGTGATCTTCTTTACGATTCGCGGCGCACTGCTGCCCTAGCGCAACTCCAAAAAGAAAGCGCCCGGCCAGGGAGCCGGGCGCCCATTCAATCCAAACGCTGACTCCGGTCAGGCGCTAACGACCGGAATCTTGCCGATCTTGGCCTGCCAGGTCTTCGGCCCGGTCTGGTGTACGGACGTCCCCTGACTGTCGACCGCAACCGTCACCGGCATGTCGACGACGTCGAACTCGTAGATCGCTTCCATGCCCAGGTCCTCGAAGCCAACGACCTTGGCGCCCTTGATCGCCTTGGCGACCAGATACGCGGCGCCGCCGACCGCCATCAGATAGGCACTCTTGTGCTTCTGGATCGCCTCGATTGCCGCTGGACCGCGCTCGGCCTTGCCGACCATCGCAATCAGACCGGTCTGCGCCAGCATCGTCTCGGTGAACTTGTCCATGCGCGTCGCCGTGGTCGGGCCCGCCGGGCCAACGACCTCGTCGCGCACCGGATCGACCGGGCCGACGTAATAGATCACGCGGTTGGTGAAGTCGACCGGCAGTTTCTCGCCCTTGGCCAGCATGTCGGCAATGCGCTTGTGCGCGGCGTCGCGGCCGGTCAGCATCTTGCCGTTCAACAGCAGCGTCTGGCCGGGCTTCCATGATGCGACCTGCTCGGGCGTCAGCGTCGCCAGATCGACACGGGTTGAGGTCTCGGTGTTGGCCTGCCAGGTTACTTTTGGCCAGTCTTCGAGCTTCGGCGGCGGCAGATGCGCTGGGCCGTCCCCGTGCAGGTGGAAGTGCACATGACGGGTCGCCGCGCAGTTCGGGATCATCGCCACCGGCAGGTTGGCCGCGTGGGTCGGATAGTCCAACACCTTGACGTCGACGACCGTGGTCAGACCGCCGAGGCCCTGCGCGCCAATGCCCAGTGCGTTGACCTTTTCGTACAGTTCCAGACGTAGCTCTTCGGCCCGGTTGGCGGGGCCGCGCTTGATCAGATCGTGAATGTCCACCGGCGCCATCAGTGACTCCTTGGCCAGCAGCATCGCCTTCTCCGGCGTGCCGCCGATGCCGATCCCCAGGATGCCCGGTGGGCACCAGCCGGCACCCATGGTCGGCACGGTTTTCAGCACCCAGTCGACGATCGAGTCGGACGGGTTGAGCATGGCCATTTTGGACTTGGCTTCGGAGCCGCCGCCCTTGGCGGCGCAGATCACCTCGACGTCATCGCCGGCCACGATCTCGTAGTGGATCACCGCCGGGGTGTTGTCCTTGGTGTTCTTGCGCGCGCCCGCCGGATCGGCCAGCACCGAGGCGCGCAGCTTGTTGTTCTCGTCCATGTAGGCGCGGCGCACACCTTCATTGATCATGTCGGTGACGCTCATCGTGGCGTCCCAGCGCACATTCATGCCGACCTTCAGGAACACCGTGGCGATGCCGGTGTCCTGGCAGATCGGTCGACGGCCCTCGGCGCTCATGCGCGAATTCGTCAGGATCTGCGCAATCGCATCCTTGGCTGCCGGGTTCTGTTCCCGCTCGTAGGCTTCACCCAGTGCCTGGATGTAATCCAGCGGGTGATAGCAGCTGATGTACTGGAAGGCGTCGGCGATCGACTGGATGAAATCGTCCTGGCGGATGGTGGTCATGGCTCGGGAGTGTCCTGCGATGGAACATTTTTGGCGCGCGCATGCTACCGGACTTTGCCGCGTCAGTCCCCCTGCTCGCGCGCAGCCCGCCTTTCAATTCCTGCACGCAGGGTTTGCGCCGGACGTGCTTCCCTTCCCGTTTCCTGATCAGGGATTGTCGTACCCGCCGCTTGGCGCCACAGCTTCAACCCTGCCGGGAAGCGCGTGGATCTCGCTCAAGTTTCCAGGACTCTTTCAACGGGAGAAGCCTGCAATGCAGGCGAAGTTGCCGCTCAGCCGGTTGCGTAAAGGGTATGACTATGGTGCGACGACGGTTCCCAGAGTTCGATACCATGCGCAATCTGCTCTGACTGTAGCAATGCACCCGCCCCCATCGCGGCGCAGTCGACGAAGGCTGCTTCCAGCACGCGGACCAAAGCACGGATGTTGCCGTGCCAACGGCTTTGCCGCAGCAATGCCCAGCCCGATTCGCTGATGCCCTGCACCGGTTCCCAGGTGGTGCAGCGTGCAGACAGGCGCGCAAGGGTTGTGGCGACAACCGCGATCATGTCTTCCTCGCGGGTGTGCAGCTCCGGAACGACGACGGTCGACGCGCCCAGACGCGTGAATTCGTCAATATTGACCGAGCTCTGCAGCTGCTGCCAGCTGCGGTTGGTTGCAAACACGATCGCGCAATCCAGAGGCTGTTTGGCTGATGCGCCAAACGGCAGATACTGACCGCTGTCGAACGCCTCCATCAATACTTCCATCACCGGGCCGGTGATGCCGTGGCTCTCGTCGATGAAGCAGACCCCGTCGCGCGCGTGCGTAAATGCACCGGTGCGCGCCCCGGCACCGGGAAACGCTCCGGACACGTGCCCGCACAGCAGCGATTTGACCGCAGCTTTGTCACCGGTATTTTCAGCGGCGAGGTTGACGGAGACGAAACGTCCTCGCTTGCGCGACAGGAAGTAGTAATACGCCAGCGAAGTCTTGCCGCTGCCGGGGCCGCCCAGCAGGTAGGTGCGATGCACCCCGTTCTGGGCAAAGGCGCGGATACGTTCGACTGTCGAAACCAGCTGTGGGCTGAAGGTAAAGAAGTTGCGGAAGGCGGAATTGTCGACTTCGGCCGAAATCGGCATGCGGATCACATTGTTGTCTGCGCCAGCGCCAAGTCGATGCGGTAGCTCGGCCAGCACTGCTTCGGGGGTATCTCCCAGCATCAGGCGCATGCCACCGAGTTTGCCGTCGTTTGCCCGGCGGTCCAGCCACTGGCCAAGTTCCGCAAGTTGGCGCCCGTTGATGGCCACGATCAATGTGGTCGATCGGCCCGCACGTCGCGCATCCAGGACCGCGTCCGCCAGGGGGTCAAGTGCCGAGGGGTTGATCAGCAGACTCAGGATGAATTCTGCTGACGGCGCACGCATGTCGGCGCGCAGTTCCGATGCTCCGCGGATTTCATGCACCGTATTTTCCGGCAGCGCTGCAGATAGCGCGGCATCCAGGCGGGCGTCCTGAAGATGCGCAGCGGTGGTGTAGACCACGACATCGGCAGGATGCGCATGCAGCATCCGCGTGGCGGTGGCGGACCGCCGTACTCCGATTCCGAACATGCACCCGTCTCCTCACCTGCTAGATCGGATGAGGCTAGCCGTTGCCGGCAGTTTTTCATGTAGGAGACCGACGAAACGGTTTGTAACCCCGACCAGAGGTTTGCACTCAAAATCAGCTGGACTTGCGCCTTTACCGCGGACTTCGAGTCAATTTTTCCGGATTCAGCATACTCCGGAGCTCGGCCTTTCCAAGCGAAGTGCGCTCCGCTGCAACATCGAGCACGGGCCTGTTTTCGGCGTAGGCCTGCTTGGCAATCGCCGCGCCCTGTTCGTAGCCGATGACCGGATTGAGCGCCGTCACCAGAATCGGATTGAGCGACAGCGGACGCGCGAGGTTCTCGGCCCGGACCCGGAATCCGGCGATAGCCTTGTCCGCGAGCAGAATCGAAGCATTTGTCAGCAATTGCAGGCTCTGCAGTAGATTATGCGCAATGACTGGCAGCATGACGTTGAGCTGGAAATTGCCCGATTGGGCGGCGATGGCGATCGTCGCATCGTTGCCGATGACTTGGGCGGCGACCATGGCAACGGATTCCGGAATCACCGGATTGACCTTGCCCGGCATGATTGACGAGCCAGGCTGCAGCGCGGGCAATTCGATCTCGCCGAGCCCGGCCAGCGGTCCGGAATTCATCCAGCGCAGGTCATTCGCAATCTTCATCAGTGCACAGGCGAGCACCTTGAGCTGGCCTGACAGCTCGGCCGCCGTATCCTGGCTGGATAGCGCCTCGAACGCATTGGTCGCCGGGCTGAGCCTGAGACCGGTCCGACGCGACAGGTCGGTGGCGAATTTTCTGGAAAATCCGGCGGGAGCGTTGACGCCGGTGCCCACCGCGGTACCGCCCTGGGCCAGCTGGTGTAGACGCGGACGCACGGATTCGAGGCGGTCGATCGCCGTGCGGATTTGCGCCGCCCAGCCCGACAGTTCCTGATCAAAACGCAGCGGCATCGCGTCCATCAGGTGCGTGCGTCCGGTCTTGCAATGGCGCCGCAGACTGCGCCCCTTGCGTTCGATCGTGCCGGCCAGGTGTTTCAGCGCCGGCAGCAGATCGTGCTTCAGAGCCAGCGCCGCGGAAAGATGAATGGCAGTCGGTACCACGTCGTTCGATGACTGTGAGCAATTGACGTGATCGTTCGGGTGGATGCTCATTCCCGACGCCTTGCTCGCCAGATGTGCGAGCACCTCATTGGCGTTCATGTTGCTGGAGGTGCCCGAGCCGGTCTGGAACACGTCGACTGGGAATTGCGCGCTGTGTTGCCCCTCGGCGACTTCATTTGCGGCCGCAATGATCGCCGCTGCAATACGCGGATCAAGTCCGCCGAGTGCGGCATTGACCTGTGCGGCCGAGGCCTTGATCAGGGCGAGCGCGCGGATGAATCGGGTCGGCATGGGCAGACCCGAGACCGGAAAGTTCTCGATCGCCCGCTGAGTCTGCACGCCCCAAGCAGCAGATGAGGGCACACGAAGACTTCCCATACTGTCTTTTTCGACGCGATACCTGCTGGCCATCGGGGGTCCTCTCGCTGCAGTTTCATGGGATGGGTCGGCGTCGGATAAAATACGCGCTTTGCTCCCCTTCGGGCGCGGTATCGCCAACGATCTTGGCGCCGCTGCCCCACTATCGAACGACGCAATGAATCTGACCTCGCTTTCCGCAATCTCTCCTATCGACGGTCGCTACGCCGAAAAAACCGTGTCTTTGCGGCAGATCTTCAGCGAATACGGGCTGATGCGTTACCGCGTGCTGTCCGAAATCCGCTGGCTTGAGACCCTGGCCGCGACGCCGGCGGTGGCGGAAGTTGTGGCGCTGTCGCCGGCCGCCCGGGAAAAGCTGGACCGCATCGCCGAGCAGTTCGATCTTGAAGAGGCGCAGCGGGTCAAGGCGATCGAGGATACGACCAACCATGACGTCAAGGCGGTCGAGTACTACCTGAAGGAAAAGATCAGCTCCCATGCCGAGCTCAGCGGCATCAAGGAGTTCATCCATTTCGCCTGCACCTCAGAGGACATCAACAACCTCGCTCACGCGCTGATGCTGCGCGATGCCCGCGATCAGGTGCTGTTGCCGGTGATTGACAAGCTGATCAAGTCGATTGGCGTATTGGCTCACGCTTATGCCGAACAGCCGATGCTGTCGCGCACGCATGGTCAGCCGGCATCGCCGACGACGCTGGGCAAGGAAATGGCGGTGTTTGCACAGCGCCTGAAGCGGCAACGCGAACAGTTCGCCGCGGTGGAAGTGCTGGGCAAGATGAATGGTGCGGTTGGTAACTGGAACGCGCATTACGCCGCCTACCCCGACGTCGACTGGCCGAATGTCGCCAAATGCTTCCTCGACGATCTGGGCATCGGTCAGAGTCCCGCCACCACGCAGATCGAGCCGCACGACTACATCGCGGAATATTTCCACGCGCTGACGCGACTCAACACGATCCTGCTCGACTTTTGCCGCGACGTCTGGGGCTATATCTCGCTGGGCTACTTCAAGCAGCGCACCGTGGCCGGAGAAGTCGGCAGCTCGACGATGCCGCACAAGGTCAATCCGATCGACTTTGAAAACGGCGAAGGCAATCTGGGACTGGCCAATGCGATCATGCAGCACCTGGCCGAGAAGCTGCCGATGTCGCGTTGGCAGCGCGACCTGACTGACTCCACCGTCTTGCGCAATCTCGGTGTCGGTGCTGCGCACGCACTGGTCGCCTATCAGGCCATTGCCAAGGGCATCAGCAAGCTTGAGGCCGATGCCTGGCGCATGGGTCAGGATCTGGATGGCAACTGGGAGGTGCTGGGCGAAGCAATCCAGACCGTGATGCGCCGCTATGGCCTGCCGGAACCCTACGAGCAGCTCAAGCGTCTGACTCGCGGACAAAAAGTGGGACGTGACGCGATCCGTGAATTCGTACGCCAGTTGGAAATGCCCGAAGCCGAGAAGCAGCGTCTGCTGGAGATGACGCCTTCCAGCTATACCGGCAACGCTGTCGATCAAGCCAAGCTGGTCTGAGCGCGGTCACCACAACGAATCCAGGTCTGAAACCGCAATGACCGAGTCCAGTGAATCCGGCAGCGTGATTCAGGGTGCGGCGGCGTTTACCGAGCATTCGGAGCGTCTGGTGCGCGCGGCGCGCATGCGCGTCTGCCTGTTCTCCCAGACCCTGGATGCGCGCATCTATGGTGGCGAAGGATTCGCTGACGCGGTGCGCGAGTTTGTGTTGAAGCATGAGCGTACGCGCGTTCAGGTGCTGATTCAGCAGCCCGAGGTGACCGTTCGCAGTGCCAATCACTTGGTGGAACTTGGACGCCGCCTGTCCAGCCGGATCCAGTTCCGCCAGCCTTCCGATGAACATCGCAGGATCGCGAGCGAGTATCTGATCGGCGACGAGCGACAGGTTTTGTACAAGGAACGCGCCGATCAGCTGGATGCTGTCTGGCAACCCGAAGCGCCGCTGGAAGCTCGCCTGCGTCTGCGCGATTTTGACGCGATCTGGGAATATGCCGTGCCCGCACAGGAGTTGGGCGAGTTTCGACTCTGATTCCCGCACGGTCGGGAGTTGCCCGACCTGAGCGAATTGCGCGTACCTTCCATCGCGGTGTGACTGCCGCCCGCCAGCAGTCCCGGCACGCTCGTTAACGATTGATATACAAAATTGTGTATTGTTCGATCCCGGGGAATACGGGGAATCGTGACCGTGCACACAAGTTCAACTCCGAACCGCGCCTGTGGCGGCTTCACGGCACTCGAGCTGCTTGTCACCATTACGGTGGCGGCAATCGTGACAGCGTTCGCTGCCCCCGCACTGGGATCGTTCCTGACCGCCAACCGCATCGCGGCCGAAGCCAACGCCCTGGTCAGTGCTTTCAGTTTTGCGCGCAGCGAGGCCGTGACCCGTTCGAGCGCCATCAGCATGTGCCCTTACGGTCGGGACGCCAATGGTGTCTATGCCTGCGTCAATTCCACCTCGTGGTCAGGTGGCTGGATCGTCTTTACCGACGCGACCGGCACCAGCGGCACCTTCGACGGCACGGATGTCCTGCTGCGGGTTTTTCCCGGCATCAGCGGCACAGACACGTTGACCGCGACGGTTTCATCCCTGCGCTTCAGTACCGAGGGATTCCTCAATGCTGCTGCTGGCGCCAGCTTTGCGCTGGTGCCGGGGCACTGCAGCGGACTACAGCGCCGCGCGATCAGTTTGAGTCTGCAGGGGCGTGCGCACACTGCTCCGGAGGCCTGCTGAAATGGCGATGCGCCGACAGCAGGGATTCGGCATGGTCGAGGTGCTGGTC
This sequence comes from Sinimarinibacterium arenosum, assembly GCF_005047655.1. Lineage (GTDB taxonomy): Bacteria > Pseudomonadota > Gammaproteobacteria > Nevskiales > Nevskiaceae > Solimonas. The sequence goes on along the minus strand of NZ_SUKF01000003.1, from coordinate 529,470 downwards.
GCCACACTTCTGCTGTCCATCGGACTGCTGGGGCTCGCGTCGTTGCAGACCTACAGTATCCAGCGCAGCAACAGCTCCGCGCAGCGCGTTGCCGCCGTAGAACTGGGCTATGACCTGCTGGACCGTATGCGCGCCAATCGGGCGCAGGCGATCGCCGGGCGCTACGACGTTCAGATCGGCACCACCCCGACCGCTGGGGACCTCGCGACCACCGATGTGTCGCAGTGGAAAGCACGGCTTGCCGCTGCACTGCCCGATGGCGACGGGTCGGTCCTGGTGGAGGCGCAGATTGCCACGATTACGATCACCTGGACCGATACCGCGCGTGTGGACACCGGCAGCGGCAGCGCCGGTTCATTCAATCTACGGACGCAGCTGTGATGCGTCGCACCCATCGCCGTCAGGCAGGATTCACGCTGATCGAGATCATGATCTCGCTGGTCCTGGGACTGGTGCTGCTGGCGGGCCTTTTCAGTGTCTACCTTGCGACCAAACGCAGCTACACCATGGCGGAAGCCCTGGCCTCGCGGCAGGAAACGGTGCGCTATGTGTTCGCGCGCATGGCTGCGGATACGCGCATGGCCGGCTACCGCGGCTGTCTGCCCGACACCGGGGAAATTCGCAATACGGTGAACCCGGATCCCGCTGGTGGCGGGCGCACAGAATTTACGCATGGTAGCTATCTGTATCGGTTTGAACGCTATGTCGAAGGTTTCGATGGCAGCGGCGGCGCCTGGCAGCCGAGCCTGCCCGCAACCATCGCCAGCGCGGTTGCGGATACCGACGTCCTGACCATTCGCGCGGCGTTCGATCCGGACGTCTACGTCGTCAAGGAAATGCCGACGACTTCCGCCGACATCAAGACCAATCCATTGAACCCCGCGCCGTTTGCCAACGACGACATTCTTCTGATCACGGATTGCGGCGGCGCTGCGATTTTCCAGCTGACCAACTACAACCTTGCCAGTGGCAGCACGCCGAACGGAGTGCCGGCCAATTTCGGCAACATCGTGCACAACACCGGCGCCGGTGCACCCGGAAACTGGACCAAGGATCTCGGACGCAAATATCCGGTCGGTTCGCAGATTCTCAGAATCTCCACAGTTAGCTACTACATCCGCAACAGCGACAATGGCACTGGGCCGGCATTGTGGCGCGATGTCGACGGCACCGCGCAGGAAATTGCCGAAGGCGTCGAGAACATGCAGGTGCTGTACGGCGTCGACACCAACGCCGACCGGGTGCCGGATGTCTATCGCACCGCCGACACGTTTGCCGATACCGCGGCGTGGCGGCAGGTCGTGACGGCGCGCATCGCCCTGCTGATCGCGGGGACGCGCGACTACGCCGCGGAATCCGATAACCGCACATTCACACTGCTGGGCGTCACGGTGGGGCCGTTCAGCGACCGCCGCCTGCGCCGCGTCGTCGAATACACGTTCTCGTTGAGGAACCGCCTGCCGTGATGCGCGAACCGATATTGAGCTACGCCTCGCGGCAGCGGGGGGTCATTCTGATCGTCGGCCTGATCGTGCTGCTGGTGCTGACCCTGCTGGCGCTTGGCTCCATGCGCTCGACGACGCTCGAAGAGCGGATGACCAATAACACCCAGGACGCGCAGATCGCGTTCCAGGTTGCCGAAGCAGCGCTGCGCGAAGGAGAGTTGCTGGTCCAGCAGCCCACCCTGCCCGCCTTCACCAACAGCAATGGCTTGTATACCTACGACGGTCCGGATCCCGAGAGTCCCGGAACGAGCTACGTGCCGCTGTGGGAGCGCGGGAGTACACAGTGGCGAGATGCGACAGTCACCGATGATGCGCCGCCCGAGCCGATTGGCAGTGCGCGCGGACAATTCATCATCGAGCAAATGCTGGTGCAGGAGGAACTTTCACCCGGTGAGAGCCTGAGTTCCGACCGTGCAGCTGAAACCAGCGAGCGCGTGATCTTTCGAGTGACTGCCAGGGCCTGGGGCGCGACCGGTGCGAACAACCCGTCGCCGATGGTGATTCTGCAGTCGACGTTCAAGCGTTGACGCGCCGGCCGAGGACGTACTGACATGCATAGATGTTCGCTTCGCCTGATCCAGCAGATACTCGGTGCCGGCATGCTTTCGCTGGTCGGCCCCGCGTATGCGGCCCTTACCCTTTCGGAGCAGCCCCTGTTCCTGTCAACCGGCGTGACGCCGAACATCATGCTGCTGTTCGACAACTCCGGCAGCATGCGCAACATGATCTGGGACGATGGCTACGATCCGGCCACGACCTACCCTGACTGGAGTCAGAGTTGTGGAAACGGCAGCAGTGCGTGCTGGTCCTCCGATAGCACCAGCATCACTCCGCAAAACTTTGCGCGCGGCAACTGCAGCTATGGTTGGACCCAGGGGCGCAAGGAGTCACATTTCAGCTCTACGCGAAAATGTCTAAAGCTGCCGGCGCCGCTGGGCAATGACACGCGGTACTACGGAAATTATCTGAACTACCTGTTCGAGACCTACAACAACAATACCAATCTCACCGTTGCGGGAACGATTCCACAGGAAACGCGCATCGAGTCTGCGCGTTCAGTGGCGACCACTCTGGTCACGGACAATAGTTCTCTGCGCTGGGGTTTGAGCCGGTTCAACGATCCGACCTGGCAATTTGATCGCAGAGGAAATCTGATCGGTGGCGATGGCGCTCCGGGCGGAACGGTGCTTCGCAGCTGTGGTAGCAGTACCGCCGATATGATCGGCGACATCGCGGGGATCCAGCCCGACACCAACACGCCACTGGCTGAGACCTATTACGAGATCACGCGCTATTTCCGCGGATTGAGTTCCTACTTCAACAACGGCACCTATACCAGCCCGATTCAGTATCGCTGTCAGAAGAACTTCGTTCTTGTCGTGACCGACGGATTTCCGACCTGGGACAACCAGTTCCCGAATAACGACCCGGACGATGCGGCCGATGCCGCACACAGTCTGCCGAACTGGGACAACCGCGCACCGACCACGACTTCCGGCGATTTCCCGTTTTTCCCACAGTACTCCGATGGATTCCACGGCCAGAACGGAAGCAGTCTGTCGGACGAGGGATACACCCTGTATTTGGACGATTTGGCCAAATTCGCCTACGACACCGATATGGTCAAGACCGGCACTGACGCGACCGGTGTCAGCTTCAATGATCCGAGCTTCAAGTTCCAGCGTCTGGAAACCTATGCGATTGGCTTTGCGATCAACAACCAGATGCTGATTGATGCCGCCGCGTATGGTCATGGCAAGTCGTATACGGCTACCAATACGGCGCAGCTGCAAAACGCCATGCAAAGCGCGCTGACCGAAATCGCATCGCGCACGAGCGCCGCTGCCTCGGTTGCGACCAATTCGACCCGCTTGACGGTTGACACCGCGATTTATCAGGCGCGCTTCATTACCGCCGACTGGAGCGGACAGCTGCTAGCACTCCGGGTCAATCTGGATGGCACGATCGGACAGGTTGTGTGGGACGCGGCCCAACACATCCCGGCGTACAGCAGTCGCGAGATCTTTACGTACGATCCGACCGCCAATGTCAATAATCGCGGCAAGACGTTTCAGTGGAACCAGCTGAACAGCAGTCAGAAGACCTACCTCAATACCGACAGCAATGGCACCGCAGATGGAGCGGGCTCCTCTCGCGTGGACTATCTTCGTGGAAGCCGCAGCAACGAAGGCAGCAGCGCCGGCCAGTTCCGTGTGCGAGGCAACTCCGTACTCGGAGACATTGTCAATTCAGATCCAGCCTACGTCGGCCCGGTCGATTACGGATTTTCCGCCCTGCCTGGAACCGAAGGAACGGCGTACACAAGCTTCCTCAGCAGCAATGCTTACCAGGCCCGTCCTTCTGTGGTGTACGTCGGTGCAAACGATGGCATGTTGCATGGCTTTCGCGCCAGCGATGGCGTGGAGCTGATGGCCTATGTTCCGAATGCAGTCTTTCCACGGCTCAGCCAGCTGACGGGTCAGAACTACAACAGTTCGCATCACTATCTTGTCGATGGCCCGGCGAAGGTGGTCGACGCCTATCTGGGCAACCAGTGGACCAGTGTGTTGGTGGGAGGGCTGGGCGGTGGCGGCAAGTCAGTCTTCGCCCTCGATGTGGGCGATCCCGACAGTTTCAGCACCAGCGACGTGCTGTGGGAATTCTCCAGCGCCGACGATGCCGATATGGGCTATTCCTATCCGCAGCCGACAATCGCGCGCATGCACAACGGCAAGTGGGTTGCCATCGTCGCCAACGGCTACAACAGCACCAACGAAAAGGCTGTGCTGTATGTGCTGGATCTGGAGGATGGCAGCATCATCAGAAAGTTCGATACGCATGTTGCCGGCAACAACGGCATGTCGTCACCGGTGCCTGTGGATGTCGATGGCGATCGCATCACTGACCTGATCTATGCCGGCGACCTTCAGGGCAATCTCTGGAAGATCGATGTGCGTGATGCCAGCTCCAGCAATTGGGGCTTTGCTTACGGCACAACGGCGTCACCCGACCCGCTTTACCGCGCCTGCTCAGCGGTGACGTGCACCGCCGCAAATATGCAGTCGATTACTGCGCGCCCTGAAGTTGGGATCAATCCGACGGGTGGATACATTGTCTACTTCGGTACCGGACGTTACTTTGCTGCGCTGGACAATGTTGCCGGAGGCAACACCAACAGCTTCTACGCGATCTACGACACGGACAACGGAAGTTCACCGCCAGGCGATCGCGACGACTTGCTGCAGCAAACCGTCATTGCAGAGCAGAACGTTACAGTGGATGGGGTCAGTGAGCGTGTTCGAGCGACCAGCAACAACGCTCTGACGGCAGGCGCGCAGGGTTGGTACCTGGATCTTCCGGCCAGCGGTGAGCGCCAGGTCAGTACTCCGATTCTGCGCGGGGGATCGGTCATTTTCACGACGCTGATTCCAAATACCGATGCCTGCGGATTTGGGGGGGACAGCTATCTCATGGAGCTGGATGCAGTGACGGGTTCGCGTCTGAGCACCACGCCGTTCGATGTCAACCACGACACCGCCTTCAACGAGAGTGACTACATCACGGTCGACGGTGTGGCGATTCCGGTCAGTGGCCGCCGCTCCAAAGAAGGCATCATCAAGACACCGGCGATCATTTCGGCGGGGGCCTTCGAAGTCAAACTTGCCAGCGGAACCACCGGGGGCATCGATGTGACTTACGAGCCTCCGGCTGGGGTCGATGCCGGTGGACGCCTATCGTGGAGGCAGGTGCAGTGATCACCGCTACACGCGGCGGCATGCGATCTCGAGCAAGCGGCTTCACGCTGATCGAGCTGATGGTCGTCGTGGTGATTGTCGCGATTCTGGCGGCCATTGCACTGCCGAGCTACCAGAACAGCGTCCGCAAGACACGCCGCGCGGATGCCAAGACCGCGCTGACATCGATGGCGCAGACGCTGGAGCGCTGCCTGACGCAGTTCGGCAGCTACAGCAGCGCGAACTGCAGCATCACTTCACCGTACGACAGTGATCATGGGTACTACAGCGTTGCGGTGACTCGCGCCGCAACGACTTTCTCACTGACCGCGACAGCACAGGGCGCGCAGGCCAACGACACCCAGTGCGCCAGCTTTACCCTGGATCATCTCGGCGCTCAGACAGCGACATCGTCAAACTGCTGGTAGCGTGCCGCGACAGAACTCAGCCCTCGTCTGGCGGGATCTTTTCGCGGGCGCGAATCAGTGCGCGCACATCATCGGGGATCGGTGCGGTCTTCTGCTCGCGGTAGTTGAACCAGACCAGTACGCCCCGCGTGACGGCGACCAGACGTTCTCCATCGAACATCGCGGACTGCGTGTCCATGCTGCTGCGCCCGAGACGGCTGATGCGAAAGCCGATACGCAACCGCGCCGGATGATGCAGCTGCGCGATGAAATCGCAGCCGATATGCGCCAGGATGAAGCCCTTGGACTGCCAGAATTCCGGATCACCGTGCATCAGCTCGCCGAAGTAATCCAGCCGTGCCGATTCATCGAAGGTAAAGAACCTCGCGTTGTTGACGTGGCCAAGCGAGTCAAGATCGGACCACCGCGTTGCGATGTCGAAAAAGTAACCAAAATCGTCTGCAGATGCCGGGGGGTTCATGCACGGTCCGGTTGATTCGATGAAGTAATGTGGCGCAGGCGTCGCTCTGCAAGGATACGGATTTCCAATCGACGCGCCGCCTGCGCTTGCGACCATTGGGTGATTTCGTCAATCGTGCGCCCACAACCGCTGCAGATCCCCGCATCGTCCAGCGCACAGACGCTGATGCAGGGAGACTCGACTTCGGCAGAAGCAGAAGCAGTAGCAGCGGGTAACGTGCGTGCGCGAATCAAGATGCAGATCCAAAAACAAAACCGCGGCCATCATACGATGACCGCGGTTGTGAACGGCGAGCTGATGCGTCAGTCGACGATCAGATTGAACTCGACGCGACGATTTTCAGCGCGGCCTTCCGGGGTGTCGTTCGACGCCACTGGCTGGGTTTCACCGTAGCCGGTCGCTTCGATGCGCGACCCATCTACACCGTGCGAAATCAGATACTGCTTCACTGACTCGGCGCGCTGCTCGGACAACGCCTGATTGTAGGTGTCGTTGCCGACGTTGTCGGTATGCCCGCCGATGGCGACGCGCACGTTCATCTGGTTGCGCAGCGAGGCAGCGGCGTCATCCAGAATGCCTGTCGCTTCCTGAGTCAGCACCGCGGAATCGTTCTCGAAGTTGACGCCACGCAGCACCAAGCTCTGCGTGATCACGCAACCCACGGCGTCAACCTGGGTTCCGATCTGGGTATCCGGGCACTGGTCGATCTCGTTCGGCACGCCGTCACCGTCAGCGTCGGTGCCCATGTCGACCGGGCAGCCACGGCCATCAACCGCCGTGCCTTCCGGCGTTGCCGGGCACTGGTCAAGGCCATCGAGTACGCCATCGCGGTCGGTATCGGTGCCGCAATCACTGCGGCCAGTGACTGGATCCACCACAGCCAGTTCGCAGGTCTGCGACGACTCGACGACCGGCGACGACGGCTTGAACAGCATCGTCAACGGCAGCTGCAGTCCGAGGCTGACGCGATAGTCGACCAGGTAATCCTCACCCGGCACCGACTCGTCATTCATCTGTCCGAGCACGCGGCCTTCAAGGCGCGCTGCAAGGTTGTACCAAGGCAGCGGAATCAGCGCGCCGACGCCCACATTGGCGCCGAAGAATTCGCTCTTGTTGCCGCGAACGTCGTCCTGCACTGCACCGAGACCGGCCAGCACAAACGGCTTGAACTGGCCACTGACATCATTGCCCGTACCCCAGCCGTAGTTACCGAGGTCATAGACCAAATCCAGCATCAGGCCTGACTGGTAGTCGTCCTTGCCGTCGATGTCGCGCTGACGGCTCAGGGTGTGGAACGTCAGTTCCGCGGCAAGGTTCTGATAACCGTAGGCCGCCAACGGCCAGCCGACATTCAGGCCGAAGCCATTGCCGCTGTCCGAATCGCGCGAGCTGTCGGGAATCTCATAGATATAGCTTGCACCGACGTACGGATATGCATTGTCGTCGGTGGAAACCGCTTGGGCACTGCCGGCCCATACCGTGGCGATAGCCATCGCCGAAATCAGCTTCATGCGCATGTGTCGTGTCCCCCAAGACAGACTTAAGGTGTTATGTCGCGGCCGACTGTACTGGATTCACTGTTACAGCATCAACCGCAGTAGGTTGTATTTTCCTATCAGCCGATTGCTCGCCCGATTTCGGCGATCAATGCCGGACCGCGATAGATGAATCCGGTATAGATCTGCAGCAGGTCTGCACCTGCTGCGCGCTTGGCGCGTGCATCGTCGCCGCTGACGATACCGCCGACGCCGATCAGCGGGTAGCCTGAGCCCATGCGCTGGCGCAAACCCGCCAACGTGGCGTCAGCCAGTGCACGCAGCGGCGCGCCAGACAGCCCCCCGGTTTCCTGTGCCAGCGGCTCCTCCTCCAGTCCGGGGCGACTGATCGTCGTATTGGTCGCAATCAGGCCCTCGATGTGGGCGTCACACACGGCCTGGGCGATGCCATCGAGCTGTGCGTCTGACACATCCGGGGCAATTTTCAGCAGCATCGGCGTGTGCTTGCCGTAACGCTGGGCAAGTTCGCGACGTTCGGCATCCAGCGCACCGAGAAGCTCTCGCAACCTCCCCTCATCCTGCAAATCGCGCAGATTGCGCGTATTCGGGGAGGAAACATTGACCGTCACATAGGATGCGCGCGCATACACTTTGCGCAGGCATTGCAGGTAGTCGTCTGGTGCGCGGTCGATCGGAGTGTCGAAGTTCTTGCCGATATTGATGCCCAGTACACCGCGATAGCCGGATTTTTCGACTTGCTGCAGCAGATGGTCGACGCCTTTGTTGTTGAATCCCAGGCGATTGATGATCGCCTGCTGCGACGGTATCCGGAACATTCGTGGCTTCGGATTGCCGGGCTGTGGCCGTGGCGTGACCGTGCCGACTTCGACGAAACCGAATCCCAGCGCCTGCCAGGCCTGCAGGCATTCGCCGTTCTTGTCGAGCCCCGCCGCCAGCCCGATGCGGTTGGGAAATTCGACGCCAAACAGGCATACCGGATCAGGTGGAACGGTGCTGCGAAACGGCGCTGTGCTCAGATGCGGCAGGCGCTTGAACAGCCCGAGGGTCAATTCATGCGCATGTTCCGCGTCGAGGCGAAACAGCAGGTTGCGTGCTAGCGCGTACATCTGTCTCAATGCTCCAACTGGGCGCGCGGTGGCGCGATGCGTTCGCGCAGCAGCCGTGGAATCGGCAGGCTTCGGGCCAGACGGCTCCGCAGTCCGTCGACCTCTTCAAACAGTTTGTCCTGGGCCAGCGTCGCCGGCAGTCGCACCACGCCGCGCAGCAGGTCCAGCAGCAGGCGGCTGCGAGGATCATTTTCGTACAGTGATCCGAAGCTGCCAGCGGCCGCGAACAGCGCGCGCGACAGATGCAGGTAGTCGCGCCGCAGCACCAGACCGGCCTGCTGTGTGTTCGACATCAGATGCAGCACGCTCTGACCGCGGCGATGCAGACCTTCAAATCCGCCACGGCGCAGCTCAAAGGCGAATCCCATCCGCGTCAGCGGCGTAATGCCCTTCTTGTTCAGGGTTTCGTCGAGCAGCGCCTTGATTTCGGCCTGCCGCGCCGGGCCGGCGTCCGGCTCGGTACTCATGCGCAGCAGCGCATCGGACAGCTGGGCGGTATCTGCGGTGATTGCGGCCGCCAGATAGTCCCAGATCAGGTTCCACTTGCCGTCGAGTCCGACGACGTTGCCCCAGTCAATCAGGTGCAAGGTGCCATCGGAGCCAACCATCACATTGCCGGGATGCAGATCGCCATGCATCTCGTGATGGACGAACACGTGATACAGCAAGGTGTACAGCAGCCGTTCCGAAACCTGGCGCTGGAACCGCCGCCGCTCCGAGCGCGGCATTCGCCGCAGGCCGCGGGTCAGGCTGGTGGCATCCGCCAGATATTCCATTTCGATGATGCGGCGCGAGTGACCGTAGAGTTCCGGCACGCGCCACATCTGCGACTTCAGGCTGCGCCGGTAGAAACGCAGGTGATTGGCCGCCTCCGCATCGAAGTCCAGTTCCTCGACGAAACCGGCCACAAACTCGTCGACCTGCGCCTGCATCGCACGCAGGAACGGCGCCAGCTTGGAGTGCGGTGCCCAGTACTGGGAGGACATAATCGCCAGTCCCAGCACCAGCTTGCCGATTGCAAACTCGCGATCGATGTTCTGACGCCCGACCTTGATCACGACGGCGCGCAGCACTTCACGCCCGTCCTCGATAAACGGCTTCTTGGCGTAGTAGACGGATCCCACCGAACCCGATTTCACCGGGCGTGCGGGGTCGAAATCCAGATACAGCTTGTGCGGTGGCTTGCCATAGCACTCGATGAAGGCCTGAACGACCTCCTCTTCGGTCATCGGCTCGACGTCTTCATGAAACACCGCCAGCTCGCGTGCGATTTCGTCGGGCAGGAAGTCAGCATTGGCGGCGGCCACCTGCGCCATCTTGACGAAGAACGGGCCAAATTCCCGCACCATTGCCGCGACGATCTGCGCCTGCGCCTTGAAGTCCTTGGGGTCGACCTGGAAGAACGGCTTGATGTGGCGCAGCGCCTTGATCTGACGGCGGATGATCACGATGTCCTGACGCACTGTGGCCGCCCGGCGCAGGATTTCCTGCATCTGCCACTGATTGAAGCGGCGTCCGGCCTTGAGAATATTGATCGTCTCGACCAGCAATGGCTCATAGGTCGCGATGACCAGCCGGACCATGTCCAGAGTCAGCTCGCCAAGGCCCTTGATCTCAGGCGACGAAAACAGTTCATTGAAGAACTGCCAGAACTCCTGCACCAACTGCTCGGGGACCTGAACCGGCGAACGTGCAACCGCCTGCTCGACCACAAACCGGATCAGTTCTTCAGTCGACTGTTCATTGGGAATCAGCTTGCGGGCGCGCAGATACCCGGTCAGACGCTCGGTCTGGTGCAGCAGCGGATGTTTATAGAGCCCCGTAAATGCGGTGTCGATCGCCTGGTTGAGCGCTTCCCGTGTAACGTCCTGATCGGATGCCAGCAGCCGCAGCAGTGGCGCAAAGCCGCGCGACACCGCGTAGGTCGACACGGTCAGTGCGCCTAGTTCCCTGAGCAGTCCGGGGGGCGCTGCATCGGCCTTGTTTGCCATGGTCGCTGCGATCGGGGCGCGTGCGCTCAGGGCAAGGTCAGCCAATGTCCGAGCTTGGACGCCTTGGCATCGAGATATTTCTCGTTATACGGATTGCGTCCGCTTTCAAGCGCGACCCGCTCGACGATTTCGATGCCGTCGGCGCGCAGGGCGTCCAGCTTGCGCGGATTGTTGGTCATCAAACGGATCCGCTGCAGCTCCAGTGCACTCAACAGCTCTACCGCCAGGCTGTATTCGCGTGCATCGGCAGGAAACCCGAGCTGGTGGTTGGCCTCGACGGTGTCGGCGCCCTGGTCCTGCAAGGCATAGGCGCGGATCTTGTTGCCGAGGCCAATGCCGCGGCCTTCCTGACGCAGGTACAACACCGCGCCGCGGCCTTCGGCCGCAATGCGCTGCAATGCGCTTTCCAGTTGCGCGCCGCAATCGCAGCGCAGGGAGAACAAGGCGTCGCCGGTAAGGCACTCCGAGTGAACGCGGATCAGCGGCGGTTCGCCGCTCAGATCCCCCAGCGAGACCACGACATGCTCCTTGCCGTCACCGGCCTTGAACACCGTGATGCTGAATTCCGCCCACACGGTCGGCAACCGAGATTCGGCAATGCGCTCCAAGTGATTGACTGATTTGGACAAGTTTCTCTCGACGTCTGACGGCCTGGAATCAAAGCCGAACACGGGGACCGGAGTTTACCGGTCCCCGTGCTTGAGCGCAGGACTTCAGGGTGCCGTCGATGCGGCTCAGGCGCCGAACCAGTTCTGACCGCAGACGCGCAAGGTGCGGCCATTGATGCCGGCCGCCGCCGGAGAGGCCAGAAATGCCACGGCCTCGGCGATGTCCTGCGGCATGCCACCCTGCGACAGCGAGTTGATGCGGCGTCCGACTTCACGAGGCGCCATTGGCATCGCGGCAGTCATCTGCGTCTCGATGAATCCCGGAGCGACGGCATTGATTGCGCCGCCGCGCTTCGCCATCAACGGCGCCATGGCGTCGGCATAGCCGATCACGCCCGCCTTGGTCGAGGCATAGTTGGTCTGCCCGGCGTTGCCGCCGATGCCACCGATCGACGAGATGCAGACGATCCGGCCGTTCTGCTGCAGACCTTTCTTCAACAGGCCTTCATTGATGCGCAGAATGGCGCCCAGATTGATGTTCAGCACCATGTCCCAGAACTGCGGAGACATATTGCGCAGCATCTTGTCGCGGGTGACGCCGGCGTTATGAACCACGACATCCAGACCGCCAAAGCGCGGACCCACTTCAGCGGCAATGCGCTCGGCAGCGTCGGCGGCAGTGACATCCAGCGCCAGGCCGACACCATTCAAGCTCGCCATGGTTTCGCCCAGCGCGCCTTCCTGCGACGGGTGATCCATGCCGATGACCTGCGCGCCCTCGCGCGCCAGCACGCTGGCAATCGACGCGCCGATGCCGCGCGCGGCGCCGGTAACCAATGCCACTTTGCCGTTCAGGCTGCCCGGCAATGCGATCCGGCTGGTGCCTTCCGCCGGGCCCACGCTCAGGGTTTGCCCGGACACGTAGGCTGAGTGTTCGCTGAGGAAGAAGCGCAGCGGCGCGTCGAGTCCGCTTTCGCCGCCGATCTCGACTTCCAGCAGATTCGCGGTGCTGCCGTTCTTACCGATTTCCTTGGCCAGCGAGCGGACGAAGCCGCGCATTGCCATGGACATGGTCTTCGCCAGCACGCTGTCCGCCGATTCCGGCGCGCGCGACACCACCAGGACGCGGCCGTTCGAAGGCAGGCCGCGCACCAGCGGCTGCATGAAGTCGTACAGCTCGCGAATCGATTCGATGCTGTTCAGGCCACTGGCGTCGAACACCAGGGCGTGGCTGCGCGGCTCACCGCTCTCAGCGGAGGGATTGCCGGCCAGCGAAAGCTTCAGCTTGGCGGCAGCTTTCTTCAGCGGCGGCAGGCCAACATGTTCGGGGACAATGCGCAAACCGGCGCCCATGCCGTGGATCGCAGTCAGCAAGGGCTCGGACAGCACCGCGGCGTCATCGCCACCGATCAGGACGAACTTGCCCTCAAGTAGCTGGCCGGCCCACGGTGCGTCCGGTCGGCGCAGGCGCGGCGGTGTCGGCAGTCCCAGCATGCTGGCAAAAGTCTTGCCGAACGAGGAATGTGCGAAATCAAGATAGCGATCGGACATCGCTGCTCCGGGTTGTAGTGAAGAGGTTCGAGAACTGAAAAATGGCTTGCGGCGGGCTTATGGCCTGCTGATCCGAGCATTATCGCAGGCTGCATCGCGCTTCGACAGCGCAGATGCGGCACCACCGCCCGCCGCTGCCGCCATTGACGCACAGGGGCGTCTATCCGATAGTCTGCAGGTCCGCGCTCCCGATTCGGGGACGCCGGGGGGAAGCAGTTTCTGAAGGTTCTTCAATCCAAGCTCGCGCCAGATGACGTCCTGAGGTATTCGAGACGAACGGGTGCGTGCGCCGCAGAAACGGCGTCACAAAAAAACCAATCTGGAGGTTGGCATTTCCGATGAGCGCAAAAGCCTTGACCATGAGCGCCGTGGCCGTGGCCGTCGCTGCAGGCACGTATTTCGGGCTTGAAGCCCTGTACCCGCAGCAGCACGAGAAAGCCGCCGTTGCAGAAACCTTGTCGCCTGAAGAAGTCTTCGGCAAATCACTCGCGCCGCCGTCGCCGGAGGTCGCCGTCGATGACACGGTGAGTTCGGGCGAGACCATTCCTGCGGAAGCAGCCATCAGTGCACGCGCTGCCGAAATCGCGGCCAGCGAACCGGAAGATGTTGAACCGCCGTCTGATGAACTGGCTGCGGCTGAAGACACTTCGGACCTTGCCACTGCAAGCGAATCCGCACCGGAACCGACCCCAGAGCCCATGCCGGAACCGACTCCGGAACCGACCCCAGAGCCCATGCCGGAACCGACTCCGGAACCCACGCCTGAGCCGACGGTTGCCGCGACTCCGCCCCCGACCCCGGCTCCAATGGCGGTTGCCAAGGCAGAGCCGACGCCCAAGCCGGCAGTGACCAGCAAGCCGGCTGCAAAGCCGGCGGCGAAGCCCGCGCCGAGCACACAGAAGATGACCCAATGGTGGGAGCCGGTCGATGAAAGCCGTCTGTCCCTGGTGTATGCGGGGTCTGCCGCGTACAAGCGTGCCATCGTGCTGATGTTCAACGGTGCATTTAACAGTGCAGCCGCCGCAGACCAGAGCATCTCCGTGACCGACAGCCACGGCAAGCGTGTGACCGGAAAATGGGAGGTCGGCGCAAATAACAAGCGCATGCTGGTGTTGCCGGTCGAGAACAGCGGCATTTATACCGTCAGCATCGCCGGCAGCTTGAGTGACGGCGCCAGTCGGCCGCTGGAGCGTTCGCTGCGTGGGCCGGTCAACGTGCGCTGAGTTTCACTTCATTCTGGGAAATCGACGGCCGCCTTCGGGCGGCCGTTGTGTTTGTGAAACGAGCGCGAGACTGGACATTCGGCGCGAATCTCGCATCCTGTTTGTCAGAACAAGGCAAAAAAACCAGCGAGGCGCCCGTGTCACTACGCAATCAGGTCCAACTCATTGCCTACCCCAATCGCCTGGGGGGCAACCTTTCCGACCTTTTTGAAATCGTCGAGGCGCATCTGGGCTCGGCCATCGGCGGACTGCACATCCTGCCGCTGTACCCCTCGAATGCCGACGGCGGGTTTTCGCCGCTGACGCACAAGGAAGTCGATCCGGTCTACGGTGACTGGACCGACGTCGAGCGCATTTCGTCCAAGTACGACCTGTGCCTGGACCTGACGCTGAATCACATTTCCGACGATTCGGTCGAGTTCAAGGACTTCATCCAGAACGGCTATCGCTCGGAGTATTCGGAACTGTTTGTCCATGTCGACCAGCTCGGCGAAATCTCGCCGGACGACATGGCCAAGATCCATATCCGCAAGGAGAAGGAGCCGTTTCGCGAAGTAACCTTCGCTGACGGCACCAAGGATCGGGTCTGGTGCACCTTTACCGAGCACCAGATCGATCTGAACTACAACTCGCCGCGGACCTACGCGTTGATGGAGGACTACATCCGCTTCCTCACCGCCCGCGGGGTCAAGCTGTTCCGGCTCGATGCTTTCGGCTACACCACCAAGAAGATCGGCACCAGCTGCTTCCTGGTCGAACCGGACGTCTACGAGATTCTGCGCTGGATCAACGGCGTCGCGGCCGAAAACGGTGCGGAGATGCTGCCGGAGGTGCACGACCACCCCAGCTATCAGTACGCGATCGCGTTGCATGGCATGCGCCCTTACGGTTTTGCGCTGCCGCCGCTGCTGCTACACGCGCTACTCGACGCCGACAGTACCTACTTGAAGCAGTGGCTGCGCATGTGCCCACGCAACCAGATCACCGTGCTGGACACGCATGACGGCATCTGCATCCCGGACGTTGAGGGCATCGTGCCGCAGGACAAGATCCAGGACATGATCCACAACGTCTCGCAGCGTTCGGCCGACCCGATCCTGCGACGTTCGGCGGCCAATGTGCACAGCGTGGGGGCGATCTACCAGCTGACCTGCACGTTCTACGACGCGGTCAAGCAGAACGACGACGCCTATATCGCCGCGCGCGCGATCCAGTTCTTCGCGCCGGGCATCCCGCAGGTCTATTACGTCGGCTGGCTGTGCGGCACCAACGACACTGATCTGATGGACCAGACCGGCGAAGCGCGCGATATCAACCGCCATTTCTATACTCGCGAGGAAGTCGACGCCGCGGTTCTGCTCCCGGTGGTCAAGCGCCTGCACAAGCTGATGCAGTTCCGCAGCAGCTACCCGGCATTCGATGGCCGCTTCGCCCTGCAGTACTCCAACGACAAGAGCGTCGCGATGTGCTGGCGCAAGGATGAGTACTACTGCGAGCTGTTCGTCGATCTGATCTTCAAGAAGTCGACGATTCGCTACATCGACGCCAGGACGCAGCGGACGCTGACGATGAAGTGCTGAGGTCAGGACCGGCGGGCGGCGCTCAATCGACCGCCTCGATCACGTAGGTGGTCACCGGTTCGGCGATGCCTTTGACCGTCCGGCGGCGACGGCGTGCCGGCACCGGCTCGCCGCATTCAGCCAAGGTCACCTCATCAACGTGAATCTCGCCGTCGCC
Organism: Sinimarinibacterium arenosum; assembly: GCF_005047655.1. Lineage (GTDB taxonomy): Bacteria > Pseudomonadota > Gammaproteobacteria > Nevskiales > Nevskiaceae > Solimonas. The sequence goes on along the minus strand of NZ_SUKF01000003.1, from coordinate 513,610 downwards.
GGCCTTGTCGCACAGTCTTGAAGCAAGGTTCACCGCGGCCCCAACCGCCATGTACTCGAAGCGGTCACCCTCGCCGACAATTCCGACGGCGACACTGCCGCTGGCGACCCCGACCCCGAGACCCAAGTCCGGCGAATGCCGGCGCACGACTGGTCGCACCCGTGCCTGCAGCCGGCGCGCCAGATTGAGCGCGCGTTGTGCACGGTCCTCGTAATGCACCGGGGCACCGATCAGGATCAGGGCGCCGTCACCGGCAAAATCCTTGACCGTCCCGCCGAATTCCCTGGCGGTTGCGCCGACCGCCGCATAGAACGCGCGCAGCAGGCGCATGACCTGTTCCGGTGAGTGCTGCTGCGCATACGCAGTAAATCTACGGATGTCGCAGCACACCACGGTGATTTCCACGCGCTTGCGCGCCATCGCATGGCGCAGGCCGCGCTGCCGCACCAGCTCGGCAACCTGGGGCGACAGAAATTGCGACATGAAGTTTGCGCGCGCACCCTGGACCACGTAGTAGCGGATCGCGCCATACAGGAACACCACCTCGCCCAGCGCCATGGCCAGCGCGCTGAACCGTTCCGGCAGAACCAGCGAGCCGGCCAGCAGAGGCATCGCCGCCAGCGCGGCAACGATGCGGATCCGTTCCGCTGTATCCGGCCGACGTCGCAGCAGCAGTAGGCCGCCAGTCATGACCAGCAGTCCGGCCAGTACTGGGGGCACGATGAAAATCAGGAATTGCGCGGGCGGCGCAGTCCTGTTCTGCAGCGCGAGGCCGAGAGCGTGATAGCGCAATTCCGGGTACATGATCACCAGCAGCGCATACAGCGCGGTCAGCGCCTGTGCGGCGCGGATCACGCGGATGCGCGAGATGCCGCCGGCCGTATCGCTCACCGTCCGCGCCGCGCGCATGCCCCATTCGCAGCCGACGATGAAGGTGGCGGTATCGAGGATCGCCACTCCGGGCGCCCACCACGGCAAGGGCAAGGTCAAACGAAGCGGAATCAATTCGGCGTTGGCGGCCACGGCCGCGCCAAGCAGTCCGAAAAACAAGGCCAGGGCGCGACTGCTGGGGCTTGAACGGTCGGTCAGCCAGAACACCAGCCCCATACCGACGGCGATGATCGCAACAATGTCCAGCCCACCGATCACGCAGCGCCCCCAGGGTCATGATGGCGGGATGCTACCGCACCTGACGGAATTGCTGCGCCGGGGAAATTCCTCGCTGCCAACGTGGCGCGACGTCGTTACACTGTGCGCCCTCGCGTGCGCCCTTCCCTATGCTGCTCGGACTCAACAAGGTTCATCTCGCCATCGCCGGCACTGTCCTGCTCGATGACGTCGATTTTTCGCTGGACGAACGCGAGCGCGTGTGTCTGGTCGGCCGCAACGGCGCCGGAAAATCGACCCTGCTCAAGGTGATGTCGGGAGAACTGGCCATCGACAGCGGCGAGATCGTGCGTGCGTCCGGCCTCAAGCTGGCACGCATGCAGCAGGATGTTCCCACTGCGGAAGCCGGTTCGGTCTATGACGTTGTCGCTGCCGGCGTCGGTGAGCTGGGCGCCGTGGTCTCGCAATATCACGCGCTGTCGTGCCAGGAACACCCTGACATGAAGCAGCTGGATGCGTTGCACGCACGCATCGACGCGGCCGACGGCTGGGCGCTCGAAAGTCGCGTCCAGGCCATGATCACCCGACTGCGGCTGCCGCCCGACGGCCAGTTCGCCGATCTGTCCGGCGGGCTCAAACGCCGCGTGCTGCTGGCGCAGGCGCTGGTCGGCGATCCGGATGTGCTGTTGCTCGATGAGCCGACCAACCATCTCGACATCGACAGCATCGCCGAGATGGAAGAACTGCTCGCCAGTTACGCTGGCGCGCTGATCTTCATCAGCCATGACCGCGCGTTCGTGCGGCGCCTGGCCACTCGCGTCTGCGATCTGGATCGCGGCCAGCTGAGCTCCTGGCCCGGCGGCTGGGAGGCGTATCTCAAGGGCAAGGAAGAAGCGCTGCACGCCGAAGATCGCCAGCGCGCGCTGTTCGACAAGAAACTGGCGCAGGAAGAAGTCTGGATCCGCAAAGGCGTCGAAGCGCGCCGCACACGCAATGCCGGCCGGGTCAAGGCGCTGTTGGCACTGCGCGAACAGTTCAGCCAGCGACGCAATCGCGAAGGCCAGGTGCAAATCGCGGTGCAGGAAGCGGAACGCTCCGGCAAGCTGGTCGCAGAACTCAAGAACGTCGCTCAGGCGTATCAGGGACGCACGCTGATCCGCGATTTGTCGACGGTGATTCTGCGCGGCGACAAGCTCGGCATCATCGGCCCCAACGGCGCCGGCAAAACCACCCTGCTCAACATCATCCTGGGCCGCCTGCAGCCGGACAGCGGCGACGTGCGTCAAGGCAGCAAGCTCGAGATCGCCTACTTCGACCAGCTGCGCGGTGCACTGCTGAATCTGGATCAGACCGCGGTTGACGCCGTCGGCGGCGGCAAGGAATTCGTCGAGATCGGCAACGCGCGCAAACACGTGATCGGATATCTGCAGGATTTCCTGTTCACGCCGGACCGCGCCCGGGTGCCGGTGCGCGTGCTGTCCGGCGGCGAACGCAGCCGTCTGCTGCTGGCGCAGCTGTTCTGCAAGCCGTCAAACCTGTTGGTACTGGACGAACCGACCAACGATCTGGACATGGAAACCCTCGATCTGCTCGAGGAGCGGCTGATCGAGTATCAGGGCACCGTGCTGCTGGTCAGCCATGATCGGGAGTTCCTGAACAATGTCGTCACCCGCAGCCTGGTGTTCGAAGGCAACGGCAAGGTCGGCGACTACGTCGGCGGCTACGACGACTGGCTGCGCCAACGCCGCGCCGCACCACGCAGGGAGACGCCCGCCGCTGCAGCAGCGCCCAAAGCGACACCTGCAACACAACCTGCTGCGCCCCCTATCGTGTTCGGCACGGCCATGAACACCAAGCAGCGCCGCGAGCTCGACGCGTTGCCGAAGAAGATCGAAACGCTTGAAGCAGAGCAGACTGCGCTGTCCGAACAAATGGCAGCGGCCGACTTCTATCAGCAACCGCGCGAAGTGATCACAGCGGTCGAGAACCGGCTCGCGACTCTGGCCGAGAATCTGGCAGCGCTGTACGCACGCTGGGAAGAGCTCGAAGCGCTGCGCTGAGCTGTCGTAGGCCGAGCGCGATTCAGGCCATGCCCTGCAAATACTCCAGACAGCCGCTGCGCATCAGCACTTCGGACAGCTTGTCCTGCGCGGTCTGCGGTAACGCCGTCCAGCGCCGCAGGATCTCCGCGTAGCACTCGGTCTGGTAGGCAAACGGCGGCTGGGTGTAACGCAGGCCGCGGATCTCCAGTTGAACCTGATCGCGGCCGTCGCGGACCGCAGCGGCATTGGCATGCAGAAACGGTAGATAGTCCGAGCCGATCATGCTCAGCACAGCCTCGCGCAGTGGCGCCGCGTCGTCAGCATTCCACTGCCCTTCGATGCCGCCGCCATCGTCCAGGCCGATGACCCACGCCTCCACCGACGGCGCGCGCTCGCGGCAGATGCGCAGCGGCAGCGGATCGATCGTCAGCTGCGCCAGCTGGCCGTACAACGCGAAGTCGGCCAGCGAAGGCCGGCTACCGAACAGGAAGCGTGTGCCGCCGATGCGCCCGGCCAGCGCATCCAGCAGCATTGCGTATCCGGACTCGATCACCGGCGCGTTGTCTGGCGTGCAGCCGACCATGCCCATGCGACTACGCTGGCGATCGTGAAAATACTTCGCGGCCTGGTCGTGCTGCGCGCCGGTGAGCGCCGGCATCGCGTCCCAGATGATCCAATGCGATGCCCAGGCCGCGGTCTCGTCCTCGATCCAGCGGAAGTGGAACATCAGCTTGGTCAGCCATTCGTCGGCAAAGTCTTCGATCAGATGGCAGATGAAGGCATCTGCAGGATCCGGAGGAATGATCGAACGCGCGTCCGGATGGCGCTGCTCCAGCAGATACGCCAGCGGCGTCGAGTCGACGCGATATTCGCCGGTATCGGGCAGACGCAGTACCGGTATCAGACGCGGTTTCACCTGGGCAATTTCCGGAACTGAATCCGCGGTGCCGAGGACCCAGACATGCGGCAGGCGTCGATAGCGCAGAATCGCCCGCAGCTTGCGTGAATACGGCGATGCGTTGCCGCCAAAAACCCGATACGGTTCGGCGCTCATCGCTGTACCCCGATGAATTCGCACAGCGTTTTTTTCATGGCTCCCCCAGATTCGATTCTTTGCTCAGCGGTTCAGCGCATCGCCCGGGAGTGTATCGGCGAATCTCACAGCCCCGCGATGCCCAGTCCCAGATCGATCTTGAACAGGATCAACAGGCCGAACGCAGCAAACAGCGCGGCAGCAACGAAGCGCATCTTGTTCAGCGTGAAGCGCTGCGCGAGCTTTTCGCCGAGCAGGACCGCCGGCACGTTGGCGACCATCATGCCCAGCGTGGTGCCCATCGTGACCGCCAGCAGGCTGGTGTATTGAGCACCGAGCGCAATCGTCGCCAGCTGGGTCTTGTCGCCCATCTCAGCGAAGAAGAACGCAATCAGCGTAGTAACGAAGGCACCGCGGCGGAATTTCGCCGTCTCCTCGTCGTCCAGCGTATCCGGCACCAGTGCCCAGGCCGCGAAGGCGAGAAAGCTCAGGCCCAGAATCCAGCGCAGGATGTCCGGACTGATCTGCGCCGCAAGCCAGCCCCCGGAGAACGCCGCAAGCGCGTGGTTGCCGATCGTTGCGAGCAGAATGCCGGCGATGATGGCCCAGTGCTGGCCGCGATAGCGTGCCGCGAGGACAAACGACAACAGCTGCGTCTTGTCGCCGATTTCGGCAACCGCAACCATGCTCAATGAAGTGAGGAATGCTTCCACTTGAAATCCAGAGGCCGGCGAGTCGGATCCAATGACTTTTACGCCCCTCGCCGGCCTGGCAATGGACACAAAAGTCAAAGGTCTCGCCTGGCGGATGCTGCCGACACCATGGTCTTGCGACCAAGTCTGTTGACGTCGGCTCCTCTCCAGGGTCGATCTGCGAACCCGTCGGAGGCGGCTACTCCCCAATGACGCGCGGACTATAGGGAATCGGCGTGAATGAAGCAATGCGGGCGTGATCGACGCTTGGATGCCGCATACTCGCGGCCATGGCTCTGACCGCAACGCTGTACACCTTTACCCTCCAACTTGCCGACATGGACCGCGCGGTCTATGCCGACTTCGAGCTGCGCGTGGCGCAGCAACCGTCGGAAACCGCTGAATTCATGCTGACCCGCGTGTTGGCCTACTGCCTCGAATTCGAAGAAGGCATCGCGCTGACCGAAGGCGTTGCTGCCGTTGACCAGCCTGCCGTCTGGGTCCGCGATCTCACTGGCAGTGTGACCGCATGGATTGAAGTCGGGGCCCCCGACGCCGACCGCGTGCACCGCGGCAGCAAACTGGCCGGACGCGCGGCGGTGTATACGCATCGCGATCCCGCGCAGCTGCTGGCGCAGTACGCCGGGCGCAAGATCCATCGCGCCGCCGAAGTGCCGGTCTACAGCTTCGATCGCGGGTTTCTCAGTGAGGCTGCGAAACGCCTGCAGCGGCGCTCCAAGCTTGCCGTGTCCGTGACCGAGCGCCAGTTGTATCTGGATATCGACGGTCACTCGATGTCGACGGCAATCACTGAAGATCGCGCCGGCTAGAGTCCGCTGCCCGCGGACGGCTGCGTTGGGCGTCAGCCGTCCCAGCCGATCGGACGCACGCGGAAGTTCTTGCCCTTGATCTTGCCTTCACGCAGGCGCTGCAGCGCGCGCTTGGCGAGCTTCTTGTCGATCGCGACATAGGTGCGCGTGTCGTAGGTATTGATCTTGCCGATCGCTTCCTTGACCAGTCCGGCTTCACCGGTCAGGGCACCAAGCACATCCCCGGGGCGCAGCTTGTCGCGACGACCGCCATCGATGCACAAGGTCACGACCGTTGCGGGTAGCGGCCGATCGGGAGACAGCGCCGTCATCGGCAGCTTCTGCAGCTTGATCTGAATCCCCAGCCGTTGCTCGATCGCCGCCAGTCGCTCACCTTCCCGCGGCGAACACAAATGCAGCGCAAGGCCGCTGCTGCCAGCGCGCCCGGTGCGGCCGACGCGATGCACATGCACGTCGGCATCGGACGGCAGCTCGTAGCTGATCACGGCGGCCAGGGTCTTGATATCCAGCCCGCGCGCTGCAACGTCGGTGGCAACCAGCACACGACAACTGCCGTTGGCAAAGCGCTCCAGCACTTCGTCGCGTTCGCGTTGCTCGATATCGCCATGCAGGCCGAGGACCGAAAAACCGCGTTGTGCCAGCTGACGTTCGACATCCTGCGCATCGCGCTTGGTGTGGCAGAACACCAACGCGGATTCCGGCCGATGCACACTAAGCAGGTGGGCCAGCGCAGTGAGGCGGCGCTCCGGGTCGACGCTGTAGAAATGCTGCTGCACTTCGGGCGCGGCGGCGGCGGTATCCACCGTGACTTCAAGCGGCTGCTTCTGCAGCTTGTGGCTCAGCGCGCGCACGCTTTCGGGGAATGTGGCCGAGAAGAAAAGCGTCTGCCGGGTCTTCGGCGCCTGCAACACGATCTCACGGGTAGCCTCTTCGAAGTCGGAGTCCAGCATGCGATCGGCTTCGTCCAGCACCAGAACCTTGAGGTGATCCAGCTTCAGGGTCCCCAGCGCCAGATGCTCCTGTACGCGCCCCGCCATGCCGACGACGATATGCGGATCATGTTCCAGCGAGGCCAGCTGCGGGCGCTTGTCGATGCCGCCGCTGAGAATGGTCAGCTTGATGTTCGGCAGGCAGCGCGCCAGGCGCCGGATCTCCTTGGCAATTTGGTCTGCCAGCTCGCGCGTCGGGCACAACACCAGGGCCTGCACCTTGTTCAGCTCCGGATCAATGCGCGACAGCAGTCCCAGTCCGTAGGCTGCGGTCTTGCCGCTGCCGGTGCGCGCCTGACCGATCACGTCGCGCTGCGCCAGCATCGGCGGCAGGCTCAGCGCCTGGATCGGGGTCATTCGTTCGTAGTTCAGAGATGCCACGGCCTGCAGCAGGGCCGGATGCAACGGCAGACTCGAAAACTCGCTGCTGGGACTATCTTCCACACGATCACCTGAGAGCTGAACCCGCTCCGGGTTCGGCGCAGGGATGCGAATTGTGAGGGGTTCGGGGAAATTCTGCCCAACGGCGTGCTGGCGAACACGGCCTGACCCGAATATTGCATGGCAATGGCCGCGGCAATCCGGGCGATGCGCCGCATGCATGCTATACATCGCCTCCGGATTCACCTCAGCGCGGCGCCAGGGGGCGCTCAGCGCGCAAAGACAAAACTAACGGGAGCACACCTCTGTGGATGCCTTTATCGGCCTGCTGAACGACTGGATCTGGAGCAAACCGCTGATTGCACTGTGCCTCGGCGCAGGCCTGTATTTTTCGATCCGAACACGCTTCATGCAGGTGCGCGGTTTCGCCGAGATGCTGCGCCTGATGCGCAGCGGCGAGGAATCCAAGGCGGGTGTCTCCGCATTCCAGGCCCTGGCGATGTCGCTGTCCGGCCGCGTCGGTACCGGCAACATTGCCGGCGTCGCGACCGCCATCGCCTTCGGAGGTCCAGGAGCGGTGTTCTGGATGTGGATGGTGGCATTCCTCGGAGCGTCCACTGCCTATGTTGAATCGACGCTGGCGCAGATCTACAAGGAAGTCGACGACAAAGGCCAGTATCGCGGCGGCCCCGCGTATTACATCGAAAAGGCCATGGGTCAGAAGTGGTACGCATGGATTTTCGCCGTGGCCACGGTGCTGGCGACGGGCTTCCTGCTACCCGGGGTGCAGGCCAACAGCATTGCCACCGGCATGGCGACGGCCTGGGGCATTCCACCTGCCGTCACTGCAGCGGCCATTGTGGTGGGACTGGGCATCATCATCTTCGGCGGCGTCCATCGCATCGCACACTTTGCACAGTTCGTGGTGCCGTTCATGGCCCTGGCCTACATCCTGGTTGCCCTGACGATCATGTTCCTCAACATCGACAAGCTGCCGGGAGTCGTTGCCCTGATCTTCGGCAGTGCGTTCGGCACCCAAGCGGCATTCGGCGCCGTGCTGGGTCTGGCGGTCGAATGGGGTGTCAAGCGCGGCATCTACTCGAACGAAGCCGGTCAGGGTACCGGCCCGCACCCGGCCGCGGCGGCGGAAGTTTCCCATCCGGCCAAGCAGGGCTATGTGCAGGCATTTTCGGTCTATGTCGACACCTTGCTGGTGTGCTCGGCGACCGCGTTCATGATCCTGTCCACCGGGATGTACAACGTCATTGGCAAAGGCGGCGCGATGATCGTCGAAGCCCTGCCCGGCGTCGAACCCGGCCCGGGATTCGCCCAGAACGCAGTGGAATCCGTATTGCCCGGCTACGGCGCCGGCTTCGTCGCGCTGGCGTTGCTGTTCTTCGCGTTCACCACCATCGTCGCCTATTACTACATGGCGGAAACCAACATCAGCTACATCAACCGCGCGGTGCATCGCCCGTGGATGGTGCTGGTCCTGCGCATCGGCATTCTGGCGACGGTCACTTATGGCACCGTGCGCAGTGCCGGCGCAGCCTGGGCGCTGGGTGATGTCGGCGTTGGCCTGATGGCATGGTTGAATATCGTTGCGATCCTGATCCTGCAGCGCCCGGCGTTGCTGGCACTGAAAGATTACGAACGCCAAAAGAATGCGGGGATCGACCCCGTGTTCGATCCCGATGCCCTGGGCATTCGCAACGCCGCGTTCTGGCAACAACGCCTACGCAAGCCGCAGGACCGATAGCACCCGCTGCTACACGGTCCCAGGCCCTGGGGCCCGGGACCGTGCGTCAGACCTACGGCAACAGCAGCAGATCGACGATCGTGATGATCACGAAGGTCGTCGGGTCATACACCACGGTATAGCCCTGGTAGTAGCCGATCACGTATCCCGGTGGCGGCGGTGGCAGGTGCCGGCGCAGCGATAACGGTGCGGGCGTGATGTAGGCGCGATAGATCAGCGGAATGGCGTGGCCCGGTTCGAAGTGCGGGCGATGAGCACGATCCACACGACCCAGAACGCGCTGATAGTGATGTTTCAGGCGCGTGCGATCCTGTTGCTCCAGGGCGTAGGCATGCGCATTTGCGCTGTTGCCGGGGGCTTGCTGCCGCTCGAATTCGCGCATGCGCTCCGGATTTTCCCGCGGTGATTGGTCCTGACGGTGATCCTTGCCGGGGGCGGCGGTAGCGCCATGCTTCTGATCATGGCCTTGCTGCTGGTGCTGCTCCCTTTGATCCTGTTGTCTCGGGCCGTTCTGCCCGCCGCCCTGTGCCAACGCAACGCCGGATGCGCCCTGGATCAAAGCCGCCGCAACGATGGTGAGTGTGAATCGGGTTCGCATGGATCGGTTCATGTTCATCCTCTCCTGTTAGCTCAACACTGTGGAGCCTGGGTGACATCGTGACAGATAGACCTGCACGGTTCCGAAACGGAGTGTGTGGAAATATTTCAGTTCCTCCCGGAGGTCATCATCTCTGCTGGATCAAGTCGTGCGTTTGCTCTCCGGCTCGATCCATTCATGTGGCAATGCACCGAACACTCTGCGAACCTGATCGGCCTGTTCGGCGCTCAATGCACGCGCCCGCTCACACAGGTCACGCCATACCCGGACCTGAAATGTCTTGACCACGGTACGCGCTGGCGCGCCCCACCACTGCAGCTTGTATTCGGCTTCACTGCGCTCGAAAGCTGCCTCGTTCCAGAGCTTGCGTCCCTTGGCACGCTCGCGTTGATAGGCCGCAGCGTTGGCCTGCATCACGGGGATAAAGCTGTCCTGAATCCACTGCAGCAGCGGACGCAGATCATCGTGCAGGCGGAGTGTCCCGTCGCTGCCAACGTGCTCGCCGGCCTCGATCGCTGCGAGCCAGCGGCGCAGTGCCGGAGAGCGCTCGCGCAGACGACGCTCTGAGGAAGGATCGGTCATGTTCATCTGAAGCTGGCCGTAGAGCGCGGCGTCGGCCAGGGTGAAACGCTCACCCAGCAGATAACGCTGCCGGGATAGCGCCTGCGTTGCGGCATCCACCAGCGCGTCCCAAGCCAGCTCCAGTCGCGCATGGGTTGCCGGATAGTCCTCGGAGCCAGGCGGAACCGGCAAACCGTCATCGGGCCACTGCACTTTCACCGGCGCCAGCGAAAACAGGTACGGCAGACGGCGGGTCTGCCGTCGCGAGAAACGCTGTGCCATCAGACCGCCAAACGGCACCAGACTGCGGAATTCCCGAGCCAGACGCGCGCCGGCGGTGTTGTCGCCGCGCGAAACCACCCAGCGATGGTGATGCACCAGATACAGACCGATCTCGTCCAGCGCCTCGTCGATCAGGCAACACACCATCGCCAGTGCAGGATCGTCAGGGATCAGCGGTGTCGGCGTGGGGCGCGAAGCGTCCAGCCATGCGGCGATCGCACTGCTGTCGACGTGCACTTTGCCGTCGTCGGTCAGCAGATACGGCACCAGCGGATATTCATCCAGTGGATCGGTCTGTGGCCAGCGCTGGATGGTGTGTCGTCGCTGGGCGATCTTGATACGCAGTAGCAGACGCAGATTGGATAACGTACTGCCGCCGTCTGGCCTGTGTACCGCAACAAGGCCGGCATAGCGACACACGGCGTCGAGTTTGAGGAAATACGGCGAAAGCGCCGATCCCCACAGTATCGCGGTCATCCCTGCCCCCCTCACGGCTGAGTGCCGCGATGTTAGCGCAAGGACTGCAGCCGCTCTGCGCGACTGCAGTCCCGGGGCATCAAAGTGTTGTGCGCTCAGACGCGACGCGAGGCAGCCTGCGTCTCGGCCTTGTCTGGCCCCATCGACGCGCGACTGAACAGCTTGACCAGCGTCTGATAGCCACTGGGCATCAGACGCACCATCCAGTCGATCACGTGCGCGTCGGGGCCGACCAGCACGCGGCGCTGATTTTTCTCGACCGCACGGATGATGATGCGCGCTGCCCGATTGGCCGTGGTAATGAAGGCTTTCTCGAACTTGGCCGAAGCATGATCCTTGTCCAGGCCCAAGTTGGCGATGCTGGGGTCCATGCGCGCGGCCTTGGCAATGTTGGTCTTGATGCCTCCCGGATGCACGCTGGTTGCACTGACGCCGCAGCCTTCCATGTCCAGTTCCATGCGCAGCGATTCGGTGAATCCGCGCACGGCGAATTTGGCTGCGTTGTAAGCGGACTGCGACGGAATCCCGACCAGCCCGAATACGCTGGAGGTATTGATGATGTGACCTTCGCCGCTCGCCTTCAGCAACGGCAGGAACGCCTTGGTGCCGTGCACCACGCCCCAGAAATTGATGTTCAGCAGCCATTCAAGATCTTCGTAGCGCATGCCTTCAACGCTAGCACCCAGCGCGACGCCGGCATTGTTGAAGATCAGATTGACCTTGCCGTGCTCTTTGGCGACCGTATCGGCCCAGGCGAATACCGCGGCCTTGTCGGCTACGTCGACGCGCTGATGTGTCACCTTCACGCCGCTGTCCGCGACCAGCTTAACGGTCTCGGCCAAGCCGGCCTCGTTGACGTCGGACAACGCCAGATGGCAGCCGCGCGCGGCCAGTTCTACCGCCAGCTCACGACCCATACCCGAGCCAGCGCCCGTGATCGCAGCAACCTTGTCATTGAAGTTTTTCATCGACTCCTCCGGAAATATTGAGCGGCGAGCCGCGTTAACGAGATGACGAACCGGCTGTGGCCAGGGCCGCATGTTCAACTTGATAGTTGTCGGCGTCAAAGTGCGCCAGCGCCTGCCGGAACTTGAACGTGAAGCTCGGCCACAGCGTGGTATTGCGACCCTGCGCGTTCAGATACCAGCTCTTGCAGCCGCCGGCGGTCCAGATCGCCTTTTTCAGTGCGGCCTGCAGCCCGTCGTTGTAGCGGGTCTGGCGGTCTGCCTTGACGTCGACCGCTGCCCAGCCCTTGGCGCGCATCTGCAGCACTGCGTCGAGGACATAGGCGATCTGTGACTCGATCATGTACACCATCGAGCTGTGCCCCAGACCGGTGTTCGGCCCCATCAGCATGAACAGGTTCGGAAACCCGCTGACCGTGGTGCCCTTGTACGCTTCCGGTCCCTGGGTCCAGGCATCGACGATATCGACACCACCGCGTCCGAAGATCGCGCCTCGTGGCAGCGGGTCCTGCGCTTTGAACCCGGTGCCGTAGATGATGCAGTCCACAGGACGCTCGACACCATCCGTGGTCACCACGCTGCTGGCGCGCACTTCACGAATGCCATCAGTGACGACATCGACATTCGGTTGTGCCAGCGCCGGATAGTAATCATCCGAAATCAGCACGCGTTTACAGCCGAAGGTGAAGTCCGGCGTCAGCTTGGCACGCAATGCGGGATCGGCAATCTGCCGCGCAATATGTTTGCGTGCCTGCCCTTCCAGCAGCTTCATGATCTTGGGATTGATCGCGAAGCCCAGCACACGGGCCTCCAGCGTCCAGTACAGCGCGGTGCGGTAGGCGCGCTGCAGTACCGGAAAGCGACGGTACAGACCGCGCTCACCCTCGCTGATCGGACGGTCCGGTTTCGGCATGATCCATGGCGGCGTGCGCTGGTACAGATCCAGATGCGCAACCTGCTTCTGAATCTGCGGCACGAACTGAATCGCGGAAGCGCCGGTGCCGATCACAGCAACGCGCTTGCCGCGCAGATCGTAGTCGTGATCCCACTCGGCCGAATGGAAGGTCTTGCCGGTGAACTGCCCGATACCCGGCAGATCAGGGAACGCCGGATTCGACAGGCCGCCCATGCCGGACACCACGATGGCCGCTTCAAAGCTGCGACCGTCGCGCGTGGTCACGGTCCAGCGCTGCGCCGCTTCGTCATATCGTGCCGTGGTGACGTCGGCATTGAACTGAATGTGCGGCAAAAGCCCGTACTTGTCCGCGCAGTTCTCGAGGTAGGCCTTGATCTCGGGCTGGCGTGCAAACATCCGCGACCAGGTCGGGTTCTGTTCAAACGAAAACGAATACAGGTGCGACTGCACGTCGCAGGCACAGCCCGGATAGTGATTGTCGCGCCAGGTACCGCCGACCGAAGCTGCGCGCTCCAGGAGCGTGAACGACTGGAAGCCCGCCTTTTTCAGCGCAATCGCCATGCCGAGCCCAGAAAAGCCGGTGCCGACGATGATGATCGAAAGATCCGAATCCTGTTTTGCGCGCGCGTCAAATGCCATGACGTCTCCTCGGTATGGGTAACGGTCACCACTAATGACAACCGACGTTGTCACTTTACGTTTGACAATGACGCATGTCAATATCGGCGAATGGCTACCAAAATCACGCGCCGCAAGACGTCCCGCTTCCGCGGCATTGCCGCAGAGGAACGTCAGGCGCAGCGCCGCAGCATGCTGATCGACGCCGGGCTCGAAGTTTTCGGCACCGTCGGGTTTCATGCCGCGACCGTGCGTGCGATCTGCACGCATGCCAATCTGACGGAACGGTACTTTTACGAATCCTTCGAAAACCGCGAAGCACTGTTTGCGGCGGTTTACGAGCATCTGGTCAGCCATCTGCGCGATGCCCTGGTTGCCGCGCTGCTGCCGGCACCGCGCGATGTCGGCACCATGGCGCGTGCCGGACTGACCACGCTGTTTGGCGCGATGCGCGATGACCCACGCTACATGCGCATTCTGTTTGTCGACGTCTTCACCGTCAGCGATGAAGTCGATCGACTCTCACGGCGGGCCACGGGTGGATTTGCCCAGCTGGTGCAGACCCTGGTCGAAACGATGTATCCGCAAGATCGTCGTGCCGGGCTCGATCCCCGTCTGGTTGCCCATGGTCTGGTCGGCGCGGCGATGAACACCGTGATGTACTGGGCCTACGGCGGCTACAAGGAGCCGCTGGAAACGGTCGTGCACAACTGCGCGGTGCTGTTCGAAGCGCTCGGCGCCTATTTTCCGCAAGCCGCTCCGACAAAAACGAAAAGCAGGAGCGGCAAGGCCTGAAACGGCATGAGACCTGCATGCAGCGTAGGTCAGGACCCGACACAATCGCGTCCGGATCACGCATAATCGGCGCGAATATTGTCGATCTGTAAATTTTGACCGCAATGCCGAAGACGACGCCCCCGCCCCGCCAGAAGCGCAGTTCGCCCGACACCGCGCCCAAACGCACCTATCTGAGCCGCGAAGTGCGCCGTCAGGCGCTGTTGGAAACTGCCGCCGACATCGTCGAACGCAACGGCTGGAATGCGCTCACCATGAGCGCGCTGGCCGAACAGGGCGGCACCAGCCGTCAGCTGATCTATCAGCACTTCCCCAGCCTTGAAAAGCTGCTCGCGGATACCGCTTGGCACATCTTCAACGACACTATGCAGGGCACCGCAGCCTCGGTGGCGGCCAACCCCAACAATCTCGCAGAAGCCGCACGTGCTGCCGAAGCCGTGACCCTGGATCTGCCGCCCGGCCGCGGTGACGCGTTGTGGCAACTGATCGCGGGCACTGCTTCGACCACCCCGGAACTCGAACAGATCCGCCAGGGTCTGCGCGAGCTGATCATCTCGATCTGGACGCCGTTGATCCGCAAAGAACTGGGTCTTAACACAGCAGATGCCAAGGCCTACGCCTGGATGACCGTGATGGCGTTCTGGGGTATGCGCCAGCTGGTGCGCGATGGTGCAGTCACGCGGGCGCGTGGCATCAAGCTGTTCAATGAACTGGTCGAGCGCACGACACAGACGCCTGCCCGTTGAGCGCGCTCAGGTCGGCGCAGCTCGCGAGGCGGCGGAAGACCGAAACGTTTCTTACAGACCCAACTCGGTCAGGCCCGGCAGCTCATCCGGCCTGCGTCCCTGCCGCCAATGAAACAGCCGCTGCGCTGCTGATATCACGACATCGTTGATGCTGGCATGCCGCTCCGCCATCAGACCATTCCCGTCAAAACGCCAGTTTTCGTTTCCGTACGCGCGAAACCAGTGTCCATCTGCGTCGTGCCATTCGTAGGCAAAGCGCACGGCGATGCGGTCTGAATCGAACGCCCAGAGCTCCTTGATCAGGCGGTATTCCAGCTCCCGTTGCCACTTGCGCTGAAGGAACTCGATGATCTGCGCGCGTCCCTGCAGGAACTCGCTGCGATTGCGCCAGCGGCTTTCGGGTGTATACGCCAGCGCGACCCGCGCGGGGTCGCGGCTGTTCCAGGCATCTTCAGCCAGACGCACTTTCAGAATCGCCGAGTCGCGTGTAAACGGTGGCAGGGGCGGACGGGATTCCGGGGCGTTCATGCAGAGGCTCGATTCGGAGGTGCTGCGATCAGCTCTGGATCATGCCTGGCATGCCGACGTAGCCAGGGAGCGCCTGAATGCGTCGCACCCAGTCGGTGATCGCGCGATAGGGACCCAGATCAACCCGAGCTTCCGGGGCCAGGGCGATATACGGAAAGACAGCGATATCCGCGATGCTTGGACGCACGCCAACCAGCCAGTCGTGATCACTGAGGCGCTCCTCCAGCACCGACAGCAGGTTCTGGCAGATGCCGGTAGCCTTCGCAACATCGATCGCGCGACCCCACTTGAAGTGCATGCGCAGATCAGCGGGGCCCCGCGCCACTTCGTTGGCGGCTGTCGAGAGCCACGCCACAACGTCTGCTTCTAGCACCGGATCAGACGGAAGCCAGTCGCCCCCGCCGTAACGACGTGCGAGATAGAACAGAATGGCTTGGCTGTCGCGGATGACACTGTCATCGTCGCGCAGCGCCGGCACCTGCCCCATCGGATTGATTTTTCGGAAGGCGGCGGACTTCTGCTCGCCGTCCGCGCCATTGACGACGACGGACTGGTACGGCTGCCCCAGCAGGCTCAGTAACAGTCGAACCTTATGGCAGTTGCCGGATGCGGCAAATTCGAAAAGTTGAATCACCTTATGCTCCTGATGAGTCGGCTTGTTGCATCGTCAGCTGCGCCTTCAGCTGCTCGATTTCGGCGTGTAGTGGCGCAATCATGGCGCGCACCTCGAATTCGGAAAAGCGCGGCGTAATGTGTTGTGGGCAATTCCAGTCCACGGCTTCCACGTCGAGCACAAAAGCACGCTCGATACGCGCCTTGTAGTCGGGGTTTTCCAGCGATGCCAATAGATCCGGGTCGTCTGCAAAATTGACGACGGTCGCTCGCGCCCAGATTTTCAGCCGCTGGCGTTTCGGGTAGTCCATTAGGAACAACGAGACGCGGTCATCGCCCATGACGTTGCCCGTGCTGATGTACTGCCTGTTGCCGCGATAATCGGCAAAGGCCAGACGCCTGGCGTGGAGGACTCTGAGAAAGCCCGCGTAGCCCCCGCGATGCTGCACGTAGGGCCAGCCCGCAAGACCATCAGCGCCGATTCCGTGGGAGGCCATGTAGAAACTGTCGCGCTCGGCAATGAAGTGAATCTCCCGCTCGGTGAGGGCATCGCGACGGTCCGGCGCAGACTCGAACCCCTCGTTGGCCTTTCGAGTGCCATAACGGATTTGTGCTGCCTTTACGCTGTCGGTAAAGCTGATCTCGGCAAATCGTCGGCCCATGGCGCTCTCCAGGTTCACTCGGCTCGTGCGCCCGGCAACGGCAGTCGTCGCCGGGCGCGAGTGCTTACGCTGCCTGCGGCAGCTCGCTCAAGGAAACGTGCGGGAAATCGATATCGACTTGTGCAGCCTTGCCCAGGATGTTGGTCAGGGCATTGAGTGCAACGTGCACGATGATCTCCACCAGTTCCGCGTCGCCGTAGCCGGCATTGCGGATCGCCTGGACTTCCGCCCCTGAGACATCACCCCGGTTCTCCATCAGGCTCTTGGCAAAAGACACTGCCGCTGCCGCACGCTCATCCGTTGAGCCGCCACCGCGATTGGCGAGCATCTCCTCGTTACTCAGCCCATGCTTGCGACCGATTGCGGTGTGTGCAGACACGCAATATTCGCAGGCGTTTTCCTGGGCGACTGCCAATGCGATGCGTTCGCGAGTCTGCGCCTCGAGGCGACCCTCGCCTGCGATCTGATAGATCCCCAGGAACGCCTTCAACGCAGACGGAGAATTGGCCAGAACGCGGATGAAGTTGGGAGTGACGCCGAGCTGCGCCTGTACGGCATCAAGCAGCTGCCTGGCTTCGCCAGTGGCGCTCGCGGGATCGACGGCGGGAATACGGGACATGAAATGCTCCTGATAGTGACGCCCTGATTGGCGGTGACGTCATCATCGCGGCCAGGCGCTATCTGGAGAATTCACTCCGGCTGAACTTCTCTATTCCATATTCCGGAACAATTCTCAGCGCTGGACGTCCGTCCCGTTCAACGCCGGGTTCGAGCGCAGCCGTTCGACCGCGAGGTCCAGAAATGCGCGTGCCTTGCGTGAGGCGTGACGGCCTTCGTGATGGACCAGCTGCACCGGCAACGCGGGCGGCTCGCGGTCTGCCAACACCACAACTAGACTGCCATCCCGCAGACGCTCGGCGACCTGATAGGACAGCAAGCGGGTCAGGCCAAAACCATCAACGGCAGCCGCCATCGCAGCGTCATTCGTCGTCGTGGTCAATCGTGGCTGCAGGCGCACGGCCTCCATTGTTCCGTTGTTGAACAAGCGCCACTCCGGATTTGGCGTGACCCCCGTCGCCGAGATGATGGTATGTGCCGACAAGTCATCCATCGTCGTAGGCGTGCCTTGCGACCTCAGATAGTCCGGAGACGCGCAGATGACCCTGCGCACCTCGCCGACCTGGATCGCGCGCATGCTGGAGTCCGGCAGATGGCCGATGCGCACCGCGAGATCCAGCCCCTCCTCCATCACGTTGACCACTCGATCGAGAAACCAGCACGACGCGGTGACCTGAGGATAGCGGCGCAGATATTCGGTCACGATGGGCGTGACGAACTTGGCGCCAAACAGCACCGGCGCCGTCAGCGCCAGATGTCCTCGCGGAGCGCTGTGCAATCCGGCAACGGATTCATTGGCCTCTGCCAGCTCACCGAGGATGCGTCTGCAGTCCTCGGCATACCGGCTGCCGGCTTCCGTCACACGCACGAACCGCGTGGTCCGCGCCAGCAACTGCACGCCCAGCTGGGATTCCAGTTCATTGATCGCACGCGTGACCGCTGGCGGTGAAATGTTCAGCTTGCGTGCGGCGCTGGAAAAACCACCTGAATCCGCAACCGCCACGAAAATCCGGATGAGATTGAGCTGATCCACATTGTTCTCTGCTGCGGAATGATTGAGCGGATTATCTGCCAATTATGGATCTGATGAGCAAGAATGCAGCGCCGCGTGCCACTCTGCTCCCGGAGCATTAAGCACGCTAACAGAGGTACTGAAACCCACCAAGCAATCCGGCAGCATGCGGATGTCTACCTTGGGCTTCAATCGATTGATGATCGGAAACTCGGCAAGTGAGGTGTGAGTGACATGCGTGAACCCGCCTACGATTTTGCTGCGCGTATAGACCAAGACATAGAAGCATTGTCAGCCGAGCAGGATCAGAAGCCCTCATTGACACACAGAGGCAAGAAATTGATTGAGGAGTACCTCCCGCTTTCGCGGTTTGCGTTGAGTTTGAAAGTACCTGGATTAAACGTGGGTATCGAGACTACCGTTCCGGGTGCGGAGGAAGACGGGATCATTTACCTCACGGGCTTTGTGGAAAAGATCATTCGAGTCCAGATTGCATACATGTATAGCCACAACGAATCACTCCGGGACGAGGCACTTCAGCGTTATGGCGTGACCTTCGGTTCAGGACCGATTAGCAGGCTCAAGAACGGCGAGATCATGGCCACTCCGGAAGTTGAAGACATGGACGCGCCGATGCGTCGAGTAGCAGCAGGCGCCGTGGAAAGGTATGAAAAGAAAAGGACACGCTATTGCGATGGCATGTACCTGCTGATCGCATTTGCAGACATTCGCATTTACGGGGATTGGTCTTGGGCCAAGGTTCGTGAGCTAATCGACTCATCTGGCGGATTCAAGAGTGGACCATTTCAACAGGTCTGGCTGTGCAATTGCACGTACAACCAACTACGGCGATTTATCTGACGGGGTTTGACTGGTCGGCAGATCGATTTGAACCAGAAAATCCGAGCTGCACTATCGATTCTTTGAACGAACAGAGGAGAAATCATGAGTCTCAAAGTCGTCGGCGCCGGCTATGGACGTACCGGAACATTGTCCCTGTGTACGGCCCTGAACCAGCTGGGTTTCCCCTGCTATCACATGTTCGAGGTGATCGGGAACAAGGACAACAAGACGCATCTGGATTTCTGGCGCAAGGTCGCAAACGGCAAGCCGGGCACGCAGTACGAATGGAATGAGGTGTTCTCCAAGTACACCGCCACGGTCGACAATCCGGCGTGTTGTGTATGGCGGGAGCTGGTGGCTGCCTATCCGGACGCCAAGGTCGTTCTGACAGTGCATCCTCGTGGAGCGGACGCCTGGTATGAAAGCACCATGGACACCATCTACTTCACCGAGAGCATGTGGCAGTTCAAGGTGCTCGAGCTGACCACGCCGTTCGGTCGCAAGTTCGGCGACATGAGTCGGAAGCTGATCTGGCAGCGATCGCACCAGGGCACGATGCGTGACCGCAACAGAGCAATCGAGCGGTATCACCAGCACATCGCCGAGGTGAAAGCTGCCGTTCCCGCAGACAAGCTGCTGATCTTTTCGGTTGATCAGGGTTGGGCGCCGCTGTGCGATTTTCTCGGTGTGCCGGTGCCTTCCACCGAATTTCCGAACGTGAATGATCGGGCGCAGATCAAGCAGACCATTGCCGGAATCACGCGCGGGGCCTACGTCATCGTCGGTGTCGCTGCGGTTGCGCTGGCGGGTATGGCGTATGGGCTGCTGCGCGTGTTGTCGTAACCGCAGAAGCGCAAACCCGTGCTGCGGATACGTACCGAGACTCAAGGCATAGCCCAATGAAAGACCAAATCCGCAATACCATTGAAATAGCCTGCGCACCGGAGCGGATCTATGCCTACGTGACGCAGCCGTGGCTCTGGCACGAGTGGCATCCGAATTCGAAATCCGCAAAGTCCTCCAGCAGCACACTGGCGACCGGTGATACCTTCGACGAGGTCATCGAGCTGCAGCCGCTGTCGCCGCTCCCCTTCACGCTCAAGCGCCAGACCCGTTATCGGGTCATCGCGGCGGATCCTCCCCGCCATTGGCGGGTCGAGGGCAAAATGAGCGGCGGTTGGCTGCAGATCGATTACGTATTCAAACCGTCAGAATGTGGTGTGTCCTTCACGCGAACGCTGACCTATGAAACCCGCGGATTCAATCGCCTCATGGCGCCGTTGCTACGGCCGCGCATGCGCAAGATGTCGCTGTTGGCACTCAGCAATCTCAAAGCGAAACTTGAGGCGTCGGATTGAATTCGGAGTTGACTGTGTCAACGCAGGCGCAATCAACGCAGACTCAGCCGCTGTCTCCCGCCTTGCGCCACGCGCGGGGTGACTGGCCAGTCCACAGCTTGAACGCACGGCTGAACACGGCCAGCTCGCCATAGCCCAGATTCATCGCGAGCGTGGTCAAGTCGATATCGCTGCGCGAGAGGTGCTCGCGCGCCAGCTTTTCGCGCTGCGCCTTCAGCAGTTGCCCGAAACTCGTTGATGCTTGCTGAAGACGCAGCTGCAGCGTGCGCGGTTGCAGGTCAACCAATTGCGAAACGCGCTCAAGGCTGCAGTCGCCGGTCGGGAGCAAGGCGGTAATTGCCCGCTCGACCTGTAAACGCAGGTCGAGCGATGGCATGCGTTGCTCGAAGTTGCCGCGCCATTGTGCATTGAGGCGTTCGCGCTGCGCCGAATCGATGCGCACCGGCAGATCGAGCAGCCGTCGCGGATAGACAACCCGACTGACCGGCGCGCCGAACGTCGGGACGTGGCCGAAGATGCGCCGCCAGTTCGCGGTTCGGCGCGGTGCCGGCAGGGCCAGTGCGACATCAGCAGGTTTGAGTTCGGTGCCATGCAGCTGCGCAATACTGCGCACCAATAACGCCATGCTGAGCCCGAGCAGCTGATCGCAGTCGGTCTGGTTCACGATGTCGAGGCGCATCTCCAATGCAACGTGCGGGGCCTGGGTGTCGACATCAATGGTGACGCCGCGCGCATGAAAGCTCAGATGACGGTTGATCAGTGTGAGCGCGTCGCCGACTCGAACCTGCAGACACAGCCAGGTACCGAGCGCGCCGACCGCTTCGAGTCCTTGTTGACTGCCGAGCAGGATGCCGAAATCCGGCGCATTGCATCGCTGTGCGGCCAGCGTGAGCAGGTCAGCCAGCGTCGTATACGGGATATACAGTTCGGGATCACGCAGTGTCGCCGGCGGAAGGCCCACGTGTTCCAGCAGCGCGAGCGGAGACTGCCCGAAGCTGTCTGCCAGATCGGAAAATCCGAGCAGCGCGCCGCTACGGCAGAGATATTTCATGCAGGGCCGGCCTGGAGTGTTGCGTGATATATCAATTTTATATTCGCGATATGTCAAGTGCGTTTGGTCGTTCGCCTCTATCCTGCAAACATCGGAGGCGCATACCCAAGCGCTCCGTACGACAAGTACAGGGCCTGACTGCCCGCAAGAACTGAAGGAGACTGCTGATGCCGCTGCCAATGCTGGTGACCGATCACCGCGAACTGCTCACGCTGAATACCCGCGAGCTGCCCATCTACGAAAACGCCCTGCCCGGCGTTGATGTGCAACCGCTGATGCTGGATACGCATCGCGGTATCTGGGTATTGCGCGTCGTATTCCATCCGGGCGTGGTGTTGCCGACGCACTATCACACCGGCTCGGTGCATTTGTGGACGCTGTCGGGCAGCTGGCACTACCTTGAATATCCTGATCAGCCACAAACTGCCGGTTGCTATTTGTATGAGCCCGGCAGCTCGGTGCATACGTTTGTCACGCCCAAGGACAATACGGAACCGACCGACACACTGATGTACGTCGAAGGCAGCAATGTGAACTTTGATGCCGAGGGCAACTACGTCGGCATGCTCGACGCCAATGGCATCACGCTACTGATCGATCAGCTGATCA
Organism: Sinimarinibacterium arenosum; assembly: GCF_005047655.1. GTDB lineage: Bacteria > Pseudomonadota > Gammaproteobacteria > Nevskiales > Nevskiaceae > Solimonas. Next base: position 491,526 of record NZ_SUKF01000003.1, on the reverse strand, counting down.
AGGAACGCGGTCTGGAGCCGGCGCGATACATTCGCCCGCACCTGCCCGACTACACTGCATGAGGCCCAATCACCTCGTTGCAGTAACCGAGACCCTATGAACTCCGCACTGAATCCCATTGGCGCGGACGGACAGACACCGCGGATTCCCAAGTCTGTTTTCGTCACCGGTGCCAACGGCTTCATCGGCCGCGCACTGATGACGCGCTACCGCGCGCTTGGCTGCGAGGTACGCGGCATGGATTTGCGGGCCGATCGCGAATGGAATGTGGTGGCCGGTGATCTGACCGCACCGGCCACCTGGTCCGGACATGCCGGCGGCTGTGAGCTGTTCATCAATACCGCCGCAGTGGTTTCACTGGCGGCGGACTGGCCCACGTATCGGGACGTTTCGGTTCAGGGTGTGCGCAATGCGCTGGATGCAGCAATTGCCGGTGGTGCACATCGGTTCGTCCAGTACTCGTCGATTGCGGCACTGGGCTGGGATTATCCGGATGGCGCTGACGAGAAGACGCCGGTTGTCATCGGGGATGAATACCGATACGGCGTTGCCAAAGGCGCCAGTGAACATGTGGTGCTGGCGGCACACGCTGCGGGCGAGATCAGTTGCACCATCATCCGCCCTGGTGATGTGTATGGCCCAGGTTCGCGGGCCTGGATCAGCGAACCGTTGAAGATGGCACAGGCTGGACAGCTGATCCTGCCCAATGGCGGTCAAGGCCTCTTCACGCCGGTCTACATCGACGATCTGCTCGATGGCACCATGCTCGCGGCAGGCCTGACCGAAGGCGCGGGACAGATCTTCATCCTCTGGGGCGGCGAGAAGATCAGCTGCCGTGAGTTCTTCGCGCGCCACTGGCATTGGGCGGGACGCAAGGGTTATCCGCCAAGCTTGCCGTTGCCGATTGCGCTGCAACTGACACGGGCCCTATGGCATCTGAACCGGCGGCTCGGCCGCGCCAACGAGGCGACGCCGGATGCGATGCTGATGTTTTCACGCAAGGGTGGTTTCAACGGCAACAAAGCGCGGCGCCTGCTCGGATTTGCCCCCAAGGTCAAACTGGACGAGGGTTTTCGCCGTTCGGAGCTGTGGCTGAAGGAGACCGGGGTGCTGTCGTCCGTGAAGGCCTAGCGGCAGTCGCGAAGCCAGCCCGGCGCGATGTCGATGCCGGTGAACGGCGCGGATTGCGTTATCTTAGAGCCTGATCCGATCAAGGCTGCCCCCGGTTCTTCCGCGAAGCATTTCGGCCCCCTGCTCCACTCCGTGCGCATCCATTGAACGACACCACTTCCGTCGAAACCGCTGTCCGTCGCTGGCTCGAAACGGTCGTGATCGGACTCAATCTGTGCCCGTTTGCGGCACGCCCATTTCGTGCCGGACAGGTGCGGATCCATGTCAGCGAGTGCACTGACGAGCTGGAACTTCTGACCGAGTTGCAGCTGGAGCTGGCGCGCCTGGACGAGACGCCGGTTACCGAACTGGAAACCACCCTCATCGCGATTCCTCGGATGCTGGAGGACTTTCTCGACTACAACGACTTTCTCGACAAGGTCGACGCACTGCTGGAGCAGTTCGAGTGGAGTGGCGACTATCAGGTTGCCAGCTTCCATCCTCAGTACCAGTTCGCCGGCACCGAGCCTGACGACGCGGAGAACTTCACCAACCGCTCACCGGTGCCGCTGCTGCATCTGTTGCGCGAGGACAGCGTCGAAGCCGCCGTTGACAGTCATCCCGATCCCGAGAGCATTCCAGTTGCCAATATCCGCCGCATCCGCGCGTTGACGCCGGATCAGCTGCGCGCCTTGTTTGAGCCGCGCTAGCGCCTCATCGGCGCTCCGAGTCCGCACGGGCTCGCCAGACGGCGTGCCCGATGTTGTCGAAGGGGTGCACCGCCAGCGCACTCCGACGGGCTTCCAGTTATTTGCGCAGCTTGCGGCTGGCCAGGGTCTGCGGCCTGAAATAGCTGTCTTCGAAATCCAGACTGAAATCCGGATAGTCATCACCGGCGAAGCTCGCCGTCACGAAGTAGCGTCCGCTCTGCAGGTCGTAGTGAACCTCCGGACTGCCGGTCGTCGCCGGCACGAACGGGAACGTCGTCAGGTGCGCTTCCTGAAAGCGCCAGAGCTGGTTGCGGTCGTCGTAGCAGTCGACCATTGCTGTGCTCCAGCTGTCTTCATCGACATAGAACACGCGCTTGCGGAAGCTGTGGCGCAGGCCGTCCTTCAGTGTGGCCTCGACCACCCAGACACGATGCAGTTCGAAGCGCGCCAGTTCCGGATTGATGTGCCCCTTGCGCACGAGACGTTCGTAAGTCGCTTCCGGCGAGATGATGCGGGCCGAGTTGTACGGAATGTACATCTCGCGCTTGCCAACCAGCTTCCAGTTGTAGCGGTCCAGTGCGCCGTTGAACATGTCGGTCTGGTCATTGAACATCAGACCGTCGGCCGAGGCCTTGGGGTTGTCATAGCCGACATTGGGCGCACGCCGCGTACGGCCGAGCCCCGGGTTGAACAACCAGGCGTTGCGGCCGCCTTCAGTCTGATCGGTGGTTTCGTGTACCAGCAACAGCTGGCCAGCAATGCGCTTGGGCGACAGCACCTCCTGCAGGTAGTACAGGATCAAGCCTTCCTCGATCGGACTCGGCGATTTGGGATCGCCGTACTTCATCTTCACGTCTTCAACGATGCGCGCGAGCGTGAAGCTGCCGTCCTGCGCCACGATCACTTCATTGTTGAAGCGCCGTACCGCGGAACCGCGATACTTGAGCTTGTGGTTCCAGATAACTTCCGCACCACTCTTGGGAATCGGAAACGGCACGCCCAGGCGCGCGCCTACGACCTTGTCGGTACCCTGCAGCGAGGCGGCGGTCGCATTTTTCAAGGTTGCGGCGTTGACCGCATCCGGCAGGAATGCGGCGCGGATGCCCGGATAAACGCGCATCTGATAGTCCGGGTAACGCTCGAACAGCGCCTTGTGTCCTGCGCTGAGATGGTCGGCGTACTGCGTCAGATTGTCGCGGGTGATGACGAAACTGGGTTTTACATCTGCGCCGTTCGGCGAGATGACGGAAACCATCGACTGTGGTTTGCGCTCACGCAGCGATTGCAGCTCGGTGTAGGTCAGTCGCAACTGCTCCGGACGAAAACGGCGGCTGCCTTCCCACGCCGGAATGCTGCCGTCGGAATTTCCGCTGGCCTGCGCACCGACCGGGGTCAGTTCGTTCCCCAGCTTTGACGCTTCTTCGGGGCTGACAGCTGCGTGAGCAACCGCCAAGCCCAACGCCAGCAAGCCTGCCAGCGCCGTTGCCTGGTATTTCATGGTCTCCTCCACGTGCGCCGAGTGCCTTGCGCCGTTTTGTTCGTTGTGTAAACTTTACACACTGTAAAACTCTCGTCAAGGCAGACATCCGTCTTGACGGTGATAACAAAGATCACAACAACCGGCCAACAGACCGGCGCACGATGGTGGAGAGCGCGATGGGGAGATGGTGTTTCGTAGTCCTGTGCAGCCTGTTGAGTGCGCCGGCATTGGCAATTGAGTTCGACGTCGGCCCGGTCGCCGGAGCACTGAACACGCGTATTTCTGCAGGCGCCGCGGTGCGCGTCGAAGGCCGCGACAATCGCGTGATTGCGAAGCTGGCAGTGCCCGGACAACAGGATCTGTGCGCACCTGATGACTGCCAGTCGCAGGCCGGCGACCCGGCGCCCAATCAGCGGCTGGTCGATGCCGTCGGTGCGTTCTCCGGTGTCAACGAGGACAACGGCAATCTCAACTACGATCGCTGGGATCCGACCGCCGGCATCCTGCAGGTTCGCCCCAAGCTCGAACTGGTCTGGGACAGTTGGCAATTCCAGGCATCGGCGCTGCTATTCCACGATCTGGTCAATGCCAACTTTGACGAAACGCACGACGACCAGCGCTTCCAGCCCGCGCGCACGCCGCGCGGCGGCGAGCCTGAAGCGCTGTTCGCGTCGGGCTATCGGCTCGGCAACATATTTGTTTCCGGCAGCATTCAGCTGGGTGAGCGCGAACTGCTGCTGAAGCTGGGCAATCAGGTGCTCAACTGGGGTGAAGCGAATCTGGTGCAGTTCAATACCTTGTCCGAAATCAGCCCGATCGATGCGCCGGTGCTGGGCATGCCGGGCTCCGAGCCGAGTCAGCTGCAGCTCGCGGTACCGCTGGCGGTGGCAAGCCTCACCCTGACCGATTCGCTCGCGCTGGAAGCGCTGTACCAGCTGCAGTGGCGCGGTGCGCGGCTCCCCGCCAGTGGCAGCCTGCTGTCGTTCAGTGACATCGCCGGCGGCGGTGAATACGCGATCCTTGGTTTCGGCAATTTCAACGAAGATCCGGACCGTCAGTTTCGGCCGGCCGGGCTGGCGTCGTTGGTGTCGCAGGCCACGCGTACGGTCTATATCTCTGACGACGAAGTTGGCGCACCGCGAGACAGCGGCCAGTACGGCTTTCGCCTGAACTATCTGGCGGACTGGCTCAATCACGGTACCGAGCTGGCGTTTCACGCACTGCGCTATCACAGCCGCTATCCGCTGCTTAGCGGCTACGCGGCCAATGCCAGCTGTACGCGGAATGCCACGGTGCCCGGTTTCGCCGGCGCATTCGCAGCCTGCCAGGGTTTTAACGCTGCATTCAATCCGGTCGGCCTGGAGCCCCTGCCCGTCGATACGCTGCAGTTGTTCCTCGAATATCCGGAAGACATCGACCTCTACGGTGTGAGCTTCAATACCAACGTGGGCGATTGGGCGCTGTCCGGCGAATGGGCGTACCGGCCGAACCAGCCGCTGCAGGTGCTGCAGTCCGATGTATTGTTCACGCTGCTGGGTCCGGCGTTTCCGGCCGAGGACATTCCGATCGGCCTGGGTACCGTCAGTGATCCGGCGCTGCTGTCGCAATTGCCGGCAAACCTGGCGCAACCGCTGCAGAGTCTGCAGACCGCGCTGCAGGCGCAGCTTCCAAGCGGCGCCACCTTCATCCTGCCGGGCGAGAACAACGCAGTGCCGGATTACCTGTCGCAGTACCGCGGCGTCAGCGTCGCGGCCGGCGACTATGTTCCCGGTTACGAACGGCAGCAGGTGTCGCAGGTGACGATGACCGCATTGCGCACCTTTGCCGACAACCCGGTCGGCGCCGATCAGATCCTGTTTGTGTTCGAGGTTGCTGGACTCAAGGTTCATGACATGCCGGCGCGCGGCAAGCTGTATTTCGAAGGCGCCGGGGATCGCACCCATCCGTCGGCAGGCGCAGACGGCTCCGGCAGTGCCGATGGCCAGCCGGACACTCGACACATCAACCCGACGCAGATGACGCGGGGCTTCGCAGACGACCTGTCGTACGGCTACCGCAGCCTGGTGCGCATGACCTATCTTGATGTCCCTGGCGTCACGCTCTATCCCACGTTCATCTGGCTGCACGACATCGGCGGCACCTCGCCGGCTCCGGTCTACAACTTCATCGACGGTCGCCGTGTGCTGATCGCCAATCTGACCGCCGAGTTCGAGTCCGACTGGACTGTGGGGCTGACCTATCAGATGTTCGCCGGCGGCGGTACTCGACATCGCCTGAGTGACCGCGACAACGTATCGGCCTTCGTCGCCTACGTGTTCTGATCACCCGATGCTACGGCGCGCGGTCCCACGGTGTGCCGGCGGCGTAATAGCGCAGGCGCTGCGTCAGGCTGATCGGCGCTGAAGCGCTGGCCACGGCAGAGTCGATCAATGCGAGGTTCTGTGCCGCACTTGGCGGCTGCAAGGCCTTGCTGATGCCTGTGCCCTGCAGGCGCGTGTCGACGCGCGCACGCACTTCATCAGGCAGTGCGGCATAGGCATGCTGCAAGGTTTTCAGACAGCGCGCGCGATACTGCACCGCAGGCAAATCGGGATAGTCGATGCCGCCGTAGCGGCCGGAGAACCGGTCGCGAGCACCGGCCACTGCGGCTGCGTTGTCATGCAGGTACGGCAGGTAGGCGGCGCCCAGATCGGCCAGCATCGGATTCCAGGCGCGATCCGAGAAATCCTCCAGCTCGGACGCTGACCAGTCTTCCGCGCCGCTGCGCCACAGACGCGTGACCCAGGCCCAGACATTGGGCGCGTGTTCGGCCATCAATACTGCCGGTCTGGGGTCCTGCGCATAATGGCGGAACATCGGGCCGAACCACGCGATATCGACCAGGCTCGGTCGGTCGCCGAGCAAGTAGCGGCGATTCGCCAGCAGTGATTCCAGCCAGCCCAGCGCCTGCGGGTACAGCGCGGCGATCGCATCGAAGTTGCTGCGGCGAACACCGTCTCCGCGCAGGAAAATACGTTGCTGGCGCTTGCGGAAGTACAGCCCCATGGCCCAGGCCGGGTGCGGTGTCCCCTTCGACAATTCGGCGCCCAGGCGCGAGCCCAGATAGCGCGCATTGTCCGGCCACGCCCAGCGCCAGAACATTGCCGGCCGCCATTGCCATTCGTCGCAGTAGTCCTCGATCAGCGTGGACAGAAATGCGCGATACGGATCTTCCGGAATCAACCGTCGTTGCGGGTGCGCTTCGTCGAGCCAACGCAGCAGCGGCGTGGTGTCGTTGAGCCACAGGCCATCGTCGCGCCGCAGCGCCGGTACTTTCATCCAGCCGGTGTTCGGCAGCACCTCGCGCAACAGGATGTCCGGCGTGATGCAGACACGCGCGTAGTCGATGCGCTTGGCACGCAGCGCGCCCTCCAGCTTGCCGCTGAAGTACGACACGTCCGACAGGTACATCCGATACGGCGGCGTGGTCTGGGACATGGGTCTTATCCGTGTGTATCCAGGCAGACGTGCAGACCCTTGCGACGCAGCCGGGGACCGGGATCGAAGCCCGTCACCGAGGCCGCGCCCTGTTGCTGCAGCCAGCTTTCGATAGCCGTGCGATGCTCTGGCGCGCGGCTGCGATAATCGTCGAGGATGCGCTGCTTCATCCACAAGGTATACGGCATCGCCCGGCGCTGAAACCGTCCCTCACCCATCGGAAACGTGATCGGCCCCAGCGTGCGCGGCAGCCGTGACCGTTGCGGCGACAGCTTCGGCGCGAACTTCCGTACTTCGTCCCGGATGCCTTCGAGCATCGGATAGAACTCGCTGAACACCGCATCGAACACCTGCTGCAGGGTGTCGGGGATCGCGTCATCTGCAAGAAAGTCGCCCGCAGGTTCGGGCGGCGGCGCATTCATGCGCTCGACCCAGGCCTGCAGCTGCGGTCGCGGATCGATCAGGGTGCGCTTCGGCATCGGGTCCCGGTTCAGGTGTCCGTACATCGGCCCCAGCAGCGCAAAATCGGCGATCGACGGACGCGCACCGAACAGATACGGCAGGCGCGCGAAGTGTGCCTCGAGCACGTCGAGCATGTTCTCAGTCCAGCGCTCCATCACGGCGTACTGATCCGGCACCACCCCGACCGACGGCAGATAGCCGCGCAGGGTGCCGGCGACATAGGCAGCAAGGCGTTTCTGCAGGAAGCCGGGAAAGCCCGGCAGTAATGCGCGTCCGGCATCGCGCTCGAACAGCGCATAGTTTTCCGGATAGACCCAGCGGTAATGCATGGCCGGCGGAATCCACCATTCGTCCGCCCACAGCTCCAGCAGCTGCGCGGCGAATGCCTGACGCGGCGTCGGCGGCAGGACCGGATGGTCGCGAAAACGTTGCTCCAGCACGTCGCAGATGTGCTTGGTGTCCTGCAGCCACTCGCCTTCGGGCGTGACCACGACCGGCATCACCGTGGCGCCGGTCTTCTGCGGAATTCTGCGCATCAGGGTCAGCGCATCGACTTCGCGATCTTCGAACGGCACGTTCTTGTAGCGCAGATAGGCGCGCGTCTTGCCACTGAAGAACGACAGGTGCCAGCCGTAGAGGATGTAAGGTTTGCTCATGCAGGCTCCGTGATGCACGCGATCGGCCACGCAGTGCCGATATGGTTATGCAGACGCTGTCGCACGCCCGTTTAAAGTTTACATGCTGTAAATTATACTGCGTCGCGGTGAATCTCAATCCCCGCACGTCTTAAGCTCCAGACCGACCATGACTGCCGCAGGACACCCGCGATGCCCGACCCCATGCCGGAAATGAAGACCCTGCCCCGTGCCGGCCTACGGCCGAGCCTGCAGTCCCGAGTCGCAGAGCGTATTGCCAGCTCGCGTGACCCGATCGCGCGCCTGCGGGCCGGCAAGACGCTGGAGCTGTACTACGAGGTTGGTGACGCGCATTCGCAGCTGTGTGCGTCGATGGCGCGCACGCTGCTGCCGCGCCTGCAGGTTCCTTTGCAGATCCGGCTGGTGCCCGCCCCGGATGTCAGTGCCTATCCTGAACAGGACAAGCAGCGTGCGTTCGCGTCGCTGGACGCCCGCCGCATCGCGCCGTGTCATGGGCTACCGGCGCCGGTTGCGGTGCCACCGACACGGCACGATGCGGTCGCGGCGCATCTGGCGGCTGCAGGCAGCAACGCCGAGGCATTTCTCCAAGCCGAACTCGATGCGATGACTGCGATCGCGTCGAACGCAGGTTTGACAGGCCCCGCACTGCATCGTGATTCGCTGGCCGCGCTGCTCAAAGCCAACGCAGAGCGTCGACGCAAGCTGGGACACTATCTTCCGGCGATGTGGCAGTACCACGGCGAGTGGTTCTGGGCGCTGGACCGGCTCGACATTCTCTATACACGCCTGATCGCTGCAGGTGCATTGCGCAATGCCGCGCCACTGTCGCCGCTCGATCCGCAGCAACTGCCCGAGCCGCCGGCGCCGATCGGCACCCCACTGGAATTCTGGTTCAGCTTCCGCAGCCCCTACTCGTATCTGGCGGCCGTTGAATTGTTGCGCCGACGCGCGCGTGGTCAGCTGCAAACGCTGCAGGTGCGTCCGGTGCTGCCGATGGTCATGCGCGGACTGCCGGTGCCGCGCAACAAGCGTCTGTACATCGTGCGTGACGTCAAGCGCTGCGCCGATGTCCAGCAGATTCCGTTCGGCCGCATCCACGATCCGGTCGGCGACGGCGTGCTGCGTCTGCTGACGGTCTTCCCCTACACCGCCGATGCCGACACCCAGCTGCGCTACTGCGCCATTGCCGGCCAGAGCGTCTGGGCCGAAGGTCTGGATGCCCGCCGCGACGACGTGTTGCGCAGCGTGATCGAACGCAGCGGACTCGATTGGACGGCCGCGCAGCAGACGCTGGCGCAGGGCATCGACACCACGCGCGCCGAAGCGAATCGCGAGGCCCTGTTCGCGGCCGGCCTCTGGGGCGTGCCCAGCTTCCGTCTCGGTGACTTCACGACCTGGGGTCAGGATCGTTTGTGGATGGTGGACCGGCTGACGCAATCCGTTTGAGCGGATGCGGGGTCTTGGGGTTTGCCGCGGGCTTACCCCAAGCTCCAGCACGCGTCAGTTTGGTGATGCCGCACGCCGGCCCATCGACGCCGTCATTTTTGACAGAAAGCGCTCGAGCACGCCGGGTGCGACGCGCTTGGTCCAGTAGCCGGATTCGGCGTCGCGACCGACAACAACCAGCCGGCGGTTTTTGCGAATCGCGTTGAGCGTACGCCGCGCGACCACATTGGCATCGAGCTTGTTGCGTTCGAACCACTGCTGCACGCCGCGCTGCGTGCGTGGATTGTTCATGCGGCCGAACAGTTGCAGCTTGCTGGCAATCGGCGTGCGGACGAAACCGGGGCACACAGCGGTGACGCCGATTCCGCTGCTGGCGATTTCGCCGCGCAGGCTTTCGGTCAGACCGACCACCGCAGCCTTTGTGGCGCCGTAGGCGGCCAGCCCCGGGAAACCCAGCAGACCGGCGGCCGAAGCGATGTTGACGATGTGTCCGCCCTCGCCGCTGCGCTGCGCACGCGCGAGCATGGCGGGCAGCACCGCATCGATCCCGCGCACCACGCCCAGCACATTGATGTCGTGCAGGCGGCGCCATTCGTCCAGCGGCACCTCATGCACCAGTCCACCGCTGACGATGCCAGCACTCTGCACCAGCAGATCGGCAGCCTCGCCCATCTGAGCAATCGCCGGACCCAGCCGCGCCATGTCGTCGTCGCGGCTGACATCGGCACTGAGCGTCTGCACTTCGGCAGCGCCAAGCTTGCGCAGATGTTCGGCCGCGGTCTGCAGTGCGGCGCTGTCGCGCGCAACCAACAGCAGGCGCGCGCGCTCACCGGCCAGGGCCTCGGCGATGGCCAGGCCGATGCCGCTGGAGCCGCCGGTGATCACGCACAGCTTGTCGGTGAAATTATTGATCATGAATCGCTCGATAAAAATGAATGAAAAGGTTTGTGGTGTGCGCCGCGCGGAAACGCAGCTCAGGGATGTTCGAACCACACCGGCGACGCCCATGCACGTTCTTCGAGCGTGGAGAAGATGTTGCTGCCGTGGAACGAGCCCGGCTCGCCCTCAATGCGGCAGCAGCCTTCATAGCCATGCCAGCCGGTGTCGTCCGGAAAGATGCCGTTGGCCGGGCTCAGAGCGGCACAGTCGACCCCGGAGCTGACGCAGAGATAAGTGCTCCAGCGGCAACTCGGAATCTCGCGCACGCGGGCATACCAGTAAGCGTCGCGGTCAGCGTGGAAATCCGGATCCTGCCAGGTCACGCAGAACTGCTCAGGATGATTGCCCGGTGCCACCGAACAGTCAGCGGCCGGTTGCTCGACCGGATGCGGCGTCTTTGCCACGTTTTCGTAGACGTGCACCTTGGGTTCGCCACTGGCGTTGAGCGTGCCCTTGATGACGTCCAGGCCCTGAAGCGGTAGTCCGGGTTGGTCGCCACCGGGATCTTGTATCGCCCACACGGTGAGGTACGGTGCGGTGGCCCCTGCCGGAGGCTGCGGCAGATCGCCGCCCATGATGGCGCCATCGGTGGAGGTGACGCTGTCGCCACCCTGGGCCAGCCGTGCGCAGATGTCGTCCGGCGGCGGCGTCCAGCTCGATTGCATGCGGATGCGGATGCGCGGTCCGGATGTGCCGAATGTTTCGCCGCGATAGACCGCATCCCAGATCTGCTCGCGCGTGTTTTCCGCGGTCCAGACTCCGGCCAGTCCGCCGGAGCCGAAGCCGCGTGCGCGATCGAGAAACACGCGGTTGGTGCAGTTGTCGGGATCGGCCGGGTCTTCCGGATTGATCGCGCGGTTGCTGTTGTCGCAGTCCCACTGACCGAGGTGATCCTTGGGCTCGTCCTCGAGCACGCCACCGTGTCCCGGATAGCGACGTTCGCGCACCATGCCGGGCGTGCCGTTATGGGTGTCGGTCGAGGCGATGATGCCTTGCCGATACGGATTGACGCCGAGGAGCGCGCGCAGCGTGAACCCCTCCGCCATGGCGTTGCGGAAATAGTCCAGCGGTGCAGTGCAGTTGTCGGCGGGGCCTGAGGCGCCGTCCGGACCGACGGTTTCGCAGATCCGCGTCAGGTAGGTCGGCGCCTGCCGCAGTGAGCAGAAGCTCGGGTCGTGTGCCGGGTCTCCGGTGCAATAACGCGCGCAGCCGGGCGGATCGTCGGGCTGCCCTGCGCAGACGTTCTTGGTCAGCTCGAAGTCGCAGTGCGTCTCCTCGCCTTCAAGGTAGTTGCCTTCAAGACCGGCGGCGCATTCGGACGCGCCCTTGTGCTGATAGATCTCCAGCACGCGGTCATAGCCTCGACGCAGTTCTGCGTCGGCCTGCGTCAGTGCGACGCCATCGCGGCCCGGCGGCAGCCCGGTAGCGAAATCGCGTGGCATGAAGAAGCGACCGTCCGACAGATTGGCGCTGTGCGGAATCGTCAGCACGCGACAGTCCGGCATGCCGCCGCAGTTGTCCTGCAGATGATCGAACAGCATCCACTCGTCATTGGCATTGCGGTCGTCAATGCCGGTCAGCGCGGTAGCCGATCCGTAGACGACGTCCGGCACCTGATCGGCGTCACCACGGAAGATCACATTCCGGTGCAGCATCTGGCCGCGCTTGTTGGAGCTGTACTCGTAACCATGCAGGGTGCTGAAGGTGCACGGCTGGTATTCCTCGTCGGTGATGCGCTGCTGCTCGGCCCAGGCCGGGCGATCGGTCGGGCTCTCCGCCAGCAGTGCCTGCAGCGCGATCTGGAACGGCGTCGTGCGGCCTTCGACAAAGGCGCGAATGTCACCGCGGATGCTATTGCCGATGATCTCGCAGGCGGGATTGGTGCCGGCCGGCACGGTACCGTTCAGTTCGCACAGAGTCTTGAACGCGCCGAGAAATTCGGCGTGGTCGGTGATGGCGACGAAGTCCAGCGGGCGGTCGAGCTGCTCGTAGTGGTCGGGCGTATTCGGATCGTCATCGCCTGCCGGATAGCCCGCAGGCTCGCCCTTGGCGAAGCGGATCGCGTCGCGTGGACCGTTGATGGAGTTGAAGAAGTAGGTATCGAAGGAATCGCTGGTATGCACGTGCAGATCGCCGAACAGCGCCTGCTTCTGCCCGGCGACCAGGGGTCCGCAATCCCCGGCAACGCTTCCCGGCTGCCCCGGCGCTGTGGGCAGATTCTCCGGCGTCGTCGACGCACCGCAGGCTGCCAGCATCAGTGCAGCCAGCGGTGTGGCAATCTGTATACGAACACTCATACCGCTCCCCCGAATCGTTCTTATGTAAAAACCGTCGCACTGCGCTGGATCAACCAGTACGCGGCGACGCTGCCGTAGAGACACAGCGCCACCGGCGCCCAGCGCTGCAACGGGCGCAGCGCGTGCGCCAGCAGCATCAACGCCAGCACGAACAGCAGCTGGCCCGCCTCGACGCCGAGATTGAATGCGGCCAGCGCCCAGACCTGCGCATGCTCGGGCAGACCGATCTGCGCCAGCGCGCCGGCGAAGCCGAAGCCGTGCAGCAAGCCGAAGCCGAACGCAAACACGGACAGATGGCGTGACACGCCGCTGGGTGCAGCTGCGCCTGCGGTCGGCGGGTGGAACGCCAGATCAATTGCCAGCAGCAGGATCGACGCTGCGATGCTGGCTTCGACGGCCCCCGACGGCAGCGACCAATGACCGAGGGCAGCTCCGGCCAGCGTGATCGAGTGCGCCGCGGTAAACGCGGTCAGGGTGCCGACCAGCGCACGCACACTGCGCCCGCCGCGGCGCCACAGCGCCCAAAGCCCCAGCACGAACAGCAGATGATCGGGGCCGAGCAGGATGTGCTCGACGCCGAGCCCCAGATAGTGCGGCACCGGCGGTGCTTCGGGCGGTGTGTCCATGCGCCACTGTGGGCGCGTCGCCGACAGCACTGCGTAGCGCGGCGCGCCATGCAAGGGTTCGACCAGCAGGATCGCGTCCGGCAGCTGCACGCTGAAGCCGCTCAGGCCCAGGGCACCCTGCAGTCCTTGCGGGCAGTCCAGCGTCCATGACATCAGCGTACCTTCATCGGCAGGCTGCAGATGTGGTTCACCGCGGCGCTCGCAGTCCGCCGGCCACTGCGGATGCAGCGACAGCAGGCGTCCTTCGAAGTCCTCCGGCAGGCGCAAGCGGCTGTCCCAGGTCTGCGTGTCGCGTTGAACCAGACGCCACTGGGCGCTGTTCATCGCATGGCCCGCAGCCGCAGTGCTGAGCAGAGTCAGCAACAGTCCGGCCGCAACGAAGCCATGAGGGAATTTTCGGCGCCGTGACGACTCGATCATGACGACGCACCGGCGTCAGCGACGCCATACCGCGTCATCAGGGCTTTCAGCGCGTCCTGCGTGTGCAAACGACGTTGTTCGATCAGATAGTCGCGCTGCGCGCGCGCCTGAACCGCAGCGTAGTCCGGCGTCTGCAGCTGGCGTGAGCGGATACGGACGAGATGCAGGCCCAACGGCGACGACAGCGGTCCTTGCCAGCCACCCTCCGGCAGCTGCGCAAGCTGCTGCGCCAGCGCCTTGCCGAACAGACGCTCGGTATCGTGACTGCTGGCGTTGTCGATACGGGTCGACGCCGGGTGCGGATCGCTGAGCGCGGCAAAGTCACCCACGTCGTTGTCTGCACGCAGGCGTGCAGCAACACGCTCTGCGTCCTGCTCGAGCTCAGTGTCATGTCGTGCGCGGGACAGGAAAACATGGTCCATCGACAGCTGCGTAACGCCGCCATAGCGCTCGGCGTGCGTGTCGATCCAGTGTTGGAGTGTGTTCGCATCCGGCTCGGCGACATCGACCCCAGTCTCCAGCAGCAGGCGCATCTTCTGCGCCAGGCGTCGCCGTACAATCAGGTCGCCGTCATCGAGTCCACGCGCAAGGGCTTCCCGGTACAGCACTTCATCCTCAAGCCAGCGCGTTGCACCCTGCCCTGCGGCGGCATCCGGCGCGACCAGCGGCGGTGTCGAGCGGTGCAGGATATCTGCGGCAAACAGCGCAGCGCCGAGCGCAAGAAACAATAATGGCGCGTGACGGTGCTGCAGGCGGCTCAGCGCGTCGATGAATTTTTGTAGGCGCATGTCGAAGTTCCCCCACTTCGTGCTTGACGCCATTAGATGACTATTGTTTACACTGTGTCAATATCAAGAATCCGAGAGAATGTTATGCAGACGGGTATCAAGGCGTTTTTCGCATTGGCGTTGCTGATTGTGCTCAGCATCGGCGTGTTGCAGATCCCGCCAGTGCAGGACGTTCTGATCGACAAGGTCATCCGTTCGCGTCTGTCGACCACAGACCGGCAGCCGCTGTTCGCTGACGACGCCTTGCGCCTGCTGGTCTGCGGCAGTTCATCGCCGTTTCCGGATCCGGATCGCGCCCGCCCGTGTCTAACGGTGATCGCCGGCGGCAAGTTCTATGTCGTCGATACCGGCCCCGGCTCCTGGAACCGGCTGGCGCTGCTGCGTATTCCGGGCGATCGTATCGGCGGCGTGTTCCTGACCCACTTTCATTCCGATCACATCGGCGAACTGGGCGAATTCAACCTGCAGACCTGGGTTGCCGGCCGTGGCGCGCCGCTGCAGGTCTACGGACCGACCGGCGTCGAGCAGGTGGTTGACGGATTCCAGCAGGCCTACGCACTGGATCGCGGCTATCGCGTGGCACACCACGGCGCCGAGATGCTGTCGCCGGACGATGGCTTGATGCAGGCGCATACCTTGAGCCTGTCTGCGGACGGCAGCATGACCGAGGCATTCGTCGACGGCGACCTCAAGGTCAGCGTGTTTCCGGTCACGCACACGCCGATCTCTCCGGCGGTCGGCTATCGCTTCGACTACAAAGGTCGCTCACTGGTGATCAGCGGTGACACCATCAAGGACGCCAACCTGATCCGCGCCGCCAAGGGCGCCGACCTGCTGGCACATGAAGCGCAGAACCAGCAGATGGTGGGACAGATTCAGGCGGCCGCCGCCGATCTGGGCCGCACCCGCTATGCCAAGGTCATGGCGGACATTCCGAGCTATCACACCAGCCCGGTTGAAGCCGCAGAAGTCGCCAACGAAGCCGGCGTGCCGCTGTTGCTGATGTATCACCTGACCCCGCCGCCACCGAACCGGATTGCCGAAATGGCGTTTCTGCGAGGCGTGGCCGAGATCCGCAGCAAGGGCGTGGTGCTGGCGCAGGACGGCACCCTGATCGAACTGCCGCTGGATGGCACACCCGCGCAAGTTAGCGTGTTGAAGCCCTGAGTGCTGCGCACGCTCTCGCAGGTCTGATCATCTCCAGCCCGCCCACCAGCTGACGGCGGGCTGGAGAGAATCTACGTGTCCGCCGAGGCCGAAGTGCGGCGGGCAGCGCGCAGGCGTTCCCCACCCAGCACCAGCAGTGTCACCAGCGCCCCGGCGGCGACGCCCAGCAGTGCATTCAACAAGGTCGGCGCCACCGCGGCGAGCATGCCACCGACGGTCGGGATGCCGTGCAAGCTGTGCGTGAGCGCCTCCACGGCGTGATGCAGCAGCGGCACGCCATGCGCGAGGATGCCGCCGCCCACCAGGAACATCGCGGCCGTTCCGGCCACCGACAGTGCCTGCATCAGTCTCGGCGCCAGCCCCAGCAGCGCGCGACCGATACGTTGCGTCAGCTGGCCCGCACGCTGGCTCAGATACAGCCCGGCGTCGTCGAGCTTGACGATGCCGGCGACCAGTCCGTAGACGCCAATCGTCATGATGACCGCGACCCCCGACAGCACCGCCACACGTGAGCCAAACGCGGCGTCCGCAACGGTGCCCAGCGTGATGACGACGATCTCCGCCGAGAGAATGAAATCTGTGCGCACTGCCCCGCGGATCTTGTCGCGTTCGTAGGCAACCAGATCGATCTGCGGATCGGCCAGGGCCCGCAGATGTTCGTTGTGCTCGTTTTGAGCCTCATCCTGCGGATGCAGCCAGCGATGCGCGATTTTCTCGAAGCCCTCGAAACACAGGAATGCGCCACCCAGCATCAGCAACGGCGTGATCGCCCACGGTGCGACGGCACTGATCAGCAGCGCACTGGGCACGAGGATCAACTTGTTGCGCAGTGATCCCTTGGCTACCGCCCAGACCACCGGCAGTTCGCGATCGGCCTTGACCCCGGCAACCTGTTGCGCGTTCAGCGCCAGATCGTCGCCCAGAACCCCCGCGGTTTTCTTGGCCGCGACCTTGGTCATCACACTGACATCGTCGAGCAAGGTCGCGATGTCGTCCAGCAGCGTCAGCAGTGTGCCTGCGGCCATTCAATGCTTCCCGTTTTAGGTTTCGTGCGGCGTTGCTGTGGACTCAGTCGAGCACCGTGAAGGTGAGCCCTGCATGCGCGCGCAAACGCTCAATCAGACGATCACCCATGGCTGTCGCCGGGGTCCAGATTCCGCCCACACAGTCCTGCTTGGAGATGTCCCGAGCCAGGCATGCCGCCGCTTCGCCGAGGATCTTGGCGGTCGAGCCATAGCCCGGATCGCGGTCGCCGGTGACCTTGACCTTGACGGTCTGGCCATCGGCGGTGTGACCGTAGAAACGGAAATCGTAGAACCCATTGGCCTGCGCCTCGGGACTCGGGCCCTCACCAGGCTTCGGCACGACATAACGTTCCAGCACCCAGCGTGCCGGCGGCAACATGGCAGCTGCGACGAATCCGCCCAAACCCAGCGCGATACCGGCCGCCGCCATGCGTCCCTTGGAGCCCGGGCCGGTCATCATCGCCTCGTCGTAGACAAAGTCATGGCCATAGGCGTCACCGGACAGCGCGTTGCTGCGGTGGACGATGCGGGTGTTGATCCCCGCCATCACAAATGGACCGAGCCAGCTGCCGCAATCTGGATCGAATTCGGAGAAACGGACCTCAGGCTGCTTCGGGCGTCCCTTGCCCCGGTCCGGACAGACCGCGAAAGGATCGACCATCAGCTTGCGGACTTCCGGGTCGGCGGAAATCTCGCGGACCACGTTCATCAGACTGGCGACGGTGCCACCGGAGGCGCCGCCACGCATCGCCTTGATCCGAAGTTTCACCCGTGTGCACGGCTGGCCATGCACTCGCATCGATTCGCGTTGCAGAAAATGCACGCCCATGTCGGAGGGCACCGAGTCGAAGCCGCAGCAATGCACGATGCGCGCGCCGCTGGCGCGGGCGGTGGCTTCATGGGCATCGATCATGCGCCGGATCCATTGCACCTCGCCGGTCAGATCGCAATAGTCGGTGCCGCTGTGCGCGCAGACGCCGACCAGTGGCGAGCCGTACAGCGCATAGGGGCCAACCGTGGAAACAACCACGCGCGTGCTGGCGCACATCGCTTCCAGCGCAGATTCGTCGGCGGCGTCGGCGACGATGATCGGCAGCGATTCCGCTCCGGCACCCAGCGAAGAGCGCAATTGCGCCAGCTTGGCGTGCGAACGACCGGCAATGGCCCAGCGCAGCTCACCGTTGTTGCCGTAGCGGTTGAACAGATAGCGGCTCAGGATCTGGCCGACGAAACTGGTGGCGCCAAAAACAACAATCTGCAGCGGCGTATCAGTCATGAGTCTGTGGTCCCGGTGGCCAAGCTGAATGTGAGTCAGCAAGGATACCGGGCCACAGACTCGACGGACACTCAGCCAGGCGGCATCAGGAAAATCGGGCTGGACCAGGCACGGTGTTCGACTTCGGCCAGACACTGGTCGTCCAGCGGCGTGCGCGCGTCGCCGTAACAGGGCTTCACCGCGACGCAACGACCCTGCTCGTCGTAGTCGCAGCGCAGCTGCGCGCCGTTGATGGTGGGCTCGGCACGATGGATTGCACGGACGTAGTACAAGGTTTCTCTGGGTTTTTGCCCCGAAATGTCGGTGCCGGGATAGTCCGGATCGTCGAATTCGACACTGCAGCCATTCCCCTCGTCGCTGCAACGCATGACTTTCCAGGGATCCTCGATCAGCGGGCCGGGATCGTCATGCAGATCGGTCTGGCGCCGGATGCGCACGACTTCGATGCGCTCGATCGGGGTGCGCGTGTCGCCCGGATTGAAGCATTCGCCGCCGCACAGCTGTTCGACCCGCTCCACACCGATCGCCGCCTCGGTCCAGGCGGGACATCCCGGCTTCTGCTCGAACGCGCCGAGTGCGCGCACACGGAAATGCGGTACGTCGCTGCCTTCGAGTTCCGAGCCCATCGGATGGCGCTGGCCGGCGTTGTCGATCAGATCGAACCACAGCAGCATGCGCGGTCCCGAAGTGCCGTAGACCTCCTTGCGCTGCAGCGCATCCCAGATCTGCTCGCGGCTGCGCCCATGGGTATGCACTGCAGCGAGTCCGCCGGTGTACAGGAACGAGGACAGTCGCTCGGTCTCGTTGACCTGCAGGAAGTTGAAGGGCGAGTTCGGATCGCCGAGCTCGAAATGTCGCGGTTGTTGTGGATTGCCGGTGGGCTTGGCGCGATCGACAAAACGCTGCTGCACGATCTGGTTCGCCGCGCCGCGCGACTCGGTGCTGCTGTGACGGCCAGCCTGCTTGAAGCCGGTACCCGGCTCGGCGGCGTGATTGTCGCTGGAGCCGATGAAGCCGAAGCGGAAGCGCAGATCGCGGCCATCGTCATCCCGTTCCGCCGGATTGTTCAGCGCCATGATTGCCTGCACCGAATTGCCCGGGCGGTGATTCAGCGGCGGCAGGAAGCAGTCGGTGCATTGACCGCAGTTGAGCCAGTCTTCGGGCTTGACGTCGGCGACGGTCAACTGCCCGCCGCGTCCCGCTTTCAGATAGGCCTGCTCGACCTCGGTGACCTTGGCGGCGCAGTCCGCGGACGCCGGGTCATCGCAGCGCGAGCGGATGATCTGTCCGGCGCGCTTGCAGCACGGCAGATAGTCGTCCGTCGCGTCGGGGCAGACCATGCCGCCTTCGGCGTCATAGGCGATCGCGCGCCAGTCGCGGTAGGACTCCGAGTTACCGTGCCCGGAATACACCTCGATCAGGGTCTGCCGCTTGGGATCGTGCTGCTCTCGTGTCAGCTGTTTGGTCCAGTTGGAGCCGGGCGGCGTGTAGTAGCCCCAGGCGGTGCCGTGCGGAATCACCAGCGCCGGATAGCCCCATTCGTCGAGCTTGCGGAACAGATCCTTGGGTTCGTTGGCCACCTCGATGCACTGGGTCGGCAGATCGCGGGTGTTCACGCCTTCCGGGCATACGGGCACTTCGACCAGTTCCTTGCGCTTGTCCTGCTGCAGGAACTGGCGTTTGCGGTTGGCGAAGTCCGCCACATACGGTCCCAGCGCGCGCTCGATCGGTGGCTGCGGATCATGGCGCATGGCCCGAAACGGTACCCCGCCCGCAACGATCGGGCGCGTCGGCACGGCGTCTTCGGCGGTATCGCGCAGGATCACGTTCTTGTGGCCGTAGTGCGTCTCCGGCGTGTTGCCCATCTGCGTCCATTCCCAGCCCAGGAACGCGACGACGTCCGGATTGTCGGCCGGACCGGCCGCTTCGTTACAGGCGCGGACGGTGTCCTTGATCATGGACCAGTGGCGTGGCGTCAGGCTCTCGGCGTGATCGGTATGCGCATAGAAATCCAGCGACGCGCAGTAGCGCGCGTAGTCGCAGGCATCGGCCGGCGGCCGCGCGCCGGGGCCCTGCATCAGCGGCAGCGCCCAGACAAACGCATCCATCGAGAAAGTCGTATGCACATGCAGGTCGCCGAACAGGATCTGGTCGTCGTCGCCGCCATTTTCGATGCCGCCGTTCTGGCGGTTCCGTGCGTCCAGACTGTCGGTCGCGACGCGTGCGGTCGCCACGATGCCGGGTGTTTCCGGCGCAACCTGGCGATCCCAGAGCGCTAGGGCCACCAGTCCCGAAGCAATCACAACGGTCCCCACGCCCCACCGCAAAACTCTGTTCATCGCTCCTCCGCCGCGCGTCAAACCGCACGATTCTGTGTTCCGACTCTCGCCCCAAGTGACTGCCAAAGTCACTGGTTTACACTCTATCAACTTTGTCATCGAGAGCCGAATTCATGACCCGTGTCATGCACGACTCAGTCCCCCAGGCCTGGCTCGCGGTCCTTGTCGGCGGCGGTATCGCCGCAGCAGTTCTGCTGCACGACGGTTGGCGCCCCGGTGGATTGCCGGTGGATGCCGTCGCGCTGGTTGGCGAACGCCCGATCGCACGCGCGGACTGGCTGCGCGCCGTCGCAGCGGTGGAGTCCGATCGCGGGCGCGTGCTGGAGCCGGACGATCGCGAGCGCGTGCTCGAGCATTTGATCGACGAGGAACTGCTGTTGCAGCACGCGCTGGACAGCGACTTCGTGCGCAACGACCCCGGCCTGCGAAAGACTGTGATCGCAGCCCTGGTTGAAGCCGGCACCCAGGGCCGGCCGCCGGATGAAGCCGAGGCACGCGCGTTGTTCGAACAGCACCCGGAGGACTTTGCCGGTGCGGCGCGACTGCGTGTGGTGGTGTTGCAGCTCAAGCCGGGACAGGCGCCGCCGTCCCAGGATGACATCAGCGCCGCGTTGCGCAGCGGCGTGTCGCCGCCGTCGATGCGGAGACTAGATCTGCCGGCAGCCCCGTTGGCGCCGCCGCAACTGGCGCAGCGGGTCGGCGGCAGCCTGGCGCAGGCGCTGACCACCGCGTCCGTCGATCAGCTGATTGGCCCCGTCAACGCTGCAGGTGCGACCTGTTACGCGATGGTGCTTGAGCGCCGCATTGACCGACCCCGCTACGAGGACGTCGCCGAAGCGGTACGCGGCGCGCTGTCGCGTCGCGAGGCCGATCAGGCTCTGGCGCGCCTGCTGCAGAGCCTGCGTACGGAGATTCCGATCCGCATGGCCGCCGATGCGCAGCGGGACTGAGACGTGGCCCCGGCGGAGCCTCGGGCGCGGCGGGGTCGCGCTGCTGTTGTGTGCGCTGCCGGCGCTGGCGGCGGCGCATAACCGCTCGGTCTCCTATTCGGACTGGACGGTGCAGGACACCGTCCTGCAGGCCGAACTGCGTCTGCCGCTGCGCGAGCTCAATCCGCTGGGCCTGGATCCGCACGATCCCGCCACGGCCGACGCCATTGCGTCAGCGGCGCGGGACGGACTCGCCCCCGGCGCGGCCGGCCGCCCTTGCGCGCTGACGTCACAGTCAGCCCGCATCGGTGGCGATGCCGTGCACGTGTCGCTGGCATGGCAGTGCGACACCCGCGCGGACACGCTGGACTCGCAGTTTCTACTCGATCGCATTCCCGGACACTTGCACCTGATGCAGCTGCATGCGGGCGCACACGTGCTTGGCCCCTACGCATTGAGCGCTGCACAACCGCGGGCGCAGTGGTCGGCCGATCCCGATGTGGGTCCCCCGTCGGTTTCCGGCTATGTCGTGCTCGGCGGTCAGCACATTCTGTCCGGCTGGGATCATCTGGCGTATCTGGTGGTCGTGCTGCTGGGGGCGGCAACGCTACGCCAGCTGGCCTGGCGCATCACCGGCTTCACGCTGGGGCACAGCCTGACGCTGGGTCTGGCAACGCTGGGCTGGGTGCAGCCGTCGTCGGCCATGGTCGAGGCCTTCATTGCACTGACCATTGTCTGCACCGCGGTCGAACGTCTGGTCAGCGGCCATCCACGCGCGGCACTCCATGCCGGCGCGATCGCGCTGCTACTCGCAGCTGCGGGCTGGCTCGCCGGCACCTTGCCGTTCGCGCTGGTGCCTGCGACGGTGCTGCTGACCGCTGGCGTCGCCGCCGCGCCAAAATCCAGACCGGAGAGTCTGCAGACCACTTTGTTCGGTCTGTTCCACGGATTCGGTTTCGCCGGCGTGCTGGCCCAGCTCAGCCGTGGCGAACCGGTGCCAGCGCTACCGCTGTTCGGTTTCAATCTGGGGGTCGAAATCGGGCAGCTGCTGTTCGTGTTGCCACTCTGGTGGCTGCTGGCTCAGGTGCCGAGATTGCGCGGTCCGGCGCTGGCGCTGCCCATCCTGCTGCTGGGGGTGTACTGGTATATACAACGCATCGTCGGCTAATTGCATGCCCCCTGGTGTACCCTGTCTGCACCTTTGATTCGGAGGAAATGGCTGCCGGTCACGGAGCCAGGTGGGCTTTTCGAGGCCGCGAATTGGCCCAAGCGGCCGCGGGCACCGGAGCGTCGGTCGTCGCTTCCGGGCGTGCCTATGTCAAAATTGAAGGATGAGTGCCATTCAAATTCCAGAAACGCCCCTCGAAACTGCCGTCTCGCCGTGGCGATTCAGCGTGGCTCCGATGATGGAGTGGACTGACCTGCATTGCCGGTTTTTCCTGCGCCAGATCTCGCGCCACACGCGGCTGTACACGGAAATGATCACGACGCCGGCGCTGGTGCACGGATCGCGCAAGCGTCTGTTGCGCTTCAATCCGATCGAGCACCCGGTGGCGTTGCAGCTGGGCGGCTCCGATATCGACGAGCTGATCACCAGCACCGAGCTCGGCGAGCAGTGGGGTTACGACGAGATCAATCTGAACTGCGGCTGTCCGTCGGACCGCGTCCAGGAAGGTCGCTTCGGTGCCTGCCTGATGCGCGAGCCGGATCACGTGGCGGCTTCGGTACGCGCGATGAAGTCGGCGACAAAGCTGCCGGTGACGGTCAAGCATCGCATCGGCGTCGACGATTCCGAAGACTACAAATTCATGCATCACTTCGTTGAAACCGTTGCCGCGGCCGGCTGCGAAGTGTTCATCGTGCATGCGCGCAAAGCCTGGCTGAAGGGACTGTCGCCGAAGGAAAACCGCGAGATTCCACCACTGCAGTACGATCTGGTCTACCGACTGAAGCAGGACTTCCCGGCATTGACCATCGTCATCAACGGCGGCATCAAGACGCTGGAGCAAAGCGCCGAACATCTGAAGCATGTCGACGGCGTGATGATCGGACGCGAGGTCTACGACAACCCTTATCTGCTGGCTGAGGTCGATCTACAGCTGTTTGGCGACGCCACGCCGGTGCCGAGCCGCCACGAGGTCGTGCGGCGTCTGATGCCCTACGTCGAGCGAGAGCTCGCGGCCGGCGCGCTGATGCATCACATCACCCGGCACATTCTCGGCTTGTTCCGTGGCCAGCCCGGCGGTCGTGCATTCCGACGGACCTTGTCCGAGGGCGTGCATTACGGCGCCGGCACCATGGAGTTGCTCGAAGATGCGCTGGCCGACGTCGACGATGCACAGGACCACGCCGCCCTCGCCGCCTGATCTGAGTTCTCTCGATTACCGCCGCCAAGACTGTCGCAAAGACCCCGCAATGACCATGTACAAGAAACTGTTTTCCACCCTCCTGCTAGGACTGATGATGACCACTGCCAATGCCGCTGCGCCTGTGCGCGTGCTGATGAAGACCTCGATGGGCGATATCACGCTGGAACTCGATGCCGAGAAGGCACCGAAGTCGACCGCCAATTTCGTTCAGTACGTCAAGGATGGCCATTACGACGGTCTGGTGTTCCATCGCGTGATCCGCGGCTTCATGATCCAGGGCGGCGGCTATGACATGACCTATGCCCAGCGCAAGACGCGTGCGCCGATCGAAAACGAAGCCAAGAACGGTCTGAAGAACGAGCGCGGCACCATTGCCATGGCGCGCACCAACGATCCGCATTCGGCGACCTCGCAGTTCTTCATCAACCACGCCGACAACGATTTCCTGAACTACGCACCTCAGCGTGGCATGGGTTACGCCGTGTTCGGCAAGGTCGTCGAAGGCATGGATGTGGTCGACAAGATCGCTGAAACCCCGACCGGCCCGATTCCTCCGTTTGGTCAGGACGTGCCGGTGACCCAGGTGGTGATCGAAAAGGCGACGCTGGTGGAGACCGCGCAGTGACGCAGCAGAACCAATTCATGGCTGCTGCAGCGGTCGACGCTGCGGCGACCTTCACGATGCCGAAGCGCGTGCTGATGGGCCCGGGCCCGTCAGACGTGCATCCGCGCGTGCTGGCCGCAATGGCACAGCCGACGATCGGCCATCTGGATCCGGTCTTCGTCGCGCTGATGGATACGATCAAGCAGCAGCTGCGTCGCGTGTTCCGCACGCAGAATGAGCTGACGATGCCAGTGTCCGGACCGGGCTCGGTCGGCATGGAAGTGTGTTTCGTCAATCTGCTGGAACCCGGCGATACCGTGATCGTCTGCGAGAACGGCGTGTTCGGCGGACGCATGAAGCAGGTTGCGCAGCGCTATGGCGCCAAGGTTGTCGTTGTGAACGACCCCTGGGGTCGTGCCGTTGATCCGGCCAAGGTCAAGGCGGCGCTGGAGGCTCATCCCGAAGCCAAGGCCCTGGCCTTCGTGCACGCGGAAACCTCTACCGGTGCGCTCTCGGATGCCGAGACGCTGGCGCGAATCGCGCGCGAGCACGGGGTGATGACTATCGTTGATGCCGTGACTTCGCTGGCCGGCGTGCCGCTGGAAGTCGACGGCTGGCAGCTCGACGCAGTCTATAGCGGTACACAGAAGTGTCTGTCCGCCCCGCCCGGCCTGTCGCCGGTGACGTTTTCGGCGCGCGCGCTCGACGTCGCCAAGCAGCGCAAGACGCCGGTGCAAAGCTGGTTCATGGATGTGAACCTGATCACCGGCTACTGGAGCGGCGGCACCAAGCGTGCCTATCACCACACCGCGCCGGTAAATGCGCTGTATGGCCTGCACGAAGCGCTGCGCATGATCGAGGAAGAAGGCCTTGAAAATGTGTGGGCGCGGCACCGCCGCGTACATCTGCAGCTGGTCGCCGGACTCGAAGCGATGGGGCTGAAGATGCTGGTACCGGCTGACGAGCGCATCCCGGAACTCAACGCCGTGATGATTCCCGAAGGCGTCGATGACGAGGCCGCCCTGCGCAGTCGTCTGCTCAACGAGTTCGGGTTGGAGATCGGCGCAGGCCTCGGTGAATTCGCCGGCAAAGTCTGGCGTATCGGACTGATGGGCCAGAGCTGCACCGAGCGGCACGTGCAGCTGTGCCTGGATGCACTCAAGGTTGTGCTCAAGCGCTAAGGCCTTGCGGAGACGAACATGACGCAGCGCACGCTGTTCGTCTCCGATCTGCATCTTCCGAACGGGCCGTCGCCGCTACGCGACGGCCTGATTCGTTTACTCGACGGCCCGGCGCGCGCAACCCACGCGGTTTACCTGCTGGGCGATATCTTCGAATACTGGATCGGCGACGATGTCGGTCTGCGCGATCACGCCCCGGTGATCGACGCCCTGCGCGCATTGAACAGCGCAGGTGTCGCGATCTACGCCATGCACGGCAATCGCGACTTCTTGTATGGCCGAGCCTTCGAGCGCGCTAGCGGTGTGCAGTTGCTGACAGACCCGACCGTCGTCGATGTCGACGGTGTCCCGACGCTGCTGTCGCACGGTGATCTATGGTGCACAGACG
Organism: Sinimarinibacterium arenosum; assembly: GCF_005047655.1. Taxonomy (GTDB): domain Bacteria; phylum Pseudomonadota; class Gammaproteobacteria; order Nevskiales; family Nevskiaceae; genus Solimonas. Next base: position 465,837 of record NZ_SUKF01000003.1, on the reverse strand, counting down.
ACCACGCCTACCAGCGCTGGCGTCGCTTTTCACGCAATCGATTTGCGCAATGGGTGTTTCTGAAGCTGCCGCAGTCGCGCCGTCTGCGTATCGCCGGTGGCTTGCGCGGCCAGAGCGCCGACGCCAAGCAGACCAAATCGGTCGAGATCATGGACGTCAATCCGCTCGCCGTCGAAGCTGCGTTCCGCCACTACGGGGTGAGCCGGATCATTCATGGGCACACCCATCGCCCGGCGGATCACCGGCTCTCGGTGGATGGGCGCGAAGTGGAGCGCATCGTACTGGCGGACTGGCATGCCGACCTCATGGAGTATCTGGTCGCCGAGCATGGCCATCTGCGTCGCATGCACGTATGAACGCCGCCGCTGCTGCGCAGCACATCCACCGGTGCTTGATCGCGATCAATGCTCCCGCAATGCTCAGGCCTTAGTCTGAACTCCGAGCTGACGCGCCTCACGTCCCGGTTTCACACAGCGTTACACACTCATCTGTCGAGTTCGCTCCGATTCCGGCGATCATCCTCAGTGTGTTGCATCGCGCTGAACTGCCGACACGAATACCGCGTCAGAGATTGAAAGCCATATAGAGGATTCCGCATGACGATGGATGGTAGAGCGCGCCCGGAAGATATCGCGGCAACGCTCGGCATCGGCAAGACTGCACCCCACGACCGCCGATGGCGGCGCTGGTTGCTATGGCTGTTGCTGGTCGGCGTACTGTTGGCGATTGGCGCGATCGCATGGTCGACGCTGCGTTCACCCGAGGTGTCGCCCTACACCATGGCCAAGATCCGGCGCGGTGATCTGACGGTGACCGTCGCCGCCACAGGCACGCTGGCACCGACGCATACGGTTGACGTCGGCATCGAGGTCTCAGGGACGGTTGCCACGGTCGAGGTCGACTACAACGATCACGTCAAGGTCGGGCAGATTCTCGCGCGACTGGATCCGAGCAAGCTGGAGGCGCAAGTCCGGCAGTCCGAGGCCGGACTGACTGCGGCAAAGGCCAACGTACTGCAGGCGCGCGCCAGCCAGCGCGAGGCCGACACCGACTTGCGGCGGTTACATGCCTTGAGAGAGGCCGCTGGCGACGCCTACGTATCGCAGCAGGCCGTTGATGCGGCGCAGGCCGCTTCGGATCGGGCGCAGGCGAATCTGGCGAGCGCCGCTGCGACAGTGCAGCAGACCGACGCCGCGCTGAATGCAATCCGCACCGAACTGGCGAAGGCCGTCATACGCTCGCCGATCGACGGCGTCGTGCTGCAGCGCGCGGTCGACCCCGGACAGACCGTTGCGGCGTCATTCCAGTCACCGGTGCTGTTCGTCCTGGCGGAAGATCTGACGCAGATGCAAATGGAGGCCGATATCGACGAAGCCGATGTCGGTCAGGTGCGCGAGGGCCAGCAGGCCACGTTCACCGTGGATGCGTATCCCGACCGTAGCTTTCCAGCGCGGATTACGCAGCTGCGTTATGGCTCGGAAACGGTCGAAGGCGTGGTGACCTACAAGGCGATTCTCGATGTCGACAATTCCGATCTGGCACTGCGCCCAGGCATGACCGCGACGGTTACGGTGGTCACGCAGCAGGTCAGCGACGCGCTGCTGGTGCCGAACGCGGCGCTGCGCTTTGCTCCGGCAGCACAGGCCACTGCCGGCAGCTCGCGCGGTCTGGTTGGAGGTCTCATTCCTCGGCCACCGCAGGCCAGCACAACACCGACGACGCCGGACGACAGCGGGCCGCGTCGGGTCTGGGTGCTGCGCGATGGCGTTCCCGCAGCAGTGTCGGTACAGATTGGCGCCTCGGATGGCGTCGACTCGGTTCTGCTCAATGACGCCTTGCCTGCTGACGCCGAAGTCATCACCGAAACTGCGGCGACACCGTGACTACGGACGTCACATCGCCTGCCTTGATCCGGCTGCACCAGGTCTGCAAGACCTACGGCAGCGGCAGCGCCGAAGTGCGCGCACTGGACCGGGTCGATCTGAGCATCGACACCGGCGAGTTCGTCGCAGTGATGGGACCGAGCGGGTCCGGCAAGAGCACCTGCATGAACATACTCGGCTGTCTCGACACCCCCAGTGCCGGGCAGTATCTGTTCCGTGGGGTCGACGTCGGCGACCTGAGCCGGCGCCAGCGCGCGTTGCTGCGACGCAATTATCTGGGCTTCGTGTTCCAGGGTTTCAATCTGCTGGCACGCACCTCGGCGCAGGAAAACGTCGAACTGCCTCTGATCTATCGGGGCACGCCCGCGGAGGAGCGCCGTGCGCTGGCGCGCCGTGCGCTGCACAGCGTTGGCCTGAAAGGCTGGGAACACCACACACCGGGCGAGTTGTCCGGCGGCCAGCAGCAACGCGTGGCGATTGCGCGTGCAATCGTGACCCAGCCGTCCGTGCTGCTGGCCGATGAACCCACCGGCAATCTGGATAGCGCCCGCAGCCAGGAAATCATGGATCTGTTGACCGGATTCAATCGCGACCAGGGCATCACCATTGTCATGGTGACTCACGAAAACGACATCGCCGACTATGCGCAGCGCACCGTGCGCTTCGTCGACGGTCATGTCGCGTCGGATCGCCCCAGCGGAGTCACGACCTGATGCTGTGGAATGCGTTCTCGCTGGCGGCACGTGCAATCCGTCGCAATGTGCTGCGCTCGTTCCTGACAGTGCTGGGCATCGTCATCGGTGTCGCCGCGGTCATTATCATGGTGACGCTGGGCAACGGTGCGACGGCGAAGGTCACCCTGCAGATCTCCAGTCTCGGCAGCAACCTGTTGATGGTCACGCCTGGCAAGCGCATTGGTCCGGGACAGCTGTCCGGCGCGGCAGCGTTCAAGGTCGACGATGCCGACGCAATTGCGCGTGACATCAGCGGCATTGCCGGCGTTGCACCAACGGCGACCACTGCAGCGAAGGTCGTTGCCGGCAATGAGAACTGGACCAGCATGGTGACCGGCAGCACCGAGCAGTACTTTCCGCTGCGCCAGTGGTCGACCGCCGAGGGGCGCCTGTTCAGTGCCGGTGAGGCTCGCTCCGGAGTGACCGTCTGCGTCATCGGGCAAACCGTGCGCAGCAAGTTGTTCGGCAGCGCGAGCCCGATCGGACAACGCCTCCGGGTTGCAACGCTGTCATGCGAAGTCATCGGCGTGCTCGAATCCAAAGGCCAGTCGAGCATGGGCACGGATCAGGACGATCTCGTGGTACTGCCGCTGCGCACGTTCCAGCGCCGCATTTCCGGCAACGACAATGTCGCGATCATTCAGATCGGCATGCGCGACGGCAGCGCGAGCGCACGCATCCAGCAGGACGTGCGCCGGCTGATGCGCGAACGCCGGCACCTGTCGTCCGGCGAGGAAGACGACTTCAGCGTGATGGACATGAAGGAAATCGCCGACATGCTCTCCGGCACCACGCGCGTATTGACCGGACTGCTCGGGGCCGTTGCCGCAGTCAGCCTTCTGGTGGGCGGCATCGGCATCATGAACATCATGCTGGTGTCAGTGACGGAGCGCACGCGTGAGATCGGCATCCGTCTGGCTATCGGCGCACTGGAGCGCGATGTATTGCTGCAGTTTCTGGTCGAGGCGGTCGTGCTGTCATCGCTTGGAGGCATCCTCGGGATCGTCATCGCCCTCGCGGCCTCCGTGGCATTGGCCGCGTTGCTGGGTGTGCCGTTTGTCCTCAACCTTGGCATCGTCCTGGTCGCATTTCTGTTCGCCGCGATCGTGGGCATCGTGTTCGGCTACTTTCCCGCACGCAAGGCGGCCAGCCTGAATCCGATTGACGCCCTGCGCCACGAGTGAGGTCGCCAGAAAGGCGTCCGCCAGTGATCCGTCGTCTTGCCAAGTTACGTCACTTTTTGACGGATTGTGACGCGCATTGGCGCCGATCTTCGCGCCGTGCATGCAGGGTGTCGTCAACCTGAAAAACCGTTGATCCGTTTGCCCCGACCGTTTGTAGCGAATTCGTTGCGCAGGGACTGACGGATACGGTGCAAGCCCGAGCCCAGCCGGCGACAGGACCCCGGCCGCCGCCCACCCATCACCCTGGTTCGCAACAGGTGGCCTGAAGTCACGGATGTTGCGGGGTATTTTTATCTCAGCGTCTGTGGATAAGTCGTACTGGCGGCCGTCGGGTTTGAGCCCTCAGGAGCGTAGATTTCAGAGCCGGCCGATCGGGTCGTCGGTCAGCCTGCTGACGGACAAACCCTTACATTGCGTCAGCCATGTCGTACGCGGATTGCCTCTGTTCCGGGCAGACCGCCATGAACACGACTTCGACCACTCGCACTGACACCACACCCCGGCCTCTCCGGACCGGCAGCCGCTGTCGCATAGCAGCCCGCTTCGCTTTCATGTTGTTCCTGCTGGCGCGCACACCGCTGGTCACTGCATCCGGCGGCGTCGATGAAGACAACGCAATGATGCCGGCGACGCGGACTGCGCACTATGCCGTACAGCACGAGAGTGCATCGACATTTGCCGCCGCCTCACCGCGGGTCACGGCGCAGTTCAACAGTTTCGGCGGCGAAGCCCTCAGCATCGACTTCTCGCTCGATGCCGATGCCGGGCGCAAATCGGTTCGCGAATTCGGTATCTCACGCGCGGAAATCGATGCGCTGGCCCAGCGCTGCAAGTCCGACGCGCAGTGTGCTCAGGCGCAGCTGTCAGACCAGATCGATCGTTATTACAGCGAGCACGCGCTGCGCATGCGCTTTGACGAGAAGCGCTCGATGCATCTGTACGTCGACGTGCCCAAGGTCGTGCAACGCAACCGCACGCGGGTGCAACCGGTTGCCGCAGCGTTGCGCCAACTGGCACGGGAGCGCGGACAGGACACACAATGGACGCTCGAGGCTGCCGTTGCGCTGGTTCAGACCGGATTGCGCTACCAGCAACCCTCGTCGCAGGAAGATGGTCGCAAGATTCTCGGCTTTTACCCACCGCCGCGGGCGCTGGAGCAAGGCTACGGCGATTGCGATACCAAGTCCGCGCTATTGGCAGCGATCCTGCAGAACCTGACCGATGCGCCCATCATCGGGGTGCATATTCCCGGGCACTACCTGCTGGGCGTTGCCATGGAGCCAGCGCCAGGGCAGACCTTCATGCACTACCAGGGCCGGCAGTACGTGCTGGTCGAAGCCGCTGGCCCGGCCATGCGCCGTCCTGGCGAAGTGGCCCGCGCAACCGAAGTGGCGCTGCACAAACGTGAGGGCATGCGCATCGATCCGATGTTCTGATCGTCATCGGCTAACCCCGAATACGACAAACACGCACCTGACGCCGCGGGCGCACTACCCGAGTTCACCTTCGACGAAACCCGCGGCGTAACGCGCAGGCAGATTCAACGGCGGGCGCAGGTGGATGTTGTGTTCGGCAAGCAGCCCCTTGAACGTCTCCGTCGAGGACAAGCCGCGCTGTTCGCACAGATAGCGGAACCAGTGCGTGCCTATCGCCACATGGCGCAGTTCTTCCGCGAGGATGACATCGAGCACGGCGACAGTATCCAGATCGCCGACCTCACGCAGTCGGCCGATCATGCCCGGAGTGACATCGAGTCCGCGCGCCTCTAGCACGCGCGGCACCAGCGCCATGCGTACCAAGACGTCATGTGCCGTCTTCTCTGCCGCTTCCCACAATCCGTTGTGCGCGGTCAACGCGCCGTAATGGCTGCCCAGCGCATCGAGCCGCTGTTGCACCATCTGGAAGTGCCGCGCCTCGTCCTGTGCGACGCTGATCCAGTCACGGTAGAACGGCAGCGGCAGGCCGTCGAAACGGCAGGCGGCGTCCAGCGCCAGATTGATTGCGTTGAATTCGATATGTGCCACCGCATGCGCCAGTGCGGCGCGGCCCGCGACGCTGCCGAGGCCCCGGGTCGGCACATCACGCGGACTCACCAGCAGCGGCTGCTCGGGTCGACCCGGCACCCGTGTCCATTCAAATGCGAGCGATGGCGCGGGCCCGGCATCAACCGTGAGGTCGGCAACCCGCTGGCACTTGCGCGCGGGATCAGGCTCGATCAGCGCGGCAAAAGCCGCAGCGCGCCAGTCACTCACGCAAGTCGCCTAGACCAGACCGCGTGCGAGATCGGCCTGGATGTCGGCGATGTCCTCCAGGCCAACAGCAATCCGGACCAGCCCTTCGGTAATGCCCGCGGCAGCGCGTGCCTCCGCGGTGATGCGGCCGTGCGTGGTTGTTGCCGGGTGCGTGATGGTTGTACGCGTATCGCCGAGGTTCGCGGTGATCGAGATCATCCGCGTGCTGTCGATCAGCTTCCAGGCCGCATCGCGACCGCCGTCCAGTTCAAAACTGACGATGGCGCCATAGCCGCTCTGCTGTCGCTGTGCCAGCACGTGCTGCGGATGGCTGCTGAGTCCCGGATAGAAAACGCGCGTGATAGCCGGCTGTTCCTCCAGCCACTCAGCCAGTGCGCGGGAATTTTCGCAATGCGCTTTCATCCGCACCGACAAGGTTTCCAGCCCTTTGAGGAACACCCAGGCATTGAACGGACTCATGCAGGGTCCGGCAGTGCGCATGAAACCAAACACATCCTTGCCGACACGCTGGGCGTCGCCGACGATGGCGCCGCCGACGCAGCGTCCCTGTCCGTCCAGATACTTGGTTGCCGAATGGATCACGAAGTCCGCGCCAAGCTTCAGCGGCTGCTGCAGCACCGGAGTCAGGAAGCAGTTGTCGACGCATAGCAGCGCGCCGCGCCGATGCGCCACTTCGGCGATCGCGGCGATGTCCGCCAGCTCGACCAGCGGATTCGACGGCGTTTCGACAAACAGCAGACGCGTGTTGTCCTGCATCGCAGCGTCCCAGGCGGCGACATCGGTCATGTCGACGTAGCTGACGCTGAGGCCAAAGCGCTCAAGAATGTTGTTGAACAGATTGATCGTTGAACCGAACAGTCCGCGCGAGGCGACGATGTGATCGCCCATGTTCAGGACCGACAGGCACAGCGTCAGGATCGCCGCCATGCCGCTGGCGGTGGCGACGCAGGATTCACCGCCCTCCATCGCGGCCAGCCGGCGTTCGAAGGCCTCGACCGTCGGATTGGTGAAACGCGAATAGATGTATCCGGGGGCCTTGCCCTGGAATACCGCGGCAGCCTCGGCGGCGCTACCGAAGACGTAGCTGGATGTCAGCGAGACGCTGGCCGAATGCTCGCCATTTTCGGTGCGCGGCTCGGCCGCGCGGATGCCCAGTGTGGAAAAGCCCCAGTCCGGGTCGAACAACTCGTTCACGTGAAACTCCCGCCTATAACGTCAAAAGCCCGCCAGCATGTGCATGCTCAACGGGCTTTCACACCGTTTAGCTGCATTTATTACGCGCCCGCAAGCTGGTTCAAATCGGCGCCGTGCAACGATACGTCGAAACCGCACTGCGCTCAAGCCTGCCGCGCCCGGGCGCAACGCGACCGATCAGGAGGCGTTGGGCAGCTCGATCATCGTACGCGAGCGGCTGCGCGCCGCCTTTGCCGAGTCAGACCGGAACAGTTCGAGCTGATTCAGATACTCCGGTGTGATGTCCTGGGTGATGTATTCACCGGTGAACACCGAGCAATCAAACCGGGTGATCGCCGGATTGCCCTGGCGCACCGCGTCGATCAGATCGCCGAGATCCTGGTAGATCAGGCGATCGGCACCCAGCAGCTTTTCCAGTTGCTCGACCGTACGGCCATGCGCGACCAGTTCGGTGCTGGTGGGCATGTCGATGCCGTAAACATTGGGGAAGCGCACCGGCGGTGCCGCCGAGGCAAAGTAGACCTTGCGCGCGCCGGCTTCGCGAGCCATCTCGACAATCTCCTGCGACGTCGTGCCACGGACAATGGAATCGTCCACCAGCAACACGTTCTTCCCGCGGAATTCGACGCCGACCGGGTTGAGCTTCTGGCGCACGGATTTCTTGCGCTGTGCCTGTCCCGGCATGATGAAGGTGCGACCGATATAGCGGTTCTTGATGAAGCCTTCGCGGTAATGCACGTTCAGACGCGCGGCGAGCTCGGCACCCGCAACGCGCGAAGTGTCGGGAATCGGAATGACGACATCGATGTCGTGATCCGGCCATTCACGCAGGATCTTTTCGGCAAGCTTCACGCCCATGCGCAGGCGTGCCTTGTACACGTAGATGTCGTCGATCACCGAGTCGGGACGCGCCAGGTAGACGTGCTCGAAGATGCACGGCGAGTAGATCGGATTGGCCGCGCACTGGCGCTTGTGCAGCTTGCCGTCAAGCGTAATCAGCACGGCCTCGCCCGGCGCGATGTCGCCCAGCAGTTCGAATCCCAGTGCGTCCAGTGCAACGGATTCAGACGCGATCATGTGATCGAGGCCGTTGGCCGTTTCACGCACGCCATAGACCGCGGGACGGATGCCATAGGGATCGCGGAAACCGACGATGCCGTACCCGGTGATCATTGCAACGCAGGCATAGGCGCCGCGGCAGCGCAGATGCACGCCGGACACTGCCGAAAAGATGTCCTCCGGCGTCAGCCGCAGTACGCCGCGCTGCAGAAGCTCATGCGCGAACACGTTCAGCAGCACTTCGGAATCGGACTCGGTATTCAGATGCCGACGGTCCTGCAGGAACAGCTCCTGCTTGAGCTCCTCAGAATTGGTCAGGTTGCCGTTGTGAGACAGCGAGATGCCGAACGGCGTATTGGTGTAGAACGGCTGCGCCTCCGCCGAAGTCGAGCAGCCGGCGGTCGGATAGCGCACGTGCGCCACACCCATGTTGCCGCGCAGCTTGACCATGTGGTCATCGGAGTTGAACACGTCGCGGACCAGTCCATTCTCCTTGCGCAGGTAGAGATGGTGGCCTTCATTGGTAATGATGCCCGCCGCGTCCTGGCCGCGGTGCTGCAGCATGGTAAGCGCGTCGAACAGGTCCGAGTTGACGACTGTGCTCTGGGAGACGATGCCGGCGATTCCGCACATGAGCTTGGCCTGGAGTTAAGTGGGGTTGGTCGGTGTTGCGCCGGGTTCGATCCACTCCAGCCAACGCGGCGGGATGATGGTTTCGAATCCGCGGGCGAGCGGCGTGAACTGCTGAATCAGCATCGACTGCTGCCACCATGGGTCCTGCGACGCGCCCATGCGTCCGGACACAACGACAAACAGCGAAACCAGGATGACCCCGCGCACAATGCCGAGACCACCACCCATGGTGCGATCCGCCGGTGAAAAGCGGCTGTCGCGCACGGCAATGACAATGAAATGGGTCAGGATGGCGCCGACAAACAAGGTCGCGATAAAGGTCAGTGCAGCGCCTGCGGCATCACGCAGCGCCCCATCGGCGAGCCAGGGTTTCAGGTACTCGGCGACGGACTGTCCGAACAGCCAGGTCACGCCGACAGCGACAATCCACGTCGCCAGACTGAGAATTTCTCGCGTGAAGCCGCGCCAGATGCCGACCAGCACCGAGACAACAAAGGCCAGCGCAATGCTGTAATCAACCCAGGTCATGGGGCAAATCCGGAGAGCCTGTGCATGGGTGAAATCGTCCGCGGCGAGCGGCGGCATTTTACCACTGCATGACAACGCGCCGCATAGGTTGTTGCGATCTGTTCCATCACGCTGTGATGTTCGATACGCGCACACCCCTCAGGGCGTGATGATACGAGCGTCCTTGTAGCCTGCCGTGACAACCGCGCGATGGGCCGTCTCGGCAGCGCCAGAGCTGGAAAACGGGCCGCTGCGCACACGGTACAGCGTGCCTTTAGTGGTCGCGATCGGGGCAATCACAACCGCCTGCCCCAGGGTTTTGAGCTTCGTCTCCACCTGGCGCGCGTTCTCGATATCCGAGAATGAGCCGAGCTGCACCCACCACTGCTGTGGCGTTGCCGCCGCAGACGGCGTTTGCATCGGAGGCGCCGAGGGCACCGGACTGGGTACCGGCTTGGGAGTTGGCTTGGGCGTTGGTTTGGGCGCAGGCGTCGGCAACGCGGTCGGCTTCGGACTCGGCTTGGGCGTCGGTCGCGCGGTGGGCTGTGGTGCGGATGGGCCGGGCGCGACCGCTACGGTGCTTGGATCGGCCAACTCGGGCGCAGCGTCATCGGATTCGGTCTCGTCGGTCGTCGGCGCAGCAGTGTCTTCCGCTGGCGTGCCAATCACGGTCGCCTGATCGTAAATAACCTCGGGTTCGCGCAGATTGATCGTGACCACATCGGCATCCACGGCAGCGGGCCCTTCCGGGCGGCGCGGCAGCAGTGACGCCAACACGAATGCCACGATCAGCAGGAACGCAGCGCCAACCAGGCGCCGCCGCAGGGTTTCATCCATCCACAGTGCTCAAGGCTTCAGCCACGGTCAGAAATGATCCGGTGACAACGATGTGCCCCGCCCCGCCAGCGAAACTCCGGGCCTGGTTCAAGGCATCGCGCATATTGTCGCAGCATCGCTGCGGCATGTCCGCCGTCAGGCTGGCTTGGACGCGCGCCTGCAGGTCCTCGGCCTTCAACCCACGCGGCGGCGGCAGGTCCACGAACACCACGGCATTGAGTCGAGTGGCTAGAGCCGCAACAAATGCAGCATGCGGCTTGTCGTCGAGCATCCCCAGCACGAGTACGACACCCGTCTCGTCGTACAGTCGTTCGATCGCCTGCGCCAGCACCTGTGCAGCCTCGGCGTTATGTGCGACGTCCAGCAGCAGATCGCCGCGCTGGGTCAGGCGGCCCGGCACCCGCAGCTGCGGCAAGGCACTGCGCAGGGCAGACTCCGGCACTGGCAGCCGTGCCTGCAGCGCTTCGACCAGTGCAATGACGCCCGCCGCATTGTCGATCTGCGCGTCGCCGGCAATGCCCGGCAACGGCAGGCCGGCGTACTCGCGATCGGTGCCAATCCAGTCGAAACCGTTTTCGCCACGACCGACGTCGAAGTCCTGCCCTCGCCGCTGCAACAGCGCACCGATGCGCGTGGCCTCGGCAATCAGTGTTGCTGGCGGCGCCGGCTCGGCTGCGATCGCGACGCGTCCATGTCGAAAGACGCCGGCCTTTTCGACGGCAATCTGCTCGCGGGTGTCGCCCAGCCAGTCCTGATGATCGAGTCCGATGGTTGTGACCAGCGCGGCGTCGGCATCGACCAGATTGGTGGCGTCGAGACGGCCGCCCAACCCGACTTCAAGAATCTGCAGCTGCACACCCGCTTCACGGAACAACCACAGCGCGGCCAGGGTGCCGAATTCAAAGTAGGTCAGCGCGACATTGCCGCGTGCGGCCTCGATCGCGGTGAATGCGCGGCACAGGTCGGCATCGCGGCACGGCTCGCCGTCGATGCGGATACGTTCGTTGTAATGCAGCAGGTGCGGTGAGGTGTAGAGACCGACGTGATACCCGGCCTTGCGATAGATCAGCTCAGCCAGATGCGCACTGGAGCCCTTGCCATTAGTACCGGCGATGGTGATCGTCAGTGCGTCGTGTGCCGGCAGACGCAAGGCGGCAGCCACCCGTGCGATGCGGCCGAGTCCCAGTTCGATACTGCGAGGATGCAGGGTCTCCTGCCAGCGCAGCCAGTCTTCGAGGCTGCTGCCGGCGCCCAGCGACGCGCCCCCGGGAGACGCTGGACTATGCGGCACTGACGCTCGGCGAGAAGTGGGTCATCATCGACAGCATGCGATACAGGCGATCACGCATTTCACGGCGATCGATGATGGCGTCAATCGCACCCTTCTCCAGCAGGAACTCCGCGCGCTGGAATCCTTCCGGCAGTTTCTGACGCACCGTCTGCTCGATTACACGCGGTCCGGCAAATCCGATCAGTGCCTTGGGCTCGGCAATGTTGAGATCGCCCAGCATCGCCAGACTGGCGGAAACACCCCCCATGGTCGGATGCGTCAGCACCGAAACAAACGGCAAACCTCGCTCGGCCAGCTTGGCCAAGGCTGCGGAGGTCTTGGCCATCTGCATCAGCGAAAACAGGGATTCCTGCATGCGTGCGCCGCCGGAAGCGGTAAAGCACACATACGGGGTGCCGAATTCCAGTGCCGCATTGACGCCGCGGACGAATTTCTCACCGACGACACTGCCCATCGAACCGCCCATGAAGCTGAACTCGAAGGCGCTGACGACCAGCGGCATGCCCATCAGCTGGCCGCGCATGACGATCAGGGCGTCCTTCTCGTTGGTGTCGGACTGCGCCTCTTTCAGGCGGTCAACGTACTTGCGGCTATCCTTGAACTTCAGAGGATCCTTTGGACTGACCTCGTTCCCGATCTCAATGCGCGGCTCCGGATCGAGAAAAGTATCCAGACGCTGACGCGCACCGATCACGCGGTGGGTGCCGCACTTGGGGCAGACCTCCAGCGTGCGCTCCAGCTCCGCGCGATACAGCACCGACTGGCAGGTCTCGCACTTGGTCCACAGACCTTCCGGGACGTTGTGCTTCTTGGTGCCGCTCGGAAGCAGCTTGGAACCAACAATCTTATCGAGCCAACTCATGGAATCAGACATAAACCCACCAGGCGAGTGGCGAATGTTAGCGGTTTTGCGGCCGCGGATTCAGACTACCGGTTGATCCAGCGCTGCACGCAGCTCCGTCAGACGATCCTGCAGGACCTGTGGCAGCTGTTCGGCATTGTGCTGCAGACGTTCGATTTCCGATACGAGGGCACTGCCGACAACCACGGCGTCAGCCACGGCGCCGACCGCACGCGCACTGGCGGCGTCGCGAATCCCGAAGCCGACCGCGAGCGGCAGTGTGCTGTGGCGCCGGATCTGCTCCAGCTTCTCGGTCACGCTGACGATGTCCAGACTGGCCGCGCCGGTAACGCCCTTGAGCGAGACGTAGTACAGATAGCCACTGGCGTGACGCGCAATGGTTTCAATGCGCGCGTCCGAACTGGTCGGCGCCAGCAGGAAGATGCAATCCAGGCCACGAGCGCGCAGCGGCGGCAGATACTCGTCCGCCTCCTCCACCGCCAAATCAACGATCAGCACGCCATCAACCCCTGCGGCCTGGGCGCGCTCGGCAAAAGCATCAATGCCGCGGGTCTCAATCGGATTCAGATAGCCCATCAACACGACCGGCGTCTGCTGATCGTCACGGCGGAACTCCGCCACCATGTCAATGACGTCCCACAGGCCGGTTCCGTGCGCCAGCGCGCGTTCGCAGGCCAGCTGGATGGTCGGACCGTCCGCCATCGGATCGGAAAACGGAACACCGAGCTCAATCACATCGGCACCGCCGCGCACCAGTGCATGCATCAGCCCCACAGTGGCTGCCGGAGACGGATCGCCTGCAGTGATGTACGGCACCAGACCCTTGCGGCCCTGCTGCTTGAGTTCGGAGAAAACGCGCTGGATTCGGGAGGCCATGGTCACAGGAGTTCGATGCCTTCAAGCTTGGCGATGGTGAAGATGTCCTTGTCACCACGACCTGACAGGTTCACGACGATGCGTTGTTCCGGTCCGTACTCGCGGGCCAGCTTCTTGGCATAGGCGACCGCGTGGGACGACTCCAGTGCCGGGATAATGCCCTCGCTGCGCGTCAGCTCGTGAAACGCGGCCAGAGCCTCGTCGTCGGTGACCGTGGTGTAGTTGACCCGGCCGATGTCCTTCAGATACGCATGCTCGGGACCAACGCCGGGATAGTCCAGACCCGCGGAGATGGAATGCGTCGGCAGGATCTGGCCGTTGTCGTCCGCCATCACGTAGGTTCGGTTGCCGTGCAGAACACCTGGACGCCCCGCCGTCAGTGGCGCGGCATGTTCGTGCGTGGCAACGCCGTGCCCACCGGCCTCGACGCCGTACATCGCCACCTCGGTGTGCTCGATGAACGGATGGAACAGTCCGATGGCATTGGAGCCTCCGCCGACGCAGGCGACCAGCGCGTTCGGTAACTGTCCGAAACGCTCGCGGCTCTGCGCCAGCACCTCGCGGCCGACCACCGCATTGAAATCGCGTACCAGCATCGGGTACGGATGCGGACCGGCCACGGTGCCGATCACGTAGAAGGTGTCGTCTACGTTGCTGACCCAGTCGCGCAGGGCCTCGTTGAGCGCATCCTTCAGCGTCTTGGTGCCGGAGTGCACCGGCACGACTTCCGCGCCGAGCAGTTTCATCCGGTAGACGTTGGGTGACTGCCGCTGCACATCCTCGACACCCATGTAAACCACGCACTTGAGTCCGAGCCGCGCCGCGATCGTTGCGGACGCCACACCGTGCTGTCCGGCACCGGTTTCAGCAATGATGCGGGTCTTGCCCAGGTGCTTGGCGAGCAGTGCCTGCCCGACCGTGTTGTTGATCTTGTGGGCACCAGTGTGATTCAGATCTTCGCGCTTGAGCCAGATCTGCGCCCCGCCCCAACTCCGCGTCAGGCGTTCGGCGAAATACAGTGGCGACGGCCGACCGACGTAGTCGCGCAGATCGCGATCAAGTTCAGCGAGAAAAGCCGGAGCATTTTTCAGCGATTCGTAAGCCTCTGTCAGCTGACGCAGTGGCTCCATCAGGGTTTCGGCGACGAACTGGCCACCATAGCGGCCAAAGTGTCCGTGCGTATCGGGAAGGTCGTAGCTCATGCAGTGTTATCCATCATTCTTGCGTTGCCATGCACGGTCGGCGCGGGCAACCGCATCGACAAAGGCGCGCATGCGCTGGACGTCCTTGACGCCGGGTTGCAGTTCGATACCGCTGGAGACGTCAACGGCGTACGGCCGTACCTGCGCAATGCCCTTGCCGACGTTCTGTGCGTTCAAGCCACCGGCCAGAATCAGAGGCATCGACGTCGGCGTGGCTACCGTCCAGTCAAATGCAGTGCCGCTACCGCCCATCTGCCCTGGCGCATGACTGTCCAGCAGCAAGCCGCGACTTCCGCGATAGCGACGTGCGAAGCGCGCCAGATCAACCGGACCCGACATCGCCACGGCCTTGATGTACGGCAAGCCGAAGCTGGCACAGAACTCCGCCGTTTCGTTGCCGTGAAACTGTAGCAGATCGGGCTGCACGGCCTTGATCACGGCACGAACATCCCGGGCCGGCGCGTCCATCAGCAAGGTGACGACGTTGACGAATGCAGGCACACGTTCCCGCAGTTTCGCCGCCTGATTCAGGCTCAGACAGCGCTTGCTGGCCGGCACCATCACGAACCCCACGGCATCGACCCCCAGCGCCACGGCGCATTCGAGGTCCTGCTTGCGGCGCAAGCCGCAGAATTTGATCCGGGTTCGTGACACTGCGGGTGAAAAAAGAGGATTCAGGCGGGAAACCAGGGCCGCGGCAGCGGCGGGAGCGCGAATTCTGCCGGATATTCGGGACCCACGAAATAGAGACCGGCAGCGGGGGCCGTCATCCCGGCCTGTCTGCGATCGCCACCGGCAAGCACTTGCGCAACCCATTGTACCGGCTGTTTGCCCAAGCCCACCTGCGCCAGGGTGCCGACAATGTTGCGCACCATGTGGTGCAAAAAGGCATTGCCGCAGACATCAATGACGATGAAATCACGCCGGCGCTGTACGTTGATGGCGTACATCCGGCGGACTGTCGTGCGCGACTGACACTGCGAATCGCGAAACGCCGAGAAATCGTGTTCGCCAACCAGGATCTGCGCAGCAGAGTGCATGGCATTCACATCCAGCGTCTGCGGCCACCAGCCGCTGCGCTGATAGGCCAGCGCGCTGCGCGCAGAGTGATTGTGAATCACGTAGCGATAGCTGCGCCGCACGGCCGCATAACGCGCGTGAAAGCGTGCATCCACCGGCTGGATCCAGCGCAGATTGACCTCCTGCGGCAGCCGGGTGTTGCTGCCCATCAGCCAGGCATAGGCGCTGCGTCGGGAATCCGAATCAAAATGCACGACCTGTTGTTGCGCATGCACACCGGCGTCGGTGCGCCCGGCTGTGACCACGCTGACCGGATGATCCGCGACAGCAGACAGCGCCGCCTCAACCTCTCCTTGCACGGTCCGGCGTCCGGCCAGCGCCTGCCAGCCGGAAAATCCGGTGCCGATATATTCGACGCCCACCGCGAATCGGGTCATGGGGTCCAGCGCATCAGCAGGGCGAGAATCGCGAGCGGCAGCAGCCACTCCCACCAGCGTGCCTCGGCCACCGGCGTCAGCGTCCACTGCCGCTGTGAATGCTGGGCGTCGTGTTCGATCTCGCTGATCAGATCTGCGGCACGCTGTGCCCAGTTTCCGGGAGCCCGTGCCTCTCCCCGCAGACGGGTATGCATGTGATTGACCTGGTCCAGCGCAAGTGCCAGACGCAAACCCAGCCGCTGCGGATCAACACCCAGAGGGCGCAGCGGTCGCACGAGCGTGTGGATTGCGGCGACCAGTTCATTCACCGGCGTCAGCGCCAGCAACAGGTACACCATCATCAGCAGATCGATCAGCACCAGCGCGCGACGCAGGCCTTCAAGCAGGCCTTCGCGACTGATTCCCGGCAGGGTGGTCACGATTGGCGTGCCCGGCGTAAAGCCGGCGTAAAGCACGAAAATTGCCAGCAGCAGCCAGCGCAGGCGTGAGACGCCATTTCGCAACCGCGCAACCGCTGCGGTGTCATGCCCGACGGCGAGAAAATAGCTGCTCAGCAACAGCAGTGCCCAGACGCCCAATGCCGCCAGACTCGCCTGCGACGAGAAGGCGGCCAGCACCAGAACGATCAGAACCCGGACTGCCGGGTGGATCGAGACCCTCAAAGCCGCCGCCTGGGGAGTCAGCCGAGCCGCGACAGCAGGTTCTGCGCGTCCTGCTTCTGCTGATCACTGCCCTGCGCAACAACCTCATCCAGCAGCGACCGCGCCATCTCGCTGTCACCCATATCGACATAGGCTCGTGCCAGATCGAGCTTGGTCCCCACCTCGTCTCCGGCAGCGGCAGATTCCGTGGGCATTTCGCCCAGATCGATATCGTCGAGGCGAATTTCAGGCACGTTGTTGCTGGGAGCGGGCTCTGAGACTTCGATATCGCCAAGACTGAAGTCGATTTCGTTCAAGGCACCGGTCGGCTTGGGCGCGTCGGCTTGAATATCCAGCGTCGGCAATTCGGCTTCAGCAGCTGTTTCAAGTGCAGGCTCAGATGGAGCGTTTTCCGCAGCGGTGTCGAACGACGACAGGTCGAGCTCGAAATCAACCGCATTGTCGGCCGCACCGCCGCCCCGCGCTGTATCGGCAACCGCAGCACTCTCCGCTTCACCCGGCTGCGACAGATCGAACTGCGAGAGGTCGAACTCCAGCGCATTGTCATGTGCGGATGCCGTGGTTTCGCTCGCGGCGGGCTCAACTGCCGGGAGATTGAAATCATCCAGCTTGAAATCCAGGCTGCTTGAATCAGTCCTAGTCTCGGCCAAGTCGCTCGGCGACTCGGCGACCGGCTCCACAGCTTCAGCCGGAGCCTCGTCCAGCGCCCCGAGATCGAAGTCGGTAGCGCCGCCGACATCAGCGACTGCCGAGCCTTCGTGGAAGAGCTCGACATCAGGACACAGCTGCTGTCCCATGATGGATATCTTCTGCCAGTCCGCAGCGGATACCAGCGGATGTGCATCCTCCGCAGCGGCAAGAAATTCGGCCGGTTTGCCTGCGGCGAAATAGGTTTCGGCGAGTTTGGTGCGAATTTCACTGCGCCCGGGCTCGCGTTCGGCAGCCTGCTTCAGCAATAAAGCCGCTTCGTCGTAGAGACCGTAGGCCAGATGGAAATCCGCCTCGGACACCGGATCGTTGGTGTCCAGATCGATCTGCATCGTCTGCGACTCAAACTGTCCGGTCAGATCGAAGTCGACTGGCTCAGGCTCCGCCGGGGGCGGCACATTGAACGCCTGGGTCGCATCCATCGCCAAGCCGGCGGCAGCTCCGGGTATCCGGGTTTGCGGCAACTCGAACTGCTGCGTCGACGCCGGAGGCGGTTCGGGTTCCGCTTTCGGTTCTGGTGCTGCATCAGCGACTGGCGCAACCGGCCGCGGCGTCGACGGCGGTTTGGGAATGCTGCCAGGTGCGGCCGCTGCGGAATCGGCTCCGGCCTTGCGCCGCGCCAGAATCCGCGAGATCAGATAGCCGATTCCGCCTAGGACCAGCAGACCCAGGATCAGCGGAATCAGCAGGGTCTCCAGCAACCCGGCTTCGCGCTTGGGAAGCGGGCCGCTGACAATTTCATCCTGTTCAACGGCAACGGCAGGAGCGGGCGTTGCTGACGGTTCGGCCGTGGCAGGCGCTTCGTTCGGGGCGGCGCTTTCACCCTCTACGGAAGCGGCAGCCTGTGACGTTTCTGTTTCTGCCGGGATCTGCGCAGACACTGCGTCAGACGGCTCCACGATGGGCAGGTCCGGAGACAGTTCAGCTGCCGAAGTCGGTTGTGGTGCCGGGGTCGCGGCTGGCTTGGCCGGCAAGCTGATTGGCCCGGAAGTCGTCGGCTTGGACGCCTCGTCAAGCGTCGGCTCCGGCGTCGGAAGCGCCGTGGGCATCACACTCGGCGCTGGCGTCGGCTTTGGGCTCCGGGTCGGAGCAGGACGCTCCAGCCCCCGCAGGCGCCGCACTTCGAGGCGCGCCGCATCAGGGCTGACCGCTGTGATTTCGTCCCGCGACGGTACACGCAGGACAGCGCCCTTCTGCAGTCCATTGATGCCACCGTCAAACGCATCCGGGTTGCTGCGATACAGCGCCAGCAGCATTTGATCCATCGTGACCGAGCTGTCTGGCAAGACAGCTCCCGCAATGCTCCACAGCGTTTGCCCTGCGGCAACCGGGCCGAACTCTGAACGGCTTGGCGCTGAATCAGGCACCACTGACGCGGCCCGCGTCGGCACAGGCGCCGGAACGGACGCCGACGGCTGAGCCGACTCTTCCACCGTTTCATAGAACTGCGGTGATGTCTGCTGTGTCGCCGGAGCTGGCGTCGTTGTAGCCGGAACGGCCACCTGAGGAACCGCCGTGGCAGCGGGTGCCTTAACGCTCGCCGGCGCGGGCACCGGGGTCGGTGGCGGCGTCGCCAGTGGCGTTGCTGCAACCGGAACCGGCGTCCCCACTTCGGCCGGGGTGCCGGGTCCGAAGTACGGCGGATCGAGAAAGACAGTGTATTCACGCAGCACCCGGCTGCTGGTATCGCGCGCCTCGACCAGCAACATCACGATCGGCTCGCGCGCAATCTGATCGCTGGTGACCCGGACGTGAGGCGCGGCGCCGTCGGCGACGACTTCAAAACGCAGATCCGACAAAAAGGCCGAACGTTCGAGGCCGGCGCGCTCGAACTCCGCATTCGAAGCCAGCGCAATGCGAACCGCGCTTGGATCGTCCGCCGCAGTGAGACTCAATGGAATGCGTGCAACGAATCGCTGATTCAGTCCGGATTCGACGGACATCTCGCCCAGCCCCAGGGCCGCGGCCGAAAGGGTCCAGAACGCTAAAAACAGCGCAGCCGCAGATGGGAGCAAATGCCTCATAACCTCTCCAGCAACCCCGACTAGAACCGCTTCATCCCCCGACGGCAGTTCAGACGGCAGGTTAATTTGCGCGTATAAGCCCCTTTTATACCGGAACTTTTCTGCGCGGACAATTATAGGTAGTTTCGCACCAAGCGTTCCGCGCTCATCAGTGCGTTCAGCGCCGATGCACGACGAATATTATCGGTGGTTGCCCAGAAGCATACGGTGTTCGGCTGGACGGTGCGTAGCCGCAGACGGGCGACACTGACTGCGTCCACCCCCGTCGCTTTCGTGACCGGCGACGGACATTCAGCGGCTTCAGCCGAAGTGATCAGCTCAATACCCGGCGCTTCGCGCAACACTTCGGCAGCCTGCGCCAAGTCTATCGCGCGATCAAAGCTGGCCTCGACATTGATGGCATAGCCGTAGAACACCGGTGCCTGCACCAGACTGAAATCGGCATTCAGCTCGCTTGCGGGCGTCAGCAGGTCACGCAGCTGCTCCGCAACGCGGCGTTCGCGCACGGTCTGGCCCGCGGCGTCCGCATCGCCCACCTGCCCCAGCAGATTGAATGCGATCTGTTGCGGAAACGCCGTGCTTTCGTAGAAGCGTGCGTTGAGCAGCGCGGTCGTCTGCCGCGCCAGATCTTCGAGCCCGGTACGGCCCGTGTCAGAAACCGGCAACATTGCAGTGACACTGACGCCACGCAGTCCGGCCATTGCATGCAGCGGCGCCAGTGTCAGCACCAGCGGAACCAGCAGCGGATCCGGCCCGGCGACGATGCCACGATCGTTGAAGCGGTCCAGCGACTGATCATTGAAGTCCGCGACGACCACCGGAATGGCAGGATCAGCCCAGGGCGCGCCACAGGCGTCGACCACAACACAGCCCTGATCCGCCGCACGCTCGGCCACGCCCATCAGCCGCTCGTCCGTGCTGGCAAGAAATGCCAGCTGCACCTGGCCGAAGTCGAATAGCTGGGCGTCTTCGAGATCGAGTTCGGCGCCAGCAAATGACACCCCGGCGTCTTCTCGCGGATCCAGCACCAGCGCAGCAATCTCACCCGCAGGAAACTTTCGTTCCGAAATCAGATCGAGAATCGCCGCACCAATCGCGCTGTCCGCACCGATCACCGCTACGTCGAACCGCTGAGTCATGCCTGCCGCCTGCTTCAATGGGCGAGCAGTTTACTCTCCGAGCAGGATTCTTAGCATGCGCCGCAACGGTTCGGCCGCACCCCACAGCAACTGGTCACCCACCGTGAACGCTCCGAGATACTCCGGCCCCATGTTGAGCTTGCGCAGCCGACCGACGGCAACGTTCAAGGTTCCGGTCACGGCCACGGGTGTCAGATCACGCATCGAAGCCTCGCGCGTGTTCGGAACGACATGCGCCCACGGATTGTGCGCAGCGATCATGGCTTCGATCTCGGCCAGCGGCACATCGCGCTTGAGCTTGATCGTCAGCGCCTGCGAGTGGCACCGCATTGCGCCGATACGGACACAGATGCCGTCGATCGGTATCGGCTGATCACTGCGGCCGAGAATCTTGTTGGTCTCGGCCTGTCCTTTCCACTCCTCTTTGCTCTGACCGCCATCGAGCTGTTTGTCGATGTAGGGAATCAGCGAGCCCGCCAGTGGCACGCCGAAGTTGGTCACCGGGAACTCGGCGCTGCGCTGGCATTCCGCGACCTTGCGGTCGATTTCGAGAATGGCACTGGCGGGATCGGCCAACGTATCGGCCACGCTTCGCTCGATCACACCCATCTGCGCAATCAGCTCACGCATGTTCTGCGCGCCTGCGCCGCTGGCGGCCTGATAGGTCATTGCGGACATCCACTCGACCAGATCGGCCTCGTACAGGGCGCCAACGGCCATCAGCATCAGGCTGACGGTGCAGTTGCCGCCGACGAAATTCCTGACCCCGCGCGCAAGCGCCTCATCGATGACCTTGCGATTCACCGGATCCAGAATGATGACCGCGTCGTCCTGCATGCGCAGCGCACTGGCCGCGTCGATCCAGTAACCCGACCAGCCGAATTTACGCAGCTGCGGAAAGATTGCGTTGGTGTAATCGCCGCCCTGGCAGCTGATGATCACATCCATCTGTGCCAGTGCTTCGACGCTGTTGGCATCCTGCAATGCCGGCGTTGCGCGACCGTCGATCTGCGGACCGGCGCCACCAGCATTGGACGTGCTGAAGAAATACGGTGCGATCAACGCAAAATCGCCCTCAGCCTGCATGCGCTGCATCAGCACCGAGCCGACCATGCCACGCCAACCCACCAGTCCTACTTTTTTCATGTCTTGAATTCCTGAAAGCTCAGCGCAGCAATGCAGCCACAACTGCGTCACCCATCTCGCGCGTGCCGATCACCGTTTCGCCCGGCATGGCGATATCACCGGTACGCTTGCCGGCGCGCAGCACCGCGCGCACCGCGGCATCAATGCGATCGGCGACGTCGCCGCGATCGAAGCTGTACTTGAACATCATGCCGACCGACAGGATCGTCGCCAGCGGATTGGCCTTGTTCTGTCTCATGATGTCCGGTGCACTGCCGTGAATCGGTTCGTAGAGGCCTTTATTGTTCACGTCCAACGACGCAGACGGCAGCATCCCGATCGAACCGGCCAGCATTGAAGCCTCATCGGACAGAATGTCGCCGAACAGATTGCCGGTCACCATCACATCGAACTGCTTCGGGTTCTTGACCAGCTGCATCGCTGCGTTGTCGACATACATGTGACTCAACTCGACATCCGGATATTCGGTGGCTACCCGCGTCACCACTTCGCGCCACAGCCGCGACGTCTCCAGCACATTTTCCTTGTCCACCGAGCACAGGCGCTTGCCACGCTTGCGGGCCGCTTCGAATCCGACGCGCGCAATACGCTCGATCTCCGGCACGCTGTAATGCATCGTGTCGTATCCCTCGGCGTGCCCGTCGGCGGTCTCGCGACGTCCGCGAGGCTGCCCAAAGTAGATGTCGCCCGTCAGCTCGCGCAGGATCAGCAGATCGAGTCCGGCGATCACTTCCGGCTTGAATGACGATGCGGCAGCCAGCTCCTCATAGGCCAGCGCCGGGCGCAGATTCGCAAACAGGCCCAGGTCCTTGCGAATGCCAAGAATGCCGCGCTCGGGACGCAGCTCGCGCGGCAATGCGTCGTATTTTGGACCGCCGACCGAACCCATCAGGATCGCGTCGGCGGCACGTGCTGCCTTCTGCGTCGATTCGGGATACGGATGACCCTCGGCATCGTAAGCCGCTCCGCCCAGATGTCCGAAGCTCCAGGCTATGTCTTCGCCCTGATCCTTCAGAACCTGCAACACCTTGACCGCTTCGGCCACGATTTCCGGCCCAATGCCGTCGCCGGGCAGAATCAGAATGTTTTTGCTCATGATGTTCGCCGATGCAAATTCAGTGGGGGTCAGTTGAACAGCCAGGGTGCCTGCTGCGCTCGACGTGCCTCATAGGCACGAATCACGTCCGCCTGCTGCAGCGTCAGCCCAATCTCATCCAGACCGTTGACCATGTTGTGCTTGTGATGCGGGTTGATCTCGAACTTGAATGCCTTGCCGCAGGGCAAGCGCAGTTCCTGCGCCGGCAGGTCAATCGTGAACTGCTTGCCCGGATCAGAAGCGACCCCTTCGAAAATCGCCTGCACTTCGTCTGCCTTCAGAACCACCGGCAACAAGCCATTCTTGAAACAGTTGGAGAAGAAGATGTCTGCGAAGCTCGGGGCGATCACCGCACGAAAGCCGTAGTCGTCCAAGGCCCAGACCGCGTGCTCACGCGAGGAGCCGCAGCCGAAGTTTTCGCGCGCAATCAGAATCTGCGCTCCAGCATGCTTCGGATCGTTCAGTACGAAGTCCGGATTGGGCCGCCGCGTCGCCGGATCAACCTCCAACGTGCCGGGATCGAGATAGCGCCAGTCATCGAAAAGAAACGGGCCGAAGCCGGTACGGCGGATCGATTTCAGATACTGCTTCGGAATGATCGCGTCGGTATCAACGTTGGGCCGGTCCAGCGGCATGACCTTGGAGGTCAATACGGTAAAGGCGCGCATCAGTGAATCTCCTTGCGATGCCCGGGCCGCAGACCCAGGCTGTCATGCATTTGCGGTTGTGTGGTGAACCGCGCCCAAGCCTGATCGACAGCCGAGGTCGAAAGCCCACCGCGGCGAATCGACACATTGAAGTCCTGTGTCTGCCACAGCGCGAACTCTCCGCTGACAAAAAAGCAGGGCGCACAACCCAGCTGCCGGCTGAATTCCTCCAGCGACGCATCAACATCTGCAACGCACAGCGACAGATGCGGCGTCTGTCCTTCAACCAGCGGCTTCACGTCCAGCTCCTGATATCGGTGAAGTGACCCGCGATTCCGGCGGCGGCAGCCATCGCCGGCGACACCAGATGCGTCCGCCCTCCCTGCCCCTGGCGACCTTCGAAATTGCGATTCGAGGTCGAGGCACAGCGCTCGCCCGGCTCCAGGCGGTCGGCGTTCATTGCCAGACACATCGAGCAGCCTGGCTCGCGCCACTCGAAGCCGGCATCCAGAAAGACCTTATCCAGACCCTCAGCCTCGGCCTGTTGCTTCACCAGACCGGAGCCGGGAACGACCATCGCCAGCTTGACGCTGTCTGCCTTGCGCTTGCCTCGGACCACCGCTGCGGCAGCGCGCAGGTCCTCGATCCGGGAATTGGTGCATGACCCGATGAAGACTTTGTCGATTGCGATCTGCGTGATCGGCGTGTTCGCCGTCAAACCCATGTAGGCCAGCGCCTTTTGCATGCCATTGCGCTTCACAGGGTCTTCGATCTGCGCCGGATCAGGCACCCGCGCCGAGACCGGGCCGACCATCTCCGGCGAGGTGCCCCAGGTGACCTGCGGCTCAATGGATGCGGCATGGATCTCGACGACGCGGTCGAACCGCGCCTCGGGATCGCTGTGCAGTGTTTTCCACTCGGCGACTGCGGCTTCCCATTGCTCCGGCTTGGGCGCGAACGGCCGGCCTTTGACGTAATCGATGGTCTTGTCGTCCACGGCAACCAGGCCCGCACGCGCGCCGCCTTCGATCGCCATGTTGCACAGGGTCATGCGGCCTTCCATCGACAGGTCCTCGATCGCTTCGCCGGCGTATTCGATGACATAGCCGGTGCCACCGGCAGTTCCGATCTCGCCGATGATCGCCAGAGTGATGTCCTTGGCCGTCACACCCGGTCCGACATGGCCATTGACCCGAATCTGCATGGTCTTGGCTTTCTTCAGGACCAGGGTCTGGGTCGCCAGGGCATGCTCGACTTCGGAGGTGCCGATTCCGAAGGCCAGCGCGCCAAACGCGCCATGGGTCGAGGTGTGCGAATCACCGCAGACCACAGTCATGCCCGGCAGCGTCGCGCCCTGTTCCGGGCCGATGACATGCACGATGCCCTGACGGACATCCATCAGGTCAAATTTGGTAATGCCGAAGTCGCGGCAGTTGGCGTCCAGGGCATCGAGCTGCGCACGCGAGATCGGATCGCTGATGCCCAAGCGGCGGTTCACTGTCGGCACGTTGTGATCCGGTACCGCCAGATTCGCAGCGAGCCGCCACGGCTTGCGGCCGTTCAGGCGCAGACCGTCGAACGCCTGTGGGCTGGTGACTTCATGAACCAGGTGGCGATCGATGTAGATCAAAGCCGAACCATCGCCTTGATCGATGACGGTGTGGGCATCCCAGATCTTGTCGTAGAGCGTCTTGGCCATGGCAGTCGGCGTGTCGTGCAGTGAGAACGGCGCACAGAGTAAGCCTGATTTTTCAATAACTCCAATGAATCGTTCTTATATACTGCATTCCATAATGGAATCCGAATAGACGCCCATGGACACACAGCTGCTGGTGGCATTCGTCGAGGTCGCGGAAGGTGCGTCATTCACTCAGGCCGCCGAGGAGCTGCACTTGTCGCAGCCGGCCGTCAGCAAGCGCATCACCGCACTGGAACAGCAGATTGGCCACCCACTCTTCGACCGGGTGGGTCGAAGAGTCAGCCTGACCGATGCCGGACGCACACTGCTGCCGTATGCAAAGAAGGCGCTGCAGGACATCGAGGACGCGCGCCGCGCCTTGTCGAGCCTGAATGAGGACGTTGGCGGACGCCTGTCCATTGGCACCAGCCATCATATCGGCCTGCATCGTCTGCCTCCGGTGCTGCGTAGCTATACGATGCAGTTTCCCAACGTCGATCTGGACATCCATTTCATGGATTCCGAGGTGGCCTGCGAATCTGTACTGAACGGCAAGCTGGAACTCGGCATCGTCACCCTGCCCACGCAGCCGTTGCCGCAGCTGGAGCAGCGGCTGATCTGGCCCGACCCGATGAGCGTAGTGGTCGCACCTCAACATCCGCTCGCCGGTCGCAACAATCTGCGACTGCGCGATCTGGCGGAGCACCCCGCGGTCCTGCCGGATGCGGCCACCTACACCCACCGCATCGTCACTGCCGAATTGCAGCGTCAAGGTGTGGCACCACGGGTACGCCTGGCGACCAACTATCTCGAAACACTGAAGATGCTCGCCGGCATCGGACTGGGCTGGAGCGTGTTGCCGGACTCGATGGTCGACGACAGTTTGTGTCGGCTGTCGGTTCGCGGGCTGAATCTGTATCGCGAGCTGGGTCTGGTCTGGCATCAGCGTCGCACCCTGTCCGGTGCTGCCAGCGCGCTGATCGAGCAACTTTCAGTGCCGGCTTGATGCGTGCTGGCCGCATCAACCAGGTGTTTCGTAAACTGACGCGACATCCTCCCGCCTGCATACCCTGCCGATTTCCTGCTCTTTGGACGCCGCAATGCTCACGACCGTACAGCTCATCGACCGTTACTACGCCGCTTTCAATGCCGGGCACTGGGAAGACTTCTTCGCGCTGCTGACCGACGACGTCAGCCACGACATCAACCAGGGCGGCCGCGAGAGCGGCAAGCCCGCTTTCCGGCGGTTCATTGATCAAATGAATGCCTGTTACCGCGAACAGATCGTCGATATCCAGATTCTGTGCAACGCCGACGGGACGCGCGCGGCCGCCGAGTACACCGTGCTGGGCACCTACCTGAACACCGATGAAGGGCTGCCGCCCGCCCGCGGCCAGACCTACCGGCTGCCGGGCGGCGCCTTTTTCGATATCCGTGACGGCAAGGTCTCGCGCGTAACCAACTACTACAACCTGCAGAACTGGCTGCATCAGGTCGGCGCGTGAGCCTGCGCATCGAATCGCTTTGCGGTGGCCAGATCGCCACGCAGCTCGACGCGCTGGCACAGCTGCGGATCGTCGTGTTTCGCGACTGGCCGTATCTGTATGAAGGCAGCCTCGCCTACGAAAGCCGCTATCTGCAAATGTATGTCAGCTGCCCGCGAAGTCTGGCGATTCTGGTCTGGGACGGCGATCGCTGTGTTGGCGCATCCACCGTATTGCCACTAACCGATGCTCCGGTGGACATGCAGCAGCCATTCCTCGACGCCGGCGTTGCGCTGGGGAGCATCGATTACTTCGGCGAATCGGTGCTGTTGCCCGCATACCGCGGTCGGGGCCTGGGCGTGAAATTTTTCGAATTGCGCGAGGCGCACGCGCGCCAGCACGGTTTGTCGGTCTGCGCGTTCTGTGCCGTTGAGCGTGACGTGGACGATCCGCGCAAACCCATTGGCTACATTCCCAACGACAGCTTCTGGCAGCATCGTGGCTACCGCAGGGCGCCGCATCTGCGCACGACGCTGTCGTGGCCGGATATCGGGCAATCCGAATCCACTGAAAAACCCATGACGTTCTGGATGCGTTCACTCGAAGCCTGATGCAGTCATGACAAACGCGAGGGTCCGATGACTATCAAACTGGCCGTCTCGCAGTACCCGGTTTCCGAACCGCGCACGTGGAACGAGGTTGAGGCACAGCTGCGACACTGGTGCCAAATGGCGACCGACGACGGTGCGCAACTGCTGGTGTATCCAGAGTACGCAGCGATGAGCCTTGCTGCACTGTTCGATGCGGACACGCGCGCCGATCTGGGGCGCCAGGTCCAGGCACTACAGGGTTTGAGGCACGACTATCTTGCGCTGCACCGGCGGCTGGCGACTGAACTGGGGGTTTACATCGTCGCCGGCAGCCTGCCCTGGACGCTGTCCGAATCATGCACCGTCAACCGCGCCTGGTTGTGCGCCCCGGACGGCGGCGTCGGATTCCAGGACAAGCAGATCGTGACGCGCTTCGAGCGCGAAAGCTGGGACATTTCGGCTTCAGCGGACAGCGGCCTCAAAGTATTCCGCACCGCGCTCGGCATGATCGCGATCAATCTCTGCTACGACAGCGAATTTCCGCTGCTGGCACGCGCGCAATGCGAAGCCGGCGCCGAGCTGCTGGTCGTTCCCAGCTGTACCGACACGCAAGCCGGCTATCACCGCGTGCGTGTCGGCTGCCAGGCACGCGCACTGGAAAACCAGTGCTACGTCGCACAGTCCCCCCTGGTTGGCCTGGCCCCCTGGTCACCTGCGATCGATATCAATACCGGACGCGCGGCAGTATTCGGCCCACCCGACTACGGCTTTCCTGACAATGGAGTTGTGGTCGAAGGGCGACGCGATGAACCGGGCTGGATTCATGCCGATATCGATCTGGACGCCGTGATGCGGGTGCGCAATGACGGCCAGGTCTTCAACCACCGCCATTGGCATGAACAAGGCTCGATCTCGCTACCGCCCGTGGAGCAGATCGACCTGTAGTTCCCGAGGAATTTCACGCCCTTGGGTGCTACTCAAGATTTTCCGCCTCCGGCCGATACATCCCCAGGTATCCCGGAGGCCGCCATGAAAATCACGAGCAGCACGCTGTTGAACGCGTTTGCGCAGATGCTGGGCGATCGCATCGACACGCGGCTGCCGATGGCCGAATCCGATCTGCTCGACGAATGGGCCCAGGTCGGCCTGCGCAGCGACGACATGCATCGGCTGCTGGAACGACTTTATGCGCAGGATCTGATTGACCGCTGCGAAATTGACGGCGAACGCTGGTATCAGTTGAGCCCGCGAGGCTGCATCGAATTGCGGGTGCGGCGCGAGACGTTCTGGGTTCGTTTGCGCGATCGCCTACTGCTCACGCGTCTGCGCACGCGACGTAGCGCCGGTTCGACGGCACCCAGCGGACGTGCGGCCCGACGACGCACCGACTTCCCCCAATTTTCCAGCTGAGGCGTAAAAGGAGAGTCGTCATGTATATCTCCGCATTTTCCGGCAGCCACGCTCCCTTGCGCCCTGACCGCGCAGCTTCAGGTTCGCGCAACCCGTCCGGCGAAAGCTCCGCATCCGCGCCCGAAACGGATCACCTGAGCCGCGAAATCCGCGACCAACGTAACTCATCGGTCGCGTGGCAGATTCTCGACCGCTGCGTGCTGCATTCAAGTGATTCCGGCGACACTCCCGTATCGAGCGAAACTGCAGCCTCTGCCGATTCCCAAACCAGCTCCGCACCGGATGCCGCCGTGACCGACACCGCCCCGGCCCTGACGCCGTCAACGCCGGGGCGCACGCAGCAGACCACCGAAATGGAGTATCTCGGGGTCCAGGTTCATATCCGCGACGTCCAGGTCAGCGATAACGGCGTTCAGATCGTCGAGGCCGACCTCACCTACGAGCATCTGGTCCTGCGGCAGACGCCAAAGCCGGCACCGCAGAAATCCGATCCGATGATGCTGGACCTGAACGGCAACGGCCTGGAAACGACCGGCGTCGCCAACGGTGTGAGCTTCGATCTGAATGCCGACGGCATACAGGACCGCGCCAGCGTTGCCACCGGCGGCGATGCTCTGCTGGCACTGGACCGCAACGGCAACGGTCAGATCGACGATGGACGTGAACTGTTCGGCGACCAGAATGGCGATGCCAATGGCTTCGAGGCGCTGCGTCGCTATGACGATAACGGCGATGGCGTTATCAACAACAGCGACGCGGTCTACTCGCGCCTGCGCCTGCTGAGCTGGAACAGCGACGGCACACAGCAACTGCAGGATCTCGCCAGTGCCGGCGTCGATTCGATCGGACTGGATTACGCGAATACCGCCAGCACGTTCGAGAACGGCGACAGCGTCGCACAAAGCGGCAGCTATACCCGCAGTGACGGCAGCCGCGCAGAGATTGCCGACCTGCTGCTCTCCTACGACACTGTGAGCTGAGACGCGCTCTGACGACTTGGCACCCGATGTTCAGCGCAGGTGGCGCCACGCCAGTAGCCAGCCGGCCAGGGCCACCAGTGCCGCGCCATAGAACACTGATTCCGGCGATATGCCTTCCCATGCATAGCCTGCAAGCAGACTGCCGACCGAGCCGCCCACTCCGTACGCGACGGCGTTGTACACCGCCTGCCCACGGCCCTGCAGATCGGCCGGAAACAACTGCTGCACGTAGTGCACTGCAATCGCGTGATAGGCGCCGAAGGTGATCGCGTGCGACAGCTGCGCGAACAGCAGTAGGACCCAGCTGTCGACCGCCGCAGCGGTAACACCCCAGCGGATAGCCGTGCAGAAAAGCACAATGACCAGCAACCGCCGTGCGCCGAACTGCCCGATCAGGCGACCGGCCACCATGAACAAGCCGATTTCGGCAACGACACCCAGCGACCACAGCAGGCCGGCGGCGCTGCGACTGTACGCATGGCGTTCAAGAAACAGCGTGAAAAAGTTGTAGTACGGCGCGAAACTCAGCTGCGACGCGAAACAAATACCCAAAAACACCAGCACTTGCGGCTGACGCAGCGTGCTCCAGATCGAGTTGCGGACCGCGCCGGGCGTCAGCGTGGACGGCGGTTCCGGCACGCTCCACGCTGATGCCGCCATGCCCAGCCAGAAAATGCCGACCAGCCACGGCAGCCACAGGATGCCAGTGAGATCCAGGGCAAAACCCAGCCCCAGTACCGCGATCACAAAGCCGACGGAACCCCACAAGCGCACGCGGCTGTAGTCCCCGCCCTTGACCCGCAGATGGTTCAGCGCCACGACTTCGAACTGCGGCAGCAGTGCGTGCCAGAACACGGTGTACCCGACCATCAGCAGCCCAATGCGCAGCACGCCGTCGACGAACGGAATCGCCAGAAACATCGCCAGCGCCGCCAGAGCTGCACCACGAATCAGCACGATGCGGTGGCCGCTGCGGTCGGACCAAGTGCCCCAGGCGATCGGCACGATCGACCGCATCACTCCCATCAGCGCAAAGGCGATGCCCATCTGCTCGGCGGAAAATCCTCGCGCAGCGAGATAGGGCGCCCAGTACGGCAGGAACGCGCCAACCGTGGCGTAGTAGAAGAAATAGAACCCGGCCAGACGCGTCTGCAGGCGCGTCGCGCCTACAGAGAGCAAGCGCATGTCAGTCGGTCCCGCCCGGAATACGCGGCGTGTCGACGACGACGTCGGCATTCTGTGCGCGCTGGCGCAGATAGTGATCCATCAGCACCAGCGCCAGCATCGCCTCACCGATCGGCGTTGCACGCAGGCCCACGCAGGGATCGTGGCGACCCGTGGTGCGCATTGGCGTCGCCGCACCGGTCTCATCGATGCTCTGCCCCGGTGTGGTGATGCTCGACGTCGGCTTGATCGCGTAGCGTGCGACCACGGTCTGACCGGTGCTGATGCCGCCGGCAACCCCCCCCGAATGGTTCGCCAGGAATCCCTGCGGGCTCAGCTCGTCGCGGTGCTCGGTACCTTTCATTGCGGCAACCGCCATGCCGTCGCCGATCTCGACACCCTTGACCGCGTTGATCGACATCAGCGCCGCCGCAATATCGGCGTCAAGGCGATCGAACACGGGTTCACCGAGGCCCGGCGGCACATTGCGCGCCTCGACATACAGACGTGCGCCAATGGAGTCGCCGTCGCTGCGCAACTGATCGATCAGCGCCTCTAGCTCCGGCACGCGAGTGGGATCAGGGCAGAAAAACGGATTGCTGTTGACCGCGGACCAGTCGACGCGATCCACGCTGATCGGCCCCATCTGTTCCAGACAGCCACGAATCTCGATACCGACGCGCTGCTGCAAAAACTTCTTGGCGATCGCGCCGGCAGCAACACGCACCGCAGTTTCCCGGGCGCTGGAACGGCCGCCGCCACGATGGTCGCGGATGCCGTACTTCTGCACATACGCGTAATCGGCGTGATTCGGCCTGAACACCTGCTTGATCTTCTCGTAGTCGTACGAGCGCTGGTCGGTGTTACGGATCAGCAGCGCGATCGGCGTGCCGGTGGTCTTGCCCTCGAATACACCTGACAGGATTTCAACCTGATCCGGTTCCTTGCGCTGGGTGACATATTTGGAGGTGCCGGGCTTGCGACGGTCAAGATCCCCCTGAATGTCGGCCTCGCACAGGTCCAGACCCGGCGGGCAGCCATCGACAACGCAGCCGATCGCCGCGCCGTGCGATTCGCCGAAACTGGTGACGCAGAATAGCTTGCCGTAAGTGTTGCCGGACATGACTTAGAGAGATGCAACCAGGTCTTCGCGGGAGATCAGAAACACGCCGTCGCCGCCGTGTTCGAATTCGATCCAGGTCACCGGAAGCCGCGGCCAACGTGCATCGAATTCCTCGACGCTGTCGCCCACTTCGCAAATCAGCAGGCCGCCTGGACGCAGGCGCTCGGGCGCGCCGGTGAGAATGCGCTCGACGATATCCATACCGTCACTGCCGGCCTCCAGGGCGATGCGCGGCTCATGGCGGTACTCTTCAGGCAGCCCCTTCCACTCGGCGGTCCCGACATAGGGCGGATTGGTCACGATGAGATCGTAGGTCGCGTCGCCAAGCCCGTCATAGACATCCGAGCGCACCGCACGCACACGCTGTTCCAGCCCATGTCGCTTGATGTTCTTGCGGGCAACGGCCAGCGCGCCGGAGCTGATGTCCGCCAGATCGACCTCGGACTGCGGATACTGACTGGCGCAGGCAATGCCGATGCAGCCGCTGCCGGTGCAAAGATCGAGAATGCGTTCAGGCGCGCCCTGCAGCCAGGGCTCGAAATCACGCCGGATCAGCTCGCCAATGGGCGAGCGCGGCACCAGCACCCGATCGTCGACGAAAAAAGGCATGCCGGCGAACTCGATTTCACCGATCAGATAAGCCGCAGGCTTGCGCGTTGCAATCCGCGAACGCAGCAGCTTGATAACAGCACTGCGCTCGGCCGAGGTCACAGTCGACTCAAGATAGATCGCCGGCAGATCCATCGGCAGATGCAGCGCCCACAGCGTCAGAAAATAGGCCTCGTCGAGCGCATTATCGGTACCGTGACCGTAATGCAGCCCGGCTTCGCGAAAACGGCTGGCGCCCCAGCGCACCAGGTCGCGAACAGTGTTGAGTGCATCGGTTTCGAAACGGCGGATCATGGGCGGATCATGTCGGGCAGACGATCTGGCTCGGCAGCTATGGGATAATGGCCGCGCATTATGCGGCTCTCGCCGACAGCACGCCAACGTCAGGACCACGCCTTGTCTTCATCCAATTCTTCATCGCCCCCGAACAATCGTCAGGCCCTGATCGTCTTCGCCGGCGTCGCGGCACTGATCCTTGGCCTGATTGCGGCCGCTCTGCTGTCCTCCCCGAAGAACATCGCGATCGGTTCGGGCACGCTGCTGAAGGCGCCTCGCTCGCTGCCGGAATTCAGTCTGATCGATCAGGACGGCCAACCCTTTACGCGCGAATCATTGCTGGGACACTGGACCCTGATTTTCCCGGGTTTCACCTACTGTCCGGATATCTGCCCGACGACGCTGGGCGTGCTCAAGGCGGTCGAAGCGCAGCTGGGCAGCGAATCGTCGAATCTGACCGTCGCGCTGTTCTCCATCGACCCCGAACGCGATACCCCTGAGACGCTGAAGCGGTATGTCCAGTATTTCAGCCCGAATTTCATCGGCGTCACCACGCAAGAACCACAACTCAAGCAGATGGCACAGACGCTCGGCGTCGCGTATCTGAAGGTGCCGGGCGATACGCCCGAAAGCTACACAATGGACCACTCGGCTGCGCTGGTACTGATCGACCCGCAAGCTCGAATCGCAGGCTATTTCACTCCGCCGCATCAGGTCGACGCATTGGTCCGCGACCTCGGCACTGTGCTCAGGAACCGCTCATGACACGCGCTTTGTACCGATCCTGTCTCGTTGCCTTGATGATTCTGTGCGGCGCCTGTTCCGGAGCCGCGCAACCGGTGTTGAGCGCCGCCGACGCATGGATACGTGAGGCCCCGCCTGGCGCCAGCGCGCATGCCGGATATGTGACGTTGCGCAACAACGGCAACAACGATCTGGTTTGCGACCGGGTCACCGGCGCTGACTTCGGCGCCGCCGAGCTGCACCGTAGCGTGGCCGAGGACGGCGTCATGCGCATGCTGCGTGATCAACGCATCGAGCTTGCGGCTGGCGGGACGGCTGAACTCAAACCGGGCAGCTATCACATCATGCTGTTCCGTGCGCAGCGCGATCTGCGCAGCGGCGATCGCAGTGAGCTGACGATCCACTGCGGCGACCAGCAGGTTTCTGCGAGTTTCGAAGTCCGCCCTACGTGAGGCCCGCGATGAACTCTACCGAAGCAGGTGAGCGCGCGGGCCTGGGTGATCAGTTGTTTGCGGGGCTTCAGCGCGTATTGCCCACACGATGGTTATCGTCGATGGTGCACCGTGTTGCACAGATCCAGCATCCCGGATTCAAGAATGCACTGATCCGCCTGTTCATGCGCGGATTCACGATCGACCTGACCGAGGCGGAACGCAGCCGCGTCGAAGACTACGTCAGCTTCAACGATTTTTTCACGCGAGCGCTGAAGCCCGGTGCCCGCCCCCTCGCCGCTGATCCACGGGCGTTTCTGAGTCCGGTCGACGGAACCGTCAGCCAGTTCGGCCAGATTCGTGATGGGCGCCTGATTCAGGCCAAGGGACACAGCTACTCGCTGCTGGACCTGCTCGCCGGAGACACGGAACGAGCCGCTGCATTTGCCGATGGCGAGTTCTGCACGATCTATCTGGCGCCATACAACTATCACCGCATCCACATGCCGCTGGACGGTCGCCTGCAGCGCTGGACGTACGTTCCGGGCCGACTGTTCAGCGTCAACGCCGCCACCGCACGCGCACTGCCGAATCTGTTCGCACGCAATGAGCGCCTCAACGCGATCTTCGATACAGACGCCGGCCCGGTCGGCCTGATCATGGTCGGCGCACTGTTCGTTGGATCGTTGGAAACGGTCTGGGCTGGCATGGTGTCGCCGCCGCATCTGCGTGCCGAACCAACCGAATATGAGCCGATGACTCCGGTGACCTTGCCGCGAGGCGCGGAGATCGGTCGCTTCAATATGGGTTCAACCGTGATTCTGCTTGCACCGCGACAGAGGGTGCAGTGGGACACGAAGCTGCAACCCGGTCAGCCGATACGGCAAGGTCAGTCCCTGGGCAGCTGGACGCCGGCGTGAACTTTCGTCGGCAACCGAACTTTTCCGAACCTTTCACCAGGTTTCATGCTCTATACCGGCGTTGTCGGTTAAATTGCCGGCGGTCACGATCGTTCTGCTCCATGCGCATATTTTCGACGCTGCTGACAGCTGCCCTCTGCTGCATCACTGCGGTGGCATCCGCGGTTCCGCCGTCCGCGCTCGACCTGCCGCAGATCGGAGAGCCCGCAGATAACACGCTGACGCCCATGCAGGAAAAACAACTTGGCGCCCGCGTGATGTCCGAGCTGTATCGCGTCGGATACATCCTCGAAGATCCCGAAATCACCACCTACATCAGTGCGCTTGGCTGGAAGCTGGCCTCACACAGCAAGACACAGGCACCTGATCTGACGTTTTTCGTTGTCGCCGACCCGAGGGTCAATGCATTCGCGCTGCCCGGCGGTTATGTAGGATTCAACGCCGGGCTGTTGCTGGCTGCAGACAATGAAAGCGAAGTAGCGGGTGTCATGGGGCACGAACTGGCGCACGTCACCCAACGTCATATCGCTCGCTCCGGCGAAGACACTGAAGTCGCGAGCATTGCCACGTGGCTTGCAGTGATTGCCGCCATCATTGCCGGATCGGCTGATCCGGATGTCGTCATCGGCGCGCTGTCGGTCGGTCAGGCAATGAACTACCAGCGCCAGGTCAGTTACACCCGTGCGCACGAACAGGAAGCGGATCGCATCGGCGTCCAGACCATGTCCGGAGCAGGCTTCGACCCCAACGCCATGGGCAGTTTTTTCCAGAAACTGGAACAACAGTCACGACTCTATGGCACTGGCGTTCCCGAGATCCTGAGAACGCATCCACTGAACACCAATCGTGTCGCCGAAGCGCGCGAACGCGCGGCGGAACTTCCGCAGGTCGCTCCCCAGTCTTCACCTGACTTCGAGCTGATGAAAGCACGCGCTCGTGTCTTGACCGTCGACCATCCGAGTCAGGCAGTCGACTATTTCAGCGCACAGCTGAGTGCGGGTCGGGATACGCCAGCCAACCGGTACGGCCTCGCGCTGGCGCAGGAACAGTTCGGACAGAGTGCCCAGGCACTCGCAACCCTGGCGCCGTTAAGCGAGGCGCAACCGCGGCAGGCGCATGTGCAGTTGCTTGACGGCACGCTGAAACTGCAGACCGGCAAGATTGCCGACGGTGTCGCCACACTAGAACGCACGCTGCAGGCATACCCCGCCTACGCGCCGGCAATCCTGGCCTACGCCGACGCATTGATGGTTGCAGGCCGGCCGGACGATGCGCGCCAGGTGCTGATCTCCCGCGACCAGGTGCTTGGCACGCAGTTCAAGACCTATAGCCTGCTGGCGCAGGCGGCCCGTGAGAGCGGCAACATGGTCGAAGCGTCGTATCAGATGGCCACCTTTCTGTTCCTGCGCGGCGACGCCGGCAATGCGCTGGCGCAACTTGATGCCGGGCTGCGCCTGCCGAATCTGAACGAACAGGATCGCGCACGCCTGCTGGCCAAACGCAAGGAAATCCGCGGCACGCTTCCGGAGAGTTGGCGGCCGCAGCAGGGACGCCAGCGCGCCGCGGCGGACGCCTTGCGCTAGGCGGCATCCCTCGCGAGCCACGAGCAGGCATCAGGCGCGCGTCGCGAACTGCGTCACACTCTCCTCCCGCAATCGGCACCGTTCTGCGAAACACGTCAGAGTCGACATCGCCGCGCGGGAACAGAATGCAGTTCTGCGGACTGGGACTGAACTGGGAGCGACGATGCCACTGCGTACCGGCAACATCACCTTGAACACACCGCGCCATGCGCGATCACGGCGAACGGTCGCCGTCACGCTGGTGTTTTTCGGCCTGCAGCTTTGCGGCATGGACGCACGCGCACAGGGCTGCACCGACGATCCGTCCGCGCAGGAGCACCCGGCGGTGCAGCGTTATGAAGGCGCCTGCCTATTGCGCAGCCAGAACAAGACCTTCGACAGCTACTGGCTGCCGCTCGGCAAGCCGCTCAAGCGGGATGGCGGCTGGACCACCGAGCCCGGGCAGCGACTCGAAGGCGCGGTCACGCGCCTGATGTACGCCGCGCCGGCGGGTCGGAGCGCACTGGAGGTGTTCCGCAACTACGAGCAGGGCCTGGCGCAGCAGGGCTACAAGGTGCTGTATCGCTGCAGCAAAGCCGAATGCGGTGGACGTCCGCTCCTGCTGGAGGTGCTGTTCGGCAATGGCCAGCGCCGGGCATTCGCCGACTCCGGCGCCTCAACCGGCAGTGATCGCGCGTACTACTCGTTTCCTGATCCCAATGACGCCTACTTCCTGGTCGCCCGCAGTGCCAACGGTCACACACATGTGGCGGTCTACGTGGGCTTCAAGAGCTCCACGGTCGTCAAGGAAACATCGGGTCGCGCCATCATCCTCGCCGATGTTGTTGAAAGTACGGCGATGGAGCAGAAACTCATCGACGCTTCGGCAATGAACAAGGCCATCAGCGAAACCGGTCGCATCGCACTGCGCAATATCTACTTCGATTTCGGCAGCGATGCCTTGAGCGACGAGTCGACGCCGGCGCTCGATCAGATCGCCGAATTGCTGAAGCAGCAAGGTGGGCTCACGCTGTATGTCGTCGGACATACGGACAGCGTGGGCACGCATGAGGTCAACATGAGTCTGTCCCAGCGTCGCGCCGCAGCCGTGGTGCACGCTTTGGTCACTCAGTACGGCATTGCCGCCTCGCGCCTGGTTCCGGCCGGCGTGGGTGATCTCGCTCCTGTGGCCAGCAACCGGACAGACGCGGGACGTGCAGAAAACCGGCGTGTGGAACTGGTCGAACGTCCGCGCTGAATGCCGCGGAGCCAAAGCCGATCAGAGGAGATGTTCCGCGCGCATCCAGTCGCGGCAATCGACGATCATTTCGTCGAGTTTGCGCGGCTGATAGCCGAGCTCACGTTCGGCCAGACGACTGCTGCAGTATAGGTTTTGCGATAGCAGTTCGACGGCATCGACGGTGACGTCCGGCTCGCGACCGAACAACGGCGCAATCCATTCCTCGATCTGCGCATAGGCCGTGAGGATGCGCGGATGCACGGCGACCACGCGCCGCTTCAGCCCCAGTGAATCGGAGATCGCCTTGACCAGACCGACGTAGCTGGCCTGCGCGCCCCCGAGCAGGTAGTTCTGCCCCACCTTCCCCTGCTCGGCCGCAACGACAAGAGCCCTCGCAACCTCTGTCGCATGGCAGAAGCTGCCGCCTCCGGGGGGCACCGCGGGCAAGCGCCCCTGCTTCACCAATCGGAACAGCCGCGACCAGCTTGCGGTGTCGTAACGACCGAGAATGTTCGACGGATTGACGATCACCGCCTTGAGACCGGCCGACAGACCCTTGCGCACCTCGCGCTCGGACAGCGCCTTGCTGCGCACATAGTTGATGCCGACGGCGCTGCCGCGTGTCGGCGTCTCCTCGGTGATGACGCCGCTGTGCAAGCCGTAGGCGACAATGCTCGAGGTGTGGATAAACCGCTTGGCGCGCGCCTCCAGCGCTGCGCGCACGACGTTGCGTGTGCCGCGGACATTGACCTTCAGCTGCTCGACATGCGATTTGGACCACAGGCTGGTATTGCCTGCCGCATGAAACACGCAGTCGACGCCCCTGGGCACGACGGCGCTGAGGGAACGGGCATCGGTGACATCGCCGATCACGCGCTCGACCTTGGGCAGGCGATCCAGCCCGGACAAATCCGATTGCGCGCGATGCAAGGCGATCACGTGCCAGCCCTGCTCGCAGAGATGCTCCACGAGATTCAGGCCCACGAAACCGGTGGCGCCGGTCACGAATGCGGTCTTGCCCACGAATCTCCTCTGGTCGTCGTTATTGGAATCTCGCAGTCCCGCAAAGTGCCAGAGTCATCCGCAGGCGTCAAAGGGGACGTTCACCTGATCGCTTGAATTTCCTTGGAAAATTATGTGCGGAGGGTGCAGACGGCGACACGGAGGATTCACGAATGCCGTCGGAACGGCGCATTCAGACCTTCATGATGTCGTCGGCGGGCGCCGTCGTGCCCCAATGCTTGCAGCTGGGGCACTGCCAGAACAGCTGCCGCGGACTGAAGCCGCAATGGCTGCACTGATAGCGCGGCGCCGTCTCCATAAGGCGCACCAATGCTTCGCGCAGGCGCGCCGCAGGCTTGTCCAGACCGGAGGCAATGACATTCGGCTGGCGCTCGAGTACCTCAAGAAAGTCCGCCAAGACGGCCCGGCTTGGCCGCGCCTCCAGACCCTGAGCCAGATGCTCGAATGGATCGATGCCACCTTCAGCCAGCAAGCGCGCCTCGGCCAGAATCGGCAGGCTCGACGAGGACATCTCGCGCGCATCCGCCAGAAACTGAAGATACGCCTCACGATCGCCGGTTTTCTCGAAGCAGCGACGCAAGGGCTCGATCACGTCCGGCAGGAAACGGGGGTCCTGCTCGAAAGCCCGGAGATAAGCTTTGGCGGCGGCGGCAAATTCGCCGTCAGCCTCGTTCAATTCTCCAAGCATCAGATGGGCCCGCACGCAGCCGGGATCTTCATCCAATGCCCGACGTGCCTGCCGAATGGCCTCAGAAAGCTTCTTTTCGCGCCGCGCCTCATCAGCCAGCTCGCAGAAGTACTGTGCTATGGCTGCGCGTTGCGATTCCCCCTGTGCCGCTTCAAGACGCCGCGCCGCATCAATCGCCGGCTTCCAGTCGCGCGCCTGTTCATGCATCGTGCGAATCGCCTCTAGAGAGACCGTCACGTACTTGCCTTGATCGGCCAGCGCGGCAAACAGCTGCTCTGCCCGGTCCATGACCCCGGCAGTCATGTAGTCCTGCGCAAGCTCGTAGCGCGCCTGATCGTGCAGCGAAGGCGCGATGCCCTGTCGCGCAACCAGGGCTTCATGCACGCGCAGCGCACGATCCACCTCACCGCGCTTGCGGAACATGCGCCCGAGCGTCATGTGCAGTTCAACCGTGGAAGGGTCGAGCTCGGCGACGGCAGTCAGCGCAGCGATCGCGCGATCCGGATCATCGGATTCCAGCTGCGACAGCAGCCCACCCAACTGCTCGGTTGAGAGGCTGTGCGTGCTTTGGCTTGCCATATTGCGGCGCAGAGCCCAACCGAGGACAAAACCCAGGGGCAGCAACAGCCACAGAAACAAGGGATCGAGCATGCGCCTGTTTTGCGCTCAGACCGGCGAAGACGTCGGAGGCGCAGCGATACTGGGTTCGGGGTTCACCGGCAGATTGCGCAGATTGCGCAGCTCAGCTTCATTTTCGCGGATGCGTCCTCGCAGGCGCCGAACTTCCAGACGCAAACTCAGGATGCGTGCCGCCGCAACCGCCAGCGCAATGAGCACCCCAAAGGCGAAGTCCGCGATCAGCAGCGCGATCAAGGGAATTTGCCACTCCCCCAGAAGATAGTTGAATGTGACGCTCTGTGCGTTG
This sequence comes from Sinimarinibacterium arenosum, assembly GCF_005047655.1. Taxonomy (GTDB): domain Bacteria; phylum Pseudomonadota; class Gammaproteobacteria; order Nevskiales; family Nevskiaceae; genus Solimonas. The sequence goes on along the minus strand of NZ_SUKF01000003.1, from coordinate 425,597 downwards.
AAGTACCCGATCGACGCGCCCAGCACTAGAACGGCGATCAACAGGACCAGCAACACGATTCGCCACATTCGGACGTCTCCTATTCGGCATCGTCCGCGTCGGGATCATGCTGATCGGCCGCTCGCAGAATGTGGGGCACAGTCGCCAGACTGGCATTGACGCGCTCGCGCATCTCCTTGCCTGGCTTGAAATGCGGAACCCGCTTGGGCGGAATATTAACCGGATCGCCGGTCTTGGGGTTGCGTCCGACACGGGCCGGCCGATGATGCAGCGCAAAGCTGCCGAAACCACGAATCTCGACCCTGTCATCACGCGCCAGCGCATTGCTGATCTGATCCAGCACCAGCTTCACCGCCAACTCGACGTCCTTGTGCATCAGGTGCGTCTGCCTGCCGGCGAGATGTTCGATCAGTTCCGACTTGGTCATGGAGCGCTGCCGCCCGCCTGTTGAATGTAGAAGCTTGAACAATAAAGAAAAAAAAAGGGCCGCGCAAGCGCGGCCCTTTTAATTTATCCCGTGTTTTCGGGATGATAGGCGAACAACTTAATTGTTGTTGCCGCCCATCTGTTCCTTGAGCAGGTCGCCCAGGCTGGTCTTGCCAGTCGACGCGTTGCGGCTGTATTCCGCGACAGTCTCCTGCTCTTCCTGGATTTCCTTCTCACGAACCGACAGCTGGATCACGCGGTTCTTGCGATCGACGCCAACGAAGCGCGATTCGAGAGTATCGCCTTCCTTCAGCAGCTTGGTCGCATCTTCCACGCGCTCACGCGCCAGATCGTTAGCCCGGATGTAGCCTTCGACGCCATTGCCGAGGTCGATGACCGCGCCGCGGGCGTCAACTTCACGCACCGTGCCGCTGACAATCACGCCCTTGGTGGTGCTGGCAATGAATTCGGCCAGCGGATCCGAGCTGACCTGCTTGACGCCCAGCGAGATGCGCTCACGCGCACCGTCAATCGCCAGCACGACTGCGTCGAGTTCCTGACCCTTCTGGTAACGGCGCACGGCAACTTCACCCGGCTCGTTCCAATCCAGATCGGACAGATGCACCAGACCGTCGATACCACCGTCCAGACCGATGAAGATGCCGAAGTCGGTGATCGACTTGATCGCGCCATGAACGCGGTCGCCCTTCTGGTGATTCTGGGCGAAATCTTCCCACGGGTTCGGCTTGCACTGCTTCATGCCCAGCGAGATACGACGACGCTCGCCGTCGATGTCGAGGATCATCACTTCGACTTCGTCGCCAACCTGTACAACCTTGGCCGGATTGACGTTCTTGTTGGTCCAGTCCATTTCGGACACGTGGACCAGGCCTTCGACGCCCGGCTCGATTTCGACAAACGAGCCGTAATCGGTGATGTTGGTGACCTTGCCGAACAGGCGGGTCTTCTCCGGGTAGCGACGTTCGATGTCGACCCAGGGATCCGCGCCCAGCTGCTTCAGGCCCAGCGACACGCGGCGACGCTCGCGGTCGTACTTCAGAACCTTGACTTCGATCTCGTCGCCGACGGTCACAACCTCGGCCGGATCCTTGACCCGCTTCCAGGTCATGTCGGTGATGTGCAGCAGGCCGTCGATGCCACCCAGGTCGACGAACGCGCCGTACTCGACCAGGTTCTTGACCACGCCCTTGAGGACGATGCCTTCCTGCAGGTTGGCCAGCAGGCTGTCACGCTCGGCGCTGTACTCGGCTTCGAGAACTTCGCGACGCGAAACGACCACATTGTTGCGCAGCTTGTCGAGCTTGATGACCTTGAACTCGAGCGGCTTGCCTTCGAGGTACGAGGTATCGCGAACCGGGCGGACGTCGACCAGTGAGCCCGGCAGGAACGCGCGAACCGAACCGATATCGACAGTGAAACCACCCTTGACCTTGCCGGTGATCGTGCCGATGACCGTTTCCTTCTCTTCGAAGGCCTTGGCCAGGCGATCCCAGGTCTTGATGCGTTCGGCCTTCTCTTTCGAGAACTTGGTTTCGCCGAAGCCGTCCTCAACAGTTTCCAGTGCCACTTCAACTTCATCGCCGGCAGCGACTTTCAGCTCGCCGTCAACCATGAACTCCTGAAGCGGAATCACGCCTTCCGACTTCAGGCCGGCGTCGACGATGACGACGTCGGATTTGACCTCCAGCACTCGTGCATTGACGATGGTGCCGGACTGCATGGATTGGCCACTCTTGAGGCTGGCCTCAAACATCTCAGCGAAACTTTCGCTCATTTATAGACTCTGTCTGTTAACGTTCCCTACGCGTACTCGCGATGGGGCCTGTTAGAAATGAAAAATCCGGCCCACGCTATCGTGAGACCGACCTGTTTTTGCGCCGGGAAAACGTCCTAGACCAACCGATACCGCTGCAACAGAAGATCCACCTTCGAAACCACTGCTTCCGGTGAAAGTCCTGTTGTATCAAGCAGTTCAGCATCATCCGCAGGCTTCAGCGGGGATGCGGAACGGCTTCGGTCGCGCTCGTCGCGGGCGCGAATCTCTTCGCAAAGGGGCGCGAGTGTAGCCTGTATCCCCTTAGCACTCAACTGCTTGAGGCGACGCTCGGCGCGCTCCTGCGGGCTGGCGTCCATGAACACCTTCAGCACGGCATCCGGAAAAACAACCGTCCCCATGTCACGGCCATCTGCTATCAGGCCCGGCGCCTGACGAAAGTCGCGCTGGCGCTGCAGCAGAGCCGCCCGCACCGGCAACGCGGCCGCGATCATTGACGCCAGTGCTCCAGTCGATTCGCGACGAACGTCGTGGGTCCAGTCCTGACCATCAACCCAGATACCTTCATCGTCTTCTGTGGTGCCGGCAAAACGGATATCCAGCGCAGGCGCCAGCGCGGCGACAGCCGGGGCATCGTGCAGATCGATACCGCGCCGATGTGCCGCCAGCGCCAGGATGCGATACAGGGCGCCACTGTCGAGTCGGTGCCATCCCGGAAGACGCTGCGCAAGCCAGCGCGTCACCAGCCCCTTGCCGACGCCACTGGGGCCATCGACCGCGATCACTGGGATGGTGACGGGCATCACTCGGCGCCAGCAACTTCGATGCGCAGGCCAGCGTCCCGCGCCAGCGAGGCGAATCCAGGAAACGACGTATTGACGTTGGCGCAATCCAGGATCGTGATCGGCGCCGCGGCACGTAGCGCCGCAACCGCGAAACTCATGGCAATCCGGTGATCGCCGTGCGAATCGATCGTACCGCCCTTCAGTGTACCCCCCTGCACGCGCATGCCATCCGGCAGTGCGATCGCGTCAATTCCGAGCGCGTTCAGACCGTCGCACATGGTCTGGATGCGATCGGACTCCTTGACGCGCAATTCCTCGGCTCCGGTCACCACGGTCTCACCTTCGGCGCATGCCGCAGCAATGAAAATTGCCGGGAATTCGTCGATGCTTGCAGCAACCAGATCGCGTCCAATTTCGATGCCGTGCAGCTCTCCGCCACGGACATGCAGATCGGCCACCGGCTCGCCACCGAACATGCGCTCGTTTTCGATCTGGATGTCAGCTCCCATCTGGCGCAGCACCTCGATGATGCCGGTGCGGGTCGGATTGATGCCGACGTCGCGCAACACGACGTCCGAACCCGGGGCGATCGCCGCACCCACCAGGAAGAACGCTGCCGAGGAGATGTCCGCCGGAACCTGAACCCGGGTCGCATGCAGGCTCTGTCCGCCGTCGATCGCAGCGTAACCCGCATGAGCCGCTACCTCGACGCCGAATGCCCGCAGCATGCGTTCGGTGTGATCGCGCGAGGCCTCCGGCTCGAATACTTCGGTGCGGCCCTGCGCATAGAGCCCCGCCAGCAGCACGCAGGACTTGATCTGGGCACTGGCCACTGGCGACTCATACCGGATGGCCTGCAACTGCGTGACCGGATGGATCACCAGCGGTGCGCGGCCGCCGTCCGATTCAATGCTCGCGCCCATTCGCGTCAGTGGCTCGATCACGCGCTTCATCGGGCGTCGCGACAGCGAAGCGTCGCCGGTCAGGGTGCAGCTGAACGCCTGACCGGCCAGCAGTCCGGCCATCAGACGCATCGAGGTTCCGGAATTTCCCAGATCGAGGACCGCCTGCGGCTTGCGCAAGCCTTGCAGACCGACGCCCTTGATGCGCAGCTGCGTTGGGGCCGTCTGCTCAATGTCGACGCCCATGGCGCGAAACGCCTGCATCGTGCATAGGCAGTCCTCACCGGTCAGAAAGCCCTCCACCTCGGTGATGCCCTGCGCCAGCGCGCCAAACATGACCGCACGATGCGAGATCGATTTGTCGCCCGGCACGCGCAGCGCGCCACTGAGGGTACCGCCAGGCGTCATCTGGAAAGTGACCTTGCTCATCGCTGCATCCGCGTCGGGTGACTGAAAGATTCCGAGAAAATGTTCATTCAATTTGCGCGAGATAGCGCTCTCGCGCGGCGCGCGCGCGCTCGAACAGCGCCTTGATGTCATCCCAGCGCTTTGCGCGAATCAGCTCACGAATCTGCTGCAGTTCACCGATCTGCTGATCGAGCAGGTCTGCAACAGAATCGGCGTTGGCCTTGACCACGTCATGCCACATTTGCGGCGAGCTCGAGGCAATTCGTGTGAAGTCGCGAAACCCGCCGCCGGCGTTTGAAAATATCTGATGCTTTTCATCCAGACGCGCCAGCATGTCGACGTAGCTGTAGGCAATCAGGTGCGGCAGATGCGAAGTCGCAGCAAAAATCTCGTCGTGCTGGCGCGCGTCCATTTCAACCACGCGCGCACCGACTGCCTGCCACATGCGTGTGATCACCGCCAGGGCGTTCGGATCCTGTGCCTCGTGCGGCGTGACGATCACGCGATGCCGGCGAAACAGGTCGAGCACCGAATTGGCGATACCGCTTTTTTCGGTGCCTGCGATCGGATGAGCCGCAACGAACCACGGCGGCAGCTTGCCGCAGACGCGCTGCACATCATCCAGCACTGACTGTTTGGTGCTGCCGACGTCGGTCACGATGACATCCAGCTTGCAGGCCGGCAGGCATTCGACCAGAGCGTCCGCCGTGTTCAGCACCGGAACAGACAGCACCACGACATCGGCGTCACGCACGGCGGCGGCGGGCTGGTCGTATACGCGATCGATCACGCACAATCGCTGCGCATCGGCGCGTCGGCTCGGATCGGGGTCGTAACCGCTGATCTGCGCCACTGCACCGGCATTGCGCAGTGCCCGCGCCAGCGAGCCGCCAATCAGTCCCAGGCCAATGATGGCAAGGCGCTGCGCAATCATGCCGCCAGAACCTCCTTCAGCGCCGCGATGAAGCGGTCATTTTCCGCCTCGGTGCCGATGCTGACGCGAATGAATTGCGGTAACTCATAGGACGCAACCGGGCGCACGATCACACCGCGCTCCAGCAGCCCCTGATGGATCGGCTTGGCATCACGCCCGAATCCAACCGCCAGGAAGTTCGCCTGCGACGGCAGTACCGTCAGCCCCATACCCTGCAATGCCTCGGTCAGTCGCGCACGCTCACGGGTATTCAGCTCCACCGAGCGCTGCACAAAGTCCTGATCTTCCAGCGCAACTTCCGCAGCCAGCAGCGCCAGGCTGTTGTTGTTGAACGGCTGACGTACACGATTGAGCACATCCGCCAACTCCGGACTCGACAGCGAGTATCCGACGCGCAGCGCGGCCAGACCGTAGGCTTTCGAGAACGTCCGGAACACGATCAGGTTCGGGAAGCGGTCCAGCCACGCGCGGGTATCGCCACGCAGCGCCGGATCCATGTATTCGTCGTAGGCCTCATCCAGCGCAACGATCACATCCGACGGCACCTGCGCCAGAAACGCTTCGAGATCAGCGGCATTCAGCCACGTTCCTGTCGGATTGTTCGGATTGGCAATGAAGATCAGCGCCACATCCGGATTGGCCTTGAGCTCGCGAGCAAACGCCGCCAGATCGTGACCATAAGGCTGCTCGTCGTCAGCCGGCCGCGCCGGCACCACGACTGCGCGGGCTGACTGCGCCTGCGCAATGATCGGATAGACCGCAAAGGCATGTGCCGAAAACATTGCGGCGCGATCCGGACCGAGAAAGACGCGGCCCAGCAGCTCGATGATGTCGTTGGAGCCGTTACCCAAAGTGATGCGCGACGGTTCAATCGCCTGCATCTGCGCAATCTTCTGCTTCAGGCGGTGACCGCTGCCGTCCGGGTAACGTGCGAAATCCGATCCACTGACCGTCTGGGCAATGGCCTCGCGTACTTTTGCGCTCGTGCCCAGCGGATTTTCATTAGACGCGAGCTTGATCGCGTTACCCACGCCAAGACGGCGTTGCAGTTCGTCAATTGGCATGCCGGGCGAGTACGCCTCCAGCGAAAGCACCCCGGGACCTGCATGTTTCAAAAGTGTCGAGTTCATTGGCGAATCTGATGGTTGGAGCAACGGCCTTAGAGGTCCGGCCGCAAAAAACCTTACAGGACCGCTCGCGGATACGCGCCCAGCACCTTGAAGAATGCCGCTTCGCGCTGCACCACATCCAGCGCGGTGCGCACCTTGGGATCACTGGCGTGACCGACGAAATCGATGAAGAAATAGTAGTCGCGCGCCGCCGACCCCTTGGCCGGGCGCGACTCGATGCGGGACATGTCCAGCCCCGCATCTGCAAATGGTTGCAGCAGTTTGAACAGAGCACCCGGCGTATCACTGCGGTGCGCCATCATCACCACGGAAGTGACATCGTCGCCGGTGGCGGCGGGATCCTGCTTGCCGATGACCAGAAAGCGCGTGGTGTTGGTCGGATCGTCTTCGATATTCGACGCCAGGATATTGAGCTGATTGATGCGGCCGGCCTGCAGGCTTGCGATCGCCGCGGTACCGTTGCCCTCCTCCCGCGCCTGCCGCGCCGCCTGACCATTGCTGGAGACGGTTTCACGGATCGCATGCGGCAACTTTGAATCCAGCCATTTGCGACATTGCGCGAAAGATTGCGGATGCGAGTACACCTTGGTCACGGCTGCCAGGTCGTCTGCCGCGGACAACAGGTGATGGTGCACGGGCAACGTGACCTCGCCACAGATGCGCAACTTGGTGTGAATCAGTTCGTCCAGCGTGTGAATCACCACGCCTCCGGTGGAGTTCTCCACCGGCACCACGCCGTAGTCAGCCGCGCCGCTCTCGACTTCGCGGAAAATCTCGTCAATGGCGCTGTTGGCGCGTGCACGCACGCTGTCACCGAAGTGCTTGAGCACTGCAGCCTGCGTATACGTGCCTTCGGGTCCGAGGTAGGCCACCGTCAGGGGCGATTCCAGCGACAGGCACGCGGACATGATTTCGCGCATCAGGCGGGCAATCGCTTCGTCGGTCAGCGGGCCACCAGCAGCCTGGTTGCGCGCGATCACCTGCCTCAGTACTTCGGCTTCGCGCGACGGCCGGTAATGGTCGCCGGTGTCGCCCATGCCCTGCTTGATGTGGGCAATCTGCTGTGCAATACGCGCCCGACGCGAAATCAGCGTCTGGATCTGCTCGTCCAGCGCATCGATCTGTTGGCGTGCTTCGGGTAGAGATTTTGGATTCATTGGAAGCGACCTGCGCAGCCGCGCAAAGGGCGCAAAGTTTACTGCAAGTCGCGAGCCGACTGGCCCGCGACCTGCAGATTGATGCCAGGCGGCCTTGGACCGCCCCGGACTCAGGACGCCGGAATGATGCGCGTCGCCAGAACACCGGAAATCGCGCCCAGCTCCTGTGCCACGGACGCCGGCACATCGGTGTCCACATCGACAATGGTATAGGCCAGGTCGCCGCGGGACTTGTTCAGCAGGTCGGCAATGTTCAGCGCGTGCTTGGCCAGCGCGGTGGAAATCTGTCCCACCATGTTCGGCACGTTTTCGTTGACGATGCAGATGCGCGTCTTGCCCGGCAGCAGCGGCAGCACCGCTTCGGGGAAATTCACCGAATTGCGGATATTCCCGGCCTCCAGGAATTCGCGGATCTGGTCGGCAACCATGACCGCGCAGTTGTCTTCCGCTTCAGCAGTCGACGCGCCCAGATGCGGCGTGCAGATGGCACGCGGATGGCCCTTGAGCGCATTGGACGGGAAGTCGCAGGCATAGGCATGCAACTGTCCATTGTCGAGCGCCTCAAGTACGGCGCGCTCGTCAACAATCGCGTCGCGCGCGAAGTTCAGCACCACGCCCTGCTTCTGCATCAGCTTGATGCGGTCGGCATTGATCAGGCCACGGGTCGCGTCGATCAGCGGCACGTGGACCGATACGAACTGCGACTTGGACATCAGGTCGTCAACCGAAACCGCCTGGCGCACACCGGCATTCAGCTGCCAAGCGTTCTGCACGGTCATCGCCGGATCGTAGCCGTAGACCTTCATGCCCAGCTCAAGCGCAGCGTTGGCGACCTTGACGCCGATCGCGCCCAGACCGATCACACCGAGCGTACGGCCCGGCAATTCGAAGCCAACAAACTTCTTCTTGCCGGCTTCGACGGCCTCGTTCATGGCCTTGTTGTCCCCGTCGAGCTTACGTACGAAGTCCAGTGCCTGCGGAATATTGCGCGAGGCCATGAACATCGACGCCAGCACCAACTCCTTGACCGCATTGGCATTGGCGCCCGGCGCGTTGAATACCGGCACGCCGCGCTTGGACATTGCGGCCACCGGGATATTGTTGGTGCCCGCGCCAGCGCGGCCGATTGCCTTCACCGATGCCGGGATTTCCATATCGTGCATCTTGGCGGAGCGCACCAGAATCGCATCCGGCTGGGAGATCTCCGAAGCCACTTCATAGGCATTCCGGGGCAGGCGTTCGAGTCCGGCGACGGAAATATTGTTGAGGGTCTGAATCTTGAGCATGTGCGGTTTCCGAAATTGGGTTCGTGAATTCGACGGATCAGGTCAGTGCATCAGCCGCGTGTGCGGGCGAATTCCTTCATGTAGCTGACCAGCGCCTGGACGCCCTCGATGGGCATGGCGTTATAGATGCTTGCCCGCATACCGCCCACTGCGCGATGTCCCTTCAGACCCGACAGGCCTGCGGCATTGGCGCCCTTCAGAAAATCTGCATCCAGTTCGGCGTTTGCCAGGGTAAACGGCACATTCATGCGCGAGCGGTCCGCCTTGCTGACCGGGTTGCGATAGAAATCCTGACTGTCGATGTAGTCGTACAGCAGCGCTGCCTTGCGCGCATTCCGCTCACCGATCACCGTCAGACCGCCTTCGGTCTTGAGCCACTTGAAGACCAGACCGGCAACGTACCAAGAGAAGCACGGCGGCGTATTGAGCATGGACTCGCCTTCTGCCACGGCCTTGTAGTCGAACACGCCCGGTGTCGTTGGCTTGGCGTGGCCGATCAGATCCTCGCGGACGATCACCAACGTCAGGCCGGCCGGCCCGATATTCTTCTGTGCGCCGCCATAGATCAGACCGTACTTGCTGACATCGACGGGCCGCGACATGAAATTCGAAGACATGTCGGCAACCAGCGGCACCGTGCCGGTATCCGGCTCTTCGGTGAATTCAACACCGTGGATGGTTTCGTTCGGCGTGATGTGCACATACGCCGCATTCGGATCCAGCTTCCAGCTGGCACGGTCCGGAATGCAGGTAAATTTTTCGGCGGCGCTGGTGGCAGCGATATTCGCGGTGCCGTACTTGCCGGCTTCCTTCGCGGCCTTTTTGCCCCAATCGCCGGTCACGACATAATCCGCGCTGGTCTTGTCGCCGAGCAAGTTCATCGGGATGAAGGCGAACTGGGCGGTCGCACCGCCCTGCATGAACAGTACCTTGTAGTTGGCAGGCACTGCCATCAACTCACGCAGATCGGCTTCGGCCTCGGCCGCAATGGACATGAATTCCTTGCCGCGGTGAGACATTTCCATCACCGACATCCCTGCGCCACGCCAATCCAGCAGGTCCGCCTGCACTTGTTCGAGGACCGGCAGCGGAAGCGCGCCAGGACCAGCGCTGAAGTTAAATATGCGTGACATATCAGATCCTTATGATATAAAGTTAATGTTAATCAACACCTATGCCCACCACTCAACATCAAGGTTGGGCACGGAAGCAAATGTGGCGACCCGATCAGTCACCAACGTAAGTTGATGCGCCAGTGCGGTGGCGGCCTGCTGCAGATCCAGCAGGGGCAACGATTCACCCGCCGACTGCAAATAGGCGGAAAGTCCGACCGCTTGCTGAGCCTCTGACGCGCCAAAATCGAGCACCGCCACGGATGACAGAAACTCCTTCAGCAATTTCCCGTAGCGCGCCTGGGCACGCGGTTGAAGGCGCAGCGCGGTTTCAGCCTCAACCCGCGCCATCACAGAGACCGCGACTGCGGTCGGCTTGAGTTCCGCCAGCCTGAGCACCACTGGCAGACGTCCCTTCACCGCTGCAGCCAGCACATCTGAATCGAGCAGGTATTTCACCAGCGCACTCCCGGCCCTGCAGGCAGCGCTGAGCGCCATGCCTGGAAATCGAGCGCGTCCTCGGTCAGTTCGGGAGCGGGGTTGCGGAAATGAGCCTTCAGCGCTTCCGGCCAGTCTTTCTCGTCGTTGCGCTCCAGCCACTCCTGCACCGCAGTCACAATGATGCGATTGCGGGTCAAGCCACTGCGATCGACCGCACGCTGCAGGCGCTCGAGGGTGGCCTCATCAATATGCACGCTGAAATTCATGCGTGAATTCTCACCTAACAGGTCATGTTAGTCAATATGAGTGCTTTATATAAGGTGGATAAGATTATGTTTAATATGAATTTATTTCGACGGGTTCGATTTCGCCGAGGCGCTCGAAGGTTCGCATTCAGCCAAGCGTCGACCGTATCTGAACGCCTCGAATAGCGCGCCCGCACGTCGTAAACTGACGCGCCACAGGACGTCGAAACATCCGCGCGCCAGATCCGGCTGCGCCGGAGCCCCCAATGCGGCAGCAACTCGCGGCAGCGTATTGCTATGCCCTACAACGACAACAGCTCCGCGACCGACGTAATTCAGAACCGCAGCGACGACCGCCTCGACGTGAGCGTCCACGCTGCTCCCGTCGACATCGACCACGCGCACACGCGCACCGGTGCGCGCAGCCAGCGCGGCCGCCGTCTGGCGGCTGCGCTGCGTATTGCTGACGATGATCAGTGCCGGATGCTCGTTGGCCAGAATGTCAGCCAGAGCAAGCGCGCGGGTCTCACCCAATGGACTCAACGCGGGATCGCGCCCGGTTGACGCCACTTCGGCGTGCCGGACCAGAAACACAATGCGATCGGCCTGCGCCGAAGCCGCGGCACAGACCAAGGCGACCGCCAACACTGCAAACGCTGCCAGCAGCCGGAAACGCCCTTGGCGCCCCGACCACATGGTATTCGGCTCTACTCAGCGGCCGGCGCGTCGCCGTCGCCAGCCTCATCAAGGACTTCGCCGACGTCTCCTTCAGCCTCATCTTCGTCGTCGTCAATCGCAATGCGATCAACGCCGACCAGACGATCGCCGTCACCCGGACGCATCAGACGCACACCCTGTGTATTGCGCCCCATGGTCCGGACGTCGGTGGTCTTGAAGCGAATCAGAATGCCGTCCTCGGAAATCAGCATGACCTGATGCGTATCGTCGACGGCAACCGCGCCGATGAGGCGCCCCGTGCGATCCGACAGCGACTGCGCAATGACGCCCTGACCGCCGCGTCCGCGCCGCGGGAACTGCGCCACCGGCGTGCGCTTGCCGTAGCCAAATTCGGACACGGTGAGAATGTCGCCCCCGTCAGCAACGATCAGCGCAATCACGCGCGCGCCATCGCCGCCGGAAGCTTCCTCAATCGCGTCGTCGGACGACGTCTCGTCTTCGGCGTCTTCACTGCCAGCAAAAGTCTTGATCAGCCGCATGCCGCGCACACCGGTAGCGCCACGCCCCATGCCGCGCACATCATTCTCGTGGAAACGGATCGCGCGACCGGAATCGGAGATCAGAATGACCTCGTGATCACCGCCGGTCAGCGCCACGCCGACAAGTTCGTCATCCACCCGCAGGTCGACTGCAATGATGCCGTTGGAGCGCACATTCTGGAACGCCTGCAGCTCGGTCTTCTTGACCGTCCCGCGGCGCGTGACCATGAACACGAACGCCTTCTGATCCGGCCCCTCGGCGCCGGGAGCGGCGTCCTCGAACGACTTGATCGCCAACACCGCATTGATTTTTTCGTTGTCTTCCAGCGGCAGGATGTTGTTGAACGGACGCCCGCGTGAACCGCGCGAACCCGGCGGCAGTTCGAACACCCGCCGCTTGTAGCACTTGCCGGTACTGGAGAAACACAGCAGCGTATCGTGCGAATGCGTGACCCACAGGCGGTCGACGAAATCCTTGTCCTTGGTCGTCGCCGCGATCTTGCCGCGGCCGCCGCGCTTCTGTGACTGGTACTCGTCCAGCGCCACCGCCTTGACGTAACCCTCATGCGACAAGGTCACCACCATGTCCTGCGGCGTGATCAGATCCTCGTGCGCAATGTTCAGCGCCGCATTGGTGATCTCTGTACGGCGGGCATCCGCGTACTGCTCCTGAATTTCCAGCAGTTCAGTGCGAATCACCGATAACAGACGCAGCTCCGAACCGAGGATGTCCAGATAATCGAGAATCGACTCGATCAGCTGCTTGAATTCGTCATGAATCTTGTCCTGCTCCAGCCCGGTCAGGCGATGCAGGCGCAAGTCGAGAATGGCCTGAGCCTGCGCTTCGGACAGGCGATAGCCCGGCTGCGCTGCGGACCCCAGTCCGGACTCGGCGTTGTCGATGATGCCAAAGCCGACCGCCAGGTCCTGCGGTCGCGAAGCGTGTGCGCCGGCACGCTCCAGCATCGCAGTCACCGGGCCCGGCAGCCACAGACGGCTCATCAATCCGGCCTTCGCCTCTGCCGGCGACGGTGAGCGACGGATCAGCTCGATGATCTGGTCAATATTGGCCAGCGCAACCGCCAGCCCCTCCAACACATGCGCGCGCTCACGCGCCTTGCGCAGCAGATAACGCGTGCGCCGCGTGACCACCTCGCGGCGATGGCGGACAAAGATTTCCAGCAGCTGACGGAGCGACAGCAGCCGTGGCTGGCCGTTGTCCAGCGCCACCATGTTGAAATTGAAGCTGTCCTGCAGCTGCGTGTGCTGGAACAGATTGTTCAGCACAACGTCGGCGTTCTCGCCGCGACGCAGCTCGATCACCATGCGCATGCCATCCTTGTCGGATTCGTCGCGCAGCTCGGTGATGCCTTCGAGCTTCTTGTCCTTGACCAACTCGGCAATTTTCTCGAGCAGGCGCGCCTTGTTCACCTGGTACGGCAGCTCGGTGACGATGATCGCCTGCTTGTCGTTGCCGATGCTCTCGAAATGCGTGCGCGCGCGGACGACAATGCGGCCGCGACCGGTGGCATAGGCATCAGCCAGCGCATGCGCGTCCAGCAACAGACCCGCGGTCGGAAAATCCGGCGCCGGAATGTGCTGCATCAGCTCCGCGAGTTCGATATTCGGATTGTCGATCAACGCAACGCAGCCGTTGATGACTTCACCCAGATTGTGCGGCGGAATGTTGGTCGCCATACCGACCGCGATGCCGGCCGCGCCGTTGACCAGCAACTGCGGCACCCGTGTCGGCAGCACCGAGGGTTCGGTCTCCGATCCGTCGTAGTTCGGCTGGAAATCGACAGTGTCCTTGTCGATATCCGCAAGCAGCTCATGCGCCAGCTTGGACATACGCACTTCGGTATAACGCATGGCTGCCGGCGCATCGCCATCCACCGAACCGAAGTTGCCCTGGCCGTCGACCAGCACGTAACGCATCGAGAACGGCTGCGCCATGCGCACGATGGTGTCGTACACCGCAGAGTCGCCGTGCGGGTGGTACTTACCGATGACGTCACCGACCACGCGCGCCGATTTCTTGTACGGCTTGTTGTACTCGTTGCCGAGTTCCTTCATCGCGTACAGCACGCGACGATGCACCGGTTTCAGGCCATCGCGCGCGTCCGGCAGCGCACGGCCAACGATGACGCTCATGGCGTAATCGAGGTAAGAACGCCGCATCTCGTCTTCGAGATTGACGCTGAGAACTTCCTTGGCGAATTCAGTCATATCGGATACCCGCCGGCCCCGCCTGACGGGACGGCCTTCTGTTCAAAAAACAGCTTTAGATCAATAGGATGTCGCGATAAGTCGCGGCGCCGCATTGGCGCTTCTATTTGTCGATAAATCTTAACACGGACAGGGGTTCGGCGTCCCCTTTTTCAGGCCCCTGCAAGGCACTGCAGGCGGTCAGCGCAACAGTGCTGCCAGCTTGTCCGTCGTCGGCAGCATCACCACCCCGCGCTCGCAAACGATGGCATCAATCAACGCCGCCGGTGTGACATCGAAAACCGGGTTGAAGGCGTCGTACCCCGCAGGCGCGATCGCCTGCCCCTTGAACTCGGTCAGCTCCTGCGCCGGACGTTGTTCGATGGGGATCGCGCCACCGCCCGGGCAGCGCAAATCGAAGGTGCCACTGGGCGCCACCACCATGAATCGCGTGCCGTGTGCGCGCGCAGCCAAAGCCAGCGCGTAGGTGCCGATCTTGTTCGCGGTGTCGCCATTGGCGGCAATGCGATCGGCACCTACGATGACCCAGTCAATCCTCTCGCTCGCCATCAGATGCGCGGCGGCGCCGTCGGCAACCAATTGCCCCGGAATGCCTTCCTGCTGCAGCTCCCACGCAGTCAGGCGCGCGCCCTGCAGCCACGGCCGCGTCTCGGTGTTGTATACCCGCACAATGCGGTTCATCGCATAGCCGGTACGGATCACCCCCAACGCGGTGCCATGTCCCCCAGTCGCCAGCGCGCCGGTATTGCAGTGTGTCAGCACCGTCGCATTGGCGGGCAACAGTGCCGCGCCCAGTTCGGCCATGCGCCGGTTCTGCTCCAGGTCTTCCTGATGAATGCGGATCGCCTCGGCCTCCAGCGCCTCGAGGTCATGGCCGGCGAGCCAGACCGCTCCCATGCGCTCCAGGGCCCAGCGCAGATTGACCGCGGTCGGGCGCGACGCCGCCAGGGTCTCGAAGGCGCGATCGTAGCCATCAACATCGGCACGCAACGCCAGCACCAGTCCGTACGCCGCTGCGATGCCGATCGCCGGGGCACCCCGCACCGCCATGCTGTGGATCGCGCTGGCCACATCCGCCGCACCACGGCAGCTCAGATAGTTCACCGCCTGCGGCAGCTTTCGCTGATCCAGCAGCTGAAGATGATCTCGGCACCACAGAATCGGCTGTACGGCAGGCTGCGCGGCGGTCGGCATCGAAAAGGCTCGGCTAGAATGACGCGATCATTTTACGGGCCTAGCGATTTCAACATGCAGACTGTCGACCTGCTGGTCGCACCACGCTGGTTGGTGCCGATTGAACCTGCCGCCAGCGTGCTCGAGGATCACGCGCTTGTCGTGGATCGCGGCCGTATCGTTGAATGCACTCCGCTGAACGAGGCACGAGCACGCTACGCGCCGGCTGAGACCCTGACCCTGCCGCATCACGCTGTAATGCCCGGCCTGGTCAATCTGCACACGCACGCCGCCATGAGCCTGCTGCGCGGCATGGCCGATGATCTGCCGCTGATGGACTGGCTGCAGCATCATGTATGGCCTGCCGAAGCGGCTCATGTCAGTCCGGCGTTCTGCGAGGATGGCGCCCGGCTGGCGTTCGCTGAGATGATTCGCGGCGGTACGACCTGCGTCAACGACATGTACTTCTTTCCGGATGCGACCGCGCGGGTTGCGATTGAGACGGGTCTGCGCGTCTGCGTCGGCCTGATCGCGCTGGATTTCCCGACCGCATGGGCACAGAACGCCGACGAGTACATCCACAAGGGCCTGGAGCTGCACGACGCGCTCAAACACGAAACGCTGGTCCGGACGATCTTCGCACCGCACGCACCCTACACCGTGTCGGACGCGCCGCTGCGCAAGATCCGCCAGTACGCCGACGAGCTTGGCATCGGCATCCACATGCATCTGCATGAGACCGCATTCGAAGTCGCGCAGGCGACCGAATCCAGCGGCATGCGCCCGTGGCAACGTCTACGCGATCTGGGTCTTTTAGGGCCGGACTTCGTTGCGGTTCATATGACCCAGCTGAACGACGCTGAAATCGAACAGGCCGCCGAACTCGGCGTACATATCGCGCATTGCCCGGAGTCCAACCTCAAGCTGGCCAGCGGCTTTGCCCCGATTGGCCGACTGCTGGCCGCCGGCGTCAATGTCGGACTGGGCACCGATGGCGCCGCCAGCAACAACGATCTCGACCTGATCGGCGAGATGCGCACAGCGGCGCTGATGGCCAAGGCCGTTGCGGGTGATGCCGAGACACTGCCCGCAGCGCAGGCGCTGGAAATGGCCACGCTGGGCGGCGCGCGCGCGCTGGGGCTGGACGCCGAAACCGGCTCGCTGGTGGCAGGCAAGTCGGCCGACTTCATCGCCATCGATCTGTCTGCAGCAGCTACCCAGCCGGTCTACCACGTACTGTCACAACTGGTGTATGCCGCAAGCCGCGATCAGGTCACGCATACCTTTGTCGCCGGCCGCGCATTGATGCGCGAACGTCGACTGCTCACACTCGACGAACCCCGCACGCTGGCGCAAGCCGCACAGTGGCGCCATAAGATCCAACCATGACCTCAGAAAGTCCCGCCACTCGCAGCAATCTCGACCCGCGCGAAATCGCAAACTTCGACCGCCTCGCCACACGCTGGTGGGATCCACGCGGCGAAATGGGCGCCTTGCATGCGATCAATCTGCCGCGCGTGCGGTACATCACCGAGTGCGCCAGCGGCCTGAGCGGCAAGACCGCGCTCGACGTCGGCTGCGGCGGCGGACTGCTGACCGAAGCACTGGTCGCTGCAGGCTGTACCGCAACCGGCGTCGATCTGGCTGGCGACGTGCTCGAAGTGGCACGACTGCACGGACTGGAATCCGGCCTGCGCGCCGACTACCGCCAGATTGCCGCAGAGGAACTGGCCGCCGAACGTCCCGCCAGCTTCGATCTGGTCTGCTGCCTGGAAATGCTCGAACACGTTCCGGATCCCGCAGCCGTGGTGCAGGCCTGCGCGACCCTGGTCAAACCCGGTGGTACCGTGGTTTTTTCGACCATTAACCGCAATCCGAAATCTTTCGCTCTGATGATTGTCGGCGCCGAGTATCTGACCCAGGTGGTTCCGCGCGGCACGCACGACTACGAAAAATTCATTCGCCCCTCCGAACTGGACGCGTGGGCGCGCAGCGGCGGTCTGGAGGTTCTGGGTCTCAAGGGACTGCGCTACAACCCGATCCTGCGTTCGGCGCGTCTGGCCGACGATATCGACGTCAATTACCTGATGCACTGCCGTCGGCCGCACACCTGAACACATGACCGCGTCCAAACCGCTGCGCTGCGTGCTGTTCGATCTCGACGGCACCTTGGTCGACACCGCCCCGGATCTAGGCCACGCCGCCAATCACGTCCGGGCCAATCTGGGCCTGCCAGCGCTACCGCTGGCAGATTACCGCCCGGTGGCATCAGCCGGTGCGCGCGGGCTGCTGCAAACCGCGCTTGGCATGGCGCCGGAGCACCCCGAATATTCGCAGCGCAGAGAAGAGCTGCTGAACTACTACAGCGCCCATCTCGCAGATGAGTCGACGCTGTTCGATGGCATTGACACATTGCTGGAGGCGATCGGGGCAGCCGGACTTCGCTGGGGCGTCGTGACCAACAAGCCGAGCTGGCTGACCCGTCCGCTGATGACTGCACTGGCGCTGGATTCCGCCGCCGCGTGCGTGGTCAGCGCCGACGAGGCGACCCACGCCAAACCGCATCCGGCAAGTCTCCTGCTGGCCTGCGAACGCATCGACTTGGAGCCACAGGCCTGCCTGTACGTCGGCGACGACCTGCGCGACATCCAGGCCGGCCGCGCAGCAGGCATGCGCACCATCGCGGCTGGTTGGGGTTACGTCGGATACGGCAGCCCGATCGGCAGCTGGGGCGCGGACGGTATCGTCGAGATGCCGACCGGCCTGCTGAAATGGATACCTTCGCACGCCTGACGTGCCAGAATCGGCGGTATGGCCGACCGACCTTCGCGCTTCCGCCCGCTGCAAACTCTGGACGCCACCGCGCGCCTGCTGCGCGGACGCGCCAATCGTCATGCCTGGGTCGGCCTGGGTGTTGCCGGCGCTGCGATCATCATGGCGACGCTGCTGGTCTGCCGTTACGAGTTCGACACCTATAGCTGGGAAGGCATTCTGGCGGTCCAGCAGCGCAATCCGGCGCTGTGGCTGCTGGACCTGATGCCGTTCCTGTTTCTGGTCTGGGGCCAGTACATTGGCATGGTCATGTCGTACCAGGCCGGGGCGCTGGTCCTCGACGAGACCCGTGACCTGCGTCAGCAGGCTGATCGCCTGCAGTACGAGCTCGGTCGCGCACCGGTCCTCGGACACAACATTGGCCTGCCCAACCGACACGCCCTGATCGCCGCCATCGATCGGCAGATCGCGCATCACCAGAGCCAGCTGGTGCAGGGTTTCGCAGTAATGGTGCTCGACACCGTGCACTACCAGGAGATTGAACAGACGCACGGTGAGGAGGCGGCGCGGCAATTTGTCACCCAGCTGCGTGAACGCCTGCAGAGCGTCATCACCGACAACGACTTCCTCGCGCATTTTGGCTTTGACGACTTTGGCGTCCTGATCGCCGACGCTCGTGACGCCGCGGCAGGCCGCCATCACGCGAACCGGATCCAACTCGCGCTGGACGTGCCGCTGACCATCGGCCGGCGCCCGTTGTCGGTCCGCACCACCATCGGCATCGCCTGCTATCCGGCGCATGGAGCCGATGCCGAATCACTGCTGCGCCACGCGGAGACCGCCAAATTCGCGGCCATTGCCGGCGACCTTGATCATCTGGTGTATGCGCCGGAACAGGACAATGCGCGATCAGAAAGTTCGCGCCTGATGGCGGAACTGCACAGCGCGCTGTACAACGATGGCCTCAGCGAAGAGTACTGGGTCCAGCAGCCGCTGGCCGCCGATCGCGCACTTCGCCTGCGTCTGTCGCCGGTATGGGAGCACCCGCGACTGGGCCGCCTCAGCGAAAACCATTTTGTCGATCGCCCTGATCGTCTCGGACTGACGCATGGTTTGAGTCTGTGGATACTGCGCCAAGGCCTCGAACGTCTGGCGCAATGGCAACGGCTCGACAATGCTCCGCTGCTGATCCTGCGCCTGCCCTCCAGCGCGTTACGGCTGCTGAGTCTGCCGGATCTGATTCTGCGCATGCTCAATGCGCATGATCTGAAACCCGCACAACTGATCATCGAGTTCTCTGAAGCGGCGATCAATCCGCTGCAGGCCGAACATCGCTCTCAGCTCGATCAACTGCGCACCGCAGGCGTCAAACTCTCACTCAACGGCATCGGCGATCTGGGCACCTCCCCGCTCGCTGCGCTTGAAGTCCCGCTGGATGAGTGCCGTATCGTCGGAAAACTGACCTTGCGCGCGCTGGATCTACCCAAGGTCCGCAGCGTCACCCAGGCGCTGATGCAGTTGCTGAAAGTGCAGGCGCAGACGGTCGTCTGCAGTGGCATCGAGACGGCAGCCCAGCTGGAGCTGGCCAAGGCCCTGCAAGCCGACTATGCCGAAGGCACGGCGGTTGCCCCGGCCATGTCGCCGGACGCCGTCACGCGCTGGCTGACGCGATAAATCAGACAACGGCGCTGACGCGGCAACCGCGGCCCAGGCGCTAAACTAGCGCCCCTCGCGCCAGCCACCATGTCCGATGACTGCAATACCTGTGAACTACGCACCGCCTTCCGATCTGTTGGCTGGACGGCGCATCCTGATTACCGGTGCCGGCGACGGCCTGGGTCGTGCAGCTGCACTGGCCTGCGCCGCGCATGGTGCAACCGTTGTGCTGCTTGGACGCACGGTGAAGAAGCTTGAGGCGGTTTACGACGCCATCGAAGCCGCTGGCGGGTCGGCCCCGGCGATCTATCCGCTCAATCTCGGCGGCGCCAGCTGGAAGGATTACGCCGATCTAGCAAGCACGATCGAAACCGAAATCGGCGGCATCGATGGCGTGCTGCATTGCGCCGCCCAGTTCAAGCAGTTCATGCCCCTGACCGATGTCGATCCCAAGGAGTGGATCGAGTCATTGCAGGTGAATCTCACCGCGCCGTTTGCATTGACGCGTCACCTGTTGCCGTTGCTGGAGCAGGCCGCAGACGCCTCGGTGGTCTTCGTTTCGGATCGCCACGGGCGCGAAGTGCATGCTTATGACGGCATTTATGGCATCTCCAAGGCGGCACTGGAACATCTGATGCAGACCTGGGCAGCCGAGCTACCGCAAACCGGTTCGGTGCGTATGAACAGCTATGATCCGGGCCCGCTGCGTACCGGCCACCGCCTCAAGGGATATCCCGGCGAAATTGTCGAGCAGGCGCCAGTGCCAGAAACTGCAACGCCGGCCCTGCTGTGGCTGCTCGGCCCCGACAGCCGCGGAATCAGCGGCTCGGCTTTCTAGGTTTGGGCGAACCCGGGCCTGACGCGCGATCCCGCGCTCCGGAGCGTGACGGACGCATCCCCGGTTTGCTGCTGCGCGGTTTTCCGGAGTCCTCGATACGGGCTCCGGAAGGTTTCCCCGGAGCGCGCGTTGCGGACGGACGCGCACTGCTGCTCGATCTGGATGCCGCAGACCCCTCCGCAGCGCCGCTCTGCTTTCGCGCACCACCAGTCGGACGCTGCCCTGACGGCCTGCTGTCGCCGCCGGGCCTCGACCGCGAAGTGCGCGCCCTCGCGCCACCGGCGTCATCGCGCTCCACGCTGTCGCGCCCGCGATCGCGCTTGTTCTCCGGCCACCCTTGCTCGCTCTGCTTGCGAGCGCTCTGGCGCGAGACCCGCCCAACCGTAATCGGCTTCACCGGACCGCGCTTGCTACCGCCAGGACCGGCAGCCCCGCGCGCTTTCTTGCCCGCAGGACCTGCCTCAGGCTGCATGCCGACAACCGCCATCAGCGCATTCAATTCGGACGGTGTCGCTTCACGGCTGGCCGCGGACTTGATGCCGCGACCGAGTGAAATCGGTCCATAGGCGATCCGGATCAGTCGACTGACCTGCAGACCCTGGGACTCGATCAGGCGTCGAACCAGACGGTTGCGACCTTCGCGCAGGGTGACGTGGTACCACTGGTTCGACGCGGCACCGTCTTCGTTTTCGCCTGGAACAATCGATTCAAATTTGGCCGGACCGTCATCCAGCGTCACGCCGCGACGCATGCGGTCGATCATGGAGGGATCGACCGTGCCGTGCATGCGTACCGCGTAAGTCCGCGATACCTGAAAGCTGGGATGCATCAGGCGACGCGCCAGTTCACCGTTGTTGGTGAACAGCAGCAGCCCCGAGGTGTTGATGTCGAGACGCCCGATCGCGATCCAGCGACCGCTTTCCAGTGCTGGCAGCTTGCGGAAAACCGTGCGCCGACCATCAGGATCGTCGCGCGTCACGACTTCATCGACACGCTTCTTGTACAGCAGCACCCGCGTGGGCTCGGTCTTGTGCGACAAATTCAGCGGTCGCCCATCAAGCCGGATCTTGTCATCAGCGTTGACGGCCTGACCCAGAACTGCCGGCTGCCCATTGACCTGAATCCGCCCCTCGGCGATCAGGCGTTCGATCTCGCGACGCGAGGCAACGCCGGCTGTCGCCAGGAGTTTCTGAATTCGTTCTGCCATGGAGCGTGTGATCCGAAGGTGTAGCGCAATTAGGACCGGTTCGGATCAACAGCATCCGCATCCGGATCAGCGTCCCTGGCGAGGTCGGCCGCCGCGTCATCATCCGGCAGTTCCGATGACGGCTCTGCCTCGACCTCAACTGTGTCGGTGTCTACGGACAAGCCTGAGCCGGGATCCGCATCCCCCGCATCGTCCGTACCGATCGCGTCGGTCGCAGCCTCTGTCGGTGCGTCCACGAGAGCTGCCACCGAAACTTCGAGTGTCACGTCCACGCCATCGTTCGGCAGCGCTTCGGGGGATTCGGCATCGGCATTCGACGCTATCGGCGCGTCGGCAACATGCGATACCTCATGCAACTGCTCGCCGAGCCGCTCCAGCGCCGCCTCGAGCTGCAGTGGATCCTTGATCTCCGGCAGGCTGGGCAGGTCGTCCAGCGAAGACAGGCTCAGGTCGTCGAGAAACTGCTGGGTGGTTCCGAACAGCGACGGACGCCCCGGCACTTCCTTGACGCCGACTTCGCGAATCCAGTTGCGCTCGAGCAAGGTCCGAATGATGTTCGGCGAAAGCGCAACGCCGCGCACCTCCTCAACCTCACCGCGCGTGATCGGCTGGCGATAGCAGATCAGCGCCAGTGTTTCGAGCAAGGCTCGCGACAGCCGCGGCGGCTTTTCCTGCCACAGCTTGCTGACCCACTCTGCGTAATCCTGCCGGACCTGAATTCGATAGCCGGACGCGACCTCACGCAGCTCGACCGCGCGTTCGGCCAGACTGTCGCTCAGTCGCGCCAGCGCTTCGCGCAGATCTTTCTTGCCGACACCCAGCTCATTTCCGAGCAGGCGCGACAGCTGTTCCAGTGAAAGC
Source organism: Sinimarinibacterium arenosum (assembly GCF_005047655.1). Classification (GTDB taxonomy): domain Bacteria; phylum Pseudomonadota; class Gammaproteobacteria; order Nevskiales; family Nevskiaceae; genus Solimonas. The sequence continues at coordinate 403,023 of NZ_SUKF01000003.1, read as the reverse complement.
GGCTGATCGGAGGCCATCAGCAGAGCTTCGAGCACACGCTCCAGCAGGCGGTCGCGCGCCTCGTTGATTTCCTCGAGAGGCTCGGCCGCTCGTTCCAACGCGACGTCTTCAGTCATGGGCATCTTCCTCCACTTCCGCCAGGCGCGGCCCCGGCGGCGTCAACAGCAGCGGCGCAAACGGGCCGTCCTGCCGGATATCCAACATCGATGAGCGTGCAAGCTCCAGGATTGCGAGAAAGCACACGACCACTCCGATCCGGCCTTCTTCCGGATCGATCAGATCAATCAGCTGCGCCGGACCGCGCTGCAGACGGGCCAGAATATTCGACATGCGCTCGCGCACCGTCAGCGGTTCGCGCGAGATCTCGTGATGCCGGAACAGCGCGGTACGCTCCATCACATCCCGAAACGCCAGCAACAGCTCGCGCACCGTCGGCATCGGCACCTGGGCGACCTTCGGAATGACCTCGGGCCGCGCCTGGGCAACAAAGACATCACGTCCGACCCGCGGCAGCTTCTCAATCGCTTCGCTCGCAGTCTTGAAGCGCTCGTATTCCTGCAGGCGCCGCACCAGTTCCATGCGCGGATCACCCTGTTCGACGGCTTCGTCCGGTGGCGGCCGCGGCAGCAGGATGCTCGATTTGATCTCGGCCAGCAGCGCCGCCATGACAAGATATTCGGCAGCCAACTCCAGTTTCATGCCATGCATCAGATCGATGTACTGCATGTACTGCTGGGTGATCTTGAATACCGGGATATCGAGGATGTTCAGGTTCTGGCGCCGGATCAGATACAGCAGCAGATCCAGCGGGCCTTCGAAGGCATCGAGAAACACTTCCAGCGCGTCCGGAGGAATGTACAAATCCTCCGGCAACTTCTCGATCCGGTGCCCGTGAACCTTCGGCATCGGCGCCGACGATTCGTCTGCGACGCTCGTCTCGGCCTGTTCGATCGCTTCGGTCATGGGCGAGTCCGGGCTTGTGGCCTTATTCGGGAATGAAGCCGAGCACTTCGTGCACGTGCTTGAGCGTGGCATCGGCGCGCAGTGAAGCCTGCTCGGCGCCATCCCGCAGGATTCGGCGCAGACCGTCCAGATCGTCGCGAACTTCGTGGTAACGCGCCTGCACCGGACGCAGACACTCGACCACCGCCTCCGCGCAGGCGGCCTTGAACTTGCCGTAGCCCTGACCGTCGTATTGCGTGACGATACTGTCGAACGACTGACCCGTCGTAGCGGCCAGAATCGACATCAGATTGGAAACGCCGGGCTTTTCCGTCGGAGCGTAGCGCACGCTGTTGTCCATGTCGGTGACGGCGCGCTTGATCTTGCGCGTGATCACGTCCGGATCGTCGAGCAGATAGACCGCATTGGTCTCGGCCGCATCCGACTTCGACATTTTCTTGGTCGGTTCCTGCAGGCTCATGATGCGCGCACCGACCGGCGGGATCATCGGCTCCGGCACCGTGAACACCGGGCGCTCGGGCGAGCCGTACAGATTGTTGAAGCGCATCGCCACATCGCGGGTCAGCTCCAGATGCTGCTTCTGGTCTTCGCCTACCGGCACTGCGCCGGCCTGATACAGCAGGATGTCGGCGGCCATCAGCACCGGATAGCTGAACAGACCTGCGTTGATATTGTCGGTGTTCTTCTGCGACTTGTCCTTGAACTGGGTCATCCGGCTCAACTCGCCCATCTGCGTGTAGCAGTTCAGCACCCAGGCCAGGCGCGCATGCGCCGGCACATGCGACTGCACAAACAGAACATTGGACGCCGGATCAAGGCCGCAGGCGATGTAGAGCGCCAGAAACTCATAGCAGCGATCCCTCAGGACGGCCGGGTCCTGCCGCACCGTGATCGCATGCATATCGACCAGCATGTAGTAACAGGTGAACTGCTCGTTGAGCTTGACCCAGTTCTTGAGCGCGCCGAGATAGTTGCCCAGGGTCAGACGCCCTGAAGGCTGAATACCGGAAAGCACAACGGGTTTGGATTCGGTTGCCACGTGAGATCGTCAGTCGGTCAATTCAATCAGGGTTGTACAGGTTTCAGCGCAGCCCCAGCAGCTGCAGCAGCAAAGACTGCAGCAGTGCCAGCGGCCCCGAGATCAGCCAGCCCAGCGCACCGGTCGCCAGCAAACCGATCAGGATCAGCATGCCGTAGGGTTCGACTTTGTCGAGCATCAGTGCAGCCCGAGCCGACACCAGTCCCGCCAGCACGCGTCCGCCGTCCAGCGGCGGCAGGGGCAACAGATTCAGCACCGCGAGCACCAGATTGATCAGGATACCGGCCATCGCCATTGAGCTGAGACCGATCCAGATGCCGCTGTTGTCGCCAACGCTGATGCTGAATCTCAACAGCAGCCCCCACGCCAACGCCATCAGCAGATTCGACAGCGGCCCAGCCGCTGCCACAATCGCCATGTCGCGGCGCGGATTGCGCAGATTCCGGAAGTTGACCGGCACCGGCTTGGCCCAGCCGAACAGAAAACCACCCAGCACCAGCAGCACCAGCGGAACAATCACCGTACCCACAGGATCGATGTGTTTCAGCGGGTTGAGGCTCAACCGGCCCAGCGACTCGGCGGTGCGATCCCCGAGCGAGCGCGCAACATAGCCGTGCGCGGCTTCGTGCACGGTAATGGCAAACAGGACCGGTAAGGCCCAGACCGCGATTTTCTGGACCAGCGTCATATCCATAGGCATCTGCGCATTATACCGGCGACGGAAGCCCGACCGGAGGGCGGATATGGAAGCGGCCGACGCTACAGGCTGATCCGGGAAACGTCGCCCTTGCCTTCGCGCATGACGGTGACCTCGCCTTCGCTGAGATCCAGCACCGTAGTGGGCTCAGTGCCGCAGGAACCGCCTTCGATGACCACATCCACGCTGCGATCCAGCTGCTCGCGCCAATCGGAGGGATCGCTGACCGGCTCCTGCTCCCCCGGAAACTGCAGGGTGCAGGAAATCAGCGGCTCACCGAGCGTTTCCAGCAGCTGCTGCGCAATGACATGCTCGGGAATGCGGATGCCGATAGTTTTGCGGCGTTCGTGCGCAACCCGTCGCGGCAATTCCTTGGTCGCCTGCAGCACGAAGGTGTAGGGCCCCGGTGTCAAGGTCTTCAGCAGGCGGAACTGCTGATTGTCGACGCGCGCATAGGTTGCGATCTCGGACAGGTCGCGGCAGACCAGCGTGAACTGGTGATGCTTGTCGAAGTCACGGATTTTGCGCAGCCGCGCCGCCGCATCCTTGTCGTCCAGGTGACAGCCCAGCGCGTAGCAGGAGTCAGTCGGATAGGCAATGACGGCGCCCTGGCGCACGCGCACGGCAATCTGCGCCAGCAGGCGCTTCTGCGGATTCTGCGGGTGCAGCTCGTACCAGTCGGCCACTGGATTTCATCGGTTCGCGAGGAGCGTGCATTCTACCCTCGCACGCCCCGGCTCGCTGATCGACGCCAGCCACCGCCCTCGCCAGCCCGTACAATAGCCGCATGAATATGCTGCTCGACTTCGCTCCGGCGCTGCTGTTTTTCGGCGCCTACTCGCTCTACGGTATCTACGTCGCGACGACCGTCCTGATCGTGTCGATGTTTATGCTGGTGGCGATTTACTGGTTCAAGGAAAAGCGTCTGCACAAGACGCATTTCGTCACCGCACTGGTCGCCGCCGGGCTCGGAGGCCTGACGCTGTACATCCACGATCCGGAGTTCATCAAGTACAAGCCAACGGTGATCTACGCGATCTTCTCGATCGCGCTGCTGGCGAGTCACTTCATCGGCGACAAGGTGCTGATGGCACGGCTGCCGCAGAAGGCGATCGAACTGCCGGAACCGGTGTGGCGCAGGGTGAATCTGGCTTGGGCGGCCTTCTTTGCATTCTGTGCGGTGCTGAACCTGTACGTGGCCAACGCCTTTTCTGAAGCTGCTTGGGTCAAGGTCAAGACCTTTGGTTTCACGACGCTGATGTTTGCCTTCCTGCTGGCGCACATCCCGTTTCTGAAGCGCTATCTGCCGACCGAGGAGTAGCCGCGCGTGCTTTACATGATTCTTGGCCACGACCGGTCCGACAGCCTGGCGCTGCGTCGGGCGACCCGCCCCGAACACGTAGCCTATCTGCAACAGCTGATCGACCAGGGCCGCTTGGTCATGGCCGGCCCGCGACCACGCATCGACGCCAGCGATCCTGGCGACGCCGGCTTCGCCGGCAGCCTGATCGTTGCCGAGTTCGATGATCTGGCCAGTGCCAAAGCCTGGGCTGCGGCGGATCCCTATCAGCGCGCCGGCGTATTCGACAGCGTCGTGGTCGAGCCGTTCATCAAGGCACTGCCGTGAACGACCGCATCGAACGCATCCGGGCTGCCCTGGAAGCAACTTTTCAGCCGGCGCAGCTGCAGATCGAGGACGACAGTCACCTGCATGCCGGGCATGCCGGCGCGCGCAGCGGCAAAGGCCATTTTAGCGTCGAGATACGCAGCCCAGCCTTTGCCGGCATGACCCCGGTGCAATGCCATCGTGCGGTATATGCCGCACTGGATGAGCTGATGCAGAGTGACATTCACGCGCTGTCGATCAAGGCCAGCGTCTGAAGCGCTAGATCCCGTCGGTTGGCGCGGCAGGTGCTGATGGCGGTGCGTTGCGCATCCACAGATCGCGCTGCGGAAACGGGATATCGATGTGGTTCTGGCGAAACGCCTGATCAATGGCGAAGCGCAGTTCGCTGGCGACACTGAGTCGCTTGTCCACCGCACGGATATACGCACGCAGTTCGAAGTCCAGTGAACTGTCGCCGAAGTTCACGAAGTAGATCCCCGGACCGCTGAGCCCGTCTAGCTCGCCGTCGCGAATCACCTGCGGGTTCGCACAGGCCACATCCAGCAACACCTGCTTGACCTTCAGCGTGTCGGATCCGTAGGCCACGCCGACACCGACGATGACCCGACCGAAGCTGTCACGCAGATTCAGGTTGCGCAGATGATTGGACAGCAGGTCGGAGTTCGGCACCACCACGGATTCGCGGTCCCAGGTTTCCAGTTCGGTCGCACGAATGCGGATCTTGCGTACGAAACCCTGGGTCTCCCCGACGAAAATGTAATCCCCAATGCGTACCGGTCGTTCAAACAGGATGATCAGACCGGAGACGAAGTTGTTGACGATATTCTGCAGTCCGAAACCAATTCCCACCGACAACGCACCAGCGACGATCGCCAGCTTGGTGAAATCGAACCCTGCAGCAGTCAGGCCGACCAGTGCCGCAATCAGGAACGTCGCGTAACCGAACAGCGTTGCCAGCGACTGCCGTGTGTTGGCTTCGATCGCCGTCAGTGGCAGCCAGTCGTGCTCGATCTTGCGCTTGAGCCAGCGGGTGAAGGTCAGCAGCGCGAGAAAGTAGACGGTACCCAGCAACAGCTTTCCAGGAACGATCGTCAGTCCACTGAGCGTGAAGCCGCGGTCAAAGAACTTCTCGACGATGTTCTGCCCTTCGTCATGCAGACCCCACAGATGCAGAAATGCCCAGGCGACCAGTGGCCACAACACCAGATGCATCGACCACAGCATCCAGCGCAGCTCGCCCAGACGCTTGCCCGGGGCAACCCCCAGACGTGCCCGTAATCTGCGCTGCCAGGGATGGCGCCCACCGTTGATTCCGTCGACCAGAACATGCATCAGCACTGCCCAGATCAGCGCCGACGCCAGCAGCACCGCCGACGAAGTCAGCGGGTGCGCCAGCAGCAGACCCAGCAGATGACGCGCGGGCTCGATCATCAGCCCCCTCTGCTCACATCAGTGACCAATCGATTCATTGCAGCAGATCCTGGCCGTCGATCAGCCGACGTAGTGCATCGTAGTCGATCACCGTCACGCCCAGCTTGATCGCCTTGGCCAGCTTGGAGCCGGCAGCCTCTCCAGCGACCAGGTAGTCGGTCTTGGCCGACACCGAGCTGGAGACCCGACCGCCGGCGGCTTCGATCTGCGCCGCCACTTCGTCGCGCGGCAATGCCAGCGTCCCGGTCAGCACGAAGCTGCGTCCGCTCAGTGCACCCGCTGGTGTGTCGGCAGTCTGTGTTTGTGCGTCGAATACGCCGAATGCGCGCAATTGCTGCTCCAGCGCCAGCAGCTCCTGACGGTGTCGTGATTCGGCGAAATACTCACGCACGCCGGCCGCTGTCCTGTCATCGAGCCATTGACCCACGTCTGCCCCATCGATCCGCTGCATCAGTGCTTCGACGGAGTCACAGCCAACCGTCAGCGCGTCGGCCTTGACCGGTCCGAGACCGCGAATCTGCTGCAGCGCCAGCAGCTGGCTCAGGCTCGCACGTGTCGCCAGCGCCGCTGAGACCGGATGCTCGTCCTCGATCGTGATCTGCGCCAGCAAGGCGTCGACCGCAGAGGCATTGTGTTCGTCTCCGAAGAACCAGCGAATCTCCTTAGCAACGCTGTCGCCAATCCCCTCGATCAGGGTCAGGACTTCAGACCGGGCCCGGCGGATACGCACAAAGCTGCCAAGGTGACGCGCCAGATCCTTGGCCGTGGTTTCGCCGACTTCAGGAATTCCCAGGGCATAGACCAGACGCGGCAGCGGCAGACTGCGACGCTTGGCAATCGCGTCGATCAGCTTGGCGGGCGCGACTTCCGCTGACTTATACAGATCGGCGATATCCGCAACCGTCAGGGCATACAGATCCGCAGGGGCTTTCAGCCGCTCGCGTTCAACCAGCTCGTCGATCAGCATCTCGCCAACGCCCTCAATGTCGGCGGCCTTGCGCGAGACGAAGTGCTGCAGCGACTGTTTCAGCTGGGCCTTGCACACCAGGCGCCCGATGCAGCGATAGATCACGCCTTCCGGGTCGCGCCGGACGTCCGAACCGCAGACCGGACACAGCGCCGGCATCTCGACTACGCGAGCATCGGACGGGCGCTTTTCAAGAACCACCCCTTTGACTTCCGGGATGACATCCCCGGCGCGTCGCACGATCACGGTGTCGCCAATACGGATGTCCTTGCGCGCGATCTCGTCCATGTTGTGCAAGGTCGCGTTGCTGACATTGGCGCCGCCGACGAACACCGTGCGCAGTCGCGCCGTCGGGGTCAGCGCGCCGGTGCGGCCGACCTGAAAGTCGACATTTTCCAGAACGGTCTCGGCTTCTTCTGCGGGAAACTTGTGCGCGATGGCCCAGCGCGGTGCGCGCGCAACAGAGCCCAATTCCTCTCGCGCCGCCAACTCATCCACCTTGAAGACGACGCCGTCGATGTCGAACGGCAGCCCCCCCCGCCGCGCCTGCATCCGCCTGAAATAGTCCAGGCACCCTTCCGCGCCATGTACCGCTTCGATCAGCGTCGAAACCGGCAGCCCCCAGTTGCGCAACTGCTCCAGCACCTCGGTGTGTCGTGCGGGTGACTGCCAGCCTTCGCTGTAGCCGACACCGTATGCGTAGAGCGCCAGCGGCCGTTGCGCGGTGACTCGTGAATCCAGCTGACGCAGGCTGCCGGCAGCGGCATTGCGCGGATTCACATACAGCTTGTCGCCACGCGCGGCCGCGTCCTGATTCATCTTGCTGAAGCCGGCATGCGGCAGGAAAACCTCGCCACGTACTTCGATCAAATCCGGCACAGCGCCGTGCAGGTGCAGTGGCAATCCGCGAATTGTGCGCAGATTGGCGCTGATGTCCTCACCGGTTTCGCCGTCACCGCGCGTCGCGCCCTGTTCGAACACGCCGTCGCGATAGATCAGCGAGACCGCCAGCCCGTCGAGCTTGGGCTCAGCCACATAGTCAACACTGCTGCGCCCCAGGCCCTCACGCACCCGGCGATCGAACTCACGCAGCTCCTCATCGCCAAACGCATTGTTCAGGGACTGCATCGGCAGCCGGTGACGCAAGGGCGCGAACGCCGACAGCGGCGCTACCCCGATCCGCTGCGTCGGCGAGTCGGCACTGCGAAGCGCAGGATACTGCTGCTCGAGCTGCTGCAGCTCACGGAACAGCGCGTCGTACTCCGCGTCCGAAATACTCGGCTCGTCAAGCGCGTAGTACCGGTAGTTGTGCGCATGAAGCTGCTCGCGCAGCGCCGCGACACGGGCGCGGACCGAATCGTCAGATTCGCTCAAGCGCGGCGTTCCCGGCTCATAGACCGTAGCGGCGCGCCCATGCATCGATCTCGCGGGTCAAAGCCTGCTCGGATTCGGCACTCAGCGGCTGGCGATTGCTGTCATAGACCTCGGCGTTGAGTTCATTGGCCAGCGCGCGCGCTGTGGCCAGCATGTCTGCTACCGCGGCCTGCGGCTTGGCCGGACCGGGCAGAATCATGAACAGTGTCAGCCCCGGCGTCGAAAATCCCTGCTTTTCCGCGGGATCCAGCACGCCCGGCTTGATCAGACTCGCGACCGAGAACACAGCCTCGTCGCTGCCGGCCGCGGGTTCATAGCGGTGATAGATGCGGCGGTCGCCAAACACCAGCGCCTGCCGCTGCAATGCCGCATGAATCTTCGGCCCAAAGATCGCCGTGCCCTCGCGTTCCGCGATCAGCAAGGTGACCAGCTTGTCTTCAGGCTGCGGCGCTGACGGAGCGGCCTCGGAAGCCCGCGGTACCGCGGGACTCTGCAGCAGCGGCGGTACCTGGCCCTCGGCGCCTGCGGTTGGTTTGGCACTGGGAATTCCAGGCATGCCGGGAGTAACGCGCTTGCGCGGTTTGCCGACGCCAAACTCGTCGAACTCGCCACTGCCACCGCCGAACATCTCCAGCTGGTCCAGACCCGCCGCGGGCCCGCTCGGACGCGCATCGCCCCCGATCGGCGGCGCATGCCTGCGACGCGACGACTTCTTGTGCCCACGGTCACGATCGCGCCGCGTAAACAGATAGATCGCGATGACGGCGGCCGCCCCAACGACCAGTAGTGCCCACTGCAATGGAGTCATTCTTGTGTTCCTTGCTCGGTCGCCAACTCGACGGCCTTCTGGATGTCCACACTGACCAGGCGCGAGACGCCGGGTTCCTGCATGGTCACACCGTGCAGCTGCTGAGCCAGCTCCATCGTGATCTTGTTGTGGGTAATGATAATGAACTGGACGTTCTGCGACATTTCTCTGACGATTTCGCAGAAGCGGCCGACGTTGGCGTCGTCCAGTGGCGCATCGACCTCGTCCATCAGGCAGAACGGCGCTGGATTGAGCTGGAACAGCGCCAGCAGCAGCGCCACTGCCGTCATCGCCTTTTCACCGCCTGACAGCAGGTGAATCGTCGAATTGCGCTTGCCTGGCGGCCGCGCCATGACACGCACACCGGTATTGAGCATGTCGTCGCCGGTCAGCTCCAGGTACGCCTCGCCGCCGCCGAACAATTTCGGGAAGCGGTCGCGGAATACGGTATCGACGCGGTCGAAGGTCTGCTTGAACAGTTCCTTGGTCTCGGTGTCGATCTTGTGGATGGCCGACTCCAGCGTCTCCAGTGCCTGATGCAGGTCGTCATGCTGCTCGGTCAGGTAGTTGTCGCGCCCACGCGCCTCTTCGAGCTCTTCGATTGCCGCCAGATTGATCGCGCCAAGGCGCTCGATCCTGCGCGTGATCGATGCCAGCCTGTCTTCCCAGTCCGGCAGCGTGGCCTCCTCGGCAAGCCCCGCAAACAGCGCTTCGCGCTCGAAGCCCGTCTCGGCAATCTGCTCGTCCAGACTTTCGCGATGTGCGCGCAGGTTCTCGAATTCCAGTCGCGCCTGCTGAACGCGTTCGAGCGCGGCATCCTTTTCGACTTCAGCCGCATGTGCCTGCTGGACCGCAGCCTGCAATGCGCGTTCAGTCGCCTCGACCTGCTCGCGGATCGCACGCAGGCCTTCGCGGGCCAGCTGGACCGCGGCACGCGCCTGTTCGACATGCTCGGCGTGATCAGTCAGCGGCGCATCCAGCTGGGCGGCGTTCTGCTCTTCATCCAGCTTGCGGATCTGCAGGTTCTCGCGGCTGGCGGCGATATCCTGCAGCGCCTGCGCCATTGCATCCTGTGCACTGCGTTGCCCGGCCAGCTGAACCTGAAGCTGGCTGCGCGCCTGCTGCGCCTGGGTCAGCGCCAGACGCGCGCGCCCAACCGCATCGCGCTTCTTCTGCAGCTCCTGCTGCATCTGGGTGCGACGATCGCGCAATTCCTGCGCAACCTGTTCCATCGCCAGCAGACGCCCGCGGGCCTGCTCCAGCTCGTCGATCTGCTGCGTGCGTACCTGATCGAGACCGTCAATCTCGCTGCCCAGCGCCTCGGCGCGCGACAGCATCTGTTCCAGCCGTACCGCCTGGGCCTGCCGGAACGCCAGCTTCTGCGCCTGGCGATGACGGAGCTGGTCGAACTTGGAGGCAGTATCGCGTCGCTCCTGTTCCATCGCGTGCGTGCGGCCACGCAGCTCACCCAGAACCTGTTCGCGCTCCAGAACCTGCTGCTGCTGCGAATCGACCTGCGCCTTGAGCTGCTTGAGCAGCTGGCCGCGGGCAATGACGCCGCCCTGGTTGTCGCCGCTGCGCGGATAGCGGCGCCACTGACGCCCGCTCCAGATGCCATCCGGCGTGATCACTGACTCGCCCGGTGACAGTGAAGCCGCCAGTGCTGCCGCTTCAGTCAGATTCTCGGCAACATGAATGCCATTCAGCAGATCCAGCACCGCCAACGGCCCGCTGACTTTTGCCGCGAGTCCATTGCTGCCACGACCCGCCTGGTCCGAAAGCACCGCAATACCGGACTTCGGCCCTTCCAGCAGCGTCGACACGCGCTGACCATAGTCCGGCAGCAGCGGCGCCTGCAGCAGCCCGCCAAGAACCTGCTCGACTGCGGTCTCCCAGCCGTCATCGACCTGCAACGCATCTGCCAGTCGCGGGCACTGCGACAGTTGCTGCTGCTGCAGCCACTGATTCAGGCCGGCGTCATCCTGACGCAGCGCAGCCTGTTGCAAGGTCTCCAGCGAGGCCATGCGGCCGCGCGCGGACTGCAGGGACTGGCGCGTCTCGTGCAGCGCGGTTTCAGCCGCGGTGCGCTCGTCGCGCACCTGCTGCAGATCGCCGTCGATGGTGCGCAAACGTTCTTCGGCGGTACTCAGCTCATCGGTCAGCGACTGCAGCTCGCGATCAGCCTCACTCAGACTGAGCTGGACGGGATCGATATTCAGCGCCGCACATTCAGCCTCCAGCCGCTTCAGACGCTCGTCGGCCTGGAAGCGTGCGCGCTCCAGCTGCTGTACACGGACACGCTCGGCCTCGGTCTGCGAAAGCGGCGTTTCGGCGTCCTGGACGAAACCGTCCCAGCGCCGCTGTTCCTCATGCACACCATCCTCGGCCTCGATCAGCGCTGACTGGCTGTCGGCCTCGTTGCGCTCGGCGGTATCGACCCGACGCTCGAGCTCGACCAGTTCGCGTGCGGCTGCTTCCAGGCGCTGCTGTTCGCGCTGCTGGCGCGCATCAAGCTCGGACAACTGACGATTGATCTGGTCCAGCTCGCGCGCCTTGAGCTGCTTGAGCTCCTGCGCGTGCTGGAAGCTCTGCTCCTGCCGCGCCAGCGCCGCTTCGGCTTCGTAGACCTTGGACTGCTCGGCGTTGAGGGTATGCCCCAGCGCCTTGTTCTCGATCTCGGCAGCGATGCGTGCATCAGTACACTGCGAAACGCGTTGCTTCGCGGATTCCAGGGCCTGATCCAGCTCGATGATGGACGATTCGTGCCCCCCACATTGGGCATCGAACTGACGCATCCGCAGCGCCAGGATCTCAGCCCGCAGCTGACGCTCACCAGATTTGAATTCCTTGTACTTCTCGGCATTGGCCGCCTGCTTGGCCAGCACTTCGACACGCTGCTGGATCTCGCCGCGCAGGTCGTTCAGACGGGCCAGGTTTTCACGGGTCTGCTTGATGCGCGACTCGGTTTCGCGGCGGCGATCCTTGTACTTGGAAATGCCGGCGGCTTCCTCCAGCCACTGCCGCAGTTCCTCCGGCTTGGCCTCGATCATGCGCGAGACCATGCCCTGTTCGATGATCGCGTACTGGTTCTTGCCGCCCAGTCCGGTGCCGAGGAACAGATCGGTGACGTCTCGCTTCAGGCATTTGCTGCCGTTGAGGTAGTACTGCGAACTGTTGTCGCGGACCAGCTCGCGCCGCACCGAGATCTCGGCGTACGCGGCATAAGCGCCGCCGACGGTGCCGTCACTGTTGTCGAAGATCAACTCCACCGAGGCGCGACCGACCGGTTTGCGCGTCTTCGAACCATTGAAGATCACGTCCTCGCTGTCGGCGGAGCGCAGGTTCTTCATGCTGGTCTCGCCCAGCACCCAGCGCACCGCGTCGATGATGTTCGACTTGCCGCAGCCATTGGGCCCCACGACACCGGTCAGATTGGCCGGTAACGGCAATTGGGTCGGGTCCACGAAGGACTTGAACCCGGCGAGTTTGATTCCCGAGAGACGCATGGGTGATGTGGGCCCCGTCCTGCTGCGGACGCTGGTTATGAGTATTGGAGGTCGCGTAGTGTAAATTATGCCGAGCGGCAGGATCATCTGCCATTGATTTCAATTACTTCCGAACCCGCGCGCATGTCTACGCAGCCAACCAAGACCCTTGAGACCTTCCCCAACCCGGCGCCCGGCCGCGATTTCGCGATCCGCATGCGCATGCCGGAGTTCACCTGCCTGTGCCCGAAAACCGGTCAACCTGATTTTGGCACGCTGTATCTGGAATACGTGGCCGACAAGCAGTGCATCGAGCTGAAGTCGCTCAAGCTCTACCTCTGGAGCTTCCGCGACGAAGGCTGTTTCCACGAGGCCGTGACCAACCAGATCCTCGACGACCTGGTCGCAGCGACCAAACCGCGATTCATGCGCCTGACCGCGGTCTTCAACGTCCGCGGCGGCATTTACACCCACGTCAGCGTCGAGCATCGGAAGAAAGCCTGGAAAGGCGAACTGCCGCCGTCGGCCTGGCATGTCGATCCAACCGGAGCGGGGTTCACTCCATGAATTTCGATGCACTGCTGCAGGCACAGTGGTCCGACTACAGCGAGCGCCACCAGGATCGGATCAACCTGCTGATCCACATCGCTGCGGTACCGCTGTTCTGGCTCGGCACCATCAATGCTGTGAGCGCGTTGCTGTTTTCAGGCCTGTTCGCCGCACTCGGCGGCGTGTTGCTGATGGCGCTGGCCCTGTTCGCCCAGGGCCTGGGGCATGACCGCGAAGCGATTCAGCCGGAACCGTTTTCAAACGCCTGGGACTTCGTGCAGCGTATCGTCGCCGAGCAATTCATCACCTTCCCGCGATTCGTCATTTCGGGACAGTGGTGGAAAAATCTGCAGACGGCGACCTGAGGCAACCGGTCGGGGCGCTACGGCGGATATCCGGTAATGCGCCGGATGGCGTGATACAGCGGCCGTAGGCGGCCGTACATCCGCCCGTAAACTTCCCGGTACAGCGCGTCGTATACCGCTACGGCCTCGGGCCGCGGCTCGAAGCGCGCACCCACGCGGGTCATCGCCTGCACCGCCGTTGCATAGTCCGGATAAATGCCCAGCCCCACGGCAGCATTGATGGCGGCGCCCAAGGCGGACGTTTCATAGATCGACGGCCGCTCTGCCGGCAATCCGAAGACATCTGCGGTGATCTGCATGGCCTGATCCGACTGCGATCCGCCACCTGCCACGCGCAGCAGGCGGATCGGCTGGCCGCTGCGTTTCTGGATCTGCTCGCTGCCGCCGCGCAGGCCGTAGATCAGGCCTTCGAGAATCGCCCGATAGAAATGCGCGCGTGTATGCACATCGCCAAATCCGATGATCGCGCCCTTGGCCTCCGGCCCCGGGTCCCGCACGCCAGGCGACCAGTACGGCTGCAGCATCAGCCCCATCGAACCTGGGGGCACATGCCCGATCAATTCGTCGAACAGATCCTCGACCGCGACGCCACGCTCGGCCGCCAACGCCTGCTCGCGATGTGCGAATTCACGCTTGAACCAGGACACCATCCAGAAGCCCCGATAAATCTGGATCTCGGTGTTGTAAGCGCCCGGCAGCGCCGCCGGATAAGGAGGCAGCATGCGCTGAACTTCGAGGTAACGCGCCTGCGTGGTGTTGATGGTGGCCGTCGTGCCAAAGCTGAGTTGCGCGACATCGGGCTCCAACACGCCGCTGCCCAGCACTTCGCAAGCCTTGTCCGCCGCGGCGGCAATCAGCGGCACTCCAACTGGGAGCCCAAGCACCCGTGCGGCATCTGCGGTCAGCGTTCCGAGCACGCTGCCAGGCGGCCGCAAGCTCGGCAGCTGTTCGCGGCGAACCGCCAGCGCCTGCCATTTGAAATCGCCTGGCGCGGCCCAGTCATGTCGGCGGTAGTCAAATGGAATGAAACCCACCTGACAGCCGGTTGAGTCGACATACTCGCCCACCATGCGATGCGTCAGCCAGCCGGACAGCAGCAGGAAATGCGTCGTGTGCCGCCACAGTTCCGGCTCGTGCTGTGCCAGCCAGTTGGCATCCGCCTCTCGCTGCAAATGCTCGATCAGCGGCGTCGCTCCGATCATGCGAAACACGCCACGCCAAAGCGCCGACAGCTTCGGTGGGTCAGTGCAGCGGCGCTGGTCCAGCCAGACAATGGCCGGACGCAGAACTTCGCCGTCTGCGCCGACACAGACCATCGTGGCACGCTGGGTGGTCAGGCTGATCGCGGAAATCTGCTCCGGCCGCACCTCGCCCTGGACCCACAGTCGCTGACAGCAGCGCACGACCGCAGCCCAGTAGACCTCAGGGTCCTGTTCAGCCCACCCCGGCTGCGGTGAACGATAGGTGGGCTCAAAAATTTCCTGCGCCTTGCGCAGCAGCTGGCCCCGCGCGTCGAACACGATCGCACGCGCACTCTGGGTGCCCACATCGATGCTGAGCAGACGGCTCGAGTTCATCGGCACGAAGCCGACTCAGATGCCGGGCGGCGCATGCTGCCGCCGCCAGTACTGTCGATAGGCATCGGACTCGGCCGCACATCGCGCTTCATCCCAGCCCAGCTCTTCAGCGCAGATTTGAAGAATGCGCGGAAGGTAGCTGCTGCCACCATCGGCACACACGAGGCCCAGGCGTGTACGCCGCATCATCAGGTCACTCAGGCACACCACCGCCTCGTGCCGCGCGGACCAGCGCAGCTCGGCCCAGGTATACGGCGTGCTACCGATCGGCTGCAGTTCATCCGCCGGGGTTTCGGCCTGTAACCGAGCTGCCAGCGCACCGAAGCGGCCCTGAAGTCGACGGCCGTGATGCGTGTCGACGGGATTGTCGGGTTGCTGGAAAACCGGCCGTTCGGGGCCCGGATCCAGTTGTGGCAACTGCTTTGCAGCCTCGCGCAATACCTGACGCGCGGTCACTCTGAACGTGGTCAGCTTGCCTCCGGTGATACCGACCAGACCGGGCTGCTGCCACATTGCCGATTCGCGCGACTCCGCTGAAGGATCCGCCTTGCCTCCGTCAACGATCGGGCGCACGCCGGAATAGCTCGCCAGCGCGTCGCTCGCACGCAATCGCAATGCGGGAAACTGGCGATCCAGCGCCTCGATCAGGTAATCGACCTCGGCAGGATTGATGACCGCCTGATCTGGAGTTCCCAGGTGATCGAGATCGGTGGTGCCATACAGCACCGCACCTTCCCATGGATACGCGAAGACCGGCCGCTGGTCACGCGGATGAAGCCAACCCACGGCCTCTGTCAGGGGCCACCGCGCACTCGGAAATACCAGATGGCTCCCACGCAGAGGGCGCAGCTTAGGCGCCCCTGCCGGAGCACCCGGTATATCGGACGCCCAGGCGCCCGTTGCATTGATCACGACACCGGCACCGATTTCGCGCTGCTGCCCGCTCAGACTGTCAATCAACTGCACGCCGCTGACACGGCCGCCCTCAGAACGCAGCTGCGCCCGGGTGTAGTTCAGCACATCGGCACCGGCGGCCCGTCCTTCAAAGATCAGACGCAAGACCAGACGCGCGTCGTCAGTGCGCGCATCTTCATAGGCCACGGCACCGAGCAGGCGATCGGGTGCCAATGCCGGCACTCGCTTGAGTGCGGCATTTTGATCAAGCCAGCTCGAACGGCGTACGCCGCCCATCAGGTCGTAAATCAGCAGGCCCATCTGCATCAACCAGCGACCTGGCTTGGCACCGGCGTAGATCGGCATCAGAAATGGCTGCGGATCGATCAGGCCGGGAGCCTCGCGCATCAGGCGCTGGCGTTCGCGCACAGACTCCAGGGTCAGCCGCCATTGGCCATTTTTAAGATAGCGCAGGCCGCCGTGTACCAGCTTCGACGACCAAGACGAGGTTCCGGACGCGAAGTCGCGCGCCTCCACCAGCAGGACGCTCGTACCGCGCCCACTGGCCTCGCGCAGGATGCCGGCGCCAGTGATGCCGCCTCCGATGATCACCAGATCGTAATGATCGCGCAGATGTGACAACTCGATGCGTGAGCTCATGGGCGCGCCTCAACGCGAATTGCGAGCATTACAGAAACAACTTTCCGGGATTCATCATGCCGTCCGGATCGATATCGCGTGCCGCAGCGCGAATCAAATCGATGCCCAGTGCACCTTTTTCGGCCGGCAGATACGGCGCGTGATCGACTCCAACGCCGTGCTGATGGCTGATCGTCCCGCCTTGCGCAACGATCGCCTCCGACACTCGAGTTTTCAGCTGGCGCCAGCGCTGCAGATCGGCGTCCGGATCACCCGCCGACCTGAACACGAAGGTTGAATAGATACTGCAGCCCTGGCGATACATATGTGAAAGGTGCGTGAACGCATGGACGCGTTCGTTCTCTGCCTTCAAGGCCTCCGCAGCGGCAGACTCGATCGCGCGCATGGTGCTGGTCACCTTCGGCCAATTGACCGAAGTCTCAACCGTGTCGGCCGCATATCCCAGGTCCCACAGCGAATTGCGCAGCAGCGGACCGCGGAATCGGTTCTTGGCCCAGGCCTGCCCCATTGCCTTGCCGACATGGACACCGCGGAACCGCTTGGCGACTGTAAGCGCCTCACGACGCATTCGACGACATTCGGCCTCGCTCCCGGTCAATCCCATGACCATCATGCACTGCCCCTGCTGAATGCCGCGCATCCCGAGGTAGCGCTGCAGCCAGCGAATCAGTTTGGGATGCCCGGCCAACTGCAGCTGGGTGTCAGTCTCGACTTCATTTGAAACACGCAACATCGACAACGGCAACTCTGCCTGCGACAACGCGCGGACACCTTCGAGCGCCGCCTCCCAGCCAGGGAAGAACACGACATGAAAGTATTCGCACTGCGGTAGCCGACGTAAGCGCACATCGACCTCCGTCAGCAGGCCAAGCCGTCCTTCGCTGCCCATGACCCATTCACGCAGATCAGGCCCCGCAGACGATGCCGGCACGCCGCCGACCCGCAACTCGCCGCGCGGGGTCGTCAGACGGCCGCCAGCAAACAACTGCTCGATGCGCCCGTAGCGCAGCGACTGCTGTCCAGACGATCGGGTCACTACCCAGCCGCCCACGGTTGAATATTGATAGGACTGCGGGAAATGGCCGAGCATGAATCCATGCGCGCGCAGCTGCGCTTCAACCTGCGGCCCCGGAGTTCCTGCGCCAAACGTCGCCTGGTAACTCCTGTCGTCCAGCGACATCAGCCGGTGCATCCGCTCCAGCGAGATATTGACGACCGGCCGGTCGTCCTGCGGTACGTTCAGATGGCCGACGACACTGGTGCCGCCACCGTACGGCACGACCGTTGCGCCCAGCTTGCGCGCTTCTGCCAGCGTACGCGCAGCATCGTCGTGGCTTTCCGGCAAGGCAACGCCGTCGGCGAACGGACCCATTCGGCCGGCGCGCATCGCGACCCAATCGGGGAAGCTGTGCCCGCGCGCATGCAGCAGACGCTGGCGCGCATCCGTTTTGATCAGTGGCGATTCGGAGATGCGGCTCGACGGAACTGCCGCAAGGGCTGCCTCAAGCGTCGCATCCGCGCGCGGATTTCCCGGCCCCAGCCGCTCACGCAAAAAAGCGCGCGCATCCTCGTTGAGCTCGTGATGATCATTCTCGTCACCCCACCCGTTCCAGCGTCGCATGCTCACCCCCGGCGTTCTGCGGAAGGCGAGTATATCGAGCCACGGTGAAGCTGCGCGGCTCGGTGGCGAGAGACCTAGGCAGCGCGAGCGTGCGCAGCACCGTATTTTCGATTGATCTGCTTCAGGGTCTCAATCGTGACCCAATTCGGCCCGTCAAAGCTCCCCTTCAGAAGCGCCGCTGGAGCACCCGGCTCCCCGAGACAGCTGACGACCAATCGCGCATCCGCGAAGTTCTGTTCCAGAGTGTCACTATTGACCGTGACGACTGCCGGCACGCCGGCTGCAGTTGCCGCCTTCAGCCCCATCTCGGAATCTTCGAGCGCCACGCATTCATCGGGACTGACACCCAGCCGCAGCATCGCGAGCCGATAGACATCGGGTGCCGGTTTCTTGCAGTGCACTTCCTCACCGCTCGCAATCACTTCGATTTCAGCTGCGAGCTCCGGACCCATGCAGTACTTCAGCACGGGCTTCAGCGTTTTCAGGCTGGCATTGGTCACGATCGCGAGCTTCAGATTGTTGCTGCGCGCTTCGCGCATGATGCGTGCGATCCCAGGTCGCAATGGCACACGGCCTTGGCGCATGCGTCGGCGAAAATATTTCGATTTGAGTTCATGCACTTTGGCGATCCAGGCATCCAAACAGGCGTCCGCCTCGGCCTGCTCCGCACCCAGGTCAGGGTGATAGTGCTGAACGTAGTATTTCAGACGCTCGCGCCCTCCGGGCTGCTTCAGCAAGCGTCGATACAGCTTGGGTCCCCAACGAAATTCGAGGCCCAGTTTGCGGAAGGCCCGGTTGTAGGCTGGCCGGTGCCCCAGAGCTTCTGTATCGGCAAGTGTGCCGTCGACATCAAACAGTACGGCCCGCAAAGTCATCGCCGCCTCCGTATCGCGTAGACGGTTCTAGGGCAAGGTTCTTCCGGTTCCATTTAAGCTGGCTTTGATCAGGATGCGCGCTGGACTTAATGTAGCATGCGACGGCGCTCAATCCGTGAAACGGCGCACATCGTCAACATGCACCATTCTCCATCCAACCCGCCCGCCACTCCGTATCGGGGACGCTTCGCGCCAACCCCAAGCGGACCGCTGCATCTCGGTTCACTGCTGACCGCAACGGCGAGTTACCTTCAGGCGCGCTCCATGAGTGGGCAATGGCTGCTGCGCATTGACGATCTGGATCAGCCACGCTGCGTTCCCGGCATTGACTCGCAGATTCTGCGTCAGTTGGAGCGCCATGGATTGCACTGGGATGCATCACCGCGTTATCAGCGGCGGCATCTGGACGAATACCAGTCTGCTCTGGCGACCCTGGAACAGCACAGCCGGCTATATGCCTGTCGCTGCACCCGGGCGCAACTGCAACACAGCGCGCACGACGGACCGGATGGCCCCGTGTATCCAGGCACCTGCCGCGATCTTGACTTGCCTCACGCTGGACATGCTTTGCGGCTCCGTATTGCAGAGGGACAGCTGCAATTCGTCGACGCCTGGCAAGGCCTGCAAGTCCGTAACGCAGCACACGAGATCGGTGATTTCACCGTGCGCCGCGCAGACGCGGTCATCGGCTACCAACTGGCCTGTGCGGTTGACGAGCACGCTCAGTGCATCACTGAAGTCGTGCGCGGCGCCGACCTGCTGGGATCGACCTTCCGACAATTACAGGTGATGGCCGCACTTGAATTTGCCCCTCCACAATACCGGCATCTGCCGGTCCTTCTGGATGCACGCGGACTCAAGCTGTCGAAGCAGAACCATGCCGACCCCCTGGATGAGCGCAAACCCGGCGCCAACCTCGCGCGATGTCTGCAGTGGCTTGGACAGCAGCCGCCGGTCTCACTGTTGTCAGCATCAGCGCAGGAAGTGTTGAACTGGGGAGTTGCACACTGGCGCAGCGACGCGGTTGCGACCGTCCGGCACCCCACGGTGGAGGGTGCGCACTGATTCTGGCATGATGCTATGCAGCATTTCAGTGCAACATTCCATGTGAATTAGGGCCTTATGACTGATCTTCGTGTCATCAAGAAGTACCCCAACCGGCGTTTGTACGATACCCATATCAGCCGCTACATCACGCTGGAGGAAATCCGCAAGCTGGTGCTGCAGAACATCGCCTTCCGAGTCGAGGACAAGCGAACACACGAAGACATCACGCGCAGCATTCTGCTGCAGGTGATCGCGGAGCAAGAAGAAGGCGGTGATCCGATTTTCACAACTGAACTGCTGGAGTTCATCATTCGCTATTACGGCGATCCAATGCAGAACAGTATCGGACGTTATCTCGAACTCTCCGTCGAACTGTTTCAGCAGCAACAGCAGCACTTTTCGGATCAGCTGAAGGATCTGCTCGGCCAGGCGCAGCAACCGATTCACGCACTCAAAGAGCTCGCCGAGAAACAGGTTCCGATCTGGCGCTCGGTGCGGCGCGAGTTCCTGCACAACCTGACCACGACGGCGAAATCGATCAAACGCCGCGCCGGACTGGACGAAGAAGCCATCAGCGAAACGCAGAAGTCAGACAGCTAGGGCATGAAGCCCGAATCTTCGGCGCTTGTCGCTGATGCACTCGGGCACAAGAAGTGACACCTGCGTCACATATTGAGCGCATTTCAATAATAAGTTCTTGTTTTTGTTTGACTTAAATATTCGTTTATTTCGTTGACATCGAAGTAAGTCATCCCTATACTGCACTGCAACATGACGCGGAAACGAAAAACCCGGTGAAGCCGGGGCTCGACCGGGTCAGTAAAGTCTCCTCCAGAAAGGCCAAGCGCCTTTCTCGCACTTTGCCCCCCTCCCCTGGGGGGTATTTTTTTGTCCGTCTATATGCGCTACCGGGAATTCCGGCAGATGCCATGACGGATCGACACTGTCTTCAAACTGAAAAGGGCCGGCCACCGAAACGGAGGCCGACCCTTGCTGCATGCAACTACTCTGCGGCAGCTTCTTCTGACGCCGCTTCCTTCATAGACAGACGAATCTTGCCGTCGCGGCTGACTTCCAGCACCTTGACGCGCACGGTCTGCCCTTCCTTGACGACCTCATCAACGCGCTCAACGCGCTTTTCGGCCAGCTGGGAGATGTGAACCAGACCATCTTTGCCCGGAGCAATCGTCACGAACGCGCCGAAGTCCATGATCTTGGCCACCTTGCCCTCATAAATCGCGCCGACCTCGACATCGCGTGTCAACGAATTGATGCGATCAACTGCAGCCTGCGCCGCGGCGCCATCAACCGCAGCAATCTTGATAGTGCCATCGTCGCTGATGTCAATCTGCGTACCGGTTTCCTTGGTGATCGACTGAATCGTCGAGCCACCCTTACCGATCACTTCGCGAATCTTGTCCGGATGAATCTTGATCGTGGTGATTCGCGGCGCATGCGGCGAAAGATCCATGCGCGCTTTCGGCAGCACCTGCTCCATCGCCTCAAGAATGTGCATGCGTGCATCCTTGGCCTGCTGCAGCGCCTGCGCCATGATTTCGCCGGTGATACCGGTGATCTTGATGTCCATCTGCAGCGCGGTGACGCCATCACGCGTACCGGCAACCTTGAAGTCCATGTCGCCCAGGTGATCTTCATCACCCAGAATGTCAGTCAACACTGCCCACCGGCTGCCCTCGAGAATCAGGCCCATCGCAACACCCGCCACCGGCGCCTTGATCGGCACGCCCGCATCCATCAGGGCCAGACAGGCACCGCAAACCGATGCCATCGAGGAAGAGCCATTGGATTCGGTGATTTCCGATACAACGCGCACGACGTACGGGAATTCCTTGTCCAGATCCGGCATCACCGCCGCGACACCGCGCTTGGCCAGACGTCCATGACCGATCTCGCGACGCTTGGGTGCGTTCATGCGCCCGGTTTCGCCGACGCAGTACGCCGGGAAGTTGTAGTGGAACATGAAGTGCTCATGCCACTCGCCACTGATCGCATCCATGATCTGGTAGTCCTTGCCGGTGCCCAGCGTGGTTACCGCGATCGCCTGTGTTTCACCGCGCGTAAACAGCGCCGAACCATGCGCACGCGGCAGCACGCCGGTCTGCATCGCCAGTGGACGCACGGTCGTGCGATCACGGCCGTCAATGCGCGGCTGCCCGTCAAGGATGCGATGACGCACGACCTTGGCTTCGATGTCATGCAGCTCGGTCTTCAACTGATTTTCGCTAAACGGCGCATCGGCCGGGCGCGCAGCAACTGCGTCCGCGCGAATCTCGCCCATGGCCGCGTAGCGGCTCTGCTTGTCCATGATGGAGTACGCAGCAGCGATGCGCTCTTCGTACGACTGCGCAAACGCCTGCACCGAAGTGCTGTCCGCAGCGCTCCAGTCCCACTTCGCCTTGCCGGCTTCAGCGGCAAACTCGTTGATGGCCTGGATCACCGCCTGCATCTGCTCGTGCCCAAACAGAACCGCCCCCAACATCACCGCTTCGGACAGCATCTGGGCTTCGGATTCAACCATCAGCACCGCATCCTTGGTGCCGGCGACGATCAGCTCCAGCTCCGAAGTCTTCAGCTCTGTGGCGCTCGGGTTCAGCAGATAGTGACCGTCCTTGTAACCGACCTTGGCAGCACCGATCGGACCGAGGAACGGCACGCCCGACAATGCCAGCGCGGCGGACGCACCGATCATCGCAGGAATTTCACCGTCGACTTCCGGATTCAGCGACATCACCGTCGCCACGATCTGAATTTCGTTACGGAAACCCTCCGGGAACAGCGGACGAATCGGACGGTCGATGAGGCGCGAAGTCAGTGTTTCCTTTTCAGTCGGACGCCCTTCACGCTTGAAGAAGCCACCGGGGATGCGTCCGCCGGCGTAGAACTTCTCCATGTAGTCGACGGTCAGCGGGAAGAAATCCTGATCCGGCTTTGCTTCCTTCTTTGCCACGACAGACACCATGACAACGGTTTCGTCAACGCTGACGATCACCGCTGCGGTGGCCTGGCGTGCGATCGCACCGGTTTCGAGAACAACAGTACGGTCCCCGAATTGGAAAGTCTTGCGCACGGGCGCGGTCAAGGTGGCTGGAATCGCCATGGTTGTTATCTCACTTGTTCGTATATTGGCGCAGCGTCGAAGACGCGGCTCCGATGGGAATCGCGTGCGCACTTCAGCTCAACGACGGGTTCTACACGCGAATAAGCACCGCCCGACGCGGACTGCGCGTCACGAGACGATGCTGAAATTTCGCCGCACAAAACAAAAGACCCCAGTGATACCCTGGGGCTCACTGAGGGTCTTCCGGCAGCAGGCGCAATGCGCTTAGCTCGTGCGGATCAGCGGCGCAGGCCGAGCTCGGCAATGAGCTTGACGTAGCGCGCCTCATCCCGGCTCTTCAGATAGTCCAGCATCTGACGACGCTGGTTGACCATCTTCAGCAAGCCGCGGCGCGAATGATTGTCCTTCTTGTGCTTGTCGAAATGCGGCGCCAACGTGTTGATCCGCTCGGTCAGCAGGGCAACCTGCACTTCCGGCGATCCCGTATCGTTACTGGCCCGGGCGAATTTCTGGACAACGCCCGCTTTGTGTTCCACTGTCAAACTCATGCCTACCTGCTCCGAAACTCTAAATTTTTTCGATCTTTACAAAGTCCGCTATTTTAGCGTTCTTCGGCATACCATCACAAGGGCATCACCCCGCAGTCAACCAGCGCCGCGGTAAAAGACGCCCCAGACCGTCAGATTCCGCCAGCCCGAGCAGTTGCCCCTGCTGATTCAGCACCGCAAACCGGGCCTGATTCGGCGGCAGATCGCTCAGCTCGACCGCCCGGCCATGAGCCAGCTTGCGCTCCTGCTCAGCATCGACCCGCAGTTGCGACCAATGAGCGACACCTTCCGCGGGCGTCAGCAGCAAACGGTCAATCGCCTCGAGCCCTCCCGAGTCCAGCGTCTGCTGAAGCGTTTCGAGCGAAACCGGCGCTTGGCTGGAAAACGGCGCCACCGACAGACGCCGCAGCCCCGCAAGAAATGCACATTGCCCGACCGCGGTCGCGATATCTTCCGCCAAAGTCCGGATATATGTGCCTTTTGAGCAATGCACCCACAAATCGAATTCGGGTGTGTCGAATGACTCGATGCGCAATCCGTGAATGGTCACCGGACGCGCCTGACGTTCGACCTCAATCCCCTGGCGCGCGAGCGCATACAGCCGCTCTCCACCCTGCTTCAACGCGGAATACATCGGCGGAACCTGAAGAATCTCGCCAAGAAAGCGCGGCAGGACCGCTTCAATTTCCGCCAATCCCGCAGACACTTCGGCTGACGCGATGACTTGACCCTCAGCGTCCCCGGTATCGGTACGCTGGCCCAGTCGCACGCGCGCGCGGTAGATCTTGTCCGAATCGAGCAGCACCCCGGACAGCTTGGTCGCCTCGCCCAGACAGATCGGCAGCATTCCTGTCGCCAGCGGGTCCAGACTGCCGGTATGCCCAGCCTTGTCGGCTTGATACAGAAACTTGACCCGCTGCAACGCCTGGTTCGAGCTCAAACCCAACGGCTTGTCGAGCAGCAAAATGCCGCTCACCGGCCGTCTCGGCCGCCTTGGCTTGCTCATCCCCAGCTAGCCAGCGTCGTCCGGACTCGGCTCCGACGGAACCCGATCCCCAGATGTCCCTGCATTCTCTGCCGCACGCTCGGCATCTCGCCGCACGGCGTCCCGGATCAGCACATTCATGCGATCGGATTGACGCATTGCCACGTCCGGCACAAATCGCAGCATCGGCGTGTAACGCAGGCGAAGGTTTACCCCCAGCGCACGCCGCAGGCGCCCTGCAGCATGGTTAAGCCCCATGACCGCCTCCGCCAGACGTGCATCATCTCCGAGCAAGCTCACCGAAATTTTTGCGCTCCGCATATCCGGCGAAACATCCGCCTCGGTGACGGTAACCCCAAGCACACGCGGATCTGACAAGTGCGTACGAATGAGTGCAGCGAGCTCAGTCCGCAACTGCGTGTTCAGACGAACCTTTCTGGAATATTCCTTCACACCATCTCGCGCAGAATGATCTCGCCCTGTGGCGCTTTAGGCCGCAGCCGAAACCGTGCGCCGAACCTCGACGCGCTGGAAGCATTCAATCTGGTCGCCCGCCTTGACGTCGTTATAGTCCTTGACGCCGATGCCGCACTCCGTGCCTGCTTCGACCTTCTGCACGTCGTCCTTGAAGCGGCGCAACGATTCCAGCACGCCTTCGTAAATGACGGTGTTGTTGCGCAGAACGCGGATCGGCAGGCTCTTCTGCACCGAGCCCTCGATCACCAGACATCCTGCAATGCTGCCCAAGGTCGAGCTGCGGAATACATCGCGAACCTGCGCAATACCGACAATCTGCTCGCGTGTCTCTGTACCCAGCAACCCGGACACGGCGCTGCTCACATCATCAATGATGTCGTAGATGATCGAGTAATACCGCACGTCAACGCCGGTATCCTGAATCCGCTTGCGCGCTGCCGCGTCGGCACGAACGTTGAAGCCGATGATGATGGCCTTGGATGCCGCAGCCAGATCGACATCGGATTCGCTGATGCCACCGATTCCGGAGGTCAGCACATTGACCCGCACTTCCTCGCTCGGAATCTTGCGCAACGCATCGGAGATCGCTTCAGCAGAGCCCTGAACATCCGATTTGATCATCAGGTTCAGCTGCTTGACGTCACCCTCGCCCATCCGGGCAAATACCTGATCCATCCGCAACGCATGCGACTGGGCCAGTTTCTGTTCACGCAGTTTCTGCTCACGCAGCTCTGCAAGCTCTCGCGCGCTGCGTTCGTCAGCAACCACCACCACGTCATCGCCCGCATCCGGAGCGCCGGACAGACCCAAGATCTGCACCGGAATCGACGGCCCTGCTTCCTTGGTTGGCTTGCCGGTCTCATCGAACATCGCGCGTACACGGCCAAAATGCGGGCCAGACAGCACAACATCGCCCTGCTTCAGGGTCCCGGCGCGCACCAGCACCGTCGCCACAGGTCCTCGACCCTTTTCGATCGATGCCTCGAGGATGTTGCCACGCGCCAGCGACTCGACAGGCGCCGTCAGTTCCAGCATTTCCGCCTGAACCAAGAGTGCATCGAGCAGCGCATCCACACCCTGCCCAGTCACCGCAGAAACGCCTACGATCTGGACGTCACCGCCCCACTCTTCGGCAATGACATTTTCCTTGGACAATTCGGTCTTGACCCGATCAATGTCCGAATCCGGCTTGTCGATCTTGGTCACGGCAACAACGATCGGCGCACCCGCCGCCCGCGCATGCTGAATCGCCTCACGGGTCTGCGGCATCACGCCGTCGTCGGACGCCACAACCAGCACCACGATATCGGTCACCTGCGCACCACGTGCACGCATTCGTGTAAACGCGGCGTGACCCGGGGTATCCAGGAAGGTGATGATCCCCTTGTCCGTCTCGACGTGGTAGGCGCCAATGTGCTGGGTAATGCCGCCAGCCTCGCCAGAGGCGACCTTGGTCTTGCGAATGTAGTCCAGCAATGAGGTCTTGCCGTGGTCGACATGCCCCATGATCGTGACGACCGCCGGCCGCGGTTCTTTCTCGATGTCCTGCTGATCGCCGCCGGTAACCGCCTGCTCCAGGCTGTCCTCGAAATCCGAGGCTTTGACCGAGCGCGCCTTATGGCCCATTTCCTCGACCATCAGCAGCGCGGTGTCCTGATCCAAGGTCTGATTGATGGTGGCCATCAGGCCATTCTTCATCATCACCTTGATCAATTCAGTAGCCTTGACAGCCATGCGGTTGGCCAATTCACCAACGGTAATGGCTTCCGGCACCTCGACTTCGCGCACGACCGGGGCGACCGGTTTCTCGAAGACATGAACGTTATCAAACCGCACACGACCTGACGGTTTCTTTGACTTCTTCTCGCGGCGAGCGCCTTTCTTGCCATCAGCCAGATGCAGCTCGGTGCGCTGACGACCACCGCCTGGCGCTGCACGCCCAGCCGGGGCCGCATTTCCACCGCCCCCCGCCTTCTTTGCGGACGGCACGGGCGCTGGCGCCGCGATTACCGGCGCCGGCTGCGTTGCCGCAATTCGAGCGGCTTCGGCCGCTCGACGAATGTTCTCAGCAGCGCGGCTGCGCGACTGCTCCGCCTCCCACTTGGCGCGGTAAAGGGGATCTTCCTGCAGCAGGCGCGCGTGCTCATCCTTGGCCTGGCGCTCGGCCGCTGCAGCCTCGTCACGCTTGCGTTGCTCTTCCTCATCGCGCTGCTTGCGTTCGGCTTCCTGCTGTTGCCGCAGTGCTTCCGCCTCCGCAGCCAGCCGCGCCGCGGCCGCCCGTTCGGCCTCGGCCTGGATTGCAGCTTCCTCTGCCAGACGCTGTGCTTCAGCGTCGAGCTCCGGCATTTCGTCTCGCTTGACGTAGGTCCGCTTTTTGCGGACTTCGATGCTCACCGTCTTGGACGGCGCGCCCCGCGCACCACCGAGCTTGAGCTCGGTCGTCTCACGCCGCTTCAGCGTGATTCGCTTCGGCTCACCGCTCGCGGGCGCTGCGCCACCAGTTTTCAGCTGCAGATAGTTGAGCAGAGCAACCTTATCCTCGCCGCTGATCGGCGCCGACGCGCCGGACACGGTCACACCCGCCTCTTTGAACTGCGTCAACAGTTCATCGATCGGGCGCCCGAGTTCTTTCGCGAAATCCTGTACGGTAACTGTAGACATTCATCCTTCCCCGGGCAGACAAAGCCACCCGTTCGCTTACGCGTACGCCTTGGCGCGCGCCATCATAATCAGAGTCGAGGCCCGCTCTTCGGAAAACTGGGGCAGCAGCTCAAGCAATTCGTCGGTCGCCAGATCAGCCAGTCCCTCGCAGGTGCTGATCCCGGCCTCAGCCAGCAGATAGGCTGTATCGTCGTCCATCCCTTCCAAAGACAAGAGATCTTCAGCCGGCTGCGCATGCGCTCTCTGCTCGGCCTTGGCAATCGCCTTGGTCAGCAACACATCGCGCGCCCGATTGCGGAGTTCTTCGACAATACCCTCGTCAAATTCCTCGATCTCCATCAATTCCTCAGCGGGAACGTAGGCGATCTCCTCAAGCGAAGCGAAGCCTTCCTGAACGAGAACGCTGGCGACTTCGGCATCGACGTCCAGATGCTCCATGAACACGCGGAGCACTGACTCGTTTTCTTCTTCTTTCTTGCTTTCCGCATCAGCCGTGGTCATCACGTTGAGTGTCCAGCCCGTCAGCTCGGACGCAAGGCGCACGTTCTGACCGCCACGACCAATGGCCTGGGCAAGCTTTTCCTCCGCAACACCGATCGTCATCGAATGCGATTCCTCGTCTACGATGATCGTTTCAACCTCAGCCGGCGCCATCGCATTGATCACAAACTGTGCGATGTTCTCATCCCACGGCACGATATCAACACGCTCACCGGCGAGTTCATTGGACACGCTCTGCACGCGCGATCCGCGCATGCCGACGCAGGCACCGACCGGATCGATCCGCTTGTCCTTTGCCTGCACGGCAATCTTCGCGCGCAAGCCGGGATCACGCGCCGCGCCCTTCAGCTCGATCAGCCCCTGGGCGATTTCCGGAACTTCCAGTGCGAACAGTTCCATCAGGAACTGCGGTGACGTGCGCGAAAGAAACAGCTGCGGTCCACGCACCTGCGGACTCACTTCATACAGATAGCCGCGAATGCGATCATTCGGCCGCACTGGTTCACGCGGAATCAGCTGATCGCGCAACACGATCGCCTCCGCATTCCCGCCCAAATCAACAATGACATTGCCACGCTCGATGCGCTTGATCTGGCCGGTGATCAGTTCACCAACCCGGTCGCGATAAGCAGCGACAACCTGGGCGCGCTCGGCCTCACGGACCTTCTGAACGATGACCTGCTTGGCCTTCTGCGCACCAATGCGCCCGAAATCGACCGAAGCGACCGGGCGTTCGATGACGTCCCCGGGCTTCGCATCAGGCATTTCCTTCAGCGCATACGACAGCTTGATTTGCCGTTCCGGATATTCGAAATCCTCGCTATCGTCCTCAAGGACGGTCCACCGGCGAAAAGTTTCGTAATCTCCGGTTTCGCGGTCGATCGCAACGCGAAGGTCTGCCTCGTCGCCGTATTGTTCTTTGGCAGCGGACGCCAGAGCCGCTTCAAGCGCCTCAAAAATCAGTTCCTGCTCGACACCTTTCTCGTTGGAGACGACGTCGACCATCAACAGGATGTTTTTATTCACGGCCTCTTACTCCCGATCAAATTCCGGAACCAACCGGGCACGATCGATCTCCACGAACGGAATCTCGACCATGCCGTCCGCCGTTTCCAGCGTCACGGCATCGCCTCCAACTTCACGAATCCAACCCACGAAACGGCGACGGCCATTCAGCGGCGCAACCAGTTGCACACGGGCCTGCTCATTAATGAAACGTTCAAAGTGCGCCGGCTTCGCCAGCGGGCGATCGAAGCCCGGAGACGATACTTCCAGCCGGTATGCCGTACTGATCGGGTCCTCCACGTCCAGCAGACCCGAAACTTCGCGGCTGACTCGCTCGCAATCCTCGAGCGAAATGCCGGCCGGAGCATCAATGAACAGACGCAACAGGCCACTCTTGGAACTCGGACTGAATTCGAGCAACAGCAGCTCGTAACCCAGTGATTCCACCAAGGGTTCAAGCATGCCCTGCAATCGATCCTTCAGTACCGTCATTCCGAATCTACACCTGCCGTTGCGACACTATCGCCAACAAAAAGGGCCCACAAGGGGCCCTTTGGAAGCCAAACTAATTGGTAGCGGGGGCAGGATTTGAACCTGCGACCTTCGGGTTATGAGCCCGACGAGCTGCCAGACTGCTCCACCCCGCACCAGACAGACCGAAAGTATAGCTGCCAACCCTCTAATAGGCAATACAAATTCTGTCTATTTCCACACCTTCCGACCAACATTTTCGCGCTCGAGCGCTGCGACAAACATTGGTGCCCACGGAGAGACTCGAACTCCCACGACTTTCGCCACTACCACCTCAAGGTAGCGTGTCTACCAATTCCACCACGTGGGCATCGGAAGGGGCGCGATTCTAGCGCCCGCAAATCAATTTGTCTCTACTCCGGAACAACTGGCGCCTGATCAGGCGCCGACTCGGCCGGAATTTCGACCGGAACGCTCGAAGCGTCACCCGCTTGCGCCGGCAATTCGGCCGCTGCCGGCACCGTATCCAACACCGAAGTGCCTTCTTTTTCACCATGGACCAGATAGGCCAGAGCGAGGCTGACAGCAAAAAAAATCGTTGCCAGCCAACCGGTAGTCCGCGACAGAAAATTCGCCGACCCGCGCGCACCAAAGACTGTCCCCGAGGCGCCGCTACCGAACGCGGCACCTGCGTCCGCGCCCTTGCCATGCTGAATCAGAATCAGCCCCACCAATGCAAGGGCAACCAGCACCTGCACAATCACCAGAATCGTGTACATACGAGACTCACTTCTCCCGCATCTGCGCAGCTGCGCAAATAGCCATGAATTCCGCGGATTTGAGCGACGCACCGCCAATCAGGCCGCCATCGACATCCGCACATTTAAACAACGTCTCGGCATTGTCCGCCTTGACGCTGCCGCCATACAAAATCCGCACTGAACTCGCAATTTTAGCATCGCTTGCTGCCAACTGCGCACGCAGGAACTCGTGGGCATCCTGCGCCTGCTGCGGCGTCGCCGTCCGCCCGGTTCCGATGGCCCAGACAGGCTCATAGGCGATGATCGCGGTCTTGAATGCCGCAATCCCGCACAAGCTGACGACCGCGTTGAGCTGCTCCATCAGCACGGCCTCGGTCTGATTCGCTTCGCGTTGCTCTAGGGTTTCACCGACGCACAGCACCGGCACGAGTCCGCACAGCTGCGCCGTACGAAACTTGGCAGCGACGATGTTGCTGGTCTCGCCGTAGAGCGCACGACGCTCGGAGTGGCCAACGATGACATGGGTGCACCCCACATCGCGCAGCATTCCACCGTGAATTTCACCGGTGAACGCGCCAGGCTTGCCCTGCTCGCTCAGAGTCTGCGCACCCAACTGAATCGCGCTGCCTTCGAGCATGCGGCCAACCGATTCGATATACACCGCAGGCGGGCAGACCAGAATGTCGACGTCCGGGAAGTTGCGCGCCTCGAACACGACGTCGTGCATCAAGCTCGCATTGCTGTCACGCGAGCCATTCATTTTCCAGTTTCCCGCCACCAACGGCCTTCTTGCCATTTCGATCTCCCTTATCGTCTATCGACATGCGGCGCGTACTTGCGCCGCCAAGAACTCGGCTGCCTGCAGTGTCTCATCCGGCTCCTGCGCCTCCACCATCACCCGGATCAGCGGCTCTGTTCCCGACGCCCGCAGCAAGGTTCTTCCCCGCGAGCCGAGCTGACGGCGCACCTCCGCCTCAGCAGTACCGACGTCGGCATGCTGAAGCACGTCGCGCGCCAGCCCTTTGATTGGAACATTGATCAGAACCTGCGGAAACTTGCGCATACCCCCCACCAGCTGCGCCAGCGGAAGCTTCGCCCGGGTCATCGCCGCCAGAACCTGAAGCGCCGCGACCATTCCATCACCGGTCGTGGTTTTGTCGAGGCAGATGGTGTGACCCGAGGTCTCGCCACCCAGCGTGCCGCCGACCAGCTTGAGCTGCTCCATCACGTGGCGATCACCGACCTGCGCACGAATGAACTCGACTCCGAGCGCTCGGATTGCCTGCTCCAACCCAAGATTGGACATGACTGTTCCAACCACAGGGGCGTCCAGCAGGCCCTGCTGATGACGGATCTGCGCCAGGACAAACAGAATCTGATCGCCGTCAATCAGTTCGCCGTTGGCATCAATCATCAGGCATCGATCGGCATCGCCGTCCAACGCAATACCGACATCAGCACCGAACTCAAGCACTGCCCGCTTCAGCGCATCCAGATGCGTTGAACCGCAATCAAGATTGATATTGAGACCATTGGGCGCCACGCCAATTGCCTTGACCTCGGCGCCCAGCTCTTCCAGCACTGCGGGCCCGACTTTATACGCGGCGCCATTAGCGCAGTCGATCACGATTCGAAGGCCGTTGAGGCTCCGCTCGCCAAATGTGCCCTTGCAGAATTCAATGTAGCGCCCGCCGCAATCGTCAATGCGCTTCGCGCGCCCGAGCAGCTCCGGCGCGACGCAGACCATCGGCTGCTCCAGCATCGATTCGATCTGCAACTCCAGCTCGTCGCCCAGCTTGCTGCCATCGGCCCCGAAAAATTTCACCCCGTTGTCGTAATGCGGGTTATGCGACGCCGAAATCACGACACCGGCCTGTGCACGCAGTGCGCGGGTCAGATAAGCAACCGCGGGCGTCGGCAGCGGCCCCAGCAGGTCCGATTCAACGCCTGCGGCGGCGAATCCGGCCTCCAGCGCTGACTCAAACAGGTATCCGGATCGACGCGTGTCCTTGCCGATCAAAACTCTTGCACCCGCAGAGCCACCCAGCACGCATCCAGCGGCCCACCCGAGCTTCAGCGCAAACTCCGGCGTCATCGGAGTCTGTCCGACCCTGCCGCGCACCCCGTCAGTCCCGAAATACTTGCGACTCAAGCTACGGCTCTCCTCACGTGAAGTGCGTGCGCGCAGCGCACCGCATCAACGGTGGCGCGCACATCGTGGGCGCGCACTATAGCCGCCCCCTGCCAAATCGCAAGCGCAGCGACGGCCAACCCCGCAGGCAGGCGCTCATCAACGGCGCGTTCCAATAACGCACCGAACATGGACTTTCTGGACACGCCGACCAATACCGGACAACCGTCCTCAGACACTTGGTCCAGATGGGATAACAGCTGCAGGTTGTGCTCCAGCGATTTGCCAAATCCAATACCCGGATCCACCAGCAAACGATTGGGCGCAACTCCAGCCGCACGGCAGCAACCGACGCGCTCAGCCAGAAACTCGCGAACCTCGGCAAGTACATCCTTGTATTGCGGATTTGCCTGCATCGTCTGCGGCTGCCCCTGCATATGCATCAGACAGGCTGCAGCACCAGATTGCGCCACCACATCCAGCGCCCCAGGCGCCTGCAATGCCATGACATCGTTAACTATTTCCGCACCAGCCGCACACGCCGCCCGCATCACCGCGGGCTTCATCGTGTCAATCGAAATCACCACCCCGGACTCCGCGCGCAGAGCCTCGATGACAGGGATGACCCGATCGATCTCCTGTTGCACCGACACCGGAGCGCTCCCAGGACGGGTCGACTCACCGCCGATATCGATGATCTCCGCACCCTCGTCGATCATCTGCATCGCATGGCGGATGGCCGCACCGAGCTCGAAATGATGGCCGCCGTCGGAAAATGAATCCGGCGTGACATTGAGAATGCCCATGACTTTGGGGCGACTCAGATCAAGCGTACGGGTGGGCAGCGCGAGCAACACGGGCGATCAATACGATAAGGGGCCGGCAGATGCCGGCCCCGAGAGTGTAGTCGTCACAGACCGATGCTGGTGATCAGGTCTGGCTGGCCGGCTTTGGCGGCACGCCGCCGGCTTTGCTCGCCACATCTGCCGCCGGTTGGGGACTGCCGCCGGCCGGGCGATCGGAATCGTCGGTCCAGCTCTCCGGAGGCCCCGGATCCTCGCCCGCCATGATGCGGCGCAGCTGCTCCGAGTCAATCGTCTCGTACTTCAGCAAGGCATCCGCCATGGCATGAAGCTTGTCCAGATTCTCTTCGACGATCTTGTGCGCAAGCGCATAATTCGATTCAATAATCTTGCGCACTTCGACGTCAATCGTGTGCGCCGTTTCGTCTGAGACGCTCTTGGTCTGGGTCACCGATCTGCCGAGGAAGACTTCCCCGTCATTTTCAGTGTACGACAACGGTCCCAACTTGTCGGACAAGCCCCACTTGGTGACCATGTTGCGGGCGATTTCAGTCGCACGCTCGATGTCATTGGAGGCTCCGGTCGTCACTTTCTCCGGCCCGAAGATGATCTCTTCGGCAATGCGGCCACCAAACAGCGAGCAGATCTGCGAATTCAGACGCTGCTTGGTGTAGCTGTAGCGATCTTCCTCCGGCAGAAACATGGTTACGCCCAGCGCACGGCCGCGCGGGATGATCGTGACCTTGTAGACCGGATCATGCTCGGGCACCGACAGCCCCACAATCGCGTGGCCGCCCTCGTGATAAGCCGTCAGCTTTTTCTCTTCCTCCGACATGACCATTGAGCGCCGCTCGGCGCCCATCATGATCTTGTCTTTGGCGCGCTCGAAGTCGTCATGCTCAACCAGGCGCTTGTTGGCACGCGCCGCAAACAGCGCCGCTTCGTTAACCAGGTTGGCCAGATCGGCGCCAGAGAAGCCCGGTGTCGCACGGGCAATGATTCCAGGTTTGACGTTATCGGCCAGAGGCAAGGCGCGAAGGTGAACTTTGAGAATCTGCTCACGTCCGCGCACATCCGGTAGCGGCACCACGACCTGGCGATCGAACCGACCGGGGCGCAGCAGCGCCGGATCCAGCACGTCCGGACGATTGGTAGCGGCGATGACGATCACGCCCTCGCTGCCTTCGAATCCATCCATCTCGACCAGCAACTGATTCAGCGTCTGTTCGCGCTCGTCATGCCCACCGCCGAGTCCGGCACCACGATGACGACCAACGGCATCGATTTCATCGATGAAGATGATGCAGGGCGCGTGCTTCTTGGCTTGCTCGAACATGTCGCGCACACGCGAGGCGCCGACGCCGACAAACATTTCCACGAAATCCGAACCGGAAATCGTGAAGAACGGAACCCCCGCCTCACCCGCAATTGCCTTGGCCAGCAGCGTCTTGCCGGTACCGGGCGAGCCGACCATCAGCACACCGCGAGGAATTTTTCCGCCGAGCTTCTGAAACTTGGCCGGATCCTTGAGGAAGTCAACCAGCTCGGACACTTCCTGCTTGGCCTCCTCGCAGCCAGCAACGTCGTTGAACGTGATCTTGACCTGGTCAGCATTGAGCATGCGCGCTCGGCTCTTCCCGAACGACATCGCGCCACGGCCACCACCGCCGCCCTGCATCTGGCGCATGAAGTACACCCAGACCGCGATGAGCAGAAGGATTGGGAACGCGTTGAACAGCAGCTGCAACAGCAGCGGTGTTTCCTTGGGCAGCTCGCCGGTGAATTTCACCTTGTTGTCGAGCAGGGTGCCCACCATCGCGCGATTGTCGGTTTCCGGGCTAACGGTCAGAAACCGGGTTCCACCGCGCATTTCGCCACGGATGACCGAGCCTTCGATGGTCACCTCCGCGACATTGCCCTGCTGAACCTGACTCATGAACTCGGAGTACGCCAGCTCAGGCTGCGAGCGCGACCGAGACGAAAAGCTCTGGAAGACACTCATCAGAACAACGAGTATCACCACCCAGAGCAACAGATTCTTGGCCAGATCGTTCAATTCAAGTCCTCGGATCCTGCGCTGCCGTCATTCGGCCGCCTACAGATTGCCATCGACAAACCATTCCGCGATCACTCACCGATGTTCGGGTGGCTCACGCCAATTCGGCGCCGAAGGCATTCCGGCTCCAAACAATCAGAACACTACACCGCACTAAAGTTACGCGCCAGCAGATAAACCTCCCGGCTACGCGGACGAGAGGCCTTGGGCTTGCGAATCGCAACGGTTTCGAAGACTTCCCGCACCGTTTTCACATAGTCCTCGAACCCTTCGCCCTGAAACACCTTGACCAGCAACGTACCGCGCGGCTTCAGGTGCGCCTTGGCAAATTCCAGCGCCAGTTCGCAAAGATAAATACTGCCGGCCTGATCAGCGGCATCGATTCCACTGATATTGGGGGCCATATCGCTCAATACAAGGTCAACCATCTGGTCGCCGACCCGTGATTCCAGCTGCAGCAGCACCGAGTCCTCACGAAAGTCACCATGGATGAAATCCACGTCCGGAACAGGATCCATCGGCAGGATATCGAGAGCAAACATCTGCCCGCGAGCGCCCAGCAACGGCCGAGCGTACTGGCACCAGCCGCCCGGTGCCGCACCCAGATCTACTACGATCTGACCCGATTTCAGGATGCGATCACGCTCCTGAATCTCCTTCAGCTTGTAAACGGCGCGCGAACGAAAGCCCTGCCGACGCGCATCGTTGACGTAGCGGTCGGCCTCGTGCTCCGCCAACCAGCGTGCGGAACTGGAACTGCGCTTCTGACTCATCTGTAAACCCGAGCTCTCGAACATTCGGACGCCAATGACCGGACCTCAGCCCGCATCCGATACCAGACTGTCTAGATGTAGTGCACTTTCACAATTTCAAGTTCCCGTGCGCCGGCAGGAATCACAACCTGGACAATGTCACCCTCGGATTTGCCGATCAGCGCGCGCGCAATCGGTGAATTCAGCGAAATCCGGCCGGCCTGCACGTCAGCTTCGTCCTCTCCGACGATCTGATAGCGCAATTCGTCTCCGGAATCGGCGTCAGCCAGATCAACCGTGACGCCAAAGATCACCTTACCCGTGGCAGGCATCTGGGTCACATCAATGACCTGTGCCGAACCCAGCTTTCCTTCAATTTCCTGGATTCGTCCCTCATTGAAGCCATGCTGTTCGCGCGCGGCGTGATACTCGGCGTTTTCGCGCAGGTCACCCTGCTTACGCGCTTCTTCGATGTCGGCAATGATTTTGGGCCGCAATTCGCTCTTGCGATACCGCAGTTCCTCGCGCAGTTTTTCGGCGCCACGCGCCGTCATTGGGGTTTTG
Source organism: Sinimarinibacterium arenosum (assembly GCF_005047655.1). Lineage (GTDB taxonomy): Bacteria > Pseudomonadota > Gammaproteobacteria > Nevskiales > Nevskiaceae > Solimonas. The sequence continues at coordinate 366,250 of NZ_SUKF01000003.1, read as the reverse complement.
CTCATCGCAGATCCATGTTTTTCAGACAAAAATAACCCCGCCGCGCCATGGGGACGCGGCAGGCGGTTTCAGATTCGACCGCAGATACTACCTAATGCAGGGACTCGTGCAAGGTCTGCAGACGATTCACGTCCAGACGATCCAGATGGTCCATCGCCGCCGCCGCCGCCAAGGCGCCGGCAATTGTCGTGAAGTAACAAACCTTGTTCTGGATGGCCGATGCGCGGATCGATCGGGATTCCTCGATCGAAATCTTGCCTTCAGTCGTGTTGGCGATGAAATGAATCTCGCCATTCTTGATCATGTCGACACAATGCGGCCGGCCTTCCTTGACCTTGTTCACCCCTTCGCAGTCGACTCCGGAGGCGCGGATGGCAGACGCCGTACCGTGCGTGGCAATGATTCGGAAACCCTTGCCCGACAGAACCTTGGCCAGCTCGACCGCTTTGCGCTTGTCGACCTCCTTGACCGAGATGAAGGCCGTTCCGCTCCGTGGAACATTCATCCCCTGCGCCAGCAATGCCTTGTTGAAGGCCTCGCCAAAATAGGCGCCGACGCCCATGACCTCGCCGGTCGAGCGCATTTCAGGCCCCAGCAGCGGATCGACCGACGGAAACTTGTTGAACGGAAAAACCGATTCCTTGACCGAAAAATATTTCGGGATCACTTCGCGGGTAACCCCCTGCGCCTTGAGGCTGGTCCCGACCATGCAGCGCGCCGCAATCTTGGCCAGCGGCCGACCGGTCGCTTTCGACACGAACGGCGCAGTTCGTGATGCTCGCGGATTCACCTCCAGCAGGTAAACCTGCCCCGCCTGAACAGCAAACTGCGTGTTCATCAGTCCGACAACATTCAGCGCCTGTGCAAGCTTGACCACCTGTTTGCGAATCTCATCCTGAACCTTCTTCGGCAGCGAGTGGGCCGGCAGCGAGCACGCCGAGTCACCCGAATGCACTCCGGCCTCCTCGATGTGCTCCATGATGCCGCCGATCACGACCGCACTACCGTCCGCGAGGGCATCGACGTCAACTTCGATCGCGTCATTCAGAAATCGGTCGAGCAGCACGGGCGAGTCATTCGATACCTGTACTGCCTCGCGCATGTATCTCTGCAGGTCGTCGTCGTCGTAGACGATTTCCATCGCACGTCCGCCCAGCACATACGAAGGCCTCACCACCAGGGGGTAACCGACCTTGCGAGCTACCGCGAGCGCCTGCTTTTCCGACGTCGCCGTACCATTCGGCGGCTGCAGCAACTGCAGCTTGTCGACGAGTTTCTGGAAGCGCTCGCGGTCCTCTGCCAGATCGATCGCGTCCGGCGTGGTGCCAATGATCGGCGCGCCGGCCTTCTCCAGCTGACGCGCGAGTTTCAGCGGGGTCTGCCCACCGAACTGGACAATCACGCCCTTGGGCTTCTCCAGTTCGATGATTTCCATCACATCCTCGAACGTCAGCGGTTCGAAGTACAGCCGATCCGAAGTATCGAAGTCAGTCGAAACGGTCTCCGGATTGCAGTTGACCATGATGGTCTCGAATCCGTCCTCGCGCAGTGCCAGCGACGCGTGCACGCAGCAGTAGTCGAACTCGATGCCCTGGCCGATCCGGTTCGGCCCGCCACCGAGAATCATGATCTTCTGCCGGTCGCTGGGCGCTGCCTCACACTCTTCGTCGTAGGACGAATACAGGTAAGCCGTCGACGTCGGAAACTCCGCAGCGCAGGTATCGACGCGCTTGAATACCGGCCGGATACCATGCTTATAACGCGTACGTCGAATCGACTCTTCCTTGACGCCAAGCAGCCGCGCAAGACGCCGATCGGAGAAGCCCAGCCGCTTCCAGCGGCGCAATGTGTCCGACTCCAGCGTGCTCAACTTGCTCGCGGCAATTTCGCCCTCGATGCGGATCAGCTCCTCGATCTGTTCAAGGAACCAGCGATCGATTTTCGAGGCCTGGTAGACGTCTTCAACGCTCATGCCGACGCGGAAGGCGTCGCCGACGTACCACAGCCGGCGCCCGCGAGGAATCGCCAGCTCAGTCCGTATGCGGTTGATGGAAACATCGCTGTGGTCGGGCACTTCGGGCTCGAATCCGTCCGAACCGACTTCGAGACCGCGCATCGCCTTGTGCAGCGATTCCTGGAAGTTACGCCCGATTGCCATCACCTCGCCGACCGACTTCATCTGCGTGGTCAGACGCGAATCGGCCTGCGGAAACTTCTCGAACGTAAAGCGCGGAATCTTGGTGACAACGTAATCGATCGACGGCTCGAACGACGCCGGCGTTGCGCCTCCGGTGATCTCGTTACGCAACTCGTCCAGGGTGTAGCCGACAGCCAGCTTGGCCGCGATCTTGGCGATCGGGAAGCCGGTGGCCTTCGACGCCAGCGCCGACGAACGCGACACGCGCGGATTCATTTCGATGACGATCATGCGGCCATCCGCCGGATTGATCGCAAACTGGACGTTCGATCCACCGGTATCGACGCCAATCTTGCGCAGTACCGCGATGCTCGCGTTGCGCATGATCTGGTATTCCTTGTCGGTCAGGGTCTGCGCCGGCGCAACCGTAATCGAGTCGCCGGTATGTACACCCATCGGATCAAAGTTTTCGATGCTGCAGATGATGATGCAGTTGTCCTTGTGGTCGCGGACCACCTCCATCTCGAACTCTTTCCAACCAAGCAGCGATTCTTCGATCAGAACCTCATTGGTTGGCGACAGATCGAGACCGCGCATCACGATGTCTTCAAATTCCTCGATGTTGTAGGCAACACCGCCGCCAGTACCACCCAAGGTAAAGCTCGGACGGATGATCACCGGAAAGCCAATATCGACCTGGATGCGCCGGGCCTCGTCCATCGAATGCGCCACCGCAGAGCGCGCCGAACCGAGGTTGATCTCGGTCATCGCATCGCGAAATTTCTGGCGGTCCTCGGCGACATCGATCGCCTTTTCGCTGGCGCCGATCAGCTCGACGCCAAATTTGGCCAGCACGCCTTCGCGCGCCAGATCCAGCGCGCAGTTCAGCGCCGTCTGCCCACCCATGGTCGGCAACAACGCATCCGGGCGCTCCTTCTCGATGATCTTCTCGATCGCCTGCCAGCGGATCGGCTCGATGTAGGTCGCATCGGCCATTTCCGGATCCGTCATGATCGTGGCCGGATTGGAGTTGACCAGCACCACGCGATACCCCTCTTCGCGCAATGCCTTGCACGCCTGTGCACCGGAGTAGTCGAACTCGCAGGCTTGTCCGATCACGATCGGACCCGCGCCGATGATCATGATGCTCTTGATGTCGTTACGTTTTGGCATCTTTCTAGGGTCTGTAAAGGTCTTATCCCGCCGCGGCTGTCGCCAGCCGAGCGCTGAAGGTTAAAAACAGGGCGCCAACACCGCCGTTGGCGCCGGCCGACATGCGATGGCGCGCGCGCAGCTTCGCTGCAAGGCGGTGGCCGGCGAAGATCAGTGCGGTCAGATAGCTGAAGCTGGCCAGTTGCACGATGCCGCCGAGCACCGCGTAGGTCAGAGCCGGATGGGCATAGCTACGATCGACGAACTGGATGAAAAACGAGACAAAGAACAGGATCGCCTTGGGATTCAGCAAACTGATAGTCAGCGCACGGGTAAACGGCCGCGTCATCGACAGCGGACGCGCCGGAATCGCCTGAGCCTCCGCACCGTGATGCCAGCTATGCCAGGCTGAGCGCAACAGTCCGATGCCCAGCCACGCCAGATAGGCTGCGCCGGCCAGCTTGAATACGCCGAACAGACCCGGATAGGCCTGCAGCACTGACGCCATGCCCGCTGCAGCCGCCAGCATCAGCACCAGATCGCCGACGAAGACGCCGCAGGCGGCGCGATATCCAGCGGCCACGCCGCCGCGCCCCGCCACGCTGAGCACGAACATCGAATTCGGACCGGGCAGCAGAACGATGATCACCACCCCAATGACGTAAGTGGTGATGTCGGTTACGCCGAACATGGCTTAGTGCGCGTCCGCCATCAGCTGCACGAAGCGGTCAAACAACATACCGACGTCGTGCGGGCCGGGGCTGGCCTCAGGATGCCCCTGGAAACTGAAGGCTGGCGCATCCGTCAAGCGGATGCCCTGGTTCGAACCGTCGAACAGCGAGCGATGCGTCACCTGCGCGTTGGCCGGCAAGCTCTGCTCGTCCACCGCAAAACCATGGTTCTGACTGGTGATCAGCACATGGCCGGTTTCAAGATCCTGCACCGGATGGTTGGCACCGTGATGTCCGAACTTCATCTTCAGCGTGCGCGCACCAGCGGCCAAGCCAAGAATCTGATGTCCCAGACAGATACCGAACATCGGAGTTTTCTTGGCCAGCAGCTCACGTGCCGCCTTGATCGCGTAGTCACAGGGCTCCGGATCCCCGGGTCCATTCGACAACATCACGCCGTCCGGCTTGAGCTTGAGCACTTCCTTGGCCGTCGTCTTGGCGGGCACCACAGTGACGCGGCAATCGCGGTCAACCAGCATGCGCAGAATATTGCGCTTGACGCCGAAATCGTAGACCACCACATGGCGGCTGCCGCCACTGCGCTCGATTTCACGATTGCTCTCAAGCTCCCACGATCCACGCGTCCAGGGATAGGCCTTCTCGACCGTTACCACTTGCGCCAGATCCATGCCCTTCAGACCGGCAAAGCCCTGCGCCGCGGCCAGCGCCTTCTTCTCACTGATCCGACCGCCAGCGACGATGCATCCATTCTGAGCACCGGTGTCGCGCAGGATGCGCGTCAGACGCCGCGTATCGATGCCGGCAATGGCAACGGTCTTCTGCCGCTTCAGATAAACGCGGAAGTCTTCGGTCGAACGGAAGCTGCTGTGCGCGCGAGGAACTTCGCGCAGCACCAGGCCCGCCAACTGCACCCGCTCGGACTCGGCATCCTCGTCGTTGGTGCCGACATTGCCGATGTGCGGATACGTCAGCGTCACAATCTGTTCGCGATACGACGGGTCCGTCAGGATTTCCTGATAGCCGGTCATGGCGGTATTGAAGACGACTTCGCCGACCGTCTGACCGTCAACCCCGATCGAAACGCCGCGAAAAATAGAGCCGTCCGCGAGTGCGAGCAAAGCGGGTTTAAGGTCAGTCATGCGTTGGTATCTAATCCGTTCGGCGGACATGGAAACGGGGGCTCAAGCCCCCGTGCCGGATTAGCCCAGCATTATATTGGTGCGCCCCGTCATCGTCCACGACTTTTCGAACATTCTCTTAAAAACCCAGACCGAGCTGATCGCCAGGCGCCAGCGGCGGCGCAAACCGGTCCAGCCGCAGCGCCGGTCCGCGCGACAGGTTCAGGCCCAGCCGCCGGCAGGCAGCCTTGAAACGCTGTTCCAGCACATCCGCATAAGCCCCCTGCCCGCGCATGCGACTGCCGAATTGACTGTCGTTGTCGCGCCCCCCGCGCATCTGCTGCACCAGGCTCATCACATGGTCAGCCTTCTGGGGATAGTGCGTTGCCAACCAATCCCGGAACAGCAGCTTCACCTCATGCGGCAGACGCAGCAGGATGTAGCTGGCGTGCGCGGCGCCGGCGTTGCGCGCCGCCGTCAGCACCGCCTCCATCTCCGCATCGTTGATGAACGGAATCACCGGGGAGAAGAACACCATCGTCGGCACACCGGCCGCGCTCAGCCGTTCGATGACCCGCAGGCGGGTTGCCGGCGCGGCCGTACGCGGCTCCAGGCGCCGCTTCAGTTCCGGGTCGAGCGTCGTGATCGAGATCGCCACGTGCACCAGCTCATCCCGCGCCAATTCAGTCAGCAGGTCCAGGTCCCGCTCGATCATCGCCGCGCCCTTGGTGACAATGCCGACGGGATGATGGAATCGCCTCAGCACCTCCAGGATCGACCGGGTAATGCCGAGCTTGCGTTCGATCGGCTGATACGGATCGGTATTGGCCCCCAGCGAGATCATCGAGGGCCGGTATCCCGGCTTGCGCAGCTCCGCGTCGAGTAGCACCGCCGCATTGGGCTTGTAAAACAGCTTGGTCTCGAAATCGAGACCCGGCGACAGGTTCAGATAGGCCTGCGCCGGGCGCGCGTAGCAGTAGACACAGCCATGCTCGCAGCCCCGGTAGGGGTTGATCGATTGCTCGAACGGAAGATCTGGCGAGGTGTTGCGGGTGATGATGCTGCGCGCGTGATCGACGAACACTTCGGTCTGCGGCGCTGGCGCGGGATCCGGAGGCAGATCCCAACCATCATCGACCGCCTCGCGGATCGTCGACTCGAACCGCCCCGCGGGCGCAACCGCCGTCCCGCGCCCACGGATCGCGGCGCGCGGTGGCGCGCCGATGTCGTCATCGCGTTCAGCCGCCGCCAAGATAGTCCCAGGTCAGGCGCGTCAGCGCGCGCACCCCGGTCTGCAGCGCCGCTTCGTCCATCGTGAAATTCGGCGAATGATTCGAGGCAAAACCTTCCGGCACCACATCATGCGGGCGGATGCCGACAAACAGGTACAGTCCTGGAATTTTCTGCTGGAAGAACGAAAAATCCTCCGCGCCCAGAATCGGCTGCGCCTCGAACAGCGCATCCCCGAACTCGCCGCGTAGCGCCGGCAGCATCTGCGTCATCAGTTCCGGGTCGTTGAAAGTCACCGGATAGGCATGCCGCTCGGAGAAGAACACCTCGGCGCTGGCGCCGGCCGACTCGGCAATCTTCTCCGCAGTACGCCGCACCCGCATTTGCAGATCCTGGCGCATGTCCTCGTCGAGTGCGCGCAGCGTCCCCTTCATTTCGACACGGTCGGGAATGATGTTGTCACGTACACCGCCGTCGATCTTGCCGATCGAGACAATCACCGGCGCCTGGGTCGCCACGGTCTGACGCGCGGGAATCGTCTGCAGGCCCAGCACGATCTGGGACGCAACCACGATCGGATCGACCCCCAGCCAGGGTGCGGCACCGTGCGTCTGCTTGCCATGAACCACGATGCGCATGTCATCCGCACTGGCCATGATGCCGCCGGCGCGATAGCCGACCTTTCCAACCTCGAACATCGACAACAGATGCAGGCCGAAGATCACGTCCGGCCTGGGCGAGGCATCCAGCACACCCTCCTTCACCATCAACGCGGCCCCACCCTCCTCGCCGACCGGCGGACTTTCCTCGGCCGGCTGGAAGATGAACTTGACCGTGCCGGGCAGCCGCTCGCGTTGCGCTGTCAGCAGGCGTGCGACGCCGAGCAGGATCGCCATATGGCCGTCATGACCGCAGGCGTGCATCACACCGACATCCTTGCCATCGTATTGCGCGCGCACGGTGGACTTGAACGGCACATCGACCGCCTCGGTCACCGGCAGGCCATCGATATCCGCCCGCAGTGCCACCACCGGCCCCGGCAGTGCGCCCTTGAGCACTGCCACCACACCCGTGTGTGCCACGCCGGTCTTGACCTCGAGTCCGAGGCCGCGCAGCTGCGTGGCAAGGTACTTGGCGGTCTTGAATTCCCGGTTCGAGAGCTCCGGGTGCTGGTGCAGATAGCGTCGCTGCTCCACCAGATGAGGGGCATCCGCCGCGCTCAGCGCGGCCCAATCCGGTTCGACCGCAGCCAGTGCCGCCACGGGCAGCGCCATGCACAACGCTGTGGCGATGCGGCTTGCCTTCAGATTCATGAGCCCCTCTCCTGATTTGCAGATGGATGACGGGCGCACCGTGGGTGCGCCAGCATCCTCCGGAGACGTTTTACGCGTCCTCCGCCGTTGCGGCCAGCGCCTGCAGCGCGTCGCCGGTCACGCGGTTGCCGATCCATTCAGTGAGCTGGCGCGCACCCAGACTGCGGTAGAACGCAATCGCCGGCTCATTCCAGTCCAGCACCGACCATTCCAGCCGCCCGCAGCCGCGCGCCAAAGCAATCTGTGCCAACTGCGCCAACAGGCGCTTGCCGATACCGCGGCCCCGATGCTCGGGCTGCACGAACAGATCCTCGAGATAGATTCCCGGCCGCCCCAGAAACGTCGAGTAGTTATGGAAGTACAGCGCAAAACCGACGGCAGTACTGCCCACCTCGGCCATCAGCGCTTCGGCGTACGGGCGCTCGCCAAACAGATGCTGATCCAGTCCATCGGCTGTCGCCACAACCTCGTGCGACAGCTTTTCGTACGCGGCCAGCGCCTGGATCAGCTCAAGAATCAGCGGCGCGTCGCCTGGACGCGCGGACCGGATGGTGACGGGGTTCATCGATGAATCGGACATCTAGAGATCCAGCACGTCGCGCATGCTGTACAGCCCGGGCGCGCGTCCCTGCAACCAGGCGGCGGCGCGGACAGCGCCACGCGCGAAATTCTGCCGGCTCGAAGCCTTGTGCGTGATCTCGACACGTTCACCCTCGCCCAGGTACATCACGGTGTGATCACCAACCACATCGCCGCCGCGCACCGTCGCAAAGCCGATGGCGCCAGCAACGCGCTCTCCGGTATGCCCTTCGCGCGCGTATACGGCGCAATCGGCCAGCTCCCGCTGGCGCCCACGCGCAGCCGCCTCGCCCATGGCCAGCGCGGTCCCCGATGGCGCATCGACCTTGTGTCGGTGATGCGCCTCGACGATTTCAATGTCGAAGTCTTCACCGAGCACTCGGGCAGCCTCCTCGATCAGTTTCAGTGTCAGATTGACGCCGACGCTGAAGTTAGCCGCAACGCAGATCGGGATGTGCTGCGCCGCTGCGGAAAGTTGCGCCTTTTGAGCCGGATCCAGTCCGGTCGTTCCGATCACCATGGCCTTGCCCGCCTCAACGCATAGCGGCAGTACGGCCATCGTGCCCTCCGGACGAGTGAAGTCGATCAGCACATCAAAATTCGGCATCGCGGCAGCAACATCGGCGCTGATGCGCACGAGGCCCGGCGCGCGTCCGGCAATCGGACCGAGATCGGCGCCCAGCTGCAGATGGCCTGCGCGTTCAAACGCTGCGCCTACGCGGACGTTCTGCGCCTGTTCCGCGGCCTGATAAACCGCGCAGCCCATGCGGCCAGTGGCGCCGAGAATGCCGATGCGGGTCTGTGTCATGAGAATTGAAAAAGCAGAGTTGAGGGGCGCATAGCTTACCGCGCAGCGCGCCCACCAGCCGGAGCCATCACAGGTCCAGCTCGTGCTCCTCTGCCGCAAACGCCACCGCAAACGCGCCGTCCCCGACATTGATGCCGCCGGTGACACTCATGATGCTCTCGAAGACCTCCACCCCGTGGTCGTGGCAGACCTTGATCAGGGTCGCATAGCCCGGCAGGCGGCGCATGTCGTCCAGCTCACCACCGTAGCTCAGGCACAGCGTGGGAGTGAGCAAACCTTTCTCGACCCGGGCAGCGGCATACGTCAGCAGTTTTTCCGCGGCATCGTCGAAGTGACGCAACTTCGCCACTGGTCCGGTCTCATTCCGATAACCGCGAATCAGCGGCTTGATGTCGAGCGCAGTGCCCAGCATGGCACCGAACAGCCCGACGCTACGATCACCCTTCTTCTTCGCCCGCAGACGCAGATACTGTAGATCCCGCGGGATCAGATAGCCGTAGGTGTTGTGAGCGATGAATTCGAGCCGCTCTCGAATCTTGTTCGGATTCGCGACACCCTCGCTGATCATGCGCACCGCCTCGACCGCCGGAATCGCTTGCCCGGCGAACAGATTCTGCGTGTCGATCACCCGCAGCGAAAACGGCCCCGGCACTCCGGCTGCCGTGCGGATCGGCTTGTAATCACTGAGAATGGCGAACGACGCCTTAACCGCATTCTCGTGAATCGGACTACGACTGCTGGCGATGGTCAGACAGAACACAAAGTCGTAATCGATCACCAGGCGCTCGAGAAAGACCTGCTTGATCTGCTCGATCGAGAACGGCGAGGTTCCGGCATCACCCTTGGCGCCCTGGCGCTGGCGATAGAAATCCAGAGTAACCGCCGGATCGCGCACGTCAACCAGATCCTGCCCATCGAGATGGATCGTGATTGGCAGAATGCCGATGTTGTTCTGTTCAATAAATTCCGGCGGCAAATCGCAGCCGGAGTCCACCACGATACCAATACGCATGACTCCCCCTGTCTATCTGTCAGTCGGCGGACTCACCGTTCCGTCGATCTCCCCCACTTCCGCGCTATTTCTCTCGGCGCTTGGCTTCCTGCCAAATGTCTTCCATTGCATCCAGGCGCCGCGGGTCACCAACCGGCGGCAATTGATCGAGCCGTGATTCAATCAGGCCGAATCGCCGCAGGAATTTTGCATTGGCACCCGCCAGCGCGACATCCGGATCGACCCCCAGATGGCGTGACAGATTCACTGCCATGAACATCAGATCGCCCAACTCATCGCGGATCGCGTCTTCGCCTTGCCCCACAGCCTGCTGCAGCTCGCCAACCTCCTCGGCCAGCTTGAGCCACAACTCCCCCAGCTCGCGCCAGTCGAAGCCCAGAGCAGCGGCACGTCGCTGCAGACGCAGGGCTTCTGCCAGGGAATCGCTCATCCCCGGGTCACCATCTGCGTCAGGTTCCACAGCATGCCGGCGGTCGCACCCCAAATCCGGTACTGCCGCCAATTGAGCTCGAAGAAGGGCACATTGAGACCATCGCGTCCCAGAATCTTGCGCTCATAGTTGGCCGGATTCAGCACAAACGACAGCGGCGCCTCAAACGCCTCCGCCACTTCACTCGGGTCGATACTCAAGGCCGGATTACCATGGACGATGCCCACGACCGGCGTGACCCGGTAGCGCGTCAGAGTCGGATAGTCGTCCAGATAGCCAATGACTTCGACCTGATCCGCGCTCAGCCCAACCTCCTCATTCGCCTCCCGCAGCGCGGTATGTACGATATCGGTATCCGTATCATCGCGCCGGCCGCCGGGAAAACTGATCTGTCCCCGATGCGACCGCAACTGCTGCGAGCGCACCGTCAGCAACATGCTCAAATCGTCACCACGCTTGATCACCGGCGCCAGCACCGCAGCAGGACGCAGCGACTCGATCATTTTCGCCGGCAGCAAACGATCCAGGTGAAACGGCATCTCCAGACCATACATTGGCCGCGGGGCATCGAGCGAAGTGCGGGTCATTGCCATACGCAGCCGACGCTCCAGCTCTGTCATCTCGCTTACCGCACCACCGGTATCCATGGCGGCAGTGTACCGGAAGCCGCTGCGCAGTCCGCAGACTCGAGCTCTACAATGTTCGTCCAGCTTTCCGTAAGAAACCCACACCATGCCGATTCCAGCGGAATTCGAAACCTTTGCGCGGCGCTTCAGCGAGGTGGTGCCGTACTCGAACGCGTGCGAAATGAAGATTACCGCCGCCGGTCGCGGACACGTCGAGATGGAGCTGCCTTATCGCGACGAATGGCTCGGCGACCTGGAGCGTGGCGTCATCCACACTGGAGTGATCACCTCGCTGGTCGATTCGGCCAGCGGCGCTGCAGTTCTGGCCAGCTTTCCCCAATACGAACCGGTGGCGACGATCGACCTGCGCATGGATTACTTGAGGCCGGCCTTGAAGGGATACACCGTCATCTGCCGCGCCGAATGCTATCGGCTGACGCGCAGCATCGCGTTCACCCGCGCCACCGTCTGGCAGACGGACCCGGAGCGCCCGGTTGCACTTTCACAAGGCGTCTTCATGCGTTCCTCCCGCACCCCGGCGGCCCGCACATGAGCACGGCTCTGCTCCTGGCGCGACAGCGCGCGCGGAATGATGGCGAATTTTCCGCGCTGGTCGACTGCATTCCATATTCACGCTATCTCGGAGTCGAACTCAGCCTGCACGACGGGGCGCCACTGTCGCGCCTGCCATTTCGACCCGACCTGATCGGCAATCGTGCGCTGCCAGCGATTCACGGCGGTGTGACTGCGGCATTCATGGAGAACGCGGCGCTGCTGCACCTGTTACTGACCGGGGACGAAGAGCGTGTACCACGCAGCATCGACTTTTCGATCGACTATCTGCTCCCGGGTCGCGACACGGAATGCTATGCACGCTGTGAAGTCACGCGTGAAGGGCTGCGCGTAGCGCATTGTATGGTGCGCTGCTGGCAGCGCTCACCTGAGCAGCCGATTGCCTTGGCGCGTGCGCATTTTCTGCTGTCGGCTTCGGAATGATCGATTACCAGAGCTACCTCAGCCTGCGTGAAATCGATCAGGTCAGTCGAAGCCCCAAGGGCACCGCATTTCGGGCATTTCGCGATATCGAAACGCAACTGGTCCGCGATGTCGATTTCGTCCTGCTGCACCACGCGGATGACGCTGAAGCGATTGCCGCGCTGCGTGCCAGCGGCAAGATCTATCCGGGCAGCATCAATGTCATTCTGCTCAGTCCCGCCGTCGGCCAGCGCCTGCTCGGCGCGCTGAGCAGCGTGCCAAAGCCGCGGCAGTAATCACGCTTTCCACTCGTCCGTTTGCATGGTTGCCGATCCCCCGACTCCTGCGTAGGATGCCGACTCCTTAACTTCTCCTGGAGATGTCGATGTCCGCCGCAGAACTGCTCAAGAAGCTGCCCGCTGCCTTCAATGCCGATGCCGCCGGTGGCGCCGACTGCACGATCCAGTTCAATTGCTCGGCTCCGGCACACGTCACCATCAAAAACGGTGCCTGCACTGGCAGCGAAGGTGCCGCAGCCAGCGCCGACCTGACCATCACGATGGAAGACGATGATCTGGTGGCACTGCTCAAGGGTGAACTCAACGGCATGACCGCGTTCATGACCGGCAAGCTGCAGATTGAGGGCGACATGATGCTGGCCCAGCGCATGGCCGGCTTCTTCGACGCCAGCAAGCTGTAAGCCTTGTCGAACACGCAGCATCCAACCCCGGACGGCGACGTCCGGGGTTTTTTGTTTGAGCTGGTTCAGCTGGAGGACCGGCTGAGTCTGCGAGCCGCACATCGCCCCCAGGTCAAGCCGGTCTGCGCCGACTGGTCTGCAGCGGACGTGCGCCGTCGCATTGCGGCCGGACGTCGTGAGCTGTTGCCGCGTGCGATCGGAATGCACAAGGAGCCGGGCCTGAGCGTACTGGATGCCACCGCCGGTCTGGGGCGCGACGGCTACGTCCTTGCCGCACTCGGTGCCACCGTCACTCTGGCCGAGCGTCATTCGGATCTGGTTGCGTTGCTGCGCGATGCACACCGGCGCGCACTGGGCCGTGACGACACCCACGAAGCGGCTCAACGCATCGACATTGTCGAGGCGGACGCCGTCGGCCTGATGTGCAGCGGCCGCAGCTGGGACGTGATCCACCTCGATCCGATGTATCCCCACCGCGACAAATCGGCCCTGCCACAGAAGGAAATGCAGTTCCTGCGCGAGCTGATCGGCGGAGACGATGATGCCGACGCCCTATTAGGCCCGGCACTGCGAGCGGCGCGACGGCGCGTTGTCGTCAAACGCCCGATGGATGCCCCCTTCCTGGCAGACTGCAAACCGGCATTCCAGCTCAGCGGAAAGCAGGCGCGCTACGACGTTTACCTGCCGCTGTCATCCGCACCGGCCTAGAATGTCCGTATCAATTGCCCGCAATGAATCCGCATGCGTCTGCTGACTCTTGTGCGTCACGCCAAATCGTCCTGGAACTACCCGGAACTGAGCGACTTCGAGCGCCCGCTGAACGACCGCGGCCGTCGCGATGCCCCGCGCATGGCGGCCCACGTATCCAGCCTGATCGGACGACCCGACCGCATGGTCTCCAGTCCCGCTGTGCGCGCGCTCACTACCGCCCGGCTGTTCGCCGACGCGCTGGGCGTGGATCCTGCTGCGGTGTCGATCCAGCCCAGGATCTACGAAGCGTCAGCGGACACCCTGTTGACGCTGGTACAGCTGCTCGACGACGCCGACACGCACGTCATGTTGTTCGGCCACAACCCGGGCTTCACCGAGCTGGCCCACGCGCTTGCGCACTGCAGCTTCGATGACATGCCGACCTGCGCAGTCGTCCAGCTGGGCTTCGACGCCAATTGCTGGAGTGACGTCACCGAGCGCAGCGGCGTCGAGCGCCATTACGCCTATCCCAAGCAGTTCAAGGCGTAACGGCGACCAGCGACCGCCGATAGCGGCGCGCATTTTCAACATAGTGCCGCGCCATCGCCTGCAGCATTTCAATTTCCTGCGGCAGCAGCTCGCGCACGACCTTGGCCGGGGCGCCCATAATCATCACACCATCGGGAAACTGCTTGCCCTCGGTCACCAGGGCATTGGCGGCGACGATGCAGTTGCGCCCGATACGGGCGCGATTCAGTACCACGGCCTTGATACCGATCAGCGTGTTATCGCCGACTTCGCAACCATGCAGCATCGCCAGATGTCCGACGGTACAACCCTCGCCGACTCGCAGCGGCAGACCATGATCGGTATGCAGCACTGAGCCGTCCTGGATGTTGCTGCCGGCGCCAATGATCAGGGCATCGTTATCGCCGCGCAGCACGCAGCCGAACCACACACTGGCGTCGCGCCCCAGGCGCACGTCGCCGATCAGCGTTGCTGTGTCGGCCACCCAGCTGCCCTCGCTACACTGCGGTGTCATTTCGTCCAGCGCATAAATCATGTCAACCGCACCCGAAGTTCAAAAGAGCCGCAGTGTGCCGACGCATCAATCCGGCGCGCAAGACATGTTTCGCGCGTGGATCATGGGTCTGCTGCTGGCGGTTCTGGTCGCAGGCTGCGGCAACAAGACACCGAAGCTGTCGCCACTGGCGAGTGACGCGGTGATCCTGGCCTTCGGCGACAGCCTGACACACGGCACCGGGGCCGCGCCCGGGCAGGCCTACCCGGCGCAGCTCGAAGCCATCATCGGACGACGCGTGATCAATGCCGGCGTGCCAGGTGAGACCACCGGCGAGGGCCTAGACCGCCTGCCGCAGACGCTGGACGAAACCGAGCCGGCACTGGTGATCCTGTGTCTCGGCGGCAACGACATGCTGCGTCAGCAGGACCGCTCAGCAATGGCCCGCAACCTTGAAGCGATGGTGACCATGATTCGCGCGCACGGTGCAGAGGTCGTGCTTCTCGCGGTGCCCGAGCCCAAACTGCTGCTCCGAAGCAGCGAGCCGGCCTATGGCGAGCTGGCGCGGCGCCTCCATCTGCCACTGCAAGAGGATGCGATCACCGCAGTGCTGGCTGATCGCAAACTGAAATCCGACCCGATCCATCCCAACGCTGCCGGATATCGGCGCATCGCCCAAGCGGTCGCCGCGCTCCTTGAGCAGGCCGGAGCGATCTAGTCGCCTATCGGAATACACCCACACCGGAACAGCAACCGCGGCAGCTAAAGGCGGTGTCAATCTCCTGTCTGCATTGCGCCTGGCAGGAGTTGCGCGCACAAGCGCGATGCGCCCAACATCATGACAATCGAGCAACCCGCATTGGTCGCAGATGCGGACATCCGGAAATGACGGGGCGACGGGGCGCCAATTCGAAAGCGAGCGCCGCTAAACCGCCGCAGCGACGCGGGGTCGCTCACTCATGCCGAATCCGTGTCCGTGCTCCAGCAGATATTCCAGCCACTTGTTCAGCATCAGATTGCGCCGCCACTGCTCGGACAGGAACGCATGCGCGGCGGGATCGGCCTCATCTGCCGCCAGCCACGGCGGCCGCTGGCTGCACTGCAGCGCCTCGGCGACACCGGCATCGCGATAAACCCGAATCCAGAGATCCGGCTGCCTTCGCATGCCGTTCTCGTCGGTGAACTCGTAGGTCAGGCGCAGATTCAGGGTATACCGATCACGATCAGTCACCTGCAGATGCAACGGGCAATCGCTGGCACTTCGGGAAACGGCAGCGTCGAACGGAATGTCCATTTCAGGCAACAGACGCTCAAGCAAGCGAAAGTTCCGCTCGTAGAGTTCGAGCAGATGCGCAATGCTGCGGGGCTTTCCGCAGCACGGACAAAGATGCGTGGTCGCTTGCATGCGCGGACTATAAGATAGGGACACAGGTCCGACAAACACGCATCTCGATCACGGACGCACGATCATGCCCATACGCGAAATCACCACCAAACCCTATCTCGACCAAAAGCCCGGCACCGCAGGCCTGCGCAAAAAGGTCACGGTCTTCCAGCAGCCACACTATCTGGAAAATTTCCTGCAATCGATCTTCGACTGCGCACCCGAGATTCGCGGCGCAACGCTGGTGATCGGCGGCGATGGCCGCTATCACAACCGCGATGCCATCCGCACCGCGATTTCCATGGCCGCCGCCAATGGCGTACGCCATATCGTTGTCGGTCAGGGAGGGCTGCTGTCGACGCCTGCCGCGTCCAACCTGATCCGCAAGCGCGGCGCTGCGGGCGGTCTGCTGTTCACCGCCAGCCACAATCCGGCGGGGCCGGATGGCGACTTTGGGGTCAAGTTCAATATCGCCGGAGGCGGCCAGGCCGGCGAAGGCCTGACCGACCGCATTTATCAGCAGAGCAAGAGCATCACGCGCTACCGCAACTGCGATGACGCGGATATCGATCTCGACCGCCGCGGTGAGCAGACGCTCGAAGGCACGACCATCGAAATCGTTGACTGCGTCGACGACTATGCCGCACTGATGCAGTCACTGTTCGACTTCGACCGCATGCGCGACTGGATCAAGAAAGGTCACAGCCTGCGCTTCGACGCCATGCATGCGGTCACCGGTCCCTATGCGCAGCGCATTCTGGTCGAGCAGTTGGGCGCCCCAGCGGGCGCCATTCTCAATGCCAACCCGCTGCCGGACTTTGGTGGTGGCCACCCAGACCCCAACCTGGTCTACGGCAAGCATCTGGTGGATCTCGCCTTCGGCGAGGGCGCACCTGAACTGCTGGCCGCCAGTGACGGCGACGGCGACCGCAACATGATTCTGGGCCGCGGCATCTTCATCTCGCCGGGCGATTCGCTGGCAATGCTGGCGGCGAATCTGCCGCAGTTGCCAGGCTATCGCGACGGCCTGCGTGGCATTGCACGCTCAATGCCGACTTCTCGCGCAGCAGATCGCGTGGCAAAAGAATTGAAAGTGCCGTTGTACGAGACACCCACGGGCTGGAAGTTCTTCTGCAACCTGCTCGACGCCGGCAACGTCACGATCTGCGGTGAAGAAAGCTTCGGCACCAGCTCGTCGCATGCGCGCGAGAAGGATGGACTCTGGGCGGTCCTGGCCTGGCTCAACGTGCTGGCGATCAGTGGCCGCAGCGTGCGCGAGATCGCCGAGGCGCATTGGCAGCACTACGGCCGGCACTACTTCGCCCGCCATGATTACGACGAGCTACCCGCCACTCACGCCGAAGCGGTGATGCAGGCGTTTGCCGGCAGCCTGGCCTCGCTGCAGGGCCAGCAGGTCTCCGGCTACGAAGTCACAACCGCCGACGAGTTCAGCTATCAGGACCGGGTCGACGGCAGTATCGCCGTAGCCCAGGGTCTGCGCGTGGTCTGCGGGGAGCAAGCTCGCATCGTCATGCGCCTGTCCGGCACCGGCACCCAGGGCGCAACCTTGCGGGTCTACCTAGAGCGCTACGAGAAGGATCCCAGCGCCCAGGGCTGGAATCCGGCAGAAGCGTTGGCCCCACTCGCGGCAGCGGCCGATCAACTGGCGCGGATCAGTGCGCTGACCGGACGCAAGGCACCGAGCCTTGTCACCTGATCCCTGTCACAATCCGCGCCCTCCTGCCGCCAGAACGCATCCTCAATGCCCCGCCGCCCGTTCGACCCGACTGCGCCCGATCCTGAAGACGAACTGGGGCCGAGCAAGACCCAGCGTAAGAAATCAATGCTCGCTTTGCAGGATTTGGGCGCGGCGCTGCTCGCGCTTCCGGTCACCCAACTCGACGAGATCGAAATGGACGAGCGGCTGCGCGAGGCCCTGGATGAAGCACGCCGCATCACGGCGCATGGCGCACGCAAACGCCAGCTGCAGTACGTCGGCAAACTGCTGCGCTCCGCCG
This sequence comes from Sinimarinibacterium arenosum, assembly GCF_005047655.1. Lineage (GTDB taxonomy): Bacteria > Pseudomonadota > Gammaproteobacteria > Nevskiales > Nevskiaceae > Solimonas. Next base: position 348,365 of record NZ_SUKF01000003.1, on the reverse strand, counting down.
ATACCGAACCGCTGCAGCAGGCGCTGGAGCGAACCCGCGCAAACCGCGTTCATGACGCTCGCGCATTCCATGATGTCGAGCACTGGCGCGAGCGGATCCTGGCTGGCGACGACGGCCTGAACGCCTGGCTCAACACCTACCCTGATGCGGATTCAACCCTGCTGCGCACGCTGGTGCGTGACGCCCGCCGCGAACTCGATGCACCGACTCGACCTGGAGCACCGGCGATGAGCAAGGCGCGCCGCGCGCTGTTTCGCCAACTGCGCGACACCATGAGCGCGGCGACACCGGCTGCCGAATAGCGCCGACCGGACGCCCGCGCACGTTCACCTCGGAAAGCGTCATCTGACTGTCGCAGTCCGCCGCTAGGCTTGCCGCCGGTTCCGGCCGTCTGCCGCCAGATTGATGGCCGGCTCCACGCTGGAATCATCTGCCGACGCCAACCCGATCGGCTCCGAGCATCCCGGGGAAACGACACATGCTGCATTCGAACTCGATGTGCCCAGCCGGGCGCAGCTTCAAGGTATTGGCCGCCACGCTCGCGGTGATCTGCCTGACCAGCCTGACCGCCTGCGGCAGCTCGGTGGCGCCGGTGGTCGGCAGCGGCAACGCCCCCGTCGTCCAGCCCGCTGATGGCTCGCCAGTCGGTAACAAGCACTGCGCCCCCATGCCCGGAACAGCCACCCTGGCCGAGGCCTGCGTGCAGACGCTCTCCGGGAAGCGCACATGAGCCGCCTGCATCGCCGCGACTTCCTGCGCTTGGCCGGCTCGTCGGCCGCGCTGGCGGCCCTGCCGCAATGCATCCGCGATGCCCTGGCAATCCCCGCCAACAATCGCACCGGCACGATCATGGACGTCGAACACGTGGTCATCCTGATGCAGGAGAACCGCTCGTTCGACCATTACTTCGGCACCATGGCCGGCGTCCGCGGTTTCGGCGACCGCATTACCGTTCCGCAACCAGACGGACGCAGTGTCTGGGCGCAGCGCTACGTCAGTGACGGCAGCGAACGCGTGATCCTGCCGTATCACCTCGACAGCAGCGCCGGTAATGCGCAGCGGGTGGATGGCACTCCGCATTCCTGGGAAAACGCACAACCCGCATGGAACAACGGCCGCTTCGGCGACTGGCCGACCTACAAGCAGCCGCAGTCGATGGGCTACTACACGCGCAACGAAGTCGATTTCCAGTTTGCGCTGGCCGAAGCCTTTACCGTGTGCGATGCCTATCACTGCGCCTTTCACGGCGGCACCAACACCAATCGCCTGTTCCACTGGACCGGCACCAACGATCCCACCGGCGACGGCAACGGCCCGGCGATCAACAATCAGTGGGACTCGCTGGATGCCTCCAGCGCCGGCTACCTCTGGACCACCTATCCCGAACGCCTGCAGGCCGCCGGCGTCCGCTGGAAGCTGTACCAGAACCTGCCGGACAACTTCACCGACAACCCGCTGGCCGGCTTCCAGCAGTATCGCCGTGCCAATGAGCAGGCCGGCAACAACGCCGACGGCTCACCCTACCCGGCCTACCGTGACGCCGACGATGCCGGCAATCCGCTGTACAAGGGCGTCGCCAACACGATGCCGCGCGGCAACATCCTGAACCCCGACATGCTGGCCGACTTTGCCGACGACATTCGCGCCGGCAAATTGCCGCAGGTGTCGTGGATCGTTGCGCCCGCGACGTACTCCGAACACCCCGGCCCCTCCAGTCCGGTCCAGGGCGCGTGGTACATCCAAGAAGTGATCAAGGCCCTGACCGCCGACCCCGAGGTCTGGAGCCGCACCGTGCTGCTGGTCAATTTCGACGAGAACGACGGCTTCTTCGACCATGTGCCGCCGCCGTGCGCGCCGTCGCTGAACGACGACGGCTCGATGGCGGGTAAGGCCTCGGTGGATACCGACTCAGAGCGCTACAGCGGCAGCGCCTTCCACGGCGGTGTTTTCGGCCCGGGCCCGCGCGTTCCGATGTATGCCGTATCCCCATGGAGCCGCGGCGGCTGGGTCTGCAGCCAGACCTACGACCACACCTCGGTGCTGCGTTTTCTCGAAGCCCGTTTCGGCGTTGTTGAACCGAATATCAGCGCATGGCGACGCATGGTCTGCGGCGATCTGATGCAGGCGTTCAACTTCGTCAATCCGAACGACGAGACGCCGCCGACCCTGCCCGAGCGCAGCAAGCTCGAAGCCGACGCCATCCGCTACAGCCAGGGCGCTCAAAATCAGGTGCCGGTGCCCGACGAAGACACACAACAGCCACCGCAGCAGGCCGCCGGCGTCAGACCCTCACGTGCACTCGCCTACGAACTGCACGCAACCGCGCAGGCCGACGGCGACCGTGTGCGCATCCTGTTTGCCAACAGTGGTGAGGCCGGTGCGGTATTCCATGTCTACGACCGCCTGCACCTGGAGCGCAATCCACGCCGCTATGGTGTTGCCGCCGGCGAGAGGATTGAAGACGACTGGTCGCTGACCGCCGACGGCGGCCGCTACGATCTGTGGGTCCTGGGACCGAACGGCTGGCATCGGCATTTTCGCGGCGACGCTTCGCAGCTGGACGAGCGCCATACCGCGCAACCGGAAGTCCGCGTGTGCTACGTCCCGACAGCCGCGGCGCTGAGCCTGCAGCTGATCAACCGCGGCAGCCAGGCCTGCCGCTTTGTCGTGACCGACACCGCCTACGGCAGCGGCGGTCCCTGGGTCTACGCGGTAGCCGCCGGCAGCAGCATCGAACCGCTGTGGTCGCTGAGCATGCAGGGCAACTGGTACGACCTGGACATCCGGCTCGACGGCGACGACCCCAGCGGCTTCTACCGCCGCTGCGCCGGACGCGTCGAAACCGGACTACCGAGCGTCAGCGATCCGGCCATGGGCGGCAGTCCCACATCCCGCTAGAGCTGGATGATCCTGTAACGCGGAGCCGGCCCGGAGTTTCCCGGATCGGCCTCACGCGATACGCGCTCCGGCTCAGATGCCGAGATTCATGCCCGGCGGCAGCTGCATGCCCGCGGTGACTTGCGCCATGCGCGCCTTCGACGCCTCATCGACTTTCTGCACCGCATCATTGATGGCGGCGGCGATCAGATCTTCGAGGAATTCCTTGTCCTCACCCAGTGCCTCCGGCGCAATCGTGACCTTGTGCGCCTGATGCGTGCCGGACAGCGTCACCTTGACCATGCCGGCGCCGCTTTCGCCGGTCACCTCCATGCGCGCGACTTCTTCCTGCGCTTTCTTGAGGTTCTCCTGCATCTGCTGCGCCTGGCGCATCATCTGTCCGAGTGCACCACCCTTCATCGTTGCTCTCCTGTCATGGGGTCATGCGGCGTTGACGCCGCGGGCCGGATTCGTTTCAGGAATCCAGCGGATGAATGGAACCAGGGCGGATCTGCGCCCCGAAATGATCGCGAAACGCCCGCACCACCGGATCGGCCTGGATCGACTCCTCGGCTGCACGCTGGCGGGCGATCTCCGCCTGCTTCGCCAGCACCGCGGGCGACGCCAGCTCGACCTGCTCCTGCGCGGTATTGATGCGCAGTTGAATGTTGTCGCCTAGCTGCAGACGCAGCTGCGCCTCCAGCTCGACCCGGCGATCCTCCTGCAGCACGTGTCGCACCTGCGGATCCAGTTCCAGCTGCACCACATTGCCGACCTGCGATACCCAGGCACAGTGCCGCGCGAGCTGTCGCGTAAAGCCCTCGATCCTCATGGCCTCGACGCGCTGTGGCCAGCTCGCATCCGGCGGCAGCTTTGGCATCATGTCGGCAGACGGTGCCGGCCTCTGTCCGGCCGCTGCAGCGGCCGCAGCGGTGCTGGGCGCTGCAGCGGAGACCCCGCCGGCTGCCGACCGCGAGGACGGCTCTGAACTCCGCGCCTGCCCGCCACCAGTGGGCGGCATGGACCCCGTTGATCCTGCCTCTTCGGGCTGGAACGCGAGCATCCGCAATACGGTCATTTCGAAGCCCAGACGCGGATCCGGCGCCCACGGCATGTCGCGCCGCCCACCGATGGCAATCTGGTAGCCCAGCTGCACATCCTCGGGCGTGAACTGCGAGGTCAATGCCACCAGCGCCTCGTCGTCGTCTTCGGTACGCGCACCGGGCAGCATCTGCAGCACAGCGATGCGCTGCATCGCCGCGGAAAGATCGTTGATCAATGCCGCATAGTCCGGCGACTGCGCCTCAAGCTTCTGCAGACAGGCCAGCAGCTGATCGCCATTGCGGCTCGCCAGCGCGGCGATGATCTCGATCAGGGTCTGACGCCCTCCGCTACCGAGCATGTCCTCGACCGTCTCGCGCTGCAGTGTCTTGCCGCCGGCAAACGCGATCGCCTGGTCCAGCAGCGACAATCCATCGCGCATCGAGCCGTCTGCCGAGCGCGCGATCTCGACCACCGCCGCGGTTTCGAAATCGATGTTCTCATCGCCCAGCACCTTGATCAGCTGATCGCGGATCACCGCGACCGGCAGACGTTTCAGATTGAACTGCAGGCAGCGCGACAGCACCGTAACCAGCAGTTTCTGCGGATCGGTGGTCGCGAGAATGAACTTCACATGCGGCGGCGGCTCTTCGAGTGTCTTCAGCAGCGCATTGAACGCGCTCTTCGACAGCATGTGGACTTCGTCGATCAGGTAGACCTTGTAACGGCCGCGCGCCGGCGAGTACTGCGCGTTGTCGATCAGCTGACGCACATCGTCAACGCCGGTATTCGACGCTGCGTCGATTTCGAGCAGATCGACGAAGCGTCCGCTGTCGACCTCGGTGCAGGCACTGCAAACCCCGCAGGGATGCGCAGAAACACCGGTCTCACAGTTCAGGCATTTGGCGATGATGCGTGCCAGCGTGGTCTTGCCGACGCCGCGCGTTCCGGTCAGCAGGATCGCCGGATGCAGCTTGTCGCCGTCCAGTGCGTGCGACAGCGCCTTCACCACATGGTCCTGCCCCATCACATCAGGAAACTGACGGGGGCGATACTTGCGTGCGAGTGCGAGATAGCTCATAGCGGTCAGTGTCCGGCTTCCGGATTCCAGTTTCCAGTCAGCGGTCGCGCATCTCTTCTGGAAACCGGAAACTTTCTGACTGGAAACAGCGTTATGGCGGTAGCCCGCACCAGCTGGCTCCGGCACCCGGCGACACCGCTACCGTTGCTCCCTTCCGGGCCTGGCGGGGTTCACAGCTTGCCGTCGCGGAGGGCCGGCACGGGCCACCATAGACGTTGCGCATTCCCCGAGGGGGCCTGCGAAAGGACGCGAAGTGTGCCCGAAAATACCGATGGACTCCAGCGCCGCATGCGATGTGTCCAACCAACGCGCCTGGATCAGCCCCGACGCAGCGCCTGTTGCTCGCTCAAGGTCAGCGCGACCTTGTTGCGCAGATACGCCGGGACCAGTGCGTCAGCATCCATGCCGCCCCCCCGGCGCAGTTCCTCCAGCGCAATCAGCACCAGCGCACGCGCGTCCGGCAACGCTGTGCCGTCGACGCCGCTCAGCTGCGCTGCTGACGCCGCGCGCAGCTGTGTCTCGTAGGTGCCCCATCCGGTGCCAACCGCAGCCCAGCAACCACCACCAACCGGCTCCACCGCGTCAGGCGCGATGACCTGCGGCGATACGATATCGGCTGGCATTCCGCGCTCGTTGGCACCGTAGGCGGCCCAGTAAACCTCGTTCATGCGTGCATCGATTGCACAGAGCACGCGTGCCTGCCCCGCATCCAGCACCGGCTTCGCCAATGCCGCCAGCGACGACACGCCGATCACTGGCCGATCCAGCGCCAGCGCCAGTCCCTTGACCACGCCAACGCCGATCCGCACACCGGCGAAACTGCCGGGACCGATGCCGCAAGCGATGGCGTCCAGCTGCGCAAAGCCGATCCCGGCCTGCTGCATCAACGCATGCACCATCGGCATCAGCAGCTGAGTATGCGAGCGCCCCGCCACCTCGTGCCGCCCCAGCACGTTGCCGTCGACCGACAGCGCAACCGAGCACGCCTCGGTCGCGGTATCCAGTGCGAGCACCTTCATGCCGCCTCCCGCAGCAGCGTGAGCCAGTCCTGCACAGCTGCGGCATCCCGCACGATCGGCATCCGCGGCAACGCCGCCAGCACGCGCTGGCCGTAGGATTTTCCGGTCAGGCGCGGATCACACAGCATGATCAGCCCACGATCATCCGGATCGCGAATCAGCCGGCCAACGCCCTGACGCAGGGCCACGATCGCCTCCGGTAGCTGCAGCTCGAAGAACGGCTTGCCGCCACGTGCACGGATTGCGGCAAGTTTGGCCTCGAACACCGGGTCACCCGGCGCCGCGAACGGCAGGCGGTCAATGATCACCACACGCAGCGCACTTCCACGTACGTCGACCCCCTCCCAGAAACTGCTGGTGCCAACCAGCACCGCATTGCCGTCTTCGGTGAAGCGATCCAGCAATGCCGAGCGGCCGTCCTCACCCTGCACCAGCACCTGCATCGGCAGCGCGGCCCTGAGACGCTCGGCGATGATCCGCAGCGCACGATGGCTGGTGCACAAGACGAAGGCGCCGCCGCCGGCGGCTTCGATCAACGGCCGGGCCGCGTCAGCAACAGCCTCGGCGTAGCCCTGCATGTTCGGGTCGGGCAAGCCGCGCGGCAGATACAGCTGAGCCTGCTGCGCAAAATCAAACGGACTGTCGAGGCACTGCGTCTGCGCATCGTCCAAGCCCAACGCCCGCACAAAGTGACCAAAGTCCCCGGCCGCAGCCAAGGTGGCCGACGTAAAAATCCAGGCACCCGGGTAGGTCGCACGCATCCGCTGAAAGCCGTTCGAAAGATCGATCGGCGTTGCATTGAGACTGCCCCCGCGCTGCAAGGGCTCGACCCAACGCACTTCCTCGGACTCGGCCGCGACCTCATCTGTCGCAGCGACGTCAGCCAGCACATGAATCCAGTTGTCGCGTATCTGAGCGCAGCGCTCCAGCACCGCGGCGAGTTCGGCGTTGCGCTCCTCCAGCGGCAGCAACAGCGTGTACATCTCATCGAGCGACTGGCGCACACGGGCCAGCGATATTTCACCTTCGCCCGCAGCGCGCAGCTGCTGCAGGGTCTGGCGGCCACGCATTGAAACGAAGCACCGCTCCAGCCTGCTCACGTCAGCCGAAAGGCGCTGCGCGCACTCGATGACATCACCCAGATCGCCGCAGTTCTGCGCTTCCAGCTGCGCATCACGGGCCAGTTCCTGCAGCTGCCGCGTCGATACGCGCTTGCCGAAAAACTGAGCGGCCAGTTCCGGCAACTGATGCGCCTCGTCGACGATGACGGCGTCAGCACCGGAAAGGATCTGGCCGAAGCCGTTGTCTTTCAGCAGGAAGTCCGCAAACAGGAGGTGATGATTGATCACCACCAGATCGGCGGCCTGCGCATTACGCCGCGCCCGCGCGACAAAGCATTTCTCGAAGTCCTCGCAGCGCGCGCCCAGGCAGTTTTCAGCGGTCGATGTGATTTGCCGTGTCAGCGGATCGTCATCACGAAACTCGCCCAACTCGGAAAGTTCGCCGGCATCGGAGCGCCGCGCCCATTCCTCGACTTCGCGCAGGCGATCGAACGCCCAGCGTAATGACGGCTGCTGCCGAGCGCGCTTCATCCGGTACAAACACAGATAATTCGAGCGCCCTTTCAGCAAGGCGGCCCGCACCGGCGCTGCGAGCGCTTCGCGCACGCGCGGCAGATCGCGATGGAACAACTGATCCTGCAGGGTGCGGGTTCCGGTGGAAATCACCGTGCGCCGGCCCGACAGCAGCGCCGGAACCAGATATGCATAAGTCTTGCCGGTCCCGGTGCCGGCTTCGACGATCAGCGCGGAATTGGCTTCAAGTGCCGACGCCACGCTAGCCGCCATCTGCTGCTGCGCGGCGCGCGGCGCGAATCCGGCGACCCGCTGCGCCAGCGGGCCGTCACTACTGAGCAACTCGGCGGCGTCTTGCGCGCTCACCGAGCGGGATATGCCGACAACGATTGCTCCAGGGCATCGACTTGCCGTGCGGCCTCGGCGGCACCTGCGCCATCCCCCCGCGCGGCACGCGCCGCCCGAATCGTGCGCCAGTTGTCGAGCTGGACATAGGGATTGCCACGCGCCAGCGCGTTGGATTTGCTGCAGACATTTTCGGCCTGAACAAAGTTGTCCTGTGCCAGATAGGTCTTGCCGAGCAGCGACCACACAAAGGCGTTGCGCGGCTCGATGCGAATGGCGCGCTCGAGCGAGGACGCGGCCTGATCCGGATGGCCGGCGTCCAGCGCAGCGCGTGCCTGCCGCATCAACGCGGTGACTGCCTCGCCGCTCACGGCTTCCGCTGTCTGCGGCGGTGTCACGACCGGAGCGCCGACGCCAACATTGGAGTTCGACGGCGCTTCGGAGGCAGGCGCCGGATAGCTCACGATCGGCGGCTCCGGATACGGCCAGATCTGCTTGTCACCCCGGGTCGTCGCACACGCGGCCAGCGCCATCGTCGCGGCCACGATGAACAATCTGCGCAACAGCATCAGCATCTCGTCAATTCAAGGAGGCGCTAGTGTATCCGCACGGCGTCGAGCTCGCGGCACCGCCGCGCAGACGTTCATCGAAAAATGCTGCGCCACCAGGAACTGGGGTCGAACGGGCGCGCATCTGCGCAGGGCGCCCAGCCCTCCGGCGCCGATCCCCGAGCAAACGGCACCGTCTCCGCGCCAGCGCAATGATCGTCCGCGCGCAGACCCGAGGCCGGGTCCACCAGCACTTCGTCGATATCGGATGGCGGGATCGGATCGAGGCTCTGCACGCCGATGTCGTTCATGATGCGCGCCCAGATCGGCAACGCTCCGGAGGAGCCGGACAGGCCGGTCGGCTGGTTGTCGTCACGCCCCACCCACACGACACCAACGCGGTCGCCGCCAAATCCGGCAAACCAGCTGTCGCGATAATCATCCGTGGTACCGGTCTTGCCGGCCACGACCGTATTCGCCGGCAGCGCGGCGTGCACACCCCGTCCGGTCCCGCGTGCCACCACCTGGCGCAGCGCCCAACCCGTCAGATACACCGGCGCATCAGCCAAGGTCTGGCGCACCTGAATCGGATAGCGCGACAACGGCTGACCTTCCTTGGTCTGGACCTCCCGAATCGCCAGCAACGGCGCCTGAAAGCCGCCCGCCGCCAGAGTGGCGTACATCTGCGCCACTTCCAGCGGTGCGATCGGCAGTGCGCCCAGCAGCATCGACGGCAGCGCAGGCGCATCGCCGGAATAGCCGGCGGCATGCAGGGTCCGCATCACCGTTTCGAGACCGATGTCGAGACCCAGTCGCACCGTCGGCAGGTTCATTGACTCCGTCAGCGCCATGTACAACGGCTGCGGCCCATGCAGTTTGCGGTCGTAGTTGTTGGGTTTCCAGATCTGGCCGTTGGGCAGCCGCAGTTCGATCGCCTCGTCCGCCAGCGGCGTGACCAGTGTGTAGCGATCCGGCTGCGACAGCGCCGTCAGATAGACGAAAGGTTTGACCAGCGAACCGATCGGCCTTTGCGTATCGAGCGCACGATTGAAACCCGAATAACGCACCTCGCGGCCACCCACCAGCGCCAGCACTTCGCCGCCCTCGGCACTGACAACGACAGCTGCCGCCTGCAACGTGCCTCCGGGAATCTTGCGCGCGCGCTCCAGTTCCGGCAGCGTCTCGACGATGCGACGCTCGGTCGCCTCCTGAGCCCGCGGGTCCAGTGTCGTGAAAATGCGCAGACCTTCGTCAGTCAGGTCCTCGTCGCGGTACTGGCCACGCAGCTGGCGCTTGACCAGATCGACAAAGGCCGGATAACGCTCAACGCCGCCGGTACGGCCGGCATCGACACCCAGCGGCGCCAGCAGGGCACGCTGGTACGCGGCTTCATCAATCAGACCCTCTTCACGAAACACTCCCAGCACCAGATCGCGACGCTCCTTGGCACGCTGCGGATTGCGCCGAGGGTTGTAATACGACGGCCCCTTGACCAAACCGACCAGCAAGGCGGTCTCTTGCGGCTGCAACTCGGACAGCGGCTTGTTGAAGTAGAACTGGGCGCCCAGGCCGAAGCCGTGCACAGCTCGGCCACCATCCTGGCCCAGATGCACTTCGTTCAGATACGCCTCAAGAATCTGGTCCTTGCTGTAGTGCCGCTCGATCAACAGCGCCATGAACGCTTCGTTGATCTTGCGCGCCCAGGTCTGTCGGCTGCTGAGAAAAAAGTTCTTGATCAGCTGCTGGGTGATGGTGCTTCCGCCCTGCACAACCCGGCCCGCGCGCAGGTTCGCAACCATCGCGCGCAGAATTCCGCGCGGACTGACACCGATGTGACTGTAGAAATGACGATCCTCGACGGCCACCAGTCCCTTGGGCAGCAGCCGCGGCACGTCCTCAATCCGCAGCAGCACACGGTCCTCCCCCTGCTGCGGATAAATACTTCCGATGAGCATCGGGTCCAGCCGCGCAATCGCGGGGGACGCCTCGCCGTCGAGACTGCGCAAGCTGCTGATCGTATCGCCGCTGAACCCGACGGACAGACGCATCGCCGCCTGCGGCCCGTCCCAGAAGTCGAACGCGCGCACGTGGATGTCGACACGCCCACGCCCCGGCATGTAGCTGCCGGTCGTCGCCAGACGTGGATCTTCCCGGTAGCCGAGCCGCCCCAGCTCATGCAGCAGTTCGTTCTCGCCAACCGACAGCCCAGCGTACAGCTCCATCGGCGCAGCATAGACCTGCGCAGGCAGCGCCCAGCGGGCGCCGGCAAAACGTTCGCGAATTTGCCGATCAAGGCCCAGCAAATAAACACTGAATGCCACGATTGCAACGCTGATCAGTACGATCAACGGCGCGATCCAGCGGAACCGGCTTCTGCGGGGCGTTGCCCGGGCCTTGGGTTTGGTATTGCGTCGTGCCATTAGGGCGCGGAGTTTAGTGCATCGCCTCCCATCATGGCTTGCCCCTGACGAAAGGATTGCAGGCAGCGGTACGCTGTACCCCAACGAAAAGAGCCCGGCAACCAGTGCCGGGCTCTCCGAATTCTGCAGCTCAGGCTTCGATTAGAAGCTGTAAATCACCGAAACACCGTACTGGGTGTCCTTGTCGCTGGTCGAATCCTGCTCGATGGTCACGTAGTGCGTCTGCGTCATGAACGACTTGCTCAGCTTGTAATCGAAACCGAACGCGGTTTCGGTCAGCTTTTCGCTGCTGACGTCGCCTTCGGTCTGGCCGAACTCAGCCTTCATCGTAAAGGCGTTGATCGTGTAGCCGGCGGAAACCACGAAGCTGGTGTCCTGGTTGTCGCTCTCGTCGGCCGCGGTCGAGTCGTCGTCCGCTTCCGTCGCCAGCTGATACAGCGCACCCACCTGCAGATCCTTGAACGGAATGAACTGGGCGGTGACGCGCATGATGTCGATGCTCTTGCCCTGGCTGCCGATCGCACCCTTGTCCGCCTTCAGCGAAGTGGTTTCGTTGGCGGCGTAGGCGGCGTTCAGCTTGACCATGCCCAGGTCGAACTTGGCGGCAGCGTAGAACGTATCGGCGACGCCGGTGTCGGTGTCGGTGCTGTCGGTTGCTGCGGTGCGACCTTCGCCCGGCTGTGCAGTCAGTTCGAATTCGAACACATCACCCAGTTTCGGCGTGGTGTACTGGATCAGATTCTTGTTGCGGGTCTCACCGGCGAGAATGCTCGCAAAGTCAGCCAGATCCTGGTCGTTGAACAGGTCGATCTTGCTGCCGATGTCCTTGACCGAAGTATCGAAACCACCGAAGCGCAGGCTACCAAAGCCGCCCTTGATGCCGGCAAAGATATTGCGCTCCGAGAACGGAGTGCCTTCGTCACGGAACTGGTCAATACCGTATTCCAGCTGATAGAACGCCTTCAGCCCGGCGATGCCCAGTTCCTCGTCACCCTTGAAACCAAGGCGCGAAGAGTTTGAGTTGTCGTTGAGTGCCCACACGGCATCGGCGCCCGGATTGCCGATTTCCTCTTTGGTGCTTTCGAGGCCGAAGTTGAACTTGCCGTAGACCTTCGGCGCAGCCGAGGCGATCGACGGTGCCAGAAAGGTCGCCCCCACAGCGACTGCAAGCAGAGTCTTCTTCACGCAAACATCTCCTGATCAGGATGGGAAAGTATGTTGTATTGACCACAGCACGCGGGCACCTTGCGGAATCTTCGCGGCCAGCGCGCCCCATGTATCGCGGTCTGCAATCTGCGCGCAGTATCAGGAGCGGCCGTGACGCTCGTTTTTCATTTTTCTGACAGTTGTGTGACAAACAACCGCAATGCCGCAATGAGCGGAGTACATGGAGCGCACGGCCTTCACAACAGACGCCGTTCCGTCATTCGATCGTCAGCGCCCTGACGAGCACGGCCGCGGGAGTGCCGGATCGTCAGTATGAAGTCAGGGCTGCGACGGGCTGTCTGTCCGCTCGCCAACCCAGAGCAGGAACGCGCGCCGTTCCGACGGCGTTGCCTGCGACCACCAGCTTTTCATGACCGGCAGCCATTCTCCTTCGGAGCCCGCCGGCGACGTGGCGTTCGACGCCGACGCATCAACAGGAGGCAATCGCCCCGATACTGGCACGGGCGCGGTCGCCGTAACGGAGCCGGGTGTCGGAACCGGCAACGGCTGCACGACCTGCTGCCCGTCAGTCTTCTCTGCCACCCGCTCGAGTTCGTGATCAGCACTCAACTGCGCCGCAAGGCCACGCTTGAACTGAAGGCCGCTATCCTGCGACATGACCCGCTGACCGGTCGTTGTGTCGTCGACCCAGCCGGAGAAACTCGCTGTCAGCTTCTTTGCCGCCTCATAGTCCGCCGGGTGGGCGTACTCGATTCGATAGTGATGGCCAGCCTGAGCATCGAGCACGAAGCGCGCCGGATCGGAGCGCAAGGCATCGTCGCTTCCGCCCAGGTTCCAGATTTCCTTGTAATAGACCAGCAGCTCGTAACGTCCAGGCACAAGCTGCAGGTCAACATCGCCCTTGCGCAACATGCCGCTGGCGCCACGGACCTGGGCCCCATTGATCTTCTCGACCTCAAGGGCCTCCGGCAATGTCACGGTGGCGATTTCAGCGACTGTCCGCTCCGGTCCGTCATACAGGCGGACTTGGCTCTGAGCACAAGCCACGATCTGAGACGCCAAAACGGCCATCAGCAGCACTCGAACCCACTGGCGTGACATTCAATTTCCTCGTGTATGGAGCATTCCCGCCCCCAGCGTCAATGGCTGCTGATTTCCGCCCAGCATCCAACCCGGTACGGCGCTCCTGTCTCCGGAATCAGCGCTTGAGTTCGCTTTCCATCGACTCGATTGACAGGTGGCGCACGTCTTTTCCCTTCACCAGATAAATGACGTACTCCGAGATGTTCTTCGCGTGGTCGCCAATCCGCTCGAGCGCACGCACGCACCAAAGAATGTCGATGACCCGGCGAATCGTGCGCGGATCTTCCATCATGAATGTGATGCACTGACGCATCAGCGCCTCGTACTCGCGATCGACTTCGCGATCCTGGCGCGCGACCGCAAGGGCGGCGTCGACATCCATCCGCGCAAATGCGTCGAGCGCACCATGGACCATGCCGGACACCTGCCGTGACAGATGCGTGACCTCGAATACCCTCTCAGTCAGGCGCTCATGGGCGGACAGGTCATGCGCCATGCGTGCGATCTTGGCCGCCTCGTCGCCGATCCGCTCGAGATCCGTAATCGTCTTGATGACCGCATAGACCAGCCTCAGATCGCCGGCGGCGGGCTGACGCCGCGCCAGGATCAATGAGCACTCCTCATCGATCGCCACTTCCAGCTGATTGATACGAAAATCAGCTGCTGCGACACGATCCGCCATATCGGCATCCATCATCGACAGAGCTTCAGTCGCATCGATGATCTGTTGCTCGACCAGCCCCCCCATCGCCATGACGCGCTGACGGACGTCCTCCAGTTCTGCATTGAACTGGGTCGAGATATGCTGGCGCAGATTCGAGGTTTCCATGGATGGAGCTTTATCCTTAATAATGAGATGGCCAACTGACTCAAAACTATGACATCGGGCCGGCGAATTTCCTAGCTGGCGCGCTCGACCCCATCGCGCCCCGACGTATCACTGTGCGCCGGCACGATGACCCGCAGATGAAGCCATTGTGACAATTTGATGACATTCCGGGCAGACGGCTGGAATCGGCAATTGCACGACTGCAACGAAACTGCAAAGTAACGCGGCTAACCTCGCGTCGAATTTTCAGTCCCACTGAGGAGACACTCGTGACCCTGTTTCGCAAGTCTATTGCACGTGCATCGCTGGCTGTCGCCGGCGCTGTCGTCGCATGCAACGCTTTCGCCGCTGACATTTCAGGCGCGGGCGCTACCTTTCCCTACCCCATCTATGCCAAATGGGCCGACGCGTATAAGAAGGAGACCAATATCGGACTGAACTATCAGTCGATCGGCTCTGGCGGCGGCATCAAGCAGATCAAGGCCAAGACGGTGACTTTCGGTGCCACCGATGCACCGCTGAGCGGCAGCGAGCTCACGGAAACCGGGTTGATCCAGTTCCCGATGGTCATGGGCGGCGTCGTGCCGGTAATCAACGTCAAGGGCATTGAAGCCGGACAGCTCGTCCTCGACGGCCCGACTCTGGCCGACATCTTCTACGGCAAGATCTCGAAGTGGAACGACAAGGCAATTGCCGCGCTGAACCCCGGATTGACGCTGCCGAAGACCGCCATTGCGGTGGTGCATCGCTCGGACGGCTCAGGCACCACCTACAACTTCACCTATTACCTGGGTGCGGTCAGCAACAACTGGCGCGTCAACGTCGGTGTCGACAAGTCGGTTGAATGGCCGGTCGGTATCGGCGGCAAGGGCAACGAAGGCGTCGCCAACATGGTCTCGCAGACCAATGGTGCGATCGGCTACGTCGAGTATGCCTATGCCAAGCAGAACAAGATGTCCTACGCCAAGATGCTGAACAAGGACGGCAAGACGGTTTCGCCGGACGGTTCGACATTCCAGGCTGCGGCAGCGAATGCCGACTGGTCGTCGGTTCCGGGCTATGGCGTGATCCTCGCCAACCAGCCAGGCGCTGACAGCTGGCCGATCACCGCCGCGACTTTCATTCTGGTCTATGCCAAGCCGCAGAACGCTGATGACGTCAAGTCGGCCCTCAAGTTCTTCGACTGGGCCTACAAGAACGGTGGCGACATGGCGCTGGAACTCGACTACGTGCCGATGCCGGCTGCGGTGGTCGAGATGGTTGAGAAGACATGGGGTGAGATCAAGGACGCTTCTGGCGCCTCGATCTGGAAGTAAGTCTGTTTTACGCTGAGGCAAAGGGAAGCGGGCCATCGGCCCGCTTCCCTTCCGTCTGAACACCGGGCAGGATTCTGCCCCGGTACTGCCAGAACGCAGAGGTTAGTCTTGAACGCAGTCGACAGCGGTCTTTCACCCAGCGCCAGTGCGCTCCCGATGTTGAGACGCAATCAAATGCTGGACGGCGTGGTCAAGGTATTGACCCGCATCGCCGCAATCACCGTACTGGTCATGCTTGGCGGCGTTATCGTGGCCCTGGTCGACGGCTCAATCCCGGCGCTGCGCGCCTACGGATTTTCATTCATCTACACCGAATCCTGGAATCCGGTCACCGAAAAATTCGGCGCAGCCGCTCCGATTTTCGGTACCGTGGTGACCTCCTTCATTGCCATGCTGATCGGCGTACCGTTGAGCCTCGGCATTGCCATTTTCCTGACTGAGCTGTGCCCGCCGCGCTTGAAGCGCCCGATCAGCACCGCGATCGAGCTGCTCGCCGGCATCCCCAGCATCATTTATGGCATCTGGGGATTGTTTGTACTCGCGCCGCTACTCCAGCGCACCTTGCAGCCGTGGCTGATCAGTGCGTTCGAGGACATTCCGGTCCTGTCCAATCTGTTCGCCGGGCCGCCCTACGGCATCGGTATTCTGACCGCAGCCCTGATCCTCAGCATCATGGTGCTGCCGTTCATCACATCCATCACCCGCGACGTGTTCGAAACGGTTCCCCCGATGCTCAAGGAGTCAGCCTACGGCCTCGGCTGCACAACCTGGGAAGTCGTTCGCGACATCGTGCTGCCCTACACGCGCACCGGCGTCATCGGCGGCGTCATGCTGGGTTTGGGTCGTGCACTGGGCGAGACCATGGCGGTGACGTTCGTGATCGGCAACGCTCATCGCATCGCCAATTCTCTGCTGGCACCGGGTACCACAATCTCTGCCAGCATCGCCAACGAGTTCACCGAAGCTGACGGCGAGTTGTACACCTCCTCATTGATCGCACTCGGCCTGATCCTGTTCGTGATCACCTTCATTGTTCTGGCCGGCGCGAGATTGCTGCTGGCCCGAATGAAGCGCGCGGAAGGCAAATAACATGAATCCGGCAGTCCTCAAGCAATACGCGCGCCGCAAGCGCTCGCACAAAATCGCGATGGTTTGCTCATTTGCAGCCGCAGCCCTGGGCCTTCTGGCCCTGGCATGGATCCTTGCGACACTTTTCGCCAAGGGGTTCGGCGGACTGAACTGGGCGGTGTTCTCTGAGATGACTCCGCCGCCCGGGGGTGAGGGCGGACTGCTGAATCCGATTTTCGGCAGCATCGTGCAGACCGTGGTCGCGACGCTGATCGGCACGCCGATCGGCATGCTCGCCGGCACCTTCATGGCCGAGTACGGCCGCAATACCAAGCTCACCATGGTCGTTCGATTCATCAACGATGTGCTGCTGTCTGCTCCCTCCATCGTCGTTGGTCTGTTTGTGTACGAGATCATGGTGCGACCGATGGGGCACTTCTCAGCTTGGGCCGGCTCGGTCGCCCTGGCAATCCTGGTGTTGCCCGTAGTCGTCCGAACCACTGAAGACATGCTGCTGCTGGTGCCTGACAGCCTGCGCGAGGCCGCATCGGCTCTGGGCGCACCTCGCTGGATGGTGATTCAGCAGATCTGCTATCGCGCTGCCCGCGCCGGATTGATTACCGGCATTCTGTTGGCGATCGCCCGTATCAGCGGCGAAACCGCTCCGCTGCTGTTCACCTCGCTGAACAACCAGTTCTGGAGCACCGACATGAATGCGCCGATGGCCAACCTGCCTGTCGTGATCTTCCAGTTCGCGCTATCGCCGTACGAAGACTGGCAGCGCCTGGCCTGGGTCGGCGCGCTGATCATCACGCTGGCCGTGTTGTCGCTGAATATCGCAGCGCGCGCGCTGTCCGCCCAGCGAGCGTCCGATCGATGAACGATCTAGAATCCAAAACGGTATCCGCCATGCAAGAACGTCCCAACGTGGATCTGACCAAAACCGTGATAACCGATGACACGAAGGTAGAGACGCCCGCAGAGAAGATTTCGATTCGCAATCTGAACTTCTACTACGGCGAAAATCGCGCGCTGAACTCGATCTCGCTGCCGCTGTTCGATCGTCGCGTGACGGCATTCATCGGCCCCTCCGGCTGCGGAAAGTCGACACTGCTGCGCATCCTCAATCGGATGTATGACCTGTATCCGGGACAGCGCGCCGAAGGCGAGGTG
Source organism: Sinimarinibacterium arenosum (assembly GCF_005047655.1). Lineage (GTDB taxonomy): Bacteria > Pseudomonadota > Gammaproteobacteria > Nevskiales > Nevskiaceae > Solimonas. The sequence goes on along the minus strand of NZ_SUKF01000003.1, from coordinate 330,824 downwards.
CTGCTTGACGGCCAAAACATCCTGGCACCCGGCACCGACCTGAACATGCTGCGCGCACGCGTGGGCATGGTGTTTCAGAAGCCGACCCCGTTTCCGATGTCGATCTACGACAATATCGCCTACGGCATTCGCTTGTACGAAAAGCTGCCGAAGTCCGAGATGAACGACCGCGTCGAGGATGCGCTGAAGCGCACCGCTTTGTGGGATGAAGTCAAGGACAAGCTCAACGCCAGTGGCTTGGGCCTGTCAGGCGGCCAGCAGCAACGTTTGTGCATCGCCCGCTCGGTCGCAGTGCGGCCGTCGGTGCTGCTGCTGGACGAACCGACCTCGGCATTGGACCCGATTTCCACGGCCAAGATCGAGGAGCTGATTTACCAGCTGAAGACCGATTACACGATCGCAATCGTCACGCATAACATGCAGCAAGCTGCACGTGCATCGGACTTTTCGGCCTTCATGTATCTCGGGGATCTGGTCGAATATGGCACAACCGACCAGCTGTTCACCAAGCCACGTGAAACCCGTACAGAGGACTACATTACCGGTCGTTTCGGCTGACAACCGTTGCAACAAACGAAGAGACCGCCGTCAGGCGGTCTTTTTTTGTTTTCACCTGCCCCCGAACCGTCAGTCACCCGCCGCAGCTGCCTGCAGGGGTTGTGCGGAAAAAACAGATCCTTTGACGCACCAAGCGTCAATGCGCGGTAGGCAGACTATCCTTTGTGGAACCCGGCACCGGATCCCGGATGACGCGATGCGGCGGAAACATACAGGCAAAAGTGCTACCGACACCGATCTCGCTGTCGACATCCAGCTGCGCATCAAATGCATCCAATGCGTGTTTGACAATCGATAACCCCAGCCCGGTCCCGCCGCTGGCGCGGGATCGACCCACATCGACACGATAGAAGCGCTCGGTCAATCTCGGAATATCCTGCGGCGCAACACCAATGCCGGTGTCCTCGACCGCAAAGCGAGCGCCTTCTGCTGTTTCGCGCCAGCTCACATGCACCGCACCTCCAACCGGGGTGTAGCGCACGGCGTTGGTGACCAGATTCTGGAAAATGCTGTGCAACGCAGCTTCAGGGCCGGTCAACTTCAGTCCCTCGTCGATCTCGACCTCGAAACGATGCTGTCCCTTGGACAGGGTGCGTGCCTCTTCGACGGTGCGTCGAATCAGACCCGGCGGATCAAGCTTCTCATCGCGCGCCTGAGCACGACCGGCCTCCAAGCGCGCCAACTTGAGCATGTCATTGACCAGCGACTCCATCCGCAATGCTTGATTGCGCATCTCCGACAACGGTGCCGCCCACGGCGACAACACACCGTTGCCCTGGGCATCCATTTCCATCATGTCCAGATAACCACGCAGCACCGTCAGGGGCGTACGCAACTCATGGGAGGCATTGGCGACAAAATCGCGCCGTGCCACCTCCAGCATCTGACGTTCCGAGACGTCACGCGCGATCAGCAGACGCTGATTGTTGCCATAGGGAATCACCCGCAACAGCAGGGTCTTGCTGTTGTTAACCGGTGACGGCACCTCAACCTCACCCTCGAAGTGCGCCTTCTCGAAATAGTCGGTGAAGATCGGATGCCGGATCAGATTGGGTACGCGAATCCCGATGTCCTGCGGCACCCGCAGCCCAAGCAGCGTCCGCGCCGCAGTGTTGAACCAGGAAATCTCTCCGCGCGGCCCGAGCACAACGGCGCCGTCCGGCAGCGCCGCCGTCGACGCCTGGAACTGCGCCAGGATCGCTGCGAGCTTTTTCTTTTTCTTCCGGTTCTTGCGCTGCAAGTCCAGCAGCGCGTCAAAGGCTTCACCCCACAACCCGCCCGGCTCAGGGAGGTCATAGCGCTTCGGATGCTGCAGCCAGATCCGCAGCTGAATCAGGTGCCTTATCTGGACCAACAGAACCAGGACCAGCACGACAGCGACACCGGCAACCGGCGCGTCAAACCAGACGCCGACCAGAGCGCCGATTGTGGCCACGACAGCGAGTCGCAACAATTCGCGACGCCACAGAGTCCAGCCCCGAAATTCCGGACGTCGCTGTACCGCATTCGGCGGCGTTGCCGAATCGGTCGGCGCGACGGCCGGCCGTGCAAGTTCAGGCCGGCTGGACATGGCCTCAGAGGGTTTCTGAGAACCGATATCCGGAACCGCGCACCGTCTGGATCATTGCGTCATACCCAAACGGCTCTAGTGCCTTGCGCAGCCTCCGGATATGCACGTCCACCGTGCGCTCCTCGACATACACGTTCTGTCCCCAGACCCGATCCAAGACCTGTTCGCGGGTGTAGACACGCTCAGGATGACTGACGAAGAAGTGCAACAAACGATATTCGGTCGGACCGAGGCGCACCGGCTGACCTTTGGCGGTGACGCGCTGGCTTGCAGCGTCGACTTCAAGACCGTTAATCGCAACTCGCTCTTCCTCTCCGCCGGGAACCGCACGGCGCAAGACCGCCTGAATGCGTGCGATCAACTCGGGATATGAAAACGGCTTGGACACATAGTCGTCACAACCGATGTTGAGCCCCCGAATCTTGTCTTCTTCCTCGGCGCGCGCGGTCACCATGATGATCGGAATATCCCGGGTCGTCGCCTGAGCCTTGAATTCGCGCGTCAGTTCCACCCCGGAGATGCCCGGCATCATCCAGTCCATCAGAATCAGATCAGGACGCTCGTCGGCAACACGCAAGCGTGCCTCCTGCGCTCCGGAGGCTTCCGCCACCCGAAATTCGGCCCGGTTCAGCGCGAAGCGCAGCATCTCGCGGATGGGGGCCTCATCCTCGACCACGAGGATCAGTTTTCCTTGCATTGGCATAAGTCCATTAGAAACCACGCGGAGCATATGAACAAGAGATGAAGAATCCGTTACAAAGCCCGTCACAGCGATTTTTTTCGATTGGTCAAGGCTATGAACCAGATAAAAAATAATGCTTTGACCTATCAGATTTGAACTCGTAGGATTGCGCTCGACACTGACTGCGGCACCGGTCGTGACAGCATTCCTGCGACCTGATCCCACGACTCACCCACCCTAGAAGGACGAACTGAATGAGCACTCTCGTTAACCGCCCCGCCCCCGATTTCAAGGCCACCGCCGTCATGGGTGATGGCAGCTTCAAGGACATCAAACTCTCTGATTACCAGGGCAAGTACGTTCTGCTGTTCTTCTACCCGCTGGACTTCACCTTCGTCTGCCCATCCGAGATCATCGCGCACGATCATCGCCTGAAGGAATTCGAAGACCGCAATGTGCAGGTTATCGGCGTGTCGATCGACAGCCATTTCTCTCACTTCGCCTGGCGCAACACGCCGATCAACAATGGCGGCATCGGCCCGGTCAAGTTCCCGCTGGTGGCCGACGTCAATCATGAAATCACCCGCGCATTCGGCGTCGAGCATCAGGACAGCGTTGCCTTCCGTGCAACCTTCCTGATCGACAAGGCAGGCATCGTGCAGCACGCCACCGTCAACAACCTGCCGCTGGGCCGCAATGTCGACGAAGCGCTGCGTCTGGTCGACGCACTGCAGTTCACCGAAGAGCACGGCGAAGTCTGCCCGGCCGGCTGGAAGAAGGGTGATGCCGGCATGAAGGCTTCGACCGAAGGTGTGGCTGAATACCTGGCCAAGAACGCCGACAAGCTCTGATCGGCGCTTCGACCCCAAAGGCTGTAACCGCGTCGGGGCCGGGAAACCGGCCCCACGCATATTGACCCTGCATTGAACCGACTGAGAGCGACCGATGACTGCGCAGCACCACCGACTTGTGATTCTCGGCTCCGGCCCGGCTGGTTATACCGCCGCCGTGTACGCCGCGCGCGCCAACCTGAATCCTGTGATGATCACTGGCCTCGAAGTCGGCGGACAGCTGATGACGACCACCGAAGTCGATAACTGGCCGGGGGACGTTGAAGGCTTGCTGGGGCCCGATCTGATGACGCGCATGCAGAAGCATGCGGAGCGTTTCGACACCCAGTTCATCTACGACCACATTCACGAGGTCAACCTCAAGCAGCGTCCTTTTACGCTGCGGGGAGATCAGGGTGAATACACCTGCGACGCACTGATCATCTGCACCGGCGCCAGTGCAAAATATCTTGGACTGGAGAGCGAACAGACCTTCCGCGGTAAGGGCGTCTCCGCCTGCGCCACCTGCGATGGCTTCTTCTATCGCGGTCAGGATGTCGCGGTGATCGGTGGCGGCAATACCGCCGTCGAGGAAGCGCTGTACTTGGCCAATATCGCCAATAAAGTCTATGTCGTGCACCGTCGCGACAAGTTCAAGGGCGAGAAGATCCTTCACGACAAGCTGTTCAAGCGCGTGGAAGAAGGCAAGGTCGAAATCATCTGGAACAGCACGCTGGATGAAGTGCTGGGCGACACCACCGGCGTGACCGGCATGCGCGTCAAGGATGTGCAGAGCGGCCAGACACGCGACGTAGACCTCAAGGGCGTGTTCATCGCCATTGGTCATTCGCCCAACACCGGCATCTTCGAAGGTCAGCTCGACATGGCCGGCGGCTATATCAAGGTTCAAAGCGGTTCCGAAGGTGACGCCACCGCCGCCAGCGTGGCCGGCGTGTTCGCGGCCGGCGACGTGATGGATCACGTCTATCGCCAGGCCATCACCTCGGCGGGAACCGGCTGCCAGGCCGCCCTGGATGCCGAGCGTTATCTCGACAAACTTGCCGACGGCTGATTGCGTCATTACGACCCGCGTGAAAACACCCTCTGTGCTTCCGGCCCAGAGGGTGTTTTCATATGCGCATGAATCAGATCGTCGTTGTCTACCATAGCCCCTGGGGGCACACCGCTGCCGTTGCGAACGCCATCGCAGACGGTGTCACCAGCGCAGGCACCAGCACCGCGACCGTGATCAGCGTCGATGCCGTCGATAGTCATTGGCAACAACTCGACGCCGCTGACGCGCTGATCTTCGGCTGCCCGACCTACATGGGCAACGTGACAGCCGGCTTCAAGGCGTTCATGGATGCGAGTGGCAGCCGCTGGCTGCAACAGCGCTGGCGCAACAAACTGGCCGCCGGCTTCACCAATTCCGGCTCACCGTCGGGCGACAAACTGCAGACACTGATCGCGCTGACACTATTCGCCGCTCAACACGGCATGCTTTGGATTGGCAACGATACCCCCTGCGATCCGGACACCGGGCTCAATCGCTCAGGCAGCTATCTCGGGGTCATGACAGAATCGCGTGACACGCCGGTCGGCCCTGACAATCCGCCGGCATCGGACCTTGAAACTGCTCGTCGGCTCGGGCGTCGTGTTGCTGAAACCTGCGCACGAATGCGAATCGACGGCTGATTAGGGATCTTCTACCGCGCTCAGAGGACCGCTCATGCAGCTGTACTGCAGCAAGACCTCGCCGTACTCCCGCAAAGTGCGCATTGCCCTGATTGAACTGGGCATAACCGATCGCGTCGACGAAATCCTGATCGATCCATTCAACCCGACCGCGGAATTTCTTGCGGCAAATCCTCTATCGAAAATTCCTACCTTGGTTACTGACCGGGGCGAGGCGCTGCCATCGTCGGACCTGATACTTGAGTATCTGCAAGCCCGGTTCAGTGGAATCGCTGCACTGCCGCGCGGCAGCCGCCGCTGGGCCGCACTGCGCCTGCGTCAGATCGGGGAAGGCGTCATTGATGCGGCTGTCGCGACTGTTTTTGAGAAACGTCGCCCCGAGAGCATCGTTTACGTGCCGCATCTTGATCGGCAACTGGCCTCGATCGAACGCAGTCTCGAACTGCTGAATCTCGAAGTGAGCATGCTCGGCACGCAGACTCCGAGCGTGGTGGAAATCACCGTCGGAGTGGCACTGTCGTATCTGGACTTCCGCATGCCCTACGTCGCCTGGCGCAAATCGCACTCAGCGCTTGAAGCGTGGCACGAGCAGTTCTCCGAGCGCGCTTCCATGCAGCTGACGCGGCCGCCCGAGACCTAAGCCCCCGCATGACTCCGGACAGTTCACTTCGCTTTGCGCTGGCAGCATGGCTTTGCCTGTTCATTGCTGCGTGTGCATCCACCGTGCCGGCACCATCCGACCCGCAGCTGCAACATACTGTGGTCCTGGAGGCGCTGGGCCAAGTGGGACGGCCGTATCGCTACGGCGGCACTACTCCGGAGGGCTTCGACTGCAGCGGCCTGGTGCAATTCGCCTATGCGCAAGCCGGAGTCAAACTGCCACGCAGCACGCGCGAGCAGTATCGCGTCGGCACGCCGGTGGATCGCACCGCGCTGGAGCCCGGCGATCTGCTGTTCTATCGCTTCAATAGCGGCCCGGTGGATCACGTCGCGCTCTACCTGGGAGACGGTGAAGCAATCCATGCACCGGCCAGCGGCCGCGCAGTCATCGTCGCCGGCGTGGATCTACCGTACTGGCAAAATCATTTTGTTCAAGCCGTACGCGTGCTGCACTGAGGCGATATGCAAATGACATGCGCCGGAAATACCTGATCCCCGCTCTGGCGGCTGTCATCATCGCATTCAGCTTCGGCTTTCGAGTTGCCGATCTGCGCAGCAACACCCTCGGCTTCTTCTGTGACGAAGCCTCGATCGGATACAACGCCTACAGCATTGCCAAAACCGGGCACGACGAACACGGAGTCGCGTTCCCCCTGTTCTTCAAGGCATTCGGTGAATACAAGCCGCCCTTGTACATCTACAGCGCGGCAGTCAGCACCGCCATGTTCGGCAAGAGCGAGTTCGCCACCCGCCTGCCGTCTGCGCTATTCATGTCCTTGACGATGGTGCTGGCCTACCTGTTGTTGCGGCAGCAGGTCAGCGCCGGGGCCGGCCTGATCGCCGTTGCCATCATGGCTATCGAACCGTGGCTGAATCATTACTCGCATCTGGCATTCAATCTCACCGCATTGCCGATGTTGCTGACATTGTCAGTCCTGTTGTTATTGCACGGACTGAACAACCGGCACCGCGGCGCCCTGTGGCTATCTGCACTCACATTCTCCGTCGCGTTCTATACCTATCCACCCGCACGCCCTTTCGTGCCGTTATTCGTGCTCACCGCGCTGTGGATCTATCGAGAGCAAGTGATGGCCTCGGGCTGGTCACGCATGACGATGTTCTGCGCTATTGCCGGATTGAGCGCGGTGCCGTTCGTTTACTACCTGCTGACGATCGACGATTTCCTCGGGCGAGTTGACTACCTGAACGTCTACACCTCACCCTTCGCGCAACAGTACAGCTGGTCCTGGCGCAAGGCGGCAACATTGCTGGCATCCCTCGGTGGGATTGAAGCACAGGAGCATCCTCTGCTCACGCGCAATCTGATGGTGTTGCTGCATTACCTGTCTTATCTCAACCCGAGATACCTGTTTCTCTCGGGGGGTGATCACCTGATCTATGGAACACCGGCCTTCGGAGTGCTCGGCCTGCATGCCGCACCATTACTGGCACTGGGCCTGATCAGCATGCCGTGGAAACGGGACCGCTTCGATCGCTTGCTGCTGGCCTGGCTGCTGCTATCCCCGATACCTGCGGCACTGACGTGGGAAAGCATTCCGCATACCGGCCGCTGGATCATCGTCCACCCCTCGCTGGATCTGATCGCAGCGATAGGCGGGTGGCGCACGATGCAGACGCTGCGCGATCGGCATCTTGGACGCTATGCCGCCGGGGGTTTCTGCGCACTCATCATGGCGCTGGGGCTCTGGCACGCACAGCGCTACTTCAGCTATGCACGCCACTTCTATCCACAAGTTTCCGCAGGATGGCTGCAGTACGGATACCGCGAAGCGTTGGCGCAGTCAGAACAGCTACGCCGCGCCGACGAAACCGTGGTTCTGCTGACACAGGGCATCTACTACCAGCCGTACATCTTCGCGCTGTTTTACTCTGATGATGACCCGCAACGCTGGCAGAACGGCCACCACCTGCACGCGGGCCTCGAAGTTCGCAGCGGCGCACTTGAACAGCAACACGATCAAAAACCAACGTTGTACGTCGTCGCGCCCTTCCCACAGGTTTCATTAGCAGATTGGGAACAGGTGGGCGTCGTCCCCTATCCGGATGGGCGCAGCGACGCCTTTGGTCTGTTCCGCCGCCGCGCTGAGCCATCCGCGCCCGCAATAATCAACCCACGATGATGCGACTTTCTTCACTCGCAGCGCCGCGCAGCACCAGGGTATTCAGGCGCTTCACGAAGCCTGCCGGATCTTCAAGCTGACCGCCCTCGGCCAACACTGCCTGCCCGAACAGCAACTCCACCAGATCTGCAAATACCGCATCGTCAGAAGTCTGCTTCAGTCGCTGTACCAGCGGGTGCTCACCATTGAGTTCGAGAATCGGCTGTGAGCCCGGCACATTCTCACCCGCACGCCGCAGCATCTCCTCAAGGCGGCGAGACAAGCCATGCTCCCCCGCGACAAGGCAGGATGGCGACTCGGTCAGACGCGATGACAGGCGCACGGACTCGACACGGACCCCGAGCACTCTCTGAATACGCTCCAGGGTGTCCTTATACTCGCCTTCCAATCGTGCCTTGTCTGGGGTCTCGATCTTGCTCTCAAGATCCTTTGAAGCCCGTGCCACCGACTCCAGCGGCTTGCCCTCAAACTCAGTCAGATGCGCTACAACCCATTCGTCGATGCGATCGGTCAGCAGCAGCACCTCATATCCCCGTGCGATGAAGCCCTCCAGATGGGGACTGCTCTTGGCTGCGGCCAGGGTTTCGGCGGTGTGGTAGTAGATCTTTTCCTGCCCTTCCGCCATACGCTCCAGATAGGCAGTCAGACTCACCGACTGCGCGGTAGTCTCGGTAGTGGAATAGAAACGACATAGCTTGGCGATGCGGGCCTGATTACTGGCATCCTCGACCAGACCTTCCTTCAGCACCGCACCAAATACAGACCAGAACCGTGCGTAGTCGTCCGGCCGCTTCTCAGCCATGTCTTCAAGCATGTCGAGCACGCGCTTGACCAATGCCGCGCGAATCTTGTCAGTCGTGCGATTGCCCTGAAGAATCTCGCGAGAGACGTTCAGCGGCAAATCGGCGGTATCCACCAGGCCGCGAACAAATCGCAGATACGACGGCAACAGCTCCGCCGCCTTGTCCATGACGAACACGCGCTTGATGTAAAGCTGCACGCCACGTGCATGCTCGCGATCCCACAGATCGAACGGCGCACGCTCGGGGATGTACAGCAGCGAAATGTACTCCAGCGTGCCTTCGACCTTGTGGTGCGCCCAGGCCAGCGGCGCGTCGGTATCGTGGGTCAGATGCTGGTAGAACTGGCGGTAGTCGTCGTCGCCCAGTTCACTCTTCGACCGGGTCCAGAACGCACGAGCCTGATTCAGGGTTTCCGGCTCGCCCTGCTCCTTCTTCAGGCGGACAGGCAGACCGATGTGATCGGAATAGCGCCGGACGATATTGCCCAGCCGATAGTCCTCGAGAAATTCGCGGGCGTCGTCACGCAGGTGCAGGATGATCTCAGTGCCACGCTCCGCCTTGTCCGCAGCCTCGATACTGAATTCACCTTCGCCAGCAGACTCCCAACGAACGGCCTCGTCGCTTCCTGCACGCCGGGTGACGACGCTGACCTTGTCGGCGACGATGAACGCTGAGTAGAAGCCGACGCCGAACTGTCCGATCAACTGGGCATCCTGCTTCTGGTCACCGGACATCGACTCCATGAAACGCTTGGTGCCGGAACGTGCAATCGTACCCAGATTGTCGATGACTTCCTCGCGCGACATGCCGATGCCGTTGTCGCGCACCGTCAAGGTGCCGCTTGCAGGGTCCGGAATCAGCTCGATTGCCAGTTCATCGGCGCCCAACAGCTGTGGATCCTCGATCGCCAGAAAGCGCAGCTTGTCACAGGCATCCGAGGCATTGGAGATCAGCTCGCGCAGGAAGATTTCGCGATTCGAATACAGCGAGTGAATCATCAGGTGCAGCAGCTGCCGCACTTCAGTCTGAAACTCGCGGGTTTCCTTGCCGGTCTCGGTGGTCATGCAATCCCCTCAGAAATTGATTCAGTGCGCCGTCTTGTGTGGGCGAACGATCGTCTTTTCAAGGGTCTGCTCAGTCCAGCGTCTGTCGGTAGCGCTTCAAGCCGATCGCCAGTACCACTGCGGTAAACACCATCAGCGGCCACAGATTGGGCCAGCTCTCCGCAACCCCGTAGCCCTTGAGCATGATGCCGCGCACCAGACGCAAGAAGTGCGTCAACGGCAGAATCTCACCGAGCATCTGCGCCCAGTGCGGCATACCGCGAAACGGAAACATGAAGCCCGACAGAAGAATCGTCGGCAAGAAGAAGAAAAAGCCCATCTGCATCGCCTGGGTCTGATTGCGCGCGATGCTGGAAAACGTGATGCCGACGGTCAGATTGGCAACGATGAAAACCAGAACGCAGATCACCAGCCAGGCCAGACTGCCGACAATCGGCACCGCAAAAACGTAGTGTGATGCCAACAGAATGACCAGCACCTGGACGTAACCCACCAGGACATACGGCAAGATCTTGCCGATCAACACTTCCAGCGGCCGAACCGGCATCGCCAGCAGATTCTCCATCGTACCGCGCTCAATTTCGCGGGTCACCCCCAACGCCGTCATGATGATCATCGTCATCGTCAGGATCACGCCCATCAGCCCGGGCACGATGTTGTACTGCGTGATGCCTTCCGGATTGTAGAGGCGATGGACATTCCACTCGAAGGGCGCGGATGCCGTAGCCAGAGAGGCCAGCGGACCGCGCAGCTCCGCGGTCATCGCCGAGCGCACCAGCGGATCCAGCACCGCCAGGGCGTTGCTGGTAGCTGCCGGATCGGAGGCATCCGCCTCAAGCAGCAAGGCAGGCCGCTCGCCACGCACCAGCGTCCGCGCGAAGTCGGTGGGGATCGTCAACAGAAACTGCACATCTCCATCCCGTAACATCCCCTGCGCTGCATCGATTCTGGCGTGTGTCTCAACCAGATCGAAATAGTCCGACGCTTGCATCGATGCGAGCAGGCTGCGTGAAAACGCACTGTGATCCTCGACCACGACTGCCGTCGGCAGATGCTTGGGGTCGGAATTGATCGCAAATCCAAACAGCGCCAGCTGTACCACCGGGATCCCGATCATCATCGCGAAAGTCAGTCGATCCCGACGGACCTGAATGAACTCCTTGCGCACCATCGCGCCCAAGCGCGCAAACGAGAACCGTCCGATCATCGCGCCGCCCCCTCCGCGTAGTTGTCCGCCGCACCGCGCATCAGATGGATGAAGACGTCCTCCAAGCGCACCTGGTCGCGCGTCCAGCGCAGATCGGGGCGCTCGAAATAGCTTTGCAGCTGCCGCTCGAGCTCCGCGCCGTCAGCGCTGCTGACGTGCAGGCTATTGCCGAAAGGCACAACCTGTTCTGACGCAGACAGCTGCAGCAACTCGTGTTGCAGGCGATCGATATCTCCCCCGATAACAGTCCAGGTTGAAAGCCCGGAGGTGGTAACCAGTTCCGTCGGCGAACCCTGCGCCAGCAGTTTGCCGTACGCCAGATAGGCAAGGCGGTGGCAACGCTCGGCTTCATCCATGTAATGCGTCGAAACCAGAACGGTAATCCCCGACGCTGCCAGGCGATGAATTTCCGCCCAGAAATCCCGACGCGCGCTGGGATCGACGCCCGCCGTCGGCTCGTCCAGCAGCAGGAGTTTGGGTCGGTGCAGCAGGCAGGCCGCCAGCGCCATACGCTGTTTCCAGCCACCAGACAGCGAGCCGGCGAGTTGTTTTTGTCGATCCGACAAACCGAGCTCACGCAATGCTTCGTCGACCACCGTACGTTGCCTCGGCATCCGGTAAACCGCCGCCACGAACTCCAGATTCTCTCGGATCGAAAGATCCTCGTAGAAACTGAACCGCTGTGTCATGTAGCCAACTTCACGCTTGATCCGCGCGCTGTCGCTGAGGATGTCGTAGCCCAGGCACTGCCCCCTTCCGGCATCCGGCGTCAGCAGCCCGCAGAGCATGCGGATCGAGGTGGTCTTTCCGCTACCGTTGGGTCCGAGAAAACCAAATATTTCGCCGCGACGCACCTGCAGATCCAGCTGATCAACGACGCGCTTGGCGCCAAACGACTTGCTCAGCCCTTTGACCTCAATCGCCCAGCTGTCATTGGCAGTACTCACACGCCCAACTCGATGTCGACTGGCTGCCCCGGATGCAGGCGCGTTGCGGCGTCCGCCGTCGGCGTGGCTTCAACCCGGAAAACCAGACGCGCACGCTGCTCGCGCGAGTAGATCACCGGAGGCGTGAATTCAGCAGAGGATGCGATGAATTGAATTGTCGCCGTCACGGCGTCGCCGCAGCCATCACAGTGAACCTTGACCTGCTGTCCGATCTTCAACGCGCCGAGACGGCGCTCATCGACAAAGAAGCGCAGGATCCTGTTTTGTGGGGGCAGGACGGCAACAACCGGCGCGCCCGCGCCGACCCACTCGCCAACACGGTAATACACATCCTCAATGACTCCGGCCGCCGGCGCGGAGACGGACTTCTGATCCAGATTCCACTGCGCCTGCTCGACCGCCGCAGCCGCAACCCGCACCTCGTCAGCGGCCGCCTGCAGAGCGTCTTCGCGCCCGGCCAGCTCGGCAGTCAGGATCGTCGCCTGCAGCTCGCGCACCCTCGCACCGTCCCGCTCCTTCTGCGCTCGCGCTTGATCACGCTCGTCGGCGCTAACCGCATCGCGCTGGAACAAAGTCTCGATCCGACGCAACTGAAGAGTACTGAGCTGTAATTGCGCCGTGGCCTGCGCCAGCTGCTCGCGAATCGTTGCCACCTCCGACTCGCGTTTGCCTTTGCTCAGATCCTGCAACCGCGCCTTTGCCGCTGACAGATTCGCCTCGGCCTGCTGTAACGCAGCCTGCTCGGAAGCGGCGTCGACTGCGAACAGGCGCTGCCCTGCTGCGACCTCCGTCCCGCGCGTGACATCAATCGCATCCAGCCGGCCGGCACGACCAGGCCCCATGCGCAGTGACTCACCCTCGACATATCCCTGAACGCTCGGCGAAACATCGGCCGAGCAGGCACTGACAGCAATGGCCGTCATTACCAGACTAATGATCGACATCAAGACCTGAGACTGCGACCGCTTCGAATCAGAACTCATGCGTCTTTCTCCTCAAGCTGCTGTCGCAGCGCACCCAGACCCCCGAGGGAAAATCGGGCGATGTGCAACGCCAAGCGTTCCACCGCATCGCCATCCAGGGTCTGCGGAGACAACACTTCGACGATCGGGCGTGCGAACAAATAGAAGATGCACTGACTGACGATGCTGAATGCTGAGCGTTGAACCAGCTCCGGACCAGCGTCGGGGCCGAGCAGTTGCGCAACGATCGCACTGAGCGCAGAAAACTGCGGCCGAATCACATCCTCGATCATTGTCCTCAGCGCGGGCGTCGGAGCGCCCAGTTCGCGGACAAACAGCTTGGGGACGACCGCACTGTCATCGTCAGCCAGAAACCGGCTCAGAATGGCCGTGATCGCAAATCTCAGCGCAATGTCAGGCGTGGCTGCATCGGGCGATGGAATCGGATAGCGCCGAATCCGCGCCCTCGCCTGGCGTCTCAGGACCTCCAGATAGAGTTCCTGCTTGCCTCCGAAGTGGTAGCTGATCGCCGCAACGTTGGCTCCGGCTCGCGTCGCAATGTCCCGCACCCGCGTCAGATGAAATCCGCGCGCGGCGAACTCTTCCGTGGCGGCCGCTAGGACTGCCTCGGCTGTCGCGTCTCCGGAACGATCTGTTTCATCGCGACTGTCAGCCACAATTCAAACAACCGATTCAAACGTTTGTTTACCGTACGCCGCAATGCATCCGCTGTAAAGCACGATTCAATAATCGCCCAGCACACCATCAGGCGTTAGCGTCGCCGGAGGTTTCGTCCGCGATGGGACGATTACCATCGGGCGCAGGCAGACGCCCTTTCCGCAGCAAGGCGTCACGCAACAAAAATTCAATCTGAGCGTTGACGCTGCGCATGTCGTCATCGGCCCAGCGCCGCAGCGCGTTGAACACGTCGGCACGCAATCGCAGCGCGAACGCTTTGCGCTCAGCCATGGCGGGGATTTGCTAGCTGTACAGGGTGCCGGTGTTGACCACCGGTGTCACTGCGCGATCGCTGCACAACACCACCAGCAGATTGCTCACCATCGCCGCGCGACGTTCTTCATCCAGGTTCACGACCTGCTTCTGCGCCAGTTCATTGAGCGCCATCTCAACCATTCCGACGGCACCATCGACGATACGCCGACGCGCCGAAATGATGGCCGCTGCCTGCTGGCGCTGCAGCATCGCTCCGGCGATCTCCGCTGCGTACGCCAAGTGACTGATGCGCGCTTCAATCACATGCACCCCGGCTTTTGACAAACGCTCCTGGACGTCACTCGCGAGCTGTTGGGCGACAGCATCGGCATGGCTGCGCAATGCCAGTGAAGACCTGTCATCGTCATCCAGATCGTAGGGATAGCGCGTCGCCAGACCTCGCAGCGCCGACTCAGCCTGGATCTTGACGAAATGTTCGTAGTCGTCGACCTCGAACACCGCTTCCGCGGTATCAACGACTTGCCAGACGATGACCGCACCAATCTCGATCGGACTACCGTGCAGATCGTTGACCTTCAGTTTGTCGCTATCGAAATTGCGGATCCGTAACGACACCGGCTTCTTGCTTAGGAAAGGGTTGGCCCAACGCAACCCGGGCGTCCTGACGGTACCGACGTAATCGCCAAACAGCTGCAGTACCTTGGCTTGATTTGGCTGCACCATGAACAGGCCAATCCAGCAGAAACCTGCCAGCACATTGATCGTGATGCCGAGAAATTTGGCCGGCCCGATCAGCATGACCACGCCAATGAGGTGCGCCAGCAACATGACAGCCAGTGCCAGCAGCCCATTTGCCGTACGACGTTCGGTTTCTCTAATCATGGCGCTCCCCGTCTGAAAGGAATGGCGACGATGCGAGAAATACTAAAGTGATATCAATTCGATGTCACATAAAATCGCAGACAACAAAAATCCCGCAACTCAAAGGAGTTGCGGGATTTGACTCGAATATGCTCGAGCTTTTCGCTCGAGCACACTGATTAGTCGAGTTTTTCTGCGATGCGGGCCTTCTTGCCCGAGAGACCGCGCAGGAAGTAAAGCTTGGCCCGACGCACGTCACCGCGACGCTTGACCTTGATCTCGGCAACCTGCGGGCTGTAGGTCTGGAACACACGCTCGACCCCTTCACCGTGCGACATCTTGCGCACGGTGAACGCCGAATGCATGCCGCGATTGCGCTTGGCAATCACGATGCCCTCGAATGCCTGCAGGCGCTCACGGTCGCCTTCGCGAACCTTGACCTTGACCTCGACCGTATCGCCAGCGCCAAACTTCGGCACCTCTTTGTTCATCTGTTCCGCTTCGATCGCGGCAATGATCTTGTTCGTGCGCATCGTGCTCACCTTTGCTCGTCTACTCGCTGCTCACGGATGAATTCCGCCAACAGCACTCTCTTGTCATCATCGAGCCCAATCTGCTCCAGCAAATCGGGCCGCTTCAACCACGTCTGACCCAGCGCCTGCTTCAAACGCCAGCGCGTAATGCGCGCATGGTCGCCACTCAGCAGCACCTCGGGCACTCCGCCTCCGCGCCACAACTCTGGCCGCGTGTAGTGCGGATGGTCCAGCAAACCTGCCGAGAACGAATCGTTCACCGCAGACTCTGCATGTCCCAGCACCCCTGGCAGCAGGCGAGCAATCGCATCGATCACCACCATTGCTGCCAGTTCGCCACCGGACAACACAAAATCGCCCAGCGACAACTCCAAATCCACTTCTGCCGCCACGAAGCGCTCGTCCAGCCCCTCGTAACGCCCACAGAGCAGAATCAGATTCTGCTCCGCGCTCAATCGTTGAGCCCAAGCCTGATCGAAGCGCTCACCCTGCGGCGACAATGCCACAACCCGCGCCACGCCAAGTGCCTGCTTCGATGCCGCCACCGCCGCACTCAGCGGCTCGGCCTCCATCACCATGCCCGGCCCACCGCCGTACGGCCGGTCATCGACACGTCGCCAGCGGTTGACGCTGTAGTCGCGCGGATTGCGCGTCGACAACGTCAGCTGCCCGGATTCAGCGGCGATCCGCGGCATTCCATGCCGCGCCACCTGCTCCACCAGCTCCGGGAACAGGCTGATCACCTCTATCCGCATCAGTACTCCGGATCCCAGTCGCAAACGATGCGACCGGCGTCCAGCTCCACATTCTTGACGATTTGTGGCCGCACAAACGGGATCAAGCGTTCGCCACCAGCATCGTCTTTGACCACCAGAATGTCCTGTGGGCCATTACTTGTAACGTCACGAACTTGCCCCAAGGGCACGCCCGCCTCGTTCTCAACCTTCAGGCCGATCAGATCGACCCAATAAAACTCTCCATCCGGCAACCGCGGCAAATCGGCGCGGTCAACCTGAATCTCCGCACCAAGTAGCGAGGCCGCCACGTCACGATCGGTGATCGCTTCGCCACGTGCGTCGCTGATCTGCGCGACCAGCCCGCTACCCTGTGCATGCCCTTCCAGCACTTCTGCCGGATAGGCCTCACCGTGCTGAAGAATCCACCAGCGCCGGTAATCCAGAATCTTTTCTGCCGGTCGCGTCTGCGAATGCACCCGCAGCCACCCCCGCACGCCGTACACTCCGGCGACGCGGCCCAGCGTCACCCGAGTCGCCGCCATGAATCAGGCAGCCGGCTTCGGCGCGGCCTTGATCAGGAACGCTACGCGATCAGACACTTGCGCGCCGTTCTGCTTCCAGTAGTCCACGCGAGCCAGATCCAGTACCAGCTTCTGCTCGTTTCCGCGCGCAAGCGGGTTATAGAATCCCACGCGCTCAATGAAACGGCCATCACGCGGGCTGGACTTCTCGGTTGCCACGACATGATAGAACGGGCGCTTCTTTGCACCTGCACGAGCCAAACGAATTGTGACCATCTTCGACGTTATCCAATGACAAAAGCGGCGCCAGGCCGCTGAAAGGCCGCGTATTGTAGCGATTTCCTCACGGAATTCCAGCGCCGTGCGAAGATTCGAACGGAAGGGTCCCGGGTTTGCTCTGAACAGCATTCGGTCCCGCACGTAAAAGCGCGAGCACCCGCGTTCGCAAGTCACCACTGAACTCGGGGCCATAACCGTGATAGATCTGGTTGATATGCCCATCCGGAGCGACCAGGAAAGTGGCCGGCAACCGCCATACCCCGTAATTTCTCGACGCAATACCAATGGTATCGACCACCACCGGGAAACCCACCGGGTGCAGATCCAGAAACCGCCGCGCCCGATCGACCGAGGTATCGAGACCGACGGCCAGCACTTCAAAGCGATCGGCATAGCCTGCGCCGTGCAACTCGGTACGCAATTGATTCAGACGCGGCATCGATTCCACACAGGGGCCGCACCAGGACGCCCAGAACTCGACCACCAGCACTCGCCCCTTCAGCGCACTGACTCTGGCCTGATCAGCTACACCGTTAAGCACGATGCCCGCAGCCTCAGGCGCAACTACCCCGGGGTCCACGGCAAACGCCGACGCGCAGGCCGAGGATAGCAGCGCACCCAGCAGTGCCCCCCGCCAAACGCGGCGCATGCCTAGCGCCTCGGCATCATGCCGGGCGGCAAACGCCCAGCCAGACCGCGCATCAACTTGCCCATCCCTCCGCTGGCAACCTTCTTCATCATGTCGCGCGTGGTTTCGAACTGACGCATCAATTTATTGATTTCCTGAACCTCAACGCCGCTGCCGGCGGCGATGCGCCGTTTACGCGAAGCCTTGATCAGATCCGGGAATTTGCGCTCCTGATGGGTCATCGAATTGATGATCGCAATGGTGCGCTGAACCTGCTTGTCGGCATTGACGTTCTGCAACTGCGCCTGCATCTGCGCGCCACCGGGCAGCTTCTCGAGCAGTGAGGCCATGCTGCCCATATTCTGCACCTGCATCATCTGCTCGCGAAAATCCTCCAGATCGAAACGCTTGGTCTTTTTCAGCTTCTCGGCGAATTTCTGCGCCTTGTCCTGATCAACCTTGCGCGCGGTCTCCTCGATCAGGCCAAGCATGTCACCCTGGCCGAGAATCCGCGTAGCGATGCGGTCGGGATGGAACACTTCCAGCTTGTCGGACTTTTCACCGACGCCGATGAACTTGATCGGCCTGCCGGTGACCTGCCGCACCGACAACGCCGCTCCACCGCGGGCATCGCCGTCGACCTTGGTCAGAATCACGCCGGTCAGCGGCAGCACGTCGGCAAACGCACGCGCAGTCTTGGCTGCATCCTGACCGGTCATGCTGTCGACCACGAACAGCGTCTCGACCGGCTGCAATGCTTCATGCAGTGCCGCAATCTCCTGCATCATCGCAGCATCGACCGTGGTACGGCCCGCGGTGTCAACGATCAACACGTCGGCATATTGCTTCTTGGCCTCGGCCAAAGCCGCCTTGGCGATGGACACGGGGTCCTGCCCGACCTCCGATCCAAAGAAGTCCACGCCGACGTTTCCGGACACGATTCGCAGCTGCTCGATTGCCGCCGGGCGATAGACGTCGCAGGAGACAACCATTACCTTTTTCTTTTCCCGCTCCTTCAGCAGCAGCGCGAGCTTGCCCGTCGTCGTGGTCTTGCCGGAACCCTGCAGACCCGCCATCAGAATGATCGCCGGCGGCTGCTGGCGCAGATTCAGCGGTTCCGCACTGCCACCCAGGGTCTCTGTCAGCTGGCGCTGCACCAGACGCAGGAATTCCTGACCAGGCGTCAACGACTGGGTGATCTCGACACCCAACGCTTTCTGCTTGATCTGCTCGATGAAGTCCTTGACGACAGGTAGCGCAACATCCGCTTCCAGCAACGCCATACGCAGCTCACGTGCGGCGGCGTTAATCTGGTCTTCGGTCAGCCGTCCCTGGCCCCGAATGCTGTCGAGCACCCGCGAAAGGCGCGTTGTGAGATTTTCAAACATGGATTTCGACACACATGGAAAGGCGCCGATTGTAGCGGTCTGCCGTTGTAACCGCCCGTTTCAGCGCTGCATTTAATCGAAACTGATGGTGTCACCGCGGCGAAGGTGATCGTAATCCCATCCCCGCAAGGCCTGTTTGCACTGTCGCTCGATGACCGCCTCGCAGCCCGGCTTGGCATGGGTCAGGTACAAACGCGGTCGATGGTTCAGCTTCTGCAGCTCAGCCGCCAGCAGTGACGGCGTGAAATGCTTGGACGCGTACCCCAGCGCAGCCTGCTCGTCCGGGAACGCGATTTCGATGATCAGCTTGTCGAGTTGAGGCAGGGAGTTGAGAAATGCCCACAGCTGGTCGTCCGCGTAGGTGTCGCCGCTGAAGGCAAAGATGCCTCGGCGCCCTTCGATGGCGTAGCCCACCGCCGGAACCGTGTGCAAAACACGAAACGCTGTCAGACGTCGCTGCTCGTCCAGCTCGAAAGTCTGCCCGACGCCCAGCTCGCACCACTTCAGCAACGGCGTGGTTTCATCCGGAAGCATCGAAAAATCCGGCCAAATCTGCCAGTTGAAGATGTGTTCGCGAATCGCTGCCAGCGTTTCAGAGGTGGCATAGACCTCCAGCGGCCGATCGATCAGTCCAAACAAGTTGTCTGCCATAAACGCCAGTCCACAGATGTGGTCCAGGTGGCTGTGCGTCAGGAATACCCGCTTGATGCGCTGCTGCTGCGCAAGCGAAAGATCGCCGACGCCCGTGCCAGCATCGATCAGATAATCGTCATCGACCAGCAGGCTGGTCGTCCGAAGTCCAGGCCCGACGCCACCACTACATCCGAGCACCTTGATCCGCATGCACCAGGGGCCCTCATTCGCGTTTTACGCATGCTAGCACAGCGTCGTCAGCAATCCGGCAACGCCACCGAGCGCCAATGATATGCTGCGACCCCCATGATATTCAGTGCGATTGCTCTCATTATCTACCTGGTTGCGGCCGCCCTGGTGGCACGCCGCAATACCTACCAGGCGCTCGACCACTGGCTACCGCCACTGGCGTTGGCCCTGCACGGCTGGACCCTCGGACATCATGTATTCCATGGTGGCGCGGTCACGATCGGGATCAACGAAGCCATCTCGCTGTTCACCTGGCAGTCCGCACTGCTGCTGTGGGCACTGTGTTTCCGTGAACCCTTGAAAATGATGGGCGCCGCGATCTACCCCATCGCCGGCCTCGCAGCGATGATCGCCAGCGCCTTCCCCTCACCGATCAGCAATATCGAAAGCGTCGACTGGAAGGCACGGACTCATATCGTGCTGTCCCTGCTGTCGGCCGGCCTGTTGACGCTTGCTGCGGTTCAAGCAGGACTGCTGGCGGTGCAGGATCGCCTGCTGCACGGACGCCGCGTCACACCGATGGCACGTGCCCTGCCGCCCCTGCAGACGATGGAACGCCTGTTATTCCAGCTGATCGGCATTGGTTTTGTCCTGCTGTCTCTGACGTTACTGTCGGGACTCTGGTTCATCCGCGACTGGATGGCTCAGCATCTGGCTCACAAAACCGTCCTGTCGATCACCGCCTGGCTAATCTTTGGGGTCCTGCTGTGGGGGCGCCTGCGCCACGGATGGCGCGGCCGCGCCGCGATCCGCTGGACGCTGACAGGCTATCTTGTCCTGGTCCTGGCATACTTCGGCAGCAAGCTGGTTTTAGAACAAATTCTTGGTGAGCACTGGAGTTAGCGCAGCTTCTTAATGTAGCCCCAGTTGACAGACCCCCTCTGCTTTCGATAACTAGCAGATTCGACACGGCCACCGCTGACCGCGCTCTTGGACGATATTCCGTTACCTGCCCTCTTCGGGTTGCTGCTGGTACTGCTAGCCTGCTCTGCCTTTTTCTCTGGCTCCGAAACGGGGCTGATGACGCTGAACCGGTATCGAATCAAGACCCGGGCGCAGAAAGGCGAGCGCGGCGCCAAACTTGCGCACAGTCTGCTGCAACGTCCGGATCGATTGATCGGCACGATTCTGCTCGGCAACAACTTCATCAATACGCTCGCTGCCTCGGTCGCAACCATAATTGGTCTGCGTATTTTCCCAGGCGACACCGGCATCGCCGTTGCCACGGCCGCAACCACGCTGCTGCTGCTGATTTTTGCCGAAGTCACACCCAAGACCCTCGCCGCACTACACCCTGAACGCATCGGCGTTCCTGCTGCGTATGTGTTGTGGCCTTTGCTGCGACTGATTTATCCGTTGGTCTGGGCTGTAAACCTGATCAGCAATGGCTTGCTGCGACTGATCGGGGTGACGCCCGAAGATGCGGCACAGCACAGCCTGAGCACCGAAGAGCTGCGCACTGTGGTCGCCGAAGCCGGCGCAATGATTCCTCAGCGCCACCAAAAGATGCTGCTGTCGATTCTCGACCTCGAGAAGGCAACGGTCGAGGACATCATGGTGCCGCGTAACGAAATCATCGGCATCGATATCTCGGAACCTTGGGAAACCCTACTCGAATCCGTCATCAGCAGTCAGCACACGCGGCTGCCGTTGTTTGACGGTTCGATCGACAATCTCAAGGGTGTGGTCCATCTGCGTCGCGTTGTCGGGCTGGTCTCCGAAGGCAAACTCGATGTCTCCGAATTGCAGGGGCTAGCGCGTGAACCCTACTTTGTCCCCGAAGGAACACCGCTGAATCAGCAGTTGCTGAATTTTCAGAACCAGAAGCGTCGCATCGGCTTCGTGGTTGACGAATACGGTGACATCCAGGGCCTGGTCACGCTCGAGGACATCCTCGAAGAAGTCATCGGCGAGTTCACCTCGGATCCCGCCACCCGCATCAAGAACGTGTATGCAGATCCGGACGGCAGCTATCGGGTAACGGGCTCTGTGACGATCCGCAGCCTGAACAAGAATCTCAGCTGGAAGCTGCCCACCAACGGCCCCAAGACCATCAATGGCCTGCTGCTGGAGAAGCTTGAAAGCCTGCCGCAGCCTGGCGCCAAAGTCGCCATCGGCGGATACCAGTTCGAGATCACCGAAATGCGCGCAAACGCGATCAAGGGCACTCGGATCTGGCCACCTGCAGCCGCCAATCTGCTCGGCAAAGCCGCGAAGGCCGCGCGTGCCTGAGCCTTGCCTCGCACCGTCGCGCACAGCGGCCAGCTAAAAGCTAGAACTGTTCGATTGCCTCGGACAGTCGCCCCACAGCAACGATCTCCAACGCTGAACTGAGGCTGCGTCGCGGCTTGTTGCCCGCGGGCACAATGGCGCGCTTGAATCCATGCTTGGCCGCCTCGATCAGGCGCTCCTCGCCACCAGCCACCGGCCGCACCTCCCCGGCCAGACCAATCTCGCCGAACACGACCCAGTCTCCCGGCCAGGGACGTGAACGAAAGCTCGATAGCACCGCAAGCAGCAACGGCAGATCAGCCGCGGTCTCCTGGATGCGCATACCGCCAACGACGTTCGCAAACACATCCTGATCGCCCAGCGCGATACCACCATGCCGGTGGAGCACCGCCATCAGCATGTTCAGGCGATTGCCTTCGAGGCCCAACGTTACACGCCGGGGTGTCCCGACCATGGAACGATCCACCAAAGCCTGGACTTCGACCAACAGCGGGCGGCTGCCCTGACGGGCCACCGTCACCACGCTACCCGGCACCGGCTCGGCGTGGCGTGACAGAAACAACGCGGAAGGATTGCTGACCTCCTTCAGGCCTCCGTCCGTCATCGCAAACACGCCAAGCTCATTGACGGCGCCGAAGCGGTTCTTGATCGCTCGGATGATGCGGAAGCGTGAACCGGGGTCGTGCTCGAAATACAGCACGGTGTCGACCATATGCTCCAAAACCCGAGGACCAGCGATTGCGCCGTCCTTGGTGACATGCCCCACCAACACGATTGCGGTGCGCGTTGATTTTGCGTATCGCACAAGCTGTGCTGCGGTTTCGCGCAGCTGCGACACTGATCCCGGCGCCGAATCCAGCGTCTCGGTGTACAGCGTCTGAATAGAATCAATGACCACGAAGCCGGGATTCGACCGCGACAGTTGCGCGAGGATCTGTTCGACTGAGGTTTCTGCCAACACCGGCAAGTCGAGATCCACCAGTCCCAGACGTTGTGCCCTGAGGTGCACCTGCGCCAGCGACTCTTCACCCGTCACATACAACGTCGACAAGCGCCCCTGCAGCGCTGACAGTACCTGTAGCAGCAGGGTGGACTTGCCAATGCCCGGATCCCCACCAATCAGAATCACTGCTCCGGGGACCACGCCACCCCCGAGTACACGATCAATTTCCGGCATACCGGTGGCAGCACGCGGCGCTTCATCCACCGCAACCTCTGACAGCATCTGGATCCTTGTCGATGCGGCACCGGTCATGCCGCCGCTGCGCGACGTACGCGGCCCCGCGGCCGCAACCTCGACCAGACTGTTCCAGCTGCCACATTCCGGACATTGCCCGGCCCACTTGGGCTGAACTCCGCCACAACTCTGGCAGACATACTCGCTACGCGACTTGGCCATCAACGATCATCCCTTGAGTCGGCAGCAACGACGTGCGCTGCTCGACATATTCCGCGCCCGAAAACCGGTACTATCAGATTAGCCCAATCGCTCAGGGGGAGCTGCCGGTGAACAATAAGATCTGGTCAAAGGACTGGCTCGCGGCGTCCATATTCACTGTCATTTTTCTCGCGTTGGCATACGGCGTGTTCAGCGACACCTTCCAGTCGATCGAGCGCTACAGCTACGACCTCGGCGTGCGCACTCGTGAACGCACGCCGTCGGATCGCATCGCGGTGGTCGCGATCGATGACGAATCGATCCGCAATCTGGGTCGCTGGCCATGGCCGCGTAAGCTACAGGCGCAACTGATCGACCGACTGCATCAAGGCGGTGCCAAGGTCATCGGCAGCACAGCGCTATATCTCGAGCCCGAGCAGAGTGAGGGCGCCGCTGTCTTACAGCAGACTGCCGATGAATTGGCAGCGTCACCCCTCACACAGCAGATTCCGGTTGAAATCGACACTTTCAATCTGATGCTGGAGGAAACCGCGAAATCCGCACCCGTCATTGCAGGCGTCGCCCAGGCATTTCATGAGTCGGCGCTGAGCCGCGACTATCGGTCACTGATGACCGCGCTGTTGCAGCGCCTATCGGAGGCAGCAGACCGCATTGGCGCACCGGACAAAGCACTGGCCGAGTCAATCACCTCCAGTGGTGATGTGGTGCTGCCCATGGTGTTCGAAATCGGGCGCCCGCAAGGCCGACCTGACGCCCCGTTGCCGGACTACATTCGACGTGATGCGCTGACTAACATCGCCGATCGCGTGGATGCCCGCACCCGTGGAGCACTGCCCATCCCTGTCCGCGGCCTCCAGGCACCGATCGCCGAGCTGGGCGCAGCAGCGGTCGCCGTCGGACACCTGAACGCAACCCCCGACGTCGACGGCGCAGTGCGCTTCGAACCGCTGGTACTGCAGTACTTCGATGAGTTCTATCCCTCGCTGTCGCTGATGATCGCAGCCCGCGCGCTAAACCTGACACCCGCTGACATCGAAGTGCGCCTGGGCGAAGGCGTCAATCTGGGCGGACTGAGCATCGCCACCAGCCCGGCGCTGCGTATGTATACGCATTTCTATGCAGGCGCCGACGGCCAGCCGCCATTCCCCGTGGATTCAGCCTACGACCTGCTCAGCGGCAAGCTTCCGCTGGAAAAATACAAGGGCAAGATTGTGCTGATCGGGACAACCGCGATCGGCACTGGTGACACTTTCGCGACCCCGGTATCTGCATCAACCTCCCCGGTCATCACGCTTGCCCACAGCGTGTCCAGCCTACTGCAGCAGGACTTCTTCGTCCGCCCGGCCTGGGCCGCGTGGGCGGAACTGGGCGTGCTGCTCGCGATCGGCCTGTATCTCGCGCTGCTGCTGCCCCGCCTGAAGGCGACCGCTGCCGCCATTCTGACCGTCGCTCTTGCCATCAGCCTGCTGGCCGCACAAATTGGCTTGATGGCCGGCGAGGCCATGTGGATCAAGCTCACCGTCGCCACGCTGCTGCTGCTCAGCGGTCATGCGTTCATGACGGTCAAGAAATTCAATATCACCGAACGCCTCAAACTCAGCAGCGAAACCGAAGGCGCCGAGTCCAACCGAATGCTCGGCCTTGCGTTTCAAGGTCAGGGACAGCTCGACATGGCGTTCGAGAAATTCCGCCGCGTGCAGCCGGTCGATGACAAGCTGCTTGATCTGATCTACAACTTGGCGCTGGACTTCGAGCGCAAGCGCCAATTCAACAAAGCCGAATCAGCGTATCAATACATCGCCGGATTCAATCGCGATTTCCGCGATATCCAGCAGAAGCTCAGCCGCGCGAAGAAGCTGTCGGAAACAGTGATTCTGGGCGGTAGCGGATCGCATCCCGGGGGCACGATGGTGCTGGATGCGACCCAGCAACTGGAGAAGCCCATGCTCGGCCGCTACCAGGTCGAGAGAGAGTTGGGCAAGGGCGCCATGGGCATCGTCTACATGGGCAAGGATCCGAAGATCGGGCGTCAGGTTGCCATCAAGACCATGGCACTGTCCCAGGAGTTCGAGCCAGACGAACTGCAAAGTGTGAAGGAACGCTTCTTCCGGGAAGCTGAAACTGCCGGCCGCCTGACGCATCCGAACATCGTGTCAATCTTCGACGCCGGCGAGGAACACGATTTGGCATTCATCGCGATGGAGTTCATCCGCGGTCATGATCTGACCCGTCATGTGAAGGCAAATAATCTGCTGCCGGTCGGCGACGTGCTGCGTCTGATTTCTGACGCTGCGGATGCACTCGACTACGCTCACGGCAATGGCATCGTGCACCGTGACATCAAGCCGGCAAACATGATGCTGATAGAAGCCACCAGCACACTCAAGCTAATGGACTTCGGCATCGCCCGGATCACGGATTCAAGCAAAACAAAGACCGGCATGGTACTGGGCTCTCCCAGCTATATGTCACCTGAGCAGCTCGCCGGCAAGAAGGTCGACGGACGTTCGGATCTGTTCTCACTCGGCGTCACGCTCTACCAGCTGTTGTGTGGATCGTTGCCGTTCCAGGCCGAATCGATGGCGGCGCTGATGATGAAAATCACCAACGAACCGCACGCACCGCTGTCAATGCTGCGTCCCGACCTGCCGCCCGGTCTCGACCCGATCATTGATCGCGCGTTGCAGAAAAATGCAGATGCGCGTTATCAGCGCGGCGCTGAGTTTGCGCGCGACCTTCGCGGTGTGCTGGCAACACTCGGCACGGCCTGACCGATGGCTCTGAACGGCAAGGTGGCCTCGGCGTCGATGACCCATACAGGTCTCGTACGCAACAACAACGAGGACGCGGTCGGAGAAGTGCCAGATATCGGACTGCTGGTGCTTGCGGACGGCATGGGGGGTTATAACGCCGGCGAGATTGCCAGCGGGATCGCAGTCGCCACCGTTCTCGACGTGACACAGCGCCGCTGGAGCGAACGCCGCACAGGACACATTGATGCAGAAAGTGGCTACAGCGGTGAAGCGCTGATCATCAAGGATGCGGTTGAGCAGGCTCACCGCGCCATTCATGGCGCGTCCATCAGCCAGCCGCAATGCGCAGGAATGGGCACTACCATCGTCGTGTGCGTCCTGCACGATGACCGCGCCTCGATCGCGTACGTCGGCGATTCTCGCCTGTATCGCTATCGCAGCGGACATCTGGAGCAAATCACCCGCGATCATTCCCTGCTCGAAGAACTGATCGCCCGCGGGCACTACAGCCGCGAAGAGGCCTCCCGGCTGGTGCGGAAGAACATTGTCACGCGGGCGCTGGGGGTCGAACCCGACGTGCTGGTCGACATCATCGAAGAACCCGTCGAGGTTGGTGACATCCTGCTGCTGTGCTCAGATGGTTTGACCGACATGGTCGCGGATGAAATCATTAGCGCAACTGTCGGAAAGTATGCTGATAATCTGGAGAAAATGGCGGCAGCGCTGGTCGAGATCGCCAACCAGAATGGTGGCAAGGACAATGTTTCCGTCGTACTCGCGCGAATCGACTCATCATTCGCACGGGGCCGGCGTTGGTACGAACGTCTAATGGAATGGTTCTAAATGGGCAAGCTCATCATCACCGACAGCACCGGCCAGTCGCAGGATTTTCCGCTGACCAAGGAACGGGTCACGATCGGACGGCACCCGGACAACGACATCCCGCTCAACGACAAGGCCGTGTCCGGGCATCACGCGGTGGTGATCACGATCCTGCAGGATTCGTTTCTCGAAGATCTCGACTCGACCAACGGCACCCAGGTCAATGGCAAAGCAATCGCCAAGCATCCGCTTTCTGATGGCGATCTGATCAGCATCGGACGCAACACACTGAAGTACGAAGGCGAAGCCGCTGCAGACGACGACTTCGAAAAGACCATGATCCTCAAGCCGGGGCAATTGGGCGCCGCGTTCGACCGGCACATCGGCGCTGCAACAGAAGCAGGCAGTATTCCGGGGTCGCCTCCGCCAACCACGGCGCGCCCGCTGCTGGGCAAACTCCGTGTTACCAGTGGCCCCAACCAAGGCAAGGAACTGGAGCTGTCCAAGGCACTGACCACGATCGGCAAGCCTGGCGTGCAAGTGGCCGCAATTACTAGACGCGCCGACGGCTACTACATCGTCCACGTCGGCGGCGAGAGCGGCGGCGCCAAGCCTTTGCACAATGGCGCCCCCGTCGAGTCAACCGCTCGCAAGCTCAGCGATGGCGACAGTGTGGAACTGGTCGGCACTCAAATGACCTTCATGCTGCTCAAGTAACACTGCACCCGCGCGCTGCATTCGGACACGGTTTTCGCGCTGGCAGTCACCAGCCGCGAAAGCGCATACTTTGGTAATCGACTTGGTCTGGAGCCTTGGCCATGCAATTCCGGATTCTACAACTGGTGGCCGTCAGCGCAATCGCGCTTGCCCCCGTAGCCCTATATGCGGCCGATGTACAGTCCGCTACAGCAGAGTCTGAACAACAGGAATCCGCCACTGCCCCCGCGGAAACGGAAAACTGTTTGACCCAGACGGGCAGCCATCTGCAACGCGATGCCAAACACCCTTGTGTCAATGCTCCCGGCCAGGTCATTACCCGTGAGCAGATTGACCGCAGCGGTGCCGCCACGACCGCAGACGCCCTGCGCAAGCTATCCCCAGCCGTTCGTTAATCCAGGCGGACCTTCTTGCGCCGCTGCCGCGGCATCAAGCGATACCGGCGCCGTTGATGTGCCGAAACTTGACACGCTGGGTCAGGCCGCAGAACAGTTCGTACGACAGGGTCCCGGCATAGCGGGCAACCTCTTCGGCCGGCAGGTCGCCGCCCCATAGCAGAACCGGATCACCAACCTGGACGTCCGGAACCGCACGCACGTCGATCGTGATCATGTCCATCGATATCCGCCCCGCCAGTACTGCGGTGCGATTTCGCACTCGAACCGGCGTACCGTCACGAAACGCTCGATGCATTCCATCGGCATAACCGATCGATGCCACCGCAATCGGCATTTCCTCGGTGCAAATAAATTTGCGCCCGTAGCCGATACTTTCGCCAGCAGCAAATCGGCGCACCGCGAGCACCCTCGCCTCCAGACGCATCGCTGGCTGCAGTCCGAGACTGCGCGCATCGGCGTCCGGCATTGGCGAGCAGCCATAGATTGCCAAGCCCGGCCGCACCCAATCAACGCGCGCCTGCGGCCAGCCGATGATCCCAGCGGAATTGGCAATCGAACGGTGACCGGGCACGCCGCGCAACGCGGTGTCGAACGCTTCGATCTGTGTCGCTGTGAACGGATTGTCCGGCTCATCGGCGCAGGCCAGATGCGTCATCCAACCCTCGAACTGCCATCCTGGATGACGCCGCAAGACTTCAGCCAGACGCGGCACGTCGCTCAACGGAAAGCCCAGCCGATGCATTCCGCTATCCAGCTTGAACCAAAGCGACAAACGCGCGGTTTGCGGGAGCTGCTCCAGCAGGGCGATCTGCCAGTGATCATGGACAACGACCTGCAGACGCTCGTACACAGCGAGCGCTGCCTCCTCGATCGAAATCACTCCCTCCAACAGAGCAATCGGCGCCTGGATATGCGCCTGACGCAAGGTCATCGCCTCCTCGAGGCAGGCCACCGCCAAGGCGTCCACTGATGCTGCCTCGAGAGTACGCGCCACTGCAACCGCGCCGTGGCCGTAGGCATCGGCCTTGACCGCAGCCATAACGCGGGATTTCGGCGCTAGCCGCCGGATTACCGCCAGATTGTTGCGGATCGCTGCCAGATCGATCGTCGCTGTAACGCGCGGAATCATTCGGAATGATCGTAGTCGGCGTAACCCTGCGCGAGATTCTCGAACCGGGTGTACTGCCCGAGGAACGACACCCTCACCGTGCCCAGCTCACCATTGCGCTGCTTGGTAATGATGATCTCGGCGATGCCCTTGTCCGGGGTGTTCTCGTTGTAAACCTCGTCCCGGTAGATCATCGCAACAAGGTCAGCGTCCTGTTCGATACCGCCGGACTCGCGCAAGTCGGACATCCGCGGCCGCTTGTTGTCACGCTGCTCGACGCCGCGATTCAGCTGCGACAGCGCAATCACCGGCACTTCCAATTCCTTGGCCATCGCCTTGAGACTGCGCGAAATCTCGGCGATCTCACCGGTACGATTGTCCTTGGTGCCCGGCACCTGCATCAGCTGCAGGTAGTCGACCACAATCAGGCCGAGACCATGCCGTGATTTGATCCGGCGCGCGCGCGCACGGATTTCCAACGGCGACAAGCCGCCGGTCTCATCGATATACAGCGGCGCATCCCGGATCAGGCTGCCCTGGGAAATCAGGCGATCCCAGTCGCGATCCTCAAGCTCGCCGCTGCGCAGCTTGCCCATTGGAATTCGGGCAAACGATGACACCATACGCATTGCCAGCTGCTCGGCCGGCATTTCCATGCTGAACACTGCGACTGATTTGCGCTCGTACAGCACCACATGCTCTGCGATGCCCAGCGCGAGACTGGTTTTACCCATCGCCGGACGACCAGCGAGGATCACCAGATCCCCTGGATGCAGACCTGTGGTCTTGGCATCGAGATCCGTAAGACCGGTGGACAATCCGGCGAGACCGCCTGGATTCTGGCGCAGATGCTCGATCTTGCGTTCGAGCTTGTTCATCAGCTCGGGCATGTCGAAGTAGGTCGACCGCGCATTTTCGGCGCGCGACCTCAAACCCTGGACCTGTTGCTCGGCGACATCCAGCAGCTCGGAGTAGTGTCTGCCCTCCGGCCGATAACCGAGCTCGGCCACGTTGCCGCCGACCTGGACCAGCCCACGCAACACCGCGCGCTCGCGCACGATCTCCGCGTAGGCCTGCACATTGGCCGCGTTCGGGGTTTCATTGGCGATGCTGCCGAGATAGCCGAGGCCGCCAGCCTCCTCAAGCTTGCCCTGCGCCTTGAGATGCTCGGACAGGGTCACAAAGTCACAGGGGCGATTGCCACCCACCAGCTCGCAGATCGCGCGGTAAATCAGCTGATGATCTTCGCGATAGAAATGCTCGGGTGAAAGGTACCCGGCAAGATCGGGCCAGACACGGTTGTCCAGCATCAGACCGCCCAGGACCGACTGTTCCGCCTCGATCGAATACGGCGGCAACTTGGGTTGCGCTTGCAGCTTGGCAGCAGGAATGCTCAAGGTAGGATCGCGATCAGCCATTGCAGAAGAGGCATGTTACCGCGGCAGCTCGGACGCATACAGCGGTAAAAACAAAGTGGCCCGCACTGGAGGCGGGCCACTTTTCACAGCACATGAACGCAGCGCGATCAGGCAACCGGACCCTTGCTGTCCTGGACCAGAACCGTCAGGCCGACAATAACCTCAGAGTGCAGCTGCACTTCGACGTCGAAGCTGCCGGTCGCGCGGATCGGGCCGCTGACCATGTCGATTTCGTTCTTGTGCAGATCCACACCGACCGCAGCGGCGGCATCGACGATTTCAGCCGGACCGACCGAACCGTAGAGCTTGCCTTCTTCGCTGGACAGCGCTTTGATCGTCAAGGTCAGACCGGCAATCTTCTCGGCACGCAGCTTGGCCGCCTTGACGCTGTCCTGCGCCTTCTTCAGCAGCTCGGCCTTGCGCGCTTCAAACACTGCGCGGTTGCTCTCGGTCGCCGGCAGCGCCTTGCCCTGCGGCAGCAGGTAGTTACGTCCGAAACCGGCTTTGACCTCGACCGTATCACCGAGATCGCCAAGCTTCTTGATCTTCTCGAGCAGAATGACTTGCATTGAGCTTCCCCTTAGCCGTGGCTGTCGCTGTACGGCAACAGCGCCAGGAAGCGGGCGCGCTTGATCGCGAGCGCCAGTTCACGCTGATAGCGCGACTTGGTCCCCGTAATGCGGGCCGGCACGATCTTGCCATTCTCACCAACGTACTGCTTCAGCACGTTGAGATCCTTGTAGTCGATCTCCGGGGCGCCCTCGGCGCTGAACCGGCACGACTTCTTGCGACGGAAAAACTGCGCCATGGCTTAGGCTCCTGTCTCTTCTGCAGCGGGGCTGTTGTCCGCGCTGCCGTTATCCACATTGTCATCGCTACCGTCGGTCCCTTCATCGGAATCGTCGCGGCGATTGCGATACTCGCCAGGCTTCTTCTCTTCCTCGGGAACCTTGAACAGCGCCGATTGCGCCGTCACGGCCTTGTCGGTCTTCACCACGAGGCGACGGATCACCGCGTCGTTGAAACGGAACGCGTTTTCGAACTCGTCGAGCGTCTCCGGACCGATTTCCACGTTCATCAGAACGTAGTGCGCCTTGTGCGCCTTGGCGATCGGATACGCCAACTGGCGGCGGCCCCAATCTTCGAGGCGATGGACCTTGCCGTTGCCGGCCTCGACCATGCCCTTGTAGCGTTCGATCATGGCCGGAACCTGATCACTCTGGTCCGGGTGCACCATGACCACGATTTCGTAGTGACGCATCGTATCTCCTTGTGAACATGCGAATTTCTGTCGCATGGCCCCCGATCATCTAAAACGTCGTGGGGCAAGTGGGAACAACAAAATCCCACGCAGCAACGTGCGCGGGGCGCGAATCTTAGGTTAATCAGCGGCTTGATGCAATCGGCGTATCAGGGGTGAGCCTCAAGCAGCACCACCGCCTGGGCGGCCAGACCTTCGCGGCGCCCGATCGCGTCGAGCGCCTCGTTGGTCGTCGCCTTGACATTGACGCAGTCAGGCGGCACGCCCAGATCGGCCGCCAGCACCGCGCGCATGGCATTGACATGCGCCGCAACCCGCGGCGCCTGCGCGATCAGACACAGATCGACGTTACCAACTGCGTAACCCGCTACGCGCACCCGCTGCATCACTTCGGCGAGCAACCGGCGACTATCGACTCCGGCGAAGCGCGGGTCGGAGTCCGGAAACAGATGTCCGATATCGCCGCCCGCAATGGCGCCCAGCAGGGCATCACACAACGCATGAATCAGAACATCGCCATCCGAGTGCGCAACGATGCGGTACTCGCAGGCGATGAAGACTCCACCCAGGGTGACACCGTTGCCAGGCTCGAGCCTGTGGATGTCATAGCCCTGACCGATGCGAAGGGCGCGCCGCGACGGAGGCGTCGCTTCTGATTCGTGCGAACTCATCGTCCTAGACTGGCATACATTGCGAACATCAGGGAGCGGCGCTCACGACAGATACTGCTGTTGCGCCAGCCAGAACTCCGCCAGCTTGAGGTCCTCAGGAAATGTGACCTTGATATTCGATTCACGACCGCGGACCAACCGGGGGGCGTAGCCCGCCTGCTCCATCGCACTGGCCTCGTCGGTGACTTCGGTCTTGCGGGCCGCCGCCGCCCGCAGCGCCGCCAGCAGTAGATCAAGCCGAAACAGCTGCGGCGTCTGCGCGCGCCAGTACTGCGCACGATCAACGGTCTCGGCAACACGCCCCTGATGAGCACGCTTCAGCGTGTCGGCAACGGGTAACGCCAACAGCCCCCCGTCGCGATCACTGGCTTCGTCGCGCAGACGTTCGACGTCGGCCCAGCTGACACATGGCCGCGCCGCATCATGAACCAGCACCCGAACCTCGGCGCCGGCGATGCTGCGCTCAGCCACCAACGCGAGTCCGGCAAGCACCGAATCCGCCCGCGCGCTGCCGCCGACGATCGTGGTCAGGCGCGGGTGTCGGGCCAGAGGCAATTTCCCGAACTCGGTGTCATTGCGCGCCAGCACCACCACCACACCATCGATCCATTCCAGATCGAGAAATGGAGCCACGCTCCATTCCAGCAACGCCCGCCCGCGCAGGGGCAGGTACTGCTTGGGTCGGGCAACGCCCATGCGACTGCCGCCACCCGCGGCAGGGATCACAGCCCAATAGCGGCAAGCGAGCGGCACGGATCAGCGATGGACAACCAGATAGAACGTCTCGCCTTGCTTGATCATGCCCAGCGTCGTCCGCGCCCGCGCCTCGATCGCCGCGGTGCCGGTGCCGAGATCACGGACCTCGGCATCCAGTGCCGCATTGCGCACGCGCAGCTGCTCGTTCTGGTCGCTGAATTTCGCGACCTGCTGCTTCAAGCGATGGGTATGCGACACACCACCGTCAGCAATCCACAGCCGCCACTGCAATCCCAGCAACACCAGGACCAGACCCGCAATGATGGCTGTGCGCCGGTTCATGCCCGGATACTACACCGCGACCGGGAATGCCAGCTTGCCCGGATAGCGCGCACGCGCACCGAGCGCCTGCTCGATCCGCAGCAGCTGGTTGTACTTCGCCATACGATCGGAACGGCACAGCGAACCGGTCTTGATCTGGGTTGCCGTGGTGCCGACAGCGATATCCGCAATGGTGGCGTCCTCGGTCTCACCCGAGCGATGCGAAACGACACTGGCGTACCCGGCTTCTGTCGCCATCTGGATCGCCTCCAGCGTCTCGGTCAGCGTACCGATCTGATTCGGCTTGATCAGGATCGAGTTGGCGATGCCCTTGCTGATGCCCTCGGCCAGAATTTTGGTATTGGTCACGAACAGATCGTCACCGACGAGCTGAATCGTGCCCCCGAGCTTTTCGGTCAGAACCTTCCAGCCCTTCCAGTCGTTTTCGGCGCAGCCGTCCTCGATCGAGATGATCGGATAGTCGGCGCACAGCTTGGCCAGATAGCTGGCGAATTCTTCCGAGGTGAACGAGCGTCCCTCGCCGGCAAGGTGATACTTGCCCTTGGAATAGAACTCACTGCTGGCCACGTCCAGGCCCAGGTAGACATCCTTGCCCGCCTTGTAACCCGCCTTCTCGATCGCCTGTAGCAGGCAGTCCAGCGCCGCAGCATTGGACGGCAGGTCGGGGGCGAATCCGCCTTCGTCACCCACTGCGGTATTCAGTTTGCGGCCCTTCAGCACCGCCTTGAGCGCATGGAAGATCTCCGCGCCATAGCGCAGTGCCTCACTGAAACTGGGCGCACCCACCGGCAGGATCATGAACTCCTGAACGTCGACGTTATTGTCAGCGTGCGCGCCGCCGTTGATGACATTCATCATCGGCACCGGCAGCGTCACGCTGGAAATACCGCCGAGATGGCGGTACAGCGGCAGGCCCTTTTCCTGCGCCGCAGCTTTCGCGGTCGCCAGCGACACTGCAAGAATCGCGTTGGCACCCAGCTTGGATTTATTGTCAGTGCCATCCAACGCGATCATCGTCGCATCGACCAGCGCTTGGTCCTGTGCATCCAGTCCGGTCACTGCTTTGGCAATCACCGTCTGCGCATTCTTGACCGCCTTGCTGACGCCCTTGCCCAGATAGCGGGCACGTCCCTTGGCGGGAACGCCATCGCGAAGTTCGACGGCTTCGCGACTGCCGGTCGAGGCGCCCGACGGGGCCGCAGCGCGTCCGCAGGCTCCAGAGGTCAGCTCAACCACTGCCTCCACGGTCGGGTTACCCCGGGAATCGATGATTTCAAGCGCGGAAACTTTAGCGATGGCCGACATGGGTGGGTATTTTTCCTGCTGTTGTGGTGTCTTTGTATGACGTATTTTAAAGCCCTTGCACTCCAGCGTCACGAGATACCGCCGCGACGGACTCGCCATTCGCTGACACAGCAGGGCTCGCCTTCGGGAATGAAGCCCTGCATGACTAGACGTTTTTCGGGGATGACCATGCTTTTCGAAACGACCCGCAGCCGGGCTATCGCGCTTCGCCTGATCGGTGCGGCACTGACCATGAGTGCAACAACGGCGCCGGCATTGCCCGCGGCGTCTTCCGGATCCATTGAGCAGTTGCTGCAGCAACTGCGGGACAACACCGCAGGAGCCATCCAGCAGACGCGCATCACGGCTGATGACTATGTCGCGATCAGCGCCACCGGTAGCCTGCCCATGCTGGCTGACGATACCGCGGCGACCCCGTTGCAGCGCGCTCAGTTCTTCCTGTCGGTCTACGGTAGCGTCGCCGGGATCACCGATCCGCTGACACAGCTGTCGCCGCGCCGAACCTCAACCGATGCCGCCGGCTTCCAGCATGTTCATCTGGATCAAACCTACCGCGGCCTGCCAGTCTTTGGTGCGCGCATGGTCGTTCACCTGGGTCCGGGCGGCGTGACCGGCGTCAACGGCGTATTCATCAATGGTCTCGACGGGCTGTCGATCGAGCCGGCAATGCGCATCGCCGATCTGCATCAGCGCGCGCTCGCCGCGGGCCGCAAAGCACACCCGCAGGCAACGCTGTCGCTGGAAAGCGGACGCCTGATGATCTATCGCAGCGGCCTGCTCAAAGGCCTGCACGGCCGCAATTTTCTGGCATACGAAGCTGTGGTCGCCGGCGCTCCCGGTGAAGCAGTCCGTGAGCGCGTCATCCTCGACGCCAACACCGGCGCGGTCCTGAACCGCATCAATGAAATTCACAGTCTGCTGAACCGCGAAATTCATACGCCGACCCTGGATGCCCCCCCGCTGCTGACCGAAGGCAGCGCCCTGGCACCGGCCGATCCGCCGTTCAGCGGCGACGTCACCGGTTCGACCCGCAGCGCCAACCTGCCGACCGATAATCTTTACATCTTCGCCGGCGGCACCTATGCGCTGTACAAGAACCTGTTCGGTCGCGAGGGTTACGACGACGGCGCCATGCCGCCGGAAGAGCAGGTCCAGCGCAGCGTCTACCTGATCAACGAAAACTGCCCCAACGCCTACTGGGACGGCACTTCGACCAACTACTGCCCCGGCTTCGACGCCGATGACGTCGTCAGCCACGAGTGGAGCCATGCCTACACCGAATACACACATGGTCTGGTCTACCAGTACCAGTCCGGCGCACTGAACGAGAGCTACTCGGACATCTTTGGTGAGACCTACGATCTGGTAAACGGCATCGAAGGACCGCTCGGGGTCACCTTGACCGAAGGCGAGTACTACGAAAACGGCGGCAGCCGCTGGGTGCTGGGCGAGGACCTGTCGGAAACCGCCGCTGCGCTGCTGCTGCGTGACATGTGGGATCCTGACAACTTCAGTGTGCATGTCCCGATCGTCGGCATTCCGGCAGTGACGTTTGCGCCCTCTCCCGGCAGTGTCATCACCTCCCAGAACTACTACTGCGGCACGGGCGACGGCGGCGGTGTGCACACCAACTCCGGCGTGCCCAACCATGCCTACGCCATGCTGGTGGACGGCAAGGAGTTCAACGGCGTCACGATCCCCGCGATCGGCATGATCAAGGCCGCGCAAATCTACTTCCACGCGGAAACGCACTACCAGACGCCGACAACGAACTTCGCCCAGCACGCCGACGCGCTGGAGCAGTCGTGCCACGACCTCATCGGCGCGCCACTGAACGATGTGTTCGGCGAGGTCTCGGATCAGGTCATCACCGCCACCGATTGCGACGCAGTGCATGCTGCGATGGTGGCAGTGGAGATGCGCGAAAGCCCGGTCGAAAAGTGTGGCTATCTTCCGGTGCTGGCACCCGAGGACGAAACCCCGGCGCTATGCCCCTCTGGCCAGGCGCCGGAACCCAGCTTCTCTGAAACCTGGGAAAGCGGCAGTGTCCCGGCCACCTGGACGCTGGGCAAGAATCTGACCGGTGACACCGAGCCAGCCGTGTTCCGGTTTGAGGTCACTGCCGATTTACCGGCGCCGCACAGTGGCAAGGCGGCCTTTGCCGTCGACGACACCGGCGGCACCTGCGCCGCAGGCGGCGACATATCCGGCTCCTACTGGATGGATTCGCCGGTGATCGACGTCGCGATTGCCGACAGCTTCCTGACTTTCACGCACTTCATGCAGTCCGAGCAGGGCTACGACGGTGGCAATCTGAAATACAGCCTCAACGGCAGTGACTTCTCGGTGGTACCGGACGCCGCCTTCACCCACAACGGCCACAACGGCGAATTCGAAGCCGCCGCGCCAGCCGGTCAGAACACCAACCCGCTCGCCAGCGAAGCGGCATGGACCGGATCGGACCAGGGCGAAGCCACCGGAAGCTGGGGCCGCACCGTGGTTTCGCTGGCTGATCTGGGTGCCAATGCGGGCGATACCGTGCAGTTCCGCTGGGAGTTCGGCAACGACGGCTGCGGCGGAAATCTCGGCTGGTATGTCGACGACACCGCGGTCTTCAGCTGCAAGGCCGGTGGCAGCGGCCTGCCCACCAGTGGCGGCGGCGATGGCGGGGGTAACGGCGGCGGCGACACCGACAACGGCGACCAGGGCCGCTTTGGCGGTGCACTGAGTCTCTGGCTGCTGTTGCCGCTGCTGGGCATCGGCACACTGCGGCGGCGCACATGGCGCCACTGATTTAGGCGCGCAAACAAAAGGCCGGGCATAGCCCGGCCTTTTTTTATTGTCGCGCCCCGCAGGGTCAGACGAGCTTCTGCTCCAGCATGCCGGACTTCTTCACAACCCGGTCCAACTCGAGCAGGGTTTCCAGCAGCTCGCCGATATGCTTCAGCGGCAGCGAGTTGGGGCCATCGCACAGCGCCTGATCCGGATTCGGATGGGTTTCCATGAACACGCCGGCAACGCCGGCGCCGATTGCCGCCCGGGTCAGCACCGGGATGAACTCGCGCTGCCCGCCCGAAGCATTACCCTGCCCACCCGGCAACTGCACGGTATGCG
Source organism: Sinimarinibacterium arenosum (assembly GCF_005047655.1). Classification (GTDB taxonomy): domain Bacteria; phylum Pseudomonadota; class Gammaproteobacteria; order Nevskiales; family Nevskiaceae; genus Solimonas. The sequence continues at coordinate 292,686 of NZ_SUKF01000003.1, read as the reverse complement.
TGCCGTCGAACACCACCGGCGCGTAGTTGCGCATGACGGCAAGCCCGCGCATGTCGGCGACCAGGTTGTTGTAGCCAAACGAGAATCCGCGCTCGCACAGCATGAAGTTCGGCTCGGCCACCGCTTTCATCTTTTCGATCACATTGCCCATTTCCCAGGGCGACATGAACTGGCCTTTCTTGACGTTGATCGGCCGCCCCGTCAGCGCCACCTTCTGCATGAAGTTGGTCTGCCGGCACAGGAAGGCCGGGGTCTGAATCACGTCGATGACTTCGGCCACCTCGTCCAGTGGAGTGTCTTCGTGCACGTCGGTCAACACCGGCACGCCGATCTGCTGCTTGACCGCCTGCATGATCTTCAGACCTTCATCCAGGCCCGGACCACGATACGAGGTATGCGAGCTGCGGTTGGCCTTGTCGAAGGAACCCTTGAATACGTACAGGATGCCCAGACGCTCGGCGATCGGTTTGATGTGTCCCGCGACATCCAGCGCAAGCTGCTGTGATTCCAGCGTATCGGGACCGGCGATCAGAAAGATCGGGTTGAGCCCGCCAATTTCACGTCCGAGCAACTTCATGCGACTTTCACCTGTGAGCCCTGCGTGGAATCGGCGCCAGCCTGGTGCGCCAGATGATGCTCGCGCGCCGCTTTGACAAAGCCTTCGAACAGCGGATGTCCGTCACGCGGCGTCGACGTGAATTCCGGATGGAACTGACAGCCGATGTAGAACGGGTGATCCGGCAGCTCGATCATCTCGACCAGCTCGTTCTCAACCGATTCAGCGACCAGATCCAGACCACCCTCGCTGAGGGTCTGCTTGTAGTTGTTGTTGAATTCAAAGCGATGCCGATGGCGCTCGCTGATGACCTCGGCGTTGTACAGCGCGCGCGACTTGGACCCTGCACGCAGGCGGCAGGCCTGCGAACCCAGACGCATCGTGCCGCCCTTGTTCGACTCCAAGGTCCGCGTGTGCACACGGCCCTCGGCATCGCGCCACTCGCTGACCAGTGCAATGACCGGATGCGGCGTGTGCGGATCGAACTCGGTGCTGTGCGCACTGGTCAGGCCACAGACATTGCGCGCGTACTCGATCACGGCCACCTGCATGCCCAGACAAATCCCCAGATACGGAATCTTGTTTTCGCGGGCATAGCGTGCGGCCAGAATCTTGCCGTCGATCCCACGTTCACCGAATCCACCCGGCACCAGAATCGCGTCGGCGCCCTGTAGCGCACGCAGCCCCTGGGTTTCCAGGGTCTCCGACTCCACATAGCGGATCTTCACGCGGGTACTGGTATGCATGCCGGCATGATGCAGCGCTTCGTTGAGCGACTTGTAGGCATCAGCCAGATCAACGTACTTACCAACCATCGCGACCTGCACCTCGGCATCCGCCGAGCTGCGCGCCTCCACCAGATTATCCCAGGCCGACAGATCGGCCTGACGGCATTCCAGTCCGAAATGCTGCACCACCAGATCGTCCAGCCCCTGCTGATTCAGCCAATGCGGGATCTTGTAGATGTCGTCGAGATCGACGGCGGCAATCACCGCCTTGTACGGAACATTGGTGAACAACGCGATCTTGCGGCGCTCGCCGTCCGGCAGCTGGCGTTCGCTACGGCAGACCAGAATGTCCGGCTGGATGCCAATGCCGCGCAGTTCCTTGACCGAATGCTGCGTCGGCTTGGTCTTCAGCTCGCCCGAAGCCTTGACGAACGGCACCAGGGTCAAATGCATGTACAGCGTGCGCTCGCGGCCGAGCTCGACGCCCATCTGGCGGATCGCCTCCAGAAATGGCAGCGACTCGATATCGCCGACGGTGCCGCCGATCTCGACCAGGCAGATGTCCGCACCGCCGGTGCCCTTCAGCACGGCGGACTGGATCTCGTCGGTGATATGCGGAATCACCTGCACGGTCTTGCCCAGATAGTCGCCGCGGCGCTCCTTGTCGAGCACATTGCGGTAGATCTGGCCGGTGGTGACGTTGGAGAAACGCGTGGTCTTGCCGCGCAGGAATCGCTCGTAATGACCCAGATCGAGGTCAGTCTCGGCGCCGTCCTCGGTCACGAATACCTCGCCGTGCTGGAACGGACTCATGGTTCCGGCATCGACGTTGATGTACGGGTCCAGCTTGATCATGCTGACCTTGAGGCCGCGTGATTCGAGAATTGCGCCGAGCGAAGCGGCTGCAATGCCTTTACCGAGTGAGGAGACGACGCCCCCGGTAACAAAGATGAATCGCGTCTGCACTGGCGCGTCTGGCATGGGGGTCGTTGGCAACGTGGAAGTTGCGGCGATTTTACTGGATGGGGGCGCCCTGCGAAACCGGGTGATCACCTGACCTGCTTCCGGGCGGCGACGGCACGCCGGGAATCGCATGCCGCCACGACACCTGGAGACCGGACTCGAGCGCCTCAGCGCTGTGCCAGAAGTCGGCAATCGCCAGCAGCTGGCCGTCACGCTGCAGCAGCGGCATGCGCTCACGCCCCCACGGCGGAATCCCCGCCCCCTGGCACAGCTGCTTGAGCGTGCGGGTATGGCGGTCGCCTGCCGGCTTCAGGCGTTCGCCTCCCCGGGCAAAGCGCACCTGCAGATGCGGCACCCGCGGCGCGCTCAGCTCCCCGCAGCCCGGCGGCAGCACCAGGGTACGGCGATGTCCCCACGACAACTGCATTTGCGCATCTGGCGCCGGCGGCAAGGCCGGCATCAGGAACAGACGATCACGGTAGCGCCGGACTTCACCGGCATCGCTGCGCAAAACCGGTGTCGCATCACTGCGGGCGCCGATGACCTCGCGATCGAGCCGCTCGAACCAGGCCTCGGCCGGTGGCTGCAACCCGAGCGCGCGCCATTGCTGATACAGCAGATTGCGTCGGCGCTGCGGAGACAGCGTCCGCAGCGCCGCGATATCCAGCGCATCGGCAGGGCTGTCCGCCACGCCCCACGCCGTCTCGTTCGCCCCCGCCCGCCGCAGATCCTCGAGCGCAAGCTCGGCCAACAACTGATCCGCCACCTGAGCGCGCGCGGCCAGCCGCGCCAGACTGACCGCCGCCTGTGGGAAGTGGCGCTGCAGAAGCGGCATTACATCGTTGCGCAACTGCACGCGGGCATAGTCGGAATCCTGGTTCTGCGGGTCTTCAACCCAGCGCAGAGACTGTGATCGCAGATAGGCCCGCAGCTGCTGCCGCCGGAACCCCAACAGCGGTCGCCAGATCATGCCCGGAGCCAGCGGCGCGGTGACGGCCATCGCGCCAAGGCCGCTGATGCCCGTCCCACGAATTGCGCGCAGCAGCACCGTCTCGGCCTGATCATCCAGATGATGCGCGGTTGCAAGCACATCACCGGGGCGCAGCACGGCAGCAATGGCCGTATACCGCGCGCGACGCGCGGCCGCCTCGGGCCCGTCGCCGCAGTCCTCGACCCGGACCTTCAATACCCGCAGGCTGATGCCGAGTTCACGGCAAGTCCGACGGCAATGACCAATCCAGGAGTCCGCCACAGGCTGCAGGCCGTGATGCACGTGCACCGCGCGCAGTCGCCCGGAATGCTGTTGTCTCAGCAGATGCAGCAAGGCGGTCGAATCGCCGCCGCCACTGTAAGCCACCCATAGCGTGCCACCCGAGGCGACCGGAGCGGTCGCAAGCCGGAGTGGCGTGCTCATGCCCACAGCGAAACCATTGCTATGGCGTGACGTTGAACGTCCCGTAATCCATCAGCCGCTGGTAGCGGGTTTCCAGCAACTTCTGCATCGGCACCCGACACAGGCGCTCGAGGTTGCCGGCAAGCTTCTGCTTCAGCGCATTCATCATCGCCGCCGCGTCGCGGTGTGCTCCGCCTAGCGGTTCCGGAACGATTTCGTCGATCAAACGATGTTCATACAGATTGCTGGCGGTGATGCGCATGGCTTCGGCTGCCTCTGACGCACGACTGGCATTCTTGAACAGGATCGAAGCGCAGCCCTCGGGCGAGATCACCGAATAGATGCTGTACTGAAGCATCATCACGTGATCGGCCACACCGATCGCCAGTGCGCCGCCAGAGCCACCCTCGCCGATGATCGTCGCCAGCACCGGTGTGCGCAGCTTGGACAGTTCGAACAGATTGTGTGCGATCGCCTCGGACTGGTTGCGCTCCTCAGCGCCGATCCCCGGATACGCGCCTGGCGTGTCAATGAAGGTCAGTACCGGCAGATTGAATTTCTCGGCCATCTTCATCAGCCGGATCGCCTTTCGGTAGCCCTCGGGCTTGGGCATGCCGAAATTGCGATAGACGCGTTCCTTGGCGTCGCGCCCTTTCTGCTGCCCCACCACAACTACGGCCCGCCCATCCAGGCGCGCCAAGCCGCTGACAATGCTGGGGTCGTCGGCGTAGTGGCGGTCGCCGTGCAATTCTTCCCAGTCGCTGAAGAGCGTCTTGATGTAATCCAGCGCGTATGGCCGTTGCGGATGACGCGCCAACTGGGCGACCTGCCACGGCGTCAGCTTCGAGAAAATCTGCTCGGTCAGCTCGCGGCTTTTCATCTGCAGGCGATCGATCTCCTCGGTCAGATTGACCCCGGAGCCGGAGGTGGCAAAGCGCAGCTCCTCGATCTTCTGTTCGAGTTCGGCGATCGGTTGTTCGAAATCCAGATAGTTCAGATTCATCGCTCATGGGCCGGATCGGAATCCGGCGCCTTCCTTGCGTTCATTCGTCGTCGAAAGACCCGCCCGATGCCGCCGCAAAGCGACGCTCGGGAATCGGGGCCACATACTGTCGGTAGCGGACTTTAGCGCACTCAGCCCCCAACAGCTGCTGCAGTTCCAGCAGCAGTGCGTCATCCATGCGCAAACGCCAGGCCCCGGACAGCTCCATCACACAGGCTGCGCGCGCATTGGCGTAACGGATCGACACCGGCACCCCGGCGGGGTCCCGATGCGACTGCAGCAGGCGGCGCAGATGCATCACGTCGCTTAGCGGTCGCGCCCACTCCAGCTCCAGGCTCACGGCGTACTCGCGCATCACCTGGTCGAGGCTGAAGAACTCCGGAGCGTACAGGCGCGGTTCGGGATCGCGGTCGTCGCGTGCCGGTGACATGCCGACTTCACAGATCAGGAAGATCAGGCCATCGGTCTTCACATGCGGCTGATATTTGGCAAACGCGTCGGCGTCGATCCAGCAGGAGATCTCCTCGTCGCCGTCTTCCAGTGTCACCTTGTAGGAGGCACGACCACCGCGACCCTCCTGACTGATATCACCCTTGAAGAATCGCAGATCCTTGACCCACGCCGCGACCAGTGCCTTGGTCCGCGGCTGCCACGCCTGCTTTCCGCCCTTGCCACCCTTGCCGCTCTTCGCAGCGGGAGCCGGCGCTGCCGGCTGCGCCTGCCGCTGTGCCTTGATCAGCGCATCCAGCCGTCCACTGCAGATCTGCTCGATCAGGGCCGCGTGGGCCTCGATCGGATGCCCGGACTGGTAGAAACCCAGGGTGTCACGTTCGCGCTGCAGCAACTCGCGCTGCGTCCATTCGGGCTCGATCTCCGGCTCGACGCTGACTGTGCAGTCGGCGCCGCTTTGCGTCGACAGTCCGAACAGGTCGTCCTGACCGCTGGTGGCGCTCTGCGCGGCCGCTTCGGCCACCTGCAGGGCCCGCGGCAGTGTCTTGAACAACGATGCCCGGTTCAGTCCGAGCGCATCCAGCGCGCCGGAGAAGATCAATGCCTCCAGCACGCGCTTGTTGGCCTTGCGCGTATCGATCCGTCGGCAGAAATCAAACAGATCGGTGAACGCACCGCCAGCGTCACGCTGCGCCAGAATGTCTTCCAGAGCGGCCTCGCCGACACCCTTGATCGCGCCCAGTCCGTACAGCACTTCTCCGTCGACCGGCACGGTGAAGCGGACCCGGCTACGGTTGATATCCGGCGGGGTGACTTTGAGCCCCATGCGCAGGCACTCGGTACGCATCACCACGACTGAATCAGGATGCGCCATTTCGCAGGACATCACTGCCGCCATGAACTCGGCGGGATAATGCGTCTTCAGCCACGCGGTCTGGTAGGACACCAGCGCATAAGCAGCCGCGTGCGACTTGTTGAAGCCGTAGTTGGCAAACTTCTCCATCAGGTCAAACACTTCACGCGCAACATCCGCCGCGATGCCGCGATCAGCGGCACCTTGCTCGAAAATTTCGCGTTGCTTGGCCATTTCCTCGGCCTTCTTCTTACCCATGGCACGGCGCAGCAGGTCGGCGCCGCCCAGCGTATAGCCGGCCAGACGCTGCGACATCTGCATCACCTGTTCCTGGTAAACAAAGATGCCGTAGGTCGGCGCCAGCACCGATTCCATGTCCGGATGCTGATACTCGAACTGGAACTCACCGCGCTTGCGCGCGCAGAACTCCGGAATCTGGTCCATAGGACCCGGTCGGTATAGCGACACCAGCGCGATGATGTCCTCGAAACGGTCCGGCTTGAGGTCGCGTGACGCACGCTGCATACCCGGAGATTCCATCTGGAACACCGCCCCGGTGTTGCCACTGGTGTACAGCGCGTAGGTTTCCGGATCGTTCAGCGGCAGTTGCAGCGCATCCAGCCGCAGGCCATGCCGCTTCTCGATGTTGACGATCGCCTCTTCGATGACCGTCAAGGTCTTCAGGCCGAGGAAGTCGAACTTGACCAGGCCGACCGCCTCGAGATCCTTCATGTCGAACTGCGTGCGCATACCACCGCCGCCGGGTTCGCAATACATCGGCGTGTAGTCGGACAGCGGCTGCGGCGCGATGACAACGCCGCCGGCATGTACGCCGACGCCACGGGTCACACCTTCCAGCGCCAGCCCCATGTCGATGACCGCGCGCGTGTCTTCTTCCTGGTCGTAGCGGCGCTTGAGCTCGGGCATCGTTTCCAGAGCGTCGACCAGGGTCGCGCCGGGCGTTCCCGGCACCAGCTTGGCGATCGAATCGGCAAAGCCATAGCCATGCCCGAGCACGCGAGCGACGTCGCGGATCACACCGCGCGCCGCCATCGTCGCGTAAGTGATGATCTGGCCGACGTGGGGACGCCCGTACTTGTGCGTGACGTACTCGATCACGCGGTCGCGGTTATCCATGCAGAAGTCGACGTCGAAGTCCGGCATAGACACGCGCTCCGGATTCAGGAAGCGCTCGAACAGCAGGTTATACGGCAGCGGATCGAGGTCGGTGATGCGGATTGCATAGGCCACCAGCGAGCCGGCACCCGAACCGCGGCCCGGTCCGACCGGGCAGCCGTGGGTCTTGGCCCACTGGATGAAGTCCGACACCACCAGGAAGTACCCGGCAAAGCCCATCTTCTCGATGATGCCAAGCTCGTAATCGAGACGTTGCCGGTAGTCGTCCTCGCTGCCGGCCAGACCGCTGGCCTTGGCCAGCTCATCGAAACGCTCCCGCAGGCCCTCGTTGGCGCGCTGCCGTAGCCAGGTGTCGGTGGTGTAGCCGTCCGGCACCGGAAAATTCGGCAAGTGGTACGGCGGCGCAAACTTCAAGGTCAGCGAACAACGCCGAGCAATCTCGACACTGTTCGCTAGCGCCTCCGGGAGATCGGCAAACAGCGCCGCCATCTCGGCATCGGATTTCAGATACTGCTCGGGGGTGTAATCCCGCGGCCGCTTCTCGTCGGCGAGCACACGCCCCTGGGAAATGCACACGCGGGCTTCGTGCGCATCGAATTCCGAGCGCTCCAGAAAGCGCACGTCATTGGTCGCGACGACCGGGATCGTGGTCTTACGCGAAAGCGCGCAGGCGGCACTGACCCAGTCCTCGTCATCAATGCGATTGCAACGCGCAATCTCCAGGTACAGCCGCTGCGGAAAGATCTGATGCAGCACGTCCAGCGCTTCGAGCGCCGGCTCGACCTGATCCGCGAGCGCTGCGCGAAACACACCGCCGTCACGGCCGGTGAGGGCCAGCAGGCCGTCGGCATGTGTACGCAGGTTATCCCAGGAAATCAGCGGCTGACCCCTGCCCTGGCCATCGGTGTAACCCAGCGAAATCAGCCGGGCCAGATTGCGATAGCCGGCCTCGTTCTGCACCAGCAGCGTCAGGCGCTCGGGGCTGTCCTGCGCGATCCGCTCTTCCAGCCAGATATCGACGCCGACGATCGGCTTGATGCCGGCGGATTCAGCAGACTTGTAGAACTTCACCATCGCGAACAGGTTGTTGCGATCAGTGATGGCAACCGCGGGAAAACCCAGTTCGGCCGTGCGTGAAATCAAGGTCGCACCGGCACCGCCACCCTTGCGCTTGGGCGGCTCGACGCGAACGATGCCGTCGATCAGCGAATATTCGGTGTGCAAGCGCAGGTGAACGAAGCCGGTCACGACATTGCATCCTGCGGCAGACGCACGTCAGTCGCACACGACACCAGTCGCGCGCAGGGTGCAAAACTCATCCGGTGCACCACACTCGGACCCAATGCGGTCAAGGCCGCAATATGCTGTGCGGTGCCGTAGCCCTTGTGCCGGGCAAAACCATAACCGGGAAATTCCGTATCCAGCCGCAGCAGTTCCCGATCTCGGGCCACCTTCGCCAGAATGCTGGCGGCCATGATCGCAGGCTCCAGCGCGTCCCCGTTGATGATCGTACGTACGCGACATGCAAGGTGTGGCGCCTGATTGCCATCGACCCAGGCCTCATCGGGCCGCACCGACAGCCCGGCAATTGCGCGCTGCATGGCCAGCAACGATGCCTGCAGGATATTGATCCGATCAATCTCCTCGACCTCGGCGCGAGCAATACACCAGGCGCTGGCGCTGTTGCGAATCTGGTCGAACAGGCGCTCGCGCCGCAGCGGCGTCAGCTTTTTCGAATCGTTCAAACCGTCGGGCACGTCGGCGCCCAGCACGACGGCCGCAGCGTAGACCGGGCCGGCGAGACACCCGCGCCCAGCCTCATCGACACCGGCAATGCAGGCGCGCATCCCGTCCATCATCGCGTCCTCCTCTGCGGCACAGCCGTGGAACTCACAGCCAGAATCGCATCGGCCGCGCGTTCGGCCGCCCCCCGTCGCAGTTCCGCGTGCACCGCGCCAAACTGCTGCAGCTGTTGCGCACGCCGCTGCGGCTGCTGCAGCAGTGCCAGCAATTCGCTCCCCATGGTTTCCGGCGTTGCCGCATCCTGCAGCAATTCTGTAACTGGAGGCTGCGCACAAAGCAGGTTCGGCAGGCTGACATAGCGCGTCTTCAACAAACCCAGCTTCAACATCAGCCAAGCGGTCAGTGCCGATGCCTTGTAAGCAACGACCATCGGCCGCCCCAGCAGCAAACATTCCAGCGTCGCCGTTCCCGAAGCCAGCAGCACGGCATCCGCGGCCTGCATTGCCGTGCGTGATTCACCATCGACGACTGTCCAGTCGAGTCCTGGTGCCGAGTTGCGTATGGCAGCTTCGATCGGCGCCCGCAGTGCCGGCTTGGCCACCGGCGTAATGAAACGAATCCCGGGAATACGCGTCGCGAGCCAGGCAGCCGTCTGCGCGAAGGGTTCGGCCAGATAGCGGACTTCACCGCCGCGACTACCCGGCATCACCGTCACCACCGGCCCGGTATCAGCGAGACCCAATGCGCGGCGATACGGCGACGGATCGGGATCTGCCACCAGCTCCTCCGCCAGCGGATGGCCAATGTAATCGGCAGCCACACCGTAGTCGGCGTAAAACGCCGGCTCGAATGGAAACAGGCACAGCATGCGATCGACCGCTCGCGCGATGCCCTTGACCCGTCCCTGTCGCCAAGCCCAAACCGTCGGACTGACAACATGCACGGTGCGGATACCGCAGCGGCGCATCTGCGTTTCGAGCCCCAGATTGAAGTCCGGCGCGTCGATTCCGACGACAACATCCGGGCGTTCCTCGGCAAATCGCCGGACCAGCGTTCGACGCAGGCGCAGCAACCGCGGCAGCTCGCGCACGACTTCTGCCAGCCCCATGACCGACAAAGCCTCGATCGATTCGATCGCCTCGCACCCCGCCGCGATCATCCGGGGCCCGGCCACGCCATAACAGTGCAGATCAGGCCGCTTGCGCCGGAGCGCGGCAACGATCGCAGCACCCAGAATGTCTCCTGAAATCTCGCCGGCGATCAGCGCGATCCGTTGCGGCTCTTGCGCCATTGACACTGTCAGCGCGCCAGCGCGCGCTTGGACGCCTCGATGAAGCGCAGCATGTCAGCTACGTGAACCGAAGCGGCAGCCGACTCGGCCAGCTTGCGCTTCACCTCCGCGATCACTTCGCCGGATTTGAAGATCAGCCTGTAGGCGTCCTTGATCGCATCAATATCGGCAGGCGTAAAGCCGCGTCGCTTCAGTCCTTCGGCGTTGATGCCGCGCGGACGTGCGGGATGGCCTTCAGCAATCACAAACGGCAGCAGATCACGCAGCACGATCGAACCGCCGCCGGTGTAGGCATGGGCACCAACACGACAGAACTGATGAACCAACGTATAGCCGCCCAGGCCAACGTAGTCTTCGATCGTGACGTGGCCGGCCAGTGTCGTCCCGTTGGCCAGAATGACGTTGGAGCCGACGATGCAATCGTGGGCAATGTGCGCCTGCGCCATGATCCAATTGTCGTCACCTACCTTGGTCAGCCCCTGCTCTTTCAAGGTGCCACGCTGGATCGTGACGTACTCGCGAATGGTATTGCGGTCACCGATTTCGACGCGCGTCGCGTCGTCGTCGCGCGCAGACTTGTCCTGCGAGATTTCGCCCAACGAGCAAAACTGGAAGATACGGTTGCCGCGACCGATCGTCATCGGCCCACGCAGGACCACGTGCGGGCCGACCCGAGTGTCCGCGCCGATGCGCACGCCCGCACCGATGATGCTGTAAGGCCCGACTTCGACCGTCGGGTCCAGTTCGGCCGACGGATCGACGATCGCAGTGGGATGGATCAGGCTCATGATGAACGCAACCTCAGTCCGCAATCTGCTTGAGCACGCACATCAACTCTGCGCAGCAGGCCAGCTCGGCACCGACCATCGCGTTGACCTTGAACTTCCACAGGTCGCGCTTCTGCTTGTCCAGTTCGACTTCGAAATGCAGTTGATCGCCCGGTACCACCGGACGCTTGAAGCGCGCTCCGTCAATACCCGCGAAATAGAGAATCAGCCCTGTGTCAGCACGCAAGCCGGATTTCTGCACCGCGAGGATGCCGCTGGCCTGCGCCATCGCTTCGAGAATGATCACGCCCGGCATCGTCGGCAAGCCGGGGAAATGCCCCGGAAAAAAAGGCTCGTTGTAGGTGACGTTCTTCAGCGCCGTCAGACGCCCCGCTTCGAGATCCATCGCGATCACGCGATCGATCAACAGAAACGGATAGCGATGCGGCAGCATCTTGAGAATGTCGCGAATATCAAACATCGTTTATGGGTTCCCCTGATTGACTCCCCGTGCCGGTTGCGCCCTCCGGGCCACCTTCGACACGACGCTCCAGCACTCTCAACCGCTGCTCGGTGCGCTCCAGACGCCGCAGGCGCGCCACGGTCTTGCGCCACTCCCGCGCTTCGTCCAGCGGCAAGCCCGAACCATAAACACCCTTCTGAGCCACCGAGCCGGTCACCATCGCAAATCCGAGGATGACAACGTCATCGGCAATCTCGATATGCCCGGCAATTCCTACACCGCCTGCGATCATACAGCGGCGACCGACCCGCGCGCTGCCGGCGATGCCGGTGCAAGCGGCAATTGCCGTGTGCGCACCAATATGGCAGTTGTGTGCAATCTGGATCAGATTGTCGAGACGCACGCCGTCTTCGATGACGGTATCGTCCAGCGCACCGCGATCAATACAGGTGTTGGCACCGATTTCGACATCGTTGCCGACGCGGACGCTGCCCAGCTGCGGAACCGCCTCCCAGCCTTCTGGGCCGCGCGCGTTACCGAAACCACGCCCACCAACAACGCTACCCGGATGCAGTTCGCACCGCGCCCCAAGGCTGACCCGTGGCCCGAGGTAAACCTGCGCCACCAGACGGCAGCTCTCACCGATGCGCACGTCTCGAGCAATGACGCATCCGGGGCCGATGAAACTGCCAGCACCGATCTGCGCACCCGCTTCGATGACCGCGTTGGGGCCGACCCAGCACCCCTCTGCCACCCGCGCCGTCGGATCCACAGTAGCGCTGGGATGGATCCCCGCCTCAAAGTGGCGGTCAGGATCAAACAAGGCGGCGATGCGCGCATATGCCAGATACGGATCACGCGCGATCAGGCCGCTGCCGTTCAAAGCCACGACATCTTTTTCGGTGACGATCACCGCAGTCGCCCGGGTCTGTGCCAGTTGCCCGCGCAACTTCGGATTGGACAGAAACCCCAGTTTCCCGGGAACACCGGGTTCCAGCGTACAGACGCCATCGACCTGTTCGGCGGCATCGCCGTGCACGCCAAGATCAAAGCGCTCAGACAGTTCCCGCAGACTGAAACGGGTCATGTTTCCTCCCTGGCGACATCGAAGTCCGGCGTCCGGGGCTCAAAAATCCGGGCGTTCACCGACGTCGCTGAACACCAACAAAAAGGCCGGGTTCAGCATAGCCAATCCCGGCCCCTGGCGCCGCACGACCCTAGCGGGTCGCGCGCTCCGATTACTTGGTTGCCTGCAGGCGCTTCAGCACTTCAGCCGTGATGTCGATGCTCGGCACGGTGTAGACCGGATTCTCGATCACCACCATCAGATCGCGTTCTTTGGCTACCTGCTCGATCACCGTCTTGATCTTGGCCATCATGTCAGCGAACAGCTCACGCTCGCGATTGCTGCGCTCTTCCTGGAACTGGCGGCTCTTGTATTCGAAGTCGATCTTGCGCGTGTTGAGATCCTTCTCTTTCTTCGCGCGATCGGACGCCGAGAGCAGTTCTGCTTCCTTCTTGAAGGACTCGATATCCTCGCCCAGCTTCTTGGCTTCGGCCTGCAGATCGTTCGCGCGACGCTCGAACTCCTGCTTCATCTTTTCCTGGCCTGCCTTGAATTGCGGCGACGCCTGCACCAGTTCGTTGGAACGAATCGTTGCGATCTTGTCGGTCTGTGCAAACGACGGGGTCGCAAATACAGCAGCAGCAGCGATTGCAGCAGTAGCCAGATAGGTCTTCAACATCGTCATCGTCTCTCTCGTCTCAATTTAGTTATTGGTCAAGCAGCAACCTGCAGGCTCGGGACTAGAAGCCCGAACCGAAGGTGATCTGGAAGCGGTCGGTACGATCGCTCGCGACACTGTTCAGCGGGTACGCATAACTCAGGTCCAGCAGCCCCAGGAACGGCGTAAACCAAGAGAATGCCAGACCGGCCGATTGGCGCAAATCGCCGGCTGCGAAATCGCCAGGCTCGGCAAAGACGTTGCCGATATCGAAGAACGCCGACATCCGGGTCGACTTGCCGTCGCTCTCGATCGGTAGCGGAATGATCAGCTCGGCCTGCGCCGTAGTCCGCAGTTTGCCGCCATAGGGATTGCCGAACGGCGTGTCCAGCGGACCCAACGAGCCGTCGCGGAAACCGCGCACGGTGCGCGGACCACCCGCGAAGAAATTCTCATACGGTGGCACATCGCTGTCACTGCCATAGCCGTCGACGTAACCGACCGACCCGGTCAGCTCGGCGGTGAACTTGAACGGCAACGGGATGTAGGCCTGACTGCGGTAGCTCAGATTGAAGTACTCGATATCGCTGCCCGGAATCGCGATGTCCGCGTTCAGCGAGTGCGAGGCGCCACGTGTCGCGAAGAACGTGCGGTTGCGCGAGTCATAGCTGATGCCTGTCCGGATCTGATAGGTCGCGAAACGCGTGCCGTTACGCACGACAAAATCCAGCACCTCGTCGGAAGTGCTCGCCGGGAACGTTTCCAGCGCCACTTCTTCGACACCCACACCAGCGCGCAGCGCCACGTATTCCGACAGCGGAATGCCGTAGATCAGGTTGGCGCCCAGAATGTTGGAGTTGAAGCCCGACGAATAACGGATCACCGATTCGGATTCGCGGTACGACAGCGAGACCGTCTGACTGATGCCGTCTTCGGTGAAGTACGGATCGGTCCAGCCCAGATTGATGCTGCGCGTAACCGTGTTGTTCTCGACCGAGGCGTTGATTCGATTGCCCGACCCGAGGAAATTGGTATGGGTGACCTGCCCAGTGATCAGGAATCCCTGCGCACCGGAATAGCCGACACCGAACTGCACCGAACCCGGCGGACGTTCCTTGACCTTGAACTGCACGTCCACCAGGTCGTCGGATCCGGGCACCGGCCGCGTATCGACTTCAGCCTCTTCGATGAATGGCAGGCGTGCCAGACGCACGCGCGAACGTTCGACGGCCGATTTCGAAAACGGCGCCGCTTCGAGCTGGCGCATTTCGCGACGCAGAGTCTCGTCGTTGGTGCCAGTGTTTCCAACGAAATTGATCCGGCGCACGTAGGCGCGCTTGCCCGGCTTGATGAAGTAATTGATGCTGACCTGCTTGCCGTCTTCGTCGAGCTCCGGCAACGGCGTCACTTCGGCAAAGGCATAGCCGACATCGGACAGCGCAGCTTCGATGCGATCCGCCGTCGCGGTCGCTTCCTTGCGCGAGAAGCGCTCGCCGGACCGCGTTGTCGTCAGTGCTTCCAGAAACGCATCGTTCAAGATCGTTTCGCCCGAGAAGCGATGATCCTTGACCGTGTAGACATCCCCTTCAGTGACGTTGACGGTGACGTAAATTGACTCCTTGTCCGGCGTCAGTGCGACCTGAACCGAATCGACGTTGAACTTCAGATAACCGCGGTCCTGATAGTAGGACTGCAGCTTCTCCAGATCGCCGACCAGCTTCTGCTTGGAGTAGCGGTCACTACGCTGAAATGGCATCCAGTTGGTCGAACGCAGCTCGAACTGATCAATCAGCTCCTGATCGTTGAAAACCGTATTGCCGAGAATGTTGATGTCAGTGATCTTGGTGACCCGACCCTCGGTCACTTTGATATTGAGACTGACCCGATTGTTCGGCTCCTCGGTGACCTTCGAGTCGATCGCGACATCGTAGTAGCCGTTTGAATAGTACTGTCGGCGCAGTTCCTGCTCGACCTGATCGAGCAGGTCGCGACGGAACAGCTCGCCGTCGGCAAGTCCCAGGTTCTTCAGCGACTCGTCCAGCTCGTCACCGCCAACCTTGTCGTTGCCTTCGATCTTGAAACTCGAAATTGCAGGGCGTTCCTTCAGATGAACGATCAACGCACTGCCATCGCGCTCGACCTTTACATCCTGAAACAAACCTGATGCATACAGCGATCGGATCGCCTGCCGCGTCGTCGCCGTATTGGCCTCGTCACCGACCGCAAGCGGCAGATAGGTCAGGACCGTTCCGATTTCGAGACGCTGCAGACCTTCGGCCTTGATCTCGGTAATGGTGAACGGATCGAATGCATAAGCCTGTGCCGTCAGCACAAGCGCGGCCGCAGCGCAGGCAATAGCGGTCCTTGAGAATTTGATTTTTCTTGTCACCGCTTCGTCGACTTCTAGAGTGTGATCAATTCAACAGGCGCACAATATCGTTGTAGAACGCCAGCCCCATCAGCAATGCCAGCAGCGTAAGCCCCAAGCGTTGACCCGCTTCCTGTGTTCGTTCGGAAACAGGTGAGCCCTTGACTGCCTCAACCGCGTAGTACAACAAATGTCCTCCGTCCAGCACGGGCACGGGCAGCAGATTCAACACGCCCAGGCTGATACTGACGATCGCCATGAAGCTCAGGAATGAAACCAACCCACCCTGCGCCGAGAACCCTGCAGCTTGCGCGATCTGGATTGGACCACTGACGTTGCGCACCGACACGTCTCCGGTCACCATCCGCCCAAGCATGCGCAGCGTCAGAGATGATATGCGCCAAGTCTGCGCA
Source organism: Sinimarinibacterium arenosum (assembly GCF_005047655.1). Classification (GTDB taxonomy): domain Bacteria; phylum Pseudomonadota; class Gammaproteobacteria; order Nevskiales; family Nevskiaceae; genus Solimonas. Next base: position 276,834 of record NZ_SUKF01000003.1, on the reverse strand, counting down.
ACAGCCTCCGGCACCGCCTCGAACACCCCGAGACGGTCGACGGCGCGCAAATCCTGCCACAAGTCCCCCGGGTTCGCTACGCTGGCGCCAAATCGGCCGTAGACATGACCTTCGCTGCCGAGATGACCGATGATCGTCGTGCGGGTCTGCTCCGCACCGTCGCGCTTGATTCGCACCTGCGCCACTTCGCCCGGATGCGCCTTGACCCAGTCGGCCCACTGCTGCCATGACTCGATCGGTTGGTCGTTGACACTCAGTAATTCGTCGCCTACCTGGAAACCGGCCTTGTCGGCCGCTTCGCCCGCAACGATTTGTGCCAGCACCGCCGGAATTGGTGGCTGGTACGGATTCAGCCCAAGATCATCAAACAGAAATTCCGGGTCGACCCGCACGCTGTCCAGATCGACAACGGCCTCACGCATCTGACCATCCGGCGCCTTGACCGTCAGGTGCAGCAGGCCTCGATCAAGTGCTCGGCCGATCAGCTCGGTGCGCAATTGCGTCCAGGTCTGAACGGGGTCGCCGTCGACAGCCACAACCTCGTCCATCTGCTGCAGACCAGCCTGCGCCGCAGCGCTCTGCGCGAGTGGCTGCGTCAGCACCGGCCGATAGCCCTGAATGCCGACGACGTAGACGGCCCAGTACAACAGAATGGCCAAGCCGAAATTGAACAAGGGACCCGCAGCAACGATCGCCATGCGCCGCCCCACCGTCGCGTTGTTAAACGCCAACAGTCGGTCACCTGGGGCGACGGCCTGCTCGCGTTCGTCGAGCATCTTGACGTAGCCGCCCAGCGGCACCGCTGCAATCACCCATTCGACGCCATCACGACTGCGATGCGTCCACAACGGCCGGCCAAATCCAATCGAAAAGCGCAGCACTTTGACGCCGCAGCGGCGCGCAACCCAGTAGTGACCGAACTCATGGAACGCCACGAGTACCGCGATGGCGATGACGAATCCGCCCACAGACCATGCAAGATCAGGCATGCAGTGTCTCCTGTGCGATCGCCCTGACACGCGCGTCCGCGTGCAGAATTTCATCCAGCGCCCGGCCTTGGCCCAGCGCTTCGCCGTGAACCTTGGACATCGTGTGTTCGATCAACTCCGCAATCCCCAAATAGGGCAGCTGCCCGTCCAGAAACGCTTGGACAGCGATTTCGTTCGCTGCGTTCAATGCCAGCGGCGCAATTCCGCCGGACTCCAGCGCCGCGCGCGCCAAAACCAGGCACGGAAAGCGACGCAGGTCAGGCGCTTCGAAGTCGAAGCGGCCGAGCGCCGGCAGGTCAAGCGGATCAACCCCAGACGTCCAGCGCTCGGGCCACGCCAGCGCATGGGCAATTGGAACGCGCATGTCGGACTGGCCGATCTGAGCCAGCATTGAGCCGTCGACATATTCGACGATCGAATGAATCGCGCTCTGCGGATGGATGACGACATCGATTTGCGATGACGACACGCCGTAGAGGACCGCCGCCTCAATCAACTCCAGGCCCTTGTTCATCATCGTGGCCGAGTCAACAGAAATTTTCTGCCCCATCACCCAATTCGGGTGACGCACAGCCTGGGCAGGCGTGACCGACGACAGCTGGTCCAGCGGCGTCTGCCGGAACGGTCCGCCGGAAGCGGTCAAGGTTAACCGGCGTACGCCACGCGGTGGCGTTCCACACTGGCTCCCTGCCGGCAGACATTGAAAGATGGCGTTGTGCTCGGAATCGATCGGGAGCAACAGCGCTCCCGCGCGCTGCGCCTCTTCAAGCACCAGGGCTCCCGCCATGACCAGCGGTTCCTTGTTCGCAATCAGCACACGCTTGCCGGCACGCACCGCAGCCAGGGTCGGCAGCAATCCAACCGCCCCCACGATCGCCGACATCACCTGATCGGCGTCCGGTAGCGCCGCAACGGTTGTGGCGGCGTCAGGACCGCCCAGGACCTCAACGCTCAAATCAAGCTCACGGAGCCGGTTTTTCAGCTGCTCCGCCGCTGCGAAGTCCGCCATCGCGGCAATCCGCGGTCGAAACTCGCGACACAAACCCACCATCGCTTCGACATCGCGATTGGCGCTCAGCGCCAAAACCCGAATGCGCTCTGGATGACGACGCACGATATCCAGCGTGTTGCGCCCGATCGTGCCGGTCGCTCCCAGAATGACCAGACCCTGCACTTACAGGCCCGTCAGATACAGACCGCACAACATCACCGGCGCCGCCGCCAGGATGCTGTCGACCCGATCCAGAATGCCGCCGTGACCCGGCAGCAGTGTTCCGCTGTCCTTGATTCCAACCATGCGCTTGAACATCGATTCGGTCAGATCGCCGACAATCGATGCCAGCGCTACGACGATTGAAAGCCCGACCAGGACCAGTACCTGGGCGCCAACGACTTCGAACACATAGACCCCGGCGGTCAACGCCCACAGCGCACACAACACGACGCCGCCGATGGCGCCTTCGACTGTCTTGCCAGGAGAAATACCGGGCGCCAGCTTGTGCCGCCCCAGGCTGCGTCCCGCCAGAAAGGCACCGGTGTCCGCTGCGAACACGAGGAACAGTACAAACAGCAGGCGCAGTGGCCCGTTGTGCATCGCATGCAGCTGCGCGAGGGCACTCACCGTCGACGCGATCAAGACCACGCCCAGCATGCCGAGCGCCAGCGCCGAAGGAGGATTGCGTTGCAGGTTGCCCGGAAATCCGGGAAATATCGTCGGAACCACCAGCCACCACAGCACAGCCAAGCCCGTCAGCACATTCAGCAGGCTCAGACTCTGTGGAACCTGACTGACGACCCCTACGGCAAGCAGCATCGCACCAACAATGGCGACATAGCTCCAACGTCGTGCAGGCTCGGTCCAGCGCATCAGTGCCGCCCATTCCCAGGCAATCAACAGACCCGCACCGGCAAAAACCGCATACAACACCTGGGTCGGCGCAAACCAGACCAGCGCCAGCACGCCCGGCAGTAGCACCAATGCGGTAATCACCCGCTGGATCAGCATCGCCTAGTCTCCCCCATGGCGGTCATGCAGCTTCCGGCACGCGTCCGAAGCGACGTTGTCGTCCCGCATACCAGTCCAGCGCCTGCATCAACGCGGTGCCGTCAAAATCCGGCCATAGCTGCGGAGTGAAATACAACTCGGTATAGGCCAGCTGCCACAACAGAAAGTTGCTGATCCGGCTTTCGCCCCCGGTACGAATCAGCAGCTCGGGGTCCGGCAGACCGCGTGTATCCAGCGCGTCGGCCAGTGAGTCCGCATTGATGTCTCGCCCTTCCGCAGCCAGACGCTGGGCAGCCTGCACGATATCCCATTGCCCGCCGTAGCCCACCGCGACCACCAGGGTCATCCCGGCATTGCTGGCGGTCTGCGCCTCTGCGCTTTTCATCTGCTCGCGAAGTTCAGCCGGAAAGTCACGGTGATCGCCAATGAACCGCATCCGGATGTCATTCTTGTCGAGCGACTTCGCCTCGCGTTTCAACGTCGCCTTGAACAGCTCGATCAGCAGCCTGACCTCCAGATCGGGGCGGTTCCAGTTTTCCTGTGAGAACGCAAACAGGGTGAGTACTTCGACACCCGCCTCCGCCGCCGCTCGAATCACCTTGCGCACCGCACGCACGCCCGCTCGATGGCCCATCGAGCGCGGTTTTCCGCGTGCAACCGCCCAGCGGCCGTTGCCATCCATGATGATGGCGACATGCCGCGGCACCCGCGTGTCGGTCAACTCAGGGACTTGATGGGACATGAACGAGCCTGTGCAGCATTACATCGACAACAGCTCTTTTTCCTTCACGGCCGCAACTTCGTCGATTTTCGCGACGAACTGATCGGTCAGCTTCTGGATCTCGGCCTCGCCGCGTTTGACGTCGTCTTCGCTGATTTCCTTCTTCTTTTCGCTATCCTTGATCGACTGGTTGGCGTCACGGCGCACATTACGCACGGCAACGCGTGCCGCTTCGGCCTCGGTGCGAACGACCTTGGTCAGGTCGCGGCGGCGCTCCTCGGTCAATGGCGGGATGACGATCCGAATCGTTGTTCCAGCGGTGTTCGGCGTCAACCCCAGGTCAGAGGTCATGATCGCCTTTTCGATCGCCCCGACCAGCGCCTTGTCCCAGGGTGTGATGATGATCGTGCGCGCATCTTCCACAGTGACCGAAGCGGCCTGAGAAATCGGCACTTCGGAGCCGTAATAATCGACTTTGACGTGATCCAGCAACGATGCATTGGCACGCCCGGTCCGCAGCTTCATCAGTTCGGTCTTCAACGAATCGACCGACTTCTGCATGCGAGCAGATGTCTCGTTCTTGATTTGATTCAACATCGTGATCTCCGAAAAACGGTCGCCGGATCAACCCGGCGCTCAGGCGTAAACGCGAGTTCCAATCGTGTCGTCGCCATTAATAATGGCTTGCAGCGCCCCGGCACGGTCCATGTCGTAAACACAGAGTTTGATCCCATGGTCGCGACACAGGACCATCGCAGTCTGATCCATGACGCCAAGGCGCTTGGACAAGGCTTCGTCGTAGGTCAGTTCCTGGTACTTGACCGCATCCGGATGCTTTTTGGGATCAGCGGTATAGATGCCGTCGACCTTGGTCGCCTTCAGCAGCAAGTCGGCATTGATCTCCACGGCGCGCAACGCCGCTGCCGAGTCGGTGGTGAAAAAGGGATTTCCGGTGCCGGCCGAAAAGATGACGACACGGCCTTTTTCCAGGTGACGCACGGCGCGACGGCGGATGTAGTCCTCGCAGACCTGGTTAATCCGCAAGGCGGACTGCACCCGGACCGGCAGGCCGACGCGCTCAATCGCATCCTGCAGCGCCAAGGCGTTGATCACGGTCGCCAACATGCCCATGTGATCGCCGGTGACGCGGTCCATGCCGGCCCGCGCCAACCCTTCGCCGCGAAAGATATTGCCGCCGCCCACGACCAGCGCGACCTGAACGCCGGAATCGATCACCGCCTTGATTTCGTGCGCCAGCCCGCTCATCACTTCGGGCGAAATGCCGAACTCGCCGCTGCCCATCAAGGCCTCACCGGAGAGCTTTAGCAGGATTCTCTGATAGGCGGGCTTGGCGGTCATAGGCATCTGATTTTATTAACGTTACCTGCAAAAAGGCCCCGAAGAACGGGGCCTCGAACCTCGTGGCAGCGGATTCTAACGCCAATCAGGCCTTGATGCCCGCCTGCGCCATCACTTCTGCTGCAAAATCCGTCTTCTGCTTTTCAATGCCCTCGCCCACCGAGAAGCGCACGAAACGCGCAACCTTGGATCCGGTCTTCTCGAGCACCTTGGCAATCGCATCATCAGACTTCATGCCGTAGGCGTCATTACGCACAAACGGCTGACCCAGCAGCGTGATTTCGGCGGCGAACTTGCGCAGCTTGCCGTCCACCATCTTGGCGACGATTTCAGCCGGCTTGCCCTCAGCCTGCTCCGCAACCTGGGCTTCGATCACGCGACGCTCGGCCTCGATCATCTCGGCCGGGATCGAAGCAACGTCCAGATAGATCGGGCTCATCGCCGCAATGTGCATCGCCAGATCACGAGCCAAAGCCTCGTCACCCGACTCCATGGCCACGATCACACCGGTCTTGTCGCCCGGATGCATGTAGGTCACCAACGGACCACCCGACTTCTCGACAACCTCGAACCGGCGAATCGCCATGTTCTCGCCAATACGGGCAATCAGGGTACGGCGCTGGGTATCCAGCGACTCGCCGCCGTCTTCGATCGCAACCAGCGCTTCGACGCTTGCCGGACGATGCTTCAGCGCCACTTCTGCCGCACGCTTGGCCAGATCACGGAACTCGCCCGCCTTGGCAACAAAGTCGGTTTCGCTGTTCAGCTCGACGATCGCAACCGCAGAACCGTCCTCGGCGATGGCCAGAATGCCTTCAGCTGCAGTACGGCCGGCCTTCTTGTCAGCCTTGGCCGCACCATCCATGCGCAGCTTTTCAGCGGCCGCATCGAGATTGCCCTCGGTCGCTTCCAGTGCCTTCTTGCAGTCACCGATACCCGCACCGGTGCGCTCGCGAAGTTCCTTGACCAGGGCTGCGGAAATCTGCGCCATCGATTACTCCTCCGTCTTTTCGGCAGCGGCCTGAGGCGCGCGCCCGGGTTTGGCGTCGCCGCCCTTACGAGCCGGACCACGCGGACGACGCGACGACGGCTCGTCGGACACTTCGACGAACTCTTCCGAGCGACCCACGGTATTGCTGCCACGGCCTTCGATGATCGCGTCCGCCAGGCACTGCGCATAGACACGAATGGCACGAGTAGCGTCGTCGTTGCCCGGAATGACGAAATCGACCGGTGCCGGATCATTGTTGGAATCGACCACCGCGATCACCGGGATACCCAGCTTGCGCGCTTCGGCCACGGCGTTCTTTTCGTAGCCCGTGTCGATCACGAACAGGCAGTCCGGCAGGCTCGGCATGTCCTTGATGCCGCCGAGCGAACGGGAAAGCTTCTCCAGCTCGCGCTGGAACGTCAGCTGTTCCTTCTTGGTCAGGCGGTTGATCGAACCGTCCTCGACCTGCTTTTCCATTTCGATCAGGCGCTTGATCGAACCCTTGACCGTCTTGAAGTTGGTCAGGGTGCCGCCCAACCAACGCTGGTTGACGAACGGCATGCCGGCGCGACGGGCTTCGTCCTCGACGGTCTCACGCGCTGCGCGCTTGGTGCCGACGAACAGGACGCGGCCACCGCTGGCCGCGAGCTTACCGGCGAAGGAGCAAGCGTCCTTCAGCATCGGAAGCGTCTGTTCCAGATTGATGATGTGAATGCGATTGCGCTCGCCGAAAATGAACTGGTCCATCTTCGGGTTCCAGTAGCGGGTGCGGTGTCCGAAATGGACGCCCGCTTCCAGCAACTGGCGCATAGTAACTTCCGCCATGGTGCATCTCCTTGGGTTAGAGCTAACCGCGCCCAGGTGGCTCACCCAAGTCGGGCGCGGATGGATTTTCAACGGCAAATACGTTTCCGCATTGCCTTTGAAGGGCGCGCTTTATACCATAGCGCCCCTTTGAAAACAACGAGTTTCCCGTCGCCGCACAATGCGCAGCCGCGGATTCCCAACCACCCCGAGAACGGCCCACGAGGCCTTCAGGCGCAGCGAATGACGATTTCCATCAAGACCCCCGAAGAGCAGGACAAGATGCGCGCCGCCGGCGCCGCCGCCGCCGATGTGCTGGTGATGATCGAACCGCATGTAAAGCCCGGGGTTTCGACCGAAGAACTCAACCGCCTGTGCCACGAATATATTGTGCAGACACAGGGTTGCATTCCTGCACCGCTGAATTACAAGGGCTTCCCCAAGTCGATCTGCACCTCGGTCAACCATGTGGTCTGCCACGGCATTCCGGGCGCCAAGATGCTGAAGAAAGGTGACGTCATCAACATCGACATCACGGTCATCAAGGACGGCTACCACGGCGACACCAGCCGCATGTTCTATATCGGCGAGCCGAGCGTCCTGGCCCGACGCCTGACGGAAACCACGCACGAAGCGATGATCGAAGGCATCAAACTGGTCGCTCCGGGAGTGCGTCTGGGCGATATCGGCCACGTCATCCAGCGCCACGCCGAACAACGCGGCTTTTCAGTCGTCCGTGAGTACTGCGGCCATGGCATCGGCAAGGTTTTCCACGAAGATCCACAGGTGCTGCACTATGGGCGCCCCGGAACCGGCATCGAGTTGCAGGCCGGCATGACGTTCACCATCGAGCCGATGATCAACGCTGGAAAACCCGATGTGCGACTGCTGCCAGACGGCTGGACCGTCGTCACCAAGGACCACTCCCTTTCGGCCCAGTGGGAACACACGATTCTGGTGACCCCGGAAGGCCACGAAGTTCTGACCCTGCGCAACGGCCAACTGTGAAGCTTTTCATGACTTTGCAACTGCAGACGGCTCAATGCCTGTCACCGAGGCACGATCGCCATGGGCGCTGAACTCGACCTGGGCGACGACGAAGCCGCCTCGATTTTCAGCGCGCATCGCATTCGCTCTCGCCTGGCCAATGGCGGTTACGCGATCAGCACCTTTCGCGAGACCCTGCAGTGGGGCCGCGACCGTCTGTATGGCCTGTTCGATGACGGCGTGCCGGCAGACTCCCTGGTTCATGCACGAACCCATCTGGTGGACGAAGTCCTGCGCGCGGCCTGGCAGAAATTTCTTCCGGAAGTGACCGAAGGCCTGACACTGGTCGCTGTCGGCGGCTATGGGCGCGGCGAGCTGCTGCCGCATTCGGACATCGACATCCTGCTGCTGCACGCCGACGGCGCGCTGGAGCTTCACCGCAAGTCCCTGGAAGCGCTCACCGCGTTCAACTGGGACATCGGCCTGGAAGTCGGCCAGAGCGTGCGCACCGTCGACGAATGCGTCAGCGAAGCGGCCAAGGACATCACCGTCATCACCAATCTGCTCGAAGCGCGGATCCTGATTGGCGATGAAAGTCTGTTCGAGCAAATGCAGCAGGCGCTGACTCCGGATCGCATCTGGTCGATCCAGGACTTCTTTGAAGCCAAGAAGGCTGAGCAGTCGGCGCGCTATCGCAAGTACGACGACACTGGCTACAAGCTCGAGCCGAACGTCAAGGAAAGCCCCGGAGGCCTTCGCGACATCCACACCATCGGCTGGGTGGCCAAACGTCATTTCGGCGCGCAAACGCTGGGCGAACTGCGTGAACACGGCTTTCTGACCAAGCAGGAATGCGACGAACTCTTCGCCGGTCAGGATTTCCTGTGGCGCGTGCGTTTCGCACTGCACATGATTACCGGCCGACGTGAAGATCGCCTGCTGTTCGACAGTCAGATCAAGGTCGCACAGCTGTTTGGCTACGTCGACAGCAGCTCGAACAAGGCGGTCGAGCAGTTCATGCAGCTGTACTACCGCACGATCAAATCGCTGTCGTGCCTGAACGATATGCTGCTGCAGCTGTTTGAAGAAGCCATCGTGCATCCGATCGCCGGTGAGCCGCTCACGCTGAATCCGCGCTTCCAGGTCCGCAACGGTTATCTTGAAGCTCGCGACGACGAGGTGTTCCGGCGCCAGCCCTGGGCGTTGCTTGAACTGTTCCTGCTGCTGCAGCAGAACCCGAAAATCGATGGCATCCGCGCACAGACGCTGCGCATGGTGCTGCGCGACGGCAAGCTGATGACCGATGAGGTCCGCAACTCCGTCCGCTCACGCGCCTTGTTCATGGAAATGTTCCGCGAGGGACGCGGCCTGACCCGCAACCTGCGTCGCATGAATCGTTATGGCGTGCTCGGTCGGTATTTGCCGGAGTTCGGCCGTATCGTCGGCCTGATGCAGTATGACCTGTTCCACACGCTGACTGTGGACGAGCACATCCTGTACGTACTGCGCAACGCGCGACGCTTCGCGATGCAGCGCTTCCGTGACGAACTGCCGTACTGCAGCAAGATCATGGATCGCGTGCCCAAACCGGAGCTGCTTTACCTGGCCGCGTTGTGGCACGACATTGGTAAGGGCCGAGACGGCGATCACTCGGAAATCGGCAGCGCAGAGGCCGAGCAGTTCTGCCTTGTTCACGGCCTGTCGCACGCCGACGCCGCCTTGGTCGCATGGCTGGTACGGGATCACCTGCTGATGTCGCTGACCGCGCAGAAGCAGGACATCAGCGACGCCAGCGTGGTTGCCGCATTTGCGGAGCGCGTCGGCAGCCGTATCCGGCTCGACTATATCTTTCTGCTCACCTGCGCGGACATTCGCGGCACCAATCCGGCATTGTGGAACTCCTGGCGCGAATCGCTCCTCAAGGATCTGTATCGTCAGAGCGCGCGCCTACTCGAAGGCGTGGTGGACCAGGCCACGCTGGAAACCGAACGCGCTGCCGACACCCGCCAGATCGCACTGGGACTCCTCGCAGAGCAGCACATCGACCCGGATACCGCCGAGAGCGTCTGGGCCCGCTTCGACCACGACTACTTCCTGCGTCACTCGCCTGAAGAGTTGGCCTGGCAGCTGCCGGCAATTGCCCGTGTGCAGGAGGCCGATCTGCCGCTGGTCATGGTGCAGACCGTCGCGGGGCGCGGCACCGCCGTGTTTGTCTACACCCGCGACCGCGACCATCTGTTCGGCCTGACCACCGGTGTACTCGCACGCCTGGGCCTCAACATTCTGGACGCCCGCCTGCACACGACCGACGACGGCTTCGTACTGGATTCCTACATCGTGCTGGAAAGCGACAACACGCCGCTGGACTCGCAGATGCGCCAGGACGAAATTCGCGATTCTTTGCGCCGGGTGCTCAGCGACCCCGAGATGTCGACAATCGACGTCAATCGCCGCACGTCACAGCGCCTGAAGCATTTCGACACGCCAACGCAGGTGTACTTCGGTCAGGACGAGGCACGCAACCGCACGACGCTGGAACTGGTCGCCGCCGATCAGCCCGGCCTGTTGTCACTGATCGGTCGCGTATTCCAGAAACGCGGCATCCTGCTGAATGCCGCCAAGGTCGCCACCATCGGCGAACGTGCCGAAGACGTGTTCTACATCACCGATCGCATGCATCGCCCGATCAAGGACGAACGCACACTCGACGAGCTGCGTGAAGTTCTGGTGCGCACACTGGATCGGCACGAACTCAAGTAAGCCGGTGCGAGCCCCCGTTCACACGACGGCTGCCGCCGATCCCCAAAATTGACCCCTATAGAAAACCAGCACGATGAGCATTGAACTTCTGAAGCAGCAGATCGAATCCGCATGGGACAATCGCGACACGCTCAACAAGAGCGACAGCGCTGTTCACGCTGCGGTAACCCAGGCGATTGCCCTGCTCGACCAGGGTCAGGCCCGTGTCGCCGAACCCACTGCGGACGGCTGGCAGGTCAACCAGTGGCTGAAAAAGGCGGTCCTGCTGTACTTCCGCCTTCACGACAATGCACCGATCGAAATGGGCGCGCTCAGCGGATACGACAAGGTGCCGCTGAAGTTCGATGGCTGGACCGCCGAACACTTCGCCCAGCAGGGTGCGCGTGTGGTGCCTCCGGCCGCAGTGCGCATCGGCAGTTATATCGCGCCGGGGGCAATCCTGATGCCGTCCTACGTCAACATTGGCGCCTGGGTTGGCAGTGGCACGATGGTGGACACCTGGGCCACGGTCGGCTCCTGCGCACAGATCGGCGCCAACTGCCACCTGTCCGGCGGTGTCGGCATCGGCGGCGTACTGGAACCACTGCAGGCCAACCCGACAATCATCGAAGACAACTGCTTCATCGGTGCACGCTCGGAAATCGTCGAGGGCGTCATTGTCGAGCATGGCGCGGTCATTTCGATGGGCGTCTTCATCGGTCAGAGCACACCGATCTATGATCGCGAAACCAGTGAGATCAGCTACGGCCGTGTCCCGGCCGGCGCTGTCGTTGTCGCCGGATCGCTACCCAAGGACGGCGGTCGCTACAACCTGAACTGCGCAGTCATCGTCAAGCGCGTCGACGAAAAGACACGCAACAAGGTCGGCATCAACGCGCTGTTGCGTGATCTCTGAACACAATGAGTTCCGATACCGCTGTTCTTGATCTATGCAGCGCGCTGATCGCAAGGCGCTCGCTGACGCCCGATGATGCGGGCTGCTGCGATCTGATCGGCGAGCGCCTGAGCGCATTGGGCTTCACGCTGGAACGCATCAATGCGGGTGGCGTCACCAACCTGTGGGCAACGCTGGGCGAGAACGGTCCGTTGACGATCCTTGCCGGCCACACGGACGTCGTTCCCACCGGACCGCTGGAGCAGTGGCACAGCGACCCGTTCGTCCCCACGGTCCGCGACGGCGTGCTGTACGGCCGTGGCGCAGCGGACATGAAGTCCGGTCTCGCCGCGATGGTCTGCGCCGTCGAGCGCCTGCTCGCACGGCGCTCGATCGCGGGGCAGCTGGCGTTCCTGATCACCAGTGACGAAGAGGGCTCTGCGCGTTACGGCACGCGTTATGTGGTCGAGACACTGAAGCAGCGGGGCGTCCGGCCCGACTACGCCATCGTCGGCGAAGCCACTGCCGCCGAATCGCTGGGCGACCGCGTCACGGTTGGCCGCCGCGGCTCGCTGGGCTGCAATCTGCGAGTCAATGGCAAGCAGGGCCATGTGGCCTACCCAGAAAAAGCCGACAACCCGATTCACCGCCTGGCGCCGGCACTCGCGGAACTGGTCGCCACGCGCTGGGATGAAGGCAACGCGCACTTTCCACCAACATCGTTCCAGATTTCCAACCTGCACGCCGGTACCGGCGCCAACAATGTTGTTCCTGGACACGCCGATCTGGTTTTCAACTTCCGCTACTGCACCGAATCCACCGCCGAGGATCTGAAAGCCCGCGTCACCGAAGTGCTCGATCGCCATGGTCTGAGCTACGAGGCCGACTGGTGGCACAGCGGCGAACCGTTTCTGACCGGCCCCGGCAAGCTGATCGACGCCGTAACGCAAGCCGTGCAGCAAGTGACCAGCCACACCCCGGCGCTGTTCACTGGCGGTGGCACTTCCGATGGCCGTTTCATCTCGCCATGGGGCGCGGAAGTGGTCGAGATTGGCCCGGTCAACGACAGCATCCACAAGGTCAACGAACACGTATTGGTGGCAGACCTACCCCGCCTCAGCGCGATCTACGAGACAGTACTCGACCAGTTGCTGTGATCAACGCTCCCGACTTCCAGCCTCCGTGGCTGCTGCGCAACCCGCAGCTGCAATCGGTCCTGGCGACCAAGAGTCCGCGCAAACGCCAGTGGCGTCGCCGCGGTTGCCGGATGGAAGCGGTTGCGATGTATCACGAACTCGACGCTGGCAACGATGTGCGCCTGACCGGTTACCTGTCGCAGCAGGCCGGTGTCGAGCGGGAAGCACGTGGGCTTGTGGTTCTGATCCACGGCTGGGAAGGCAGTCACGACTCGACTTATCTGTACTCGATGGCCTGCGCGCTGTTTGACGCCGGCTATTCCGTGTTTCGACTGAACCTGCGCGACCACGGTGGCACTCACCATTTGAACCGCGAAGTGTTCCACTCTGCGCGCATCGATGAAGTCCTCGGCGCCATACGCGTAGTGCAAGCGATGGATCAGACACAGCCGATGTTCGTGATCGGTTTTTCGCTGGGGGGAAACTTCGCGCTGCGCGTCGGGCTTTATGGCTCCAGCGCCGGCGTTACGCCCAGGCTGACCGTCGGTATCTGCCCTTCGATCAATCCACGCAGCACCATCGACGCCATCGATCACGGCTCGCGCCTGTTCCGCTGGTACTTCATGGACAAGTGGCGCAAGACCGTTGAGGCCAAGGTCACGGCGTGGCCGGAGTACGCGACAGCGGCCAAAAACTATTTGCGTCTGGACAACCTGCTGGACATCACCGCGCGCTTCGCCGAGGAACAAACCGAGTACGGCGCGCTGCAGCCCTATCTGGACGCCTACACGTTGACGCCGGAAATGCTGCTGCAGGCACCGTCGCCACTGGCGATCATCACGGCGGCCGACGATCCGGTCATTCCGCTGGACGATTTTTCCGGCCTGAGTGCTGAGCGTGCTCTGCGCCACTTCGAGGTCACACGCCACGGTGGACACTGCGGCTTCATCGAAAATGTCGGCCTGCAAAGCTGGGCAGAAACTCGCGTACTGGCAATGTTCGAGCAGGCACTATCCCCAGGAATCTGACGATCCCGAGTTCGCGTCGTCTCAGGCATAAAAATGGCTGCCCGCGGATCGCGGGCAGCCATTGAAAACGTTTTCGCTCCAAAAAGCCGCGATCAGGCCGCCTTCTCCAGCTCCGCACTCCACTGGCCCATCGCCGCCAGACCGTTCATGCGGGCGCGATGCAGATGCGCCTTGCGGCCGGCGTCGGCATCCGTACCACCCCAGGCCTTCAGCGCAGCCGCCTGCAACGCGCGGCCGTAGGAGAACGTCAGCTTCCACGTGCTTGGGCCGAGCTTGTTCATCTCGTCCAGATGCGCCGTGGCATCGACATCCGACTGACCGCCCGACAGGAACGCAATGCCTGGCACCGCACTCGGCACGCGACGCTTCAAGGTCCGCAAGGTCGCCGCAGCAACCGTCTTGCGATCAGCCTGCACTGAGCACTTCTTGCCCGCGATGACCATGTTCGGCTTCAGAATCATGCCTTCAAGCAGTACGCGCTGCTGATACAGCTCGTGGAACACCGCTTCCAGCGTACGGTCGGTTACCGACTCGCAGACCTCTAGACTGTTGTCGGCATCCATCAGGACCTCCGGCTCGACGATCGGCACGATACCGGCCTCCTGACACAGCATCGCGTAACGCGCCAGCGCGTGAGCATTGGTGTGGATGCAGTAATCGCTGGGAATGCCGTCGCCGATAGTGATCACTGCCCGCCACTTGGCGAAGCGCGCACCGGCCTGGTGGAACTTCACCAGACGCTCGCGCAGACCATCGAGACCCTCGGTGATCATTTCGGACGTCGAACCCGGCAGCGGCTTGGCACCGGTGTCGACCTTGATCCCGGGGATGACGTCCTTGGACGCCAGCAGCTTGGCAAATGGCGTGCCGTCCAGCGCAGACTGGAACAGCGTTTCCTCATACAGAATCACACCGCTGGTGTGTTTTTCAAAACCCGCCGTCGTAAACAGCATGTCGCGATAGGCGCGGCGATTCGCCTCGGTATTCTCGACCTTGATGCTGTCGAAGCGCTTGCCGATCGTGCCGGTGCTTTCATCTGCAGCGAGAAGCCCGCGACCGTCGGCGACCATCGCCAGCGCGGTTGCATTCAACACCTTTTCGTTCATCGATCGCTCCGAATCGTTATCGTGGACTGCCGGTTCACCGGCAAAGTCTCGGAATTTTAACGGAAACTGGCACGGTGATCAGCCATTGTCACGGCAGTTCCGCTACAATCGCGCCGCAGCAGACCCTGGATGCACCCATTCGGAGAGGTGGCAGAGTGGTCGATTGCGGCGGTCTTGAAAACCGCTGAACCGCAAGGTTCCGGGGGTTCGAATCCCTCCCTCTCCGCCACATCCGCCGCAATAGCTGACTGCATGCAAGCCGGATCGCGGGGCGCACACGCACTCATGCAAGCCGATCCCGGCTCGACGCAGCGATAAACGCACAAGCAGAAAAAAGGCCCCTGACGGGGCCTGTTTACTTCGCGATTGGTGCCGGGAACAGGAATCGAACCTGCGACCTACTGATTACGAATCAGTCGCTCTACCGACTGAGCTATCCCGGCGGGGGCGCGAATTATAGAGGCACGGCATGTCGTCGACAACGTTTGGCGACATGCCTGCCCGTCAGGCTTCGCAAACACAGGCCCATGCTCAGCATCCGTTCCCAGAACAGCTGAACGACCGGGTCTGGTTCGCGCCCACATTCGAGTACGACTGACTCGCCGGCGAGAACGTTGCCGTCTGATTGCCGTTGACCGGCACCAGCGGGGTAATCGTCCCGTTCCAGCCTGCCGGAACGGTGCATACAATCACGGCCGTGCGATTGCTTCCACTGCCACTGGTCGCCGGATTTCCGCAGCTCAGTCCGTTCACGCTTTGCACCGACGCTCCACTGGCTCCCGAGTTGCTCAGGTTGGTCATGGTGACGGTGATCGTGTAGGTCGCCGACGTCTGTGCCGTCGCCGTGTAGTTCTCCGACGGGAACGTGCTGGTCACGTTGGCGTAAGACCGGGTCGACGGCGAGAACGTGTAACCGGAGAGGCTTGGGACGATTGAACCGTACCAGAGCCCGTCAACCACGCAGCTGTAGTAACCGGTCGAGCCGTCATAGGCGCAGGTTCCGTTCGCACTCCCGCCGGAACCCCCGGCAGTGATGGAGATCCCGGAAATCGGCACTCCGCTGCTCTGGCTGATCAGGCCATACATCGTGTACGACGTCGAAAAATTCTGACTGGGAATGTTGCCACTGACGCCACTGGTGAAGTTGTAGGCACTCGGAGCGAAGATGATGCCCTGATCCGAGGTCGGCGTGACCGAACCCGTCCAGCCGCTGGGAACGATACAGCTGTAGGCACCTGTTGCCGCATCGTAAGTACAGGCTCCTGTGGACGACCCGGTGGCGGACATCGTCACCGTAGACAGCGTCGGTGCGGCGCCGATCGTGCCGCTGATCGTGTAGTCACTGCTGGTCGTCGTGGACGCAGCAAAATTCGCGGTCTGGTCACTGGTGACGTTGCTGAACGAATAGGATCCGGGCGTGAATGCATAGCCGCTCAATGCCGGAATGACGCTTCCCGACCAACCGTTCGGCACGGTGCAGCTATAGGCACCACTGGCATCCGTATAGGTGCACGTTCCTGCGGAATTCGAACCGCTGCCGCTTGCCGTGAACACGACACCGGCAACAATGGGGCTCACGGTTCCGCTGATCGTATAGTTCACGCTGACGACGGCGGCAGCCACCAGACTGAGCGAACTGCTGTTCGCCGTGACATTGCTCAAAGTCAGGCTTCCCGGAGTAAACGTATACCCCGAGGCGGAAGCGGTGATGACGCCTGACCATCCGCTGGGCACGCTGCAACTGAACGTGGCCGCACCGCTGGAATAGGAGCACAGCACATTGCTGCTGCCGCCACTGCCCGTTCCGGTGACGGTGACGACCGTGCCTGCAGCCAGACCGCTGATGCTGCCACTGAGGGTATAGGAAGTGCCCGGCACAGTGATCGACACAGACGACGTCTTGTTGATCGCACCATCATCCGGATCGGTAGTGATGAACTCGTTGATGACGCCGGTGTTGCTGACGCGCGCACGCGCTGTCGCCGCCGTGGTTCCGGCCGCCTTGGCCAGCACCAGGCCGCGACTGTACAGATCCTGTCCAGCCGTTTCGGTGACCAGCGCGTCGTTGCTCACTGTCGCCACTGAATTGTTGCCGGACACCCATTGCGCCAGCTTGGTCAGGTTGACCTCATAGAAGGGGATCTCCTGCCACACCGTCGCATCATTTGCACTGATGCGGCCCGTGTAGGTGGTCTTGGTCGCATCATCCAGGTAGTCGAGATAGATTCCGCGAGCCAGCAGCTGATCCGTAGCATCCTGATTCACTGTCTCGCTGGTCGACCAGATTGTCGACGGCACGGTCCCGCCCGAAATGACTGCCGATACGTAGTTTTTGACGTAGGTGCCGTAGTTGGTGATGTTGGTCGCGTTCGCCACCCCGCCGGTGCCGAAGAACGACGAAGGAATGGCATTGATGGTGAGCATGCGCCAGTCCTGCGCCACCAGCAGATAACCATCCGTTCGCACCAGTCGGCACGACTCGACGTAATCGTCCCCCGTACTGTTCGCAAGCTGCTGATTGGCGGTGTAGTGCTTGTGGTCGATCACGTCGCCCGTCACCGCGTCATACAGGTAGTCCGATGTCGGGCGATAGGGATCAAAGCAGTTCTTCTTCCCGGTATCGCTGCTCGGATCGCAGGTTGCGTCGTCGTGGTGATCGCGACAGCAGATCTTGCACTCGAAGGCCTGGAAGTCATCCGAGGGCCTTCCGGTGTGCTTCTGTACCTGCTCGCCGAGCAGATTCTTGCCCGTGCCCGTTCCCAGCTGTGTGCAGGAGCAGTTCAGCGTCACGAACTGCTGACGCGTGATGGTGTCCGTTGTCGCGTTGTAGCGGATCGTCTCGTAGGTCGCGACGGTATTCTTGACCGTGTTGCCGTGGCGCCGGAGCGTCGGCGTCGGATTGGTGGTTTCCTTCTTCTGGCCCCCGCCAACGTCGATCGCGATGACGTTCGGCGCAGCCCCCGGTACATAGGTCACCACAGGTGCGGTTCCCGAGGACGCGCTGGCCAGACCCTGAGCTCCGGTAAACGGATCATCCGCCGCCGCAGTATCGTTCATGACGACCTGGCGACTGCCGTCAACATCGGCCCAGGCGATCGTCACGGCCAATGCGTAAAAATCCGGTCGCGACTTATCCGCCAATCCGCTGGGCCACGGCGTAGATGCACAATTGACCGACTTCGCCGCTTCATTGTCCCGGCACAGATAGTACCGAGTGGTTGTCCAGCTACGTGTATAGTTCACGCCGCCAACTGTCACACTGCCACTCGGCAACTCGAGCGTGCCGTCGGCCTTTTCTGCTCCACCAACGTTGGCATTGACTGCAGCCGTCGTGGGACCCAGCTCGTCATACCCGAAGACGCCGGCGGCGCCGGCGGCCAGCTGACTGTAGCTGCGCAGATCATCCAGCTTGGCCTTGGCCATCTGCACCGCAACGCTGCGCGCCTTGGTCGAGTTACCCTCGCGCATCACCACACTCTGAAACTTGACCAGCCCGACCGCGCCCAGGCCCAGCACGACGACGGCCAGCAGAACATCGATCAGGCCGACGCCGCGCTGCC
Organism: Sinimarinibacterium arenosum; assembly: GCF_005047655.1. GTDB lineage: Bacteria > Pseudomonadota > Gammaproteobacteria > Nevskiales > Nevskiaceae > Solimonas. The sequence goes on along the minus strand of NZ_SUKF01000003.1, from coordinate 258,514 downwards.
CCGAACTTCCACGCAAGAAAGCACGCAAGAAGAATGTTCGCCGGGCTGAATCTTTCATGGTACGGCTCCGCTGGGGCGTCATCAGTAATCCTTCCAACTGCCGGGCACGGCATACATGCCACCGTTGTCGAGACTCTTGGCCAGATTCTCGAGCACTGTCGCGTCGTAACGCGCGTTGTAGTTACCGTTGCCCAGATTGATGTTCTGGTTCGAGATCAGCGACCCATAGAGGGTTGGACCACCATTGATGGCCACCCCTGCAGACGCCGTTCGCGAGAATGCAAAAATCAACCCGAAGAACGCGCCGTTGTTGTTCATCCGGAACTGAGTGTCCTCGACCACCAGCAGCACCGGCGCGGCAACGCTGCCCACGTTAGTGCCTGTAGGCATCCGGCAATCGCCTGTTCCGGTCGGATGCCAGTACAACCCGGATGAAGATGGCCCAAGGGTCTCGCAGTTGCTGATCAGCTTGGCCTTGTCCTTGACCTTCTGATAGTCGCTTTCGGCGACTCCAAATACGTATTGGAAAAGATCGGAAGGGAAACTGGTACTGTCCGGATTTACGCCTGTATTGCCATCTACATCCAGGATGTCGATACCCTCGACACCGGACGAGCTGATCTGCAGCGATGCGTTGTTTGGGCAGGAACAGGATGGACACAGGGTGACCGTGTTGCCGTCCGGATCACCCTGATAGGTGTAGTTCGTGTTCGTACTCAGAAACTCTTCAATCTGGCAGGTCTGCATGGAGCCCGCCAAAGCGGTATCCCCATTCGACCAGCTGGACAGAGGCACCCCTGAGCCGCCGCCATTGGGATTGGCGACCACATTGAGGGCACCGGTGGTCGCGATCGTTCCCGCAGCAATCAAGGGGGCATCCGGCGTCCGCGCCAGGAACGGCGCAAACGAATAAGCCTGTTTCGCCAGGACCGTTCCCGAGCCGTCGATGGAGGTACCCTGCGCCACGATGTAGAAGACGGTCCGCCCCGGAAGCGCGCTGCCTGCCGTGCCGTTGCGCGCAACGAACCAAACAGATACATGATCTTTCAGATCTTCGCCATTCAAAAACAAACGCTCAGGCAGAGGGCTTGGGGTCGGCGAAGGAATTGGCGGTGGCTCAACCTGGTAGTAGGTCCAGTTGTTATCGAATTGGTTAGCGGTGCCATCTCCGCACGGCAGCGCAGTACCGCCATTGGTGCAAGCGGTCCAATGGCGTGTTAATGCGACATTCATCCATCCGCTGCCCGCACTCTGACGAATCTGACTGGCGTTCTTCGCCAGATACATGATGCCGCGCGCGATACCCGCGTCGGCGGCAGCAGCGGCCTCCTGGTTGCGCATCTCGTTGGCCATGTTCTTCTGTTCGCCCACGCCGATCTGCGAGACTCCCACGGTCACAACGGTGGTGACCACGACAATCAGCAGGGCAATCGCCAAGGCCACCACGCCCTTCTGCGGTGTCCCGATTCGTCGATGTCTGCGCATAGTGTTCATATCGATCGGAGCCCTGGTGGAGTCAGTGGAATGCGTTGTTGCGGACCTTGACCGCCGCCGACAGCGATCGGGTCACGGCCGTGTCGGACTTCAAGGTGCCACTGATACTGATCAGATATTCATCAACTGAGCCAACCAGTTGATTGGACGCCGTGGCCGCGGTCCGGATCCGCGTCACCTGAAATCCACCGGCAGGAATCTCGACGAAGTCAGGATCGGTCAGGTTGTACCAGTCGCCCGACGTACAACTGGTTTCACCCGTCGAAATCCGGATGGCCTTGTCGGTAGCGTCGTAGCGATAGCCGAAGGTCTCATGATCGTCATCGTAAAGACCGTCGCCATTCAGATCGTAGGACACGATGATGCAGCTTCCGACATCAGGGTCCGCGCTGCCTGGGAAGATGACCCCAAACGGATTCAGGACGGTCCAGCTCTGCGCGTAGATCCTGGTTTCAGGCAAGGGTCCCGGATTCGCTGCAGGCGACGCATTGATCGTCACGGACAGCGTGTCTGCATCCGGTACCGACTCAATCGTGCCGTCGATCCGCGTACCCGTGGATGGGAGCATGAACAAGGTCAGATCGACCAAGCCGTTGGCGAGTGCACCTGCAAACGCATTCTTGGTGCTTGATGTTTCCGAATCGAGCCCGGTTGCGGTGACCGTTCCGCTATCCCCACTGAACGACAGCTCGGTGGTCTTGGACAGATGCACGACCTGATCGGCCAGTCCCCACTGACCAGCTCGGGCAATATCGTGCGTCATTGAATTGAGCACGCTGCGCAAATCCTGATTCAGACGCGTGTAACGCATGTTGGTGGTGTCCGCCGACAGGCTGTTGACCAGCAGGCTGGTGCCGACACCCGCCAGCAGCAACCCGGCGACCAGAGCCACCATCAGCTCGACCAGGGACAAGCCTCTTTGGTGAATATGCATGCGCAATGGCGTCTTCACGATTAGCAGGTCTCGAAGTAGATCACGTGGCCAGCGCCGGACGGGGAACACAGCCGGATACGCCCCATGGACGTCGTCACGACCCTGACAACCTGATTCGCCATTGACGTGAACTGCACCGTTCCGCCGGCCATGGTCGGCCGCACCGGATTCAGCGTCAGGTTGCAGCTGGTGGAGCAGCCGCTGTACGTCAGATTCGTCATCGAAACGCCGCGGTAGGCACCACTGTCCACAACCCGGCGGATGCGCACACCGCTTTCGACATCGAGGGCGCAGACGTTGGCTCCCGTGGTCGCGGTGCAGTCGCAGTTCCCGCCTGTATTGAGTCCGTAGCACCACGTTGCGCCGTCGGCGCTGCGGGTGAAGCTGAGGGTGACATTGTTGCTGCGCCGCAGCGCCTCACTGCGGGCCAGACTGAAGTCGGAGCGCATCTGCTCGGCCGCATTGCGCACGCGGTTGCGATTGATCAAGCTGGAATAGCTCGGAACAGCCAGAGCAACGAGAATGCCGAGCACGGTGATCGTCACCATCAGCTCAAGCAGCGTGAAGCCGCGCACGATCGCTTTGACCTTGCTCACTCTGCGACGCATGCTTTCCTTGCGCACTTCACTCCTCCTGGCAGAACCTCAACGACTCCAAGATAGTTCCTGACCGTATCTTAGGCTAAATTCCTACATAAATAAGCTGATGATTGCCTATATACAAGCCGACCGTCTGGCTGAGCATACCGCCCGTCGCGCCACTCACTCATGGAAGCTCCCCTTCCTGCTTCACATCATGCAACAGTCCCATCTCCACCAGGAGTTACCCGTGCATCGACAAGCGCAAACCGGCTTCACCCTGATCGAAGTCATGATCGTCGCCGCAGTCGTCGCCATCCTGGCTGCGATCGCGATTCCATCCTACGACCGCGCCATGCGCAAGACCCGTCGCGCCGATGCCCAAGCCGCGTTGGTGAACATGCAGCTCCTTCAGGAAAAATGGCGAACCAACAATTCGACCTACTCCAGTGACGCGACGCAGGTGGGCGCTCCCGCATCGACCACGACCGTGTACAAGTACTACACCTTCTCGGTGCCAACTGCGACGGCGTCGACGTTTACGGTTCAAGCCGCATCCATTGCCGGCATGGGACAGCAAAACGACACCCAGAGCGGCACGTCCTGCGCAACGTTGACGGTTGATCAGAGTGGAACGCGATCACCGGCCAATTGCTGGTAGCGCCTGTTCTCCGCACCTCATCGCGGCCGATATTCAAATGGCCCGGCGGGGTTGCTCTGAATAGTGCCCAGCATCAGGCCGGCGATCCGTTCTGCGGACGCCGGCGCCAGCGTCAAACCAATTCGATAGTGCCCTGTGCAACAGTACAGCCCAGCCATCGAGGGAACACCCGAAATGATCGGGTAGCCTTCTCCAACGCCCGGTCGCAACCCCGCCCAATGACGTTCGATCGGCCAGCGATCGACACCCGCGTGCAGTTGTCGCGCCCGCCCCAGTAGCCAGTCACGATTGTGCTCAGTCGGCGTTGTATCGAATCCGACGTCCTCCAGCGTGCTGCCCACCAGGACCAGTCCGTCGCGGCGCGGAACCAGATAGACGTCCGACCCGATCACGATTTCCTCCAGCTCGCCCGGAGCGGCGCGCAGCAGGACCATCTCACCCTTGATCGGTCGAACCGGGAGATCCAGCAGCTTCGCAGACCATGCACCCGCTGCAAGCACCGCTTTCCTGCACGCAAAGTCACCGACCGACGTACGGATGCCCCGCAGGCTGCCTCCAGCGCTGATCCAGCCGGTCGCCTCTACATCGGCGATGATCTCTATCCCGCTGCGACGCACCGCTTCAGCGAGAGATTGCAGCAGGCGGGGATTGCGAATCTGTCCGATCTGAGGAAAGGCCTGCTCTCGTCCATCAGCGACATAGCGCGCACCGCAGGCCCAGTACTGCGGATCGATTCCGGTCAGTTCGTGAATTTGGGCGCAGAACCGCGGATACAGTGAAAGACTGCGCGTGAGCAAGGGCTCAATTACCGGATCGATATGATCAGGAGGCAGGGGCCATAAGATGCCGCCGCCGGCCCACGACGCGCCCTGCCCCGGTTGCTGCCGGTCGATCACGACAATCTTTGCGCCGCTGTCTCGCAGCGACCACGCAATCGACAATCCGACGACGCCGGCGCCCACGATGACAATGTCGGCTTCAGCGTTCACAAACTTCCATTTTGTGTTGTGTGCATGCTGCGCTGAGCCGGCGCACGGGCTACTCGGCCTCGGTGGAACGCATCGCTCGGCGCAAAGCCGGCGGCAGTGAAAACACGATGGTCTCTTCGCGCCCCTGCAATTCGGTGGCCATGGTGCCGCCCAGTGCTTTCAGACGTTCGATCACACCCTGCACCAGCACCTCAGGTGCCGACGCGCCGGCCGTCACGCCGATTGCGTGCTTGCCCTGCAGCCACTCCGGATGGATATCGTCAGCACCATCGATCAGATAGGACGGCACGCCGCGCTGCATTGCGAGTTCGCGCAGCCGATTCGAATTGGAACTGTTGCGCGAACCGACCACCAGCACCAGATCACAACGGCTCGCCAGCTCTTTCACCGCGTCCTGCCGGTTCTGAGTGGCGTAGCAGATGTCGTCCTTGCGCGGACCACTGATCTCGGGAAAACGCGCACGCAAGGCGTCGATCACTCGCGCGGTATCATCCATGGACAGCGTTGTCTGCGTCACATAGGCCATGCGTGAAGGATCGCGAATCGGCAGCGCAGCGACGTCTTCGGGAGTTTCAACCAGGTAGATCTGTCCACCATTTGCGGTCGAGAACTGCCCCATCGTGCCTTCGACTTCGGGATGCCCGGTATGGCCAATCAGCACCACTTCGCGCCCCTCGCGCGAATACCGCTGCACCTCGATGTGTACCTTGGTCACGAGCGGACAGGTAGCGTCAAACACCGTCAGTTGCCGCTGCTCCGCTGCCTCGCGCACCGCCTGCGAAACACCGTGGGCGGAGAATATGCAGGTCGCCCCATTCGGCACTTCGTCGACTTCCTCGACAAACACAGCCCCCTGCCCGCGCAGCTTCTCAACCACAAACCGGTTGTGCACCACTTCATGCCGGACGTAGATCGGCGCGCCCAGCGCTTCCAGGGCACGCTCCACGATCTCGATCGCGCGATCGACGCCGGCACAGAATCCACGCGGATTTGCCAGCAGGATCTCCATCACGGCTTCCCCGAATCAGGTGCTTTGCGCGCGGCACTCGCCTGGCGCGCATCAAGCGAAGCCTTACGTCGCGTATCGAGCAGCATATCCAGCAGCAGCAAGGCGGTGCCACAGGAGATTGCCATGTCCGCCACGTTGAATGCAGCGAAATGCCAGTTGCCAACATAGAAGTCGACAAAGTCGACCACGTGACCCCGCGTGACGCGGTCAATGACGTTTCCCAGCGCCCCACCCAGAATGAGCGACAGCGCCGTCGCCAGAATCGTCTGACCGCGCGGATTGCGTCGCAGCCACCACAGGATGCCCACGCTGACACTGACGCCCAATGCGACAAACAACAACGGCGGCGCATTCGACAGCATCGAAAATGCCGCGCCGGTGTTCTTCATGTGCACCAGATTGAGACTGGGCAGCAACGGAATCCGCTCAAACCATTCGAGATTGCTGACCACCAACTGCTTGGTGATCTGATCGATCAGAATGACCAGCACCGAGACCCACAGCAGATAAACATTCTTGTACTGGAATGACATCAGGCACTCACCGGCGTCCTTGACGCTATTGGGGTACGCGAGAAGTTGGAGCGATCCATTTAGATGTACTCACGGACTTCGGCAATGCCGTCGACGTTGCCCGCACAGCGTCCGCAGAGCGTCGGATGGGCTGCAATGCTGCCGACGTCGGCTCGCTGATGCCAGCACCGCTCGCACTTCTGATGTCCCGACGCTGTCGCCGCGATCCAGATTCGGTCGCCGCCATCGAGCGTGAACTCAACTGCCTGTGCGGGCTTCTGTGCCGCAGCATGCACCCGCGCCCCGGACGTAATGAACCAGAAGCGGAGTTCGTCGCCGACCTCGTGCAACGCTTCCGCCACCGCGCCATCCGCGTAGAGATCGACTTCCGCGTTCAGGCCCGAGCCGATCGCTCCACCCGCACGCAGATCCTCGAGCACTTTCTTGACGCCCTCGCGCACTGCGCACAACACAGCCCAATCCACCGACGGTTTGCTGGTTGCGGGCAGATTGTGCCAGCGCTGTGCAAACACCGACGACGTGCGATCACCGGGCAGCAGGGCCCAGATCTCGTCCGCGGTAAATGACAGGATCGGGGCGATCCAGCGCACCAGCGCTTCAGCCAGGTGATACAGGGCAGTCTGTGCCGAACGCCGTGCCAGTGAATTGGTCGGCAGGGTATACAGGCGGTCTTTCAACAGATCGAGATAACGACCGCCCAGATCCACCACGCAGTAGTTGTGCAGCTTGTGATACACCAGATGGAACTCGCGGGCACCATACGCTGCGCGCAACTCGTCCTGCAGACGCTGCGCTTCGGCGATCGCCCAGATATCGACGCCAACCATGCGATCCACCGGAACCAGATCGCGCACCGGATCGAACCCGTGCAAATTTCCGAGCAGGTAGCGCGCGGTATTGCGAATACGCCGATAGGCATCCGCCATCCGCGCCAGCAGCTTGTCGGAGATCGCGATTTCGCCGGAGTAATCACTGGCAGCAACCCACAGGCGCAGCACGTCGGCCCCCAGGGTCTTCAGCACCTGCTGCGGCGCCACAACATTGCCCAGGGACTTGGACATCTTGCGACCCTGCTCGTCCACGGTGAATCCGTGCGTCAGAACCGCCTTGTAGGGCGCCCGTCCCTGCATCGCCACACTGGTCAGCAGCGACGACTGGAACCAGCCGCGATGCTGATCGGAGCCTTCAAGGTAGATATCGGCCTGCGGCGCCTGGCCATTGTCCAGCACGTCCGGCGCCACGGACTTGAAGCCGCATTGATGCACGACGCCGGAGTCGAACCACACGTCCAGCGTATCCGGACACTTTTCGAACTGCGCATCGTCAACGCCCCAGTCCGACGGCGACGATCCGAACCAGGCTTCCAGTCCGTCCTGCTCGACCCGGTCCGCAATCTGGCGCAGCAATTCGGACGTCTTCGGATGCAGGGTCTGCGCCTGACGGTCGACGAACACCGCCATTGGCACACCCCAGGTACGCTGTCTGGAAATGCACCAGTCCGGCCGTCCCGCCACCATTTCACGGATGCGGCTCTCGCCCCAGCCGGGGATCCACTGCGTTTTCGCAATCGCATCGATTGCGTTCTTGCGCAGGCCGGCTGCGTCCATTGAAATGAACCACTGCGGCGTGGCGCGAAAGATCAGCGGCGTCTTGTGACGCCAGCAGTGCGGATAGCTGTGCGTGATCGCGTGATCGTGCAGCAGCGCGCCGGACGCTCGCAGCGCATCAAGAATCGGCGCGTCCGCCTTGCGGACGAACAGTCCGCCGACAACGGGGGTCCCTTCGATGAATACCCCGTTGCTGCCTACCGGATTGTCGACCGGCAGGTCATAGTGCAATCCGACCGCATAGTCTTCCTGGCCGTGTGCCGGCGCGGTATGAACCAGCCCAGTGCCTGCATCGAGCGTCACATGCTCACCGACAATCAGCGGAACCTCGCGTGCGGCGAACGGATGCTGTGCACGCAGGTGCTCCAGTTGCGCACCATCGACCGTCGACACGGACTGCAGATCCGCGCCGATGGCCTGACCCAGCGCTTCGCGCAGATCCGAGGCGACCACCAGGAAACCGTCGCCGTAGGACACGAGGTCATAGCGAATTTGCGCACCAACTGCGATTGCCTGGTTTGCCGGCAGCGTCCACGGCGTCGTCGTCCAGATCAGAAAGTCGATCGGACGCCCCTCGGCCTTGTCACCAAACAGCGCTGAAAGTGCGGGTGATGCCACCGCGCGGAAACGCACATAGATCGAATGTGACTGCTTGTCCTGATATTCGACCTCCGCCTCCGCCAGCGAGGAGCCGCAATCCAGGCACCAGTGCACGGGCTTGAAACCGCGCACCACATGTCCGTTATCAACGATCCGCGCCAGCACCCGCAGCTGTTCCGCTTCGAACGCGGGCTGCATGGTCAGATAGGGTTTGTCCCAGTCGGCCAGAACGCCCAACCGCTCGAAATCCACACGCTGACGCTCGACCTGCTCGCCCGCATATTCGCGGCACTTGGCACGAAATGCCGCTGCGTCGAGTTTGTCGCCAACCTTGCCGAATTTCTTCTCGACCTGCAGTTCGATCGGCAGACCGTGACAGTCCCAGCCAGGGGTAAACGGCGCATGGCGGCCGTCCAATCGGGCCGACTTGACGACAATATCCTTCAACACCTTGTTGACGGCATGCCCAATATGAATGTCGCCATTGGCGTACGGGGGGCCATCGATGAACCAGAATGGCGCCCGCTCACGCGTTTCGGACTGCACCGCGGCATACAGACCTTGCTGCTGCCAGCGCGCGAGCATTTCCGGCTCGCGCTTGGCCAAGCCGGCCTGCATCGGGAATTCGGTTTGCGGAAGATTGATCGTCGATTTGTAGTCGGTCACAGCGGAGTCTGACCCGGCAGCGGTGTTCTTCAAAATTGAGGTCGATCCGTTGTGGGCGGCAATGCAACGCCGGTTCCGCGGGTCGATCCATGCACAGCCCTCGAATTATGCGGGTCCGGTGCTTTTGCTGGCAAAAAAGGCGGCGGCGTCGCTCTTGTCGCGCTGCATCTGCGCCGACAGCGCCGAGAGATCATCAAACCGTTGTTCGGGGCGCAGAAACTGCCGAAACCGTACTTCCAGCAGCCGGCCGTACAGGTCTTCGCTGTGATCGATCAGATGGGTCTCCAGCAGACAGCGGGTCAGCCCCAAGGTCGGGCGCACGCCAAGATTGGCCACGCCGGGCAGAAATTCGCCGCCAGTGCCATCACTATTCAACGCCCTCGCCTCGACGGCATAGACCCCCAGGCGTAGCGCCGGCTGCCGTCGCAAGTTGACGTTGGCAGTGGGCATGCCCAAGGTGCGCCCCAGTCGCAGGCCCCCGCGAACTCGCCCCACGAGCCGGTACGGACGCCCCAGCAACGCCTCACAATGCGTAAGATCCGGCACCGCCAGGGCATCCCTGAGTGCAGTCGAACTGCAACGCAAACCCTCGGCGCAGACACTGGCAATCCCGTCGACCTCAAATCCCAGCCGCGCACCTTCTCTTCGAAGCATCTCCAGATCACCGGCACGACGGGCACCGAACCGGAAGTCGTCGCCAATCACGATGGCGCGCACTCCCAGCTGACTCGCCAGAACATCGCGCACGAATACGGTCGCCTCAAGCTGCGCAAATGCACTGCCGAACCGATGCAGCACTACCTGTCCGATACCAAAACTGCCCAGGTCGAGCAGTTTGGTGCACAGGTTGCTGACCCGCGCCGGCGCGCGCTCACCGCTGAAGTACTCGCGCGGTGTTGGCTCGAAGCTGAGCACCGTGGCCGGAACGCCGTAGCGCTCTGCGAGTTCGACAGCTCGCGTCAGCAGCGCCTGATGCCCGCGATGGACGCCGTCAAAATTGCCGATGGTCAGCACGCATCCGGACGCGGAATCGATTCCGGCACGCTGAAGGTTCTGCAGGCCGCGAATCAGTTTCATTGGGCCACCACTTGCCGCCGGAAATGTCGCGGCCGTACGCCAGTCATTGCGAGCGTGCCGAAATAAACGAAGATGCCCGCTCCGATCAATGCCGCAGACCGCAACGCACGCATTGCAGCAGAGGCCTCGCTCCACCACTGCGGGGCGCCGGCAAAACTGAATGCGACCAGCGCCAGCACCAGATTTGCCGCCAGTAACTGCAAGCCAAAGCGGCGCCACGCAATTCCCGGCAAGTAGACCGCATCGCGGCGCAGGCGACGCAGCAGCAGCATTGCATTGACCCAGGCCGTGATCGACGTCGATGCCGCCAGACCCACGTGTCCAAATGCGACGTCGTAGTGTCGCGCAAGGACAAACAGAATGACGCTGACTGTCATGCCAACGGCCAGGCCGATCATCGCGTAGCGCACCGGCTGCCGAGTGTTCTGCCGGGCATAGAAACCTGGGGTCAGCACCTTGATCAATGAAAAGCCGATGAAGCCAACGCCATAGGCCCACAGCGCATAGGCAGTCATCGTGATGTCGCTGGCTTGGAAGCGGCCGTACCCGTACACCGTCGCCACCAACGGACCGGCCAGGACCACCATGCCGACAGCCGCTGGAAGTCCGATCACCAGCATCAGGCGCAGGCTCCAGTCCAGCGTTGCAGAGAAATCTTCGGTTGAGCGCAAGGCGTGCTGGGCCGACAAAGTCGGCAGGATCGCCGTTCCAATCGCAATGCTGAAGATTCCCAACGGGAATTCCATCAAACGGTTCGCGTAGTACAGCCAGCTGACCGGACCGTCACCCAGATGCGTCGACAGGTTGGTGTTCAGCAGCAAGCTGATCTGTGCAACCGATGATCCGATCAGGACCGGCACCATCAAGCTGACGATGCGTCGCACCCGGGGATCGCGCCAGCCCCAGCGCGGCCGCGGCAGCAGCCGCAGGCGCAGCAGTGAGGGCCACTGAAACAGGAATTGCAGGATGCCCGCAGCGAATACCGCCCACGCCAGCGCCTGCACCGAGCCTGAATCGATGAATGCCGACGCGATCAGGCACACATTCAGGATCACAGGAGTGAACGCCGGCACGCCGAAGTGACCATAGGCGTTGAGGACACCTCCGGCCATTGACGTCAGTGAGATGAACATCAGATACGGAAAGGTCCAGCGCAGCAGCTGTGCGCTGAGCGCCGCCTTGTCAGGATCGACCGCGAACCCCGATGCGAATGCCCAAACCAGCAGCGGCGCAGCCATGCAGCCCAGAACCGTGATTACCGACAGCACGCCACCGAGCGTGCCTGCGACCACCGCGACCATGTCCCGCGCATCGTCATGGCTGCCGGTCGTCTTGACCTCAGTGAAAACCGGCACGAAGGCCTGCGAGAAAGCGCCCTCGGCAAACATGCGCCGCCCGAAGTTCGGGATCATCAGCGCCACCAGAAACGCATCCATGCCGCCGCCGGCGCCGAACTTGCTGGCCAGCATGATCTCGCGCACCAGACCCAGAACGCGGGACAACAGCGTCATCAGTCCGACTAGACCGGTGGATTTGAGCAGGGAACGGGACATGACGCGCAGTTTAACTGGTGCCGGTCAACTGGTGCCGGTAAACACGTGCCTTTTCAGCTGCTTCCGTAAAACGCCTGGCTGAGAACCCTCAATTGACAACGACCCGGAGCACGGACATACTTCGCGCCCTTTTTTTCTTTAGCCGGCGTCCAGCCCGGTTTCGCAGGAGCAGCACCTTGGCCAATATTGCCAGCGCGAAAAAGCGCGCCCGTCAATCAGAAGTGCGTCGTGCCCGCAATGTGGCTCAGCGCTCCATGGTCCGTACCACGATCAAGAAGGTCGTCAAGGCCATCGAAAGCCAGGATAAGGCGGTCGCCCAGGCGGCGTATACCGCAATGGTCCCGGTGATTGATCGCTACGCGACCAAGGGCATGATCCACAAGAACAAGGCTGCGCGTCATAAGGCACGCCTGACGGCAGCGATCAAGGCACTGGGCTGATTTAAAGCCTGTGCCGCAGTTGCAAAAAGGCGGGCTTCGGCCCGCCTTTTTCGTGCCCGCAGATTCCCGTTAGGGCAATTTCACCTCCGTAAAATTCCTCTATCTGATTTCAGACGGGGTCGGTACCATTCGATCCGCGTTGTCAGAAATTTCCGGTCCAGCAGCCGTGGGGACGGCGACCGGAACAGTGACCGCACATAAGCTGCCGGATGCGTGCGTCGCGGCAGGCAAGTTCACACGGGATACGGGAGTAACACGATGCATTCTTCACGGCATAACCCGCCGTCGGGTTCGCTGCGCCTGACAGCGATCGCGGCAACGATCATCACCTGCTTTGCGGCGCCAGCCTGGGCGCAGGACATTGATCCAGAACTGCCGGCACCGGTTGCGATCGACGCAGAGGGCGCTCCGGTCGACGTTTCCGCGGACGCACCGCTGCCAGCTGACCTCCCACCCGCGGAACCCCTGTTCCCCGAGTCTCAGTACGAAGACGCTCCGGTCGTCGCCGATTCCGTTCCAGTGGAACCGCTGCGCGAAGACGCTGCTGAACTTGATTCCATCGAAGTGACAGGCTCACGCCTGAGCCGTGCCGCGATGGAAGGCGCCCTGCCCGTCACCGTTATCAGCCGTGACGCCATTCAGTCCAGCGGCAAGATTTCGGTCGCCGACGCGCTGCGCTCCTCGACCTTCAACAGCTTTGGCTCCTACACCTCGATATCCGGCAGCAGCGGCCAGGGCCAGAGCGTCGCGTCACTGCGCGGTCTGGGCTCAAACCGCACATTGGTGCTGGTCGACGGACGCCGCATCGCGACCTCGCCGTCACTGCAAGGCTCGGGTGTTGACCTCAATACGATCCCGCTCGCGGCAGTTGAGCGCATCGAAGTCCTGTCTGACGGCGCATCGGCGGTCTATGGCTCGGACGCCATTGGCGGTGTGATCAATGTCATCCTGCGCAAGGACTTCAACGGCGTCGAAATTTCCGCCGGCCTCGGCAGCCCGGTCAATCCGGGCGGCGACGAGGAAGACGCCTCGATCGTGGCGGGCCTGTCGACTGGCGACAGCCGCATGCTGTTTGGCGCTGCGTACACCAACAAACAGCCGATCTTCCTGCGCGATCGCGACTATTCCCGCAGCCAGTTCGGCGCACAGAATCCCGACGGAACCTACAATTTCTCCGAAACCGCAGGCATCAGCGGATTCGGCAACACCATCTTCAACAGCGATTTCAGCGAAACGCGTGCGGTCGCTGATGCGGGCTGCCAGGAATCGCTGGGGTACTACCGCCTTGTCGACGATGTCGGCAATTTCACGGGCATTCAGGGCGGCGACATGTGCGGCTTCGACTTCACACAGTTCGCTGCCGACACCACCGAGCTGACCACAAGCTCGGTGTTCGTCAAGTATGCCTACGACATTGACTACAACCTGTCCTTCGAGATCACCGCAACGTACGCACAGTCGGAGAGTTTCGGCCGCTTCGCGCCGGCACCGGACTTGCTGTTCGTTCCGGGCGACGCTCCCACCAACCCGTATGGCGAAGACGTTTATGTCGCCCATCGTTTCCTGCCGCTGGGCACCCGCGACAACAACAATCGTTCCGGCGTGCTCAGCATCCTGCCCGTGGTGCGCTACAACTTCGGGGACTGGGACATTGAGGGCGGCGCGCGCATCAGCCGCTTCACCTTCACCGAGCTGGGCAGCGGCTACCTGCTGCGCTCGGTAGCGGCCTCCGCCGCGGCCGACGGCAGCTACAACCCGTTCGATCTGGCGAACCCGGGCGATCAGGACACGCTGAACTCGATGGTCGTCACCACCACCCGGGATGGCCTGACCGAGTACCGCGAGCTGTTTGCCACGGTTCATGTGCCTCTGTTCGACACTTCCAGCGGCGTCATCGACAGCGCATGGGGCGGCGAGTACCGCCAGGAACGCTTCTTTGACAACTACGACTCGCAGTCGGAAGCCGGCACCGTTGGCGGCTCGTCAGGCAACTCGTCCAGCGGCGATCGCAATGCCTATGCGATGTTTGGCGAAGTCGTGGTGCCGTTGCCGGCCCAGGTCGAAGTCGACGTCGCGGCCCGCTACGATCACTACTCCGACGCAGCTGGCGGCGCCTTCAGCCCCAAGGTCTCGGCGCGCTGGCAGGCAATGGACAACCTGACGGTGCGGGGCTCGGTCGGCAAGGGATTCCGCGCTCCGCTGCTCAGTGAACTCAATGCCAAGGATGCGTTCAGCGCCGAAAGCGCGCGCGATCTGGTGACCTGCCGCGCTGCCGGCGTCGCCGATTCGCAATGCGCCGAATCGCAGTACGACACTTTCATCAAGGCCAACCCGGATCTGAACCCGGAAACCTCGACACAGTTCGGCTTCGGCATTGCCATGCAGCCGCTTGAGTGGCTCGACCTTACGCTGGATTACTACAACATCACGATCAAGGACTCGTTGACCACCTATTCGGTGCAGAGCCTCATTTTCCGTGAGCTGTTGGGCCAGACCCTACCTGACGGCACGGCGGTCAACCGCCGTGATTCGGGCGCGATCGACTTCGTCGAAACCACCACCGACAACATCTCCGAAATTCAGACCGACGGCATCGACCTGACGCTGAATTCGCGCTTTGATTTCGGCAACTGGGGCTCGATCCGTCCGTCGCTGGCCGTCAGCTATGTGCTCGGATACACCGAAGATGATGGCGTCCTGCCGGCACGGGATCAGGTTGGCGACCCCGGCGTACCGGAATACCGCGTCTCCTTGACCCTGCCGTGGACGGTCGACGCCTTCACCGCGACCTGGAACACCAGCTACATCCCGTCGACCGCAGCGGCAACCGATCCGGGCGATCCGAACCCGTTGGCACTGCAGCGCTCTGGTCACGTTGCGTCGAACGCGATTCATGACGTCCAGGTCAAGTGGGACAACCCGTGGAATGGGTCACTGGTCCTCGGCATCCGTGACGTCTTCGATCGCGGCGTGTCGACCAACTTCAATCTGACCAGCCCATACTACGATCAGACACTGTACGAGCCGCAGGGCCGTATGCCGTACGTGCGTGTGATTCAGCGCTTCTGATCATCAGCGCATTGATGTCAAAAGAAAGGGGCCTTCGCGGCCCCTTTTCTTTTGCGCGCCGGCATCAGCCAGCGCGCTGCGATTTCACCGCAAGGCGGCGCGGCACTCAGCCCACCAGCACCAGATTGTCGCGATGGATCATCTCAGGTTCGCCCGGTCCACCGAGGCGCTGGGCAATCTCTTCAGTCCGCGCACCGGCGATACGTCGGGCATCATCAGCATCGTAGCGGCACAGTCCGCGCGCGATCTCACGACCCTGCAGATCCACACAGGACACCAACTCGCCACACTGGAAAGCCCCTTCTACGGAGCGCACACCCACCGGCAGCAGACTTCGTCCCTGCTCCCGCAGCACACGCACTGCACCGTCGTCGAGGACCAGCTTTCCACGCACCTGCAGCTGCCCGGCGATCCAGCGCTTGCGCGCCGCCATGACGCTTTGCGCTGGCTTCAGCAAAGTGCCCAACGCCTCCCCAGCATGCAGACGCAACAACACGTCTGGCAGACGACCGTGCGCGATCAAGGTCGAAGCACCGGAGCGCGCAGCCGTGTGCGCTGCCGCCAGTTTCGTACGCATCCCGCCGCGACCATACTCACCCTTGCTGTCGCCGGCCATGGCGCTCAGGCGGGCGTCGGTCAACTCCGCCTCGCTGACCAGCTTGGCATCCGCATTGATCCTCGGATCGGCATCGAACAGACCATCCTGGTCGGTCAGCAGCACCAGCACATCAGCCTGAATCAGATTGACGGTCAGCGCTCCGAGGGTGTCGTTGTCACCCAGCCTGATCTCGTCGGTGGAGACGGTATCGTTCTCGTTGACGACGGGAACCACACCGAAGTCGAGCAGTGAGTTCAGCGTGCCCTGGGCATTGAGATAACGATCGCGATCAGCCACGTCCTCGTGGGTCAGTAGTACCTGCGCCGCACGGAGGCTGTGCGTATCGAACGCGGACTCGTACGCACGAACCAACCCCATCTGCCCGACAGCCGCCGCCGCCTGCAGCTCGTGAAGTATCGCCGGGCGCTTGCGTAAACCTAACCGCGCCATTCCCTCGGCAACTGCACCGGAGGAAACGAGGACCACCTGCAGACCGGCGCGCCGCAAGCCCGCGATCTGCGCGCACCAATCGGCAATCGCCGCATGATCGAGACCCGCGCCCTTTGCGGTCACCAGGGAACTGCCGACCTTGATCACCCAACGTCGCGTCCCATTCAGTCTGGCACGACTCGCCGTCATATCGAATTCCGTCTGCTGAACTTCAATAATTCCGCTGTTTCAATCCAGTGGCCGCTTGGGCGGCGGCGAGCGGCGCTTTCGCGTGCTGGTCGATACCGGTCGTCCGAGATCCTTATTCGGCACCACGGCATTGGGGTCGCGCCGGGGGCGCGCTGCGCGCTTCTTCGGCGCCGGCTTCGCCTCTTCCGCCTCGTCACGGCTGATCGTTTCGATCTGTGGCACGTGGGTCTCGACCCAGGCCATTGCCGCCTCGCACAATTGGTCGCACCCAGCATGGGTGGCCGCCGATATCGCGAACCACGGGGCTTTCCACTTCAGACGTTTGAGCACTGAACGAATCAGCGCATCAGCTTCATCGGGTGGCATCAGATCAGTCTTGTTGAAGACCAGCCACTGCTCCTTCTGCTCCAGACCAGCGCCTGAAGCCCCCTCGCTGAACGCCTTGAGCTCGCCATTGATGGTGCGGATGTGCTCGACGATGTCACCACCGTCCGGCGGCAACACATCGACCAGATGCAGCAGCAACCGCGTGCGCTGCAAATGCTTCAGAAAACGCACGCCGAGTCCAGCGCCTTCTGCGGCCCCCTCAATCAGCCCCGGGATATCCACCATCGTAAACGAGCGCGCGGCACCACAGGACACAACGCCCGGCTGCGGGTACAAGGTCGTGAACGGATAGTCAGCGATCTTCGGCCGCGCTGCGGACACCGCTGACAGCAAGGTCGATTTACCGGCATTGGGCAAGCCCAACAGACCGACATCGGCCATCAGGGAAAGCTCGAGCCGCAGCTCGCGCACTTCACCATCCGCACCCTTAGTCGCCTTGTAAGGCGTACGGTTGACTGACGATTTGAAGTGCGGATTGCCCAGACCGCGATAGCCGCCCTGAGCGACCTTGACGCGCTGACCGGGACGCATCAGTTCACCGATCAACTCTTCGGTTCCGGCATCGAAAATGCGCGTACCCAGGGGCACCCGAATTTCAAGATCCTTGCCGGCAGAGCCCGTCAGATTTGAACCCTGACCACTTTGCCCGGACTCCGCGCGGAATTTGCGGGTATAGCGAAAATCAGCAAGCGTGTTCAGATTGGGCTCGGCCACCGCCCAGATGCTTCCACCCTCGCCGCCATCGCCGCCGTCCGGCCCCCCGAACGGAATGAATTTGAGCCGCAGAAAACTGACACAGCCATTGCCGCCCTTGCCGCCTTCGACAAGTATTTTCGCTTCATCGACGAATTTCACGGCAGCTCTCAGTTCAGGTGGACAACACGGCCAAAGATAGCGCACAAAAAAGCCCCGGAGTCCGGGGCTTTTTCATTCGCTGTGTGGGCGTCAGGCCGGAATCACGTCCACGAAGGACTTGTTGTCCGGACCGCGTCGCGCAAACTGCACACGACCCGGCGACAGCGCAAACAGCGTGTGATCGCGGCCGAGGCCGACATTGCTGCCTGCATGAAACTGGGTTCCGCGCTGGCGCACGATGATGTTGCCGGCGATAACCGCTTCGCCGCCAAACTTCTTCACGCCCAGGCGTTTGCTTTCGGAATCGCGGCCGTTACGAGTACTGCCGCCTGCCTTCTTATGTGCCATTTCGTAAACTCCGGAATCTGAATCAGGCGCCGACGATATCGGTGATCTTCACTTCCGTGAAGTTCTGCCGATGGCCCTGTTCCTTGTGATAGTGCTTGCGACGACGATGCTTGACGATGCGGATCTTGTCGCCGCGGCCGTGCGAAAGCACTTCAGCCTTGACAACGCCGCCAGCAACCATCGGAGCGCCGACCGTCAACTGATCGCCGTTGGATACCATCAGCACCTCTTCGAAGGCCACGGTATTGCCGACTTCGGCATCCAGGCTCTCGATCTTGAGCGTTTCGCCCGGGGCGACTTTGTACTGCTTGCCACCCGTCTTGATCACGGCGTACATCGTTGACTCCAAATGATTTTTTGTAACCGACCGGGGGTCCGGCCGCAAAGAGCCCGCAATTGTAGGGGCGGACCCTGTAAACGTCAACAAATATTCACAACCGCCGCGCGCGACAGCGACGCTGCGCGGCGACATTCTACTATGACGTGCCGGATGCCGGATTGACGCGACCTCACCGCGTCCCTAGCATCGCCGCGATCCTATGAATCTACAAGACATTCTCGCCCCGATCGCCGACGACATGCGGCAGGTCGACGCCACAATTCGCGCCCGGCTCCAGTCCCAGGTCGTTCTCATTCGCGAAATCGGCGAATACATCGTCAATGCTGGCGGCAAACGCATGCGCCCGGCACTGGTCCTGCTCAGTGCCCGAGCGCTCGGGTGTAGCGGCGATGAAGCCATCCTGCACGCCGCGACGATTGAATTCATTCACACCGCAACGCTCTTGCACGACGACGTCGTGGATGAATCCGGCCTGCGCCGCGGACGCAAGACTGCCAACGCGGTCTGGGGCAACGCCGGCGCGGTGCTGTCCGGCGACTTCGTGTACTCGCGCAGTTTCCAGATGATGGTCGACAGCGGACGCATGGAAGTCATGCGCGTGATGTCAGACACCACCAACGCGATCGCCGAAGGTGAAGTCCTGCAATTGCTCAACTGCGGCGACCCGGATGTCGACGAAGCGCGCTACATGCAGGTCATCGAACTGAAAACTGCCCGCCTGTTTGAAGGTGGATGCCGTCTCGGCGCTATCGCCGCCGATCAACCGGAGTCCGTGCAGTCTGCCATGGCTGCTTACGGCCACCATCTCGGTCTGTCGTTCCAGCTCGTCGACGACCTGCTCGACTACCTCGCAGACCCCGCGGTCAGCGGCAAGAACGTCGGCACCGATCTGGCGGAAGGCAAGCCGACCCTGCCTTTGATCCAGGCCATGCGCGAAGCCGATCCCGCACGCGCCGAGATCATTCGCGAAGCCATTCGCAGCGGCCAGGTCGATCGTCTCGACGAAGTGCTCGCAGCTGTTGAATCCACCGGGGCAATTCCGTACACTCGCGCCCTCGCTGAGCGGCATGGCCGCGAAGCGGTCCAGTCATTAAGCGAAATTCCCGATTCGCGATATAAAAATGCACTGGTTCAGCTGGCGCAATACAACTTGCATCGCGCCGCCTGACCGACGTACGGGGTGTAGCTCAGCTTGGTAGAGCGCTTGCTTCGGGAGCAAGAGGCCGTAGGTTCGAATCCTATCACCCCGACCAATTCGGTCATCCGCTCAAGGGCATTTCCGCCCCCTTGGCGACTTCACTATGTGATCTGCTCGCTAGGCCCCAGCGCTGGGCGGCCAGCGAAGCACTGCGTCCGCATACCTGAACACTCAATGCAGGGCGCTCAATTCGCTTCCATCGTCAGAGGCCACACCCGCGTTCCGGCAATCCAGGTTTCGACGACACGGGTTTGCGGATTCATCGGATGGCCATTCAGCACCGCAAAGTCAGCTGGCGCGCCAACCGTTAATCCAACCGACGGCTGTCCATGCACGGCTTGATGGCCGCCAATGCTATAGGCGGCCACGGCGTCCTCGATCGATATGGCTTCGTCCGCATCAACGGTTCGACCATCCGGCAGCCGCCGTTCCACTGCCACTCGCAGATTGTGCAGCGGATTCAGTGGACCGCACGGATTGTCTGATGACAGTGCAAGCGGAACCCCGCGTCGCAGCAAAGAAGCCGCAGGGAGCACATGCAGCGCCGGCATCGTCCGACGCTCGATCAGCGCAGCGCCATAGTGATCGATAAAGCCGGGTTGCAGAGAAGCCAGCGCACCGCTTGCGGCAACAGCATCCATATCGCTATCACCCACCACCACCAAGTGTTCCAGTGTGGCATCGCGGATACCGAGCCGTCGCAGCGCGGCGCAACTGCAGGCGACCGCGTGGTTACCCAGGGCGTGAATTCTCGGTCGAACAGCCTGACCTGAAAGCATGTCCAACCGCTGCGTCAATGCATCGACGCTCATTCTCAGATACGGCACGTAGAAGCGACGATCCCGATAGACCGTGCGATATCGCAACAGATCGCGCATCGGCCGTGTGTTGCCCCCGAACAGCTGCGTCATCGCGCCTGCAGCCATCGCCATCACGTGCGCAGGATCAAGACACAATGCGCATCGGTGCGCTCCGTCCATGAACAGCTTGGCGCTGGCCGGACCCTCACCGCAATCGGGACAGACCTCACCGGATTCCGGCGCTTGTAACAGACTCGCCTCGGACACCCTCGACCACGACAGGCGCAGTGGCGTCGCCCGACGCAGGCGTTGCATCGCGTCCTGCAACGACGGCGGCACCAGCGGATCGTGACAGGCGGTGATCCCGACTGACAGATGCCGCTGCGCCTCGGCCTGCAGCAAGGCGTCGTAACCCGCCTCTCCAAGGTGCTCCGCCGACTCCGCCAGTGCGCGCTGGAACGCCATCGCGCTGACCGCTTCCCAGAGCATCCCCGTCGGCCGGCCACGGCGGCGCTCAATGTCACCCGCTACGCCGGGAGACAAGGTCGATATTCCGCAGACTTCGGCGGCTGCCGACGAGATCCAGCAGCGGTGCAACGAACCATCCATGATGATGGCCGGCCGACCGGACACGGCATCGTCAAGATGCGACCGGGCTGGCAGGCCGCCTGCCCACAGATCGAAGTCAACCTGCATGGCAATTAGCCACGGTGCGTGCGGACGCACTCGAGACAGATCTCGCAAGGCGGCAAGTGCCTGATCCGCATTGGTCCACTCGGATCCATCCAGCCACTCCGGAATCCACGCGCTCACCGTCAAATGCGAGTGCGCGTCGACGAAGCCGGGAACGATATGGTGGCCGGAAAGATCGCGACGCGGACCGCCTGCCGCGTCATTTGGTCGAGTCGCGCCGCAGGACGCTACGACCCCCGCCTGCACTCCCAGAGAAGCGACTGTGGGCTGTGCGGTCGGACC
The DNA here is from genome assembly GCF_005047655.1 of Sinimarinibacterium arenosum. Lineage (GTDB taxonomy): Bacteria > Pseudomonadota > Gammaproteobacteria > Nevskiales > Nevskiaceae > Solimonas. Next base: position 237,164 of record NZ_SUKF01000003.1, on the reverse strand, counting down.
CGACCAGACGGTTGCATTTTCCAGAAGCATCGGAAGGACTCCATACGGCTATGATTGAAGTCAGAGAAAACTTAATTAGTCGATTGACTAAATAGACCCGATGGTACTGCAGAAATGGATACCAAGGACATAGACGGAAAACGACACAGCGAGCGCAAGCGCTGGACCCCGATCAGCGCCGCAGAGCGGCATTCGCGACTGATCCAGGCAGCAATCTGCGTGATTGCACGCGACGGCCTGCCGGCGACTTCAACGCGCTCCGTCGCCCTCGAAGCCGGAATGAATCAGGCCATGCTGCACTACACCTTCGCAAGCAAAGAGGAGCTTTTGCTCGCAGTACTCGATGCGATGCATGGCGAGGCACGAACGATCATTGAGAAAGGTGCACGTAGCGCCGTCACACTTGAGAAGGCCATTCGCCGCGCCTCGGCGGCCTACTGGAAACACGTGCAGATCAATCCGGCATTGCACAAGGCCCAGTACGAGCTGACGTTGTATGCCCTGACATCCCCCAACAGCCCGGATCTGGCACGAAAACAGTACGACGGATACGTCGACATCCTGCTTCACACTTTCGCGCACATCGAACCGCACCGTCCGCGCGCGCAGCTCGAACAGATCGCGGCCGCGTGCATCGCAGCCATGGACGGCCTGATTCTGCAATTTCTGGCCGGCGGCAACGTCAAGTCCTGCGGAAGCCGCCTGAAGTGGATCATTGACGCGATATGCAGTGCCGCAGCTGCTGAGCCCAAAGCCTCAGAACAAAAAAGGCGCCGAAATAGGGCTCAATAACCGACTTCCAGCACTTCAAATTCTGCCGGACCGCCGGGCAGGTCCACCGTCACCACATCACCCACCGATTTTCCCAGCAACGCGCGCGCGAGCGGAGCATCAACGCTGATCGCACCCCGCGCACTGTCGGCTTCGTCTGCGCCGACAATGCGATAGTGAGTGCGCTGATCATCCACGTTCGCCAACTCGACGCGGGCCCCGAAGTAGACGCGCCCGTCATCTCGCGGCACCACATCGACCACCTTGACCTCCTGCAGACGCGTGGTCAGGTACTTCAGACGCGCATCGATCTCGCGCAGTTCCTTCTTGCGGTATTGATACTCGGCGTTTTCACTGCGATCGCCCTCGGCGGCAGCGGCCGACAGAGCCCGCACCACCTCCGGCCGGCGCTGGCGCCACAACTGCTCGAACTCGGCCTTCAGCCGCGCATGTCCCTCCGCAGTGATGTGCGGCGAAGACTTTGGCCGTGGCGGGCGCCAGCGCGACACCTGCGCGTGCTCAGCCGCCGATTGGCGGAAGGCCATCCGGCAGGAACAAGTCCGGCGCGATGGCGCTATCGGGCGTGCCCGGCACTGCAGCATAGCCGGAGAAATCGTTGATGCCGGCATCCTTGAGCACATACTCATCAATGCAGAACTGGCCGGTGAACTCGCGCGAGGACTTGCACAGGATTGCGTGCGCGGCATCGGCCATGATCGCCGGCGTACGCGAAATCCGGGTCACCGCGTCGCCACCGACCAGGGTAATCGCAGCGGTGGCAATGGTCGTGCGCGGCCACAGCGAATTCGCAGCAATGCCCTCCTTACGGAACTCCTGCGCCCAGGCCAGAGTGCACAGGCTCATGCCGTACTTGGCGATTGAATAGGCAACATGGGGCGCAAACCACTTGGCCTGAAAGTCCAGCGGTGGCGACAAGGTCAGGATGTGCGGATTGACTGCCTTCTTCAGATGCGGAATGCAGTACTTGCCGGTCATGAAAGTGCCGCGCGCATTGATCCCGTTCATCAGATCGTAGCGCTTCATGTCCGTCTGTAAAGTTCCAGTCAGGCCGATCGCGCTGGCATTGTTGACCAGGATGTCGATCCCACCGAAGGTTTCCACCGTCTTTTCAACGGCAGACTTCACCTGTACTTCATCGCGGATATCGCACAGCAGGGGCAGCGCCTTGCCGCCAGCCTGTTCAATCGCCTCGGCGACCGAATAAATCGTCCCGGGCAATTTCGCGTGCGGCTCGCCCGTCTTGGCCGCAATGACCACGTTGGCGCCATCGCGCGCAGCACGCAGGGCGATCGCCTCACCAATACCACGCGATCCACCGGTGATGAACAGCGTCTTGTTCTTCAGACTCATTGGATTTCCTTGTTCATGAATTGCTCTCCTCGTCGCACAGGACGTCGGCCGCCTGAATTATGGCCGACCCGGGCCACAGAGACGCTACACGCCCGGGTAGCTTGACTACTGCAGCATTGCTGTCGCACGCGCCAGCCGTTCAGCCTGAATCCGATTCAGATTGCGATAGATCACCGCGGCAATGCGCGGATAGCGCTGACGCAATCGCTCGAGATCCTGGGAATCGAAACGCAGCAGACGCACCGGCGTTTGCGCGTCGACATTGGCGGTGCGGCGCTGTCCGAAATATCCGGTTTCCCCCATCACAGCGCCGCGCTGCAGCGTGGACAAGGTTTTGCGTTCGCCGCCGCGGTCAACCCAGACCTGCAGCACGCCGTCGATCACCACATAGATGTCGCGCGCATAGTCGCCATGCTGAATGATGCGCTCGCCGACTTTGTGGTGCTCCAGCTTGGACATCAGCGCGAACACTCGCGCCTGGCGCAGACTCAGGCCCGACAACAGCGGAATCGTATGCTGCGGCGACTGGCCCAGATCCAGGCGCAGGATGTCCCACAAGGTGACAATGCGCAGCTTCGATCCCAAAGCGGGCGTCAACGTGATGTCGGCCAACCAAGCGACAAAGATCGTGAACGCCGCCAACGCACCGAACTGCACCTGGTTCTGCAACTCGCTGCCGGTGAAAATCAGAAATCCCAGACACAGCGCGATCATCGTGAACGTCACTGGTCGCAGCACTGCCGACAGTGCGCTCTTGACCGCCGCTTTCTCATTGCCCTTGGCGCGCGCATCGGTATTCAGGCGCGCAAGAAAATGAATCGTGTCATCCACCGCAATGCCGAGCACCACGCAGGCAATCAGACTGGTCGTAGGATTGAGCGAGATATCAAGCAAGCCCAGGGTGCCGAAGTAGACACCGACCGGGAGAATGTTCGGCAGCATCGCCAGCAATGCCGATCGGGCCGAAGTGAACATCAGCGCGAGCATTGCCCAGATCGCACCAAAAGCCACCAGCAGCGACGTCAGCTGCCCCGAAGCGATTTCATTGACGGTGCGCGTTGCCAGGACCGGACTTCCGGTCACGCGGCCGTTCAGCGGCGGCGGCATCTCGCGCAGGCGCGCCTCGGTGCGCTGCACGAAATCCGCAATCTGTATCGAGCTGTCCACCTTGATCCGTACTGCGATCATGGACGTGCGAAAGCGGGAATCGATCAGTCGCCGGATTTCGTCGCTGCCACCAAAAACCAGCAACTGCTTCACCGCGGTAGCGTCGGTCGGCACTCGATAGTAGGCAGGATCACCGTCATTCAGATTGCGATTGATCAACTTCAGATGGTCGACATAGGACACCACAGCGCCGACTTCAGGCTGCGCCTGCAACCATTTCTGCAGGCCTTCGATCTCGCGAATCAGCGCCGGATCGGTCAAAGCATCGTTGACATAGGTCTCGATCACCACAGCCACCGGATTGGCGCCATCGAAGACCCGGTTGATCGCTTCGTAGTCGCGGCGGACCGTGGCATCCGGACCGAAGCTCTTGATGTATTCGGTGCCGACGCGAATGTTGCTGGCGAAATACAGATCAATCGGAATCAACAATACCGCAAAGGTGATGATCCAGTTCCGCCACTTCAGATCAAACAAGGCCAGCTTGCGCGCCTTTCGCGCCATCATCGCATCGCCCAGAATCCTGAGCGGCCGCTTCGGTCCGGCGTAGGTCAGAATGGCCGGCAGAAACACCAGGGTCAGCAGAACTGAGAACGCGACACCCAGTGCCGACAGACCGGCGAACTGCGCGACCGCGGGCAGCGAGCCCGGCACCAGCGCCATGAAGCCGGCAATCGTGGTGCCCCCGGATAACAGCAGGCTGACGCCCATTCGGCGGAACACACGCTCTAGCCGCAAGGCGCCGCCATCCTGATGGTGCCGCTCGTAGAATTCCGCCAGCAGATGCACTGCGTACGACAGACACAGGGTTGTCACCAATGGCGGCACCAGTGCCGTCACCAGATTCAGCGGCAGATCCATCAGCACGGCCGATGCCATCGTCCACAACAGCGCCAGGCCAATGGTCAAGGTCGACAACAGCACGGCACGCACGCTGCGAAAGCCGATGTACAACAGCAATACCACCAAGCCGAAGATCGCAGGAATGGTGAATTTCTGCGCCCGCAGAATCGCGTTGGTGGTCTCGGCCATGATCACCGGACTTCCGGTGATCCACACGGTGTCAGAGCCTGTGACCTCACCCGCCAGCGAGCGGATTCGGTCCGTGTAATGCTCGCGCCGGAAACGGTTTTCATCGACGCCGTTGAGCGACAACGCAAATGCCGCAACCTTGCCGTCTGCCGAAACCAGCGCATTGCGATAGATCGGATTGTCGTTGACCTGCGCAGGAAAGTCCTTGACCCGTTCGGGGTGAACGCGTGCCTGCGTGGCAAAGGTGCTGAGGTCGATACCGAAATCATCGGCAACCGGATTGGCAACGTTGGCGATCGACATCACCTGACGCACGCCCTCAATCTCGCCGAGCTTGCGCGTCAGCGCATCGATCTTTTCGATGCTGTCCGGCGTGTAGACATTGTCAAAGCCGACTGCGAGCAGTACCGGGTCGGTCTCACCGAACTGCGCGCGGACCCGGTCGAACAGGGCTCGATCGTCGTCCTGCGTCGGCAGCAGCCGCTCCAGCGACGGATCGACCTTGAGACGCAGGCTCGCGTCACGCGGATCGATCAGGCACAGCGCCGCTGCAAACGACAACAGCAAGGTCGCCGCGATGACAACCAGCGGATGAGACGACAGCCAGAGAATCAGTCGCTGCATCGAATTCCTGCGGACGCGCTGCCGCTCAGCTTCCCAGGTAGAACGTGCTGGGATTGAAATAACGCCCCGACAGATTGACGTCGCTGGACAGACCCAACACTTTCAGGCGCGTCTGCGTGCCTTCTTTCAGGTCAGTCATCAAGGCTTCACCCGCGTACCAGTGGGTACCGGACTGCCGCAGCGAGGCCGGATCGATCTCCAGCCGCTTGCCGACCAAACCACCCTCCATGAAGTCGGCGCGCAGGCTGACACAGCTCTGCTGATCAACCCAGACCTTGACCATCGAGAAACGGGAGGCTTCCGCCGGGTCCGGCGTCACGGCCAGATGATGCACCTTGCGCCCGCCGAGTTCGCCGCCGCCTTCGAGGACACTGCGACCGGAGGTGAATGCATTGTTGAGCTGGCGCACGTCGCCATAGGAAATGTCCGTCCCCCACAATGCACCATCAACACCGGCTCCGGTGATGCGGCGAACTTTCTGCAGCGCCGGGACATACACGTACATCTCGTCGCCCTCCGCCTTCTCACGCATCAGATAGGCCGCGCCGGCAAGATCGGCGGGCGACCCGATCTTCATCATCGCGCGCAGGCGGTCATCCTCGCGCGTGCCGTACAAACGGCCCCGCAGCGTGCGCGTGGCACCCACGCGGTCAGTGGAGATCAATTCGACCTCCTTGATCTGCACGGTGTTCGGTATGTTCGCGCGCATGCAACCGATGACACTGTCGAGCGCCTCGTCCGCCATGACTGTGGACGACCACGCCGCCAGCGCACAGGCCAGCGCGCCCACGGCAGTCCTGATTCGTTTTATGCGCATCATCTTCCCCCAAAGGCCGGTCCCGCCGGCACGATTCACTGCAGTGATTGTCCCATGCCCTCAGGCTCGGCGCTGCGCTTGTCGGCGATACGGCGTGCATATGCACGCGCTCCAATTGCCTCGAACGCGCGCTGCGCGCGCAGATGCGCGGCGGCGCGCTCGGCGGGATCGGTGGTCCAATGGCCTCGAGCCAATTCCAGCCAGGGCCGGAATCCCTCCGCCCCGGTATCGTCAACCAGCCACTGCATGCGCTGCATGGTTTCCGCGATCCGCTGCCGCCGCTGAGGAGTCGGCTCCAGGCGCAGCCACGCCACCAGTGCGATGATCTCCCAGACGCGCGAACCGGAGCGCAATGCACTGTCACGTGCCTGCAGCGCCATGTCTTCTGCCTCACCGTCGCGCTGCGCAACCAACAACGCCAGCGCGTGCGTCGACAGATGATTGGACTCAAATTGGTGTGCGGGAGCGCCGGCAACTACCATCGGCCGTGCTTCCATCAAGGCATCGATCGCCGGCTGCGCCCTGCCGTGCAGCAGATGCGCCAGCGCCACCGCGCGCAATGCGACCGAACGGAAGAACGGACTGCCATGCTGCTGGGCATATTCCAGACTGCGATAGGCCGACTGCTCGATCCCGCTCAGATCGCCGCTGATCAAGCCAAAATCCACGCGATTGGCATACATCCAGCTGACCGGCTGTTGCTGCGCTTCCGCGAATGCCAAGGCCCCGTCCAGCTCGGCTCGCGCCAAATCCAGCCGTCCCTGCCAGGTCAGCATCAGTCCGTAGAAGCCACGCGAGGCATGATTTTCTTCATCGATCGGCCGGCGGCGCCAGTCGCCCCCGGCGCGATCAAGAATCTCCAGTCCGCTACGCACCTGCCCGGCCGCATTGCTGGACAGCAGCACCGCCAAGCGAAACCGATTCAGCAGCGCAGCCTGTCCGGTGTCTAGACATCGCTGCGCAGCCTCCTGATGAACGCGTGCGGCGGCGTCGACCTGGCCGCGATGCAGCAGTTCATTGCCGTAGGAAATCTGCAGCTCGACCTGAGCCGCCAAATCATCCTCCGCCATTGCTCGCGCGTCGCGCCATGCGCGTTCGATTTCTTCGGCCGGAATCTGGGCGAACTGCGCCATCCGGATTAGTGCGGCGCGGGCAAGAACCCGGCCGCGCGCCACTTCAGGACTGTCCGCAGCACGGTCAAAATGAATCACCGCGCGTCGGCACTGATCCAGAGCCAGGTCCGCATCCCGCACCATCGCCCAGCGAAAGCCTTTCAGGTTCCAGCTTCCGGCACGTACCCATTCCCCGGCGCGCTGCCAATGCTCGGCGATCCGCACCGAAAGTTCGCTGGCGGTGTCGTCCTGGCCATGGCGTTGCTCCAGCAATTCGGCAAGCTGGGCATGCACCGCACGGCGCCGACTTTCCAGCTGCCCCAGGTACGCCACCTCCTGCACCAGCGGATGACAGAACGCGAAGCCGTCGTCGAGCGTGTGCACAAATCCCAGCTCTTCAAGCAGCCCCAGCTGTGCCGCGACATGGTCCGCATCGACACCCGCAAGCGTCTGCAGCAGATCCTGATCAAACTGCTGGCCAATCACTGCGGCCGCCTGCAGCAGACTGCGCGCCGCGTCCGGCAGGCGGTCGATTCGTGCAGCCAGCAGCGCCTGCACACTATCGGGCATCGGCCACTCATCGACTGCGCGAACCAGCTTCCACGCCCGCGACTGGCCTTGCAGCCAGCCCCCGTCGACCAGCGCCAGCACCGCCTCTTCGACGAAATAGGGATTGCCGCCGGCACGTTGCGCAACCACCTCGGCCACCTCGGCAATGCTGGGATCATCGCCCAACAGCGTCCGCGCCAGCTGCAACAGATGTTGCGCATTCAGCGCCGTCAGCGGAATCGATTCATGCACCAGAGGCTGCAACCACTCCGACGCGTAGTCGGGACGGAAATTCAGCAGCAGCAGGCAATTCTTTCTCGCAACGCTGCGACACAGGTGCGCCAGGAACGCTTCACTGCCCGCATCGAGAAAGTGCAGATCCTCGACCAGCAGGATGGTCGGTTCGCCACTGCATGGCAGGTAGTCCGCCAGTTGTTCCAGCATCTGATCGCGCGCGCTGTTCAGGGTTTCCGGCTGTTGCTCGAATTGTTCGCGCACGCCAAGAAATTCGAATACATGCGGCAGAACCGCGGCATTCGCCGGATCTTCCAGCAGCAGTGCGCCAGCAACCCAGCGCCGTGTATCTTCGGGCGTCGCATCATCCGGCACGCCCAGCTTGCTGCGCAGCAGGTGCCGGATCGGCAGCAGCGGCAAGCGACTGGCATACGGCACGCCAGTGGTTCGATGGACCGCGACGCCCTCGCGCTCGCAGGCGACGACAAATTCACGACACAGCCTGGATTTGCCAATGCCGGCATTGCCGATCACCGCCACGACCTGCCCCTCACCCTGACGCACACGCTCGAACGCAGACATCAGCTGCTGCATCTCCGGCTCACGCCCGATCAGCGGCGCCCCGGATCGCGCCAAGCTGCGATCCAGCCGCGTGCGCAGACCATTGGCCACCCCCTCCAGTTCGCTGACTGCGACCGGCGCATCGAAACCGGCGATCTGCGTCGCGCCGAGGCTGCGCAGGCGAAACGATCCTTCCAGCAACCCGGCAGTATGGGTGCTGACATAAATCCGACCCGGCTCACAGATCTGCTCCATCCGCGCCGCCATATGCACGGTCGGCCCCTGCGCGGTGTAGTCGCTGCGCAGATCGTCACCGATCCGGCCGACAACGACATCACCGCTGTTCAAGCCAACACGCAGGGAAAGATTGATGCCGTGCTGAAGACGCAGCTCGTCGGCATAGCGCCGCACTTCACGCTGCATGTCGAGCGCGGCGAACGCTGCATGCGCGGCATGGTCTTCAAGCGCCTGCGGCGCGCCGAACAGAGCCATGATGCCGTCGCCGGTGTACTGGTTAACCGTGCCCTGGTAGCGGTGCACCGCCGCGCCCAGGATCGCGAAGAAACGGTCCAGGATGTGATGCCACAACTCCGCACCGGCCTGCTCGGCGAGGCGCGTCGAACCCTTGATGTCTGCGAACAGCACCGTCACGCGCTTGCGCTCACCCTGCACCGCCGCCGGGCGATGGATCGTTTGCTCCAGATGACGCGGCGTATAGCCGCCTTCCGCAGGCGCCTGCAGCCGGGCGCCGCACTGATTGCAGAAGCGTGCTTCCTGGGGATTGCGCTGCGCGCAGGCCGGACATTCGATCGAATCGGTCGACATCGCCTCCGTCACTCTCCTCGTGCGCTGGCAGGCAGCTATTGAAGCACGCGGCGCAACCCGACGCATCCGTTCCCCGAGGACTGACGGCACGGGGATACTTCCGACATACCGCGCTATGCTTGAGGCCTCGCGAGCAAGGGCGGGCCATCTGGCCCGGGGAGAAATTGCAGATGATTCTGGTCGTCGGCGCTGGCGCCGTGGGAACGATCCTGTCCACCTATCTGATGAGTGTGCGACGGGAGCCGGTCAAGCTCTATGTACGCGACAAGGATGTGACCACTCTGCAGACAGTCCAGAACCTGCGCGTCGAGCACGCGGGAGCCGGGCATCCGCCGATCGTCGCACCCAAGCCGATCCTGACGCAGTCGCTGTCACTGGACGACGTTGACTTCCTGTTCCTGTGCGTCAAATTTCGCGACCTGGATACCGTGCTTGACGCACTTCCACCGATTCCGCAGCGCTGCGCCATTGTCTGCACGCTCAACGGCGTCGGCGCGCTGCGTCGCATTCACGAGCGTCTGCCGCAAGCACGCGTCGTCGCGCTGACGGTCATGTTCAACGGGCAGATGCTGGAACCCCTGCATGCGCGCATCACCACGCGGCCACAGATCCTGGTCGATTGCGAAACCGGGCGCCTGTGCGGGGCCTTCGTCGGCAGCGGCATGGACGTCACCCGAACGACCGGCGAAGCGGCCGCCTGGGGCAAGCTGCTGATCAATCTGGCAAACGCGATCGGCGCGCTGACCCACACCACGTTCAAGGATCTGCTGACACAGCAGGATCTGCGCGCAATCTACACCGCCGTGCTGGACGAAGCCGTCGGCCTGCTCGAACACGCCGGCATCACCTACCAGTTGCCGTCACCGATACCCTACCGCTGGTATCGGAGTCTGATCGCGGGCCGCACCCGGCTGCCCTGGTGGTTTGCGCGCTGGCGCAACGGCCTGCGCGATGGCTCGTATCCCTCGATGGTTGCCGACGTCGACGCCGGGCGTACCACCGAAATCGACCAGCTCAATGGCGAGATCGTCCGCCTGGGCCTGGAGCATGGCAAGCCGACTCCGGTGAACGCCGAGCTGGTCAGCCTGGTGAGAAAACTGGAAGGGATGACGCAGCCGCCCTATCTGACCCCGGCGGAACTGCGCGGACGCCTGGGCGTCTAGCGCCAAAGCGGTGTCGCCTATACCAATGCTGAATTGCCCCGCCGGACGGGGCAATTCAGCAAGGATCAAGCCCTGGCGCAGCGTCAGCGCCCGCGTGGCCCCAGAAAAAGCCACAGCACGAAACCCAGCACCGGCAGAAACGCGATCAGCAAAATCCAGAGCACTTTTTTGCCGGTCGTAGCCGAGCTCTGCACGGTGCTGACGATCGCCCAGATATCGGCGACCAGGACCAGAAATCCCCACAGGCCCATGCCCGAAAAATTCATATTCACGCGCCGCGCTCCCTGATCGTTGGTTCAGCCAATAGTTTAGTAGCAGCCCCCGCCGCGCGCGTCGGATCGATGCCATCGCGCGCCGCAATCCGGCGCCAATGCCGCGATAACTTTGGTGCCGGCAGCGTCGAAAGCGATTCCCACAACACCTTGTGCCATGCGGCCGCCAGACGATCCGCCTGCTGCAGTCCGGCGGATGAACCATCGGCACTGGCCACAAACATCCGCGCCTCGACCTCATCCCGCGTAACCTGCAGACGCTCGCGCAAGCGGAGGTCGCCCAGCGCCCAGCGATGCAACCATTCATGCCGTCGCCACAGTGGCGCCTCGATTCTGCGATCAGGGTCCGTCAGTACGGACCATTCACCGTCGAACGTCACCGGCCGGAAGATCGACAGACACGGCGCCGAGGTACCGGTCAGCCATTGCTGAGCGCCTTTGGCACCGAGCTTCGCGATCAGCGAACCCGTCGTCTGATGCCGTCGCACCAGCCCGGCCGAGTGCATGCATAGATCGGCATTGCTCCCGTGCTCGAGGGTCCGGTCCGCGTGGCGATGTGTCCGCAGATGTCGCGCAAAACGCGCCATGCTGGGCGACTCCTGCGCGCTCAGACACTGCATTGACAGCCTGCGGCGGCTGGACGAGCGGGCGAACCACGGCATCAGCCGCGTATCGAATTGCGCGGCAAAATCCGCTCGGCCCGCCGAGAGATCCGCCGAGCAGCGTTCGTAATCGGCACCGATACTCAGTGCATTGGAAATTGCCGCATGCCCGCGCACCCGCCGAGCAACCCAGCTGCGGCCGGCAGTTTCCAGCACCCAGGCCCCAGCGGCATCCGCCACGATGAAGCTGCTGTCGTAGCAGAAGCTCTGGTCCTTGTAGCCGGCCGCCCCCCCCTGCCCGTAGCGTTCCAGCAGCGTGGTCATGACTTCAATCGCGGCGTCGGCCGTGGCCGCACGCTCCAGCCCAAGGCGCACCAGATCCATGCCCAATAGACCTGGGTGCAGACTGGCACGCTTCGAAAATATTGCCTCGTTGCCGATCGCCACCCCGGCTTCATTGACGCCCATTTCCGCGCCCCAGCACCACACCGGCTGCGACAGGATCGTCGCCAGGCGGTCTGGCACCTGCTCGATCTCGATGTGCGAAACGCGCACCAACTTCTGTCGGTCATCGTGCACCGCCGAATACCGCAGCACTGGCTGCGGCTCGGACGGCTCCCGGTCCGAATTCTTTGCGAACCAGACCGCCTCGTCGGTGACCAGCACTTGGGTATCACACATGCCGAAAGTCTACTTGTTAGAGTGCCCGTATGCCCCTGCCCTCAGACACTGCCGACAACGCGATGCGCGGATACCGCATCGACGCGCTACCCCTGGACAACGCCTATGCCCGGCTGGGCGATGTGTTCTCAGCACGCGTCGAGCCCGCCCCCGTCACCGCTCCGCGCCTGCTGCACCTCAACCGCTCGCTGCTGGCCCAGCTCGGCATCGATCCGGCAGAGGCAGAGCGCCCGGAATTCACCGAAATCCTGGCGGGCAACCGCCCGCTGCCGGGCGGTGATCCGCGCGCGATGCTGTACGCCGGCCACCAGTTCGGCGGCTGGGTGCCTCAGCTCGGCGACGGTCGCGCGATCCTGCTGGGCCAACTGCGTGCGCCCGATGGGCAGTGCTGGGACCTCCAGCTCAAGGGTGCCGGCAAGACCCCGTTCTCGCGCTTCGGTGATGGTCGCGCGGTGCTGCGCTCCAGTGTGCGCGAGTATCTGTGCGGCGAAGCCTTGCATCATCTGGGCGTACCGACGACACGCGCGTTGAGCCTGATCGCGGCCGATGATCCGGTACGGCGTGAAACACTGGAAACCGCGGCAGTGATCTGCCGCGTGGCCCCCAGCCATGTCCGCTTTGGTCACTTTGAGGTGTTCTACTACCGCGATCAGCACGAGGCGTTGCGAGAGCTTGCCGACCACGTCATCGACGCCCACTTTCCCGAGCTTTCCGGGCGGCCGGACCGTTACGAACGCTGGCTGCGCGAAGTGATCCGGCGCACCGCCCAGTTGATCGCACAATGGCAGTCCCTGGGGTTCTGCCACGGCGTGATGAATACCGACAACATGTCGATCCTCGGCCTGACCCTGGACTACGGGCCGTTCGGCTTCATCGACGGCTTCAACGCCAAACACATCTGCAATCACACCGATGCCGGCGGGCGCTACGCCTACGACCAGCAGCCGACCGTGGGGCATTGGAACTGCTCACGTCTGGTTCAAGCCTGCCTGCCGCTGCTGTCGGACTCACCCGATCAGGCGGTGGAAATAGGCCAGGCGCTAGTCGACGGCTATCCGGCTGCCTATTCCGAGGCGATGACCGCGGCCTGGCGCCGCAAAGTGGGGCTCCGCGAACCGCACGGCGACGACCCGACCCTGATCAACCGCTTTGTCTCGATTCTGCATCGCGGCCGCAGCGATTTCACCCGCAGCTTCCGCGCGCTTGCGACGGTCAATGCCAACGATGAAAGTGCGACCGAGCTGGCAGACATCGTGCACGACAGCGCTGCCCTGGAGGGCTGGCTGAAAGACTATCGGCAGCGTCTGCGAATGGAGGATGGCGACGATGCCGCCCGCAGAGCGCGCATGAACGCCGTCAACCCGAAATTTGTCCTGCGCAATCATCTTGCCCAGGCCGCGATCGAAGCCGCGCAGCGTGGCGATGCCAGTGAAATCGAACGCCTGTTGACGCTGCTGCGAAATCCTTATGACGAACATCCACAGTACGAAAGCCATGCTGCGGAGCCCCCGCCCGAAGCAGCTCACCTGAGCGTCAGCTGCTCGTCCTAAAGGCCGGCGGCAATTCAGACGCTGCGATGCGCTAAGCTCGGCAGACAAGGCATTTCTTGACCGGAGACCCTCATGCGCCTGTTCCATCAAAGCATTCGCCCGCTGGTCCTGCTGGTGCTCGCGGCGGGGCTTCCGGCGTACGCCGCCGACGACACCACCGAAGCATCACAGCAACTCGACCCCATCATCGTTGAAGGCCAGCAGTCGCCGCTGGACTCGAACGCCGGCCGCTACCGGGAACGCCTGCCGTGCATCGGCGAGTGCGCCGACGAAGAACAGCGGGCAACAGAACTGCAACAGATGCTGGACAACATCAAGATGATGTTCATCGCGAGCCAGATGCTGCAGAAACCCGAGATCTATCAGCGCGCACCGATTGCCGCCCCCGTGGACTCACGCCTCAACGACAAGCTGCCCTGACCGTCGGGCAGCCATTGACATGATGAAGGTCAACGACCTCACCGGGTGATCTGGGGCAGTTTGGCGCCGAGCCAAAACAAGAAAGATTGAGGAGAGATGACGGATGCTGCGACTGTCCCCGATTGACGCTGCGTTCCTGCTGGTCGAACAACGGCACATGCCCCTGCATGTGGGCGGTCTGGTCCTGTTTGAACCCCCTGAAGGCGCTCCTCCGGATTTTGCCGCCCAGATCGCCGCGCATCTGCGCGAATCGACCGGCGTGGTGCCGCCCTTCGACCGCCATCCCAACACCCGCTTCGGCTTTCGCTTCTGGGACTCCGAGCGCGAGTTCGATCTGGGCCAGCACTTTGTGCATCTGGCGCTGCCCAAGCCCGGCCGCATCCGCGAATTGCTGGCAATGGTATCGCGCGTCCACAGCGCGCATCTGGATCGCGCCTATCCGCTGTGGCGCATGTATCTGGTCGAAGGTCTCGAAGACGGCCGCATTGCGCTCTACTTCAAGATCCATCACGCAGTGGTCGATGGCATCGCTGCGTTGCGGTTGTTCATGAAGTCGATGTCGAACGATCGCGAAAGTTCGATGCGGATGGCTGCGCCATGGGAGATTCCGTCACGGCGGTCCGGAACCACGCTGGCGGTGCCGGCACCGGCTGCGCTGGGACCTGTGGGGCTGATCGCGAGCCTTGCACGCAACGGCGTGCGCGCAACACCGACCTTCGTCAAACAGTTGCAGCACACTTGGCACGACTACCGCGCGCATAACCCATATCTGGCAACCAGCGTGCAGGCCCCACGCTGCATCCTCAACCAAATGGTCACGGCGTCACGCCGCTTTGCCGCGCAGTCGTATCCGACCGACCGCATACGCGCGGTTGCCGATGCCGTCCACGGAACGCTCAACGACGTGATTCTCGCGCTATGCGCCGGAGCGCTGCGGCGCTACCTGACGGACCTCGACGCACTGCCGGACGAGCCCCTGGTTTCCATTGTGCCAGTCTCGGTACGACGCGACGATGGCGACAGCGGCAACGAAATTGCCTTCGCGCTGGCCAATCTGGCGACGCACCTGAGCGACCCGGTGGAGCGCCTGCTACTGATCAAGGGCTGCATGGACTACAACAAGGCGCGCTTTCGCGAAATGTCGCCGGCCCAGCTGCAGGCATTCAGCGTCGCCCAACTGCTGCCTGGCGCCCTGATGTGGTTGTCACGCTTGGACCCCAAGCATTTCATCGCCAATCTGGTGATTTCGCATGTTCCCGGACCGCGCGAGCCGATGTACTGGCAAGGCTGCCGCCTGGACGGCATGTATCCGGCATCGCTGGTGGTCGACACGATGGCGCTGAATATCACCATCATCAGCCGCGGCGACGCCGTGGATTTCGGTCTGATCGCCTGCCGCCGGGCGGTGCCGAGAGTGCAGCGCATGCTCGACTACATTGCCACCAGCCTCGACGAGCTGGAGGACGCGTTGCTGTAGCCGTCAGTCTGCAGCGCTCGCCAGTACGCGGCGATACAGCGTGCTGCGGCTGACGCCAAGGCGCCGCGCTGCCGCCGACACATTGCCCTTGCAGGACTCCAAGGCATCCTGCATCGCGGCATCGGTCAGCTGCTGCAGATCCATCGCGGCGTCACCAGCGCCCACCACAACACGCGGCGTACGCTGTGTCCGAAACTGCGGCGGCAGATCGTCGATGTTCAGCTCGACGCCATCCTCCGCCAGCACGCGCAGAGTGCGCAGCACAGCCAGCAGCTCACGATAGTTGCCCGGCCAGACATGCGCCGCCAGCCGCGACAGCACGTCGACCGGCAAAGCCTGCGCTGCGCCCAGCGTGCTCCACAGCTCGGCAATCAGCGCGTGCAGATCGACGTGATCGCGCAGCGGCGGCAGCAGTACGCTGTACTGCGCGATGCGGTAGTAGAGATCGGCACGAAACCGCCCTTCCGCCACCGCGGCGTCCAGGGCCTGATGCGTTGCACAGACCAGAGCAAAGTTCACGGCCACCGGCTTGCCGCCACCCAGCGGCGTGACCTCGCGTTCCTGCAATACGCGCAGCAAGCGTGACTGCAACGACAGCGGCATGTCGCCGATTTCGTCGAGGAACAGTACGCCGCCGTCGGCTTGCCGCAGCAGTCCCGCGGCACCGTGCTTGCGCGCTCCGGTAAACGCGCCGTCTTCGTAGCCGAACAGTTCAGCCTCGATCAAACCTTCCGGCAGCGCCGCGCAGTTGACGGCAACGAAGGGGCCGCCGGAACGCGCACTGGCGGCGTGCAGACGCCGTGCAAACACCTCCTTGCCGGCTCCCGTCTCGCCCTGCAGCAGCACCGGCAGATTCGCATCGAGCATGCGCGCCGCACGCTGCAACCGACGCTTCTGCCCGGCATCCAGCAGCACCGGCAGCGCGTCCGGCGTCGCCGCTGGGGTTGCCGGCATCACCGCACGCGGCCGCGATGAGCGCTCGACGTCGATGTGCCCATGCATCGGCTGACCGCGCAGCCCACGCAGATCGGCGCCATCACGCAGTGCGCTCATCGTGGTCGAGAACAACTCGGTGTAGCGAGTCTTGCCCAGATCCTCCCAATCCAGCCCGAACAACGCCAGGCCATGGCGGTTCGCGGCGATCAGGCGATAGTCGTCGAAGACCAGAATGCCTTCACGCGCCGTGCCGAGCAGTGCCGGATCGCGATGCACGCGCACGACGTCGCAGTCCCGGAACGCGCCGTCGAACAGACGTCGCTCGATCTGATCCACCGCCAGGCGCACCATGCCCAGCGCATGCATATGCGCGATCGCGGCATGCCCGGACAGGTCCAGCGCGCCGGCCACCTGCCCCCGCGGATCGAGAATCGGTGCCGCGTAACAGCTCAGAATCCGGTGCGGCACAAAGTAGTGCTCCGCGCCGCGCACTTCGATCGGCCGCCGCTCGACCAGCGCCGTGCCGATCGCATTGGTGCCGGTCATGGCCTCGCCCCAGGCCACCCCCGGACGCAGCGCGACCTGTGCGGCGCGACCGGCAAACTCGGTATCGCCGACGGTATCGAGCACCAGACCGTTGGCGTCGGTCAGGATCACGACGCTGCCGGTATCGCGCGCATCGGCATGCAGCAGTTCCAGTTCCGGCCGGCAGAGCCGGCGCAGGCGTTCGTGGCGTTCGCTGGCTTCGCGCAGCTCGCGCGCATTCAGCATCTCGACCTGCGGCCCCTGCGCCGCTTCCAGCCCCAGTCCGGCACAGCGGATCCACGAACGCAGAATCGCATCGGGCACCAGCCCCCGCGGCGCGCGGCCGTCCTCGAAGAAGCGGCGGCGCGCCGCCAGCACACTGCGATGATCGTTTTCTATAGGCATCGTGTCGTCCTCCGGGACTGTCGCAAATTGCGACACTTGTCCCACGCACTGTTTCCCCACTGTACAACTCGCGGCCCGACTGGCAAGCACGACCTTCGGAGGACGCCTCCAACATTCAACTAATTCCTTACAAATCAGTATCCTGAAACTTTCCGGAACAACTGCGGAAAAGTTGGCACGGGCGCTGCGCCCAGGACTCCATGCATACCCGGCCGAACAACGGCCTCAAATCAGGAGGAGTCCTCAATGAACAAACCCGAAACCGTCACACTGTCGACGCAGTCTCCATTCGCCAGCCGCTATGGAAACTACATCGGCGGCAAATGGGTCGACCCGGTCAACGGCCAGTACTTCGACAATGTCTCGCCGATCAATGGCAAAGTCGTTTGTCAGATTGCACGGTCCGACAAGGACGACATCGAGCTCGCCCTGGACGCCGCGCACGCCGCCAAGGACAGCTGGGGCCGTACCAGCGTCGCCGAACGCGCCAACATCCTGAACCGCATCGCCGACCGCATGGAGGCCAACCTGGCGACGCTGGCGCTGGCCGAAACCTGGGACAACGGCAAGCCGATCCGCGAAACCACCGCGGCTGACATTCCTCTGGCGATCGATCACTTCCGCTACTTCGCCGGCTGCATCCGCGCACAGGAAGGCTCAATCGGCCAGATCGACCACGATACGGTTGCCTACCAGTTCCATGAACCGCTGGGCGTCGTGGGCCAGATCATTCCGTGGAACTTCCCGATCCTGATGGCGGCATGGAAGCTGGCGCCGGCGCTGGCCGCCGGCAATTGCGTGGTGATCAAGCCGGCCGAACAGACGCCGGCCAGCCTGCTGGTGCTGGCCGAGCTGGTCGGTGACCTGCTGCCGCCGGGCACGCTGAACATCGTCAACGGCTTCGGCCTCGAAGCCGGAAAGCCGCTGGCGTCCAGCAACCGCATCGCCAAGATTGCGTTCACCGGCGAGACCACGACCGGCCGCCTGATCATGCAGTACGCCAGCCAGAACCTGATTCCGGTGACGCTGGAGCTGGGCGGCAAGTCGCCGAACATCTTCTTCAAGGATGTCTGCGCCGAGGACGACGACTTCTTCGACAAGGCCATCGAAGGTTTCGTGATGTTCGCGCTGAACCAGGGCGAGGTCTGCACCTGCCCCAGCCGCGCACTGATCCACGAGTCGATCTACGACACGTTCATGGAACGCGCGCTCAAGCGTGTCGAGGCGATCGTCCAGGGCAGTCCGCTGGATCCGGCGACGATGATCGGCGCACAGGCGTCCAGCGAGCAGATGGAAAAGATCCTGTCGTACATCGACATCGGCAAGCAGGAAGGTGCGCAAGTACTTACCGGCGGCGAACGCAATGCACTGGGAGGCGACCTCGCCGGTGGCTACTACGTCAAGCCAACGGTGTTCCGCGGCCACAACAAGATGCGCATCTTCCAGGAAGAAATCTTCGGACCAGTGGTATCGGTCACCACGTTCAAGGATGAGGACGAGGCGCTGCAGATTGCAAACGACACGCTCTATGGACTGGGCGCCGGCGTCTGGAGCCGCGACGCCAACACCTGCTACCGCTTTGGCCGCGCGATCCAGGCCGGCCGCGTATGGACCAACTGCTATCACGCCTACCCGGCCCACGCCGCCTTCGGTGGCTACAAGCAGTCCGGTATCGGCCGCGAGACTCACCGCATGATGCTTGACCACTATCAGCAGACCAAGAACATGCTGGTCAGCTACAGCCCGACCAAGCTCGGCTTCTTCTAGCACCCAAGAGTCTCCTCCCGCTGGCGGCGCTCAGCGCAATGCGCTGACGCCGCCTCTTCTTGGAGGTTCGGCCCACGCCTGGAGGCAGGGCGAAGGGCCCTTTCAACCTACAACGCCGCGTCCGCGACAGCGGGCGGGCTTGGTCGCGGCCGTCGCCAACGGCGCCGCATTCGCTGCACCACAACAGGGGATCCAGTATGAACAAGACACACCGCACATCACTCGCGCTGAGCCGCAGCCTGCTGCTGACTGCACTGCTCGGAACAGCGCCCGCAGCGCTGGCAGAAACCAGCCTGTCCTACACCGTCGGGGCGGCAACCGATTACGTTTTTCGCGGTGTCAGCCAGACCAACGGTGATCCCTTCGTATTCGCCTCGGTCAATCTGAGCAGTGGTGCGTTCTACGCCGGCGCCGGCGCCGAGAACGTGGACTTCGGCAATGACATCGATCTGGAGTACGACATCTACGGCGGCTGGCGTCCGGCGCTCGGGGCATGGCAGCTGGATATCGGCGTGGTCCGCTACGGCTATCGCAATCAGCCCGATGGCGTGGACATCGACACGATCGAGTACAAGCTCGCTGCGGGCCGCAGCTTCAATGCCGTCTCGCTCGGCGCTGCAGTGCTGTACACCACCGACTATTTCGGCAGCGACGACAGCGGCACCTACGCCGAACTCAATGCCAAGTATGCGATCAATCCGAAATGGTCCCTCGGTGGCGCCTACGGCCAGCAGAGCATCAGCGCCGGCACAGACTTCGCTACCTGGAACTTTGGCATCAGCTACGCCGCAGTCGAACATGTGATGCTGGACCTGCGCTATTACGACACCGATGCACACGAATTCGGCAAGAACTTCGAAGACCGGATCGTTGCAGCGTTGAACGTCAGCCTCTGATCGCCAGCTGACCCGACTCCGGCCTTGCGGCTCCGCGCGAGGCCGGAGGTTTCACACCAGGTCCGAGGAGTTTCCGATGAACGCCTTCCCATCACGTGTCCTCTCCACACCCATGGCCGATCAGCTGATTGCACATCTGCGCGACCGCCACGGCGAAGTGCTGTTCCACCAGTCCGGCGGCTGCTGCGACGGCTCGTCGCCGATGTGTTATCCGGTCGCCGACTTCATTGTGGGTGACCAGGACATCCTGCTCGGCGAAATCGCCGGGGCCCGCTTCTTCATCAGCCCGTCCCAGTTCGAGTACTGGAAACACACGCAGCTGATCATCGATGTCGTGGACGGACGCGGCGGCATGTTTTCGCTGGAGAACGGCACCGGAAAGCGCTTCCTGACCCGATCGCGTCTGTTCACGGAGGCTGAATTCGCTGCACTGCCACCGGTGCGCAGCGGCAACACCGCGGTCTGATTCCGCTTCGACTGCAACAGCGACGCCGCGCGCATCCCGTCCGGCCCGGCTAAGCTTGGGCGTCATGGACATCCGACGCTTTTTCCTCGCCCTGGAGCGCATCCGCACGATCGACTGGATCATGCTGGTGCTGGCATTCGTCTCGATCGGACTGCTGGCCTATGAGACCTGGGGCCCGGTCACCGCGATCGAACGGCGCGACATCATCATTGCCGACTACATCATCTGCGCCATCTTCGCCGCTGAGTTCACCTGGCGCTGGCGCGCCGCCGGCTGGCAGCGCAGCTTCCTGATCCGCAACTGGTACGAGATCCTCGGCATGATCCCGGTGTCGCATCCTGCGATCCGCGGCTTCCGCCTGTTCCGCATCCTGCGCATCGTGGTCCTGCTGTCGCGCTTCGGCTTGGCCGCTGACCGCGCCTTCGGCGAGGACTTTACCTATCTGCTGGTCAACAAATTCCGCGACACCATCGTCAAGGCAATCAGCGGTGCCGTCACCATTGCAGTGCTGGACCAGGTCGAAGGCGTACTGGCCAAGGGGCGCTACACCGAAAACATCTCGCGCGCGCTGGCCGACAACCAGGTGCAGCTGCGCTCGACCATCGTCGAAAAATTGAAACAGGACCGCCAGACCGGGCGATTGGCGCGGCTGCCGTTCTACGACGACATCGTGCAGTCGGTCATCGATGCCGCAATGCGCGTGATCGAAGAGGTGCTCAAGGACCCGCGCACCGACGAGCTGGTGGCGGACATGCTGCGCGAGAACCTGCAGCAACTCCGTGCGGCGGTCGCCGAGCATCAGAAGGAAATCGACCAGCTCGCGCGCCAGCAACGTCAGGCGGCAGATTCCGAGACATCGGCTTCCGGTTAAGGTCGGCACGAAATCTGCTGAGATCCTTTTTATCTTTTGTTGACATCAAAGGATGCATCATTGGGAATCTAATGAATAAAAAGGTAAGGCGCATACGATGGAGCAGTCTGTTGCTGGCGATGATCGCCGGCATGCTGGTGCTCACCCGTACGGTCGACCTGCACTGGCACACCCATCTGGCCGATCCGCTCAGCGCCGACCATCCGGTACCCCTGGTCTATCTGGCGAATGCGTCCGTACCGCATCTGGCCAACGATCAGGATGTGGACACTGCAGTCGTCGGCGATGAGGCTGGAAAGCCCGATCTGCGCACACCCCGCGACACACCACGCAAACCCATCGCCTTTCTGACAGAAACGGCGACGGACCTGGCAATACCGCAGTTCTATGTGCGATTTGCCGGACTGCAACCGCGGCAGACCCACGTCCGGCGTCTACACCGCAGCGTTCTGCGTCCACCGCTGCGCGCGCCGCCACTCTGATGGTTCCCTCCCGGTTCCGCAAATCGCGGAACGCTTGCTGACGCTGAGCCGACACAACCCGGTCGATTCGCGCGTCTGATGTCCGTGTGCCGCCGCGCTGCCATTCGCGCGGGTGGCCCAGATGAGGGATTCCCATGTATCCGAGATCACGACCTCGCAAGGTCGCTCTGTCTCTGTTGGTCATGCTGGTTGCCGCGACAGCAGCCGGCTTCGCCCAGGCCGCCACGACGCCCCAGCCTGGCGCTGCCTTGACGATGCGCGCAGCTCTGCAAGCCGCGCTGAACAGCAACCCCGCACTTGACGCCTTTGCACCGCAACGGAGTGCGGCCGAAGCGCTGACGCTGCAGGCAGGCCTGAAGCCCAACCCCGAGATTGGCATTGATGTCGAGAATTTCGCCGGCTCCGGTGACTACAAAGCCGCAGATTCCATGGAAGCTACGCTGCGTCTTGCGCTTGCGCTGGAAGGCAGCGAAAAACGTCGCGCACGGGTTGCCGTAGCGCGCGACGGCATCGTTCGCATCGACACTGACTACACGCTGGCACGCCTGGATGTGGCCGCCGATACGGCGCGCCGCTTCATCGACGTGGTTGAATCGCAGCAGCAACTGCAACTGGCCCAGCACAGCGCAGACATCGCCGAATCGGTCTACGCCATGGCCGACCGCCGCGTGCGCGCCGGTGCCGCCAGCGACCTCGAACGTCAACGCGCTGCAATCGGGCGTGAGCGTGCCTTGCTGGAAGTCGAGCACTACGAACATCTGCTGCTGACCCAGCGGCGCTGGCTTGCCGCACAGTGGGGCGCAGATAGCGCGGAGTTCAGTCAGGCCGAAGCCAATCTGCTGGAACTTCCATCGCTGCCGGAGCCAGAACAACTGCTCGCGCAGTTGAGTAGCAGCCCGGACTACGCACGCTACGACATCGAACGCCGCCTGCGCGAGTCAGAGCTGGCGCTGGCACGCGCGCAGGCCAGCGGCAACCCGGTCCTCAGTACCGGAGTGCGGCGCTTTGAGCGCAGCAACGATGTGGGCCTCGTCGCCACGCTGCTGTTTCCGCTGCCATGGTCCGACCGCAACCAGGGACGCATCGCCGCCGCCGCCGCGCAGCGTGACCTTGTGGAGGTGCAGCAGCGTGGCGCGTTGATCCATGCCAAGGCGGCCCTGTACGACCTGACACAGGAACTCCGGCACGCGCGCACCCTGGTCGAAACCCTGGGCCAGACCCTGATCCCGCGCGCTGACGCAGCGCTGAAGGCGACTCTGCGTGGATACAACGAAGGCCGCTACTCGCAACTCGATGTTCTCGACGCCCGCACGACCGCGCTGGAACTTGAACGCGAGCGTGTCACCAATGCCGCCGACTATCACCGCTTTCTGGCTGCGATCGAGCGCATGACCGCGCTTGCGCCCCCCGACGATGCGACCGCCGCGTCGCCCGCACCCTAGGACGCCGAACATGAACCCATCCATCGCCACAGCATTCACCACCCCGCGCCTGATGAATCGGATTTCGACTGCGCTGCCGCTGGCACTGCTGGCACTGAGCTTGAGCGCCTGTTCCGCAAAGCCGACGGAGGCGCCATCAGTCGACACCACGGCAACCGCGCCAACGGCAGCGGAAGTGATCCGCATCGCTCCGGCCGATTACGCCGGCAACCGCATCACGATAGCCACTGCGGGGCCCGCAACCCTCTCCGAGACGCTTGAGGTCTACGGCGAGATCACCCTTCCACGCAACCGCAAGCGCCAGCTGTCCGCGCGTTACCCGGGCATCGTGCGCAGCGTGGACGTGCGACAGGGAGACGCCGTCAAAGCCGGGGACGCGCTGCTGACGATCGAGTCCAGTGACAGCCTGCGAACCTACCGGCTGACGTCCCCCATCGACGGCATCGTGCTGGAGCTCCACGCCGGCACCGGAGAATCAGTCAGCGATGCGGTGCTGGCCGTGGTGGCCGATCTGAGCCAGGTCAACGCCGCGTTGACCGTATTCGCCAGCCAAGCAGGCCAGGTTGCGCTCGGTCAGGCCGTTGAGGTCATGCAAAGCAGCGCAGCGGATGCGCCAATCCGGTCGAAACTGACGTACGTCGGCGCCGAAGCCGACAGCAGCAACCGCGGCGTCAGCGTGCGTGCACCACTGGACAACGTCGATCGCCACTGGCTGCCGGGTCAGTTCGTGAAGGCTCGGATCGAGATCCGGCAACACAGCGCGGCATTGGCGGTCCCCGCCGACGCAGTCCAGTCGATCGACGGCAAACCCAGCGTCTTTGTCGAAACGCCGGACGGATTGACGCCACAGCAAGTCCGTCTCGGTGCCGCGGACTCGGCGAATGTCGAGATTCTCGAGGGAATCGTGGCCGGAACCCGTGTCGCTCGCGGCAACACCTTCATGCTCAAGTCCGAGCTGCTGACGCGCGAAGAGGAATGAGCCGATGATCACACGACTCCTCCACCTCGCCGTCACCCGTCGCTGGCTGATGATGGCGATGACGCTTGGCCTGTGCATCATCGGCGTACTGGCCTATCAGCGTCTGCCGGTAGACGCGGTACCCGACATCACCAACGTCCAGGTGATGATTGCCACACGTGCACCCGGATATTCGCCGCTCGAAACCGAACGCCGTGTGACTTTCCCGATCGAGACCGCGCTGGGCGGCCTGCCTGGGCTCAGTCAGACCCGCTCGATTTCAAAGTACGGCCTGTCGCAGGTCACGGCAGTCTTCGCCGACGGTACCGATCTTTACTTTGCGCGACAGCAGGTCAACCAGCGCCTGCAGGAAGTGCGCGGCAGCCTGCCGGGCGGAATCGAACCGACTCTGGGCCCGGTGGCGACCGGACTCGGCGAGATTTTCATGTACGCACTGACGGCTGACGCCGATGCGCGCCAGGCCGACGGCAGTCCCTATGACGCAACCGCATTGCGCAGTATCCAGGACTGGATCATCCGTCCGCAGTTGCGTCAGACCGCCGGCGTTACTGAAGTCGACTCGATCGGCGGCGTGGTCAAGCAGTATCACGTACTGCCCGACCCGACGATGCTGCTGGCGCACCGGCTCAAGCTCGACGACGTGGTGATGGCGCTGGAGGAAAACAACGCCAGCCGCGGCGCCGGCTACATCGAGCGCAATGGCGAACAACTGCTGGTGCGCACGACCGGAGAACTGCGCAGCATTGACGACATTCGCAACGTCGTCATCGCAACCGTTGACGGCACCCCGGTGCGCATCGCCGACGTTGGCGAGGTAAAAATTGGCGGCCCCCTGCGCACCGGCGCCGCCCAGCTGGGCACCGAGGAAACGGTGCTGTCGACCGCATTCATGCTGATCGGAGAAAACAGCCGCATTGTCTCGCGCCGTGTTGCGGAGAAGCTCGACGAGATTCGCCAGCAGTTGCCCGAGGGCGTACGCGCGCTGACGGTTTACAACCGTACCGATTTGGTCGAAAAGACTGTCGGCACGGTTCAGAAGAACCTGATCGAAGGCGCGGTCTTGGTCGTTGTCGTGCTGTTCCTGATGCTGGGCAATCTGCGCGCAGCGCTGCTGACCGCGCTGGTGATTCCGGTGTCGTTGCTGATGACTTTCACCGGCATGGTTGGCGCCAATGTCAGCGGTAATCTGATGAGTCTGGGCGCGCTCGACTTCGGCCTGATCGTCGACGGTTCGGTGATCATCGTCGAGAACTGCATCCTGCGTCTGGGCGCCGAGCAGCATCGCGTCAGCAGCCCGTTGTCGCTGGCCCATCGGCTGTCGATCGTGCACGAGGCAACAGCTGAAGTGTTCAGACCCAGCTTGGTGAGCGTGCTGGTGGTCGTGCTGGTCAACCTGCCGATCTTCGCGCTGACCGGTGTCGAAGGAAAGATGTTCCATCCGATGGCGCTGACCGTGGTGATGGCACTGCTTGCCGCGCTGTTCCTGTCGGTGACGATGGTGCCCGCGCTGATCGCGATCCTGCTGCGCGGTCCGATTTCTGAAAAGGAAAACCTGATCGTCCATTCCGCCAAGCGCATCTACGCGCCGGCGCTGGCCTGGTCGCTGCGCCGGCCGACCCCGATCCTGACCGGCGCGGTCGTGCTGGTGCTGATCTGCGGGGTGATGGCCACGCGACTGGGCACCGAGTTCATCCCCAACCTCGATGAAGGCGATCTGATCATCCAGCCCACCCGCGTGCCGGGCGTGGGCATTGAGCAGGCCGTGACCGAACAGGTCCGGGTCAACGCTGCGCTGATGAACGTGCCTGAAGTCGCCAGAGTGTTCGCGCGCACCGGCACCAACGAGGCGGCAACTGACCCGATGTCTCCCGGTGAGACCGATACCTTCGTGATGATCAAGCCGCGTCATGAATGGCCGGATCCGGCCAAGCCGAAAGCCCAGCTGATCGAGGAACTGGCCGCCACGGTCGATGCGGTGCCGGGCGCGTCCTACGGTTTCACCCAACCGATCCAGATGCGTTTCAACGAGCTGATCTCGGGCGTCCGCGCCGATCTGGCGATCAAGATCTTCGGCGATGATCTGGACACGCTGGAACGTGTTGCGCGACGCGTCGCTGCTGAAATCACTGCAGTCCCCGGGGCTGCCGATGTCAAGGTCGAACAGGCCAGCGGCCTGCCGATGCTCGCGGTCGAGCCTGATCGCGAACGTCTGGCGCGCTATGGAGTCAACGTTGCCGAGGTTCAGGATCTGGTGGCGGTTGCCATTGGCGGCCAGCCAGCCGGGCAGATCTTCGAAGGCGACGCGCGCTACGACGTCGTCGTGCGCCTGCCCGAATCGCAACGCACTGATCCGTCCGCACTGGCACGTCTGCCGTTGTTGCTGAACGGCAGCGGCGGCTACATACCGCTGTCCGAAGTCGCGCGGGTCGAACGCACCCTGGGGCCGAACCAGATTTCGCGCGAGAACGGCAAGCGCCGCATCGTGGTGACGGCCAATGTGCGTGGTCGCGACCTCGGCGGCTTCGTCGGCGAGGCGCAGACCCGCGTCGCCAGCGCCGTGGTCTTGCCGCCGGCCTACTACATGACCTGGGGCGGCACCTTCGAACAGCTGACTTCGGCGGCGCAACGCCTGACCATCGTGGTGCCGATCGCGCTGCTGATGATCTTCGGCCTGCTTTACCTGACGTTCGCCTCGGTCAAGGATGCCTTGCTGGTGTTCTCAGGCGTACCGCTGGCCTTGACCGGGGGCATCCTGGCGCTGTGGTTGCGCGACATTCCGCTGTCGATCTCCGCCGGCGTCGGCTTCATCACGCTATCCGGCGTGGCAGTCCTCAGCGGCGTCGTGCTGGTGTCGATGTTCCGCGAACTGCTGTCCCAGAACAGCGCGCTGATCGATGCAGTGACTGAAGGTTCGCTGACGCGACTGCGACCGATTCTGATGATCGGACTGGTCGCGTCGCTGGGCTTTCTGCCAATGGCGCTGAACACCGGCACCGGTGCCGAAGTCCAGCGTCCGCTGGCTACTGTCGTGATCGGCGGCATCCTTTCGGCCACCTTGTTGAGCCTGCTGGTGCTGCCGACCCTGTTCGCCGCCGTTCATCGCAAGGACAGCGACTGAGCTGCATCCACCAGAAGTCACGGCTGGGAGCCGCAGCGTCACTGCGCAGCGGCCCCAGCCTTATTCAGAATTGAACGATGGCCGGCTGCGCCACAGCGGGCTGTGGGTTGGAACGCTCGATGCGCGTAACCACCTGGGCGAATTCAGCGACCGGCACACCGGGACTGAACATGAAGCCCTGCACCTCATGGCACCCGCGCGCACGCAGATAGTCGCGTTGCGCTGCGGTCTCCACGCCTTCGGCGATCACTTGCAGGTGCATTGAACGCCCCATCGCGATGATCGCGTTGATCACGGCGGTGTCAGCGGTATCTTCACCGAGATCACGAATGAAGGAGCGATCGATCTTCAGCTTGCTGATCGGAAATTGCGAAATGTACGCAAGACTGGAATAGCCCGTTCCAAAATCGTCGATGGCAACACCGACCCCCAGGTGTCGCAAACCGCGCAGAACTTCTGCGGCATCGGCCGGGTCGCCGATCAGCATGCGCTCGGTCACTTCCAGCGTCAGCAACTGCGGCGGCAGACCGCTGTTCTGCAACGCCGAACGCACCACGTCGATCAGACGCGCATTGTGAAACTGCTTGGGCGAAATGTTGACGGCGATGCCCAGTGGACGCGCAAGCTGCTGTGACAACAGCATCGCATCGGCGCAGGCCTGTCCGAGCAACCCGTCTGCCATCTGATTGATCAGACCGGTTTCCTCGGCAATCGGGATGAACACATCGGGGGGAATGAAGCCCCCCTTGTCATCGGGCCAGCGCAGCAGCGCTTCCATCCCGGTGACTTCGCCGTCGCCCAGCGATACCAGAGGCTGGTAATGCAGCAACAGACGCTTGCGCGCAATCGCCCGGCGCAGCGCACTCTCCATCGCCATCTTGCTCTCGCTGGCGCGCAGCATGTCCTGCGAGAACAGGCTGTAGCGATTTCGCCCATGCTCCTTGGCGTGATACATCGCGGTATCCGCGTTCTTCAGAAGCGTGATCGTGTCGGCACCATCATCGGGATACAGGCAGACGCCGACGCTGGGTGTGACATGCAGTTCGTGCGCCCCAACGCTGATCGGCTGCGGCAACACGTCGACCAGGGTCCGGGCGACGCGCAGCGCGTCTTCCTGATCGGAAATCCCCGGCAGCACGACAACAAACTCGTCACCGCCCATGCGCGCGACGGTATCGCCCTCGCGCACGCTATGACGCAGACGCGAAGTCACCTGGATCAGCAACTCGTCGCCGACGTGATGTCCCAGCGAATCATTGATGCGCTTGAAGTGATCCAGATCGATCATCAGCACACCGACCTTCTGCGCAGTGCGGCGTGCCTGCGCCATCGCAACTTCCAGACGGTCAGTGCACAACGCCCGGTTCGGCAGCTCGGTCAGTGCATCGTGGTGCGCCAGATGCCGGATGTAGTCTTCGGTACGCTTGCGTTCGGTGATGTCGTAGGCAATGACCAGAAAGCCGGTGACCGCGCCAACCTCATCGCGCAGTGCGGTGACGACCTGATTGACCAGCACCCGACTGCCGTCCTTGCGCTGGTAGCTCCACTCCCGCTCATCGACCTGCCCGCGCCGCACCGGACTCAGGACGTTGTCGATCACGGATTGGGTTTTTCCATCGTCGGCAGAGTCGGTTCCGAGAATCCAGCCCAGATTTCCGCGACCGACCAGTTCATCCTTGCGGTACCACAACAGTGCTTCCGCAGCGGGATTGATTTCGGCCACCCTCAGATCGGTATCCACGGCGATCACCGCAAATGGCGCATGACTGAGAATCGACTCGCGCAGCGAGTGCGCGGCAGCCAGCGCGGCCTGTGCCTGACGGATCAGGGTCAGATCGCGAATCGTAACGACAACCGCACCACCCTCGGCATCGACCTCGCCCGACAGCGGGCTGATCGTGACCTCCGCTGGAAATTCCTGATCATTGGCGCGACGCCCGAGCGTCTCGCGTCGGACCGGAGAGGACTGCTGCGCCGTCTGCGGACTTTGTACGTCATCCATCAACGTCGGAAATTCCGGCAACAGTCGCGTGATTTCGGTATCCCGCAAATCATCAACGGTACGGCCGAACATTCGCGCCATCGCATGATTGGCCGAGCTGATCTGCATTCGAGCGTTGACCGTAAGAATCGCGTCAACCGCACTGTCGAGCACGGCCTGCTGACGCTCCTGAGTACGCCTAAGCGCCTGCGTCATCGAACGCGCCAGCGCCACCGCTCGGTCGCGGGCACCGGTCGCCGACCACAGCAGGATCGCCACCAGCAGACTGATCAGTGCACCACCAAGCAGAATCAACAGGGCGCGCGACCAGCCGGTGACCAGCGGTTGCGCCGGAAACGCTTCCACTTTCCAATGGTGTCCGCCAATTTTCAGCGTCCGTGTCCAGCGCGGCGTCGACGGCGACAGATCACTCGGCGTCAGATTCGGCGAGCGGAACAGCAGATCGGCATCGCCGGATTCCGCGGAATCCACGATGCGCAGTTTCAGATCATCGAAACTGTGGCCAAGTACGCCGCTGATCAGATCGTTCATGCGAAGCGGGCTGTACACGAATCCGATAATGCTCTGGCGACGTTCTTCCTGCGTGGCGGGCACACCTCCTCCCGCATAAACCGGCAGATACAGCAGGGTGCCGGCCTGCTGATCAACCTCAGTCTCCTGGACCAGGGTCACGCGACCGGTTAACGAAGCGTCGCCGGTATCGATTGCGCGCTGCATTGCCTCGCGTCGCACCGACTGCGAAAACATGTCATATCCGAAAGCGCGACGATTGCGCAGATCAAACGGTTCCAGATAGACAATGACGCCGTAGTGATCGCGCGATCCGGCAGGATGCAGTTCAAACTCGGGATAACCCTCCGCACGAACCTGTGCGACCAGATCGCCGACCTGCTCGGGCCGCAACCAGCGCGCATAACCAAGGCCCTGGGTGCCGGGATAGCGCTCGGTGACCTGCAGGGTACTGACGAAACGATTCCAGTCTGCACGGCTCACGGCGCTGTCGGTATTGAACAGCGCGACGCCGGCTCTGAGCAGTTGTTCGTAGTCGAAAAAGCGCTCGCCAATGAAATCGGTCACCGCAGCAGTACGCGCGTCGAACTTGCGGTTCGCCGTCTCCTGTTCAACCAATTGCACCTGGCGATAGGCGAACGTGCTCAGCCCCAGACCCGCGAGCAGCGCCAATGCGCCCACAAACCGACTGCGTACCGGATTCATGAAGTCATGATTACAGGGGGCAGCCGGCGCAACAACGCCAATCCGCCCCTGTCTTCGGCTGACGCGCTCCGCCTATCGGATCGTCGCGATTTCGGCACTGTCCGGCAGCAGCCGGTGCACGATCACGGTCGTTTCGAACCCCTTGACCGGCTCATCCGGCAACCGCTGCAAACAGGGGCGCTCGTCGTATCGCTCCACTTCCTCGAGGGTGACGGCGTCGACCAGGACCTCGCCGGATCCGGCGCGCTGACACAGACGCGCGGCAAGATTCACCGCGCTGCCCACGGCCACGTATTCCAGCCGCCCGCCGCCTTGGATCGCCCTGACGGTGACTTCGCCGCTGGCCACCCCGATCCCGACCCCGAGCGCGTCGGTCTGCCCGTCGAGCAGCGCGGT
This sequence comes from Sinimarinibacterium arenosum, assembly GCF_005047655.1. Taxonomy (GTDB): domain Bacteria; phylum Pseudomonadota; class Gammaproteobacteria; order Nevskiales; family Nevskiaceae; genus Solimonas. Next base: position 206,436 of record NZ_SUKF01000003.1, on the reverse strand, counting down.
GACGCGTTCGCTGAGTTCACGCGCGAGGCGCAGTGCCCGCCGTGCATGGCGCCGATGCGGCACCGGCGCACCGACCAGAATCAGCACCCCATCGCCAGCGTGGTCCTTGACCATGCCCCCATGCGCAGCCGCAACGTCACCGACCACCGCGTAGTACCGCTCCAGCAGGCCAACCACAGTATCCGAATCCTGACGGTCTGCGTACGCGGTAAAACCGCGCAGGTCGCACACCACCGCGCTGATCCGCCGCTTCTCCCGGCGCAGCGCGACATCGGTACCGCGCAGTTTGACCAGCCGAGCCACCTCGGGGGACAGAAACTCACTCAAGGATTGCGCGCGCTGCGATTGCAGGATCAGGTACCGGATCGTGCCGGCAAGGAACACCAGCAGTCCCGCTGACAGCACCAGCGGAACCCAGCTTTCGCGGATAACCAACGCCGCCAGCAGCAGCGGGGATGCAAACAGCAATGCACGCAGCCGCACAGATTCCACCGGATCGGTACGCGTGATCAGCAGGATCACGATTGCGATGCCTGCCAGCAATGCGGCACTGCCGAGAACCGGCGCAAACAGCGCCCACTCGTAGCCCCGCACCCGGATCGGCCCTTCGATATCGGAGGTTGCCGCCTCCGGTGCCAACAGCAGATACCCAACCTGCATCAGCGCAAAAACGAGAACGAGCAACTGCGCGACACGAAACAACCAGTGCACCGTGCGGCGCAGCGCGTCAGTGGCGGTCAGGCCGATTCGGCGCGCCCACTCGATGCCGGTGATGATTGCGGCGGACTCGACCAGGCGCGCCAGCAGCACGACCCGCCAAAGGGGAAGCTCGGCGCCCTGCTGGTCGGCATTGAGCAGCAGGCGCACTCCGATCAGCACCAGTCCCAAGGCCAGCGCCCGACTGGGCGCGCTGCGCCGGTCGGTCCAGAACAGGATCAGCCCGCCGCCACCCGTCATCAACGCGACGATCAGGTGCTGTCCGTTTGCGACCGCCAGTTCATCCATGCGTGACGCGCCGTCAGCTGGACCGCATCAACCGCACTCCCCAACGGCGGGCACGGGTTCGGCGCGGTCACTGCGCTTGAGTCCGCGCTGCAGGTCGCTGATGAACATTCCGGCGAGCATGCTGGCCGCGAACAACAGGGCGTCCCGGCCGGCGCCGGCCGCCAGCAGCAATCCCGGACCAGGGCACACGCCGCTGAGGCCCCAGCCGATCCCAAACAGGATGCTGCCGGTGATCAGCGGCCGTGTGATGGTGCGGCGCTCGGGCAGGCTCAGCGCGTCGCCAAACACAGTGCGGCCGCCGCGACGGGCCCAGGCAAATGCCGGCAGCGTCACCAGCACCGCGCCACCCATGACCAGCGCCAGTGCGGGATTCCAGTGACCCGCGACATCGAGAAAGCCGATCACGCGTTGCGGGTCAGTCATGCCAGACACGATCAGCCCCGCTCCAAACAGCAGCCCGGACAGCAGCGGAATGACCGCTTTGAACGTCGAGGTTCTGAAAACCGATGTCATCTCAGGCTCCAATCAGATGACGGGAAACAAACACCGTCAGTGCCGCGGTGGACATGAACAGCGCAACCGCAACCAGCGAGCGCGCAGACAGATTCCCCAGCCCACAGACGCCATGGCCACTGGTGCAGCCTGACGCACTGCGGGTGCCGAAACCCACCAGCGCACCGGCGCCGATGATCAGCGGCAACGGCAGCTCGATCGCGCCTCCGACTCCGCGCCCGGTCGCCGCTACGTACAGCAGCGGTGCCGACACCAGGCCGGCGATGAACAACAGGCGCCAGGCACCGGCACCGGCGTCACCGCGCGTCAGCGTCGCCGCCACTCCGCTGATCCCGGCGATCTGCCCGCTACCGAGCAGCAGCAAGGCGCTGGCGAGTCCGATCATCGCGCCACCCGCGACCGATTCAATCACCCATCCGCTCATCTCAACCCCCGATCCTGGTCATACGCTGAACTGATGCAGGCGCCACACCACTGCGTCCGCTGCAATCAGGGCGCAGATGCTAGCGAGCTGCACCCCGCATGCCTATGCCTTTTTCATCATTAATCGGGATATCAATAGATCGTTTTTTACAGCCCCATGGGCACGCGCTCAGCTCAGCAAATCGAAGGGACCGCCTTTTTCCAGCGCCCGCTGATAGGCCGGACGTGCGCGGATGCGCTCAACATAGGCCTGTGACCGCGGCCGAGGGGTACCGCCATTCAGACTGGCCGCCTCCATCGGAAAGCTCATCTGGATGTCGGCAATGCTCAGGGATTCGCCGGCAAACCATGAACTGCGCGCCAGTTCCTGCTCGACGAATTCAAGGTTCGTCTGCAGATTCGGCCCGAGATAGGCCTTGCGCACCTGCGCCGATATCGCCTTGGCAATCGGACGCACCGGCCATGGCGCACGTTCGACCCGGCCGAAGATCAGTGACATCACGAACAACGGCATCAGCGTGCCTTCCGCGTAGTGCATCCAGTACCGGCAGCGCAGTGCCTCGTCGGATCCGGCTGCAGGCAGCAGCGCCCCATCGCCATAGCGTTCGGCCAGATACTCGATGATCGCGCCGGACTCGGCGACCGTACGCTCGCCATCGGTAATCACCGGAGACTTGCCCAGCGGGTGTACCTTCTTCAGGGCCGCTGGCGCCAGCTTGGTCACCGGATCGCGCGCATAGCGCTGAATGCGATAGTCGACGCCCAACTCCTCCAGCAACCACAGCACGCGCTGCGAGCGCGAATTCTCCAGATGATGAACCACGATCATGACGCTCTCCCCCAACTGGCCTGATGACGGCCAAGAGCGTGCATGCTAACCCGGCTCCCGGCTTATCCTCGCCGCCAGCGTGCCGGCGGTGTGTCGAAGGCGCGCTTGAACGCACGACTGAATGCGGCAACCGAGCGATAGCCAACCGCGTCGGCAATCTGCGCGACGCTGTCGCGTGAATCCCTCAGCCGCTGCGCGGCGACCTGCATGCGCCACTGCGTCAGGTAATCCATCGGCGCACGGCCGAGAAAATCCGCAAAGCGCTGATTGATCACACTGCGGGATGCGCCGACCTCAGTGGCCAGCATTGCTACGGTCCAGTCACGGCCTGGGTCCTGATGCAGCACCGTCAGTGCCCGCGCCAGCACGCGGTCACGCAGGCCAGCCAGCCAGCCGCTACGATCCGGCGGCAGCGACTCCAGATGACGCCGCACCGCCTCGACGAACATCAGCTCCGACAGTCTGGCCAGGACCGCGCCGGCTCCCGGGCGGGGGCTGGCTGCATCACTGACCGCGTATTCGAGCATCGGCGCGAGCCATGGCAGACCGCCGTCAGCGTCCAGCGACACCACCAGCAAATCCGGCAGTGAGTCCAGCAGGGGCGCCGCCATGCGCGGATCGCAGGACAGAAAGCCGCATTGGATCCGGCAGGCTTCGCCACCGCCGCCATGACGCACGACATGAAGCCGATCACCGCAGGCCTCGGCCTGCATCAGCTCACTGATGCGGCGACCGGCCAGCGCCGCCTGGCTCGCCAGTCGATGGGGCGTTCCGCGTGGCAAAATTACGGCCTGATAGGCCTGCACCCGTTGCGGCGGTGCATCCGCGATGATGACTTCGCAACGGCCTTCGACGACTAGATGAAACAGGATCAGATGCTCGGCCGTGGGCATCAGCATCCGGCAGGCGTCAGCACCCTCCGGCGTCACCACCGACCATGGCGCGGTGAACTCACCGGACAAAAACACCGCCCCCTGCAACCGAATCAGACCCAACAACGCGGACAAGGCGTCCACCGCTTCCCTCCCATTTCCGGCTGCATGGACAACAAGCCCGGCGCCACGAGCAATTTTCGCCCCGCCGTCGCAGGCAGCATAGCGGCCCTGACCCCGAGCGTGAGTGGACCATGAGCGTACCTGTCTGGAGCGTATTCGGCTTCGCCCTGTGGACCCTGCTGTTGCTGTTGCTGACCGTCGGCGTGTATCGCTGGTCCCACATCCTCAGCGGACGCATCGCGATCCGCCATTTTCGCGCCGACCGCATCGAGGGCGCCGACTGGTATCGGCGCGCAATGCGGGCCCACGCCAACTGCGTGGAGAATCTTCCGGTGTTCGGTGCGATCGTGTTTGCGCTGAATCAAAGCGGACTGCACGGTCATGTCCTCGACATCGCCGCAGTCGCCATCTTGCCCGCACGCATCACGCAGTCGCTGATTCACGTCGTGCTGCCCGAAACCAATTTCAGCACCAGCCTGCGCTTCAGCTTCTTTCTGCTGCAGATCATCGCCTTCTTCGTGCTGGCCGCGCCGCTGATCCAGCTGTTCCTGGCCGGCGCCTGATATCTGCCGCGCGCTGGCGCGAGAACGGAACCCGGCCGGCGCTCTGCTATCGTTGCGCTTCTCATCTGCGCAACGAATCAATGATCACTCTGTACGGCATCCCGAACTGCGACACCGTCAAGCGCGCGCGTCAGCGCCTGGACGCAGGAAATATTCAGTATCGCTTCCATGATTTTCGGCGCGACGGCCTTGAGCCTGCGTTGGCGCAGCACTGGCTGCAGCAGCTCGGCGCGGACACGGTGCTGAACCGCCGTGGCACCAGCTGGCGCGCGCTGCCCGACGCCGACAAGACCGATCTCGACACGGCCCGCGCAAGCGCGCTGATCGTGGCGCATCCATCGATCGTCAAACGCCCGGTGTTCGACCGTGACGGCGCGCTTCGGGTCGGCTTCGCCAAAGGCGAGGAAGACGCCGTGCTCGCCTGGCTCAAGGGCTGATCCGATGCACAATCCTGCACCGTCATCGCAAACCCCAGGCCTGCTGTGGCTGCTGGCCGCCATCGTCGTGCTGGCGCTGTGCGTCTCGGGATACGCACCCTATGACCGTGGCACCTGGGTACTGGAGGTGCTGCCGGTCCTGATCGTGTTGCCGCTGCTGGCCTGGACCCGCCACAGCTACCGCCTGACCACCATGCTGTACGTACTGATTACCGCGCACGCGCTGGTGCTGATCCTCGGCGGCGCCTATACCTACGCCAGAGTGCCGCTGGGTGACTGGGTGCAGCAGACTTTCGAACTGAGCCGCAACCCGTACGACAAGCTCGGCCACTTCATGCAAGGGTTCGTTCCCGCCCTCGCGGCACGCGAAATTCTGCTGCGCGGCCGTTACGTACACGGGCGTCGCATGCTTGCGTTTCTGTGCGTCTGTATCGCCATGGCGATCAGCGCCGTCTACGAACTGATCGAGTGGTGGACGGCGCTGGGTTTCGGCGATGGCGCAGTCGACTTTCTCGGTACCCAGGGCGATCCCTGGGACACCCAGGAAGACATGCTTTTCGCGTTGATCGGCTCGTCCACGGCCATGCTGACGCTGGCGCGCTGGCACGATCGGCAGCTGGCAGCACTGCACCGATGAAGGCGCTGCCCTCCGCAGTGACTGACGCGCTGGTGCAGTACCTGGACTGGGACGACGCCGCGGCACTCGATCAGGCCTGTGCGCTGGCATCGACGCAGCCGCTGGAGATCAATGCCTTGCTGAGCTGGGTCGCGACCTATCGCTGTGACCCGGCACTGCGCGCACAGGCCACGCGCTCGCTGCGCGCCGCGCTGGGGCTCACGGGTCTGCCCGGCGCGGTCTGCCGCACGCCCGGCGCTTAGGATCCCGCAATCAAACCCATCCTGAACAAAACCGGCATGACCATCAGCCCACACCGCATCACCGGAGCATCCGGCATTCAGCTGGCTGCCGACATCGGCGGCACGCCCGGGAATCCTCCCGTAATCCTGCTGCACGGCGGTGGACAGACCCGTCACGCCTGGTCACGCGCCTTTGGCGAGCTGGTCGATGCCGGCCATCATGTGATCGCCTACGACGCCCGTGGTCACGGCCAGAGCGACTGGTCCGCCGAGGGGGACTACAGCACCGACGCGCTGGTCGCCGACCTCAGGGCCGTGATCGCGACACTGTCACGCCCACCGGCGCTGGTCGGCGCGTCGATGGGCGGAATCACCTCTCTGGTGGCCCTCGGAGAATCGGATACTGCGATGGCCACCTCGCTGGTCCTGGTTGACGTCGCACCGCGCATCGAGCGCGCCGGTGTCGCCAAGATCCGCGCCTTCATGCGCGCCAATCCGGACGGCTTTGCCGACCTCGACGCCGCAGCGGATGCCGTGGCGGCCTACAACCCGTCGCGCCCGCGGCCGAAAGATCCGAGTGGGCTGATGAAGAATCTGCGCCACGGCGACGACGGCCGCCTGTACTGGCACTGGGATCCGAAAATGGTCGCCGACACCGCCGAGGAACATGTCGCCTATCTCGAAGCCTTCGAGGAACGCATGCGCACGGCTGCACGCAATGTCCGCGTGCCGTCGCTACTGGTGCGCGGCTCGCTCAGCGATGTCGTCAGCGATGCCGGGGTCGACGAATTCCGCAACCTGATCCCCGCCGCGGAAACCGTCGCCATCGCCGGAGCTGGCCACATGGTGGCCGGTGATCGCAACGACGCCTTCAATCAGGCGGTGATCGACTTCCTGCGCCGGCATTCGAGCTGAGCACGCGCTCCGCCTTCAGGATTACGCCGCGTCGGCTGCCGCCACCTCCGCCGCGATCACCGTCACCGGTACGCCGTTGAGCGCGGCATTGCCGGACAGCCGGTCCAGCAGGCGCTCGTCGGTCAGGTCGTTGGCACTCTGCCCGGCATGCTTGCGCGCGACACGCTGCGCCACACCCGAACGCGTGTGCCCCCAGCCGTGCGGCAGCGAAACCACGCCGCGCATGATGTCCACGGTCGACTGCACCGTCACCGTCACGCTGCCGACGCGCGAGCGCAGTTCGACCTGCTGGCCGTCATCCAGACCGCGCGCGGCCAGATCGTCGGGATGCATGAACAGCTGATCGCGCGCCTTGCCTTTGACCAGGCGCTGACTGTTGTGCATCCAGGAGTTGTTGCTGCGCACATGGCGCCGCCCGATCAGCCACAGCTCGCCGTCCACCGGCGCCTGCGCCTGCTGTTCGCTCAGCACCTGATCGAAGCGCTGCAGCTCGCCGCGCAGCTCTTCATTCAGACAGGCAATGCGGTGGTTGCGCGTGAACAGGCGCGCCGGCAGCTCCTGCTGCAGCGGCCCGAGATCGATCCCGTGCGGCGCCGCCTTGAGCTTGCGCAGCGTCAGCTGCTGGGGTGACTTCTTGCCGTAGACCCCGCGGCGCAAGCTGAAGTCGAGCATGCGATGCGGCGGCATCCGCGACATGAGCTCATCCCTGATCCGTCCCTGCACCCGCTGCAGCAGCGGGCGCCGGGCGTCCGGACGCAGACGCTCGCGCAGGCGCCGGCCGAGGCCGGCGAAGATCTCCCAGTCGTGCAGCGCACCGGCCGGCTTGGGCAGGATCGCCGGGTTGTAGCGCGCGGTGTTCCGCAACGCGAAGTGGTGAAAGATGATGTCGTAATGATCGTGTTCCAGCGCAGCGGTCGGCGGCAGGATGTAGTGCGCGAAACGCGAGGTCTCGTTGCGATAGAAATCGACGCTGACCATCAGCTCCAGCGACGCCAGCGCCTGTTCCAGCTGACGCCCGTTCGGCGTCGACAGCACCGGGTTGCCGGCGATCGTGATCAGTGCCTTGTGCTGCCCTTCACCGGGCGTGAGGATCTCCTCGGCCAGCGCTGAAACCGGCAGCTCGCCGCCGAATTCCGGAAGGCCCCGTACGCGTGAGCGCCAGGCGCCGTAGTGGCCCGGTTTCGAGCCCGCGCCCTGCACCAGATCCATCGCCGGATGCGGAAACATCATGCCGCCCTCGCGATCCAGATTGCCGGTAACAATGTTCAGCAGCGCCAGCGCCCACTGACACAAGGTGCCGTGTGCCTGCGTCGACACCCCCATGCGGCCATAGGCTGCGGCGGCGGGCGCCGCGGCGAACTCGCGCGCGATGCGCCGGATCGTCTCGGCATCGACGCCGGACACGGCCGCCGCGCGTTCCGGCGTGAACGGTCGCACGCATTCGGCAACCTGATCGAGTCCATCGGTGAATGCCGCCAGCCGGCCCGGATCGCCCAGGCCCTCGGACAGAATCGTGTTCAGCAGCGCCAGCAGCAGGGCCGCGTCGGCGCCGGGGCGGATGAAGTGATGTTCGTCGGAAACCTCGGCGGTCTCGGTGCGACGCGGATCGATCAGCACCAGTTTGCCGCCGCGCGCCTGCATCGCCTTCAGACGTTTGCGGAAGTCCGGCACGGTCCACAGGCTGCCGTTGGACGCCATCGGGTTGGCGCCGAGCATCAGGATGTAGGCACTGCGATCGATATCCGGCACCGACACCATCAGCTGGTGCCCGTACAGCCAGTATGCGATCAGCTGGTGCGGCAGCTGGTCGACCGAGGTGGCCGAATAGCGACTGCGCGTCTTCAGCGGCCCCAGGAACGCGCTGCTGTGGGTCATGTTGCCCCAGTTGTGCACGCTGGGATTGCCCAGGTAGGCGGCGATCGCATTGGCACCGTCACGCTGGTGGATTTCGGCCAGCCGATCCGCCACCTCGTCCAGCGCCTGGTCCCAGCTCAGTTCGACCCATCGCTCGCCAATGCGCTTCTGCGGCCGGCGCAAACGGTCCGGATCATCCTGCAGATCCTGCAGCGCCACCGCCTTGGGGCAGATGTGTCCGCGCGACAGCGGGTCGGCCTCGTCGCCGCGGATCGACACGATCACGCCGTCGCGGACCTTGATCTCCAGACCGCAGATTGCTTCGCACAGATTGCACGCACGGTAATGCGTTTGCTCGCCCATCGCTGGCTCCCCCGCTGGCTGGCGTCAATCGCACGATCATAGCGCCGAACCCCTTGGCGGGACGGCCTGACCGCACGACACAACAAATTGTCGGGAACAAACGACCGCAATAAATGGACTACCATGCCAGTCAATGACAACAACAGGAGGCGTGCCATGCTGATTACCAACGCCCACATCATCAATGAAGGTCACGAAACCCCGGCCGACGTACTGATTCGCAACGGTCGCATCGAGCGCATTGCGCCGCAGATCAGCGCGCCCGCCGGCACCCCGGTGTACGACGCCAAGGGGCAATGGCTGCTGCCGGGCCTGATGGACGACCAGGTGCATTTCCGCGAACCGGGCCTGACCCACAAGGGCAATCTGTTCAGCGAATCGCGCGCGGCGGTGGCCGGCGGCGTGACCAGCTATTTCGACATGCCCAACAACAAGCCGACGATCACCACACGCGAACTGTTGGCGGACAAGTACACGCTGGCCGAAGGCCACAGCTTTGCCAACTACGCGTTCTACTTCGGTGCCGCCAACGACAATCTCGAAGAGATCGCTGCACTGCAGCCGAACGAGGCCTGCGCGGTCAAGGTGTTCATGGGCGCGTCCACCGGCAACATGCTGGTCGACGATCCGCATATCCTCGAAGGCATCTTCGCGCGCTCGCCGCTGATGGTGGTCACGCACTGCGAGGACACGCCGATGATCCAGGCGCTGGAAGCCGATGCGCGTGCCAAGTACGGCGAGGACGTGCCGGCATGGGAGCATCCGAACATCCGCTCGGCTGCGGCGTGCTACGCCTCCAGCCAGCTGGCCGTCGGCCTGGCGAAGAAGCACAACGCCGACCTGCACGTACTGCACCTGACCACCGCGCGCGAGCTGGCGCTGTTCGAGCCCGGCCCGATGAAGGGCAAGAAGATCACCGTCGAAGCCTGCGTGCATCACCTGGCGATGAGCGATGCCGATTACGCCGCGCTCGGTCACCTGATCAAATGCAATCCGGCGATCAAGACCGAAGAGGATCGTCGCGCGCTGATTCACGCGGTGATGGAAGACCGCATCGACATCATCGCCACGGATCATGCGCCGCACACCGCGGAGGAAAAGGCCAACAGCTACTTCAAGGCACCGTCCGGCCTGCCGCTGGTGCAGCATTCGCTGCTGATGCTGATCGATCTGGTCAAACGCGGCGAGCTGAACATGCGCACCGTGGTGCAGAAAGCCTGTCACGCGACCGCGGAGCGCTTCGGCGTCATCGACCGCGGGTATGTCCGGGAAGGCTACTGGGCCGATCTGGTGCTGGTCGATCCGCACGGCAGCACCACGGTCGACCAGTCCAACATTCTCTACAAGTGCGGCTGGTCCCCGCTGGAAGGCCGGACCTTCGGCGCCAGCATCACCGGCACCTGGGTCAACGGCGAACTGGTCTACGAGAACGGTGAGGTCAAGCTGCCGCCGATCGGCCAGCGCATTCAGTTCGCAAGCCAGCGCTGAAGCACGGGGCATGGCAAAACTCGAACGCTGCCCGTGGTCGACGTCCACCCCCGAGTACCGCGCCTATCACGACGATGAGTGGGGTGTGCCGCAGCACGATGACCGCGTGCTGTTCGAGTTCCTGATTCTCGAGGGCGCGCAGGCCGGCCTGTCGTGGCGCACGATCCTCGAGCGCCGGGATAGCTATCGCCGTGCATTCGCCGACTTCGACCCGGTCAAGCTCGCGCGCTTTACCGATGCCCGGTTGGAGAAGCTGATGCTCGATCCCGGCATCGTGCGCAATCGCCTGAAGATCTGGTCGGCGCGCGGCAATGCCCAGGCCTTCCTCAGGGTGCAGCAGGAGTTCGGCAGCTTCGACGCCTACTTGTGGGGTTTTGTCGACGGCACACCGGTGATCAATCGCTTCCGCGAACTGCGCGAAGTGCCGGCACGCACCGAGCTGTCCGACCGCATCAGCAAGGATCTGCTCAAGCGCGGCTTCAAATTCGTCGGCAGCACTATCGTCTATGCCTATCTTCAGGCAATGGGCGTGGTCAACGACCATCTGATCGACTGTCCGCGTCACCGCGCGGTCCAGCGCTAGGCCGCCCCGCAGCTTCACTCGCCGCAATGCAGAACAGGCCTTGACTCTGGACCAGACTCCAGGGTTTAGCATGGGCCCTGTTCAAACCGTCGCGGAGTTTTGCCATGTCCAGTCTGCGTGTCAGTCAGCTCGCCGAGCGTGCCGGCGTCGGTATCGACACCGTGCGCTACTACGAGCGCGCCGGCCTGATTCCGGAACCACCCCGACGCGCGTCGGGCTACCGCGAATACCCGGCACAGGCCGTCGAGCGCCTGCGCTTCATCCGTCGCGCCAAGGCACTGGGCTTCACTCTGGAAGAGATTGCCGGCCTGCTGACCCTGTCGGACCAGCGTGCCGATGCCCAGGACGTGCGCCAGCTCGCGGTCGAACGCCTGGAGCAGATCGAGACCAAACTGCGCGAGCTCCAGCGCATGCGCGACGGGCTGCGCCAGCTGGTCGACGCCTGCCCGGGCCATGGCGACAGCGAGGCCTGCCCGATCCTGTCCGCACTGAACGACGGAGCGACCCCATGAGCGAGCACGACCACGGCAAGCAGCCTGCGGAACACCGTTGCGGCGCCGGCATGCATCACACCCCCGCGGCAGCCGAAAAAGCCGAACACAGCTGCTGCGCTCATCACGGCGCCACGCCGCACCACACGGCGCCGGCGACCACCAGCGCCTCCGGCCTGTGGACCTGTCCGATGCATCCGGAGATCCAACAGGACCATCCGGGCAGCTGCCCCAAGTGCGGCATGGCACTGGAACCGAGGGACCCCGGCACGGCGCATGACGACAGCGAACTGCGCGACATGCAGCGCCGGTTCTGGATCGGGGTGCCGCTGTCGCTGCTGACGCTGCTGCTGGCCATGGGCCCGATGCTGGGTCTGCCGCTGCACGGCGCCTGGAATGGCTGGGCCCAGATGCTGCTGTCGACGCCGGTGGTGCTGTGGGCCGGCTGGCCGTTCTTTGTCCGCGGCTGGCAGTCGGTGCGGCATCGCAGCCCGAACATGTTCACGCTGATTGCACTGGGCACCGGCGCCGCCTACGGCTTCAGCCTGTTCGGCCTGCTGCTGCCGCAATGGCTGCCGGCCTCCCTCCTGGAACACGGCAACGCGCCGCTGTACTTCGAATCCTCCGCAGTCATCATCACCCTGGTGTTGCTGGGTCAGGTGCTGGAGCTGCGCGCCCGCGCACAGACATCCAGCGCGATCCAGGCGCTGCTGCAACTGGCTCCGCGCATCGCGCATCGTGTCGACGCCGACGGCAACGAAAGCGATGTTGACGTCGATCAGGTGCAGGTCGGCGACCGCTTGCGCGTGCGTCCCGGCGAAAAGATCCCGGTCGACGGCATCGTCATCGACGGCAGCAGTCACGTCGACGAGTCGATGCTCAGCGGCGAGCCCGCTCCGGTGCGCAAGCAGCAGGACGCAACACTCAACGCCGGCACCGTCAACGGCACCGGCAGCCTGCTGATGCAGGCCGAACACGTCGGCGCCGAAACCCTGCTGTCGCAGATCGTGCACATGGTGGCCGAGGCGCAGCGCTCGCGGGCGCCGATCCAGCGGCTGGCAGACAGCGTATCGGCGTGGTTTGTGCCGGCCGTGGTCGCCAGCGCCATCATCGCCGCCGCGGTGTGGGCGCTGGTCGGCCCTCCGCCGGCACTGGCGCATGCACTGGTCGTCGCGGTGTCGGTGCTGATCATCGCCTGCCCCTGCGCACTGGGCCTGGCGACGCCGATGTCGATCATGGTCGGTGTCGGTCGCGGCGCGCGTGAAGGCGTGCTGATCCGCGATGCCGCGGCACTCGAAACGCTGGAGAAGGTCGACACCCTCGTCGTCGACAAGACCGGCACCCTGACCGAGGGCAAGCCTTCGCTGACCCGCGTCGTGACCTGCGCCAGCTTTGACGAAACCACCGTACTGACACTGGCGGCTGCGGTCGAAAGCAGCAGCGAACATCCGCTGGCACGGGCGATCGTGGACGGTGCGCGTGCACGTGACATCGCGCTCCCCGCAGTCAGCGGATTCGGCTCCGATCCCGGCAGCGGTGTCTGGGGTCAGGTCGACGGTCGCAGCGTGAAGATCGGCAATCAGCGCATGCTCGAGTCACTGTCGCTGGACGCGACGGCGCTGAATGACGCCGCGGATGCCGAGCGTGCGCAGGGCGCCACCGCGATCCATGTCGTCATTGACGACACGCTGGCAGGTCTGCTGATCGTCGCCGACGCGATCAAGCCAACCACGGCCGAGGCACTGCAGACGCTGAAGTCCGCCGGCATCCGCGTGATCATGCTGACCGGCGACAACGCGCGCACGGCCCAGGCCGTCGGCGTCACGCTGGGACTCGACGATGTCATTGCCGATGTCCTGCCGCAGGACAAGGCCGCGGTCGTGAAGCAGCTGCAGGCCGAAGGTCGTGTGGTGGCGATGGCCGGCGACGGCGTCAACGATGCACCGGCCCTGGCGCAGGCGCAGGTCGGCATCGCCATGGGCACCGGTACTGACGTCGCCATGGAGTCCGCCGGCGTCACGCTGGTGAAGGGCGATCTCCGCGGCATCGCCCGCGCGGTACAGCTGTCGCGGCGGACGATGCGCAACATCCGCCAGAACCTGTTCTTCGCATTCATCTACAACGCGCTCGGGGTGCCACTGGCCGCGGGCGTGCTGTACCCGGTCTTCGGTCTGCTGCTGTCACCGATGATTGCCAGTGCCGCGATGAGCTTCTCGTCGGTGTCGGTGATCGCCAACGCACTGCGCCTGCGAGCAGCCAGGTTGTAGTTCCCGACGCACCGACTACGGCACCTCAGTCGTGCAAGCCCGGCTCCTTGCGCGCCAGCGGATTCGGCGTCGGCTCGGCGATACGGCTGAGGGTGTTGCGATCCGTGTGGTGAAACGGCTCGGTCGTGCCCTTGATCAGCATCACGGTGTCTTCCTCGTACGACCAGGTACCGTCGTTGTTGATCGTGACCTTGATACGGAATTCGACGGTGCGGAACGCGTGCTCCAGAAACGGCGCCGAACGGATGCCGTAGTTGATCGAATCCTGCGTCGCCGACACCTCGAACTGCTTGGCATCAGCCGCGGCATGTCCGCCAGCCATGACAACCTGACCGCGCGGAATCGTCAGCGTGTGGATGATCGCGCCGGTCGCCGGCTCCCACAGCCAGTAGCCGACCTGATCGTGATAGGTCTTGACCTGCCCCGGCTTGACCACATGCGTGTGATACCGCAGGCCATACAGCAGCTGCGGGCCGTTGGTGGCCGGATCGATCGGCTGCAGCTCGATGCGCTCGACATAGGCCTGCTTCTTTGGCCCCTCGGCCTTGGGTTTCACATCAAGACCGCGCAGGCCCTCCCAGACACCGGCCATGCCGGTCAAGGGGCCGAGATTGCGCAGGGTGTCGACGTCGATGTCGGTCGGCTCGGTATAGATGTCCGCGGGAAATTCGCTCATGGTCTCGTTGTGCCGTTTGGATCAGAAGTCGTTGAATGGCGGGAATCGATGGCGTCGCACTTTATTGCAGGAAATCACGAGTGGCACGCGGCCGCGTTGAGATGGATCAGTTCCGCCACCTGCGGCGCAGGCCCCAGCGTCGCAGCAGCGTGAATCCGCCGACGAGTCCGCCCAGATGCGCAAAGTGCGCGACGCCCGCCTGGGTCCCGGTGATTCCTGCATACAACTCAAAAGAGGCATACAGCACCACGAACACCGGAGCCGGCATCGGGATCGGCGGAAACAGCAACATCACACGCCGTCGCGGAAACAGCATCGCGTATGCCGCCAGCAGACCGAACAGACCGCCCGAAGCACCGACTGTTGGAACCGGCGGACCGAAACCGGCAGCGATCAGCTGGGTGACGGCCGCGGCCAGAACGCTGATCAGATACAACCAGCCGAATCGCATCGACCCGATCGTGCGCTCGATATCGCGCCCGAACATCCATACGCCCAGCATGTTTGCGCCCAGGTGCAACGGACTCCCGTGCAGAAAGGCGCTGGTGAAGACCTGCCAGAACTCGAAGCCCGCGCCCAGCGGCCACAACGCGAAGCGCTCGATCAGACCGTCTGCGACCTGGGTCTGCAGGCCGAACACACCGATATTGACGGCCAGCAGCAGGTAAGTGATCGGCGATTGACGCATGGAGAGTTTCAACGGCACGGACGTGAGCCGGGTCAGTCTAGAACATCGACTCGGACCTCGCGGTGGCACCTCCGGCAATGTTCCGACCGCCTAGACGCCGGACATCTCCATCACCCGGTTTCGCCCTTCAGCCTTCGCCCGGTACATGGCGTTGTCCGCACGCTCGACCGTCTCCTCCGAGACGTTGCTGCGAAGGTGTCTTGCCAGTCCGATACTCAGCGTCAGTGTATGACCTGCCGCATCGACCGGAATCGACAACGAAGCCACTGCAGCTCTCAGGGTTTCCGCAATCGTCCGCGCCACCGAACCATGGTCCACGACCAATGCAGCCACAAACTCTTCGCCGCCATAGCGACAGACCAGCCCAGGCGGCGGCACGATTCTGCGCATGACTGATGCGACATCGATCAGTGCCTGATCCCCAGTACGATGACCGAAGTGATCGTTCAACGACTTGAAGTGGTCCAGGTCGGCAAACAGAACATAAACCCGCTGCCCGGTGTGACCTGCACGCGCCACCAGCGGCTGGAACTGGGCTTCCCAGGCGCGTCGGTTGATCAGTCCGGTTAACGGATCGACCATCGACAACTGCTCGGCCTCCCTGAACAGACGCCTCTGCGCCAGGGCGCGATCGGCCAGTCCAATTGCGAGCACCAATCCCTCGAACGCTCCCGCGGGAAACAGAGCGTCGTCAAGCCAGGCCCAGTCCGCGAACGATCCGGTGGTCTGCATTGAACCGGCAAAGGTCACCGCCATCAGCGGAACCCAGCCGAGCAGAAAATAGCCGCCGTACCGTGAGCCACTTCGCCAGGCGATCAGCGCAGCGGTTGGTAGCAGCAGCGCACCGAAAGCCAGTAATGGATTCAGTGCAACCCGCGCCAAATGCATCAGACTCTCGACCGGAAGCATCCCGAGGCCCAGGACCAGGCCAAACAACACCACATATCCCAGCACCACCCGCTGCAACTTCGGCGCAAATTCCCGCATGCGCGTGAATGCGAGCAGGAACAGACAAGCGCTGATGACGCTCAGGACCGTGACCAGCTTGCCGACAATCCCAACCACCGCAGCCCAAGAATGCCAGTGCAGCACCGTGAACAGGTAGCCGCTGGTAATCGTTTGCAGCACGATGAAGCAGGATAGATACACGGCATAGAACAGATACGCACGATCACGCAGGATGACCAGGAACACCAGCGCCGTTGCCATCATCATCGCCATCGCCGCAAGGCAGGCGCTGGTCCCGGCGACCCATACCGCATTGCGGCGCAGATAGTCCGCCAGCGGCTCGACCGACAGACGTACACCGGGCGCATGCGTCGGGTGTGGATAGAAATTGAGATACAGGCTCGCATCCGCCGCGAGGTTTTGCGGCAGCTCGAAAACCGGCGCCCCGATACCGGACAGCCCCACCTGCTGCGAATCGGCGATCCCCGCCGTCACCGGCACGGCGTTACCCGGCAGCCACAAAGCGGCCGTACCGAACACCGTGCGCTCGACAACCAGCAGCAGCGGCACGGCCGGCCAGCGACCCTCGGCCAGTCGCAGACGAACCCAGCGTCCATTCGGATTGCGCTCAATCTGATGAATCCGTGTGGGATCAAAGGTCTGATAGCTGCCATCGGCAGCGACGTCGAGCGGCGACGCCTGCTCCACGACCGGCTCCCATTCGTCCGCCAGGATTGGCACCGAAGCCGCTGCTGCTGCAGGGGCAACGCAGAGACCAATCCACAGCAGCAGCCACGTCCGCAGCGACAGCCGGAATCCCGGCCCGCGACAACGTCTGATGCAGCAGACGGCTGACAAACGAGTAGACACGCGAACTGACACGCACCGCAGGATGAACGAGTGACCGCGACCATAGCGCTGTAATGCCGTCTGAACCGGAGCCAGCTCGCGAACGGCTTCCGTCAGGTGACACGCGTACAGTCGCGACCCGGGCGACATCTCGAGCACACCTCGCAGATCCGCAGACAGTGCGCTCGATGGCGCATGCGGGAGTCGCGAGAAGCGTGCACTGGGAGCCTCGAATTCGAACACCTGGCGGGGCCTGCCGCGCTGACACGCGCCTGAATCATGGAATTGCCACTACACTGCGCGCCCGATTCTGACGCGCCGAGCGCCGAGCCTCTCATGCTGACCCCGTCGTTCTGGCGCGCTTATTCCGGCGACCCGGCCCTGCCAACGCTGCAGCTGTTTCGCATCGAAGACTTCCGATGAAAGTCCCCAAGGGTCTGCAGCCGCTGGTCGACAACGGCGTGGTTGACGATGTCGTGCGCCCGCTCAAGAGCGGCAAGGAAGCCGCGGTCTTCGTTGTCGAATGTCACGGCGAGCTGCGCTGCGCCAAGGTCTACAAGGACGCCGAGCATCGTGGCTTTCACAAGCTCGCGCAGTACCAGGAAGGCCGCAAGCGCCGCGGCAGTCGCGACGAGCGTGCAATGGGCGGCCGCAGCCGACGCGGACGCAAGCTGCAGGAAAGCGAATGGAAGAACGCCGAGATCGATGCGCTGTATCGCCTAGCAGCTGCCGGCGTGCGCGTACCGCAGCCTCTGGGTGTGTTCGACGGCGTGCTGTTGATGGAACTGGTCTGTGACGCCGACGGCAACCCGGCGCCGCGTCTGAACGAAGTCGAAATGACACCGGAACAGGCCCGCGAGTGGCACCGGTTCATGATCGAACAGATCGTGCGCATGCTCTGCGCCGGCCTGATTCACGGCGATCTGTCCGAATTCAATGTGCTGGTCGACACCAACGGCCCGGTGGTGATCGACCTGCCGCAGGCGGTCGATGCGGCGAGCAACAACAACGCCTTTCGCATGCTGCAGCGTGATGTCGACAACATGCGGGAAACGTTTGGTCGCGTCGCACCCGAGCTGCTCGCAACCCAGTACGCCCGCGAGATCTGGGCGCTGTACGAGACCGCCCAGCTCACGCCCGAAACGCCGTTGACCGGAGAATTCACGCCGGATCCGGGCTCGGCGGATGTCGAAGCAGTGCTGGAGCAGATTGCCGAAGCCCGGCGCGAAGCCGAGGCACGCCAGCGCGGACGCGAGGCCGCCGAACAGGACGACTGAACCGACGCGCCCGGAGATTTGGGCGCATACTGTGCGCGGGCCGCGGTCTTACTGCAATCCGCCGACCCTGCAGACGCCTCCAGCATTGCAACCTGGCCGCCGTTGCCAGCAGTCCAGCAATCGCCCCGAGGCGCGCTCATGAATCAACCCAAGACCCTGTTGCTCAGCGTTTTCAGCGGCGGTGGTGGCACTGCCCGTTACGGCGACTTCGTCGTCGTCAGGCTCTCCGCCGGTGCGTTTGCGGCCTCCTCGCAGGAGTTCAACATGACGCAGAACTGGGCCCGCGCACGCGTCTCCAGCGGCAACGCGCAGCGCGACCGCAGCACGTTCACCGATCACTTCGAAACCTTGCTGGCCCGCAGCGGCTGCGGTATCGCCACCAAAGGCAGCCGTCCGTTGCTGAAGCGCATCGTCGAAGGCCTCAAGCAGATGAATATCGACCTCAGCGAATGGTCGATTCCCGCGAATATCAACGAAAGCGTCGAGGTTCAGCGCCGCACTCCGGCCACCGATCGCACCGTTGTCGCAACCCCTTCGACTCCGGAAAAGCCGACGCCATGAACGCCATCCTCAAACCGCTGTTCGAATCCGATGAAACGGAAGCCTCCACGCTGTACAACGCGAACGGCGGCTCGGAATTCCTGCTGGTCTGCGAATACGCCAGCCCACGACTGCCCGCCTCACTGGGCACCCTCGGACTGAAGGACACCCAGCTTGACGGTCCATTGGCCTGGGACATCGGCGCGGTCAGCGTAGCGCGGCTGCTATCCGACCGTCTCGAAGCGCCGCTGATCGAAGCCAACTATTCACGTCTGGTGATTGACTGCAACCGTCCGCTGGACGCTGCGGACTCCATCAACTGCCGTACCGAGTGGGGTGAGATCGACGGCAACCTGGAGTTGGACCCCGAAGCCGTCGCCGAGCGCATCGCTGGGGTCTTCACGCCGTTCCACGACACGCTGCGCAAGCTGATCGATCAGCGCCTGCGTGCACGCCGCCCGACCCGCCTGATTGCACTACGCAGCTTTGCACCGAGCTTTCGCGGCGACGAGCGGCCGTGGGACATCAGCCTGATGTTCGACCGTGACGCCCGCCTGGGGCACGCACTGCAACAGCTGCTCAAGCGCGATGAACGCCTGCAGGTCGGCATCAACGAACCGCAGTCCATGGACGACACCAACGACTACACGCTGTCGCAGCATGCGGAATCGCGCGGGCTGCCACACGTCGGCCTGTCCATTCGCCAGGATCTGATCACCGATGTCGCCGGCCAGAAGAACTGGGCCGGCCGCCTCGCCAGCCTGCTGAAGCAAGCCGGCGCCGGACTCAAGGACGTCTGACCGTAGAGCCGACGAAGTCACAATACATCATTCAACACTTGAGGTTAATATCTCAATATATTGATTTTCCAGAATTTATAACAAATACACGGCAATCGGCGCTCGGCAGCACTTGACCGACACTCACGCACGACCGTCAGAGATACCGCCAGCGCTGACCGTCCTTCGAGTCCTCGACCAGGACGCCGCGCGCCTTCAGTTCGTCGCGGATGCGGTCGGATTCGGCCCACTGCTTGTTGGCGCGAGCGTCGGCGCGTTGTGCCAGCAGGGCCTCGATCTCTTCCGCGCCGGGGCGCTCACCGTCAACGGCCGGGCTCCAGCTGAACCAGTCCTCCGGCGCCTGCTGCAGCAGGCCCAGCAGCAGACCGGCATCAAGCATCTGCGCCTTCAGCTGCGCCTTCTCGGCCGCATCGTCCGCCTTGTTGGCCCGGCGCGCCAGCTCGAACAGTTCAGCCAGCGCCATCGGCGTATTCAGATCGTCCTCCAGCGCGGAGATGAAGGCTTCCGGCGCGGTGACCCCGGCCGCAGGCGCAACGTCGCCCAGATCCCGCAGCGCGCCGTAGAGCCGGTCGAGCTTCTTGCGCGCCTCACCGATGACTTCATCGGTCCAGTCGATCGGCTGGCGGTAATGGCCGGTCAGCAGCACCAGACGCATGGCTTCGCCCGGCAGCGACTTCAGCAGCTCATGCACCAGCAACACATTGCCGACCGACTTCGACATCTTCTGGCTGTCGACGTTGAGAAAGCCGTTGTGCAGCCAGTAGCGCGCAAAGGTCTTGCCGCCGTGAGAGCACGTCGATTGCGCAATCTCGTTTTCGTGATGCGGGAACACCAGATCGATCCCGCCGCCATGGATGTCGATGGTCTCGCCAAGCAGCGCCTCGGCCATCGCCGAGCACTCGATATGCCAGCCCGGCCGGCCGCGGCCCCAGGGCGAATCCCAGCCCGGTTGCTCGTCGGTCGACGGTTTCCACAGCACGAAATCGCCGGCGTGCTTCTTGTACGGCGCAACTTCGACGCGCGCGCCCGCCATCAGCGCCTGCTCGTCACGCTTGGACAGCTTGCCGTAGCCGTCAAAGCTCAGCGTGTGAAACATCACGTGGCCCTTGGCCTCGTAGGCGTGCCCGCTGTCGATCAGCCGCTGGATCATCGCAATGATCGTCGGCAGATGTTCGGTCACGCGCGGCGCGAAGTCGGTGGGCTGCACGCCCAGCGCCGCCATGTCCTCGAGATAGATCTTCTCGTAACGCTGCGCAATCACGCCAATCTCGACTCCTTCCTTCACCGCAGCAGCGTTGATCTTGTCGTCGATGTCGGTGATGTTGCGGACATAGACCACCTGCGGATACCGCCGCCGCAGCACGCGCGCCAGCACGTCGAACACCACCGCGGGTCGCGCGTTGCCGATATGCGCGTAGCTGTAGACGGTCGGACCGCAGACGTACATCGTCACCCGCTGCGGATCGAGCGGGACGAATGCTTCCTTGCGGCCAGTCAGGGTGTTATGCAGCTGCATCGGGGTATCCATCGCGAAAAACGCGCGAAGGATACCGTAGCTTGGGCGGATCCAAGTAAAACCCCAGGCGGCGTCGGCTACCCGCTGACGGCGTCCGACCACCCGCCGCCGAGCGCCTTGACCAGCTGCGCCGTGGCGTTGATCTGCGTCAGCTGCGCCTGCACCAGGGTGTCCTCTGCGCTGAGCTGGGTGCGCTGACTGTCCAGCAGGGTCAGCAGATCGATCGCACCGGCGTCATAGCGCACACGCGCCAGCCGGTAGGCCTCGCGCGCCTGCTCCGCCGTCTGTGCCAACAGGTCGGTGCGCTCGAGGCTGGTATCCAGCAGCGACAGGCTGTCTTCGACTTCCTGCAGGCCGGTCAGCACGGTCTGAGCATAGGTTTCGGCCAGCGTCTGCCGCGTCGCCTCGGTCAGCGCAACCTGTGCGCGCAGGCGTCCGCCGCTGAAGATCGTCTGCGCCAGTGACGCCGCCAGCGACGCCACCGTGGCGGAACCGCCGCTGATCAGGCCGGTTGCCGTGGCCGACGCCGACAGATCCAGACTCGGCAGTAGCGCCGCGCGTGCGGCGCCGATGTCGGCATTGGCGGCCATCAGCTGCGCCTCGGCCATGCGGATATCTGGACGCCGCAACAGCAGTGCCGACGGCTGGCCCGGATCGATCGTCGGCAAGTTCAGCTCGGCCAGCGATGCACCGACAACATCGAAGCCCTGCGGCACTTGACCCAGCAGCACCGCCAGCGCGTGGCGGGTTTCATTCACGCTCTGCTGCAGACTGGGAATCTGCGCCTGGATTCCGAGCAGTGTCGTGCGCTGCTGCGCTACGTCCAGCGCCGTCGCGGCACCGTTGTCGAAGCGCACCTGCACCAGCCGCATCAGCTCCTGCGCGGCATCGAGATTGCGCTGCGCGATGACCAGTCGATCGCGCAGCGACAGCAGCTGAAAATAGGTGCTGGCGACTTCCGCCTGCAGGACCAGCGCGACCGAGTCGCGGCTGTAACGACTGGCCGCGAGCGTCGCATCGGCCGCCGCGGCCGCGGCACGGTTGGCGCCCCACAGATCCAGTTCATAGGCAATCGACACGCCGGCCTGGCTGTCTTCGGACGTCGTCGTGACGTCATCGGCGCGGCGTCTGTCATGGGAGGCCGAGGCGCTGAGGCCGGCACTGGGCAACAGCACCGAACGCGCGCTGCGCAGCGAAGCCCGCGCCTGCTCGATGCGGCTGACCGCAGCGGCCAGATCATGATTGGCCGCAAGCGCCTGCTGCATCAGCTGATCCAGCTCGTCGCTGTGATAACTCAGCCACCACCGCGTGTCCGCGACCTGAGCCGTGCCCTCCTTCACAGTCTCCCAGTACGACGGTAGTTTCGCATCGGGCATCTGATAGCTGGGCGTCAGGCTGCACGCCGCCAGCCAGGGCAACAGCCCGAACATCAGCGGTGCAGTCAATCGTGTTCGTTTCATCAATGAACGCCTCATTCGGACGACAGAGCCACAACCGGGTCCATGTGTGCAGCCTTGCGTGCCGGCAGGTACCCGAAGATCAGACCCGTGGCGAAAGCCGAACTGAAAGCCAGGACCGCTGGCAGCGCCGTAAACGCGACGCTGGTGCCGAATGCCTTGATCACCGCACCGGAGGCGAAGCCCAGCGCCACCCCTGCGACGCCGCCGATACCGCAGACCACCAGCGCTTCGGTATTGAACTGCAGCAGAATGCTGCTGCGCCGGGCGCCAGTGGCCATGCGCAGCCCGATCTCGCGTGTGCGCTCGGTGACGTTGACCAGCATGATATTCATCACACCGATACCGCCGACCAGCAGTGAAATCGCCGCGACCGCGCCCAGCATCACGGTCAAGGTGTTCTGCGTGGACTCGACCGTCTCCATCAGCGAGGTCGTGCTGCGCACCTGGAAATCCTCGGTGCCATGACGTTGCAGCAGTAGCCGCTCGATTGCGGCCTGCGTGGTATCCGCCTGTGCGGCGGATTCGATCTTGACGTTCAACGAACTCAGATAGCGCTTGCCGAACAGGCGGATGAATCCCGTGGACAACGGCACCAGGGCAACGTCGTCCATATCCGACCCGAAGGCGTTCGCCCCCTTGGGCTGCAGCACGCCAATCACCTCGAAGGGGACATTGCCCACCAGCACATAGCGTCCGACCGGATTACTGCCATCGGGAAACAGATTGCCTGCAACCGTTTTGCCCAGCACAGTAACGGCAGCGTAGCCGTCGACGTCGTCCTGATTGATGAAGCTGCCCGTGGCCAGCTTCCAGTCCTGGGTGTGCTGATAACCGGGCCAGACACCGTAGACCGTGGTGCGATAGTCAACGCTGCCGTAGCGCAAGGTCGCGCTGCTGCGGCGCTCCGGCGAGACGTAGGCCACATTGTCCAGATCCACCACGGCTGTCGCGTCTTCCGGCACCAGCGTTGCCAGATCGCCGCTGGGGCGCTGCCCGGGCGCGCCGGGACGCACTAGCAGCAGATTGCTGCCCATGGCCTGGATGCGTTGCAGGATGTCCTGCTTGCTGCCGTTGCCGATCGCCAGCATCGTCACCACCGCAGCAACGCCGATGACGACGCCGAGCAGCGTCAGCGCACTGCGAAAAAGATTGGCACGCAGAGAGCGCAACGCCATTTTCACCGCCTCGGCCAGATCCGGCAGCCAGTGCGGATGTCGGGCGCCGCCGGGGGCGTGATAGACCGCATCCACGCCTGCTGCCACCGAGCCGGTGTCCTCGATCACCTGCCCGTCCTTGAGCTGGATCGTGCGCCGCGCATGCGCGGCAACCGCGGGATCGTGCGTGATCAGGATGATCGTATGGCCTTCGGCATGCAGTGCCGACAGCAACTCGAGTACCTCTGCACCACTGCGGCTGTCGAGCGCGCCGGTGGGTTCATCCGCCAGGATCACCTCGGCGCCATTCATCAGCGCGCGCGCGATCGACACGCGTTGCTGCTGTCCGCCGGACAACTGATTGGGCTTGTGTTCGCTGCGATCGCCCAGCCCCAGCTGTGCCAGCAGCTGCTTCGCCCGCTCGAGCCGTTCGCGCTTGCCGCGCCCGGCGTAAATCGCGGGCAGCTCGACGTTCTCGGCAGCGCTGACCGATGCCAACAGGTTGTAGCGCTGGAACACGAAACCGAAAGTGTCCCTGCGCATTGCCGCAAGGTCGTCGGGCGCAAGCTGCGCGACATCGGCGCCGCGCACGCAGTAGTGCCCATGACTGGGCCGGTCGAGACAGCCGATGATGTTCATCAGGGTCGACTTACCCGAACCGGACTGCCCGATGATCGACACGAATTCGCCCGCACGGATCTCGAGGTTGACATGATCCAGCGCGCGCACCTCGGTCTCTCCGTTCGGATAGACCTTGCTGACATTGCGCAGACTGATCAGCGGCTGATCGTGTGCACTGGGAGTAGCGGTCATCGCTCGATCGCTCACAGGTGCGGCATCATCGGCCGGCGCGTGCCGTTGCGCTGACCCGCAGCGGACTCAGCGGACGTCGCCACGGACGTGTCGACCACGACCCGATCGCCTACCTCCAGCCCCGACACGACCTGCGCCGTGGCGCGGTTGGTCACACCGACCTGGACCTGTCGCGGCACCACCCCCTGCTCGGTCAGCACCGTCGCGCGAAACATGTCGGGACCCGCGGACGGATCGGCCGTCAGCGCACTGAGCGCCACCAGCGGCACGTCATGGGCTTGCCCGAGCACGAAAAACACCTGCACTGTCATCGACGGCAGCAACAGCTGTTCTGCGTTGTCGACGTCGATCAAGACGTTGTACAGAACGACGTTGTTCTCGGTCTCCGGTGTCGGCTGTACTTGCCGCACCGTGCCGCGCCAGCGCCGCCCGGAATTGCCCAGGGTCGTGAAATACGCTGCCATCTCCGGCTTGATCTTGTTGACATCGGCTTCGGCGACCTGCGCCCATACTGTCATCACATCGAGATTCGCCACTTGCACGATCACCGGCGCCGACTGCGTGGCGTTGACGGTCTGCCCTTCCAGGCTGGTCTGAGACACCACGGTCCCGTCCATCGGCGCGTAGATCTTGGTGTAGCCGAGATTGGCCAGATTGCCCTCCAGCGTGGCTTCTGCTGCTGCGATCTGCGCCTGCAGCGCGGCCACCGCCGCCTTGGCCACCTTGGCCGTCGCGCGCGACTGGTCAACGGTGTCCTGACTGACCGCGCGCTCGGCCAACATGCGTTGATTGCGTTCCAGCTGCTGCTGCGCCAGTTCCCGCTCGGCCTGCTTCTGCAGCAGCTGCGCGCGCAGACTCTGCAGGCTCGCGCGATCGTTACGCACAGTCGACTCGTAACGCGTCGGGTCGATCTCGGCGATCAGATCGCCCTTGGTCACACGGTCACCAATGTCGACATGTACTTTCTGCAGCTGCCCGGACACCTGAGTCCCGACGTCGACGTATTCCTTGGGCTGCAGCGCACCGACCGCAGTCACGGTCTTTTCTATATCCCCGCGCTCGACGGTGACGGTATTTTGCTGCGATTCAGGTGCCGGCCGCAGACCGTTCCAGACCCAGCCTGCCACGATGGCAATCACGACGATCGCGAGTACGTCCCATAGCCAGCGACGGCGGCGACGTAGACCCGCGGTGTTCATCTGGGAAACGCTGTCTTTCATGAACCGCCCGTCCGGATCCTGTGTAGGTGCAATCCAGACTGCGCCATGAATGTGGAGCGATTTTGAAGAAACTGTGGATTCGTGTCGCGACACCTTGTCAGCGCCGACGATTCGCCGCCAAATAGCCTGCCGCCTTCGTCCACCCGCCGCTGACTGCATGAGATTCGGCATTACCGCCAAGTTGTTCGTCACCATCGTCGCGACCAGCGTGCTGATCGCCATCGCGGTGGGTGCAGCGGCGCGTTTCAATTTCTCGCGCGGATTCCTGGGGTACCTGAATGATCAGGGCGTCGAGCGCATGGAGGGTCTGCTGCCTGCGCTTGCAGCGGCCTACCACGAGCACGGCAACTGGGAGTTCATTCGCGACAATCCGCGCGCCTGGTTCCATCTGCTGCGACCGGCCGCACCCGAATCCACGAGCGATCCGTCCTCTGGCACGCGCCCGCTGGTCTTTCCCAACTCGGACCTGACCGGCTTCGGCCTGCGTCTGGCGCTACTCGACGAGCAGCATCGATGGGTCGTTGGCAATACAGAGGTCGACAACGACGCATTGCATCGTGCCGTTGTGGTCGACGGTCGAGCGGTCGGCTGGCTTGCACTGATTCCGATTCAGCATGTGACCGGTGCAGCTGACCTGCGCTTTCAGCAGCAGCAGCTGACCGCAACCTGGGTCATCATCGGACTGGCAGTGTTGCTGGCTGCCGGTGTCGCCATTCTTCTTGCGCATACAATGCTGTCGCCGATCAAGCGCCTGGCTGCGGCGACACATCAGCTCGCTGGCGGCGACTATGCCAACCGCGTTGAAATCACTTCCAGCGACGAGATCGGCAGTCTGGCCGAAGATTTCAATCGCCTCGCGCACGCACTGGACCGCAACGAACGGATGCGACGCGGATTCATGGCCGATATCTCGCACGAGCTGCGCACGCCGCTGGCTGTGCTGCGCGCGGAACTCGAAGCGCTCGAAGACGGCGTACGCCCACTCAACGCCGACGCGGTCCACGGTCTGCAACTCGGCGTCGAGACCCTGAACAAACTGGTCGACGACCTCTACGAACTGTCTTTATCCGATGCCGGCGCGCTGACCTATCGCATGGGTCCCGTCGATCTCGGAGCACTTTTACAGGAGATGTTGCGTCGCTTCGAGGAACGCTATGCGGAGAAGCGCATTCTGATCGACGCCGCAATACCGACCCCGGCACCAGTCGTACGCGGAGATCACGGTCGACTGCGTCAGCTGTTAAGCAATCTGCTGGAGAATTCGGCACGCCACACCGCCGAAGGCGGCCGCCTGCGCATCAGCTGCCACAGCCAGGACGGTATTGCCCAGATTGATTTTCAGGACTCCACGCCCGGCGTGCCGGAAGCATTGCTGCCGCGGCTGTTCGAACGCTTCTATCGGGTCAACGATGCGCGCACGCGTGACCGTAGCGGCGCCGGCCTGGGGCTGGCAATCTGCCGCAACATCACCGAAGCCCATGGCGGCACGATCGACGCCCGACCGTCTCCCTTGGGCGGCCTGTGGATTTCGCTGCGGCTGCCACTGGAAGCACCGACATGACCATGGCCGGCGTTGCCACCACCGCACGCGTGCTGATCGTCGAGGACGAGTCGCGGCTCGCCACAGTGTTGCGCGACTACCTGATTGGCGCCGGCTTCGAGGTGCAATGGCTCAGCGACGGTCTGGACGTGGTCGCCACGGTGCGGCGCGACCCGCCGCAGCTGATTCTGCTCGATCTGGCACTGCCCGGGCGCGACGGCCTGGATATCTGCCGTGAACTGCGTGGCTTCACCGACGTGCCGATCATCATGGTGACCGCACGCGTCGAGGAGATCGACCGCCTGCTGGGGCTGGAGCTGGGCGCCGACGACTACATCTGCAAGCCGTACAGCCCGCGCGAAGTCGTCGCGCGCGTGCGTGCAATCCTGCGCCGTACACAACGCGACGACGTTGCCGCCAGCAGCGGCCTGCACATCGATGAATCACAGCATCGCGCCAGTTACAACGGCGAAGCACTGGACCTGACACCGGTCGAGTTCCGTCTGCTGAAAACGCTCGCTACCACGCGTGGACGGGTCTACTCGCGAGCCCAGCTGCTGGACCAGCTCTACGCCGATCACCGTGTGGTCACCGACCGCACGGTCGACAGTCACGTCAAGAACCTGCGACGCAAGCTGCAGGCGATCTGCCCCGAGTGCGAACCGATCCGCTCGATCTATGGCGTCGGCTACACCTTCGACGGCTGAGTCCGGACCCGCCTAGACGACGACCATTGTCAGCAGCACACCGACCCCGACGCCGAGCGCAAATCCGCTCAACCCCCAGGTGTAGCGGCGCTTCAGGCGATTGCTGCCAGTCACCGGATCGAAATAGAACAGCGGCACCGTGCACCCCCTGTGCGCGTCCAGTTACAGGACAATATTTCTGAGCAAATCGCGTGCCGAGCCGATGACAATACTGAACGTTACATGGGCATCGCCGCCACGCATCCGCTGCGGAGTATGCTTGGGCGATATTTCATGCTTTCGATCATGCGCATGGCTGACTCGGCTCCGCCGCGGCATCACACGGCACGCGGCTTTCGCAACAATCACTCCAGCGACGGCCATGGCGGTTTCGACGCACTACGCTGGCTGCCGTCGTTCCTGCTCAAGCCTTACCGCAAGGTGCAGTTTCCGCTGCATCGCCCCGCGGTTGAGCAGCTGCGCACCAATCGAACTCAGGATCAGCTGACCTGGATCGGTCATTCGAGCTTCCTGCTGCAGCTGGCCGGTCTCAATCTGATCACCGATCCGCACTTCAGTCGTCGGGCTTCGCCGACCCAGTTTGCCGGCCCGTTGCGCTACACCCCGCCGGCACTGAAGGTCGACGAACTGCCGTCGCTGGATATAGCGCTGATCTCACACGATCACTACGACCACCTGGACGAAGCCAGCGTGATCGCGCTGGCACGACATCATCCGAAACTTCAGTTCGTCGTACCTCTGGGCCTCAAGGCTTGGCTGCGCCGCCGGCGCATCGAGCGCGTGATCGAGCTGGACTGGTGGCAGTCGGCGGACGTCTGCGGCCTGCGCGTGCATGCCGTCCCCGCGCAACACTTTTCAGGCCGCAGCGCCAACGATCGCAACAAGACCCTGTGGTGTGGCTTCGTCGTCGAGTCCGCAGCAACCCCAGTGCCGCGGCGGGTGCTGTTCGCCGGCGATACCGGCTACTCGGCGGATTTCGCCGATATCGGCGCGCGCTTCGCACCGATTGATCTGGCGCTGCTGCCGATCGGCGCCTACGAGCCACGCTGGTTCATGCACGCGATGCACGTCAATCCCGACGAGGCGGTGAAAATCCATCAGGACATCGGCAGCCGCCAGTCGGTGGCGATGCACTGGGGCACGTTCCGCCTGACCGAAGAACCGCTGGACGAACCGCCGCATCGCCTGCGTCGCGCATTGGACGCGGCCGGCATTCCGCATGAACGCTTCTGGGTCCTGCAGCATGGTGAAACGCGACCGCTGATCACCGATTAAACGCTGTGCGCACACGTAGCGCCTGCAACTGCTGCTGCCGCTCCTGCTCCGGCGCACGTGAGAGGGACTCCGCAGCCGCAAAGAAACGCGGCCAATCACGACCCGCCTCCTCGAACAGCGCCGCGAATGCCGGCAGATCCTCGTCATACAGACCGAAAGGCAGCAGCTTGGCATTGTTCAGCGCGCCGTCGGCGAACCAGGCGTCGTAGCGAGTGTCGCCACCCCATTCATCATCGCGCAGCTGCGCATAGTCCGTGCGGAGCTGCGCAAACAGCTCTGCCTTGCGCACACGCATGACGTTTTCACCGACGCCGCTGGCGTACAACGCCTCGAGCTTCTCGCGGGTGTGCACGATCAATTCGGCGAATTGCTGTGAGCGATGGCGGCTGTCCGCCGCGGGTGCATCGGTGTCCGGATGCGCGGACAGGTATTCGCGCAGCCCCTGATCCTCGACGAATTCGGCGAAGGACTCGTTGAAGCGGGTGTCGTCCTGCACGTACAGCTTCTGGTGCGCCAGCTCGTGGAACAGCGTCCCGATCAGCGCGGCGTCGTTCCATCGCATCATCGTGCTGGTGACCGGATCGTCGAACCAGCCGAGCGTCGAATACGCTGGCACGCCGCCGACGTAGACGTCGGCGCCCCGCGCAGCGAGTTCGGCGGCACGTGCCTCGGCGTCAGCCTGCGCGTAATAGCCCTGATAGGCCAGACATCCACTGATTGGAAAGCAGTGTTCGACGGGCTCGAGCGAAAACTCCGGCGTGGCGAACACGTTCCAGACCACATAGGGTCGCTGCAGATCGGCGTAACTGGTGTAGCTGCCGTTGTCCGGCAGATCCAGGTGCTGCACGGCCCACTGCCGCGCCGCACTGACCCGTTGCAGGCGCTGCTTGAGCGCGGGGTCGGCGTCGGCGTCGCCCAGTACCCGCGTGATCGGCTCGCGGGCACGCAACAGCGCCAGCTGGCCGCTTGCCAGCTGCGCGTAATAGCTCAGGTTGCTGCATCCGCTCAGAACGACGACGGAAACTGCGCATACAGCAAGAATCAGCGGTCGTCGGAGGGTCGGCTTTACTATTCTCATCAAAGGTCACAAAAGCGTAATCTTGGCCAATCACGGCACACCCATAGTGCCGATATCTGGAGGAGAAGTTCATGTTGCGTCCAGCACTCTGCCTTGCGGCAGCCATGACCGTTTGCGCCTGCGGCAGCTCCACCTCAGGCACCGCGCCCTCCGGCGGCTCTTCCTCCGGCAGCGGCAAACCCCCATTGGTCGCCGTCGCCGAATCCCGAGCCGGCACCCATTACCGCCAGGAAATCACCTCCCCGGTGACCGGTGACAGCGTCGTGTTCGAAGTGTTCGAGCCGACCCAGCTGGAAGTCGGCAAGACCTATCCTCTGGTACTGCAAAGCCACGGCTACGGCGGCACGCGCATGACCGAAGCCAGCGGCTTTGCACAGCGCCTGCTCGATGAAGGCTACTACGTCATCTCGATCGACGAGCGCGGCTTCGGTGAATCCGGCGGGACGGTTCGGGTGATGGACCCGGACTACGAAGGCCAGAACCTGATCGCCGTGCTGGACTGGGCCGAGAATCTCGAAGGTCTGCGCCGTCGCGACAATAACGAAATGGTCGTCGGCTCCTATGGCGGTTCCTACGGCGGCATGTACCAGATGCTGCTGTACATGGCCGATCCCAAGCATCGCCTGCGCGTGCTGGCACCGGACATCACGCCGCACGATCTGACCTACTCGCTGGATTCGCACAACGTCATCAAGTCCGGCTACGCGGTGGCGCTGAGCGCCGGCGGCGAAAGCCCGACGGTTGTGCTGGATGCGCTAACGGGCCTCGACCCGACCCCGCTGCAGGGTTATCTGCAGCGTCCGGGCCCACGCCAGGACGCACTGGTGCTGGAAACGCTGATCCAGGGCGCACTGACCAATCAGTTCCCTGACGCCGGCTTCAACGCCTTCAAGTACCACAGCGTCGCCTACTTCTGTGACGGCCAGCAGCCCGGCCCGCAGAATTTCCTGGTCGCGACGCCGGATACCTTCCTGGTCGCACCGGTCCCGCCGCCGGCAGCCGACGTGCTGGTCACGCAGGGCTTCCGCGACACGCTGTTCAACTTCAACGACGGCCTCGGCAACTATGAATGTCTGAAGGCACTCGGCGGCGACGTGCGTCTGCTCACCCATCAGACCGGCCACATTCTGCCGGTGAGCCTGACCTCGATTCCGGGCGCCGAAGACGCCCTGGACCCGTTCTTTGCCGCAGTGACTGTGCCCAACTTCCAGGATGCAGGCGGCTCGCGCAGCTGCGGCAGCCTTGACCTCGACGAAGTCACCCACGCCTGGTTCCAGGAGAAACTGCAGAATCAGGCCGGTGCGGTCGACGCCGTCCTGAAGTCCGGTTCCAGGGTCTGCCTCAGCCTCGGCGAAGGCGATGCGGTAGCCGTCAATCAGGTCAAACGCGGTGGTACGGCGTTCGAGATCGACGCCAGCACGCCGCAGCTGTCCGGCGCGCTCAGCATCATCGGTTCGGTCCTCGGCAACGCATTTCGCGAACAGTTGCTGGCGAACCAGACGTTGATGACGGTGCCGGCGGGCGGCGCAGTGATTGCAGGCGTACCGACCCTCGCCATCGACATGCAAGGCCTCAGCGGCGCCGAGATGGCCACCTGCGCGACCGCACCGCTGTCGCTGGGTTGCGATCCGATCCTGTATTTCGCCATCGGCCATCGCAAAGCGGGCACCGAGCGCTGGGACGTCATCGACGACCAGATCACCCCGGTACGTGGCTTTGGTGTGCATACCCTCGAAATGAACGGCATCGCCGAACGTCTGGCCGAGGGCGATGAACTGGCGCTGCTGATCTACGGTTTCCATGCGCAGTATCCGGTGACCTGGTCACGCGATCTGCTGGTGCCGGCGCTGAACCTGACCGGGACGGTCGCTCTGCCGCTGCTGGCGCCAGGCGAAATCGCACAGAACGGCGTCTGATCCTCGGCGCACCCACAACAAGTCCGAACCACAGACCACACATGCAACATCGCTCCCGTCGTCCAGATGTATTGGCACTGTCCATTTTCGCCACGCTGCTGCTCGCCGCATGCAATAGCGGCAGCGGCGGCACGGGAACCCCGGACGCGGATGGCGACCCCAGCACCGCGCGGCTGACCGGCACGGCCTACACCTTCAACCAGTGCGCCGCCGAGCCCGAGCAGACGCAGTGCCGCATCGTCGGCGCGACGATCAATCTGGTCGAGTTCCCCGACCTCAGCGCAACGACAGACGATGCAGGAGCCTATGCGATTGACGTGCCGGCCGGCAGCACGGTGACGCCCTATATCGTTGCCGACGGCTATCGCACGATCTATCTGCAAACCTTTACCGTCGACGCCGATCTGGAGAACGTGAATTTTCAGACGCCCGACCTGCAGACGTACGCGCAGCTGGCGCTGCTGCTGACAACGATGGGACACATCGCTCCGGATCTGCTCGGCTGCGTCATTGTCACCACGGCCAGCGTGCCGGAAGTGGTGGGCATGCCGTTTGAGCAGTTCCGGACCTACAACCCGCATGGGGTGCCCGGCACCACGGCCTCCGGCGACCCTGCGCTGCCTGACGCCATCTACTTCAACGAAAATGTGGTCCCGGACGCCTCGGTGACCAGCACCTCCGAAGACGGCGGCATCCTGTGGACCAATGTGCCGCCCGGGGTCTACACAATTTCAGCCAGCAACCCTGACCAGGCCTTTGCCGAGTTTGTCGCCGACTGTCAGCTGGGCCGCGTCATCAACGCCAATCCACCCTGGGGTCTGCACGGCCTGCCGCGCTGAGCTGGCCGCCCCAAAACAGTCAGCATCTGGTCTGCGTCAGAACCTCACTGCGCAAGCCGCCAAGAACCCAAGCAGCAAGATCTGCGGCCGCCCGAAGCGGCCGCTTTTTTGTGCGCCGTTCACGACTGACCTGGATCAAACGACGAATCCGGTACAGGTCGTAGAGTCAGGTTACCCCTGACATGGACGTGAGGTGTGAACCATGAACACACGAATGCAATCCACCATTAAGGCGGCCCTTAGCCTGGGCCTGCTTTCGTTCGCCTGCGCTGTGGGCGCTCAGGAACCAGCGCCCCCTGCCTCTGCCGCCGATTGCATCGCCATCGATTACACCGCCCTCGGCAAGACGCCGCCTCCGGAGCAGCAGGCCGGATCGATCAGCTTCGTCAGCGGCGGCATCGGCGCTCCGCAGTCCGAGGCCATGCGCGCCATCAAGTCCGGCTTTCCGCTGACTCTGACATTTGCCGAGCACCTCGACGGCAAGGATGCGTACACCGCAATGGTCACGGTCACCGTGCGCGACGCCGAGAGCAACCAGGTGCTCTGTGTCTCAAATGCCGGACCGATGCTGTTCCTGCGACTGCCAACCGGAACCTACGCCATCACGGCGCGTTCGTATGGCGGGGTCGAGCTGACGCGCAATGTCAGCGTGCGTGCCGACGGCCACCAGGACGTGACGCTGATCTGGCAGCCGCAGTAAGGACAAACGTCACGCAGCGCAGTGCCGTCGACGGCACTGCGAAGCTAGGCGCATCAGGCGGCGTGATCGAGCCAGAACTCGAGCCCCTGTGCGTTCAGCTCGATATCGAAGTGCAGCAGCTCACGCGCCTTCGCTACGTCGACCGGGGCATGCATCGCGGCGAGTTGTTTGATGGCATCGCCCATCAAGGCCTCGAACAGGACCGCGTGGCGGTCTGATGCCTGTGCGCTTTGCTGCGCCATCGTCTGATAGCGCTGCAACCCGGCACGCAGACCCTCTGCCAGCTGCGGCACATTTTCGACGCAGCCATAGTGCGTCAGAAACATCCGTTCCGGGCTGAAGGACAACAGCCGATCCAGGGTCTTCATCCAGGCATCCGGCTCGAACTGCACCGGCGTCGTTGTCGGCATCAGAAACGGCCCTTGCGGCCCATCGAACTCCCGATAGGACAACCCGAAAGTATCCCCGGTGAAGAACCCGCGCGACACGGCATCCCAGACACAGAAATGATGGCGGGCATGTCCGGGGGAATCGATGAAACGCAACTCCCCCGATCCCAGAGGGATCACGTGGTCGTCGTCAGCCACGATCACACGTGACTCCTCCACCGGCAGGATTTCGCCATACATCTGGCGCACCGCATCGGCGCCGTAGACCGCGGTCGCACCGGCGATCAGCTTGGCCGGATCGATCAGATGACGCGCGCCACGCGGATGGGCAACCAGCTGAGCCGCGGGGAGTTCCTGCATCAGCAGGCCGGCGCCGCCAGCGTGGTCAAGATGGACATGGGTCGGAATCACGTAGCGCACGCGTTCGCGTGCGATGCCACGCTGCTGCAGCAGTTCCAGCAGGCGCGGCACCCCATGTGCGGTACCGCATTCGATCAGCGCGAAGTCCTGCTCACGCTGGATCAGATAGCAGCAGGCCAGTCCGGGGCGCTCCTGCAGGGTATCGATGCAGGTGATCCCGAAATCCAGATCCTGAACGGGCGGCAAGGACGCAGTGGGTACGGTATTCATGCGGAGTTCGCGTGGCTCTATCGGGTCGTGGCGTGTGGCCGACGCAGTGCGGCAAGCGTCGCAACGCCTGTCCAGGCGTGCAACCGCTCCAACACAGCGTCACGGAGCCGCCATTGTCGGCCATGCCCGCCAGCGATGGAACCCGCCCGCACGCGCAGCGTGCGGGGCGTCAGGCAGCGTTGGCCTGCGGAATCACCGAACTGCGCAGTAACCCCACCAATTCCTCACGCCGGAAGATTCCAAGCTTGCGATAGATCCGTGACGCGTGATTGGCGACGGTACTGATTGCGATATCACATTCCCGCGCAACGCTCTTGAAGGTCTTGCCGTTGGCCAGCGCACGCGCAATTTCCTGTTCGCGCGGCGACAGCACATCCAGCGGATGCGGCCGACGCGCATGCAACAGAAACATGCCGGCCTCCGGAACCAGCCGGAAATGCAGCTCTCCAATATCGAAATAGCCGCCACCGGCTGCCACCACCTGCTGCGGCACGCTGAACGGCAGTTCCGCCGAATCACCGACACCAAGACTGTCACGCAGCAACGCGCGGAAGCGCTCGCTGGCCAGATGGACTGTTCCACCTTCGTCGATCAGCGCAGCCGAACCGCGAGACGAACGTCCCATCGTCTGTAGCCAGTCGTCCCGCTGGACCAGGCGCTCCAATGCCAGTGACGAAGCCTGCACCAGATGCCCCAAGGCATGCCGCAGCATACTGCGGCTCGGGCGATGTGCTGCCGGGAACGACAGACACAGCACACTGTTCATTGCGCAACCGCGGTGTGCCAGACGCAAGGCCAGTATCCGAACCCCGCCGTCGACGCCATTGGCACGCCCAAGTTCATCGGCGTCGAGTTCGAGTTCGCGCGCATCGAGGCTCAGCGGGATGGCCGCAACGGTTGACATCGGTAGCGCAGCGGATTCATGCGGCCAGCAGGCAAACTGAGCGCAGCATCCGCTGCTGGCGCGCATCAGCCAGCTGGCGGACAGGGCGCCGCTCCAGCGGCAGATCACATCGAGCGCCTGCAGCCTGAAATCGTCCCATTCACGGTGAAATGCCGCCGCATAGACCGCTTCAATGGTCCGGTCCAGATCCGCGAGTTCCGTCTCGTTCATCGCTGCCGCACTCCGTCATCCACAGGTCAGGGACTCCGCCTCCGGCCTGCATCCCTCTTCACGCAAAGGAACAGACGGCTATGCCGCCCTCGCTTTGCGCGCCCTTGAACGGCCGACCGCAGCTGAAGCGGACAACCGCCTTCAGATATATCACCGCACCGGACGCGACCCCGGTTCATCCCCACCGACGGAGGCATTCAGCCGGTTGAGCGGCGTCCCACATTCAGTCGCTGAGTAGGTGTTTTCCCATCTGTAATGTCAGTATTTTCCGACTATGATGGCGCCCGCACGTGTGGCAATCGGGCTGCCCCGACTGAATCACGCCTTGTGCACCGGCCCATCAGAGGCCGGCTTCAACACATTCATTCGGGGAAGGATATGCACCCTCTGCCACTCAACCGGCGCGCTGTGCGCTTCGCATCAATGCTGCTTCCGTGCCTTCTGGCCGCATGCGGCAGCAGCACGACGCCCACAGCCCTCAATGGTTCGACCCCACCCGAAGTCACGGCCAAGGCTTGCACCAACCCCGCCGACGCCACCACCGAACGCGTCCGCAATCTGCTCGACGGCGAGCAGTTGGGTGTCGTCGTCAGCTTCGACGGCAGCGGACCGCTCGGCACGGATCGCGTCAACGCACTGCGCGCACTCGGCCTCAAGGGCTATTTCCTGAATCACCTGCCGATTGCCGGCGTACTGGCGACCAAGGCGCAGATCGAACAGATCGAAAAGCTTCCCGGCGTGCGCTCCGTGCGTTGGAACGCTCCGCTGAGCTACGACAACGAGGATGCCCGCTATCTGAGCTCGGTCGACCAGGCCCAGGCCGCGCCGGAACTGCACAACGCCCTCGGCGAGCCGATCACCGGCAAGGGTGTGACCATCCTGGTCAACGATTCCGGCATCGACGCAACGCATCTGGACCTGTCCTACGGCAGCAAGGTGCAGCGCAATGCGCTTGGCCACCTGAATCTGAACGCGCAGGACGACATGCTGCCGTTCACCCCGGTCGAGGGCGTGCCCAACTCGGATGTGCTCGGCTCGCACGGCACCCACGTTGCCGGCATCGCCGCCGGCGACGGCAGCGCGTCGGACGGCCGCTTTGCCGGTGCTGCGAAAGGCGCAACCCTCGCCGGCTACGGCTCCGGCGCGGTGATCTTTGTGCTCGATACGCTGGGTGGCTTTGATTACGCGCTGCAGCTCCTGGAGGAGGCTCCGGAACTCAACCTGCGCATCGTCACCAATTCCTTCGGCAACACCGACGATATCGGAACCTGCTTTGACCCGGAAGATCCGACC
Organism: Sinimarinibacterium arenosum; assembly: GCF_005047655.1. GTDB lineage: Bacteria > Pseudomonadota > Gammaproteobacteria > Nevskiales > Nevskiaceae > Solimonas. Next base: position 169,430 of record NZ_SUKF01000003.1, on the reverse strand, counting down.
AATATCGCCACCAAGGCGCTGGCCGACCGTGGCGTGATCGTGGTGTTCTCGGCCGGAAACTCCGGCTCCGGACAGGGCACGATCACCGGCAATTTCAAGAAGGCACCGTGGGTGCTGGCCGCCGGCAACGGCGAGAAGACCGGCCTGCTGGCGCCGTCGTCGTCACGCGGCAGCCTGGCCAATGCGGTCTATCAGGTGGAAGTCGACGGCGAGACCTACACCGTTGAAGACCGTCCGACCGTGGTCACGCCCGGCACTGACATCATTTCCACCCGTGCGGTCGCGGCCGATCCGTTCACACCGCTGGACACCGAAGCCGACATCGCGGCCGGCGACATCCCGCCCGAGCTGATTCCGTTCTACACGCACAAGACCGGCACCAGCATGGCGGCGCCGCATCTGGCGGGCCTGACAGCGCTACTGCTCGAAGCCAATCCGGAACTGACGTGGCGCGAAGTCAAGCAGATCTTCAAGACCACCGCCACCAACATGCCGGGCTATGACACCTGGCAGGTCGGTGCCGGCTACGCCAACATCGAGGCGGCACTGGCGATGGCCCTGAGCCTGCGCAAGGACTATGGCGCGACCAACCATGCTCAGCGCAGCTTCTTTGCTGAGATTCCGCTGGGCGAATCGATCCAGAACAGCTACGCGATCGACTTCCTGCCGGCCGGCCCCACCGGTGAGGAGACCTTTGAGGTCGGCGAGGACATTTCGCTGGTGATGGCGCAGTGGAACCAGCCGCTGGGCAACCTGTGCACCTGCGCGGTAGTTCTGATCGATCCGAATGGCACCCACTACGGCTCGTCGATCGCGCTGCCGCTGCTGGGCTCCAACGTCGCCGCGGTCGGCACCGGCGTACCGGGCACCTGGACCGTGACCGTCCGCGGCATTGGTTCGGTCTCCGGCGTTCCGGTCGATCCCGCCGGTGTTACCAACGGCGTCGCCGGTCCCGGCACCGCGGACGTGAATGTGCTGCAGTTCCGCGCGGCGCAACCGCGTGGTCTGGATGATATCGCCGGACACCCGCAGGCCGAGTTCATCGAAGCGGCCGTCGCCGAGCGGCTGGTCGACGGCACGCGCGCCGGTTTCCAGGCCGATGCGCCGCTGACGCGCGGCGACTTCGCTGAATACCTGATGGCCTGGGGCGTGCGCCAGACCCGTCCGCACGACGGCAGTGAGCCGTTCGCCGATCTCGCCGGCGCGTCGAACCTGATTCGAGCGGCGGCAACGGCGGTCAGCCGCAGCGGCCAGTTGATCATGAGCCGCTCGCCTGCGTCGCTGCCGTTATTGCCGCTAACCGGGACAAGCTTCGCGCCAACGGCGTCGGTAACCCGAGAGCAAGTCGCCTATGCACTGGTGCAGGCCATCGGCCGCCAGGCCAACGCCGAGTCCTATGCCGGCACGCCGCTGACGGCGCCGGACGCAGAGGGCAATCCGGTCGCGGTCGCCGACGCGGGAGATGTTGACCCGGCGCTGTTGGGCCATGTCCAGGACGCGTTGAATCTCGGCATTCTGAAAGCCGACTTTGCCGGCGGTGTGGCCACGATTGCGCCCAAGCACACCGTGACCCGCGGTGACTACGCCGAGTACGTCGTCCGCACCTTTGCGATCGTGCCGTTCCCGAGCTGAGTCAGCAGTGATCCGCCACCCCTGGCGGAATCGACCGTCAGAAACATCGCCCCGACCGCAAGGCCGGGGCGATTGACGTCTCAGGGCTGACCGAGATAGTCGAGTTTGCCGAGCTCCACGCCGTTGTGGCGCAGGATCGCGTATGCCGTGGTCACGTGGAAGTAGATGTTCGGCAGCACGAATCCGTTCAGGTAGCTGAGTCCGGTGAACTGGATGGGCCCACTGCGCAACTTCAGCGTGACCTCGCGCTGCTCGGAACCCTCGATCTGCTCCGGCCGGAAGCTCTGCAGATAGTCGAGCGTGCGCACAATCCGCGCCTGCAGTTCGTCAAAGGTCGATTCTGTGTCCTCGTAGGACGGCGGCTCCTCGCCGGCCAGACGCGCGGCGCAGCCTTTGGCGGTGTCGGTGGCAATCTGGACCTGACGCGCCAGCGCAAACATGTCCGGATACAGACGGCTGGACAGCAGAACCTGCGGATCGATCTTGCGCGCCTCCGCATGCGCCTGTGCCTTGCGCAGGATCTGCGCCAGACTGCCCAGCGCGCGCTGCAACAGCGGGACTGACTGCGTATACATCGAAATCGTGCTGCCGGTCATAACCTTCCTCCGTGAGTACTGGGTGTCGCGGCTCTGCCGCGCTCAATCCGGATCTGCGGCGATTTCGTCGTAGCCCCGGTTCAGAAACTGGATCAGACAGATGCCGTGACCAAACGGATCGCTCAGCTGCGCGATGCGACCCCAGCGATGTGTCTTCTGCGCGGATTCCAGTGCTCCCCCGCCTGCCAACGCACGCTCGATCGCCCCATCCAGATCCTCGACAACGAAATCCAGATGCACAGGCGTCCAGTGACGCTGGTAGTCACGTCGTGCGTCGCCCTGCGGCAATGGCCGGCTCCCCACAGGCTTGACCAGCAGGAACAAAGCGGCCGATGCACCTTCCAGCTCAACCCCGGATTCGCCAAAACGACGCCGCACGCTGAGTCCAAGGCCATCGCAATAGAACCGGATGCCCCGCGCGAGATCATCAATGTCGATGTTGGCAATCAGATCCATGCGCGGTGGACGGGGCCTGGTCAGGTGCCCGAGGGAGACCCGCTGTCGATGCGCAAACTGCGTGTCGCCATGAACACTTCACGCAGAAAGCCGATCAACGCGGCAATCAGGGACAGCATCGCCAGTATGAACATGGCGGCGACCGGTACCGTCAGATCGAATGGAACGAACGCGCCCAGAAACAAGGTGATGATCACGCTGGCGACCAGCAATGCGGTCAAGGTGCACAGGGTGATCGCGCGACCGATCAGCTTGGCGCGCAACGACAAGGTCAGCAGTTGCACATCCAGTCGCCGGGCCGCATCCCCGTCAGCGGCGGCCCGGCGCAGCTCGAGGCTGCGCGCGCGATCGACCACGCGCGCCAGACGGTTGGCCAGGACACCCAGAATGGCACCGACGCCGGTCAGCAGAAAGACAGGAGCCACCGCCAGCTGGATCACATGGGCAATCGTGCCGACGCCATCCATCAACGGCGGCGTCAACAGCGTGCTCAAATGCCCTCCCCGGCTGACTTTTGCGGTTCGCGCCCCAGCATCTGATCGTCATGGGCCAGCGGATCCTCGATCGGTTCCAGATGGGTCAGCACGCTGACCGGGGCCATCTCTTCGCTGATCCGCGACTCGACCTGCTCGACGAAATCATGGCCCCGCTGCACGCTCCATGCGCCTGGGACCAGCACATGAAATGAAACGAAGTGCAGCGCGCCCGAACGTCGGGTGCGTACCGCATGAAAGTCGATGCCGCTGCCGCGGAACTCGTCGAGGATTTGGTTCAGCTTGGTCCGTTCGGCATCAGGCCAAGCTGCGTCCATCAACCCTTCGGCCGATTCACGCAACAGCCGCACACTGGTCCAGAGAATATTGATCGCAACAGCGAAAGCCAGCAGCGGATCCAGAATGAGCCATCCGGTCACGCCGACCAGCGCGACGCCGATGATGACGCCGCCCGAAGTCCAGACGTCCGTCATCAGATGATGCGCGTCCGCCTTCAAGGTCAGCGAGCGGTGCCGCTTGGACGCCTTCAGCATCGCAGCCGCAACACCCCAGTTGATGCCGGCCGCCACCGCGCAGATCGCCAGCCCGATTCCGGTCTGCTCCAGCGGCTGCGGCGCCAGCAACCGTGGCCACGCCGCCCACGCGATCGACAATGCAGCCACCGCGATCATGGCACCTTCGAAGGCGCCGGCGAAATACTCGGCCTTGCCATGTCCGTAGCTATGGTCGCTATCCGCCGGGCGCGCGGCGACGCGCAACAGCCACAGCGCCATCATCGCAGCGCTGAGATTGACGATGCTCTCCATGGCATCGGACAGCAGCCCGACCGACCCGGTCATCCACCATGCACCGAATTTAAGCGCCATGGTCGACAGTGCGGCCACAATGGACATGCGCGCATAGCGCGACGGCGTATCGGATGGATTCATTGAAGGGGGGGATGCAGCCTCAAGACACCATCTGCGCGCGGACGATCTCGGCCTCGATGGTTTCCAGGTCCGGAATCAATGCCTGCTGACTGGCAATGCGGACGCGCGACAAGATCAGATCGTCGCGGTCGGTTTCGCGCAAGGGGACAGATTCGAGTGCGGTTCGGTTCAAGGTGACCAGATGCGGATAGCCCTGGGATAACACCGCCAGATTACCCGATGGAAGATGACGTCCCGGCGAATGCAGCACGACAATGCGCTGGCGACGCGCATCACCGGCCGTGGCCGCTCCCGCCAGCTGCTCGAAACACAGCACCGGAATCTGCCGGCTGTTCCATGCGCAGGTTCCGCGCAGCCATGGTGGCGTCTTCAGCGACGGCACCAGGGCATCGTTGCCCAGAACTTCCGCGACCGCGGCATTGGGCAGCAACAGATGATCGCCATCAATCGCAATCAGCGCCGCATAGATCTGTTCGCGCGTCATGCAGCGGCTCCGGCAATCACTTCACGCAGCTGTTCGAGCAGCTGATCTTCCTGGAACGGCTTGATCAGATAACGCTCAACACCAATCGCTGCGGCATGTTCACGATGTTTCTCGCCCGATCGCGAGGTGATCATGATGATCGGTGTATTGGCGATCACGGGTGTATTGCGCACGAAAGTCGCAACCTCGAACCCATTGGCACGGGGCATCTCGATATCCAGCAGAATCGCCAGCGGACGCTCGGTCTGTAGCTGCGCCATCGCATCGAGGCCGTCCTTCGCAGTGATCACGTCGTAGCCCTGCTTGAGCAACAGGCGCTCGGTGACGCGGCGGATCGTGATCGAATCGTCGACCACCATGATCAGCTCGCGCTTCGCCTCTTCCGGGGCCTGCGCCGGCCCGGCCACCTGCGGTGCCGCCTGCATGCGCAGAATCCGGCGCGCGTGATCCTGCACCAGCGCCGGCACGTCAAGAATCAATACGACGCGTCCATCCGCAAGAATTGTGGCGCCGCTGATGCCCGGAATCGCGCTGATCTGCGGCCCGACTGCCTTCGATACGATTTCGCGGCTGCCGACCAGCGTGTCGACCACCACCGCGACGCGTCGCTGCTCGCCGCCAAAACTTTCCGGCATGCGCACCAGAATTGCATGCAGTGTCTTCTGCTCAGTGCCGGAATCTCGTGGGACACCCACCAGATCGGCCAGATGCATCAGCCGATAGCTGTGCCCGCCATAGTCGAGCCCCGGGCTGTCATCCGCCAGCAGCGCATCAAGCTGATCACGGGCGAACCGTGTGATGCCGGTAATGCTCGGCAGCGGAATCGCATACGACTCGTTCCCCGCGCCGACCAGCAGTGACTGCGAAATCGCCAGCGTCAACGGCAGGCGCACGGTAAAGCGCGCGCCCTTGCCCCACTCGGATGCCAGCTCCAGGGTTCCGCCGAGCTGCTTGACCTCGGACGCCACAACATCCATGCCGACGCCGCGGCCGGCATCCTGGGTCAGCGCACGCGCGGTCGAGAAGCCCGGCATGAAGATGTACTGCGCCGCTTCGTCGTCGCCAATTTCGACGTCCTCGGGCATCAGCCCGCGGCGCACCGCGGTCTGGCGTATCGCCTGCAGATCCAGGCCGCGGCCGTCGTCGGACAGCTCGATCAACAGTTGCGAGCCTTCACGCCACAAGGACACCGCAATACGACCCGTCGCCGGCTTGCCGACACTGTCGCGCTGCTGCGGAGATTCGATGCCGTGAATCACGGCATTGCGCAGCAGATGCTCCAGCGGCGCCGTCATCCGTTCCAGCACGTTGCGATCCAGCTCGGCTTCCGCGCCGTCGAACACCAGCTCGACGCGCTTGCCATTTTCCTGCGAGGTCTGCTGCACCACACGCTGCAGACGTGCGATCTGGCGCGAGAACGGCACCATCAGCGTTCGCATCAGGCCCTGCTGCACTTCGGTGTTGATGCGCCCCTGCTGCAGCAGGATCGTGGTGGCCTCACTGGCCAGTTGATCCAGCGACGCGTGTACAGCCGACAAATCGCTGACCGACTCGGACAGCGCGCGCGAAAGCTCCTGCATGCGGGTGTAGCGATCCATCTCCAGCGGATCGAACTCGCCAGCCCCTTCGCGCTCGCTCTCCATCTGGTTCAGACCGCGTGCGGCGATCTGGGCTTCGGTCTCGATATCCAGCTGTCGCAGCTGATCACGCACGCGTGAAATCGCCTGCGACAGATCATCCAGCTGCGCTTCGATTCCCGAGTTGTGCTCCTCCAGACGCGAGCGGTAGATCGAGATCTCGCCGGCTTCGTTGAGCATCTTGTCGAGTGCTTCCACCGGCACGCGCGCAGTCTCGCGACGCTGCTGCAACAAGCCGGCCTCCGCGTCATCCGGCCGCCAGAACAGTGCGGGATCCCAGGTTGCGATGGGAGTCGCATCGAACGGTGTCGGCACATCCGGCATCGTTTCAGCCGCACGATCGTCGGCAACGATTTCATCGACGGTGACAACGCGCGCGCCGCCGGGCGGCAACGATTCACTGTCCGCCAGCGCCTGCAGCTCCTCGAAGCTCGCCTCCTCCTGTTCGTCCTCATGCTCGCCGGTCACCAGCACGGCGTAATCGCCGCGTTCCAGGCGATCGGTCATACGGCGCAGCCCCGAAACAGCACCGGCGACGACGTTCAAGGCGTCGACATTGAGCTCGCCTGCATATTCGAGCCCCTCGATCAGGGACTCGAGCTCATGCGCAGCGTCGCCCATCGCGCGCAGACCGGCCATGCGCGCGCCACCCTTGAAGGTATGCAGCGCACGCAGCAGATCTCGTGCCGGGGTGTAGTCGCCAGGCAGCGCCTGCCAGCGCGGCAGCGCACGCTCCAGCTCTTCCATCAACTCCTCGGCCTCACCCGCGAAAGTGCGGACGAGCTCCTCATCCAGCCCCAGTGCGTCGGCACCCGACGCCGACGTCGCGACCGGCGCAGCAGCCGGAGGCCTCGACACAGGAGGCCGTTCCTGCGCTGGAGTGGCCACCGGCTCGGGAATGCCAAATCCTGCTTCGGTGACGGGCTCGATCATCTCGATCGACTCGACGAGCTCGATGGGGGCATCGGAACCCAGCGATTCCGCCTGCAGCTCCGCATCAGGGACTTCCGTCAGTACCGCAGCGGAGGACCCCGTATCGATATCCGCCTCCAGCGCCGACCGCGGCAATTCCACGACCTGATCGCTCGCCAGAGGCTGCGCCAACTCCTCGAGCAGCTGCGAAAGATCGGGGATCAGTCCGCGTTTGAGATCGTCAAGCGCCAGATGCAGACCATCCACGGCATTCTGCACACGGGCAAAGAACTGCGTCTGTGCCGGAATCGTGCCGGCCTCGGCCTGCTCAAACAAACTTTCCAGCTGATGTGCGACCTCGCCGAGCGTGCTCAGACCACTGACGCGCGCGCTGCCCTTCAGTGTGTGCAACAGGCGTTTGATTTCGGCCAGCGCGCCGACATCGGCTGGATTGCGCTCGAACGCCGCCGTACTCTGGTCCAGACCTTCGAGCAATTCCTCGCATTCAGCCTGGAAAATCGCCAGCAGTTCTGCATCGGGTTCGTCCGCCAACAACGGCGCAGCATCCATACTCATGGACTGAACGTCGACGCCATCGCCGTCCAACGCCTGTTCGAGTCCCGCAACAGCTTCGGACTCGAGCTCAGACTGATCATCCGCAGCCACGGGCGGCATCTCGATGATGTCTTCGGCTGCGGCAACCTGCGCCGGTGCTTCGACAGGCTCGATCTGTGACTCCGTCGCAACGAGCCCCGAATCAGGTCCGGAAATCGGCTCGGCTACGTTCGCCTCCGATTGGAGCTCGAACTCGGTCTGATCCAGCGACTGCACCACACTGTCCGCGATTTCCGGGGCTGGCGATGCCGGCACCACGTTATCGGCAACGACAGCAGCGCGCGCAGCCCAGCCCAACGCGTCGATGTCCGCAGTCAGCTGCTCGCCGCTGTCGCCATGACGACCTTCGCGGTACGCGTCCAGGGCCTGGAACAGCGTCTCGCAAAATCCGAGCAGGACGCTGAACTGCTCGGGTGAGGGCACAATCGCCGCTGCGGCAGCGGCGTCAAACTGGCGCTGCAGCGCCTTCGCCGGCGCCCCGATGGCGGGACACTGCGACATCAGCGCAGCGCCGGCCAGGGTGTGGCAAATCACTTTCAGCTCGCCAGCCGCACGCTGATTGTTCGGTGCCTGCGACCATTCGCGCAGCTGGGATTCGATCTTGTCGACCAGCTCGAAGGCTTCGACCGCGAAGACCTCGGCAAGCTGCCGATCGGCACTGACCTGAACCGCGTCTTCAGGCACATCCGACTGCAGGCGGCCGATCCGCTCGAGCCACGGTGCCGCGTCATGCGCCAGCGGAGCCCCGTTCCCGACGTCGCCAATCCAGTCACGCAAGGTGGCCGTGGCTTCGCTGACGCAGGCCAGGCTCTCGCCACTCAGGCGCAAGCCTGCGACATCGCAGGCATCCAGATACGCTTCCAGCGCCGCCGCCAGCTCACTGACTGCGTGCGCATCAACCACCCGCGCGGCGCCCCGGATCGTGTGGAACGCACGCACCGCATCTCGATCGATCCCCAGATCCGTACTGTAGGCGGCAGAATCAAGCCAGCTGAACACCGTGGCCAGCTTTTCGGTCGCGTCCTCGCGGAAGACCGCTGCAATATCCGGTTCGCTGCCGGCGTCGGGATTGCGCCCTTCGGCATAGTCGGTCGCTCGCTGCGCCAGGGTGGCGGCAGCATCCGGCGCCGGCTCACGCTGACGGAACGACTCGATCAACGACGGCAACACGGAAACCGCAGCGCCGACCGTTTCAACGATGCCGCTGCTGACCGGCAGCGAACCATCAAGACACTTGTTCAGCAGGTTTTCCAGCGCCCAGCCGAACTCGCCGATCGCCTGTGCACCGACGGTACGGCCGCTGCCCTTGAGTGTGTGGAACGCCCGACGCAGGACACTCAGCGCTTCGTTGTCGCGGTTGTCGCGATGCCATTTCGCGTAGGCAGACTGCAAGGTCGCGCGGACCTCGTCGGCCTCTTCAAGGAAGATTTCGCGAATCTCCGGATCATCGTCGCCGGCGGCCATGACTGCAGCCGGCGCGGGTGTTGGCTCCGCAGCGGGTTCGGGCAAGTCCGCGGCGTCTTCAACGGCCGGCGCCTCATCGATCGTCGTCGCCTCATCCACAACCGTTTCGGTGACATCGGCCACCGATGTATCCGCAATCTCCACGGCCGGAACGGCTTCCACCGCATCAATCGCAACATCCAGACGATCCAGGATCGCATCAGCGCCGGGCGCTCCCGCGCGGGCGGCCTCGATGTAGTACTCGATGGCGGCGACGGCATCAGCGAAGTGCTCAGCCGGCCCACTCTGTTCACGCAAGCGCGCGATCGCGTCACCCGCAATGACCTTCTGCAGACGGCGCACCAGATCGGCAGCCCTGACCTGATCAAGAACGGCAAACCCGGATGCAATCTCGTTGAACCAGGCATTGGGTGCTGGAATCTCGTCAGTGACGTGCTTGAAGTACGCGTCCAACGCCGTCTTGATGCGCGCCAGGTTGACCAGAAACTCGCGATACAGGGCCTCGCGCCCCTGTGCCAGATCGCGCGGTTCGGGAATGGCATCCGAAACGGTATCTTCCGTGCCGGCGATCGCATCGGCTCGATGCATCTGCCTGAACAGCGCCCCTTCGAGGCTGCTTTCGACACGGAGGATCGAGGTCGCCAATTCCATCCACAACGCCGGATCCGCCGGCCGCTGCGCCGATTCCTTCAGCAGTTCGCCCTGACGGCTGACGATCTGACGCAGTTGACTCAAGCCCAAGGCGCCGAGAATGTCGGCCACGTGGCGCAGTCCATCAACCGTTGCCGTCAGATCGGCGTGGCCGCCGGTGCGGACCGCCAGATCGATCTGATCCTTGATCCGGCTGAAATCAGCGCGGATCTCATCCGACACCTTGCCCAGCAAAGCGGTACTCGGGCCATGAATACGTCGCCGCAGCTGTTCGACGCGTGCCTGTTCCGGCAGCAGATCGTCCAGACCGAACTGCGCCCGAATTGCGCTGACACGCGCGCCCCGAGTCGTCGATCGGCCCACCATGAACAGCAGCGGCAACGACAGCTCTCCGCTGCGTGCAGCGGCTTCCGCCTCCCCTGATTCTGCCAGTGTCTTCAGCGGAGCCGACAGCCGGCCGAACAGGCGTTTAAGCTCCAGCGCACTGCCCAGACCGCGTGCCAGATAGGCCTCCATCGCCGCTGCGGCCACCCGCCACAACTGATGGACAGGCGCCAGCGTCGCGCGCTGCGCAAGCTGTTCGGCAATCTTGCCGGCGCGGGCAGCAGAAGTCTGCGCGTCCACGCCATCCCGGATCCATGACAGCAGCGATGCCTCGAATACCGGCAGGTAGCGTCGCGCCAGCAACTCGATCGAATCACCCTCGGGCGCAGACGCCTCCGGCGTCAATGTGGCGCCGGTCGCCTGCATCTGCGCCACGAACAGCTCACTTTCGGTCAGCACCGGCTGGCCGCGCGAAAGGCGCAGTTCGTTGATCGCCGGTTGCATCACCAGCACGCAGTCCGGCATGCCGTCGGCCAGTGCCTGAACGTAGTCAGTCAGCTGGATCGAAGCCCCCAGCAGCGCCGAGTACAAGGGCTCTGGCTCTGAGATGCGACCCTGAATCAGATCGGTCAGCGCCTGCGCCATCTCGCTGGCGACCGCGGCGAGTCCGTGACAGCGAATCAGGGTGGCGCTACCTCGAACCTGGGACAGCTCCTGATGGGCCTGCTGCAGCTGCAGCGGGTCACCGCCATATTCGGCGTAGTGATCGATCGCGGCGCGGGCGCGCGTGATGGCGCGCTCCAGCTCGTCACGAACCCAGTGAATGGCAGTGAGCATCTGTGTATGCGGCTGGGCGTTCATAGCGCTGCCGTCCTGAATGCATCGCCCAGCGCGACCTTGTGCAGACTCATCGCCAGCCACGGCTGACCCTCATGCACAAACGCACCGAGCAGATACGGCGTGAATGGCTGTGCCGCACGTACCAGTTCATTGCGCTGCTCCCCCACGGTGAACTGTCGGTAGCCAGCGACTTCGTCGACCAGCAGCCCCGCCGGAATCCGGCGTGAATTGAGTACTAGAACCCGCTGAGCGCGGTGTGTCTCGGACGGCGTCAGCCCGAGCAAGCCGGCAAGGTCGACGATGGCCAGCAGTTCGCCGCGGACATTCGCCAACCCACGCAGCCAGCTGGCCGCATTCGGGATGTGCGTGCTGGGTGGCTGAGGAATCACCTCGCGCACATCCTCGCGCGGCGCGACAAACCAGCGCTCACCGATACGAAACCCCAGCCCGATCCAGTTCTGCGAGGTACCGGCGACGCTGTCGACCCGCGACGCCTGCAACTGCTCCTCAAGCGCAAGCAGCTGCCCGAAAGGATCCCCGCGCATCGCTCTGATTTGACCAGACATATCGGCAGTGGCTAGCGACGTACATGCGAGCGGACGGCACCCAGCAACTCGTCCTTGGTGAACGGTTTGGTCAGGTATTCGTCCGAGCCGACGATGCGACCGCGCGCGCGGTCGAACAGACCGTCCTTGGACGACAGCATGATCACCGGCGTCCGCGCAAACTTAGGGTTGCCCTTGATCAGCGCGCAGGCCTGATAGCCATCCAGCCGCGGCATCATGATGTCGATGAAAATGATGTCCGGCGCATGATCGGCAATCATCGCCAGGGCCTCGAAGCCATCCTGAGCCGTGATGACCTGGTACCCCTCGCGCGCAAGCAATGTCTCAGCTGTCCGTCGAATGGTCTGACTGTCGTCGATGACCATGACCTTGGCTGCCGCGGTTGAATCAGTGGGCACACACTCCTCCGGGTTTGGAAATACGCGTCTGGCGTTCGCCGCGTTTTAGCATAGTCCTCGGACACTGCCTATCAGTGCTGTGTCGGACGCCCATGCGCTACCATGCGTGCCCCGACGAACTCCGCCGCCGGCGCTCGCGCCGCGCAGCCGACTGCGAGCCACTTCCATGCAAAGCCCCGTTCCCCACCTGACCACCGCGCAGACCGGACCGCTACTGCAACTCGAAGCGACGTTGCTGCGTCGTTCCGCCGACATCGAAGCCTGGTTCCGCGCGCAATGGCAGGCCACGCCCCCACCGTTCTACAGCTCGGTGGATCTGCGCAACGCCGGCTTAAAGCTGGCGCCGGTCGACACCAATCTGTTCCCCGGTGGGTTCAACAATCTGAACCCGGCATTCGAGCCGTTGTGCATCCAGGCGCTGCAGACGGCGTTGTTGCGGGTCTGCCCGACCGCCAAGCGCATCCTGCTGGTGCCGGAAAACCACACCCGCAACAAGTTCTATCTGGAAAACGTCGCAACCCTGTTCGACCTGATTCAGAAGGCCGGCTTCCATGTCCGGATCGGTTCGCTGATTCCCGATCTGCACGAGGCCACCGATCTCACGCTGGAGTTGTCGGGCCGCACCCTGCACCTTGAGCCGCTGCGCCGCGACGGCGACCGCGTTTACGTCGACGACTTCATGCCCTGCGCGGTTCTGCTGAACAACGACCTGACAGCCGGCGTACCGGAAATCCTGCGCGATCTGTCCCAGCATGTGATCCCCCCGCTGGATCTGGGCTGGCACGCGCGGCAGAAATCCAACCATTTCGGCTTCTATCGCGAAGTGGCCAAGGAAGTGGGCGCATTGATCGATCTGGACCCCTGGTTCATCGATCCGCTGTTCCGCAACTGCGGCGAAATCAATTTTCTCAAGCGCGAGGGCCAGGAATGCCTGGAGGCGAACGTCGCGCTGCTGCTGGAGGATATCCGCGCCAAATACGCCGAATACGACATCCAGCAGGAACCGTTCGTCATCGTCAAATCCGATGCCGGAACCTATGGCATGGGCGTCATGACGGTGCGCAGCGTCGAGGACCTGCGCACGATGAATCGCAAGGCGCGCACCCATATGTCCAGCGCCAAGGAAGGCGCCGACGTCACCGGGGCCATCATCCAGGAAGGCGTGCTGACCCTGGAAAAACTGGGCGCTGACGAAGCCACTGCCGAACCGGTGGTGTACATGATCGACCAGTTCGTCGTCGGCGGTTTCTATCGCCTGAACGCGCAGCGCGGCAGCCAGGACAATCTGAACGCGCCGGGCATGCGCTTCGAACCGCTGGCCTTCGACGAATGCTGCAGTCATCCCAATCCGGCCTGCGGTCCTGACGACCGCCCCAACCGCTTCTACGCCTATGGCGTGGTGGCTCGGCTGGCTGCACTCGCCGCCGCCCGCGAAATCGAAGCCACGCGCGAGCTGCTCGAAACCCGGGCGGCCTGACCCATCATGCCGAACTGACAACATGAACCGCACACTGGGCGTGGTGATGGACCCGATCCGGTCCATCAAGCCGTACAAGGACACGACACTGGCACTGATGCTGGCTGCACAGAAGCGCGGCTGGCAACTGCGTTATCTGGAGATGCAGGATCTGTGGCTGCGCGACGGCATCGCGATGGGACGCTCTCGCGAGATCGAGGTTTTCGACGACCCCCAGCGCTGGTTCGAGTTCGGCGACAGCCACAGCGAACCGCTAGGTCAGCTCGACGCCATCCTGATGCGCAAGGATCCGCCGTTCGATCTTGAGTTTGTCGCCGCAACCTATGTGCTGCAGCGCGCGCAGGATCAGGGCGCGCTGGTGGTAAACCGACCGCAGTCGCTGCGCGACGCCAACGAGAAGGTCTTCATCAGCTGGTTCCCGCAGTGCTGCGCACCGACGCTGATCGCGCGCGACTCAGTCACGCTACGCGCGTTTCACGCCGAACACCACGACGTGATTTTCAAGCCGCTGGACGGCATGGGCGGCGCCGGCATCTTCAGGATCACGAGTGACGGCATGAACCTGGGCGCCGTGATCGAGGCACTGACCGACAACGGCCGCCAGCACATCATGGCGCAGCGCTACATTCCGCAGATCGTCGAGGGTGACAAGCGCATTCTGATGGTCGACGGCGAGCCGGTGCCGTACGCGCTGGCGCGCATTCCCCAGGCCGGCGAAGTCCGCGGCAATCTGGCTGCTGGCGGTCGCGGTGAACCACGCCCCTTGTCCGAGCGTGATCGCTGGATTGCAGCCCAGGTCGGCCCGAGCTTGCGTGAGCTGGGCCTGATCTTCGTCGGGCTCGATGTCATCGGCGACTATCTGACCGAAATCAACGTCACGTCGCCGACCTGTGCGCGCGAGCTCGACGCCGCCTGCAAGCTCGACATCGGCGGGGATCTGATCCGCGCAATCGAAGCGCGACTGCGTTGAACCCGCGCTCAAACCCTGTCTTCCCTACCTACGACAATCCCGACACCGTCTGACCGCCACGCGACACATGCTCCAGTCACCCCACCTGCGCCTGTTCTTTCGTCGCCTGATCCTCGGTCTCGGCCTTGCCGTGTTCTTTGCATGGCTGGCGCTGCGCCCGGCGGCTGACAGTGACGACAATCGTGTGGTGCAACGCGAATTCCTCGCCATGGGCACCTTGTTTTCAGTCTCCGTCTATCTCGAACCGCAGCAGGTGCCCGCGGACGCCGAAGCGGCATTGGCGCGCCTTGAGCGCGTTCTGCAGGATTACGAATTGCGTTGGCGCGCATGGGACCTCCAAGGCACCGAAGACACTCCGGATGCTCACGCCGATACTGATGTAACCACCGCTACAGCCGGGCCGGCGAGCGCCCCGGTCAATCTTCGCCAGATCAACAAGGTTCTGGCCGCAGGCGGGGTCGCCTCAGTACCGGAACCGATGCGCCCGCTGTTCGAGCGTGCCGCGCAACTGAGCCGCCTCAGTGACGGCCGCTTCGACGTGCGCATCGGGGCACTGGTCAAACTCTGGGGCTTCGACGACGAAACGCATTTCCGCAGCACACCGCCGTCGGATGAGGCAATCCATGCCCAGCTGCAGATTCAGGCCGGCGCTCCAGCCCTGCCCACTGCCGGAGTCGCCTACGGCCCGGCACCCGGAATCCAGCTGGATTTCGGTGCCATTGCCAAGGGCGACGCCACCGATCTGGCGATCCGGCAGCTGCGCGAAAGCGGTTATCCGAACGCCATCGTCAACGCGGGCGGCAATCTGCACGCGGCCGGTCGCCGTGGCGAACGCGCCTGGCGCATCGGCGTCCGTCATCCGCGCCCCGACGCCCAGCATCGACTGCTGGCGACGCTGGACATCGAAGGCGACGAAGCTGTCATCACCAGCGGTGACTATGAACGCTATTTCGAGTTTCAGGGTCAGCGCTATCACCACATCCTCGACCCTCATACCGGGACTCCGGCGCGCGGCCTGAGTTCGGTCACCGTCGTCGCCGATAGCGGCGCTGCCGCCGATGCGGCCAGCACTGCGCTGTTTGTCG
Organism: Sinimarinibacterium arenosum; assembly: GCF_005047655.1. Lineage (GTDB taxonomy): Bacteria > Pseudomonadota > Gammaproteobacteria > Nevskiales > Nevskiaceae > Solimonas. The sequence goes on along the minus strand of NZ_SUKF01000003.1, from coordinate 153,900 downwards.
CCGGCCCCGGTGGCTGGCAACAACAGGCCTATGCGCTGGCGCTGGACAAGGTCCTGGTGGTGGACACCGATGGCCAGGTAATGGCGACCCCGAGACTCGCGCAGCGGCTGAAGTTTGCTGAGGGCATCAGCGCACGCACGGTGGAACCCGGGCCGGCACCGTGACGCGCGGCCTGCTGAGCCGCGGCGATGTGCTGGCGGTCACCCTGGCTGCCGCCTGCGTCGGTGGGCTGTATGCACGTTTCTGGCAACCCGCCGTGGCCGCTGACACGGTCGAGGTGCGTGTCGCCGGCACGTCCATCGGCCGCTATCCGCTGCAGATCAACCGGTCGCTGACAGTCGAAGGCAGCCGGGGCCCCCTGCTGCTGACGATCGAAGATGGCCGCGTACGGTTCAGCAAAAGCCCTTGCCGCAACCAGATCTGCGTGCACAGCGGCTGGCTTTCACACAGCGGCGACGCCGCCGCCTGCCTGCCGAGTCGCGTCAGCATCACGCTGTCCGGCCATGGCAGTGAAGCTCTCGATGCGGTCAGCTTCTGAGGCGCGGGACCATGAACACCATCATGCTCACCGCTGACCGTGACGACCGTATCATCGCCGGCTTCGCCGCTCTGGCCATCGTCATCCACGTGCTGGAAGCCGGCTTTCCGTCGCCGATCCCAGGGGTCAAGCCGGGCCTGGCCAATGTCGTCACCCTGATCGTCCTGCTGCGCCATGGCCTGCGTTCAGCACTCTGGGTGGCGCTGCTGCGTGTGATCGTCGGCAGTCTGCTGGTCGGCAGCTTTATGACACCGGGCTTCTGGCTGTCCGCTTCGGGCGCCGCCGGCAGCCTGACCGTCCTGGCCGCCGCCAGCATCTGGAATCGCGCGCTGCCCGGCTGGGGCCTGTCGGCAGTGGGCTTGTCGGTGCTATCGGCACTCGCACACATGAGCCTGCAGTTTTTTACCGCCTACACCGTATTCGTCCCGCATTCCGGCCTGCTGCGGCTTCTGCCTCCGCTGATGACCGCCGCACTGGCATTCGGTGTCGCCACCGGAATCGCCGCCAGCGCCGTATTGCAGCGCCTGTCCGAAGCGGACGCAGCGGCCCAAACACCCCATTCGGAGGGATGACCGGCCTTGTCTGTGTGTTCCCCTCAACCGATACTGGACGCATGAACGAGACTACGGATTCACTCAAGAACCAGTTTCTCGTCGCCATGCCGGGGCTGCAGGACGAGAACTTCAATCACACCGTGTCGCTGTTGTGCGAACACAGTGACAACGGCGCGGTCGGCCTGGTGATCAACCGCCCCACCGATCTGCGCCTGTCCGAGATGATGGAACAGATGGGCCTCGAGCATGACGAGGTCGATGGCGGCGCGATCGTCTATTGGGGCGGCCCGGTGCAGCCGGAGCGCGGCTTCGTGATCCATCGCGAGCCCGGTGGCTGGGAATCCTGCCTGCCGCTGGATGAAGGTCTGTACATCACGACCTCGCGCGACATTCTGGGCGCAATCGGCAAGGGCGAAGGTCCCAAGGAGTTTTTTGTCGTCCTGGGCTACGCCGGCTGGGATGCGGGGCAGCTCGAAGCGGAAATGCTGCACAACGCCTGGCTCAATACCCCGCTCGATGGCCAGATCCTGTTCGGGATCCCTGCCGGCGAGCGTTGGCAGGCGGCAACACGCCTGCTCGGCGTCGACGTCACCCAGATCAGCAGCGAAGCCGGGCACGCGTAAACCGTCTCGAAGGCCAGCCATTTTGAGCCGCAGCGCCAAGAAAATTGCAGCGCTGGCTGGAAACTGTTCCCGGGAACCCTGAAACTGCGGGGCATGTCGCTCTACCTCGCCTTCGATTTCGGCTTCAAACGCATCGGTGCCGCCGTCGGTGACGAATTCACCGGAAGCGCACGGCCGGTTCCGACCTTGCAGAGCGGAGACTGGCCGGCAATCGAACGCCTGATCACCCAGTGGAGCCCCACTGCATTGATCGTGGGCCTGCCGCTGAATGAGGATGGCTCCGAACAGCCCATCACAACAGCGGCTCGGCGCTTCGCCGAGGCACTGCGTCAACGCGCCCAACTTCAGGTGCACCTGGTCGACGAACGCTACAGTTCACGTGCGGCGGACGACATCCTGCGCGGTGCCCGCGCCGGCGGACAGATGAGCCGTCGCGTGCGCAAAGGCGATCGCGACGGCCAGGCCGCGCGGGTCATTCTGGAACAGTGGATGGCGCAGCGCGGTTGATGCCACCCGCGCAGAAAGCGGTTTTTCCGGCCGGCGAAGCTCTTTCACCTCAGCTTTGCGATGCAAACCCACGATCGCAGGCTTTTTTTTCGCCGCGCTTACGGTGACAATGCGCCCCACGCATGAGCCCAGAACTCCAACTCGACAGCCACGGCAACCTGCGCCACCTGCTGACACTTGAGGGGCTCAGCAGTGATTTGCTGAGCCGGATTCTCGACACTGCCGAGGATCTCGAGAAAGCACTGCGCGGTCCGGAAAAGAACATCCCGTTGCTGCGCGGCCGCACCATCGTCAATCTGTTTTTCGAGCCCAGCACGCGGACACGCACGACTTTCGAGCTGGCGGCCAAGCGACTGTCGGCGGATGTGCTCAATCTGCAGATCGCGGCGTCGAGCACCTCCAAGGGGGAAACCCTGTTCGATACGCTGAAGACGCTGGAAGCCATGCAGGCCGATATGTTCGTGGTGCGGCACGACGCGTCCGGCGCGGCACATTTCTTCGCTGAACACGCCGCTCCCGGCGTAGCAATTCTGAACGCCGGCGACGGACGTCACGCCCATCCCACGCAGGGACTGCTCGATCTGTTCACGATCCGGCGCTACAAGCAGGAATTCACCAATCTCCGTGTCGCGATCGTCGGCGATGTGCTGCATTCGCGCGTGGCGCGCTCGGACATTCACGGCCTGCGCACCCTGGGCGCCCGCGAAATCCGCGTGGTCGCACCTCCGACGCTGGTCCCAGCCGGCATCGAGCAGATGGGCGTACGCGTGTGTCACCGCATCGAAGAAGGTCTCGAGGGTGCCGATGTCGTGATCCTGCTGCGACTGCAGAAAGAACGCATGCTCGGCGCCTTCCTGCCGTCGATGGGCGAATTCCATCGGGACTTCGGACTCACCCGCAAGCGCCTCGAAACCTTGCGCAAGGACGCGATCATCATGCATCCGGGCCCGATCAATCGCGGTGTCGAAATCGAAGGCGACGTCGCCTATGGTCCGCAATCCCTGATCCTGCAGCAGGTCAGCCACGGCATCGCCGTACGCATGGCGGTGATGGCCATGATCCTCGGCCACAACGCATCGCCAACGGCACCGACGCGCACGCGCCGACGCCTCGGAGTCCTGCGATGACTCGGCCTGCACAGATGAAGGAATGGTCGCTGAAAGCGCACAGCGAGAGCGTCCCCACCTTGCCTGAAGGTCGGGCACTGCTGATCCGCGGCGCCCGCATCCTTGACCCGGCCAGCGCCCATGACGGTGTTGGTGACGTCCTGCTGCGCGACGGCAAGATTGCCGCGATCGGTCAGCACCTCGAAGCGGCGACCGATGTCACCATTCTCAACGCCCGCGGTCAGTGGCTGCTGCCCGGCCTCGTCGATCTCTGCGCACGTTTCCGCGAACCGGGGCAGACACACAAGGCCAGCTTCGCCAGCGAAACCCGCGCAGCACAGGCGGCCGGCGTCACCGAAGTGGTCATCCCGCCCGACACCTCGCCAGCAATAGACACACCGGCGATGCTGATCCGCCTGCAGCGCATCGCACAACAGATTGGCGGACTTGATGTGCGCGTCCTGGGCGCATTGACCAAGGGCCTCGGCGGCGAAGCCCTGGCCGAGATGTCGGCCCTCAAAGGCGCGGGCGCTGTCGGCTTCAGCAACGCCCTGGCACCGGTACGCGACTCACTGATCGCACGGCGTGCGCTTGAGTATGCCAATGGACTCGATCTGACGACGCATGTGTTCGCGCAGGATGCAACCCTGGCCGCCGGCGGCTGCGTCCACGAGGGACCCGTCGGAACCCGGCTCGGTCTGTCTCCGATCCCGGCCGCCGCGGAAGTCGCGGCGCTGCGCTTCTGGATTTCGCTGGTCGAGGACACCGGCGCACGGATTCACTTCTGTCGCCTGTCGACCGCGCGCGGCGTCGAACTGATGGAATCTGCGCTGGCGCGCAATCTGCCGATCAGCGCCGACGTTGCAATGCACCAGCTGTTCCTGACCGATCAGGATGTCGACGGCTTCAACGCGCTGTGTCATGTGCAGCCACCGTTGCGCACGGCAGCGGATCGGGACGCGCTGCGTGCAGCCGTGCGCGAGGGCACCATCGCCGCGATCTGCTCGGACCATAAACCGCATGAGGCTGATGCCAAGATCAATCCGTTCCCGATGACCGAACCCGGCGTCTCGTCACTGGAAACGATGGTTCCGCTGGCGCTGGCCTTGATCGACGATGGCGTGCTCAGCCCGCTCAGTGCTGTCGAACGCCTGTGCCTGGGTCCGGCAACGATTGCCGGCACCGACGGCGGACGCCTTGCCGTCGGCGGCACCGCCAATCTGTGCCTGATCGACCCGAAGGCGCAATACCGCATCGATCCGGAAAAGTTTCTCAGTGCCGGCCGCCACACCCCGTTTGCCGAACGTACTGTGCGCGGCCGCGTGCTGCGCACTTTTCATCGCGGCATCGAAGTCTTCCATACGGCCGATTCGTCAGGAAGACGCTCGACCCCGACCCGCTTGGGTTAAAGTTCCCATTCGTCGTCGCTCGCACGTGCCGGGCGACGTGGACCAGGAGAAGGTATGGCTCGCGTAATGATCGTCGATGATTCGCCAACGGATGTTCAGAATCTGCGCACGATGCTGCAGAAGGCCGGACACTCGGTGCTGGAAGCCACCACCGGACAGGACGCGATCGAGCGCGTACGCGTCGAAAAGCCCGAAGTCGTGATCATGGATGTCGTCATGCCCGGCGTGAACGGATTCCAGGCCACGCGCTCGCTGTCCAAGGATCCGGCCACCGCACACATTCCGGTCATTGTCGTCAGCAGCAAGAACCAGGAAACCGACAGGGTCTGGGCGCTGCGTCAGGGCGCACGCGAATATCTGGTCAAGCCGGTACGCGAGGCGGATCTGCTGGCCAAAATCAATTCCGTTCTGGGACGCTAATTCAGCCGATCAGGCGCAGGGGGACACATGGCAGAACAACCCAGGGGTCGGGGGACCCGCCGCGAGCTGGCCACATTGGTCACCGCCGTCGCGTTGATTGCAATTGCGATGATCGGCTTCTACGCGATCCAGCGCACCGACAACCGGGATGAGACCTGGGTCGAACTGGCCCGCTCGGTCTCGTCAGATATCGGCCAGCTGGTTGACGTCGGCGAAGCCGCAACCCGCGGCATCACACCTGACTTCCTGACTTTGTCGGCGCGGGTCGAGGACCTCGGCCTGACGGTGCAGACACTGGCCCAGGGCGATCCTGACGTCGGCATCCCGCCAGCACCCAACGCCGTGCAACCGGAAGTGGCCGCACTGTCGAATGCCTGGAGCGGCTTGACCAAGGTCGCGCAGACCGTCATCGACGGCCAGGAAGCCTGGCGCACCACCGCTACCGCTACCGCTACGATTGTCGATGCCGTTCACTCGTCGTCGGCCGATGGCGACCTGTTCAGCCAGTACGAGCAGATCGCACGCCGCCTCGGTAATCGTGGCAGCGACAACCCTGGCATCGATCAGCTGATCCGGCTCGAACGTATTTCGGCCCAGGCACGAGGCCTGCTGGCACGCGGTCGCGACGCCAAGGCGATGGCGGTAAAGCTGGATAGCGAGATTCTGGAATTTGCCCAGATCAACGGCTCACTGTCGGAACAGGGCGCTGTCAGCGAGCTCGCACGCAGCGCCGCGCAGAGCTTTGAAGCCATCGCACAGGCCAACGCAAAGATTCTGGCGAGCGCCGAAGCGGTCGATCAGTTGCAGCTGTCCGCGGGCGAACTGCAGGGCGCGGCAACCAACGTGATCGCCACTGCCAAAGGCCTCGAACAGAGCCTGCTGGACACTCGGGTGCGTCAGGTCATTCTGCCGATCGTTGTCACCGTTTGCGGCGCCCTGGCCATCGTGCTGCTGGTCGTGTTCATCGTCATTCTGGTGCGCAACACCCGCAGCCGTCTGCGGCTGGCCGAGGAACGTGACGCCAAGCAGCAACACGCGATTCTGTCGCTGCTGGATGAAATCACCAACCTTGCCGACGGCGATCTGACCGTTGACGTCACCGTGACCGAGGATTTCACCGGCGCCATCGCCGACTCGATCAACTACACCGTGCAGAACATGCGCAACCTGGTCGGCACGATCACCACGACCTCGTCGGAAATCGCGCTGGCGGCGTCCGGAACGAAAGAAACTGCGTTACGGATGAATCAGGCGTCGGAACGTCAGGCCCGCGAAATCACTGACGTCACCAACACCATCGCCACCACCTCACAGTCGCTGCAACAGGTGGCGGCGAGCGCCGAACAGCTGGCCGATCAGGCTCGACAATCGGTCGACGTTGCACGCGACGGTGCGCAGACGGTGAACCGCACGATTCTCGGCATGACCGCGCTGCGCGAGCAGATCCAGGACACGTCCAAGCGCATCAAGCGCCTGGGCGAGTCGTCACAGGAAATCGGCAACATCATCGAGTTCATCAACGACATTGCCGAACAGACCAACACCCTGGCGCTGAATGCTTCGATCCAGGCCGCAATGGCCGGGGAAGCCGGCCGCGGCTTCGCCGTGGTTGCCGACGAAGTCCAGCGTCTGGCTGAACGCGCCGCCAACGCGACGCGTCAGGTCGAAACCTTGGTCAAGACGATTCAGGCCGACACCAACGAAGCCATCGTATCGATGGAGCGTTCAACGCAGAACGTGGTGGTCGGCGCCAAGAGCGCCGAGGAAGCCGGACAGGCGCTGACCAAAGTCGAAACGGCGTCCCAGGAACTGTCGCAGTCAATCACCAGCATTTCGGTTTCGGCGCGCAATCAGTCGGCGCAGGCGACCAAGATCGCCGGCACCATGCAGGTCATTCGTGAGATCGCGGTGCAGACCTCGGGTTCGGCGCACTCAACCGCGCAGGCGGTCGAGGAATTGAACGTGTTGTCTGAAAAACTGCGCGAGTCGGTGGCCGGATTCAAGCTGCCTACACACTGAGGAATCCACCGGATTGACAGCCGCGGCGCCGGAATGATTACGGCTGCCGCTTGCGGGAATCCCCCCCCCTCCTTACCATTTGCGCTCCCCGCGTACCCCCACCCCTACGCGTGTGGTTGGAATTTCCGTAATTTTGAGGGACTTACATGACCTTTCAGGCTGATCTCGAAAAGCTCTTCGGACTGAAGAACATCGAATTCAAATACAACCTGTCCAAAGAGGAGCTGTTTCACGAGGCCATTGCCAACGACAAAGGACGCGTACGCCGCGACGGTCCTTCGAACGAGCAGAAAGCCTATGCGACCAAGCTCGGCTCGCGCGGCCCGCTGGTGTACTACACCGACCCGGATTGCACCGGACGCCGCACCAAGGACACTTATGCCGTGAAATGGCCGGAAGTCTCCGACCAGATCTGGTTCAAAGCTGACCTCAACCCCTACGATCCGGAGCAGTACCAGAACCTGCTCAAGCGCGTCGTCGAACACGTCAACTCCAAGCAGATTCCGCTGTACGTGCAGGACGTGTACATGGGCTCGGACCCCGACTTCGCGGTGCCCTACCGCTTCGTCGGCGAGTACGCCACGCACGCCATGTTCGCGCACAACATGTTCCCGAAGGATCTGATGGGCGTGAAGGACATCGACGCCCGTCGCTGGACCATGCTCAATGTGCCGAGCTTCGTGTGCGAACCCGAGCGTGACGGTTGCCGCGCTGAAGCCACCGTGCTGATTGATACCCGCAACCGCATCTGTCTGGTTGCCGGTCGCGCCGACTACTGCGGCGTGGTCAAGAAAACCATCTTCACAGTCGGCAACTTCCTGCTGCCGCTGGACGGTCGTCTGTCAATGCATTGCTCGGCCAACGTCGGTCCCGACGGTGATGCCGCAATCCTGTTCGGCCTGTCCGGCACCGGCAAGACCACCCTGTCGGCCGATCCGATGCGCCGCCTGATCGGCGACGACGAGACGATCTGGTCCGACAACGGCCTGTGCAATCTCGAGGACGGCTGCTACGCCAAGCTGATCAACCTCGACAAGGACGCCGAACCGGTCATCGCCGCTGCGCTGTCGAAGTCGGGCACGATCATCGAGAACGTGCCGCCGCTGCCCGGCAAGAAGATGGAAGAGTGCGATCCGCAGGATCTGGATCTGAACGACGACTCGATCGCCGAGAACACGCGTTTCAGCTACCCGCTGACGGCAAACCCGAACGTCATGCCGCATGGCCGTGGCCCGCATCCGCAGACCATCGTGCTGCTGACCGCGGATGCCTTCGGCGTGCTGCCACCGATCGCGATCCTCGAGCCGAAGGACGTGATGTATCACTTCGTGTCGGGCTTCACGTCTCGCGTGGCCGGCACCGAAGTGGGCGTCACCGAGCCGCTGCCGACGTTCTCGGCCTGCTTCGGCGGCCCGTTCATGGCGCACAAGCCGAATGTCTACGCCAAGCTGCTGGCCGAAAAGATGGAACATCATCAGGCCCGCTGCATCCTGCTCAACACCGGCTGGCAGGGCGGCCCCTACGGCGTCGGCAAGCGCATCTCGATCCGTCTGACCCGCGCGCTGCTGAACGCCGCGCTGAACGGCGATCTGGACAAGGTCCCGACCGAAACCCACGACATTCTCAACTTGAAGATGCCGCTGGAGTGCCCGGGCGTGCCGACCGACATGCTCAATCCGCGCAACACCTGGGCCGACAAGGACGCCTATGACGCTGCCGCGGTGAAGCTGCGCGACATGTTCCGCGACAACTTCGAGAAGAAGGGCTTCGCCGCTTTTGGAATCGAAGCTCGCATCTGATCCATCCGCAACACGCTGCGCCGAGGCCGGACCCGTCAGGGTCCGGCCTTTCTTGTTTGGAGTCGACGGAACCTGGGCGTGCTGTACTCAGCCCGGAGCCACGGTGCGGACAACCACGGGCCATTCCACCTGCACACGGGTTCCGCTGGCATAACGGGATTCGACAATCCGCGCCGTGCCGCCCAGCGATTCGGCTAACCCGCGCACAATGAACAGCCCCAGCCCGCTGCCGTGATCATCGTCGGTCAGACGGCAGAAACGCTCGAACACGCGCTGCCGTGATTCCGGGGGAATTCCACAGCCATCGTCTTCGACCTCGATCCGCAGCACTCCATCGACCAAATGCAGCGCGACGCCGATGTGCCCGCCCTCCGGCGTATGCCGGATTGCATTGTCGATCAGATTACGCAGGACGATATGGACGGCTTCCGGATAGCCCTCGATCGTCACCGCGTCGGTATCCTGTTTCAGTCCGATCGCCTTCAGCTGCGCAGCACGTCGAAACTCCGCCACGGTCTCGTCGACGATACGCGACAACGCAAAACGCTCGATCGGCTGCTCGCCCGCACGCAGCGACCCCATCCGTGCCAACGTCATCAGCCCGTCCACCGCGATGCTGCAGCGCTGTGCCGCGGCAAGCACACGCTGCAGCACTGCCTGCATCGCCGGATCGTCGCTGCTGCGCAACCCGACCTGCGCATCCAGCCGCAGCGCCGCCAGCGGCGTGCGCAGCTCATGTGCGGCGCCATCGGTAAAACTCCGTTCCCGCGCGAGCGCCTGGGCCAGGCGTTCCAGCAGGGCGTTGAATCCGTCCACCAGCGGCGCCAGTTCCGCGGGAAGCTGACTGGAATCAACCGGCGAGAAATCCTCACGAGAGCGTTCGGCAACGGTCTGCGCGACGCCGGAGACGCTGCGGGTGGTGCGCTCTACCACCGCCCCGACAAACAAAGCCAGTAACGGCAACGCCAGCGACGCCGGCAGCAGCAGCGACAGTGCCATGTCCAGGGTCGCATCAATCTGATGCGAATGCGGTTGCGCAATCCGCAGCTGCAGACTGCGCCCGGCATTCCAGCTCGCCCAGCAGCGCCACTCGCGATCACCCATGCGGATGTCGGCAAAGCCAGTACCGATGCTCTGCGGATCGGATCCGCCAATGGGGGTCTCCGGCGCATCGGCTGAGCGCAGCAGCAAGCGACCGTCAGCACTCCAGACCTGGTAGCTCACCGACATCGGCAGACTCGGACCGATATCGGCGACGCCTGCGGTCGCATCGATCGCCTGGGGTGCCAGCGCCTCTAGCAGCTGTGCTGTCAGCCTCAGATTCTGATCGATGTCATCGCGGCTTTCGCGCACGATCACACCCAGCAGCAGCACCGCATTGAGCAGCCAGATCAGCGCAAGCGGCAGCAGGATCTGCTGCAGCAGTCGCTGTCTCAATGACACAGACGCCTTAGGCAGGATCATCGGCAATACAGTAGCCATGACCGCGTACGGTGCGGACGATCTCGGCGCCAAGCTTGCGCCGGATCTGATGCACATGAACCTCTACCGCATTGCTTTCGACCTCGTCGCCGGCCGGATACAGCGCCTCCTCCAGCTGCCGGCGGGTTAAGACATGGCCGGGATGACGCGCCAAGGTCACCAGCAGCGCAAACGCACGCGGCGACAGTTCCACCCGTTCACCATTCTGCTGCACCGTACGTCGCGCCGGATCGATCAGAACCGCGCCGACGCGCAGCACCCCGCCCGGGCCGCGATCGGCCGAGCGGCGCGCAGCGGCACGCATGCGCGCCAGCAGCTCATCCAGGTCGAACGGTTTCACCATGTAGTCATCGGCGCCCCGATCGAGCCCCTGCACGCGCTGCTGGATCTCGTCGCGTGCAGTCAGCACCAGGACACCAACCGGAAGCTCGGAACCGCGCAGCAGATCGATCAGGTCCAGTCCCTCGCCATCGGGCAATTGGCGGTCAATCAGAGCAATGTTGTATTGCGTGGAGGCAACTGCCACGCGCGCATCCGCCAGTGTCCGACACCAGTCAACGATGTAACGCTCACGGCGCAGCGCTTCGACAAGCGAAGCACCCAGTAATCGATCATCTTCGACCAGCAGTACACGCATACGCCGATTATCGCCGGATCCGTCTTAAGCAGTTCTTAAGACCGGCCTCGATAGATTGCGCCGTCGAACGCACTGAGCGAGGTCCTTTCGCCACTGTTCGATCGGGTCACACATCGAGAACGCCGTATGTCTACACGTCACGCACGCCCGATCATCTGGCTGCATTGGGTCACATTGATTGCGGTCCTGAGCACGGTGGCGCTCGCGCTGCTGCGCGAGGTCATCGAAAGCCACGCACTGCGCACCGACCTGCTCACCGTTCACCGTCAACTCGGCCTCGTCATCCTGATCGGTACGGTCACCCGCTTTCTGGTGCGCTGGCGCAATCCGCCGAAAGCGCACCCCAGCGTGACGGTCACGCATCGGTTCGCCGCGATGACCCACAGTCTGATGTACGGCCTGCTGCTGGCACTTCCGGTGATCGGCGTGCTCGCCACGCAGGCCCACGGAACCACAGTCACCCTATTCGGTGCTCCGATCCTGCCGACGTTGATAGAGCGTAACCGCGATTTTTCGGAGCAGCTGGTGACGTGGCACAGCTGGGGCGCCTGGACCCTGCTCGCAGCGATCGGCCTGCACGCCGCTGCGGCGCTATGGCACCACTACGTGCGACGCGACGACACCCTACTGCAAATGCTGCCGCCGCGACGTCGCGGCAGCACCCCAATGCTCACCCCTGATGTCTGATGGAGCTTTTTGCATGAACCTCCCGTTATTCCGGTCCGCCAGTCGGGCGCTGCGCTACTTGCTTGCTGCAGCCGTCTCCCTGACTGCCCTGCAGGCCCACGCGCTACCCTCATTCGCCCGCCAGACCGGACAGGACTGTGGCGCGTGCCATATTGGCAGCTTCGGTCCGCAGCTGACGCCCTACGGCCAGCGTTTCAAGCTCGGGGGCTACACCGACGGCGACAACCGCACACTCGCGCTGTCCGCGATGCTGGTCGGCCAGTTCACCCAGACCGCAAAGGATCAGTCCGAAGCCCCGGCCAAGCATTTCGACACCAATGACAATGCAGCAATCCAGGAAGTCTCTGCATTCCTTGGCGGCGGCCTGACCGATCACCTCGGCAGCTTTGCCCAGGTCACCTATTCGGGCATCGACCGCAAAGCCGCCTGGGACAATCTCGACGTCCGCTACGCGCGACCACTGACGTTCCAGGGCAAGGATCTGATCACCGGCCTCTCGCTGAACAACAACCCCGGCGTGCAGGATCCGTTCAACACGTTGCCGGTCTGGGGCTTCCCGTATCTGGGCTCGGATCTTGCGCCGGAAGGCGCACCGGCCGCGCCGCTGCTGGCTGGCGGTCTCGAGACGCAGGTCCTCGGCGCCAATGCCTTTGCGTTCTTCGACGACCGCTGGTACGCCGAACTCGGCGGCTATCGCTCGCTCGGCCACTCGACGCTGGATGCACTCGGCGTGCCGGCCGAAGACATCGTCAAAGCTTCGGGCATCTCGCCGTATCTGCGCCTGGCGTATACGCGTGATGTGCATGCACAGTCGATGTCCGTCGGCATGGTCGGCATGTCATCGAATCTGGAAGTCGACGACACCGGCCGCACTGACCGTTACCGCGATGTCGGTGTCGATGCCTCGTATCAATACCTGGGCACCCGTCGAAACATATTCACGGTCAATGCGTTGGCGCTGCATGAATCGCAATCGCTGTCCGGCAGTCGCGCCGTGGGAGATGCCGAGCACTCCAACCTCAGCCTGAACAGCTATAACCTCAACGCCGCTTATTACTATCACCAGCACTACGGCGTCACTGCCGGCTACTTCGCCACCAACGGCGACGCCGACGCCGGCCTGTATGCGGACAGCAGCAGCAACCGCCCGGACACCCGCGGTGAAACGCTGCAGCTCGACTACACTCCGTTCGGCAGTGAATCCTCGTGGATGGCGCCGAACGTGAACCTGCGCCTCGGCCTGCAGTTCACTCGCTACGACCGCTATGCCGGCGGTGCCGACAACTACGATGGCAGCGGGCGCGGCGCGACCGACAACAACACGCTGCTCGCATTCGTCTGGGCCGCGCTATGAGCCATCGTTCACACTGGAGCCGGACCCGTACCATGCTGACGCTCGCAGCGGTGCTGGCCGCACCGTTGGCCGCTCTGGCCGACGCCGAACGTGGCGCCGATGTCTTCGACGAAAACTGCGCGGAGTGTCACAGCGTCGCCAGTTCGCTGAAAAACAAGAAAGGCCCGAGTCTGTTCGGCGTGGCCGGGCGCAACGCCGGCAAGATCGACGGCTTTCACTACTCCGATGCGCTGCTGGCATCGGGCATTGTCTGGACCCCGGACCGGATTGATGCCTACGTCACCCAACCCAAGGCTGTCATTCCGGGAGGCAAGATGAAGTTTGACGGCATCGCCGACACCGCCGAACGCAAGGACTTGCTGGATTTTCTGGCAGAGCAGAAATAGCCGCCGCGCAAAGCTAAGGCCCCGAGGGCAGAGCAAAGCATGCTCTGCCCTTTTTTGTTTCGCCGAGACAGCACCATGACCGCAGTTTTTTGTCCCGTCACATCGGTGCCACCCTCATCTCCGCCAGCTGCGGTATGGTGTCAGCAAATCCACGCCCAGACTGTTCATGAATTCCCGAGTCACCCGCATTTTCTGCATCGGCAAGAACTACGCAGACCATGTCGCCGAACTGGCCCACCTTGGACACACGCCGGACGGCGATTGCGTCGTCTTCATGAAACCGCCCAGCAGCGTCGTTCCGATCGGGACCGACATCGAACTCCCGCGCGGCCGCGGCAGCATCCATCATGAAGCGGAGCTGGTGGTTCAGGTCACCGGTGGCGGCAATGACATTCCGGTTGACGATGCCATGCACTGGGTTGCAGGCATCACCCTGGGCCTGGACCTGACCCTGCGCGAATTGCAGACGTCCCTGAAGAAAGCCGGCAAGCCCTGGGAGCTGGCGAAAGCCTTCGACGGCGCGGCACCGCTGGGCGAGTTCCAACCCTATCTCGAACAGGATCTGCAGGACATCGAGTTCACCTGCCGCGTCGACGATGAACTGCGCCAGCACGGCCATACCCGCGACATGATGTTTTCAGTCGCGCGCCAGATCCACATCATTTCTCAGACTTGGGCACTGCGTCCGGGTGACGTGATCTACACCGGCACTCCCGCAGGTGTCGGTCCGCTGGTTCCGGGCGACGACGTCGTGCTGGAAAGTCCGCAGATCGGGCGCTTTGCCTGGCGTTGCCGCTGACACAGCACCTGCCGTGAGCTTACGGCAGAAGGTCCTGCTGCTGGGCGCGCTGTATCTGGCGCAGGGACTGCCCTTCGGGTTTTTCACCCAGGCACTGCCGGTGCTGCTGCGCGATCAGGGCTATTCGCTCAAGGCCATCAGCCTGTCCGGCTTTCTGTTCCTGCCGTGGGCCCTGAAATTCGTCTGGGCCCCAGCAGTGGATCACTATGGCACGCGTCGACAGTGGCTGCTGGCACTTCAAGTCGCTGCGGTCGCTGCGGCAGCCGCTCTGGCACTGATAAATCTCGACGGATCGCTATGGCCGGTGCTGGTCGCGATGCTGGTGTTCAGCCTGATCTCGGCGACCCAGGACATCGCCACCGATGGGCTCGCCATCAACCTGCTCGGCCCACGTGAACGCGGCCTCGGCAACGGCCTGCAGGTCGGCGCCTATCGACTCGGCATGGTCCTGGGCGGCGGCCTGCTGCTCTGGGTGTTCGCGCGCTACGGCTGGCCGCTGATGTTCGGCACGATGGCGGCGCTGCTGGCGCTGACGGTCATCCCGGTACTGCGCCTGCCCCGCAGCCAACCCTCGGGCCACAACGCGCCATCGTGGGCGGCGCTTTCGGCACTGTGGTGGCAACGGCTGCGCCAGCCCGGCGTGATCGCATTCATCGCATTGATCTGCCTGTACAAGGCCGGGGATTCGATCGGCGCGTCCTTGATCGGTCCCTTCATGCACGACAGTGGCCTGAGCAAAACACAGATCGCATTGCTCAAGGGCACACTGGGTTCAGTATTCACCGTCGCAGGGGCAGCAGCCGGCGCCTGGCTGGCTTGGCGTCTAGGACGTCGACGTGCGCTGCTGTGGAGCGGCCTCCTGCAGGCGGCCAGCCTGGTTCCTTACGCATTGGCCGCCGGCGGTCTCGGCGGCATCCCCATGATCAGTAGCGCCTGCATCGCCGAACACCTGTTTGGCGGCATGGCCACGGTCGCGTTGTTCACGCTGATGATGGATGCCAGCGATCCGCAACACGCGGGCACTGATTACACCCTGCTCGCCTGCGCACTGGTGCTGACCCAGGGCATGGCATCCTTTGTCGGCGCCAGTATTGGCGACGCTGCCGGCTATCCAGCCTTGTTCGTCAGCGGCATCACGGTCGCGCTCCTCGGCTGCGCCGCGCTGATCTCTGGTGTTGACCGCGGCGTTGCACCGCACCGCGTATCCGGCAGCTGGCACCGTACATGGCCCACCTCTACGGCATAAGCAAATGACCGTTTTGCAGCAGTGAACGCAGCGCCCTTCAAAACTGCTATGTTTCCGCCACTCCCTTGTCGACCTGACGCTTCATGACACTTGAAGGCTGGATCACGCTTGGCGTGCTCGCGCTGACGCTGGGCTTGCTGATCAGCGAAAAGCTGTCGGCTGAGCTGGTATTGGTTCTGGCCATGCTGATTCTGCTCAGCGCTGGCGTGCTGGATCCAAAACAGGCGCTCGCCGGTTTCTCCAACGAGGGCATGATCACCGTCGCAGCGATGTACGTGATCGCCGCGGGTCTGCGCGAAACCGGCGCCATTGATCTTGTGGTCCACGCGTTGCTGGGGCGCTCGCAAAATATCGCCCGCGCCCAGCTACGCGTGATGGCGCCCACGATCGCGCTGTCGGCCTTCGTCAACAACACGCCAGTGGTCGCGACCTTCCTGCCTGCCGTGCTGGCCTGGGCCAAGCGCAATCAGCTGCCGGCGTCGAAGCTATTGATCCCGCTGAGCTACGCCGCGATCTTCGGCGGTACCTGCACCCTGATCGGCACCTCGACCAATCTGGTGGTCAACGGCCTGTGGTCAGGCGACGGACACGCGGGACTCGGCATGTTCGAGATTGCCAAGATCGGCATTCCCAGCGCACTGATCGGCATGGCCTATCTGATGACCATCGGACGCCGCCTGCTCCCTGACGGCAAGACCAGCAGCAGCGTGTTCGAAAACCCGCGCGAATACACCGTCGAAATGACGGTCGATGCCGGTGGCCCGTTGGTCGGCAAGACCATTCAGGAAGCCGGGCTGCGTCACCTCGGCACCCTGTTCCTGGTCGAGATTGCGCGTGACGGTCGCATCGTTCCGGCCGTCAGCTCAAGTGAACGCCTGTTGGCTGACGATCATCTGGTGTTTGCCGGAGATGTCGGCGCGATCGTCGAGCTGCAACGCGTGCGCGGACTCTCCGCACCGCATCCGGGAGACTCGTCGTTCAGCAAGCAGTTCCCCGAGCGCAAGCTGGTGGAAGTGGTGATCTCCGCACGCTGCCCCCTGATCAATCAAACGCTGCGCGAAAGCCGCTTCCATACCTACTACGGCGCCTCGGTGGTTGCCGTGGCGCGCGACGGCAAGCGAATCCGCGGCGGATTGGGCGATGTCGTACTCAAACCCGCTGACACATTGCTGCTCGAAGCGCGTCCAATCTGGGTCGAACGCAATCGTCATTCACCGGATTTCCTGCTGGTCAGCGATGTCGCCAACTCCGAACTGCCCCGCTTCGATCGCGCGCTGCGTGCCTGGGGCATCCTTGGCGCCGTCGTGATCGCAGCCACGCTGAACTGGCTGCCGATGATCACCGCAGCCCTGCTGGGCGCCGCTGCAACCCTGGCACTGGGCTGCGTCAGCCTCGGCACCGCGCGCAAGAGCATCGATACGCAGGTGTTGCTGGTGATCGCCTGCTCATTTGCGCTGGGCCGGGCGCTGGAAGTCACCGGCGCCGCATCGGTCATCGCCCATCTGGTGTTGACCCTGCCCGGCGGCAGTCCCTGGCTGGTGCTGGCAATGGCCTATGGCATGACCATGTTGCTGACCGAAATGATCACCAACAATGCGGCAGCGGTGCTGATGTATCCGATCTGCATGGCTGCGGCACGCACGCTGGGAGTCGATCCGATGCCGTTCGTGATTGCAGTGATGATGGCGGCATCGGCCAGTTTCTCGACGCCGCTGGGCTATCAGACCAATCTGATGGTTTCCGGTCCCGGCGGATATCGATTTTCTGACTTTATGAAAGTCGGTATTCCGTTACAGTTGCTGATGGGTCTGGTCAGCGTCTGTCTGATTCCGCTGATCTGGCCATTTCACTCCTAGCACGGTGCAAGCCGGCCGGACTGCGGGAAACCGATGCAGCTCTGCGCCAGACGCCCGCAGCAAACCATTCAGAATTTTTACTGACGACTGCGATGAACAAGGATGTGATTGCAGCCGCCGCGATGTTCGCGATGCTGCTGCCACCCATGGTCCGCGGGCAAGCGCCCGACGCCGTAACAGCCGAGGACCATCCGGCATCGCTGCAAGCCTGCGCGGTCCGCGTTGGGAAGAACTGGCAATCGATCGGCTATACGACACAAGCCGCGTGCCTCTCCAGCATCGCCGCATACGCGCACGCGGACGACGGGCATGGCTTCCGCTTCGCAACCTGGGGCAGCTCGGTGTTGGCGATCGATCAGGAGTACCGCTACCGCTCCGACAACAACGGCACCGACTGGTACGTGGTTGACGCGCGAGAGCCGGACGTTGATCCAGCGGTTGCGGTGAACGCCAACAGGCCGCAAACGTCACGGCCGCCACAGGACCCGGGCACCTTGCACAACGATCCTGCGTCTACGCTGCAGCTCACCCCCGCGCTGAGTCCGCAGAGCCTGCAAAGGTTGCGCGATCGCCAGCCGCCGCGCTGATCCAACGTCAGCGCACCAGGCGCTGCTGCAGTTCAACCCGTACCTTTGCGTCGAGCCGCTGCTGCAGCTGCAGCTTGATGTGATCCGCCTGTTGCGCAGTCAGCGGTTGCGCCGACACCACTGTGGCGCGCACCACAACGGTGTCGCCATCGACGCGCACGCTGGTTTCGGTCAGTTCCAGATCCCGTGCCCCGATCGCCACCGGGTCCGATACCACCGCGTTTTCATAGCGCCAGACCTGCACGATGTGCGCAAACGATACCGTCAGCGGCAGCGCCATCAGCAACGTCGCCACGGCCAAGACGCGCAAGCCGCGCACCGCGGTATGAATCGGGGCGTAGCCCAGTACCAGGAAGGTCAGAGCGGCAGTAGCAGCGATACCGACCAGATTGGTCAGAAACAACAAGGCGGCTCCGCCAAAAATCCGCAGATCGCCCCAGCCCAGGCCGATTCCGGCAACGGCCAGCGGCGGCACCAGCGCCACGGCGATGGCGACACCCGGCAGACTCTTGATCACGCTTTCACGCGCATAGGCATACGCCGCTGCGATGCCCGAGATCACCGCCACCGCCAGATCCAGCAATGACGGATGCAGACGCGCGTCAATTTCAGCCGTTACGCGCTGAAGCGGCGTAATCAAAGCCAGCAGCGCAGCGGCCGACAGCGCCAGAGCGACCCCGATGGCGATCGTCCGCCCAGCCTGCTGCAGCAGACGCGTATCGCGTCGCAGAATGCCCATCGACAGGGAAACAATCGGTGCCATCAAAGGTGCCAGCACCATGGCGCCGATGATCACCGCAGCACTGTTCATCACCAGACCGAACCCGGCAAGCAGACTCGAAGCCAGCATCAGAATGACGAAGTCCGGACTGACGCGGGCGTTCTCCCGCAGCAGCTGGAACAACTCCTTGAAATCATCTTCGAGCGCATGCGTAAACAGCGGAAGGCGGCTGCTGATCGAGGCCAGGCGCGCCTCGTTCTCCGGCAGCGTCTTGAGTCGCAATGTGTCGCGATCCTTCTGCCCTTCCGGATTGTCGTCGCCGAAGCGGGCGCCCGCCTTGACCGACAGCGCACGCGGTCGCACCTCAAAGAAAATCTGCTTTGCGCTGCGGGGACGACCATCAATCCGGTAGTGCAGCGGCTGGTCGCACTCGATCTGCAGACTGCGCGTCTGCACCATCGACAACGCACTCGGCAGGCTGCCGACGCCAATGGTCGCTCGGATCAGCGCGGCGATGTACGCCGCCACCGATGCGGGCGCAAACAGCATCGCGGACAGTCGGCCGTTGCGTGCGGATGACGCTTCGCCCAACAACTGCGCGCTCAGGTGGTCAGCGTCGTTTTCAAGAACGACGATGCCCGTGACAGCGGTTCGCCGCGGCTTCTCCTCGTCGCCGATCTGCAACCCGATCCGCGTCGGCCGGATCGAAAACAGACGGCGCACAGTGCCGATAAATACACCGACCGCAGCCGCCCAGCGACCGCGCAGACTCGACTGCGCCCGCACAAACGCGCGGCCGCGGGTATCGAGAAACGGCACATCCCCAATGGCGGCGACGCCCAGCACCAGCTCATCGTTGCAGTACGTGGCATCGATCTCGATGACGTCACTGGAGAACGCCAGCTCCAGCCGCTCATCAAGACCCTTGGGCAGGTCCAGCAGACGCGGGATGGCTGAACCCTTCTGCGGAATCACCGCAACCCTCGCCCGCTGCCGCACGGCTGCATCGGCCAGCTGCGGCAATTTGCCTTCACTGGCGACGACGATCCAGTCGGAAACATCGCTCGCACGCTGGGGAGCGTCGATCAGCGCAGCCGCGTCTACTTCCAGAAGATCGATGCCGCGCTCAACAGCCGCGCTGCGAACCTGTTCAAGCAACGGCTCGTCAGGGTCATCACAGATCAAAACAACGCGGCTCGGCACTCCCGCGGTTGCAGCGGGTTCAGTATCCGGATTTGCTTCACTCATGCAGACAACGCTAACACGGGCACTGCTCCGCGCGAATGTCTGCGGCGCGGACTCAGCGTGATTTGACCCGTGCCATCAAGCGCCGCTTTTTCTTGATCTGGCGTGGTGTCAGCTCGTTCTTGCGATCCTTGAACGGGTTGTCGCCGGTCTTGAAGGTCAGCAGCAGTGGCACGCCGACCAGCTTGAACGCTTCGCGGAACTGGTTGCTCAAATAGCGCTTGTACGATGCCGGCAACTTGTCGGTCTGGTTGCCGTGCACCACGATGCGCGGGGGATTTTTGCCGCCCTGATGCGCATAGCGCAGCTTGATGCGACGCCCCAGTACCGCCGGCGGCTGATGCGCTTCGACCGCCTGCTCCAGCGCCCGCGTGACTTCGCCGGTCGACAGCTCGCGCATCGTCGAGGCGTAGGCCGCCTGCACCGAATCCATCAGTTCGCGCAGTCCGGAGCCGTGCTTGGCCGCAATGAAACGCACCGGCGCGTAATCGAGAAACGGGAATTTCAGCTTCACGCGGTATTTGACCTGTTCGCGCTCTTCCGGCGACAG
Organism: Sinimarinibacterium arenosum; assembly: GCF_005047655.1. Taxonomy (GTDB): domain Bacteria; phylum Pseudomonadota; class Gammaproteobacteria; order Nevskiales; family Nevskiaceae; genus Solimonas. Next base: position 133,375 of record NZ_SUKF01000003.1, on the reverse strand, counting down.
ACCATCCCATTTGTTGACCGCCAGCACGATCGCGCGACCACGCTGGGCAACCAGTCCGAGCAGACGCGCGTCCTGCTCGCCGATATCGTTCTGTGCATCAACGACCGCGATCACCACATGCGCGCGTTCGATGGCCTGCAGCGTCTTGACGATCGAGAATTTCTCGACCGCTTCCCAGACCTTGGCGCGCCGGCGCACGCCAGCCGTGTCGATCAAGGTGAACGCCTGACCTTCGTATTCAAACGGCACCGCGATCGCGTCGCGCGTCGTACCCGGCACGTCTGCCGCCAGCAGTCGCTCTTCACCCAGCAGGCGATTGACCAGCGTCGACTTGCCGACGTTGGGACGACCGACGATCGCGACGCGCGCAGTGCCATCGTCCATCTCGCCGGCATCGGGAGCGACGACCGGCAGATCAGCCAGCACCGTGCGCAGCATCGACTCGACGCCCTTGCCGTGCTCGGCAGAAATCGTCAGCGGCTCGCCAAGACCCAGCGAATGGAAGTCGGCAGCGGCCAGCTCATGCGGGCGCCCCTCGGCCTTGTTGACGACCAGAGTGACCGGCTTGTTGAGCTTGCGCAGATGCCGCGCGATCGAGACATCCGCCGGCAAACTGCCGGACTGGGCATCGACCAGAAACAGCACATGATCGGCCTCGGTCAGCGCCAGTTCGGCCTGGTCCTCTGCCAATGCCGCCAACGGGTCCTTGCTTTCCGGCATCAAACCGCCGGTATCGACCACGACAAACGCGCGCTCCTCGAACTCGGCCGTACCGTACTGACGATCTCGTGTCAGCCCGGCGAAGTCGGCGACCAGCGCATCACGAGTCCCGGTCAAGCGATTGAACAGGGTCGATTTGCCGACATTGGGTCGGCCGACCAGCACCAGCGTAGGCAACTTGTCGGTCATGTCGGTCATTCTAGATCACACAGTGGTGCGCAGCGCATCGCGCGTTCACGCTATCAGGTGACGCCGGATCGAAACCCGCATTCGATCGACAACGTCATACGAAAACGGCCGGCACTGCGGACTTGGCCTCCGCAGTGCCGGCCTGGGAAACAACAAGGCCTCAGCGCGTCGGCGCCGGCTTCAGCTGGATCGCATTGATGCGTCCGGCCACATTCATCACATACAACATGTCCGGACCGGCCACCGGCGCGGTGCGGATCGGGTCACTGCCGATACGACCGCGCGCAACGATGCGGCCGTCCTTGGGATCGAGCCAGTGCAGATAGCCGTCGAAATCCCCCACAACGACATGGTCGGCGAACACCGCGGGCGGTGACAGCTTGCGATAGAGCAGATCTTCGTTCTTCCACGCTGCGGCGCCGGTGCGGGCGTCCAGACCCCAGACCACCCCGGATTCATCGGTGACAACAACCAGATCGTTGACCCGGGCCATGCCCGTATAACTGCGCAGCGAACGACGCCACAGCACCTGTCCGGTGTCGCCGTCGAGGCACACAACCTCGCCTCCGAAGCTCGCCGCATAAAGCTCGCCGCCATCGACCAGCAGCGTCGCATCGACGTCGGTCAACCGCTCGAGTTCGTTACGTCCAGTCGGCGCGGCGATCAACTGCTCCCACTGCGCCTGACCGTCAGCCATGCGCACGGCGGCGACGCGGCCGTTGTCCATGCCGACGAAAGCCAGGCTGCCAACGATTTCCGGACGTCCCAGCCCGCGCAGCGTCAGGTTCGGCACCGTGCGATCGAACATCCACACCTGCGCGCCGCTGACGGACGACAGCGCGTAGATCTTGCCGTCACCCGCGCGTGCAATGGTCAAGGTGCCGTCGCTGACTGGCGGCGCCAGAACTTCGCTGGACACTTTGGTTTTCCAGTAGTCGCTGCCGTCGGCACGCTTGAGCGCGATCACGTGCCCATCCATCGAGCCCACGAAAACCGCGTTACCCGACACGGTCGGACCGGAAATCACACGTTCGCCGGTCTGCGCCCGCCAGGTCGTCTTGCCGTTTACCGGGTCCAGCGCGTATACGCGGCCCTTCACATCCGCGGCGTATAGCGCATCTTCCGCCAGCGTCAGGCCCAGCTCGCCATAGTAGTCGCCGCTGCCGTTACCTGGGTGTGAGCTCCACGCCGTCTTGAACTTGAGTGCGGGATTCTCGATGTCCTTCAGTTCCGCAGGCTCGCGAACCTTGTCCTTTGAGCATGCCGTCACAACACTCGCTGCGAGCAGCGCCAACAGAAGGCGGCGCATCATGACTCCACCACATCGTTGAGGTCGTCAAGCTTGCGCTGAAGATCACCACGTGCCGCCACATCTTCGTCGTCGCTCGCGCCCAATGCTTTCTGGTAGGCCTCGCGCGCCGCACTGCGATCGCCCTTAGACAGCAGAATGTCGCCGCGCAGCTCCTGCGCCATCGCCTGGAATTCCCCGCCGTCGCCGGCAATCAGCGCCAGCGCCTCATCCGGCTTGCCCTGCTGCCACAGCACCCGCGCCGCCCGCAGTGCAGCGACTTCACGGACGCCATCATCACTGCCGTGTTCCCGCACCCACTGCAGATGCGTCAGGGCCTGATCGAGCTCACCGCGCTTGACCGCGTCAGTCGCCAGGTAGAGCGCGGCGCCGGACGCATAGGGACTGCTGCCGTGATCCTGGATCAAGGCCGAGCCGATTTTTTCGGCATCCTGACCCCGAGCCTCGCCCAGCGCCAGTCGCAGATCCTCGTACATCCGCGAGGCCTCTGCCGCACGCGTCCCCTGGTAAGACTTCCAGCCTTCCCAGCCAAAGATCGCTCCAAGACCAATCACCAGGCCAGCGGCCAGCGAAATCCAGTTCTCCTTCCACCACTGCTTGAGGCGTTCGGCTTGTTCTTCGTCGTCGTAGTGTGTCGTCACTGGATCGCTCTTGGTATTGGAATCATGCGTCGAACAGACCCGCAACATAGCCGGACAGTTCCGACCACGGCAGGATTTGCTGTTCTGGGATCGATGCGGGTGAGGTATCGGTGTCTCGCAGCGATTTTACTTGAATGGTGCGTGCCGCGATTTCCGTATCCCCCAGAATCAGCGCAACACGCGCGCCGCTGCGGTCGGCACGCTTGAGTTGTGCGGCCAGCTTGCCACCACCGGCGTTGACGACCAGGCGCAATCCGGGGTGCGCATCGCGCAGCTGCTCGCCCAGGCGCGCCGCCTCACGCTGCGCAGCATCGCCCAGCCAGCACAAATACACATGCGGAGCGGTATCCGGCACCGCAACGCCCTGCGCCTTCATCAGCAGGATCAGTCGTTCGATTCCGCAGGCCCAGCCCACTGCCGGAGTGGCACTGCCACCCAGCTGCGTGACCAGACCGTCATAGCGGCCGCCGGCGCAGACGGTGCCCTGAGCACCCAGCGCCGTTGTAGTCCACTCGAACACGGTACGACCGTAATAGTCCAGCCCGCGCACCAGCCGCGAATTCAGGCGGAACGGCAGGCCCAGATCACTCAGGCCCTGCTGCAGCTGCTCGAAATGCAGACGCGATTCAAGGTCCAGAGCATCAATCAGTTTCGGCGCATCACGCAGGATCTCCTGAGTCTGCGGCGACTTGGAGTCCAGCACGCGCAAGGGATTGCTGTGCATGCGCCGTTTGGAGTCCGCATCCAGTGAGCTTTCGTGACGCTGCAGGAAATCGATGAGCGCGCTGCGATACGCCGCACGCGCCTCGGACGAACCCAGCGAATTCAGCTCCAGAGTCAGATCGCGCAAGCCGAGACGCGCCAGCAGCCGCGCCGACAGTGCGATGACTTCCAGGTCGATATCCGGCCCGACCATGCCATAAGCCTCGGCACCGAGCTGATGAAACTGGCGGTAGCGCCCGGCCTGCGGACGCTCATGGCGAAACATCGGCCCGGCGTACCACAGCCGCTGCTGCTGATTGTGCAGCAAGCCATGTTCAAGCCCTGCGCGCACACAACAGGCGGTTCCCTCAGGACGCAGCGTCAGGCTGTCGCCTTCGCGATCCAGGAACGTGAACATCTCCTTCTCGACGATATCGGTGACTTCGCCGATCGAACGCGAGAACAGCGCGGTATGTTCGAGCAACGGCAGCCGGATCTCGCCGTACCCGTAGGCGGCAAAGGTCTCGTTGGCGACCCGATGCAGGTGCTGCCAGATTGCAGTATCCGGCGGCAGAACATCGTTGAAGCCGCGAACTGATTGAAACAGATTGGCCATTTATGCAGTTGGAATGGGGTTCGTTGTCGCCTCATCCACGGCACCCGCCTCGGCATTGGCAGCTGCCGCAGCCTTGCGCTCGGCAAGCTTGGTGCGTACCAGCCGCTCGAGCACGTCGACCAGCTGGTCGTTGTGCACTTTGTGCTGGATCTTACCGTCGACAAAGATTGAATTCGGATAGCCCCCGGCGACGCCGATCGCGGCTTCTCGAGCCTCGCCCGGACCATTGACGACACATCCGATCACCGCCAGATCCAGCGGCTGATCGATGTCGTCGAAACGGCTTTCAAGCTCGGCCACTGCCTTGATCACGTCGAAGTTCTGACGCGAACACGACGGACACGCCACCAGATTGATCCCGCGCGACCGCAGATGCAGTGACTTCAGGATGTCCCAGCCGACCTTGACCTCTTCGATCGGATCAGCTGCCAGCGACACGCGGATGGTGTCGCCAATGCCATCGGCCAGCATCATGCCCATGCCGATGGCCGATTTGACGCTACCGGCACGCAGTCCGCCCGCTTCGGTGATACCCAGATGCAGCGGCTGATCGATCAACGTCGCCAGTTTGCGGTAAGCGAATACCGTCATGAACACTTCGCTGGCCTTCAGCGAAACCTTGAAGTCCTCGAAGTTGTGACGCTTCAGGATTTCAATGTGGCGCAACGCCGATTCGACCAGCGCATCGGCGTTCGGCTCGCCGTATTTTTCCTGCAGATCAGCCTCGAGACTGCCTGCGTTAACGCCGATGCGGATCGGAATGCCGTGATGCTTGGCACAGGCAATCACTTCCGCCACCTTGCGATCGCTACCGATATTCCCGGGGTTGATGCGCAGGCAGTCGGCGCCTGCTTCAGCCGCAGCGATACCGCACTTGTAGTTGAAGTGGATGTCCGCAACCAGCGGCACGTAGCCGACCCGCTGCTTGATCTGGCCAAAGGCTTCCGCCGCCTTCACGGTCGGCACCGAGACGCGCACGATGTCGGCACCCGCCTTCACCGCCGCCTGAATCTGCGCCACGGTGGCATCGACGTTTTCGGTGTCGGTGTTGGTCATGGTCTGTACCGCCACCGGAGCGCTGCCGCCGACGGTCACCCGTCCGACGCGAATCGCACGCGAAACCCGACGTGTGATCTGATGGTGGCTGGTCATCGCCATGATTTGCCCCGCCGCGTTACGACTGCGGCACGCCGAAACGCGCAGTCTTGTTGCTACGGGTAAACGCGCCGGTATCAAACACGCGGCCTTCGTATTCAACGCGCACACCCGGGGCATTCCCAAGGAACACGTTCAGCGGCAATGCGCCATTGATATTGATCTGTTCACCAGCCTGCTTGGTGCCGTTGAGCAAGGTCTTGCCCGCGGCATCATCAACCCGAACCCACGAGGATTCGCTGAATGTCAGCGACAAGGTTCCCGGCTCGGAGCTGGCCGATGTCGTCGACGCCGCTGCGGGTTCCGCTGCGGGCGAAGCCGGCGCAACTTCCGCGCCGTCGGCCGTTGAGGCCGCACTCTCAATAGGCGTCGTGGCGTCCGCTGCGCCGCTCGACGTATCGGCGCCAACCACTTCAACCGAGTCTGCCGGCACGGACTGCGTCGTCAGATCGGAGGTATTGACCCCCATCGCGTCGGACGTCATCGGAGCGGTGGGATAGGTTTTGGTCTCGTCGCGAGCCAGCCACAGAAAGGCGCACGCAACCACCGCAACAACGGCAGCCAGCACGGCCATCGCCACCGGCAGACGACTGCTGGAGCCCAACTCGGTTCCGGACGCCAGACGCAGTTTGGATGGTGCAACCGGCGACTTCTCGACCACGCGCGCCGAATACGCTCGGATCAACGGCTCTTCGTCGATCCCCAGCACCTTTGCACACTTGCGATAGTAGCCGCGTACGTAAACCGGTTCGAGCAACGCGTTGTAGTCGTCGCGCTCAAGCGCATCCAGCGTCGGCTTGGCCAATTTGGTCTGCATCGCCAGATCGTCCAGCGACATCTTGGCGCGTTCACGCGCATTCCGGATGCGCGTGCCAGGAGTGGTCTCCAGAGCGTCCGATGCGGTGCCGACGCCATCAGCAGGTTCGGTCAAGGCGGGGACTGCCGGGAATTCGGTACTCATCACTGGCTCTGCGAAGAAGATACGGGTTCGGAAAATTCAGGAAACTTCAATTTCAGCAGACGCTCGTAGCGTCGTGATGCATCAAGATCACCCAGCTCGCGCTCGCTGCGCACGGCGATGTCCAGCAGTTCGGCCGTCGGGGCTTCCTCAACGCCGTAGCGCTGCAGGAAGGCACGGGCTCTCAGATAATCCTTGCGCGAGTAACTGACCAGTGCCATCTGCGCGAGGGCTTCGCGGTTGTCGGGATCGATCTGCAGCGCCTTGCGCAGATACTGCTCAGCCTTCTCCAGGTCTTTGGCCTTCACGCAGGTGCCCGCGTTGGTCCAAGCTGCCGCCGGAGTCGGATAGCGCTTGTCGTTGGCTGCCTCCACCAGCAATTGCTCGCCGTCTTCAACGCGGCCCTGCCCACACATGAACACGCCGAAATTATTCTTCAGCACCGGGTCTGCCGGGCTCAGGCTGAGCGCCTTGCGGTAGTGCTTCTCCGCCTTGTCGGGCTTGCCGGTGTTGGAATAGACCAGCGCAATCCCGGCATGGGCCGGTGTCAGCGTGCTGTCGAGCCACAGAGCACGCTTGAGCTTGGTCAATGCCTGGTCATATTCGCCGCGCTGGGCATAGGCAATGCCCTGCTCGGCGACGGAGCGCGCCTCGGATTCGTTCTCGGCCCGCTTGGCCGCGGAGGTACATCCGGCCACGCCCAGCGCAACGGTCAGTGCGGCAACGACCAGCAGCCCCATTCGTCTCATCGTGCCACCACCGGAATGCCGCGCAGACGGTTCTTCTGTTTGGACTGCACTTTGCCGACGAGCTGCCCGCAAGCCGCATCAATGTCGTCTCCGCGCGTCTTGCGCGTCGTCGTCAGGATGCGTTTCGCACGCAGGATCTCGGCAAAGGCCTGAATGGCTTCAGGCTTCGAACGCTCGTAGCCGGAATTCGGGAATGGGTTAAATGGAATCAGATTGACCTTGGCCGCCATGCCGCCCAGCAGCTTCGCCAGCTGGCGCGCGTGCTCCGGCTTGTCGTTGACGCCATCCAGCATCACGTATTCGTAAACGATATGGGCCTTGCGGTCCTTGCCTTCGGTGTAGCGCCGGCAGGCCTCGATCAGCTCGGCCACCGGATACTTGCGATTGACCGGAACCAGCTCATTGCGCAGCGCATCGTTGGGCGCATGCAGCGACACGGCCAATGCGGTGTCAACGTCATCGCTGAGTCGATCGATGAACGGCACCAGACCCGAGGTCGAGACGGTGACGCGACGCTTCGACAGGCCAAAACCGAAGTCGTCCAGCAGAATACGGATCGCGGGCAGCACGGCGTTGTAATTCGCCAGCGGCTCGCCCATACCCATGAATACCACGTTGGAAATCACGCGCTCGTTCTGGAAATCGCCCCCCAGCGTGCGCGCCGCAAACCAGACCTGGGCGATGATCTCGGCCGTGGTCATGTTGCGGTTCAGGCCCTGCTGCGCAGTCGAGCAGAACGAACAATCCATCGCACAGCCGACCTGCGACGAAATGCACAGCGTCGCGCGCGATTCTTCAGGAATATAGACCGTCTCGATCGCATTGCCGCCATCGAGCCGCAGCACCCACTTGCGGGTACCGTCCTTGGAGACCTGCTCGGTAACCAGCTCCGGCGTGCGAATCTCGAAATGCTCGATCATCCGCGTGCGCAGGTCTTTCGACAGATTGGTCATATCGTCGAAGGAATCCTTGCCCCGACGATAGATCCATTGCATCACCTGATCGGCCCGATACGGCTTTTCACCGAGCTCGGCAAAACGTGCCCGCAGCTGCTGCCGATCGAGTCCGAACAGGTTGACGCGTTTGGCCGGGCGACGCGCAGCAGCCAGGACGTCGTTGACGTCCTGGCTGCTGGTCTGAGTGACGGAATCCGTGCTCATGTGCCCGATCAAGAAGTCCGTGGCGCTCAGCGCGTCCGCGGGCACAGCTCGGTGGTGCTGAAGAAGTACGCGATTTCGATCGCAGCATTCTCCAGGCTGTCCGAACCATGGCATGCGTTCTCGTCGATCGACTCGGCGAAGTCAGCGCGAATCGTGCCCGGCGCCGCCTTCTTCGGATCGGTCGCACCCATGACGTCGCGATACTTGGCCACGGCGTTCTCGCCTTCCAGCGCCATCACCAGCACCGGACCGCTGATCATGAAGCTGACCAGATCGCCGAAGAACGGACGCTCCTTATGCACCGCGTAGAAGCCTTCGGCCTCAGCCTTGCTCAGATGCTTCATGCGTGCGGCAACAACCTTCAGGCCGGCCTTTTCGAGGCGAGCGATGATTTCACCGATCGCGTTCTTGGCAACAGCATCCGGCTTGAGAATGGACAGCGTACGTTCGACCGACACAGCGGAACTCCTTCAAAAGCAAAAGAAAAGTGAGGCCCGGCGGGTTTCCCGCTAGGCCCAATGAAATCAGTAAATTATAGCCGGTTCTGCTGCAACGCGGCAATGAAGCGCCACGGCGGCCCGGGGGTTGCCGCGAGCCCTAGACGGTGAAGCTCTCGCCGCAGCCGCAATACGCCTTTGCCTGTGGATTCATGAACTTGAATGCCTCATTCAGACCCTGCTTCTGGAAATCCAGGGTCATGCCGTCGAGCACTCCAAGATCATCCTGCGCCACAACCACAGTCGCGCCGTGTTGCTCGAACACCGCGTCGTTGGCACCCAGAGTGTCGGCATAGTCGAGTGTATAGGCGAAGCCGGAACAGCCGGACTTCTTGACACCCACACGCAGACCGAGACCGTGACCACGCTGGTTGAGCTGGTCACGAATCCTGCGAGCGGCGTTTTCGGTCAGTTGAATACTCATCTGCGAATTCTATGGATCTGGTCAAACAGGGCGCGGAGGACGTCCTCGCCCATCAGCGCACAATGGGCCTTGTCCTCACCGATTTCAAGCGCGGCACGGATATCGGCGGCGGTTGGCGGGATGGCAACGGCAGTGCTGCAGCCTTCGATCCGACCGGCAAGCCATTCCCCCACCGCAATCGACGTCGGACAGCCGTAGGCGCGGAATCGCGCCGCCTCAACCACACCTTCCGGAGTACAGCGCGCACTCAGCTCCAGTTGCGCGCGGGCAGCCGGGCTTCCGACCTGGCTGCAGACAACGTTGTCGGCTGCAGGCAAGGTCCCGGCGTGCCGCACGGCGCCGAAGGCAGCCCACACCGGCGCCGGATACATATAAACATTGTCGTCGCCAGCAAACGCGGTTGTCGTTTCAACGTCCGTCGCGACACTTGAGCCACCCCACGTCGGCGACAAAGCGCGCAACCGATGGACCGCTGCAATGATCTGGTCGGCCGCACAATCGACCTGTTCCGCCGATGTCGAACGTCCCAGCGACAGGCGCAGCGATGCACCGGCCAGTTCGTCATCGCGACCCAGTGCCCGCAGGACATAAGAGGGCTCGCGCGTCGCCGACGAACACGCCGACCCGCTGGAGACGGCAAGCTCCGGCAGGCTCGCGCGCAGCGCCTCGCCTTCCACCCCCTCGAAACTGACGTTGAGGATGTGCGGCGCGCAATGAGCTGCATCCCCATTTCGATGAATCTGCGCAAGCCGCTGCAGCCGCTGCCACAATCGTTCACGCAAACGGTGCTGACGCGCCGCCTCGGCGTCCACCTGCGACTGCGCGAGCGCGAATGCCGCGCCCATGCCGACGATCTGATGCGTCGCCAGAGTGCCCGAACGCATGCCCTGCTCGTGGCCGCCACCGTGAATCTGCGGCGCCAGCCGTGCGCGCGGACGCTTGCGCACGAACAGCGCGCCAACACCCTTGGGGCCATACAGCTTGTGCGCCGACAGCGACAGCAGGTCAATCGGCACCTGCGACAGATCGATCGCCAGCTTGCCGGCCGCCTGCACCGCATCGACATGAAACAGCACACCACGGGCACGCAGCAGCGGCGCCAGCTCAACGACCGGATTGATGACGCCGGTCTCGTTGTTCACCCACATCAACGACACCAGCGCAGTGTCCGGCTGCAATGCCGACATGACCTGCTCGACCGCGATCCGGCCGTCCGCGTCCGGCGTCAGGTAGGTGACGCGCGTGCCCTGCGTTTCGAGATAGCGGCAGGTATCCAGCACAGCCTTGTGCTCGATGCGACTGCTGACGACATGGGCGCCTTTCAGACCGCGGAACTCCAGCGCCCCTTTGAGCGCCAGGTTGTTGGCCTCGGTCGCTCCGGAAGTCCACACGATCTCACCGGCTTCGGCCCCGATCAGCGCGGCCACTTGCGCTCGCGCCGACTCGACCGCAGCCCGCGCGCGCCGCCCCAGCCGATGGTCCGACGCCGGGTTGCCGTAGCCATCGACATCATCCAGCCAGGGCAGCATCGCCGCCCGGACCTGTGCATCCAGCGGCGTCGTCGCAGCATGGTCGAGGTAGATCATGATTTCCCTGCCGCCACCAGCTCGCGCAACACCGCAACAAAGCGATCAATGTCATCCACAGTGTTGTCACGCCCGAGGCTGACCCGAATCGCGCTATAGGCGACATCACGCGGATAGCCCATCGCCAGCAACACGTGGCTGGGCTCGCCCTTGCCGCTGGCGCAGGCCGATCCGCTGGACACGCCAAAGCCGCGCCGATCCAGCTGCATCAGCAGCGCCTCGCCCTCGTATCCGGCCAGCCCGAATTGCAGCGTATTCGGCAGGCGCTCGACGCCAGCGCCGAAGATCGTCGCACCCGGAAGCTGCTGCACCGCCCGTTCCAGCCGGTCACGCAACTGGCTGGCGCACTCAGCGCGCATGGCCAGTTCGCTCACGGCCAGGGCCGCGGCAGCGCCGAAACCAACGATCGCAGCAACATTCTCGGTACCGCCACGTAGACCACGCTCCTGCGCACCGCCGTGATGCAGCGGGCTCAGGTCCACTTCCGCGCGCTTGACCAGCGCGCCGATGCCCTTGGGCCCATACAGCTTGTGGCTCGAAAGGCTCATCAGATCGGCGCCGAGCGCAGAGAAATCCAGCGGAATCTTGCCGGCAGCCTGCACCGCATCGACATGCATCAGCGCACCCGCTTCATGCGCCATCTGTGCAGCACGCGTGACATCCTGGATCACGCCGGTTTCGTTGTTGGCCCGCATCAATGCAACCAGTCGCACCGGCGACGACGCCAGCTGGGCAGCGAACGCGGGCCAGTCCAACAAGCCCTGATGATCCACAGCAATTGCCTCGACCGCGCGTCCACGCGAACGCAGCGACTCAGCCGCCTCCATCACGGCGGGGTGCTCGGTCGCGCCGTACAGCACACGTCCGCCCGGCTGCGCGTCGGCGACCCCCTTGAGTGCAAGGTTGTTGGCTTCGGTGCCGCCCGAAGTCCATGTGACCTGCTGCGGCTGACAGCCGACCAGATCCGCCAGTTGCTGGCGCGCGCGCTCGATCGCATCGCGTGCGGAACGGCCAAATCGATGCAGCGACGAGGGGTTGGCGTAAGGCCCGGTCAGGTACGGCATCATCGCCTCAAGCACGCGCGGATCCAGCCGCGTGGTGGCGTTGTGGTCGAAATAGACCGGCACGAAACCTACTTCCCGTCTTCGCAGTGCTCTTCAGAGCCCTTGGCCACGGGCGCATCCGGCTCGCCACCGAACTCCGCCGGCACATCCAGTTCCGGCAACCCATTCTCCGGCATGCGCGCATCGAGCTGATGCATTGCCTTGCACAGCTGTCCCACGCGTTCATCGAGCTTGTGGATGTGCTCCACCATCGCCGAAAACGCGTTCGCGACCGGGTCGGGCATGTCCTTGGACAGGCCATACGCATCGAAGCCGTAGCGCTGCGCCAGATTCTGCACATGCTCCGACGGCGCCTGCTCGCGCACGATGCGCCCCGGGATGCCGATCGCGGTCGCACCCGGCGGCACTTCCTTGACCACCACGGCATTGGAACCGATGCGTGCATTGTCACCGACGGTGAACGGACCGAGGACCTTGGCACCGGCGCCGACCACGACACCGTTGCCGAGCGTCGGATGACGCTTGCCCTTGTTCCAGCTGGTGCCACCCAAGGTGACGCCCTGATACAAGGTCACGTCGTCGCCGATCTCGGCGGTCTCGCCGATCACCACGCCCATGCCGTGATCGATGAAGAAACGCCGGCCGATGCGCGCGCCCGGATGGATTTCGATCCCGGTAATCAGGCGCGCAAGATTCGAATTCAGCCGCGCCAACCAGCGCAGGCCGTGGGTCCAGAGCCAGTGGCTGATCAGGTGCGCCCAGATCGCATGCAGGCCCGGATAACAGGTCAGCACTTCCCAGGTGTTGCGCGCGGCGGGATCGCGCTCGAAAACGCTGGCGATGTCCTCTCGAATGCGGGCGAACATGGGCTGCTCGATCGACCTGATGGCTACGGGATGCGCATTGTAGACCGTTGCGGTCCGGATTCGGGCGCCAGCTTGATGATGACATTCACGCTAGCCCATAACGCGTGCGGCTTGCCGCGTTGTCCAGCACCACACGCTTGGGTCGAGCAGCTGGCCGCGTCGGCGTATCGAAACCGGGCACCAAGCCCTCAGCACACGCCGTCGCTACTCCGCGTCCGTAAACGGAATCCGCCGCTGCTTCGGCTTTTCGACCGAAGTCAGGATGCCGCGCAAGATGCCCAGCTCGTTGCGATCCGGCGCGGAGCGATTGAAGAAAGTCCGCAGCCGGCGCATCAACTGCCGCGGATTGGTCGGATCAATGAAGCCGGTGGCCAGCAGCACCCGCTGCAGATGCTCGTAGAACCGCTCCATCTCCTCGGCGGCGGGCGGCGCGTACCAGGGGTGATCGCGCTTGCTGGAAACGGCCGGCACGTCCGGCTGAACCGTGCGCCGCAGCTCGTACGCGATCACCTGGACTGCCTGCGCCAGATTCAGCGAGGTATAGCCGGGATTGGCCGGAATCAGTGTGGTCGCGTGACAGCGATCGATCTGCTCATTGGTCAAGCCAGTGCGCTCACAGCCGAAGACAAAAGCCACGGGAGCCTGCGGCACGATCGACAGCGCGCGGGCCGCGGATTCCCAGGGCTTCATCGGTTCGTCCCCGAGCGTGCGCTGGCGCGCCGACAATCCGACAACCCAGCCGCAGTCCGCGACCGCCTCGTCGAGACTCGCAACCACTCGCGCCCGGTCCAGCACCGGCGAGGCGTGCGCAGCGGACGCCCGCGCCTGCGGATGGGGGTAACGATCGGGGCTGACCAGTACCAGATCGGTCAGCCCCATGGTCAGCATCGCACGTGCCGCGGCGCCAATATTGCCCGGGTGCTGCGTTGAAACCAGAACCACGCGGATGCGCGCCAGGGGATCGACCGGCGTTTCGGGAAGAGTTTGGGAGGCCATGCGTGGTATTCTATTCGCTTCCTCCAGGCTCTTTTTCTCATGCAACCGCTGGTCAATATCGCCGTCATGGCTGCGCGCTCAGCCGGCAACTTCATCATGCGCCACTACGACCGCGCGGATCAGCTGCAGGTCGAGCGCAAGAGCCGCAATGATTTCGTGTCCATGGTCGATCGCGGCGCCGAAGCCGAGATCATCCGCACGATTCACAAGAACTACCCCGACCATGCGATCCTGGCTGAAGAGTCCGGTGAGCACGGCAAGAATGACGTGGTCTGGATCATCGACCCGCTCGATGGCACCACCAATTTCCTGCACCGGCTGCCGCACTTCGCGGTATCGATCGGCATCCAGGTTCGCGGACGCCTGGAACATGGCGTGATCTACGCGCCCTGCACGCAGGACCTGTACTGCGCCAGCCGCGGCGATGGCGCCACGCTGAACAACCGCAAGCTTCGCGTCAGCGGCTGCAAGGAAATTGGCTCCGCGCTGATTGGTACGGGCGTGCCGCTGCGTGAAGAACATCTCGACCGCTATATGCCGATGATGCGCAATGTCGCCGCCAACACCGCCGGCGTTCGTCGCGCTGGCGCGGCTGCATTGGATCTGGCCTACGTTGCTGCCGGCCGGCTCGACGGGTTCTGGGAACTCAACCTGAACCCCTGGGACATCGCCGCAGGCATCGTGCTGGTGCAGGAAGCGGGCGGCGTCGTGCGTGAACTCGACGGCGGCGACGATGTGCTGGCAACCGGCAACATCGTCGCAAGCACCACCAAGCTGATGGCCGACCTGGAAAACCTTTTCCCGCAGCGCCGGCCCGCCGCTGACGCCTGAGCCGCTGAGGTTGCGCGGCCTCGATACACGCCCTGGCAGGCGCTACTCGACCCGAATGGGTGGCGCTGGATGTGATCCCCAAAACGCACAACCGTTCACGTCGAGTAGCCCCGTAGGGGCGTATCGAGACACAGCGCATCAGTGAGTGGCTGAGGGTTCGGGACTGGCGCACGGTCTCGATACACGCCTTGGCAGGCGCTACTCGACCCGAACGGGCGGTGTTAGGGGCGGATCCCCGGGAACCTGCTGTTCGCATTGAGTGGCCGCAGGACTTGAGTCAGCGCAATCAAAGCGCTCTGTTGGACCATCACCGTCGCGTCGGCTTCCGCGCTGCTTGGCTCAAAGCCTTCCAGTCACCCTGGATCAATGCCTCTTTCTTGGCGCGACTCCAGCGCTTGATCTGCAGTTCGGCGGATAGCGCTTCCTCGCGGCTGGCAAAGTCCTGCGACCACATCAGCACCAGCGGACGGCGCATGCAGGTGTACCCGGGAATCGCTCCGCTTTGATGTTCCCCGATGCGGCGATCAAGGTCGTCGGTATGTCCTACGTAGTAGCTGTCGTCACGACAGCGCAGCATGTAAGTCCAGAATGCCATCTACTTCACCCGCAGTGCGCGGTCCCGATATAGCCATTGTGGCCCCCTCGACCCGAACGGGGGCGCGAAGGTGATCTCCCCAAAAACACTCCCGTTCACGTCGAGTAGTCCCAGCGGGACGTATCGAGACGCCACGCTGACGGGGCGGCAGAGCGCCGAACTGGCAAGGCTGCAAGGCACGGTATCGACGTGCACCTCTGCAGGCACGCTGCGCCGTCGCTCCCTTTACGCGATAAATCGGCCTGTGTAGGGTAGCGGCGCAGGCCGTTTCCAACTCCAACATCGCGGCGCCGCATCCGGGGCGCATACGAACCCTCTATGGCCACACTGTTTCTGATCTCGATACTGCTCGCAGCCGGCGTGGCAGTGGTGGCTGCATGCCACTGGGGCGAGCGTGTATTCGGCGACCGCGTGCTGGGCGCCGTGCTGCTGGCGATCTTCGCCGCAATGCTGGGCCTGGGGCTCGAGCACTACATCGCGATTCCGCAACCGCTGCTGTTCGCCGCCGCGATAGCGCTCGGCGGTTACAGCGTCTGGCTACTGAAGACCGCGTACGCCAGCACGCTGCGGCCCGGCGCAGTACTCGTGGCCGCAGCCTTTTTCCTGTATCCGCTGGCCTGGCGCTGGGCCTTCCCCAGCATCAGCCCGACGTCCGAGCGCGTCACCGACCTGTTCTTCATCACCCATTTCATCGACAGCGGCCGCCTGCCCGGCATCGATCGCTGGCTGCCACCGTTCGCTTTCGATTTCTACTACCCGTTGCAGTACTACTGGGCCGGCCTGCTGGTGCGCGTGCTGAAGTTTTCGCCCGGCTACGCCTACAACCTGGGTGCAGTGATCTTGATGGGCGCTGCGGCCTATCTGATCTGGCATGTCGCACGGACGCAGAGCGGCGGACGCGCGCGGGCCGCGCTGATCACGGCTGCGTTGATCCTCGGCGGCAGCGGCGCCGCGCCGTACATCGCGGTCAAGATCACCAGCCACCCGCATATCGACGCAGGTCAGATCACGCTTCGCGCCGTCACGGCCGATGCACGCTTCAGCGGAGGTGGTGGCACCGGACTGCAGACTCAGGCGCCTGCCGCCAACGCGCCGATTCCGCCCGAGTTGCCGCTGGAACCGTTCGCGTATCAGTTCTATCTCGGCGATTTTCATCCGACTTTGCTGGGGCTGCTGATCGGCTTCGCCCTGATCGCCGCAATGTTCGCCTTCGAATCCACAGCCACATCGCCAACACTGCGCAAACGCCTTGCCCTAGCGCTGGGCGCACTGCCGGTCATCTGCATCTCCGCCAACACCTGGATCTTTCCGCTGGCCGCACTCACGGTCGCATTCTGGTGCGGGTGGAATCTGCTGCGCGGCATCGGACGCAGCAGTGATATGCCGCCACCGCCCCTCCCCGGCCCGACGCTGATCACCCACGTCGCAATTGGCGGCGCCGCTGCACTGGTGGTCTCGCTGCCGATCCTGATGGGGCTGGCGTCGCGTCAACTCGCGACGCCAATGCTGTGGGTCTCGGGCAAGCTGCACAGCCCGCTGGTGCCCTGGCTGCTGCAGTGGTGGCCGATTGTCGGCCTGGCCATCCTCGCGCTGGTTCTGCTCCCGCGCCGTTCGCTGGGAGTATTCCTGGCGCTCAACACCCTCCTGTTGCTGGCCTTCTCCGAACTGGCCTATATCAACGACCTGTCGATCAATCAGTACGAGCGCACCAACAGCGTCCTGAAGTGGTGGGGCTGGATCTGGTCGGTGTCGATGTTCGGCCTGGGCACAGCGCTGCTGGCAGACCGCCGTAAACTCACGCTGGCATTGGTTGCCGTCCTGCTGGCGCCGACGCTGACCAGCAGCTACTGGTATGCACGCCATTGGCTCAGCTTCCAGCCCGCGGAAGCGGGGCAGCTCAACGGCATGTACCTGTACACGCGCGATCAGGCGCAGCGCGAGATCGTGCAGTACCTGCAAAGCGCGCCACCCGGCATCGCACTGGAATCGATCGCCGGCAACGCCTACACCGACACCGGCGTGCTGACGCTGTTCGGCAACAAACCGTCCTACCTGGGCTGGCCGGACCACGAATACACCTGGCGCGGCGGTCTCGGTGAAGTCGCCAGCCGCGTTGACCAGACCGGCAAGCTGTACAAGCGTCAGCTGCCGGATGCGCTGGAATGGCTAACCTCGCAAAAGATCGAATACATCCTGTGGCTGGCCCGCGATTGCCGGACCTACGGCGACAAGGGCGCATGGGAACTCAATGATCAGATCCGCCGCCAATACCGCTTCCGCATCAACGGCTGGTACGGTCAATGCCCGGTCGGCGTCTGGACTCGGCTGCCGGCGCCATGAGATTCATCGCCCTCATGCCGGAATTCAACGCCGGGATGTCACCGCTCCGGTCAACGCCTCATTCGACCGATGACTCAGCATGTTGAAATCCGGATCTGATCAAGCCAGCGTCGCCATCGTTGTGCCGGTATACAACGAGGCCGAGGTGCTGCCGGAGTTCTGGCGTCGACTGGAAGCCGTCATGCAGGCGTCGACGGGTTTCCGCTTCCACGCAATTTTCGTGGATGACGGCAGTCGCGATCGCAGCTTCGCCATCCTGCAGGAGATCGCTGCGCGTGACGCCCGCGTCAGTGCAATCCGCTTCTCGCGCAACTTCGGCAAAGAGGCCGCGATGACCGCAGGCATCGACTACGCCGATGCCGACTGGACCGTCATCATCGATGCCGACCTGCAGGATCCGCCCGAGCTGATTCCCGAGATGCTGCGTCGCGCCGGCGACGGCTACGACGTGGTGCTCGCCCACCGCACCAGTCGCCACGGTGAATCCTGGCACAAGCAGTTCTTCTCGCACTTGTTCTACCGGCTGATGGGCATCCTCAATCCGGGCTTCGACCTGCCGACAGATACCGGCGACTATCGCCTGATGTCACGCCGCGCAATCGCAGCACTGGCGCGTCTGCGCGAAAGCAATCGCTTCATGAAAGGCATCTTTGCCTGGATCGGCTTTCCGACCAGCAAGGTGTCCTACGAGCGCGACCCGCGCTACAGCGGCACGTCCAAGTTCGACTTTCTGAAGCTGCTGAATCACGCCATCGATGGCATCACCTCGTTCTCGACGATGCCGCTGCGCATTGCGACTTACCTGGGGCTGCTGGTGTCGTTACTGGCGTTCGCCTACGGCATCGCCGTCGTCATTCGCACCGCGCTGTACGGCGACCCGGTAGCCGGATTCCCGACGCTGATCGCCAGCATCCTGTTTCTAGGCGGGGTGCAGCTGCTGTGCATCGGCATCATCGGCGAGTACGTCGGACGCATCTACGGCGAAGCCAAGCAGCGACCGTTGTATCTGATCGAGGGGATCGCCGGAACCCACGCGCAGATCAAGAACGATCCGCCTCAGCGCTCGCGGGAAGCACAGGCTCCGGTCGATACAAAGTAGCCGACAACCGGACCCTCACCGGCGACCTCAACCCGCTTGAATTGATAGTCGGGCGCCAGCGCCGCAGCGCGGCGCGTGATCTCCGCCAGGTCCCAGTTCAGCGAGCGGTCAATCAGCACATACCCGATCTGCTCCGTGTGCAGCGCCTGCGGATCCGCGGTCTCGAACCAGGCCTGTGCCTGGCGCTGACGTTGACCCGCTGCATCGCTCAGTGCGCCGATCTGCGCCAGATGCGATGGCCATCCGCTCAGCGTGGGCCAGGCCAGCGCGGTCGACACCACCGGATTGCGCGTGTAGGCCTGCGCATTCATCCGCTCGAGCGTGAGCCCCGGACACTGCTCGCGCAGCGAAGCATAAAGCGCACGCAGATCATCCCCGGGCAGCATGCGCTGGGTCTGCACGGTCCAGTTACGTTCGGCCCATGACCCCTGCACCCGCGGACGTAACACATCGACCAGCTGCATCAACGACAACGCCAGTAGCGGCAGCATGATCAAGATCAGCAAGGCACGACGGCCGGTATGCGCAGCCTCCAGCATGACGGCCGCAGTCCATCCGGCCAGCGCGAAACTCGCCACCTTGAGCACGCCGTTGAAGCGCTCATAGCGGTCGGCATAGGGGTCGTCGAGCAACACCACTTCCAGACCAACGACCATCGCCGCAAACAATGCCGGCAACACCCAGCGTCCGCCACCCACGGCCAGCCAGACGCTGACCGCGATCAGCGGCCCCCAGATCGTCAGAAAGATCGGCAGCGACGAACGATGCTCAGCCGCGAGCCAGCGCAGCTGCACCGTTGCGGTTGGCAGGTCCAGATGATCCAGCATCGGCCACAACGCCGCGGCACCGAACAGCGCCGCGAGCCCCAGCGCAAAAACATCACGCAGCTGGCGCCGATTCAGGGCGGCATAAACCGCCACCGCCGCGAAGCACGGCAGCGTCCAGGGATTGATGGCAAATGAAAGCGGCACCGCGAGCCCGGCGGCCATCGCACCAGCGCGGGTCGTATCCCCGGCTCTGTCCACATAGATCGCACACAGAACCAGCGACAACAGCAGCAGCCCGAAGACAGGAGGGTGCAAATCGCCCAGCCAGCCGAGCAGATGCGTCAATCCTTCGATCGGATAGGCGCGGCCATCGATGGCCCACGCCGCCGGCCCGCCCGACGCAGCCAGATCGCTCCACTCGGTCAGACGGACATGCGCCATCGCCCGCAAATGCTCCGGCACCGTCACCAGACGCAAGGAAATCAGTGCCGACAATCCCGTCGACGGAAACGTCGCCGTCAAAGCCGTCAGCGTCCTGGCAAGCATCCCGCCCGGAATCACCGCCCAGAAATTGGCAAACACGACTACCGGTACCAGCACCAGAAACATCGCGTAGGCCTGACCGGCATCCAGGCACAACAGACGCCCGTAGAACGCGACGATGTAGAAACCCAGATAGTAGTAGTGATTCAGCGCAATGCCGGGCGTCCACAACTCCTGCGCCGGCAACGTCGACGCGCTCAGCAGGCTGGCGATGTAGTGCAGGTCGTAAATGTTCTCACCGAAGGGAGAGAACTCGAAGCTGGATACCCGCAGAGCAAACCAGGCCATCGCCACACTCAGCGACGCCAGCGCCCACAGCAACAAACGGCGCCACGGCGTGTGCGACCAATGCAGCATCCGCGGCAGTCCGAAGACCAACCCCAGAAAGAACATACCGTCTGCCGCCAGCGCGCCCAGTGCCGAGAACCCGAGCAGGCGCAAGCCGAGATCAATCGTCGGCAGCAGGAACAGCAAGACCAGCGAAACCCAGGCGATCATCGGAGATCCGAGTCAGTCAGCAGGCACACCAGAACATCCCCTACCAGCCCCACCCACCCGCTCGCATCGAGCAGCACCGCGAGCGCGTATCGAAACGTCGCGCAACCCCTCACGGACGGCGCCAAACCGCAACGCCGGTCTCGATACTCACTCTTGCGGGTTCTACTCGACCAGAACGGGCGATTGAAGCAAGGGGCATTACGCCCCCCTCACCTGCGCATCGAGCAACCCCATCGGAGTGCGTCGAAACGCAGCCCCGCGCCGCAAACGGAACAGCCGTTCGGTTAGCCCTTGATCAGAAACTGCGTCCGCGGCGTGCCCTTGGCTTCAGCTTCAGCCAGCCATTTCGGCGGCTTGCCACGGCCGGTCCAGGTTTCCCCTGTGGCCTCGTTCCGATACTTTGCAGCCACCGTTGAGCGCTTGCCCGGAGCTTTGCCGGAAAGATCAGAAATCTTGATCCCGTACTCGGCCATCTTCTGCTTGATATCCTGAATCACCTCGGCGAGCTCAGCCTTGCGCTGCGCCTCAGCCTGCTTTTTCAGTGATTCAATCTGGGAAATAAGTTCGTTATAAGTCGGCATTTAAATCCCTACATATTGGAGATGGACAAACAATCGGAGCAATCAGCTGAGCATATTGATATTCAAAGTGCTCAGATTATGTGATGCTTCGGCATGCGCACGACGACACATACAGCCGATCGCGCAAGATAATATACGACTTCGCCTGTACGCGTTTATTTTGAAAATCTGAATGCTGCATCCACGTGTTGGCTACCCGGTCAAATCGAATAGCCCGCCCTGTGCATAAGGACGTCACGCACACCCAAAGTTTCAAAGAGAAAACAAATCCGATACCGTCACTGCGCTATGCCGCGGGTGATTTCTTCGAGGCCTTGGGCTTGTAATCGTAATTATAATATCCATAGCTATAACCATACTTATAGCCATAGCGACCTTGGCCCTGCCGGCCAACCTGGTTGAAGATCGTCCCACGCACCGCAACACCGGCAGACAGCAGACGCTTGACCGTATCGTCAATTGCGCGCAACGGATGCTCCCCGGCCTTAAGAACCAGCAGTGTCGTCCCGGCAAAGCGCCCCACCACGGCAGCGTCGGTCACCGCAAGAACGGGCGGTGTGTCGATAATGACGGTGTCGTATTTGGACGACAGGAATGCCAGCAATTCGCCCAATTTATCCGACAGCAGCAACTCCGCCGGATTCGGCGGAATCGTCCCGGTCGGAATAAAGTGCAGGTTATCCACCGACGTCGGATTCAAGACATCCGTCAACGATGCTGAACCTGCAATCAGATCGCTGATGCCCGGGGCACGATCGCCAGAAAAATACTCGTGCAAGCGGCCGCGCCGGAGATCCAGATCCACCACCACGATTCGTTTGCCGCTGGTTGCCAGCACTGCCCCCAGATTGGAGGCCACGAAGGATTTACCCAACCCCGGCGAAGGCCCGGTCAGCATGACGATATTGTTCTTGGCCTCGATCTGACCGAAGTGCAATGCCGTGCGCAAACTGCGCAAGGCCTCGATCGTGGTGCCGTTCGGATCGGTGGTTGCCAACAAACGCGACCCCACCGCCCTGCCGCGCTTGATCATCCGATTGATCCGCTGCTGCAGCTGCGAATACGGAATGGCGCAGTAGGTTGGCAACCCCAGCCCGTTCTCGACTGCAGCCGGATCATCCACCCCGGAGTGCAAGGCCCTCCGAACGAAAACCACCACCAGCCCGAGAAACAAACCCAGCACACCAGACAACGCCAGCACCAGCGCAACTTTCGGCTTTGTCGGCTCGATCGCAGTCAGCGCATGATCGACGATCCGCACATTGCCCACGGTCCCGGCCTTAACCACCTGTAACTCCTGCGCGCTGTTCAGCAGCTGGGTATACAGCGTGGTGTTGACCTCCACGTCGCGGGACAAACGCAGCAGCTCCTGCTGAGTCTCAGGCAGCTTCTTGACCTGATTGGTAATACTGCTCTGCTCATCGCGGACTTGGGCCAACTGACGGTCAATGGCCTGAATCATCGGGTGGCTCGCGGTGAATCGCTGCAGTGCCTCCTCGCGCTTCTGCTCCAACGAAACCCGGCTGGTTTCAAGCTCCACGCTCTGCTGCAATACCAGCTGGGTCTCCATACTCAAATCGGCAGAACCCTGTTTGAGCCGGTAATTGTTCAGGGCGGCCTCTGACGACTCCACATCAGCGCGGAGATTCGGCAGTTGATTGTTCAAAAACTCCAGCGTTTGCTCAGCTTCGGCCGATTTGCGCTCAACATTCTGCCGCTGATAGGCGTTGACCTGATGATTGACGATATCGCGGGTCAAATCGGGATCCCGCCCTTCCAACGACACGGACAAAATGCCGCTGTCCTTGCCCTTCTCGACAACCTTGAGTTGTTGAGTCAGCCCACTAATCGTGGTGATGCGCTCATCTCGGCGCAGTTCGAATTCAGTTCCCGGAGCGGCGACCAAAGACTGCACGAAGACAGTCAGCCCTGAATCAGCAGATTGAACTCGCTCACCGACCTTGCCCTGCAGCAGTACATTCCCGTCGTAAAAAATCCGGAAGGTCTGATCCATCAATGCCTGCAAAATCAGCGATTTTCCGATCAGACTTCGCGGAACCTCCAGCGCCGTAATCCCGATCGACTCGCCGCCCCAGGCAAAACGCCGCAGCCCGCCAATCAGCGGTTCGGACACCGGCGCATCAGGCGTTGGCACGTAACGGCGAGCCAGCGGTCGACCAATGACGGGAAAATAGCTGGGCTCCGCATGAATGGTCAGGCGCAAGTCATCCACAACCTGGCCAACGATCATTCGACTCTTCAGCAGCTCGACTTCGGCAGTGACCGGACTTTCCTTGCCGAGCAGGTCCGACATATCCCCCAGCGCCGCATCCATCGCGGAGGAGTCCTGCTCCACCTGAATCAAAGCGTCGGCCGAATAGATCCGCGGGGCCGCCCACGCGTACAACACACCGAGCGCTATAACGACAGCTGCCGTGATCGCAATCAACGGCCAGCCAGCCAACACAATACCCAGGAGCTCGCGCAGGTCGATCTCATCGTCGCCCGCCGCGTCCATCACAGGAGTTTGCTGCACGTAATTTCCGCCCACTTATCCAGTTAAATTGCTGCTAACGGTAGACCAACACCGAGCAGCCGATTCGCATGTCAAGGCAAACGATGTGCCACATCGCACATCAAGCGCCCCGTGAAAACCTGGGCCATTACCCGCTCAAGTCGCAAAGTGCGCATTCGATCAGGTTCAGGTCAAGCCCCGCAGGTATCGAGACGCGAAATTTTCCGATCGTCTCGAGATATTGCCGATCGTCCCAAACCTCGCCCCCGGCATCGATATGCCCCGCGATGCGGGGCATATCGAAATACCGCGGAACCCACAAAGCTCAAATTAGTTGTTGATCAAACGATCCAACTGGAACACCGCCGAAATCGTCGGCAACAGCTGGTTGATCACAGAGTTGTACTTGGAGAAGCTGGTCGGGCTCACGTAAACCACGTCCCGTGGCTGAACCTCAAATTCACCAGCGGCTAGCAATCCGATGCTGGATGACAAATCCACCCGGAACACTGTCGCTTCCGCATCAGCGCCACTCGGCCGCCGGAACACCAGCACCCCGGAATCGTCGCCAGACGTGGCCTCCAGCCCCGCAGACTCCGCAATCACCTGAGTCAGGGTGGTGTGATGACGCTCCAGCAACACCGAGCCTTCCTTCTTCACACGACCCAGAACAAAAATCTGATCCTCAGAACGATCCGGCACATGGATCTGATCACCCGCCTGCAGCAGCGGATTCGCGCCCGGCAGATTGCCTGTCAACAGGCTGGCCATATCGATGGGATACGTCTTGTCCCCACGACGCAGCACCACCTCACGCCGGCTCGCGGCCTCAGCCAAGCCACCACGCTCGTTGATTGCTTCGATCACACCCTTGGCCGTGTCATCGAGCACCACAAGCCCAGGCGTCCGCACCTCACCCGTCACCTGCACGCGCTTGGAACGGAAATCCGCCACCCGCACATCCACCTGCGGCCGCGTAATGACACGCGAAAGCTTGTCTGCAAGAAAATCGCGCAACTCTCCGGGCGTCATTCCGGCAACCTTGAACGAGCCGACATAGGGATAGAACATCGTCCCATCCCAGGCAACCAGACGCCCGCCGGACGCCAGGTCACGGAACTCACCGGTCGGATTGGTCAGCTCGGGGTGGTCCCAGACAACGATACTCAGGATGTCTCCAGGCCCGATACGGTACTCAACGACTGCGTCGCTCTCGCTCACGCTGGACAACGCCGCTTCAGCTTCAACGGTGCTCCAGGCATCGCCCAGCTTGCGCAAATTCAGGGTCTGCGGCCCCAGGGTCACCACGCGAACCTTCTGAATTGGTCCCGTCTGGTTTTCAAGGGTGTAGACCACTTCACTATCAGAGACTTCCTGAACAGAGGAAGCATTGAGCCCGGAAGTCCCCGACGGACTGACATTCAATCCCGGAACGATCGTGCATCCGGACAAAAAAACGGCTACCGCCCCTGCGGTCAATGCTCGTGTCATTGTGGCCATCCACTCTGTTTCATTTATCGCGCAAGTTCATGCGAAAGCAGACGCCGCCACGAAGAACCCGCCCCTATTGATCCATTCTACAAGAACAATTATCGACGTCGCCCACCCGGCACACCTCAATGCTCGCCCTCACCCAACCCGCTCGCATCGAGTGGCCCGTGATACGGGGCGTATCGAGACGTTCACCCCCTGCACTCAGCCCCGAAAATCCCCTTGGTGTTCCAAAAACCACCGATACGTCTGCTCAATCCCCTCACGCAAGCCAATCCGCGCACGCCAGCCGAGATGCGAAAGCCGCCCGACATCCATCAATTTCCGCGGAGTCCCATCCGGTTTACCCAGATCCTGAACGATTTCGCCGTCATATCCGACGACAGCCTTGATCGTCTCCGCCAACTCGCGGATTGTCACATCATCGCCAACACCCACATTGACGATGTCCTCACCTGAGTAATGCTGCATCAGATAAACCGCCGCCGCGCCCAGATCGTCAACATGCAAGAATTCGCGTCGTGGGGTCCCGGTACCCCACATGACCACTTGATGATCGCCGCGCTGCTTTGCCTCGTGGAATTTTCGAATCAGCGCCGGCATCACATGTGAGTTATCGAGATGAAAGTTGTCCCCGGGGCCGTATAGGTTGGTCGGCATCAGCGAAATGGCATCAAACCCGTACTGACGACGATAGGCCTGGCACATCTTGATACCAGCGATCTTGGCGACCGCATACCACTCGTTGGTCGGCTCCAGCGGCCCTGTAAGCAAGCAAGTCTCAGGCATCGGCTGCGGCGCCAGCTTGGGATAAATACATGACGAGCCGAGAAATTGCAGCTTACGCACCCCACTCGCCCAAGCCGAGTGGATCACGTTGGTCTGAATCACCAAGTTATCGCGAATGAACTCAGCCGGAAAACTGTTGTTCGCCTGAATCCCTCCGACCTTGGCTGCGGCGAGGAACACATACTCAGGGCGCTGAGATTGGAAAAACGCCTCGACCTGGGCTTGCGACGTCAGATCGAGCTCAGCGTGCGTACACACGACCAGATTCCGATAGCCCGCATTACCCAGCGCGCGAACGATTGCTGAACCCGCCAATCCGCGGTGTCCAGCAACATAAATGCGTGCATCCAAGTCCATAGACCGGCTCACTCGTGATAATCAAAAGCCTTGAAGCCGGCTTGCTTCACCAAGGCATCCCGCTTGGCCGACTGCAAGTCCTCAGACACCATCTCCTTGACCAGATCCTCGAAGGACGTTGTCGGCACCCATCCCAACTTTTCCTTGGCCTTGGTCGGATCACCCAAAAGGGTTTCGACTTCCGCAGGACGGAAATAACGCGGATCCACCGCTACGATCTTCTGCCCAGGTTTGACCACGACATCCGGCCGGGATACCGACGCAACGATGCCGACCTCATCAACACCCTGGCCCTGCCAATCCAGAGCGATACCCAGCTCAGCGGCAGCACGATCCACGAACTGGCGCACGGAGTACTGCACCCCGGTGGCGATAACAAAATCCTCGGGCTGTTCCTGCTGCAACATGAGCCACTGCATTTCAACGTAATCACGTGCATGGCCCCAGTCGCGCAAAGAATCCATATTGCCGAGATACAAGCAATCCTGAAGACCCAGGGCAATGCGTGCAATGGCGCGCGTGATCTTGCGTGTCACAAACGTCTCCCCACGCAGGGGAGATTCATGATTGAACAGAATGCCGTTGCAGGCATACATGCCGTAGGACTCGCGATAGTTCACCGTGATCCAGAAGGCATACAGCTTGGCCACCGCATACGGAGAGCGCGGATAGAACGGCGTGGTTTCCTTCTGCGGAATTTCTTGGACGAGACCGTACAGTTCGGACGTCGAAGCCTGATAGAAGCGCGTCGTCTTTTCCAGACCGGCAATGCGAATCGCCTCCAGCAACCGCAGTGCGCCAAGCGCATCGGTATCGGCCGTGTACTCCGGGCTTTCAAAAGACACCGCCACGTGTGACTGCGCGCCCAGGTTGTACACCTCATCAGGACGGATCTGCTGCACCAGCCGGATCAGGTTGGTGGAATCGGTCAGATCCCCGTAATGAAGAATGAAGTGCCGGTTCTCGACATGCGGATCCTGATACAGGTGATCCACACGATCCGTATTGAACAGCGACGCACGGCGCTTGATGCCATGCACCTCATAGCCCTTCTTCAGCAGCAACTCTGCCAGATAGGCCCCGTCCTGCCCCGTCACACCAGTAATCAACGCTCGCTTCATTCCAAACCTTCCAGAAAATTTCTCGGAACCCACCGCACTAAATAACGTCTACGGCGTAACCAATTCAGCCAACTGCTGTTCGAACCTCGCCAGAATCGCATCGCGATCCAGATACGCTTCAGCATACGCGCGCGCGTTGCGGCCACAGATCTCGCGCAGCACGGCGTCGTCCGCCAAGCGGCGGATGGCCGTCGCCAACGCGTCGACATCCTCCGCCGCACAAATCACGCCAGTGGGCTTCGCCTCACCGCTGCCTCGCGTCCCCGCGACAACATCTGCCAGCGCCGTCCCCGCATCGGCCGTCGCCACGCAGGCGCGCCCGGCCGCAAGAATATTCGTCAACTTGGATGGCATCACCAAGTCTGCCGCAGCACGCTGCTGAACAACCAGATGCACATCCCCGGCCGCCAACATCACCGGCAGGCGCTCCAAAGGTTGGACGGGCGCAAAGACAAGATTGGTCAAACCCAACTCCGCTGCCTGCGCCACCAGCCGCGCGCGCGCTGCACCCGCGCCCACCATCGCAAAGCGAATCCGCGCGTCGCCGCGCAGACGGGCCGCCGCCTGTAAGACCAGATCCAGGCCCTGCTTTTCCCCCATGTTGCCGGCGTACAACACCAACACCGTAGCAGCCTGCTCACATTCACCACCCGCATCCGGCACACCGAGCTCCGCGCGCATGGCCTGCACCGACGGGGCCTGTGGCAGCAGGGGCCGCACGGTCTCAATGTCCGCCCAATTCGGGAACAACCAGGCTCGGTCGGGACTTGCCCCCTTCTCCACCACCCGCCGGCGCATAGCCTCGGTGATCGTTGAAACCACCGTTGCCCTTCGCAACAAAAACGATTCTACCCAGTACAGCACACGCCCCAGCACGCCCCCTTTGAGCATGTTGAGGCGCAGGGCCGCATCCACCTGCAAATCCTGAACGTGTAAGACCCAGGGAACTCGGCGAATCATGCCATAGATCAACGGCCACACACCCATCTGCATTGGCGGCATCATCACCACAATCACATCCGGCTTCGCCCGAGAAAACAGGCGCGGCAGCCAAAACCGAGCTGCGGACAAGGTAAAGCTCGTCTCAATCCATATGCGGGCCTTGGCAGTCAGGCCGCTCGCAGACGGCACGTGATGCGCCACACGCACCACCCGCACCCCATCCAGCGTTTCCACCTGCATGCCGCCATCCGCATGCAGCTGCGCATACCGTGCATCCACCTCCCAGGCCGGGTAATGCGGCAACCCACAGATTGCTTCAACGGAGTGGCCACGTGACGCCAGCCACGCCGCCATTTCACCGGTGTACTTGCCGGTACCGGTGGGCTCAGGGAAATAGTTGAGGCCGGCGATCAAGAGCTTCATGCAGACACCACCCGATCATCCCTCTTGCGCGCGCCTACGACTTTTGCAGGGGAGCCTCGCGCAACCACACCAGCAGGAAGGCTTTTGAAGACCGAACTCCGTGCCCCAACTACTGTCTCTTCACCAATCACTACACCGGGCGCGACAAACACGTCCGTCGCTAACCAAGCCTGTGGGCCAATCACGATGGGCTCGGCATAAATATCAAACGTAGGCCTCGTGTAGTCGTGGCCGCCCGTGCACAAATACGACCGCTGGGAAACGACCGCATGAGCGCCAATGGTAATCAGACCCAAGCTGTACAAGACCACATCGTCGCCAATCCAGGCGCGTTCACCGATTATCACCTTCCATGGATACGTGATTCGCACCGTCGGGCGAATGATGGCGCCAGCATCTACCCGGGCGCCAAACAGCCTGAGCAGCCACCGCCTCCATCCGTACATAAATTGCGGCGACAGGCCAAACAAGGTGCCCTGCACCATCCACCAAAGTTGTACAACTACCGCAGAGCGTCCGCGAAAGCCAGGAGGGAGCCGGAATTCATTGAGTTTCTGAACAGCCTCTAAGTCAGTCATAACCTGATTCCATGGTCGTCATTCAATATTTTTTTGATAACGTAGACATCGCCTCCACCATACCCCTCAATTTCAATGATCTTGATAGCCACAAGAAGGCTATACCAGACGTGTCATATATCGATAGCTTGGAATGAAATTGATCAGCAACCTCCATTCACAAGCAATCCAACTCGTCAAGCAACTAGCGGAGTGGCGTGTCCGGAAACACTTTGCGTTGGCCCGGCTTAATCGCGACGTGCAAAGTGACGGCCTTGTCCCGGCTCTCGGGACGTTTGGCCACGCCCTGATAGCCGACATCGCGAACGCATCGATCTCATCGCCATGCAGGCATGCATGCGCCTGCGTGACATCGTTGACGTTGGCAGGCGCCGCCACCACGGCGCGCGTCAGCCCCGCCTCGCCATCCACGCCGATATGCGCTTTCTGCCGAAAAACCACTGATTACCATCCTTTCGTCAGCTCAACAACCAGTGCTAATCGGCCACGGAAACCTGCGGGCGACTGAAATTTGGACAAATTCTGATTATGCCAAATCATCGATATCGTGCGCAGTTAATGAAACAAAGCCCTCAGACGATACGAAGCGAGAACAAAATATCCAGTCAATAACCTTCGGGAAAAATGTAAGATTTTCAAAGATAGTGGCAATTCCAAGATCTGCGTTTGGATATTATATGCCTCCAACCCCAGAGCCAAAGGCCTCAAAGTCGAAACACCGCCCAACTCAAACTGAGCTACAACCCTGTTGTCGCAATAATAAGTTGCATTGCGGGCCAACAACTGCGCAGCCAAGGCGAAGTCACCACACACCCTATACTGGGTAGGCCATTCGATACTGAGCAACACATCACGCTTATAAACTGTTGCCTGTTGTACTGCCGGCACTGAATATGAAGCACTGCTTAATGGCCTAGGCTTCCGTATGTAATCCACGCCCAATCCGGAAACTCTACAAGCATAAAAGCAAACGTCAGCATCCGTGTGATGGCTGATAATATACTCACCGGCATCAGAATCAGCAAAGACATCACCAGCATTCAGGAATACGATCCTATTGCCTCCAGCCAAATGCAGTCCCTTTTGCATGGCATCATAAATACCATTATCACGTTCAGAGATATATCTTGCCACAAAGTCACATTCATCCAGGAACTTTGAAGTTCCATCATTCGAGCCGCCATCAATTACAACCCATTCAATTTTATCAGTTTTTTGGTCGTTTACAGAATTGGCTGTAGCCAGAAGTCCATCTATGTTGTTGAAGGTAATTGTAATAACGGTAATTAAATTGCATTCCATTATTTATTCCGCTGTATCAAGTAGTTCACAGGCCTGATTACGTCAAGCGAAAAATGGCTGGCCGCCTTTTGCCCCAGACCAATCGTTCGCAGGTAGACAACCAACCAAAACAGCTGCCACACATTCGCATCAATGCCTGACCTTTGGAATGCCGCATAGCCATTAACTAAAATAATTACTGAACACACGCTTCGGATATCAGAAGTCGCAATATAGTTCCGTAGAGCATTCATCAATATAAGACAGAACGCAGCTAAATACATAAACCAGCCCAACACACCAGCCTCAATCACAGGAATAAACCAGCCAATCGCCAAGTCGCCTCCCGCCAGATTAACCGAAGTACTCACCGCATTAGAGCCAAACCCCCAAGGATTGCTATCAACTAGCGGCACCAGAGCATTAAGTGCAACCAGTCTATTCCCAATAGATGTTTCTTGGCGCCCATTAATTTCGTACTTAGAGGACACATATTGACTTAACATAGGTTGATTACTAATAGAAATTAGGTTCAAAGATGTAAGCAATATTATCAAAAAACCAGTCAAATTAATAACTCGTTTAGTACCAGTTCTTCCAATTCCAAATGATCTGATGGCGCTGATACCTTCAATAATCAGAAAAATAATAATCGCACCAATGGAGAATGTAAAAAAAAGAGCGGTAATTAAAATTGCCACCTTGTATTTCATTTTCCAATGTTTGGCAAGAAAAATGGCCGGCAAAACTGCAAATGCGAAAGTTCCCGCCTCATCTGAGAATGACTGCAACCTCTCCAGACCGTATGACGAGCCTACCCATGATTCAGGCCAGACGTAGCCTATACCATAAAATAGTCGAATGCTTTCTCTAGCCCCGGACATGTTATCCAAATTAACAGTTTCTATTGGGCGGGCTAGGCCAAAATAGATAAGTGCAATAAGAAACAAACCAAGAACAGAAAACCAAGTTAAAAGATTTACGTACGTGCGCAATGCGATCAATAGTCCATTGTCAGTAAGCAACAAAGCTATTGATAGCATAAAAATAAGATCCCTGATCTCATAAATAGCAGATACGGCGATTATAGGCTCATAATAATTAGCAGCAGATGCAACCATCAAAACAAGAAAATAAATGAAATACAAAGCTATACCTAACCACACTGCGCCAGGAATTTGATGTTTCCATTGCAGATTGAGTCTCGCACTTGATAATACACTGATAACGAAAGTTAACAGCAGAATTCCATTCAACACAAGCGGGTACACCATTCCGACGTAATTTCTAAAGAAAAACGGGAACGAAAATAAATATACAAAAAAAGTCCCCACAATAAAATATTCATGAATCAATATTTTATTATGATATCTATAGATCATTGATTGGCATCCGATTGGCCAGTCACAGCCTTGTACAAGTCGATATACTTGTCTGCTAAGACAGTACGACTATACTTCTTCAGCGCATCTCTATGCAGACTGGCACGGCTGGCGCCTAAATAACACTCTGGAATGACTTTGTCTCTTAAACAGCAATAAATTTCTTCGCAACTGCCGACAGGAAGAATATTTAAAACTGACAAGACTTCTTCAGCTGCCATACTACTTACTGCGAATACCGGCACGCCACAAGCTAAAGCCTCGATCATTACCAAGCCAAAGGTGTCTTTTTCAGAAGTGAACAAAGCCACGTCTGCTCGAACAATGACGTCGACTATCTGCTTTCGATCGGAAATCCTGCCATGGTTGATTACATTCGATCCAGAAAAAGGAGATTGACTCCCCACGGTATGCAACTCAATATGTGGAAGGGCCAAGAGCTGATTAACGAGTGCGCGATCTACCTTTGTCGGATCTGATAGATCGCTCGCGATAAAAATCACCTTAATTGACTTTTCGGAGAAGCTGATTGAGCTATTACTTAACTGAACATTCTTCAACGCCGACTCAAGCCCGCTATCTACCCAGTTTGGAATCACACTAACCGCAACATTTGGCAATCCATCAATAATTGCATTTGCGACAAAGGCAGATGGTGTCACCACGTGCAACCGCGAACCAAGCAACGAAATGATTTTTCGCTTGCGCTTGAATTCATGGGCAGAATAATTCATAAGAGCCGGTGGATAATTTTGTTGGGTTGGGCACTCACCACATCCTCTACGCCATCCTTGACATTCTTCAGTAAAAGCACACCGACCGGTCAGCATCCAGTAATCGTGCGCAGTCCAGATCACTGGTTTTTTTAGTCTGACTAACTCATGCACCAACCAATCCAAGGGAAGAAAGTGACTATGGATTACATGCAGGTGAACAACATCCGCCCAATGGATTGCACATAGTAAGCGTTTACGACCAAATCCTAGCGGTTTAATGGAGTCAACTCCAATCAACCGGTGAAGCAACATATTTGCAGCCACTTGAAATTGTTGACCAGCCTGAAAGCATTTCGGAACGGAAGCCTCACCCGACGATTTGCCGCCATTTTCACCCCACCCATATGCAAACACACTTTCAACATTCAGGGTTAGCAGATGACGATGCAAATCTAACGCAACACGCGCCGCACCTCCTTCTTGAAGGCGAACATTAATATGAAGAACCTTCATGTCGTCGCAGGCCCCAACATAGATTTTTGCGTGATGACTCGAGCCGGATTTCCCACAACGACTGCTCCCGGAGGCACAGTCTTAGTCACAACTGCTCCGGCGCCAATGACTACATCATCCCCGATTACAATATCGCCTATGATAATGGCACCGGCACCAACATCAACGCGATTGCCGATTCTCGGCGACGCGCCTTGCGACCCATCAGCATTAACTTTGCATCCTATAGTTACACAGTGCCTCAACCGACAGTCATCGCCGATCGATACATGCTTATTCACCACCAATGCAAAGCCGTGATCAATGATTAGTCTCTGACCAATCTTTGTTGCAGCTGGAAGCTCAAGGTGAAAGATCCATTCTGTCAAGAAGCGATAAGCAACCAAAATAGGCAAGACAATAGGCCACGAGAGCTTTGATACTTTACGAAGCTGAGATGCCCAATGTGCGATACGGTAAAGTCGGATTATTAAACGTTGCCTGTAGTCACTTCTGTGATTCTTAAGACTGCTAGTTACTGTCATGAATACGAACCTTGGTGCGCCAATGTAATAATTGATGTCGCAACAGGAAAAGAGCATACAAAAGCTCGATCTTGACTCGCCAATCCGCGCGGTTCTTTATTTGAGCCCGTCTATTTTCACTCAGGGATTTTTTAACCAAGCATGAACTCATCCCAACGCCACCCATCACACAAACTATGCGGTCCATAAAATGAGCTGTTAGTTTTTTTCTAAGAAAGAACTCATAGTCAATAGCAATCTGAAATTGCTCGTCGAACTTGCCAATCTCTGTAAAAAGTTTCCGTCTGTGAAATGTGGCGGTATGCGGCACGGCCATTCGCCGCTTGATCACTTCCAAGTCGTTCTGGCTACCAAATTCTAAGCCATCATAGGCCCCGCCCTCAAAAATTATTCTGCCGTACACCAAGTCTACTGTTTTACTCTCTGCAATAATATTTGCCACATCTGACAATACCTCGACATCATGTAACCGATCATCTGAGCCGAGAAATATAATCCAGTCTCCAGATGCATGCTCTAATGCCTTATTCCAAGCGTGGGCAATTCCTCGATCTTTCTGCGATTCCCAGTAGTCGATTGCCACATCATTTCTTTCAAGAATTTCTACAGTTCCATCTGTAGAGCCGCCATCCATGATGATTAGCTCTTTATGCGAGTAAGTTTGACTTTCAATGCTCGCGATGCACTGCTGTAGCGTTTTTGCTCCATTGAATACCGCAATCACAATACTAATCAAAGGTGGCATTTCCATATGCGCCGTGCACCAGGTGGTTTAAATTTCCTATTTAAATGATTAATTCCATGACGAATATCGTCTTAATTTTTTTTCAAAAAATCTAGCAAAATCCATTGATACGACGTTTTAACATATTTTTTATTGAGCCTGACATCGAAAAATAAACGTCAGATAAAATTGTATTAAACGAGGTTGGTATCTCATCCAACTCCTGCAATAAATCATGCAGATCATAGCCCATCATGTTCAAATCATCCTTGCCGATTCCCAACAAAAAATTTCTGCACCATTCCTTTCGTATCGGGCTTCGCAAAGCGTTCTTCCATTTTTGGATGGACAATTGGCTCAAAGCATCGTATTGTTTTACGCCAGTTGGGTCGCCCATTCTTCCATTAAGCTTAATCTTTGAAAATGCTGTCGTAATATCTACTGGCGCGGTCATTTCCAAATATTCGAACATTTCCATAAACGCAGCTTCGCCTTCTGCCACAATATCCTCATAACGGACCGAACAGACATTTTCTTTGTAAGCCTTGTAGGCGCTGATCATTCTATGCATGGCGTAATTCAGATCGGAATGAAAACGATAAATTTTCCACTGCCCTGCACACCATGTTTCTATCATTGACGCAATCACCGCCAATGGGTTTCGCCATAAAAATATAAACTTTCCATCAGGGAACAAGTTTATCACTTCTTCAGCAACTAAACTATATCTTGGTGTTTTATCAAGGAAATATATAACTCCTTTCTTTGACGCAGCCTTCTGATAAAGCTTGATAGCAAATTCGCGCAACACCATATCAAAGTCTTGGCGACCAGCAGGCAACTCCGCTATAAAATCTTGTAGTGCTTGCACACCAACAGCGTGGTCATATTCGGCTTTGGCACCCTCCTTTTTTAATGAATACAAAAAAGGTAATAGAAGCCAAGGCTCAGAAGCAGTCGCAATATTATTATGTGTCGCCAGTATTCTCTGGAGCAACGTTGAACCGGAGCGCGGCAATGAAAAAATGAAAATCGGTTGCATGTGTTTAACTCGCTCTACATATTTGGCGGTTTCATTAAATCAATAATGGGTTGTAATCTTATGAGACCAAGATGCGACCAAACACCGGTTTTTCTTTTTGCTTCAATAAGTTGCATTAGGTTTTGCAAGGTCATCCCCAAAGCTGCAGATGTCGCAACACCAACAGCCCCGTAGGGCACTACAAGTAATAAGGCGCCGATGACGGTAATAGCACCACATGCTATGGTTATCACCATCATTGATTTCTGGTGACCTGTCATCATTAATACCATTCCGCATGATCCGGCCCACACATTAACTAGCTGCCCCACCCCCAAAATGATCATGACTATTCCTCCTGCTTGATATTTATCACCATAGACCAGTCTGATAATGGCTTCGCTATTCAACATGAGTAACACAAGCACTAATGTTGCGGGAATGCCGGCAACAGTCGCGGTGGTACGCAGCAGTTTTTCCAGCTCCGTTTTATTTTTCTGTGAATATAACTCTGAAATCATTGGCGGAATGACGGCATTAACCACTATCAATGACATAGATACCAAAGCAACCAGACGTGAAGCAGCTGCGTAAGTTGCGACCTCTGATGTTGGCTTAAAAAATGCCAGAACCCAAATATCGGCCTGCGTTATAAAAAAAAGAGTGATGCCTGTTACCCATAAGGGCCATGCCGCTTGCATTACCTCTTTTGATTGTATTGCCCTTGCATTTACATTTCGAGTCACATTTATATTTAAACGTTTACCGATTGTGAAACTGGCAATCAAAAGGCTGAACGTCGCTCCTGCAATTACAATCCATATGACTTCACCCAGTTCTGCGTGTCCGATAAAGAACCATATTGAAGATAACATCACAAATGAAACTAAGCTGGCCAATAATCCGCCAAACAATGAGGCGAACCGTATGTCGTGATAACCCCGAAATGTTTCTGACACTAGACTCTGAAAAACTGACACTAAGATCCAAATTGCTACCGCACCCAATACTGTTTCTAGCGTGCGCGATTTCAATAAAGTCGTTAAAGGGGTCGAGCCAAATAACCAAGTTGCGGCGCAGAGCGTAAAGCTAGCTATGCCCGCATTTCGGAAGGAAATTAGTACAACCTGCCTGGCTTGCTGATAGTCATCACAAGCCGTTGCCTCTGCTATGAATCGCACCAATATTTGGGGCAAGCCAAGTTGCCCGATTATCGCAACGATGCTAACCAAGCTCAGCGCCAAAAAGTAGGCTCCCATATCATCTTTCGTAAGCAACCGTGCTAATAGCGCACTTACTAACAAGCCCAATATCAATGAAATAATTTTGCCTGCTAAAGCCCATGCAGTTCCGGAAAGGAGCCTTGTTCTTATTGAGTGTTGCATAACGCCGTTATACTGGATAGCTGGTTCAATCATGTTTTTGGTGGAACAATCTTAATTATGATCGGAATTGTTCCAGAAACGGATCTCGTGGCGGCATGGGATGAATAGCGTTGGACCGGCCGACGTAGCCGTTGCCGTCAATGGCGATTTTCATGGTTCTTTCCTTTAGGAATGCTCTGCACAGTCTCTGTGATGCGAAAGAATAGATGGCATTGCAAGGCAAGGATGTCGGACGGTTGATGATCAAGCAACGCAGTCTTGCTAAGAGCGGATACGAGCAGCGATCGTGTCCCGCGACGTGGTGTAGGTCTTCGATCTGCCGGTGGGCGGCTGGCTGGGTCGGGCTACGGTGTTCAGGTTGCCACAGCGGGTAGTTGGATGGGGGGGGGCGAGCATTTCTATCATCGTCTCACGGGTCATGTAGCGAGCCCGCTGGACCACCCATTCGTCGTTCTGATCGAGCAGGATGGCGCCGACGAGCCGCGTAATCGCGGCTTCGTTTGGGAAGATGCCGACGACATCGGTTCGGCGCTTGATCTCGCCGTTGAGACGCGCGCCGCCAAGATACGTATTAAGTCCCGCGAGCAGGCCAAGACCAAAGCACAGGAGGAAATCGACGAAATCATCTGACAATCGATACGATCAGACTACGCCGGGGGCACCAGCCCCCGGCTTTCACCCCTAGTCAATTTTCAATCGGCAGAGGTGGTCAGTTTTCGGTCGGCAGCATCAAGTACAACTGCAACCCGCCCTGCCAGAGTGGGAAAGCTGGGTCGATGGCGACCACCTGCCCATCGACAAAGTCAACGGCACACTGGCCGCAGTCGCCGCGGTGGCAGGAGTAGCTGACCGGCGCCGACTGGGCGATCAACTGGTCGAGCATGAGACCCCGAGGTCGCTGTCGAAGGACCAGCGGCGTTCACCGCATTTGACGTCGATGGAGGTTATTGCTGCAGATCATGTTCAATCAGATTCTCCGCCCCCGTCACGCGGACCCTTAGTCTGATTCAACCCTTGGAATCCCGTCCGTAGATATCATCAAACCGCACAATGTCGTCCTCTCCGAGATAGGTGCCCGACTGGACCTCGATCAATTCCAGTGGAACCTTCCCGGGATTCTCAAGACGATGTACGCCCCCGAGGGGAATGAATGTGGATTGGTTCTCTCCCAGAAGTAGTTCCTGCCCGTTGCAGGTCACCTTGGCAGTTCCCTTCACAACGATCCAATGCTCGGCACGATGGTGATGCATCTGTGAGCTGAGCTTCTGCCCAGGCTTGACCACAATGCGTTTAACCTGAAAGCGACCACCCTCGGCAATTGACTCATAGCTGCCCCACGGGCGGTGCACTACAGGATGATTTTTCGTCTCCTCACGTTCTGCCGCCTTGAGGCGACTTACGATTGTCTTTACATCCTGTACGCGGCCCTGCGTCGTAATGAGCACGGCATCTTTGGTCGCGACGATGACTTGGTCTTTCAAACCAAGTGCAGCCACCATGCCGTACTCGGAATGGACGACTGTGTTGTCGCAGTCTTCCATCATGACATCGCCAAAGGAATAGTTGCCTCGCTCATCCTTCGGCAATGTCGACATGTAGCTCCACGAACCAACGTCATCCCAGCCGGCATCCATTGGCACCAACCCGGCCTTGTCGGTCTTTTCCATCAATGCGTAGTCGATGGACTCAGAGCGGGCTTGCTTGAAGGATTCAGCATCCAGTCGGATGAAGTCGAGGTCGATCTTGGCTGCGTTTAGCGCCCCCTCGCAAGCGGCCACCATTTCGGGCTCGAATACGCATAGTTCATCGATGAACAAACGCGCCGGGAACAGAAACAGCCCCCCGTTCCATGAGTAGTCGTCCTTCTTGATGAATTCTTCGGCGAGCTCGAGTTCTGGCTTTTCAACAAACTGCGCCAGCTCGAACGCGCCGCCAGGTAGCTCAGCTCCCCGTTTGAGATACCCGTATCCGGTTTCCGGTCTCGTTGGCTTGATACCGAAAACCATCAATCGGCCGGCTTGCGCGGTCGCAGCTGCAATTTGCGCTGACCTGCAGAACGCCGCTGTGTCCCTGACTACATGGTCAGCGCTCATCAAGAATACCAATGCTTCGCCGCCATACTGTTTGCTGACTTGCAGTGCGGCGATCGCTGCTGCCGGCGCGGTATTACGGCCTTCCGGCTCCAGGATGATGGTGGCGTCTTCGATGCCTATTTCACGCAGCTGCTCGGCGACGAGGAATCGGTGGGTATCGCCACAGATCACGATTGGCGGAGCTGCGTCTTCGATCTGTTGCGCGCGCAGTGCAGTTTGCTGAATGAGCGTGTGTTCGCCACCCAGCTTGAGAAACTGCTTGGGGTAGGCTTCACGCGACAAGGGCCACAGTCGGGTGCCTGAACCGCCGGCCAGGAGTACGGGGACGATGGTGGTCATGGTTGGTTTTGCGCTCCGTTGCTTGCGCGGGTAATTCCGGTCTCTGTTCGGAATTTCCGCTGCTTACGGGGAGCGTCTTTGCTTTGCAGGTGAGGCATCTCGATACGTCCGCTTCGCGGACTACTCGATGCGAACGGAGGGATGTTGAGGTTGTGTTTGGACGTCTCGATACGCTCAATGCGTGAGCTATTTGAGGCGAACGGGAGTGTAGTGGCGGACCTTTGGCATCTCGATACGCCCGCTTCGCGGACTACTCGATGCGAACGGATGATGTTTTGCATTGAACCCGGGAAGCTCAAAGCGTCCACTGCGTGAACTACTCGATGCGAGCGGGGCGTTTCCGTTAGTTGCATGAGTCGATCAGCTCCAGGAGTTCCTGGGTCTTCGTTCGCATCAGGCTTTCGTCTGCGCGGGATTCGACATTGAGGCGCAGCACTGGCTCGGTGTTTGAGCCTCGCAGATTGAAGCGCCAGTTCTCGAATTCCAGGCTGATGCCGTCAGTGCGGTCCACTGCTATGGCGTTCGGTCCGTAGGTGGACTCGATCCGGTCCAGAACCTTGGGGATGCTGGACACGGTGCGGTTGATCTCGCCGCTGGCCGGGAACTTACGCATGCGATCCCCAACGAGCTGCGATAGGGTTTGTCCCTTCTCACTGACAAGGCCTGCCAC
Organism: Sinimarinibacterium arenosum; assembly: GCF_005047655.1. Classification (GTDB taxonomy): domain Bacteria; phylum Pseudomonadota; class Gammaproteobacteria; order Nevskiales; family Nevskiaceae; genus Solimonas. Next base: position 93,625 of record NZ_SUKF01000003.1, on the reverse strand, counting down.
CAGCAGCCATGGGATCATGCCGTTGTCGCAATAGGCAAAGTCGCGGAAGTAGTGGTGCGCGCTCATTTCTCCACCATAGATCGCGTTCTCTTTGCGCATGCGTTCCTTGATGAATGCGTGGCCGGTCTTGGACTGCACGGGGATGCCGCCTGCAGTTTGGACCATATCAATCGTGTTCCAGGTCAAGCGCGGGTCATGGATAACCTTTCCGCCGGGCTCACGCTTGAGCAAAGCTTCGGCGAGCAGGCCAACGATGTAATAGCCCTCTATGAATCCGCCGTGCTCGTCGAAAAGGAAACAACGGTCGAAGTCACCGTCCCACGCGACACCGAAATCTGCACCATGCGCACGAACCGCATCCGCCGTAGCGCTGCGATTCTCCGGCAGTAAGGGATTCGGAATACCGTTGGGGAAATCCGGATCGGGTTCGTGATGGACTCGGATCAATTCAAACGGCAGCTGCGGGGCCAGCGCATCAATCACGAGACCCGCCGTGCCGTTACCGGCATTGACAACGATCTTCAGCGGCTTGAGCTCATCGACATTCACGTAGCCGAGCAGATGGCGTACGTAATCACTACGGTATGACGTTGATGTCATTGGGGGGCTGGCATGAGCGCCTTCAAACTTTGTCCGTCCTGCGGTCTCGCTGTCAGCCAGTGCCGCAGCGACACGGGCTTCGAGTTCGCGCAGGCCGGTATCGCCAGAAATGGGGCGTGCGCCTTCGCGCACCAGCTTCATGCCGTTGTAGTCGATCGGATTATGGCTGGCGGTGACCATGATGCCGCCGTCAAGCTTCGCGTGGAACGTGGCGAAGTAAACTTCCTCGGTCCCACACAGGCCGATATCCAACACTTCTGCGCCCGCCTCATTCAGCCCTTGAGTCAGAGCCATCAACAGTGGACGGCTGCTGTGCCGGGCATCGTGACCCACCACAACCCGACGCGCTTTCAGCGTTTGCGCGAATGCCAAGCCGAGTTGGTATGCGAGCTCGTCGTTGAGCTCGTCCGGAACCCGACCGCGGATGTCGTAAGCTTTGAAGCAAGAAAGTGCCACGGTACGCTCGAATTTGACTGCGTCGCCGCTGCCGGCGAAGCATTGTGATTGTTCTGACCGCTCAAATCACATCAGTTCATGGCAACTGAACCGCATGAACCGGGCACAATAGACCTCGGGTGTTAGTCACCGAGACCACACACAGTGCGGAAAAATGAGCAAGGTCTGCAAACTGTCGACCGGCCCAATCAGTACGCTCGATCGTCACCGCCCAACATCGTGCTCACGGTCCAGAACACGATCCGCATGTCTAAACCGAACGCGGCATTTCGGAGATAGAAACAATCAAACCGTACCCGATTGCGCATTTCCCGCACGCTGCGGGTTTCTCCACGGCATCCGGAAACCTGCGCCAAGCCGGTAACACCGGGCTTGATCAAGTGCCGCTGGGCGTAGCCCGGGACATAGGACGAGAACTTTGCGTCAAGCTCTGGCACGTGGGGCCGTGGCCCAACGACGGACATGTCCCCAAGCAGCACGTTTATGAATTGAGGGATTTCATCCAGATTCGTTTTGCGCAGGAAGCGCCCCACGCGCGTAACGCGATGGTCATTCTGCTTGGCTTGCTTAAATCCCTCGCCAGGGGAATGCCGCATGGTGCGGAATTTCAAGCAGGTAAAGGTCTGCCCGTTGAGACCCGTCCGACGCTGCCTGAAGAACACCGGCCCGGGTGAGTCCAGCTTGATTGCAGCGCCGATAATTGGGATCAACCAAATGCCCACCGTTCCCAGAAAGGCCGCAGAGAATGCCAAGTCAAATGCGCGCTTGCCACGGACTCGCCAGAACGTCGCAGGAATCTGAGGCGTCTCGGCGCAATCAACCGAAAAATCATCCTTGGGGCCATAGCGAAGTCCTCCGGGATTCGGCAGATTCTCAGGAGACTTGCCCCCCTCCTTCGTCGCTAGAAACTCCAACACTCCGCTACTTCCATCCATTCCTGAGCCTCCCATCCCTGCCGGCTTCGCTCTCACTCTTCCTGAGAAGCTGTGGCGACTGCTCGAGCGTCGTCAATGACTTAACAGCACATCTTCACCTAAGTTTCCAAGATGCTTGCAGGCACTGTCCACTCGCACCATTTTCCCGCGATCCAAATTCCGCAGCTCAACTTCCCGCATTATCCATGCCAAAAGTAAACATCTTGTTACCAAATGACTCATCGTTCGCAGCTTACGGCGAACCACATACTTTGCACAATTTAAGTGCAAGGGCATCCTGCCTGACGCGGCGCATCGGACTCTGCAGTTAAACGACCGCCGGGCTGCGCTCCGGGACACACGGCATCTTCCTGCCGCACGACAAAATCCAATGTGCGCACGGTCACATCAATACGCCGGTTTCTGATGCCAGCGCCAGGCGGATTCCACGATGGCCGTCAGATCGGTCCACTGTGGGGACCAGCCCAGGACTTCTCTGGCGCGCACGCTGCTGGCCACCAGTGCCTTGGGGTCCCCTGCCCGACGTGCGCCCACCTGAATGCCGAGCGGTCGGCCGATCACCGATTCCACCGCGGACACCACCTGCCGGACGGTATATCCGGCACCGTTGCCCAGATTGAAAACCTGGAAGCCCGGCAGCAGATCCAGCGTCTGCAAGGCCCTCAGGTGCGCATCGGCGAGATCGTTGACGTGGATGTAATCCCGGACGCAGGTGCCATCGATGGTGTCGTAATCATCACCAAAGATACGGACATCGAGGTCATCTCCGGCAGCGCGGCGCAACAAGCGCGGAATCAAGTGCGTCTCCGGCTCATGGTGTTCGCCAATCAACCCGGACGGGTCCGCACCGGCGGCGTTGAAATAGCGCAAGGCGACTGCCTTGAAACCGTAGGCTGAGACGCAGTCCTGCAACATCTGCTCGATCACCCGTTTGGTGCGCCCATAGGGGTTCAATGGACTGGTCGGATGACGCTCATCGATCAGATTTGCCTTGGGCTCGCCATACACCGCGGCGGTCGATGAAAACACCAGACGCCTGACGCCGTGGCGCCGCATGGCGTCAAGCAGGTTGACGGTGTTGGCGATGTTGCTGCGGTAGTACTTCAACGGATCGGCGACCGATTCGCCGACCAGCGATGCCGCTGCAAAATGCATCACGGCGTCGAAACGTATGCTGCCCAGGAGCAGATCAATCGCCTCGGGATTGCCAATATCGGTTTCGGACAGGCTGCCCCAGCGCACGGCGGCGCGGTGTCCGGTCGAAAGGTTGTCGCACACGACCGGTTCGTGTCCATGCTCGGACAGGAACTTGCACATGTGAGCGCCGATATATCCGGCGCCGCCGACAACCAGAATCCTCATAACCCTCGCCTCTTGCGTACTGACCGATGCGCCTGGCCGTGCGACTGCTCCCTTTTTTCCCGCGTCAGGCGGGACTCAGGAACGTTTTAATTATGGTACTGCAAGTATGTTGCAGAGCAACACTCAAATGAGGACTGGCCGTGTAGTAAATCCGGACCGTGCACCTCACGGCCTCGTGAAACTTGCCGTTCGCGTCGAGAGCGGAGCCCATCGCGAGCCGCCAAGCGACTGCGATGCGAGGTCTCGATACGCGCTTCGCGCGACTCGACCCGAACGAGTGTCCTCTTAACCGCGAACGATGGCTCCTACACAGGCCGCGCCACAGCGCTGCGGGACTGGAGCGGGCGGAGTTTGTCCTCCGCCTGAGGTTACGGCAGCTCGTCGATTTCCTTGTCCTGCGAGGGCAACAGGTCTTCACGCGAGACGCCGAGCGCGACCGCCAGATTGGTCGAGACGTAAATCGACGAATAGGTGGCCACGATGACACCGAAGATCATCGCGATCGAAAAGCTGTTGACGCTGGAGCCGCCGAGGAAGAACAAGGCGACCAGCACCAGCAGCGTGGTCAAATGGGTGATCACCGAGCGCAGCAGGGTCTGGTTGACCGACAGGTTGACGATATCCAGCACGTCGCCCTTGCGCTGATTGATCAGGTTCTCGCGCACACGATCGAAAATGACGATGGTCTCGTTATTTGAGTAACCGATCAGCGCCAGGATGGCCGCGAGTGTGGTGATATCAAATTCAACCTGCAGCAGGGACAACAAGCCCAGCACCATCACCGCATCGTGAATCAGCGCAGCAATCGCCCCCACCGAGAACTTCCACTCGAAGCGGAAGGCGATGTAGATCATGATGCCCATGAACGCGAACAGCAGCGCCAGGCCGCCCTTTTCAGCCAGTTCGTCGCCCACCTGCGGGCCGACAAACTCGATGCGCCGAAGTGAAATGCCGTTCTGTTCGGCGTTCAGCGCGTGCAGGATGTTGGTACTGACCTGCGCCGACGAGGCGTCCTCCGCGGGTGGCAGGCGGATCAATACCGCGGTGCTGGCGCCAAAGTACTGCACCACGGCACGCTCGTACCCCGCTTCGGCCAGATTGGAGCGGACCGAGTCCAGCTCCACGGTCTGCGGATACTGCACTTCAACCAGCACGCCGCCGGTGAAGTCGATGCCCAGGTTCAGGCCCCGGACCAGTACCAGCAGGATCGCACCCAGCGTCAGCAGGGTCGAAGCCGTCAGCCCGACCTTGCGCTGCGACATGAAATCAATGTTGGGAACGCGTGCGAAGAATTTCATTGGATGTCCCGGAAAGGGAATGTGCGCATGGTTTCGAGATTCAGGCCCGATGCAGACGGCACTGCATCCCTGCCGAACGGAGCGGTAATTTCTGGCTGCAGGCTCACCATATCGGCACGTCCTTCATCTGACGCTTGGCGAAGACCAGCTGAGCCAGCGCGCGCGATCCGACGATGGCCGTGAACTGCGAGGTCATGATGCCGATGGCCAGCGTGATGGCGAAGCCCTTGATCGGCCCCTCGCCGAGCACGAACAGAACCACCGTCGCAATCAAGCCGGTGATATTGGCGTCCGCGATGGTCAGGAACGCGCGCTCGTAGCCGGCTTCAATGGCGGCATGCGGTTTGGCCCCCGCCCGCAACTCTTCGCGAATACGTTCGTAAATCAGCACGTTGGCATCGACCGCGATACCCATGTGCAAGACCACACCGACGATACCGGGCATGGTCAGGGTGGCCTGCAGCACGGACAGGATCGCCAGCAGGATCACCAGATTCAGCAGTAGTGCCGAAATCGCGAACAGGCCGAACACGCGGTAATAGAAGGCCATGAAGATCACGACCAGCGTCAGGCCCAGCAACGCGGCGGAGAAACCCTGCCGGATATTGTCGGCGCCGAGGCTGGGGCCGACGGTGCGCTCCTCAACGATATCGACCGGCGCCGCCAGGGCGCCCGCCTTCAGCAGCAGTGCCAGATCATGGGCCTCCTTGCTGCCCAGGCCCGTGGTCTGGAAGCGCTTGCCGAACACACCGCGAATCGAGGCGACCGAGATGATCTCCTCGACCTCGCGATGCTCACGGATCGGCTCGCCCTTGGCGTTGTAGTTGGTGACGACCTCGCGTTCCTTGAACAGTACCGCCATCGGCTTGCCGACGTTCTTCTCGGTGAACTCGAACATGCGCTTGGCACCGGCGCCGTCCAGCGTGACGCTCACCGCCGGGCCACCGTCCTGATCCACCGTGGCCGCGGCATCGACCAGATTGTCCCCGCCGGCGATCAATTCGCGCTTGAGCAGATACGGGCGATGGCCGTCACGCGTATAGAACAACTGCGTACCCACCGGAATGATGCCGGTGCGGGCCGCGGAGGCGGCGTCATCTTCGGCGACAGCGCGGTATTCCAGGGTCGCGGTGGCACCGAGCAAGTCCTTGACCCGCGTGGTGTCCTGAACTCCGGGCAGCTGCACCACGATGCGGTTCGCACCCTGCCGCTGTACCAGCGGCTCGGCCACGCCGAGTTGGTTCACACGATTGCGCAGGGTCGTCAGGTTCTGCTGCACCGCAAAGTCGACGATGCGCTTGGCTTCAGCCTCGGACAGGCTGATCTGCAGACTCAACGGCGCGTCCGGAGGCGAGGACAGCTGATATTCCGGGAAATTGCTCGCGATCACGCGGCGCGCAGCGTCGACATGCTCGGCGTCGGCAAACTCCAGCACACCGGCTGCGGCCACCTGCCGGCGCCCGGTGTAGCGCACGTTTTCCTTGCGCAGCAAAGCCGGCACGTCGTTGACGATGCGCTCAACCGCGCGCTCGCGCACATCGTTGATATCCACCTCGAGCAGGAAGTGCACGCCACCACGCAGATCCAGGCCCAGGTTCATCGGCTTGGCGCCGATTGCACGCAGCCATTCCGGCGTTTTCGGGGCCAGGTTCAGCGCGACGACATAGCTGCGGCCCAACTCGCGCTTGAGCACGTCGGCTGCCTTGAGCTGCCCCTCGGAGCTGCCGTAACGGACGATCCACTGTCCTTCCTCGAGATCGCTGGCCAGCGGCGTCAGCTGAGCGTCGGCCAGAATGCTGGAGACCCGATCGGCAAATTCGGCCGGCAGCGGGTCGCCGCTCTCCAGCGAAATCTGCACCGAGGGATCGTCGCCGTACAGGTTGGGTGCTGCGTACAGCAGACCAAACACGATGGCAACGACGAGAATGAGGTACTTCCAGGTGGCGTATGGCTTCATGGCAATGCTTCAGTGCGTCGCAACCCCGGAAGGTTCCAACGCGTGGATGCGACAGCGGGCGCGGCATGCCGCCGCGCCACCTCGATCACAGGGCCTTGAGGGATCCTTTCGGCAGTACGCTGCTGATCGCGGACTTCTGAACCTTGATCACCACGTTTTCAGCAATCTCAACGGTGACATAGGCTTCACCGATGTTGGCGACCTTGCCGGCCAAGCCACCGGAGGTGACGACTTCATCCCCCTTGGCCAGGCTGCCGAGCATGTCGCGGTGCTCGCGCGTGCGCTTCATCTGCGGCCGGATCAGCATGAAATAGAACAGAATCACCAGCAACACGAGCGGCAGGAACTGCATCAGCGGATTGGGCGCAGCGCCGGCTTGGGCGTAGGCGGGACTGATCAAGAAATCCAGCACAGGAAAGCTCCGTTGGTCGTTAGGGTCAATTGCGAGGCGCGGATTATGCCACGGTCGCCGACTGAGCCCGACTTTAAATCTGACCCCAGCGTCGGCGACGCCCAAAAAACCCAATGCATGCACAACGAAGGGTCGCCCTGCACCAGTTTGTCATTTAAATGCGCTAGTCTGTCCCCTCGCTTGTTCGGGCGAGGTACGATGGGCACCATGCGCCATGCGCGTGTGACAGCGTATAGTTGATTTAAGAGTGCACTTGTTTAATATGGTTTCGGCGTATCACCGTGCGCGCACTCCACGGCGGTCTGAGTCACCTTCAATCAAGGTACATTTTTTGCGTCAAGGCTAGAGTCAATGCTCCGGCAGTTCCGCAAAGTTCTATTGTCAAAAGGGATGGGTTGATCGATGAACATGAACAGCTTTCTGAAGGCCAGCGCGATCGGCCTGATTACCGTTGCAGTCAGCGCCTGCGGCAACAACCACCACAAGTCCAAAGTTGACATCGATGGCCGTGCCGCACTGGGCGCGCTGTTGAATGCCACCTGCACAGTGACGACCCTGAGCGGGACTGTGTTGGGCAGCGGCACCACCGACGGCTCCGGCAATTTCACGATGACTTTGTCGCCGGCTCCGTCAGAGCCGTATGTTCTCTCCTGCACCGGCGGCCAGTACTTCAACGAAGCGACCGGCCAGTTTGAAACCTTCACCGGCACGATGAAGGCAGTCGCCCCCAGCGATACCACCTCGCTCGCTGTAACGCCGTTGACCGATGTTGCTGCCGAAGCGGTGCTTGCTCTTGGCGGCACTGTGACCGACGGTCAGGTTGATACCGTCCTCGGTGATATTGCTTCGTTCTTCGGCCTGGGCGACCTCCTGGCACTGCCGCAGGTTGTCAACTCACTGGACGACCTCGACACGCTTTCGGGCAACGCGGGCGCCTATGCTGCCGTGCTTGCGGCCTTGGCGAATCTGACTGAAGGCATGGGTCTGGATGCTCAGGACGTTCTGAGCCTGTTGGCCGACGATATTGCCGACGGCGATCTGGGCGATCAGTTCAGCCAGTCCGAGATCGACGATGAAGCAGCCAGCGTCGCAGAGGGCACTGACGCAGCGGACGAACTGGCCAGCGGCCAGGATGATCCGGACCGTAACGACGGCACGATCACCGGTTCCGGCGGCAACTGATTCGCCGCAAAGTCTGTATCGATCTGCGGATCAGAGAGCCACGACCCGAGGTCGTGGCTCTTTTTTCATGCCCGATCGACGCTCCACGACATCACTTCGGCTTCGACTCCGAGAGCGAGCGCCCTGAAAACATCGCGTGTTCGGCCGTAGAGTTCAGTAACATCCGGTTGTGACGACACCGACCCACAGGGGGAATTCATGTTCTTGAGGTCATGCGCCGCAGCAGCCGTCATTTTCAGTAGTGCCGCCTGGGCCGATGCGTCGCCGGATTACGCGATGCAGGGCTTCCATGGCCTGTTGACTGTCCCGGATGCAGACGTGACGCCTGAGGGCGCTCTGCACTTGCAGTACAACAACGACATCGAGTCGACGGCGCCGGAAAGCTTCGACACGGTCGAAAACGCGTATTTTTCGATCGGGCTTTGGCGGCAACTGGAGATCACAGGACGCTTCTCCAAGGCCGAGAACGACAATGGCAGACGGCTCAGGCACGATCTGTCGGGCAACGCCAAGCTTCAGCTGTACACCTCAGACATGTTCTCGGTCGCTGTCGGCGCCACGGACTTTGGCGGTGATGCTCAGCAGCTCCGCTCGGTCTACGGCGTCGGCACCTTCAAATGGAAGGGCCTGGCGCTGACCGTTGGCGGCGGTGGCGGCCCCGATACGCTGGATGGCGCTTTCGGCGGCATCCGCTATCGCGTGTTGCCGTTCGCCGACATCCTCGCGGACTATGACGGCAAGGAAAGCAGCTATGGCGCCCGTCTGTTCTGGAATATCACTCCCGCGCTGACGGTCTATACCACCGCCGCGGGCTCCACGGACCCGAAGCAGTCCTTCTCGGCCGGCGGTGGATTGGCAATCCAGTTCGGGCATCGCCGCGAAGCGCCAGTCCCCGCATCCAACGCGGTCGGCAACCGTGACGCGCGTTCGTGGAAAGCCGTGACCTCAACGGACACACCAGCCAGCAGCGCTAAGACGCTGACAGAAGCAGTTCGAAGCAATAGCGACGCCGGTCAAATCCGCGAGTACCGCTATGGCGTCCCGATCCGCCGCGTGACCGTGGATCAGGCACAGCCCCAGGCGCAATGGCTGTCCTTGTACGACAGTCCCGCCGCCTACCGCTGGCCCCACTGGATTGGCGGCGAGATACGACTGGAACCTGATGTCCGCAGCCTCGTTGCCACCGAGTACGGCACTCTTGATTACTCGCTCGCAATCCAACCCAGTGCGCGACTGCAATTTCCGTTCGGCCTTGCGGTCTACGGAACCTACGACGTCGCGGTAGCGCACTCCGATGACGTTGCCGAAGGCGAGCGCTTCGAGAACCTGTTGCACCACAGCGACTGGCGCGACATTGCCGGCCAGTGGCTGGTGCATCCGCTGCCAGGCTGGTTCACCTTGACCACTGCCGGCTTCACCGAAATCGATGAAGTGAACTACGGCTTCGTTCACATCGATTCGGCCATCCATGATGCCAGCGGACGCCACCAGCTGCGCTTTGCCTACGGCAAGTACGAGCCCGAAGACGACATCTTCTTCCTGCCACACGAAACCAGGATTGCGTCGTATCGGTATTTCTGGCCACGCAAGCAGCTCGCAATCCGTGCCAGCTACGGCGACTACTTCTATGACGACCGCGGCGGCAAGCTGGAAATCACCCGCTACTTCAGTGACTTTGCGATCCGCATTTACTACCAGCGCGACGATGACGACCTGCAACGTGGCGGCGTTGGCCTGAGCATTCCACTGGGCGTCGGCCGCGGACTGCGCGCGGGTCAGTTTGCCATCAACGGTTCGCCGCGTTGGGAATATGCGGTCGGCACCACGATCAACCATCCTTCAGGCGTCAATCGACTGACCTTTGGCGACCTGGTAGAGCCGCTGCCGGAATACAACCTGATCAAGGACGTGCTGGATGGAGACCGTGCGCTACCGGAGAACCTGCTGACGGCACCGGATCTCTAGGATCCGGTTGCGGGCTCGGGCTCGGGCTCGAGCCAGCAGTGTGGCGCAGCGTCTCGAGACGCTGCGCCACTTGAGGTGAATCGGTGACGACTCGCTCAGTCGGCCTTGCGCCCGATGCCTTCGTAATGAAAGCCCAGCGCCTTGAGCACATGGCCGTCGTACTGGTTGCGGCCATCAAAGATCGCCGGCTGGCGCAACAGGCGTTTGACCACAGTGAAGTCGGGGCTGCGGAACTGCGCCCACTCGGTCACGAGCACCAATGCGTCGGCACCTTCACAGGCGTGCTCGGCACTGTCCGCATAGAGCAGATCCGGTCGCTCGCCATAGATTCTTCGGGTGGCATCCATCGCGATCGGATCAAAGGCGCGCACCTGCCCGCCAGCGGCCCAGATCGCCTCCATCAGGACGCGGCTCGGCGCTTCGCGCATGTCGTCGGTGTTCGGCTTGAATGCCAGCCCCCAAAGCGCGATGGTCTTGCCGGACAGTGACCCCAGGTGCCGCTGCAGGCGGCTGAACAGCAAGGTCTTCTGCACATCGTTTGCGGCCTCGACGGCATTCAGCACCTTGAGGTCCTGCCCCTGCTCGGCGCCCGTCCGTATCAGCGCCTTGACGTCTTTCGGGAAGCAGGAGCCACCGTAACCGCAGCCGGCGTACAGAAAGCTGAATCCGATGCGCGGATCGGACCCGATGCCGCGGCGCACGCTTTCGATGTCGGCACCGACCTTTTCGGCCAGCAATGCCAGTTCATTCATGAAGCTGATGCGGGTGGCAAGCATCGCATTGGCGGCGTACTTGGTCAGCTCCGCGGATTCGATATCCATCGCCATCACGCGATCGTGATTGCGATTGAAGGGCGCATACAGTTTGCGCATCTGCTCCAGCGCGCGATCGCTGTCGGTGCCGACAATGATCCGGTCCGGCCGCATGAAGTCCTCGACCGCGGCACCTTCCTTCAGGAATTCCGGATTGGATACGACGTCGAAGTCGACCTGGGCATTGCGCGCAGCCAGCGCCTCGATCAGCGCGGCGCGTACCTTGGCCGCAGTGCCCACCGGCACCGTGGACTTGGTGCAGACGACGCGATAATCCGTCATGTACTGCCCCACCGTCTTTGCGACCTGCAACACGTACTGCAGATCGGCCGAGCCGTCTTCCTGCGGCGGCGTACCGACGGCGATGAAGATGATTTCTCCGTGCGCGACCGCCTGCGCGGCATCGGTGGTGAAGCGGATACGTCCGGCGCGAGCGTTGCGGGTCAGCAGCGCATCCACTCCGGGCTCGTAGAACGGGCAGTGGCCGGCGTTCAGCGTCTCGATACGGGCGGCGTCGACATCCACGCAGACCACCGAATTGCCGGTGTCCGCGAGACACGCCGCCGTGACCAAACCCACATAGCCCGAACCGAACACGCTGATCTTCATTGATTACCCGTCGTCGTTGTTTCTTGATGGCTCGGCGCTGCGCTCAGGTGCCGATCCGATAGTACTCGCGATACCAGGACACAAACCGGTCAAGACCCTGCTCGATCGGCGTCGCCGGCTCAAAGCCGACATCACGCGCCAGATCCTGCACGTCCGCGCAGGTGCGATAGACGTCGCCCGGCGCCATCGGCAGCATCCGCATTCTGGCCTTGTGCCCGGTCAGCTGTTCCAGCACTTCGATAAAGCGCAGCAATTTAACCGGCGAATGATTACCGATGTTGTACAGCCGGTACGGTGCCCGGCTGCGACCCGCGACGGGCGGGTCACCGGTCCAGCTCGGATCGGCTTGTGCCGGCTGGTCGATGACGCGAATCACCCCGCTGACGATGTCGTCGATGTAGGTGAAATCACGCTCCATGTCGCCATTGTTGAAGACGTCGATCTCACGATCCTCGAACAAGGCCTTCGTGAACGAGAAGTACGCCATGTCCGGTCGGCCCCATGGCCCGTACACGGTAAAGAAGCGCAGCCCGGTCGACGGAATCGCGTAAAGGTCGCTGTAGGCGTGCGCCATCACCTCGTTGGCCTTCTTGGTGGCGGCATACAGGCTGACCGGGTGATCGGTCAGATTGCCGACGGCAAACGGCACCTGGGTGTTGGCGCCGTAGACCGAGCTGGACGACGCGAAGACCAGATGGCGCACCGGGTGATGCCGACAGCATTCCAGCAGATTGGCGAAGCCGACCAGATTGCTGTCGATATACGCCTGCGGATGGGTCAGCGAGTAGCGCACGCCGGCCTGTGCGGCCAGATTCAGCACGACGTCCGGCGCAAAGTCGACAAACGCCTGCTCCAGCGCGGCACGATCGGCCAGATCCACCGCTCGAAATGTGAAATTCTTCTGCGGCGCCAGCCGCTGCAGCCGCGCATCTTTCAGCGACGGGTCGTAATAATCATTGAGATTGTCGATGCCCAGCACCGTATCGCCACGGGCCAGCAAGGCCTCGATGCAGAAATAGCCGACAAATCCGGCGGCACCGGTTACTAGAATTTTCATGGACTTCGTCGTCGAGCGCCGCAGCGCGCTTAAGAGTGCTTGGTGATTTTAGCAAGGCGGTCCGTGCGGAGTATCCGCGGGAGTGCTGCGTGCCCGGCGTTCCAAACCTCGGGGGTTCGGTGCGGCGTCTCGATACGCTGCGCGACTCGACGTGAACGGGGATTGTTAAAATTCCCTCTCCCAATCACCCACCGTTCATGTCGAGTAGGCCCGCAGGGCCGTATCGAGACACGGCTCTGACTTCAACGGGCATCCTGATCGAAAGCCCAGGCCCGGCAAATTCAGCAGCATCGGCGCACCACCTCGATACGCTGCGCTACTCGGTGCGAACGGGGACTGATTAAATCCCCTGCCCCAAACACCCACCGTTCATGTCGAGCAGGGCCCGAACGGGGCCGTATCGAGACACCGCACAGCCGCCTCAAACAGGCGTTTCCGCCCCCCGCTGTGCTAGCCTTATGCCCCTTTTTTTGCCACTGCTCTTTACGGATTCGCAATCATGGCCAGTTACAAAGCACCCCTGCGCGAGATCGGTTTTGTCCTGAATGATGTGCTCAAGGTTGAGCGCTTGTCCGAGCTGGCCGTATTCCAGGACGCCACGCCGGACACGCTGAGCGGCCTGATCGATGAGGCGGCCAAACTGATCGAAAATCAGCTGGCACCGCTGAATGCCGTCTCCGATGCGCATGGCTGCAAGCTCGAAGCCGGCGAAGTCACCGTGCCGCCGGGCTTCACCGAGTTCTACAAGATGTACTGCGAGGCCGGCTGGAACGGCATCTCCCAGAAAAGCGAATACGGCGGCGCCGCGCTGCCGTACACGCTGGGCAAGGTCGTCGAAGAACTGCTGTGCTCGGCCAATGTCGCGTTTGCGCTGTATCCGGGCCTGACCGCCGGCTGCTTTGAAGCGCTGGAAGCTTCGGCCAGCGACGAGATCAAGCAGACCTACCTGCCCAAGCTCGCCAATGGCGAGTGGTCCGGCACGATGTGCATCACCGAGCCGCAGGCCGGCTCTGACGTTGGCGCCGCCAAGACCAAGGCGACGCCGCAGGACGACGGCAGCTTCCTGATCGACGGCGGCAAGATTTTCATCACCTCCGGCGAGCACCGGATGGCCGAGAACATTGTGCATTTCGTGCTCGCGCGCCTGCCCGACTCGCCTCCGGGCGTCAAAGGCCTGAGCACCTTCGTCGTGCCGAAATTCCTGGTCAACGCCGACGGCTCGATCGGCGCGCGCAACGGCGTCAGCGTGCAGTCGATCGAGCACAAGATGGGCATCAACGGCTCGGTCACCTGCGTGATGCAGTTCGACGGCGCCAAGGGCTGGATCGTCGGCAAGCCCAACCAGGGCATCCAGAACATGTTCGTGATGATGAACCTGGCGCGCATCCTGGTCGGCTTCCAGGGTCTGGGTCAGTGCGAACTGGCGACGCAGAACGCGATCCGCTATGCGCAGGAGCGCAAGCAGGGCAAGGCGTTCAACGGCAAGGCGGAGATCATCGAGCACCCGGACGTGCGCCGCATGCTGTTGCAGATGAAGGCGGTCACCGAAGGCGCGCGCGTGCTTGCCTATGAAACCGCGATCTACGTCGACATCGCCCGCCACCACGCCGACCCCGCCGTGCGCGAAGCCGCGCAGGACTGGGTCGACCTGAACACGCCGCTGGTCAAGGCCTACTGCACCGACTCGGCGGTGGAACTCGGCTCGACCGCGATCCAGGTCTACGGCGGCCATGGCTTCATCAAGGAACACGGCGTCGAGCAGATCGTGCGCGACTCCAAGATCCTGTGCCTGTACGAAGGCACCAACGGCATTCAGGCGATGGATCTGGTGCGGCGCAAGCTGATGATGCACAACGGCCGCCTGCCGCAGCGCTTCTTCGACGCCGTGAAAGCCGATCTGGTCAACGGTCCGGAATCGCTGGTCGCGCCGTTGAAGCAGGCGCTGGAATCGCTGGAAAGCACCACGCGCTGGATCATGGAAACCTACAAGTCCAACCCGGACGACGCCGCGTTCGGTTGCTGCGACTACCAGCGCGCATTCGCACTGACCTATCTGGGCTGGAACTGGCTGCGCATGGTCCGCGCGGCGAACGCGGGCAGCGATGCGGTCTATGCCCGCACCAAGCAGGTCACTGCGGAATACTTCGCCACCCGCATGCTGTCGCAGGTTCCGGCGTTGCTCGGCAATGTCCGCGTCAGTGCGGCGCCGATGATGGAACTGGACGCCGCAGCATTCTGACGCCGGCGCATCTCCGGTGATCAAAGGCAGCGCGGCTGAGCCGCGCTGCCTTTTTTGAATCAGAGGTGGCGCCAGCGTGGTGTGAAGCGGCAGGCCGGAGCCGTCACGGCGGCGCGCTGCACACCGCCGACGCACCGGGCCCATAATGGCCGCTTCAGAACAATCAAAATTTGCAGGAGAGGCGCATGAGCACGGTTTACGATTTCGAAGCCGCCACCATCGACGGCCAGACGCAGAAACTCGATGCCTACCGCGGCAAGGTGCTGCTGGTCGTCAACGTCGCCAGCAAATGCGGCTTTACCCCGCAGTACAAAGGGCTCGAAGCGCTGTGGCGCAAGTACAAGGATCGTGGCCTGGTGATCCTCGGCTTCCCCTGCGACCAGTTCGGACATCAGGAACCCGGCGACGAAAACGAGATCATGAACTTCTGTTCATTGACCTACGACGTCAGCTTTCCGATGTACGCCAAGATTGAAGTCAACGGCGCCGGCGCTCATCCGCTGTACCAATTCCTCAAGTCCGAGGCTCCGGGCCTGCTCGGCAGCCAGGGCATCAAGTGGAACTTCACCAAGTTCCTGATCGACAAGAACGGCAAGGTGGTCCGGCGCTACGGCTCCGTCGACACGCCGGAAAAGATCGACGCCGACATCGCCGAACTGCTCTGATCGCTACCCCACTGCACGGAATGGCCGGCATCGCATTCCTTACAGCATCCGACCATGAATAACGCCGCCTGGAAGCAACGTTCGCTCGAACACGTCTGGCATCCCTGCACGCAGATGAGCGACCACGCGGGCGGCGACGCCGCGCCGCTGCCGCTGATCCCGATCCGCAGCGCGGAGGGCGCCTGGCTGGAAGACTTCGACGGCAAGCGCTATCTGGACGCCGTCAGCTCGTGGTGGACCAATATCTTCGGCCACCGGCACCCGTATATTGTCGACCAGCTCAAGCAGCAGCTCGATACGCTGGATCATGTGATGCTCGCCGGATTCAGTCACCAGCCGGTGATCGAGCTGTCGGAACGTCTGGTGAAACTGGTACCGCCGGGGCTGACGCGCTGCTTCTATGCCGACAACGGCTCATCGACCGTCGAAGTGGCGCTGAAGATGAGCTTTCACTACTGGCTCAATCAGGGCCAGCCGCGCAAGACCCGCTTCGTTACGCTGAGCAACAGCTATCACGGCGAAACCCTGGGCGCATTGGCGCTGGGCGATACCGGCCTGTATCGCGATACATATTCGCCGCTGCTGCTGCAGCCGCTGGTCGTGCCCTCGCCGGATTGCTACGAGCGGATGCCCGGCCAGAGCTGGGAAGACCACACGCGCCAGCAGTTCCATCACATGGAGCAGATGCTCGCGCAGCACGCCGACGAAGTCTGTGCGGTCATCGTCGAGCCGCTGGTGCAATGTGCCGGCGGCATGCGCATGTATCACCCGATCTATCTGACCATGCTGCGCGAAGCCTGCTCCCGCTATGGCGTGCATCTGATTGCAGACGAGATCGCCGTCGGCTTCGGCCGCACCGGGCAGATGTTTGCGTGCAACTGGGCGCCGCCGTCGCGGCGCGATCCGGACGCCCAGCCCGGCATCACGCCGGATTTCATCTGTCTGTCCAAAGGACTGACCGGCGGCACTCTGCCGCTGGCCGTGACGATGACCCGCGAGGACATCTACGCCGCGTTCTACGCCGACTACTGCGCCGGCAAGGCGTTCCTGCATTCGCATTCCTACACCGGCAATCCGCTGGCCTGTCGCGCAGCGCTGGCGACGCTGGACCTGTTCGAAACCGAGAAGCCGCTGGTGACCAACCGCATGCTGTCGCAGCTGCTGTGGTCACAGACCGCGGAGCTGCGCGCACATCCGCATGTGGCCGAAATCCGCCAGCAGGGCATGATCCTGGCGATCGAGCTGTCGCGCAGCACCGCGCGCAAGCAGCCCTATCCCGCCGAGGAACGCCGCGGCCTCAGGGTCTACCGGCACGCGCTGGAGCGCGGTGTGTTGCTGCGTCCACTGGGCAACGTGATCTACTTCATGCCGCCGTACGTCATCACCCCGCGCGAGGTCGAGACGCTGTGCAAAGTCGCCCTCGAAAGCATCAATCTGGCGACCGCTGACTGAGTTTCTGCTGCCGGCTGCGCCAAGCCCGTATGGCAATCACGGCGCGGCAGACCGACAATCCGGACATGACCACTCGAATCCATATTCCCGAAGGCCTCGCCGAGGGTGCAACACTCGATCTGCCTGAGAACGCGTTCCGGCATCTGGTCCAGGTTCTGCGCCTGCGCGAGGGCGATCCGTTCACCGCCTTCGACGGGCGCGGCGGCGAGTACGACGCGGTGTTGATCGAGATCAGCAAGCGCAGCGCCAACGTCGGCATCCTCGCGCACCACGCCGTCGAGCGTGAATCGCCGCTGGACCTGACCCTGGCTCAGTGCGTATCCAAGGGCGACCGCATGGACTTCACGGTGCAGAAGGCGGTTGAACTGGGCATCACCCGCATCGTGCCGCTGATTTCCGGCCGCAGCGTGGTTCGCCTTGACGAGGAGCGCTGGGAGAAGAAGCTCGAACACTGGCGCGGCATCGTGGTCTCCGCGTGCGAGCAGTCCGGTCGCACGGCGGTTCCGACCGTCGAGGTTCCCATTGCGCTGCCCACCTGGCTCGACGACGAGAGTGCCCGCGGCACGCGTCTGACCCTGGATCCGGATGCCCCGCACAGCCTGCGCGAACTGCCCGCTCCGCAGGGCCCGGTGACGCTGCTGGTGGGTCCGGAAGGCGGGCTCAGCGAGATGGAACTGAAGCATGCGCACGCTGCCGGCTTCATCGGCATGCGCATGGGACCGCGCGTGCTGCGCACTGAAACCGCCGGGGTCGCTGCATTGGCGGCCTTGCAGTCCAAGTGGGGCGACTGGAACTGATCAGCGTCTCCGCCGATACATCACTGCGCATGTAGCGCCGACGGCACGCTCGGCTCAGTGTGGCGCCGCATCGTCGCCGATCGGATCGGTCCAGACCCGCGTGACGCGACCATGCGTGAACTCGACCCACAGCAGCCGCGGGTCATCGTCACCGCCGACATACATCCAGCGCTCGCCGACCGCATAGCTTTCGCCGATATACAGCGTGCTGACATTGTCCGGTGCGCGCCCGACCAGCTTGCGGACCTGGGAGCGGACGTCGCCGATGCGGATCTCGCCGTGCGCCCATTGCACTGGCTGATCGCCGACAAAGGGGCCCAGTCCTTCCGCAGTGGCTGGCAGCGACAGCATCCATGCGACGGCCAATGCACCGATTGCAGCAAGATTTCGCACACGCATCAGAGTCTCCGGCATGCCTGCAGTGTACGTCAGCTGCGTCATCAGGCTGCGGCCGTTGCCGCGTGCCGGTACCCCACACAGTACACTGCCGACCATTCCTGACACGGCTGAGCGAACTGCCATGGCGAGCTGGTACGAACGACACGTATTGCCCTATCTGATCGACTGCGCCTGCGGCCTGCCCGCAGTGGAGCGCCAACGCGCCGCAGTGGTTCCGCTGGCGCAGGGGCGCGTGCTCGAAATCGGCGTCGGCACCGGTCGCAATCTGCCCCACTACAACGGTGCGGCCATCGAACAACTCGACGCGCTGGACCCGTCGCTGCAATGGCATCCGCTGGCGCGCAAGCGTACGGCGTCGTTGCCGTTCCCGATCGAGCTGATGCCGCTGTCCGCCGAGCGCATTCCGGTGGAAGACCACAGCTTCGACTGCATCGTCTGCACCTACACGCTCTGCACGATTCCGCACCCGCAACAGGCGCTCAGCGAGTTCCGGCGCGTGCTGAAACCGGAAGGCCGGCTATTGTTTTCCGAGCACGGACTGGCGCCTGACGCCGACGTGCAGCGCTGGCAACGGCGGATCGAACCGGTGTGGAAACATTTCGCCGGAGGCTGCCACCTGACCCGTGACGTACCCTCACTGCTGACCGAAGCCGGCTTCCACTGCGACAGCCTCGACCAGCGCTATCTGCGCGGTCCCCGACCCATGACCTACAACTATCGGGGCGTGGCGCGCTGCGCCTGAATTTCAAGGCAACGCCTGCCGCTCAGCTCCCGGCCGAAGCCCGCAGCGAGGCGGCTTCGGCTTCCAGCTGATGCGCGACCAGTCGGGCCAGACCGGCCACCCCCGGCCTGGCGGCCTCGGGCATCTGGCGATACGCAGCGAAACTCCCCTGCAGCAGATACGGCAGCGCGATCGGGCCGGCCGGAATCTCGGCTTCAATCTGCGCCAGGGTCTGCGCGCGCTGAGGACCCCGCAAGGCGTCGAACAGCCCGCGCAGGATGCCGTCCATGCGTGCAACCTTCGGCAGCAAGGACGGCACGCGCAGCTCGATCACACGCTCGAAGCGCGCATCCAGTTCGATGTCGTCGGGCAGGAAGATCTCGCGCTCGCGCGCACCCAGTTCGGCCAGCGGAAACGTCTCCAGCAACGAACCGACTGTCGACAGATGCGCGGGCACCCGCGTGGCCTCCGGCGCCGCCCGCGCATACGCATGCGTGACGACCTCGGTGCAGTACAGCTGACGCCCGTCGTCACCGAGAGACAGTGAGAAATCGTAGTCACGGGCTTCGTGCTGGCGCGCCGATGCATCCCTGAACGCGGCGATCGCGGCCTGTTTTGCCAATGCCGGATCGTGATGGCGGAAGACCGCCATGCGCACGAACGGTTGCTCGACCCAGTCCATCAACGGCGTTGCCTTGACGCCGCTGTTGACCAGCGACTCGACCACTTCCAGCGTCTTCCACTGTGGGTCAAACCCGACGATCGCGGCATGCGAAAACGCGCTGGAGGACTCACCCACCTGACTCACCGCCGACGACGTGATCTCGTTGTTGCGGATCAGCACGACATCACCGGGGGCAAAGTCGAAACCCTCACCGTAACGACTCAAGCCCTCGTAGATCGTGCGCCCGGCATCCACGCTGTGGCCCCCGGCGCGATCCTCCGCCGCGCGCAGTCCGGTGAGAATCTGACGCGCCTCGGCCGCACAGCTTGCATCCGCATCGCCTTCAACCAGCGCGAGCGCGCGGTGACGAAGATCGGCCGCAACGTCTGCGGTAAATGCCGGACCCAGCGACCCCAGTTGCTGCTGCAGTGCCGCTACAGCGTCCGCGTCACACGCAGGAGCCGGCGTCGAAAACACCGCAGCCGCGGCGACCACCAGCGGCCGCCAGAACTGACGGCAATGCTTCGTCAGAGAAGACCGCTGGAACGGTGTGGGAACTTGAACTCGGTCCATGCCCTGGCTGGCAAGCAAAGTCCGCGCCGAAGCGCGGACTTTGCTGGTTCAGCCCTGGCGCAATTCGCGCCTGCAACCGCGAATCAGGAGCCCTGGACCACCAGACTGGGCGCGGTGAAATCCTGGGTCGTCACACTGTCGGCATCGACCTGGACGTCAACGCTGCGCAGGAACGTGATCGGGTCGTCGGTCTCCGGGTCGTCGTCACCGGCCTGGCAGGTCAGCGCCACCGTATACGCACCGGCGGGCAGGAATCCGACCTCGTAGCTGAACTGATCATTGCCCGTCGCCGTCAGCAGGGCCGATGTCAGCGGCTCAGGCGTCGTACCGTCGACGTCATCCGGCGTCACGCCAGCCCCCGCGAACAGATAGACCGCCGCGCCGGCGCCGGTCGCTGTATCCGCGGTGCAGCTGCTGTCTGCGAGCAACGAACCGTCGATGATGCCGCTGAGCGTGCCAACGGTGGCGTTGTCGACCACGCGCAGCACGGGTTTGAGGTTGTAGCAATCCGTGGCACCACGCTCTGCGATGGACTGCCGCAGGTCGAAATCGATCGTATAGGCGACGCTACCGCCGACCGCAACGGTCAGAGGGCCTTTGACCTTGAAGCCCGAGCTGCCGCCACTGGGAACGATCAGCGGATAGTCGACACCATCGACGGTCACGTACGAGGCGTATGGCGGCGATACCGCGTTGCAGTTGGCGTTTTCGGCATCGACCTTCAGACGGACTTCCTGATACACCCCGGGAGCGACAACCGCATCGTCGATCAGAAATGCGCTGTTGGCCCCCTGCAGCGACAGCAGATCGATCTGCAGCGGCGGATCCAGGACAAAACTCTCCTTCACCGCTCCGGAGGCATCCAGCAGCTCCGCGCTGATAAAGCTGACGACCACGGCATCGGCGTGATCGACCGGGGCATCGGTGACGGACAGACTGAGTCTGGACTCATGCAGCTTGGAATCACCGCCTCCGCAGGCACATAGCAACAACGTCGCAGACAGCAGCAGCAAGGAATTTTTCATTGAAGTCTCCGCATTTGACGCAAAAGCCAGAACAACTTGCGCCGTTTCGGTGCGCACCGTTCCACTGTACGCCGTGACGACCCGGTTTGAGTCATCCTCAGCCGTGCCGCAGCGCAATGCAACCGTTGCCGAAGCATCAATCGCCGCTCAACTCCCGCGCCGCAGCGTGCACGACGCGTTATTTCTGATACCGCCGCAGATCGGCGCGAAAATTGCTCTCACCAGCCTTGCCGATGCGTCCTGCGCCGCGGCCTACGACTATTCAATTATCCAGCCTGTCGGGGGTGTCTGGTCAGGCGACAACCTTTCCTTATGCGCTACCTATGGAGATCTGGAATGCATTTCGTCAAGTTGTTGGTTCCCGTGCTGGCACTGGCGGCGATGTCGGCCGCGCAGGCCGGCTCCCGACCTGAGCCCGGGCATGACCTGATGAACCCCGGCAGTAATGTCGTCGGATCGCCTCACTTCAAGTCGGGGCTCGACGTCAACGCGACATCCGAAGCCGCAGTTTCGCCTGACAAGAACGGCGATGGATTTGTCGATGCAACCGAAGTGGAACCCGGCTCGCGCTGGGCGACGCGCCTGCAGCGTCGGGACAAGAATGGCGACGGCAAGCTCTCACGCGACGAGTACTGGTTTCCCTAAACCCAGCTGAAGCCACGCCGGCATCGGCGGCACGGAGCCATCCGCGCCGTCGATGCCACGCGTCTGCTCGCCGCTGCGGCGGCTTTATCGCCGAACCGCCGACGCATACCATGGCCGCGGAATCCATCATCCCGAAATGCCATGCCGTCCGCGCTTGATCTCGGCTTCGTCCGCGCACAGTTTCCCGCCTTCAGCGAAACCTCGCTGCGCGACGGTGTGTTCCTGGAAAATGCGGGAGGTTCCTACGCCTGCGCACCGGTACTGGAACGACTGCAGCAGTATTACCGGCGACTCAAGGTTCAGCCCTACTATCCCTATCCCGCCTCCAGCGAAGCCGGCGCCTGGATGGACGCTGCGCATGAGGCACTGGCGCGTTATCTGAACGTCGCCACGGACGAGGTGCAGTTCGGACCGTCGACATCACAGAACACCTACGTGCTCGCACAGGCGTTCAGTGAACTGCTGCATGCGGGCGACGAGATCATCGTCACCAACCAGGACCATGAGGCCAATTCCGGCGTCTGGCGCCGCCTGGGTGCGCGTGGCATCGTCATCAGGGAGTGGAGCGTCGATCGCGGAACCGGAGCCCTCGATCCGGGGCAGCTGGAGACACTGATCGGTGAACGTACGCGGCTGCTGGTGTTTCCGCACTGCTCGAACATCGTCGCG
The DNA here is from genome assembly GCF_005047655.1 of Sinimarinibacterium arenosum. Classification (GTDB taxonomy): domain Bacteria; phylum Pseudomonadota; class Gammaproteobacteria; order Nevskiales; family Nevskiaceae; genus Solimonas. The sequence continues at coordinate 71,131 of NZ_SUKF01000003.1, read as the reverse complement.
CAGATCAATCCGGTCGCGACGATTACCGCGCGGGCGCGTGCCGCCGGCGTCATCAGCGTGGTCGACGGCGTGTCGTACGCACCGCATGGCCTGCCCGACGTTTCCGCTCTCGGGGCCGACATCTACCTGTTCTCGCTGTACAAGACTTTCGGTCCACACCAGGGCCTGATGGTGGTCCGCCGCGCGGTGATGGATCAGCTGGGCAACCAGGGCCACTACTTCAATGCCTCGCAGCCGCGCAAACGCCTGGTGCCTGCCGGCCCCGATCACGCGCAGGTGGCCGCATCGCGCGGCATCGCCGAATACTTTGACGCGCTGGACGCACACCACGGCGGCGGCGACGACGCTGGCCGCCCGGCGCGCGTGCGTGCCCTGCTCAGTGGCGCCGAACGCCCCCTGGTGCAGCAGTTGCTCGACGCATTGTCAGCACGGCACGATCTGCGCGTCCTCGGTCCCAGCGAAGCCACGAAACGCGCGGCGACGATTGCCATCGTGCCGCATCCTGACGCCGAACCCATGGCCATCGTGCGCAGTCTCGCTTCGGAAGGCGTGATGGCTGCCGCTGGACACTTCTACTCGGTGCGCCTGCTGGAGGCGATAGGCATCGATCCGGCGCGTGGCGTGGTCCGCCTGTCTCTGGCGCACTACAACTCGAGCAGCGATATTGAACGCGCGCTCGCTGCGCTGGAACAGGCGCTGGCCTGAGTTGCCTCAGTGGCCGGCCTTGCGCCGGAATACACTGAGATGATCCAGCGGCAGGGAGTTGTCGGTCAGCACGCCGGTTTCGGTGACCACAACATCGTCCGGCGCGAACATCGGCGGCCGCCCCAGACGCACCGACGACGGAAACGAGAACAGCAGTCGATCGGTCTGCTGCAGCAGTTCGCCTTCACGCGATAACAGTACGATGCGGCCCTCGAGAAAATCCGCCACCAGCAGGCCGTCACTGACAATGCCCAGATCGTCGTGTGCGGTGACTGTGAAATACAACGGAATTACGTCATCCGCACCGCCGCCTGGAAGCCAGTCCACCGCGTAGACGCTGCCTCCGTCAGTACCGTAAAACCGGTTGCCGCTGCGTTGCAGCCCGTTGGGGAAACGCAGCACGTTGTCCAGACCCAGCGCCAGCTGCCCCAATGGGCTGCCCTGCAGCCAGGTCTCCTGCCCGAGAATATGCAACGGATCCTCGGGATCGACGTTCAGCCTGACGATCTTCGGATCCGGAACGCAGGCATTCAGGGGCTCGTCGACCACATAAAGATTGCCGTCAGGGCCATCCGTCATGCCGTTGGGGATACACATTCCGACGAACTCGAACACCTGCTGCAACACTGGCTCGGCCGTCAGTTTTCCCGCAAACAGGCGCTGGCCCGAACACACGGCATAGAGCACTCCATGACGAATCGCCAAGCCCAGAGCGGAGCCGCAATCGGGCGAGATCGGGTGCGTGGAATAGCTGCCGTCGCCGGCCTGCTTGATTTCCAGAACACCCTCGCCGCTGCTGACGAACAGGCGCCCGTCATCGGAAAACAACAGATTCTCGGCACTGGGAATATCCAGCAGCACCGTGCGCTCACCACACTCGGACGACACGCACAGATCCGCTGCGCGGACCTGTGGCTCTGACATCGCGGCGCTGCCACCGTTGTCGCAGCCGGCAATGCCCGCCAGCAGGCACGCAATCACCCCCAACCCGCCCCAACCCGAAACTTGCACTGACCGCATCATCGCCCCCTGCGATTCGCGCGCGCCACACCCCCTGCAGCGGCGCCCGGCCGTATCATAGGGGCAACCCGAACCGTCGGCACTGCGTACTAGACGACCGACCTCGCACACCGGGCCCGGAGAGAAACCTGATGCGATACATCACACGCGCCACCGCAGCCTTGCTGACGCTGGCTGTTAGCCTGGGCGCCCTGTCCGCCTGCGGCGGCAGCGACGCCGGAACGTCCAGCCACGCCAAGGGCTGGCCTGTCTCGCAACCAGGCGAAAGCCCGCCCCCAGCCCCCGCCGAAGTCGAGGCGGTGATCGGCAACCTGGATGCCCTGGCCGCGATGCTGCCAGCCGATGCGGTCAGCCGGCTGTTCGATCCGCTCGCACTGGGCGTCACCGTGCGCGATCTCAGCGATCCGGAACTGGTCGCATTCCAGGTCCGCGCAACCCTGGCGCAATTGCAGGACGGCTCACGTCTGGAGCAGGTCTATCACCGCTACGGCCATCCCGACTTCAACGATCAGGTTGCACTGGTGCCGGTGCATTTCAGCAACCGTTACGGCACGCCGCTGTATGGCGAAATCGTGCTGCCCTATCGCGGCAGCCGTCCGCCCAGTGACGGCCCCTATCCGGTCATCCTTGCGCTGGAAGGGTTGAATACCAACGTCGGCATGTACCGCTGGTGGCACCAGGTGTTTGCCGACGCCGGCTATCTGGTGTTCGCGTTCGACTTCAGCGGTCAGGGTCAGTCCGACGACGAAGTCAGCGGCGATCCCGGCAACAATGTCGAGGACGCGATCGACGCGCTGGACTGGCTGCTGACGTCGAGCCCGGTTGTCGACGCCCTCGACGCAGACCATATCGGCGTAATCGGGCACAGCATGGGCGCGATCACGACGCTGGCGCTGCAGGCGGTCGAGCCGCGACTGAAGGCGGCCGTCGCCGCCGCACCGATCAGCGAGGCACAGGCCCCGTTCGATGCCAATCCGATCCCTGTCATGATCCAGACGGGCGATCACGACGGTCCGATCGCACCGATCCCCTTCGTCAATCCGGCGGTCGTGCGGCCTATCTACGAAAAACTGAATCCGGATCGCGCCTTCATCGTGGCGGAAGCGTCCTCACACGCGCAGCACACCAATTATCCGTTGTTGCCGACGTCAACCTGGGGCCATGAAATTGCCGCGCAATACTCGCTGGCGTGGATGGACCTGCATCTGCGCGGCGATACTGCGGCTATCCAGACTCTGCGCACCGCGCATCCGCATCTGTCCTACCTGTGGGACAGCGAAGTCGACGTTGCCGGTGAAATCACCGTGCTGCGCGGCGCCGGCCCCGGGCAGTGACGCCCGCCCTTTCTGAGCGAACTTTGCAGCCATGAGCCTTGAGTGCCTGATCTATCGCAGCAGCCGTCAGACCGAGATGTATCTGTATCTGCGCGCCGATGTTGCAGTGGATACCCTGCCGGAACCCCTGCTGAAACGGCTGGGAGAACTCAGCGAGGTCATGAAGCTCGAGCTGAGCCCGACGCGCAAGCTGGCGCGCGTGGACGTCAACGCAGTGATCGAACAGCTGCGCGAACGCGGTTACTTCCTGCAGATGCCGCCGGACGGTCTGGTCCAGGCACATCTGCACATGGGCGACTGAGTCCGCCGCCGGCGTTGCCGCGAGAAGGACGCCTCAGAGCGCGATCTGGAAACTGGCCAGGCGCGCGTAGAGACCGCCCTGCGCCATCAGCTCGGCCGGCGAACCCTGCTCGACAATGCGTCCGTGCTCCAGCACCACGATGCGATCGGCACGCTGCACGGTTGACAGACGATGCGCGATGATCAGCGTCGTGCGTCCACGCATGGCCGCTTCCAGTCCCCGCTGCACCAGCGCCTCGCTTTCCGCATCCAGTGCGCTGGTGGCTTCGTCCAGCAGCAGCAGTGGCGGGTTCTTCAGAATCGCGCGTGCGATGGCGATGCGTTGACGCTGACCGCCGCTGATGCGCACGCCACGCTCGCCGAGGAAAGTGCGATAGCCCTGCGGCAGGCGCTGAATGAATTCGTCGGCCAGCGCGGCACGGGCCGCGGCCATGACTTCGGCCTCGGTCGCATGCTCGTTGCCGTAGCGGATGTTGTCGTAGGCGTCGGCTGAAAAAATCACGGCATCCTGCGGCACGATGCCGATGTGTGCGCGCAGCGCCTGCGGATCCAGCTTGCGCAGGTCAACGCCGTTGAAACGGATCACCCCGGAGCCGACGTCGTAGTAGCGCAGCAGCAGCTGGAACAGCGTGGTCTTGCCGGCACCACTGGGGCCGACCAGCGCAACCGTCTCGCCTTCCCCGATCTGCAGATCGATGTGATCCAGTGCCGCGGTCAGCGGCCGCGACGGGTAATGGAACAGCACCTGCTCGAATTCGACCCGGGCCTGACTCAGCTCCGGCAGCACCTGCGGTGCCGCGGGTGCACGAATCGTCGGTTCAGCCGACAGCAGTTCCATCAGGCGCTCGGTCGCTCCGGCGGCGCGCATCACGTCGCCCCAGACTTCCGCGAGCACACCGACGCCCCCCGCAGTGAGCACGGCATACATCACGAACGCCGCCAGGTCGCCGGCACTCATGGTGCCCGCGACTACGGCCTGCGCTCCCAGCCACAACACGAACACGATGGCGCCGAATACACCGGCGATCATCGCGGCGGTCATCGCCGAACGCATGCGCGTGCGCCGGATCGCCGAGGCGAAACTGGACTCGACCGTGCGGTCGTAACGCTGCGCCTCCCAGGCTTCGTGGGTGAAGGCCTGGACGGTCGGAATCGCATTGAGCACTTCGCCGGCAACCGCCGAGGTGTCGGCAATACGATCCTGCGATTCACGTGACAGGCGCCGCACGCGGCGACCGATTGCGACCAGCGGAATCACCACCCCGAGCAGCAGCACGACCGTGATCGCGAACAGCTTGGCGCTGGTCGCGGCCAGCATCACCATGCCGCCAGCAAACTGGAACAGGCTGCGCAGCCCCATCGAAATCGATGACCCAACCACGGTCTGCACCAGCGTGGTGTCACCGGTCAGACGTGACAGCACTTCACCGGTCTGCGTGGTTTCGAAGAATTCGGGCGACTGGCCGAGCATGCGTGAATAGACCGCGCTGCGCAGGTCGGCGGTGACACGCTCGCCAATCCAGCTGACCTGGTAATAGCGCGCGGCAACAATCACCCCCCAGACTGATGCCAGACCGAACAAGGCCATGAAATGGCCGTGCATTGGCGCATTTGCGCTGAAGCCTTTGTCGATCAGATCGCGCAGCGCCAGCGGCACGGTCAGCATCACCACCGAACCGGCGCACAGCAGCAGGAACGCAACCAGCAGGCGCATACGGTAACGCCGCAGATACGGCCACAGCGCCGCCAGGGCACCGATCCGGCGGGAAGGTACCGGCGCCGGACCCTCGACAACGGACGCGGCACCGATCCCGGCGCTGACCTGTGAATCACCCTGGCTCATACCACGGCTCCAGTGGGAAGAATGACCTGCATGGTTCCGCGCGCGCAGGCTTGCTGCGATACTCGGCATTCACGGGGGAACGACCTGTCCGGCCTGGCCGGAAGGGACAAGATTGGGGGGAGTAAGCTCATGAGCGGTCTATTGTCCCTGAAACCACAATGCGACGGGCAGATGCCGTCCCCGCATGCATTTTTTCGCCTCAATCAGCACCGCGACATCTGCGGCCGGATGGCCCACAGCGCCGAGCGACGACCCGGTGCCATGCACCGCGCCCTCTGACCCGCCCGACCTCTCGAAGTTTCAATGACCTGGACTACGCATGACGACAATTGACCCCAAAGCCCCCGTTCTGGTCACCGGTGCCAGCGGCTATATCGCCAGCTGGATCGTGCGCGATCTTCTCGAAGCCGGATACACCGTTCACGGCACGGTGCGCGATCCACAACGCAAGCGCGGCATGGAACATCTTCACGCCCTCGCAGAGCAGCATCCGGGGCGCCTGCAGCTGTTCAAGGCCGACCTGCTGACACCCGGCAGCTACGACGCCGCGATGCAGGGCTGCGAACTGGTGATGCATACCGCGTCACCCTTCGTCATCAGTGGATTCAGCGACGCCGAAACCGCACTGGTGCGCCCGGCCGTCGAAGGCACGCGCAATGTGCTCGAGAGCGTTGAACGGACGCCGTCGGTCAAGCGCGTGGTGCTGACCAGCAGCGTGGTCTCGATCTACGGTGACAATATCGACAGCCTTGCACTGTCGTCCGACCCGGAGAAGCAGATTTTCACGGAAGCGCAGTGGAACACGACCAGCAGTGTCGATCACCAGCCCTATCCGTACTCCAAGGTCATGGCCGAGCGTGAAGCCTGGAAGATGCATGACCGTCAGTCGCGCTGGGATCTGGTCACGATCAATCCGGGACTGGTGCTCGGGCCGTCCCTGACCCGCGCCAGCGATTCAGCCAGTTTCGGCGTCATGAAGCAGCTGGTCGACGGCACCATGTTTCTGGGCGCCCCAAAACTGGCGATGGGCGTGGTCGATGTCCGCGATGTCGCCGAGGCGCACGTGCGTGCAGGCTTCACCCCTGCCGCGTCGGGCCGCCACATCGTCAACGGCGCCAACACGACTTTCCTCGAAATGGGGCGCCTGCTGCGTCGAAAATTCGGCAACCGCTATCTGTTCCCGTTCATGGAAGCGCCCAAGGCCATGATCTGGCTGATCGCACCGATTGCCGGACTCACGCGAAAATTTGTCTCGCTGAATGTCGGCTACCCGCTGCGCTTCGACAACAGCAAAAGCCGCACCGCACTCGGGCTGACCTATCATCCGCTCGAACAGACGCTGGCCGATCACTTTCAGCAGATGCTGGACGACGGCACGGTGCGGCGCCGCTGAGGGACATCGGATTACGACATATCGCCACTGGGAGATCTCGATGGGCGCATGGCTGATGGTGGCAAGTCTGTTCGTGGTGGCGGCGGTCGCCGGGTGGCTACTGTGGCGTCTGCGACAGCTGCAGTCGCTGGTGGCGACGCTGGAGCAGGACCACCGCAAGCTGACCGAAGCCTGGAAAATGCTTCCGCCCGATGCCAGTGCCCTGCTGCCCAGGGGGACAGCGCCGCTGATCAGCATCGAGATTCTCAATCCGGTGGAACTGGCCTCCAAGGAATCGCGGTTCGCCGCGCCGCTGGGTGCCGTCGCCCCCAGCGTGATCCGGCGCTTAGTCTATGAACGTACGGTATTGATCCTGCAGGACGAGCTGGTCAAATACGGCGTCCAGGCCGAGGTTCGTACGCATGGCATGGCTTGAAGCGTGCCTGCTGGCGCTGAGCTGCGTGCTGCTCGCGCTGGCGACTCGCCAATCGTCGCGCTTGTCGCAACAGCTGCGCGGCGTCTCATCCGGAATGCGCCGCAGTGGCGCCGTGCTGGTCGAAACACAGGGCATGTTGCGGATCCAGCAACAGCTCACACAGGTACAGCGCCTCACCGAGACCACCATTGATACCGGTACCCGCGCGGTGCAATCGGTCCATCTCGGCATCGCCAGCATTCCGTTCGACCTGCTGGAGTCGTATCCGGCAACCCGCGATGCAGCACGGGTGGTGCGCCGCACCCACGACTTCATCGCCGGCGCGGTCTACGGCACGATTGCCGGGATCAACCGCAAGGTTGGCGAAGCCGCACGCGGCACGCTGACCCCCCGCAGCGGCGAGCTCCCGGAACACAGCGAAAGCGACTCGGATGCCGAGCGGAAACCGCCGAAGACCTAGCGGCGGCGCACGGCGACTGATTCCCGTCAAAGTGCATCCCCGCTGCCCGCTCCGTTGATCCAAGTCATGCCGCCCGCAGAGGGCGCGGACTAAAGTGAAACCGTGCGACGCTCCAGTCGAAGCGGTTCATGACGGGATGCGCCTTCAGCCGATGACGTGAACGAGAGTGATATGCCGGACAACATCCAGATACTGCACGACGATCATCGAAGCTTTGCACGCACCTTGCGCCTGATGTCCCGATCCGTGCAGACGCTGCAGAACGATGGCGATCCGGATTACTCCATCATGCACGACCTGATGTACTACATGACGCACTATCCGGATCTGGTGCATCACGCCCGCGAAGACCTGATCTTCCGGCGGCTCGCTCAGCACGATCCGTCGCTGACGGACGTCGTCGAGCAGCAGCTGGCCGAGCACGCCGAAATCATCACGCGCGGAACCGCGCTGCTGGAGGCGCTGAAGCAAGTGCTGGCCGGTGAAATGATCGGCCGCGATACGCTGGAAGCGGCCGCAAAGGCGTATCTCGATCTGCAGTTGACTCACATGCAGCGCGAAGAAGCGAATCTGCTGCCAATGGCCAAGGCTTTGCTGAGCAAGGAAGACTGGGCCGAAATCGACAACACCCTCGCGCATACACCAGACCCGCTGTTCAGCGACACCATCGATCAGCAATATCGCCATCTGGTCAGTCAGATCAAAGCGGCGGGCGGATAAAGGCGTCATTGCGGCCGATCCACGACATCCAGCTGACGCGACATCCAGCTGACGCGACATCCGCGCTAACATCGCGCGGGTGCAAGCCTTCATTCCCAGACCCTTCAGCTCGGGCGAGTTTCCCGAACTCGACAGCCTGCTGACGCTGATTCGCCGCGCCGGCAGCATGCTGCGCAGCGAAGTCGTCTGCGAAGTCCGCGCGCGCGGGCGTCAGCTACCGGTACATTGCCTCGAGCTCGGTTCCACTGATCCCAATGCTCCGGCCGTTGGATTTTTCGGCGGCATTCACGGCGTCGAGCGTATCGGCACGCAGGTGCTGCTGTCATACATGCAGTCGCTGGTCGAACGTCTGTTCTGGGACGAATCACTGCTGCGTCAGCTCGAAAATCTGCGGCTGGTGTTCATGCCGCTGATCAATCCGGGCGGCATGCTGGCACGCACGCGCAGCAATCCGGCTGGCGTCGACCTGATGCGCAATGCGCCTGTTGACGCCGACCACGGCGTCGCGTTTCTGCTGGGCGGCCAGCGGCTGTCACGGCATCTTCCGTGGTATCGCGGCAGCGCCGACGGCGGCTTGCAGCCTGAAGCCGCGGCAGTCGCGCGCGTCGTCGAACAGCGCCTGCAATCACACAGCTTCAGCCTCTCGATCGATTGTCATTCCGGCTTCGGCGTCAAGGACCGTATCTGGTTCCCGTATGCGCGAACGCGCGAACCGATTGCCTGTCTGCCCGAGGTGTATGCCCTGCGTACAATGTTCCGGGCCACCCATCCCTATCACAGCATTTACCGCTTCGAGCCGCAGGCGCATCAGTACACGACCCATGGCGATCTCTGGGACTATCTGTACGATCGATCGCGCGCCAGCAATGACCATCTGTTCATTCCACTGACACTGGAAATGGGCTCGTGGCTATGGGTCAAGAAGAGCCCGGCGCAGTTATTCAGCCAGCTCGGCATGTTCAATCCGCTCGCCCCGCATCGTCATCAACGCATACTGCGCACGCATCTGACCTTCTTCGATTTTCTGATCCGAGCAGCGATCTCGAACCAGCGCTGGCGTCCGCGCGGCGCTCAACGAGACGTCATGATGGAATCCGCATTGTCCTATTGGTACGGGCCGCAAGGTTCGCTGCGTCCCGCAACGCCCAAAACATGAAATCAATCTCGCCAGGCACAGCTGATCCATTACTTGAGCGGCTGTCGAACACCCCCGCGGCCAGCGTGTTGCCATTTGCCCCCAGCAGCCACCGCTGCCTGCATCTGGATCTCAGCGCGACAAACCACGCACTGGGAGACATTGACAGTATCAATCCGGTGAGCTTCGGAACCTGGATCGAAGCACAGCGCCGTGCTGCGGGCGCGGACTACGCTGCCGGCGGCTACGCCGAAGATCGTCCGCTGTACAGCAACAGTCCGACCTTTGTGTCCGATCCCGCAGACCCGGAGTCAGCCCGCACACTGCACCTGGGCGTCGATCTGTGGCTGGCCACCGCGACCCCGGTGTTCTCCGCACTGCCGGGACGGATTCATAGCGCCCAGGACAATGCCGGCGACCACGACTATGGTCCAACGCTGATTCTCGAACACTGTCTGGATAACCAGACGTTCTACTGCCTGTACGGCCATCTCGCGCGCCGCAGTCTGACGCTGCACAAGGTTGGCGACACGGTGGCGGCCGGCGATCGCCTGGGCTGGCTTGGGGCAATCAACGAGAATGGCGGCTGGCCGGCGCATCTGCATTTCCAGATCATCCGCGAGCTGGACGGGCATCACGGAGACTTTCCCGGCGTGTGCCGGCCTTCGGAGCGCGCGCAATGGCTGCACCGCTGCCCCGACCCGAACCACCTGCTGCGCATCGACGCGCTGCGGGCACCGCCAGGCTCGACTCAATGACGCGACCGTCAACCGTCGATCTGCATCTACACACCCAGGCGTCCGACGGCAGCATGACTGCGCAGGAACTGATGCAGGCAGCCGCAGAGGCCGGGCTGCGCACCGTCGCCGTCACCGATCACGACACGGTTGCCGGACTCGAAGCGGCGGCAACTGCAGCGCGCTCACATGGCATCGAGCTGGTCGCGGGGGTTGAACTGTCGGTCAGCTGGCAACGCCGCACACTGCATATCGTTGGCCTCGACATTGACCCTGACGCCGATGCGCTGCGTGAAGGTCTGGAGCGACTGCAGGCACAGCGGCGCGAACGCGCGCGGGCCATCGCGATCAAGCTCGAAAAACTGGGAGACACGGGCGCGGTACGCTGGGTCGAGGCCACGCCGGACAATCGGCAGCTCACGCGCAGTCATTTCGCCATGCGACTGGTCGAGGCTGGAGTGTGCCCGGACGCCAAGCGGGCCTTCAAACGCTATCTGGCACCCGGCAAGTCCGCCTATGTCGCCACCCAGTGGCCGACCATGGAGGAAGCCATCGGCTGGATCACAGCGGCGGGGGGCACTGCGGTGGTGGCGCATCCTCTGAAATATCCGATGACGCGCAGCTGGCGCCACCGCATGCTCGCCGCGTTCCGCGACTCCGGCGGAAGCGCGATGGAAGTCTGCAGCGGCAACAGCGACGCCGAGGCCATTCGTACCGGTATCGATGACGCCGAGTCCTTTGGCCTGCGCGCCTCACTGGGATCGGACTTCCATGGGAGTTCGCAACCCTGGATCAAGCTCGGACGCCTGCCCGCATTACCTGAAAATCTGCGGCCGGTTCTCGACCGCATGCGCTGACTGCAACCCCCAGACGCAGAAAAGCCCGCCGGAGCGGGCTTTTCTGGTGACAAGCAGTCGACGCGGCTTATTCAGCCGGCGTCTCGCCTTCAGCCGCAGCGCCTTCGCCTTCCATTGCAGGCTCGGCAGCCGCTGCATCACCTTCGACGGCGTCGCCTTCAGCAGCGTCACCCTCAGCAGCCGGCATCGCCGACTCTTCCATCGCCGGAGCCGCGGCTTCCGGCGTCGGCGCCGGAGTTGCCTCGACCACCGGAGCTTCGACGGCCGGAGCCGGCGCCGCTTCTTCCTTCTTGCCGCAAGCCGAGAGGCTCAGACCCAGACCCAGAACACTGGCGGCAATGACCCACTTGAGATTCAACGCGTTGCTCCCCGACATGGCAAAACTCCTTACATTTCCGGTAGATAGACCATCTTCTTCCCTGATTTACTGAATCGTCCAGCGATTTCAGAACCCCAATCAAGGCGGCGGATTCTCTCGCATTGCGGGCGCGGACGCCATCCCGTCACCGACACTCCCGGAGTTTTCTCACACGCTCGGGTCAGGTATCCAGGCCACGCAGTAGATCGTCTTGCTGCTGCGCTAACGCATGGATCCCGCCAGGAAATGCTGACAATGAGCGCTCGCTGGACACACGCGGATAGGCCGCCGATGTCGCAGGACCTGGCGCGGATTGAAGGCGAAATCCGCTGTCGCCGTTATGCTGCATGCTGATCCATTCACGCCGGAGCGCGTCGATGAAGTTCGCCCTTGCCGGAATGCTGCTGTGCTGCACGAGCGTCGTTGCCCTATCTCCTGCAGCGGCGCAGGACACTGCGCCGACACACGCCCTCGAAGCGGAGGTTGAGGCCCGCGAGCGCGCGTTTGCACAGTCGATGGCGGATCGTGACATCGAGCGCTTTGCCGCGTTTATCGATAGCGAAGCGGTGTTCTTTTCCGGAGCCACGGCGCTGCGCGGACGCGACGCCATCGTCAGCGCCTGGCGCCCGTATTTCGAGAACGCCCAGGCGCCGTTTTCGTGGGAACCGGATCAGGTCGAAGGGCTCGCGTCCGGCCACCTGACACTGACCTCCGGACCGGTCCACGACCCGGGTGGCGTGCTGATCGGCCGTTTCAATTCGGTCTGGCGACGGGCCGAAGACGGCATTTGGCGCGTGGTTTTCGACAAGGGCTGCGCGGTCTGCCCGGCCAGCGCCCCCACCGCACCGGCCTGTTCCACCCCTGCGCCGGTTGCACAGACCCCGGATTGACCCAGTCGACAGCCGCGTCCGAAACGCATACAGTGCCCAAGCTGCACTCGTTTCAGGCCAGTTTTCGGTGTCCAGTCTTCCCCTTCGCAGAATTGCGTTGCGTGAGATCTCCGGTGACTTACTTGTTCGCATGCAGACTGGGGGGCTCGATTCCTCGCTGTTTCTTACGCGGTTTATCGTTTTTTTCATGTTCTTGAGGGAATGCGGCAATGTCTGACAAAGCAACCGGCACGGTGAAGTGGTTCAACGAAACTAAGGGATTCGGCTTCATCACGCCGACCAACGGTGGAGAAGACCTGTTCGCCCATTTCAAGGAAATCCAGGCGAGTGGATTCAAGACGCTCAAGGAAGGTCAGCGCGTGGAATACGTAGCAGCGCGCGGCCCCAAGGGCATGCAGGCGACGAAGATCGTCCCGCTCTGAGCGCGAACTGATCACGATCGATTAGACCGTGGCCTTAGGGCCACGGTTTTTTTGTGTCCGTCGTTCAGTCCGGGCTCTGTTCGTCGAGGAACAGGCCGGACTGCGACTCGGCATCGCCGGGTTCATGAAAATTGCCCAGGCCGACGCCTACCAGACGGTAGCGTGTCGACTCGGGCAGATCGACCCGGTTGCACAGCGCCAGCGCGATCTGTGCGAGCACTGCAGCCGAATCCGGCGGAGTCGACGGGGTCAGACTTCGCGTGAGATTGCGGAAGTCTCCGGTCTTCAGCTTCAGTACGACCGTCCGCGGCACCCGCGATGTTTTGCGCGACGCCTCCCAGGTTTTCTGCGCCAGCCGCTCAATCAGCGGTGCCAACGCCGCCAGCGGTTGATCCTCGGCCAGCGTGTCCTCGCTGGAAATCGACTGCACCGGACGATCCGGTACCACCGGATGTTCGTCGACCCCGCGTGCCAGCTCATACAGCCGCCCGCCATAGCGACCAAACCGCGCCTCCAGCACCGGACGCTCGAGCTCCCGCAACTGGCCGACCGTGCGAATACCCAGCGCCTCCAGCTTGGCATCCATGACCTTGCCGACACCCGGAATGCGCCCAACCGGCAGCGCGGTCAGAAAGGCGCTCACCTGCGCCGGCTTGATCACGAATTGCCCGTCCGGCTTGTTCCAGTCCGATGCGATCTTGGCCAGAAACTTGTTCGGCGCGATGCCGGCCGAAGCCGTCAGTTTCAGCTCGTCGCGAATCTGGCGGCGGATCTCGGTCGCAACGTCGGTCGCACTGGCCAGTCCCAGCTTGTTTTCGGTGACATCGAGGTAGGCCTCATCCAGCGACAGAGGCTCGACCAGATCGGTATGGCGCCGGAAGATTTCCCGCACCTGCCGCGATACCGCGCGGTAGCGCGTGAAATCCGGGGGCACAAACACCGCGTCGGGACACAGGCGCTCGGCCCGCACCGCTGGCATGGCCGAACGCACACCGAAGCGACGCGCTTCATATGACGCCGCACACACCACCGAACGCGCGCCGCGCCAGGCGACGACCAATGGACGCCCACGCAGCTCGGGTGCATCGCGCTGTTCAACCGAGGCGTAAAACGCATCCATGTCGACATGCACGATCTTGCGCATCGTCAGCCTCGGATCAGGGCGTCGCGCGATGGATCCAGGCGCGGATCATCTCGGCGTTCTCCTCGACCAACCGCCGGCCTTCCGCGATCGCCTCGGGTGCACGGTGAAAATCCATCAACGCGAAATCCTCCAGCATCGGCACCAGGGTCAGCTCAGGCGGGTCACCCGCCATGCGACTGCGCGTGACCCGATCCTGCAGAATGTTGACGCTCGTCGCCATCACATCGAACACGCTGGGCGCATCGGCACTGCCACTGGACAGATAACCCGCCGCCTTCTGCCACCAACTGCGTCCATTGCCCGCCTCTGCGCCCGACTCCGCATCGCCGGTCATGACCCGCGAGAAATGCGATCCAACCAGCTGTGCATTGAGGTTGACCGCGATCACGACTTCCGCGCCCAGCGCGCGGCAGGCCGAGACCGGCACCGGGTTGACCAGGCCACCGTCGAGCATCCATCGCTGCTCGTAGCGCACCGGCGAAAACAGTCCGGGCAACGCGCAGGACGCCCGCGCTGCCGGCAAGATCGGACCCTGCGTGATCCAGATTTCGCGGCCCGTCTGCATTTCCGTGCAGACGCTGACATAGCGCTGGCCGAGCGCCTCGATCTGCGGGTTACTGTGCTGCTCTTCGAAGAAAGCGAACAGGCGCTCGCCTTTGACAAAACCGCCAGAGAAACTCAGGTCAAGGAACCCGAGCACTTCACGTGCGGTCAGCTTCTGCACCCAAGCCGAAAAAGCGTCCAGCTGCCCCGATACATAGACGGCCCCCACCAATGCCCCGATGGATGTACCGGCAACCACCATGGGGCGCACCCCCATCTGCTCCAGCGCCTGGATCACGCCAATATGCGCCCAGCCACGCGCAGAGCCGCTACCGAGCGCGAGTCCGACAACCGGTGTTCTGGATTGAATACTGAGCTGTGCGTCCATGGTCCCGCATTGTCCTGCAGGCCGCTCCGGGCCCGAATGCCTCACGCCGATCGGCTACGATGATACCCGCGGCACCTGCCGCATCTTCCATTGAACCACTCGAATCTGATGATCCCAATCCGTATTGCCCAAGTCGTCTTTCCGCTGGGTGCCAGCCTGAGTCTGCTAGCCTGCGCCGCCGCACCATTGGCCGTTGCGCCATGCAGCGATCACTGCACCACCCATGAAGATGGCTATCAGTGGGCGCAAAACGGCAACATGACCGACTCTTCGGCTTGCAAGGGTTATACCGAAGCGTTTGAGCGAGGCTGCAGCAACGGCATCGAGGATCTGAACCAGTTGCACCCGAAACAGCAGGGGTTCTGAGCCAGCGCTCAGGCGTCGCGACGCCAGCGCCGAGTCGGCGTCGACATCGTCACCAGCTCTTCGGCTGCGGTCGGATGCACGGCAACCGTGGCGTCGAAGTCGGCCTTGGTCGCGCCCATTTTGACTGCAATACCGAGCAGCTGTGCCATCTCGCCCGCGTCCGTGCCGACGATGTGCACACCCAGCACACAATCGCTTTGGGCATCGACCAGCAGTTTCATCAGCATGCGTTCGTTGCTGCCGCCCAGGGTGGCCTTCAACGGACGGAAGCTGGACTGATAGATATCGACCGCAGGATAGTGCTCACACGCCAGTTCCTCGCTCAATCCCACAGTCCCGATTTCCGGCGTCGTGAAAACGGCCGTCGGCACTCGATCATGATCGACCCGAACGTTCTTGCCCCCGAACTCGGTATCGGCGAAGGCATGGCCCTCGCGAATCGCCATCGGCGTCAGGTTGACCCGGTCGGTGACGTCGCCCACCGCAAAGATATGTGGCACCGACGAACGTGAATACTCGTCGACGACCACATGTCCGTTCCAGCCGAGTTCAACCCCCGCACGTTCCAGGCCCAGACCGGAGACGTTGGGGCTGCGCCCGATCGCAAACAGGATCTGCTCCGCGTGCAGCAGGCGTCCGTCGCTGAGCTCGCCTTCCAACCGCTCGCCGCTACGGTCGATACGCGTAAACACCTGATCGAGAATCACGTCGACGCCGCGCGCCTGCATTGCGGCACGGACATGACGCCGCACGTCGCCGTCGAAGCCGCGCAGCAGTTCGTCTCCTCGGTAGACCAACGTGGTCTGCACCCCGAGCCCGCACAACAGGCTGGCAAATTCGCAGGCTATGTAACCGCCCCCCGCGATGACAATGCTGCGCGGCATGCGCTCCAGATGAAACAGCTCATTGGAGGTGATGACATGTTCAATGCCGGGAAGGCTGGCGTCCAGATTCGGCCGCCCACCCGTCGCAATCAGGATGCGTGCCGCGCGCACGCAGCGCTGCTCTGCGACCAGCTCGATGGTGTGGGCGTCGCGCAGCACCGCGCGCGATCGATGCAGAGTCACGCCGGCCTTTTCGAGATTGCCCGAGTAGATGCCTTCGAGCCGGGCAATCTCGCGATCCTTCGCGGCGATCAGACGGGACCAGTCGAACGTCGGCGCTTCGCCCAGTGTCCAGCCGAAACCGGCAGCATCCTCGAACTCGTCACGGAAACGTGAGGCATAAACCAGCAGCTTCTTCGGCACGCAGCCACGAATGACGCAGGTGCCGCCGAAACGATACTCCTCGGCGATACCCACACGGGCACCATGGCCTGCGGCGATGCGCGCTGCACGCACGCCACCCGATCCGCCGCCGATCACGAACAGATCGTAATCTTCCGCACTCATGCACTCACTCCGGCCGCTGCGACGGACACACCGCCGCACATACTCTAGCGTCTGCTTGCCATCGGGTTCGCCTGAAACGTGCGAGCACAGCACCCGGGCGGGAGATGCTCACCCGGCAGCTGGCAGCACCGCCGAGTGTGCCTTCCCGCTCCACTCAGCCTTGTCGCGGCCGGCGCGGTCCTTTGTCAACGCCACGCGCACCGGGCCCACCCTTGCGTGGCCCGCCAGCACCCTGGAACTTGCGCGGAGCACCTTCTGCCGTACGCGCGGGGCGCGGACGTTCCACCGCGGCCGGCGCCGCATCGGGGCCCGCAACCCGACTGATCCGCAGCTGCCGGCCGGACACCCAGACCTTCTGCAGATCCTTGTAGATCTTCTTCGGCATTCCCTGCGGCAGCTGCACGATGCTGTGGTCATCGCGAATTTCGATACGCCCGATGTGCTCGCTGTCGAGGCCTGCCTCGTTGGCCAGCGCACCGACCAGATTGGCTGGCTTGACGCCGTGCGTGCTGCCAACCTCGACGCGATACGCCTCCATTTCGACCGCTTCCTCCGCATCTTCACGGCGCGGACGCCGCGGAGCGGTTTCGCTGCGCTCACTCCGAACACTGCGTTCGGCTCTTTCACCCGCAGCCGCGGGACGCGCCTCACGGCGCTCGCGCGGCGCCGCCGCATCAGGTCGCCGCGCCATCGGCGCAGCAGGTTCGCTGGCACCCTTGCGCTCAGCTTCCAGCAGCAACGGCGTTTCACCCTGCACTAGCTTTGCAAGTGCCGCCGCGATATCCAGCATCGGCACACTGCGCTCCTCAGCCAGCCGCCCGAGCACCGCCTGGAACTGCATCATCACCGAACGCGCGCCCGGGTCATCGAGCACCTCAGTCACACGCTGCTTGAAGCGATTGACGCGCTGCTCGTTGACGGCATCGGTGCTGGGCAAGGACATCTCTTCGATCGGCTGGCGCGTCGCTCGTTCGATCGCGCGCAGCAGATGACGTTCACGCGGCGCAATGAACAGAATCGCCTCTCCGCTGCGCCCGGCACGGCCGGTACGACCGATGCGATGCACATAGGACTCGGTATCGGTTGGCACGTCGTAGTTGACGACGTGGCTGACGCGCTCGACATCCAGTCCGCGGGCGGCAACGTCGGTCGCCACCAGAATGTCCAGTCCACCGCTTTTCAAGCGCGCAACCAGTCGCTCACGCTGCGCCTGCTGCACGTCGCCGTTGAGCGCCGATGCCGCAAAACCGCGTGCCTGCAGACGCGTGGCCAGATCTTCTGTCGCCAGCTTGGTGCGGGCAAAGATGATCATGCCGTCGAATGGTTCGGCTTCGAGAATTCGGGTCAGCGCGTCCAGCTTGTTGGTGCCGGTGACCATCCAGCAACGCTGACGGATATTCGCCGCCGTGCTGGTCTTGGATTTGATCGTGATTTCTTCGGGCGAGCGCAGATAGGTCTGTGCGATGCGACGGATCGGTGTCGGCATCGTCGCCGAGAACAGTGCGATCTGGCGATTCTCCGGCGTCTGCTGCAGGATCCATTCGACCTCGTCGACGAAGCCCATGCGCAGCATCTCGTCGGCTTCGTCCAGCACCAGCCAGCGCAGCTGGTCCAGCTTCAGGGTGCCGCGCTTGAGATGGTCGACCAGTCGACCGGGCGTGCCGACCACGACGTGCACACCGCGGCGTAAGCCGCGCAGCTGCGGGTCATAGCTCTGCCCGCCGTAGATCGGCAGCACATGGAACCCGGGCAGATGCGACGCGTAGCGCTGAAACGCCTCGGCGACCTGGATCGCCAGCTCGCGTGTAGGGGCCAGTACCAAGGCCTGCGGCGATGTCTGGTCAAGCTTGACCTGCGAAAGAATCGGCAACGCAAATGCGGCGGTCTTGCCGGTACCGGTCTGCGCCTGGCCCAGCAGGTCGCGGCCAGCCAGAATCGGCGGAATCGTTGCGGCCTGAATCGGCGATGGCGCTTCGTAGCCGACCTCGGCCAGAGCTTGCAGCAATGGTTCGGCCAGACCCAGATCGCGGAAAGTGATTGCGGACGAGGTGCCGTCGGCGGCAGTGGAGGGATTGGACATGGTCGATACCTGAGCGAGTAAAAGCGGTCCCGAAACGCCCACGCGCACCAGGATCTGGACGCGCAGTCTGCCGATTCCGGGACATGGACGTATAGTGTCACCGCCATGCCCAAAGCCGTCACGATCGATCCAGCGCTGCTGCGCGCCCTGTGCGATTGGATCGCGAAGGTCCGTGATCACCAAACCACAGCTGCGGTCATTGGCATCAACGGCGCCCAAGGGAGCGGCAAGAGCACCTTGGCGCGCGCCTTGGCGCTGCGACTGTGCGAATCGTACAGTCTACAGGTCGCAACGCTATCTATCGATGATTTCTATCTGACGCGCGACCAACGGCAGGCATTGGCCTCCAGGGTGCACCCGCTGTTGCAGACGCGCGGGGTTCCCGGCACGCATGACGTTGCCGGCCTCATCAGCGCAATTTCACGCCTCAGGACCTTGCAGGCCGGCGAAACCCTGGCTCTGCCCCGCTTCATCAAGGCGGTGGACGAGCGCGCACCACCCGACGACTGGTCGCTGATTCGCGGACCCGTCGACCTGGTTCTGTTTGAAGGATGGTGCGTCGGGACTCCGCCGCAGGACGTCTCGCAGCTCAGCCCTGCAATCAATGCACTGGAACGCGACGAGGATGCTGATGGCCGCTGGCGCCGCTGGGTCAACCAGCAGCTGGCCGGCCCCTACGCCGCATTGTTCGCGGCCATCGATTACCTGATTTTCCTGCAAGCACCGGATTTTGACTGTGTTCTGGAGTGGCGGCGGCAGCAGGAGGACGACAATGCGCGCGAACCGACTACACGGATTCACACAAGGCCAACTGGCCTCATGAACGCGACTGAGCTGGCGCGATTCATCGCTCACTACGAACGGTTGAGCCGGCACGCGCTGGCCGTACTGCCGTCACAGGCGGATGTCGTAGTTGAACTCGACCGTGACCACGTACCGCAGCAGATCCGGATCCGCGGGTAGCTCAGCCCGCGGCGCCCGACGCCGCTGAGCAGGGATTCGAAGCGCTGTCTTGCAAGCGCTGCAGGCTCTGCGCAATACGATCCGCCAGCAGGCTCAGGGCACGCTGGTGTGCGGCCACCACGCCGTCATACCCGTCGACAGCCGTTTCACGCACTGACGTATCGCAGCTGATCGCCTTTGCCGCACCGACGCGACTCAGACTCCACTGCGCATCCAGCTGGGCATAGTGGCCTGGCACGGTTTCAAAACGCGACAGCTGAACCTTGATCCGATATACCGGCACGGCATCCTGGGCACTGAGCCCATATACGTCACGGCCGTGCAGGCTGCTTGCGATACCTTGAGACAGCGCCGCGCGGATTTCATCGCTCAGCGGTGCCACCCACTGCCGCGACTCGACCAGCGCGACTCGACCACTGTCTTCGCGGATCACCATCTGCGGATAGTCGACCTGCTGCGGGACCCGCACCGGCAATAGCTCGAACAGCAGCTTCGGCGCCGTCGTCAATGAAAGCGGCACATTTGAAGCTGGCGACAGCAACGTGTAGTAGCGAATCTGCGGTCCGCTGCCGCATGCAACCAGCACCAGACTTGTCGCCAGCGCTGCAATTGACGCCCTCGATCCCGCAGACATTCGCATCATTGATTTCATTCTCAGTGCTCCGGCTCGGTCAGCGTCGGCTCATCGTCGACCACCTTGCCGCGCAGCAGCGATTCGGGATGACGCTGCAGATAATCCGCGAGCGAGCGCAGTGACCGACCGGCACGCTCCAGTTCACCGAGGGTCGCGCTCAGATCGTTCTGCACACCGCTGTCACGGTCCAGCGCGTCGCCGACCGAACCTAGCGCACGCTGCGCTTCGACCAGAGTCTTGCGCGCCTCAGGCGCCACATCCCCATCGAGCTGTCGCAGCAATGCATCTGCCCCTCTCAAGGTGTCGCGCAGACTGCGTCCTATCTCCTCGAACGGCACCTTGTTGAACTTGCTGATGATGTCGGCAATCTGCGTCTGGATCTGTTCGAGGCTGCCACGCTCAGTCGGTATCTCCAGCGGACCGACGCCAATGACCACACCGGCGGGCTTAGCCTTGGGGATGAAGTCCAGGGCCACATACAACTGACCGCTGATCAGATTGCCGGTACGCAGCTGCGCACGCAGTCCTTCAGCCACCAGGCGCGCAAACACCCGGTCAGCCACCCGTTCACCCGCGCCGGCCTGCTCGCTGAGCGCGTCATACGCGCGACCCAGACGCGACGGAAACACGCGTGCAACGACATTGCCGAGAAACTGCTTACGCTCGGCGTCGTATTCGAGATCGACGGATTTGACCGTTCCGAGTTCGACTCCGCGGAAGTCGATCGGCGCGCCGACACTGAGACCACGCATGGACTCGACGAAACGCATGCGGATATCCAGCGGATCGTTGGTCGGCGGACTCATCGCCGCGGTCAGACTGTCGTAAAGCTGAAATTCCGTCTGCGCGGCGGCGACCGCAGCCGCGTCGCCGAAATTCTGGAACGCGACCCCACCCGCCAGCACCGACGCCAGCGACTCGGTATTGACGGTAAGACCGCTGGCCCCCAAAGACAGGTCGATGCCGCTGGCATTCCAGAAACGGGCGCTTTCCGTGACGAAGCGGTTGTACGGCGCCGAAATGAAGACCTGAAGGGTCACCCCGCGCCCGTCCGGATCCAGCGTGTAGCTGCCGACTCTCCCGACAGGAATGCGCCGGTAATAGATCGGCGAACCGACGTCAATCGAGCCCAGCCCGTCACTGTGCAGCACGTAGGCGGTACCCTGTTGATCAGAAGTCACCGCGGGCGCCGTTTCCAGGCCGACAAACTCACTGCGCGCCTCGGTCGACTGTCCGACATCAAGACTGATGTAGACACCCGACACCAGCGTACTCAGGCCAGAAATACCCCCGGTATCGACCCGCGGCCGTACCACCCAGAAACGCGTGTCGTCAACGGCGAGCCGCTCCGCACTGCGGGCGAGCACGACCTCAACGACCACGCGTTGCAAATCGTCGCTGAGCGAAATTGCCTTGACGTGGCCGACGACCACGTCCTTGAACTTGACCTCGGTGACACCCGCCTCCAGACCCTCGGCCGACTCGAAGGTGATCTCGATCATGGTGCCGGCGGACAGCGCCGCACGCACGACCAGAACCAGCCCAATCGCAGCTGCCACCAACGGCACCAGCCAGACCAGCGAAGGGCGGTACTTTCGTGGCGGACGGATGTCGGGTTGCGGCAGTTCGAAGCCGACGTCAGATGTACTCATGATTTTGGTGCTGGGGGAAGGTTCTTGGCGGGCACGTCCCAGATCAGACGCGGATCGAAACTCATCGAGGCCAGCATCGTCAACACTACCACCGCAGCGAACGCGACGGCGCCCGGTCCGGGTTGAACATCGGCAAAGCTGCGGAAATGCACCAGCCCGACCAGCAGGGCAACCACAAACACATCCAGCATCGACCAATGACCGACAAATTCCACAATGCGATAGAGCCGCGTGCGCTCGCTCCGACGCCAGCGCGCACCGCTCTGGACCGACCACAGCAGCAAGGCGATCACGCCGATTTTCAGGATCGGAACAACGACGCTGGCGACAAACACAATGATCGCGATATCCCAGGCGCCATCACGCCACAATGCGGCGACACCGCTGAGAATCGTATCGCTGCGTTGTTCCAGCAAGGTCGACGTCAGCATGATCGGCAGCAGATTCGCCGGCAGATACAGAATCGCCGCAGCAATCAGGAACGCCCAGGTCCTGGCAATGCTCTCCGGCTTGCGCCGATGTATCGACGTTCCGCAGCGACGACAGCGCATGGTGCAGCCCTCGTCGGCATTGTCGGCATTGATCACAGGCGCGCGATAAACCGCGCCACAGGCGTGACATCCGACGACTCCCAGCGTGACTGCGCGTGGTAGTGGACTCAAGACTGCTCCTCCGCAGCGAGATCCCACAGTTCATGCAAATCGTAACTGGTGATCAGAGTCAGCAAATAGGTCAGCAGCGCAAAACCCCACAGCCCGATTCCCGGGGAAATCGCCGCATCAGCCGCAAGTTTTACCGCGGATACCAGAATCCCGAGCAGGAATACCTCGACCATGCTCCATGGCTGCATACGCCGCAGCGCATGCATCGCACTGGCAAAGTATTGCGGCACCCGTCCCGCGCGCAGTGGCACCAGCACGTAGATCAGCACGGCGATCTGGAGCAATGGCATCAGAAAGATGCAAGCGGCGGAGACAACTGCCACCAATCCGACGCCAGCGTCGTAGCTCGACAGCACAGCCCCCCACAAAGTCACCGATCGTGACTGTCCCCCGAGATCCATCCAGACCACCGGATACGCATTGGCGATGGCCATGACGATCATCGAGGTCACGGTCAACGCCAGCATGGTATCGAGGTCAACCCGACGGTTTCGGTACAGTTCGGCGCCGCATTGCAGGCAGCGCGCCACCGCTCCGGCCGGCAGCGGGCTGCGCTGATAGACCGAATCACAGTGTTCGCATATCACCAGTTCAGGCTTGGAATCATCGCCGGTCTGGACTGCCATATCCGCGGGTAAGTTGAAACTGGGAGAGCAGTCTATCCCGGAAGTTACCGATCAGGCGCTGTGACTGGGAATTGCTCCCGCGCTACATCGGTAGCGGCTGTGTCGACAGTTGCAACGCATCCCTGGGAACCTGCGCCGGCAGCTGTTGCAGTGCAGCAGCCAAGCGCATCGCGCCGTCCCAATCTCGGTGCACATCAAGCCATTCTGCGGCAGGCAAGGCGTGCAACGGCTCGACGCCCAAGCCAAAGTCGACTGCAAGCTCAGCGTGCTCGGATGTGCCAGACATCAGCACTCTGCAGGGGAACAAGGCCAGGCGCTGCAATTCACGCTGCAGCTTTGCCAGATCAGACTCCCAATGCGCTGACGCCACGTTCGCTCTCCGTTCCGCTGGTTTACTGTGCGCCGCTCTTCTCCATGGCCTGCATTGTGTCAGCTGATTCCTACAACGTCGATAGTGTTTTTCCCTCATGCGCGGCTGCCTCGCGAACCCAACGAGTTGGCTGGCGCCACCAACAAAAAGGGCCGGGGATTTACCCGGCCCAGATCCAAAGCGACTTTCCGCTTCCAGCGGATTCTTTGATCAGTTGAGGCGTTCCAGCACCGTGGCGACGCCCTGCCCCATGCCGATGCACATGGTGGCCACGCCGAACTGAGCATCCTGCTCCTGCAGGACATGCGCGAGCGCGCCGGTGATGCGCGCCCCGGAGCAGCCCAGCGGATGGCCGAGCGAGATGGCGCCGCCCTTGATGTTGACGCGGTCCATGCGCTCGGTCAGCTTGAGATCCTTCATCACCGCCAGCGACTGCGCGGCAAAGGCTTCGTTGAGCTCGAAATAGTCGATGTTGCTGATGTCCAGACCCGCACGCGCCAGCGCCTTCTTGGTCGCCGGCACCGGACCGATGCCCATGATCGACGGATTGCAGCCGGCTGCGGCAACGCTGACGATGCGTGCCATCGGCTTCAGCCCCAGCGCCTTGGCCTTTTCGGCCGACATCACCAGCGTGCAGGACGCGCCGTCAGAGATCGCCGAGCTGTTGCCCGCGGTGACCGAACCCACCGGATTGAACGCCGGCTTCAGCTTGCCCAGGTCTTCCAGATTGGCCTCGGGACGCACAACTTCATCGAAATCAACCAGGATCGGCGCACCATCGGCATCGTGCCCCTGGATGCCGATCATTTCGTTCTTGAAACGACCGTCCTTCCACGCCTGATAGGCCTTCTGGTGCGAAGCCAGCGCAAATTCATCCTGCGACTTGCGGTCGATCTGATGTGTCTGCGTCAGCATTTCAGCCGTCAAGCCCATCATGGCCGAAGCCTTGGCCTGCGACACTGACAGACCCGGATCGCCGTCAAAACCGTGGGTCATCGGCACGTGACCCATGTGCTCGACGCCGCCGCACAGGAAGATGTCGCCCATGCCCGCCTTGATCGACGCGGTCGCGGTGTGGATCGCCGTCATCGACGAACCGCACAGACGATTCACGGTCTGGCCCGGCACCGTGTTCGGCAGACCCGCCTTCAGCAGGATGTTGCGGGCGACGTTGAAGCCCTGCTCCAGCGTCTGCTGCACGCAACCCCAGATCACGTCCTCGACCTCGGCCGGATTCAGCGCGGGATTGCGCGCGAGAATTGCCTTGATCAGCTCGGCCGAGAGATCCTCGGCGCGCACATTGCGGAACACGCCGCCGCGTGAGCGGCCCATCGGGGTGCGGACCGCATCAACAATGACTACTTCCGTCATTTCTCAATCTCCAATATCTGATTCGGTCTGCGCTTACTTGGGGAAGTACAGCTTGCCTTCGGCCGCCATCTGCTTCATCGAGGCAGTCGGCTCATACAGCTTGCCCAGGCTGGCGTACTTGGCGCACTTGTCCAGAATCGTCTGCATGCCGAGGCTGTCGGCGTACTTCAGCGCACCACCGCGGAACGGCGGGAAGCCGATGCCCATGATCAGGCCCATGTCGGCTTCGGTCGGCGTCTCGACGATGCCTTCATCCAGGCAGCGCACGGTTTCGATGATCATCGGAATCATCAGGCGATCGATGATCTCCTCATCCGAGAACTCGGCCTTGCCGTTCGGCTGCACCGACGCGAGCAATTCAGCCGTCTGCGGATCGACGACCTTCTTCTGCTTGCCCTTCTTGTCGACTTCGTACTTGTAGAAACCGATGCCGTTCTTCTGGCCGTAGCGGTTGTTCTCGTACATCACATCAAGCCCGGACTTGAACTCCTTGTTCGACATGCGATCCGGATAGCCCTCGGCGAGCACGTCGCCGACGTGGTGTGAGGTATCGATACCGACCACGTCCTGCAGGTACGACGGCCCCATCGGCCAGCCGAATCCTTCCATGACCTTGTCGATCTTCAGATAGTCGCCGCCGTCGCGGATCAGCATCGACCAGCCACCGAAGTACGGGAACAGGATGCGGTTGACCAGGAAGCCCGGGCAGTTCTTGACCACGATCGGCGTCTTGCCCATGGCGGCCGCGTAGGCGGCGATCGTCGCGATCGCTTCCTTCGAGGTCTTTTCGCCATAGATCACTTCAACCAGCGGCATCTTGTGCACCGGATTGAAGAAGTGCATGCCAAGGAAGTTTTCCGGCGCCTTGACCGCGCTCGCCAGATCGTCGATCGAGATCGACGAGGTATTCGACGCGATGATCGTACCGGGTTTGCTCTGCGCCTCGACCTCGGCCAGCACGCTCTTCTTGATCTTCGGGTTCTCGACCACGGCTTCGACGACCACGTCGACGCCCTGGAAGTCGCCGTAGTTCAGCGTCGGGCGAATCGTCGCCAGGATGTGCCCCGCCTTCTCCGGCGTCAGCTTCTTGCGTTCGACCTGCTTGGACAGCAGCTTGTTGGCCTCATTCATGCCCAGGTCCAGCGCCTTCTCGGCGATGTCCTTCATGATGATCGGCGTACCCTTGTCCGCACTCTGGTAAGCGATGCCGCCGCCCATGATGCCGGCGCCCAGCACCGCCGCATGTTCGACCTTCTTGCCGGCCTTGATGTAGCCCTTGCCCTTCTTCTTGATCAGCTGGTCGTTCAGGAACAGGCCGATCAGCGCGTCGGCCTGCGTGGTCTTGGCCAGCTTTGCAAAGCCCTGACCTTCGATCTTCAGTGCTTCGTCGCGGCCCTTTGAGGCAGCCTTCTGCATGCCCTTGACCGCCGTCACCGGCGCCGGGTAGTTCTTGCCGGCCTGACCCTGCACGAACGGAATCGCGGTCCCGAACACCATCATTGATTCAATCGGGTCCAGCTTCAGCGGACCGGTCTTCTGCGCACGACGCGCCTTCCAGTCGTATTTGCCTGCTGCCGCCTGCTGTACCAGATTGATCGCGGCGTCCTTGAGCTTGTCGGGCGTCACCACCGCATCGACAGCGTGGATCTTCAGCGCAGCCTCGGCCTTGTTCTGGCTGCCGGCCGCAATCCACTCGATCGCGTTGTCGGCGCCAACCAGACGCGGGAAGCGGACGGTGCCGCCGAAACCCGGAATGATGCCGAGCTTCACTTCAGGAAAGCCCACCTGTGCGGCGGGCACCATGACGCGATAGTCGGTCGAAAGTGCCATTTCGAATCCACCACCGAGCGCGAATCCGTTGATTGCGGTGACGCTGGGAAATGGCAGATCCTCGATCGCATTGAAGACCTGATTGGCTTCCAGCGCCCAGCCTGCGATCTCTTCTTCGGATTGCTCGAACATCTTGCCGAACTCGGTGATGTCGGCGCCGACGATGAAAACATCCTTGGCCGAAGTCACCACCAAACCGGTGATGCCGGAAGCGGCGGCGATAGCCTGTCCGGCTTCCTTGAGCTCACGTACAGTCTGAGCGTCGAATTTGTTGACCGATTCGCCCTGACGATCGAAACACAACTCGGCGATACCGCCGTCGAGCATGGAGACTCGAATGGACTGCCCTTGATACATGGGAAAGAACCTCATGATGGAAAAGGGATTTCGCGCAGCGCCGCCGTTGCATGTCACTTGGCTGGCTGCGCCCGAAAATGAAGGTCGGCAATCATAGCCGCCGTGTTGCAGTGCCGTAAACCAACGATAGATCGGGATTTTCCGTATCTCTGGCTGCCTTTTTTGCCAGTAGCGGGACAAATCAGGCGGCGCGGCGGCCCCGGCTGCACAAGCGAGCATTTTTTGACACTTTCTCAGCCGCACCCTACACTCGGACCAGCTTTTCGGGGAAAAGTCAAGGGGGCATAACCATGGCGGGAAAACCGCGGCGAATCGGCCTCGGCAACCGAGTAGTGAACTCGGCCAGGGCTTGGAGGATCGCCTGCTTCAAACCATCGCCGCAGCGGCAGGCCTCTGGCATGGCCCCGCGTACGCGGTCGCATGATTGCGATCCGCAGATCGCCACCCCTGAATTCGGTTCGTCGCACATCGTCACCCCCTCAATCTCTTTCAGCCAACCCGGCCGGTATCGGCCGTCACTCATATGGAGCTCGTCACGCCCATGAAGAAACCTGCAAAGAAAGCCGGCGCCAAAGCCGTGAAGAAAGTGGCAGCGAAGAAACCCGCAGCAAAGAAGGTGACAGCGAAGAAGGCGACTCCCAAAGTTGCGGCCAAGAAGCCCGCCGCAAAGAAAACAGCCGCCAAGAAATCCCCGGCCAAGAGCTCCCTGAGCAGCAAGGCCAAGAAGGCCGTAACGTCTGCCCGCAAGGACTTTGCAAAGGCCAAATCCGCAGTCAAGAAAGCCGCAACCCAGGTCAAGAGCGCGGCCAAGAAGGACGTGGCGCTGGCCAAGCGCACCGTCAAAGCGGACGTATCGAAAGCCAAGAAAGCTGCACGCGACCTCAAGTCCGCAGTCAAGCGCGACGTGACCAATGCGCGCAAACAGGTCAAGGCCGATGTCAGCAAGGCCCGGAAGGCGGTCGAGAAAGCGCAGACCAGCGTCAGCCGCACCGTAAAAGCGGACGTCGATCGAGTGCGCACCGTCGTTGACTCCGCCGCATCCAAGGCCAGGAAGCAGGCCCAGAAAATCGAAAAGGCCGTGGCCGACTTCGCCGCTCCGATTGCGCAAGCCATCACACCGTCACCGCTGTCTCGTGCGTTCCTGGCCACTTCGCAGGGCAAGAAGGAAGCCGCCGAACTTGGCATCTCGCCGGGCCAGGTTCCCGCTGACGACACCACTCCGCCGGGCCAATCCTGATCGAACCGCGCGCAGTCGCATCAGGCCCGCCACCCGGCGGGCTTTTTGTTTGGCCCTAGGGCAGCGACAATGGACTCTCAACTTCATCCGTCCATCCGCATGAGCCTGACGCTGGATCAAAGTACCGAGCTGTGCAGCCTGTTTGCCGATGCGAGCCGCCTGCGACTGCTGCTGCTGCTTGAGCAGCACGAACTGAGTGTGGCCGAGCTGACTGAAGTGACTGGCCTGGCGCAGAGTCGCGTTTCGACCCATCTCGCACGCCTGAAGCGCGCCGGGCTGGCCCAGGACAAACGCAGTGGCAACGCAGCGTTGTATTCCATCACCGAGATGCCGGACGAATCGGCACCCCTGTGGGCGATCCTGCGTGAACGCCTGGATGACACTCAGCTCAGGGTCGACCGCGAACGCGCGTCACAGGTCGTCGCCGCCCGCAAGCACGGCCAGACCTGGGCCGAATCGGTCGCCGGGCGCATGGAGCTTCACTACTCACCGGGCCGCACCTGGGAGACCACGGCGGCAGCATTGATCGGTCTGCTGGATCTGGGCGACGTCGTCGATATCGCCTGCGGCGACGGTGTACTGACCGAGCTGATCGCTGCGAGGGCACGCCATATCACCGGCATCGATATCAGCGGCACGGTGATCGCTGCGGCGCAAAAACGTCTTTCGTCGATCAGCAATGTCGACTTCTGCGAGGCGGACATGCATTCGCTGCCGCTGCCCTCAGCACGCTACGACCATGTCTTTCTGATGCACGCACTGTCGTATACGACGGAGCCCCGAAAAGTGCTGCAGGAAGCCGCGCGTTTGCTGCGACCCGGCGGCCACATTGTGTTGGCGACCTTGGCGCCCCACGGTCATGAACAGATTATGCGGGCCTACGATCACCGAAACCTTGGCATCGCCCCGGACAAACTGCGCAAGCATCTTCAGGCCTGCGACCTCGAAGTGGACAGCTGCCGCATCAGTTCGCGCGAATCCCGTCCTCCCTACTTCGAAGTCATCACGGCCATTGCGCGCAAGCGCTGAACGCCGCTACCAGTCCACCACCTGCCTGCCTCGCAGCAGCACTCCGCTAGGCACCTCTGCGGCGGTCGCGGCCCAGACAATATCCGCCGCTGCGTCTTCGACCGCATCGGGAGCGGCGTCACCGCCCATCCGCGTACGGACCCAGCCTGGATCGATCGCCACCACCCGCACGCCGGCAACAGCGTCATGCGCCAATTGCAGGGTCACGGCATTGAGTGCGGCCTTGGAAACGCCATACGGCGCCGGCCCCTGCAGCCCCCGGGCGAAACTGCCGTAGCCGGATGAAATATTGATCACCCGACCCTCGCCACGGGCATTCATGGCCGGCATCCACGCGCGTGCGCACCACAAGGCACCCAATGCGTTGATCGCGAGCGCGTCGACGAAATCCGACGCCTTGGCGTCCAGTGTTCCACCTTGCGGAAACACACCGGCATTGTTGATCAGTACATCGATCTGAATGCCATTCATGTGCAGAGCATCAGCACAGGCTTGCACCTGTCCTGGCTTGGACACATCGAGCACCATGCCAAGCACGTCACCCTCGGCATCCGATAATCGCCTGGCCGCCGAATACGCCGCTTCCGCTTCGCGCGCGGTCAGCACGACGCGCAGACCATTGGCTAGCAACTGCCTACAGACCTCGAGGCCAATGCCGCGATTCGCGCCAGTGACCAGCGCCGTGCACACACCTACGCGGTCGGAAGATCTTCCTGCCACAGGCATTTACCCTTGCTCGCGATCTTGCCCAACCGCGCGCGATGCAGATCCAGCTCGGACTCGCTCGCACGGATCACCGGCAGCGGCGCATTTCCGGCATTCAGCAGCTCGGCAAACCGGCGCCGGCTGGCACGCTCGCCGGATTGCTCGTCGAGCGACAACCGGCTCTGTCCGCCAGTCATCGCCAGATAGACTTCCGCCAACAAGCCGGCGTCCAGCAAAGCGCCGTGCAGTTCGCGATTGGAGTTGTCGATCTCGTAGCGCCGGCACAATGCGTCCAAACTGACACGCTGGCCAGGATGCAGCTTCCTCGCCATCGCCACGGTATCGGTGATCGTGCACACCTCGTCGAGCTTGCGGCCGATGCCCGCGCGCGCGAACTCCATGTTGAGGAAGCCGACGTCGAAGGCCGCGTTGTGAATGATCAGCTCAGCGCCTTCGAGGTAGTCCCACAGCGTCTTGGCCAGATCGCGAAAGCGCGGCTTGTCGGCCAGAAAATCCATGGTGATGCCGTGCACTTCCACCGCGCCCGGATCGATCTGACGATCCTCCGGATGCACGTACTGATGAAAATCGTTTCGGGTAAAGCGGCGCTTGCGCAATTCGACGCAACCCACTTCGATGATCCGATGGCCCTGCTCGACCTCCAGTCCGGTGGTTTCGGTATCCAGAACGATTTGGCGTTGCGTCATTGCTCAGTCTCGAGATTCAGATCGGCCAGGCGCTCAGACATCGGCCGCCAGCGCCTGCAGCACGCCTTCATTCGCCAGACGATCGGCTTCCTCATTGCCGTCATGGCCAGAATGGCCCTTGACCCACTGCCACCGGACCTGATGCCGCGCGGCCGCGGCGTCGAGCCGCTGCCACAGATCCTGGTTCTTGACCGGCTTCTTGTCCGCCGTGCGCCAGTTCCGCGCTTTCCAGTTCGGCATCCATTGCGTCAGACCCTGCATGACGTAGACAGAATCAGTGTACAGCGTGACCTCGCACGGCTGCTTCAGCGCATCCAGCGCCTCGATCGCCGCCATCAGTTCCATGCGATTGTTGGTGGTCTGGCGTTCACCGCCACTGAGACGACGCTGCTGACCATTGCACTCGAGCAAGGCCCCCCAACCGCCCGGCCCCGGATTGCCCTTGCAGGCCCCATCGGTATGAATAATGACGTGTTTCAACGCTGTCCCACGGTGACGGCCTGAAGATGGGCCGCAGTGTACGGATTTCGTCAGGGCGGCGTGGAATCCCTGCTATCCAGCGCATCACGCTGTGCGGCAGGCAACCCGATGCCGACCAGCGGCTTGATCTGTGCCCGCTGCGTACGACCGATGAAATTCATCGGCAGCACCCGCTTGCGCGCCACGATCATGTACGCCTCGGCCAGTGGCGCCAGCAGGCTGGCAACTGACCACAGCCCACCCATCGTGTGCGGAGAGAGCCACGGAAATCCGGTCCCGTAACGGCGGACTTCTGCGACTTCAAAGTCCAGCAGCTCGAGCCAGTCGGCAACGCGTCCGACACTGAAAAAGCGCCCTGCGGGCGGAAACATGCGAGACCCGAGTCCGAGCCGCATTCGCCACAGCCATAACCCCCAGGGATTGAAGCCGAGCACGAACAAGCGACCACGGTCGTTCAGCACCCGATCGACTTCACGCAATACCGGATGTGGCGAGCGGGTGAACTCCAGTGTGTGCGGCAGCACCACGGCGTCGACACTTTTTGCAGCGATCGGCAGCTGCTGAGGATCGGCGATCGCCGCCGCGCCATCAGCCACCGTGCCCAGCACCGCATGATGCAGGGTTCCCGAACTGGCGATCAGCGCCGGACCTTCGCCCCAGTTGCCTATCTGCAGCACATGTCTCCCGAACACGTCCGGCAGATAACGACTGAGCTGCTCTCGCTCAATATCGAGCATGCGCTGCCCGCGCGGAGACGCACGCCAGAGCTCCAGTGCCTGGCGATCCAGCGGACGCCCCCCCTGCGGATGACGGCGGGATGAGATCACGTGCTACCCTCAATGGACCACGGTTGCGGACATCTTAACGCCGATGCAGATTCGCGCCATTCCTGCGTTTGTCGACAATTATCTGTGGCTGATTGGCGACGGCCCCGAAGTCGTCGTCGTCGATCCCGGTGATGCCGCTCCGGTACAGGCCGTACTGGACGCCGAGGGACTTCGGCTCGCTGCCATCCTGATCACGCATCATCATCCCGACCATACCGGCGGCATCGCCGCGCTGACACAGCGCTGGCATATCCCGGTCATCGGCCCCGCGGCAGAGCGCGATCGCATCCGCGGCCTGACGCAAGCCCTGGTTGACGGTGAATCGATCCAGCTGCTCGGCGTCGAATTTGAGGTGCTGTCAGTCCCTGGCCACACCTCGGGTCATATCGCCTACTACGCGCCCGCGCTGGCCTCGCTGTTCTGCGGTGACACCCTGTTTTCAGCCGGCTGCGGTCGGTTGTTCGAGGGCACTCCGCAGCAGATGCACGCTTCGCTGCAGCGCCTTGCGGCATTGCCCGCCAACACCCAAGTCTATTGCACGCACGAGTACACGCTGTCGAATCTGAGCTTTGCACTGGCGGTCGAACCGGACAATGCCGACATTCGCGCGCATCGCGATCACGTGGAGTCATTGCGCCGGAATCAGCAGCCCAGCCTGCCGACCAACTTGACGCTGGAACGCCAGATCAACCCGTTTCTGCGTTCGGACATCCCCGCAGTCGTCGAGGCTGCCGAGCGCTGGAGCGGACAGCGCTGCGATGATGCGGTGTCGGTATTTGCCCAGCTGCGGCGCTGGAAAGACGGCTTTCGCGCAGCGCCCTGAGCACTCTCGGACCTGCGGCTTTGCGATCCACCTAGCGATCTCGTAAATTCACGGCATTGCCGTCGGCCGGTGCTGGGGAGCGCCACCGAACTCGACAACGGCAATTACGAGGTTGGGAATGCTCTACGAGACACTACGCAAAGTCGCTGCGGCGGCCTGTTGTGCGCTGTGCCTGAGCGCAACGGCTCAGGCGGCGTCGGACACACCATCAATCTGGACGCACATCGTTGCCGGCATGCAGCTGGACCAGCGCGAGACGCCGGAGACCGTTGCGCGGGCGCGGGCCTACGCCAGACGCGCCGACCTGGTCGAGGCGATGCTTGCACGCTCGGAGCCGTTCCTGTGGCACATCGTCGAGGCCACCGAACGCCGCCGCATGCCGCTGGAGCTGGCGCTGCTGCCGGCCGTCGAATCCGGCTTCGATCCCCACGCCCGCTCGCAGCGCCAGGCAGCCGGCTTGTGGCAATTCGTACCCGCAACCAGTGCGATCTTCGGACTGCAGACCACGCGCGATTACGACGCCCGTCGCGACCCTGTCGCCAGTACGCGCGCCGCCCTGGGGCATTTGAGTGACATGTACGAGTACTTCGGCGACTGGTGGCTGGCGGTTGCCGCCTACAACGTCGGCCTCGGCAACCTGTCGAACATCCTCAAGGCGCAGCACGGAGTGACCAGCATCTGGGCACTGAAGTTACCGAAGGAGACCCATGACCACGTGCGTCGGCTGGCGGCGATCAGTCTGCTGATCGAACAGCCGCAGCGCTTCGGCATCACGCTGCCCGCCATTGCCGATGCACCGGCCACTGCCATTGTGCCGCTGCGCAGCGCCATCGATCTGTCCGCTGCGGCCGAAGCCGCAGGCGTGTCCGACAGCCTGATTCGCCAGCTCAATCCGGGTCTGGGCGACCTGCGCAATACCACCGGCAAGAAAGGCGTAATGCTGCCGACTGCGGAAGCAGAGCGTCTGCTGGCCACGCTCAAATCACGTCGCTTCACGCCGTCGGCACGCCCGCAAGTTGTGGTTCACGTGATCCAGCCGGGTGATTCGCTGTGGCAGATCGCTTCGCACTACAGGGTCAGCATTGACGACCTGCGGCGCTGGAACGATCTGGCCGAAAGCAGCGTGCTGCGGCCCGGCCGCCGTCTAAGCGTGCAGACCAGTCTGTAGCCTCGAAGCCGAGCAAAACAAAACCCGCCGCGTGGAGTACACGCGGCGGGCTGGATACAGACCAGAATCTCGAAGCGTCAGTGCGCGCGCGCCGCCTCGGCTTCGGCGCTGTCGTCTGCCGCGACGGCCGCTTCTTGTGCAGGCCGCGGCTCCGGCATCGTCTCCAGGGCGATCCGCAGCACATCCTCGATCCAGCGCACCGGCTCGATGTTGAGTGCGGACTTGACCGCCTCGGGGATATCAGCCAGATCCTTGACGTTCTCGTGCGGGATAATCACCGTCTGAATGCCGCCGCGCTGCGCTGCCAGCAGCTTCTCCTTGAGACCGCCGATCGGCAGAACCTCACCACGCAGGGTGATCTCACCGGTCATCGCAACATCCGCGCGCACCGGAATACCGGTCAGCGCCGACACCAGGGCAGTACACATGGCGACACCCGCAGACGGCCCGTCCTTCGGCGTCGCGCCCTCAGGCACATGCACATGGATATCGTTCTTGGAGTAGAACTCAGGATCGATCCCCAGCGCCGGCGCGCGTGAGCGCACCACCGTCAGTGCCGCCTGAATCGACTCCTGCATCACATTGCCCAGCGAACCGGTTTGGGTCAGCTTGCCCTTGCCCTGTGCCAATGCGGATTCGATCGTCAGCAGCTCGCCACCGACTTCGGTCCACGCCAGACCAGTCACCTGTCCGACCTGATTCTTCTCTTCTGCGCGGCCATGGCGGTATTGCGGCACACCGAGATAGTCGTCAAGGTTCTTGTCCGTGACGACGACCTTCTTGTCATCCGGCTTCATCAACAACTGCTTGACCACCTTGCGGCAGATCTTGCTGAGCAAGCGTTCGAGGTTGCGCACACCGGCTTCACGTGTATACAGCCGGATGGCGCTTAGCAGTGCTTCATCGGTGACTTCAAGCTCGCCATCACGCAGGCCGTTGTTCTTCATCTGCTTCGGCAGCAGGTACTTGCGCGCGATATTGAGCTTCTCGTCCTCGGTATAGCCGGGGATGCGGATCACTTCCATGCGATCCAGCAGCGGCGCCGGAATGTTCAGCGTGTTTGCGGTCGCGATGAACATCACGTCGGACAGATCGAATTCGACTTCCAGATAATGATCCTGGAACGTCGAATTCTGCTCGGGATCCAGCACCTCCAGCAGCGCAGACGACGGATCGCCGCGGAAATCCATCGCCATCTTGTCGATTTCATCGAGCAGGAACAGCGGATTGCGCGTGCCGACCTTGGCCATGTTCTGCACGATCTTGCCGGGCATCGACCCGATATAGGTGCGACGGTGACCGCGGATTTCGGCCTCGTCGCGCACGCCGCCCAGCGACATGCGCACGAACTTGCGGTTGACCGCTTCGGCGATCGAGCGCCCCAGCGAGGTCTTGCCCACGCCCGGAGGTCCGACCAGGCACAGGATCGGGCCCTTGAGCTTCTTCATGCGCGACTGCACCGCCAGATACTCGACGATGCGTTCCTTGACCTTGTCCAGGCCGTAATGGTCTTCGTCGAGCTTGGTCTGGCAGGCTTCAAGGTCGATATGGGTCTTGGTGCGCTTCTTCCATGGCACCTGGGTCAGCCAGTCCAGGTAGTTACGCACGACCGTGGCCTCGGCCGACATCGGCGGCATCATCTTGAGCTTGTTGAACTCGGCAACCGCCTTGGCCTTGGCATCCTTGTGCATGCCGGCCTTCTCGATCTTGGTCGCGAGCTCTTCCTGTTCGCTCGGCCCATCCTCACCTTCGCCGAGCTCTTTCTGGATCGCCTTCATCTGCTCGTTGAGGTAGTACTCGCGCTGGTTTTTCTCCATCTGCGATTTCACCCGCGAGCGGATCTTCTTTTCGATCTGCAGCACATCGATCTCGCCTTCCAGCTGCGCCATCACGTGTTCAAGACGAACCTTGGCGTCGGCAATCTCCAGCACATCCTGCTTGTCTTCAAGCTTGAGGCTCAGATGCGCAGCGATGGTATCGGCAAGACGGCCCGGCGAATCCATGCTCGCCAGCGACGGCAGCAGCTCGGCCGGAACCTTCTTGTTCAACTTGGCATAGGACTCGAACTGCGCAAGGATCGAACGCGACAGCGCGTCGAGTTCCTTGTTGTCGGTCAGCGCTTCCTTGTCTTCCGGCAGCGCCTTGCATTCGGCAGTCACGAATTCGCCGTCCATGTTGAAACTGGTGACGCTGGCGCGACTCTGGCCCTCGACCAGCACCTTGACCGTGCCGTCAGGCAGCTTGAGCATCTGCAGGATGCTCGCAAGAGTGCCCACGGTATACATGTCCTTCTCACGCGGGTCATCGGTATCCGCGGTGCGCTGTGCCAGCAGCAGGATGCGCTTGTCGTCCTGCATCGCTGCGGTCAGCGCCTTGATTGATTTTTCGCGGCCCACGAACAGCGGAATCGCCATGTGCGGGAACACGACGACGTCGCGCAGCGGCAAAACGGGTGCGGTACGGTCTGATGAAGTGCTCACGCTTGGGCTCCAATTCGAGATGACGGCATTATGCCGGATGCTTGTTCAGCTCAATGCGGTCTGTGCCGGGCAAATCAAGTCAAAACGGCCCGGCGAGCCTCTATCTGCAAAACATTATCAAAACGATTCAAGGCATTAAGCCGTATTCCAGCGTCGCCCATGACGCCTGCCGAGGGGCCGGTCGGGGTCAGGCCGCCCCCGACCGGCAGCTCCCCGCCCTGGCTGCCGCTGCAGGACTGTCTGCGCGGCTCGATCGAGTCAAATCAGCCCATACAGCGCTCAGCAACGTCGGCATGTCCGGTCGATGCAGGTTATGGTGTCGTCTCGTTCCGAACTCAAAATAAGTGCTGCGCATGCGTGCCGTTGTTCTGATTCTGTGGCTGGTTGCGGAAGTCTGGCTACTCCAGGCCGCCGCTGATCGCGTCGGTGTGGTGGCTACCGCATTGTGGTTGCTGATTGCAGTCGGCATCGGCAGCGCGGTGATCCGATTGCAGGGCCTTCGCACAATGCTGCGTGCCCAGGAAGCGGTCGCCCGCGGCGAGCGGCCCAGTCTCGAGCTGATCGACGGCAGCTTGGGTGTCGTTGCCGGCATGCTGCTGGTATTTCCGGGTCTGGCGTCCGATTGCCTGGCACTGCCGCTGCTGATTCCTCCGTTGCGGCACATGCTGACCCGCTACGCGGAACGAACCTTGCGCCGCCGCTATCCCGATCTACGTGAGGGCGTGGTCATCCAGGGCGAATACCGCGAGGCCTCGCGGCCACAGTTACCGTACGACTGAAGTCGCTCAGAAATCGCTGTCGCCACTCTCTTCGGCCCGATTGCGCATCCAGTCCGCAGTCGTGAACAGACTACCGGCCAACTGCCGCGCGATGCCATCAGGAACCTGGTTCCGGCTCAGGGAACGCAGCATGCAGTCCATCCACTGGTCGCGTTCGACGACCCCGATCGAAAACGGCAGGTGCCGCGCGCGCAGGCGCGGATGACCGAAACGTTCGACGTAGAGCTGCGGTCCACCCAGCCAGCCACACAGAAACCAGTACAGCTTGTCGCGCGAACCGCTCAGATCCGCAGGATGCAAAGCGCGCAACACGGCATATGCCGGATCTGCGTCCATCAGATCGTAAAAACCGTCGACCAGCCGGCGCACGCCCGCTTCGCCACCCAGTGCCTGGAATGCGGAAATCGTGTTTGAGGACTCGCTCATATCTGCAGGTTTCATCTGGTCGCCTGGGCGCGATATCGTAACTGGATGAGCTCGTCAGGAAATTCCGCTGCCGGAGAAGCGCCGCGCGTACGCCTCGACAAATGGCTATGGGCTGCCCGCTTCTACAAGACCCGGACCCTCGCCAAGCAGGCCATCGAAAGCGGCCATGTCCGTTACGACGGCGAGCGCTGCAAAGTCAGCAAGGAGGTTGCCGTCGGGGCCCGCATCGCCGTGCGTCGCGGCTGGGACGACCAGGAAGTGCGGGTCCGCGCGCTGTCCGACGTGCGCCGCGGCGCTCCCGAGGCACAGTTGCTCTATCTGGAAACCGATGAAAGCGTGCAACGCCGCGAAAGCCAGCGACTCGAACGTCAGGCTGCGCAGCAGGCGGCCGGGCCCGACCGCCCCACCAAGCAGCAACGCCGCCTGCTGCAGAAGCTGAAGCGAAGCATGTTCGAATAAGTTATTTATTCATAGGGTTAAGGGACATATCTGACCTCTTTTCAGATACGAGACCCGCTATATCCTTATTCCATTTTCGGGAAAACCGGCGCCACGCATTGTGTACCCTGGAAACGGCTCATAGACTCGCCGCCGAACGCCGGAAGAGCCGGCCCGGGAGCTCCAGGAATGTTTGACGTGCCCGCCACCGCTGAAGACCGCCGCCCGATTCGCGTCCTGGACGATGCGGAGATCCGCGCGCTGAACGCGCGCTACGCGCCGCTGCATTTCGAGGAACGAATTCGCCAGCTGTACATCGACTTCGACCCTGCCGGAGTGCTGGTGACTTCTTCCTTCGCCGCAACCTCAGCGTATTTCCTGCACATCATTTCGCGGATTCGTCCGCAGCAGCTGATCCATTTCATCGACACCGGCTATCACTTTGCCGAAACCGAAGCGTACAAGCAGTATCTGATCGAGCTGTTCGACCTCAAAGTCGCCGATCTGCGCGCGGAGGACTGGAAACACCAGTTCACCACGGATGAGAAGACCTGGGAGAAGGATCCTGACTTCTGCTGCTCGATCAACAAGGTCGAGCCGCTGGAGACGATCAAGCCGAACTATCAGGTATGGGTATCCAGCCTGATGCGCTGGCAGACCGAGCATCGCGCCGGCCTGGATATCTTCGAGCTGCGTCGCGGCATCCTGAAGTTCAATCCCATGATCGATGTCACCCGCGAACAGCGCGACGCCTACATCAGCGAACACGCGCTGCCGTTTCACCCGCTGGTGGCCAAGGGTTACTCATCGATCGGCTGCACCCATTGCACTGTGGCCGGCGACGGCCGCAGCGGTCGCTGGCTGGGCAAGCCCAAAACCGAGTGCGGATTGCACCAATAGACTGATCGTCACATTTGCTGTCGCGATCTTCTGCCTCGGCCGCGCAGCCGGGGCATTTTTTTTCGTCCAGTAACGGCTCGTCTCAGGCGCCGACCGCGCGATCCGACACATAGGGATTGGATTTACGCTCGGCGCCGAAGGTGGACACCGGACCATGTCCCGGAACAAAGCTGATCGAGTCACCCAGCGGGAACAGGCGCTCGCGGATGGAGCGGATCAGATCCCCGTGATTGCCACGCGGAAAATCAGTACGGCCAATCGAACCCTGGAACAGCACGTCGCCCACCAGCGCCAATTGCGACGGCGCGTGATAGAACACGACATGACCCGGCGTGTGACCCGGACAATGAATGACATCCAGACTCAGACCGCCGACCGTGACCTGATCGCCCTGCTGCAGCCAGCGCGTCGGCTCAAAACTGCGTGACGGCGGAAACCCGTACTGGCGAGCCGCATCGGGCAACAGCTCGATCCAGAAACGATCGTCGACATGCGGCCCTTCGATTGGCAGCTGCAGTTGGTCGGCAAGATCGGCGACGACGCCGACGTGATCCAGGTGCCCGTGAGTGACCAGCAGCTTTTCCAGCGTGACGCCGCGGCTGCGGACCGCATCCAGCAAGCGCGGCACCTCGCCCCCGGCATCGACCAGCGCGCCGCGCAGCGTCTGCGGATCCCAGATCAGCGTGCAGTTCTGCTCAAACGGCGTAACCGGAATGACTTCGGCCTTCAGGGTAGCCGGCTGCGACGCTGTCACGATGCTGCAGCCGCATTGAGCACGTCGCGCTTGCGTGCGACCGCCGCGAGCAGCTGATCGTGCGCATCGACAAACAGCTTCACCCCATCGGCGACCAACTGCTCGGTAATGGCATCCAGCGGCAATCCCAGGGCCTCGACCTGGCCGAGCGCCGCATCGGCAGCATCGACCGAATCGGTCAGTGTTGCAGTGACCTGACCGTGATCGCGGAACGCGTCCATCGTTGCCGGCGGAATCGTATTGACGGTATCCGCACCGATCAGCTGTTCCACATACAGCACGTCGCGATAGGCCGCGTTCTTGGTGCCGGTGCTGGCCCACAGCAGGCGCTGCGGGTGTGCGCCGCGCTGCACGAGCGCCTGCCAGCGCGGCGTCAGGCACAACTGCTGGTAGTCCCGATAAGCCAGTTTGGCGTTGGCAATCGCGACACCACCTTTCAGCGCCGCAAGCTGTGCATGCAGCTTGGCATCATTGGTGGCAGCGATCCGCGCATCAATTTCGGCATCCATCGCGCTGTCGATGCGGCTGATGAAGAAACTGGCAACGCTGGCCACGGTCGCCGGATCGCCACCGGCGGCAACGTAGGTCTCAAGACCGTCAAGATAGGCTTCGGCCACCGCCAGATAGGCAGGCCGCGAAAACAGCAGGGTCACATTGACGTTGATGCCCTCGCCGATCAGCTGCCGGACCGCAATCGCTCCGGCCGCGGTGCCCGGCACCTTGATCATCAGATTGGGACGATCCACTGCCTTCCACAGCCGCCGTGCGTCGGCAATCGTCGCCTCGGCGTCCAGCGCGATATGCGGTGACACCTCGAGGCTGACATAACCATCCCGAGCTGCGCTGTCGCGATACAGCGGCATGAAGATGTCAGCAGCCTTGCGAATATCCTCGATCGCCAGGTGCTCGAACAGGCACGCCGCATCGGTTTCGCCTGCGCGCACCCTAGCTGCCAGCGCGGTGTCATAGTCGGCGCTGCCGGCGATCGCCTTTTCGAAGATCGCCGGATTGGACGTCAGTCCGCGAATCCCTTCGTCAATCAAGGCCTGCAAGCCGCCGGACAGCAGCAGATCACGGCGGATGAAGTCCAGCCAGATGGACTGGCCATATTGATGACAGGCTTGAAATGGGCTCACGACGGTTCGGCTCGCTTGGTTGCGGATTCGGTGTGCCTATTGTCCACGCTGGCGCCGAAAAGAAAACGTCACGGCCGCTCCAGCGCAGCGACCTGCTGCGCAAAAACAGTCCGCGCGCCGGCGCTCCAGACCGTCCAGGCATGCCCGCCCGGCAGCGCCAGAAAATGGCCAGACGGCAGCTGCGGCGCCATCAATTGCGCGGCCGAAATGAAGCGATCCTCGGTCCCGCACACCAGCCACACCGATGCGGCCGCGTCGGCCCGCTGCGGCCAGCCATGAACCACTCGCCAGAGCTCGCGGG
The DNA here is from genome assembly GCF_005047655.1 of Sinimarinibacterium arenosum. Classification (GTDB taxonomy): domain Bacteria; phylum Pseudomonadota; class Gammaproteobacteria; order Nevskiales; family Nevskiaceae; genus Solimonas. The sequence continues at coordinate 29,975 of NZ_SUKF01000003.1, read as the reverse complement.
TCGCGTTGCTGCGATCAACCTGGGGGGGGCAACGGCCCGGGATTCCAGCCGCCGACACCACCCGCGTCGACGATGTCCCGCTGCAACCGCTCGTCTCCCATGTACGGCGCCAACAGCAGCAGCGCATCGATCTCACCCGGATGGACGCGCTGGTACATCAACGCCCCAAAGCCTCCCATTGACGCACCCACCAGCGCGATCCAGCGATAGCCGCGCGCACGCGCCGGCGCCACGATCTGGTCATGCAGACGCTCGACCAGTCGACCCTCGCGGTAATACCCAGGCGTCGCACCGACCAGCAGGACGTCGGCCTGAGGATCCCCCTGCTGGATCGCCTCGACGATGCCGGACCGGCGCAATCCTTCAAGATCGTCCGCCCGCCCCGGCAGCACCACAACCTGACGATGATGCGCACCAGCGCCGTCAATCGCCTGGGTGGGGATCTGCTCTGGCACAGGCCGAAATGCCGCAAGACACCCGCTTTGCAGCAGACTCAGCAGCAGCAGACCCAGACCGGCAAGACCGCGACCCATCACTGCCCTTGGCATTCCCTTCCCCCTTGATGAATTCCCGGACCGATCGGACTCCTGCTGCATGCACTCCCCCTGGCACGAACGCCGCTGCGATTTATTCGATAAAGAGCGCAACATAAGGCAGATTCAGGGCCAGTTCATCGTCAAGGGCCCTAAATGCAACAGGCACAGAATATTCGGGAGACAGTCACCATGAAGAAAATTTCTGCTTTGAGCGTCCTGCTGATCGCGGCGTCGCTGCTTACCGCCGTCCCGGCCAGCGCCGGATCGGTCACGATCGACACGCAGGGCCGCGTCACGATCTCGGATCACGAGCGCACCGTGCTGCGCAATTATTACCAGCAGGAGCAGTCCGATCACGGCAAGGCCAAGGACAAGAAGCTGAACAAGGGTATGGAAAAGCGTCTGGCCAGCGGCAAGGGCCTGCCGCCGGGATGGCAGAAGAAAATGTCGCGCGGCGACGTTGTCCCGTCCGATATCTGGCGCTATCACGAGCCGCTGCCGTCCAGCATCATCCGACGTCTGCCGCCGCAGCCTGAGGGCGTGGTCACGGTGCGCATCGACAATCAGGTCGTGCGCGTGATCGAGGCAACGCATGTGCTGCTCGATGCCTTTGACCTGTACTAACCCCCAAAATCATCAAGCTGGGCTCCGACGGCCGACGTACGTACTCTCACCGGCGGAGCCAAGTTCACCTACTATTCGCAGGCAATTCCCGTCCCGTGTTGGAAAATCATTCAATGAAAAAATCGATCCTGCTTGTTGCCGCCGGCGCTCTGTTGCTGCTGAGCGCCTGTAGCAAGGCCACCCCGGCGAACTATGAAAAGGTCAAATCCGGAATGTCGCCGGACGAAGTGCATGCGATCCTCGGCAAGCCGGACGACGTCAGTGGCGGCGGCATCGGAAACTTTACGGTGTCGACCGAAACGTGGAACGGCTCGAAGAACGTGATTGAAGTGACCTACGCCGGAGACAAGGTCTCGATCAAACGGATCGCTCCCCGCGAGGACAAGTAAGCCATCCCACAGGCAGGTCGTCGTAACGATGCCGATACCAGCAGGGTCATCGGCATCGTTGCATTCCGCGGCACATCAACTGCCGCAGGGTTTGGCATAGTCTCAACTCCTTCGCACGCAGATCGGTTGCCATGAGTCGAATTGTCGACGCTGTTACCGCGGTGCTCGTTCACCGTGGCCACGTCATGGTGCTGAAGCGTCAGGGCTTCCTGCGCGCGTTCCCAGGCTACAGCGCATTTCCGGGCGGCAAAGTCGACGCCGAGGATGCCTCAGGCCTCGATCTGCCGACGGCCTGGCACGCTATTGAAAGCCGCTTGCTGCGTGCGCTGATCCGCGAATTGCAGGAAGAAATTGCACTGGACCTCGTCGCCCTCCACACGGAGGGCGGCGTACTCACGCTGCGCGATCTTGGCATTGCGCTGACGCCCGCACCGGCACCGGTTCGCTTCAACACCCATTTCTTCCTGATCGAGCTGGCCGAGCGCCCGGACGTCAAGGCTGACGCGCACGAAATCGCCGAATTCAGCTGGGCACCTCCGGGCGAATGGCTGGAGCAGTATCAGAACGGGCGCATCATTGCGGCGCCACCCACTGTCGCGGTGCTGCGAGCGCTGGGAACCAACATCAATGCCGATGAAATTCCCGGCCTGCACTTTGAAACCCGCAAGCGCTACGAATTGCCCCTGATTGAATCAGTCGCAGGCGTGCGGCAGATCCTGGTGCGCTCGAACACCATTCCTCCGGCCCAGCACACTAATTGCTTCCTGCTGGGCGACCTGCAGTCGCATCGTGTGCTGGTGGATCCATCGCCCGCCGATGATGCGGAGATGGAAAAACTGGTCGCAGTCGCCAATCGCTTCGGCATCCACGAAATCTTTCTGACGCACCATCATCCCGACCATCGCGAGCGCGCCAACCTCATCGCGCGAACGCTCGATGTCCCCATGGGCATGTCAGAAGATACGCAGACACGCATTCGTGAAAAAGCCGGTTTGGCCTACTTCGACGAAATCAGCGTCAACATCTATCGCGAGGGCGATGTGCTGTGCCGCTGGCTGGGACAAGCTGTCGAGGTGTACGAAGTCCCAGGTCACGATGAGGGCCAGCTGGCGTTGATGCCAGAAAGCCGTGCCTGGTGCATCGTCAGCGATCTGATTCAGGGCCTGGGGACCGTGGTCATCGCCAAACCGGAAGGCAACATGCGCAAGTATCTGGCATCGCTGCGCAAGGTGATCGAGCTCAATCCAATGGCGATCTATCCGTCGCACGGCATCGGACTGGGCGGCACCTTCCGGCTCCGCGATACCCTGCATCACCGGGAAATGCGCGAAAAGCAGATACTGGCGCTGATCCACGAAGGCCGCGATATGTCTGGAATGCTCGCGGCGATTTATCCGGATCTCGATCCGCGACTGCTGCCGCTGGCGCAGATGAATATCGAAAGCCACCTCGACAAGCTGCGCGAGGACGGCGTCGTCGCCTGACGGCCGACCGAACCAGTTAGCGAAGCAGAGTCATCCGCAGCTCGACCTTGTCCTTCTTCAAGTGCTCAAGCTTGACCGGAATGTAGTCGCGGCTCGGCGCGAACCAGTAGTGAAACGGTCGCTTGGGATCGTCGATTCGATCAACACGAATTGTCTCGAAAGTGCCGGCCGGCGTCGCGACGGACTCGGTCCCGATGACCGCAAACCGGTAGGACTTCATGCGGTCCTCATTGACCAGCACAAATTCGGCCTGATCCGGAGCGTCTCCAGCCGCATTCCTGATCACCCACATGCGGACCGCCTCGCGAATCACGAAACGGTCATAGGCCTGATCCGGCAGATCGCGAAGGGTCATCTCGCCGGCACGCAGTGTCTTGACGCGTTTCTGACCCCAGTCGAAGTCGAGCCGGAAGCTGTCATTTTCGCGTTTGTCGTTGTCGTAGCTGAACTGTCGCGAAATGATGCGGCCGTTCTGCACGCAGAACTGGCTGGTTTCCTTCGGCGCACCATAGGTCCACCGCACCAGCGCGATCGGATCGGTGGTTGATTCGTAGAGGAAGCAGCCATCGGCCTGAGGCGTGAGACGGATCTCGCCTTCGCCCAGCGGAATACCGCTCCAAGTGACATCGTAGCGATCGGAGCGAGCGGTCAGATGCTGCGTCGGGTCGACTTCCGCCGCGAACACCGACTGCGAGCTCGCCAGCAGGGCGATCACCCACACCAGTCTGCGCAAGCTCATCGGAAACGCCCCTCGACCGCGTCCATCGACAACGGGGCATCCAGTACGCGATCACGGAATCGCACTTTCCCGTCGACCAGCGCGACATCGCCCGCCGCAAGCCATGCCACGGCCTGGGGAAAGATCTTCAGTTCGATCTGCTGCATGACGCGCTCCGCAAGAGTCTCCTGGGTATCCTGCGCCTGCACCATGAACTTGCCCTGAACTATGGCCGGCCCGCCGTCGAGTTCCTCGGTCACGAAGTGCACCGTCGCTCCATGCTCCGCATCGCCGGCGTCGAGCGCGCGTTGATGAGTGTGAAGGCCGGTATGTCGCGGCAACAGGGACGGATGGATGTTGATCATGCGGCCGCTGTAGCGCTGCACAAAGCCCGGCGTCAGGATGCGCATGAAACCAGCCAGCACGACGATATCCGGCGCGTAGATGTCGACCACCTCCGCCAGCGCCGCATCGTAACTGGCACGATCAGCATAATCCTGTGACGTCAGGACCCGTGTGACGACGCCAGCGTCCCGGGCACGCTGCAAACCGCCCGCATCGGCGCGATTGCTCACGACGGCCGCAATGCGACCGTCAATGCGGCCGTCCGCACATGCGTCCAGCAGTGCCTGAAGATTGCGCCCCTGACCTGAAATCAGGACGACAATACGCGCGGTCATGACCAGCGCCGATCAGGCGAAGCGCACATCCTGATTTCCCGCCGTGATCTCACCAAGCACCCAGGGCCGCGCCCGCGACTTCTTCAGACTGGCCAGCGCTTCATCCGCCCGCAGCCGCGGCACGACCAGCGCAAAGCCCAGGCCGCAGTTGAATACGCGGCGCATCTCGTCGGTTTCGACGCGCCCTTGCTGCTGCAGCCAGTCGAAAATTTCCGGCTGACGCCAACTGGCCGTGTCGATCACCGCGCCCACTTTTTCCGGGAAGCAACGTGGCAGATTGCCCGGAATTCCGCCACCGGTGATGTGCGACATGCCGCGCACCGGAATTCCCTGCTCCAGCAGGCTCAGTACCGGTTTGACATAGATCTGTGTCGGCGTCATCAGCGCGTCGGCCAGAGTGGCCGACCCAAATGCCTGATCCAGCTTGGCCCGGCGCAGCTTCAGAATGCGCCGGATCAGCGAGTAGCCATTGGAATGCGGCCCCGACGACGGCAGACCGATGATGACGTCACCCCGCTTGATCGCCGAACCGTCGATCAGCTTCTTCTTTTCCGCCACCGCAACGCAGAATCCGGCGACATCGAAATCACCCGGCGGGTACATGCCCGGCATCTCCGCTGTCTCGCCGCCCACCAGCGCACAACCTGCCAGCTTGCATCCGCGCGCAACGCCCTTGATCACCTGAGCGGCGACCTTCTGGTCCAGTTTTCCGGTCGCAAAATAGTCCAGGAAGAACAGCGGTTCGGCACCGGATACCAGCACGTCGTTGACACACATGCCGACCAGATCCTGCCCCAGACCCTCGATCTTGCCGGTCTGGATACCCAACATCAGCTTGGTACCGACGCCATCCGTACCGCTGACCAGAACCGGCTGGCGGTACTTCTTCGGCAGGCCGACCAAGGCACCAAAGCCCCCGACCCCGGCCAGCACTTCAGGCCGATGGGTCGACTTGACGATCTTCTTGATGTCGTCCACCAGCGCGTCACCCGCATCGATATCGACACCGGCATCGCGATAGGTCAAACCGGCAGCAGCCTGCGCCCGGACTTTCTTGGTCATGGTGATGGTTACTCGAAATGGTATGGCCCCTGGCCGGGACCTGCGGGATCGGCTGTCATTTTAGCGGCGCGCGCCGGATAATTCCGGCCATGCGAACTCTTTTCTTGCTGATCGGCCTGTGCGTGACCGGCATCGCACTGGCGCAATCCCAGGCTCCGGGCACTGGCAATCCTTATGAGGCACGTGTTCCGGTCACGGACCAGAGTGCCGGCACACGGGATGCCGCATTGCGCGAAGCGCTGGCCACCATCGTCAACCGGGTCGGCGGCGACGGCGCCGCAACCCAGGCAGGAAGCCTGATCGCACAGGCGCCGCAGCTAGTACAGCGATACGGCTACGACAAGGATGAAACCGGCGCCACGGTTCTGGTTGCCGCGTTCGATCCACGCACGGTCGACAGCCGCGTGAAGGGATTGGGCCTTCCAGTCTGGGGCGTCTATGCCGCCGAGGTCGAAGACATCCAGCTGATGATCCGTGGCGTGTCCGATCGGTCGAGCTATCTGAAGGTGATGGCACTGCTGCGAGGACTGCCCAGCGTCCGCCGTGTCGACGTGATCTCTGCCAAGGCCGATGGCCTGGCGCTGAGCGTGCGTTCCGAGGGCGGCGCCAGCCGCCTGAACGGCGCGCTGCTGACCAGCGGCACGCTGACCCAGGACTACTCGACCGGCACTTCAGAACTGGTCTATCGGGTACTCGCGACAGCGCCATGAACGTCGCATGGCGCGAGCGCTGGATCTGGTACGTCGCCGGCCTTGGGCTGCTGGTGTTCTTCTGGCTTCTGGGTCCAGTGCTGCTGCCGTTCGTGATCGGCGCCGGCCTCGCCTATCTCGGCGATCCGATCGTCGATCGACTGCAACGCTGGGGCCTGTCGCGCACTGCGGGCGTAGCCGCGGTATTTGTCGGGCTCAGCGTCGTCGGCATTGTCGCGGCAGTGCTGGTCATCCCCATGCTGTACCAGCAATCGCTGGCGCTGCTGGCAAACATTCCGGACTGGCTGGCGTGGATCCAGGACATTGCATTGCCATGGCTCGGCATTCATCTGCCGGATGGCATGCATCTGGACGCTCCCAGCCTGAAGAAAATCCTGACAGAGCATTGGACCGACGCTGGCGGCGTAGCGGCGGCGCTGTGGGCCAATGTGTCCAAGTCCGGCGCGGCGATCGCCGCGCTAGCCGCCAACCTGCTGCTGGTACCGATCGTCACGTTCTACCTGCTGCGTGACTGGGATGATCTGGTCGCCTGGCTGCGCAATGTCATCCCACCGCGCGTGCGCCCGGTGGTCGATCAGCTCGCGACCGAAACCGATCAGGTGATGGGTTCATTCATCCGCGGCCAGCTCAGCGTGATGCTTGCGCTGGCGGTGCTTTACAGCGTCGGGCTGGCGATTGCCGGGCTCAAGCTCGCTCTGGTCATCGGCTTCTGGGCAGGCATCCTCAGCTTCGTTCCTTATCTGGGCTTCGCCGTCGGCTTCGTCGCCGGCCTGCTGGCGATGCTGGTGCAGGAACAGTCGCTGCTGCCACTGGTCTGGGTTGCGATCGTGTTCGGTATCGGCCAGATCCTCGAGAGCTGGTGGCTGACACCGACCCTGGTCGGTGATCGTATTGGTCTGCATCCTGTTGCGGTGATCTTTGCACTGATGGCCGGCGGCCAGCTGTTCGGATTCGTTGGCGTCCTTTTGGCGCTGCCCGGTTCCGCCGCCATTGCCGTATTGCTGCGCCACGCCAAACAGCGCTGGCTGCTGAGTCCGATGTACCTGGAAGGCAGCGCGCCGGAACCCCTGGAACCGTCGCGGGACTCGACACAAGCGCCGGCTGCTGAACCGCCGGCATGAAGGGCGCTCAGCTGCCACTCGCCGTGCACCTGCGCGATACGGCGAGTTTTGAAAGCTTTTTTGCCGGCGACAATGTCGATGTAGTGGTCGCACTGCGCGCGCTGTCGGCTCCAGTCCTGCTGTTTGGTGCCGCGCACAGCGGACGCACTCACCTGCTGCAGGCTGCGTGCCGCGAACATGGCGGAGCCTATCTGCCACTGACTGAGCTGGCCTCGCTGGGGCCGTCGCTGCTGGACGGCTACGCCGAGAGCCCGGCACTGTTCATCGATGACGTCGACACCGTCAGCCACGACGCGACGTGGTGTACCGCATTGATCCGCGTGATCGATCGACTGCGCAGCGACAGCCATCCCTACGTACTCAGCGCAGCCGCCGCTCCAGATCGCATGGAGATCGCTCGCGCCGACCTGCGCACGCGCCTGTCGCAGTGCGCGGTGTTCGGGCTGCGCCCGCTGGATGACGACCAACGGCGCGCGCTGCTTCAGCTGCGAGCGCGCCTGCGCGGCATTCAACTGCCGGACGAGGTCTCACGCTGGCTGCTGACGACGCGCGCGCGCGACACCGGCAGCCTGATCGAGGCCATCGAAATCCTGGATCGCGAAACGCTTACCCGGAAACGGCGTCTGACTCTGCCTTTGGCGCAGGCCGCTCTCGCTGACGCCAGCGCACGTACATCACCAGACTGACGAAGTCGATCGCTGCGACCGCGGCAATCCCGAAAGCCTCGAGTCGCTGGTCCGGCCGTGCGTAACCTTCAGCCAGCCACAACGCACTGTAAAACGCGACCAGCATGCTGGCCCATTGATAGGTGTAGATGCGCTCGCGCAGCAGGCCCGGGATCGGCAGCGCCAGCAGCAGCGCGCCCAACCACGCGAGACTGCTTTGCTGAACAGCAAGCCAGCCCATCAGGATGAACTGCGCCGCCAGTGCGGCACCCTTGGCGTACTGACTCAGAGGACGTCGGTTCATCATCCGTATCTCAGGCCTTCAGCTTCAATGCGATCTGCGCGACACGGCGCCCGAGCGCTTCGCACAGTTGCAACTCCTCGGCACTGAGCGGCTGCGGCTGCGGCCCTACACCGGCATGGTGACTGGGACCGTAGGGCGTTCCGCCGGAGCGCGTGGTCGACAGCGCCGTCTCGGTATACGGCAGGCCCACCATCAGCATGCCGTGATGCAGCAGCGGCATCATCATCGTCAGCAGGGTGGACTCCTGTCCGCCATGCAGCGAACCGGTGGAGGTGAATACGCCCGCCGGCTTACCCACCAGCGCGCCGGACAGCCACACGTCGGAGGTGCCATCCAGAAAGTGCTTCAGTGGCGCCGCCATGTTGCCGAAGCGCGTCGGGCTGCCGAGCAGCAGCCCAGCACACTCGCGCAGATCGCTGGCCTGCGCGTACGGGGCGCCTTCATCGGGAATCGCGGGTCCACGCTGCGCATGATCGGCCGTCACTGGCGGCACCGTACGCAGACGTGCCGCGACACCATCAACCGACTCGACCCCACGCGCAATGCGTCGCGCCATCTGCGCAACCGAACCCTGGCGCGAGTAGTACAGAACAAGAACTTCAATCACTGGCATGGACCCAGATAGGCAAATCAGGGACGGTATTCTAGTCTTGCGCGATGAATCGGCTCCGATACTGTGTTCCGCTGCTCACCGCGCTGACGTGTACAGCGTGCTCCCTGCACCGTATCGACGCCCCGACACGCACCCCGCGCGCACCCGTCCCCGCATCGAAGCCCCTCACACCGACCGCGCAGCCGATGCTGGCGCAGCCCCGTATCGGCAAGGCCGACGCCGCACTGCTGGCACAGACGCGGGCGCGCTACCAAGAAGCCGTCAGCCGCATCCCCGCCTGGGACGAGGCACGTGAGCTGGGCGTCCAACTCAGCTCCGCCGAGCAGGCCGCTCGCAGCGGCGACGCTGCGTCGCTGCGCAACTTGTGCGCTGAAGTCCTGCGCCGCAGCACCGCCGCACTGGATGTAAACGATCTACTTCTGGCACAGCTCGAACTGCAGAAGCTCCAGACCTACACCGGTCTCAGCGACGCACAGCTCGGGCGCATGCACACGGCCGAAGTGGCGCTGGCAAGCCGCCAGGGACGTCGCGCCTATCTGCTGCTGAGCGCACTGACGCGCGAACTGGCAACCGCGACCCAGCGTTACGTTGTTGCTGCCGGCGACAGTCTGTGGATCATTTCAGGACGCCCCGAGGTATACGGCAACCCGTACCTGTGGCCATTGATCTGGCAGGCCAATCTCGACAGCCTGAGCGATCCGAATCAGCTGCGCGCTGGCCAGCGCCTGAAGATCCGCAGCAATCCCACCGTCGCAGAGGTCGTGCAGGCCCTCGACACCGCCCATCAATACGCCGGCACTCGCGTGCGCATCGGCGAGGTCCAGGACGCTTCACCCTGAAAGCAGCGCTGGCTCCGCCAACGCAGGGCGGTGGCCAGCGCCAGCATCACGTAAAAAAGTCTTCCGCAGCGAATCTGGGAGCTTACAAGCCGTGAGCCATCGGGTAGTCTATCGGCGCCCGCTGACAGCAATTTGACGATACAAATTCAAAACCGGGCTCAATTCACAAAAGGAATTTATTCATGTCGTTTGCCAAGCACCGCATTGGCGCTTCACGCGTTCTGGTGGCACTGCTCCTGGTCTTGATTGCCATCACGGGCAGCTACTGGCACGCCAACAAGCCAGTTCTCGGCGACAGTCTGGTCACGCTCGGGCTGGTTCTGGCCACGATCGGCGGAATCGGACGACTGTGGTGCAATCTGTACATCGTCGGCTACAAGAATGCGGCACTGCTCACGATCGGACCGTACTCGATGACGCGCAATCCGCTGTATTTCTTCAGCTCGATCGGCGGTGTCGGCGTGGGCCTGGCAACCGGGACGTTCGGCTTTGCAATCGCGATCGCCGGCCTGTTCGCGCTGACCTATCCTTCGGTGATCCTGAGCGAGGAAGAGCGGCAGCGCAGCATCCATGGAAAGGCCTGGGACGACTACGTCGCCGCCGTCCCGCGCTTCTTTCCGCGGTTCTCTCAGCTCACTGAACCGGCAGACTACATGGCTCACCCGCTGCTGTTCCGGCGACATCTGCTGGACGCGGTGTGGTTCACCTGGGCCGCCGCACTGATGATTCTCATCAGTCAGCTGCGTGAAGTCGGCATCATGCCGAACGTGCTCACGCTGTTCTGAACCACCACGCGGAAACTACCCGGCGAGACTCGGGGCATGGTGCGAGCGATCTGATCGTCAGCCGCGATACCAGCGCTTGTTCAGCACCTCGATGACCTTGCCCGGGTACTCCAGCCGGCCGAGGCTGCCGTTGTAGCGGGCGAGCGCCTGCACCAGATTCCCCTTCTCCCGGTCGAGGTAGTACTTCAGGATCGTGCAGCCCATGCGCAGGTTGGTCTGCACGATGAACAGATTGTCCTGTGGATGGCCAATTTCCTTGAGCCAGAACGGCATGATCTGCATCAGCCCCTGGGCACCTGCCACCGAGATCGCAAAACGGTCGAAGCGGCTTTCGACCTCGATCACCGCCAGCACCAGTTCCGGCGACAACTTGGCGCGACGCGCTTCGGCATGAACCATGCGCAGCAGCTCCAGCCGCTCGGCGTCGCTGGGCACGATACGGCTGAGCCGCGACGACATGTCCAGCAACCAGACTTCAGCATCGTAGGGATGCTCGAAACTGTCGGCCGCATCCACCGACCGCAACAGCAGGTCGCGCAGCTCCGGCTCCGGCGGCGCCGTCGGACCAGCGTACCCCTGGAGCGGAATCCCGAGGCAAAACCCGCCCATCAGGATTCCGAATAGACGCGCACCCGCCCCGATGGCCTGCCTCGACGGTCTGAGCTGGCGCTGATTCACCGCCTCAGGCTCCGAGCTTCTCCACCACCGCGGCCGTGCTCGCGGGGATCATCTCGGCCTTTTCAGCACGACGATGCTTGTACTCGTATTGTTGCTGCGCGAGACCCTTGTCGCCGATGACGATCCGATGCGGGATACCGATCAGATCGGCATCCGCAAACATTGCACCCGGGCGATTACCGCGATCATCCAGCGCGACGGAAATACCGGCGGCTGACAGATCGGTGTACAGCGATTCTGCTGCGGCACGCACGGCATCCGACTTGTCCATGCCGATCGGGCAGATGATCACCTGGAACGGTGCGATCGCGTCAGGCCAGATGATGCCGTTGGCATCGTAGGACTGTTCGATCACGGCTGCTGCCAGGCGCGTGATGCCAATGCCGTAGCAGCCCATCTCCAGCGTTACCGACTGCCCGCTCTCGTCGAGCACCTTGACGTCCATCGCCTCGGTGTACTTGCGGCCAAGCTGGAAGATGTGTCCCCCTTCAATACCGCGATAGAAGCGGATGCTGCCGTTGCCGTCCGGGCTGGCGTCGCCTTCGCAGACCATGCGCAGATCGGCAGTCTGCGGCTCGGCGCAGTCGCGCCCCCAGTTCACGCCCTTGAGATGATGGTCGTTCTGATTCGCACCGCAGACAAAGTCCGCCAACGCGGCTGCTGCGTGATCCGCGATCAACGGGATCGGGCAGTTCACCGGCCCCAGATAGCCGACCTCACAATTGAACGCCTGCTGCACGTCTTCGGGCGCCGCCAGCTGCAGCGGGTCGGCGATCAGCGGATGCTTGATGGCCTTGACCTCGTTGAGCTGATGATCGCCGCGCAGCGCGATGCCGACCAGGCCGCCATCGGCACCCTTGACCACCAACAGCTTGACCTTGGCGTCGAGAGCGACGTTCATGAACTTCGAGACCTGCTCGCAGGTCTTCTGTCCCGGCGTGGAAACAAGCTCCATCGCCGCGCCTGCCGCCGGTCGTGCCGACGACGATGGCAGACACACGGCGGCTTCGACGTTGGCGGCATAGGGCCCGGTATCCGACACCGCCAGCAGGTCCTCGCCCGAGCCGGCGAGAATATGGAATTCCTCCGAGCGACTGCCCCCGATATTGCCGGAGTCCGCCTGGACAATGCGGTAGTCGACACCGAGGCGGTCGAAAATGCGCGTGTACGCCGAACGCATGTTCTCGTATTCACGCGCCAGATCGGACGCGTCCAGATGGAACGAGTATGCGTCCTTCATGATGAACTCGCGCGAGCGCATCACGCCGAAGCGCGGCCGCCGCTCGTCACGGAACTTGGTCTGAATCTGGTAGAAATTGACCGGCAGCTGGCGGTATGAGCGGAAGTCCTGGCGCACGTGATGGCAGATGACTTCTTCGTGTGTCGGGCCGTACGCAAAGTCATTGTCGTGCCGGTCCTTGAACCGCAGCATCTCGTCGCCCATCACCTGCCAGCGGCCCGACTGCTGCCACAGCTCGGCCGGGTGTACCGACGGCATCAGCAGTTCCAGCGCACCGGCGCGATCGAGTTCCTCGCGCACGATCGTCTCGATCCGCTGCAAGGTGCGCAGGCCGATCGGCAACCACGTGTAGAGACCGGCACCGAGCTTGCGGATATAACCGGCGCGCAGCATCAGCTGATGCGAGACAACCTCGGCGTCAGCCGGGGTTTCCTTGGTGGTGTGCAACGAGAACTTGGAAAGACGCATGGCTCAGGCCCGTGGGATCGGCGCGAATTGTAGCCGAGCACCGGGCAACACCGCGCAACACGCTCCCCAGCTCAGTTGTCGCGCGCCCTCACCCCGGAACTCATGGCAGCGACCAGGGTTCGGGGCGATGCAGGTAGAAGCCCTGGGCGAAATCCACGCCGAGTTCACGCAGGCGCTCCAATGAGGCAGCGTCCTCGACGCATTCGGCAACGGTCTGCAATCCGCGCAGCGCGGCGATCTGCACCATGCTCTCGACGGTTGCGGCATCGACCGCATCACTCAGCAAAGTGCGCACGAAGCTGCCGTCGATCTTGATCATGTCGACTTCCAGCGCCTTCAGATAGCTGAACGACGACATGCCGGCACCGAAGTCGTCCAGTGCAACCCTGCAACCCAGCGCGCGCAGTGCATTGACCAGCTCGACCGCGCGCGAAGTGTTGGCGATTGCCGCAGTTTCAGTAATCTCGAAGCGGATGGTCGAAGGCTCCACCTCGTTCAGCTCCAGCATGCGTTCGATGTACGCGGCCAAACTGCGGTCACCCAGGCTATTGCCTGACAAGTTGATCGCCATCACCGGTCGCGCGTCCTTCGGCAGCTTCGAAAGCTCGCGCAAGGTTCGCGAAATCACGCGTCGATCCATCTGCGGCATCAGGCCGTAACGTTCGGCGGCGACGACGAAATCCACCGGCGAGGTCCAGCCGGACGCGCCGCGGACGCGCAGCAGGATTTCCCAGTGCTCACGCCCTACCCCCGACTGCAACGGTTCGATCCGCTGCCGGAACAACGCAAAGCGATTGTCCTCCAGGGCATCCAAAACCCGACCACCCCAGGACTGCTCGCCGCGAACCCGGCGCAGCTCGCGATCCTCACGATGAAAGATCTCGATGCGGTTGCGACCGCGCGTCTTGGCCGCTTCGCAGGCCGAATCGGCTGCCTTCATCAGCTCGCCGTAGTCCTGAAATGCATCGGCGAAAGCAGCGATGCCGATGCTGGTGGTGACGCCGTAGCCGCGCCCGCCCCACTCGAATCCCTGCGCCGCGATCTGCAAGCGCACGCCCTCGGCAATCGCCCAGGCACGATCAACATCAACATCGATCAAAGCAACGGCAAAATCGTCACCGCCCAGATGTGCTGGTGCCTGATCCACGGGCAACAGCGAAGCAATCAACCTGCCCAGACAACCCAGAAGATGATTGCCCGCCTCACGCCCGAAGGCATCGTTGATCAGCTTGAACTGGTCGACCTCAAAGCGAATCAGTACGCCCTGCTTGCCCGCTGCGAGCAGATCACGGATGCGGGCTTCAATCGCATGCTTGGTATGCAAGCCAGTAATCGGGTCACGATCACGGTTGTTACCTTCACGCGGATCAGCTGCGGCCAGCCAGAATGACACCGGGTGATCGCCGGACGCGGCCGGCACCAGTGATCCGGACGCCAGCTGATCCCGGTCTCCCGGCGGTGAATCGTGCAACAACTGCCGTAAACGCGTCAGACCGGCGGTCTGCAATTCCTGTTCGGCATGACCACAGCGCTGAACCAGCGCCGCATTGACCGCCAGAACCGTCTCACCATCGCTGTCGACCAGTGCTGCCGGCTGCGACAACGACAGGAACAGGGCCATCGCCGAATCGGGCCCGAGTCGGCTCACCAATACTTCGTTCTCTGGGTTGCCACTCATTGGGCTGACAGATCGCTCGTCCCGCTCACAGCGGAGGTTTAACAGGGGCAAAACATACCATGGAGTTGGCGCACATCCCGCTGCGCGATGGCGGCGCGACGGTGATTACACGACGAACCTCCGGCGTTCGACGCCGCGGTCAGTCGTCGCATCCAGCATCCACCTGATGCTGCAATGCGCTGTTACTGCGGAATCGGCCCATGCATGGGCTCGATTCAGCGCCCCTGGAATCGGGCTTCGCGACGTTCCACGAAGGACTGCACGCCCTCGCGCACGTCCTCGGTTTGCATCAGTGGCGCCAGATCCGGCAAGGCCCGGGAGAGCCCCACCTGCACACTCTGCTCCAGCGCCAGCCGTGACGACCTCAGACTGCCATAGACACCCAACGGAGCCTGTGCCGCAACGCGTTCAGCCAGGGCCAGCCCCCGCTCGAACACCTGCTCCACCGGCACGACTTCCTGCACCATCCCGATCCTCAGCGCCTCTTCGGCGTTGAATTCGTCTCCGGTCAGCAGATAACGCTGCGCGTTGGCCCAGCCAAACTCCTGCACCATGCGTACGGTTGCACCGCCGCAGGCATAGATTCCACGCTTGACCTCGATCTGCCCGAAACGCGTGCCTTCTGCGCAAATGCGGATGTCGCCGGCCAACGCCAATTCGATTCCGATCGTGAAGCAGATGCCGTGGATCGCAAAGATCAGCGGCTTGGACACGCGCTTGTCCGGAATCAGCCCGAGCGGATCGCGCTGCGTGTCGCTCAACGCCGGCCAACTGCCGGAACCGAAGGCCTCGGTCCACTTCGGCAATTCCAGCCCAGCGGTAAAGTGCGCGCCCTTCGCATAAACCAGAGCACAGCGCAGGTTTTCATCACGATCCAGCCGACCATAGGCGTCGGCCAGCTGCGAAAACATCTCCAGGTCGAAGCCGTTGTACTTGGCCGAGCGGTCCAGCCCGATCAGCAGAACGTGGCCACGCACTTCGGTCGCGATCTTGTTTTCGCTCATTGCTCTCTCCTCGCAGGAATCATCGTCACCAGCAGGCCCGCTGGCGCGTTTTTTAACTCATCGGGCAGTCAATCGCCGATTTTCAGAATCCGTTCGTGCGCTACGCCGTCGCATAGCTGCCAGGCACGCATTTCAAGCACGCCCTTGGTATTCAGCGACACCACCAGACTGAGCTGATCTGACATCAGTTCGCTGGCCTGCGGAATCGCAGGCGCCTGAGGATGCGACCACAGTTGCGCCCAGGTGGACTCGCCCTCAGCCCCCATCTCCGAGTCCAGATGCAGCGCTGACGGAATGCCTCCTGATGCCGCGACCACACCGCGGATCGATTGCGGCTGTGCAACCTGCGCGGCGTGCAGAATCTGCATGGCCAAACGGCGCGGCACCACCAGTGCCGCGTTGATGTCGAGCTGAGGTGAAGTCATGTCGGATTTCCACAAACGGGGCATTCAGGGTCGGGGCTGATCTTATGCGAGCGCCACGACATCTGCAGCGCGTCCCAGGTCTGCAGCCGGCCGGTCTGCGCATCCAGACCCAGCAGCAACTTCAGCGCGGACAGCGCCTGCATGCAGCCGACAGCACCGACGACCGGCCCGAGGATGCCGGCCTCCTCGCAAGTCTCTCCAACCTCGCCCAACTCCGGGTACAGACAGCGATAGCACGGGCCACCGCGACGCAGATCAAAGACCGCCAGCTGACCCTCCCAGCGGATCGCCGCTGCGCTGACCAGCGGCTTACGCGCGTTCACACAGGCCTGATTGATCGCAAAACGGGTCGGAAAATTGTCGGTGCAATCGAGCACGACATCGACTTCAGCGATTGCCGCAGGCCAGGCGTCGGCATCCAGGGCATCAATTTCAACATCGGCATTGAGTTCGCGCAGCTGCGCGGCGGCCGCGTCGGTCTTGCTGCGCCCGACGTCGGTATAGCGATACAGCGTCTGCCGCTGCAGATTGCTCAGTTCCAGTCGATCGCGGTCCGCCAGCAGCAGATGACCAACCCCGGCTCCGGCCAAATATTGTGCGGCCGCGCTTCCCAGGCCGCCGACACCGATAACCAGCACCGACGAGTCCAGCAGCAACGCCTGGCCATTGACGCCCACTTCGCGCAGGATCACCTGCCGGCTGTAACGGCGATAGTCACTCACGTAAGCACTCCAGCACAGCGCCCCCCAGACGCCCGTTCGTGACCGGCATAGTCGCGCTGCGTTTCGATTTCGGCAAAACCGGCAGCGGCAAACAGTGCACGCACCGCTGCGCCCTGATCATATCCATGCTCGACCAGCAACCAGCCCCCCGGCACCAGAAAATCCTGGGCACCGGAAATAATCTCGCGCAGAGCATTAAGGCCGTCGGCGCCATCCGTCAACGCCATCAAGGGCTCATGCCGCAGCGCCGCCAGATGATCGTCGGACGAGGCGATATAGGGCGGATTGGAAACCAGCAAGTGATAGCGCTGACTGAGCGGCTCCAGCCAGTTCCCTGAAAGAAAGCGCACGCGCTGCAGACCCAGCGTCTGCGCGTTGTCTCGCGCAACGGTCAGCGCAGAATTCGACAGATCGACCGCCTCGACCAGCGCATCCGCGCGTTCTGACGCCAACGCCAGCGCAATCGCGCCGCTGCCAGTGCCCAGATCTGCGATGCGGGGCGCCTGCACGCCGGACACAACGTCCAGCGCCCATTGCACCAACAGCTCGGTTTCCGGCCGCGGCACCAGCACTTCGGGCGTGACTTTGAGGCTCAAACTCCAGAAGCCGCGCTCGCCGATCAGATACGCAACCGGCTCGCCGCGCAGACGCCGTGCAACCAGTGCCTCGAATGCCGCGTGGTCACGTGGATCCAGCGTTTCCTGCAGCCGCGTCAACTGTTGCGCTCGCGACCACCCGGTCAGATGCTGCATCAACAGGTCGGCATCCAGACGCGGACTGTCGCTGACAGACTGCAGGCGCTGCTGAGCCGACATCAGCGCCTCGCCGAGTTTCACGCTTCGCCCAGCTCTGCCAGCTGGTCAGCCTGGTCTTCGGCCAGCAGCGGCTGAATCACCGGATCGAGATCACCCTGCATCACCCGCTCCAGCTGATACAGCGTCAGGTTGATACGATGATCGGTAATGCGTCCCTGTGGGAAGTTGTAGGTGCGGATGCGTTCGGAGCGATCTCCGCTGCCGACCAGCTTGCGGCGCTGGTTGGCCATATCCTGATTCTGTTTGCTGCGTTGTGCATCGAGCAGTCGCGCCTGCAGCAAGGCCATCGCCTTGGCGCGGTTCTTGTGCTGCGAACGCTCCTCCTGGCATTCCACCACGACGCCGCTGGGCACGTGGGTGATACGGATCGCCGACTCGGTCTTGTTGACGTGCTGACCGCCGGCACCGGATGACTTGAAGGTATCGACTTTCAGGTCGGCGGGATTGATCTCGAACTGCGCTTCCTCGATCTCCGGCAACACCGCCACCGTCGCGGCCGAGGTATGGATGCGACCCTGCGCTTCCGTCTCCGGCACACGCTGCACGCGATGCGCGCCGGACTCGAACTTCAGGCGCGAATACGCACCGAATCCGATGATTCGGCTGATGATTTCGCGATACCCGCCATGCTCCCCGGGATTCTCCGACAGCACCTCCACCGACCATCCCTGTTCTTCGGCGTAACGCGAATACATGCGGAACAAGTCGCCGGCGAAGATCGCCGCCTCATCTCCGCCGGTGCCGGCACGGATTTCCAGAAAGACATTGTTGTTGTCCAGCGGATCCTGCGGCACCAGATAGCTGCGCAGCTCGCCGTTGAGCTGCTCGATCCGTTCGACCACCTCCGGATACTCGGCATCGGCCATCGACCGCATCTCCGGGTCGGGGTCGCTACGCATCTGGACAAGATCGTTCAGATTCGCAGTGGCCGCGCGATAGGCCGAATACGCCTCCGCCACCGGGCCGAGCTGCGCATACTCCTGCGACAAACGCCGGAATTTGTCGTTGTCCGCGATAACCGTGGGATCGCCAAGTTCCTGAGCGATTTCCTCGCGCCGCTCGACCATCTGCGCCAGCTTGGCTTCCAGTGACGCCTTCATGCACACGCCTCCGGCCACGACCGCACGGCACCGCGCGCGGCAATTACCGAATAAGACTCAAGTGAGATATCGATCATGGCGTGAATTGTACGGACAGCGAGTCAACCTGCGCTGCACCGCAACGCAGAATCCATTCACTCAGGGTGAACGCTATTCTTCGGGGAGGTCGAACAGGCGGCGCGCGGCGTTGAGCAGCATCGCCTGCTCGACCGCGTCAGCGCGACGCAGCGCGTGAGACGGCGCATGCAGCAGCTTGTTGCTGAGCGTATCGGCCAGAAACGCCATCACTGCTTCGGGCGACTGCCCGGATGCGAGGCGCTTGCGCGCCTTTTCCAGCACCTCGTCGCGCGTCGACCGCGCACGCGCACGCAATTGCTGGATGGTGCCGCCGGCATCGCGGCTTTCGAGCCAGCGCGCGAATTCCTGAGCCTGGCTCTGCACCAGCACTTCAGCCTGACGCGCCGCTTCCTCACGCAGCTTCATGTTGTCGGCGATCACTGCGCGCAGATCGTCGATGCTGTACAGATAAATGTCTTCGAGCTCGGCAATGGCCGGGTCGATATCGCGCGGCACCGCCAGGTCGATCATGAACACCGGTTTGCGGCGACGGGATTTGACCACGCGCTGCATCGCTGCACGGTCAATCAGAAATCCCCGGGCGGCGGTCGACGACACCACCAGATCGGCATCAGCGAGGTAGTTCGGCAGATCATCCAGACTGATCGCGTAGCCGTGGACCTCGCGCGCCAGTTTTTCGGCACGTTCAAGACTGCGGTTGGCAACAACAATGCGCCCCACACCGTGCTGATGCAGGTGCCGCCCGACCAACTGCATCATCTCGCCGGCACCGATCAGCAGAGCCGTCTGGCTCTGCATGTCGGTAAAGATGCGACGCGCCATCTGTAGCGCGGCGTACGCCACCGAAACCGGATGGGCGCCAATCTGGGTCTGCGAGCGCACCAGTTTGGCCACCGCAAATGCGTGCTGGAACAGGCGTCCGAGCACCGGACCCAACGTCTTGACCTCGGCCGCCAGCGTGTAGGTCTGCTTCATCTGGCCAAGAATCTGGGGTTCGCCGACCACCAGGGAATCCAGGCCGGATGCGACCCGCAGGCTGTGCGTGACGCTGCCCTGGTCGCGATGCGTATAGAGAAACTTCTCGATATACCCGTCCGGCGCCTGGCGCTCGCGGCGCCACCAGTCGATCAGTCGCGACTCTTCGTCCAGCGACGTCACTGTCATGATTTCCGTGCGATTGCAGGTCGAAAGGATCGCCGCCTCCTCCACCCCTGGCAGCGAGTGCAGCCGCTCCACCGCCGCTGGCAGATCTGCTTCAGTAAAAGCCAGCCGCTCGCGCGCCTCGACAGGCGCACGGTGGTGGCTAAGACCTAGAGTGACGAGGGCCATAACTGCCTACATGCAAGAATCGGGCGATTTTACGCTGAGTTGGTGCCGTGCGGACTGAGCAAGATCAATTCGCGCGGCGGGCGGGGAACTGTCGGCTTGCGCATAATGTCCATCAGACACCCGCCGATTTCGAGCCCCCGTGCCCCAAACTTTCAGATTCACCCTGATTGCTGCTGCAGTTGCCACTGCACTGACCACTGGCTGCGCGACCACGCCAACCCCAGCAGAGCCACAAGCCGCGGCGGACGATCGCGTCCTGGTCGACGCAGCACCCGCCCCACTGCCGTCGCCTGAAGCGCAGATGCAGTTTCATGTCATGGCTGGAGAAATGGCGGCCGCGCGACAGCAGCCCGGCGAGGCCGCCGCGCATTTCCTGGCGGCCCTGGAAACCAGCGACGACGTCGAGCTGGCCCGACGCGCCACCGGACTGGCCCTTGCCGCCGAGGACTACGACCTGGCACTGAAAGCGGCGCAGAAATGGCTGCAACTGGAACCGAACTCGGCCGATCCGCGGGAGGTCATCACCATTGTGATGCTCAACCGCGGCGAGCTGGCCGGCACGCTGGAGCAATGCCTGGAGATCGTCCGTGGCAACGCCGCCGGCGTTGCCGAGGGCATGCGTCACGCCGCGCAGTTGCTGGCACGCGCACCCGCCGATCATGGCGACCTGGCGCAGGTTGTCATGCAGAAATTGATCGACCAATGGCCGGATGAAGCGGGCAGTTACTACGCACAGGGCATTCTGGCGGTGCGCTATGGACAGCTCGAACTGGCTGAACGTGCGGCACGCCGCGCATTGGAACTGGCGCCCAAGGAACGCGAATACGCCATGCTGCTGGTCGGTGTTGCCGTCAAGCAGGGCCGCTACGACGAAGCCGACGCGCGGGTCGCAGAACTCACCCGCGGAAACAAGGACGCCGCGGCCGTGCATACCGGCTATGCCCGGCTGCTGCTGGATGCACAGCAGACCGACCGCGCCAAACGCGAGCTGGAAGCCGTCGTCAAACTGCGCCCGACCGACGCCGATGCCCATCTCGCATTGGGCCTGCTCGCAGCCAGCGAGAACGATGTCAAAACAGCGCAGCGTCATCTGAAACCGCTGCTAGGCGGTGAGCGCGGACCAGAAGCGGCGATGCAGCTCGGACGCATGGCCGAGGAACAACAGCATTATCAGGAGGCGCTGGGCTACTACAGCAGGATTTCCAGCGGGCCGATGGTGATCGACGCTGCCGTGCGACGCGCCGTCGCATTGTCCAAGCTGGGCCGCATCGACGAATCGCGAGAGCTGCTCGCGCAACTGCGCGACCGCTATCCGCAATATGCGTTGCGCTTCCTGCTGACCGAAGGCGAGCTGCTGACCACCCAGCGCCGCCTTGACGACGCGATGTCACTGTACGACTCGGCACTGGAAGTCGACCCCGGGAACGGCGACCTGCTCTACGGCCGCTCACTGGTGCATGAACAGAAGGGCCAGATCGATCTCGCCGAAAAGGATCTGCGCAGCATTCTTGCGGATACGCCGGACGACACGCGGGCGCTCAATGCTCTGGGCTATATGCTGGTCGTGCATACCGACCGGCTCAGCGAAGCGCACGATCTGATCTCGAAAGCGCTCGAGCAGGATCCAGAGGATGCTGCAATCCTCGACAGCATGGGCTGGCTCTATTTCAAACAGGGTCAGGCAAGCGACGCACTGCCGCTGCTGGAAAAGGCCTATGCGCAGTTTCCCGATCCCGAGGTCGCGGCGCACCTGGGTGAAGTCCTGTGGACGCTTGGCGAACGCGCGAAGGCTCGCAGCGTATTGGACGCCGCACTGGCAAAGAACCCCGAGCACGCCACCCTGCGCGAAACCTCCCGGCGCCTGAAGCAATGATCCAGCGCGCCTCGGCGCGCGCATTCTGCCTGGCCACTGCGGTGCTGCTCGGCGCGTGCGCGCAGCAAGCTCCACCGATTCCGGACACGCCGTCGCCGCTGGCCTGGCAACAGCACCGTGACACGCTGGAGACCATCAGCGGCTTCACCCTGCGTGGCCGCATCAACGACGCCAATCAAGGACGAACCGCAGATCTGCGCTGGATCCAGCTCGGCGACGGCGACTTCACACTGCAGCTCAACGGCCCGTTCGGCATTGGTGCGGTGGAAATCGAAGGATCGGCGGCCGGCGTGAGTGTGCGCACACGTGATGGCACTCAGTACCTCTCCGACCCTGAAGCGTGGATGCAGGCCAATCTCGGCTGGAGCATTCCGATCAGGGATCTGCGCCACTGGACTTTGGGCCTCCCGGCTCCCGGCCCGCTCGACAACCTCAGCGTCGATACTGAGGGTCAGCTGCAGGGCTTGCGGCAAAACGGCTGGGATATCCGCTACGATAGCTACCAGACCGTGGGGCAGCTGCAGCTGCCTCGCAAGCTCGAGGCCCGGACCGATCAGGCGCGTTTGCGACTGTTGATTGATCAATGGGAACACCTCGAGCTCGGCCCCAACCGCCGCTCCTGACCCATGCCCACGAATTCCCTGCTGCGCAACGCGCACGGCGCGTTTACTGCCGATTTCCCCTGGCCAGCGCCGGCCAAACTGAATCTGTTCCTGCATATCACCGGTCGCCGTGACGACGGTTATCACCAGCTGCAGACGGTCTTCCAGTTCCTCGAATTCGGCGACACCCTCTTCATCAGTCCGCGCGGTGACGGCAAGATCGTGCGCGCCGATGATCTGCCGGGCATAGCCCCCGAGGACGATCTGGCGTTGCGGGCGGCGCGTCTGATCCAGCGCGCGTCGGGCTGCAATCTCGGCGCCGACATTCGCATCGAAAAGCGCATCCCCACCGGGGCCGGCCTGGGCGGCGGCTCGAGCGACGCA
Source organism: Sinimarinibacterium arenosum (assembly GCF_005047655.1). GTDB lineage: Bacteria > Pseudomonadota > Gammaproteobacteria > Nevskiales > Nevskiaceae > Solimonas. The sequence goes on along the minus strand of NZ_SUKF01000003.1, from coordinate 7,049 downwards.
GCGACCACGCTGGTCGCGCTCAATCGCCTGTGGAATCTGGGCTTCACGCCGGACGAACTGGCCCATCTGGGCCTGTCGATCGGCGCCGACGTGCCGGTGTTCGTCCGCGGACAGGCCGCGTGGGCCGAGGGCGTGGGCGAGCGCCTGACGCCGATTGCGCTGCCGGAACCGTGGTTTGTGGTGCTGACGCCGCCGGTGCATGTCAGTACAGCCGAGATCTTCAGCGCGACGGAACTGCAGCGCGACTGCACGCCGCTGCGCGCCGACACCTTTGATCTTGCCTCTACTGCAAATGTCTGCGAACTGGTGACCTGTGCCCGCTATCCACAGGTCGGCGCAGCGTTGGCGTGGCTGCGCCGCCACGGCCCGGCGCGCATGTCCGGCACCGGCGCTTCGGTATTTCTGGCCTGCCCTACACGCGCCGAAGCCAGCCGCATCGCGGCCGAAGCCAGTGCAGACAACACGCTGCAGGCACAGGCCATCGTCGCGCGCGGCAGCAACCGCTCGGCGCTGCGCGACGCCATTGCGCGCTGACTGAGATTTTTTTGCAGCGACATACCGAACAGCCGGATATCATCCGATATAATGCGCGCCGCACGAAGCATCGGGTCTTCTGGGGCGTAGCCAAGTGGTAAGGCAGCGGGTTTTGATCCCGCCATTCGGTGGTTCGAGTCCATCCGCCCCAGCCAATTCCGACGCGAGCGACCGAGAACGTCCGCTCAGCGTGTGAAAGTGAAGGTACGACAGGGCCGCCGAGCTCTGCGGCCACGAAGACGATACCGCCACTGACCGCAGCAAGAGACGCCCGCATGGCCGATAGTAAGCTGATGCTGTTCTCCGGCAACGCCAATCCCAAACTGTCCCGGGATATTGCCGCCTATCTGAAGATCCCTCTGGGTCAAGCCATGGTCGGTCAGTTCTCCGACGGCGAGATCCAGATCGAGATTCTCGAAAACGTGCGCGGCCGCGACGTTTTCGTGGTCCAGCCGACCTGCGCGCCGACCAATGACAGCACGATGGAACTGCTGTTGATGCTCGACGTGCTCAAGCGCGCGTCAGCCAGCCGCGTTACCGCGGTCATTCCTTATTTCGGCTACGCCCGCCAGGATCGTCGTCCGCGCTCGGCACGCGTGCCGATCTCGGCCAAGGTGGTTGCCGACATGATCGGCGAATGCGGCGCAGATCGCGTTTTGACGGTCGACCTGCATGCCGACCAGATTCAGGGCTTTTTCGACATTCCGGTGGATAACGTCTACGCCTCGCCGGTACTGCTCGGCGAAATCTGGCGCCAGAAGTACGAAAACCTGATTGTTGTGGCACCGGATGTCGGCGGCGTTGTGCGCGCCCGCGCGGTGGCCAAGCGGCTGGATGATGCGGATCTGGCGATCATCGACAAACGTCGACCGAAGCCGAACGAATCGCGCGTGATGAACATCATCGGTGACGTCAGCGGACGCACCTGCGTCATGGTCGACGACCTTGTCGATACCGCCGGCACCTTGTGCAAGGCGGCGGCCGCACTGAAGGAAGAAGGCGCGATCAAAGTCGTGGCCTACGTGACGCACCCCGTCCTGTCGGGACCGGCCATTACCAACATCAGCAATTCCGTGCTCGACGAACTGGTCGTCACGGACACGATTCCGCTGAGTCCGGCCGCCGAGGCCTGCCCGAAAATCCGCCAGCTGTCGATTGGCGGCCTGCTGGCAGAGACCATCCGGCGCATCTCGGCCGAAGAATCGGTCAGCTCGCTCTACGTCGACTGAGCCGCCTTGCGCGCTCCGGGAGGCAGGCTTTCCAGCCCCCGGCTACGGGCCGCAACCGATTGACCGGAAAATAAAAACTGGTAATCGGAAACTTCTGTATAATTCGCGCCCCTTCTGCCTGGTCGCGGGCGGAGGTTTCCCTTTTGGAGCGTTGAAATGAAAGAAAACTTTGTGGTTGTCGCGGAATCCCGCGCTGACCAGGGCAAGGGTGCGAGCCGCCGCCTGCGTCGCCTGGGCAAGATTCCGGCCATCGTCTATGGTGGACCCGTTGCACCGCAGTCGATCACGCTGTCGTCCAATGAAATGTTCAAGCATCTCAAGGTCGAGGCGTTCTACTCGCACATCCTGACCCTGACCCTTGATGGGACCGAGCAGCAGGTCGTGCTGAAGGATCTGCATCGCCATCCGGTCACCGGCCTGGCCATGCACGCTGACTTCCAGCGCGTCGACGCCAATCATGTCCTGCACATGCACGTGCCGCTGCACTTCAAGGGCGAAACCGTCGCTCCTGGCGTGAAGACCGGCGGCGGCATCGTCGAGCATCACCTGAACCAGGTGGTCGTCGAATGTCTGCCCAAGGACCTGCCCGAGTTCATCGAGGTCGACCTGACCAACCTGAACCTCAACGAGTCCATCCATCTGTCGCAGCTTGCACTGAAGGACGGCGTGGTTCTGACCGAACTCAAGCATGGCAACGACCAGCCCGTCGTCTCGATCCATCTGCCGCGCGGCGCGATCGAAGAAGCCAACAGCGAAGCGGCTGCTGCGCCCGAAGGCGAGTCGAAGAAGTAAGCTGCCGCGCCCACCTTCGGGCGCAGGTAGCCGGCGCGGCGCAGCTTCATCGCCCGCGATCCGATACGACCCGTCCGCGCGCATGCCGTGCGGACGGGTTTTTTTCTTGGGACCAGGCGGATGTCTGACAGCTCTCAACTGCATGCAATCGTAGGCCTGGGCAATCCCGGGAGCGAGTACGAGCGCACGCGCCACAATGCCGGATTCTGGTTTGTCGATCGGCTGGCAGAACGCCTTGGTGGCAGCTTCCGGCGCGAAGCAAAGTTCCACGGCGAAATGGCGCGTGTTCGCATCGGCGGTCACGACGTCGTCCTGCTCAAGCCGTCAACGTTCATGAATCGCAGTGGCCAGGCTGTGCAGGCACTGGCGACGTTCTACAAGATTGCCGCGGTCGACATCCTGATCGCACACGACGAGCTCGACCTGCCCTGCGGCAGCGTCCGCCTCAAACTCGGCGGCGGGCACGGCGGTCACAACGGACTGCGCGATGTTCACCGCGCGCTTGGCGACGGCTACCGACGTCTGCGCATCGGCATCGGCCATCCGGGTGACAAGACGCTGGTGTTGAACTACGTGCTGGGCCGCCCCGGGCGCGACGATGAAGGCGCAATCCGCGACGCCATCGACCAATCCGCCGATGCCGTCGAAGTCTGGCTGGAACGCGGCTGGGATCGCGCCATCACCCAGTTGCACACGCACAACAAGTAAGCAACGCTGCCGCAGCTCACGCGGCGAACAGGATCAAAGGACTCTCAAAAAATGGGTATCAAATGCGGCATCGTCGGACTGCCCAACGTCGGCAAGTCCACCCTGTTCAATGCGCTGACCAAAGCGCAGATCGCAGCCGAAAACTATCCGTTCTGCACCATCGACCCCAACGTGGGCGTGGTGGCCGTGCCCGACCCGCGCCTTGACGCGCTGTCATTGATCGTCAAGCCGCAGCGCGTGCTGGGCGCCACTGTCGAATTTGTCGATATCGCCGGCCTGGTTGCCGGAGCCTCCAAGGGCGAAGGTCTCGGCAACCAGTTCCTCGGCCACATCCGCGAGACCGATGCCATCGCCCACGTCACGCGCTGCTTCGTCAACGATGACGTCATTCACGTTGCAGGCTCAACCGACCCCATTCGCGATATTGAAGTCATCAATACCGAACTGGCGCTGGCCGATCTGGACTCGATCACCAAGGCCGTCGATCGCGCCAGCCGCAGCGCCAAGACCGGGGCCAAGGACGCCATGGGGCGTCTGGAACTGCTCAAACGAGTCCAGGCACACCTCGACACTGGCGCACCGGTTCGATCAATGGCGCTCGATGCTGAAGAACGCGCGCAGTTGCGTGAATATCACCTGATCACTGCCAAGCCCGCGCTGTACATCGCAAACGTCGATGAAGAAGGACTGACCCATGGCAACGAATTCCTGACCCGCGTCCGCGAGTACGCGAGCAAGGATGGCGCCGAAGTCGTCCCGGTCTGCGCCGCGATCGAAGCCGAGATCGCACAACTCGACGACGAGGACAAGGTAGGCTTCCTCGCCGATCTCGGTCTCGAGGAACCCGGATTGAACCGCGTGATCCGCGCGGCGTACTCTCTGCTCGGCCTGCAGACCTACTTCACCGCCGGAGTGCAGGAAGTTCGTGCCTGGACCGTCAAGGTCGGCGCCACCGCGCCGCAGGCCGCCGGCGAGATCCACACCGACTTCGAGAAAGGCTTCATTCGGGCAGAAGTGATCGCCTATGACGACTTCATCCAGTACAAAGGCGAAGCCGGCGCCAAAGAGGCCGGAAAATGGCGGCTGGAAGGCAAGGAATACATTGTCCAGGAAGGCGACGTGATGCATTTCCGCTTCAATGTTTAGCAAAAGTCTCGACGGGGGCGCGAGTTTTCCTTAAACTTCGCGCCCCTTCGTGGTGATGTAGCTCAGACGGTTAGAGCGCGGCACTCATAATGCTGAGGTCGGTGGTTCGATTCCACTCATCACCACCATTTCTACTTCTACTGACGTCTACTGACGTATACATAACCGCGCTTTTGCGCGGTTTTTTATTGAGTTACATGCTTTCGACGTCTACCGACGTCTACCGGCAGCTACACATTGACGCGGGTAACTTTGCGGGTAACTTCGGTCGAGTTACCCGCCCACGACCAGAGTTACCCGCATGTTGACCGACACGCTCATCCGGAACGCAAAACCCAAGGACCGCCCCTACAAACTGCCTCGCGAGTCCGGGCTTTTTGTCTTGGTGAACACCAACAGCTCGAAGTGGTGGCGCCTCTCCTATCGTTTTGCCGGTCGCGAACAGATGCTGTCCCTCGGCATCTACCCCGATGTTCCGCTGAGCCTCGCACGCCAGCGCCGCGATGAGGCCAAGCGCCTGATCGCGGCAGGCATTAATCCAAGTGATCACCGCCGCGAAGCACGCCTGACGGCAGAACTCGCTGCGGATGGCTCCTTTGCGGTCGTGGTGGAGCGCTGGAAAACAGATGAACTATCCGCCAACTCCGACGAGTACCAACGCAACGTCGCCCGCATGCTGGAACGCGACGTGCTGCCCTACATCGGCACGCGCCCAATAACCGAAATCAAACCGCGCGAACTTATTGCGGTCTTCGAGCGCATACGTGACCGTGGCGTCGAGGAAACCGCACGCAGGGCACGAACGATCGTCGGACAAGTTTTTCGGTACGCGATCCGGCGCGGCCTGGCTGACATCGATCCGACGCAACCGCTACGCGGCGAACGCCGGGTGAAGCCGGTCAGACATTTCGCCGCTTTCACCGATCCGGCCGACGTGGCTCGACTGATGCAGGCAATCTACGACTACAAAGGCACTGCCGAAGTCCGAGCCGCCCTGAAGCTGTCTGCCCTGCTCTTTCAGCGTCCTGGCGAGATAAGGCAGATGCAGTGGCAGGAGGTCGACTTCGAGGCCACACAGTGGCGCTACGTCGTCAGCAAGACGAAGCGATCGACCGCGCAGAGCCACATCGTCCCGCTGTGTACGCAGGCCATCTCCATCCTGCGTGAACTGCAGCCGTTGACGGATCACGGCCTGAGCCTGCGACCTGACGCACCGCGCTATGTGTTCCCAACACCCAAGACGAAGCTGCGACCACTATCTGAAAACGCAGTGCGCCAGGCGCTTCGGAACATGGGCTTCACCAACGATCAGATGACCGCCCACGGCTTCCGCGCGATGGCCCGCAGCCTCTTGGCAGAAATGGGTTGGAAGCCTGATGCCATCGAGCGCCAGCTTTCCCACAAAGCAGCCGGCCCGCTTGGCGCGGCCTATGATCGCGCCGCCTACCTGGACGAGCGCAAAGCGATGATGCAGGCGTGGGCGGACTACTTGGACACCCTACGCACTCGATCCAACGTTGTGCCGCTGCACGCCACCGCGCGCGCATCCTGACCCCGTGAGTCACCCTCCCCCTCTCTACCTTGCAAAAACACCGAGAACAACGGGAACAAGCGACCCATGCCGCTGAATCAAAAAGGGAAATCTTGTTCCCGTTTTCTGTTCCCGTTGCATTCAAACTGGAAACAGCGGAAACGAGAACAAAGAGGAAAAGCGGTATAGATTGATATCGATCACCGCCCGCCTAGCCCGACGGGGCAAAAAGCCGGAACCCTTCCCGGCCTGGCGGTGCGGCCTTTTGAGGGACGCGCAAATAGGGGCGCGGGATGGATGAATGCGAGGAAAGCACGGAAAGCGTGCCGGCGTTAGAGCCTATGAGCTCACATGAGCTGCACCGCCGAGCACTGCTAGGCACATTGCCAGAATGGCTGAGCCCAACCAGCGTTCTAGAACTCTGGGTTCCTTACTCTGGAATAAGGGCCAATCCAATGCTTCGCCATCTTCGCGAAGCAGCGTGGCAACTCCTACGCACCGATACCTGGCACGGCGAACTTGGCCGCGTACTAGTTGAATCGCGAATTGAGTACGTCAACCCACCTGCTGGCGGCACATGGGCATTGAGCTGGGATGAAGTACGGCGAGCCGATGGTGATGAAATCCATCTTCTGCAATTGCGCACTGCTCCGCGCCCACGACAAGTACCTGCGATCCACGGCATTCACCGGAACGACTTCGCGCAATGGATGCGCCAGAAGCAGCGCCACCTATGGCCCGACGAGGGTGCCCCTCTTTGGCTCTGGGTGCCTGAGCTGAAAACAGCGCCTACGAAACCGCAACATCCGTCCGAAGTGCTAGGCGAGTGGGATAACGAATACAAAGCAAAAGGGACGAAACGGAAAGCAGATCGAGGAATAGCCGAACGCTATGGCTTTACGGTTGATGCAGTAGAGAAGGCGCGAAAGAGACGAGACACTGCAGCTCGATTGGCTCAAGCGGATGAGCTGCGTCGCACTGGCGCCTGGACTTCCCCCAGAGCAGTAGACAATCCGGCGCCTCACAAAGCAGCCTGTTCAAAGGCCTCGGGACTGACGCCGCCGAGATGGCTGTGACGTCGGGTTCGATTGTAGAAGACCTCGATGTAA
>NZ_SUKF01000024.1 GCF_005047655.1 Sinimarinibacterium arenosum | reverse complement strand
TGAAAGATCCTCGTTCCTTCGAGTCACTCAGAAGTAGAGGTTGTAGGTGATTGTGCCATTGCGAATCGGACGGGCGACAGGCCGCCGAGACTGCGATGGGGACGGTGGTGGTTGTAGCGATGGCGCCAGTCCTCGGTCATGCGGCGCACCTCGGTCAGACTGGTGAAGACGTAGCGATCGAGGACCTCGGTTCGCAGCGTGCGATTGAAACGTTCGATATAGGCGTTCTGCGTCGGCTTGCCCGGCTGGATGTGGACCAACTCGACGCCGTTGCGCTGGGCCCACTGCCGCAGCAGCTGGCTGATCAGCTCGGGGCCGTTGTCCAGGCGCAGGCGCCTGGGTGCACCGCGGAGTTCGACCAGCTCATCGAGTGCCCGGATCACGCGCAGCGCCGGCAGGCTGGTGTCGATCTCGATGCGCAGCGATTCCCGGTTGAAATCGTCGATCACGTTGAAGGTGCGGAAGCGGCGGCCCGACCACAGTCCATCGGCCATGAAATCGGCAGACCACGTGTGATTGGGAGCATCCGGCACCTGCAATGGATCGCGCACGCGCTCCGGCAGACGTCGTTTGCCGCGACGAGGCAGATTCAGCTTCAGCTCGCAGTACACCCGCCACAGCCGCGTCTTGCCCCACGGCTTGCCCTCGTTTCGAAACGTCTGACTGAGCAGGAAGAATCCCTGTCCGGGATTCGCCGTGATATGGCCGGTGATCGCCTCGATCACGGGCGTATCGTCCGGGCGCCGGGACCGGTAGTACGGCGCCGAGCGCGACAGGTGCAGCGCGCGGCAGGCAGCGCGCTGGCTGACGTCGTGTTGGGTCTGCATCGCCAGGCACAGCTCCATTCGCTGCGCCTGGCTCAGAGCTTTTTTGAGACGACGTCCTGCAGGGCGTGATGCACCAGCGCCAGCTCGGCGTACATCTTCTTGAGCTTGGCGTTCTCGCCTTCTAGCTCCTTGAGCCGGCGCAGCTGCGAGACATCCATGCCGGCGTACTTGGCCTTCCAGGCGTAGTAGGTCGGCTCGGAAATGCCGTGCTTGCGGCAGGTCTCGGCGACCTTGGCCCCGGCCTCGACTTCCTTGAGGATACGGACGATCTGTTCTTCAGAAAACTTCGACTTCTTCACGTAGAGCTCCTTGCGGTGGAAACTCTACTTCCAACTGGCTCGAATCAGCGAGGATCTTTCAAA
>NZ_SUKF01000023.1 GCF_005047655.1 Sinimarinibacterium arenosum | reverse complement strand
TGTAATGACCCACTGAAAATCTGCTCAGGCGATACTTTGAAAGGAGTTAAGCATGGGCAAGGTGATGGACGAAGAGATCAAGCGGTGGACGGCCAAGCGCAAAAGCGCGCTGGTGCTGGAGATCATTCAGGGCAAGACGACGGTAGCGGAGGCGTCGCGGCAGTTTGATCTGTCGCCGTCGGAGCTGGAGGACTGGGTGGACCAGGCCAAGGCCGGGATGGAGAACGCGCTCCGAGCTAAGCCTGAAGATGTTCGCGAGCAGTACGAGCGCAAGCTCAAGGATATGCAGGAAGCGTACGGCGAAGCGATGTTGGAGCTGCGCGCCCGAAAAAAATTGCAGTCCCTGCTGGGCGAGGACGAGACATGATCGAAGCGATCCGCCAGGGACTTAAAGCAGACGGCTTCGACGTGTCGATCAGCAAGCTGTGCGCGTGGTTCGGCGTTCCGCGCCGGACGGTCTACTACCGATCGCAGAAATCCCCGCCTAAGGTCCAGCCGCGCTTTGCCGAGCCGATCAAGGCGATGATCGAAGAAGAGCCGTCGTTTGGCTATCGGACCGTTGCTGGCCTGCTGGGCTTCAACAAGAACACCGTTCAGCGGGTTTTTCAGATCAAGGGCTGGCAGGTCAAGAAGCGTCCGACCGGACATCGTCCGCGGATCGAAGCGTTGCCCTCCAGGGCCGACGCACCGAATCAGCGTTGGTCAACCGATCTTTGCCGAATATGGGCCGGCCGTGACGGCTGGGCCAGCCTGGCACTGGTCATCGACTGCCACACCCGCGAACTGCTTGGCTGGCACTTATCGCGCAGCGGCAAAGCGACAACAGCGGGCTCGGCGCTGGAGCAGGCGCTCATCACGCGATTCGGAACCTTGGGCCATGTGCCGGCACCCTTTCTGCTGCGATCCGACAACGGACTGGTTTTTACGAGTCGTCGCTATACGGCACTGGTGCGTAGCTACGGCCTGCGGCAGGAATTCATCACGCCGCACTGCCCGCAGCAGAACGGCATGGTCGAGCGGGTCATCCGAACGCTGAAGGAGCAATGCGCGCATCGGCATCGCTTCGAAACACTCCAGCACGCCAGCCGCGTCATCAGCGACTGGATCCAGTTCTACAACCATCGGCGCCCTCACCAGGCGCTGAAGATGAAAACACCCGCTGAAGCATTTGCTTTAGCGGCATGACCTGTGCAGGTTTCGGTGGGTCATTACA
>NZ_SUKF01000022.1 GCF_005047655.1 Sinimarinibacterium arenosum | reverse complement strand
GGGTTCTACCCCGATGACTCGGACACTTTCGAGAAGGCCGATAATGGCCGCAAGGAGTGTTCATGTCGAAGCGAAGGAAGTTCAGTCCAGAGTTCAAGCGCGGGGCCGTTGAGCAGGCCCGCCAGCCCGGTGTCAGTTGCGCTCAGGTCGCCCGTGAGTTGGGCATTCGGGACAACCTGCTGACGCGCTGGAAGCGCGAGATGGATGGCCAGAGCAAGGGCGTTTTCGTCGGTACCGGGACGGCCCGGGACGAGGAGGTCACCCGTTTGAAGCGCGAGCTGGCCCGCGTGACTAAGGAACGGGATTTTTTAAGGCAAGCGGCAACGTTCTTTGCCAAGGGATCGTCCTGAGATATCAGGCGATCGAGCGTTGCCGCAATGAGTTTCCTGTGCGTCTGATGTGTCGCTGCCTGCGGGTGTCGGCCAGCGGCTATTACGACTGGAGCGGTCGCCAGCCGAGCGCACGCCAGATCGACAACGATCGGCTGCTGGCGCGTATCCGCGAGCTGCACGAGGACAGCCGTGGGATGCTAGGCGCGCCCCGGATGCATGAGGACCTCGTCGAGGAAGGCGAAACGGCCAGCCTAAATCGCGTGGCCCGTTTGATGGCACGGCACGGTTTGCAAGGCTGGCCCCGAAAGAAACGACGCGGTCAGCGTGCTCAGCCAAGCCTGACACCGCCGGGCGTGCGTAACTTGCTGGAGCGGGACTTCAATGCCCTGGAACCCGAGACCAAGTGGGTGACGGACATCACCGAGATCCCGACCGCCGAAGGGAAGCTGTTCCTGTGCGTCGTTATCGATCTGTTCAGCAAGCTGGTGATTGGTTGGTCAATGCATCATCGGCAGGACCGGCAGATGGTGATCCGTGCTGTCGAGATGGCGATCTGGCAGCGTCAGGGCGGCTGGTCGGTGATCCTGCATTCGGATCGCGGCAGCCAGTTCCGCAGCAGCGACTATCAGCGGTATCTAACCCGAAACACGCTGCTGTGCTCGATGAGTGCCGTCGGTCACTGCGGCGACAACGCAGCCTGCGAAGGCTTCTTCGGAATGCTCAAGCGAGAGCGCATCAATCGGGAGCGATATGCGACGCTCGATATCGCCAAGGCCGATCTGTTCAACTACATCGAGCGATTCCACAACCCCAGAATGCGGCGTAGAGTCGCCAAGCAGGATCAGAAGTTTTCAGCTCTTTCCAACCCGTCCGAGATCACGGGGTAGAACCC
>NZ_SUKF01000021.1 GCF_005047655.1 Sinimarinibacterium arenosum | reverse complement strand
TGGACTTCCCCCAGAGCAGTAGACAATCCGGCGCCTCACAAAGCAGCCTGTTCAAAGGCCTCGGGACTGACGCCGCCGAGATGGCTGTGACGTCGGGTTCGATTGTAGAAGACCTCGATGTAATCGAAGATGTCGGCGCGGGCTAATTCGCGTGTTTTATAGATGCGCTTGCGAATGCGCTCTTTCTTCAGGCTGCTGAAGAAAGACTCGGCCACGGCATTGTCCCAGCAGTTTCCACGCCGACTCATGCTCGGCTCCAGCTGGTTGGCCTTGCAGAAACGTCTCCAGTCATCACTGCCGTACTGCGTTCCCTGATCGGAATGCACGATCACCGGCTGCATTGGCTTGCGCCGCCACAGCGCCATCAAGAGTGCATCCAGGACCAGTTCACGGGCCAGCGTCGGCTTCATGGACCAGCCCACCACCTTTCGCGAATACAGATCGAGAACCACTGCAAGATACAACCAGCCCTGCCAGGTTCGGATGTAAGTGATGTCAGTCACCCAGGCGCGGTCTGGCACATCGACTGTGAACTCGCGATTGAGACGGTTCGGCGAAATGATCGACGGCCGTCCTGCGATGTGGCGGGGTGCCTTATAGCCGCGCAGGGCCTTGATCTTGTTCGCACGCATGAGGCGGGCTACACGGTGCTTGCCACAGGTCTCGCCAGCCTCCCGTAGATCACCAAAGACCCGCGGCGATCCATAGACGCCGCCGCTGGCGGCGTATGAATCGCGGATCAATCCAAGCAAGCGTTGATTGTCGATCGCCAGCTTCGACAGTGGATTCTGGAGCCATGCATAAAAGCCGGCGCGCGATGCTCGCAGCACGCGGCACATCGTCATGACGCGATACTCATGCCGATGGTCGTTGATGAAGCGGTACTTTACTCGGGCTCCCTCGCGAAGTACCGCGCCGCTTTTTTTAGGATGTCGCGCTCCTCTTCGGTCCGGCGTAGCTGTGCCCGAAGCTTGAGAATTTCGCTCTTGGCTTCCAGCAAGTCAGCCGCCTGCTTCTCCGTTTTATCCGGAGTGACGGCCTTCACCCACTTGTACAGGCTGTGGCTCGAAACACCGAGACGAGCCGAAATCTCGGCAACGGACTTTCCGCGTTCGAGAACTTGGCGGACAGCCTCCTCCTTGAACTCTGGTGTAAATCTCTGGGTACTCATGCACTTCCTCCTATGCTCAAATCATAGGCCGGCGATGCCTACTGCCGCAGGGGAAGTCCA
>NZ_SUKF01000020.1 GCF_005047655.1 Sinimarinibacterium arenosum | reverse complement strand
GGCGGGCCTGCTCAACGGCCCCGCGCTTGAACTCTGGACTGAACTTCCTTCGCTTCGACATGAACACTCCTTGCGGCCATTATCGGCCTTCTCGAAAGTGTCCGAGTCATCGGGGTAGAACCCATTAGCTCTATTTTCAGCAGGGCCTATTGGCGTTATGTACTGTTTTCGCTTGGGGGGATGCAGGCGGTACTTAGCATATTTGGGGCGATTTGGCTGCTCGTAGAGACCCTCGATTTCTTCAACGTCTACACTCGAGACAAATACGCCTCTTATGCATTTGTTATTTTCTTTGGATGTTCCATTGCACTTGCAGTTTTCTTCCGGCGCCCAATTCAGTCTGTGCAGGTGCCAATTCCGCATAGAGGTGTGTGTGTTGAGGTGAGGATTGCAGATTTGTTTAACGTGACTGGTGCCATTGTCATTAGCACCAATTCTGTTTTTGAGGCCGACGTGGCCGGGGGCAAGATTTCACCGAACAGTTTGCAGGGGCAGTTTACTGCTCGATACTTCACGGGCAATCAGCATAAGTTGATCGAAGAACTTCGCAAGGGTCTTCAGAGATGTAAAGGGTCGCCTCCCTATCCGATGGGAACAACCATTCCGATCACAACGCATGGGAAGACGTTTTATCTCACTGCAATGTCCACGCTGAACTCCCAAGGAAACGCGTCAAGCACACTCCGTGATGTTGAGGAGGCACTTGGCGGTCTCTGGGAATACGTTCGACAGGCGGGCGAACTCCAAGAACTTGCCGTACCGCTGATGGGAACCGGACGAGGCCGCCTCAATGTTCCGAGGAGCAGAGTCGCAGAACTGATTGCAGAATCCTTTGTGAATGCGTCTGCGGAAGGCAAAATCTCAGATCGCTTGGTGATTGTGATCCACCCGCAGGATGCCGAGCAGTTCTCGGTGAACCTATACGAGATCAAGGACCGCCTTCGGCAGTTGATGAGCTTGTGAAAAAGCGGTTCGTCGTTAAGTTCGTGTGTACTTCACTCCATCGAGGCGGAGGTGCCGCCGCGTGCGAACGATGTCTCTGGCACTAGTTTCGGATCAGGATGAGCTCTTTACCAACAGCTTGCGGAGTCTTGCGATCTCATGATCCTTCGCCGCCAATTCTGAGCCTTGCTTCTGGAGTTCTTGTCTCAACTTGTGCTCGTGGCTCATTTCGACGTCAGACATCACGACTCGCTGGTAGCTTTCTTGGCTGTGGAGGCTCTGCTGTCCTAGCGCATCGGCGACTGGTCGAAGCACGTCTTCCGGCGCCGTGCTAAGGCCCGAGGCTTTGCGAACGGCGTGGTGTTCGGCTGTTAGGTCGTCCGCGAACTTTCGCCGCACGGCATGCGCGCCTGCGCGTTGCTGGACGCCAATCGCAGTCAGCGCCGAACCTACGATACGAGATATGTACTCATGATCGAGCGGAGTGGCCGATCGAGTCGAGAGGAACAGAAATCCGTTTGCGGTTGACTCGTCCTTTCCAAGCTTGCGAAGTAGTTCGGCCCTCGAGTCTTTGCAGTACCGATTGATCCTGACTGCCAACGGGAACGGAACCTTGAAGGCAGCCTGATAGCCAAATTTCTGAAGTGCCGGCGTTACCCAGATATGGTCCTCGTTGGAACTCTGCGCCAACGCGATCACCTCATCACTGAAAGCGGCAACTGGGACGCTACTCAGGCTGCCCGCCCTCCATCCAGTAGCATCCGCCAGATCCAGGAGTAACACATCCCGCAATGCCTTCTCAGGGCCTGATCTCTTTGAAAGATCCTCGCTGATTCGAGCCAGTTGGAAGTAGAGTTTCCACCGCAAGGAGCTCTACGTGAAGAAGTCGAAGTTTTCTGAAGAACAGATCGTCCGTATCCTCAAGGAAGTCGAGGCC
>NZ_SUKF01000002.1:436929-606152 GCF_005047655.1 Sinimarinibacterium arenosum | reverse complement strand
ATCTCCAGCACCAGCGCGCTTTTGCGCTTGGCCGTCCACCGCTTGATCTCTTCGTCCATCACCTTGCCCATGCTTAACTCCTTTCAAAGTATCGCCTGAGCAGATTTTCAGTGGGTCATTACACGACATCGCCGGTCTGCCTCAGCGTCTTGAGGGCGCTCAGTGCGTCAGTTTTCCAGCGGATGACGAGAATCAGCAGTTCACCTTTCAGTGAGCGGTAGACCGTATCGGGATCTTTGGTGTTGCCGGTCCGGTCCGCCCAATCGTTCGGAAAGTAATTGCCGAACTGCAGCGTTCCGGCGCGATCTGCAATGACGGAGTGACTGTCGCGCGAGGCGCTGATGAGTTCACCGTCATTGCCGATCCGGCTCCAGACCTGGACTGCCGGCGAGACCCAGACGTCCAGCGGCTTCGAGGCCCAGGTGCGGCCGCAGATGAACCAGCTGACGGCGTCGTCGGGTGCGAGCCTGACGCCGCTGTCCAGCCACGGTGCGGCATTGGCGGGCAGGTCGATCCAGCGCGCTTCGGCAATGAGCCCGGCCGGTGCCTGATCCAGTAGCGCCTGCATCTGTTGCCTGAACCGTTTGCAGTCTGGTGCGGATTCAATGTGCCCGGCGCGGCGGCGGCGCCATGTCTCGACGAAGCGTCGACCTGCGACGGACAGCTCGGTCAGTGCACCGGCCATGAATGGCTCCCCCGTTGGTTTGCGGGGGATCATCCATCAAATGCCTGGCGTTTCCAAAATCGGGGGCGGTTCAGCGCACCCTCACGGCCGGGGCGCTGGCTGTCTGCTATGCAGTACGCGCCAGTTTTCCCAGCCGTCGGAACGCGCCTTCGATGCGCGGGGTGATGCGATGACCGCAGTTGAGCCGAAGTGAATCGCCGAAGGCACCACGGCTGCTGAACAGGGGGCCGGGTGCGAACTCCACGCCTTCCGTCGCAGCGCGCCGGTACAGGTCGAGCGTGTCGGCGCCTTCCGGTAATTGCACCCACAGCAGAAAGCCGCCGCTGGGCTGGACGATGCGGGTGCCGTCCGGAAACGATTCGAGAATGCAGCGCATCGCCTGTTGCACCTGCTGTTCGCAGGCGGCGCGCAGACGCCGCAGGTGACGGTCATAGAGACTGCCATCCAGCACGTCGGCCAGTGCCTCCTGCATCAGCGGTGCGGTGCTGACCGAGGCGGCGAACTTGAGCGCGCGCACGCGTTCGGTGTGTTTGCCGGCGGCGATGAAGCCGACACGGGCGCCCGGTGCCAGCGTCTTCGAGAAGGCGCTGACCAGCATGACTTCACCGTGCGGGTCGAAGTGCCGTAGCGGCAGCGGACGGCGCTCGGTGTATTGCAGCTCGCCGTAGAGATCGTCTTCGATCAAGGCCACGTTGCGGCGGCGGCACAGTTCCACCAGCGCCGCCTTGTCCGCGTCCGGCATCGTCGCGCCCAGCGGATTGCTGTGCGTGGGGCACAGCAGGCAGGCTTTGATCGTGCGTCCGGTCGGGCTGGTCAGCACGCGCTCCAGCGCCTCCACCGACAGGCCGCTGCGTGGATGTGTCGGGATTTCGCAGGCTTTCAGATTCAGGGTTTCGAGCAGCTGCAGGAAGCCGAAGTAACACGGCGACTCGACGGCGACGGCGTCGCCGGGCGCGCACACCGCATGCAGCGCGAGCTGCAGCGCTTCCATGCCGCCGTTGGTGATCAGCAATTCCGATACGTCGATGGCGGTGCTGCTGCGCAGGTAGCGCGCGACGATCCACCGGCGCAGTCGCAGGGAGCCTTCCAGCGTGCCGTAGCCGGAGATCAGGCGCGGTGTGGTTCTGGCCAGGCGCGCGGTGGCACGTTGCAGGGACTGCGTCGGTAACAGCTCCGGGTCCGGGAACGCCGCGCCCAGCGGCACCGCGTCTGGCGCGCGTGTGGATGCGGCCGAGAACATCTGCGCGATGATGTCGCTGACCTTGACCGAACGCATACGTGCGGGCGGACGGCTGATCGGCGGCTCCGGTGTCGTCAAGCGTGGCAGGCGTGCGAAGTAGCCCGAACGCGGGCGGGCTTCCACCAGCTCGCGGAATTCCAGCGCGCGCAGGGCGCCGACTGCGGTTGCGATGCTGACGTTGCGCTGGGCTGCGAGCTCGCGCACGGACGGCAGGCGACTGCCGGCCGCAATGCGGCCGCTGTGGATCAGGCCGGCGATGTCGTCGGCGATGCGTTGGTAGGCCGGAATCATGGCGCTCATCTGTACCGATCAAAATTCCATTTCATTGTATCTGTGCTGATCGGGGCGTGGTGGGTAGATTGCGCCGCATGAACACCGAATTGTCTCTCGATACGACCTGGCAGGCGCTGGCGTTGCTCGCCTTCAGCTCGGCAATCACTCCTGGGCCGAACAACCTGATGCTGCTGGCGTCCGGCGCGCGCTTCGGTCTGCGACGGACGCTGCCGCATCTGGCCGGCGTGATCTTTGGCACTGCGAGTCTGATCGCGTTGAACATCGCTGGTTTGGGCGCCCTGATGCTGGCGTGGCCGGCCGCCATTCCCGTGCTGAAAGTCATCGGCGCTAGCTATCTGTGCTATCTGGCGTGGCGGCTGACGCGCGCCGCGCCCACGGCGACCACGCAGGGCGGTGTGTCTGGCGATGCTCGACCGATCGCGTTCACGCAGGCGGCGAGTTTCCAGTTGGTCAATCCCAAGGTCTGGATGATGGGGCTGGCTGCGGCAACCACGATCGGCAGTGTCGACACCGCGCGCGCCGCGTTCGGTGTGGCGCTGTTCATGGCGGTGGCAATGCCATGCATCCTGCTCTGGGCGACGTTCGGCGTGGTGATGCTGCGCGTGCTCAGGACCCAGCGCGCGCATGCCGTCTTCAACGTGACGATCTGCGTGATGCTGATCGCGACCGCGGGACTGATGATGCTGGCATGAATTTGTGGCGTAGCCGGATGAAGCAGCGCGCTCGCGACTTGCGACGGGTCTCGTGATCTCGCGTCGTCCGCAGTGCCGGTCGGGTCGATGTGCCCGGCGCGGCGGCGACGCCATGCCTCCAGAAAGAGTCAGCCTGAGACGGACAGTTCAGTCAGTGCGGGCCGGAGGCTCGATCCTGTCGGCCTCACGACGCGCCAATCAGACGGTCCAGCATCGGCTCCAGCAAGGTTTCCACGCTCCGGCCATGCACGAGCTGTCGCCCCATGTGCAAGCTCACAATGCCATGGACACCGGCCCACAGCAGTTGCGCCAATAGGTCGGCGTCGCCGTCAGCGTCACCACGTTGCACGGCTTGGGCGGCGATGCCGGCCACATGCTCGAGCAGGGATTGGCGAACGGCGAGCAGCTCAGGGAACTGATCGGGCGACGATTCCTCCAGCGAGAAGATCAGTTCGTATTCCGCCGGGTGCTCCAACGCAAAGCGGACCATTGCGCGCGCCAGCAGGCGCAGGCGATCCGTCGGTCGGCGGCGCGGTTTGTCGGCCGCAGTGACGAAGGCAACGAAGCGCTGCGAGCTCAAGGTTCGCAGGGCAAGCAGCAGCGCGGCCTTGTTGTCGAAGAAACGGTACGGATAGGTGTGACTCAGGCCGCCGCGGTCCGCCAGCTTCCGGAATGTGACCGCCGCCAGGCCTTCCTCCAGATACAGATCCAGCGCCAGTTGGGTGAGCCGGGCAGCTGCCGATTGCTCTGTCTGTTTGGAGTGTCGTGGACGTGGCATAGGCCGTCATGATAGTTTCGTTAACACTGTAAAGAAATCAGTTTCACCGGTGGCTGTGCTGTGGCGACGAAGATTGTGGACACTCAATGGGGTAACGGTCAGGGGTTGACGCGGCGCCGATGGGTGAGACTGCTGGCGACCCTCATGGTGACCTTGAGCGCCGAATCGGGGCAGGCCTTCAATGGCTTGTCGATGCCGGGACTGGGCGTCAATCAGGTTGGGATGGCGGGTGCGGGAACGGCGCTGCTCAGTGACAGCGCGGCGACGCTGCGCAACCCCGCCGCCGGTGCCTTCCTGCAATCGGGCAGCACCTGGGACCTGCTTCTGGGCTTGCCCACAGCCGGTTACTCAGCGTCCGCAACGGCGGATGATTCGAGGTTTTCGCTGTTTGAATTTCGCCCCGGAACGTATCGCTCGGTCTACATGGCCGCCGCCGCGCCAACGCTTTCCAGCATCCGGCGCGTGTCCGATCGGTGGGCTTGGGGCCTGGGGCTTTACGGGGCCGGTCTCGGGAGTACGTTGATTGACGGCTCCGCCAATATCGGACGCGGCATTCCTACATTGTCGTCCGAGTGCCAGGGGGATTTTGCCGGCGGAATGGCGCTGACCCCGACCAGCGGCTCCAGCCAATGCGGACTGGGGACGGAGAACGCGGGCATTCAGGCAACACAGGTCATCAGCAGTGCGTATCTGAGCTTTCGCCCGTGGTCGTGGATGGCGGTTGGGGCCGCTCCGCTGGTTGTCACGGAGCAGTTGCGGATTCGAGGCCTGTCCGCTTTTGCGCCGTACGCGGTCGAGGAAGATCGCGTCACCGATCGCGGCTATGAATTTTCGTGGGGCCTCGGATA
The DNA here is from genome assembly GCF_005047655.1 of Sinimarinibacterium arenosum. Lineage (GTDB taxonomy): Bacteria > Pseudomonadota > Gammaproteobacteria > Nevskiales > Nevskiaceae > Solimonas. The sequence goes on along the minus strand of NZ_SUKF01000002.1, from coordinate 601,615 downwards.
CCGGCTCGGGCTGCACCTGCGCCCGATTGATGAGCTGGATTTTGGCATGTCGTATCAACCCCGCGTGCAGATGACGACGTTGGAGCGTTACCGTGGCGTGATCCAGGGCGGCAATCTCGACGTTCCGAGCAACCTGAACTTTGGATTGCATCTGAAGCTGTCGCCGAACCAGAGCGTGATGGTCGACCTCGACGAGATTCACTACAGCGAGGTGCAGGTCCTGCGCTCGTCGCCGGACCTGCAGGAATTCGTCAATCGCTGTCTGTTGCCGCGGTTGATTCGGTTGAGCGTTGCGGGCCAGGAGGACAGTGCGTACTGCCTGGGCGGCAGCCAGGGGCCGGGATTCGGCTGGGGTGACACCACAATCTTCAAGATCGGCTACGAGATGCGCGCGGACCGCTGGAGCTGGCGCGCCGGTTACAGCGCCGGGGGTTCCCCGGTCCGCATTCCGGATGCGGTGATGACGACGCTGGTCCCGGCCGTAGTCGACAAGCACCTCGCCGTGGGTGCCTCGTGGGCGTATTCGCCGCGCCTGAATATCGGCTTGGCGCTTTCCTATGCCATCCAGGGACATGAACGGGTGCGTAACGGCCTGAGCAATATCCAGCTGGAGACGTCGGGCGTTTCCGGGATTGTCGGTGCGCTGCTGGGCGACGGTGCACTGCTTCAGGCGGATGTCGGCCGGGATGCGTCAGATCAGACGGTCGACATCTACATGGACACCTGGGAGCTGCAGCTGGGGCTGAGCTGGACACTTCCGGGCGCTCGTTGACGCGGCGTTCGACACGCGAAATGTGCGTGCGCGCCTGAGCACGCGGTGCGCGGCGGATGTTGGCCATCGCCGCCCCAAGCCTGTGTATCCCCTTCGTTCGCTCGGTGCCACAATCGGTGACTCAAGTGCATTTGTCGGGAGAGTGCTGATGCGCGCGCTGCGATACTGGGCCCTCACCGTGGTTGTGATGCTCGCGGTGCCCGTGGCCGCTCTGGCCTATGAGATTCCGGAGTTCACCCCGAACGTGGTTGACCCCAGCGGCTTTCTGACGCCGTCGGAGCAGGAAGCGGTCAATGCGGAGCTGCAGCGGATTCGCGAGTCCAGCCATATCTGGGGGGCGGTTTTCATCGTCGGAACGCTGGATGGCGAGCCGATCGAGAACGTTGCAGTGCAGGCGTTCGAGAAATGGCAGCTCGGGCAGAAGGATGTCGATAACGGTCTGCTGCTGGTCCTGGCCATCGATGACCGCAAGTCGCGATTTGAAGTCGGCTACGGCCTGGAAGGCAGCATCACGGACGTGGCGGCGCTGCACGCGCTGGACGACTATCTGGCGCCGAAAATGCGTGGCGGCGATACCGAGGGTGCGATCGTCGATGCGTTTGGTTTTCTCTCGCGCATTGTCGAGCAGGATCCCGATGCGGTGCGCGAGCTGGAACAGGCCGACGCAGGCGATCCGTTCTACTGGCGACTCGGGCTGATTGCCTGGGGTGTACTGCTGATTGCGATCTGGTTCGGTTTTCCGATTCGCAACCGCTGGGTCGCGCATCAGCGTGCGCGACTGCAGGCGATTGACCCATCGCTGTCGATTGATGACGAGGAGATCGTCAAGACTTCGGGCCCGAAGCCGCGTTGGAAGGGCAGTCTGTTCGTGCAGGCGTTCCTGTCGATCAATCCGGGCGTCTTCGTGTTTCTGCTGGCGGCGCTGTCGATCGTGGGATTCGTCGTCGCCATCATTTCGATTCCGGCGTTGATGGTGCTGGTCGCCTACTTCTCAGGGCGGCGTTATGCGTCGCCGGAAATCTATCGGCAGTTTCTCGAAAAGTTGGCGCGGCGGCGTGCCGAGATGATTCGCATCGGGCACCTGAAGGAAAAGTCCCCCGGCGTGTTCGAGTACACGCCGGCGTATCACGCCAGCCAGCGCTCATCGTCTTCGTCAGGAAGCTCGAGTTCGTCCTCGTCCTCCGGCGGCGGGCGCTCCGGGGGCGGCGGCGCCAGTTCGAGCTGGTAGGCCCGGGGCGACCGGGCCTGCCAGGATGACTGCTGTGACGTGAGCGGCGCTAGCCGGGCTCGCCACAGCGCACTGCTGTGGTCATCCCTTGTTTGCGGGCGCCCGGCATTCGCGGCGTCCAGCCACTCGCCACCAGCACGCCGCCGAGGACCAGCACCAGCCCCGCGAACTGTTCCGGGTGCGGCCAGGTGCCCATCGCGAGATTGATCAGTAACGTGAACACCGGCACCAGGTTGAAGGCGATCGCGGCACGATGCGGACCCAGCGCGTGGACGCCGTGCAGCCAGAAGATATACGCCAGCACGGTGCCGCACAGCGCCATGTAGAGCAGGATGCTCCACGCCTGCGGACTCTGGGTGCTGATCAGCGTCACCGAATCGTCGCGCCACAGTGCGATGGCAATCAGCGCGAGGGCACCCGCGGAAATGCTCCACCGCGCCTGCTGCGAAGCCGGCACATGCGCGGCATGGCGCTTGAGCAGCACGCTGTACAGGCTCCAGGTCAGGCACGCGGTCAGCATCCACAGGTCACCGATGGCGACATGCACGGCGCTTAGATGGCCGCCGGTGATCACCAGCGTGACGCCGGCAAAGGCAATGCCGATGCCGGCCAGCTGACGCAGCGGCAGCGGCGTGCGCAGTAGCCAGGACGACAGCAGTGCGGTCAGTAGCGGCGACAGCGACATGATCAGCGCGGCGTTGAGTGCCGAGGTGGTCTGCAGCGCCGTGAAGAAAGCGTAGTTGAAGCCGAACACACCGAGCAGACCCAACAGGCCCAGATGCAGCATGGTGGTGGGTGACAGCTGTGATTCCGGCCGTCGCCGCCATGCGCGCATCAGCAGCAACAGCAGGACCGCGATGCCGAAGCGCTCGCCGGCCGCCGTCAGCGGCGGTAGCTGCGATGCGATGGCGTGACCGGCGTTGAAGTTGCTGCCCCAGAAAAAGGTCGCAGCGACCACGAGAGCCCAGACGGTGGTTTCATTGCGTGCCATGAGCGGCCTCCAGAAATGATGGGGGCAGCTTATAGATTTCATATATGCTCAGTAAGCCACAAAAGTGGAGGGTGTATTTCCATATATGAAATCAAAACCATCCCTCGATGATCTGCAGCTGTTCCATCAAGTGGTGCAGCTCGGCAGCCTGAGTGCGGCGTCCGCAACCATCGGCGTGCCCATCGCCACGCTGAGCCGACGGCTGCAGGCATTGGAACGTACGCTCGGGTGTCGCCTGCTGGAACGCAGCGCCCACCACTTCGCCCTGACCGAAGCGGGGCAGCAGTACTTCGCAGCCTGCGGTCCGCTGCTGGAGGATCTGGTGGCGGTGACGGCCAACCTGGACGACGCCCGCACCAGTCTCGGTGGCTCGTTGCGGATCACCGCGCCGGTGAATCTGACGCAGCAATGGATGGGGCCGTGCTATTTCGACTTCATGCGGCGCTACCCCGGTGTGCGCCTGCAACTGCAGGTCTCCAATCACTACGAGGACATGATCGAGCAACAGCTGGACGCCGCGATCCGCGTGGGCGAGCCGCAGGACAGCCGCCAGTGGATTGCGCGTCCCATCGGTCAGACCCGGCTGGCCTTGTGCGCTGCGCCGGCGTATCTGCAGCAGTCGTCGCCGCTTGTGCACCCACGAGATCTGGTGGCGCACTCGCTGGTGGTGGCAAGCCCCATGAGCCGCTGGAACCTGACGCATCGGACGTCCGGCGAGCAGTGCATGATTCAGCCGCAACCGTATTTCCAGAGCAACGATATCCAGGTCGCGCTGGATGCCGCTCATACCGGATTCGGCATCGTGCTGGTGCCGGACTACTACTTTCTGGCGCCGTCACCGACGCGGCGTGAGTTGGTGCCGGTGCTGCCGGACTGGTACGGGCAGCCGCGACCGATCTACTTGATGTACCGCGACCGCAACGTCATGTCAGCGCGCCTGCGCGCGTTTGTCGATCACGTGGTGGAGTGGATGGCCCGATACGGGCCACCCGTCGTCTAGCCGGACGCCAGAAGGCTCAGCGCGCGTACTTCACCAGATAGTCACTGATGGCCTTGAGTTCATCCGCGGTCGGAACCTGTACGCACACTGGAAAGCCGCTGTCGGAGGTCGTGATGTGACGGGCCATCGTCGGCATTACGGCGGCCCATTCCTCGGCCGTGTGCAGGCGCGTATTCGGTACTGCATGGCACAGCGAGCAGTAGGCCTGCATCGTTTGCGCGCCTGCTGACCTCGGATCCGGCAGCGTCTGGTCGCCAGGGCTCGCCGGGGTCCAGCCGCTGAACATCCAGTCGAGGCCGCGCATGCCCTGCAGGAACTGGTAGTTCGACTGCCAGTGCGTCTGCAGCGCCGTGTTCAGCGCTGCGGGATCGTTCGCTGCCGCATGCAGTCCGACGAGGTCTTCGCGCATCTTGCCGAGCCGGGCCTGCATCGCCTTCAGGTAGTCGTCGGAGCGGATCTGTCCGGGGAATGCCAGGCCGGACCAGGTGCCGCTGACCACGCGGCAGCCTTCGGCGCCGCCGGACTTGCCGACGACCATGCCCAGCGATGCCGCCATGTAGTCCTGCATCTCCTTCCAGTGCTGCTCCATTGCGCCCTGACGCTGCGCCTCACCCTGTGCGTCGCGTACGGTATTGAGCTGGCTCTGCAATTCATCGAGCCGGCCGTCCAGATCGGTCAGCACGGTTTTGGCTTTCAGGGCGGGCGGCGCGGATGGCGCGCTGCTCGCTGCCTGTGTCGTCAGCGGCAACACGAGGGCGGACAGCAGAACCAGCGAGCGGCGTAGCGTGGCGTTGAACATGGTCGGTATTTCCGGCGTGGACGAGCTGGACCGAAGACTGAAAGAAGGCGGCCATGGCCGCATTGACCCGAGTCAACCACTGCCTCGCACGCCGGTTGCGTTCAGGACGTGGCAGACCGACCGCTACGACCCAGCTCTTATCCAGCCTGCGCCAAAGCAACCGCGTCGGCGCCCGCCGGATATCGGAGTTGTTCCAGACCATCGGTGGCGGCGCGCCAGATCGCGTCCGCGACATCGGATTCGGTGGTGACTGCATCGGGCTGCGTGAACGCTGCCAGTACGGATTGCGCGTAATCCGCATAGGCCGCGGGAATCAGGCCTTCGAGGCGCGGGCCCGAGTTCTGCGAAAAGCGCGTGCTGGGCCCATAACCGGGCTCGACCAGCTTGGCGCGCACGTCAAAGCTTGCGAGCTCGTGTGCGAGCGAGGCGGTCAAGCCCTCGATCGCCATCTTGCTCGCGGTGTACACCGCGACTAGCGGCATCGGGGCCAGCGTCGCGCTGGAGGTGACGTTGACGACGACGCCCGATCGCCGCGCGCGGAACTGCGGGATGACGGCCCGCGTCATCGCGATCGTGCCGAAGGTATTGGTCTCGAAAACCCCGCGGATCGTGGCCATCGACGTTGCCTCGAGTGCGCCCAGCAGTCCGATCCCCGCGTTGTTGACGAGCACATCGATCGCGCCGCTGGCGGCGATCGCGGCGTCGATGCTCTCGGCGCGCGTCACATCCAGCGGCAATACCCGGATCCGCTCCGAGCATGGCAGCAGGTTGGGATTGGGCGTACGCATCGTTGCAATGACGTTCCAGCCCTGTGCATGAAAGTGGCGCGCGGTTTCCAGACCGTAGCCGGATGAGCAGCCGGTGATCAGGACGGTTTTCATGGTGTTCTCCAAGCGTGGGGGTGATGTGACCAAGATAGCGAGCCGGGATTGGACCAACTACAATAAAAAGTCCTTATTATTTTATAAATGGTCCAAAATGCTCGATCCGCTCTCCGATGTCATTGCCCTGCTCCAGCCGAGCGCGGTGTACGCCAAGAGCATCAGCGGTGCCGGGCGCTGGGGTGTGCGCTACACGCCGTTTGATCAGCCGAGCTTCTGCGTCGTGCTGGAGGGCAGCTGCCGTCTGGCGGTCGAGGGCGAGGACGCCGTGGTGCTGGCGGCGGGGGATTTCGTGCTGCTGCCGGCGACGCCGGGCTTCACGCTGTCCGGATTCGAGCCGGCGACGCCGGTGCTGATCGATCCGAGGATCAATACGGTCACGACAGGCGAGGTCCGTCACGGCACGCCGGATGGGCCGCCCGATCTACGCATGCTCGGCGGATATTTCGAATTCGAGTCACCCGATGCGGCCCTGCTGGTGTCGTTGCTGCCGGCGCTGGTCCATGTGCGCAATGCCGAACGTCTTTCCGTGCTGGTCCGGCTGATCAGCGAGGAATCGAAGCAGCAGCGGGCCGGCCGCGAGCTGGTGCTGACGCGCCTGGTGGAGGTGCTGCTGGTCGAGGCCTTGCGGGTGGCGCCGGCGGACGGTGCGCCGCCGGGATTGCTGCGCGGACTGGCTGACCCTCGCATCGCGCTGGCGTTGCGCAACATCCATCAATACCCGGACCGACCGTGGACAATTGCGGCACTGGCAGGTACCGCGGCGCTATCACGCTCGGCGTTTTTCGAGCGGTTTGCACAAATGGTGGGCCTGCCGCCGATGGAATACCTGCAGGCCTGGCGCATCGCGGTCGCCAAGCGACTGCTGCGGCGCAATGATCTCGGCCTGTCCGAGATCGCCGAGCGCGTCGGCTACGCATCAACCAGTGCGTTCAGTACCGCGTTCAGCCGCTGCGTCGGCCAGCCGCCGAGCCGATATGCGCGCCAGATCGCCAGCGCGGCACAGCACAGGGCTGCGGTCTAAGGGGATGCGGCGGCGGTCGGAATTCAGCGCAGCTGGCTGTCCTTGCTGCCGCGCCGGTTGTAGCCACTGAAGGAGCGGGTCTTGCCGTCGTGCGCGTCCTGGCAGTGGACGCACAGGCGCACGCCGGGAATCGCCTGTCGGCGGCCTTCGGGGATTTCGTCGTCGCACTCGGCGCAATGCGTCAGGCTCGGGCCTGCGGGCAGGGTGCTGCGGGCACGTGCAATCGCGTCCTTGACCGTCGCGTCGATCTGCTCCTGAACCGCTCCGTCCTGTGCCCAGCCCGTTGCCATGGCGTTCGTCCGCGTTGAATCCCGACTGAAAAGCAATTAAGTCGCGAACCGGCGCGAACTTCAAGAGGTCCGGCTGCGTGTCGCCAGGGCCAATGCCAACGACACTGCTGAACGTATGATGCCGGCGGGGGGATCAATTAACTTGATGCGCACGATAGCAATCATCGTCGGTGTGTCGGTGGCGGCCGCGCTGCTCTCGGTCGTATACCTGCAGCATCGCAGCCTGACGGACATGCGGGGGAGGCTCGACTTGCTCGAGCCCGGCGCGGTCGACGAGGGTTTCGCGCAATCGATGGCTCTGCATCACCAGCAGGCGATCACCATGGCGCAACTGATGCTGGATGGGCGTCCGACACGACTGTCCTTGCTGGCGCGCCGCATCCAGGGGGCGCAGGCCCTGGAACTCGGTGAAATGCGCGGTTGGCTGCAGGCCTGGGGAAAACCGCTGCTGCCAAATTCGCGCAGCATGGGCTGGATGCTGCTCGGCGATCGTTCGCCCGATGCGGCGCTGGTGCAGTACCTGCTGGATTGCGAAAAGTCCGAAACCGGCATGCCGGGTCTGGCGACCAACGCCGAACTCAATCGCCTGCGGACTTCTTCCGGCGATGAACGCGATCGTCTGTTTCTCCAGATGATGCTCGACCACCATCAGGGCGGCATCCCGATGGCCCGGTTCGCTGCGGACAATGCGAAAATTGCGGTGGTTCGTCGACTGGCAGCGAGGATCGTGCTGGATCAGTCCGAAGAGATTGCATCGATGCGGCTGTTGATGCAGGCGGCGGATCTCCGGCCGGTCAACTGAGTCGGCGGACGGTGGGTCGGGCCGAAAAATATTCTTAGAGTGATCAGCGTGAGTGGGGAGCAAGACATGAAGATGAAAATGGCAGGGCCGGTGTTTGGTCTGGTGCTGGCGACGCTGACGGCCTGCGGTGGTGGATCGTCGCCGGCGACGACGCCGAACCAGGTCGGTGGGGCAACGCCCAAAGCGGCCTGCGGTGCTGGATCGAGACCGGAAACCGGGATGCAGGGCCGTGTCAGCCGCGAGGAGCATGACAGTGGTCGCGCGGCGGAGGGCTATACCTGCAACACCGAGCTGGTGGGGACATACGCGGTCGAAAACGCCATCGGCACTGTCGGCGGATTCAAGGTGCAGCGCTACATCGACAAGAATGGCCGCGAGTGTGCGTATTACGACACCACGCTGCTGTATCCGACCAACGCGCTGGACGCGGCTGCGGGCGTCAACGTGATCGACATGAGCGATCCGACGACGCCGGTACTGGCGACGCAGCTGATCACGCCTGCAATGCTGACTCCGCATGAATCGGTGGTGTTGTCGCAGGAGGCCGGTGTGTTGGCAGCCGTGGCAGGCAATCCGGGGTTCTATCCGGGCGTGGTCGATGTCTATGATCTGGCCGACGATTGCCGCAATCCGCAGCTGCGTTCGTCAGCGCTCGTCGGCTTCCTTGGGCACGAAAGCGGAATGGCGCCGGATGGCAAGACGTTCTATTCCGCATCGCCCGGAACGCCCACGTTGACCGCAGTGGATATTTCAAATCCGCTGTTACCAATTCCGCTTTGGACCGGCAATTACACCTCGCACGGTTTGTCGATCAGCAACGACGGCAATCGCGCGTATGTCGCGGCCGGCAACAGCTACGGTGTATTGATCCTCGATGTCTCCGAGATCCAGGCACGCAAGCCGAATCCGCAGGTGCGCGAAGTGGGCAATATCACCTGGGAAAACATGACCATTCCGCAGAACGCGATTCCGTTCACGCGCAACGGCAAGCCCTACCTGGTCGAGATCGATGAGTATTCATCGAACAGCGCGGGTGGCAGCGTGGCGGCGAACGGTTCGGTCGTGGGCGCGGGACGCATCATCGACATCAGTGATGAAACCCGTCCGGTGGTGGTTTCTGATCTGCGGCTTGAAGTCCACGAGCCGGAAAATCGCGATCTGATTGCCAACGATCCGGGAGCCCAGCTGCCGATCCAGGGCTATGCCGGGCACTACTGCAACATCCCGACGCGCGTCGATCCGGACATCGTCGCCTGCAGCATGATCATCTCCGGACTGCGGATCTTTGATATCCGCGATCCGGCCAAGCCGCGTGAGGTGGCGTACTTCAACGCGCCGGTGAGTCCGCGGATCACGCCTGTCTTCGAGGCCAGCAACTGGGCGATGTCGAGCCCGGCATTCGTGCCGGAACGCAAGGAGATCTGGTACACGGACGGTTACAGCGGTTTCTATGCCGTGCGCGTCACCAACGGCGTCTGGTAGAGCATTGAACCGGGACTGCGGCGGCTGCAAGCCGGCCGTCGCGGTCCGCGTTTCTCCGCTTTCCGCAGGCGTGCTGCGTCAGTGCACTCTTCGGCAGCCAGCGGATCGCGCCACTAACACCAGCTGGCCGAGCCGGCCGCCGGTGAGCGCAGCAGCTCCCTGATGTTGGCTTCGATGACGCCATAGCCGACGTTGCCGTACAGCTTCTGGCGGCCTTCGTTGAGGATGAATGTGGGACTGCCCTGAATCAGCAGCGTCTGCTGGTCACGGCGGTCCCCTTCGAGGTCGGCGTGCGCGCGCCCGCTGTCGATCACGGCGCGAACGGCATCTACCGATACGCCGACGCTCTGCAGAACCTCTTCCAGCGCGGTGCGCTGGCTGATGTCGACGCAGCGCTCAAAAAAGGCCAGGCGCAGCGCATGCAGGACGGCCCGGCATTGGCGCGTGTCGACACGTTGAACCGCCTTCAGCACGAGGTGCGCTGGTGTCGATGAGGTGGGCTGGTTGAGTTGCCAGATATCCGGGTGGATCTTGATGTGGCTGAACTCGGCGACGGCTTCGCGCAGGTGATTCGCATAGCCGGCGTAACCACCGCGCGCGCCCCATCCGGATTCGATCTTGTACGCGGTGTCGCCAAAGATGGAACAGAACCGGTAGTCGATGGAGACTTCATCGGGAAAGCGCGCCGCGACTTCGTCGACGCGCGCTTGCGAGATATACGCCCAGACACAAAGGACGTCGGAGTAGTAGGTGAGCGCGATGTTCTTGGTCATTGCCCTAGTCTAATAAAGACGCCATTTCTTGTGCCGCTCGACGCGAACGCGGCTCCATGGCTCGTGATGGCAAAGGGCGTGGATCGGGACGCCGGGAAAACTAGCCTGACGGAAATTTCTCGAACTCGGGAATGTCTTCAAGCCCGGCATCCCAGTCAGCCTTGCTGGCACAGAAGATATGTGCGGTCGGGCGCATGCCGGGGCTGCTGTCGAGCGATCCCGCGGGCACGACCAGCAATGGCCCCTTACGCTGCGCAGTCGGCAACGCGGAACCGCAGTTGACGCAGAAGCTCCTCGCATGGCGTGTTGCCGGCAGGACGAAGGTTCGGACATTGTCGAATCCTGAAAGCCAGTTGATCTGGGCCGTCGTCGAGAACAGATTGGCTGCCTGCGCTGAGCCCGTATCTTTGCGGCAATGGTCGCAATGGCACAGGAAGAAACTCTGGAACTCTCCGCTGACGTCATAGCGCACTTTCCCGCACAGGCAGGACCCGGTGTGATGCGTGGTATTCATGAACTCCTCCTGATCGGAAGCGGACAGTGTCATCTGTCGCACCAGTGTCAGTATTCAGATCGGGTTTCGCGGATTAGAACACTGCAACTGAGTGAGACGGGAGGGTGAACAGTGAGTGCAGGGCGATGAACTCGGCGCTATGGCGTGCCGGGTGTGACCGTATCCCCGATCCGGATGACGCCGCCGCGAATGATGCGCGCGCGCAAGCCGCCCTTGTGCACGAAGAACCGCACGACCTCGAGATGAGTTCTGCGGGCGAAGGTGGCGCAGGGTTCGCACAGCTCTAGGCCTTCCAGCTCGACCTCACCAATTCTGAAACGCGTGCCGCAAAGCGCGTTCAGATCAACTCCCACCGTCACGAGATTGCGTCGTGGCTCGTCCGGCGTCAGTGGCAGGCCGGATGCGCTGGAAAATGCCTGAATGTTTTCCAGCTCGATCAACGTCAGTTGATTCTCCGGCGTCTGCCGATGGCTCGGATCCGCATAGCTGTCTCCACGCAGACCGCAGTCAGCGATGGCTTCGACCTCGTTTAGCGGAACCATCGGCGCGCTGCAGCGGGGTGAAATGAAAATTTGATGGATCACTCGGTGCGTCTCATGTCCGGGGAAAGTCAGCCAGGCAACATTGGCCAGACGGATTCCTGACTTCGCATGCGCAGCGATGCTGCTTCGTTTCCGCGATGACGAATTCGCGTATGCGAGGGTTGACCGCGGCCTCAGCTCGGGTCACGCCGTAGCAGTAGCACACCAGGGCGGTCATCGACTGATTCTTTACGCCGACATCGGATCGAACGCCGGCCACATCAATGACCGAACCGTCCTGCCCGAAGTAGACGACGTCACAGTGCGGATCCGAACAGAAGTAGTACCGCTGGGCTTTCTCCTGCCAAAGCCACGGCGCTTTGATGTGATGCTTGATCGTGGATGACGACACCTGAGCGGATTCGTGTCCGCTTACCGGGCAGGGGAGCTTCTTCGGGGCGGCGATGCCTGGGTCTGATGCAGAGCAACAATCGGACATGGGGTTTGTGCCTTTATCGCACGCACTCGCGAAACGCCGCATGCCAAACGCGGTGCGTGCAGTGGTGGTCGGGTGCCGTCGCGCATCCGGCTGCGTTCATCTGGCGATCGCTCCCGTCCCGTCGACATCGGTACGAAATGAAAATCCAGTTCATGGTGCCAAAAAGCCAAAACCTGTGCTGGATGAGCGGCGGCCCGCTTGTGCGGGGCCTCTCGGATCGAGATCGTGCGGTGAGCGGGTTCAGGTCCTGTGTTCTTTGCGGTACTCGCCCGGTGACTGTTCGAACCAGCGCCGGAAGGCGCGGGTGAAACTGGCGGTATCGGCGTATCCGAGCTGCAGCGCCAGTTCGTCGATTTTCATGTCCGTACCCTGCAGCAGCTGGACCGCCAGCTGCTTGCGCTCCGCGTCAACGATGGTGCGGAAAGTGGTGCCTTCTTCTTCGAGTTTGCGCCGCAGGCTGCGCGGTGCCATTGCAAGGTGCTGGGCCACGTCTTCCAGCGAGGCGACGAGTCCGAGTGGACCCAGGATCAATTGCCGGATCTGGCCACTCGCGCCACTCACCTGGCGCCGCAGCAACTGCGTGCGGCACTGATCTTCGAGCAGACGCACCAGGTGGGCGTCGTACATCGGCAGTGGGATTTCGGCGTCCGCACGCCGCAGGATGATGGCGTTGCGCGGACACTCGTAGGTCGGCGCGATGCCGCACAAGGCCTTGATGCGCTCGGCATACTCCGGCGCCGGTCCCTGGTATTCCAGGCGCTGGACGGTGATGCCGGACAGGCTGAGTTCCTTGAGTAGATTGATTGCCGTTGCGGAGTCGCGTTCCAGCAGGAACCGACGCAGATGATGGGGAATACCGCCGGGGTCCATGCTGACGCCGAATACCTCCGCGTCCATAAACACGTCGAAGCGACAGTACGCGGTGCTGAGCGGCAGGTAGCGCATCGCGTATTGCATGGCCTCGCGCAGGTTACGGCTGGTGCGCATCGCAAAGCCGAAGAGGCCGAAGGTGGCGACGTTGTACTGCATGCCCAGATCGAAGCCCGGCGCAGGCACGTCCGGCAGCGCCAGGATCAGGTTTTCGACCAGCCGCATTTCCTGGGTGCGCTCGATCAGTGCATCTGGATCACGCAACTGCGCTTCGCTGACCCCAGTTCCGAGCAGGCAGGTGTCGACATCGACGCCGTGACGCGCCGCGAAGTTCACCATCACCTGTGCGATGGCGACAGGATGCAGAATCGTGCTCTGCGCCTGCGTTCCCAATCTCAAATCTCCTCGTTGTGGCGTCGTGCCTAGGATCCGGGCTGGCCGAAAAAGCGCTGATTCAGGCCGACAATGCTCTGCCTTGCTCCGCGTCGCGCTCCTATATTGCAGGCTGACGCGAACGTTTCGGAGTCCCGATGCAGCAGGATTTGAGTGTGCTGAACAAGCAGGCCATTGCCACCTCCAAAGAGTATACGGGGGAGCTGGCTTGGCTGACGGTTGTTCTGGTGGCGTTCGTGATGATCGCCTTCATCGCCAATCTGTGGCTGTTCGCGGCCGGACAGATGCCGCTGTGGGCAGCGACCGCAATTTATGCGGTGCTGACCTACATGTCGTACACCCCGCTGCACGAGGCGGCGCACGGCAATATTCACGGCAAGCATGATCATCTGCAGTGGTTGAACAATCTGTGCGGATACCTCGTCGCGCCATTGATCTCGGTGCCGTTCTCGACGCACCGGGTTGAGCACTTCACCCATCACCGTTACACCAACCAGCCCGACAAGGATCCGGACTTTGTCGTCAGCGGTATGCGGCGCGGCTTCCTGGCGTTTGTCGTGACCGGCCTGCAGTTCCTGTGGACACAGAACGTGTTCCTGTTTCGCGACTACTGGGCCACGGCGCCGTTTCGGGAACGTGCCGCCTATATCGCGGAAGTGTCGGTTTCGATCGGCTGGCGCGTGGCCTTTCTGGCTCTGGTCCCCAGCGCAGCCACGGTCTTCATGTTGATCATCGGCTATCTGATCGGGGCTTTCTTCACGGCTTACTGGTTTGCCTATCGCCCGCACCATCCGTACTCGGAGGCGGCGCGCTATCGCAACACCAGCAGCCTGATCATGCCGACGTGGATGAAGCCGCTGGAGTGGTTCTGGCTGGGGCAGAATCTGCACTCGGTTCATCACCTGTTTCCACGTGTGCCGTTCTACCGTTATCACGCGCTGCATCGGCGCATCGAGCCGATCCTTCGCGCCCACGGCACGCCGGTGCTCGGCATCTTCAGCCGGCAGGAAATTGCGCCGGCAGAGGCCAAGGCGACTCCACACCTGGTGTCGTAGCGATCAACCGTTTCAAAAAAAGCCCGGACGGGATGACCCTCCGGGCTTTTTCTGGTGTTTGCGCTGCGGGGTCGCGATCAGGCGCAGGCCGCCACGGGCCTGCAGTGATACGCCGGAGCCCTATCGCTGATCGGCCAGACGGCAGAAGAAGTCCACGTATTGGCGATGCCCTTCTGGAAAGATCACATCCAGTGTCAGCGGGTCATCCGCATCCGTGGTGCCTCGCAGGGCATTCCAGACTGACAAATCCGGGCGTTCGGCGTGGCGCTGCAGATGGTCTCGATCGACCCCGGGACGACGTACCTCGCCGCCGCTGCTGTCGATGTAGACCACGACGTTGTCGGTATCGAAGCGCCGGCCCAGCTGCTGCACCAGCGTCAGGAAGCCGCGATCGCTGCCGCCACGCTGATAGTGCGTGCCGTCGTGGTCGTTCTGCGGATAGGACGTGACGGTATCGCCGACGCCGACGATGCGCGGCATCAGCGCGGGATCGAAGTGGTCCTGCGCCAGTTGTAGCAGTGCATCGAGCTCGCGCGGGGACTGGCGCGCGTTGAAGTGCTCGCCCAGCGGGTAGCGGCCGCAGCGCTGATGGTAGTAGTGATTCAGGATTACCAGCACGCCGACTTCCTTGATCGCGCCCTTGAGCATGAACTGGAAATCGGTGGTGCCGGCGTTGTCGCCTTCGCTGTACTTGACGCGCTCATCCCCGTTGTCGTCGCGGCCCAGATTGGGTGCGTAGTGAATGAAGAAGGAATCGCCCAATCCGCTGGCGGCCGCGTGCTGCAGCAGTTCCCCCATGAACACGCTTGCGGCCTGCTGTAGTGAAATCCAGCTGTGCGGTCGATCCTGAAAGTGCTGATGCAGGCGGTTGATGTTGAGCGTGGGAGACGCCGGATTGTCGAGGACGCAACTTTCGATCATCGCTGCGATCGCGTCTGCGCTCAGTGAATAAGGGGCAACGGCAAGCAGGTCGCGGAGAAACTGGCGCGCACGCTGTGGCACCGAGTGCAGGAACGCGAGTTCTTCGTCGGTGACGCCGGGGTGTGAGACGCGGCCGTGCCGGTCCTGCAGCTGCACGCCTCCGGCTGCCAGTCCTGGAAGATAGAAGCCCTGTTCGCGCACATGCTCCGGCGTGTCGAAGGCCTGCTCGACGATGGCATTCACGCCGCGGCTGCCGATGTGCTCGCCGTTGGTCAGCACATAGAAGTGTCCGGCGAGGCGGTGCGTGGCCTCGATGTAGCGGCGGTCGAGCCGACGGGTCAGCGGGTCGCGCACCAGCTCCATGCAGACACCATCGAGATCCTGGATGAGCAGCAGGTTTTCGGTGTTGCAGAGGGACTGCAGCAGCGTTGCGTGATCGAGCGAGTACGCGTGAGATTTCAAATCCATGGAGGGCATGGTAACGCCGTGGTCCGAATGGATACGCCGGCCGTGGAGTGCTGTGGTGTCTGTCGAAAGCCCGCACGTCTGTTCGCATTGGTATTTGGGGCAGGCAGAATTGTGATCGGCTGTCATGGCTGCAGCGAGGAGATCACACAATGTCCATTCGCGTCGTACGCTTGGGAACACCACGGCATCCGCAGGAGGGATTGCGCATCGGCACCGTGCGTCGACCACCACGCGGAGTGCCTCGAGAACAGATTGCAGGCCGTGATTTCTATGACGTCTGGCTGCCCACGCTCGCGCCAAGTGCAGAGCTGGTGAAGCAGGCGCAAGCGGCGGAGACGTCGGCGGAGTGGGCGCGGTTCGCCAGGCATTATCGACGCGAGATGAGCGCGCCCGACGCCAGTCGGGTGCTTGATCTGCTGGCTGCCCTGTCGCCGACGACATCGTTCGCCGTCGGGTGCTACTGCGAGGACGAGGAGCGCTGCCATCGCAGTGTGCTGCGAGAGCTGCTGATCGAACGGGGTGCGGTGTTCGACTGATGCGAGGGCGACGCCCCGGCGTCCCGATCCGCGGATCACGCGCGGACGGGGGTTGTCTCGCCCTGCTCTGATCGTCTCTATCTGATTGATTTCTGGTGCAGTGTCGGCAGCGCCCAGGCCGCCGTTCAGTTGCTCGCGTGCCTCTGCCGGGCAGGGGCGCGGGATTGATCTATGACAATGCCGGCCCGGGATGCCGGTGCGAAGATCGCTCCGCACTATGCGGTACTCGGTGTCGTATATGCGGGGAGGGGAGGGGTCTTCACCTGCTCTATCGCTGGGCTGCGCCGAGGCTGGATTGGTCGCGAAAATCGCGGTCATTTGAGACCGACGAAAAGATTTGCGGAGGAGCGCTGTGAATCTGCGAGATCGTTTTCCCCCGGTGCTTGCGGGCATCGTGATCGGCATTTCGATGCTGCTGACGTTTGTTGTGGCCGGTCGCGGGATCGGCGTCAGCGGCACGATGACGCGTCTGGTGGCGACGGTGCAGCACTGGTTTTTGCCGGAGCTGACCGAAAAGAGCGCCTACTTCGGGCCGTATTTCGCGAACGGTGCCGTTCCGCTCAATGACTACTTGAGCTATCTGATGGTCGGCTTGCTGGCCGGCGCATTCGCCGGGTCGTTCTTCAGCGGCGATTTCCGGTTTGAAGTGCAGCGTGGTCCGCGCATCTCCAGAAACGGGCGGCTGTTGCTGGCACTGGTTGGCGGCGTCATCGCCGGCTTTGCGGCGCGTCTGGCACGCGGCTGCACCAGCGGACAGGGCTTGGTTGGCGGCGCCGAGTTGTCCGTCGGATCCTGGGCCTTCCTGATTTGCATCTTCATCGGCGGCTTCGGCACCGCCTGGTTTGTGAGAAAGCAATGGATATGATCGCGCCGCTGGTCAAAACCGGTGTGATCTCCGAGGCCATGAACCTGTGGCTGGCGGTGCCCATCGGTTTCATCTTTGGTCTGGGCCTGTATTTCGCCGGATTCACCGACAGTCGCCGCATTGCACGCGCGTTCTATCTGAAGGACGTGGGCGTGCCGGTGGTGATGTTCTCCGCCATCGTCACCGGAATGATCGGTCTGTGGCTGCTGAGCCTGATCGGTGTGATCGACACTTCGAAGATGTACTTTCTGCCGACCTTCCTGATGCCGATGGCGATCGGCGGTGTGTTGTTCGGCGTGGGCATGGCGATCGGCGGCTTCTGCCCCGGCACAGCGGCGGCCTCGATCGCGACCGGCCGCGTCGATGCAATGATCTTCGTGGTCGGCTTTCTCGGCGGATCCATTCTTTTCGGTGACCTGTTCCCGGTCTGGGGCGATTTTTATAACAGCGACTATCGCGGTGTGTACCGTCTCGATCAGCTGCTTGGACTGAATCTCGGCACCGTGGTACTGCTGCTGGTGGCGGCTTCGGTTGGCGGCAGTCTGCTGATGCGTTTCGGGCAACACTATTTCTGGCCGTCGCCGCAGACCGAGGGCGTGGCGATGCGGCGTGCACTGCGGTACGAAGCGCCGGTCGTTGTTCTGGCGCTGGCGGTTGCAACGGTCATGGCGTTCTTCCCGACCGCGAGCTTCCTGAAGGAGGCCGAAGCGTCGTGGTACATCATCCAGAAGGCCGACACACCGGCTCCTGCCGCGACGCCCGCGACAGAGATGCCCGCGACGACGGAGACAGCGCCAGCCAGTGCGGCTCCCGTCGAGCCGGCGCGGAAGCGTGCACACAAGGGAGAGGAAGGATGCTGAGCACCGGCCTGAATCGGCGCGAGTTCATCAAGATATCCGCGTTACTCGGGCTCGGCGGAAGCGTGCCGATGCTTGGCGGCTGTACCCCGCGTCCGCTGCCGGGCGAGGGCGAGGTCAGCCGCGTCCCGACCTTTTGCGACATGTGCTTCTGGAAGTGTGCCGGCTTCGCACACACCGAAGATGGGCAGCCGTGGAAGATCATCGGCAACGACGTCGACCTGCACAGCGAAGGACGTCTGTGCACCCGCGGCACCGCGGGAATGGGCAGCTATCAGGACCCGGACCGGCTGAAGCGCCCGCTGCTGCGTGAGACCGGCGCCGATGGGGTGCAGACATTCCGCGAAGTCTCGTGGGATGAAGCGCTGAATTTCATTGCGGACCGACTCAAGTCGATCGCGCAGCGTCACGGCGCCGATCGCACGGCACTGCTGAATCACGGCTACGGTGCGGCACATTTCCAGCATCTGATGAAGGCTTACGGCAGCGGCAGCATCGCCGAGCCGGCGTTCGCACAGTGCCGTGGACCGCGCGATGTCGGATTCGAGTTGACCTTCGGTGAGAGCGTTGGATCGCCCGAGCGGACCGATATGGAGCACTCGCGCTGCATCGTGCTGATCGGCTCGCATATCGGTGAAAACCTGCACAACGGCCAGGTGCAGACCCTGGCAGAGGCGATGCGACGCGATGCCACGCTGATCACGGTCGATCCGCGGTTCTCGGTGCCGGCCGGCAAGTCCAAATACTGGCTGCCGATCAAGCCCGGAACCGACATCGCCCTGCTGCTGGCATGGATGCATGTGCTGATCGACGAAGACCTGTACGACCGGGATTACATCAATCGCTACGCCACCGGCTTCGAGCAGCTCAAGCAGCATGTCGCGCGCTACTCGCCTGAATGGGTCTATCTCGAAACCGGGATCGATCCGGACACGATCCGCAAGACCGCTCGCGAGATGGCCGCAGCCGCGCCGGCCACGCTGATTCATCCGGGACGCCACACGGCCTGGTACGGTGACGACACGCAGCGTTCGCGCGCCATCGCCATGCTCAACGCACTGCTCGGCAGCTGGGGGCGGCAGGGCGGGCTGTACATGAAGGAAAGCGTGTCGCTGCCGAAGTATCCGCTGCCTGCGTATCCCGCTCCCAAGAGCGACTTCCGTGCGGCGCATGGCAATCGCTTCCCGTTCGCCAACGCCGGCGTGACCAACGCCATCGTCGAAGCGTCGATCGGGGCCGATGCGCACTACAAGGCCTGGCTGGTCTACGGCACCAATCTGCCGATGACGATCCCCGGCATCCGCCCGCAGCTGCAGGCGGCGATCGACTCGCTGGAGCTGGTGGTGGTGGTCGACACCATGCCGTCGGAAATCACTGGCTATGCCGATGTGGTGCTGCCCGAATGCACCTATCTCGAGCGCTACGACGATCTGCGCAACAGCGGCGAGCGCCATCCATCGCTGGCGCTGCGCATGCCGGTGTTCGAGCCCAGCTATGACAGCAAGCCGGGCTGGTGGATGGCCAAGCAGCTGGGCCTGCGTCTCGGCCTGGAAAAGTATTTCCCCTGGGAAGATTACGCCGAGGTGATCGACTGGCAGCTCAAGCAGGTCGGTTCGTCACTGGACGAGATGAAGAAGATCGGGGTGAAGAACTTTCCGCGCACGCGGCCGAAGTATTTCGCGCCGAAGCAGGAGGTGAGTTTCCCTACGCCCAGCGGAAAGATCGAGTTGTATTCGCAGCAACTGGCGGACAAGGGCTTCGACCCCATCCCCGAGTACACCCGGCCGGAACAACCGCCGCAGGGTTTCTATCATCTGAACTACGGACGCATGCCGGCACATACTTTCGGCAAGACCACCAACAATCACCTGCTGTTTCAGCTGGCGCCCGAAAACACGCTGTGGGTCAATCCGCTGGTGGCGAGCGAGCGTGGACTGGAGAACGGTGAGTACGTGCGTCTGTCGAATCCCGAGGGGATCGTCAGCAACAAGATCCGTGTGCGCGTGACCGAACGCATACGTCCGGATTCGGTCTTCATGGCGCATGGCTTCGGGCATCGTTCTCGACGGCTGCGTCTGACCCACGATCTGGGCGCGGACGATTCGGAGCTGATGACCAACGTCAAGATCGATCCGCTGATGGGCGGCACCGGCATGCGCGGAAATTTCGTCACCATCATCAAGGAGACCGTCTGACATGGCTCGCTATGGGATGGTCATCGACACCAAGCTGTGCATCGGCTGCGCCGACTGCGTGGTGGCGTGCAAGACTGAAAACAAGGTGCCCGAGGGTCTCAATCGCGACTGGGTGGTCGAGGCGACGCAGGGCACGTATCCGAATCTGGAAACCGAGTTCCGTTCCGAGCGCTGCAACCACTGCTCCAATGCGACCTGTGTGACGATGTGCCCGACCGGCGCCAGTCATCACTGGAAGGGCACCAACATCGTGCTGGTTGATCCGAACAAATGCACCGGCTGCAAGGCCTGCATCTCGGCATGCCCCTACGATGCGCGCCTGATCATGCATCCCGAGGGCTATATCGATAAGTGCACGTTCTGCCATCACCGCGTCGAGAAGGGCATGGACCCGGCCTGCGTCTCTGCCTGTCCGACCAAGTGCATGCACTTCGGCCTGCTCGACGATCCGAACAGCGAGGTCAGCCAGCTGCTGCGGACGCGCAAGCACAAGGTGCTGGCGCCGGAAACCGGCAACGATCCCAATGTCTACTACCTGATCTGAGGCGCGGCCATGCTCGAGGAAATTCTGATCACCGCGCGCAGCAATCCGCACATAGATCCGGTGCTGGAAGTCTGGAACTGGCAGATCTCGGTCTACCTGTTCTTCGGCGGCCTGACTGCCGGCATCATGTTCTTCTCGGCCTTGATGCAGGTATTGAACAAGGACAGGGAGGCGCCGTTCGCGGCAAACGGACTGGCGCTGCTCGGGCCTATCGTGCTGTCGCTGGGCATGACCACGCTGTTCCTGGATCTGTCGCACAAACTCTTTGTGTGGCGCTTCTACACCACGTTCCAGCCGACCTCGCCGATGTCGTACGGCGCGTGGATTCTGGTGCTGTTTTATCCGGTCAGCGTGCTGCAGATTCTGTCGACCCTGCGCAAGGGGTACCCAATGGTGGTGTCGTACACCGAACGCGTTCCGCTGTTGCCGCAGCTGCTGAACCTGATGGAGACCTACCGGCGCCCGATTGCGTGGATGGCACTGCCGATCGCCGTGGGTCTGGGCGTCTACACCGGCATCCTGCTCAGTGCCTTCAGCGCGCGGCCGTTCTGGAACACCGGCTTGCTGGGGCCCTTGTTCCTGGTCTCCGGGCTTTCGACAGGCGCGGCACTGACGGCGCTGATTGCACGCCAGCACAGCGAGCGGCAGCTGTTTACCCGGATCGACATTGGTCTGATCGTCGCGGAAATGCTGGTGGTGGCGCTGATGCTGATCAACCTCAGTACCGGTGCGCGTCCGCAGTTGGAGGCGGCCGAAAAGCTGCTCGGCGGCAGCTACACCATGGTGTTCTGGGGCGCCTTCGTTGCCGTGGGTCTGCTGATTCCGCTGCTGCTGGAAACCTTCGAGCTGCGCGGCCTGATGCGCAGCGCCGCGGTGCTCGCGCCGGTGCTGGTGCTGGCGGGCGGTTACGCACTCCGCGTGATTGCCGTCGATCTGGGGCAGGAGACGACCTGGATCAACTACGAATCCGAATTCAATCCGCAGCTGCTCGAGCGGCTGCGCTGATCTGCCCGTGGAGGCCGAAGCCATGTTCAAGAATGTATGCAAGCGCTTGCCGCTGAGTCTGCTCGCTGCGCTGAGCGTCACCGCCTGCGGCGACCGCGCGCCCAGCGCGCAGGGGCAGAGCTTCGATCAGGTGGCCCAGGCCGTCGCACGCAAGGATGATCGTGTCACCGCCGAAGACCTCGCGCGCTGGATCATCGAAGGCAAGAAGGACTTCGCCTTGATCGATGTGCGCTCCGCTGAGGATTTTTCCACCGGCCATATCGAGGGCGCACGCAATCTTTCAGTCAGCGAGCTGGTCATGCCGGAGACGCTGAAGTCGCTGCCGAAGGATCGGCGCCTCGTGATCTATTCGCAGGGGTCCGAAGTCGCGGCGCAGGCGGCGGTGTTGTTGCGTCTGGCGGGCGGACATGACGCCAGCCTGTTGCTGGGCGGCTACAACTACTGGAGCGAGCATGTGCTGAATCCGGACGTGCAGCCGGTGTTGGCCGACGGTGAGTTCCCGCGTGTCTCCGAGCAGCATGCGATTGCCTGCCACTTTGTTGGGGGTGGGCAGATCGCGCAGGCTTCGCCGGTTGCTGCGCCAGCGCCTGCAGCGGCGCCGGTCG
Organism: Sinimarinibacterium arenosum; assembly: GCF_005047655.1. GTDB lineage: Bacteria > Pseudomonadota > Gammaproteobacteria > Nevskiales > Nevskiaceae > Solimonas. The sequence continues at coordinate 579,725 of NZ_SUKF01000002.1, read as the reverse complement.
AAGCGCCGGTTCCGGCGTACACGCCGCCGGTGAAGCAGCAAGAAAGGCAGCGGAATAAGCCGGCAGCGTCTGAAGGTTGCTGAACTCACGGCTGTCTTTGGCCACGCCAGAATCGCGATATATCGCTTAGCGGGCCGTCAATGATTCCGGCGGTAGTGGCGCCGCCAGAATGCGTTCAATTTCTTTCCGCGAAAACGGACGCACAGCGTCAGTCACCGGTGGCGTCGCGGCGCCATCGAGCCGCGTCCAGGCGTCAGCTGGGAGCCCGTCCTGCAGCGGCGGCAGCGCCGGCTTGAATTGCCACCGTTCGCCATCCTTGCGTAGCAGACCCTGGCCCAGGCCGAGTGCGATCGATGAGCGGTGGCACGAGGCGCAGCTGCGTGCGGCACCGGTCGTGTGCGGTTCCAGCGCAGCAAAGCGCCGCAGGAAAAGCGGCTGTTCCCAGGCCGGATGGGTCACGTCCATGATCATGCCCGGAACGACGACCACGATCTTGCCGTCGGCATCAACGCCAAGTGGCGGCAAGGCATTGCGCGTGTCGGCGCGCTGTTCATTCCAGCGCCCGGGCGTCATTTTTCCGAGCATATGGTCGTACTGCTGTTCCGATTCGTCATAGCTGAGGTGGCAGCCGTAGCATTGCGGCGCCCAGTTGGCGTGGCAGCTGGAGCAGTCCAGCCGCGCATGCTGCTTCGCCAGCGGATGGTCCTCGGCGCGATACGGCGGAATCGGCAAGACGCCCTGGCCGTCCTTGCGGTGCAGTCGTGCGCCTCCAGCGCTGTCGAGCTCGATGTTCCACAACGGCGTGCCGTTGGTGCTCAGCGCAAAGCGGGTCCGTGCATCGGTCTTGAACGGAACTTGCACCCGCAGCTTGCGGTAGGCCGCAGGCCACTGTTCAGCCGTGATGCTGCGGGTGATCTGATGGCAGTCGACGCAGCGGATGTCGATGGTCTTGTGTGCACCGGTTGACGGTGACGCGGCGCCGAGCCCCATCACGTCTCTGGCGGTATGGCAGTCGATGCAGGCCATGCCGCCGGCATGGTGGCGGTCCGCGCTGAGGATCTCGACCGTGCGTCCGTCTTCAAGCTGCGCGGGCGGGTGTTGTTGGTCTGCGCCTTCTGGCGGCGGAATGATCTCGGCCAGGCCGGCGTAGCTCAGCGAGATCCGCCCTGAACGTGAATGGCAGCCGAAGCAGCGCGCGTCGCTGACCGTTGCGGTCAGGGCCGGATGCGATGACTTCGACTGCTGATTGATATGGCACGCAAGGCAGCCGCCCCCACGATCATGCGTCGCATCCAGTTGATGAACTGTCTTGTTCTGTCCCAGATGGCAGCTGGCGCACTGCTTGCGCAACAGGCTGTCGGCCGGAGACTGCGCCAGCTCGCTGAGCGTGTTGTGTCCGGGATTGTGTGCAGGCTCGCCGAAAGTCTTGCGCGTGGTTGCGATCAGGCGGGCCCCGGTATGCATCAGACTCTTCGTGACCGCAGCGACCTCTTCGACATGGCAGCCGCCGCAGGCGCGCGCCGCAGTGTCGAGATTGCCGGGGAAGGCGATCAGCCCGGTGTGCGCCTGCGCTTGTGTCGTGCCCTCGGCGTTGCCCGCGTGGCACTGCGTGCACTGCTCCGCGATGGCGGCGTGCGCAGTGGAGAAGCCGGACTTCTGGGCGACATGACAGCTCGTGCAGTTCTGTGCCGCGGCGCATGGCAGCGCACTGATGCACAACAGCATCAGCATCAGGCCGGAGATTTTTTTCAGGATCAGCATTGCGGGTGCAGCATACGTCGACTTCACATGGCGGCACATAGGCAGCTGCAGATCGCGGTCTGTGAAGCGTGCGCGCGGCGGGGCGCACGAAATCGGAGGGTGGCGTATCAGTGCTCCGAAGCGGCGCAGTACCTGGGTAAACTCGATTACGGCCACATGCGACTATCTTTCGCTTCTGTCTCAAAATGTCATGTTCCACATCGACTGGCAGCGACATACTTAGACGATGTGGCACACAGAAATGAGGAGAATCAGGCGTGCAATCTGACTACGACGTACTCATCGTCGGCGCGGGACTGTCTGGCATCGGCATGGCTTGCCATCTGGCCATCGACTGCCCAGGCAAGCGTGTCGCCATTCTCGAACGGCGCAAGGCGATCGGCGGAACCTGGGATCTGTTCCGCTATCCGGGCATCCGTTCCGATTCGGACATGTTCACGTTCGGCTACAAGTTCCGCCCCTGGCACGCGCTCAAGGTACTGGCGGATGGCGAATCGATCCGCAACTACGTACGCGATACCGCGCGCGAGTACGGCGTCGAACAGAAGATCCAGTTCGGGCTGAAGATCACTGGCGCGGACTGGTCCAGCGAGCTTCAGCACTGGACAGTGACAGCGCTCGAAGAAGAAACCGGCAAGACGCGCACTTTCACCAGCAACTATCTGGTCAGTTGCACCGGCTACTACAACTACGACAAGGGCTACCTTCCGGAATTTCCGGGGGTCGAGCGCTTCAAGGGGCGGTGCATTCATCCACAGCACTGGCCGGAGAACCTGGACTATCGCGGCAAGCGCGTGGTGGTGATCGGCAGTGGTGCGACGGCGGTCACGCTGGTTCCGGCCATGGCTGCGGATGCTGCGCACGTGACCATGTTGCAGCGTTCGCCCAGCTATGTTTTTTCGGTGCCGGGCAGCGATAAATCTTTGAAGGCGCTGATCCGATTCCTGCCGGAGCACTGGGTCTACAGCTTTGCGCGCCGACGCAATATGTTTCTGCAGCGGACCTTGTTCAAGGCTGCAAAGCGTTGGCCGGACAAAGTGCGTTCGTGGCTGTTGAATAATGTTCGCAAGCAGGTTGGCGAGAGCGTGGACATGCGCCACTTCACGCCGGCCTACAAGCCCTGGGATGAGCGTCTGTGTGCGGTGCCGGATGCTGACTTGTTCAAGGTCATTAAGGCGGGCAAGGCGTCCGTGGTGACGGATCACATCGAAACATTCACCGAAAAAGGCATCCTGCTGACGTCAGGGCAGGAGCTGGAAGCTGACATCATCGTCACTGCGACGGGGCTGCAGATCCAGGTATTTGGCGGGGTCGATCTGCGAGTCGACGGCCAATTGCAAAAGACTGGTGAGTTGATGACCTATAAAGGCACCTTGATGCAGGACGTGCCCAACATGGCCTGGATCATTGGTTACACCAATGCATCGTGGACGCTGAAGGCGGACATCGCTTCGGAATACTTCTGCCGCCTGCTCAACTTTATGGATCAGCACGGCTACGCTGTGGCCACGGCGCGAGCGCCGTCGGGTGAGGTGCAGCAGGCCGAGTCGATTATGGGCTCGCTCAGCTCCGGTTATGTCAGGCGCGGAGACTCGGTGTTGCCACGTCAAGGACGCAATCTGCCCTGGCGCGTCCTTAATAATTACGTTCGTGACCGACCGATGTTGCTGGAGCAGCCGATCGACGACGGTCTGCTCGAATTCAAGCGTCCGGCAGCGGTGAGTCAGCCCACCGCAAAAGCGGCCTGAACGACACAGGCGATTTTCCGGCCCCGCCTGCTGTGGCTTCTTGCCGCAGCGGTGGGTTCGGGTGCATCAGCGAGGAGAACACAGCATGACGATCAAACAGGCGCTGGATAGCGTGTTGCAGCGTGCGGTCGGCGCCAACGGGGTGCCCGGTGTCGTGGCCATGGTCACGGACCGCAATGGCACCCTGTACGAAGGCGCGTTCGGTGAGCGCGTTGTGGGAGCCGGCGCGTCGATGGACGCCGACACGGTGGGCCTGATTGCGTCGATGACCAAGGCGCTGACTTCGGTTGCGGCAATGCAGCTGGTCGAGCAGGGCAAGCTGGATCTCGACAGCCCGGCATCCACCTGGCTGCCGGAACTGGCGGACGTGAAGGTCATCGAAGGCTTCGATGCCGACGGCAAGCCGCAGCTGCGCGCGCCGAAGCAGCCGGTGACGCTGCGTCATCTGCTGACCCACACTGCCGGCTTCAGCTACGAGTTTCTCAGCGAAGACGTGCAGCGCTTTCAGGCCGCCACCGGGGCGCCGGGCTTCATCACCTGCGCGCTGGACAGCATCCGTCTGCCGCTGTTGTTCGATCCGGGCGAGCAATGGTCCTACGGCGTCAGCACCGACTGGGTCGGCCGTCTGGTTGAGGCTGCGAGCGGCCAGAGGCTGGGTGAGTACCTGAGTGAGAACGTGCTCGGGCCACTCGGCATGAACGACACGGCGTTCAAGTTGCGCGATGACATGCGTGCGCGACTGGCAACGATTCACGCGCGCCTGCCGGATGGCGGACTGGCACCGCTGGAGCTGGAAGTGCCGCAGGAGCCGGAGTTCGACATGGGCGGCGGCGGGCTTTACGGCACCGTGGGTGACTACCTCAAGTTTGTGCGCATGCTGCTCAATGGCGGCTCACTCGACGGCCAGCAGATCCTGAAGCCCGAGACGGTCGAGCAGATGTCGAGCAATCAGATCGGCGATCTGGATGTGCCGTCGCTCAAGAGCGCAAACCCGATGTTCACCAACGACATGCCGATGCCGCCCGGCATCCCGCATAAATGGGGACTTGGATTCCTGATCAACACCAAGCCACTGCCGACGGGCCGCTCCGCTGGCAGCCTGATGTGGGCCGGTCTGGCCAACTCCTACTACTGGATCGACCCCAGTTCAGGCATTGCCGGCGTGCTGATGACGCAGATCCTGCCGTTTGCCGATATCAAGGCGCTGCCGCTGTTCCTGGAGTTCGAGGCGACGGTCTATCAGCAGACCCGCTGAGGCCGACCAAGAAGCCGGGCGCGCCGAAGCCGCCCGGCTTCTTTGCATCAGGCGCTGTGGTTCCCGCTGATTCGGACCACGCGTTGATTGCGCCATGTCAGGTATTTCACCGATGACTTCGTGCGAAGGCGCCTGCATGTCGAGACGATGCCGGATGACGCTTCCCTGCGCCATGGGGATGTCCGACTTCGAGGGCGTGTAACACGGACTGCCTAATCTTGAGGGTTCACCAACCTTCTGGAAGTGCAGTCGTGGCCTCGCAAGATTCGAAAAAAACCGTCGATCCCATCCGTCGCAAACTGTTGGCTGGCATTGCTGCGTCGGCGGGTGTTGCGGGACTGGCGGCCTGTGACAGCTCCGGCTCCGCCGAGAGCGAAAAGGCGTCGGTTCTGCCGAACCCGGAAGACTCCGGCATTGATCACATCGTGGTGCTGATGATGGAGAACCGCTCGTTCGATCACTACTTCAGCTGGGTGCCCGGTGCGGACGTAATGCGCCCGAACCTTACGCTGCTCGACAGCGACGGCAATGCCCAGAGTACCTACGATCTGGCGCCCGACTTCCAAGGCTGTGCAAACGCCGATCCTTCACACAGCTACAACGGCGGGCGGACCCATCTCAACGACGGCAAGATGGATGGCTTCCTGCTGACCCAGCCGGTCGGCGACCGTTTCCCGATCGGCTACTACACCGCCGACAGCCTGCCGTTCTTCAAGGGCGTGGTCGAGAACTGGACGCTGTGCGATCGCTACTTCAGCGGCATCCTTGGTCCGACCCAGCCGAACCGCTACTACATGCATGCCGGCCAGACCGACAAGATCACCAACGACATCACCTTCTTTTCGCAGGCCACGGTATGGGATGCGTTGAAGAGTGTGGGGCGCACGGGCCGCTATTACTACGGCGATCTCGCCGGCTGGGCGCTGGTCAGCCTGGAGTTCGGCGGGCACAACCCCGGCGTCGAGAACATCCTGCCGTTCGATCGCTTTCTGACGGATGCCAAGAACGGCGATCTGGCGGACGTCACGTACATTGACCCGTCGATGCTCGGAGAAGGCGCGGGAACGTCCAACGACGATCATCCGATGGCGGACATCCGCAAGGGTCAGGTGCTGATGAACACCGTCTATGACGCCCTGCGCACCAGTCCTAAGTGGGAGAAGACGCTGTTCATCATCAACTACGACGAGTGGGGCGGGTTCTATGACCACGTAGTGCCGCCGCTCGCGCCGGTCAGCTACGAAGAATTCAAAGCAACCGGAAACGACGGCCGCCTCGGCTTCCGCGTGCCCTGCGTCGTGCTCGGACCGCGGGCACGTCGGGGTCATATCGAAAAGCGCCAGCTGGACCCGAATTCGATCCTGAACATGATTGCGTGGCGCTTCGGTTTTGCACCATTGGGTGCGCGCGGCACGACCTCGATGAACTTCGCGGAAGTGCTGGACTTCAGCTCTCCGCCCAACACGGATGCCCCGGCGTTCGATGTGCCGGACGATGCATCGTATGGACTGGCGTGTTCGGCGCAGCTGTCAGCGGCGCAGACGAGCTTTTCGAAGGAGCGTTATGCCGAGGTGCAGAAGCGCCACGTCGAGCATCTCGAAGAGTGGCAGCAGCTGGTGCAGGCCGCGCTGGACGCCGGCTACACGCCACCGAAGTAATCCGCTGCATTCCGGAACGACCGGGTGGGCAGATCACAGCCTGCTCACCCGGTGGCTGGCCTCGGGGAATCAAGGTCAAGGATGGGATCGCCGGATACCGCAGGGTCACTCCGCGCCAAAAGCCTCGACGGTGTAGCGCAGGTAGCTGGCGCCCGGGTCGTAGTGTGCCGGCAGGCCGGCCTTGAGCCGCAGCTGCTGCAGAAATGCGGCAGGACTGGGGATCTGCTCCCAGACCTGGGGCAGAAAGGTGCTGCGTCGAGAACCCTGTTGCAGCACGATGCCGTCGATGCCCGGCCGCAACGCGGCCAGCAAGGCCGACTCACTGTCGGCATCAATCGGCGTCGACGGCGAGAGCACCGAGATATGGATGTCGAGGCTCGCGAATTCGGCGTCCTGCAGCGGCGGAAAGCGCGGGTCGTTGAAGGCGGCGGCCCAGGCGTTGTGGGCCACACTTTCGATCAGCGGGTATCGCGCTTCGAGTTCGCCGATGCAGCCGCGCAGCCGTGCTTCACGGTGCAGCGTCACGAAGCTGGCGCGGGGTATCAACAACGCCGCGTCGGTCGGAGTGGGTCTTTCGAGCAAGGGTCCACCCGCGTCGAGCCCGTGACGGATGCTGGCGCGCGCATGCTGCAGCAGCGTGCGGCGCTGTTCGATCGTGTATTCGTGCGCGGATTCGGTCATGTGTTCAGGCGACGACAAAGCTGCCATAGCCCACCACGCGGCTGTAGTCGCCGCCGGTATCGCCGGAGTTGCGCACGTCCAGCCGTGCCACGCGCCAGTGGCGGCCGGCGGCATAGCGCAGAAAACCATTCAGCGCCATCGCGCCGCAGGCTTCGTTTCCGTCCAAATCGGTTGCGAGTGACTCGATGCGCGCGACCGTGTGGCGGTCAATGCGCCGCGCTGTTGCATCGTCGTGGAAGTGCGAAAGATCGGTGCTGACGACGACCAGCGTATCGGCGTCGATGGCGGCGTCGAGAAAAGACTCGACCGCCTGTGGCGATGCAGCGCCAATGACCGCGGGAACCAGCAGGAATTCCGGCAGCAGTACCTGCAGGAAGGGAAGCTGTACCTCGAGACAATGTTCAAGCGCATGGGCGTCGTCGCGCAGGACAACATCCGGCAGTGTCGCCAGACGGCCGATCAGATCCGTGTCGAGCGTCGTGCTGCCCAACGGCGTGTCGAAATGCTCGACACTCGGCAGCGCGATGCCACGAAAGGCGACACGATGTGCCGGGCCGATCAGGACAACGCGGGAGTAGCGGTGGCCGCGCAGCAGGGCATATGCCGTGGCAGCGACGGCAGCCGAATGGCGGTAGCCGGCATGCGGAACGATCAGTGCATGCGGTGCGATGCCCGTCGGAGCGTCCGCCGCAGACAGATAGCCGTCTACTTCCTGCCGCAACGCTTCGGGAGCGGCGGGGTAGAACAGTCCGGCAACGGCGGGTGATCGTGTTTCCATGACTCGAAAAATGCGGCTGCTTTCTTGAGTTGCAAGGACCCGTCCACATTTATAGCCCATGGACATCAATACGGTACCCGGCCGCTACTGGCAGCTGCTACCCGATGGCCGTCTGCAGTGTGACCTTTGCCCGCGCGAATGCCGACTGCACGAAGGCCAGCGCGGGTTGTGCTTCGTGCGTGGCCGTGAGCAGGATCAGATGTGGCTGTATTCCTACGGCCGCTCCAGTGGTTTCTGTGTCGATCCGATCGAGAAGAAACCGCTGAATCATTTCCTGCCCGGCTCCAGCGTGCTGTCGTTCGGTACCGCCGGCTGCAACCTGGCCTGCAAGTTCTGTCAGAACTGGGACATCTCCAAGGCGCGGCAGACCGATCTGATGTCCGGCCGCGCCAGCCCCGAGCAGCTTGCGCAGACGGCCCAGCGTCTCGGTTGCCGCAGCATCGCCTTCACCTACAACGATCCGGTGATCTTTCTCGAATACGCGGTGGATTGTGCCGACGCCGCGCGCGAACTCGGCATCCGTCCGGTTGCCGTCACCGCCGGTTACATCAGCCCGGATGCGCGCCGCGAGTTCTACGCGCACATGGACGCCGCGAACGTGGACCTCAAGGCGTTCAACGAACGTTTCTACAAACACGTCTGCGGCGCGGAACTCGGCGCGGTGCTCGACACGCTGCAGTACATCAAGCACGACACCAATGTCTGGCTCGAAATCACCACGCTTCTGATTCCGGGGCAGAACGACAGTGATGCGGAGCTGGAGAGCCAGTGCCGCTGGATCGCCGACAAGCTCGGCCCCGACGTGCCGCTGCACTTCACCGCGTTTCATCCCGACTACAAGATGCGCGATGCGTCACCGACCCCGCCGTCGACGCTCGCCCGTGCCCGCAAGATCGCGATGGAGCACGGACTGCACTACGTCTACACCGGCAACGTGCATGACCGTGAAGGTGGCAGCACCTACTGCCCGCAATGCCAAGCGCTGCTGATCGAACGCGACGCCTACGAAATCGGCGAATACGGACTCACCGACGACGGCTGCTGCAATCACTGCAATCACCGCATCCCTGGCGTGTTCGACGGCCCGGCCGGGACCTGGGGTGCACGGCGGATGCCGGTCAGGATCGAGTAGACGTTGAAACGTTTTCGGCTTTGCCTTAGTGCGTTGTCACTTTAGGTGGTGCATTCGTCTTTAGAAAGCGTGGGGTGCGCCAGCGCATCGATAGCCGTCGGCGGCTGATGAATGTTTTCGTTTGGCACGTGCGTGCGTCGCTCCAGCGGGGCGACGGTGAAGAAGAAGGTGCCGCCGGATATCCATGCACGAGCGTATCGGTGCATTGTGTTCGCTTCTTCGTCCGAACCGGTTTTGCGACGGGTATATCAGTGATCCGCCCCACGTGGGTCCTTTACTCGGGGTGGAAACCTTCGTCTCTCAGCCATCTGCAGAAGTTCGCCTTGGCGGTATCGGTGCGGTTGCGCTCATAAATCATTTTCAATTCGTATGCGCGAGCCGACCGCCGAGCACTCGTCAGCACCATGCCGAATTCGCCGTCAGCGGTTTTCAAGTAATCCGGATTGGCAGCTCGCTTCAATACCCGAAGGTCGGCTTCGTACTGCTCCGGGGTCAGTGACTGCTCGGTTATCAACGCGTGGTCTAGATCCTCTGGCATCCGAGGATGAAGTCCGCAAATTGGTCCGCTACAAGCCTCGTCTTTCGGGCGGACGCAAAATTGCGTGTCCGCCGCGCAAGTGACGCCACTACAAAGCGCGATCCACAAAAGGCATGAGATGCGCATGGGTATGGCAAGACGGCGAAGGCCAGCCCGCTCCTGCCAGAGCGGATTCGCGCTGCGTAATCCTCCGGCAGTGTCATTCCAGATGATCAAGTTCATAGTCTTGAATGTAGTTCTCAGCGCATCGAGGCATTGCCTTTGCTTTCCGTCTGAACCAATTTCGTGAAAGGCGGATCAGTGATCCGCGCTGCGCGGACTCGAGCGAATTGGGATTGTGTTGGCTTGCTATCCGTATAGCCCTCGTGACCGGTAGATCAGGGATTCTCCGTATGTCGACTTCAGGGTGCCACCGATGTTAAGCCGCTATAAAAGACCCATGCCGACGATGCGCTGGCCGGAGATATACGCACCCACTGAGCTAAGCGCTCATACTGAATCACGACATCACCAAAACTAAGCGAACGGACTATGTCCGCAGAAACGGAGGGTTCTGAGAAAACAGACAGCTCCGCGACCGCGACGTAAAGCACGGTTCTTCCGCTGTTTATGGGAACACTAGGGTGTGATTTGGGTGGGGGGGTATTGCTTTGAGTGGTTGGTGCGCTGAAGTTGTAGCTCGGTCTGCCGGCACCTATGTGACAAGTCTTGTTGGCAGCAATGCAAGTGTTTCCGCAGGGAATGCCCTTTTTGCAGTTTTTAGCAAAGGCACCCGATGAGAGTAGTGCCGAGCCAATGCATACCGCGACAGTCAGGGCCTTGGCAATGGGTGCGCACGGCTTGTTCTGGGCGCGGTCCGAAGATGGGTCAGTGTGTGGCGTTGCTGCCATGAAACCTCCCTGCGCTTGTGATTCATGAGCCGTGCTTCGCGGTTTTCCGACGAAGCCGTGCGTCTGCGCTTTTCCGCATTACACGCCTGATCTTCAAGATGGGCAAGCGTGGAAGGGAGTGCACTGCGCCTAAGGAGCGAGCGGTTCGTGATTTTCGGCGGATGGTCGTTTCGCGCTGTCGGCGCGCACCAGCTGCGTAGCAAGTTTCATCATGTGTGTCACCGAGGAGGTCGTGGCCGCGGTCTCGCGATAGATCAGGCTCATGCGGGCTTTCGGGCGCGGGCCGCTTTGTGAGGGCCGGTTTGTCTACCGCCTTGGGGAAGTCCACCTGCTAACACTTCCGCGATCGCTGCGGCATCCCTGATGGGCACTAGTGCGTTGACAGCCCTTTTGGGTGGGGACGATTGCAAGGGCGCCTCTAGACTGTTCCGAACCCAATAGATGCGTCCATGCCAGGCGCCCAGGTGAGGAGCGGCAGATGAAGGTCCTAATTACCGAAAACCTAAGAATCGATCTGGAAAAGGAGCTCTGGGAGTGTCGCCACTGCGACGCCGCCCTGGTTTCCGCGCGCGACAACTACAAGCGCGGCCTGCTGGTGTACGACCGCGATCCCCGGGAGATCCACAAGCCGCTCCTCGATCCGTCCAAGTACAAGCTCACCTACTCCCCCGATCCGCAGTGGTGCCGGATCCTGGAGTACTACTGCCCTCAGTGCGGCAGCATGATCGAGACGGAGTACCTGCCACCGGGGCACCCGCCGGTGCGGGACATCGATCTCGACATCGATGCCTTGAAGGCGCAGTGGCGCAGCCGCGACGAAGTGCTCGAAGCGCCCGTCGGCACTGATCCTCCCAGGCGCCTCCACGATCACGATCATGCCCATGGTCACGGGCACGATCATGGGGCGCGGAAATGAAGCGCGTCTCCGTCGACATCGGCGGCACCTTCACGGACTGCTTCGTGGCCTGGGGTGGGCGCTACATCGAAAGCAAGGCACTGACGACGCACCACAACCTGGCTCTGGGCTTCAACGAGGCCTTGTCAAACGCCTGCCGCGAGCTTGGCATCACCGAGCGGGATCTGCTGTCCCAGCTGGATTCGGTCCGCTATGCAACCACCCTGGGCACCAACGCGCTGATCGAGCGCAAGGGGCCGCGGGTGGCCTTGCTCACCACGGCGGGGTTCCGCTCGTCGGTTCCGCTGGCGCGTGCGAAGGGATATGGCGTGGGCCTGGACCACAAACGCCAGATGGACGTCCCGAACGCGCAGCGGCCGGATCCCATCGTGCCGATCCCCATGATCGCCGAAGTGCGCGAGCGCATTGATTACGACGGCGACATCGTCATGGAGCTGGACGAGGACAACCTCCGGCACCAGCTCCGCGACCTCGTCAATCGCGGCGCGGAGGCGCTCGTCGTGGTCTGCGCCAACAGCGTCGTCAACCCCGTTCACGAACTGCGCATTCGCGAGATATTCCTGGAGGACTATCCCTCTCACCTGCTGGGCGCCATCCCGATGCTGCTCAGCCACCAGGTGGCCGGGCGCAAGGGCGAGTACGTGCGCGCCATGTCCACCATCATCGACGCCTACCTGCATCAGGTGATGTACCACGGCCTGGGGACCCTGGAGCTCAATCTGCGGGAAGCGGGCTACGACAAGCCGATGCTGGTCAATCACAACTCGGGCGGCATGGCGCAGCTCAATTCGACCGATGCACTGCAGACCGTGCACTCGGGTCCGGTGTCGGGCATCGCCGCAAGCGAGCACCTGGCGCTGCAGACCGAGCTTGGCAACATCGTCGCTACCGACATGGGCGGCACCAGCTTCGACATCGGCATCGTCGTCGAAGGCGGCGTCAAGCACTACGACTTCAATCCGGTCATCGAGCGCTGGATGGTCAGCGTGCCGATGGTGCACCTGGTCACGCTCGGTGCCGGCGGCGGCTCGATCTGCCGCTACGACCGCATGTTCAAGACCGTGCAGGTCGGCCCTGACAGCGCCGGCTCCGACCCCGGCCCCGCGTGCTACGACCGCGGCGGCATGAATCCGACGGCCACCGACGCCGATCTGCTGCTTGGCTATCTCGATCCCAAGAACTACGCCAACGGCTACATCCCGCTCAATCCGCGCCGCTCCAAGCAGGCGTTCGGGGATCTGTGCGATGCGCTCGATCTGGACCCCGTCGGCATCGCCAAGCTGGTCAAGCAGACCGTCGACGGCAACATGGCCAACGGCATCGCCCGCGAGCTGCGCACGCGCGGCTACGACCCGCAGAACTTCACGACGCTGGCCTACGGCGGCAACGGCCCTCTCCACGCCTGCGGCATTGCCCGCGCGCTGGGCGTCAAGACCATCCTGGCGCCGCCGTTCGCCTCGGTGTTCTCCGCGGTCGGTGCGGGCAACATGGACCAGATGCACATCCACGAGATGAGCACCTGGACCACGCTGTTCGACGCCAACCGGCGCAAGTTCTTCACCGACTACCCGCGCTTCAACCGCATCGTCGAGGACCTGGAGCGGCGCGGCCGCGAGGATCTGATGCGGCAGGGTTTCGCCGACGAGCAGATCCGCTACCGGCTGGAGCTGGACATGCGCTACGGCAACCAGCGCGTCGAGACGGCGGTGGTCACCGACCTCAACCGCGTCAGCTCGCCGGAGGACGTACTCAAGCTGATCGATCTGTTCCACACGCGTTACGGCGAGCGCTTCGGCAAGGGTAGCCAGACGCCGGAAGCCGGTGTGCGCATCAACACGATCCGTGTCTGCTCCTTCGTGCAGCATCCCGGCATCGCATTCACGGGCATCAAGCCCAATGGCAAGGCACTGCCGCCGCCGACGCCGGTCGGCACGCGCGTCTGCCACTTCGTCGGTCATGACCAGGGCCTGGACACGCGCGTCTACGACGATGCGGCGCTTGCGCCCGGCACCACGATCGAAGGGCCGGCCATCGTCGTCACGCGTGCGACGACCTATCTGGTCGAACCAGGCTGGCGCTACCAGGCGGCGGCCCAGAACGCCGTCTGGTTCACTCAGACAAATTGAAGGAGAACACCATGGACGACATCCAGCCGAACGCCGAGCAGCAGGCGCTGATCGAGAAGTTCCTCGACGAGAACAAGCTGTTCCTGGCGCCCGACCCGATGATCATGGAAAACCACCGCATCGAGCCGCGCTCGGCGGTCGAGGAGGAATTGCTCGGCAGCGGCCGCGTTGACGCGCACAAGATCAACGAGGTGCGCGGCCTGATCATTGCGGCGCTCGACGAAAGCCACACGATGATCGAGCAGATGGGCGTCGCTCCGGGCGCGAAGTGGGGCGACATGACCACGGCGATCTTCACCGCCGCCGGCGATCTGTCGATGATCGCGCCGCACGGCGTCGGCGGCTTCGCCGCCGCGGTGTTCTATCCGATCAAGTTCATCAACAAGTACTGGGTCAACGAGCCCACCGTCGGCGTGCGCGACGGCGACGGCTTCATCCACAACGACGCCCGCTACGGCGGCATCCACAACACCGACCAGTCGATGATGATGCCGGTGTTCTGGAAGGGAAAGCTGGTCTGCTGGCTGTCGGCGACGATCCACGAGGGCGAGAACGGTTCGTGCGAGCCCGGCGGCATGCCGGCCGCGGCCGAGAGCAAGTTCGATGAAGGCCTGAAGATGCCGCCGTTCCGCGTCGCCGAGAACGGCGAACTCAAGCGTGACCTGGTGACCTTCCTGCAGAACTCGGTGCGTGATCCCAAGCTGCAGCTCGAGGACATGAAGGTGCGCCTGCATTCGGTGCTGCGCCTGCGCGAGCGCATCCTCAAGGTGCTCGAGGAGCACGGCGAGGAGGCGCTGATCGTGACGCTGCGCCAGCACATCGAGGACGTGGTCGAGGAAGTGCACCGCCGCATCCGCGAGCTGCCGGACGGCACCATGAGGACGGTGAGCTTCGCCGACTCGACGCTGCGCGAGAGCGCCATGCTCAAGCTCACCATGGCGTTGACGGTCAAGGGCGACCGCATGATCGTCGACATGCGCGGCAGTTCGCCGGAGCTGCTGAACCGCTCGATCAACGCCTGCCAGGCGTCGTTCAAGACCATGCTGTTCACCGGCTTCATGCAGAACATCTGGCCCGACCTGCCGTTCACCATGGCGGTGTTCACGCCGTTCGACTTCATCTTCGACAAGAACTCGCTGATCAATGGCTCCTTCGACACGCCGCAGGCGATGAGCCTGATCCCGCTGTTCAAGACCATGACCATCGCCTGCATTCCCATGGCGAAGTTCAACTACTCGCTGCCGCACCGCTACACCGCGATCGTCGCGCCACAGTACGACCAGCCGGCTTCGCTGATCTACGGCGGCCTGACCCAGCACTGCGAATACACCGGCAACTTCTGCGCAGACATCAACGGCATGGGGCAGGGGGGGCGCTCGCATCGCGACGGCGAGCACTCGATCTCGCCGCCGTTCGCAGCCCACTGCGACCTCGGCGAGATCGAGCTGATGGAGGAGGACTTGCCCATGGTCCGGCTGGGGGCCTTCACCATGGCGCGGGATCGGGTCGGCTTCGGCAAGCACCGCAGTGGACTGGGCTACGAGCAGATTCATACCTACCGGCGTTCCGGACTGTGGGGTTTCATGACCGGCTGCTCAGGTTCGCTCTTCTCGTCGTCGCAGCCGCTGTTCGGAGGCTATGCCTCCCCGGCGTATCCGATGTGCAAGATCAAGAACATCAACATCTTCGACGAGCTGAAGAAGAATCCCGGGAAATTCAGTTTCGACATGATCGAGCTGATGAACACGCAGCCCTTCGAGGGCGCGAGCTATTCCACCCATACCATGGGCATGACCTTCGAGCTGGCTGCTCCGGGCGAGCTGTACATGATGTGCCAGGGTGCCGGCGGCGGTTACGGAGATGTGCTGCTGCGTGATCCGGCCCTGGTGATGAAGGATCTGGAAGAGAATTTCATCTCCGACGAGACGGCCCGCGACATCTACAAGGTCGTCTTCGATGCCGCGACCGAGGTCGTCGATGAAGAGGCGACGGCGCGACGGCGCGCCGAAGAGCGTGAGGCGCGCAAGGCTCGCGGGGTTCCGTTCGACGAGTTCGTCAAGACCTGGGTCACGCCGGAGCCACCGGCCCATCTGCCCTATATGGGCTGCTGGGATGACCCGTCGGAAGTCTATGGGATCTACGCGGGGCAGCGCGTGAAGATGCAGGGCCCGGACCTGACGAGCCAGTTCATGCTCAACCCCAAGGACGTGCGCATCGCCGAGCTCGAAGCCGAGCTGGCGACGTACCGCCAGGGGCAGGCGGGCGGCAAATAGGCAGGGGCGAGACGGAGATCTACAGACATGAATACCCAAAGAACAGCGGCGCTGATGGTTCCTGCAGGTGGCGACGGAAATCTCGAGGAAGCCGCAGAAAATGTCCCCGGAACGCTCCCAGGTGCGGTCGCGGCTGCAGCGGGGAAACTGATCAACATCGACAACGGCGGTACGCTGACCGACATCTGCGTTATCGACGGCGATCGCGTCTGGAGCACCAAGACCGTCACCACGCCGCACGATCTGTCCAAGTGCCTGATCGACGGTCTGACGAAGGCCTCGCGCGCGATCTACGGCGAGGACGACCTGATGGCGTTGCTGCTGTCGACGGAATACATCCGCTATTCCACCACCCAGGGCACCAATGCCCTGGTGGAGCGAAAAGGCCCGCGCCTGGGCCTGATCCTGGGGGGCACGCTCGAGGCTGCGGCGTTGCAGGCATCGGCGCAACAGAGCGGACTGCTGGCGAGCCTGGTCGGGGCGCGCATCGAAACGCTCGATCCGGCGCTGGAGGGCGAAGCGCTGGAAGCGGCCGCAGTGCGCATGGTCAACAGCCTTTGCTCCGCGGGCGCGAATCGCATCGTCGTTGCCTTCGGCGGCTCCGCCTGCAGCAGCAGCGAGACGAACCTGAAGAAAATCCTGCTGCGCAAATTCCCGCCGCATCTGCTGGGCGTCATCCCGATCCTCTATTCGCACGAGGTCGTCGATGATGCCGACGATGCGCGCCGGACCTGGACGGCGCTGTTCAATGCCTTTCTGCATCCGGCGATGGAGCGCTTCCTTTACAACGCCGAGCACAAGCTGCGCCAGTACCGCACCCGCAACCCCTTGCTGATCTTCCGCAACGACGGCCACTCGGCCCGGGTCGCGCGCACCATCGCGCTCAAGACCTACAGCTCCGGTCCGCGCGGCGGCGCCGAGGGCAGCAAGGCCCTGGCCGCCCACTATGGCTTCCGGCGCCTGCTGTCGATGGATGTCGGCGGGACCACCACCGACATCGGCCTGGTCGAGGATGGCGTGGTGCGTGCGCATCGGCGCGGCAAGATGGAAGGCATCGAGACCTCGTTCCCGCTGTGCGACGTCGTCAGCGCCGGTGTCGGCGGCAGTTCGATCATCAGGGCCGAGGGCAAGGGGATCAAGGTCGGTCCGGAGAGCGTCGGCAGCGCGCCCGGCCCAGCCTGCTTCGGGCTGGGCGGCAAGGAGGCCACGATGACGGACGCCTTCCTGCTGACGGGCCTGCTCGATCCCGCCTCCTACTTTGGCGGCGAGCTCAAGATCGACGTCGAGCGGGCACGTGCGGCCATCACCGAGAAGGTCGCCGTGCCGCTGGGCCTGACGCCCGAGCAGGCGGCCCAGGCGATGGAGAAGGCCTGGGTGAGCAAGATCGCCGCCAGCCTGAAGGACTACGCCCCGATCACGCGGGATACGGTGCTGGCCGCTTTCGGCGGCGCCGGGCCCTTCGTAGCGTGCAAGGTGGCCGAGGCGCTCGACATCGGACGCGTCATCATTCCCGGCTTGGCAGCGGTGTTCTCCGCCTTCGGCATCGGCTTCTCCGACATCGCCCACGCCTTCGAGGCGCCGCTGCCCAGCAACGATGCCACCGGGCTGCAGGCTTGCCGCGAACAACTGCTGTTGCAGGCGCGCCGCGCCATGTTCGGCGAGGGTGTCGAACTGGAGCAGTGCCGCATCGAAGAGTCGTTGCGGGTGATCGATGCCGAGGGCGAGCACCATATCGCGCTGGGCGCTGACCAGCTTGCCATCCCGGCTCAGGCTCGCGTCAGCCTGATGCTGCAGGCGGTGAAGCCGATCAGCCATGCCAAGCTGGCGGGCGAGTTCGGCAAGGCCAGCCAGGACGCGGTCAGCACTGCGAAGCGCCGCACGCTGGCCGGCGACTTGCCGCTGTACCGCGTGGAGGACCAGCCGGCCGGTGCCACCGCGGCGGGGCCCGCGGTGCTGGAGGACGCCTTCTTCACCTGCCGCATCGAGGAGAGCTGGCGCTTCGAGATCAACCAGGCCGGCGACATCCTGCTCAGCCGCCACTGAGGAAATGACAGTGAAGTGCTTCCTGTGAGCGAGTGGGGCACGCGCCAATGGGCATGCTGACCGAACGTCTCGTCACCGACGACGGAGGTCTCTGGCTGGACTTCCGCGCCTATGCTGCCCGCCTGCTGGCGGCGGGCAGCGTGCCCTGGCTGGATGCGGATGCGGCCACCGGCTGGATGCGCAAGGCCCAGGCCCTGCTCAAGTCGAATGTCGTGAGTCTTCCGGTTGCGGAAGTCGCAGAGGCCTGGTTGCGCGCCAACGCGGGACTGGTCGCCGCGATGGGTGCGAAAAGGCGCACCGACTATCCGCTGAAGACCTTGCTGGCCGACGAAGCCCTGCGCGCGCATCTCCAGTCGCTGGCGACCTTCCTGCGTTCCAGCTTCGGCAGCCAGCCCTTGGTGCTGGCATTGCCGTCGCCGCGCCACTGGGTGGCAGTGGCCCATGCGCAGGCGCGCCCCGGTGACGCGGTGGAGGTGGATGCAGATGCCGTAGACGACGCTGCGGTATACATCGCCGACTTTCTCCGCAGCTTCGCCGACTGCGGGCTGGACGGCGTCCTGCTCGAAGAGGGCAGGGAGCCTGCACCGTCCCTGGCCGAAGCGCTGCCGCTGTACCAGCCCGTGTTCAACGTCGCCTCGCACTATCGCTGGGATACCGGCCTGCTGCTGCCGGCGAACGTGTCGGCTGAGGTCGGAGAGGGACTGGATTTCCTGGTGGCGTCCGCGCCGGTGACGGGCGTCACGCCGGGTCTCCGGGTTCCCGAGAGCTTCTGGGAAGACGGCGTTGTGGCGCCGTGCCCGGAGCGCGGATTCCGCTTTGCCGAAATACCGGTCGGAGCCCATCCGGAAAGCGTCCTCGACCGTCTCGCCGGGCTGCGCGGAACGTAATCAGAGATCTGCAGAAATCCATGGTGATGGGAGGCGAGTTGCTCTGGACTCCGCGGCCCGAGTTTGCAGCGAACTCGACAGGCGCATACGCGTGGAGAAATCAGCATCGCCCAGCGGCGTAGGGCGGATTAGCGCAGCGTAATCCGCCGGTTGTGTCACTCCAGATGATCCAGTTCGAGATTAGGCGTCCCACCCCAGTCGGCGGGACAAATGCCTGACTCAACATGGCGATGAAATGTCGAATGCGGCCAATCCCGCGCACATCGGACATAGCCATGTTTGACCGGGTTGTAGTGAACGTAGTCGACGTGTTGGCGCCAGTCTTGCTCGTCGCGGATCACATGCTCCCAGAAGCGGCGCTGCCAGATGCCGCGTTCGCCTTTGGCGGCAAGTCGTGGGGAGAGGTGCTCTGTTTGCGGAA
This sequence comes from Sinimarinibacterium arenosum, assembly GCF_005047655.1. Classification (GTDB taxonomy): domain Bacteria; phylum Pseudomonadota; class Gammaproteobacteria; order Nevskiales; family Nevskiaceae; genus Solimonas. Next base: position 560,618 of record NZ_SUKF01000002.1, on the reverse strand, counting down.
TGGATCGGCTGAATGCCGTCTTGATCAGACGCCTGCGCGTGGAGAAATCAGCGTCGCCCGGCGGCAAGGTCCAAACGGTATGGAAGTGATCCGGCAGGATCACGATTGCATCGATGGCGAAGGGACGCCGCTGCCTGACCGTCCTGAATGCCGCTCGCAGCGCATCGATGTACTCGGTCAGCAGGCGTCTGCGTCGTTCCAGCAGAGCAACGGTGAAGAAGAAAGCTCCACCTGGCACCCAGGCGCGAGCGTATCGGGGCATAGGCTTGGCCTCCGAACCGGTTTCTCGACAGGCGGATCAGTGATCCGCCCTACGTGCTGGTTCGGAGCGGAAACGTGCAAGTTCACCCTACCCCGCGCCTCCGCTTCACTCCACTGCGGTGCGGGGTAGGGTGAAATCCGGTTTTGGGCGGTGCTAGTCCGCCGTTGTGGGATCAATGATTGACGTGACTTGAGAAACGCGGTTTGCGGGGAAGCCACCTTGCTTGGCGTGCTCCCTGACAAGTTCCTCGTTCGGGGCGATATATACGCAGTAGATTTTGTCGCCCGTTACATAGCTTTCAAGCCATTGCACTTGAGGCCCCAATTTACTGAGAACTCCACATGACGTTTGCGAGATCGCTTTTAACTCTTGCCCTGTAAGATTTCCTGCTCCTGGAATCTCGCGCTCGATGACGAACTTTGGCATGACAACCTCCACTTCATAGGTGCAACAGGGACGACTGAGTCACCGCACAAGGTCTGCGTCCAAGAGACCTTGCTTTGTCGCTCCCAACGCTTCCGGTAAGGTGCGCTTGAAGCGATAGCCGCTTTTGCTATGACGAAAGTGGGTAGCGAGTAGACGTCACCTGCAATAGATTGCCAGAGGGCAACATCCAGCCCCATCACACATCAACGATGACAATGTGCGCTTGAATCTTGCCTTCAACGGCGCCCGCCCCGAACGCCTGCGCAATTGCATTGGCTGCGACGTTTGTGGCGTCGAGCAGTCGCGTGGGATCACGTGCCTCGATCTCATTGCGCAGCGGCGTTCCCTGGCAATATGCAACGGCGGGAATGTGGGCGGAATGTGCCCGGCTTCGCGCTTCCACGGTTACGATCTGTGGCGCCTGTGGAAATCCCGCAGCCGCGATGTCTTGTTCAATGGCGTGAAGGTTGTAATAGCCGTGAGGCGTGCGGTCCAGGAAGCGTGGCGGGTCCTCTGGGAAGACTTGTTCCAGAGCCGTTGTGATGCAATCTGCAAATTCGTTTTCTGCGATTCGATCCCACACGCTGAAGATGAACGTGCCGCCCGGACGCAACACTCGACGTGCTTCGGCAAAGGCAGCGGCTTTGTCCGGGAAGAACATCGCTCCGAACTGACAAACGACGACGTCAAAGTCGGCCTCCTGGAATGGCAACGCCATCGCATTTGCTTGCTGCCACTCAACGGGCTGAGCCGTCCCAATTGAAGCAGCTTTATCAAGCATGGCCTGATTTAAGTCTGTTGCAACAATGGAAGTGCCCGGATTCAGTGCGGCCGCCAGCGAGCGGGTTGCCACGCCAGTGCCGGCGGCCACTTCAAGTAGACGGGTCACTGCTCTCGACTTGACCCGCTCTCCAACGTCCGCTGCGTAGGGTTCAAAGATCAGCGGAACCAGATGCGATTCGTAGAGCATTGCAACGGAGCCCGAAAACACTGTGTCGGTATCGGCCATGGTGGATATGCCTCCGTGCGTTCTAACTCCAGATCAACTTTATAAAGCGACGAATAGTCGATGAAAGACGATGCGCCAGCTTCGGATTGGTGTCGCTCAGCGTCGATCGGACATTGTCCGAAGTTGGAACGATGTAAGGCGCTTCTGCCATGAAACCTCACTGCGCCTGTGATTTATGAGCTGCGCTTGGCTTGTCTTTTTTGGCAAAGCAGCATTCAGTGCTTCTGGCCATTACACGCCTGATTTTCAAGATGGGCAAGCGTGGGAGGGAGTGCACTGCGACTAAGAAGCGAGCGGTTCGTGGTTTTCGGCGGACGGTCGTTTCGCGCTATCGGCGCGCACCAGCTGCGTAGCAAGTTTGATCATGTGCGTCACCGAGGAGGTCGTGGTAGCAGTCTCGCGATAGATCAGGCTCATGCGGGCTTTCGGGCGCGGGCCGCTGATCGGGCGGTAGGTGACGCCGTCGGTATGCACCTGCTGCATCGATGCGGGGACCAGCGAAACGCCGAGGCCGGCAGCGACGAGGTTGACGATCGACGTGACCTGCAGGGTTTCCTGCACGATGCGCGGGCTGAAACCAACCTTGCGACAGACGGCGATGATGTCGTCGTAGAGGCCGGAACCGACCGAACGCGGAAACAGCACGAACGGCTCAAGCGATAGCGACAGCAGGGGCAGCCGTTGGCGTTTGGCGAGCGCGTGTCCGCTGGGCAGGGCGATGACGACATCCTCGTCGAAAAGATTGCGGACCTGCAGACCGTCGTTGTCGCCCAGCAGGGGGCGCACGAAAGCGATGTCGATCTGATCGTCGCGTACGGCCTGTGCCAGTACCGGCGTGCTGTTCTCCTGCAGGCTCAGTGCGACATTCGGATAGAGCTTGCGGAACTCGCGGATCACGCGCGGGATGAACGGATGAAATGGTGCCGAATTGATCATGCCGACGCGGATGCGGCCGAGTTCGCCGCGGGCCACGCGGCGGGCACGGTCGGTGGCGCGCTCGGCGTCGTCAATGATCGTCCGTGCGTCTTGCTGGAAACTGCGCCCGGCATCGGTCAGCTCGACGCCGCGGGGCAGGCGCCGGAACAGCGGTGTGCCGATTTCCTTTTCAAGTTGCTGGATCTGCTGTGACAGCGGCGGCTGGCCGATGCCCAGCCGTTCTGCGGCACGGGTGAAGTGCAGCTCTTCGGCGACTGCGAGGAAGTAGCGCAGATGACGCAGTTCCATCGGTATATTTAATAAGTATGAATAGGCGTAGTTCCATATATTGGACGTATGTGTGGCGTCGCGTCTACAGTGCGCTGAAAGATGCATTACGCTGACTCGACGTCCTGCGATTCGTCGTGCGGCGCGAGGAGAACCCCATGACAAATCTGAATACCCCCGATCTCGATCCGACCGAAACCAAGGAATGGCTGGACGCGCTGCAGGCCGTGCTGCAACGTGAAGGCCCCGAGCGCGCGCATTACCTGCTGGAAGTGCTGACGGAGCAGGCGCGGCGCAGCGGCACCTATGTGCCGTACTCGGCGAATACCGCCTACATCAATACGATTCCGCCGCATCTGGAAGAGCGTTCGCCGGGTGATCACGCGCTGGAGTGGCGCATCCGCTCGTTCGCGCGCTGGAATTCGATGGCGATGGTGGTGGCGGCCAATCGCGAGCACGCCGGCATCGGGGGGCATATCGCCAGCTTTGCGTCGTCGGCGACGCTGTACGACGTCGGCTTCAATCATTTCTGGAAAGGCGTCGACCACCCGCAAGGTCAGGATCTGATCTATGTGCAGGGTCATGTGGCGCCGGGCATCTACGCACGCGCGTTTCTCGAAGGCCGGCTGAGCGAGGAACAGCTGCTGCGTTTCCGCATGGAAGCGCTGAAGCCTGGCTTGCCGAGTTACCCGCATCCCTGGCTGTTGCCCGACTTCTGGCAGTTCGCGACGGTGTCGATGGGACTGGGGCCGATCCAGGCCATCTATCAGGCACGCCTGATGAAGTACCTGGAAAATCGCGGGCTGGCCAAGACCGAGGGCCGCAAAGTCTGGTGCTTCTGCGGTGACGGCGAGATGGATGAGCCGGAGTCGCTGGGCGCGATGGACATCGCCGCCCGCGAGAAGCTCGACAACCTGATCTTCGTGGTGAACTGCAACTTGCAGCGGCTCGACGGACCGGTGCGCGGCAACGGCAAGATCATCCAGGAACTGGAAGGCACGTTCCGCGGCGCCGGCTGGAACGTGATCAAGCTGATCTGGGGTTCGTCGTGGGACGCGCTGATCGCGCAGGACACCTCGGGCAAGCTGATCCAGGCGTTCAATGAAACCGTCGACGGCGAGTATCAGAACTACAAGGCCAAGGGTGGCAAGTACACACGCGAGCATTTCTTCGGCAAGTATCCGGAGCTGGAGCGGCTGGTCAGCTCGATGTCGGACGAAGACATCGCGCGGCTGAACCGTGGCGGACATGACCCGCACAAGATCTACGCTGCGTATGCCGCCGCGAGCAAGCACACCGGGTCGCCGACGGTAATCCTGGCCAAGACGGTCAAGGGCTACGGCATGGGCGAGGCCGGTGAAGGCCAGAACATCACGCATCAGCAGAAGAAGATGGGTGAGGATGCGCTCAAGGCATTCCGTGATCGTTTCCAGATTCCGATCTCCGACGAGGAGATCGCGAAGACGCCGTTCTACCGGCCGGCCGACGATTCGCCGGAGATCCAATATCTGAAGGAACGGCGCAAGGCGCTGGGTGGGCCGCTGCCGGAACGGCGTCCGGTCAACGAGGTGCTGGAGATTCCTCCGCTGGCTTCGTTCGACAAGCAGCTCGCCGGCACCGGTGAGCGCGAGATCAGCACGACAATGGCGTTCGTGCAGATGCTGCAGTCACTGTGCCGCGACAAGGCCATCGGCAAGCGCGTGGTGCCGATCGTGCCGGACGAGGCACGGACCTTCGGCATGGAGGCGATGTTCCGTTCGCTGGGCATCTATTCGGTGGTGGGGCAGAAGTACAAGCCGGAGGACGCCGATCAGCTGGCGTTCTACAAGGAAGACATCAAGGGCCAGATTCTCGAGGAAGGCATCACCGAGGCCGGCGCAATGTCGAGCTGGATCGCTGCGGCGACCGCGTATGCGAATCACGGCGTGGGCCTGATCCCGTTCTACATCTTCTATTCGATGTTCGGTTTCCAGCGCATCGGCGATCTGTGCTGGGCTGCCGGCGACATGCGCTCGCGCGGCTTCCTGCTTGGCGCCACGGCGGGGCGGACCTCGCTCAACGGCGAAGGCCTGCAGCATGAGGACGGCCACAGTCACATCTTCAGCGCGACGATTCCGAATTGCCGCAGCTATGACCCGGCCTATGCCTACGAGCTGGCGGTCATCATCCAGCACGGCATGAAGGAAATGTACGTCGATCACAAGGACGTCTACTACTACCTGTCGGTCTACAACGAGAACTACGCGCACCCGCCGATGCCGGCCGGTGTCGAAGGCGGCATCATCAAGGGCATGTATCTGCTGCGCTCGGAAGAGCAGCCGGCCAAGGCGCACGTGCAGCTGATCGGCTCCGGCGGCATCCTGCAGGAAGTGGTGGCCGCGGCGGAGTTGTTGAAGGCCGAGTGGGATGTGACCTCGGATGTCTGGAGTGTGCCGAGCTTCACCGAGCTGGCACGCGATGGTCAGGAAGTCGAACGCTGGAATCTGTTGCACCCGACCGAGGCGCCGCGCAAGTCGTACGTGCAGGAATGCCTGGGCGGCATGACCGGTCCGGTCATTGCCAGTACCGACTGGGTTCGCGCCTATCCCGAGCAGATCCGGCCCTACGTGCCGTTGCCGTATCACGTGCTCGGCACCGACGGCTTCGGGCGTTCTGACAACCGTCCGGCCCTGCGTGATTTCTTCGGCATCGATCGCCGCTGGATCGTCGTGCGCAGTCTGGCTGCACTGGCCGAACAGAAGCTGTGCTTGGCGGAAAAAGTCTCGCAGGCGATCAAGATCTACGGCATCAAGCCGGATCGCATCGCTCCGTGGAAGAGCTAAGCCATGGCGAACACGATGGATGTGAAGGTTCCGGATATCGGCAACTACGCCGACGTGCCGGTGATCGAGGTGCTGGTCGCCGAGGGCGAATCGGTCGAGGCCGAACAGCCGCTGATCGTGCTGGAGTCGGACAAGGCGACGCTGGAAGTGCCGGCGCCGGCCGCAGGCGTGGTGCACGGCATCAAGATCAAAGTCGGTGACAAGGTTTCTGAAGGGCACGCCGTCTGCACGCTGGAGCTGGCCGGCGAAGCGGAGGCTGCTCCGGCCGAGCCGGCGCGTCCTGCGGCGGCGCCCGCAGCGGTTGCTGAAGCGCCCACTCCGGCGCCCGAAGCCCCGGCGGCTGCAACGCCGCCAGTGTCGGCGCCCGCCGCTGCGCCGGCGAGCGGAGCGACATCGACGCTGGACGTGCGTGTGCCTGATATCGGCAACTACAGCGATGTGCCGGTGATTGAAGTGCTGGTCGCCGACGGCGACGCGGTCGAGGCCGAACAGCCGCTGATCGTGCTGGAGTCGGACAAGGCGACGCTGGAAGTGCCGGCGCCGGCTGCAGGCATCGTGCGCGGGCTCAAGGTCAAGGCCGGCGACAAGCTGTCAGAAGGAAACCCGATCTGCAGCCTGGAGACGACAGCCACCGCAGACGCGACGCCTGCAGCACCCGCGCCAGCCGCAGCGCCGCCGGTGGCCGCCGCAGCCAAGCCGAGTACGGAATCCCAGCCGTGGCCAGTGCCGGGTACGCCACCGCTGGTGGATACGCAGCCGATTGCGCCACCGCCCAAGCCGGCCGGACCGGAACAGGTGCCGTATGCCGGCCCGGCGACGCGCAAGTTCGCGCGTGAGCTGGGTGTGGATCTGGCCCAGGTGCCCGGGACTGGACCGCGCGGCCGCATCCTGGTCGAGGACGTGCAGACCTTCGTCAAGAACCGCATGACGCAGCCGGCGACTACCACCAGCGCTGCTGCGGGTGGTTCGGGCATTCCGCCGATTCCGGCGATCGACTTCTCCAAATTCGGACCGATCGAGTCCAAGCCGCTGGCGCGCATCCGCAAGTTGTCCGCGCAGTTCCTGCATCGCTCGTGGGTCAACGTGCCGCATGTGACGCAGACCGACGAGGCGGACATCACCGAGCTGGAAGCCTTCCGCAAGTCAATGTCGCAGGAGCTGGTCGCCAGTGGCGGCCCGAAGCTGACCGTGTTGCCGTTCCTGATCAAGGCGGTCGCGGTGGCGATGAGGACCTATCCGGAATTCAATGCCTCGCTGGCGCCGGACGGCGAAAGCCTGATCATGAAGGGCTACTGCAATATTGGCTTTGCCGCCGACACGCCCAATGGTCTGGTCGTGCCGGTGATCAAGGACGTCTGGAACAAGGGCATCGCACAGCTGGCTGAGGAATCGGCGGCGCTGGCAAAGAAGGCACGCGACGGCAAGCTCAAGCCCGACGAGATGCAGGGCGGCTGTTTCTCGATCTCCAGCCTCGGCGGCATCGGCGGCAGCTTCTTCACGCCGATCGTCAACGCGCCGGAGGTCGGCATCCTCGGCGTGTCCAAGGCGCAGATGAAGCCGGTGTGGGACGGCAGCGCGTTCCAGCCGCGGCTGATGTGCCCGCTGTCGCTGTCCTACGACCATCGCGTGATCGACGGCGCCTACGCAGCGCGTTTCATCGTGCATCTGGGCCAGCTGATCGGCGATCTGCGGCGTTTGGCGTTGTAATTGCTTGTCCGGGCAGACGCTAAACCACCGATGGGATGGACATGGATCTGCCGCGACACCAGCTGACAATGACCGTATTGATGACGCCGGATATGGTGAACTTCTCCGGCAACATCCACGGCGGTCATATCCTGAAGCAGCTGGATCAGGTGGCCTACGCCTGCGCCAGCCGCTACGCCAACAGCTACGTGGTGACGCTGTCGGTCGACCGCGTGATGTTCCGTCAGCCGGTGCATGTCGGTGAGTTGCTGACTTTTCTGGCCTCGGTCAACTACACCGGGCGGACATCGATGGAGGTCGGCATCAAGGTGGTGGCAGAGCACATCCGCAAAGGCATCGCGCGCCACGTCAACAGCTGCTTCTTCACGATGGTTGCCGTCAATGAAGACGGCGAGCCGCAGCCGGTGCCGCCGCTGACGCCGCAGACGCCGGACGAAATCCGGCGCTTCGAGCAGGGTGCCGCGCGTCGCGCACAGCGCTGAACGACACAACACGTAGTATCCCCAGTTTCGGTTCGTGAGCGGCACCGGTTAGGCTTGGCCCTGGCGGCGGGCGTAGGCCGGCCGGCTGTGGACTCAGTCGACGACCGATAAGCGGGGGAGACGGTAGACGATGCACAGAAAGGCGGAACTTGCCGTGCCCGCTGCGATGGCAGTGCGGCCGCGCTCCAGCCGGATGCCGGCACAGCTCGATGTGCTGCAAAGCGCCACTGGCGTGGTGCTGGCGCTGTTCATGTGGGGGCACATGTTCTTTGTCGCCTCGATTCTGGTGAGCAAGGATTTCATGTGGGCGGTAACCCGCATGTTCGAGGGCTATTTCTTTTTCGGGCGATCCTACCCCGGAGTCGTCTCGACGCTGGTTGGCGGCATCCTGCTGCTGTTTGTTGCCCATGCAGCGCTGGCAATGCGCAAGTTTCCGGCGAACTACCAGCAGTACCGGCTGTTCATGTCGCACCGCGCCGCAATGCGCCACGAGGACACCAGCCTGTGGGTCGTGCAGATCGCCACCGGATTCGCGTTGTTCTTCCTGGTGTCGATTCACCTGTACCAGATGCTGATGCATCCCGGCGACATCGGTCCCTATGCGTCGTCCGATCGCGTCTGGAGCGGGCGCTGGTGGCCGCTGTATCTGGTGATGCTGTTCTGCGTGGAGCTGCACGGCGGCATCGGTCTGTCTCGGGTAGCGGCGAAGTGGGGCTGGTTTGCCAGCGCCACTGCGCGGCAGACCCGCCGACGGCTCAAGCTGCTCAAGTGGGGAGTCACCGCATTCCTGCTGGCATTGGGCCTGACCACATTGGCGGCCTACATGAAGATCGGACATGAGCACGCGGCGCAGGCCGGCGAGCGCTACACGCCCGAGCAATACCGCAGCGTGACGCCATGAAAACGATCTACACCGATGTGCTGGTGATCGGCGGCGGTCTGGCCGGTCTGCGGGTCGGCATCGCCGCACGCCGGCGCGGGCAGGAGGTGGTGATCCTGTCGCTGGTGCCGCCGAAACGCTCGCATTCGGCGGCGGCCCAGGGCGGCATGCAGGCCAGCCTTGCCAACGTGATCCAGGGTCTCGGCGACAACGAGGATGTGCATTTCGAAGATACGGTGCGCGGCAGCGACTGGGGTGCCGATCAGGACGTCGTGCGCATGTTCACGCACACCGCGCCGAAAGCCGTGCGCGAGCTGGCCGCCTGGGGTGTGCCGTGGAGTCGGGTCAGTGGCGGTGATCGCGAGGTCGTGATCAACGGCGAACGCGTCACCATCACCGAGCGCGACGCGGCGCACGGGCTGATCGCCCAGCGCAACTTCGGCGGCACCAAGAAGTGGCGCACCTGCTATGTCTCCGACGGTACCGGCCACGCGATGCTGTACGCGGTCAGCGATCAGGTCATCGCCAGTGGCATTCCGGTGCACGAGCGCATGGAGGCGCTGTCGCTGATTCACGATGCGGGCCGCTGCCACGGCGCGATCGCGCGCAATCTGATCACCGGCGAGCTGGTTGCGTATGTGGCCAAGGCGACGGTCGTTGCGAGCGGCGGCGCCGGACGCTTGTACCGCGTGACCACCAACGCGGTCATCAACGAGGGCATCGGCCATGCCATCGCGCTGGATACCGGGGTCGCCGCGCTCGGCAACATGGAGGCGGTGCAGTTCCATCCGACCGGCATTTTCCCGGCGGGCATTCTGGTCACCGAAGGCTGTCGTGGCGACGGCGGTCTGTTGCGCGACGGTGACGGCCATCGCTTCATGCCGGACTACGAGCCGGAAAAGAAGGAGCTGGCATCGCGCGACGTCGTATCGCGCCGCATGGAGGAACACATCCTCGCCGGCAAAGGTGCGCGCTCGCGCTTCGGCGAACATCTGTGGCTCGATATCACGCTGCTCGGCAAGCATCACATCGAGCACAACCTGCGCGAGGTCAAGGAGATCTGCGAGTACTTCCTCGGCATCGATCCGGTTCGACAGTGGATTCCGGTGCGGCCGGCGCAGCACTACACCATGGGCGGCATCCGCACCCTGCCCAGCGGCCAGAGCCGCAGCCTGCAGGGCCTGTTCGCTGCCGGTGAGTCGGCGTGCTGGGATCTGCATGGATTCAACCGGCTCGGTGGCAACTCGGTGGCCGAGACCGTTGTCGCCGGCATGATCGTCGGTGAAAGCGTTGCCGACTACTGCGAGCAGCACGACCTGAATCTCTCGACGGCGTTGATCCGCGAGTTCGGCGCGCGCGAGCAGGCGCGTCTGGATCAGCTGACCGATGGCCGTGGCAGCGAGGATGCCCAGGCGTTGAAGGTACGGATGCAGGACATCATGACGACCAAGGTCGGCATCTTCCGCGACGCCGAACCGCTGGCCGCCGCCGTCGAGGAGCTGCAGGACCTGATCCGGCGCAGTCGCAACATCGGCCTGCGCAGTGCAGCGCCCGGCGCCAATCCGGAGCTGGTGGTGGCGTACCGGGTGCAGCGCATGCTGAAGTTGGCGCAGTGCGTGGCCTATGGCGCGCTGATGCGGACCGAGAGCCGCGGTGCGCACTACCGTGCGGATTACCCGCGTCGTGACGATGCGCAGTGGCTCAAGCGCACGCTGGCGACCTGGGCGCATGACGACGATACGCTGCCAAGCCTGAGCTACGAGCCGATCGACATCCTGCGCATGGAGCTGCCGCCGGGCTGGCGTGGCTACGGGGCGCGCAATCAGATCGAGCATCCCGACACCGCCGTGCGCCAGGCACAGGTCGACGCCGTGCGTGCTGCTGCGGGCGGCGGCGATCGCGCCGCACTGCAGCAGTCTCTGCTGCCGTTTCGCGAGCAGCTGCCGCCGCGATATCGCGGCCCCAATGAACGTATTGACGAGCCCCTGCCATGATCGAAAGTCCCGTGGCCCTGCCTGCTGAAAATCAGACGCCACGGCGTCTGCGCATCACGGTCCTGCGTTACAACCCGGCCGTGCCGGAACAGCTGCCGCGCCTGCAGACCTATGAGCTGGACGAGGCGGTGGGCATGACGCTGTTCATTGCGCTGGGCGAGATCCGCGAAACCCAGGATCCTTCGCTGCAGTTCGATTTCGTCTGCCGTGCCGGCATCTGTGGCAGCTGCGCGATGGTGATCAACGGCCGTCCCGGCCTGGCCTGTCGCACGCTGACCACGCAGTTGCCGGAGACGATCGCGCTGGCGCCGTTGCCGGGCTTCGCGCTGATCGGTGATCTGTCGGTGGATACCGGCAAGTGGATGCGGGCGATGTCGGAACGTGTCGAGTCATGGCTGCACAGTCACGACGTCGAGGTCGATCTCGACCGCGCCGAGGCCCGCATGGAGCCCGAACTGGCAGAGGCGATTTACGAACTGGATCGCTGTATCGAATGCGGCTGCTGTGTCGCCGCCTGCGGCACCGCGCGCATGCGCGAGGATTTCGTCGGTGCGGTCGCGGTCAACAAGCTGGCACGCTTCCGGCTCGATCCGCGCGATCAGCGCGATGATGCCGACTACTACGAGGTGATCGGCGACGACGACGGCATCTTCGGCTGCATGACGCTACTGGCCTGTGACGACGTCTGCCCGAAGAATCTGCCGCTGATGACGCAGCTGGCCTACATGCGGCGCAAGATGGCCGCAGTCGGCTGGCGCGGAAGCGACGGCGCCAACCACTCCTGATCCGTGCGCTGAGCCGTACCGGCCCTTGGCGAATCGGCTCACCGGATCGCGAGCACGGTGACGCTGAGCCTGCAGCAGCAGGCACACCCATCGCACTGAGTCGCTGTCTGATGCGGTGACAGTGGTGCAGCTGGCACGTTTTGCGCTGTAGGTTTGGCATGCGTAGACGTGGCCTCAGCGATGCATCCAGACTCCTGGACTAAATTTCCGGTGCTCGACTGCGGGGGCGTGACGTTGCCGCCGGCGCCGCTGGCACCGGAGCGACGTCAGCCTCCCGCCCAGCGGCCGCGGCGGCGGGCGGGGATCTGGTCCGTTCTGGTGCATCTGGTGCTGCTTCTGGTGCTGCTGGTCGGATTTGCTCCGCCAGCCTTGCGGGTGCCGCAGCCGCCGACCTTTGTCATGGTCAGCATGCCCGGACCGGCGCCAGCACAGCTCTCTGCAGGTGAGCCAACGCCCTCTGCGGCTGTGCCCCCGCCGCAGACGCAGAAGCCGCCACCGCCGAGTCCGGCGGTTGAAACGGCTTCAGCCGAATCCGCAATGCAGGCGATTGACGTGCCGGCGGAGCACGCCGCGCGGCGCAAAGCCCCCGTTGCGGAGCAACCGACGCCGGACCGTCCGACCGAGCCTGCCGCCGTGACGGCCAGCGATGCCGCACCTACGCAAGCGACTCCGGATCTGTCTGCGCAGAGCGCCGCGGCGCCGCGCGGGCTCGGCGCGCCTGCGATGGCGGAATCCGGACAGGGGCAGCCGACGGAAGTCCCCTGGGCCTATCTGTGGAAGGTCAAGCGTTTGATCGGTGACCAGCGGCGCTATCCGCGGAAGGCCTACGGCGAACGCCAGCAGGGCAAGGCGGTGGTGCGCATCCATCTGAGCCGCGACGGCCAGCTGCTGGGCGCGCACTTGCTCAGAAGCACGGGGTATCCGTTGCTGGACGAGGAGGCGCGCGACGTCGTGTTGCGCATCGGCCGGTTTCCTCCGCTGCCCGAGCAGTATCTGGTCGGGCAGCTCGAATTCGCCATCGATCAGCCCATCGAATTTCAGCTGCGCTGACGCATCAGGGCGGCACCGTGCCCGCGGCAGGCGGCCGATTCGATGACCTGGGTCAATGGCGGGAACAGGCCAAGCGGCTTCAAATGACGTCGCGCCCGGACGAGTCGGCGCCTTGTACGGATGACGTTCGGGACCTGCCTGAAGAAGGAGCGAACGATGATTGCATCCGATTCCACCGAGCTGGTCGTCTTTGGCGTGCTCGGATTTTCCGTGGTCATGGCGATGCTGGCGATGACTCAAGATCTGGTTCCGTCTGCCCTGCAGTGGTCACGACAGCATGTGCAGCGCACGCGTGCGCTGGGTCAGGCTGCGGGCGTCCGTCTGGGGCGGATGCTGAAGTTCCGCAATATTCGGGAAGCTGATTTTGGCAGGCACCTTGCGGTGAACGAGCTGGAGTCCGCAGTGCGCAATTGCCACAGCTGCACCTCGCAGTCGCGTTGCGAAGCGGTATTGCGAGGGCATCTCGAAACCACGGATTTAAGCTTCTGCCCGAACGCCTCGGCGTTTGATCGAGTGATCGCGATCAACAAGGGCACTGATTCGAGCGCCTCGGCGCGTTGATCTGGGTCAGGGCCGAGCCGGACCGTCGGCGCTGAAATGGACGCCAGCGATCCGGACGGATCTTTAGGCTTTTGACTGACATTTCAGGAAAGTGAATGTGATGGTGATTGAATCGGCACAGCAGCTCGGGTGGGTGATGGTGGCAGCGGCGCTGGGGATGGCGGTGCTGCAGTGGCGTTATATGCGCTCAGGAGCTCTGTATGGCATCAACCTGGTGGGCTTCAGCGAGCGTCTCGAAGTCAGCCGCGAGATCCAGCGTCTGCCCTTGGGCGAAATGCTGCGGCGTCGCGGCGTCGAGCTTGACAGTTATGTCTTGGGCCTGAGCTCGGCTGAACTGCATACCGTTGCTCGCGAGTGCAGTCGGTGCAAGCAGTTCGATCGCTGTGTTTCGACGCTGGCTGACGAACCGATGGCGGTCGATTATTCGTTCTGCGCAAACGATGCCTCGATTGCACGGGCCAGTGTGGCGCAGCTGAGCTAGTCCGGCCGACCAGCCAAGCAAAACGTGATTTGACCAACGCCCGGCCTTGTGCCGGGCGTTTCCGTTAGCACGGTTGCCGCGTGCAGCGGCTCAGCTGCGCTCGATGATCAGCAGCAGGTCGTGCGCATTCACCGTCTCGCCGCGTTTCACCAGTACCTGCTTGATGGTGGCGTTGGCTTCGGCGCGAATCTGCGTCTCCATCTTCATCGCTTCGATCGCCACCAGCGGGTCTCCCTTTCTGACCTTCTGTCCGGGTTTGACCGCAACGGCGGAGACCGCGCCCGGCATCGGCGCGCCCACGTGACTGGGATTGCCATGCTCGGCCTTGGCGTTTTCCGCCTTGGCTGCGGCGCCGGCCTTGGCCACACGCACCACCCGCGGTTGGCCATTGAGTTCGAAGAACAGCTTGACGTTGCCGTCTTCCATCACCTCGGTCTGGCCCTGCAGACGGATCAGCAGCGTCTTGCCTGGCTCGAGGTCGGCAGAAATCTCCTGATCCTTCTGCAGGCCGTAGAAGAACACCGGCGTCGGCAGCACCGAAACGTCGCCGAAATGGCTGCGGTGCTCGGCATAGTCGCGAAACACCTTGGGGTACATCAGGCTCGACGCCAGATCGGTATCGCTGAGCTTGCGCCCGATCGTTTCCTCGACAGCCTTGCGGGTCTGTTCGAGATCGGTGGGTGGCAATGAGGCGCCGGGGCGTCCGCTCAGCGGCGCCGCACCCTTGAGCACCTTGGCCTGCAATTCGGGCGGGAAGCCATCCGGAGGAAAGCCCAGTTCGCCCTTGAACAGCGAGATCACCGATTCAGGGAAGGCGATTTCGCGTTCCGGATCGGTGACATCGTCGGCGTCCAGATCGTTGGCAACCATGAACAGCGCCATGTCACCGACGACCTTGGAGGTCGGCGTGACCTTGACGATGTCGCCGAACAACTGATTGACCGCGGCATACGCTTTCGACACTTCCGGCCAGCGCGATTCCAGCCCCAGCGCGCGGGCCTGTTCGCGCAGATTGGTGTACTGCCCGCCGGGCATCTCGTGACGGTAGACATCCGAGGTGCCTGAACGGATGTCGGCTTCGAACGGCTGGTAGTAGCGGCGGACGCCTTCCCAGTAATGCGAGATCGCCTGCATGTGCTCGAATGACACGCCGGGATCGCGCTGGCCGCCGTGCAGCGAGCTGGCAATCGCGCCCAGGTTGGGCTGCGAGGTCAGACCGGACATCGAGTCAAACGCGCCGTCGACGGCGTCGACACCGGCTTCGATCGCCGCCAGCACGCTCGCGGCGGCGATGCCGCTGGTGTCATGCGTGTGGAAGTGGATCGGCAGGCCGACTTCCTGCTTCAGCGCCGTGACCAGAGCATTGGCGGCGCGAGGGCGACAGACGCCGGCCATGTCCTTGATGCCGATGACGTTGGCGCCGGCTTTCTCGAGCGCCCTCGCCATGTCGACGTAGTACTTGAGGCTGTACTTGGGGCGGCGGTCGTCGAACAGGTCGCCGGTGTAGCAGATCGCCGCTTCGCACAGCATGTTGGATTCGCGCACGGCGTCGATCGCCACGCGCATGTTCTCGACCCAGTTCAGCGAGTCGAACACGCGGAATACGTCGACGCCGCCTTTCGCGGCCTGCTGCACGAAGTAGCGCACGACATTGTCCGGATAGTTGGTGTAGCCCACCGCGTTGGACGCGCGCAGCAGCATCTGGAACAGGATGTTCGGCACTGCTTCGCGCAGCTGTGCCAGACGTTCCCACGGATCTTCCTTGAGGAAGCGCATGGCGACGTCAAAGGTGGCGCCGCCCCAGCACTCGAGCGAGAACAGCTGCGGCAGCATGCGCGCGTAGTACGGCGCGATCTCGAGCATGTCCTGCGTGCGCATGCGCGTGGCGAACAGCGACTGGTGTGCGTCGCGCATCGTGGTATCCGTCAGCAGCACCTGCGGCTGTTTCAGCATCCACGCCGAGAAACCATCCGGCCCCAGCGTCTTCAGTCGATCGCGGGTGCCGGCGGGAATTTCGGTGGTCAAATCGAACGTCGGCGTGATCGGCTCTGCCAGCGGCAGCGCAGGAGCGACGCGGCCCTTCATTTCCGGATTGCCGTTGACCACGACCTCGCCGATGAAGCGCAGCAGTCGCGTCGCACGATCGCGGCGCTTGCTGAACTTGAACAGCTCCGGCGTGGTGTCGATGAAGCGGGTGATGCATTCGCCCGAGCGGAACACCGGATGATTGATGACGTTTTCAAGGAACTGCAGATTGCTCGACAGTCCGCGGATACGAAACTCGCGCAGCGCACGATCCATGCGTGCGATCGCATCATTGCTGGTGGCGCCCCAGGTGGTGACCTTGACCAGCAGCGAGTCGTAATACGGTGTGATCACCGCGCCGGAATACGCGGTGCCGGCGTCGAGGCGCACGCCAAAGCCGGCGGCACTGCGGTAGACGCCGAGGCGGCCGTAGTCCGGCGTGAAGTTGTTCTCCGGGTCTTCAGTGGTCACGCGGCACTGCAGCGCGAAGCCGTTCATGCGGATATCGGACTGCTGCGGTATGCCGCATTCGATTGAACCGACGCGCGCACCTTCGGTGACGCGGATCTGACCTTTGACGATATCGATGCCGGTGATCTGCTCGGTCACCGTGTGCTCGACCTGGATGCGCGGGTTGACCTCGATGAAGTAGAACGCGCCGGTGTCGGCATCCATCAGGAACTCGATGGTGCCGGCGTGTGTGTAGTTGACCGCGCGCGCGAGCTTCAGGGCGGCATCGCACAGTTCGGTGCGGGTCTCGGCGCTCAGGTACGGCGCAGGTGCGCGTTCAACCACCTTCTGGTTGCGCCGCTGTACCGAACAGTCGCGTTCGAACAGATGCACAACGTTGCCGTGGGTGTCACCGAAGATCTGCACTTCGACATGACGTGCGCTGCGCACCAGCTTTTCCAGATAGACCTCGTCGTTGCCGAACGCCGAAGCGGCTTCGCGCCGGGCAACGTCGACCTGGCTGTCCAGATCGGCCTCGGATTCGATCACGCGCATGCCGCGGCCGCCGCCACCCCAGCTGGCCTTGAGCATCAGCGGATAGCCAACCTGAGCAGCGAGCGCCTTGATCGAGTCCAGGTCGCGCGGCAGCGGGCCGGTCGCCGGCATCACCGGAACACCGGCTTTGATCGCCACCTCGCGTGCAGCGACCTTGTTGCCCAGCGTGCGCATGACCTCGGGCTTCGGGCCGATGAACTGGATGCCGGCAGCGGCGCAGGCCTCGGCGAAGTCCGGATTTTCAGAAAGGAAGCCGTATCCCGGATGGATCGCATCAACGCCCGCTTCGCGCGCGATGCGCAGGATGTCCTCAATATCCAGATATGCGGCGATCGGCTGCTTGCCTTCGCCGACGCGATAGCTTTCGTCAGCCTTGAATCGATGCAGCGCGAAACGATCTTCGTTGGCGTAGATCGCGACGGTACGAATGCCCATTTCGGCCGCCGCGCGCATGACGCGGATCGCGATCTCGGAACGGTTGGCTACCAGCAGCTTGCGAATTTTCCGCATGACGTCGATGTCTCCGGCTCCCCGGACGAACGCAGCAAGGACCATGCCGCAGCAGAGCGGGAACGCGCAGGGTGAGGGTGACACCAGTGTCGGGCCGCTGTTCTGCGGCACCGGGACACCGGCAAGGTTGAGCTGCAAAGAGTGTAGCCCAATCGATGCCCGCGCCTGACCGAGCCGAAAATTCACGCTGCGGCGCAGCAAAATCAAAACTACCCGTTAGTGTGGTGTGGGTCGATTTGCCGCGCTCCTAGACTGCGGCGGCAATGAGGTACCAGTCGCGACACAGCGACGAAGAACATTCCGGATCCGCCTCAAGGCGGTCCATTGTGCGATATGCGCGGAGGAGCGATAGCGTGCGAAACGAGACTGCCCGGCAGTTGATTCCAGGGTGCCCGCAACGGGTTCCATGCCTGCCCGTAATGCTGCTGATTTGCTGACCCCCTGCACGGAAAACGATCGATGCGCACGATTCGCTACGCAATTGCCCAGTGGTTTCTCGGTCACCGATGGATTTCTGCGGCAATTCTGATCGGTATCACGATCTTTCTCGGCGCCGGTCTGCCGAATGTCCAGCTCAAGACGATTTTTTCTGATCTCCTGCCGGTCGGCCATCCATATGCCGAGACCTACCGCGATCACCCGAATTTCGGAAATCCGTTGACGATGACGGTGATGATCCAGCGCAAGGACGGTGACATTTACAACACCGAAACCCTGCAGAAAGTCTGGAAGTTCACCCGCGATATCGATCTCGCGCCGGGTGTCGATCACGACCAGGTGCTGTCGATCGCGACCGAGAAGGCGCGGTATGCCGAGGCGACGCCTTACGGCATCGATGTGCGGCCGTTGATGGAAGACCATGTTCCGCAGTCAGCGGAGGAGCTCGCGCAGTTCCGTGAGCGTTTGGAAAGCTCGCCGGCTGTACGCAATTTTCTGGTTTCGACGGATGGATCGAGCACGCTGATCAATGCGACGTTCATCGAATCCAGACTCGACTACGGTGAAGCTTTCGACTACGTACAGGGGCTGGTCGAACAGGGGCGTGACGAACATCACGACGTTCACCTGGCTGGACAGCCGGCGCTGACCGGATGGGTCTATCAGTATGAAGCCCAGATGATTCTGATCTTTGCCGTGACCCTGAGCGCTCTGGTGCTGGCGCTGGTCATCTACATGCAGAACGTCGCCGGCGTGCTGACACCGCTGATCGCCAGCGCGGTCTGTGCGATCTGGGGCTTCGGGTTTGCAGGCTGGTTGCACTCGCCGATTGAACCGTTGCTGATGATCGTGCCGCTGTTGCTCGTTGCACGATCGTTCAGTCACTGCGTGCAGTTCGCCGAGCGCTATTACGAGATTTATGCGGAAGTGGGTGATCGCGTCGAGGCTGCCAAGATCACCACCAGCGTGATGATGGCGCCCAGCATTCTCGGCATCGTGACCGACGCTGCCGGCATTTTCCTGATCGCACTGGCGCCGATTCCCGCGATGGAGCGTTTTGCGCTGTTCTGCGGTTTCTGGGCAATGATGCTGATTCCGACCGGTGTGATTCTGGCACCGCTGCTGTTGTCGGTACTGCCGCCGCCGAAGAACATCGATCGCATCATCGGCAAGACCGGACAGGGTGGTGTACACGCGGGCATCAAGCACGTCTTGCGCGGACTCGCGAAGCTGACCTACGGCCGCACTGCGCGCGTCACCACGGCGGTGCTCGTGGTTGTTGGTCTGCTGGCGCTGTACAGCTCGGCGCAGGTCAAGATCGGTAATCCTGTTGAAGGCAGCAATCTGCTGTGGGAAGACTCGGAATTCAACACCGCGGTCTCGAGTATCAACAGCAATTTCCCGGGTGTGAACACGCTGGAGATCGTGCTGGAGGCCAAGGATGCCAAGAACCCGAATCGGGTTGCGCGTCAGGCCGATACCGTATTCACGATGCAGGCGCTGCAGGGCCTGATCGAAGAAGGTGACGCGCCGCCTCGGGCAACCCTGTCGTTTGCCGACTATCTGGCCGAAGGCAATCGTCTGTATGCGGGCGGCAACCCGAAATGGCTGGCGGTTGATCGCACGCCGGAGGCGGTCAACGCCGCAGCCACGGCCATCATGCTCGGCAGCAGTGCCAAGGCGTTCTCGCATGTGGTCGACTTCGAACAACAGAATTCGACCGTGTCGCTCTGGTACAAGGACAACAAGCAGGAAACGGTTGACGCCGCTCTTGCCAGCGCACGCAAGGCGGTCGATGCGGTGGGCATCGACCACGACGCGTTCCGCGTGCGTCTGGGCACTGGCACGATCGCCCTGCAACAGGCGATGAATGACACGGTCGCTGCCTACGAATGGCGCATCCTGGCGTTCCTGAATCTGGTCATTCTGGTGGTGTGCAGTTTGGCCTATCGCTCGGTTGTCGCCGGCATCGTGCTGCTGATTCCGGTCAACCTGTCGAACATGATTCTGGTTGCGACGATGTCGGCGATGGGCGTCGGCCTGGATATCAATTCGCTGATGGTTGCGGCCATCGGCGTCGGCGTCGGCATCGATTACGGAATCTATCTGCTGAGCCGGGTGTGCGAGGAATTCGATGCCGAGAATCCGGACTACGGCGGCGCGATCACTTCGGCGCTGACGACCACCGGCAAGGCGATCATGTTCACCGCCACCATCATGCTGCTGGGTATTGCACCGTGGTACTTCCTGTCCGGCCTGAAGTTCCTGGCCGACATGGGTCTGCTGCTGGTGCTGACGATGCTGATCAACATGGTCATTGCGCTGGTCGTGGTGCCACTGTTGGTGTGGCTGATCAAGCCCAAGTTTGTCAGCCGCAACGATCTGCTGGTTGGCGAGAGCGTCGACCTCTCCAAGTTCACATCATCGGGCCATGGCGCCGCGCATCGGCGCGAGGCGGTCGGGCCCGGTGCATCCACGCCGTCATACCCGTCGGGTACGGAGTCCACCGTGGACCCGTCGCCGGCGGCGGGATAGGCGCTGTCGGTTTCAAGCCCGTACTCGGGTCATTGCGAGCGTCATCAGGGAATCAGATACCCGGAGGAGCTACACATGCATATCAGGAAATACGACTTCAATTATTCGCGTCGCATGTTCATGGAGAAGACGCTCAAGGGCATCGCGTCCGCGGGTGTGTTGGCACCGATGTGGCCGCTGATTGCCAACGGTGCGGACATCAGCAAGGCGTATCCCGATGAGTTGCTGTCGATCGAGATGTACACCAAGGGCAAGATCAAGCCGGGTGATTTCATCACGGCGGCCAACGTCGATGTGGTCAAGGATCTGCTCGATCCTATTTCCTACATGCAGGTGAAGGAAATGGGCCGCCGCATCGAGATCGTTGAATCGGTCAAGGACGCTTCGGTGCTGTTTCCCAACGCGTTCCTCGAAGCGACGCTGAAGAACCAGGGCAAGGCCGAGATCGGTGCGGATGGAAATATCTACGCGCCGGGCAAGAAAGCGTGGATCGGCGGGTTGCCGTTCCCCGACCCGAAAACCGGCGAAGAAGTGATCGCCAACATCACGCTGTCGTGGGGGCGTCACGACTACTGCCAGTATGCGATCCGGCAATGGGACATCGCGCCGGACGGCAGTGAGGCCTATCAGTACGATTTTGTCTGGGCCGAGCTGCAGGCCACGGGTCGTCTCGACGGCACCGTGTTCCAGAACAAGGCCGACATGCTGCGTTTCCAGTCGGTGTGGTTCACGGCGCCCAATGACATCGGCGGTACCGCGTTTCTCAGCTCCTGGCACTACGATCAGAACAAGTTCCCGGACCTGTACGGCTATCTGCCGGCGTTCAAGCGTGTGCGTCAGTTCCCGACCAATCAGCGCTTCGAGCCGCTCGTGCCCGGCGTGACCTGGTTCCTGTCTGATGCCTGGGCCGCAGGCGATCCGATGTTGACCTGGGGCAACTACAAGATCGTCGGTCGCCAGCCGATGCTGGGTGCGGTGGCCGGGAATTTCTCGGGCTCGAAGAAGAACTGGGAAGCAGGCACCCATGGTGGGCCCAAGGGCAAGACGTTCTGGGACAGCAAGATGCAGCTGGTGCCGGAGTGCATCGTGCTCGAGGCCGAGCCTACTGGGTATCCGCGTTCACCGGTTGGCAAGAAGCGCATCTGGATCGATACCCGCAATCAGCTGTTTGTTGCCTACAACACCTTCGACCGGCGCGGCGATGTGTGGAAATCGTTCGAGGCAGGCTGGTCGCGGTACGAGGATGGCGGCACGGTGATCAAGGATGCCAACGGCAATCCGGACTGGTCGTGGACGTACCTGCACAGCCACGACGTCCAGTCCAATCGCATGAGCCGGATCATGCATACCGAGAGCTGCTCGGGCGGCTACAAGAGCGAGCTCTCGGCCGGCAGCGACGACGTCTACAACAAGTTCATGACGACGACCGCGATTCAGCGTCTGGGCACCTGAGTGCTGTCACCACATGCGCTGCGCCGCTGGCCGCGAGCCGGCGGCGCAGGCTGGAGGTTTTCGATGAAGCGTATTTCGTTCAGCAGTCTGCATCGTCATGCCGTTGCGGCCGGAGTCCTGCTGGCAACGCTTGCAGCGCCGTGGCCGGCGTCGGCGATGCAATTGCAGCGTGTGCAGATCGGTACCGCGCATCGCGCACTGTTCGATGTCGCCTTCGCCGGCGGGGAAGGCTACACCGTTGGCGCTGAAGGTCGTGTCATGCGCAGCGCCGATGGCGGCGCGAGCTGGGCCCCGGAGCCGACAGATACCAAGCTGACGCTGCTGGCAGTCGCGGTCAACGGTAGCAACCGGATCGCGGTAGGTCAGATGGGCATTGCCACGGTGCGCAGCGCTGACGGGCGGTGGTCGACGGTTGCCACCGGAACCCAGGAGCGCCTGATGGGCGTCGACGTCGACGCGTCAGGCCACGCGGTTGCGGTCGGGTCCTTCGGTGTTGTGCTGCGCTCCGAAGACGGCGGACGGCAGTGGAGTGCGGTCCCGGTCGACTGGGCCTCGTTGATCGACGGCGGACTGGAGCCGCACCTGTACGCGGTACAGGCCCTGGGTGAGAACCGGTTTCTGGTGGTCGGCGAGTCCGGGCTGATTCTGCAGAGCGCCGATGGCGGCCTGAGCTGGAGCCGACGCAACCAGGGGGACGCCTCTCTGTTCGCGATCCACGTTCGCGCCGACGGTGTCGGTTATGCCGTGGGCCAGACCGGCACGCTGCTGAAGACAGTCGACGGCGGAGAGCAGTGGACGCATGTCGATGTGCCGACCAACGCCAATTTGCTGGGTGTCTACGCCGCAGAGGATGGTCGCGTGGTGGTCCCCGGCATGCGCGAGATGCTGGTGAGTGAAGACGACGGTGCGAGCTGGCAGCAGGTGCGGGATGGCGATGTCGGACGGGTTTGGTACGTCGGCACCGCTTCGGCGGCAGACAGCAGGGATGTGATCGTGGTGGGGCAGACCGAGCGGATTGCACGCGTCGGCGATGGCAGCTGATCCGATGTCGCTCGAGGTTTGATCCGGAGCCGGCCGGCGGTGGGGTAGGGGCAAGTGCAGCGGCGGGCATTACAAAGAGGAGCAATAACTATATGGACCTTCAATCGATGAAGTTCGCCAAGAGCGCGGTTGTGGCCGTCATTGCGGCAATGTCGGGTAACGCCTTGGCCGATGGTGGATTCGGCAACCTGAATTTCAGCGGCTTCCTGCGGTTCGAGTCGGCCTACAAGCTGGGTGGCGACGAGAATCCGTTCAATCAGGGCGGCAATCTCTTCAATGGAGTTGCAGTCGAGCGCAGCGGCGGCATTCCGCCCAGTGAAGTCGGTCTGTTCAATGACGTGGAGACGCGGCAGGTTGCCGAGACCGACAACGACTTCAATCTGATGTACGTGCGCGGGCGTCTGGACCTCGGCTACAAGATCAGCTCTAACTTCAACCTGATCGGCAGCGTGCGCGCGATCTTCGATCCGGTGATCTACGACGAGTTCAATCCGCGGCAGGTCGACAGTCAGGCCTGCTGCAACTTCTACCAGGAACCGAATTATTTCGAGTACGCGATCGAAGGCGGCGGGCGCGCCAATCCAATGGAATGGGCGGGCCGCGACTACATGGTCGACATCCCGACGCTGTATGTCGATTATCAGAACGGCCCGCTGCTGATCCGTGCCGGCAATCAGCAGATTGCCTGGGGCCAGGCGCTGTTCTTCCGGGTGCTCGACGTGCCCAACGGCCTGGACTTCCGGCGTCACTCGATTCTCGACTTTGCTTCGGAGGAATATTCGGACAAGCGTGTGCCAGCATTGGGACTGCGCGTGTCCTACCAGCTCAGCGAGAGCTGGGAACTGGACAGCTTCGCGCAGAAATTCCAGTCCACCATTTATAGCAACGCCAACACGCCGTACAACGTCATCGCATCGCAGTTCACGGTACGCGACTACTACGATGACTACAGCGACAAGATCAACTATGGCGCGCGCATTCGCGGCAGTATTGGCGACTTCGGCGTGCAGGCGATCTATGCCTATCGCTACAACCCCGACGGGGTGTTCCGCTGGACCAAGTCGGACGTTAATCGCGGGTTGCCGGGCGAGCTGCCCAATGTGATTCCGGGCTTGACCGACAATCTCGGCAACATCCTGCAGGGTGTGGTCGATCTGCTGGGCGGGAGCATTCCCGCGACCGGGGCGATCCTGGCGCAGACCCCCTTCGAGGTCGACCCCACCGGCGTGCATTCGGCGGAAGAATGGTTCACCTACGCGGCGATGGCACGTCTCGATGCGCGTGAGGGGCTGAACGCGTCCATCGAGGACTTCCCGGCGACCGCGCTGCTGCTGGCGCAGCCGGTCGACTCTGACGAAGCTGCGCGCCGTGAGCTGGATCTGTTCTTCCAGCTGTCGGGCGGTTTGCGGGGGCACATCGAACGTCAGTACTTCCGCGAACGCGTCTTCGGATTGGGCACCAGCTACGTGGTACTCGGCGAACCGGGGTCCTTCCTGGATCAGCTGATCATCAATCTCGAAGCCACCTATGTGCCGGATCGCAAGTTCACCAATATCACGCTCGGACAGAAATTCATCGAGCATGACGAATGGACCACTGCGCTGGTGATGGAGAAGTACCACCGTTTCACGCAGGCGTTCCCGGCCACGTACTTTGTGTTTCAGTACATGCACAAGTCCGAGAGCGACATCTTCGGCCGGCATCTGAGTGGCTTCGGCGCGACCCCGGAAGAGTCCATCTCGACCACAGGGGGCATCGATCACGGTTCGAACTATCTGGTGCTGGCGTTCCAGCAACCGTTCCCAAGTCTGGTCTGGCGTGCCGATTTCGCTGCGCTGTATGACGCCGAAGGTGGGCTGTTGCTGCAGCCGGCGGTGCGCTGGAAGCCCAACGGCAATTTCACCGTCGAGGCGTTCTACAACTACATCGACACGGTCAGCGGCAATCCCAACAGCAACGCCTTGTCGTCCGCGGAATGGGCCGACGAGTTGGCGTTGAGGGTCAGCTACCAATTTTGATGCACGGTTCTCCCCCCGTTAGTGCCGGCGGCGCGTGTCGCCGCCGTGCACTCTCTTTACGGAAGGGATGCCAAAGCCCGTCGCGGGTGATGCGACACCGGGAGCAGCGATGCACATAAGACGATATGACGGCGGCTACAGCCGCCGTCACTTTCTGGGGCAGATGCTGCGCGGCGTGCTGGCAACCGGGGTGCTGATGCCGCTGTACAAGGCCATGGCGGCCAGTGGCGATATCACCAAGGCCTATCCTGATGAACTGCTGTCGCTTGATGCCTATACCCACGGCAAGATCAAGTCCGGCGATCTGATCACCGCCGACAATGTCGATCTGGTGGCGGATCTGATGGAGCCGGCCAAGCTCTATCAGGTGCGCAAACTCGGGCGTCAGCTCAAGGTGGTTCCCACCACCACCGATGTGATGCGTCTGAGCCCATGGGAATATCTGGAGGCGACCTTCCGCAACAAGGGACGCGCGCGCTTTGATGCCCGCGGCAATGTCGTCAACGACGACGGCAAGCCCTGGATCGGCGGCTCGCCGTTTCCGGACCCGCAATCGGCGCTCGAGGTCTTCGCGGGGCAGACAATGAGCTGGGGTCGACACGACGCATCGCTGTATGCGTTCAAGGAATATGACCTTGATCCCGACGGCTCGCTGGCCTATCGCTACGAAGGCGCCTGGGCCGAGCTGTCGCCGATTGCGCGCGTCAGCATGGATCCCAAGCCGTACTGGCCCGGCCACGAGGACAAGTTGCGCTATCAGAGCATCGTCTTCACGGCGCCGAACGATTTCCTCGGTACCTCGTATCTGAATATCTGGGATTACGACCAGAACACCTTCCCGGAACTGTACGGCTACATTCCGGCATTCAAGCGCATCCGCCAGTTTCCGACCGATCAGCGCTTCGAGCCGCTGGTGCCGGGCGGCTCACTGTATCTGTCCGATGCCTGGGCCGCGGGCGATCCGCTGCATACCTGGGGCAACTACACCATCGTCGGGCGCGGGCCGCTGCTGGCCGGCATTTCCGGCGGCTGGAATCCCGGGCATCCGAACTGGGAGCACAGCACCCATGGCGGCAAGGACGGTCAGATGTTCTGGGATACCGAGGTCGAGCTGGTGCCGGAGACGATCATCGTCGACGCCGAGCCGGTGAAGTTTCCACGCGCGCCGGTAGCGAAGAAGCGCGTGTGGTTTGACGCACGCACGCTGTTGCCGGTGGCGATGGTGTCCTACGACCGACGCGGCGACGTGTTCCGCTCCTTTGACGGCGCCTACGGCCTTTACGAAGCGGGCGAAAAGTCGGTGATGGACGGCGCGCATCCGTACTGGTCGTGGGGGCACGTGCATGCTTTCGATGTGCAGACCGGTCGCATGACGCGCCTTGAGCAGGTCAAGGAAGTCAGTGGCGGGCACCAGATGCTGGTCAACAACCCCGACACTTACGAGCGCTATCTGACCAAGAACGCACTGACGCGCCTGGCGCGCAGCTGAGCTGTTCCGGTCCGCTACCCGTGCGCCCGCACGGGTTCCATGTGTCTCGGGTGTCGCTGCGTCCGCACAGCGTCACCACGCAGGCGCTGCCTGTCCCGATGGGGTATTGCCGTGACAGGCGCGCGCCCTGGACCCGTGGACCCGGCGCCCACCGCTCGATGCCATCGCCGCCTCGGGCGTACATGCCGCGCGACACCGCCCATAGGGGTAGGGCTGCACCACCCGATGCTGCGCAGACTGCGGCAGACATCAGGTCGGCTGTCGTCCGGTCAGCCACCCCAAACTGACGAGGAGAAGGACATGGCATTTGAGTTCGACGGCAAAGTGGTGCTGGTCACAGGCGCCGCATCGGGTATCGGACTGGCGATCGCGCGGCAGTTCCTTGGCGCCGGCGCGACGGTGGTGGCGACCGACATCGATGCCGCTGCGCTCGCCGCGATCGAGGTGGAGCCGGACGTCGCGGCGCGCTGGGTCACGCGCCAGCTCGATGCCGGCAGCGCCCCCGCCATTGGTGAGGGCATCGCCTGGATCGAATTGCAGCATGGACGTCTCGATGCACTGATCAACAACGCCGGACTGGCGCGACTGCAATCGATCGCCGAGCTGAGCGAAGACGCGATCGACCTCCAGTTCAACGTGCTGCTGAAAGGGCCGATGCTGGCAGCGCGGGCGGCGCTGCCGATGCTCGAGCGCAGCGGTGGCTGCATCGTCAACATCGCGTCGATCGCGGCGGTGATCCAGGCCGCGGGTCATGCCTGCTACAGCGCGTGCAAGGCTGGCCTGGTCAAGTTCACCCACGATCTGGTCAAGGAGCACCCCGGCGTTCGCTCCAATGTGATTCTGCCGGGATTCATCGATACGCCGATCCTGCGTGCCTATGGCGAAGGCGAGGCGCTGGAAACGATCAAGCGCGAACTGGCGACGCACATCCCGCTGCGGCGGCTGGGTCGCGCCGACGATATTGCCGATGCCGTGCTGTACCTGTGCTCGCCTTATGCCAGCTACATTTCCGGTGCCGAACTGGTGGTCGACGGCGGGGTCATCAGCACCACGCTGGAGAACATGTAACCGAGCCTGGAAATCCCGGCCGGAGTCCCGCGTGGCGTCCGGCCTATCCTTTGGGGTGGTGCGGGACAGTTGCGATCCTTACAGACTGCGACCACCAGAAATCCAATACATACCGAGGAGATGGACGATGTCGAGCAGCGCACGCCACTGGTATTTCAATCAGCGCCCCGCAGGCGATATCGACGACCAGACCCTGGTGCTGCGCGAAGAGCCGCTACCCCCGCTCAAGGACGGCGAGTTTCTGGTGCGTGCGGTGTACATGTCGCTGGATGCGACCAACCGCGTCTGGCTCAGCGACTGGGACATCTACATGGAGCCGGTGCATCTGGGCGATCGCATGCGCGGTTTCGTCGTCGGTGAGGTTGTGAAGTCGCTCAACTCCAATTATGCCGCGGGCGATCTGGTGGCCGGGCTCAGCAGCTGGTCGGACTACATCATCGACAACGGTGCGGCGATGCAGAAGCTGCCGCCGATTCCGGGTCTGAGTCTGGCCGACGCTTTTGGCATCCTGACCGTGGCCGGTCCGACCGCACTGGTCGGTCTGATGGAGATCGGCAAGCCGAAGCCGGGCGACACCGTCCTGGTCACTGCGGCCGCGGGTGCGGTCGGCATGCTGGTGGGGCAGATCGCCAAGATTCACGGCTGCCGCACGATCGGCATCGCCGGTGGTGCCGAAAAGTGTGGCTGGCTGCGCGAATTGGGTTACGACGCGGTGGTCGACTACAAGAACGAGAATGTGGTCGAACGCCTGCGGGCGCTGGCGCCTGACGGCGTCGACGTGCTGTTCGA
Source organism: Sinimarinibacterium arenosum (assembly GCF_005047655.1). Lineage (GTDB taxonomy): Bacteria > Pseudomonadota > Gammaproteobacteria > Nevskiales > Nevskiaceae > Solimonas. The sequence continues at coordinate 532,586 of NZ_SUKF01000002.1, read as the reverse complement.
GAATGTCGGTGGCGAGGTGCTGGATGCCGGCCTGACGGTGATGAAGGATTTCGGACGTGTGGTCATCTGCGGTCTGATCTCGACCTACAACGCCTCCGGTCCGGTGCCGGGCCCCTACATGTTCCGCAACGTCATCATGCGGCGACTGACGATTCAGGGTTTCGTGATCCTCGACTACCTGGACCGCTACCCGGAATATCAGATGCAGCTGGCCGGCTGGATGCAGCAAGGCAAGCTGAAGTATCGACTGCACGTGGTCGATGGCCTGGAGAACGCCGTCGACGCACTGAAGCTGCTCTACAGCGGCGGTAATCAAGGCAAGCTGATGGTCAGGATCGGTGACGAGCCGCGCTGAAGCGCGTGACGACGATGGAGCTTGTGGCCACGGTTGCAGTTTCGAAGCGGCGTTTGTCGGCGCCCGAGGCCGGCGCTACCATGCGGCCTCGAACTGTTGAGGAGACAGCTGCGGAACCCGCAGTTGCAATAGAACCGGTGACACGCAGAACCGCGAAGCTTGCGGTCCGTGTGGCAGCCGCAGATTCCCTTGAGGCGTCGCGCTCCGATTCCACGGGCTCGCGTTCTCTGGTGCTGCGTCAGGCTGCGCTGGATCGCCTGAAAGCCCATCATCAAGCGCCGTTGGCGCTGGTGCAGGGGCCGGCCGGTTTCGGCAAGACCACCCTGCTGCGCCAATACAGCGACTACCGTGCCGCGCGTGGTGATCAGATCGCCTGGATGCGGATGGATGCGCAGTCGGCCGATCCGGCGCAGTTTCTGCGCCTGCTGTGCGACGCGGCCGATGGTTTCGACGAGCGCGTGCGTCAGCGCAAGGCCCGGCTCGATCCACGCCCACCGACGATCCAGGATTTCAATCGCGCGCTTGGGCGTCTGCGCGGCGGCGGCCTGATCGTCGTTGACAATTTCGAGCAGGCCTTTACCGCGGATCTCGAAGGCGTGTTCATGCAGGTGGTGCGCGTGCTGCCAGAGGGCGTGCAGCTGTGTATCGGGTCGCGTGTGCTGCCATCCGACCGTCTGGTCAGTCTGCGCATGCGTGAACAGATGGTCGTGATCGATGAAAGCGAGCTGCGTTTCGGCATCAACGAATGCAGTGAGTTCTTTCGCGAGGTGCCCGGGCTGACGCCGGCGGATATCGCCGACATCCATCGTCGCACCGACGGCTGGCCGGCCGCGCTGCAGTGCTTCCGCCTGTGCATACGGCGTGGCCGCGAGCATCGCAGTCTGGCCTATGCCGGCAAGGGCATGACCCAGGACCTGATCAGCTATTTGGCAACGGATGTGTTTGAGCACCTGTCGCCTGAGTTGCAGGCCACCTTGTTCGCCCTGTGCGTTCCGGAAAAACTCAACGGTGAACTGGTCGGCTTTGTCGCCGGCACCGGGGACGGTCAGGCCGTCCTCGACGAGATCGAACGTGCCGGCCTGTTTCTCGGCCACGCGGATCTCGAGGGCAGCTGGTATCGCTTCCACAACCTGTTCCGCCAGTTTCTCCTGACGCGCATGCGTCAGGAGACCGCGCCGGCCGAGCTGCGTCGGCGCCAGCGTCAGATCGCCGACTGGTATGCCGGCCATGGCTGCCGCGAGGAGGCGATCCAGCACTGCATCGACGCCGGCGATCCCGAGCAGGCGGCGGAGCTGCTCGAAACGGTCATCGACCGCCTGATCGCGCAGGAGCGGCTCGGCCTGATCGAGCGCTATGCCGACGAACTGCCGCCGGAAATGCTGCTGCGCCATCCGAATCTGGCCAATGCGGCGATCATCGCCTACGGCTTCCGCCGGGCCTTCGACAAGGCCAACCGCCTGATCGATGCACGCGCGCGCCAGTTGCAGGCGCAGCCCGATGCGCGCGCGCAGGCTGTGCACGACTACGCGCGTCTGTTCGTGCTCGCCGCCGAGGACCGCATCGAGGAGCTCGGCCACAGCGCCGAGCAGGCCTGGCGACACCTGAGCGAGCTTGACGGCTCACAGTTGGCCATCACCTACAACGCGCGTGGTGTGTGGCTGGTCGGCCGCAGCCAGTTCGAGGAGGCACGTACGCTGCTGCTGAAGGCGCGCCCCTTGCTCGACCGCGAAGGCTCGCTGTTCGGTCAGGCCTACCAGGAAGCGATCTATGCGATGTCGCTGCTCGCCGAAGGTCGTATCACCGACGCGATGCGCGGACTGTCCGCGGCGCTGCGCCATACCGAGCAGGAGGCCAGCGGCAGTGTGACCGCCGGCTCGGTGCTGGCGGTGTATCTGGCCGACGGCTATTACGAGCAGAACAAGCTGGCCGACGCCCAGGTGCTGCTGAACGACTACGGCCAGCTGGCCGAGCAGCAGGCGATCGTCGATCCGCTGGCGACGATGCTGCTGACCAGCGCGCGCATCGCGTACGAACGCGGCGACCGTGCGCAGGCCGAGGACGTGCTGGAGCGCGCCCTGTATCTCGGCTATCAGCATGATTTCGCGCGGCTGGTGACGTACGCGAAGGCCGAGCGCACACGTCAGGCCACCTTGTCCGGTGACCTCGACCTGGCCGAGCGGCGCTTGCGTGAATTGAGTCCGGCGGATCATGACGCTGATGACGATGCGCTGCTGTTCCACGCTGGCGAAACCGAAGCCCGCAGCGTGACGGTGGCGCGCTATCTGGTCCATGTCGGGCGCAGTGGTGAGGCGCGCAGCATGCTGCAGGCGCAGATCCGCCGCGCCAAGGCGCAGCGACGCCGGCGTCGCGAACTGAAGCTGACGGTGATGCTGGCATTGGCGCAGAACGCCGAAGGGCGCCACAACTGTGCCCGGCGCTCCTTGCTGGAAGCACTGGAGCTGGGCGCCCCGCGCGAATTCGTGCGCAGCTTTCTCGACGAAGGGCCGATGCTGATACAGCTGCTGAAAGAAACCCATCGCGGCTTCGATCAGTTGCCCAAGCTGGGGCATCAGGATGTTCTGCTGGCCTATCTGAACTATCTGCTGGCCGAAGCCGGTGAAGTGGTTGGCGCGGTGCCGGAAGTGCTGCAGGCTTCGGGAGATGCCGCGATCGCGCCGCAGCTGTTTGAAAGCCTGACCGACAAGGAGCGCAACCTGTTGCGTTATGTCTCGCTGGGCCTTTCAAACAAGGATCTGGCGGAGCGTCTGTCGGTGTCGACCAACACCGTTAAATGGCACCTGCGCAACATTTTCGAGAAGCTGCAGATCAGCAACCGGGTGCAGGCGATTGCCGTCGCCCGGCATCTGGGGCTTATCGAGTAGTTTGTTACAGCTTCCGGGCTCCGCCGATGCCGTCGGCAGAATCCTGCCGCCTTCCTTCAATGCATTGATATAACTGCGAAAAAGCAGCGCTTGCGCGTGGCTGCCAGACACTTCTTGCAGGTCAATCCTTTAGGGTGGGGACAGCCTTCCGGCCTTCGACAACTCTACGCACAGACAGACCAGTACACGTCGCTTGACGACGTGACGAGAAGTGCAATGGAGGATCGCAGTGAGGCTACTCGTCAGCATTGATAACGGTGGCACGCCGGGCGGTCGCAATCTCGATGCTGGCGCCTCGGCTGAAGAGCCGCAGGCGGCGGGCGCAATTTACACGCGCATTCCAGAGTCGCTGAGTCCAGACACGGCGCTCGGCTGGCTCGGTCGCCTGCGCGGGGAATAGAAAATCATGGGGCAGAACAGCGTGGAAGAAGGCCAGCTGTTGTGGACGCCGCAGCCGGCTTTCGCGCAGGCCAGCAACGTCGCAAAGTTCATCGACTGGTTGCGCGATCAGCGCGGTCTGTCATTTGCCGACTACCACGCGCTGTGGCGCTGGTCGGTGGACGACATCGAGGCGTTCTGGGCGGCGATCTGGGATTACTTCGACGTGCAGTCGACGACGCCGTACACGGCCGTGATCGACCGCCGGGTGATGCAGGGCGCGAAGTGGTTCGAAGGCTCGCAGGTGAACTATGTCGAGCACCTGTTGCGCTTCGAGGCCGACGCGCCGGCGGACAAGGTGGCGCTGCATCATCTGTCCGAGCTGCGGCCGCTGGCGCAGCTGAGCCTGCAGCAACTGGCCGGGCAGGTGCGGATCCTGGCGACGCAGCTGCGCGCGATGGGGGTGGAGCCCGGCGATCGCGTGGTTTCCTACATGCCCAACGTTGCGGAAACCGCGGTGGCGATGATGGCGACTGCAGCGATCGGTGCGGTCTGGTCGTCGGCGGCGCCCGAGTTTGGCATCAAGACCGTGGTCGATCGCTTTGCTCAGATCGAGCCGAAGGTGCTGTTCGCCGCCGATGGCTATCGCTTCGGCGGCAAGGATTTCGCGCGCGAGGACGAAGTGCGCGGTATCGTTTCTGCGCTACCGTCCCTGCGCCAGGTGATCTGGCTGCCGTATCTGCACGCGGATGCAGCGGTGCCGGCGCTCGCCGCGGGTGATCATCCGGCGCGGGTGACGCGCTGGCATGCAGTGATGGATCAGCCGGCGGTTGCGCGCGAGGCGTTCAGTTACACGCGTGTCGCCTATGACCATCCGCTGTGGGTGCTGTTTTCATCCGGCACCACCGGGCTGCCCAAGGCGATTGTGCACAGCCACGTTGGTGCGTTGGTGGAACATCTGAAGCTCGCGCACTTTCACTTCGGGCTGTCCTCACATTCGGCGATGTTCTTCTACAGCACCACCGGCTGGGTCATGTGGAATCTGGTGTTGTCCGCGCTGCTGACCGGCGGCGCAGCGGTGCTGTACGACGGCAGTCCGGTACATCCACAGCCGGATCTGCTGTGGAAGCTGGCGGCCGACACCGGCACCACCTTCTTCGGTGCCAGCCCCACCTTCGTGCAGATGATGGAGAAGGCCGGCATGCGCCCGGCGCAGGCATACGATCTGTCGAAACTCGAGGCGATCATGGTCGGTGGATCGCCGTCGACGCCGGAGACTTTTGCCTGGTTGTACGACTGCGTGAAGCGGGATCTGTGGGTGACATCCCAGTCCGGCGGCACCGAGGCGGCGACCGGCTTTGTCGGCGCATCACCGACCTTGCCGGTGTATGCCGGCGAGATCCAGTGCCGGATGCTGGGCATGGATGTGCATGCCTGGAGTGACAACGGCGAGGAGTTGATCGACGAAGTCGGCGAGCTGGTGGTGACGAGCCCGTTTCCGTCGATGCCGCTGTATTTCTGGAATGACGCCGATGGCCGGCGCTACCGGGAGTCCTACTTCGATACCTTCCATCAGGCCGATGGCAGCGACGTCTGGCGCCATGGCGATTTCATCAAGATCAATGCGCGTGGCGGCTGCTACATCTACGGGCGCTCGGACTCGACCCTGAACCGGTATGGCGTGCGTATCGGCACGGCCGAAATCTACCGTGCGGTCGAGCAGGTCGAGGGTGTCGCGGACAGTCTCGCGGTGTGCTGCGAACTGCCGGGTGGCAAGTTCTACATGCCGTTGTTCGTTCAGCTCAAGCCCGGGGTTGCGCTGGACGCCGCGCTGGTGTCGTCGATCAATCAGCGGCTGCGTGCCGACTGCAGTCCACGCCATGTCCCCGACGAGATTCATGCGGTGGCACAGATTCCGTACACACTGACCGGCAAGAAAATGGAGGTGCCGGTGCGCAAGCTTTTGATGGGCTGGCCGCTGGAGAAAGCCGCCAGCCGCGATGCCATGTTGAACCCGGGCGCGATCGACACCTTCATCGATTTCGCCCGGAACGCAATGCCAACCGAAAGTTCGGGGCGCCGTCAGGCCGGCTGATTCAGTCTATTTGACACTGTGTCCGCGGCAACCGACTATCGCTGACTCCGCGCATCGGTCGCATGCGGCGCCTTCATGGCCCGCCGCAACGCCGCGACTGCGCCCAAGAATTATTCATCGAGGAGTGAGTTCATGGCATTGCCCAAGGTTCTGCAGGGTCGTCTCAGCGTGCCGGTGGTCGGTTCACCGCTGTTCATCATTTCCAATCCAGATCTGGTGATCGCGCAGTGCAAGGCCGGTGTGGTCGGTTCGTTTCCTGCGCTGAATGCGCGCCCGGCGCCGAAGCTGGAAGAGTGGCTCAAGCGCATCACCAGTGAGCTGGCGGAATGGGATGCGGCGCATCCTGACCAACCATCGGCGCCGTTTGCCGTCAACCAGATCGTGCACAAGTCCAATGATCGTCTGCAGCACGATCTGGAGATGTGCGTGAAGTACAAGGTGCCGATCGTGATCACCTCGCTGGGTGCGCGCACCGACGTCAATGACGCCGTGCACAGTTATGGCGGCATCGTGCTGCACGACATCATCAACAACACGTTTGCGCGCAAGGCGATCGAAAAGGGCGCGGACGGCCTGATCGCGGTTGCGGCGGGTGCCGGCGGACACGCCGGGCGGCTGTCGCCGTTCGCGCTGATCCAGGAAATCCGCGAATGGTTCGATGGCCCGTTGCTGCTGTCCGGTTCGATCGCCAGCGGCGGCGCGGTGCTGGCGGCGCAGGCCATGGGCGCCGATCTGGCCTACATCGGCTCGGCCTTTATTGCGACGGAAGAAGCCAACGCCGATCCGGCCTACAAGCAGATGATCGTCGACTGCGGCGCCGATGACATCGTCTACTCCAGCCTGTTCACCGGCGTGCACGGCAACTACCTGAAGCCATCGATCGTCAGGGCCGGCATGGATCCGGACAAGCTGCCCGAGGGCGACGTCAGCACGATGGACTTCGGCTCCGGCGGCAATACCGACAAGAAGGCCTGGAAGGATATCTGGGGTTGCGGCCAGGGTATTGGTGCGGTCAAGACCGTCGAACCGGCGGCGGCCGTGGTCGAGCGTCTGAAGCGCGAGTACGCCGCAGCGCGCGCCCGCGTGCTCCAGGCCTGAGGTTCATTGCGGCCAGCCCCGGGCGATCCGTGACCGCCCGGGGCTGGCCGCGATCATCAATTGGGTGGCCGCAACAAGCAGGACGCCACCGCCGATTTCGCGCAAGATAAGCCCATCAATAAAGCGCGATAGTCCGATTCGGCCGCAGATGCCGGACGGTCCATCGACACACGGGCAACAGGTGCGGGAGAGCGGCAGATGCGCTGGAGGAGCGCGGCAGCTGCGCTGATGTGGGTATCAGGCGCGGCGCTTGCCCTGGGCACGGGCGAGCTGCCACCAGATCTGGTGGCGCAGGATCACAACGGCACGACACAGCGCCCGCAGGACTACCGTGGGCGTGTGCTCTACATCGACTTCTGGGCGTCATGGTGCGCGCCGTGCCTGCAGGAACTGCCGGCGCTGCAGCGGCTGTACGCCGAGCGGGCGCCGCGCGGCTTCGCGGTGCTCGCGATCAACGTCGATACCCGGCGTAGTGACGCGCAGCGGCTGCTGGACCGGCTGCAACTTTCCTTTCCGATTGTGTTTGACCCTGACGGCGTGTGGCCGGAGCGCTTTGCGCTCCCCGGCATGCCGACCGGTTATCTGATCGGCCGCAATGGCCGTGTGCGGCATGTCCAGGTCGGCTTTCGTGAAGGCGATCTGGCAACGCTGGAACTGGCGATAGACCAAGCTCTGGAGGAGTCCCCGTGAAACGAGGCATTTTGGCGCTGACAGCACTGGTATGGCTGGCGGGTTGCAGCACGCAGCCGGTGCAGCCCTGGGAGCGCGGTGATCTGGCGCGGCCGGAGATGGCGTTCGAGCCGGATCCGCTGCTGGCTGGCTACCGTCGTCACGTCGAGTTCAGCAAGGAAGCCGCAACCGGCGGCCCGACGCTGGGCGGCGGCGGTTGCGGGTGCAACTGAATATGACGTTCCGAACGCCCAAGCTGTCCGCACTGACGTCCGCCGCATTGGCGATTCCCGGTCTTGCGCATGCCGAGCTGCAGACCGACTACCTGTATTCGCATTACGCAGAGGGTGATCTGCCGGCGGGCAACAGCGCCAGCGGCAGTGCCTCCGAGCGCTACACGATCGACTCGCATCTGTTCCGTGTCGGCGGGAACCTGGGTGCGGGGGATGCCAATCTGAACCTGACGCTGGAGACCATGAGTGGCGCCAGCCCCTGGTGGGTGCAGCCGGATGCCAACGGCAAGCCGGTGCAGGTCATGAGCGGCGCCAGCATCGACGAGGAACGCGTCGACATCGAAGCCAGCTACGGCATGCAGTTCGGCCCGATCGAGCCGGTGTTCAAGGCCGGCTACTCCAGCGAAGAGGATTATCAGTCGGTCAATGTCGGGGTCGAGGCGCAATACACGCCCGAGGGCGGTGTCTACAGCGCCAGTGCCGGCATCGGCTATTCCGACGATCGCATCGAGCCGACCGATGGCGGCAGTGCGAAGTATCCCGATCGCATCCGCAGTGCCGACAAGAACAGCCTGACCGCGTACGCCGGGCTGTCCTGGATCATCGATGCACAGACGGTGCTGCAGACCGTGTTCAGTTACAGCCTGCATGACGGTTACCTGACCGATCCGTACAAGCGCGCTTACTTTGTTTCGGTGGCCAATGCCGTGCCGGAAAGTCGGCCGGATGGACGTCAGAGCTGGACCCTGAGCGCGCGCTGGCGGCACTACCTGCCGGCGCTGGCTGCGGCGGTGCATGTCGACTATCGCTACTTCCAGGATGACTGGGAGATCGAATCGCACACGGTGGACCTGAGCTGGCAGCAACGCCTCGGCGAGACCTGGCTCGTGAGTCCGTCGCTGCGCTGGTACAGCCAGTCGCAGGCGTATTTCTACGCACCGTATTACGCGGATTTCCGCGAAGACGGCTTTGCGTCCAGTGATTACCGGCTGTCGCCGTTTGGCGCACTGTCGGCACGGCTGGATGTACGCAAGTCGCTGGATCAGCACTGGGAAGTGGGCGGCGGTGTCGAGGTCTACGACGCTTCTGCCAGTTACGCCATCCGCCCGGTCGATGTCGAGAACCCGGGCCTGGTCGAGTACTACAGCGTGCAGGCCCGCGTGAACTACCGATTCTGAAGAACCATGCAGCACCCACGATCGCCCGACCTGTCCAGGTGCGGCATCGTGTCGAGGGGGAGATGACCATGCAAACCGATACACGGCAGAAATTTTTCGCGATCGCTACGCTGAGCCTGTTGCTCGGCGCCTGTTCCGGCGACTACAGCGGCGGCACTGCCACCGGCAGCAATGGGCCCGGTACCAGCGGCGGCAGCTTCAGCTCGGTCGACGACTTCTTCGTCAAGCGCGCACAGCCACGGCTGGATTTCTGCCGCACCTGTCACGTACCGGGCGGCGTTGCCGACGTCGACGGCGGCGACAAGATGATGCTGTCGAGCAACAGCGCGCAGGACCTCGAAAACCTGCGTGCGTCCTGGGAGCGGCTGGGCGGGAACAATCCGACTTCGCGCATCCTGCTGATGGCGTCGGGCCAGGAGAAGCCGCACAGCGGGGGTCAGCCGTGGCCGGTCGGCAGCGCCGCGTATGTCGACATGAGTGCGCTGTTGCAGTGCTTTGAAAACCCGGTCGGCTGCCTTGATGCACTCACCGATGGTCCGGTCGTCAGCGAAGCGCCGCTGCTCGGCAGCAAGCATGCCGAACACCTGTGGGCCAGCTACTGTGCGGACAAGGACGATGCGGCGGTGCTGCCGCCGGATCCGCGCACCTTGGTGCAGCCCGGTGCCAATGAAGGCAAGGCGGTGTTCTTCAACGCCTACTGGGAGAACTGCCATGTCAACATGGCGGAAGCCGAGCAACAGGCCAAGACCTGCGGTGAGTACCGCGCACGGCGTGATCGGGGCCGCGACTTCCTGATCAACGAGCTGCCGGTGGCCGCGATGACCGCGGACGACTTCAACAACAGCTGGCAGAAGTGGGGGATGTCCGAGCGTCCCGCCAATTTCGACGATCTCTACACGCTGCGCTACGGTCTCAATCACGCGCCGTTCGACAACCCCTATCCGCTGCCGGGTGAAGATCCGGCCACCACCAACGGTGGCTCCGGGCAACTGCCGCTGGGTCTGCGCCAGCTGAAGGACGATCAGGGCAACTGGACCGGCGAGATCGGCACCGCCGCGTGCTTCCAGTGCCATGGTGGCCAGATCGGCGCGACCAATGCCGGTGAAGCCATCACGCTGGAGAACGTCGGCCTGGGCAACAACAACTACGATGTCCCAATGAACGGCGCGGACGCCTCGCCGTTTGCCGGCACGCCGTTCTCGACGCTGCTGCCATCGACCGACATCAACAGCCTGTTCAACATCGGTATCAAGCAGCGTGGCCAGAACAACGCAGTTGGCGCGTTCGAGTTCCTGATCACCGTGCTCGATCTGGATTCACTCGGTCTGAACCCGGATCCGCTGAAGACCATGGTCGGCGCAACCGGCCTGATCGACGTCGCGCATCCGCTGGCGCACACGCAGGACACGCCGCCGTGGTGGAACATGGGCTCACGTCCGCGCAAGTTCTTCGATGCCGGTGTGTCCAACGACAGCACGCGCATCATCATGGCCGCCGGTCCGGGCGAGTTCCAGGATCTGGTCTCATTCGACGGCAAGAAGTATCGCGATCGTATCGAGCTGTACGATCAGGATCTCGAAGCCTTCTTCCTGTCGCTGCGCTCACCGGAGTATCCGGGTGCGATCGATACGGCGCTGGCCGAGCAGGGTGCGGTGCTGTTCCACACGAAGGATCTGTGGGCCGAGCCGGGTAATGCCGAGCGACCCAAGCCGCAGGGTGGCAACGGCTCCTGCGCCAGCTGCCACGGGGCTTACTCGCCGCGCTACGTCAACGATCCGGCCTACCTGGAAAATCCGACGCTGGAAGGTGTGGCTGCGCACATCTCGCCGCTGGACGTGATCGACACCGACCACGCCCGCTCGGACATGCTGACGCCGACCTTGCGCCAACGCTGGGATACGACCTACTGGGGCTACACCGACAATGTCGACGGCTGGGTTGCGCCGGCAGACAAGGACCCGCTGACCGAGGCGCTCGATGATCTGCTGCCGACCGAACTGCGTCCGCTCGGTGTCTGCGGCTGGGAGAAGGAAGTCATCGGCTATCAGGCGCCGCCGCTGTACGGTGTGTGGGCCACGGCGCCGTATCTGCACAACGGTTCGGTGCCGACGATCGATGCGGTACTGGATACCTCCAAGCGCGCGCCGATCTGGCAGCGCAAGCTGCAGATCGAAGGCGACATCAAGGGCTTCGATCAGCGCATGAGCGTGGCCTATGACGATGACGCGCTGGGCTGGAAATCCGATGCGCTGAGCTGCAGCGATATCCCCGGCGATCCACTGGCCAACTGCAATCCGGTCAGCGACGAAGGTCCGTCGCTGGTACAGCTGGTACAGAATTTCCTCAACGAGACGCTGTCGTGGAGCGGTTTGATCAACATTCCTGATTCGACGCCAGGCGCGATCGACAAGCGCCTGGTCTACGACACGCGCATCCTCGGTAACGGCAATGGCGGACACGCGTTCACCGACGTGCTGACCGAGCAGGAACGCAAGGCGATCATTGAATATTTGAAGACGCTGTAGCGTGAAGTCGGCGGCTGCGCCGACTTCATCGGCCGAATGACGCGAACGCTTGCGGCGTGGCCCCTGCGCTCAATGCCCTGGCTGCGCGGGCGCCTGTTGCCGTGCGGTCTTCGGCACGACGATGGGCGCCTCAGGGTGTTCGCGATGAGGGAGGAGAACCGGGTGGATCAGTTGACTCAACGTGCGGCGGGGTTGCTGGCATCGGTTGTGGTGCTGGTGTCGGCGTGTTCCGGCGACTACAGCGGCGGCACCGCTACGGGCGATGGCGGCGGCAGCGCGCAGGCGCGCAGCGTCGAAGAACATTTCACCGGCAACGTGCAGCCGCGGCTCGACTTCTGCCGCACTTGTCACGTGCCGGGCGGCATCGCCGATGTCGACGACGGTCGCAAGATGATGCTGTCCGGTGACCGCAACGCCGATCTCGAGAACCTGCGGGCGTCATGGCTGCGTCTCGGCGAGAACAATCCGACCTCGCGGATTCTGCTGATGGCGTCGGGGCAAGAGAGGCCGCACTCGGGCGGCGCACCGTGGCCGCAGGGCAGCGACGCCTACAAGGCGATGGATATCCTGCTGCAGTGCTTTGCCGATCCGTCCGGCTGCGCCGGACGGCTTGCGAGCTACGGCGGCTCGGTGGTGGAGGATCTGCCTCTGCTGGGCAGCGCACGCGGCGGACACGCCTGGTTCGACTTCTGCGAAGGCAAATCCGACGACACACCGCTGCCCACCGATCCGCGCGCGTTGATCGTGCCCGGCGTCAACAGCGGCAAAGCGGTCTACTACAACGCGTACTGGAAGGACTGCCACGCGGACCCGGCTGCGGTCGGCGAAGAGCCGCCGGCGCAAACCTGTGGAGAGCTGCGTGCGATGACCGCGAGCGGCCGCGCGCTGATCGAGGGCAACGGCGCGATCGGCGCCGGCTGGTACTTCGGTGGCAGCGCCAGCGAGACCGGCAATTTCACGGCTGAGGAATACAACACGCTGTGGCAGGCCTGGGGCCTGGATGCGCGGCCGGACAACTTCGACCCGCTGGTGGCCGAGCGGTATGGCATGGGCATGGGCGCGATCCGCAATCCGTATCCGCTGCCGGGCGAGGACCCGAATGCGACCGACGGTGGCAGCGGACAGCTGCCGACCGGACTGACCCAGCTGCGCACTGCGGACGGCGGCTGGACAGGAAATCTCGGCACCACCTGCCATGTTTGTCACAGCGGCCAGATCTCCGGCGTCGACAGCATCGGCACGCTCTACGGCAATGCCAACAGTCTCAGCGAGTTCGGTCAGATGGATCTCGATCTGGGGCATGGCTACGCCGGCGTGCCGGCGCAGGTGCCGATCATCGTCGGCAAGACGCGCGGGACCAACAACGCGCTGGCGCTGCAGATCATCACGTTGCTGCTGGCGCAGGACATCCGTCCGCTCGACCCCGACTTCATCGGCTTTGCGCTGCTCACGCCCAACGGCGGATCGATCGATGCGCCGGCGTGGTGGAACATGGGCCATCGTCCGGTCAAGTTCCAGGACGGCTTTCTGGCGATGGACGCGCTGCGCTCGGATCTCGGCTTCTATCTGCCGGGGCCCGGTCCCGCCGGGTTCGACTGGATCAAGCAGCATGCGCGTGCCGGCGATACCTATGTGATGTCGTTGAAGTCGCCGGCGTATCCGAGCGCGATCGACACCGCGCTGGCGGCGCAGGGCGCGATCCTGTTCCATTCCAAGGATCTGTGGGGTGCCGGTCTGGATAATCCGTTACCGCGGCCGGCCGGTGGCAACGGTTCCTGCGCCAGCTGCCACGGCGCGTACTCGCCACGCTACGTCAATGACCCGGCGTATCTGGACACGCCCGCGCTCGAAGGCGTCGCCAGCTATATCGTGCCGCGTGACCTGATCGGCACCGATCCCCAGCGCGTCGACAGCGACAGCGAAGCGGCCGAGCAGTACGGCAAGCAGAACTTCTTCGCCTATCCGGAGACGCTGAACGACGATCCGGACCTGGACTGCAGCACGCAGAATCGTGCCGAGATCCGTCAGGGTCGCGAGCACGGCTATCTGGCGCCGCCGCTGTACGGTGTCTGGGCCACGGCGCCGTACTTCCACAACGGTTCGGTGCCGAATGTCTGGGAAGTGCTGCAGCCGGCGGATCGCCAGACGATCTGGCGCCGCGTGTCGACGCCGGCGCGGGTCGATCAGTTGGGCTTTGTGATGGGATACGACACCGACTTCGGGCGCGCCTATGACACCGACAGGCTGGGCTGGAAGTACCAGACGCTGGCCTGCGGTGAGCCGGGCACGACGCCGTATCTGGACTGCAGCACCAACGATACCGATCCGGTGTTTCAGGACCTGCTGAACATTCTCAACTCCAGCAACCCGTATCTCTGGTATCTCGGCACCGGGCCGACCAGCGACGAGCAGCTGGAGACGCGCAAAATCTACAACACGCGCATGTACGGGCAGGGCAATCAGGGCCACGCCTTCACGGCGGTGCTGACGGATCAGGAGCGTCGCGCGATCATCGAGTATCTGAAAACGCTGTAGCGCGCTGCCGGTTCGCGTTCAGCGCGCGTGTGCGCGGCGGAATGCGGTCGGTGACTGCCCGGTCCAGCGCTTGAAGGCGTGGATGAAGCTGGCCGACTCCGCATAGCCCAGGCGCTCGGCGATTTCGTCGAGCTTGAGCTTGGCGGTCTTGAGCATTTCCTCGGCGAGCGCCTGGCGCACCTCTTCGGTCAGCGCCCGGAACGAGGTGCCTTCTTCCTGCAGGCGCCGGCGCAGGCTGCGTGGCGCCATGTGCAACTCGGCGGCCAGTGCCTCGATGTCCGGCATGTTGTTCGGTGTCTGCAGCAGGCGGTCGCGCACGCGTGCGGACATGCCGACGCGCTTGCGTTTGCGTGCGAGCAGGCGCCGGCAGTAGTCCTCGCAGGCGCGCGACACCAGCTCGTTGCCCTGCGGCAGCACCGTGTCCAGATACTCGGGTTTCAGGAACACAGCATTGTCCGGCATGCCGAACTGCGGACGCAGGCCGCACAGTTCGACGAACTGGGTGACATACGCCGGTTCGGCGCAGCGGAAGTGCACGCTCTGGAACGGCGAGGCACCCGGCATCACTTCCGTCATCGCATTGACCATCGCAGCGAAATCCCGCTCCAGCAGAAACTGCTGCACGTCATCGGCAATGCCTGTGTCGTCCATCAGGACGCAGGGCGCTCCGTCATCAAAGCGCAGCGAAAAGCGAATGAAGGCGAAGCTGAGATCGAGGTAGCGCGTGGCAACCTGGGCCAGTGCGCGGGGAGTCGGGCTGGTCGCCAGCGCGAAGCCCCAGACGCCGTAGACCGACAGGTGATAGCGCGCGCCGGCGGCGAGGCCCAGTGCCGGCAGGTAACCGATCCGGGCCACGATGTTGCGCACCAGCTGCAGCTCCTGCGCCGGCAGCACTTCGGTGTGCGCATCGGCCAGCGCCTCCGGAGATACACCGGTGCCCCACAGGCAGTCGCTTGCCGACATGCCGTGCTCGGATGCCAGCCGGGTCAGCAACTGCATACTGACGATGCTGCGGGGCACGTTGCTGGGTGACATCGGCGAATCGACTCGAAGGTGGCCTGGATGAATCCCTTTGGCCGCAAGTATCAATCAAATGACCGAGGGCGTCATCCGGCAGGGCACAATGACAGTGCACAATGTCCAGCTGGAGTGGAGGAGAATTCATGGACGCATCCGGACAGCCGGCGCGCTTTGCCGTCGCGATCATCGGCTCGGGCTTCGGCGGCCTGGGCATGGCGTATTACCTGAAGCAGGCCGGGATCGAGGATTTCGTGATCCTCGAGAAGGCGCAGAACGTCGGCGGCACCTGGCGCGAGAACACCTATCCGGGGGCGGCTTGCGACGTGCCGTCGCATCTGTACTCGTACTCGTTTGAACCGCACTACCCGTGGTCCAACCGCTACGCGCCGCAGTCGGAAATTCTGGCCTATATCCAGCACTGTGCACGCAAGTACGGCATCGAGCCGCACATCCGTTTCGGCGCGGAAGTCCGCGCCGCCGAGTTCGACGATGCGCGTGGTCTGTGGGTGGTGACCCTGGCCAACGGCGAGCGCATCGAGGCCGACACCGTCGTCAGCGCGGTGGGCCAGCTGCACCGGCCGGCGATTCCCAGAATCAAGGGGCTCGACAGCTTCCAGGGCCGCATGTTCCATTCGGCGCACTGGGATCACGACTACGATCTCGACGGCAAGCGGGTTGCCGTCATCGGCACCGGCGCCAGCGCGATCCAGTTCGTGCCGGCGATCGCGCCGAAGCTCAAGCGGATGGATGTGTATCAGCGCTCGCCCGGCTGGATCATTTCCAAGCTGGATCGCAAGTTCTCGCGCTTTGAACGCTGGCTGCTGGATACCTTTCCGATGCTGCACGACATCGACCGCGCGCGCATCTACTGGATGACCGAGGCTCTGGGCTACGCCTATGCCGGGCACACGTGGGCCGAGCAGCTGGTGACCGCGTTCTCGAAAATGCAGTTCTACGTCCAGCTGCGCGACCCGGCATTGCGGCGCAAGCTGATTCCCAACTACCGCATCGGCTGCAAGCGCATTCTGCTGACGCGCGACTGGCTGCCGACGCTGGCGCGTCCGAATGTCGAGCTGGTGACCGACGACGTTGCCGAGATCACCGAGACCGGTGTGCGCAGCGCCGATGGCCGGACGCGCGAGGTCGACGCCATCATCTTCGGTACCGGTTTCGCCGCAACGCAGTTCCTGACGCCGATGCGTGTCAGCGGGCGCGGCGGAATCGATCTGCACGAAACCTGGAAGGATGGCGCCGAGGCGTATCTGGGCATGGCGGTGTCGGGCTTCCCGAACTTCTTCATGCTGTACGGCCCGAACACCAATGTCGGTTCGGGTTCGATCATCTTCATGCTCGAATGCCAGCAGCGCTACATCGTGCGCATGCTGCAGCAGCGCCGCGCGCAGAAGATGGGGCCGGTCGAGGTGAAGGCCGGTGCGCAGTCCGCCTATGTGCAGGAGATCCTGCAGCGCAGTGCCAAGACCACGTTCGAAGGCGGATGCCACAGCTGGTACACGACTGAAAGCGGCCGCAATACCAACAACTGGATCGGCCTGATGGGCGAGTTCAAGCGGCGCACCGCTGAGCCGGTGATGTCCGACTACCAGGTCGTGACCCAGGCACAACCGTCGACCAAGGCGGTCGCAGCGTAATCGCGCCCACTGGGCGGTCGTTGTCCGCGCGTCTGGCCTCGATCATCAATCGACTGGCCGTTAGGCGCATGCCCTTGCGTCGGTTGCGGTCGCAGTATTGACCGGGACGACAGTCTGTCGGCGCGCAGGGCATGCCCGGCGCAGCCACCGGATGCGAGGAGAACGATGCGCCGGAAGCGCCCGTCGGGTGCGCGACCGGCTTCCAGTTTCGTTGTCCCCAGTTTTGCTATCGGCGATGCGCCGTTGCGCGCCGCTGCCCGTTTTGTTTGATCACACGGTGAAGACCACGCCATGACCGAAGCCTATATCTACGACCATGTACGCACGCCGCGCGGCAAGGGCCGCGCCGATGGTGCCCTGCATGAAATCACGCCATTGCAGCTCGGCACGCAGGTGCTGCAGGCGCTGCGCGATCGCAATCAGCTCGATACCGCGCTGGTTGACGACGTCATCATGGGCATCGTCTCGCCGGTCGGCGAGCAGGGTGCGGTGATGCCGCGCCTGATGGCGCTCGCCGCCGGTTTTGCCGAAAGCGTCGCCGGCGTGCAGGTGAACCGTTTCTGCGGCTCGGGCCTGGAAGCCTTCAGCATGGCTGCGGCCAAGGTGATGTCCGGACAGGTGCTGGCGGCGATCGGCGGCGGTGTTGAGTCGATGTCGCGCGTGCCGATGGGCACCGACGGCGGCGCCTGGCCGACCGATCCGGCGATTGCGCCGAAGGTGCACTTCGTGCCGCAGGGTATCGGTGCCGATCTGATCGCGACCATGGACGGCTACACGCGCGCCGACGTCGACACTTTTGCCGTCGAATCGCAGCGCCGCGCGACGCAGGCCTGGGCCGAGAACCGCTTCGCCAGGTCGATCCTGCCGGTGCGCGACGTCATCGGTGGCGTGGTGCTGGATCGCGACGAGTACATTCGCTCCGGCACGACGGTCGATGATCTGGGCAAGCTCAAGCCGGCGTTCGAGATGCTCGGCCAGGCCGGCGGCTTTGATGCGGTGGCGCTGCAGCGCTACCCGGAAGTCGAGACCATCCATCACGTGCACACTGCCGGCAACTCCTCGGGCATCGTCGACGGCGCCTGCGGCATCCTGATCGGCAGCAAGGCCTACGGCGAGCAGACCGGGCTCAAGCCGCGCGCGCGCATCCGCAGCTTTGCGGCCATCGGCTCCGAGCCCTGCATCATGTTGACCGGACCGGCCGCCGTATCACAGAAGGCGCTCAAGCTCGCCGGCATGAAGGTGGGTGACATCGATCTGTTCGAGGTCAACGAAGCCTTTGCATCGGTGGTCATGCGCTTCATGAACGCGATGGGCGTGCCGCACGACAAGGTCAACGTCAACGGCGGTGCGATCGCCATGGGTCATCCGCTGGGCGCGACCGGCGCCATGATCCTCGGCACTGCGCTGGACGAACTGGAACGCACCGGGAAATCGACCGCGCTGGCCACGCTCTGCGTCGGCGCAGGCATGGGCAACGCCGCCATCATCGAACGGGTCTGATCGGACCGCTGAGCGCGGTTGCCGCGCTCGCACACAACGGAATGCATCACATGACTACATTGAAATTCGACATCGATACCCACGGCATCGCGGTGCTGAGCATCGACGTGCCCGAGCGCCCGATGAACGTGCTGACGCCGGAGCTGACCTCCGAGCTGAAGGACGCCGTCGAGCGCATCGCGACCGACGCCAGCATCAAGGGCGCCATCATCACCTCGGGTAAGCCCGGCAGCTTTGTGGCCGGAGCGGATCTGAAGGATCTGGTTACCGCATTCGACAAGGGCATCAGCGCCGCTGAGGGCGCAAAGTTCTCGTACGAGCTTTCGATGCTGTTCCGTCGCATCGAAACCTGCGGCAAGCCGTTTGCCGCCGCGATCAACGGTCTCGCGCTGGGCGGTGGTCTGGAGCTGTGCCTGGCCTGCCATTACCGCGTGCTGCTGGATGCGCCGAAGGTTGTCGTCGGTCTGCCGGAAGTGCAGGTCGGTTTGCTGCCCGGCGCTGGCGGCACGCAGCGCCTGCCACGCCTGATCGGCATCATGGCGGCGTTGCCGCTGCTGCTGCAGGGCAAGCAGATCAAGCCGGCCGAAGCGCTCAAGCTCGGCATCGTCCACGCGCTGGGCACTGCCGAGTCGGTGCTGTCGCAGGCGCGCGAATGGCTGCTGGGCTCGCCCAGCGCAGAACAGCCCTGGGACAACAAGAAGTTCAAGATTCCGGGCGGTGCCGGCCCGATGGCCGCACATGCCCCGCAATCGTTCGTTGCCGGCAATGCGCTGACCTCGGCCAGCACCCACGGCAACTATCCGGCGCCGCCGGCGATTATGTCCTGCGTCTACGAAGGCACGCAGGTGCCGATGGACGTTGGTCTGCGCATCGAGAGCAAGTACTTCGGCAAGCTGCTGTCCGGACCGGTCGCCCGTAACCTGATTCGCACGATGTTCGTGAACAAGGGCGCGGCGGACAAGCTGGCGATGCGCCCGAAGAACGTCGAAAAGTCCAAGGTGCAGAAGCTCGGTGTGCTCGGCGCCGGCATGATGGGCGCGGGCATTGCCCATGTCAGCGCCAAGGCCGGCATCGAGGTGGTGCTGCTGGATGCCACGCAGGAGCAGGTGGACAAGAGCAAGGCGGGCATTGCCGCACTGCAGGCGCGGGATCTGAAGAAGGGTCGCACCGCGCAGGACAAGATCGACGAAATCCTGAATCGCATCACCGCAACCGACGACTACGCCAAGCTCGAAGGTTGCGATCTGATCGTCGAGGCGGTGTTCGAGAAGCGCGAGATCAAGGCCGACGTCACGCGCAAGGCCGAAGCGGTGATTCCTGAATCCGCAGTGTTCGGCTCGAACACGTCGACGTTGCCGATCACCGGCCTCGCGCAGGCCTCGAAGCGCCCGAAGCAGTTCATCGGCATTCATTTCTTCTCGCCGGTCGAGAAGATGCCGCTGGTGGAGATCATCGTCGGCGAACAGACCAGTGAGGAGACGATCGCGAAAACGCTGGACTACGTCGGCCAGCTGAAGAAGACGCCGATCGTTGTGCGCGACTTCCCCGGCTTCTTCACCAGCCGCGTGTTCGGCACCTTCACGCAGGAAGGCCTGCGTATGCTGCTGGATGGCGTGCAGCCGGCGCTGATCGAGAATGCCGCGAAGCTCGCCGGTTTCCCGGTGGGTCCGCTGGCGGTGTCGGATGAGGTGACCCTGACGCTGCAGCAGAGCATCTTCAAGCAGCAGGACGCCGATGGTCTGGCCGACAAGTACCGTGGCCTGATCGGCCGGCCGGTCGTCGACAAGATGGTTGATGAGCTGAAGCGTCCGGGCAAGCGTTTCGGTGCCGGCTTTTATGAGTATCCGGAAGGCGGACAGAAGCATCTGTGGGCCGGGCTCAAGGAAGCGTTCCCGCCGGCGAAGCAGCAGCCGGACGTCGAAGAGGTCAAGCAGCGTCTGCTGACGATCATGGCGCTGGAAACCGCGCGTTGCTTCGAAGAGGGCGTGGTGTCCAATCCGATCGACGCCGACATCGGTTCGATCCTTGGCATCGGCTTCCCGCCCTGGACCGGAGGCACCTTGTCATACATCGACACGCTGGGGCCGAAAGCTTTTGTGGAGCAGTGCCAGAAGCTGGCGACCCAGCACGGCCCGCGCTTTGAGCCGTCGGAATGGCTGGTTGCGCGTGCCAAGGCTGGTGAGTTGTTCTACGCGCCGCAGGCCTGAGCCGCTTCAATGTCTTAAAAAAAGCCCGGTGCGACGTGCACCGGGCTTTTCTGTCTTTGCAGCGTGAGGATCAGCTTTCCCAGATCACTGACTTGCGCGAGCGGAACCATTGTTCGATCAGCGGCTCGTAGCGGTTTTCGATGACGTTGCGCTTGATCTTCATCGTCGGCGTCAGGAAACCGTTGTCGATCGTCCACGGCTCCTTGACGATGACCGCGAACTCCAGCTGCTCGTGCGGATCGAGCGAGCTGTTGATCTCGCTGATCAGTGAAGTGAGTTCGGCGGAGATGCTGTCGCGGATTGCGCTGTCGTCCATCGCCTGGCGGGTTTCTTCGGACAGCAGCAGCAGCGCGAACGTTGCCGGCTGATTGGCGCCGCTGACGCAGACCGCCTCGACCTTGGGATGCGCGCCGAGCTTGTTCTCGATCGGCACCGGAGCGACGTACTTGCCCTTGCTGGTCTTGAACAGCTCCTTGACGCGGCCCGTGATGCGCAGACGGCCCTGCTGGTCGATCTCGCCCATGTCGCCGGTCTTGAAGAAGCCGTCGGCGGTGTAGCACTCGGCGGTTTTCTCGGGCTCCATGTAGTAGCCCATCATCTGCGCCGGGCTCTTGACCAGAATCTCGCCGTTGTCGCCGATGCGGCACTCCACGCCCTTGTTGGCGTGACCCACGAAACCAACGCGTGCAGCGCCGGGACGGGTGAAGTGCGAGTACGCCATGTTCTCGCTCATGCCGTAGGCCTCGAGCAGTTCCAGGCCCAGGCCGCGATACCACTCGACGGTCGGCGGCGGCAGCGGCGCCGCGCCGGTGAAGCACACGCGCACGTGCTCCAGTCCCAGCTGTTCGAGGATCTTGCGTTTGACCTTCTTGCCCAGGATCGGGATGCGGAACAGCACGTCCTGTTTCTTCTTCGGCAGCTTGGCCATGACGCCGAGCTGGAACTTGGTCCACAGCCGCGGTACCGAGAAGAAGATCGTTGGCCGTGCGCGGCGCAGATCGTGGACGAAGGTGTTCAGCGATTCGGCGAAGTACACCGGGAAGCCGTGGTAGGTGGAGTTGTTCTCCACCACGATGCGCTCGGCCACATGCGCCAGCGGCAGATACGACAGCATGCGGTCACTTTCGGTGGCCGGAATGATGTCGTCCATCATCGTGCCGCAGACATAGAACGAGCGGAAGCTCTGCATCACGCCCTTGGGCTGACCGGTGCTGCCCGAGGTGTAGACCATCGTCGCGAGCTCATCGAGATCGCGGTCCGGGTTGCCGGCCAGCGGCTCATTCTTGGCGACGATGTCGTCCCAGCGCTGGCCCTCGGTCTCCGGTGCCAGCGGCAAAGTCACGACCGGCAGGTCCGGCGAGACGCCGGGCTTCATCATGTCCCAGTCGTCCAGCTTGCCGACGAACAGCAGCTTGGCCTGACTGTGCTTCAGGATGTAGCGCACGGTCTCGGCATTGAGCGTCGGGTACAGCGGCACCGACACATGGCCCGCCATCCAGATCGCCCAGTCGGCGATGATCCAGTGTGCGGTGTTCTTGCCCAGCAGTGCGATGCTGCTGCCGGCCGGGAAGTTCTGCGCAATCAGATACGTCGCCATGCGCCGTGCCTGATCCACCGCCTGCGCCCAGGTGTACTCGACCACCTTGTCGTCGCCGATCGGCTGCGTGAAGTGCATCGTGTTCGGGCGCAGCTTTTCCCAGTGGTAAACGCAAGCCAGCGGCGTGCGTGTTGTGTTCGTCTTGCTCATGGTCTCTCTCTCCCCCTGCCTCTGATTCGAATGCCCCGGCGCAGGGCGCCGGGGATACTGACTAATGGTGTCGCGATCTCACTTCGGGGCCATGCGGATCGCGCCGTCGAGGCGGATCGTTTCACCGTTGAGCATCGGGTTCTCGACGATCGACTGCACCAGCTGCGCGTACTCCTCGGGCTGGCCGAGGCGGGCGGGGAATGGCACCTGCATGCCCAGGGAGTCCTGCGCTTCCTGCGGCAGGCCCTGCATCATCGGCGTCAGGAACAGGCCCGGCGCGATCGTCATCACGCGGATGCCGGAGCGGGCGAACTCGCGCGCCAGCGGCAGGGTCATGCCGACGACACCGGCCTTGGATGCGGCATA
Organism: Sinimarinibacterium arenosum; assembly: GCF_005047655.1. Lineage (GTDB taxonomy): Bacteria > Pseudomonadota > Gammaproteobacteria > Nevskiales > Nevskiaceae > Solimonas. The sequence continues at coordinate 510,149 of NZ_SUKF01000002.1, read as the reverse complement.
CGCCGGCTGGCCAATCTGTCCATCGAACGCCGCGACCGACGCGGTGTTGATCACCACGCCGCGTTCACCGCCTTCATGCGGTGTCTGTTTCTGCATCGCGGCTGCGGCAACGCGGATCAGGTTGAAGCTGCCGGTCAGGTTGACGCGGATGACCTTTTCGAACGCTTCCAGCGGCAGCGGTCCGTCCTTGCCAACCGCCTTGGCCGGAGTGCCGATGCCGGCGCAGTTCACGAGCACATCAATGCGGCCATAGGTTTCCACCGCCAGCGCGACTGCCGAAACGGCGTCGTCCGCAGAAGCGACATCGCACTTGGCGAAGCGCGCAGCGTCGCCCAGCTCGGCTGCCAGCGCGAGTCCGCGTTCGACATTGAAGTCGGCGATCACCGCCTTGCCGCCGGCGCCAACCCAGCGCCGCACCGTGGCTTCACCGAGGCCAGACGCGCCGCCGGTCACCAGTACCACCTTGTCCTTCACTTGCATCTACTCGTCTCCACGCGACTTGAACCGGGCGTCGGTCCAATGGATTGATTTCTGCGAAGCAGCCGGCGGGCACGGGCCCGATGCTGCGTCAATGCTGAAGCTGCCACAGTCGGGGCGTTGCGGCCCCCGCAAAAAGTTGAGTCTTTTGCCGTGAGAACCGGCTGAAGCCAAGCCAAAGCAGGGTTACGGCTGCACGCATCGTGCGGGACTCTCCTCCGGCCATCATTCTTCTGTGTGTCCGGTTGGCCGCATTATAGGCAGCGTAATGCCGGCGTCATCCGGGTTTGACGCCTGGCGCGCCCGCTGACCCGCCGGATCAAGCGCTTGGCCGCAATTCTCAGCCAAAAGTTAGGGTGCGAGCTGACCGGAACAATCAAGTGACTGGCCGAAATGAAGGGTGCGGGTAATCACTGTTGCGGCGATCATGCTGAACCGGGATCAGCAATGACAGGCGCACGTGCAGGCGGCGAGGCACAATCGGCACCGGCACGCGGAGTCTTTTGGTAATTGTAGTTACCCAATCGGCGCCGGCCCGTGCATGTACTGCCCCGATGCGTGATCGAACAACTGAGGAGAGAACGTGATGAATGCGCCCGCCGCGTCTGCGGCCCGTGAGCCCGCGATCGCCAACGCGCCCGCGCCGTGGCTACTGCACGGCCGCGGCTATATCGCGATGCTGCGTTTCCCGGATAACTGCGTCGCGCAGGATGCGTTCCTGCCGCCGTCGCTGGCTGGCCGTCGCGGTGCTTCGCGTTACGGCTGGATGATGTTCGTCGACTATGCGTCGTCCGATGTCGGGCCGTATCACGAGCTGCTGTTCATTCCCGGCAGCTTCCCGTTCGCTGATGGCAAGCGCCACTTGAGCATCAGCCGCATCTTCGTCTCGTCCATGGACAGCGTCGTCAACGGTCAGCGCAATTGGGGTATCCCCAAGGATGTTGCCCAGTTCGACGTGCGCTATGGGCAGCACGGGGTGGATCAGGTGCGTGTGTCGAAGAATGGCAGCGTCTTCGCCGAGCTTGAATTCAGCAGTCTGCCGATCTGGCTGCCGTTCTCCAGCGTGCTGGTGCCGCGCAGTCTGCGCACCCTGGGCCAGCATCACGACGGCCAGACCTATATCTACTCGCCCTCCGCCAGTGGCTGGATCAAGCCGGCGCGGTTGCGGCGCGCGCGCTTCGATTCCGCAGTCTTTCCCGACCTCGGCGAGGCCAAGCCGGTGCTCGCGGTGCAGGTACCGCGCTTCCGCATGACATTCCCGACCTCGCAGGTCATTCCCAGTCTTTAAAGGATTCATTCCCATGCAGCGCAAACCCCTGGATGCCGAGATGGAGTTGTTCCGCGACTCCGCGCGCAAGTTCTTCCAGACCGAGATCCGCCCGCACAGCGAACGCTGGCGCGAAACCGGCGTGATCGACCGCGAGGCTTTCCGCAAAGCCGGCGACGCCGGCTACCTGTGTATGTGGGCGGACGAAGCCTACGGTGGTCTGGGGCTGAAGGATTTCCGCTTCGAACAGATCCTGATCGAGGAAAACGCCTTTCACGGCGACAGCGGCTACTTCATCACGCTGCACAGCCGTCTGGTCGGTCCGTACATCCAGCACTTCGGCACCGAGGAGCAGAAGCAGCGTTTTCTGCCCGGCATGATCAGTGGCGAGAAGATTCTTGCCATCGCCATGACTGAGCCAGACGCCGGCTCCGATCTCGCGGGCATGAAGTCACGCGCGGTCGAAGACGGCGATCACTGGGTGCTCAACGGCGCCAAGACCTATATCTCCAATGGCATCAATGCGGACGTCGTCATCGTTGCGGCGCGCACGCATCCTGACAACCCGCACGGCGTGACGCTGTTCCTGGTCGAACGCGGCATGGAAGGCTTCGAGCGCGGGCGCCTGCTGAAAAAGATGGGCCTGAAGTCGCAGGACACTGCCGAGCTGTTCTTCCGCGATGTGCGTATCCCCAAGGAAAACGTGCTGGGTCAGCCGCACAAGGGCTTCTACCAGCTGATGCAGGGGCTGGCTGAAGAACGTCTGATCGCCGCGTGCGGCAACATCGCCGGCGCGCGGCTGGCGATGCAGATCACGCGTGACTTCGTGATGCAGCGCAAGGCCTTCGGCAAGCCGATCTCCAAGTTCCAGAACACGCGTTTTGTGCTTGCTGCGCTGGATACCGAAATCGAGATCGCGCAGACCTTCGTCGACCGCTGCGTCGAAGTGCACAACGAAGGCAAGCTCAGCGCCGAAGACGCTGCGCGCGCCAAGCTCTACACCAGCGAGGTCAACGGCCGCATGGTCGATGCCGGTGTGCAGCTGCACGGCGGTGCCGGTTACATGGAGGAATACGAAATCTGCCGCCTGTACCAGGACGAGCGCATCCACCGCATTCTTGCCGGTACCTCCGAGATCATGAAAGAGATCATCGCGCGCTCGATCCTCGATTGACGCCGCTGTCGACGCTGCAACGCCCGGCACGCAAGCGCGAACTCATACCAGAACACCACAACGCATCCATGGACTACCAGAACATTCTCTATAGCGTCGAAGCACGCGTTGCGTGCATCCGTCTGAATCGCCCCAAGGCACTCAATGCACTGACCCCGGAACTGCTGAATGAAGTCTCCGATGCACTCGATCGCGCGGCAGCGGATGCCGACGTTGGCGCCATCGTGCTGACCGGCGAGGGTCGCGGCTTCTCCTCCGGCGCTGATCTGATTGCCAACATGAGCAATCCGCCGCTGGACGACAAAGGCCAGCTGGATCTCGGTCTGGCGCTGGAAACCACCTACAACCCGCTGGTGCTGAAGATGCGCGCGCTGTCCAAGCCGATCATCGCTGCGGTCAACGGCATTGCCGCCGGCGCCGCGGCCAATATCGCGCTGCTCGCGGATCTCACCATTGCTGCGCGCAGCGCCTACTTCCTGCAGGCTTTCGTGAACATCGGCCTGATTCCCGATGCCGGCGGCACCTGGGCGTTGCCGCGCCTGGCCGGACCGCAGCGCGCGATGGGCATGTGCCTGCTCGGTGAGCGTCTGCCGGCAGAGCAGGCGCATCAGTGGGGCATGATCTGGGACGTCGTCGATGACGAGCAGCTGATGCCTTCGGCGATGGCGCTGGCCGGCAAGCTCGCCAATGGGCCGGCGTTCGCCATCGAACGCATCAAGCGCACGATCCATCAGGCTGCCGACAACGATCTGCCGGAGCAGCTGGCAATGGAGCGCGAGCTGCAACGCGAATGCGGTCGCACCAACGACTTCGCCGAAGGCGTGTCTGCCTTCATCCAGAAGCGCAAAGCCAACTTCAAAGGGCGCTGATCCGAGAATGACACCGGGTGGCCCCGCCAATTCGTGGGGCGCCAGGTGCGGAAGTCCCATCCATACTGTGAATATTGAACCGCAGGCATTGCCCAGCACATGCAGCGTGCCGAAGATCTTGAAGAGAGTTTGAACGTGACCGAAAAAACAAAATCCACCTCCAATCCCTTGCTCGCCGGCATCCGCGTGCTTGATCTGTCGCGCCTGCTGCCCGGACCGTTCTGCACGCTGTATCTGGCGCAGATGGGCGCGGAAATCATCAAGATCGAAGAGCCGCAGGGCGGCGACTATGCCCGTGGCATGGGCGAGATGTTCAATCTGGTCAATCGTGGCAAGAAGTCCGTCACGCTCGATCTGCGCACGGCCGAAGATCGCGAGCATTTCTTCCAGCTCGTCGACACCGCCGACGTCGTGCTCGAATCGTTCCGCCCCGGCGTGATGGACAAGCTGGGCTGTGGCTACGAGGTGCTGCGTGCGCGCAACCCCAAGCTCGTCTACGCCGCGTTGACCGGTTACGGACAGACCGGGCCGTACAAGGACTGGGCCGGGCATGACATGAACTATCTCGCGCTGTCCGGGGTGCTGGATCAGATCGGCACCGCCGGCGGCCCGCCTGCGCAGTCCAATCTGCAGATCGCCGATCTCGCTGGCGGCGCGCTGACCTGCACGGTCGGCATTCTCGCTGCCGTGATCGGTGCGCGCGCTTCAGGGCAAGGCACCTTTGTCGATTCGTCGATGATGGACGGCGCGCTGGCCATGCAGCCGATCGCGCTGGCGACGCTGCGTCAGGAAGGTGCCGTGCCCCGTCGTGGCACCGGCATGCTCACCGGTGCTCTGCCCAACTACAACCTCTACCGCTGCCGCGACGGCAAGTACCTCGCCGTCGGCGCGCTCGAACCCAAGTTCTTCATGAAGCTGTTGACCGTGCTCGGTGATGAACTGCCGGCACCGCTGCGTGCGCTGCTGCCCGGCAGGAAGAAAGAGCAGGGTAGTGAAGGCGGCAAGACCCGCAGTGCCAACAACGATCCGTTCGGCAAGCTCGACAAGCTGTTTGGTGATCCGAAGCGCGCGCGCAAGGTCACTGCACCGATCCGCCTTGCGCTGGCTGGCCTGTTCCTGACGCGCACGCGGGACTCCTGGGCTGCGTTGCTGCAGGACCGCGACGCCTGCGTGACGCCGATCCTGAACCTGCAGGAAGTGCTGCAGAACGAGCAGGTTCACGCGCGCGGGATGATCGAGGACGACGGCGGCAAACCCAGCTTCGCGCTTCCGCTGTTGTTTTCGGGCCAACGCCCCAAAGTTGGGCCCGCGCCGAAGCTGGGTGCGGATACGGAAGAAGTCCTCGCCCGCCTGACGCCGAAAAAGCGTCGTGCGTGAAGCACTTGGAGTGCACCGTGACGCGGGGCTCAGGATTTGAGACTGAGTGCGTTTAGAGTCTCATCCGTGATCTGACCCGATCACAAACCACCACACTTCCTGGGCCGCCCGTTGGGCGGCCTTTTTTTGCCTGTCTGCAGGTTGTCCTGCTGCGCGCACGGCGCCCCCGAGCATAACGTGCATCCGAGTTTTCCTGGGCGGACGTGTCAGTGGACGAAGTGACGGAGTTTCGCCCATTCGACGGTGGAACTACTGACTGCAGCTGCCCTTCGTGGCCATCTCCAGCTTTGCGATTTTTGCCTTGCCAGTGCCTTCATCGACCAGTCGCAGGTTGGCGCCCCCCACGAAGACACCCATCTTCATGTACTGCTCGATGAAGTAGTTCGTGTTGCTCGCAGTCGTCAGCTTCAACTGGTTCGGGGAGAACTCCGATTCAGTTGAAATGACGTGCTCCTGATTTCCCGCGACCTCTTCAAAGAAGAAGACATTCTGTGCGGACTCGCCGATGCATTTGCCGTCGACCCAGATATCCTTTTTCAACGCGCCACCCGCGCCGCCGGTGCGGAAGATGTACAGACCGGCATTCGTTCCCGAAGGTGGCGCGAAGGCTTTGGCCTGGCTGCTGGCGTCCTTGCTCGCCATGGGAACTGACGCGCAGCCTGCGAGAAGTGTCGCAGTCAGCGCAACGAGAGCGATCTTGCTGGACATTTTTCTTTCTCCCTGTTCTGGTCTTAACCACTGGACGGCCAACGCAATGCGTTTATGCCGGCATCAGGGAGCGTGCCTTCAATTGCCTGGAAAAACTACCTGTCCGAACGGACAGGTTCGGACCTCGACAGTCGGGTTGATGCTGCAGCGTTTTCCGGACCGGATTCGCTGGTACGTGGCGAGCCGGTACGGGCCCAATGCGCCAATCTGCTTGCAGTCAAACGGGCCGGCGGCGCATCTCAAGGCAGTGCGTTAGGCATGGGAAGTCCCATTTTGTGGTTATCTTCAGCGGGGTGACCCTAATGAGGACCATGGGTTGCTACGTGCCGCAGGAGGATCCCCACTCGGGGCGGAAGCAAGACATTGCTCTGGCCAGATTGAGCCAGAGCCAAATCACTCCGGTTTGCTGTCCAGGAAGTAGCTGCGGAACAGAGGATTGACGCCATCCCCGGTGCCCCACAGCTGCGTGGCTCGGGGGCCTAATGCGAGGCGGGTCAATTCACCCATCACCAGATGGGCCAGTGCCGCGCGCAATTCCTCGCTGGATGCGCCTTTTGATGGTCCCGCCATCAGGATGGTGGAGTAAATGATGTCGATGAGTTCGCTGATCTTCTGTGTCACCGGCCCTTGTTCGTCCTCGGCCAGAACGGCATGAATCAGCGCACCTCCGACGCCGTGTTCTTCGGCTTCCAGCTCACGCATCACGGCGACGATGCTCATCATCGTCCGGCCATAGTTGCCCTGACCCTGGCCGATGGCATCGAGGAGTCGCTCGCGTGCCTTACGCAGAATGTCGTCGGTCACGGCGACAATCAATGCGGCTTTTGACGGGAAGTGATGCAGCAGGGAAGGTCGGCGGATGCCGCAGCGTGCGGCAATGGCTTCCAGGGGAGCCCCAATGCCGTGTGCGGCGAATTCAATGCGTGCCGCACGCAAGATCTTGTCGCGCGTGTCAGCAGTGTCACTTTGCTTCTTCGGACGTGCCATCCAGCGCCTCTTTAATCTTCAATCAAGTAGGTTATTTTTTTCCGCAAATACAGTCAATTCGCATCTCTGAGCGGGTGTGATCGAGCGTCGTTGACATTATAATCTACTACAAGGTAGATTAAATGCATCAATTAGGTAGCCATGCTTGAGCGCGGTGTTGTGTTCGCGCGTCAGGAAGAATTTTTCATTACGAGACATTGAGGAGAGGCGCGCGTGGGCAGAATCACGTTTATCCAGCACGACGGTACCCGGCACACGGTCGATATCGAAGAAGGCAAGTCGCTGATGCAAACCGCGATGGACAATCTGGTCCCGGGCATCGATGCAGACTGCGGTGGCTCCTGTGCCTGCGGGACCTGTCACGTTGTCCTGTCCGAAGAATGGATGGCTGCAGCCGGGGTGGCCAAGGATGACGAGGCGAATCTTCTGGAGCTGACACCCGATCGCTCACGCACGTCACGATTGTCCTGCCAGATCACCACTACGGAAGAGATGGACGGCATGGTGGTTCGCCTGCCCGAATTCCAGATGTAGATCAAACGTCGCAACGATCCCTTGCGCGGGTTGGCGCATATAAAAATTCAATGCTTGGAGGCGCTATTCAAATGAAATCCGGACTCATCGAAAAAGCCAAAGCGACTGTGATGGACATCGGGACCGCAGTGGTTCCCATGGACCTGCAGATCAAGGGCGCGCACCTGTTGTTCAACGCCAAGAAGAAGATCTTGCGGCGGCCCGATTTCCCGGCGTTTGTGGAATCGCCAATCCCGGATGTCTCGACGCTGGCGATTGAAGACATCGACGTGAGCAATCCATTTCTCTTTGCCCAGAATCGTTGGGAGTCGTATTTCAAGCGCCTGCGTGACGAATGCCCGGTGCACTACCAGAAGAAAAGTGCTTTCGGTCCGTTCTGGTCGATCACCCGCTATGAAGACATCCTGTTCGTGGACAAGAACCACGATCTGTTCTCTGCAGAGCCTTTCATCGTGATTGGTGCTGCCCCGGAAGGACTGTCGCTGGAGATGTTCATTGCCATGGACCCGCCCAAGCACGACGTGCAGAGGCGTGCCGTGCAAGGTGTCGTGGCACCGAAGAATCTCAAGGAAATGGAAGGGCTGATTCGCAGCCGGACTCAGGAAGTGCTGGACGGTCTGCCGCTGAACAAGCCTTTCAACTGGGTCGAAGAGGTCTCGATCGAGCTCACCGCACGCATGCTGGCGACGCTGCTGGATTTCCCTTACGAAAGCCGTCGCAAACTCGTCTACTGGTCGGATCTGGCGGGGGGCGGCGCTGAGACCACCGGTGGCACGAGCGATACCGACGAACTGTTCAGAGGCATGGCCGACATGGCCAAGCAGTTTTCGCAGCTGTGGCGCGAGAAGGAAGCCAAGAGAGATGCCGGCGAAGCGACCGGCTTCGATCTGATGAGTCTGATGCTGAGCAATGACGACACCAAGAATCTCATCAACAAGCCGATGGAGTTCCTGGGCAACCTGGCGCTATTGATTGTTGGCGGCAACGACACCACGCGCAATTCGATGACTGGCGGCGTGCTGGCGCTGAACCGGTTCCCGGACGAGTTCACCAAACTCAAGAATGATCCGTCCCTGATTCCGAATATGGTTTCCGAAATCATCCGCTGGCAGACGCCCTTGGCCTACATGCGTCGTATCGCCAAGCAGGATGTGGAGCTGAACGGAAAAACCATCAAGAAAGGCGACAAGGTGGTGATGTGGTATGCCTCGGGCAACCGTGACGAACGCGCCATTGAGCAACCGGATCAATTCATCATTGATCGCAAGAACGCACGTAACCACATCTCCTTTGGCTTCGGCATTCATCGCTGCATGGGCAACCGCCTTGCCGAGATGCAATTGCGCATTCTCTGGGAGGAGTTGATCCAGCGCTTCGACAAGATTGAAGTCGTCGGCGAACCCAAATACGTGCAGTCGAACTTCGTCAAAGGCTATTCCGAGATGACGGTGAAACTCACCGCGAAAGCCTAGAAACTGGACGGGAATCGTCGAGGGGCACCGCGACCGAACGTCTGACCTGTCCGAACGGGCAGGTCAGACGCAGCGGAAGTTCGATCGCTGTCGGGTGGGCTGTTTACGTGCGGCCATGCCGTCAAGGCTTCGCCACGACCTTCGGCAATGTTGTTCTCAGAATCAAATATCCCAGCACCGCAGACAACAGTGACCCGGCAATGATGCCGATGCGTTCGTCGAAGAAGCGATCGACGCCGGTGTTGTCGAAGGCCAGCGAGCCGATGAACAGGCTCATGGTGAAGCCGATGCCGCAGAGCACGGAGGCGCCGTAGAGCTGGGACCAGCGGACGTCTCCGGGCAGGCGGGTAATGCCGATCTTCGTCGCGAGCCAGCACAGGCCGAATACGCCAACCTGCTTGCCAACGAACAGGCCGGCAGCGATGCCAACCGGAACCGAGTGCAGCCATTGATCGGCGCCGGTGCCGGCGAGCGTGACGCCGGAGTTGGCGAAGGCAAACAGCGGCAGGATGCCAAAGGCAACAGCGCCCTGCAGGTCTTCCTCGACGCTGTGCAGCGGCGAGTGTTCGGGGTTCTTCTTGTCCTTGAGCGGAATGAACATGGCCAGTGCGACGCCGGCCAGCGTGGCGTGTACGCCGGACTTGAGCACAGCGATCCACATGACGAGCCCGACCAGCACATACGGGGCGATGTGGGCGACGCCACGGCGGTTCATGACGAACAGAATCACCAGACAGGGCAACGCTACGCTTAGCGCCGTGGTCGACAGGTCTGCGGTGTAGAACAGCGCGATGATGACGATGGCGCCCATGTCGTCGAAGATCGCCAGTGACACCAGGAAAATCTTCAGCGAGGTTGGCACGCGTGGGCCGAGCAGCGACAGCACGCCGAGCGCGAAGGCGATGTCGGTGGCAGCGGGAATGGCCCAGCCGTTGACCGCCGCGGGGTTGTCGCGGTTGATGAACAGATAGATCAGCGCCGGCACCGCCATGCCACCGACGGCGCCGATGATCGGCAGTGCGGCGGTGCGTGGGTTGCGCAGCTCGCCTTCGAGAATTTCGCGCTTGAGTTCGAGCCCGACGAGAAAGAAGAACACGGCCATCAGGCCGTCGTTGATCCAGAGCAGCAGGGGCTTGGCCAGCTCCAGCGGCCCGACGCGGATCTCGACCGGAAGCTCCAGCAGCAGGTTGTAGTACTTCGCCAATGGCGAATTGGCCATCAGCATTGCGAGGATCGCGGCGGCGATCAGCACGATGCCTCCGGCCGGTCCCAGCTTCATGAATTCACGCAAAGGTTGCAGCATGCGGGATTGTTGGGTTGGGGCGGGAGTCCCTGATCTTACCTGTCGGCTGCGAACTTGGTGCCGCCGGCGCAGCAGGTGTGGGGTGTTCTCGGACTTCGGCCCCCGGATTTGCCGACATGAAATCGGGCTGTATCCGCTAAGATCAGCCATTGCGCCCGCATGAATGCGCGAGCCCACGCCTCAAGCCAGCGTTGCGCGTGGGAAACTACAAAACAGGAGAACGGTGTATGCCAGCAACATTCCGCAGTGCGGCGACACGCGCATGCTTGTCGGTGCTGATGTGTGGCGGCGCCTTTCTTGCGGGATGTGGCAGCAGCGAGGACGTCGCGCCCTCCGCCATCGTCGCGGGTTCCAACGCATCGGTGCCCAAGGCCAGGTGCGGTGACGGGTCCCAGCCGGAAACCGGACTGCAAGGGCAGGTATCGCGCGAGGATCGTGACAACGGCCGCAATCTGGACGGCTACAGCTGCAACCTGAAGCTGGTGGGTCAGTACCAGGGCAATGGTGCGAGCGTGGTCAGCCCGTCGATCGGCGACTGCGCCTACCTGTCCACCAGTGGTGCGCTGGTCGATCCGCTGCAATTGCTGGAACCTACTCGCGGCGTGCATGTGGTCAGTGCGGCGGACCCCGCGCAGCCGGTGCTGACCGGGACACTGGCGTCGCCGTCGTTTCTGACCGGCACCTGGGAGTCGCTGAAGACCAACCAGCCGCGCAATCTGCTGGGCGGTGTGGCGGTCGGACTGGAAGTGGGCGTCGGATTCTTCGACGTCTATGACGTGACCGACTGTGCCCATCCGGTGCACTTGAATGGTCTGGGCGACACCTCGCTGGAGCTGCCGGCAAATCTGATGGGCCATGAAGGCAACTGGGCGCCGGATGGCAACACCTACTGGGCCACCGGCAACGTTCTGGGCGGGCTGACGGCCATCGATGTCAGCGAGCCCGCGACGCCGAAGATCGTCTACACCGGCTTCGCCGGCTTTCCGGCCAACCACGGTGTGGAACTCAGCGAAGACGGCAACACGCTGTATCTGACGACCTGCTTCCCCGGCGGGGTGGTGATCCTGGATGTCAGCGAAGTCCAGAGCCGTGCGCCGGTGCCGATGATTCGCCAGATCGGTTCGGTGAGCTGGAATCCGGCCAGCTGCGGCCAGCACGCACTGCCGGTGACCTGGGGCGGCAAGCCGTATCTGATTGCACCGGACGAATTCGATTCGGAAGGCATTCACATCATTGATATCTCCGATCCGACGCAGCCGGTGGTGGTCAATCAGATCCAGCTCGAAATCCAGCTGCGTGAAAACGCCGAGAAGCGCACGGCGGACACTGCTGGCGACGGCGTGTTCGGTTACGAAGCGCATTACTGCACGGTGGATACGCCGACCAATCCCAAGGCGCTGGCTTGCGGCTATTTCCAGTCCGGCATCCGCGTATTCAACGTTGCGGACCCGATGAAGCCGTTCGAGATCGCGTACTTCAATCCGCCGGCGCAGACCGGCAAGGGCCTGCAGTTGCAGCACTCTCTGCACGCCTGGGTAGGCGGATTGGCGCCGACGGTGTCCGATCTGTACACCTCGGGCACCGAGAATCCGGCGGACGTGCTGGGTGTCGATCTGCGCTACGTCGGTGCCTTCGTGGCGGAGTTGCCGAACATGGTGTCCGGGGCGCTGGCCAACGGCGATCTGCTGTCCGGTGACCTCAGCGCGGACTGGTGCAGCTCGCCGCCGCGTTTCGTCGGCGATCAGCTCTGGGTCACCTGCATGGACAACGGTTTCATGGTGCTGGAATTCACCAACGGCGCCTATCCGATCCAGTGAAGCCGATCCAGTGAGATCGATCCGGTGAAAGGCATGCGGAGCATCGTGCTCGGCATCGCGGTGCTGGCGGGGCTGACGGCCGCGTTCGCGTTGGGGCAACGGCTCGGCCAGGCGCGGACCGCGACGGCGACTGCGGAAGCCGGCCCGGTGGAGATCGGCTTCGCCCAGTTCATGAGCCTGCATCACGACCAGGCTGTCGTCATGGCGCAGACGCTGTTGAACAGCGGGACGACCCGCCTGGGCGGTCTGGCGAGTTCGATCGCGTCCGCGCAGCTGCTGGAAATCGGACAGATGCGCGGCTGGCTTGGCTTGTGGGGCAAGCCGCTGCTGCCGGCCACGCGCGAGATGGACTGGATGCTGCTGGGCAAGGTCCCTCCGGACGCCGCGTTGTCCCGCTATCTGCTGGATTGCCAGAGTGCGCCGGGCGGCATGCCGGGGCTGGCGAGCAGCGAGGAACTCAATCAGCTGCGTGCGCTGGATGGCGACGCGCGTGACGCGCTGTTTCTGCAGCTGATGATTCGCCATCATCAGGGCGGGCTGCCGATGGCGCATTTCGCTTCGCTCAATACCGATATTCCTGCGGTGCGTACGCTGGCGGCGCAGATCACCGTGCAACAGATTGAAGAGCTCAACACGATGCTGCTGCTGTTGCGTGGCTGGGCGGATAAGACCGGCTGACTGACGCAGCGGACGTCCGATCCCAGTCCCGGGGCCTCGTTGCGCTGCGCCTGATGTCTGCAGTACCGCGTCCGTTCTGGCGCCGGCGAGTATCGTTTTCGGCTACAGCATCCGCGCATTCGCTGCAGAATGGGCGTCGTTGCCTTGCCAGAGTGCCGTATCCGCATGCCGATCTATCTGACCCAGGCGTTCCGCCCATTCTTCCCGCTGGCTGCGCTGTACACGGCAGTGAGCGTGCTGGTCTGGCTTGGCGGTTTGTCCGGCGCGGTGCCGCTGCTGCCGAACGCCACCTTGTGGCATGCGCACGAAATGCTGCTGGGCTTCGCGACCGCGGTCATCGCGGGCTTTGTGCTGACGGCCGCGGCGAACTGGACCGGCCAGAAAACAACGACGCCGGCTTCGCTGGCGTTGCTGGTGGTGATCTGGCTCTGCGCACGCGTGACCGCACTGGTGCCAGACGTGGAGTGGCAGCGGTTCTCCGCCGTGTTCGACAGCGGCGTGCTGCCGCTGCTGGCGGCGATGATGACGCGGGTGCTGCTGCGCAGCGGCAATCGGCGCAATTACATGTTCATCCCGTTTCTGTGGGGGCTGGCGCTGATCAATCTGGGTTTCCATTGGAGCCTGCGCCATCAGCAGATCGATCAGGCGCGGCAGCTGATCACCCTGACGGCATGGCTGGTGGGGTTCCTGATGGTCTTCATGGGCGGTCGTGTGATCCCCTTCTTCTCGGCCAACCGCTTGCAGTACACGCCGCTGCAGTGGCCGTGGCTGAACTGGCTGTCCACGCTCAGCGCACTGCTGGCGGGTGTGCTGGTGGTGGCCCTGCCGCTAACGATCTGGGCCGGTGTGGCAGCGGCAATCGCCGGCGCGTCCGCGCTGCTGCGTCTGCTGCTGTGGCAGCCGTGGCGGACCGTGCGCGAACCGATGCTGTGGATATTGCATGTGGGCTATGCCTGGCTCGTCGCCGCGTATGGCGTGGCGGCGCTGCTGCATCTGGGCTGGCTGCACTCGCCGCTGACGCTGCCGATTCACATCCTGATGGCGGGCGGTCTGGGCTGTCTGGGCCTCGGCATGATGACGCGTGTGGCGTTGGGGCACTCCGGACGCCCAATCGTCGCCGGTCGCTGGCTGGTCTTCGCGTTTATCGCGGTGGTGGCCGCGGGCGTGCTGCGCGTGGGCAGTTATGCCGTGTGGCCGCTCGGCGGCATCAGCGGCTGGAGCGGCAGCGCGATGCTGTGGGCGGGCGCCTTTTCGATCTATTTCCTGGCGCTTGCACCGCTGTTGTGGCGCAAGGCCTAGCGTGCGGTGGCGCAGCGACGACGATGTCGTTGACCGTTCCTTGACCTTCGGCGGAGCGTGCTGGGCTACGCTCTATCGGATGTATCGGACACCTCTGAAACAACTGGCTTTGATGGCGCTGCCGCTGAGTGCAATCGCGAGCGGCGCATCGGCGCAGGAGGCCGGCGATACCTGGCTGCTGGTGGGTGCGATGTATGGCCGCAGCCTCGGCTCGGAGACCGCCGTCCATACCGAACTGAATTCGAATTATCCGCTGCTGGGGATTCCGCAGTCGTTCGATACCGATGGCCTGTCGGCGCATCCGCGTGATCTGGCGACGTTGGTGACGTCGGTCGCGTATTTCGTCACGGACCGGATTTCGATTGAAGTCGATGGTGGCTATCCGCCAGTGGTCGAGGTGGAAGGGCGGGGTATCGCTGCGCCACCGGGGCCGAGCGCGGCACTGTTCCGGATCGATCTGGGCGATCCGCAGCTCAACCCGCTGATGACAGTGCGGCAATGGAGTCCGATTTTTTCGCTGCAGTTTCTGTGGGGCGATGCGGATGATCGGCTGCGTCCGTTCGCCGCGCTGGGCGCGACCTACACCTGGTTTACTCAGCTGCAGCTCGATCCGGAGTTCGAACAGGCCATCAACGACGAATTCGGCAGGCCGCTGGCGCTGAATTCACTCAAGCCCGGCCCGACGTCGGTGCGCGTCTCGGCGCCGCCGCTGTGGGCGCCCGCGGTCAAGCTCGGGGTGTCCTACACGATGACGGATCGCTGGGGGCTGCTGGCCGCTGCGGTCTACGCGCCCTATTCGGGGACGACGACTTTCCGTGTGTACGCGGCAGACGGCACTTTGCTCGGCACGACGCGGGGCCGCGTCAACGTCGATGCGAGTGGTTTGATGCTGGCTGCGCGTTACGCGTTCTGATGCTTCGATCTGCACGGGGCCGGCCTGTGTGGCTGGCGCGGCGGACCGGTTGGCGCGTCGAGCCCTCGCGCAACAGGGCAAGGCGCTAAACTCTGCGCCGGTTCGACGCGCGGTGCGTTGATCTCAGCGGACATCGAAACACTGTGAGCGAAACCTTGGCTGCGAGCGAAACCCCGGCTGTGAAGCCCCTGGGGCCGATGTTGACGCTACCCGTGCACGAAGCACTGCTTGAGGCGCGCGACGCCGGGGTGGCGAGCATTACGTGCTCGATGGACCTGGGGCGCAGCACCAGCACGGTCACGGTGGGACCGTCGGAGTGGGTCTGGAACGGGCGCGCGTTTCCGTATGCCGAGGTCTGCAAGGACCGCACGATCTATTACTGGGATGACGACAGCTTTCAGCCGGCGGCGCGCTTCAGCAATTCGCTGATCAAGCTGGTGCCGACCGAATGGGGGGCGCCGACATTTGAAATCGACGGCATCAAGATGCTGCCGACCGCGCATGTTTCTCCGTATGCGGATGCCGAACGCAAGGTCGGCCTGATCCAGCCCAGCGGCAAGGTGATCCTCGATACCTGCGGCGGCCTGGGGTATTTCGCCGCGTGGTGTCTGAAGGGCGGGGCTCTGCGCGTGGATTCGTACGAGAAGAATCCGGATGTGATCTGGCTGCGCAGCCTGAATCCGTGGTCGCCGCAGGCGGATGAGCGCCTGACGCTGACGCAAGGCGACATCTCGGAAAAGATCGCCAAGATTCCCAGAGAATCGGTGGACGCGATCCTGCATGATCCGCCGCGCTTTGGCATTGCCGGCGAGCTGTATTCTCAGGAGTTCTACGTGCAGCTGGCGCGCGTGCTCAAGGTCAACGGCCGCTTGTTTCACTACACCGGCGCACCGAACCGCCTGACCAGCAAGCGTGATGTGCCGAACGAGGTGGCAACCCGGCTGCGCCGTGCCGGCTTCTCGACCGTGCTCAACGGTGACGGCGTGCTCGCAACGCGGATGCGCTGAGCGCGCAATCAGCCGGCAGCGGGCGCTTCGCCCAGCGCGCGCTGCAGCAGTAGCAGGCGCAGATCAAATTCGATCTGGTGATAGTCCGGCAGCATGTGCCGGCACAGCTGGTAGAACGCCTTGTTGTGCTCGCGCTCGCGCAGATGCGCCAGCTCGTGCACGACCACCATTTCCAGAAACTCCGGCGCGGTGTCCTTGAACAGACTGGCGACGCGGATTTCCGCTTTGGCCTTGAGGCGTCCGCCCTGCACGCGTGAGATCGCCGTATGCAGACCGAGCACGTTCTGCAGCACGTCCATCTTGTTCTGCCACATGACCTTGTGGATCGGCGGCGAGCTGCGCAGGTGGGACTGTTTCAGATCCTGCACGTAGTCGTACAAGGCGCCGTCGGTCTGGATCGCATGGCGTTCCGGATAGCGCTGCCGCAGATAGGGCGCGAGCCGGTTGCTGTCGATCAGTTCACGGATCTGCGACTGCAACGGCGCCGGACACGTGCCGAGATAACGCCGGATCAGCGTGTCGCGCGCGTCGTCACCCGCAGCCATGCGATCAGTCCACGTCACCCGCGACGACGGTGATGCACAGGTCGCCGCAGTTGACGACCTGTCCCGCGCGGATCTTCGCGGTCTTGCGGCTTTCAATCTGACCATCCACCGAGACCAGCCCCTCGGCCACCAGAACCTTGCCGGCGCCGCCGCTGTCGCAGGCGCCCGCCAGCTTCAACAGCTGATTGAGTTCGATGTATTCGCCGCTCAGAGGGAATTCGACGCTTTGCATGAGGTCGCTGCTGCAGAAAAGCCTGTGGGAGCGCGATTGTACGGTGTCGCCCTGCCGGCCACGGGGTTCAATGGCGTGACTCGATCAGGCGACGGTTCGGAAGGCATGAACGGGCGCGCGACCATGCCGATGACGTGTGAGGCGGATTTACCGTGGGGGCGCTGCCGTAAAGCTTTCTAAGATCGGAGCGGCAATTGAGTCGTCGGCTTCGACAAAAGGAGAGACTGGCATGGCTGGAAGGGTTCGGGTGCGCGGCGGCATTCAGAAGGGTGTTTACGGCGCGGCGGTCCTGCTGAGCGCGGTGCTGGCGGCCTGCGGCTCGGACTCGTCAGGCGGGAACACCGTCGGGCAAGGTCCGAATGCGCTCCCTGCCGCCGCGCCGGATGCGGATGCCTTCTACGACGCTCCGGCTGCGATCCCGGACGTGCCCGGCACCATTCTGAAGTATCGCGCCATCACCTATCAGCCGGCCGGTCTGAGCTTGCCGAATCCAGCGTGGCAGCTGCAGTACGTCACCCGCGATGGCCATGGCCGTCCGTTGGCTGCCGTCACCACGGTGGTCAAACCACTCGTGCCGAACCTGTACGGTCATCCGGTGCTGCTGTCGTTCCAGCACGCCTACGACAGCCTCGGCGCCGAATGCACGCCGTCGCATACGGCGACCGGGAGTTCCCGCAACACGACCAACATGGCCGAGACCCTGGAGTTTTTGTCGCCACTCCAAGCGCTCGGCTGGACGATGGTGATCCCTGACTACGAGGGCCCGTATCACGCGTTTGGTGCCGGGCCGCTATCGGGTCAGGCGACGCTGGACGCGATCCGCGCCGCGCTGCAGTTCGAGCCGCTGGGTCTGGCTGCCGACACGCCGGCTGCGCTGTGGGGCTACTCCGGGGGCGCTTACGCCTCATCCTGGGCCGCGGCGCTGCATCCGAGCTACGCTCCGGAAATCCAGCTGGTGGGCGCAGTCTCCGGCGGTACGCCCGTGGACTTCGTCGACATCATGCAGCGCAACGAGGACACCTCCAGTTTCGGGTTCCTGTTCACGCTCGTCATTGGCATGGCGCGTGATTACCCGGAGGTGTTGCCGGCAAGTCTGCTGACCCCGATGGGCGCAGACGTGGTGGACGCCATGAAAGACAGCTGCGAAGGAACGCCGCCCGATGGCTTCACGCTCGATGGCGGCCGCATGACCGATTACGTCGCAGACGACGATCCGTATCACACCCCCGGATTCCAGACCGTCATGCCCAAGGTGACCTTGCTGCAGGCGGACCGGGTGCCCACAACCGACAACTATCTCTATCACGAGATCGACGACGAACTGGTTCCGGTGGCAGGCGCGGATGCGCTGGCAGCCAAGTGGTGCGCCGAAGGTGTGCCGCTGAATTACTTCCAAAGCAGCGCCGGAACCGTGACTGACACTCTCCCGACGGGTGTGCATACCAGCGGGGCGGCTATCGGCACGCCGGCCGCGATTGCCTACATCGCAGGACGCTTCGCCAACCCTGCAATGTCGGTGACGCCACCAGGAACCGTGCGCTGCAACTGATTGGCTGCCCGAAGAGTTGGAGTAACCGGTGATTGCTGTGAACCAACCTGACGGTATTTCAGTTCAACCCGATGTCGCTGGCCGTCATCCACCAGAGGGATGCTCGAGTCGTTCTGCTCAATGTCATCCAGCGACAGCGCGGTCGCGCCGTCGGCGTCGTGAATCTGCCGTACGACGATGTCGTAGATCGTTTCGCCAAAGCGGTAGCTCAACTTGAATGAGCGCCAGTCTTCCGGGATGCAGGGGGCGATCCGCAGACGATCGCCTTCACGCGTCAGGCCCAGCAGCGACTCCAGCATCAGGCGGTACATCCAGCCTGCCGATCCGGTGTACCAGGTCCAGCCGCCGCGGCCGGCATGGGGCGCAACGGCATAGACATCGGCCGCTACGGCGTAGGGTTCGGTCTTGCAGATCGCAACGTCCGCCGCGGTGCGTGCGCGCTTGACCGGATTGAGGATATCCATCAGTTCCCAGGCGCGCTTGTGATCGCCCAGCTTTGCGAACGCCATTGCCGCCCACACGGCCGCGTGAGTGTATTGACCGCCGTTTTCGCGCACACCGGGGACATATCCCCTGATGTAGCCGGGATTCATGGCTGACTGATCGAAGGGTGGCTCCAGCAGCCGGATCACGCCATGCTCGCGGTCGACGAGATGCTGGTCCAGTGCGTCCATCGCCTGGCGTGAACGCGCGGCATCCCCCGCACCGGACAACACCGAGCCGCTCTGCGCGATGGAATCGATCGCGCACTCAGTATTGACCGACGAGCCGAGCGGCGTGCCGTCGTCGAACCAGGCGCGGCGATACCAGGCGCCGTCCCAGCCATGCTGGTCAAGGTTTGCGCGCAGCTGCTCCGCCTCGGTGACACAGCGTTCGGCGAACGCGGTGTCGCCGTGCGCACGAGCAAGTCCGGAAAACGATGTCAGCACCTCGTACAGGAAGAAGCCGAGCCACACGCTTTCACCCTTGCCTTCGATGCCGACCAGATTCATGCCGTCGTTCCAGTCGCCGGAACCCATCAGCGGCAGGCCGCGTTCGCCGAAGCGCAGGCCGTGGACGATCGCGCGCAGGCAGTGTTGATACAGGTCGGCCACTTCGCTGGCTCGCCCGGGCTCGTCGTAATACGACTCCTCATCGGCCGCCAGCGGGCGTCCGCTGAGGAACGGCAGGTTCTCTTCAAGCACCCCGATGTCGCCGGTGCATTGCACATAGCGGCACACCGCCAGCGGCAGCCAGAGGTAGTCATCCGAACAGCGCGTGCGGACGCCCCGACCGGTCGGCGGATGCCACCAGTGCTGCACATCGCCTTCGGGGAACTGCCGCTGCGCGCAGCGCAGCAGATGCTCGCGGACCAGCCGCGGCTCGCTGTGCACCAGCGCCATCACGTCCTGCAACTGATCGCGGAAGCCGTACGCGCCACCTGATTGATAAAAGCCGCTGCGCGCCCACAGGCGGCAGGCCAGCACCTGGTACACCAGCCATCCGTTGGCCAGCACGTTCAGCGCCGGGTCCGGCGTTTCGATCTGCACCGTGCCGAGTGTGCGATTCCAGTATTCATGCACCCGTTGCAGAGCGGCGCGTGCCGCGCCCGGCGTCCGCAACCGCCTGGCCAGTGCGCAGGCCTGGACCCTGTCGTTTCCGGCGCCGAGCCGGAAAATGATCTCGCGCTCCTGGCCGTTTGCAAGCTCGAAAGGAACCTGGATCGCCCCGCAAGGGTCCAGTGCGGCACCGAGCCGACCGGACAGGTGCGCGCGCGTCATCGCATCCGGATCATCGAGCGTGCCATTGCGCCCGAGGAACTCCGTGCGGTCGCCGGTCAGCGTGCGCGTGCCGTCATCGACATCAAAGAACGCAATCCGCCCGGCGAATTCGGTGTTGTAGTCGTTGCGTGCGAACAGTGCGCCACTGGTGGGGTCGATCTCGGTGACGACATGCATGGCGGACTTCGGACGCAGGTCGCCCAGCACCCATTCGACATAGCCGGTGGCCGACAGGCGTCGCGAACGGCCGGAGATGTTGCGGACCTTCAGTACCGAGAATTTGACCGCGTCGATGCGGTCCACGTAAATCCACAGCTCGGAACGGATGCCGTTGGCGCTGTGCTCGAAAACGCTGTAACCGAATCCGTGGCGGGTGACATACGGCGAGCTGTCCCGAACCGGCAGCGGCGCCGGCGACCAGAATTGTCCGCTGTCCTCGTCGCGCAGGTACAGCGCTTCTCCGCCCGAGGCGCCAACCGCGTCATCGCTCCACGGCGTCAGGCGGAATTCGTGGGCGTTTTCGCTCCAGGTGTAAGCGAGACCGTTCTCCGACACTACCGTTCCGAAGTTCGGGTTGGCCAATACGTTGACCCACGGCAGCGGCGTGGTTCGCGCCTGCGTCGTGGTGGTGATGTATTCGCGTCCGTCCTCGGTGAAGCCGCCGAAGCCGTTGTCGAGGATCAGTGACGCGTGCGGCGTCGCGGCGGGTGTCGCGTGTTCAGGGAAGGGTTCGCGGGTGTGGGCGAGCCGGGCAACGCCTTTGTGGATGACCACACGGCGTTTGACCTGATCTGCCAGGGTTCCGCGGTCACCGGCGACGATGACGCGCGCAACCGATCGCAGCAGGGTGCGATCCTCACTCGAAATCAGTTCGGCCGAGCGCACGAAGATGCCGCCGGGTCGATCGATGGCATTGGCATCGGTGCCCGTGGCGATCAGCGCCACGATCTGGTCCTGCAATACTTTCCGATAGCCGAGGTGGTCTTCGTTCCAGATCACCAGATCCACTTTGAGGCCCTTGAGCCGCCAGTACGCGTGGCATTGGATCATCTGGCGCGCCAGATCGAGGTGCGTGCTGTCGGAGACCTTCAGCAGCACGATCGGCAGATCACCGGAAATGGCGTAGGCCCAGAGTCCGGACTGGCCGCGACGGTTCTGCATCAGCACCTCCGACTGTGCCCTCAGGGCGGCGTTGGCGTAGACGACCGGGCTTGCGAGCCGTCGGTAGAGCCGTGCTTCAGACTCGCTGACGTTGAGCTGTCGCAGCGTCACGGCATCGTGGGTGCGGGCGAGATCTACAACCCGATCCGCACGATGGCGGTCCTGATACTTGCCGATCAACGTCATGCACGCCTCGCGGTCGGCGGCGGCGCCAGTGATCAGGTCGATGACGGCCGATTGCCCGGCATGGAGGACGAAGTGACAGCGGATGGAAACGATCGGGTCCAGCACCGAACCGTCGGTGTTGGAGAGTGGCGCCGGATTGGTCATGGCCTGTGGTGAGGCCAGCGTGTGGTCACGTCCGATGAAACGCATGCGGTCGGTTTCGAAGGACGCGTCACTGACTTCAGACCCGTTTGTCGCCATCAGATGAAACATCCACGGCGCGCGCTCGGAGATCGAACGCGGCCTGCGCGTGCACAGGATCGCGCGGTGCTCGCGGAGAATTTCGGTCTGCACGAACAGTTTGCCGAAGGACGGATGCATCGCGTCCGCGGCGGCGGTGGTCAGCACCGGCTCGGCGTAGCTGGTGACCTCGATGGTTCGGGTCCTGTGCGAGCGGTTGATGATGCACAGCCGTCGCAGTTCGATGTCGTCTTCAGGCGAAACGACAATTTCGGAGTGCGTTTCAATGTCCTGGTCGCGGCGCCGGAACTCAGCACGGCCTTCCGAGAACATCGCTTCGTAGATCTCGGCGCGCCTGCGTGTCGGCTGATGAGTGGCTGACCAGTATTCGCCGTTGGCGACGTCGCGCAGATAGGTGAATGTTCCCCAGCTGTCGCAGCTGATGTCTTCGCGCCAGCGGGTCACGGCGAGATCGTTCCACTGGCTGTAACCGCCGCCGGCGTTGCTGACCATGACGTGGTAGCGGCCGTTCGACAGGAGCTGTACTTCCGGTGTCGGAGTGTTTGAGCCGATCGGCAGATTCAGTTCGACGGTCGTCTCATGGAAGTAGGTATCGGTGTCTCCACTTTCGATCGCGCGCGGTCGCAGGGCCGAACGTTTGGGAATCCGCTCTTCGAGCAGCAACAGCGTCGATTTGACCTGGGGGTCGGATTCGAAACGCCGCTGCATCGGTTGATCGAGCAGCAGGCTGGCCAATGACAGCAGGCTCATGCCCTGGTGGTGCGCCATGAATGAACGCACCACAACGCCGGCGGGCTTGGTTGCCGCATCGACGATGGCCCCGAGCGCGGTCGGCGCCGAGGGCAGACGCGAGGCGGTGTAGTCCACGGCTTCATAGAATCCATAACGACCCTCGAGGCCGTCTGCCTGGAGCCGTTGAAGATTGGTGCAGGCCGCGTCGGGTGCAACCATCAACGCCAGCGCAGACGCATAGGGTGCCACGACCGCGTCGTCTGACAGTCCGCGTTTCAGCCCGAGCCCGGGAACGCCGAAGGCGTGATACTGATAGTTGAAGCTGGCATCAAAGGTGTTGAAGCCCGATTCTGAAATACCCCACGGCAGACCGAGTTGTTTGCCATAGGCGATTTGCCGGGCGACGGCCGCGCGACAGGTCTGGTCGAGCAGCGTGCCGGAATAGCTGGGCATCACCAGCAGCGGCATCAGATACTCGAACATCGAGCCGCTCCACGACAGCAGGATCGGCTTGCCGCCGGTGGTCGTGCGCAGGCGCCCGAGTGCGAACCAGCTTTCCTGTGGCAGTTCGCCCTGAGCGATGGCGACGAAGCTGGACAGTCTGGCCTCCGATGCCAGCAGATCGTAGTAGCTGTTGTCGAGACGGAACTCATCGACGTTGTAGCCAATTGCCAGCAGGCGCCGTCTCTTGTCATACAGGAATGCGTACTCCATCGCGGAGAAATCGCCGGCCTGCTGCGCCAGGTGTTCGCAGCTGGTGATCCGTTGCTGCGCGCGTGTGCTGCCTTCTGTAACGCTGGTGTTCAGCGCGATCAGCCATTCGCGCGTGACGATGTCCAGCTCTGCAGCGAGGCGCGCATCAATCGCAAGCTGCATTCGTCTTGCGTACGCGGGCAGATCGCGCAGTGACCGTGGTTCGGCAACAGCCGTGAGGCCATCAGCAAGCTCTTGCGGCGCCTTCGGCAGAACGAGCCATGGTGCAAGCCACGTCAATTCCTCGACCGCTGCACGGCATTGCCGATGCAGCACCGCCACGCCGTCTGATACATCGGATGGACTGTCTTCAGCAGGTCCCGCCGTCAAAGCGGCAGTGATCGCGGCTGCACCGTTCTCGATCGATTTCAGGCTTTGCAGCAGCGCCGGGAGCTTTGCTGGAATTTGCGCGCGGGCCTCTGCCAGCAAGGTCCGCAGGCGGGCGATCGGTGCGCCAAGATTGTCTGGCACAGCGTCGGTCATTGCCTCGAGCGTATCGGTGATGCCGTCATACAGCCGTGGGCCGAGCAAGGCCTGATCCGGCAGGGCCAGAAGTCCGGCGCGTAGCGTGAGCAGGTGACCGGCCAGGTTGCCGCTGTCGACGGAAGAGATGTAGTGAGGTGGCAGCGGCGCCAGAGTCTGTGTGTCATACCAGTTATAGAAATGGCCGCGATGCCGTTCCAGCGCCGCCATCGAGCAGAGCGTGTTCTGAGTGCGCGCAAGCAGCGCGCCCGCCAGGATGTAGCCGAAATCGTAGGCCGCCAGGTTGGACAGCAAGGCCAGCCCCATGTTGGTCGGTGAGGTGCGATGCGCGATGACTTCCACCGGGACTTCCTGAAAATTGTCCGGCGGTAGCCAATGATCTTCAGGCCCGACAAAGCGCTCAAAGAACGTCCAGGTCTTGCGCGCGATCTTGCGCAGGAACACGGTCTGCTCCGGCGCCAGTGTCACTTCGTGTGCGATCAGGGGTCGGCTGAGCCACCACGCGATGCTCGGTGCGGCAAACCACAGCGCCAGTATCGGCGCGGCAGCAACCAGGGCGTCCGGCCTCAGTGCGACCAGTGCAATGGTCGCCACGGCAGCGCTGAGCGGTGCGATGGCCATCGACCGGTGGAACGCCATGACGCCACTGCCCGCGCCGGCAAGCCACTTGCCCGAACGGCTCTCAGGCCCAGGAGGCAGTGCGTTGTCTGACGCGACGTTCCATTCCAGCAACCCGCGATGCGAGATCAACATGCGCCACGTCGTGCGGACAATCGCATCAAGACTGAGCAGCGCTTCGTAGGGCAGGCAGGCCATCTTGAATGCGGCAACAGACAGACTCTTTGCAGCCGAGCCGAGCACGGCGCTCAGATGCTGGCGCAGCATCATTTCGGACGGCTTGCGCAGCGTATCCACCAGCGCGCCCAACAAGGCCGGAATGGCGACGATTGCGACAACCGCCAGGGTCCAGAACCCCGGATGTGGCAGCACCGTCCAGCCCATCGCCAGCAGCGCCGTCAGCGCTGCGGGGACCAGGCTGCGCCGCAGGTTGTCGAAAATCTTCCAGCGTGACACGGCCGAAAGCGGATTGCTCTGCCTGCGCCCATCCGGTCCGGGCACTCGTGGAAACAGCCAGCGGGCGATCTGCCAGTCGCCTCGAATCCAGCGTCGATGCCGC
Organism: Sinimarinibacterium arenosum; assembly: GCF_005047655.1. GTDB lineage: Bacteria > Pseudomonadota > Gammaproteobacteria > Nevskiales > Nevskiaceae > Solimonas. The sequence goes on along the minus strand of NZ_SUKF01000002.1, from coordinate 485,449 downwards.
GCCATGTCGGTCAGATAGCTGGTCGGATATTCCTCGAACAGATCGACATCGCTGAGCAGGCCGGAGCGCGCGTAACAGCCCTCAAGCAGATCGTGACTGAGAATCCGGTTTTCGGGCAGTCGGTCCTTGAGGGCGCGTTCGAAGGCGTCGACCTCGTAGATGCCCTTGCCGATGTACGAGCCCTCGCCAAACAGATCCTGGTAAACGTTCGAAACAGAGCCTGTGTACGGATCGATGCCCGGCTCGCTGCCGCACAGCTGTTTGTAGCGCGACCGTGCAACATCAGAGACGCTGGAGGCCAGACGCGGCTGCAGAATGCCGTAGCCGCCAACGACACGCTGCCGTGCCTCGTCATAGAGTGGGCGATTCAAGGGGTGGGCCATCGTTGCCACCAGTTGCCGCGCGGAGTCTCGCGGCAACTGCGTGTCGGTATCCAGCGTAATCACATATTTGACCGTCGACAGTGCGGCGGTTTTTCCGACGATGAGTGAGAAGCGACCGCCGGCGGCCCCACGCAGCAGGGCATTGAGTTCGCCGAGCTTGCCGCGCTTGCGCTCGTGCCCCATCCAGACGCGCTCAGCCGGGTTCCAGCGACGCTGACGATGAATCAGGAAGAATCGGTCATTCCCGATGTCCTGATACTTTTCGTTGAGTTTTTCGATGCCGCGGCGTGCCAGCAGCAACAGCGGCGCATCCTCGGCGCAGCTTTCCTCCGCAGCATCGCGAAAATCGGTCAGCAGTCCGAAATGCAGGGATGCGTCCTGGTTGCCGAGAAAGCGGACTTCCAGGGCTTCGAGCAATGCTTCGACGCCGTGGGCGCTGTCCAGCAGAGTCGGAATCACCACCAGCGTGCGTTGTTCCGGCGGCAACCCCAGCGCGTAGTCCATGCGGGGCAGCCGCTGCGGACTCATCAGCTGGGTCGTGAGCCAGTTGGTCAGCGCTGACGCCATCTGACTGGCGCCGAGCAGTGCCAGCACGCAGAGCAGTGGCAAACGCCAATCAAGAGTCGCAACCAGCTGTGCGCGCTCAAGCAGTGCCTCGGTGAAGATCCCTGTCATCAACAGGATCGCGCCGAGATGCAGTGTCAGCGGCGCGCGCACGAACAAACGTCGAAGCTTGGCAGTGAGCGGCAGACGGGCGCCCATCATCGCTTCGAGTTCGGGCAGGCCGCGATCGATCAGGTAATAGCCGACATGCGCGGTGCGATCGTGCTCGCCGTCGATGCCGACGTACTGTCCGGCCAGGCCGATTGCGGCACGCGCGACTTCGGATTCGGACTGGTTGCAGCGTTTGGCGGTCCGCTCAATGACATGCCGGTAGCGGTCGCGCGTCGCAAAATCCATCTCACGATAGGTCGCTCCAACGTCCTCGTGCAGGATCTCCTCGACCTTGCTCATCGACTCGACGAATTCGCGCCAGTCCATTGCATCCAGAAAGCGCAGGCTGCCGATGGTGTTGCTGATCGAAACCTGATCGGCTGCCTGCGTCTGGTTCTCCGCTTGCACCATCTGTTCGATCGTCTGGCTGGACTCGGCGAGCCGCTGCTCGATCCAGGTCAGCGGCAAGGCCAGTTCGGGGCCGTGACCCTGCAAGCGGCGTGCAAGCTCGGCGATGAACGGACTCACCATCGGTGGGTCGGACCGCGCCATATCGGCAATCACCAGAATCAGACTCTTCGGATCGCTCTCGGCGACTTGCATCATTCGGTCGGCCCAAACCTGAGCCTGATTCAGCTGAATCCTTGCCGTGGTGATGCGTGCGCTGATGCGACGGAGGTTTTCGATCAGTGCCAGTTGCAGCATGATCGGAATGGCCCACAACTCGCCCAATGTGAGCGCTGTCACCGTCTGATAGGCGACAACAAAGCCGACCAGCGTTTCCGAGTCCACGCGCCCGTCGCCGTGCGAGATCGCTTCAAGTGCGAGGTCATAGATCCGCGGCAATCCGCGCGAGTGGCCTCGTGCAAGGCGCGGCAATTCGCGGCTGTAACCCTTCGGCAGATGCTTCCGGGCGGTGCGAATCTGCTCTTCAATCAGATAGAAGTTGTCGAGCAGCCACTCTCCCGCAGGCGCGATCCGCTGCCGGCTCCTGGCCGCGACCGTGAGTAGATTGCACGTGGTGCCCAGGATTTTCCGGTTCTCGTCCAGACGTTGCAGCAGTCGATCGGGTTCGCGCAATCGGCTCAGGGCGTGTGATTCCGCCAAGGCCTTTCCGTGCTGCTCCATCTGTGCGGCGCTGAACAACTCTGCGCGCAGCGGCGACTGCTGGTCTGACTGGCTATGGCGGAAATGCGCACGCGGCCAGCGAATCAGGCGCGCCACTACCGCGCGATACGCGACCTTGTATACGGTCCGGAAGCTCATCACAGCCCGACAGCATGGCGCGACAAGCTGTTGCAGGGCCGTCTATACGATGCTGGATGCCTGTGTCTGTCGCTGCCGATCGCCGGTGTCACAAGCGGCAGCGCGTGTATCTCTGGGTTGTACTGTGCACATGAGCCGCGTCTGGGCTGACGCAGCTTGCAATCGAACGCCCCGTTATCGTGCTGTCCGGGAACGTGCTGGCGAAGTGTGGTAGCAGAAGACCTGCGCGTAAAACCTCCGTTACACCTGGCGATCGGGCAGGAGTGCCTGACCAGGAGGAGTATGCGGCATTCCTGGGGAGACCACCTGACAGCGCCGGCCTTGACGCATCGAGCGATGCTGGGATCGTGTCAAAGGGCAGATGACGTACCCCCAAAGTTACCCCTGGATGCCGGCAAGCTGCTACGACCGTCGGAGGCAACTACAAGTCCGCAAAGCGTTATGGCTCTAGGTCTTGGTGATCGTGTGCGAACTGTAGCGGATAAACGTATGGTGGCCGGGGACGGAATCGAACCGCCGACACGGGGATTTTCAATCCCCTGCTCTACCGACTGAGCTACCCGGCCAAACGTTGAAGAAACTGACGCCCAGTAAGCGGGGACCGGGCGAGAGCGCGGTATTAAAGCGGCGAGGTCGGGACAAGTCAAGCGCGTCTTTGACCTGTCATGGTGCGGCGGCTACTCTGCGGTCAAATCTTGCGCAGGATCTACGATGCAGCATGTCCGCTTGAGGACGGGCGTCGACGGGCTGGATGCGCTGTTGGCGCGTTATGGTGAGGTCCGCCAACGATCGGTGGCGTTGATCGACGGTTTGTCGGCTGAGGACTGTCAGGTTCAGAGCATGCCGGACGTCAGTCCGGCGAAATGGCATCTGGCGCATACCAGCTGGTTTTTCGAAACCTTTGTGCTGTCGGTTTGCGACAGTGCTTATCCGGCGTTCGATCCGCATTTCGCGGAACTGTTCAACTCGTACTACAACAGCGTGGGGCGCATGCATCCGCGTCCGCAACGCGGTTTGCTGACGCGGCCTTCGCTGCAGACGGTGTTGGCGTATCGCGCGCATGTTGATGCGTGGATGCAGCGTTTGGCGGGGACTGTACTCGCCACGGGTCTCGCAGAGCGCATCGAACTGGGCCTGCAGCATGAACAGCAGCATCAGGAACTGATGCTGACCGACATCAAGCATGTTCTGGGCTGTAATCCGATGCGGCCGGCGTATGCCGATCGCCCGCCGCCGCAGTCAGCGCGGCAAGCGCAAGCCTGGATGAATTTGGAGCCAGGGCTGCGGTTGATGGGTCATCACGGCGATGGTTTCAGTTTTGACAACGAAGGTCCTCAGCATCGCGTTTGGCTGAACGCCGCGCAGCTCGCGCTGCGGCCCGTGACCAACGGCGAATATCTCGAATTCATACGCGATGGGGGCTACCGGCAAGCCTTGCTGTGGTTGTCCGAAGGCTGGTCTGCGATCCAGGCGCAACAGTGGACGCGACCGCTGTACTGGCAGGCGTCGCTTGAATCCGAGTTCGGGCTCTACGGCGAACAGTCGCTGGATCTGCACGCGCCGGTGAATCATCTGAGCTACTTCGAGGCCGACGCGTTTGCGCGTTGGGCCGGTGCGCGTCTGCCGACCGAGTTCGAGTGGGAGGCTGCATTTGCGCCCGCGTGGACGGAGGCTTATGTGCGAGGCGATGCGCTGACGCCGACGATGTCCGGCGCGAGCGGCTTGAGCTGCGGTGCGGTGTGGGAGTGGACCTCCAGCGCGTATGCCGCGTACCCAGGGTTCCGCACGGCGGAAGGTGCGATCGGCGAGTACAACGGAAAATTCATGTGCAATCAATTTGTGCTGCGCGGCGGTTCCTGTGCCACGCCCGAGGGGCATGTGCGCGCGACGTACCGGAATTTCTTCCCGGCCTCGGCGCAATGGCAGTTCACCGGCTTGCGTCTGGCGCGGGACGGTGACGCATGAGCGCTCCCGCACCACGGCCGCGGGTGCGTGCCGATATCGATCGCGCTTTCCTGGAGGATGTTGTTGCGGGATTGTCGGCGACGCCGAAAACGCTGCCGTCGAAATACTTCTACGACGCCGCCGGTTCGGAACTGTTCGAGCGCATCTGCGAACTGCCGGAGTACTACCCGACACGCACCGAGCGTGCGCTGCTGCAGCAACACGCCGATGCGATGGCCGACGCCTTGGGGCCGCGCGTATTGCTGATCGAGCCCGGTGCCGGCAGTGGCGAGAAGACGCAGTTGCTGCTGCAGGCGCTGGACCGCCCCGCGGCGTATGTGCCGGTTGATATTTCAGGGGAGTATCTGGCCGAGGTTGCGCACGGATGGCGGTCGCAGTTTCCGCACATCGAGGTGCTGCCGGTGGCGGCCGATTTCACGCAGGCGTTTTCGGTTCCGCGCGTGACGGCGACGCCGTCGCGGCGGGTGGTGTTCTTCCCCGGATCGACGCTCGGCAATTTCGAGCCGTCGGCTGCGCGGCAGTTGTTGTCGGCGTTCCGCAAGCTGGCGGGCGAGGGCGGGCGACTGCTGCTCGGTGTGGATCTGCAGAAAGACGTGTCGATTCTTGAGCGGGCCTACGACGACGCGGCAGGTGTGACTGCGGCGTTCAATCGCAATCTGTTGATGCGGATCAACCGTGAGCTGGGGGGGCGCTTCGATCTCGACAGCTTTGCGCATGTCGCGCGCTATGACGACACGCATCATCGCATCGAGATGCATCTGCGCAGTACGCGGGATCAGGTGGTCAGTGTGGCCGGCACCGCCGTACGTTTCCGCAGTGGCGAGACGATCCACACCGAGAACTCGTACAAGTACACGCCGGAGTCGGTGCGCGCGCTGGCCGCCGCCGCCGGCTGGCGTGCGCAGGCGCGCTGGCTCGATCCGGACTGCTGGTTCGGCGTGTTCCTGTTCGCGGCCTAGGGCAGGGCGGCCTGCAGGACCCCCCGCAGGCGCGCGCATGACGCCGGAAGGTGGCGTCAGTTCGCGGGCGGCACGTAGCCGGTCTGAGCGACCTGACCGTCGCCGAAGAAGTAGCGTTCCATCTCGTCCATCAGGAACTTGCGCGACTTCGCTTCGGCGAGCACCAGACGGTATTCGTTGATCAGGCGCGTCTGATGCGCGATCCAGTCTTTCCATGCCTGCTTGGAGACCTGCTCAAAAATGCGCGCGCCGAGCGCGCCCGGCAGCGGGGCGCGGTCGAGACCTTCGGCGTCGATGCCGAGTTTGATGCAGTGGACAGTGCGGCTCATGTCGGTTCAGTACGGTAGTGGCGTTCGATCAGTTTGCGCACCGGAGCCGGCAGGCCCAGCGCATCGAGGTCGGATAGGTTAACCCAGCGCCGCGTCTCCGATTCGGCAATCTGTGGCCGCGGGTGCAGGCGCACGCGCAGCGGCTGCAGTTCCAGATCGAAATGCGTGAAGGCGTGATGCAGCGGCGGCAGCGATTCGGCGTCCGGTGCCAGTAACGCATCGGCCCAGGTGCCGGACGCGAGGCGAGCGTCGTCAAGCAGCGGGGGGCACCACAGGCTGCCCCAGATGCCGATCGGCGGGCGCCGTTCCAGCAGCAGCGCGCCGTCGGCGTCCTGGGCCAGCAGCAGGCGCGCGCTGCGCTGTGGACGTTCGCGCTTGGGTCGCGGCTGCGGAAACTGATCGACGGTATCGAGCTGACGTGCAGCGCAATCCTCGGCAACCGGGCACAGTAGGCATGCGGGCTTGCGCGCGGTGCACACGGTGGCGCCAAGATCCATCAAGGCTTGCGTGTAGTCGGCCAGCCGCGCATGCGGCAGCAGCGACTCGGACAGCGCCCACAGCTTTTTCTGCACCGCGGCGTCGCCGGGCCAGCCCGGTACCGCGCCGTAGCGCGCGAGGACGCGGCGCACGTTGCCGTCGAGGATCGCTTCACGTGCGCCGAAGGCCTGCGCCAGGACCGCGGCTGCGGTGGAGCGGCCGATGCCGGGCAGCGAGGTCAGCGCATCGAGCGTGTCCGGGAAGATTCCCTGGTGACGTTCGACCACCGTTTGCGCGCAGCGATGCAGATTGCGTGCGCGGGCGTAGTAGCCGAGGCCGGCCCACAGCGCGAGAACGTCGTCGATCGGAGCGCCGGCGAGCTGCACGACATCCGGAAACCGCGCGAGGAAGCGTTCGAAGTAGGGAATGACGGTGGCGACCTGGGTCTGCTGCAGCATCACCTCGGATAGCCAGACGCGGTACGGCTCACGTGGATGCTGCCACGGCAGGTCGTGGCGCCCGTGCTGGTCGAACCACGTCAGCAGCTTGTCGGCGAATGTGCTCATGGGGAGTGGCCCTGCTGCGCCAGACGTTCGATGCCCTGCGCGGTCTGGATGGCTTCGCGGCGCATTGCGCGTTCGATTGCCCAGGGGCCGACCAGTGGTGGCACCCAGAAGTCCGGCTCCAGTTCTGCGGCGAACTCGAGACAGGTCTGACCGTCGCAGTCCTGCATGCGCCAGTCGGCGATGCCGTAGCGCAGGTTGCTCGATCCGGGCAGGACGTCGGCATGCAGGCCCAGAGCCTGATCGCGATCGACTCTGCGGATGTCCTGCACCTGATCCAGGTGCGTACAGAACAACCAGACGCAGACCCGCACGCGGGTATACAGGCGCTGGGCCGGCGGCGTTGCGCCGTCGCGCAGTTCAATGCGCTCGACCGCGTCGTTGATCAGCGGGAGATTCCGGTAGGTGCTGAACACCATGAAGCTGCGTTCCATCGACGCGTCCAGGCGGGCTGACAGCTTCAGACGATAGCGGGAGCCGTCGTGCTGGACGTCAAGCTGTTCGAGTGACGCGGCGTGTGCCGGCAAGATGCCGGCACACGCGATCAGGACCGCGCCTAGCAGTCGCACAGCACAGGACGCGGGCAGGCAGCGTCAGGGCGTCGGTGCGTCGGCGGCTGCCGGCGCTGCGTCCGGCGCCGTGTCCGGCGCGGGTGCCGCTTCGCTGGCGGGTTCGGCAGCGGGCTCCGCCGGCTTGTTTTTCTTCTTCTTGCCGAACAGCAGGTCACCGAGCTTGTCGTTGAGCTTCTGTTTGATCTGCTCTTCGGAGTTCTCGCCCTCGGGTAGATTGAGCTCATCGGCGATGCGCTCCTTGAGCTTGTCCTTGGCCTTGTCCTTTAGCGCGTCTTCGATGTCGAGCTTGTACTTGGGCGAAAACAGATTGCCGCTGAGTTTGATCGGAATGGTCAGGCCCTTGAGTTCCTCCAGCCCCTTGCCGCCCTGTCCGGTCGAGGTTTCGACCACGGTGGGCCTGGCGACATAGTTGATGGTTTCCTTGACCAGATCGATCTGGCCGCTGCCCGCCATGCGGAACAATGGGCTGGCAGCCGCCAGATCGTCGCTGCGCAGGACGCCATTGACGATCGTTGCCGATGCGCTGAACGCGGCGAAGTCGGTTTCCTTGGCGCCGGTTTCAGACGGAGCGGCCTGGCCGGCCAGCAGCGCCTGGCTCTGACGCAGGATCTGGCCGAGATTGAAGCCTTTGACCGCGCCGTTCTGCAGATTGAACGCGACGCTGCCGTTGAGGCCCTGGCGCAGCTCACCCACGGTCTGACCGCTGCTGGTGAGATCCAGTTTCAGATTGCCAAGACCGCTGACGATGTCCTTTCCCAGCAGATCCTGCAAAAAAGGGGCGGCGTTGAGCGCGTTCAGATCGGTTTTCAGCGCGTAGCTTGGCGTCTTCTGTCCCGGCGCGAAGCGATTGTTCAGCTTGACCGTACCGCCGTACATCTGGGCGCTGAGATCCTGCACGCGTGGGGCGTTGCCGCCGCCGCTCAGCTTCAGTCGCACATCGCTCATCTTCACGCCGTTGAGCGTCAGCTTGCCGATATCGAGCGTGCCGTTGGCGTTGAGTTTCTCCAGCGCTTCGGTCGGCAGCTTGATCTGGTTGATGTCACTGTCGTCGCCGGCTGGCTTTTCAGCGCTGTCGCCTTCGGACTTCGGGGGGAGGTATCGATCGGCATTGATGGCGTCGGCTTTCAGCGCGAATTCCAGTGCCTGGGTGTCAAAGTTCGTGACTGCAAGACGGCCGTTGACGTGGGTGTCATCGAGTTTCAGCTCAAGTCCGTCCAGTGCAGCACTGCTGAAGCTGCCGCTGTAGTTTGCTTTCAGGCTGGCGTTCGACAGCGCGGTGTTGTCCGCGGTTTCCAGCGGGATGTCTAGGATCTTCAGCAGCTCGCGCGGAGAGAACGGTGCGATGGCGATCGGTCCGGACAGCTTGGGATGATCGCCGCTGAGGCCGCTGCCCTTGATCGTGGTGGTGACGACCAAGCCCGCGGCTTCAATGCGGCCCTGATCGAAATTCATGCTGTCGGCTTTCTGATCGTACTTGAGGGCGCCACCCAGTTTGAGGGACTGCTTGCCGCCAGGGATCGACTTGCCCTGGGCCTGCAGCTGCGCATCCAGCCCGTTGATGCTGTAGGTCTGCGCGCCGACGTCGGCGATCAATTGCAGTTTCAGAGTGCCGTCGGCATCCAGGCCCATTTCCTCGCCGTTTGCCTTGATCTTGGCAATGACGTCGTCGAGTGTGTAACGCTGGCCTTCGAGATCCGGCGTGATGCGGGTCGACAGTTCCAGTTCGGCGGTGGCCTTGGGTTTGTCGGAGGTGGTCGTCACGTCCAGCTTGACGTCGAACGGCTTGCCCGGCTGCAGTGCGCCAATCTCCAGGTTCAACGGATTGACGCTGTAGGCCTTGCCGGCTTGTGCATCGCTGTAGCGCAGCGAGGCATCGGTGATCGAGATGCCGGCGATGTCGATGTCCTTGAGCTTGATGCTGCTGTCGGTTTCGCCCTGTTCCTTGGGCTGCTCTTCCTTGGCCGACTGGCGATCGATCAGATCCTGCCAGTTGCTACGGCCATTTTTGTCCTTGGCCAGATTCAGGCTCAGGCCGTCGAGCGTCAGGCTGCTGACCTGGACTTGGTGATCGGTCAGCAGCGGCATCAGTTTGACGCCGACCCCCAGTTGACCGACTTCCGCGAAGGGCTGATCCCCGAATCCTTCGGCGTTGCCGAGGCGCGCGTCGGAGAGCGCCACGCGCAGCCATGGGAAGACCTTGAGTTTGATGTCGCCGACCGCGAAGTCGCGGCCGGTTTCCTTTTTGACGGATTCGGCGATCTGGGTGCGGAAATTGTTGGGGTCGAACAGCAGCGGCAGCGCCACGGCAGCAACCAGCAGCAGGGCCAGCAGACTGCCGGAGACGATCAGGAAGATCTTGAAAGGTTTGGCCATATCGATCCGGTACGTCGAGCGGTGTGCAATCGGATGCCCAGTGTACCTGCTCGAACCCGACCGGCCGATGAACGCCGCTCAAACCGTCCGGGAGTCTTTTTTGAACTGCAGATGGGCCTCGACGCCGCCACCTGGTGCGTTGCGGACGTCGAGTTGCCAGCCCTGGGCGTCTGCGAGCAACCGGCACAGATAGAGACCGATGCCGGTGCCTCCGCTGCGGCCGCGAGTGCCGGGTTCGAACAGGTGCGGAATCAGATCGGCTTCAATCCCTTCACCGTCGTCGCAGACGAACAAAGAGCCGGCACGCAGGCGCACGGTGACATGGCCTTCCGGGGCGGCACGCAGAGCATTGCGCAGGAGATTGGTGAAGATGATGGAGCACGCGGAGCTGGCAATTTCGAATTCGACCGTTTCCAGGTCCCATTCCACCTTGGGTCGATCGCCCTGAGGCAGATACGGTTCTGCCCAGACCGGCAATTTCTGATGCAACGCGATCCGTTCTATCCGGGTCGGTTCGTGTCGGCGCGTGGCAGCAATCAGGGTGTCGAGTGTGGCGCAGGCGCCATCGATGGCGCGTTGAATGCGTGTAATGCGTTGCTGGTCTGCAGGCTCGCTCGTGCTCATCGTTTCGGCTGCGATCCGGATCGCGGTCAGCGGTGTGCGCAGCTCATGGCTCATGGCCGATGCCAGCGCGCGATCGCGAACGATCCTGCGCTCGATATCGGCGATCAGGTGGTTGATCGCATCGATGACGACGCTCAGATCCTCGTCCTGCGGCCGCGGCGGCAAGGCGCGTAGATGTTCGCTGTCAAGTGTCCCGATGCGCTGTACGACTGACGCCACGGGAGCCAGCAGGCGGCCGGCGAGCTTTCGGCCGGTCAGCCAGGACAGCACAGCCAGTGACGCCAGCGCCCCGCCGAGGCTGAGCAGCAGCCACCATTCGCGCTGCGCTAGGTGGGTGACGTCGTAGGCGAGGTAGTAGTGGTCGCCGCTATCGCGGCTGCCGACCAGCACGTGAAACACGTGTCCGTCGAAGCGCACGTCGCGATGTGTTCCCGGCTGCAACGCCCGCAATGCCGCGGGTATCCATTCATCGCTGGAGCCGGCCTGGTACAGCGACACCCCCTGCGGCGTGCTGAGTGTGCGTCCGTCCAGCGTCGGCGTTGCCAGCAGCACCGCCGCCTCGCGCTGCAACACGGCATCGAGCACGGTGTCTTCCATCCAGGTGTGTGCCGTCCACGTCGCGATGGCGACCACGCTGCCGGCCAACGCGGCCATCGCGAACAGGGCGAGGGTGACTCGGCGATGCAGGTCAGGTCGCATCCGGTCCCAAACGGTATCCAACGCCGTGAATGGTGTGCAGCAACTTCGACTCGAATGGCTTGTCGATCGCCGAGCGTAGTGCGTGCATGTGAATGCGCAGGATGTCGTCGTTCGGCACCTTGTTACCCCACAGCAGATGCTCCAGTTCGCCGCGCGGCACCACACGTGGCGAGGCGCGCATCAGGTGTTCCAGCAAGCGTCGTGTGGTGGGGTTGAGTGTTAGCGCAGTGTTCTGCCGGATCGCCTGAAGGGTCTGTGGGTCGTAGCTTAGATCGGCGACCTGCAGGTGCTGGTGCGCGTGTTCGCCGCCCGCGCGGCGCACCAGGGCTTCGAGACGTACTTTCAGCTCGGCCAGCGCAAACGGTTTGACCAGATAGTCGTCCGCTCCGGCCTCAAAGCCTTCGACCTTGTCGTCCACCGTACCCAGTGCGGTCAGCATCAGAACCGGAGTGGCTGATCCTTCGGCGCGTAGTTTTCGGCACAGCTCGATCCCCTCCAGCTTGGGCAGCATTCGATCCAGCACGATGGCATCAAAGCCGCCCGCGCTGGCTTTGCGCAAACCGGAAACCCCATCATGGGCCAGCTCTGCCGTGTGGCCCTGCTCGGCCAGATATTCGCGAATGCCCCCGGCGATATCGCGATCGTCCTCAATGATCAGGACCTGCATGCCCCCTCCCGTAACCCGCCGCCACAGGCAGGATTTTGTTGTCTATCCGAATCCTGCACCGGAAATTCCCTCAAGTCTCTGTACTTACATCCAGTTAACATTAAGCATCGATATTCCGACATGATGTCGGAAATTATGGGGATTTGTGAATGCGAGTTTGGTTTGCGCTGGCTGCGATGGTCGCGGGTGCGACCTCGGCACCGGCTGCCGAGGGGGGCGAGGATCAGGAGGGTGATCCGATCGAACTGGCCCCGGTACAGGTCACTGCAGGCCGTGCGGAAGCGGCGGCTACCGAGGTTCCGCAGGCGGTCACGGTGGTTACTCACGCGCAGATCGAGCGCCAGTCGCCGCAGACCTGGACCGATCTGTTGCGCGGGCAGGCCGGGGCCTTTGTACAGGCGTCCGGTCCGGGGCAGGGCATTGTCATCGTGCGCGGCCTCAAGGGCTCCGAAGTTCTGCATCTGGTTGACGGCATGCGCCTGAACAACGCGTTCTTCCGCAATTCACCGAGCCAGTACATCGCCCTGGTCGATCCGTACAACATCGAGCGCGTCGAATTGCAGCGCGGTCCCGGTGCGACCCTGTACGGGTCCGACGCCCTCGGTGGCGTGGTGCAGATTCTCACGCCCGAGTACCGCTTCCATGGGGATGCCTGGGACAGCGCCGGCAAGTTGCGCCTGCAGTACGGCAGTGCCGATCTGTCGCGGATCGCGCGCGCCGAAGGGGCCGTCGGCAATGACACCGTGTCGTTCGCTGGGGGTTACACCGTGACGCGCTACGGTGAGCGCGATCTCGGCGATGGCGGTCGCGAGCCGCTGACCGACTATCTGGCGCGCGGCTACGACGCCAAGCTGCTGTACACGCCAGCGGATGCACACGAAGTGATGCTCTCTGGCAGTTTCTTCGAGTATCCCAAGCTGGCGCGCTATTTCGACGTCGTTGGCGGTCCCGGCGGCGCAGGCGACAACGTGCAGTCTTACTTCAAGCCGAATGATCGACAGTTCATTCATCTGCGCTATCGCTATCGCCACGCGCTGGGACCGGTGCGCGGTTTCGAGGCGCATCTGGCCCAGCAAGTGATCGACGACGAGCGTCTGCGTCAGCCCAACAGCAGCCGGATCGACACCGAGCAGAATCGCAGCACGCTGACCGGACTGACGCTGCAGGCCTATACGCCGCTGACGCAGAGCCTGCATCTGCAGTATGGCCTGGATCTGTACAGCGACATCGTGGACAGCGCCAAGCAGCGCACGCCGTTTTCGACCGGCGTGACCGAACCGGCCATCAGTACGTATCCAGATGGCGCGCGGCAAGACACACAGGGTGTTTACCTGAATGCGCAGTGGTGGGTGACACCGGACTGGCAGCTCGATGCCGGCTTGCGTTACAGCCGGGTCGAAACGGATCTGAGCGAGAACGCAGTCAGCGACGCCGCGCAGTTCAGCGACGACGATGTCACCTGGCAGCTGGGTGCATTGCGGCGTCTGACGCCGCAACTGAGCTGGACAGCGACGGCCGCGCGCGGATTTCGTGCGCCGAATCTGTTCGATCTCGGCACGCTGGGGCCGCGATCCGGAAGTGAAGCGGAACAGGTCAATGTGCCTAACACGGATCTGCAGCCTGAGACGGTGACCAGCATCGACAGCGGTCTGCGCTGGGCGCAGGGCCGCGTGCGTCTGGAGCTGACCGCTTTCTACACGGACTACGACCAGCGCATCGAAGCGCGCGAGCCGACGGGCAATACGATTCCCGAAGGTGAGCTGGGCTGTTCGGCGCCTGACGGCTGTGTCGAAGTGCAGAGCCGCAACATCGCGCAGGCACGCTACTGGGGCATCGAGAGCGCGGCGCGCTGGCACGCTGGTTCGTTCAGCAGCTACGCGGTCCTCAACTGGACCTATGGACAGGAGCTGCGCAGCGGTGAGCCCACAACGCCGGCCAATCGCATTCCGCCGTTGAACGGTCAGGTCGGAGTGGCGCTGGACCTTGCGCATGCGCTGAGTGTCGAGGCTTACATCCTGTTTGCCGGCGCGCAGCAGCGCCTCGACGACGACGATCGCAACGACACCCGGATCGATCCGGAGGGTACGCCCGGCTGGGCAACGCTCAATCTGCGCGGTGTGTGGCAGGTTCGGCCCTGGCTCGATCTGCAAGTCGAAGGGCGCAATCTGCTGGATCAGGCCTACCGCGAGCATGGCTCCGGCGTTGATGCCGCGGGAGCCGGCCTGATGCTCGGCACGACGGCGCGCTTCTGAGTTATTGCTAGCCGCCGCCGATGGCGTGCACGATCAGGATCTCGTCGCCGTCCTGCACCGTCGTTTGAGCGTGCTGCGAGCGCGGCACGATCTCGCCATTGATCTCCACCGCAACGCGGCGCTCGCCCAGCTGCAGTTCTGTCAGCAATGCCGGCAATGCCAGCGGGGCGGAAAAGAGGCGGGTTTCGCCGTTGACGGTGATGGACATGTTGAACTGTATGGGCGGGCTTGGACTACAATGCGCGTCCGCCGAGCGGGCGTAGTTTAATGGTAGAACAGAAGCTTCCCAAGCTTCTAGCGTGGGTTCGATTCCCATCGCCCGCTCCAGAATTTGCGTCGAATCCCTCAGGCGGCCTGCGGCCGCCTTTTTTGTGGGGTTCGTCAACCGCGTGGAGATGTCGTGGAAGACAGCCTGATCATTGCCGGACAGTCCTATGCCTCGCGCCTGCTGGTCGGCACCGGCAAGTACAAGGACATGGAGCAGACGCGTGCGGCGATCGAAGCCAGCGGCGCGCAGATCGTCACCGTCGCGGTGCGCAGAACCAACATTGGCCAGACGCCGGGCGAACCGAATCTGCTCGACGTAATTCCGCCGTCGAAGTACACGATCCTGCCAAACACCGCCGGCTGCTACACCGCCGAGGACGCCGTGCGGACCTGCCGGCTCGCGCGCGAGCTGCTGGATGGCCACGATCTGGTCAAACTCGAAGTGCTGGGCGATCCCAAGACCCTGTACCCGGACGTGCCGGCAACGCTGGTTGCGGCCAAGACCCTGGTCGACGACGGCTTCAAGGTCATGGTCTACACCAGCGACGACCCGATCATCTGCAAGCGCCTGGAAGAGATGGGCTGCGTCGCGGTGATGCCGCTGGCCGCGCCGATCGGCTCGGGCCTGGGCATCCAGAACAAGTACAACATTCTGACCATCGTCGAAAACGCCAAGGTTCCGATCCTGGTCGACGCTGGCGTCGGCACCGCATCCGACGCGGCGATTGCGATGGAACTCGGCTGCGACGGCGTGCTGATGAACACCGCGATCGCCGAGGCGCGCGATCCGGTGCTGATGGCCAGCGCGATGAAGAAAGCGATCGAAGCCGGACGCGAGGCGTTCCGGGCCGGACGGATGCCGCGACGGCGCTTTGCCAGCGCATCGTCACCAACCGAAGGTCTGCCGTACTGAGTCCGCGCGCGGTCGACGCTCTGCATGTATACGCCGCGCCATTTTGCGTCGCCTTCGGATCACGACGTCACCGCGTTGGTGTGTGCGTATCCGTTTTGCGTGTTGATTACCACGCAGGGAGATGAGGCGCCGCAGATCACGCATCTGCCGCTGCTCTGGAACGCCGGAGGTGAACACGGTGTGCTGGAAGGCCACATGGCGCGCGCCAATCCGCACTGGCAGGCGTTTGCCCAGGGCAGGACCGTGGCGGTGTTCAATGGCCCGCACGCGTATATCTCGCCGAACTGGTACGCGCAGCCGCAGCGTGAAGTGCCGACCTGGAACTACGCCGCGGTGCACGCCCATGGCGTGCCGCAGTTGCTCGAGACGCGGGCTGAGAAATGCGCGCTGCTGGATCGAAGCACAGCGGTCTTCGAATCCGACAACTCCGAGCCATGGACGCGGCAGATCGAAGGGCCGACGCTGGATGCCAAGCTGGATCACATCGTCGCGTTCCGGTTGCCGATCGAACGTCTTGAAGCCAAATTCAAACTCAATCAGAACAAGACCGCCGCGGATCGTGCGCGTGTGATCGGACAGCTGCGGGCAAGCGCGCATCCTGATCTGCAGACGATGGCGCGCTGGATGCAAACCCATGAGCCCGACTGAAGCTGCTATCACCCATCCGCGCCGGATCCGGTCATTCGTGCTGCGCGAGGGCCGCATGACCGAAGGTCAGAAGCGCGCACTTGAACAACTGTGGCCGCGCTACGGTCTGGAACCGCCGACCGCGCCGCTGGATCTGCCGTCCCTGTTTGGACGGACGGCGCCGGTGAGCTTTGAAATCGGTTTCGGCATGGGCGACTACCTTTACAGCCGCGTGGTTGCCGAGCCACAGCGCGATTTCATCGGGGTCGAAGTGCATCGGCCCGGCGTGGGCCGGCTGCTGTCACGCGTTGCGGCGGATAACGCCGGCAATTTGCGCGTGGCCTGCCACGACGCGGTGGAAGTGCTGCGCGACTGGCTGCCGGCGGCCTGTCTGGACGAGCTGGTGATCCAGTTTCCCGATCCCTGGCACAAGAAAAAGCACCACAAGCGCCGTCTGATCCAGCCCGAATTTGCGCAATTGGTGGTGTCGCGGCTGAAAGCGGGCGGGCAGCTGCGGCTGGCGACAGACTGGGCCGATTACGCCGAGCAGATGCTCGCGGTGCTCAATGCCGAGCCCGGCCTGCGCAATCTGTCGGCCGACGGAACCTATGTCCCGCGCCCGCCAGAACGCCTGAAGACCAAGTTCGAGCAACGCGGCGAACGCCTTGGGCATGCGGTTTTTGATCTGGCCTATGCCCGGGCTTGAGGGCAGGCACGGAGACGTATTCTGGTGTGTCGCTGACGGCCGACATTTCTTCGTAACGCGGACTCCGGTAGGCTCGACCGTCCAAACTTGGGCCTGAGCCTATGTCTGTCGAGCACCCGATTATCGGCATTACCGGTTCCAGCGGCGCCGGCACCAGCACGGCGGTGCGGGCGTTTCTGCGGGTGTTTGAAGCCCTGAATCTGCGTGCGGCGCAGGTCGAGGGCGACGCGTTTCATGCTTATGACCGCGAGCAGTTGCGACGCACCCTGGAACGTGCGCGCATTCGTGGCGAGAACTTCTCGCTATTCGGACCGTCCGGCAATCTGCTGGAGCGCCTGGAACAGCTGTTGCGCGAATACGGCGACAGCGGCAGCGGTTCGATCCGTCACTACCTGCATATGGACGCCGAGGCTGAAGCCTACGGCCAGCCGGTGGGAACGTTTACGCCGTGGGAGCGGCTGCCTGCCGCTACCGATCTGCTGTTCTACGAAGGCCTGCATGGCGGCTATATCGGCGAGGACGTGAACATCGCTCGGCACATGGATCTGTTGATCGGCGTGGTGCCGGTGATCAATCTGGAATGGATCCAGAAAATCCGCCGCGATACCGCGGACCGCGGCTACCAGCCGGATGAAGTGCAGCGCACGATTCTGCGCCGCATGCCGGACTACGTGAATCACATCGTGCCGCAGTACTCGCGCACCGACATCAATTTCCAGCGCGTGCCGCTGGTCGATACCAGCAATCCTTTTGACGCGCGTGAAATTCCGCGACCGGAAGAAAGCCTGGTGGTGATTCATTTCAACGAACACAGCCGGGTACGTGCGGATTACGAAACCCTGGTCGGTGAACTACCCGGCGCGTTCCAGTCTCACGCGCAGACGCTGGTGGTCCCCGGGCTGCAGCAGGAGCGCGCGCTGGAGCTGATTCTCAAACCAGCCGTCAGCAAACTGATTGCGCGCCGCGACGCCGCGTCTGCCGCCGCCTGATCGAACAAGGAGAGGGATATGGAGTACCGCGCGCTCGGAACGACCGGGCTGAATGTCAGCGCGATCTGCCTCGGAACGATGACCTGGGGCGAGCAGAACACCGAAGCCGAGGCGCATGCGCAGATGGACCTGGCGCTGGATTCAGGGGTGAACTTTTTCGATACGGCGGAAATGTATCCGGTGCCGCCGAAGGCTGAGACGCAGGGCCTGACCGAGACCTATATCGGTACCTGGTTCAAGAAGACCGGCAGGCGCAAGGACGTTGTGCTGGCGAGCAAGGTCATCGGCCCCGGCATGTTTCCCTATCTGCGCGGCGGTCCGCGGCTGGATCGCGAACAGGTGCTGGCCGCTTGCGACGACAGCCTCAAGCGCCTGCAGACCGATGTGATCGATCTGTATCAGGTGCATTGGCCGCAGCGGAACACCAACTATTTCGGCAAGCTCGGCTACGAGCCGCGCGACGAAGACGGGGTGGTGCCGATCGAGGAAACTCTGGGCGCACTGGCTGAGCTGGTGCAGCAGGGAAAGGTGCGTCATATCGGCATTTCCAACGAAACGCCGTGGGGCGTTTCGGAATATCTGCGCCTCAGCCGCGAACGTGGGCTGCCGCGGATCCAGACGATCCAGAATCCCTACAGTCTGCTTAACCGCAGTTTCGAGGTGGGCTTGTCCGAGTTCAGCCACCGCGAGGGCATCGGCTTGCTGGCGTATTCGCCGCTGGCGTTCGGTGCGCTGTCCGGCAAGTATCTGGGCGGCGTCTGGCCGGAAGGTGCGCGGCTGACACTGTTCAAGCGCTTCTCGCGCTATAACGGCGACCACGCCGAGGCGGCAATCGCCGCGTACGTTGCGCTGGCGCGGGAGCACGGACTCGATCCGGCACAGATGGCGCTGGCTTTTGTCACTGCACAGCCATTTGTTGTTTCCAACATCATCGGTGCCACTTCGCTGGACCAGCTGCGCAGCAATCTGGCCAGCGCCGAGCTGAAGCTATCCGTGGCGGTGCAGAAGCAGATCGAGCAGATTCACGCGCGTTACACGATTCCCTGTCCGTAGTCAGTTGGTCGCGGCGTCCGCGGACAGATACGGTACCTGTACATCGGATAGTCCGCGCTGCATGGCATCACGCGCGGCTGGCGTCAGGGTTTCGAGATCGGCGCGGCGGAACGGCCGCTCCGCGCACTGCGCATCGTAATCACGCTTGATCTGATTCAGCGCGACGATGCGTTGCTTGTGCTGTTCAATCCGCGTGTTGAACGCAATCGCGTCTTCACGTTGCTGGCGCCGTTGTTCATGCAGCGCCAGGCCGCGGTCCAGATCAGTTTTGCCGACACTTGCCAGCTGTTGCTTCAGTGCGGCGCCGCGCTGATTGATGGATTCACGTTCGCGGTCCATCTGGGCGTTTTCGCGATTGAGCCGATCGGACTCGCTGCGCAAGGTGAGTGTGTGCTCCGCGCATTGCGCCAGTGCATCCCGGCTGAGTGCCTGCGTCGTCGCCGGGGTCTGGGCCAGTGCGATGCCGCTGCTCAAAGCCAGAGAGATTGCGCATGCTGCCATTGCAGATCTGTTCATCGAAGAAGTCCGTTTCGTCGTCGTTGCATGAGCCGCCGGTTATTGTGGCTGAAGTCGTGAGCGGGTTCGAATTCTCGTGTTCTGTTGCTTGTTTTCGGCGCAGATTGGCGCAGATTTCTGTCGCGGGTGCTGTTGCGTCGCTGGCGGACCGTTCGATGGAAATGATGATTGTCCGGGCATTCAGGTGCTTGCAGCGAATGTCTCCTGTGACCGCTTGAAGCACGCAGTCGACCGGCGTAGAACAAAAACCGATGGCTGTGCGCGAGTGCGGCCACCGCGTAGCGGACGAGGCGTCGCACTGCGGCGCAGGAGGTGATTCGTGGCGGAATGGCTGAGCGAAGTCGCAGTCGGGCAATGGTTCAAAACCGGCGGCGAATCTTTCGAGATCGTGGGGATCGATATCCCCAGCGAACTCGTTCTGGTCCAGTATTTTGACGGCACGCTCGAAGAGTTTGATTTCGAGACGTGGACGCAGCTTGCGGCACAACCGTGTGCGCCACCGGAAGATTATTCCGGCGCGCTCGACCTCGATCCGGAGGACTACGACGAGATCGAACGCGACGCTGTCAGCGTCCGTAGCGGTCGTTGGGACAGTCCGCTGGATCGCATCGAGATGGACGAGTTCTGAGACGCGGCGGATACAGACGGCCAGGGATGGGTTCATGTTAATCAGTGGACTGCGCACGCCGCACTTGCCGTCGACGTTCAAGTACACCTTGGACGATGGTCTGCCGGTGTTCCTACGGCCGATCCGGCCGGAAGATGCCTCGCGTTTGCGCGAAGGCTTTGCGCGCATGACGCAGCTGGCGCGGCGGCGGCGTCTGCCGCATCTGGACGACGATGTTGCCGAACTCGACGACGGATTGCTGCAGCGCCTGGTCAATGCCGATCAGGTCAACCACGTCGCCTGGGGCGCGATGAATCTGGATCGCCCGGAGGAGCCGGGCATTGGCGTTGCGCGCTATATCAGCATCAACGGCGAGCCGGATGCGGCCGACGTCGCGATCATCATCGCCGACGAGTACCAGGGTCGCGGTGCCGGTTTCGTGCTGCAAGCCTGCCTGCATCTGCGTGCGCACGCCTGCGGCATCCGCACGTTCTACTACGACGTCGCTTCGGACAACGATCGCATCATTCGGCATCTGAAGCTGATGGGTGCGCGCCACGCCGGCCGCGCCGACAACATTGACCGGCTGGTGCTGCCGGTCTATCACCGCGCCTGGGACGTCCCCGACGACAACGACATCGCGCGGCGTTTCGCCGAGGTCTTCAGGCGCTTGCAGCGGGTTGAGGCGGTGGCGGCATGATTCGGATCAGGTGAATCACCAGCAGCAGTGCCGGTACGCCCAACGCCGAGGTGTAGACGAAGAACCAGGGGTAGCCGACGGCCTCGACGACATAGCCTGAGAAGCCGGCGACGATCTTGCCGGGCAGCGTGAACAACGATGAAAACAACGCGTACTGCGTGGCCGTGTACGCCGTGTTGGTCAGCCCCGACAGATAGGCGATGAAGGCCGAGCCGGCCAGCCCTCCGGAGAGATTGTCAGCGCTGATCACGACTGCCAGGCCGGTGATACTGGGCGCACCCAGGTAGGCCAGCGTTGCAAATGTGAGGTTGCTGAGGATCACCAGCACGCCGCCAATGACGAGTGTCCTGGTTGCGCCGTAGCGCGCGACCGCCAGGCCGCCGAGAAAGGCGCCGACGATCGTCATCACCACCCCGAAGCCTTTGGCGATCGCGGCTACTTCCTTGAGCGTGTACCCGACGGACAGATAGAACGGGTTGGCCATCACGCCCATGGTGATGTCGGTCAACCGGAACAGGCCGACAAAACACAGAATCAGTACCGCGATCCTCAGTCCGTTGCGCTCGAAGAAATCCACGAACGGTCCGATCACTGCGCCAACGAACCACGCGCCGACGTGGCGCAGCGGCAATGGCAGATGTGCGTTGCGCAACAGCCAAGCCTCAGCACGCTGTTCCAGCTGTGGAATGCGGCTGCGGTCGGTGACCGGCTCCCGGATCAGCAAGGTGGTCAGCACTCCGATGGCCACCAACGCGCCCATGACGCGATAGGCCTGGTGCCAGCCGTATTCTGCGGCCAGGAACAGGCAGCCGGCGCCGGCAACGATCAGGGCAATGCGGTAGCCGAGCTGATACGCCGCTGACATCGCGCCCTGTTCGGATTGTGGCGCTGCCTCGATTCGCCAGGCATCGATGACGATGTCCTGGGTCGCCGAGGAAAACGCCACCAGCAGCGCGAATCCGACCATGCTGCCCAGCTGCGTGGACGGATCGTGCAGCGACAGCCCCACCAGCCCTGCCGCCAGCCCACACTGCGCAACCAGCATCCAGCCGCGGCGACGGCCGAGTACGCGGGTCAGCAGCGGCAGGCGCAGCCGGTCGATCACCGGGGCCCAGAAGAACTTGATCGAGTAGGTGAGGCCGACCCAGCTCAGCATGCCGATGGTGCGCGCTTCGATTCCGGCCTGCGCCAGCCATGCTGACAGGGTCGAGAACACCAGCAGAAATGGCAGCCCGGCAGAAAACCCGAGGAACAGCATGGCCATGACCTGCGGGCGGGCATAGCTGCCCAGCGCGGCGCGCCAGCCGATCGGAGTCGACTCAGAGGTCATAGTCGAGAATCAGCGGTGCGTGGTCGGAGAAGCGCTCGTCCTTGTACACCGATGCGGCCTTGAGCTTGGACTGCAGGCCCGGGGTCACGATCTGATAGTCGATGCGCCACCCGACGTTGTTGGCCCAGGCCTGACCGCGATTGGACCACCAGGTGTAGGCCTCGCCTTCGGTCTGCGGATGCACGACACGATAGGCATCGACCCAGCCGACCTCGTCGAACAGGGTGTCGAGCCAGGCGCGTTCGTGTGGCAGAAAGCCGGAGTTCTTCTGGTTGGAGCGCCAGTTCTTCAAATCGATATTGCGGTGCGCGATGTTCCAGTCACCACAGATCACGTATTCGCGACCATTGTTGCGCCACTGTTTCAGCAGCGGCAGGAAGAAGTCGAGAAAGCGATCCTTGCTGGCCTGGCGTTCAGGACCGGACGACCCGGACGGCAGATACAGCGAAACCACCGACAGTTTGCCGAAGCGGTATTCCAGATAGCGGCCTTCATTGTCGAACTCCTCGGCGCCAAGGGTATCGAGTACCGCATCCGGCTCTTTGCGCGAGTAGATCGCGACACCGGAGTAGCCTTTTTTCTGCGCGTCACGGAAACGCACGTGCCAGCCATCCGGGAAGAACTGCGGATCGTGTTGCACGTCCGGGTGCTGGGCCTTGGTTTCCTGCACGCACAGCACGTCGGCGTTCTGTTTGGGCAGCCACTCGAACAAGCCTTTGCGGGCGGCGGAACGGATGCCGTTGCAGTTCAGCGAGATGATGCGCATGGGCGTCGGGTCGGTGTCAGTAGGCATAAAATGCCGGCATTATCCTCCGATTCACTATTCAGCTCAGTCCATGCACGCCTATCAATCCGACTTCCTCGATCTGGCCCTGCAGCACCAGGTGCTCAAGTTCGGTCAGTTCACGCTCAAGTCCGGCCGCAACAGTCCGTACTTCTTCAACCTCGGACAGATCTCCAGCGGCGCGGCGATGCAGACGCTGGGACGCGCCTACGCGCAGGCGCTGGCCGATGCCGGCATCGAGTACGACATGCTGTTCGGCCCGGCCTACAAGGGCATTCCGCTGGTGACCGCCGTGGCGATCGCTCTGGCCGAGCAGGGACGCGACCTGCCTTATGCGTACAACCGCAAGGAGGCCAAGGATCATGGCGAAGGGGGCACGCTGGTGGGGGCGCCGCCCAAGGGCCGCGTCGTGATTGTCGACGACGTGCTGACGGCCGGGACTGCGCTGCGTCAGGCGGTGACGATGCTGCGTGCGGCGGGTGCAGAGCCGGTGGCTGCGGTGATTGCGCTCGATCGTCAGGAGCGCGGTTCCAGCGGCCGCTCGGCGGTGCAAGAAATGGAGGCCGACAGCGGGATTCGCGTAGTGTCGCTGGTCAACGTTCGCACCGTGCTGGAGTATCTGGGCCGCGGCAGCGCAGTCGATGCTGCGACGATCGAGGCAATCAGGACGTACCAGGCGCAGTACGGCGTCGATTGAGGCTGACGCGCTCCGACGGCACCTGCGAACGCGCTGCACCGTCCAGAGCCGCCGATACAACGTCGATCCGGTCATCCGGGGGAAGAGTGGGACTGCCCCGGTATACTGGATTCATCGCATCAGGAATCGGAGATGGACCCATGAACGTGCGTGTCGCCATCGGCATGATCGTGGCGTTGCTGCTGACGCCTGTGGCACAGGCGAAGATCGTGTGCTGGACCGACGAGAACGGTCACCGCGCCTGTGGCGATCATGTGCCGCCGAAATTTGCGCCGCAGGAGCATCAGATTGTTGATTCGGCCGGTCGGGTGATCGAGACCAAGGCGCGCGAAAAGACACCCGAAGAGGCCGCGGCAGAGCAGCAGCGAAAGGCGCTCGAAGCCGAGACGCAGAAGCGCGAGAAAGAGCGTGCTGCCTACGACCGCTTTCTGCTCGATACCTACGCCAGTGCCGGGCAGCTCGAACGTGCACGCAATGACCGTCTGGCGATGCTTGATGGCCGTATCGGTCTGGCGCAAAAAGCCGTTGACGACGGCCAGAAGGATCTTGAGGGGCTGTACAAGCGGCGTCAGGATGCCGGCGACAAGGTGCCGCCGCAACTGGAAAAGAAGATCAAGGAAGTGGAAGGCCAGCTGGTCGACAATCGCGCGGCGCTGGCGAAGCTGAAGCAGGAACGCAGCGGTGTCTGCGAATCATTCAGCAACGACATTGCGCGCTACGTCGAGCTCAGGGGGGCGTCTGAGCCGTACCAGGGCGAATGCCCGCAACCGCCGCCGCCGCCAACACCAACGCCGTCTCCAAAAGCAGCGCCGAAAAAGCCTGCCGGGGCAGCGTCGAAGCCGGCGCCAGCGGAAAAGTAGGGGCTGCGGGCCCGTCAGCCGCCAATCAGCCGCGGATCAGGGTGCCGATGCCCTCGTCGGTGAACAGTTCCAGCAACACCGAGTGGGTGATGCGGCCGTCAATGATGTGCGCCGACTTCACGCCACTGTTGACCGCATCCAGGGCGCAGCCGATTTTCGGCAGCATGCCGCCATGGATGGTGCCGTCGGCGATCAGTGCTTCGACCTGGGGCACGGTCAAGCCGGTCAGAACTTCGCCCTGCTTGCTGAGCACGCCCCGGGTATTGGTCAGCAGCATCAGTTTTTCAGCCTGAAGCACGGCAGCAAGCTTGCCCGCCGCGACGTCGGCATTGATGTTGTAGGCCTCGCCGTGCTCACCGGCGCCGACCGGGGCCAGTACCGGAATGAAGCCGCCGGATTCAAGGTGATTGATCACGCGCGGGTCGATCTTCTCGATCTCCCCAACCTGGCCGATGTCCTGGCCCTTGATCAGCAGCTTGCGTGCGCGAATCAGTCCACCGTCCTTGCCGGTCAGGCCAACGGCGCGACCGCCCTGCTGATTGATTGCACTGACCACCGCCTTGTTGACCAGGCCGCCGAGCATCATCTCGACCACGTCCATGGTTTCTTCGTCGGTCACCCGCATGCCTTCGACGAACTCGCTCTTCTTGCCAAGACGTTCGAGGTGCGAGCCGATCTGCGGGCCGGCGCCATGGACGACGACCGGATTCATGCCGACCAGCTTCATCAGCACCACGTCGCGCGCGAACGACGCGATCATGTCGTCGTCCTTCATCGCATTGCCGCCGTACTTGACCACGATGGTCTTGCCGGCGAAACGACGGATGTAGGGCAGGGCCTCGGTCAGGACCCGGGCGATGTTCTGCGCGTTGGTAAGGTCGATCGGCATCTGGATACGGATGTTGCGGGGATAGATCCCTTCGGTTCGGAATTCGTCAGCGTCGCCGTCGCGGGCCATGGGCCGCTCCGTGATGGGTGCGGTGACCAGCCTGCGGCGTTGACGTGTGCGGATTATGACCGAGTCATGGCGGCGACATGACAACGATCAGCGATCAGTGGCGGCCGGTGTGACCGAAACCACCTTCGCCGCGATCGCTGGATTCAAAGCTGTCAACGAGCTCGAACTCGGCTTGCACCACCGGCACCAGCACCAGCTGTGCGATGCGTTCGCCGGGGTTGACCGTGAACGCGGCCTTGCCGCGGTTCCAGCACGAGACCATCAGCTCGCCTTGATAGTCCGAGTCGATCAGGCCGACCAGATTGCCCAGCACGATGCCGTTTTTGTGGCCCAGGCCGGAGCGCGGAAGGATGATCGCGGCCAGATTCGGATCGCCGATATGAATCGCCATGCCGGTGCGTAGCAGCTGGGTGTCGCCCGGCTGCAGGATCAGTGGCGCATCCAGCAGCGCGCGCAGATCGAGACCGGCGGAGCCGCTGGTGGCATAGGCGGGCAGTGGGAATTCGCTGCCGATGCGCGGATCAAGAATCTTCAGCTGGATGTTTTTCTTCATCGGTTGGTGGCCGGCGTATCCGGCGCCAGAGGAAAGCGGAGCCGTGGCGTCAGCCGCGGCTGGCGTGAAAACGTTCGGCAATCAAGGCGGCCAGCGCGCCGGCCAGATCGACCTTCGATGCCGTCGGCAGCTCGCGTTCGCCGCCGGGCCAGAACACGTGCAGGGCGTTGTCGTCCTGATCGAACGCGCGGCCCGCGCCGACCCAGTTGGCCGCGATCATGTCGAGTTTCTTGCGTTGCAGCTTGCCGTGCGCGTGCTCCGCCAGCTTTTCGGTCTCAGCGGCAAAGCCGACGATGAACAGTTTCGGATCGGCCTCACGCAACGTCGCCAGAATGTCCGGATTGCGTACCAGCGACAGCGCCATTTGATCGGCCTGCTTCTTGATCTTGTGCTCGGCGGGGGCGTCGCTGCGGTAGTCGGCGACCGCTGCGGTGCCGACCAGGATCTGCGCGCCGGCAATCGCGCTGCGCGTGGCGTCGAGCATTTGCGCAGCGGTTTCAACGTCAATGCGCTGTACGCCGTGCGGTGTCGGCAGCGTGGTCGGGCCGCTGACCAGGGTCACTTCGGCGCCGAGGCGGGTGAGGCTGCTGGCCAGCGCGTAGCCCATCTTGCCGGACGAGCGATTGGTGATGAAGCGCACCGGGTCGATCGGTTCACGCGTCGGGCCGGCGGTGATGACCACGCGTGTGTTGCTGAGCGGGCCCGTCGGGCGCAGCAGGTTTGCCACGGCGTCGCGGATCTGCAGCGGCTCCCACATGCGGCCTTCACCGACCTCTCCGCAAGCCTGCCCGCCGCTGCCGGGGCCGAGCTGATGCACGCCGCGATGGTTCAGGGTGTGCAGATTGGCCTGCGTGGCCGGATTGGCCCACATCAGGCGGTTCATCGCCGGGGCGATCGCGATCGGTTTGTCGCTGGCCAGGCACAGGGTACTGAGCAGGTCGTCGGCGAGCCCGTGCGCCAGCCGCGCGATGGTATTGGCACTCGCAGGAGCGATGACGATCAGATCGGGCCATCGCGCCAGTTCGATGTGGCCCATTGCCGCTTCGGCGGCCTCGTCCCACAGCGAGCTGCGCACCGGCCGCCCGGACAGGGCCTGGAAGGTCTGGGCGGTGACGAAACGCTGTGCCGATGCCGTCATCACGACCTGCACTTCGGCGCCGGCGTCCTGCAGCCTGCGTACCAGATCGGCCGCCTTATAGGCGGCAATGCCGCCGCAGACTCCGAGCAGGATGCGGCGCCCGTAAAGGGTGGCGGCAACGGGTGCAGCGGAGGGCGAGGTGGATTCAGACATAGGCCATTCTAGCGCGCGGCAAGCACCGCGCCGTCAGATCCCGCGGGCGATCGCGCGGAAGCCAATATCGCGGCGGCATTGCACACCGGCCCAGTGAATCTTGTCGACCGCGGCATAAGCCGCGGTCTGCGCGGCCTGAACGGTGTCGCCCTTGGCCACGACGCAGAGTACGCGACCGCCACTGGTGACGACCTGTCCATTACGCTCGCTGGTGCCGGCGTGAAACACCTTGGCGCCGCCCAGACTGGCGTCGAGGCCTTCGATGACATCGCCCTTCTGCGGCGTGCCGGGGTAGCCGGCCGCAGCCATGACGACGCCCAGTGCCGGTTGAGCGCTCCACTGCGGCGTCACCTGATCCAGCCGGGCATCCACCGCTGCTTCGAGCAGCTCCAGCAGGTCCGAGTCGAGGCGGAACAGGATGGGCTGGGTTTCCGGGTCGCCCATGCGCACATTGAATTCGAGTACGCGCACGGCGCCGTCGCGGTTGATCATCAGCCCGGCGTACAGAAAGCCGGTGAACGGCGCGCCTTCGGCGATCATGCCGGCCAGAGTGGGCTCAATCACCTCGCGGCAGGCGCGTGCATGAATCTCGGTGGTGACCACCGGCGCCGGTGAATAGGCCCCCATGCCGCCAGTATTCGGGCCAGTGTCGCCGTCGCCGATGCGTTTGTGATCCTGGCTGGTTGCCATCACCACGTATTGAGTTCCGCTGGCGACGACGATGAAGCTGGCTTCTTCGCCATCCAGAAAGTCCTCGACCACGACGCGGGCGCCGGCCTGACCCAGCATGCTGCCGCCGAGCATGTCACGCACCGCGGTCTGCGCTTCGTCGACGGACTGGGCCACGACCACGCCCTTGCCAGCTGCCAGGCCGTCGGCTTTCACCACGATGGGTGCGCCGCGCGCGGCGATATAAGCGCAGGCCGGTTCGATCTCGGTGAAGACCTGGTACTGCGCCGTCGGGATCTGGTGCCGCGCCAGAAAGTCCTTGGTGAAGGCTTTCGATGCTTCGAGCTGGGCGGCCGCGCGGGTCGGCCCGAAGATGCGCAGCCCGGCTGCCTGGAACGCATCGACCACTCCCAGCGCCAGCGGCGCTTCGGGGCCGACCACGGTGAAATCGACCCGCTCGACCTGCGCCAGCGCCAGCAGCCCGGCGATATCGTCGACCGGGACGGCGACATTTCGCATGCCGGATTCGCGCGCGGTGCCGGCGTTGCCGGGCGCCACCAGTACTTCGGATACGCGCGGCGACTGCGACAGCTTCCAGGCCAGGGCGTGCTCACGGCCGCCATTGCCAATGACCAGGACTTTGAGGGCGGAAGAAGCGGTGTCGGCGGACATGTGCGTTCGAAGGTCAGGCAAAAAGGGGCGTTAGGGTAGCGAAAGGGCAGCCGGCCCGCATCCGGCACGGGATGACGCTCCGGCTACGCCGGGCACAAAAAAACCGCGGAGGCCGGAGCCTCCGCGGTTGCGATCAGCCTGGCGTGAATCAGCGCAGGTAGATGTTCTGTCCCTCGACGCGGACTTTGGCGCCGACGCCGACGCCGCTGGCATCGGCCACGTTGACCACGCGGGTGGTGCCATCTTCCATCGATACGGTGATGTCATAGGTCATGTTCGCACGGACCTGCTTCTCGACCTGATGCCCGGCGATAGCGCCAAGGATCGCGCCGGCCGCGGTCGCGGCGTCCTTGCCCTTGCCCTTGCCGAACTGGTGTCCGGCAACACCGCCGGCCACTGCGCCAGCAACGGCGCCCGCGCCTGAGCCTTCACCCGCCTGCTTGACCTCGGTGATTGCGACGACGGTGCCGCACTCATAGCAGATTGCGACGGTCGGAACCGGGGTCGGTTGCGGACGATACTGCGTCGCCGGTTTCGGTGCCGGCTTCGGTACAGGCGTCGGTTCCGGGGTGGGCTCCGCCGTCGGTTCCGGCGTCGCTTCGGTGGTCGCGGCGGTTTCAGTCGTGCTCGACTGATCCGGCGCGCAGGCGCCGAGCATTAGCGCCAGCAGTGTCAGAGGCAGTACTTTTTTCATGGATTTCAGCATGGTGTTTGCTCCCTAAGAATGGTGATGACGCCGCCGAGACTAGACCGGACAGCTTAGCCGGCGCTGAATCAACGACGGCGCAACGGCGGCGCACAGTGTAGTTCACCCGGACGGATGTGTGCCGGTCGGATCAGGTGCGGCAGCGAGGCGTGCACTGGTCAGGCGCAGCCGGTAGATCAGCGTCTCGGTAAATACCCTATAGAAGCGTAGCTGGCAGTCCCGCGAGACCCGGTTCATCAGCTCGGCGTTGAATTGAAGTGCCAGCACCGGTGTGCTGGCGACCACGCTGGCGGTGCGGCGAGTGGCGCCGAGAAAGCCCATCTCTCCGACGCAGTCGCCTCGATTCAGGCTCTGCAGCGTGCGATCGCCCTTGCGGACCTCGACACTGCCCAGTGCCAGGATGTAACAGCGATCATCGCTCTCACCTTCGCGGATCAGTGTGGATCCGGCGGCGCAGCTGATCATGCTGCTGGCGCTGAGGATTTCGTCGATATCAGCGTCACTGAAGCCATTGAAGAAATGCAGGCGGCGCAGCGAATCACGGGACTGCCGGCGCTCGTCGCAAAGGCCGTCCAGACGCAATTGGTCCAGCACCCGGGTCAGTGCAGCGGCAAGCGCTTCGCCCGATTCGAAGCGTTGCTCCGGTTGCTTCTGCAGCAGGCGGTCGACCACCTCGCACAAGGCCGGTGGTACGTCGGGACGGAGTGCACGCAGTGCCGGTGCGGGCTGATGACGGATCGCGCGGAACAGCAGCGGCAGGTCGGCGTGTGCAAACGGCGGATTACCGGTCAGCAGCTGAAACAGGACAGCGCCAAACGAATACAGGTCGCTGGCCGGTCCCATCGGTTCGCGGCAGATCTGTTCGGGCGACATGTACAGCGGAGAGCCGATCACCGTGCGCGCGCCAGTGGCGTCGTCGCCGTTCTGGATTTCGGCGATCGAAAAATCCATCAGCTTGGGGATGCCACGACGGTCCAGCATGATGTTGCCCGGCTTGACGTCACGATGCAGGACGCCGTGCGTGTGGGCGTAGTGGAGGGCCTCGGCGCAGTGCCGTGCGATCTCAACCACGCGCTCCAACGGCAGACGATCGCCGGTCGGCTGGCACCAGGGGACCAGGGTGTCGCCATCGATGAACTCCATGACGATGTAGCCGAGCGATTCCTCAACGCCGGCGTCGTACAGCGACACGATGTGGGGGTGTTGCAGCCGTCCGGCGGCGTAAGCCTCGGCGAAGAAATTGCGCTCATCGACCGGGCCATGGCGGGACCCGTCAGCGGGCAGTGCGAGCTTGATCGCGACTTCCCGGCGCACAAACGGATCGAATGCCTTGTAGACGACGCCGCAGGCGCCGCGACCCACTTCAGCAATGATGTCGTATTTGCCGATGCGTCTTGGCGGCGGCGATGACGTCGGTGCGGGCGGGTTGGAATCTGCGGCAGTGCTCATGTTCGTCCCGGAAGCGCGCGCGGCCTACTGCGCGCGTCCGTCGAGCATAGCCGCGACCACGGGCGGCGGACCAGTGGCCGCTCGCCGTGGCTATCAGATCATGCCGGTAGTGCTTCAGCCGTCACGCGCTTGCGATGAAATTCGGTGAACGCCTTCAGCATGCGGTCCGGGGCCTCGACATGCGGATAGTGGCCGATGCCTTCCAGTAGCACCACGTCCGGATTTGGAATCAGCTCGGTGTAACGCGTGGCCATTGCGGCGCCAGAGACCGGATCGCTGATGCCATCGATCAGGCGCATCGGCACCTGTGTTGCGGTCATCGCGCCGACCCAGCGATCGCGGAACTCGCGGCGCTGATCGAGATAGCGGATCAGGCGCGGCATCACGCGCTGACCGTTGTTGGTGGTGATCAGGGCAAAGTAGTCGTGCAGCTCGATCGGCGACGGCTGGGTATGCGGGCCGAACACACGTGAAAACGAGCGTCCAAAACGCCGTTCGCTGAATCCGCGCGCAACCAGTGGGCCGAGCGGACTACGCAGTAGGCGCTGGACCGGACGTGGACGGTGGACTTCAGGGAACAGGCCGCCGTTGAGGAATGTGATTGAGCGCAGGCGCCGTCCACTGCCGCCACGCCCCTCAAAGCGGGCCAGCAACTCCTGCGCGACGCTGACACCGTAGTCGTGCGCGATCAGATGCACGTCGTCAACGCAGTAGTTCTTCAGCAGGGACTCGCACAGGTCTGCCTGTTCGAGCAACGAATAACGGTGCCGGGCGGGTTTGTCGGAGTAGCCGAAGCCCAGCAGATCGGGTGCGAGCACATGATCGAACTGCGTACACAGCGTCGGCCATATCGCTTCGAAATCCCAGGACGCGGTGGGAAAGCCGTGAATCAGAAGCAGCGCGGTGGCGCCGTCGCCGTGGCGCTGATGAAAGATCGAATGGCCACCAAAATCGTAGCGCAGTCCGGTGTCGCGCCAGCGACTGAAGGTCACGCCGGTCGCAGCCCGTTGTCGAGCAGCGTCGCCGCTTCATCCAGTGCCGCGTCGGCTTCCGGGACCAGTCCCGCGAAGAGCGGCCAGACATGATGCATGCCGTGCCAGACGCTCATATGGGCTGGCGATCCGGCGGCATGCAATGAATCGAGCAGCCGCCGCGAATCGTCCAGCAGCACTTCGCAATCACTCACCTGGATCAGGACCGGTGGCAGGCCGTGCAGGTCTGCATTCAGCGGGGATGCCAGCGCTGTGGTTGCCGCAGCGCCGTCGAGGTAGGTGTTCGCGGCGTCGCGCAGGCGGTCCGGGTCCAGCATGTCGTCCTGGTTTGCCAAACCCTGCATCGACGCGCCACTGAGGCTGAGGTCGGTCCAGGGCGAAAACAGTACCAGCGCTGCGGGCAGGGGCAGTCCGCCATCGCGCACCTGCAGCGCACAGGCCAATGCCAGCCCGCCGCCGGCCGAATCTCCGGCAATCACCAGCGTGGCCGGATCGACCCCTTGCTCCAACAGCGCGCGATACGCTGCCAACGCGTCATCGGTTGCCGCGGGGAACGGGTGCTCCGGTGCCAGCCGGTAGTCGACCGAGGCCACGCGTGCCTGCCAGCGTTTTGCGATGCGCGTCGTCAACTGACGGTGCGTGGCCGGCGATCCCATGAGATAGGCGCCGCCGTGGAAATACAGCACCGTGCGCTTGGGGGTGACGCGACCGTTGCTGATCCACTCCGCGGCCACGCCGCGCAGGGTCGTCGGTTCGATGCTCGTACAGATGGGAGCCGGCAGTTGTGTCATGCCGACGATGCGTTCCAGGCGTTTGCGCCGCGCGGGAACGTCACCGCTGCCGCTGATGATCGGGCGCACCAGCCAGCGCACCGCACGGCGTGCGACGCGGCTGAGCAGGGAGGGCGATGCGGATTGATGTGAATTCATTGTGTTATGCATGCCTCAAGCATACCCAAAGCGGTCACGGCTGCCACGTTAGAATCGGACAATGCGAGCCATTCGAATTGCCGGTGTGTCCATGGTCCTGGGGACAGCCGCGCTCGTTCACGGTTGCGGCAGCAGTGCGTTGCCGCCGGGGGGCGAACCGCCTCCGGTGGATGCGGCGCTGTGCTCACCGCAGGCTGAGGCGCTGGAGTTTCACGGCGCCGTAACCCCGGCTGACGCCAAGACCTATCGAATGCTTCCGTTCGAGGTCACTGCCGGCACCGGTCGTATCGAGCTGTCGTATCAGTGGACCGAGTCCGGTGTGCTGCCGTCGACGCCGCTGACGGCGACGACGCTCGATCTGGGGCTGTGGGATCAGCACGGCTATCGCAGTGCCGAGGGCTTTCGCGGCTGGTCGGGCTCGCGTCAGGGGCGCATCGACAACGATCAGGTGCCGGTGTTCGTCGAGGC
Source organism: Sinimarinibacterium arenosum (assembly GCF_005047655.1). GTDB lineage: Bacteria > Pseudomonadota > Gammaproteobacteria > Nevskiales > Nevskiaceae > Solimonas. Next base: position 452,870 of record NZ_SUKF01000002.1, on the reverse strand, counting down.
GGCGCAGGCTGAACGCGGCTATCTGCCAGGCGCCATTGAGCCGGGCGTCTGGAGCGCTGAGCTGGGCATTGCCGCGGTGGCGCCCGAAGGCGCCGAGTGGCGGGTCAAGGTCGAATGCAAAGCCGCGGCCGGGGTGACGCCCGCGAATGATCCGGTCGACGCCGGGCATGTCGCACGTATCGTTCCCGGCTGGTATCACGGCGATTTCCACATGCACGCCTACCACTCGAATCCGAATGCGCCGGACTGGGCCGGCTTCATCGAACAGGCGCGTGCGGCGCAACTGGATTTCCTGATGGTCACCGAATACGTCACCGGGGCGCACTGGCGCACCCTGGGCGCGGTACAGCGGGCGAATCCCGACCTGCTGATCTGGCCCGGGCGCGAGATCATCACCTATTTCGGTCATGCGACCACGCATGGTGAAACGCCGGGGGTGATCGATTACCGGCATGGCTTCGAGGACGTCACGCTCGGCGCCATCCAGCTTCGGGCCAAGGCGGCCGGCGCATTGTTCCAGATCAATCACCCGACCAGTTTTCCCGGGCCGGTATTCGCGAATTTCTGTCGCGGCTGTGAGTTCACGCTGGGCGATCAGATCGATTGGGATACGGTCGACACGATCGAGATCCTGAACGGCCCGGTAATGGCGACGGCGGCGGATCTGGGTGTGCCGGTTCCGGGGCTGCAGATCGAGAATCCGTTCATGAGCACCGCGTTGAATCTGTGGGATGAGCAACTGCGCCAGGGGCACCGGATTACCGGCGTATCGGGTTCGGATTCCAAGGGCGTCGAGCCGGATCAGGCTGAGCGCGAGCGCCGTGGTTATGGGTCCTCGGTGACCGCGGTCTACGCTGAGTCACTGTCGCGTGCGGCACTGACTGCGGCGATCCAGGCGGGTCACGCCTATGTGCGCACGCGCGGCGTGGCGCGCAGCCCGACGCTGGAATTCAGTGCGACCACGGCAGATGGCCAGAGCGGAATCTTCGGCGACACGCTGAAGGTGGCCGAAGATGTGCCGGTGGCACTGCACGTGCGCGTCGGCGGCGCGCAGGGGCAGAGCCTGCACTACCTGCGTGATGGTCGCGTGGTCGCGATTGTGCCGATCACCAGCGACGATTTCGAGGACCACCGCGAGGTGCTGCGGGAGCCCTCCAGCGAAGGTCCGCTGGGAACGATCTGGCGCATCGAGACGCGCGATCTGGCGTCGCGCACGACCTTGGGTAACCCCGTGTTCCTGCAGGCGCCATAATCCGGTCCTGACCTTCTCGTTTTGGAGTCCGCGTCCCGATGAATCGAAAACTGCTGATCGCCGCCGCTGTGTCGTCTGTGCTGAGTGGCTGCGCGGGCATGGACCAGGCCACCATGAATCAGATGGTGCAGATCGCGGGTCAGGCCTATGGCGGCTCGGCGTCGAATGCGCTGGCGGAATCCGAGATCGTTGCCGGTCTGCGCGAAGCGCTGGCGCAGGGCACGACCTCTGCGATCACGACGCTGGGACGCAGTAACGGCTTCTGGGGCAATCCGGCGGTGCGGATTCCATTGCCGGAGCAGCTGCGCAAGGTTGAGCAGGCGATGCGTGCCGCGGGCCTGGGCGGACAGATCGACGAATTTCAGCTGACGTTGAATCGAGCGGCTGAAAAGGCAGTTCCCGAGGTTGCCGACATCTTCGGCAACGCCGTGCGTGAAATGTCGGTAGCCGATGCGCGAGGCATTCTCGGCGGTGGACAGGACGCGGCGACGCAGTATTTCCGTCGTACGGCCGGGGACGCGATCCAGGCGCGGTTCGTGCCGATCGTGCAGTCGGCGACACAGAAGGTCGGCGTGACCCAGCAGTACAAGACCTTAATGAGCAGCTACGGTCCGCTGTTGCAGCTGGCCGGCGTCAAGGACACCGACCTGGACGCCTACGTCACCGGCAAGGCCGTCGATGGCCTGTTCTATTCGATTGCCGCCGAAGAGGCCCGCATCCGCCGCGATCCGCGCGCGCGCACCACCGAGCTGCTGCGCAAGGTGTTTGGCAGCCAAGGATAAGGGGTAGTCTGTCCAGGCTGCTTTCACGTCCATCTCGGGCTCCGCTATCTGAACCAGCGCAACGCGCCTGGAGTCGATGCGTGTTCGGTGTTCGACGCCATGCTGGGCTATTGCATCCCGCACTGGGGACTGCGCCTGATGGGCACAAACCTCATTGATGCACGCGATCCGGTTTCCAAAAGCGAGTTGGGCGATGGGCAGTACGACCGGATGCCGGCGCGCACGCTGGCGGTCGATGTGGATCTATGAGCCTGCGGTGCGAGTGCGGCGTCAGGGTGGCGCCGCGCTCGCGATAGAATGCGCACCTTAGTCATTCCTGCGGGTACCGCAGCGTCATGAGCGTCGCCGTCTATCGCGTGCAGCCGGTTGCCCCGCGCGAGCACCTGTTTGAAGTCCTCTGCACTGTGGCTGCGCCAAACCCGGCGGGGCAGGTGTTCCGGCTGCCGTCATGGATCCGTGGCAGCTATCTGGTGCGCGATTTCGCCAAGCATGTCGTCGACCTCACGGCGAGCTGCGGGGGGCAGCGTATCGCGCTCGAACGGCTGGACAAGCGCTCGCTGCGCTGCGCGCCCTGCGCCGGTCCGCTGCAACTGCGGTATCGCGTCTATGCCTTCGATGTCTCGGTACGCAAGGCCTACCTCGATCTGCGTCGCGGGTTCTTCAACGGCAGCTCGCTGTTCTATCGGCCCGAGGGGGGCGATGGTCCGTTCGAATTGGAGCTGTTGAGGCCGGACGACGCGGCGTGCGACGGCTGGCGCGTGGCCACCGCGATGAGGCCGCTGGCGGTCGACGCCGACGGCTTCGGACGCTATCGGGCCGAGGATTACGAAGAGCTGATCGACCATCCGGTCGAGATGGGTCGCTTTGAACGGCTGGAATTCGACGTCGACGGCATTCCGCATGCGCTGGTGCTGGCGGGGCGCTGCACACTGGATCGCCAGCGCGTGACCGAAGACCTGCAGCGCATCTGCGCGACCGAGCGCGCGATGTTCGGCGGCGAACCGTCGCTGCCGCAGTACCTGTTCCTGACCAACGTGGTGGGCAGCGGCTACGGCGGGCTGGAGCATCGCAGCTCCACCGCGCTGATCTGTTCGCGCGGCGATCTGCCGCAGCCGGGCGCAAGCCAGCCGAGTCAGGACTACATCGGCTTTCTCGGCCTGTGCAGTCATGAATATTTCCACCTGTGGAACGTCAAGCGCATCACCGCGCAGGCGTTCGCCGAATCGGATCTGGGCGCGGAGGCCTACACGCGCGATCTGTGGCATTACGAGGGCGTGACCTCGTACTACGACGATCTGCTGCTGCTGCGCGCCGGCATCATCGATGCGCCGCGCTACCTGGACCTGCTGTCGGTGCAGGCGACCCGCGTCGAGCGCACGCCCGGGGCGGCGGTGCAGTCGCTGGCCGACGCCAGCTTCGAGGCCTGGACCAAGCATTACCAGCCGGATGAGAACACGCCGAATCAGGCGGTCAGCTACTACAGCAAGGGCGCGCTGGCGGCGCTGTGCCTGGATCTGATCCTGCGGCTGAAATCGACGGTGACGCTGGACGACGTCATGCGTGCCGCCTGGCAGCGCTGGGGGCGTACGCAGACGCCGGTGCCCGAAGGCGGGCTTGAGCAACTGGCGCAATCGTTGTCGGGCCTTGACCTGCGCGCATTCTTTGATGGGCTGCTGCGTTCGACCGATCCTCTGCCACTGACCGATCTTCTGGCCGAATTCGGCGTGTCGGCACAGCGGCGCCCGGCGCAGGGTTCGGCCGACAACGGCGGCCGCGCCACGGCGCGCGCATTGCCATGCACGTTGGGAATCAAGCTGCGCGGTGGCTCGGCCACGGTTGCCACGGTGTACAGCGAAAGTGCCGCGGCAGCGGCAGCGATCCATGCCGGCGATCAAATTGTGGCGCTGGATGGTCAGCGCGTGACTCACGCCAACTGGGATGCCCTGCAGATGTCGCTGCAACCCGATCAGACGGTGAGCCTGCACCTGTTCCGCGATGATGAGCTGATGACAGTCGAGCTGAAGCCAAAGGCGGCGCCAGCCGATACCTGGACCTTGAGTCTGCAGCACGCCGACGGCGTGGTCGCTGATCGCCGTCGTGCCTGGCTTGGAGTCTGAACCATGATCGATACCCTGCTGCAGACTGCGCTGGCCTATCTGATCGGGACCGTCATGGGGGGGCAGATTGTTGGTGCGCTGCGCGGAGGCATCGATCTGCGCAAGCTCGGCAGCGGCAATCTCGGGGCGACCAATGCCCTGCGCACCCAGGGGGCGGGCTTCGCGTTGGCGGTGCTGGCGATCGATGTGCTCAAGGGCGTGTGCGCAACCTGGCTGGTGCCGCAGGCGCCGACTCTGGGAACGCCGTTGCTCAGTCCCGATGAGCAGGCCTATGTTTGTGGCGTCGCCGTTGCGGTTGGGCATTGCTATCCAGTCACCGCCGGTTTTCGCGGCGGCAAGGGCGTAGCCACCCTGGCCGGCGTATTCGGGGTTTTGCTGACCGCGTCACTGCCGTGGCTGCTCGGGAGTTTCGTCGCCGTGGTCGTACTCAGCGGCTATGTCAGCCTCGCCACAATCATGTCGACCCTGGTCGCGGTGCTGTACGTGACCTGTTTCAGCGTTTCCGGCCTGTTTTCGGCGGCGGGTGCGTTTACTGTGGCGATGGCGCTGCTGGTGATCTGGAAACACCGTGAGAATGTACGGCGGCTGCTCGCGGGTAATGAGCACCGCTTCGAAAAAGCGATGGTGTGGCGGCGATGGCACAAGCCCTAAGCGAAACCGAGCTGTTGGCGCTGGTCGACCGACTGGCGGACGGGCAGTGGCATTCGGGTGAGGATCTGGCCGCAGCTTCAGGTATTAGCCGTGCGGCCCTCGCCAAGCGCGTTGCCAAGCTGGCGGAGTGGCAGCTTGCGGTGGAGGCGCGCCAGGGTCTCGGGTACCGGTTGCCGCAGCCGATCGAACGTCTGGATCCGGCGAGGTTGCAGGCGGCAGTGCCGCAGCTGCGCGTGCAGGTGCTGCCGGTGACTGATTCGACCAGCACACAGGTCATGGCTGCGTCCGCCGAATCGGACCCGCAGGCGGTGTTGGCCGAGGTGCAGACTGCGGGACGCGGTCGCCGCGGTCGTCAGTGGGTGTCGCCGTTCGGGGCCCAGTTGGCGCTGTCGCTGGCCTGGTCGTTCGACGCGATGCCGCCGCAGCTGGGGGCGCTGCCGCTCGCTGTCGGCGTCATCTGCGCCAATGCGCTGCGGCAGGCCGGGCTGGACACGGTTGGTCTGAAGTGGCCCAACGACATTCTGGTCGACGGCCGCAAGCTCGGCGGGATTCTGCTGGAGCACCGCGGCGAGGCCGGGGGGGGCTGCCGCATCGTCGCCGGCATCGGCATCAATCTGGATTTGCCCGCGGGTCCAGATGCGCAGATTGGCCAGCCCTTCATCAATCTTGATGCTGCGCTCGCGGCCATTGGGCGACCGCGCTGTGGGCGCAATGCGCTGGCGATCGCCCTGCTGCGGGAACTTCATGCGCTGTTCGAGGGTTATGGTCGCAGCGGTTTTGCGCCGCTGGCAGCGCGCTGGAGCGAGCTGGACGTGACCCGCGACCGGATCGTGCACATCTTCCGGGGCGGGCAGGGTTCCGATGCAAGTCTTGAGGGGTACGCCCGCGGTGTCGATGCGGATGGCGCGCTGATCGTCGAATCTGACGGACAGCGTCATGTGCTGCATTCCGGCGAAGTCAGTCTGAGGCTGTAGGCAATGAAACTGCTGCTTGATATCGGCAACTCACGTTTGAAATGGGCTCTGGCTGATCCGTCCGGCCTGATTCACAGTGGAGCGTTGGTACACGACGGCAACCCGGCCGCGGTGCTGGCTGCACTGGCGATCGAGACACCCCCTAGCCAGATCTGGGTCGCCCACGTCACCGGCCCCGAACTCGAAGCCGCACTCAGCAGTGCGCTGCAGCGGCGCTTCGGCTGCAGTCCGCAGTTCGCCCGCAGCGCCCCGATGTGGCGGGGTCTGCGCAACGCGTACGCGGAGCCGCACCGTCTCGGAATCGATCGCTGGCTGGCGATGATCGCGGCCTGGGCCGAGTCGCCGTCAGCGGTGTGTATCGCGGATGCGGGGACGGCGCTGACGATCGACTGCGTCGATACGCAGGGGCAGCATCTGGGAGGCGTGATCTGTGCCGGATTGCTGACCCAGCAGCGCGCGACCCTTGGTCATACACGGTTCGAGACGCGTCAGCTCGGGGCCGATTACCACGCCCGACTCGGGCGCGATACCGAGGCCTGTGTGCGCGAAGGCGCGATGCTGGCCTGTCTGGGGGCGATCGATCGCGGCGGTGCCGTGCTGGGTGTGCAGGCGCGGTGCCTGATCACCGGCGGCGACGCCCAGATTCTGCGGCCGCATCTGCAGCAATCCTGGAGTCATCGCCCCAATCTGGTGCTCGAAGGTTTGCTGGCGCTGTCCCTCGGCGACTGAGGCGCGGCGCTTCATCGGCCCAATGGGCCCGCTTGACGGTCGGGCATCATCTGACAGACTCAGGGAGGTCATTCTCTGATTCGAAATGCATGCTCCCCGCTGCTGTTGCGGGCATGGATGGTCAGCATGCGAATTGACCGAGGGTAACGCCAGTTTTCAGATGGTCAGGCACAGGCATAACGGGACCGGCTCCAAAGCCCAGGCGGGCGCAACGGCGATCGAGTTTGCGTTCGTCTTTCCCGTGCTGTTTTTGCTGTTCTACGGCATTCTGACCTATGGCGTGGTGTTCCTGATGCGCTTGGGCTTACAGCATTCTGCCGAGGAGGGCGCGCGCGCCGCGCTGCACCATCCACTGGGAACCTGTGCCGCCAGTCTTGGGCATCCCTGCGATGCAGATGAGCAGGCCCAGTTTCAGCTCAGTTCCCGGCTCGGCGCGGGCTATGCCGTGTCGGCCCAGCGGGCGCAATGGATGGACTATCGCGCGGCGCCCACCATTGTCTTGAGAGTCTGCCCGGTTGGCCAAGATTGCGCAGTCAGTTCATCCGTCGTGAGCTGCGGTTCGGCCGACTGTGTCATCGGGGCCGGCGCCGCGCCGGTATGCGGAAGTGACTTTGCGACCAGTTGCCAGGTTGTTGTCACCGTGACCTACGACTATGAAAACGCGCCGTTTCTGCCGACCGTTCCGGGCCTGGGCTTGCTGACGCCCAAGGCTTTGATGGGGCAGGCGCGATTGCTGCTCGACGGTCGGGCGCTGCGCTCATGAATCCTCAGATCAAATTGAATCGCGGGCGTCGTCAGGCCGGGGCGGCGGTCATCGAATTTGCTTTCGTGCTGCCCATTTTCGTGCTGATTCTGTACGGCATGGTGACTTTCGGCTCCGTGTTGTACACGCAGATGGCGCTTTCGCGCGCTGCTTCAGACGGCGCGCGCGCGCTTGGGCTGGCCAGCGGTTCAACGACCAGCTACGCAAGCATTACCGAATCAGTCAAGGACTCGATCAAGCTGGAAGTGGTCAATTCGCTGTCGTCGTCGATCATTGCGCCCGCCGGCATTGGTGATTACGCGGCGCGTCGCACCTGGCTGGAACAGACGGTGCTTCCAACGGTGGTCGTCGACAATGGCAGCTGCGGCGGGGGGGAGGCTTCGGCCGGTCTGCTGCGGGTTCGGGTTTCGTATCCGTACAGCAGCGCGCGGATCTTGCCGTCCATCACGCTGCCGATCGTGGGTGGTTTTGACAGCTGGATGCCGCAGACGCTCAGCGGCTGTGCGATCGTGCAGCTATGAGGTCGATCCGCAACACATCCCGTTCCTACGCCAGGCTGGCGTCGGCGCACCGCCAGGGCGGCGCGATCATCGCCTTTGCCGCGATCGCGTTGAGTCTGGTCGTGATCATGCTGTCGATCACCGATATCGGCTTCCTGTACTACTACAAGCGCGAGTACCAGAAGGCTGCCGATCTGGCCGCCATGGCGGGTGCGCGCAAACTGGTATCCCCAGTGACCGGCCTGCGGTCTTGCGTGGACAACGCAACTCCAGCGGCGGCAGACAACGCAGCGCGGAATCTCGGCACCAAACCGTATGCCCTGCAAGTGGAGTGCGGCAAATGGATGCCGACGGCTGCGACTGTCGCGGGTCGACTCGACACGAGTGTCATCGATGACGAGCTCAATGCCGTGCGCGCCACCATCTCCGGCGTGCCGCCGCGCTTCCTGCCATTCAGTGCCACGCCAACGCTATCGGCGTCCGCGGTGGCATTGTCCAGTCAGGCTATGGCGCAGCTGACGATTCGCAGCACCCTGATCAATGTCGATACAAGCCAGTCTGCGGCGCTCAACGCGTTGTTTGGTGGGCTGCTGGGCGGAAACGTTTCGCTTTCAGCGGTGGGATGGAACGGTTTGGTCGCAACCGACATCCATCTGCTCGGATATCTGGACCAGCTCGCCATCGATTTGGGCCTGGAGGTCGGGCAGTACGACCAACTCCTGCAGACCGACGTCGAGGTCGGCGATCTGATCGGGGTCGCCATCGACCTGCTCGAGCGCGGCGAGGCCACGGGCGACATCAGTGCCGCCATTGGTGGGCTTGAGGCCTTGCAGCTGTCGATTCCGCCGGCCACGCCGCTGGTGGCGTTGGGCGACATCGTGTCGGTCGGAACCGGGACGCAGTCCGCCGGACTGGATGCCGGCATTCAGCTGTTCCAGCTGGTGCAGGCCATCGTCCAGGCGGCCAACTCCAAGAATGCGCTGGCCGCGACGCTGGACCTCGGTATCGCCAGCGTGCAGGTCAAGGTGATCGAGCCGCCGCAGATTTCCGCGGTGGGCGATCCGGAGCTGGCCAGCGCCGACCCGGATGGTCCCGGTCGGATCTACGTGAATACGGCGCAGTTGCGTACGCTGATTTCAGTGAATCTTCCGGCCCTGGCGGGTGTCACCGGTCTCCTCAACTCCGTGCTCGGCTTGGCCGCGCCGGTGACGTCGCTGCTGAACAATGTGCTGTCCTTGAATCTGGTTGCCGCGATTGGCGATCTGGTGGGGGCGCTGCTGGGCATCCCGCAGGATGTGACGGATATCCAGCTGGTGCCGGGCAACCCACGCATCGATGTGAGTCTGGATCTGGCTGGTGGCGAGGCGAAAGTCACCGACTACAACTGCGAAGACGGACAGAAGGCGCTCGATACGAATATCGAGACGTCGATCGCCAATCTCCGGATTGGCCAGATGCAGACCGATCCCAATCAGCCGGGGTATGTGTTCGGATCGGACGCGCCGCCAACGGTCGGGCCGGTGCCGTTGGTGGACGTCGGCGTGAAGACCTGCACGTCCTTCTTGCTGTTTCCGGTGTCCTGCGAGGCACGCCGGCCGTTCGAAGGAGGCGGTCTTGGCATCATGGCCCAGACGACTGTGGCCGGAACCCCGTACACCCACACCTACGTCGATCCGCCGGACCTCGGACAGCCGCCGCTGTATGCATCGTTCGATACGCAGAACATCGTCGCCAGCCTGGCCAACACGCTGGCCGGGATCGAACTGACGATGTACGGCCCGGCCGCGGGTGGTGGTCTGGGCGGCGTGCTCAATCTCGTCAGCGCGCTGTATGACACCGTGCGCGCGATTCTGGAGCCAGTGATCACCGGCCTGCTGTCGCCGCTGCTGGATCCCCTGCTGAATACCTTGCTCGATACCCTGGGCATCGATCTGAACAAGGTTGAAGTCGGCGGCAATCTGAGCTGCGATGGCGGTGGCGCCACGCTTGTGGACTGATTCCGCGGGCGTTGACGCCAGCCCGCTGCCTGTCGCGCGACGCGCGCAGCCCTAGACTATGCGGCCCATCGCCACGGGTTGCCGTCGTTCGTGTCTGTCCCCATTGGATTGAATCTGCCGGTTCTGGATGCGGTCGGGCCGCTGCGTGCGGCGCTGTCCGAGGCGGGACGCGCGGTGCTGGCGGCGCCCCCGGGTTCCGGAAAGACCACCGTGATTCCGTTGGCGCTACTGGACGAAGCGTGGTTGCAGGGCCGCAAGATCGTGATGCTGGAGCCGCGGCGGGTCGCGGCGCGCGCGGCGGCGCGGCGCATGGCCAGCCTGCTGGGCGAGGCGGTCGGACAGCGGGTCGGCTATCAGGTGCGCTTCGAGCGCAAGACCAGTGCGCAAACACGGATCGAGGTCGTGACCGAGGGTTTGCTGGCGCGCCGCCTGCAGGCCGATCCGGAGCTGCCGGATACCGGGCTGCTGATCTTCGACGAGTTTCACGAGCGCTCGCTGGATGCTGATCTGGCACTGGCGCTGGCGCTGGACGCACGCGAGACGCTGCGGCCGGATCTGCGCGTGCTGGTGATGTCGGCCACACTCGACACGCAGCGTGTGGTGCGGTTGCTGGATGACGCGCCGTTGATTGAAAGCGGCGGAAAGATGTATCCGGTGGACCTGCGCTACCAACCCTTGCGCGGTGAGACCGAGCACGGCGCTGCGGTGGCACAGGGCGTCGCAACGGCATTGCAGGACACCGAGGGCGACGTGCTGGCGTTTCTGCCCGGGGTGCGCGAGATCCGCAGCGCGCAGCGCGCGCTTGAGGCCAGGCTGACCGATGCTGTGGCGGTGTGTCCGCTGTACGGCGATCTGTCGCCGCAGGACCAGGATGCGGCGCTGCTGCCGGATCCGGGTGGCCGGCGCAAGGTCATCCTGGCCACCAATCTGGCGCAGACCAGCCTCACCGTGGAGAGCGTGCGGACGATCGTTGATGGCGGTCTGGTGCGGGTTGCTCGCTTCGACTTCGGTGCCGGAGCGGATCGGCTCGAGACCCAGCGCGTGTCGCGCGCGTCAGCCGATCAGCGTGCGGGCCGTGCCGGGCGTCTCGGGCCCGGCGTGTGCTATCGCCTGTGGAGTGCCGAACAGCAAGGTGGGCTGGCCGCGCACGACACGCCGGAGATTCTGGCGGTCGATTTGACCCGCTTTGCGCTGGAGCTGGCGGCGTGGGGGGTCGAGGGTCCTGAGTCCTTGCGTCTGCTGGACCTGCCGCCGCCGACGGCGTGGCGCTATGCCCGGAGTCTGCTCGGCGATCTGGGGGCGATCGATTCCGCCGGACGTATTACCGCGCATGGGCGCGAGCTGGCGCGGCTGCCCACCGCGCCGCGCCGTGGCCACATGCTGCTGTCAGCGAAGGCACAGGGCCTTGCGGGCGTGGCGATCTGGGTCGCCGCGGTGCTGGATGAGCGCGATGGCGGCTCGGCAGATCTGGCATTGGCGGTCCAGGCGGCCGTGGCCGGGCGCACCGACCCTGCGATGCAGCGGCGGGTGCGTGACAGCGTGACGCAGCTGGCGCGGCTGATCGGCGTCGAGCCGGCGCGCAGTGTGTCGATCGAGGAGATTGCCCGGGTGGTGGCCTGGGGCTATCCCGAGCGGATTGCGCGACGCCGTCCCGGCATCCGCGGTGTGCGCGAGGTGGCCTATCTGTGCGCGGATGGTGGCGAGGCCCGTATCGGCGAGGGCGATCCGCTGGCGCATTCCGAATGGCTCGCGATCGCCCACTGGAGTGTGCAGACCGGTGCGGGGCAGGGCAGCGCACGGCGCATCCGCCAGGCCGTCGTGTTCGATGAGGGCGCATTGCGCGCGGATCATGCCGAGGCCATTCGCAATGAGGATCGCGTGCTCTGGGATGCGCAGACCGAAGTGGTCATTGCCGAGCGGCAGCAACGACTCGGTTCCCTCGTCCTGTCGAGCCGGCCGCTGCCGGCGGGCGCCGGAGACGCCGTCAGCCGCGCGATGCTGGACGGCGTCCGTCAGCTGGGGCTGGGGTGCCTGCCGTGGACCGACGAAACCCGGCAATGGCAGGCGCGGGTGGAGTCGCTGCGTGTCTGGCGCCCGGACGAAGCGTGGCCGGCGGTCGACGACGCGTCCCTGTTGGCAACGCTTGAGGACTGGCTGCTGCCGCATCTGTCAGGTATTGGCCGCCGTGCGCATCTGAGCCGGCTCGATCTCGGCATGGTGCTGGTGGCGCAACTCGACTATCCGCAGCAGCAGGCGCTGCAGCGGCTGGCGCCGACGCACCTGACCGTGCCGACCGGCTCGCGACTGCGGCTGGAGTATCGGCCGCCAGAGGCGCCGGCACTGGAGGTCAAGCTGCAGGAGATGTTCGGCTGCGCGCAGACGCCGACGGTCAACGAGGGCCGCATACCGGTCGTATTGCACCTGCTGTCGCCGGCGCGACGACCGGTTGCGGTGACGCAGGATCTGGCGGGTTTCTGGGCGCGCGGCTATGCCGATGTGCGCAAGGATCTGCGCGGGCGCTACCCGAAGCATCCGTGGCCGGACGATCCCCTGTCCGCCGCGCCGACCCGGCGCGCCAAGCCGCGGGTGTGAAGCGACAGGAGACTCAGGGGGCGGGGCGGGTTGACGCCCAATCTAGCCATAGGCGGCCGTCGTCGTAGACCTTGCCGCTGGCTTCGAGGCCGGTGTCGTCGCGCTCAATCTGTCGCAGCGCCGCCGGCGCCGGCTGCAGCAGCGGCGTGCGTCCGAGGCGATAGCTCTGTTCGCGTACCAGCACCATGTAGGCCTTGTTCAGTGCCAGCGCGCGTGCGCGCGACGGCACGATCAGACTGCGGATGTCGTCGGGGCCGCCGGGGGCGGCGCGCCGCACCAGCGTTTCGTCCAGCGTTCCATCAGGGAAAAACCGCTGCAGCATCTCGTCGTTGGCGCGGAACTCGTCACCGGCCCCGGCGCGCTGGAGGAACTGCAGGATTTCGGGGGTCTTGCTGCCGGCCTGCGGCACGTCCTGCATGCCGGCGAGCGTCTGCAGGCCCCAGCCGGCGGCGCCGGGCAGCTTGCGTGGCAGGCTGAAGGTCTGATCGACGGTGACGCCGATGCCGGTGTGGCAACCCATGCAGTACAGCTGTTCCTCGCGCGTCTGCAGGCGCAGGCGACCCTGCGCGTCCTCGATATAGCCGAACAGGCGCCAGGCGTAGTCGTTGGTCTGTCCTGTGAGTGCGGTCCCGGCATAGCGCGGAATGGCGCCGATCTGCTGGGTCACGGCGTCCGCGTCGACACGGCGTTGCAACGCGGCATCGTCGAGGTGTGCGCGCTTGACGGCGTAGCGCAGTTCCTTGAAGCGCCGTGAAAGAAGATCCGGCGCATCCGGGTCGATATAGCGCACGCCGTGCAGGAACTCGGTGCCAACCGGATAGTCGTAGCGGCGCACGGGCGCGTCCGCCGCGGCGCCGGCGTAGTGCGAGGGCAGTCCGCGGATCATCAAGGCGGTTCCGAGCGTGCCGTCACCATCCAGATCGAGGCCCGCGACGGTTTCGTCCAAGGGTTCAGTGGGCAGGGTGAGCTCGGCGTCGGCAACGGAATCGGCGATCGCGATTGCCGCTTCGAGCAGGGCCAGGTTGATGCGGTAGATCATCCGCGAGGGCTGATGGCCGGCCTCCTGGCGAAAGCGCTCGGGCAGGCGCACCAGCACGTCGTCGGTGGCGCCGTTGGTGGGCCAGAACGCGGCCGGTACGGGCTTGTAGCGGAAGGCGCGCCAGCCGGAGCCGTCGCGGGCAAAGCCGTCGTCGAAGCCCTGTGTGTAGTCCAGATCGGGGCGCCACGCCAGCTTCTGCGGCACGTCGCGCAGGGCGGTGCGCAGCGCGGCCACGTTGTCCTGGCGGATATACGCGAGGATTTCATCGTCGCCGATCGCGTCGATCCCGGCTCGCCGATCGACGAACAGGTTGTCCCAGGGGTTATGGCGTGCGCGCGTTGTGAAGCGGTAATGCCGCTGCCGGTCCAGATCGTCGGTGCGGTTGCGGCCGTTGGCGCCGGTGTGACAGACCCAGCAGGGATTGTGCCCCTCGGCGGGATCCGTATAGCACTGTGCCGGAATGCCGGCCTCGACATTGCCGATCCGGGTTTCGGCGCGGGCGGCCGCCAGTGGATCGTAGAGCGCCGCCGAGCGCGGCGGATCTGACGCCGGTGTCGGGTTGCTTTCGGGCTGCGGTGCCTGCTCGGTCCAGACCAGCACTGCGACCGCGGCAGCTACGGCCAGCAGTGCCAGTCGCCAGCGCTGGCTCACGGACGCGGCGGCAACTCGGGCATCTGGCGCGTGAACACGTCGGCGCCGAAGGTCGTGGCCGCGTCATCGTCGGCGAAGCCCAGATAAGACAGGCCGAAGAAATCCTGAACGCTGTGCAGGAAGGAGTAGTGGTTGTACTCGACCTGCGACACCGTGCCCGGTTCGATGAACGGCGACAGCAGCACAGCACCAACGCGTCCGCCGCCCAGGCCGGTAATGCCCGGCAGTGGCGTGTTCAGGGTCGGTCCGCCGCTGCAGCAGGCGCTGGCGTCGGTGGTGAAGTTTTCCGCCTCGTCGAAAGTCACGACCAGAAGGCCATCCTTCTTGAACGCCGGCGACGCCAGGATTTGCGGAACCCAGGTCTCGAGGAACTCGTTGGACGACACCAGGCCGCCGGCTTCGCCGTTGACGCAGGGTGAGTCGTGGCCGTCGTGGCAGAGACTCGGCGTAATGAACGAGAAATTGGGCGTGGTGGCAATCTGCTTGAGGTCGTCGCGCAGGACTTCGAGGTTGACCACACGCTCATCGCAGTAGGCTTGGTCGTCGATCACCGAATGGAAATACATGAACGGGTTGTGACGCGTCGCGTAGTGGTCCGTTTCTGCTGCGGCCTGGGTGCCATCCACGCTATTCACGGAGGGATGTGCGCAGGTCGCGGCCTCGCGAGCCGGATCGTTGCCCATGTCCTCCATGTAACCCTTCCAGCTCAGGTTTCCGCGTTCGCGGAACTGGTCCGGCAGGCTGGGAACCGAAGCCGGATACACGCAGCCCTGACCGATGGCCTGGGTCGGGTGCAGTGTCCCGGGCGCAGCGCCGACGAAGTCCTGGAACAGGATGCAGTCGGCCTGGGTTGCGATATTGGGGCCCTGGCCGCTGATCATCGCGATGTAGTTGCCCAGGCTGTTGTGGGCCACGCCGTAGTAGTTTTCCAGCATCGCGCCCTGGGCCGGCAGCGTCTGCGCCAGATAGGGGGCCAGCGAGTCCGGGCCGAACGAGTCCACGAAATCCTTGTTCTCCAGCACGATCACGAAGACATGCCCGATCTTGGCGGCCTGGGAGGTGTTGCCGCCGTTCGATGCGGGATCACTGCCGCCGCAAGCAGCCAGCAGCAAAGTGCCTAGCAGTGCCGTCAGCAGTGTTCGAGTTGCCTGGATCTTTAAGCTCATGGAATTCGACGGCTGGAGTAGGTGGAAACAACGAAACAGTATTGTGCGTGGGTGTGACAGGCGGATGAAAGTGCGAAAGTCGTGAAATTGGGGGTGATTACTCCTTGACGCGGCCGGCATCAGTCACGAGAATACGCGGCTCCTTGCGGGCCCCTGGGTCTCAAGAGGTGTCGGCGGAGGGGTACTCAAGCGGCCAACGAGGGCAGACTGTAAATCTGCTGACTTATGTCTACGTAGGTTCGAATCCTACCCCCTCCACCAAGCGACAAATGCGGTAGAGAGTGCGGGATTGCACGCTTCGGCGGTGCGAATCCGCCCGCTCAAGTTGTAGATGTGTGGATTCGGGCGGTGCCGGATGGCGCAGTTCGAAGAGCGTGTGAAGCGGGTGTAGCTCAATGGTAGAGCAGAAGCCTTCCAAGCTTACGACGAGGGTTCGATTCCCTTCACCCGCTCCAGAAGCTTATTGATGTAAGCGGCAAGCGTAACGCCCACCTAGCTCAGTCGGTAGAGCACACCCTTGGTAAGGGTGAGGTCGCTGGTTCGATTCCAGTGGTGGGCACCAAATTCGGTAGCCACGTGATCCTAGAAGATCGGAGCCTGAGATAATGTCCAAGGAAAAATTTGCACGTACGAAGCCGCACGTTAACGTGGGGACGATTGGTCACGTGGACCATGGCAAGACGACGACGACGGCGGCGCTGACGAAGGTATCGTCGGACAAGTTTGGC
>NZ_SUKF01000002.1:0-436829 GCF_005047655.1 Sinimarinibacterium arenosum | reverse complement strand
ATGTCCAAGGAAAAATTTGCACGTACGAAGCCGCACGTTAACGTGGGGACGATTGGTCACGTGGACCATGGCAAGACGACGACGACGGCGGCGCTGACGAAGGTATCGTCGGACAAGTTTGGCGGTCTGTACGTTCCGTACGACCAGGTTGCGAAGGCATCGGAATCGCAGGGACGTCGTGACTCGACGAAGATTCTGACGATTGCGACCTCGCACGTGGAGTACGAGACGGAGAACCGTCACTACGCGCACGTTGACTGCCCGGGACACGCGGACTTCGTGAAGAACATGATCACGGGTGCGGCGCAGATGGATGGCGCGATTCTGGTGGTGTCGGCGGTTGACGGCCCGATGCCGCAGACGCGCGAGCACGTTCTGCTGGCGAAGCAGGTGAACGTACCGAAGATCGTCGTGTGGCTGAACAAGTGCGACATGGTCGAAGACGAAGAGCTGCTTGAGCTGGTCGAGATGGAAGTTCGCGATCTGCTGAGCAAGTACGGCTACGACGGCGACAACACGCCTGTGGTCCGTGGTTCGGCGACCAAGGCGATTGCTGGCGAGCCGGAGTGGGTTGCGAAGCTGGAAGAGCTGTACAACGCGATCGATACCTGGATTCCGGAGCCGGAGCGCGAAACCGACAAGCCGTTCCTGCTGCCGATCGAAGACGTGTTCTCGATCTCGGGCCGCGGCACGGTGGTGACGGGGCGTATTGAGCGCGGCGTGGTCAAGGTTGGCGAGGAAGTCGAGATTGTCGGCATCCGTCCGACCGTGAAGACGACGGTGACCGGCGTTGAAATGTTCCGCAAGCTGCTGGACCAGGGCCAGGCGGGCGACAACGTGGGCGTCCTGCTGCGCGGCACGAAGAAAGAAGACGTGGAGCGCGGCCAGGTGCTGTGCAAGCCCGGCTCGATCAACCCGCACTCGAAGTTTGAGGGTGAGGTGTACGTGCTGACGAAGGAAGAGGGCGGTCGTCACACGCCGTTCTTCAAGGGCTATCGTCCGCAGTTCTACTTCCGCACGACGGACGTGACCGGCTCGATCGAATTTGAGCAGGAAATGGTCATGCCGGGCGACAACGTGCAGATGAAGGTTGAGCTGATCAACCCGATCGCGATGGAAGAAGGCGTGCGTTTCGCCATCCGTGAGGGCGGTCGTACCGTCGGCGCCGGCGTCGTTACCAAGATCGTCGAATAAGCCACTCTTTGACTTGTGGGCGCGGATTCCATAAAATCCGCGCCCCTTTTTGGCTTCCTGTAGTACCTCGCGCTAGGGCGGTAGCTCAACTGGTAGAGCGGCGGTCTCCAAAACCGCAGGTTGGGGGTTCGAAACCCTCCCGCCCTGCCACTCTAGATCAGCGTTGGACTGCAGGGCCGGACCAATGGTTGATGGACGTCCATACCTCTGAACAAAAAGCCGTTTCTGCGCACAAAGACACGGCATTGCTGGGTCTTTCCGCAGCTGCCCTGGTGGGCGGCATGTTCGCGTTCTATTACTTTGATCCGCAGTTCAATGCGCTGATCCGAACGCTGATCCTGCTCGCATCGCTGGGCCTTTCGCTGACGCTGGCCTATCAGGCCGAGCTGGGCAAGTCGCTGTGGGGCTATGTCGTTGGTTCGCGCATCGAGCTGCGCAAGATCGTCTGGCCCAGCCGCCAGGAGAGTGTTCAGGCCACCCTGATGATTGCGGTCGTCGTGCTGGTGATGGCGCTGCTGCTGTGGGGGCTTGACTCGCTGTTGCTGTGGGGCGTCGAAGCGCTGACTGGAAGGGGAGCGTGACGATGACGATGCGCTGGTATGTGGTGCACGCGTACTCACAGTACGAAAACAGTGTCATGAAGGCGCTCAAGGAGCGCATCACGCGCGCCGGCCTGCAGGAGCAGTTCGGTGACATCTTGGTCCCGACTGAAGAAGTCGTCGAGATCAAGGACGGCGTCAAGCGGACGACCGAGCGCAAATTCTTTCCGGGATACGTTCTGGTCCAGATGGACATGAACGAAGACACTTGGCATCTGGTCAAGTCGACGCCGAAGGTCATGGGTTTCATCGGCGGGACGCCGGACAAGCCGGCGCCGATTTCCGACAAGGAAGCCGAGAAGATTCTCAACCGTGTGACCGAGTCGGTCGAAAAGCCGCGTCCAAAGACGCTGTTCGAGCCCGGCGAATCGGTGCGCGTCAAGGAAGGTCCGTTTGCGGACTTCAATGGCGTGGTCGAAGAGGTCAACTACGAAAAGAACCGCCTGCGCGTGGCGGTGCTGATTTTCGGGCGTGCAACGCCCGTTGAGCTGGAATTCTCGCAAGTCGAGAAAGGGTGAGCGACGTGCGGCGGGGTCGGCGGATCATCCGCGGCCGCGCTGCAAAGTTGCTCATGACATGTTGATCGGGGAGCCTTCACCGGCGTTCGTACCCACTTAGGAGCTGTCATGGCAAAGAAAGTCACGGCCTACATCAAGCTGCAGATCCCTGCAGGCAAGGCCAACCCGGCGCCGCCGGTCGGACCCGCCTTGGGTCAGAACGGCGTCAACATCATGGAATTCTGCAAGGCCTTCAATGCGGCCACGCAGAAGATGGAGCCGGGCATTCCGACTCCGGTCGTGATCACGGTCTATTCGGACCGTTCGTTCACCTTCATCACCAAGACGCCGCCGGCGTCGGTGCTGATCAAGAAGGCCATCGGACTGACGTCCGGTTCGCCGACGCCGAACACCAAGAAGGTCGGCAAGATCACCCGCGCCCAGGTCGAAGAGATCGCCAAGCTGAAGATGGAAGATCTCAACGCCGGCAGTCTCGACGCCGCCTGTCTGATGGTGGCCGGTTCCGCCCGTTCGATGGGCGTTGACGTGGTGGAGAAGTAAGCCATGGCAAAGATCACGAAGCGTCAGAAGGCCGCTGCGGCCAAGCTCGAAGCCGCCAAGGTCTATGACCTGGACCAGGCGATCAAGCTCATCAAGGAATGCGCGACCGCCAAGTTCAAGGAATCGGTCGACATGTCGGTGAATCTCGGCATTGATGCCAAGAAGTCCGACCAGAACGTTCGCGGCTCGACCGTGCTGCCGCATGGCAGCGGCAAGTCGGTCCGCGTCGCGGTGTTTGCGCAGGGCGCCAAGGCTGAGGAAGCCAAGGCCGCGGGCGCTGATGCCGTCGGTATGGATGACCTCGCTGCGGCAATGAAGGGCGGTGATCTGAGCTATCAGGTTGTGATTGCCGAGCCGTCCGCGATGCGCGTCGTCGGTGCGCTGGGTCAGGTGCTGGGTCCGCGCGGCTTGATGCCGAACCCGAAGACCGGCACGGTGACGCCGGACGTCGCTACTGCGGTCAAGAACGCGAAGGCCGGTATGGCCAAGTTCCGCACGGACAAGGCGGGCATCATTCATTGCTCGGTTGGCGCAGTCGATTTTGACGACGACAAGTTGAAGGACAACCTGATTGCAGTCGTGCGCGATCTGCGCAAGGCGAAGCCGGCGACGTCGAAGGGTGTTTACATCAAGAAGATGACGCTCTCGACGACGATGGGCCCGGGCCTGCGCGTCGACGTCAACTCGCTGCCGGAATAAGCAGGATTCGGGCGCCGGCGCAGCTTGCAGCGCCGGCGCCCACGATGACTTTGAAGTGTGGCGAAAGCCATACGTCGGAGACCGTATGTACGAAGGAAGCCCCGGCTTCTGGAGGTTAAAGGCTGAAAGGCCGCATACGCAGACGGTGTCTTGAGCACCAAACCGCGGGTTGAAGCCTGCAGCGGAAGCTGCACGGCGACAGCCCTTTGATGGAAAGCAACTAGGAGTTCTGATGGCTCTCAGGCTGGATGACAAAAAAGCCCTGGTTGCGGAAGTGAACGAAGTCGCCAAGCGCGCGTTCTCGGCTGTTGCAACCGAGTATCGCGGCCTGTCGGCCGGCAAGTTCGATCAGCTGCGCGCAAAGGCCCGTGAAAGCGGCGTCTACCTGCACGTGGTGAAGAACTCGCTGGCCAGGCGGGCGGTGGAAGGTACTGAATTCGAGTGCCTGACGCCGGCGTTGGTTGGTCCGCTGGTCCTGGGGTTCTCTCTTGAGGATCCGGGTTCGGTCGGCCGCCTGATCAAGGACTTCGCCAAGGACAACGATGTGATGGTCGTCAAGGCTGTCGCTGTCGGAGGCAAGCTGTACGGTGCCGCCGATCTCGACCGTCTGGCCTCACTGCCGACGAAGGAGCAGGCCATCGGCATGCTCATGGGCACGCTGCAGGCGCCTATCGGCAAGTTCGTTCGGACTCTGGCCGAGCCCACTGTGAAATTCGTCCGTACGGTCAAGGCCGTCGCGGATCAGAAGGGCGCAGCGTAAGCGATCCGGTTCACGTTCCAAAATCTGGCTTTTCCACACTTTATTGGAGTTTTTGAAACATGGCAACGAAAGAAGAAATTCTGGACGCGATCGCCAGCATGTCCGTGATGGACGTGGTCGATCTGGTCAAGATGATGGAAGACAAGTTCGGCGTCACCGCCGCCGCTCCGGTTGCGGTCGCCGCCGGTCCGGCTGCTGCCGCCGCCCCGGTTGAAGAGCAGACCGAGTTCACGGTCATCCTCTCCGGCATCGACGCAGCCAAGAAGGTTGGCGTCATCAAGGTCGTGCGCGAGCTGACCGGCCTGGGTCTGAAGGAAGCCAAGGACCTGGTCGAAGGCGCTCCGCAGACCGTGAAGGAAGGCGCGTCGAAGGAAGAAGCCGAAACGATGAAGAAGAAGATCGAAGAGGCCGGCGGCAAGGCCGACCTGAAGTAAGACTCAGGTCCGATCTTGTATTTGTTGCAAGCGGTACGCGGCAAAGGCTGGGAGCGAATGCTCCCGGCCTTTCGCCGTCGCTGAAGCGGTACAGATTTGCAGTGGCGAATCCAAACCACTGAGCACGTGCCTTAGCGGCGCAGCGCACAGCGGTTTGGATTTGTAGACGCGCATTACGCGCAACCGACGATAGAGGTATCCGATGGCCTACTCGTTTACCGAGAAAAAGCGCATCCGCAAGGACTTCAGCAAGCTTACCGAGACGCTGGAGATTCCTTACCTGCTGGGGACTCAGATCGATTCCTACCGGCACTTCCTTCAGGCAGAGGCTCAGCCTGCCAAGCGCCGCGACGTCGGCTTGCAAGCGTCGTTCAAGTCGGTGTTTCCGATGGCGTCATACAACGGCGCCGCAGCGTTGGAGTTCGTCAAGTATCGCTTTGACGAGCCGGCGTTCGACGAGAAGGAGTGCCGTGTCCGCGGCATGACTTACGCTGCGCCGCTGAAAGTCACAGTGCGTCTGGTGATTTTCGACCGCGAGTCGAAGGAAAAGCGCGTCAAGGATGTGCGTGAACAGGAAGTCTATCTCGGCGAAGTGCCGCTGATGACCGATCACGGCACCTTCATCATCAACGGCACCGAGCGCGTCGTGGTGTCGCAGCTGCATCGCTCGCCGGGCGTGTTCTTCGATCACGACAAGGGCAAGACCCATAGCTCGGGCAAGCTGCTGTACTCCGCGCGCATCATTCCGTACCGCGGCTCGTGGCTGGATTTCGAGTTCGACCCGAAGGACAACCTGTTTGCGCGAATCGATCGCCGCCGCAAGCTGCCGGTGACGGTGGTGTTGCGCGCGCTGGGGTACAGCAACGAGCAGATGCTGGGCCTGTTCCACGAGCAGAACGTGTTCCGTCTCGATGATGAAGGCGCCAGTCTCGAATTGGTGCCGGAACGTCTCAAGGGTGAGAAGGCGCAGTTCGATATCACCGACGGCAGCAAGGTGCTGGTTGAGCAGGGCAAGCTGATCACCGCGCGCCACATCAAGCTGATCGCCGAGGCAGGGCTGAAGCGCCTGCACGTGCCGGACTCGTATCTCGAAGGCAAGATCATCGCGCGCGATCTGGTCGTCAAGGACACCGGCGAAGTCATCGCAGCTGCCAACACTGAGATGACCGCCAACCTGCTGGCGAAGATCCGCGAGTGCGGCATCGCCGAGGTGCCGACCCTGTACGTCAACGACGTCGACAAGGGGCCGTATATTTCGACGACGCTGAACATTGATTCGACCAAGACCAAGCTCGAAGCGCTGGTCGAGATCTACCGCATGATGCGCCCCGGCGAACCGCCGACCAAGGACGCTGCGGAAACGCTGTTCCACGGCATGTTCTTCTCTCCCGAGAAGTACGACCTGTCCGCGGTCGGCCGCATGAAGTTCAACCGCCGCCTGCGCCGTGACGACGTCGAAGGTCCCGGCGTGGTGTACGACGGCCAGCTGCTGTCGACCTTCACCGACGACTTTTCCAAGGGCTTGGTTGCCAAGTACGGCAAGGATCACTCGGACATCATCGAGGTGATCCGCGAGATCATCGCGATTCGCAACGGTGAGCAGCAGACCGATGACATCGATCACCTCGGCAACCGCCGCATCCGTGCGGTTGGTGAAATGGCCGAGAATGTGTTCCGCACCGGTCTGGTCCGCGTCGAGCGCGCCGTGCGCGAGCGTCTGGCGCTGGCCGAGGCCGAGAACCTGACGCCGCAGGATCTGATCAATGCCAAGCCGGTTTCGGCGGCGATCAAGGAGTTCTTCGGCTCGTCGCAGCTGTCGCAGTTCATGGACCAGAACAACCCGCTGTCGGAAGTCACGCACAAGCGTCGCGTGTCTGCCCTCGGACCGGGCGGTCTGACCCGCGAGCGCGCAGGCTTCGAAGTCCGCGACGTGCATCCGACCCACTACGGCCGCGTCTGCCCGATTGAGACTCCGGAAGGTCCGAACATCGGTCTGATCAACTCGCTGGCGTGCTATGCGCGTACCAACGAGTACGGCTTCCTCGAGACCGCCTACCGCCGCGTTGACGACGGCAAGGTGACCAACGAGGTCGAATATCTGTCGGCGATCGAGGAAGGGCGCTACGTCATTGCGCAGGCGAACTCGGATCTCGACGCCAACGGTTCATTCAAGTCCGATCTGGTGTCGGTGCGCTTCCAGAACGAATTCACGATGATGACGCCTGACAAGGTCCAGTACATGGACGTGTCGCCGCGCCAGATCGTCTCGGTGGCTGCTGCGCTGATTCCGTTCCTCGAACACGATGACGCCAACCGCGCGTTGATGGGTTCGAACATGCAACGCCAGGCAGTCCCGACGCTGCGTGCCGAAAAGCCGCTGGTCGGCACCGGCGTCGAGCGCCGCGTTGCGGTCGACTCGGGCAATGCGATCCAGGCCCGCCGCGGTGGTGTTGTCGAAAAGGTCGACGCCGCGCGTATCGTCGTGCGAGTCAACGATGACGAGACCACGCCGGGTGAAGCGGGTGTCGACATCTACAACCTGGTCAAGTACGTCCGCTCGAACCAGAACACCTGCATCAACCAGAAGCCGATCGTGAAGCCGGGCGACAAGGTTGCCCGCGGTGACGTTGTCGCTGACGGTCCGTCGACCGATCTGGGTGAGCTGGCCCTTGGCCAGAACATGCTG
The DNA here is from genome assembly GCF_005047655.1 of Sinimarinibacterium arenosum. GTDB lineage: Bacteria > Pseudomonadota > Gammaproteobacteria > Nevskiales > Nevskiaceae > Solimonas. Next base: position 429,399 of record NZ_SUKF01000002.1, on the reverse strand, counting down.
ATCGCGTTCATGCCGTGGAACGGCTACAACTTCGAAGACTCGATCCTGATTTCGGAGCGCGTGGTCGAGGAAGATCGCTTCACCACGATCCACATCGAAGAGATGACCTGCGTCGCGCGTGAGACCAAGCTCGGCCCCGAGGAAATCTCCGCGGACATTCCGAACGTCAACGAAGCGGCACTGCGCAAGCTCGACGAGTCGGGCATCGTTTACATCGGTGCCGAGGTCAAGGCGGGCGATCTGCTGTGCGGCAAGGTGACGCCGAAGGGCGAAACCCAGCTGACGCCGGAAGAGAAGCTGCTGCGTGCGATCTTCGGTGAGAAGGCGTCCGACGTGAAGGACACCTCGCTGCGCGTTCCGGCCGGCATGGACGGCACCGTCATCGACGTCCGCGTGTTCACCCGCGAAGGCGTCAAGAAGGACAAGCGTGCGCTCGCGATCGAGGAAAGCGAACTGGCCCAGGTGCGCAAGGATCTTGCGGACCAGCAGCGCATCTTCGAGGACGACATCTATGATCGTCTGCGCAAAATCCTGATCGGTAAGCTGGCTGATGGCGGTCCGAACAAGCTGAAGAAGGGCGCCAAGATCGATGCCGAATATCTGGATTCGATCGAGCGCGACAAGTGGTTCGAGATCCGTCTGGCGGACAACGATGCGCAAAACCAGCTGGAAGCTGCCAACAAGCAGTTGAAGGACATGCGCTCGGAGTTCGACAAGCGCTTCGAGGACAAGAAGCGCAAGATTCAGTCCGGCGACGAGCTGTCTCCTGGCGTGCTGAAGATGGTCAAGGTCTACCTGGCCGTGAAGCGTCGTATCCAGCCGGGCGACAAGATGGCCGGTCGTCACGGCAACAAGGGCGTCATCTCGATGATCGTCCCTGTCGAAGACATGCCGCACATGGAAGACGGTACGCCGGTCGACGTCGTGCTCAACCCGCTGGGCGTGCCCTCGCGTATGAACATCGGCCAGCTGCTTGAGGTTCACCTCGGCTGGGCGGCCAAGGGCATCGGCCGCAAGATCGATGAAATGCTGCAACAGCAGAATGCGGTCGCGTCACTGCGCAAGTTCCTGGATCAGGTCTACAACAAGGCCGGCAAGGGCGTGGCGAGCGTCGCCATCGATGAGTTCAGCGACGAAGAAGTCCTGAGCCTGGCACGCAATCTGGTTGGCGGCCTGCCCGTGGCGTCACCGGTGTTCGACGGTGCTGCGGAAAGCGAAATCAAGCAGCTGCTTGAAATCGCAGGCCTGCCTGTCACCGGCCAGGCACAGCTGACCGATGGCCGCACCGGCGAGGAGTTCTCGCGCAAGATCACCGTCGGCTACATGTACATGCTGAAGCTGAACCACTTGGTCGACGACAAGATGCATGCTCGTTCGACCGGTCCGTACTCGCTGGTCACTCAGCAGCCGCTGGGTGGTAAGGCGCAGTTCGGCGGTCAGCGCTTCGGTGAGATGGAAGTCTGGGCGCTCGAAGCGTATGGCGCGGCCTACACGCTGCAGGAAATGCTGACCGTGAAGTCGGACGACACCAATGGGCGCACGCGCATGTACAAGTCGATCGTCGATGGAGATCACCGCATGGTTGCGGGGATGCCGGAATCGTTCAACGTGCTGGTCAAGGAAATCCGCTCAATCGGTTTGAATATCGAACTGGAGCAGAACCAATAGGTGCAAACGCTGGGTGGGTAGGCCGCACACCGGCCTGCCCACTGGTTTCAACAAACCCTTCGCAAGCACCTAGGCAGTTTCAGGAGTCACCATGAAAGATTTGTTCAACCTGATTCGCAGTCCCGACGAAACCGAAGATTTCGATGCCATCCGCATCGGTCTTTCCTCGCCGGAAACGATTCGTTCCTGGTCGTACGGCGAGGTCAAAAAGCCGGAAACGATCAACTACCGCACGTTCAAGCCTGAACGCGACGGTCTGTTCTGCGCCAAGATTTTCGGGCCGATCAAGGACTACGAGTGCCTGTGCGGCAAGTACAAGCGCCTGAAGCACCGTGGCGTCGTCTGCGAGAAGTGCGGCGTTGAAGTCACCGTGGCCAAGGTGCGCCGCGAGCGCATGGGTCATATCGATCTGGCCTCGCCGGTCGCCCATATCTGGTTCCTGAAGTCGCTGCCGAGCCGTATTGGTCTGCTGCTGGACATGCCGCTGCGCGCGATCGAACGCGTGTTGTACTTTGAAGCACACATCGTGGTCGAGCCGGGCATGACCCCGCTGGAACGCGGTCAGCTGCTGACTGAGGAGGATTACCTCAATTCAGTCGAGCAGTACGGTGACGATTTCGATGCGCGTATGGGCGCCGAGGCGGTGCACGATCTTCTGAAGAATATCGACCTGCCGACGGAGGCCGTGCGCCTGCGTGAAGAGCTCAACGGCACCACGTCCGAAACCAAGATCAAGAAACTCGCCAAGCGCCTCAAGCTGATCGAGTACTTCATCAATTCCAACAACCGTCCGGAATGGATGATCCTGACGGTGCTGCCGGTGCTGCCTCCGGATCTGCGCCCGCTGGTGCCGCTGGATGGTGGCCGCTTCGCGACTTCCGATCTGAATGATCTGTACCGTCGCGTGATCAACCGCAACAACCGCCTGAAGCGGCTGCTGGAGCTGACTGCGCCGGACATCATCGTGCGCAACGAAAAGCGCATGCTGCAGGAATCGGTGGATGCGCTGATCGATAACGGCCGCCGAGGCCGCGCGATCACCGGCACCAACAAGCGCCCGCTGAAGTCGCTCGCCGACATGATCAAGGGCAAGCAGGGCCGCTTCCGTCAGAACCTGCTCGGCAAGCGCGTCGACTACTCCGGCCGTTCGGTCATCGTGGTCGGCCCGACCCTGAAGCTGCACCAGTGCGGCCTGCCGAAGAAGATGGCGCTGGAGCTGTTCAAGCCTTTCGTGTTCTCGCGTCTGCAGCGTCTGGGCATCGCCACCACGATCAAGGCGGCCAAGAAGATGGTCGAGCGCGAAGAGGCCCAGGTCTGGGATTCGCTCGAAGAGTGCATCAAGGAACATCCGGTGCTGCTGAACCGCGCACCGACCCTGCATCGTCTCGGCATTCAGGCATTCGAGCCGCTGCTGATCGAAGGCAAGGCCATCCAGCTGCATCCGCTGGTCTGCACCGCGTTCAACGCCGACTTCGACGGCGACCAGATGGCCGTTCACGTGCCGCTGTCGCTGGAAGCACAGCTCGAAGCGCGTGTGCTGATGATGTCGACCAACAACATCCTGTCGCCGGCATCGGGTGATCCGATCATCGTGCCGTCGCAGGACGTCGTGCTCGGTCTGTACTGGATGTCGCGTGAGCGTGTCGCCGCCAAGGGCGAGGGCATGGTGTTCTCCGACGTCGCCGAAGTGCATCGCGCCTATGAGAACCGCGAGGTCGATCTGCAGGCCAAGATCAAGGTGCGTCTGACTGACTACGATGAAGACACCTCCGAGCCGCATTACGGCCTGGTCGAGACCACTGTGGGTCGTGCGCTACTGTCGGAAGTGCTGCCGAAGGGCGTGCCGTTCAAGGTCATCAACAAGACGCTGACCAAGAAGGAAGTATCGCGCGTCATCAACTACGTGTACCGCCGCTGCGGCACCAAGGACACGGTGATCTTCGCCGACCAGATGATGTACACGGGCTTCCGCATGTCGACCAAGGCGGGCATCTCGTTCTGTCTCGACGACATCATGGTGCCGGATGAAAAGGTCAAGATCCTTGAAGTCGCCGAGAGCAAAGTCAAGGACATCGAGACCGAGTACAACCAGGGTCTGACCACCGGCGGCGAGCGCTACAATCGCGTCGTCGACATCTGGTCACGCGCCAACGACGACATCGCCAAGGCGATGATGGCCCGTATCGGCAAGGAGCACGTGGTCACCGCCGACGGCAAGGATGCCGAACAGCCGTCGTTCAACTCGGTGTTCATGATGGCCGACTCTGGCGCCCGTGGTTCGGCGGCGCAGATTCGTCAGCTCGCCGGTATGCGCGGCCTGATGGCCAAGCCGGACGGTTCGATCATCGAGACGCCGATCACCGCGAACTTCCGCGAAGGCCTGAACGTTCTGCAGTACTTCATTTCGACCCACGGTGCCCGTAAGGGTCTGGCCGATACCGCACTGAAGACTGCGAACTCGGGTTACCTGACCCGGCGTCTGGTTGACGTTGCGCAGGACATGGTCGTCACGGGTGAGGACTGCGGAACCGAGCAGGGCCTGCTGATGATGCCGATCGTCGAAGGCGGCGACGTGCTCGAGGCACTGCGTGATCGCGTGCTGGGCCGTGTGACGCAGCGTGATGTGCACAAGCCGGGTACCGATGAAGTGGTGATCCCGCAGGGCACCATCATCGACGAGAAATGGGCAGATATCCTGGAGAAGAACTCGATCGACGAGATCTGGGTGCGTTCTCCGATCACCTGCGAGCTGCCGTTCGGCGTCTGCGCCAACTGCTACGGCCGTGATCTCGCGCGGGGTCATCGCGTCAACATCGGTGAAGCTGTCGGTGTTATCGCGGCACAGTCGATCGGCGAGCCGGGCACGCAGCTGACGATGCGTACCTTCCACGTCGGTGGTGCGGCGTCACGCGCCGCGTCGGCTGACGGGGTGGATTCACGTGCGGCCGGTACGGTGCGCGTGCACAACATCAAGATGGTGACCAACAGCGAAGGCAACCTGGTCGCAGTCAGTCGCTCCGGCGAAATCGGCATCATTGACGCCAACGGTCGTGAGCGTGAGCGCTACAAGATCCCCTACGGCGCCACGATTCTGGTCCGCGAAGGCCAGGAGATTGCGGCGGGCCAGCGTCTGGCCAAGTGGGATCCGCATACTCATCCGATCGTGTCCGAGCTCAGCGGTTTCGTGAAGCTGCAGGACTTCGTCGAAGGTTCGACGGTGAACCGTGAAACCGATCCGCTGACCGGCGTGTCGACCATGGTCATCACCGATCCCAAGTCGCGCGGTTCGGCGGCGAAGGACCTGAAGCCGACGATCATGCTGGTCGACGCCAAGGGCAAGCAGCTGACCTTCTCGGGCACCGACATTCCGGCGGCCTACACGCTGCCGCCCAAGGCGATTGTCACGGTCGAGGACGGCGACGAAGTCAGCGTCGGTGGATTCGTTGCTCGTATTCCGCAGGAAGCGTCGAAGTCTCGCGACATCACCGGTGGTCTGCCGCGCGTCGCCGACCTGTTCGAAGCGCGCAAGCCGAAGGAACCGGCGGTGTTGGCCGAGACCAGCGGTACGATCAAGTTCGGTCCGGGTACCAAGGGCAAGCAGCGCATCAAGATCGTCGAGCCGGATGGCGGCGAGGCCGAGATCCTGGTGCCGAAGTGGATCGAGATTCGCGTGTTCGAGGGTGAAACCGTCGAAAAGGGCGAAATCATCTCGGACGGCGAGCCAAGTCCGCATGACATCCTGCGACTGCAGGGCGTCGTTGCGCTGGCGAACTACCTGGTCAAGGAAATTCAGGACGTTTATCGCCTGCAGGGCGTGAAGATCAACGACAAGCACATCGAGACCATCGTGCGGCAGATGCTGCGCAAGGTCGAGATCACCGAGTCGGGCGATACGCGCTTCCTGCAGGGCGAGCAGGTGGAAATCTTCCAGGTGCTGGCCGAGAACAAGAAGCACGAAGCCAAGGGCGAGCGCGGTGCGCGGTTTGACCGCCTGCTGCTGGGCATTACCAAGGCTTCGCTGTCGACCGAATCGTTCTTCTCGGCGGCCTCGTTCCAGGAAACGACTCGCGTTCTGACCGAGGCGTCCGTCCGTGGATCGCGCGACGAGCTGCGCGGCCTGAAGGAAAACGTCATCGTCGGCCGCTTGATCCCGGCCGGTACCGGCTTGGCGTACCACGAGCTGCGGCGCAAGTCGCGGGGCGGTAGCCTGCTGGCCGAGCTGCAGGCGTCAGCGCTGACCAGCACCGGCAGCTTCGAGGCCAATGCTGGAGAGCGTTTGGCTGCGCGAGCTGCCGGTCTGACCGAAACCGCTGTCGAGGACGATGGTGGGTCGGATGCAGGTGAAGAGTCCGCAGCCGAGGGCAGTGAAGACTAGCTTCGCCGTTCCGCCGCGCGGTGGCCGCGCATCCGGTTTCAATCCGGTTCTCGGCCTCGCGCGGTGACTGCGGCGGTAGCGCCGCGCCGAAGGTGCGCAAAAGCGCGCCAAGCCCCGTTGACGGAGCTTGCAGCGCCCTTTATGATGCGCGCCCTTTCCTGACGGCCCTTCAATGGGGGGTGCGTCTTTTCTTTGTCATCCCGGGAAGTTCAAACGTGCCAACAGTCAATCAGTTAGTGCGCAAAGGTCGCAGCACTCTTGTTACCAAGAGCAAGGTGCCTGCGCTCACCGGATCGCCGCAGAAGCGCGGCGTCTGCACGCGCGTCTACACCACCACGCCGAAGAAGCCGAACTCGGCACTTCGCAAGGTCTGCAAGGTACGTCTGACCAACGGGTTCGAAGTGATTTCCTACATTGGCGGCGAAGGCCACAATCTGCAGGAACACTCCGTCGTCATCATTCGTGGCGGCCGTGTCAAGGATCTTCCCGGTGTTCGCTACCACACTGTTCGTGGTGCGCTGGACTGCGCGGGTATCGACAAGCGTCGTCAGGGTCGTTCCAAGTACGGCGCCAAGCGTCCGAAGCCCGGTGCCGCGGGTGCGGCTGCCCCCAAGAAGAAGTAAGACGGGCTTCTGCCCGAGTAAGGCGCAACGACCGTTGCGCCTGAAGACCACCTGAGGAATCAACATGTCGCGTCGTCGTAAGCCGGAAGCCCGCAAGGTACTCCCTGATCCGAAGTTCAAGAGCGAGCTGGTGTCGAAGTTCGTCAATATGGTCATGGAGGACGGCAAGAAGTCCGTCGCCGAAACGATCGTCTACGGTGCTCTGGATCAGGTCACCGAGAAGAAGAGGATCGAGGCGCCGGCTGAGTATCTTCAGAGCGCATTCGACAACGTCGCGCCGACTGTCGAGGTCAAGTCGCGTCGTGTCGGTGGTGCGACCTATCAGGTGCCCGTGGAAGTGCGCGCATCGCGCCGTACCACGCTGGCCATGCGCTGGATCATCGACGCTGCCTCCAAGCGCGGCGAGCAGGGCATGCAGAACCGCCTCGCCGGCGAGCTGATGGATGCCGCCGAGAACCGCGGTGCCGCAGTGAAGAAGCGCGAAGACACGCACAAGATGGCGGAAGCCAACAAGGCGTTCTCGCACTTCCGCTGGTAAGCACGTCGCAGTTTTTCAATCATTCGCGGCTGCCCCCTCCGGGGGTGGCTGCAGCCAACCGAGTTAGACCATGCCACGCACGACGCCTATCGAGCGCTACCGCAATATCGGTATTTCCGCGCACATCGACGCCGGCAAGACCACCACGACCGAACGCGTTCTGTTCTACACCGGTGTCAACCACAAGATCGGCGAAGTCCATGACGGCGCCGCGACGATGGACTGGATGGAGCAGGAGCAGGAGCGTGGCATCACCATTACGTCGGCGGCAACGACGACGTTCTGGACCGGTATGGCCAAGCAGTTTGAGCAGCACCGCATCAACATCATTGACACCCCGGGACACGTCGACTTCACGATCGAAGTCGAGCGCTCGATGCGTGTGCTGGATGGCGCCTGCATGATCTATTGCGCGGTCGGCGGTGTGCAGCCGCAGTCCGAGACGGTCTGGCGCCAGGCGACCAAGTACAGCGTTCCGCGGTTGGCCTTCGTCAACAAGATGGACCGTACCGGCGCTGACTTCTTCAAGGTTTACAAGCAGATGCGCGAGAAGCTTCGCGCGAATCCGATTCCCATCGTGATTCCGATCGGCGCCGAGGACAAGTTCCAGGGTGTGGTTGATCTGGTCAAGATGAAAGCGATCATCTGGGACGAAGAGAGTCAGGGCATCAAGTTCGAGTACGGCGATATTCCGGCTGAGCTGCAGGAGCAGGCCGCGAAGTGGCGTGAGCAGATGGTTGAGGCTGCCGCCGAATCGTCAGAAGAACTGATGAACAAGTACCTCGAAGGGGGCGATCTCTCCGAGGAAGAAATCAAGGCGGGTCTGCGTCAGCGCACGATTGCACTGGAAATCGTGCCAATGCTGTGCGGCTCGGCGTTCAAGAACAAGGGCGTGCAGGCCATGCTCGACGCCGTGATTGAGTATCTGCCGTCGCCGACCGAAGTGCCGGCGATCAAGGGCGTCGATGCGGGTGATGAGAGCATCTCGATCGAGCGTCATGCTGACGACAACGAGCCGTTTGCGGCACTTGGCTTCAAGATCATGACCGACCCGTTCGTCGGGCAGCTGACCTTCATCCGCGTCTACTCGGGCGTGCTGAAGAAGGGCGACAGCGTCTACAACTCGCGCAGCGGCAAGACGGAGCGTATCGGCCGTCTGGTGCAGATGCACGCCAATGAGCGTCAGGAAATCGACGAAGTTCGCGCCGGCGACATCGCGGCCTGTGTCGGCCTCAAGGAGGTCTACACCGGAACCACTTTGGCTGCGCAGGACAAGCCGGTCATCCTGGAGCGCATGGAGTTCCCGGAGCCGGTCATCAGCCAGGCGGTGGAGCCGAAGACCAAGTCCGATCAGGAAAAGATGGGTATCGCGCTGAGCAAGCTCGCGCAGGAAGATCCGTCGTTCCGCGTGCGTACGGACGAGGAAACCGGCCAGACCATCATCGCCGGCATGGGCGAGTTGCACCTGGAAATTCTGGTCGACCGCATGAAGCGCGAATTCAAGGTCGAGGCCAATATCGGTGCGCCGCAGGTGGCCTACCGCGAGACGCTGCGCAAGCAGGTCGAGGCGGAAGGCAAGTTCGTGCGTCAGTCCGGCGGTCGTGGTCAGTACGGCCATTGCTGGCTGCGCATCGAGCCGCAGGAGCCGGGCAAGGGTTACGAGTTCGTCAATGGCATCGTGGGTGGCGTGATTCCGCGCGAATACGTGCCGGCGGTCGACAAGGGAATTCAGGAAGCCATGAAGAATGGTGTCGTCGCCGGTTATCCGGTGGTCGACGTCAAGGTCACGGTGTTCGACGGTTCGTACCATGACGTTGACTCGAACGAAATGGCGTTCAAGGTCGCCGGCAGCATGGGCTTCAAGGAAGGCGCAGCCAAGGCCAATCCGGTCGTGCTGGAGCCGATCATGGGCGTGGAAGTCGAAACGCCGGAAGACTACATGGGCGATGTCATGGGCGACCTTAACCGTCGTCGTGGCGTGATCCTGGGCATGGAAGACAACTACGGCGCCAAGCTGGTCAAGGCCGAGGTTCCGCTGTCCGAGATGTTCGGCTACTCGACCACACTGCGCTCGATGTCGCAGGGCCGTGCAACCTATTCGATGGAATTCAAGAAGTACCAGGAAGCGCCGGCGAATGTCATTGCCGCGCTGTCCAAGAAGTCTTAATCCAACCGCTGACGATCCAGCAGACTCCAGAATTTTGTAGAGGAATCGACGATGTCCAAGGAAAAATTTGCACGTACGAAGCCGCACGTTAACGTGGGGACGATTGGTCACGTGGACCATGGCAAGACGACGACGACGGCGGCGCTGACGAAGGTATCGTCGGACAAGTTTGGCGGTCTGTACGTTCCGTACGACCAGGTTGCGAAGGCATCGGAATCGCAGGGACGTCGTGACTCGACGAAGATTCTGACGATTGCGACCTCGCACGTGGAGTACGAGACGGAGAACCGTCACTACGCGCACGTTGACTGCCCGGGACACGCGGACTTCGTGAAGAACATGATCACGGGTGCGGCGCAGATGGATGGCGCGATTCTGGTGGTGTCGGCGGTTGACGGCCCGATGCCGCAGACGCGCGAGCACGTTCTGCTGGCGAAGCAGGTGAACGTACCGAAGATCGTCGTGTGGCTGAACAAGTGCGACATGGTCGAAGACGAAGAGCTGCTTGAGCTGGTCGAGATGGAAGTTCGCGATCTGCTGAGCAAGTACGGCTACGACGGCGACAACACGCCTGTGGTCCGTGGTTCGGCGACCAAGGCGATTGCTGGCGAGCCGGAGTGGGTTGCGAAGCTGGAAGAGCTGTACAACGCGATCGATACCTGGATTCCGGAGCCGGAGCGCGAAACCGACAAGCCGTTCCTGCTGCCGATCGAAGACGTGTTCTCGATCTCGGGCCGCGGCACGGTGGTGACGGGGCGTATTGAGCGCGGCGTGGTCAAGGTTGGCGAGGAAGTCGAGATTGTCGGCATCCGTCCGACCGTGAAGACGACGGTGACCGGCGTTGAAATGTTCCGCAAGCTGCTGGACCAGGGCCAGGCGGGCGACAACGTGGGCGTCCTGCTGCGCGGCACGAAGAAAGAAGACGTGGAGCGCGGCCAGGTGCTGTGCAAGCCCGGCTCGATCAACCCGCACTCGAAGTTTGAGGGTGAGGTGTACGTGCTGACGAAGGAAGAGGGCGGTCGTCACACGCCGTTCTTCAAGGGCTATCGTCCGCAGTTCTACTTCCGCACGACGGACGTGACCGGCTCGATCGAATTTGAGCAGGAAATGGTCATGCCGGGCGACAACGTGCAGATGAAGGTCGAGCTGATCAACCCGATCGCGATGGAAGAAGGCGTGCGTTTCGCCATCCGTGAGGGTGGTCGTACCGTCGGCGCCGGCGTCGTGACGAAGATCGTCGAGTAATCCAAACAAATCCCTTTACATTTTGTGGGGGCGCGAATAAAATTCGCGCCCCTTTTGTTCCACGCTCTTTAAACCGGAAGACACGCATGGCCGCGACAAGCCAATCAATTCGCATCCGGCTCAAGGCTTTCGATCACCGACTGATTGACAAGTCGGCTCGTGAGATCGTTGAGACCGCGAAGCGCACCGGTGCCGTCGTGCGCGGGCCCATCCCGCTGCCGACTCGCAAAGAACGCTACACCATTCTGGTGTCGCCGCACGTCGACAAGGACGCGCGAGATCAATACGAAATCCGCACGCACAAGCGGCTCATGCAGATCGTCGATCCCACGGAGAAGACCGTGGACGCGCTGTCGAAGCTCGACCTGCCTGCGGGCGTCGAAGTTCAGATTTCTCTGAACTAACGGAGACCGCACGATGACGATCGCAATCATTGGCCGCAAGGCCGGCATGACCCGCATCTTTACCGATGCCGGTGCTGCCATTCCGGTGACCGTAATCGAGTGCACGCCTAACCGCGTGACTCAGGTCAAGACCGTGGAAACCGATGGCTACCGTGCTGTGCAGGTGGCCGTGGGTGAGAAGAAGACCAGCCGCGTGAACAAGGCGGCGGCGGGTCACTACAAGAAGGCCGGCGTTGCTCCCGGTCGCGGGCTCTGGGAAATCCGCCTCGACGGTGACGAGGGTGCGGACCTGGAAGCCGGCGCTGAGATCAAGGTGGAACGCTTCGACGGCATCAAGGCCGTTGACGTCACCGGCGTCTCGAAGGGCAAGGGCTTTGCGGGCACGATCAAGCGTTGGAACTTCGGTGGTGGTCGTGCTTCGCACGGTAACTCGCTGTCGCACCGCGCTCCGGGCTCGATCGGTCAGAACCAGAGTCCTGGCCGCGTGTTCAAGGGTAAAAAAATGGCCGGTCAGATGGGGAACAAGCAGATCACTGCTTTGAACCTTGATCTTGTCCGGATTGATACGGACCGCAACCTTCTGCTGGTGAAGGGCGCGGTGCCGGGCGCAACGAATGGCGATGTCATCGTGCGCCCCACGGTGAAGGCATAAGGCTCACTGGGGAAAAACGGCAATGGATATTCAACTGCACAACACTAACCAAACACTCAACGTGTCTGACGCCGTCTTCGGTGTCGACTACAACGAACCGCTGATTCATCAGGTCGTCACGGCGTACCTGTCGGGCGGTCGTGCGGGCACGAAGGCTCAGAAGAGCAAGGCCATGGTCTCCGGCGGCGGCAAGAAGCCGTGGCGCCAGAAGGGCACCGGCCGTGCGCGCGCCGGTTCGATCCGCTCGCCGCTGTGGCGTGGGGGTGGCAAGACCTTCGCTGCGGTTCCGCGTGATTTTTCGCAGAAGGTCAACCGCAAGATGTACCGCGGTGCGATCCGCTCGATCATCGCCGAGCTGAACCGTCAGGGTCATCTGATCATCGCTGAATCGTTCACGGTTGAAGCCCCGAAGACCCAGAGTCTGGTGGCCCAGCTGCAGGCTATGTCGACCAACGACATCCTGATCGTGACCGGCGAAATGGATCAGAACCTTTTCCTGTCGTCGCGCAATATTCCTCATGTCGAAGTCTGCGACGTCGAGGCGATCAATCCGGTCACGCTGCTCAGCCACAAGAAAGTGCTGATGACGGCTGACGCGGTCAAGAAGCTGGAGGCCTGGCTGCAATGAACGTCGATCGTCTGCATCAGATCATTCTCGCGCCGGTGATCTCGGAGAAGAGCTCCCGCGTCGCCGAGAAGCGTAACCAGGCGGTGTTCAAGGTTGCGCGCAACGCCGAGAAGCCCGAGATCAAGGAAGCCGTGGAGCAGCTCTTCAACGTCAAAGTTGAAGACGTGCGCACGCTCAACGTCAAGGGCAAGACCAAGCGTTTCGGCCGTAGTGAAGGCCGCCGCTCGGATTGGAAGAAGGCTTACGTCACGCTCGCCCAGGGTCAGGAAATTGACTTCCTGGTCGGCGGCGCCAGTTAAGGGGACGCGGTCATGCCATTGGTAACCATGAAACCGACCTCAGCAGGTCGTCGCCACCAGGTCAAGGTGGTCACGCCGGGCTTGTGGAAGGGTGAGCCGCACGCGCCGCTGCTCGAGAAGAAGAAGAGCTCGGGTGGTCGCAACAACAACGGTCACATCACCACGCGCCATAAAGGCGGTGGACATAAGCAGCACTATCGCATCATCGATTTCAAGCGCAACAAGGATGGCGTGATCGCCACGGTTGAGCGGATCGAGTACGACCCGAATCGTTCGGCGCATATTGCGCTGCTGTGCTACCGCGACGGCGAGCGTCGTTACATCATTGCGCCCAAGGGCGTGAATGCTGGTGACGAGCTGATGTCGGGCGAGAGCGCCGCAATCAAGCCGGGCAACACGTTGCCGCTGCGCAACATTCCGCTGGGTTCGACGATCCATTGCATCGAAATGCGTCCGGGTAAGGGTGCGCAGATCGCGCGTTCGGCCGGTGCTGCGGTGCAGCTGGTGGCCCGCGAGGGGAGCTACGCAACGCTGCGTCTTCGGTCCGGTGAGATGCGCAAGGTGCACGTTGAGTGCCGCGCCACAATCGGCGAAGCTGGCAACAGCGAGTTCAACCTGCGCAAATTCGGCAAAGCCGGCGCCAAGCGCTGGCTGGGTATCCGCCCGACGGTGCGTGGTGTGGTCATGAACCCGGTCGATCACCCGCATGGTGGTGGTGAAGGCCGCTCGGGACAGGGTAACCCGCATCCTGTCACGCCGTGGGGTCAGCAGACCAAGGGCAAGAAGACTCGCTCCAACAAGCGCACGCAGCAGTTCATCCTGCGCAGCCGCAAGTCCAAGAAGTAATCAGGTGATCTCATGCCGCGTTCAGTAAAGAAAGGCCCGTTCGTTGACCACCACCTGATGAAGAAGGTGGACGACATGCAGTCCCAGCGCGTCAAGAAGCCGATCAAGACTTGGTCGCGCCGATCGATGGTGACGCCGGAGTTTGTGGGACTGACCCTTCAGGTCCACAACGGCAAGCAGCACATGCCGGTGTTCATCACCGACAACATGGTCGGCCACAAGCTGGGTGAATTCGCTCCGACGCGGACCTTCAAGGGTCACGCGGACAAGAGCACGAAGAAGTGAGGCTGTGATGCAAACGCAAGCCGTTCTTAAATTTGTTCGTATGTCGCCCAAGAAGGCGCGCGCCGTGGCTGATCTGGTGCGTGGCAAGAAGGTCGACGAAGCGATGAATATCCTGAAGTTCTCGACCCGCAAACCTGCCCGCATCATCGGCAAGGTTCTGGAGTCGGCGATCGCCAATGCCGAGAACAATCACGGCGCTGACATCGACGAGCTGAAGGTGAAGGAGATCTTCATCGACCAGGGTCCGGTGCTCAAGCGCATCATGCCGCGGGCCAAGGGCCGCGCTGATCGCATCTTGAAGCCGACCAGCCATGTCACGATCAGGGTGTCGGACGGCAACTAGCCGTCAGCGCGTCGGACCAGAAGAGAGTAGCTATGGGTCATAAAGTCAATCCGAACGGTTTCCGCCTTGGCATCAGCACGCACTGGGTGTCGAACTGGTATGCCGAGCGTTCCGCTTACGGCGAAACCTTGCTGAAGGACATGGCGGTTCGCACGTTCCTGCGCAAGAAGCTGGCACAGGCGTCGGTTTCGCGCATCCAGATCGACCGCCCGGCAAAGTCGGCGCGGGTCACGATTCATACGGCGCGTCCGGGTATCGTGATCGGCAAGAAGGGCGAGGATATCGAGAAGCTGAAGCAGGAAGTTTCGAAGATCATCGGCCTGAAGGCAGATTCAGTCCATCTTTCGGTCGAGGAAATCCGCAAGCCGGAACTCGATGCGAAGTTGATCGCGGACAGCGTCGCTCAGCAGCTGGAGCGCCGCATCATGTTCCGCCGCGCGATGAAGCGTGCGGTGCAGAACGCGATGCGTCTGGGCGCGGGCGGCATCAAGATTCAGGTCAGCGGCCGCTTGAACGGCGCTGAAATTGCCCGCACCGAGTGGTATCGCGAAGGTCGCGTGCCGTTGCACACGCTGCGTGCCCATGTCGACTACTCGACCGGCGAAGCGCATACCACCTATGGCGTCATTGGCGTGAAGGTGTGGGTGTTTACGGGTGAAGTGTTCGATACCGGTCGTCATGACGGCAAGCACGACGCCGACGCTCACGCTGCGGCCTAATCATCGGAGAAGACTGCAATGCTGCAGCCCAAGCGCACAAAGTTTCGCAAACAGCGTAAAGGTAGCAATACCGGCCTCGCGCTGACCGGCAACAAGGTCAGTTTCGGTGAGTGGGGTCTGAAGACCTCCGAGCCGGGTCGTATTACCGCGCGCCAGATTGAAGCAGCGCGCCGAGTCATCACGCGCTACATCAAGCGTGGCGGCAAGGTGTGGATTCGTATCTTCCCGGACGTTCCGGTGACCAAGAAGCCTTTGGAAGTCCGCATGGGCTCCGGTAAGGGCAACGTTGAGTACTGGGTCGCCAAGGTTCAGCCGGGCAAGGTGTTGTATGAAATGGAAGGCGTGGACGAGACCACCGCGCGTGAAGCCTTCCGCCTGGCCGCTGCGAAGCTGCCGGTGAAGACGGTGTTCGTCAACCGGACGATCATGTGATGAAAGCCCAAGAATACGTAAAGGCCCTTCGCGAGAAGGATGCGAAGGCTCTTAAAGAAGAACTGACGGCGCTGCGCAGGGAGCAGTTCAATCTGCGCATGCAGCAGGCGACGGGACAGGGCGGTAAGCCCAACCTGATCCGCGATGCACGCAAGAAGATTGCGCGCGTCAAAACCGTCATGGCACAGCAGGTGAAGGCGTCATGAGCGAGCAGCAAGTAACCAAGACCGAGCGTCGCGTCGTCGGACGCGTCATCAGCAGCAAGCCGAACAAGACCATTACGGTCCTGGTCGAGCGTCGCGAAAGGCATCCGCTTTACGGCAAGATGCTGCGTCGCTCCACGAAGCTGCATGCGCATGACGAGAACAACGAATGCCATGAAGGCGATCGCGTTGCCATCGTTGAGACGCGTCCGCTGTCAGCGACCAAGCGATTCCGCCTGGTTGAAATCCTGGAGCGCGCCAGCGCGCTGCAGCAGGCAGAGTCGGGAGCCTAAGCCATGATTCAGCAAGAATCTTTTTTGCAGGCCGCTGACAACAGTGGTGCGCGTCTGGTGCAGGTGATTCAGGTCAAGGGTTCGACCCATCGCCGCTATGCCGGTGTCGGCGACCTGATCAAGGTCACGGTCAAGGATGCGATCCCGCGTGGCAAGGTCAAGAAGGGCGAAGTGCATGACGCCGTTGTTGTGCGTACGCGCTTCCCGATCAAACGCGCCGATGGTTCGGTCATCCGTTTCGACAGCAATGCCGCCGTGCTGCTGTCGAGCAAGATGGAACCGCTGGGCACACGTATCTTCGGACCCGTGACGCGCGAACTGCGCGATCGGTTCATGAAGATCGTGTCGCTGGCGCCGGAAGTTCTGTAAGGGGCTCGCAGCAATGAACAAGATCCGCAAAGGCGACGAAATCGTTGTCATCACCGGCAAAGACCGTGGTCGTCGCGGCACCGTGACTCAGGTGCTCGCCAACGGCAAGGCTTTGGTCGAAGGCATCAATCTGGTCAAGAAGCATCAGCGTCCGAACCCGAACGCCGGCATCGCCGGGGGCATCGTGGAAAAGGAAATGCCGATCGAATTGTCCAACGTGATGCTGTGGAACTCCAAGACGGGTAAGGGAGACCGTGTCGGCTTCCGCGTCGAGGGTGATGGCGAGCAGCAGCGCAAGGTCCGTTTCTTCAAGTCCAACCAGGAACTGGTGGACGGCTAAGGTATCGATGATGGCACCGAATCTGCAAAACCTGTATCGCGACAAGCTCGCCCCTGAGCTCCAGAAGAAACTGGAGGTCGGCGCGATGGATGTGCCGCGCATTTCCAAGATCACGCTCAACATGGGTGTCGGTGAAGCGACCGCTGACCGCAAGGTCATGGAGCATGCCGTTGCCGATATGACCGCGATTGCCGGCCAGAAGCCGATCGTGACCAAGTCGCGAATCGCTGTGGCGGGCTTCAAGATCCGCGAGAACTATCCGGTGGGTGTCAAGGTGACGCTGCGCCGCGAGCACATGTACGAATTTCTCGAGCGTCTGATTGCCGTCGCGCTGCCGCGTATCCGCGACTTCCGCGGCATCTCGGCGAAGGGCTTCGACGGCCGCGGGAACTTCAATTTCGGAATCACCGAGCAGATCATCTTTCCTGAGATCGACTATGACAAGGTCGATGCGCTGCGCGGCATGAACATCACGATCACCACGACGGCGAAGAACGATGAGCAGGGCCGCGCCTTGCTCGACGCGTTCAACTTCCCGTTCCGCAAGTGAGGCTGTAGGCATGGCCAAGACCAGTATGATCGAGCGCGAAACCAAGCGCGCCGCCCTCGTCGCCAAGTACGCTGCGAAGCGCAGCAAGCTGAAGGCGCTCATCTCGAGCGAAACAGCCTCGAACGAGGAAAAGGACGCCGCTGTGATCGCGCTGCAGAAGCTGCCGCGTGACTCCAGCAAGACGCGCCAGCGCACGCGCTGCCAACTGAGCGGACGTCCGCGCGGTGTCTATCGCAAATTCAAGCTCGGCCGCAACAAGCTGCGTGAGGCAGCGATGCGTGGTGAGATTCCAGGCCTCAAGAAGGCGAGCTGGTAAGGGGATTGCAGAAATGAGCATGACTGATCCGATTGCCGACTTCCTGACGCGCATCCGTAACGGCCAACAGGCCCGCAAGAAGCAGGTCGTTTCGCCGTCTTCCAAGGTGAAGGAAGCGATTGCTGCGGTGCTGAAGGACGAAGGCTACATTGCCGACTTCTCGGTGACCGCCGAAGGCGCCAAGAAAACCATTACCGTGACCTTGAAGTATTTCGAGGGCAAGCCGGTGATCGACCGAATTGAGCGTATCTCGCGTCCGGCGCTGCGTGTCTACAAGGGCAAGGACGAACTGCCACGCATTCTGGGCGGGCTCGGTATTGCCATCGTGTCGACGCCCAGCGGCGTGGTCAGCGACAGCAAGGCGCGCGCGGCCGGTCAAGGCGGCGAGATCCTGTGCGTCGTCGCTTAAGGAGAATTTGAAATGTCTCGCGTAGGAAAAATGCCGGTAACAATTCC
This sequence comes from Sinimarinibacterium arenosum, assembly GCF_005047655.1. Taxonomy (GTDB): domain Bacteria; phylum Pseudomonadota; class Gammaproteobacteria; order Nevskiales; family Nevskiaceae; genus Solimonas. Next base: position 411,648 of record NZ_SUKF01000002.1, on the reverse strand, counting down.
GGCAGGTGTCCAGATCGAAGCTGGCGACGGCACGCTCACGGTTAAGAGCGCTAAAACCAGTCTGACGGTCGTCATTCCGCGTGCGGTCAAGATCGACGTGAACGGAAACGAGGCGGTGATCAATGCCGACTCGATCAAGGCCAATGGTATGGCTGCCGGAACCGCCCGTGCGATCCTGTACAACGCCGTTATCGGTGTGTCGCAGGGATACGAGCGCAAGCTGAATCTGGTGGGCGTCGGTTATCGCGCCGCCGCTCAGGGCCGCAAGGTGAATCTGAGCCTGGGCTTCTCGCATCCGGTTGAGTACCCGATTCCGGAAGGTGTGACGGTGGAAACGCCGACGCAGACCGAAATTCTCGTCAAGGGTGCGGACAAGAAGATGGTTGGCCAGGTGGCCGCCGACATTCGCGCCTACCGTCCGCCTGAGCCTTATAAGGGTAAGGGTGTTCGGTACTCGACCGAGAAGGTCGTGCTGAAGGAAGCGAAGAAGAAGTAACGGTTCGATGCGCGTGAAGCGCGCCTCGAGTCGGCCGAAGCCAACACTGATTGATGTGACCAACTGAGAGTTGGACGAATGAAAGACAAGAATCAAGCCCGTCTGCGCCGCGCCCGCCGTACGCGCGCCCATATCCGCGAATTGGGCGGCCATCGTCTGGCCGTGCATCGGACTCCGCGACATATCTATGCGCAGATCATCGGTCCCGGTGCCGATGAGACGCTCGCCAGCGCATCGACGCTGGAAAAGGATCTCGCTGCCAGCCTCGAAGGCACGGGCAATGTCGAAGCCGCGAAGAAGGTGGGTGCAGCGATCGCTGAACGCGCGAAGGCTGCTGGGATCACCAAGGTCGCGTTTGACCGTTCCGGCTTTAAGTTTCACGGCCGTATCAAGGCGCTGGCCGACGCTGCACGCGAAGCCGGCCTGGAGTTTTAAGCGATGGCACAGCACATGAATTACGACGACTCGCAGTCCGGCAACGAGCTGAAAGAAAAGCTCATTACCGTCAACCGCGTATCCAAGACGGTCAAGGGCGGTAAGCAGTTCGCGTTCACGGCGCTGACCGTGGTCGGTGACGGCTCTGGCCGCGTCGGCTTTGGGTACGGAAAGGCGCGCGAAGTGCCGGCTGCCATTGCGAAGGCGATGGAACAGGCGCGCAAGAACATGGTCTCGGTGTCCCTGAAGGGCCTGACCGTTCAGCACGAGATTTGGGGCCGTCACGGCGCCTCGAAGGTTTTCCTTCGTCCGGCATCCGACGGTACCGGCGTGATTGCGGGTGGCGCGATGCGTGCGGTGTTTGAAGTGGCCGGTGTGCAGAACGTGCTCGCAAAGTCGTTTGGCTCACGCAATCCGATCAACCTGGTTCGCGCAACGATGGACGCGCTGGCCAACATGAACGTGCCGTCTGAGATCGCTGCAAAGCGTGGCAAGACGCTCGAAGAACTCCTGGGATAAGTCATGGCAGACACCAAGCAGATCAAAGTGACCCTGGTGCGCAGCCTCGCCAAGCGACTGCCGAACCATAAGGCCTGCGCCAATGGCCTCGGCCTGCGCAAGATGCATCAGAGTGTCGTGATCGCTGCGACCCCTGAGAACATGGGCATGGTCAACAAGGTTTCCTACCTGCTGAAGGTTGAGGAAGTCTGAGTCGTCATCGACTGCAACGCAGATATCGGAAATCAATACGATGAAACTGAACACGATCAAGCCTGCCAAGGGCGCCAAGACCGCAAGAACGCGCGTCGGGCGTGGTATTGGCTCGGGGCTGGGCAAGACCGCCGGCCGCGGCCACAAGGGTCAGCATGCCCGCAAGGGCGGTTACAACAAGTTGGGCTTTGAAGGCGGCCAGATGCCGATTCAGCGCCGCCTGCCGAAGCGCGGCTTCAAGTCGCCGCTGAAGGGGTTGACCGCGGAAGTTCGTCTGTCGGAGCTCGACAAGATGAAGGCCGAAGAAATCGATCTGGCGACCTTGAAGGCTGAAGGTGTGATCTCCGCGAATGCGCTGACTGCCAAGGTCATCAAGTCCGGAACGCTGTCGCGCAAGGTTGTGCTGAAGGGCGTGCTTCTGACCAAGGGCGCACTAGAGGCTGTGACCGCGGCTGGCGGCAGCGTCTCCGAATAAGTCGACGGATCAGGGCGGAGCTAAAGCGCGATGGCGAAGACACCGGGCATGCCGGCGGGATCGATGATGCCGGATCTCAGCAAGATGGGTGAGGTCAAGGACCGCATCTTCTTCCTGCTGGGCGCCATCATTGTGTATCGCATCGGCAGCTTCATTCCGGTGCCGGGTATCGACCCGAATCAGCTGGCGGCGCTGTTCAATCAGAGTCGCGGCACGATTCTGGACATGTTCAACATGTTCTCAGGCGGCGCTCTGGAGCGTCTGTCGATCCTTGCCTTGGGCGTGATGCCGTACATCTCGGCGAGCATCATCGTGCAGCTGATGACGGCGGTGGTTCCGCAGCTCAAGGAGCTGAAGAAGGAAGGCGAATCGGGTCGTCGCATCATCACGAAGTACACCCGGTACGGCACGCTGGCACTGGCCATCTTCCAGTCTGCGGGCGCGGCGCTCGCATTGCAGAAGTCAGGCGTAGCGATCAATCCGGGATTTGCGTTCGTGTTCACCGCGACCGTAAGTCTGGTCACCGGCACGATGTTCCTGATGTGGCTGGGCGAACAGATCACCGAACGCGGTATTGGCAACGGTATCTCGATGATCATCTTCGCCGGCATCGTTGCGGGCTTCCCGCGCGCGTTGGCTTCGACTGCGCAGCTGGTTAGCGAAGGGTCGATCAGCGGTTTTTCGGTGTTAGTTGTGCTGCTGCTGGTAGTTGTCGTGACTTGGGGCGTCGTGTTCATGGAGCGTGCACAGCGCCGGATTCCGGTGCATCATGCGCGCCGCCAGCAGGGCCGCAAGGTTTTTGCCGCTCAGACTCAGCATCTGCCGTTGAAGATCAACATGTCGGGTGTGATTCCGCCGATCTTCGCGTCGTCGATCATTCTGTTCCCGGCATCAATGGTGCAGTTTTTTGGTGATGCGGCAAATGGTGGCGTGGTTCAGCGCATTGCCAACGCCCTGTCTCCGGGGCAGCCGCTGTATACGTTGCTGTACGGGGTGCTGATTGTATTTTTCTGCTTTTTCTACACCGCGCTGGTCTTCGATTCGCGTGAAACCGCGGACAATCTGAAGAAGTCCGGAGCGTTTGTTCCGGGCGTGCGTCCGGGCATGATGACTGCGCGGTACATCGATCAGGTGCTGACGCGTCTGACCGTTATCGGATCAATCTACATCCTGGCCGTATGCCTGGTGCCAGAAGTGTTGCGGTCGTTTGTGACCAGCATCCCGTTCTATTTCGGTGGGACATCGTTGCTGATCACCGTCGTGGTGGTGATGGATTTCATGGCGCAGTTGCAAGCGCACTTGATGTCCCATCAGTACGAAGGCCTGCTGAAAAAGGCCAATTTGAAAACGCTGGGCGGTACGTCCGGACGCTGAGTCCGGCGCCGTTTCGATAACCTCGAGAGGTTTTAAGTCATGAAAGTCCGTGCTTCCGTGAAGAAGATGTGCCGGAACTGCAAGGTGATCCGTCGCGCTGGTGTGGTGCGAATCATTTGCTCGGATCCGCGTCACAAGCAGCGCCAGGGCTAATTGCGGTCGCCTGGCAAAGGCGTTCCGTTTAGTCGGGATTGAAGGATTCAAGTATTTCCCATACAATGCGCGGCTTTTCTGCGCGGATTTAAGTCGAGGTTGTTCCTATGGCACGTATCGCGGGCGTCAACATCCCGGATCGCAAGCACGCTGTAATCGCTCTTCGCGCGATTTACGGCATCGGCGCCACGCGCGCCAAGAAAATCTGCGCCGGTGCAGGCATTGATCCGACCGCGCAGATTCGCAATCTGACCGAAGGCGAGCTGGAATTGCTTCGCACCGAGGTCGGCAAGTACATCGTCGAAGGCGATCTTCGCCGCGAAGTGTCGATGAGCATCAAGCGTCTGATCGATTTGGGTTGCTACCGCGGTCAGCGTCATCGTCGCGGTCTGCCGGTGCGGGGTCAGCGTACGCGGACCAACGCCCGCACCCGCAAGGGCCCGCGTCGCGCGACGATCGCTGGCAAAAAGAAAGCGTAATCAGCACTCTCGGAACTTAAGATATGGCAACCGCTTCCCAGGCCTCTACGGCCAAGCGCAAAAAGGTCAAGAAGAACGTCACCGATGCGGTGGCGCATATTCATGCCTCTTTCAACAACACGATCATTCTGATCACCGACCGTCAGGGCAACGCTCTGTCGTGGAGCACCGCCGGCGCCGCCGGATTCAAGGGCTCACGCAAGTCGACGCCGTTCGCCGCGCAGGTCGCTGCGGACAAGGCGGGCCAGGCGGCTGCTGAGCACGGGGTCAAGAATATCGAAGTGCGGGTCAAGGGTCCGGGGCCAGGTCGCGAGTCCGCTGTGCGCGCGCTCAATGCGGTCGGCTTCAAGATCACCAACATCACCGACGTGACGCCGATTCCGCACAACGGCTGCCGCGCGCCCAAGCGCCGCCGCGTGTAAGGATCAGGAGTAAGACATGGCTCGTTATATCGGTCCGAAGTGCAAGCTGTCCCGTCGCGCAGGCACTGACCTGTTGCTGAAGTCGCGTGCGCGTCCGCTGGACGGCAAGTGCAACATGGAGACCCGCCCGGGTCAGCATGGTGCTGCCAAAACCCGTCTGTCGGATTACGCACTGCAGCTGCGTGAAAAGCAGAAGCTCAAGCAGATGTATGGTGTGCTGGAGCGGCAGTTCCTCAACTATTACAAGAAGGCGGCGCAGAAGAAGGGCTCAACGGGTGTGATCCTGTTGCAGCTGCTGGAAATGCGTCTGGACAATACGGTTTATCGCATGGGTTTTTCGCGCACCCGCGCTGAAGCCCGTCAGCTGGTGTCGCACAAGGCGATTCTGGTCAACGGCAAGCCGGTGAATATTCCGTCCTACCAGGTTCGCGTCGGTGACGTTGTCGAAGTGCGCGAGGCTTCGCGTGCCCAGACGCGCATCGCGGAATCACTGTCGATCGCCAGCCAGGTTGGTCTGCCGGAATGGGTTGAAGTCGACGAGAAGGGCCTGAAGGGCACTTTCAAGGCCGTTCCGACCCGTGATCAGATCGTGCCGGATATCAACGAGCAGCTCGTCGTCGAGTTGTACTCGAAGTAAAGAAGTTTGTTCGGGGCGTTGCCTTGGGGCTAATCCCGGGGCGCGGCCCTGATTCAATACGAGGTAGTCATACATGCAGAACGTTGTCGTCGACCTGCTGAAGCCGCGCCAGATTGATGTCGAAGCGCTGTCGCCGAACCGCGCTCGCGTCACGCTGGAACCCATGGAACGCGGGTTCGGGCACACGCTGGGTAATGCGCTGCGTCGCATCCTGCTCGCGTCGATCCCCGGGGCAGCGGTCACCGAGGTTCAGATCGAAGGTGTCGTTCACGAGTACAGCGCGGTTGAAGGCGTGCAGGAAGACGTCCTCGACATCCTGCTGAACATCAAGAACATCGCAGTGCGGATGCATGCGCGTGATGAAGCGACCCTGCGCCTGGAGAAGTCCGGCAATGGCGTCGTCACCGCCGGCGATATCAAGCTGGATCACGACGTTGAGATCGTCAACCCGGATCTGGTGCTTGCGCATCTGACCGGCGGCAAGCTCAACATGACCCTCAAGGTCACGCGTGGCCGTGGGTACGTGCCGGCGGTCAGCGCCGTGCGGGAAGAGGATGGTCGTGGCATTGGCGTGCTGCGCCTCGATGCCTCGTACAGCCCGGTTCGTCGTGTGAGTTACAGTGTTGAGCGCGCTCGCGTTGCCCAGCGCACGGACCTCGACAAGCTGATCCTTGACGTGGACACCAACGGCAGCGTCGACGCCGCGGAAGCGGTGCGGCTGTCGGCTCGCATCCTGCGCGACCAGCTCAGCGTGTTTGTTGACCTCGAAGCTGAGGCCCAGCAGGCTACTGCAGTGCCGGGCAAGAAAGAACTGTCGCCGATCCTGTTCCGTCCGATCGACGATTTGGAACTGACGGTCCGTTCGGCCAACTGTCTCAAGGCCGAGAACATTTATTACATCGGCGATCTCGTGCAGCGCACCGAGATGGAGCTGATGAAGACGCCGAATCTGGGCAAGAAGTCGCTCAACGAGATCAAGGAATCGTTGAAGTCGCACGAGCTGGAACTCGGCATGAAGCTCGACAACTGGTCGTCGCCGAAGGTTTCGGCCTGACGCTCTTGCTGCTTTAAGGAAATATAGCCATGCGTCACAAGATGTCAGGCCGCACGTTCGGCCGTACCAGCTCCCACCGGAAGGCCACGATGCAGGCCATCACTGTGGCCCTGCTCAAGCACGAGCTGATCAAGACCACGCTGCCCAAGGCCAAGGAATTGCGCCGGGTTGCGGAGCCGCTGATCACCCGCGCCAAGGATGACTCGGTGCATAACCGCCGCATCGCGTTTTCGCGTCTGCGCGATCGCGACGCCGTGCAGAAGCTGTTCAATGAATTGGGGCCTCGCTACAAGGCGCGTCCGGGCGGCTACCTGCGCATCCTGCGCTGCGGTTTCCGAGCGGGTGACGATGCGCCGATGGCCTACGTTGAGTTGGTGGATCGCGCGCCGGCAGCTGCGGCGGTGGAAGCCGAGTAGGCTTTCGCACATTGCGGTTGAAAACGGGCGCCTTTGGCGCCCGTTTTCGTTGGGCCATACAGTCTTACGCAGCGCTTCAGTACCCTATCGAGGCGATTTTCGGGCGTCTTATCAAGCCGCGCCACTGGTGATCAACGCGCGAGCATCAGTCCGATGCCGATCCGTGTCACGCTCTGGTTGTAGTCAGCCAGGCTTTCACCGTAGCCGTTCCAGATATAAAGATTCAGGAAGGCGTAGTCCGAGAATGGCGCGCTGTAGTCGAACTGAATCGCCCCTCGGCCCGTTGTGGGGTTGCCGCGCAGCATCAGCGAAGCCATATGCTTGGCTTCTCCGAACAATTTGCGTTGCAGGCGCAATTCGCCGTAGCCCATGTAGTGCAGAATGTCCGGATTGTCGTCGCGCTTGGGGTCGTCAGCGGCGCGGCCTTCGTCCTCCGGCAGCCGGTACCAGGCCCGCAAGTGAATCAGCTCGCGATCGGTTTCGTAAAACACCGCGCCGATAACGCGGTTCCAGCTGCGCGATTCCGGTAGATCCTTGCCGTTGGATTCATGGTCGATGCCGAGGTCGAAGCCCAGGCCTGGCGCATCATTCCATTCCGGCTTCCAGCGATAGAACAATTCGGGGTTGTAGTTGGTTTCTCGAAAAGGTCGAGAGTTGGCCCCGTCGTAGAGTTGCCAGAACGAGCGCTGTGAATAGGCGAAAAACAGATTGCGATTGAACAGACGCTGTTTGAGGCTGATCGAGAACAGTACCTCGGTATTGCTAGAGCGGTATTGCGGGCTCCAGGTTGCCGGAATCAGGTACATTGGTTTGTGCAGCGAGAGACCGTGCTTTTCATTGACGAGCGTGAAAGCGTCGCTGTCGCGACGCAGATTGCCAAAGACGTCGCGTCCTTCAGCCTCCTGTGTGCGCGATTCTTGCGGTTCTGCGCTGGCAGACTCGTTGAGTGCGGAAGCAGTGGCTTTGGGCAGTTCGGGGCCACTGATTTCGATTGCGGGCTCGGCCGCTGCAGCCGTAATCCCCAGAAATGCTCCGCTGAATGCACCGATGTACCGACGACAAACAAGTCTGGACACGTCCTCGTCCTCTCTCCCTGAGTGCGGCAGTGCCTAAGAGGGCAGCAGCGCGTCGACGTACGGCTTCATCACACGCTCAACCCGACACAGGCGAGCGTAGTGCCACAGCTTGCGCATGTTGACGTTGCGCTCCGCCAATGCCGTACGCAGAGCGTCGACTGCGACATGCGGGCCGATCTTGTTACGAAACTTGAACAGGTCCGTCAGTGTTTTTTCAAGGCTGTAGATACGCACTTTGACGTTTTCGATCTGGTGTGTCTCAACGCCTTCGACGAACGCAGGTCCGCCGAGCCGCGCAACGCGAATGTGGGGGAATTCGACCCTCGGTTTGGCCGCGCGTCGCTCAATAGCAACGCTGATTTCATTGGGGTTGTCGTCGCCGATCTCGTGAAAAGCGAGCGCCGACTGCAGGCAAATCACGCCGTTGGGAATTGCACGAGCAACGATTGCCAGTGCCAGTCCGGAAGACTGTCGTGCGTCTGCGGGAACGTAGCTGCCGCGACCGAGTTTTTTCAACAGGCCACGATCGCACAAACGACGCAGGTACTCGGCCTGAATGCCATAAGGAACGAGGTCCTTCGGCCGCAGTACGCCGAGCTTATGCGCCATCTGTAAGATGCGTTCGGACTTGCTGTGCTCGTCCATCTGTGCATAACGCCCGCAAGATTAAATAAGTGTGTATGTTTTGAAACGCCGTCATTATCCGAGCTCGAGAAACGGTCTTCAATCCTTGCATGAATTATTTAACGTAACATAATGTAATAATTAGACATTTATAGGAAAAATGTAGCCAATAATTTAAGCCATGTTGCTCGATATCGCCCTATTTTTGGCCGTTGCGGTCCTATTTGTGCCGCTGTTCAGGCGTCTCGGCTTGGGGGCGGTGCTGGGTTACCTTGCCGCGGGGGCAGTGATTGGTCCGTCCGGCCTGGGCCTAGTCGGGCAGGTTGAGGAAGTCCTGCATTTCTCCGAGTTCGGCGTCGTCCTGCTGATGTTCCTGATCGGACTGGAGTTGCAGCCGAGCCGACTGTGGACGTTGCGACGCATGGTCTTTGGCCTGGGCGGCGCACAGGTATTGCTGAGCGGAATGCTGCTTGCGGTGGCGGCGCTCTGGATCGGTGCGCCGTCGCTGCAGGTTGCGGTGGCCATCGGCTTCGGACTGGCGATGTCGTCGACGGCGCTGGTACTGCAGCTACTGGCGGAGCGCAAGGAACTTTCGACGCGGCACGGACGTGCCGCGTTTTCGATCCTGCTGTTCCAGGACATTGCGGTGATCCCAATGCTTGCGGTGATTCCGCTGCTCGCGCCTGAGGCCGACGATGGCAGTCATGGGCAAGGTTGGATGGAGACGCTGAAGACCTTGGGGGTGTTCGCCATCGTCATCTGGGGCGGACGTTATGCGGTACGGCCGGCGTTGCGGATGGTCGCTGCGGCCGAGACGCCGGAGTTGCTGACCGCGGCGGCACTGCTGATCGTTATCGCAACGGCGTTGGCGATGGACGCCGTAGGCCTGTCAATGTCGCTCGGCGCGTTTCTCGCGGGAGTTCTGTTGTCGGAATCGGAGTATCGACATCAGTTGCAGGCCGATATCGAGCCGTTCAAAGGCATGCTGCTGGGGCTGTTCTTCATTGCGGTCGGAATGTCCGCCGATGTCGGTCAGCTAGCGTCACAGCCGCTGAACGTGCTCGGTCTGGTCGTGCTGCTGTTGGCGATCAAGGCGATCGTGTTGTTCGGCCTCGGGCGCTATATAGGGTTGCCGGCATCATCGGCGCGTGCCCTGGCTAGCGCGCTGCCGCAGGGCGGCGAATTCGCCTTCGTTCTGTTCAGTGCCGCCACAGTGGCCGGTCTGATTGACAGCCAGCTGACTGCGCAGCTTGTGCTCGTTGTGACCTTGTCGATGATTGCCACGCCAGCGCTTTATGCGCTGCAGACGCGATGGCGTGACAGGCCGGATCCATCGCGGCCCTATGACCAGATCGACGCAGCGGATAACAGCGTGATCATTGCCGGCTTCGGCCCGTTCGGACAGATCGTCGCTCGCATCCTGGGAATTAAACAGGTGCCGTTCACCGTGCTCGACAAGGATTCCGAGCAGGTGGATTTCGTACGGCGTTTCGGGAACAAAATCTTCTACGGGGATGCCGGTCGTCTGGAGCTGCTGCGTGCCGCACATGCGGACCAGGCGCGTCTCTTCGTATTGACGATTCCGGATATTGAAGCCTCGCTGCGTGTTGCTTCAGTGGTTCGCGAGCACTTTCCAAAATTGCCGATTTATGCCGTGGCACTGAACCGGCAGCATGCGATGCTGCTGATGGACATGGGTGCCAAGTTGATCATTCGCCGCAGTTTTTATTCGTCGCTGGAGATGAGCCGCGAAATTCTGACGACCTTGGGAGAGACCGCAGATGAGGCCGCCAGAGTGGTCGAGATGTTCAGCAAGCACGATGAAGCGACCTTGCGGCGCCAGCATGCGGTGAAGCACGACGAGCAATTGGTGATTCAGACCGCGCAAGAGGCAGCGCGCGAACTTGAACAATTGTTCGAGCAGGATCGGCCGCGATGATCGGATCGATGGCACATGTCATCGTCGCTGTGGTTGCGCTTGGACTTGGCATTGCGTTCGTTTCAGCAGATCGTCATTCACGGACGTCGCAGGCGCTGGCGACGGCCTTTGTCGCGATCGGACTGTCGGTTTATCTGAACGTCGTGGTGCTGCAGCGTATGGGCACGGTTCCGGCGTGGGTTGGCTGGTTTGCCTTGCCAGAGAGTGTGGCAATGATCAGCGTGCTGGAGTGGGTGCTGCGCGTCCGGCGGACGCTGCCGGTCGCGATTGATGTCGATACGCGTGCAGGGGACTATGCGCTGCGGGCGGGACAGGTGGCGGGTGTGGTGTACGGGGTGTTGTCGATTGCGCTGCCGGCGCAACGCATTGAAGCTTTTGGTCGCGGTGCCGACGGATTTGCCCCTGTGACGAGTCCGGTGTTCTGGATCTTCATGTCGCCCATCCTGCTGTCGATGCTGACCGGACTCTTCGGCATTCTGCTGCTGCTGAACCGGAAGCCTGACCGTGCCGAAGCGGTTCGAGTGCTGGCGATGGCGCTGGCGACCCCGTTTTTCGTCAGCGGTTTTGTGCTGCCGCTGGATTGGTCAGCGCTGACGTCTGCTGTGGGCGAGATGATCTTTTTCATCGGTGCGGTGCATTACCACGAGCTACAGGGTCAGCGCGGACAGTTCATGTCTCGATTCCTGTCGCCGCAGGTGGCGCGCCTGGTCGCTGAACGCGGACTCGAACAGGCCATGCGTGAGTCGCAGCGTGAGATCACGGTGGTCGCTTGCGATCTGCGCGGATTCACCGCTTATGCCGCTGCCCAATCGACCACGCAGGTGCTGGCAGTCCTTCGCGAGTACTACGACGCAGTCGGAGAGATCGTGTCCGAGTACAACGGCACGATCAAGGATTTCGCCGGTGACGGCATTCTGATTCTGGTCGGTGCGCCGCTGCCGGTGGCATATCACGCGCGTCGCGGCGTACAGCTCGCGCGACGCATCCGCGAGCGGGGCGGTGCATTGACCCGGCGTTGGAGCCGGCCGGGCCAGCCCCTCGGGATAGGTGTCGGCGTCGCGACCGGGGTGGTTACGGTGGGGGTGATCGGTTCTTCGTCGCGTCTGGAATACACCGCGGTCGGATCGACTGTGAATCTGGCTTCGCGATTGTGCGAACAGGCTGCAGATGGTGAGATTCTGATCGATGCGCGCACCGCGGAACTGGGGGGTAGCGCAGGGCTGGCATCACGTGCGCCGATTCTGCTGAAAGGCTACGCGCTTCCGGTTGTGCACTACGCCGCCGATCCCTCCGCTGAAGCTGATTCCGCAGCTGTTGCTTCGGTGGCTTGAAAGCACTCAGTCGACATCATTCTCGCCAACGGCCACCCGCACGATGCCGTCGGCGGCAACCCAGGCGCGAAACATGGCGGCCGAGTTGAACGAAAGATCAAGATAGCCTTCATGATCGATCGCTATGCTGCCGCCGCGGCCGCCAAGACGGCGAACCTCCTCCAATCCTTCGCAACAGGCCCGTTCGAGTGTCCATCCACAGTAGCTCATGCGGGCGTGGATCTCGAAGCCGAAGCCACTGCGGATGAAACTCTCTCCGGTCCCGGTGCATGACACTGCGGCGCTGCGATCATCGGCGAAGGTGCCGGCGCCGATGATCGGGGTATCCCCGATTCTTCCTGGATGCTTGTTGGTCAGGCCGCCCGTGCTGGTGGCAGCGGCCAGGTGGCCATGGGCATCGCGAGCAACCGCGCCGACGGTGCCGAATGCAGCACTGTCGGTCTCCGCTCCGGACTTCAGGGCATCATCGTGGTCCAGGCCGATCAGACCCAGTTCATGGGCGCGCTTGAGTTGATGAAAGCGCGCTTCGGTGACGAAGTAATCCGGGGTGACTTCTTCCAGCCCCAGTTCGCGGTTCAGCGCCTCGGCACCCGTTCCCATGAACATCACGTGTGGCGAGCGTTCCATTACCGCTCGCGCCAGACGCACCGGGCTTTTCGCTCGCATGATGCCGGTGACGGCGCCGCAGGCGCGATCCATCCCGGACATGATGGCAGCATCCAGCTCGGGCTGACCGTCGCGATTGAGTACCGCGCCGACTCCGGCATTGAAAAGAGGGCATTCTTCCAGCAACGCCACCACCTGCTCGACGGCATCGACTGCACTGGCGCCAGCTTGCAGCATGGCGCGTCCGGCTTCGGCAATGCGCCGCAGCGCAGCACGCTGTTCAGTGGTATCGGTCTGGTCGACGGCGAGATCGCCGGCGCCACCATGCAGGGCCAATCGGATCATAGAGGTAGTGCGAGTCAGGGTTAGCGATGGGTTGTCGTTGACGGTTGTTCAGCCGCGGTTCGGGATTTCGCGTTAACTTAAACGATCCTCGATCGTTCCGGAGAATCCGATGCTGCGCGTGATGCTAATGCTGGCGGTGGTATTTGTGGGCGCGTGTGCAGGTTCGTCGGCCACGGTGGTATCAAGTGCCGGACCTGGTATCCGTCAGGCCCAGGCTGAGCCTGCGCAGGGCCCGAAATTGCGGATTGCGGTCAGCGACTTCGATTTTCGAGGCAAGCCCGGAATCGGCAGTGGCCTGGCGGACATGCTCAATGCCGCCTTGTTCAATTCGAATCGCTTCATCGTGCTGGAGCGCGCGCGCCTTGACGACGTTACCGCTGAACAGGATCTGGCCGCGACCGGACGTTTCGATACCTCGACGGTGGCACCGGTCGGTCAGCTGGAGGGTGCGGAGCTGATCGTGCGCGGTTCGGTGACGGAGTTCGAGCCGGATTGCAGTGGCGGTTCGGTGCTGCTGGCTTCTACGCGCAAGGCATGCATGGCGATCAACCTGCGCATCGTTGACGTCAGGACCGGACGCATCGTCAACGCGACCACGGTCGAGGGTACCTCGCGCAACGCCGGTGTCGGCTTCACGTACGCCCTGAGCGATCTGCCGATCGGCCTGGGTGCGTACAGCAAGACGCCGATGGAGCAGGCGATCCGCAATTGCATCGACACCGCAGTTCAGTACATCGCCGATACCAAGCTCTGACTCCGCACGCCTGCAGATCCTGGTCATGCGTGCAACGCTCGCGCTGGCGCTTTGCCTGCTGACGGGAGCCTGCGCGCCGACGGCGGAAATCTCCCGCGGCGGCGGCGCGCGCGTAGACACGCTCAGGGCGCTGGATGCCGATGCACGACCGCGCATCGCAATTGCTGCCGTGCTGGACCATACCGGCAGCGACGATTCGCTCGGCTCGGCGGTTGCGGCGACCAATCGACGCCTGCCTGACGATGCCCGCACCACGTCGGCGCAGCTGCTCGAAGTGATCCGGCAGATGATCACGACCGATCTGTTCGCATCGGACCGCTTCATCGTGCTCGAACGCGACGGCCTGGATGACGTGCTGTCGGAGCAGGTGTTTGCACTGGCGCCGGACGATGGAACGGCGACGGTCAAGCCGCCTGCAAGTCTCGAAGGTGCCGATCTGCTGGTGGTGGGGGCCGTGACCGCGATTGATCCGGGGCTGGGCGGAGGTGCCCTGCCAATTCCGATTCCGATCGGCAAGGACGACGGTTTCGGCATCCTGCAGCTGCGCGCAGCGCGCGGCTATATCGCGATGGATCTGCGCGTGGTCGACGTGCGCACCGGGCGTGTGCTCAATGCCACCTCGGTTGAAGGCCGCCATTGGCGCTTGGGTCTGGATTTCACCGGCTACTTCGACGTCGGGCATGACGTGCTGAAACTGCCCGGCCTCGTGCGTCTGTTCCGCAATACGCCGCTGGAGCAGGCGCTGCAGCAGATGTCCACTGCGGCGGTCGACAAGATCGCCGCCGCAGCGAACTGAGGGTTCATTCGAGCGCCTTGGCGACGATCTCCGGCGTCAGCAGCTGCGGCAGCATCTTGGGTTCGCCCCCGCGCACATAGACCAGATACAGGGGCACGCCGTTACGGCCGAAGCGTGCCAGCTCTGCGGTGATCGCCGGGTCTGAGCGCGTCCAGTCGCCGACCAGCACCGCGACGTCGCGATCGGTGAACAGCTGCTCAACCCGACTGGACTTCAGCGCGACACGTTCGTTGACCTTGCAGGTCAGGCACCAATCCGCCGTGAAGTCGACGAAGATCGTGCGGCCGTCGGCGCGCAGCTCGGCAACCCGCTGCGGTGACCAGGCCTCGGCGGTGTCGCCATGATTCGGTCCGCCGATCGAGGCCACCGGTGCAACAAATAGCAGGCCGATTGCTGCGGCCAGTGCGCCCAGCTTCAGTGAGGCCGACAACGGCCCGCTGCGGTTCCACAGCCACATGGCGAACGCGATCAGCACCAGTCCCATCATCACACGCGCCATCATCTGCGCGTCGGTCTGGCGCACCAGCACCCACAGCAGCCAGACCACGGTCAGGTACAGCGGGAAGGCCATGAACTGTTTGAACAGCTCCATCCAGGCGCCGGGTTTCGGCAGCAGTGCGGCCAACTGCGGAAACCAGCCGATCAGCAGGAACGGCAGCGCCAGTCCGAGGCCCAGCGTTGCAAACACCGTCAGCGCGACGTAGGTCGGCTGGGTCATCGCGTAGCCCATTGCCGTGCCCATGAATGGCGCCGTACAGGGGCTGGCGACGACGACGGCGAGCACGCCGGTGAAGAAAGAGCCGGACAGGCCGGGCCGCGCGGCAAGGCCGCTGCCCAACCCCATCAGTCCCATGCCGAACTGCGCGGCCCCGGACAGGGACAAGCCGAGCGCGAACATCACATAGGCGAGGATGCCGATGAACACCGGCGACTGCAGCTGGAAGCCCCAGCCGACGGCTTCGCCGGCACTACGCAAGCCGATCATCGCGGCTGCAACCAACACACATGAAGCGACCACGCCGACGGTATAGGCATAGACCTGACGCCGACGTTCAGATGCATCGTGATTGCCGCCCTTCACCAGGGACAATGCCTTCAGTGACAGCACCGGGAACACGCAGGGCATCAGGTTGAGCACCAGACCGCCGAGCAGCGCGAACAGCAACACCAGCAGGAAACCCGGAGCAACGGCAGGGGTTGCGGTGCTGGCCGAGATCCCGGCCGCCGGCGGTGCGCGCAGCTCGGGTTCACTGACCATCGCCACCGTGCCGGGCCGGGCCTGTATCTCCCAGGCGCGGGACTGGCCATCGCGTTCAACCACCAGGACGCCGTCGACGGTCTCTGGCGGGTCGACGAAGTATTCGCTGAGGGACTGGCTCAGACGTACCGCGGTATCGCTGTCGTGTGCGATGCGTGCTGGCGCCGCATGGTTGACCAGATCATTGGCATACGGGAAGAACGCCAGATGTTCGGCGCCGAGCAGCTGGTCCGCTTCGATGCGCAGCGAAACACTGCCGCCGTCGACAGAAAACGCCGCCGGCCAGTCGTGCGCGGGCTGTGGCAACTGCGCGCGCGCAGCGGCGAAGTTCGGCGTCCAGTCCGGGTTTGCGTGGGTCTGGGCGGCGAAGGGCAGGCTCAGACTCAGGTCGACCTTGCCCGGTACGCAGACGTCGCGGCAGGCCAGCCAGCTGGCAGTTGCCTTGAGGGTGAGTGTTTTCGCACTCAAATCCGGGGACACGGTCAGCGGAACAAGGTGCAGGGTTTCCGTGCTGTAACCGTAGTTGGTCAGATCGCCCAGAGATTCCGCATGCGGATACGGCCACTGAATCTCGCCGGCCGTCACGCCGTCGGGCAGGGTCCATTGCAGTTTGGTGGGGATGCCGGAGTCACCGGGATTGCGCCAGTACACATGCCATTCCGGGGTCGGACGCAGCCGCAGTGCCACCCAGTTTTCGCCTGGAACCAGCGCGGTGTTCTCGGCGATCAGTTCGGCTTCGACTTCCGGGGTGCTGACGGGCGCGGCGTGCAGAGGCGATGTGGCCAGCGATCCCAGCAACAGTGCCGACAGCCACGGCAACAGCAAGCGTTTCATTTTCATTTTCAAGTTGTTGTCACGAATGGGATAGACCGCGTGCAAGCGCTGCGGTTCAGCGTGGTGTTCACCACCAGACGGCTGCGTCGGCGAGTTGTTCGCGCAGAAAAGATTCGGCGTTGGCACCGTGCAGCAGTGCCAGAGTCGATAGCACCCCGGCTTCTGTGCAGCTCGCCGCGCGGACAGTCACAGTCCGCGGACCGCCCACAACCGCCCAGCCGCTGCGGGGGTCGAGTACGTGTGGATAGCGTATCCCGCCTTTGAGCAGGAATCGATGGGCGTCGCCGCTGGAGGCGATGGCCCCGGAGGACAGGCCGACTGTCGGTGCAGGACTGCCGGGCTGCTGCAGGTCGATGCCGACCTGCCACTGGCTGCCGTCGCTGCGCGGTCCGCTGACCGCCAGATCGCCGCCGCAGTTGACCAGCACCGGTTTCGATGTCTGCTCGCGCAGGCATTTCAACGCGCGATCCACTGCGTATTCCTTGCCGATCCCGCCAAAATCGATTTCCATCCCCGGTGGCATCTGCAGTTCCGGCGAACGCCAGCGGACGCGGTGCCAGCCAACCAAGGGCAAGACGGCATCGATGGCCGCCTGCGTCGGCACCCGATCCGAGCCGTCGAAGGGCCAGACTCGACGTAGCACGCCGCTGGTGACGTCGAACAGGCCGTCACTGAACTGGTACAGGTGCTGCGCATAGTCGAGAAAGCGTGCCGTTTCCTCATCGACTTGGACCGCCGCGCCGCCCGCGGTGTTGATCCGATACACCACGTTGTCATTGCGGTAGCGGCTCCAGTGCTGCTCGATGCGCAGCACCTCCGTGGCTGCGACTCGTGTCAGCGCCTCGGTTTCTTCGGCGCCAGCGTCGCAGCACAGCACTTCGCACGGTGACGCCATCGCCAGAAAGCGACCGACGTAGCCACCGCCGCAGGCGGTGGCTACGTGAACGTTTGCGGCGTCTAGCATGGGAGCAAGACGCCGCGCGTCGCTACCACTTGAAGTGATAGCCCAGCGTCAGCATCACCGCGGACAGGTTCGGTTGCAGGTCGAATTTCGACAGGCCTTGCGCTGCCTGATCGGGGACGCCGCTGACCGTTGGGGTCTGTTGATACCATTCCAGTCGTGCGCTCCAGTCGCCGCCGCGGCGGTTGGCACTGCCGACTTTGAAGCCCGCCGTATACGCATCGAACTGGGCGAGGCGGGTGTCGGCGCTGGCATAGTCGACTGTGTTCTCCTCGCCATCGTACAGCGCGACGCGATAGAAATCCGCCGCGGTCTGGCTGTACCAGCGCAGGTGCGGTTCGACGTAGTGGTGCTCACTGAAGCCCCAGCGATAGGCCAGGTCGACCGTATGCGAATCGATGCCCCAGTCGTCGGTCATGTAGCGATAGGAGACATCGACGATGTCGCGATCGAACAGCAGACGCTTGTAGCGTGCATACACCGCGTTCTTGGTGCGGCTGTCCGGACGCGACTCGTAGACGTAGCGCAGCGGTTCGCCATTGCTGCCGACCACCGACAGGACCTTGTACGGATCGTTCTGATAGCCGCTGGAACTGCTCAGCGAGAAATTCAGCTGAAACAGGCTGTACGGATCCAGCACCTGGGTCCAGCCGAGCATCAGATCGGTGACAGTCTTGGTATCGCTGGCGCCATCGTCACGGCCGTCGTGATCGTCGTCGTCCTCGTTCTCATTGTCACCGCCACCGCCACCGCCGCCGCTGTTACTGGCTGCCATCTCGGCCAGCGGGAACGGCACCCCGCCCACCGGATCGATCGTATCGGACTCGAAACTCAGGCCCGTACTCAAGGTGGTGTTGTGCTGAAAGAAGTCATGCGCATAGCGCACATTGGCGCCGAGCGACAGGAAGTCGTATTCGCTGGAGCCGTTGACACCGACGCCGAGTGTGCCGTTGTCCGACACCGGGAAGCTGTAGTCGAGCACCGCGGCAACGCGCGTGTCCTTGAAACGGTCGTCAAGCGGTGTGGCGTAGGCTGGGGTGGTGTAGCCGCCAGTGGTGCCGGATGCGCCTGAGAATGTCTGCGGTGTCGATGCCGGCGTCGCGCCATTGGGTGACGAGCCGGTCAAGGTGTCGAGTACCAGCTTGCCGGTGAAATAGCGTCGGCCGCCCAAGCTGTAGGTGCCCTTGACGACCGGTTCGACGGCCTGCACGCGGCTGTCGCTTTCGCTGTACACCAGCACCGCGGTGTCGATGTCCCAGGTCCCAGCCGGATCTTCGGCATGTGCGGTGGTTGCCGCACCGCCGCCAAGCAGCGTCAGCGTTGCTGCGGTCAGTGCGCGGCGTTTGTCCTGCGCGTTGTTCAGTTGCATCCGCAGCCTCCGCCACCGAAGCCACGTCCACCACTGGAGGCTTCCTTGCTGAAGTAGATATGGTCGTCCAGGCCGGCTTGCACGGCATCGGCGTCGACCTGCATGTCCGGACGCGACAGTGCAGCGCGTTGCCACGGTTTGGCACCCATGCTGCTGCAGCCGGACAGGGCGCACAGCCCCAGTCCCAGCAGCGGCGCCAGAATCAATACGGAACTGCGCTTCACTTCGAGTCTCCTTGATGATTCAGCGCCGCGCGGATTGCGGCTTCGTATTCGTTGATGCGTTCCGGCAGGAAGCCGGAGTGCACGTGCAGCACGCGGCCTTGCTCGTCGAGAATCAGCGAAGTCGGCATGCCGGGAATGTTGTAGTGCTCGGCGATCTTGCCCTGGGCATCACGGATCACGTCGAAACCTGCCGGATGGTGTTTCAGAAAGCGGGCCGAGGCGGTATCGCTTTCGTCGACATTGACGCCGACCACAACCAGCTTGGGGCCGAACTTGGTCTGCAGCGTGTTGAGCCAGGGGAAGGATTCGGCGCAGGGGGTGCACCACGACGCCCAGAAGTCGACGTAGACGATTTTGCCGGCATAAGGCTTCAAGGCTTCGTCAACAGGGACCGGCTTTGGCGTTGCGGCAGCCGCCAGCGCGGGAACTATCAGGACGCCGAGCAGCAGCGCAGTGAGACGTTTGAGCATGAGAACTCCGGAAGACTGGCGGCGAAGGTGCCAAGGGCCGTGTAAACATCCGGTCAACAGCAGGTGCATGGCCCGCACTGCATGGTATCGGCAATGCCCAGTTGCGCAGATTGCCGCAGGGTGCCGCGGCACGGTCTAATGCGGGAATGAAAGCCCGGTTGGACACTCCATGCTGATCCGCAGCCTCGCAGGACTGGTCCTGGTTCTGCTGCTTGCGCCGTTGGAGACGCAAGCAGCAGGATCGATGCGTTGCGGTTCGCGGTTGGTCAGCGAAGGCATGCTGGCTGCCGAAGTGATTGCGGCCTGCGGTGAGCCGGATCTGCGCGATGTCTGGTCGCCGCCCGGCACGTACAGCCCCGGTTATCTGCCTCCGCAGGAGCAATGGACCTACAACTTCGGATCCAGCAAATTGCTGCGGCTGCTGCGCTTCAGCAACGGTCGTCTGGACCGCATCGACTCCGAGGGTTACGGCTTCGCCAAGCCGGGCGGCAGTGGTTCCTGTGCTTACAGTGACATTCGACCGGGCATGAGCAAGTATCGCTTGCTGTCGCGCTGCGGCGAGCCATTGACCAAGTCTGCGGATACGCTGTGGCAGCCCTTGTCGGCACATGGTGCGCATCATCCGGATCTGCGCGCTCTCCACAATTCGGTCGTACGCGTTTATCGGGAAGAGTGGATCTTCAACTTTGGTGCCAGCCAGTTGCTGCGCATCGTCACCTTGGAAAACGGGAGTGTCGTCGATGTCCAGACCGGTCGCCGCGGTTTTGACCCTTAAGCTTGCATCGATCTCGCTTGCGGCACTGACGCTGAGCGCCTGTGGCATGGGCAGCGCCAGTCTGCGCGGTGCCGACGGTCAGCTGCAGCCGTGCGGGGCGCGGCATTGCGTCTCTTCGCTGTCCGATGATCCGACATACGCGATCGAGCCTCTGCGCTATGCGGGTGACCGCGGGGTTGCGCATGCCACCCTGATCGGTGCGCTGAAGGGCATGCCGGGCGTGGCAGTGGCAACGGATACGCCGGACTACGTTCATGCCACCGCGACTACGGCGCTGATGCGCTATGTCGACGACATGGAATTCGTTTTTCCGGCCGACGCGTCGGTGATCCAGTTGCGCTCGTCGAGCCGTCTGGGCTACTCGGATCTCGGCGCCAATCGCAAGCGCATCGAAACCCTTCGCGAGCGCTTCATGGCCGCGCAGCCGCGGTAGACGAGGCTTCGCCCCGGAGGAAGTTCAGCTCCGGTGAAACACGATCGGTGCGCCGCCATAGGCGCGCTTGGCCATCCACTGCGCCAGTGCGGAGTCCAGATACGCAGCGTGGCCGGGAAACCATTTGAGCAATTCCATGGCCAGTGAGCGCGCCGTGTCGATGGCGCCGTTTTCACCGCTGGCGAGTTGCTGCTGAACCTCGTAAACAGACTTCAGCACCGCTTCGTGTTCGTCGAGATGGCACTGCGACGGCGGAAACGCCGTGCTGGTCATCCACTCGGCTTCCTGATCGAAATGTGCCTGCGTGTGCGTGGCCAGCGCGTCCATGCGCTCGGCGATGGTGTCGTCGGCGGCCAGCAGTACTGCGCGCGCAAGGACAACGAATTCCTGGTGCGTGCTGTCCATCGGCGGATAGCCAAGCGCGTAGCTGTCGGACCATTCGAGCGCGGGTTTGCTGTGCATGCGATTCGATTTCAGTAAGTGAACGGCGCCGGCGCGTGCGCCAGCCATAAAAGTATAGGCCTGCCCGGTTCCGGTGACCGTGCTGCCGGGCGCCGGCTAGAACTCCAGATCCAGCGCGCCACACAGCCAGTCGATCATCGGCGTGATGACTTGATAGCGCTTGATCAGCTGTTTGACCAAGTCCGGACGCATGAGGTCATCGTCGCTGAACTGTGACGACGCGACAAAGTCCTTGCGCTTGAGGTCCTCGATCATCGGGTGTTCGGGGTCGTAGCCGCGCGGCGGCCGGGACAGCGAGTCGCCACCGAGCGCGAATTGCTTGCGAAACGCGGCACTCTCTGTGGCCTGCTTCCAGCTGACCGGACTGTTGAGCAGGAAGTTGCGCACACGCTTGAGCGTCTCTGGCTGCGGATGCCAGATGCCACCGCCGGCAAAGCTGGCGCCGGGTTCCACGTGCAGATAGAACACCGGTGCATCGAGTCGGCCGGGGGCAGCATTGCCGTCGCTGCCGCGTGCCGTGGCGACAGTGGCGGCGTGATAGAAGCGCATGCCGATGTGCGTTTTGTAAGGCGTCTTGTCGGCCGCGAAGCGGGTGTCGCGGTGAATCCGGAACAGCGAGCCGCCGACCGGCTTGGGGCTGGCGATGTATTCAGGACTGATGGCTTGCAGTGGCTCAGCCAGATCCGCGATCAATCGCAGGCTGGGCTGGCGCACATGCTGTTCGTACTCGGCCTTGTGCGCGGTAAACCACTCACGCGAATTGTTGCGCGCCAGCGAGCGCAGGAAGCGCAGGCTTTCTGGCGTGTAGTAAGCGGTTGCTGCGGCCATCGGTCGCTTCCCCCTCGATGTCAGGAGCCGAACTTTACGACAAGCGCGGTGAGGCGGTCGCCGGATATCATTCACCAGCGAACCCCGAATACAGGGGCGGAGAGGAAGTTGAATGAACAAGTCGCGCGACTACGACATCGTGCTGTTTGGGGCGACCGGTTTTACCGGCCGATTGACCGCTGAATATCTCGCGGGGCACGGCGGCGAGCGCCTGCGCTGGGCTCTGGCTGGGCGCAACTCAGAGAAACTGGAGCAGCTGCGACAGGATCTGACTTCCGTCGCCGGCGCCAACCCGCCTGCCGTACTGCATGCCGATGTTGACGACGAGGCGTCGATCCGCGCACTGGCCGGATCCACGCGTGTCGTCATCAGCACGGTGGGGCCCTATATCGAATACGGCGAGCCGCTGGTTCATGCCTGCGCCGATCTGGGGACTGATTACGTCGATCTGACCGGAGAGCCGGAATTTGTCGATCGCATGTGGCTGCGCTATCACGACAGCGCCCGCGCCAGCGGCGCGCGCATCGTGCACTGCTGCGGCTTCGACAGCATTCCACACGATCTGGGCTGTTGGTTCACCGTGCAGCAGCTGCCGCAGGACGTGCCGTTGAAGGTGCAGGGTTTCGTGCGCGCCGGCGGCGCGATCTCCGGAGGCACCCTGCATTCCGCGGTGACCGCGTTTTCGCGGCTGCCGAAGTACATCTCGGTGCAGCGTCAGCGCCGGGCTGAGGAGGGCTGGCCGGTCGACCGCCGGATCGGCTCGGTACGGCATGGACTGCGCTTCATCGATGCGCTGGGCACCTGGGCGCTGCCCATGCCGACGATCGATCCGCAGATCGTGCGGCGCAGTGCCGCCGCCATCGACCGCTACGGACCGGATTTCCGCTACGGTCATTTTCTGCAGATCAAGCGGATTGGCACTGTGGCCGGACTGGTGGCCGCCACTGGAGCGGTCGTGGCCGGCAGCCAGCTGGAAATGACACGCAAGCGGCTGCTCGCGCTGCGTGCCAGCGGAGATGGCCCCAGTGAAGCGCAGCGTGCCAAGGGCTGGTTCAAGATCACCTTCCTCGGTGAGGGCGGTGGACACCATGTGCGCTGTGAGGTCAGCGGCGGTGATCCCGGCTATGGCGAAACGTCGAAGATGCTGTCCGAATCCGCGTTGTGTCTGGCCTTCGACCGCTTGCCTCGAAGCGCCGGTGTGATCACGCCGGTACAGGCCATGGGCAACAACTTGATCGAACGCCTGCGCCACCGGGGCATCGGCTTTCGTGTGGTCGACGCGACCTGAAGTACAGTAGCTGCGGACATTCCGGAAAAAGCTACACCATGAGCCAATTGTTTCTGTCGCTGGGCGCCGTCTACGGACTGTTGGGTGTGGCGCTGGGGGCGTTCGGCGCGCATGCACTGCGCGCGCGCGTGGCGCCGGACATGCTGGCGATCTGGAAAACCGCCGTCGAATACCAGATGTATCACGCGTTCGCGTTGCTGGCTGTTGGCGTTCTCTTTCGGGTCTTGCCGACGCCGGGGCCGCTCGCGGCGGCCGGGGGGTGCTTTGCCGGCGGCGTGCTGGTGTTTTCCGGCAGCCTGTATGCGCTGACGCTCAGCGGTGTACGCGTGCTCGGGGCGATCACGCCCATTGGCGGTGTTCTGTTTCTGGCCGGATGGCTGCTGCTACTGCTTGCAGTCTGGCGCAGCGCCTGAGGTTTTCCTACTCGGCAGGAGGAAACGCGTTGCGGAGTGCTGAGGCGACGCGCGCATAGGCCTGGTCCCGGGCCATCGTCATCGCTGCATCGATCTGCTCGGTCAGTTGTGCTTGCAGGGCTGCCAGATCACGTTCTGCCTGACGTCGCACCTGTTCCAGCGCGTCAGTCTGATGTCGGCGCAGGCTCTCCATCGCTTCCGCATGCTCCAGTTGCAGTTGCTCGATGGCCTGGCGATGGGCAGTGGCCTGCGTCGCCAACGCTGAGCTGACACGGCGATCCAGTTCGTCAACTCGCGCGTTCAGGCGAGCGAAATCGCGATCATCTGCGCTGTGGCTGCTCGCGGGGCTGCTGTGGATCGCGTCAATATGCAGGCGCAGGTCCGTCATTGCGCGCTCCAGTCGCTGGTTGGAAACCGCGTCGTCGTCAGAGGATGAATCGCCTTCTGCCTCGGGAGATTCGGGCTCAGCCGGAGCCGATGTCGCGCTGTGCCCCGGATCTTGAGTGTCGAGCTCAATGCCGGCGTCCGTCACCGTGGCCTGCACGGGAGGTTCCGGTGCCGCCGTCGCGAGTTCCGGTAGCTCATCCAGCACGCCTTGCAGCGCTTCGGGCGTCGGCGGTTTGGGCAGCACGGCTACAGCGCCCCGTTCGCGCGCCTGTTCGACGAAACGGGCATCGTCGTAAGACGAACAGATCACCACAGGAATGGCGGCGGTCTGCGGTTGCTCCCGCAGGCGCCGCAGCGCAGCGAAGCCATCTTCCTCAGGCATCGCATGATCCAGAAAAATCACGTCGGGAAGATGCTGCTGAAGATGCAGGTAGGCGTCACGAGCGCTTTCGGCGGTCGCCACTTGAAAGCCGTGACGTTCCAGTGATTTGCGCAGCGCGAAGCGAGCTGATTTCGAATCGTCGACGACCAGTGCAGTTCGCGGGTCCATCCAGCAGCTCCAGAGTTGCGTATCTGCAATCTAGCACTGCACACCGGCGCATGTGTCGTTAACAAACAATTAACACATTTCGGGGGTTCCACTCAGGCCTGCATGATCGGCGCCGATGGCAGAATGACTTCGCCGATGTGTGGGGTGCATGGCGCGATCAAGACTTCAGCCAGACGACGACGTCTGGCATTTTTTCGGGGATGGGTGAAATGAAGCTGAGCAAGCGAAGCTGGCGTACGAACGCATGGATGGCTGCGATCGTTGTCTCGGTTGCCGGAGTGGTTGCACTGGCCTTGCAGCCGCGCTGGCGCGAGCAGAGTCTGGCGCTGGTCGGTATCGATGTCTGTCCACCCGGGTACGAATGGGTCGACCCGGTTGACGTATCGGAGAAGATGAATCCCGGTTTTGCACGCGCCAATGCCGCCAAGATCCGCGCGCAGTTCGGCGAACGCTTCTGCGCCTGGCGCAAGCTGCCGGAGGGCTTTGCCGAGAAAATCGAGGAAAAGAGCAAGTTTCTCGGCATGCGCGGCAGCGTGCCGCCGGCACTGATGCGCAAGGCGGTCGAGCAGAAGGCGGCACTCAAAACGGCGCAGGCCAAGATCGCCAACGCTTCCGGGCAATGGGAAGAGTACGGCGTGGGGCCCCAGGTTTCCGACGAGGCATATCCGGATGGTGCCAATGATGGCATTCCCGAGGTGGCCGGCCGTGCCGACAGTTTTGCCTACGATCCAGAAGCACAGCGTCTGTTCGTGGCCATTGGCACCGGTGGCATCTGGATGTCGCAGGCAACCGGCGGCGATGTCGGCACCTTGGGCGATCTGTGGCAGCCGATCGGTGACACGCTGCCGACGTTGGTGACCAGTGCGGTCGCGTGGACCTCGGCCGGCGGCGGCCGCGTGATCGCGCTGACCGGTGAGCATGTGCAGGGTGGTAACACGTATGTCGGTCTCGGCGGCTACTGGTCGGATGATCTCGGCAAGAGCTGGCATCACGCTGAAGGTCTGCCCGACGGGACCAATGCGTCGCGGCTTGCGGTCGATCCGAGCAACCCCAGCATCGTCTACGCGGCCACCGGCATGGGGCTGTTCCGCTCCGACGACGCCGGCACCACGTTCACCAATGTCGCATTGCCGGTGTCCGAGCAGTGCGCCGGCGTCGTCGGGCTCGGCCCCTGCCAGCTCGCCAACATGGTCACTGATGTCGTGATCAAGCAGCCCGGCGGCGTCACCGACGTCGCCTGCGGCGAAGACGGCTGTCCGGTGCTGGCGGCGGTGGGCTTCCGGTCCGGCGCGCTGCCGTACGCCGACGGCACGCCCCAGTCGCCCGGCAACGGCCTGTATCGCTCTGACAGCGGCAAGGCCGGCACCTTCGCGCGTGTCGGTACCGGCGTCGGCGAGCTGCAGAACGTGACGGGTGGCTTGGTGCCGTTCGGGTTCGCGCCGCAGGCCCGCATCGGACGGATCGAGATGGGTCATGCGATCGGCCCGGCGCAGGACCACAACTACGTCTACGCGATCGTGCAGGACGCGGTATTGCTCAATGACGGCATTCCGGTGCTGGACTTGCCGACGGATGAGGGTTTGCCGTCGTTGCCGCTGGACTGTTCTGCGCTGCCGGAAGGCGATCCGCAATTCATCTGCGAGCTGGCAACGCAAGGGTTCAATCCCACCGCGCTCAATGGTGTCTACGTTTCGCCGGACTTCGGCGACACCTGGATTCGCATGGCCGACGATGTCGAGCTGACCTACGCCGGCGTCGCAACCGGTTCATCCTTGGCGGCCGTTGTCGCGCTGGGTATCGGCCCTGGCGTGCAGTCCTGGTACGACCTCTGGATCAAACCCGATCCGACCGCGGCCGATCCGTTGCTGGGTATTCCGACCCGCGTCGCCTTCGGCATGGAGGAGGTCTGGAAGAACCGCCTGAACGTCCCCGTAACGGGACTGGAGCAGACGCCAAATGACTTCAAGGTCATCGGCACCTATTTCGCCGGCAACACCTGCCTGTTCCTGCTCGGCAATCTCGGTCTCGGTCCGGCGCCGCCGGTGTGTCCGTTCCGCGACGGTCTGTATACCTACATCACGACGACGCATCCGGATCAGCACGACGCGATCTACATCCCGGACGAACAGCGCGGCGGCGTGTGGCTGATCGTCGGCAACGACGGAGGCGTGTTCAAGCAGTACTCGTCCGACACCGTGGTCGACGACTTTGACAACACCAAGTGGGGCAGCGGGGCCAACCATGGCTTCTACACGCTGTTCAACTACGGCATCAGCGTCGCCAAGGACGGCACGGTCTACTACGGTCTGCAGGACAACGCTTCCGGCAAGATCGAGCCGGAAACGCGGCGTCAGCTGCGCATCTATGTCGGCGACGGCATGTGGACCGCGGTCGATCCGGACAACTCCGATGTTGCCTATTACCAGACGCCGGGGCTGTCGCTGGTGCGGACCACAGACGGCGGCAAGACCAACGAGTACGTGGACGACTTCGACGTCGGTACGGCGCACTTCCTCAGTCCGTTCCGGATGGATCCGGACGATGCAGAGCACCTGGTCGCGGCCGGCACCAAGGTGGCCGAGACGCTGAACGCCTCGACGGATGCCGAATGGACCACCGTCTACGATCTGGGCACCAACGCGGTGACCGGCTCGGCGTTCCAGTCGCGCGGACCGCTGGCGGTGCGCGGGGATGCGGTTTACGTCGGTTTCTGCGGGCCGTGCAATCTGACGGGCGCGGGTGCGCAGTTCCAGGGCGGCCTGGCGACCAACGTCGGCGGCGACGCACCGGCGCAGAAGGGCTCGGCGAACGGCTGGCACAAGGCCTCGGCGATCGGACTGCCGAACCGCTACATCTACGACATCGCGATCGACCAGGACGATCCGAACACGGTGTACGTCGTGCTCGGCGGCTACTCCACCGCGCGCTGGTTGCCGGACGGGCAGTACCTCGACACCAATCCCGAACTGGGCGAGGGTTACGTCTACAAGTCGACCGATGCCGGTGAGCATTTCACCGACATCACCGGCGATCTGCCTCCGGTGATCAGCACCGCGATCATTCGTCGCGGTTCGCAGCTGATCGTCGGCACCGATCTGGGCGTGTTCATCTCGTCGGATCTGGACGGCAGCAGCTGGGCGCCGCTGGGCGATCTGCCGTCGGTGCCGATCAATACGCTGGTGACCAAGCCGGGTGATGACAGCCAGCTGTTCGCTGGCACGTTCGGCCGCGGCGTGCAGCTGTATCGCTTCGACAAGGCGACGGACGGTGGCGGCGACACGGGCGGTGGCAAGCCCGACGCCGGTCGCTTCGGCTCCGGTGCGACGCCGTGGTCAGTCGTGTTCCTGATGCTCTTTGGCGCCGGATTGCGTACGCTACGCGGGCGCCATCGCCGTGAGCTGCATCACTGACGCGGGGATATTGCGCACCAGACCGGGAGAATGCCGGCCGTCGGGGGGCGGTCCGGCATTTGCGGGGAAGGGGGCACGCATTGCGTGCCCCTTTTTTTGTCCGGTGCGGGTCGCGGCGCTAGCCGGCGAACGTGCGCAGCACCAGAGTGCCGTTGGTGCCGCCGAAGCCGAAGCTGTTCGACATCACCGTGCGCGGGCGCGTGTTGAGACGGGCCTGACGCAGGATCGGCGCCCATTCGCACTCCGGGTCGAGCCGGTCGATATGGGCCGACGCCGCGAGGAATCCGTCGCGCTGCATCAGTAGGCAATAGATCGCTTCATGCACGCCGGCGGCGCCGAGCGAATGCCCGGTCAGCGATTTGGTCGAACTGATCGGCGGCATGTTCTCGCCGAACACCTCCCGGATCGCACGCAGCTCGGTGGCGTCGCCCAGTGGCGTGCCGGTGCCGTGGGTGTTGAGATAGTCGATCGGGGTGTCGACGCCGTCGAGCGCCTGACGCATGCAGCGCACCGCGCCTTCGCCGGACGGCGCGACCATGTCGGCGCCGTCGGACGTCGCGCCGTAGCCGACGATCTCTGCGTAGATGCGGGCGCCGCGTTGGAGCGCGTGCTCCAGTTCCTCAACGACGACGATGCCGGCGCCGCCGGCGATGACGAAGCCGTCACGTTCGGCGTCGTAGGGGCGCGACGCGCACTCCGGCGTGTCGTTCCACGCGCTGGACAGCGCGCCCATGGCATCGAATAGCATCGCCGACGACCAGTGCTCTTCCTCGCCGCCGCCGGCAAACATGATGTCCTCGGTGCCGGCGCGGATGCGTTCGGCGGCATGGCCGATGCAGTGCGCGCTGGTGGCGCAGGCCGAGGTGATCGAGTACGCGGTGCCGCGCACCTTGTATGCGGTGCCCAGCGTCGCGGCGACGTTGCTGCACATTGTCCGCGTGACGCCGTAGGGGCCGATGCGCTTCACGCCCTTTTCGCGCAGCGCGTCGGCAGCGGCGATCAGATTCGCCGGAGACGCGCCGCCGGTGCCGACCACCAGGCCGGTGCGCAGATCGCTGACCGCGTCGGCGTCGAGGCCCGCGTCGGCGATGGCGTCGCCCATCGCAACATAGGCATACATCGAACCGTCATTCATGAAGCGACGGATGCGCCGGTCGATCAATGCCTCGCAATCCAGATGGATGCGGCCGGCGACCTGGGAGCGCAGGCCCATTTCGCGATACGCCGGCGCCGGCTGGATGCCGGAACGTCCGTCGCGCAGCGCGTGCGAGACGGTGTCGAGATCGTTGCCGATGCAGGAGACGATGCCGGCGCCGGTGATGACCGCGCGGCGTGACGAGGGCGGGCGCACGGGCCTCAGAACCCTTCGGTCGAATGGAACAGGCCGACGCGCAGGTCGGTGGCGAAGTAGATCGGCCGGCTGTCGACCGACACCACGCCATCGGCGATGCCCATCGTCAGCTTGGACGCGAACACGCGCTTGAGGTCGAGCCGATATTGCACGCGCTTGGCGTTGGGCAGGATCTGACCCTTGAATTTGACTTCACCGACGCCGAGCGCGCGACCGCGTCCGCCGTGGCCGCTCCAGGCCAGAAAGAAGCCGACCAGTTGCCATAGCGCATCCAGTCCCAGGCAGCCCGGCATCACCGGATCGTCTGGAAAGTGGCAATCGAAGAACCACAGGTCGGGGCGCACATCGAGCTCGGCGTCGATATAGCCCTTGTCGAACTTGCCGCCTTCATGGGCGATTGCGGCGATGCGATCCACCATCAGCATCGGGGGGGCCGGCAATCGCGCATGGTCGGGGCCGAACAGGCCGCCGTGCGAGCACGAAAGCAGTTGCTCCTTGCTGAAGGAGGTGGACGGATCGTGTGACTGGGCGATGGCAGCGTTCATAGGCTTGGGCGGTTTGCGGGTGGTTCGGCTCGGACAGCACGGACCCGGCGAGGTGATCTCGGATGCCGGAACCGCCAAGCGTATCGGGCCAAACTACCGGGTCGACATGACAGTCTTGCTGACCCAGATCAATGCCGGAGCCAATGGGTCGCGTCCCCGCGCTGCGGCCAAAAAAAAGCGGCAGCGCCCAAGCCGCCACCGCCTTAAAAAACTAAGTGAATCAGGTCAACCAGATAGACTTCGCTTCTTTCTGCTTGTCCTTGCCGGATGTCGCCGTTGCTGCAGTGTCTGCAGTCACTTCAACACCCCGAAACTCACGCTTCCGATCGGCTCAATAAAACCATGCTCACAGCTCGCCAACCACGATGGATAGTGTCACCGGTGCCGTCTGCTAACAATACCTTGTGGTTGTCAGCCGACGAACGGTCGTTGGCCGGGTATCGCCGGAGCCTGCGATGAGCGCACCTGAACCGATGCGCGGCAGCGGCCTGTATCCGGCGCAGTGGCAACTAGCCTGCGCAGTCCTTGACGAAGTACTGCAGGGTCGCGCGGCGGACCGCTGTCTGCAGGCGGCATTTCGCGAGCGTCGCAATATGGGCGGCCGCGACCGTGCCTGGGTCACGGAAATGGTCTATGGCGTGCTGCGCGATCTGCGCCGCCTGCGCGCAATGGTGGGTGAAGGGTCATCGGCCGCGTTGTGCGCAGCGCTTTTGTTACGCAGCGAACGGGTTTCCCCGGAGCGCTTGCAGTCCCTGGGTGTCGATGTCGATGCGCTGCGTGCGCGGCTGGCAGCGCATGACGACAGCGCCTTGACCGCGGCCGAACGCGCCAATGTGCCCGACACCATTTATCAGGCCTGGCAACTGCAGTACGGAGACGCGGCAGAGTCTTTGGCAGCGGCGCTGTGCGAGCAGGCGCCAGTCGATCTGCGCGTCAACACGCTCAAATGCGATCGAGCGGAGGCGCAGGCGGCGTTGTCTGAAGCCGGCATCGAGGTGCAGGTCACGCCGTATGCGCCACAGGGATTGCGCGTGGCGCGGCGGGCCGCGCTGCAGAATCTTGCGATCTATCGCGATGGCTGGATCGAACCGCAGGACGAGGGCAGCCAGCTGCTCGCAATGCTGATGGACGCGCAGCCCGGAGAGACCGTGATCGACTACTGTGCCGGTGCCGGCGGCAAGACCCTGGCACTGGCGGCGCAGATGCAGGATCGCGGCACGCTGTACGCGTGGGACAGCGATTCCACCCGACTGGCGCGGCTGGCGCCGCGACTGCAGCGGGCCGGCGTCCACTGCGTGCAGATCAGGACTTTGGGCAATGATGAGGAACCCGAAGTGCAAGCCGACGCGGTCCTGGTCGACGCTCCCTGTTCAGCCACCGGCACCTGGCGACGCCAGCCCGAAGCGCGGTTGAAGGCGCTCGACCTGCCGTCATTGACGACGCTGCAGGCGCAGATCCTTGCGCGGGCCGCGCGGCATGTGCGCCCCGGCGGACGTCTGGTCTATGCGACCTGCAGTCTGCTCGATGCCGAGAATGCCGACATCGTCGAAGCCTTCCTCGCCGCACATCCGCAGTTCGAGCTGGACGACGCCGGTGCCGAGCTGGCGAGTGCAGGTATCACGCTGCCGGGACGCATGCTGCAGCTGCTGCCGCACCAGCACGGCACCGACGGATTCTTCGCCGCCCGCCTACGACGACGCATGGGCTGAGGCGGGGCTGGGTGGCGCCGGTGCCACGGCCGGCGGATCGATGCGGATCCATCGGATTTGCGGGGAGGAGTGTGCGGTGATGGCGGATGCGCTGGCGGCGGCATGCAGCGCGCCGATCAGCAGGATCCAGATGAGCGCGTGAATCCGCCGTCGCTGCCGATGTCTCCGTGCACGTTGGGGATCAGCCATGGCCGCCGCCGAACAGCGCGCCCGTGACGACCTGTGGCCAGCCCGGGCCGAATACGGCGGCGGCCGCGATCACAATGGCCGCCGCCAACAGGTTGATCCCGCCCGCGCAAGACAGCGTCACCGCGAAGACGCGGTCCTTTCCTGCGTGTGGCATTGCTGCTTTCTCAGTGATGGCTCATGCCAGCGGCGTCGCGGACCGGCAGCGTGAACTGTGCCGGGCTGCCGCCGTCCAGCTCCAGCGTCAGCTCGACCTGATCACCCGCCTGCGGGGTACTGTTCAGCCCCATGAACATCAGGTGGAAGCCTCCGGGCTGCAGCGTCAGCGTCTCGCCCGGCGCCAGAGTCGGATCCGCCACAGCGCGCATCTGCATCTGGCCGCCGGCCATCTTCATCTCGTGAATTTCGAGCTTCTTCGACAACGGTGAGCTCAACGCGGTGATGCGGACAGTCCGGTCTGATGTGTTGCGCAGCGTGCCGTAGCCTGCAGCGGCCCCTGCGCCGGGAGGCGTCGCGCGGACCCAGGCGTCGGTCAGTTCGACCGGGGACGATGCGGACGGCGATTCGGCGTTGGAGATCGCCGGCAGACCGAGCGTCAATGTCAGCAGCAGGGACAGCATGCGCAGGCTGTGCCGTGCGGTGAAGGTGTTCGGATTCATGAGAGTACTCCTGGCGCCGGGTGGCGCATGACGATGGAAACGGCCTGAGGACCGGGCAATCGAATCAGGAGAGCCGGGGCGGTCCGCGCTGCGACGGCTGCGCGACGTCGCGCGTGTCGGGCGCGGCGACGCGATGACCCATCGGCGCGATGCCAGGCATCGCCGCGAGGGCGTGCTGTACCGGCGAGCTGCCCGGACTTGCGCCAATGGCGTGCACCAGCGCGCACAGTGCGCACCCCTGGAAGGTGGCGTGCTCGTGTGCATCGACAGGCACGCTACGCAGCTCCGCCGGCAGACTGGCCAGCCACGCTTCGGTCTGAGTAGTGGACAGCGTGCCGCAGAACGCGACCAGAACCGGGGCGTCATTCTGTGTCGCCCAGGCCTGCGCATGCCACGACGGCAGCAACAGCTGTCCGACGATCGCCAGCAGGCTCGCCAGCACGCCGATGCGGCGATGCGGGCGAGTCCGGTGCTGGCGTAACGCGAATATCAAGGTTGCAGCCTCAGGATTGTTTGAAAGCCAGAGAGAAACCAGCAGGGATGCCATTGCCGATCGTTCGCCGGGCGTGGGGCGATCCGAAGGTGGTCTGTGGCATGGGCATCGGCTTGCTCGGTCAAGGAATCTGCACGCAGGCTGCGTGCATCGGGATGCGACCAAACGGGTCGCTGAGGCGCTCGTCGCAGATGAACGCCCAGTCGGTCAACGCATCTAGGAACGCCAGAACGTCATCGAGTTCCTGCGGATTGAGTGTGAATCCGACCATCAATGCATCCTTGTAAGGGCTTTGCGAGCCGTCGCCGGCATGCTCTCCGGTGCTGACCAATCGTCCCCCACGGGCGTAGTGCGTGGTGATGACCTCGCGCAATGTCGCGATCGAGCCGTCGTGCATGTACGGCGCAGTCAGCGCGATATTGCGCAGCGTCGGCGCACGGAAGCGGCCCATGTCGGACGGGTTCTGCGTGAACTCGTACAGACCTTGGTTGTCCCTAGGGTAATTGCCCGCGGCCAGCGGCAGGCCGGGTGCCGGCCCGGCGATGTTGTACAGGCCGTTGTTGCGGAACTCGATCTGGTCCAGTGTGCTGCCGTCGTGATTGACCGATTGCGCGAAGTTGAAGCCGCCGTGGCAGTGGAAGCATTCAAGCCGCTCGGAAAAGAACAGGGTTTCTCCGCGCCGTGCCGAGGCGCTCATCGCGTCCGGATCGGGAGCCTCGGCGTCGTAGTAGCGGTCGTAGCCGGAGTGGCCGGAGATCAAAGTCGCACCGAACGCAGCCAGTGCCTTGGCGACGTTGTCGAGCGTGAACGGATCGGTATCGTCCGGGTAGGCATCGGCAAAGCGCCCGACGTAGTCGGGATCGGCACGCAGGCGGTCGAGCATCTGCTGCTCGCGTCCGGCCCAGCCGAGTTCGATCGTGTTTTCGTTGAGCAATACGCCCAGCGCCTGTTCGCGCAGATCGCGTGTATTCGGGTTCGCCCAGTTTTGCCTTGCGTTGTAGACAACATTGGTCAGGCTTAACGCCGAACGCGGATGCACGTCGCCGGTTGGACCGACCGCATGCGCGCGGCCGTCGGTGAATGCCAGACGCTGTTCGTGGCAGCTGGCACAGGATCCCTGTTCGTTGAGCGACATACGCGTGTCGTAGAACAGCTGCCGGCCCAATGCGGCCTTGGCTGTGCTCATCGGATTGTTGGCCGGAATCGCTGGTTGTGGAAAGCCGGAAGGCAGGTCGAAAACGTAGGCTGCTGGTGTCGGTGTCGGTGTCGGTGTCGGTGTCGGTGTCGGTGTAGGCGTGCCGCCGCTGTGTTGCGACGCGCTGCCGCCGCTGCAGCCGACCAGTCCGAGTATGGCGCCCATCGCGAGGATGGACGCCATGCCGCCGCGCCGCACGTTCAATGCAGTGTGTAGGCGAGGATTCATGGATGGACCCGGTGCCTACTCGGCCACGTAGAACAGCTGCTGGCCTTCGCTCGGCAGTGTGGTGCCGGCGTAGTTGAAGTCCAGACCGAGCTTGGGAATGATCGCGGCGCACTCCGGATCGCTGTTGCCGGACATGCAGCCGGCCGCGGTGCCGTCAGTGTTGTAGGTCAGGTCCGACTCCGAGAACACCTCCGCAGGATCGGCCACGATACGCTGGCCCGCCTTCAGTGCCGTGTAGTCGAGGCAGACTTCGGCGACGTTGGGGTAGTAGCAGGCGGCATCCGGCGGTGCGCCGTTGGCGCCGCTGCCGTTGGTGCAGCCAGTGCTACCCAGATGCAGGAAGTAGTTGTTGCGCGCGCCGTCAGCGTCGCCGACGCCATCGATGCGGAGGAACTTGTGGCCGGACAGCCACGACCATGCCATCGCGGTCACGTTCATCGGTGCGGCGGCGGTGGCGACGTCGATGTGGTTGAGCTCGAACGGAATGCCGACGTTGAAGCAGAGTTCGTCATATTCGCCGGCGGCTGCGGTGCCGGCGATGCTCAGGTTGCTGATCACCTCCGTCGTGCTGCAGCCCTGGACCAGGCCCAGCAGCGCGACGTTGTGCATCTCATCCTGGTAGCTCATGCCGTTGGCCTTGGCGGCCAAGGTGATCGGGGCGGTGCCGCTGGTGCCATGCAGGTGCAGGTCGGAAATGTAGAAGCGGAAATCGGTCAGCTCGTAGTCCTGCTGTGCGCCGTTGCCGATGCCCTGGTAGACGCTATTGCACAGCGCCTGCTCACCGCCCACGGCAAGGCCGAAGGCCACCGCAATGTTCTGCTGCGTGGCTTCGACCACGTGCGCGGCGGCGACGATGTTGTCCATCAGTCGAGCCTGCTGGATCGCATCGCCCTCGATCAGGCTCATGTCGATGCCGTCGAACCACTCCTCGTAGCGGCTGACCACCGTCAGTTCGACGCTGCGCTGCTGCTCGTTCAGCGTCAGCGGTTGGGCGAACGGCAAGGTGAAGTGACGATAGGTCGTGCCTGCTCGGGTCTGGATGCACTGATGTTCGGTGACGGCCGCGGCGTCGGCGTCCGACAGGCCGACGGTAGCCGGGTAGTAGCAGGCGGCGACGTTCAGCGCGTAGCCGTTCAGGTCGGCATCGAGGTCGCCGTGCTTGGCGACAGTGGCGGCTTCCGGTGCGAGCTCGACCGTCAGGCCGCAATAGGTGCCGGGCTCGGCCACGATGGCGCCGAGGTCGAAGCGCTCGCCGTCCGCTGCGGCGGTGTCGACCGGTCCGGCCGGCGGCGTGCCGATGTGATCGGAATGTGCGTAGGCCGTGCCGAGCGGGCTGAGCTGCGTGAGCAGCGTGTCCAGCTTCGCGCTGGCACCGTTGCAGGCGACCAGTTCCACCGGCGCCAGATTGATCAGACCCAGCTCCAGCTCGATGCGCAGGCCGTCGGCGCGGCGAAAGGCTTTCGGTTCGTGGACCAGTTCGGTGCTGGCTGTCATGTGGCCGGTCTTGGCTCCGGCGGCGATGGCTTCGACGCGGGCTTCATAGCCGGCTTCGCGCGAGCCGGTGCCGCCGCAGGCGGCGAGCAGGCCGATGGCGGTGCACGCCAGTGCGCCGTTCAGGAGTTGATGCGTTTTCATGATGAGATTCCCTTGAATGAGGTGAAGGCTGCGAATGCGGATCGAATGCGGCATTCGCGCGATCAGAAGTCGTAGGCGAGGCCGGCGCGCAGTGCCGCATCCTCGTCCTGGTGACCGTTGAGGTTTTCGAACAGCGGCAGTTGCACGCCGGCGCTGAGGACCAGTTCGTCCATGACGCGCAGTGCAACGCCGCTGAAGGCCATCGCCAGCGTCCCGCCGGAGTCCTCGTCGTCGACGCCGGCAAACTGGTTTTTCTGCGAATGGCGCGCGTCGAGACCCAGCTGCACGGCCAGCTTCGTCGTCACGCCGTACTGGCCCAGCACCGACGCCACCACGGCATCGCCCGGTGAGAAGTCCTGATGCCCGTCGCCGAAGCTGAAGTAGGTCGCGGTGACACCGATATGCCACGGGAAGCGGAAGTAGGCGTACCAGCCGCCCAGGTTCGGCACGGTGGCGCCGGCGTCCGGCTGCACGTCAATGTCCAGCAGCCGGCCGTCGCCATCCTCGACCTCGTCGGCCGTCGGCAGGCGTACGCCTAAGCGCAGGCCGGCCAGATGGCGCCCCGACATGGCGCCGGAACGCAGCAAGGTCCAGCGCCCGATCAGGTCGATGTCGCCGAGACCGTCGGCGTCCTGGCGTGCGCGATTGCTGTCCTCGATCTGCTTATGCACGTACGGCACCTGCACGGCCAGACTCAGGTTCGGCAGCGGGCTATAGGCCAGCCCCAGCAGCAGGCGCTGCTCATCGGTCTGGCGTTCGTTGACGCTCGGATCGCCCTGGGTTTCGGACCGGACCAGATAGTCGAAGCCGATGCGCAAACGACTGCTGAAGGACTTTTCGGTACCGAATAGATTGACGGTCGGATCGCCGCATTTGCAGGTCGAGCAGGCCAGCGTCGGCGCAGTCCAGGCTGACGCGATGACGACGCCGGCCGCTCCTGCGGCCCGCGCAATGAAACGGATATTCATGAAATCTCCCCAGCCACCGTGAAGGCGGCAACGCCCCGGTGGTCCTGAACACGGAACTGCCGGGACGTGCCCGGGCAATGCGGCATCACGCCGCGCGGTTCAGACGGAGATTGGCGGGGGAGCGCGTGCGGGCGGAGTGAAGCGGTATCCGCTGGCAGCGCGCAGCGGCGTTGCTTCGGCGCGGATCGCGGGCGTCGCCTCTGCCGCTGGCAGCCGCGGTGTGGCTGGCGCACCGGCCAGATGCGCTCCGTGCATTGCGGCGCAGAGCGTGCAGGCCGGCGGCATTTGCCGTTCGGACTTCTGCTCAAGCGCGCTGCGAACTTCCGGCGGCAGCTGCGCGAACAGTGCAGCGGAGTGCCCGGTGCCGTTGCCGCAGAACACCAAGCTCAGAGGATTACCGCTGCGCTGGGCCATGCTGGCTGCGTGCGCAATCGGCAGCAGCAACTGCGCCAGCATCGCGAAGATGCCCAGCAGCGCAATGTGTCGGCGATGAGTGCGGCGGTTTAGCATGGACCCGCAGTGTGCCAGCTGGGCTGGACCCGAGGAAAGTGCCGCCCCGCGGCGCGCGTGCAAGACGACGGACCGATTGATGACTTCAGAATTCAATAAGCTTCCCGCTGATGGTGCCGCGCTGCTGCAGCGGGCTGAAGCGGTCGCGACTGCGGCGCGCGATCGCGGCGCGTTGCAGTCCATCGCGACCGCCTTCGAGACCCTCGAGCAGGATGGGATTCGCTACGCGCTGCGGGTGGTCGACAACCTTCGCCGCAAGCAGGCGGCTTCCGCCGCGCAGAGTGCGGACAAGCCGGCGAATCCGTTCCTGCCGTACGAACCCGCGCTGTACGTCGCGCATGTATCGCCCGGGCATGTGCTGCTGCTGAACAAGTTCAACGTGATCGAGCCGCATCTGCTGTTGGTCACCGCCGGCTTCGAGTCTCAGCGGGCGCCGCTGTCGCTGGCGGACTTCGAGGCGGCGGCGCAGCTGAACGCGCGGCTCGACGGCCTGCTGTTCTACAACGGCGGCGGCCGCGCCGGGGCGAGCCAGCCGCACAAGCATCTGCAGTGGGTGCCGCGCGCGCTGCGGCCGGATGTGCCCGGGCTGCCAGTTGATACGGTGATCACGCCGGTGCTGTCGCAATCGCGGATTCAGCACGTCGACGCTCTGCCGTTCGCTCACGCGCTGCAGGCGCGCGCGCCGACGGACACGCCCGCAATGGACCACGCGCGGTACTGCGCGCTGCTACGGGCAGTGTCGATCGATCCGGATGCCGCCGACGGCGTGTGCGAGAACTACAACTGGCTGATGACGCGGCGCTGGATGATGGTGGTGCCGCGCACGCAGGAACGCTGGGACGGCATGAGCGTGAATGCGCTGGCGTTTGCCGGCGCCCTGCTGGCGCGGGACGCCGCCGAAGCGACACGCATCCGCGAGGCCGGTCCGGCAGCGATCCTGTCCGCGGTAACGCGTCAGGCCGGCGTCTCAGGAGCGCCTTAAGCGTCTTTTGCCAATCGCTGCGCGATGACGCGGATCACCTCGGCGTTGAACGGCAGGCCCATGTGGCTGCCATGTACTTCAACGTTTTCGGTGTTGTCGGCTTCGTCTTCCATGCAGCACGGCCAGGCGACGATGCCATCGGTGCGGGTATAGATCGCGGTGCAGGGTACCGGTGGCGCGACGATGCGGCGGCGGAAGCCTTCCATGTCCGGTGCCGCGGCCTGTTTCGGGTTCATCAGTTTGAACAGCGCATCCATATTGTTGGCGCTCGGGTGCCCGTTGATCGGGCTGCCGAGCGTGATCACCCGGCGTACTGCCTGTGGCTGATGCCGGGCGATTTCCCGCGCGAACACGCCGCCCAGGCTCCAGCCGATCAGGCTGACCGGGCCGTGATGACGTTCGCCCAGCAGATGCAGGCGTGAGGTCAGGGCCTGTCGCATCGGTCCGCGCATGCCGAGATTGACGCCCTGTGCCCAGCCGTAGCTGGCGTAGCCGAGCTTGTTCAGCACGTGTCGCAGCGGCAGCGTGGTGGCGTCGCCGGCGCCGAAGCCCGGAAGCACCATCACGGCATGCCCGTCGCCGCGTGGCAGTTCACGCAGCAGCGTCCGGTAATGCAGCGGCAGGCGGCCCAGTTCTGTCCACGCCCGCAGTTCCAGTGCCAGCAGGCGTGGCGGTGGTGCGCGCAATGTGTCGAGCGGTGCATTCGTCATCGGGGGTCCCGTGAAATCGCAAGTTGCACAATTATCCTCACTGCACGCGCTGCGTGCAGGCTTGCGCCGCGCCATGGCACAAGGCTAGTGTCCCCGACTTGCACTAAAACCAACCGACAGGACTGGGGAGTCTTCATGCCGGAATTGATCAACCGCCGCGATCTGGACTTCTTGCTGCACGAAGTGCTGGACGTGGCCGCACTGTGCGCGTACCCGCGGTTCGCGCATCACGATCGCGAAACCTTCGATGCGGTGATCGAGGCGGCGCATACCCTGGCGGTCGAACAGTTTCTGCCGCATGCGGCCAAGCTGGACGCGAACGAGCCGACGTTCGACGGCGAGCGCGTGCATCTGATTCCCGAGGTCAAGCAGGCGCTGGACGCCTACATCGACGCCGGCTTCCTGTCTGCGGCCTTTGACACCGAGGTTGGCGGCATGCAGTTGCCGTATACGGTGTCGTCTGCGGCGCTCGGCATTTTCAACGCCGCCAACGTGGGTACCGCGGGCTATCCGTTCCTGACCGCCGCGGCAGCCAATCTGCTGCGGGCGCACGGCAGCGACGCCCAGCAGGCACGCTACATGCGGCCGATGTTGCAGGGCCGTTTTTTCGGCACCATGTGCCTGTCCGAACCGCAGGCCGGTTCTTCGCTCGGCGATATCCGCACGCGTGCGATTCCGCAGCCCGACGGCAGCTATCAGCTGGTCGGCAACAAGATGTGGATCTCCGGTGGTGAGCACGATCTGTCGGAGAACATCGTGCATCTGGTACTCGCGCGCATCGACGGTGCGCCCGCCGGCACCAAGGGCATCTCGCTGTTCATCGTCTCCAAGTTCGAGGTCGGCGCCGACGGTGCGATCGGCCGCCGCAACGGCGTGCGTCTGGTGGGGCTGAATCACAAGATGGGCTATCGCGGCACCGTCAATACGGTGCTGAGTTTCGGCGAGTCCGAGGTTTGCCGCGGCGAGCTGGTCGGGCAGCCCAATCACGGCCTGGCGTGCATGTTCCACATGATGAACGAGGCGCGCATCGGCGTCGGTTTCGGCGCGACGATGCTCGGCTACGCCGGCTACCAGTTCGCGCTCGACTATGCGCGTAACCGCCCGCAGGGCCGACCGGCGTCTGCGAAGGATCCGAACTCGCCGCAGGTGATGATCATCGAACACACCGATGTGCGGCGCATGCTGCTGCAGCAGAAGGCCTATGTCGAAGGCGGTCTGGCGCTGTGCCTGTACTGTGCGCGACTGGTCGACGAGATGGCGGTGGTCGCCGATGCCGCGCAGCGCGAGTCACTGCAT
The DNA here is from genome assembly GCF_005047655.1 of Sinimarinibacterium arenosum. GTDB lineage: Bacteria > Pseudomonadota > Gammaproteobacteria > Nevskiales > Nevskiaceae > Solimonas. Next base: position 371,396 of record NZ_SUKF01000002.1, on the reverse strand, counting down.
CTGCTGCTGGAAATCCTCACGCCGATCGCCAAGGCCTGGCCCAGCGAGTTCTGTCTGGAAGCCAACAAGCTGGCAATTCAGGTGCTCGGCGGTTACGGCTACACCCGTGACTATCCGGTCGAGCGCCTGTATCGCGACAACCGTCTGAACCCGATCCACGAAGGCACCAACGGCATCCAGGGGCTGGACCTGCTCGGGCGCAAGGCGATGATGAAAAACGGCGCCGCGCTGCAGCTGCTGCTGGCCCGCATTCACGACGAGATCGAGGCCACACGCGGCGACGAGACGCTCGACGAGTACGCGCAGGTGCTGCAGCAGGCCTGTGATGCCGCTGTGCGCGTGACCCAGACGCTGGGCATGACGGCGGCCAAGGGCGAGGTCGATCTGTTCCTGGCCAATGCCTCGGCCTATCTGGAGATGCTCGGGCATATCGTCGTGGCTTGGCTGTGGCTGCGGCAGGCGCGTCAGGCCCAACGCGGACTGCAGACGGCGGCGGAGGTCGATCACGATTTCTATGACGGCAAGCTGCGCGCCTGCCGTTATTTTTTCCGCTACGAACTGCCGCGTGCCGCGCGTGCCGCCGAGTTGCTGATGCGGCTCGACGACACCTGTCTGAGCATGCCGGCGGCGGCGTTCTGAGGCCTCCGAATACCAATCTTGCGAGACCGTCTGATGAAGAAGCTGGGCTATGGAATGGTGGTGGTGCTGGCGGCCTGTATCGGCGCCCTGGCTTGGAGCTTTGCGCCGGCGACGCTGCCGGTCACCGCACCGGACATGCCGCTGCAGCTGATCCATCCACAGCCGCCGGCGGACATGAGGGTCGGCGTGTTCATGGCCGGGCGCATGGAGTCGCAGGGCGCGTTCGCCTATCGCGGAGGGCCGTTCGAGACCATCGAGTTCGGCATGGATGTGGTTGTGGTCGAACATCCCAAAGGCATCCTGATGTTCGACTCCGGTTTCGGCCGCAACGTGATCAAGCACACCGAAACGATCCCGTGGCTGATGCGGCAGATGTCGAAGATCACGCCGGAGATTCCGGTGGTCGATCAGCTGTCCAGTGCGAGCCTGGCGCCGGAGCGCATTGCCGGCGTGATCCTGACGCACGCGCATTGGGATCACGTGTCCGGACTCGACGATCTGCGCGGTGTGCCGGTGTGGATCACGCAGACCGAGCGTGACTTCATCCGCGACGGCGGTGACAAGACCACGCTGGCGCGCTCGTTGGGCGAGCTCAACTACCGCATCTACGATTTCGAGGGCGGCCCGTACTGGGGCTTCCCGGCAAGCCACGATGTTTTCGGTGACGGCTCGGTGGTCCTGGTCCCGGCCGGAGGCCACACGCCGGGTTCGATCATCGCCTTCATCCACAGCGCGGACGGAGCCAGCTATGCGCTGATCGGTGATCTGGCGTGGCAGCACGAGGGCGTTGATCTGCCGGCCGAGCGGCCGTGGCTGTCGCGCGTACTGGTCGACGAGGACGCCCAGGGCGTACGCGACGCGCTGATCAAGCTGCATCTGCTGAAGATGGCCAAGCCCGATCTGGTGATCGTGCCGGCACACGACCGTCGTGTGATGTCGACGCTGCCGCCGGCAACGCGCAGCAACCCGCTGGCCGCGCCAGGCTGAGGCCCATGCGTTTTCTGGGGGGGAATAAAACACGGCGGGCTTGCGCCCGCCGTCGGGGGTATGCCGCCCTGAGGGAGGGGGGGATAGGGCGGCATCGGGGTCTCGACGCCCGGCTCGCGACCGGAATGTGCGTCTTGACGGGGTAGAGACTACGGCAGTCATGCGGCTTTGAATATCGGAAAATTCTGATATTCACATTCAATCGCCCTGAAGCTGTAGGAATTGCCCCTAAATAGGCGACAATAAACCTATGCGTATTGGTTCCTATCAGATTGATCCGAAAGTGATTCTTGCCCCGATGGCGGGGGTGACCGATCGCCCGTTCCGGCAATTGTGCCGGCGGCTCGGCGCCGGGCTCGCCGTTTCGGAGATGACCACCTCTGATGCCAGCCTGTGGCATACCGAGAAGTCCAGACTGCGCCGCGACCACCGCGGTGAGCCCGGTCCGATCGCGGTGCAGATTGCCGGGTACGACCCGCAGGCGCTGGCCGAAGCCGCGCGCTACAACGTCGAACACGGGGCGCAGATCGTCGATATCAACATGGGCTGCCCGGCCAAGAAAGTGTGCCGGGTCGACTCGGGATCGGCGCTGCTGCGGGATGAGGCGCTGGTGTCCCGGATCTGTGACGCTGTGGTGCGCGCTGTCGAGGTGCCGGTGACCCTTAAAATCCGTACCGGTTATTCCCGCGCCAGCCGCAACGGCGTGACGATTGCGCGCATCGCGGAGGCGGCCGGCATCCAGGCACTCGCGGTGCACGGGCGTACGCGCGAGGAGCACTACAGCGGTCAGGCGGAGTACGACACCATCGCCGCGATCAAGCAGAGCGTACGGATTCCGGTGATCGCCAATGGGGACGTCGACACCCCTCAGAAGGCGGCCGAGGTGCTGCGTGCCACCGGCGCCGACGCCGTGATGATCGGTCGGGCAGCACAGGGACGGCCGTGGATATTCCGCCAGATCGTGCGTTATCTGGACGACGGCACGCTGTTGCCGGAGCCGGATGCCGGCGAGGTACGTGACATCCTGCTCGGACATCTCGACGACCTGTACGCGTTCTACGGCGAGGGACGGGGCCTGCGTGTGGCGCGCAAGCACATCCAGTGGTACTGCAAGGATCATCCGGGGACAGAGGCGTTCTGGACCCACGTCAGCCGCATCGATGACGCAGCCCGGCAACGTGCCGCTGTCGCGCAGTTCACTGCGGCCGGATCGCAAGGTGACGGTGTCCAGACATTGACCAAGCGCATCGACGCCCTGGCGGCCTGACTGCGAATATTCGCCTTCCTCAGAAATCCGGAGTTCGTCGCATGAGTGCCGAGCATCAATATCGAGCGTCCGTCGTCTGGCAGGGCGCCGACGCCGCGTCGTTTACCGACAACAGCTATTCGCGCAAGCACCATTGGCACTTCGACGGGGGTGTGACGGTGCCGGCTTCGAGTGCGCCGGCGGTGGTGCCGCTGCCGATGTCGGCTGCTGATGCAGTCGATCCCGAGGAGGCGTTCGTCGCCTCGCTGTCGTCGTGTCACATGCTGTTCTTCCTCGCCTACGCGGCCAAGAAGGGTTACATCGTCGCAACGTACCGCGATGACGCGGTGGGGACGATGGGACGTAATGACGAGGGACGCATCGCGATGCTCGAGGTCATTCTGCGGCCAACGATCGAGTGGAGTGGAGACAATCGCCCGGATGCCGAAGCCATTGCAGGGCTGCACGACCGCGCACACCACGCCTGCTATATCGCCAACTCGGTCAAGACGATCGTGCGCATCGAGGCGGCGTGAACGATCCGCAACCTGTTGCACGTCTGCGTCTGTCGTCGCTGAATCTGCTGCGTGCTTTCGAGGCGGCCGCTCGGCATCAGAGTTTCAAGCTGGCCGGTGAGGAGCTGTGTGTCACCGCTTCAGCCATCAGTCAGCAGGTGCGTCAGCTCGAGAGCCAGCTCGGCGTCATCTTGTTCGAGCGACAACCGCGCGGCTTGGCGTTGACCGAAACCGGACGAGGCTATCTGGCAGATATTCAGCCGCATTTGACTGCGTTGCTCGAAGCGACCGAGCGCGTGCGTCGCGCCACGCAGCAATCGGTTCTGCGGGTCAGCCTGATGCCGCCGCTGGCCAGTCGCGTGGTGTTGCCTCGCCTGGCCGATTTTCGCGCGCAGCACCCGCAGGTTGCGCTGCGGATCAATACCAGCGTGCGTAACGTTGACCTGTCACAGCGTCAGGTCGACCTGGCGATTCGCTACGGTGTGCCACCCTGGCCAGGCTGCGTGCATGAAAAGCTGGTGGATCTTCAAATCCAGGCGATTGCGCCGCCGGCATTGGCAGCGCGTTTCGACCTGCGGCGTCATCCCGAGCGCCTGTCACAGGCGCCGCGGGTGGTGATGACCGAACGTCCGGACGCCTGGCGGCAGTACTTCATGCAAGCAGGCGTCGCGGATGCAGCGGCTGCGGACAATGCGGCTTCGGAGGTCTTCCACGTCGATGACTATCCCGCTGCAATCGAAGCGGCTGAGACGGTCGGGGTTGCACTGGCCATTCTGCCGCTGGAACGACCACTGATTGCCAGTGGTCGCGTCGTCGCTGTCGGTCCCGCTTACGGGCCGATGCCGCAGGCAATGTACGCGGTGATGCTGGATGACCGGCGCGGCAATGAGGCTATCGCGGCATTCATCGACTGGGTGCGCCGGCGTCTGGCCGAGATTGCATAAGTTTTTCTTGTGCAGGTGACCTGAAAAAAGCGTTTGTTGTGCCGTTGCGGTATCGCCAGACTGGTGCTTCACCGAGTCCTGGATGAATACAGCATGCACATGGATCTGGGCGCGGCACCCGGCGTGCCGACAGTTTTGTATACGCAACGCCAGCACGAGCTGGACACTCTGTTTTCAAGTTTGCCGACTCCGGCGCGGTCGCTTGAGGGTTGTTGGCGTGGCAGGCTGATGGCGATCCGCGGCTTCGGCTGGTTGCCTCGCGTATTCGCCCGAATGTTGTACGCGCTGCTGGGTACACCGCTGAATCCCTGGAGTGGAAAGAGCTTTGCCAATGGCACCGGAGCCAACCGCTGGTTTGGCGTTCGCGGTGCGGCGTTCGGACGCTTTCGTGTGGTCGAGCAGGCCATGAGCCCGGTAGATCAGCAGCCGGTGGTCTGGCTTGACTATGACGTGCCGGAAAATCCCCGGTTGCTACGGCACATCCGTGGCGAGGCGCGCCAGCTGGGCAATGGCCTGATCCTCGCCAGGATGAACTGGAAAACGCAGCGCGGACTTTATCGCGTGCTGTATTTCACGCTGGTGCCTGGATAGTGATTGCGTCGGATGTCATCGTCATAGGCAGCGGCTTCGGGGGCGCATTTGCAGCAGAGCGCCTGACCGCAGCAGGTGCGCGGGTGACACTGCTTGAACGGGGACCCTGGCGCGATACGCCATCGGTGCGTGCGGCGGGTGTCGGTCCGCGCAGCCCATTGCCGCGCGGCTTCGGATTCTTTGGTCGTGCTTTGCGCAGCCTCAACCTGCCGCTGTTACCCGGGGGGCGGTTGCGCCTCAATGCGCACGGTCTGTTTGACCTGCACCTGGGTCGCGAAATCAGCGTGGTCTGCAGCAGTGGTGTCGGTGGCGGAAGCCACGTCTATTCGGCCATGAACGTTCGTCCTGCGGTGCCGGACTACTGGCGGGAGCGCGCCGACGGCATCGACACCGCGATGATGGATGCTCACTACGACGCTGCAATCACGCGCATGGGCGCACGTATTCCGGATGCATCGGTGCCCAATTTCATCGGCACGCGACTGCAGCAGAATCCTCTGCTGCGTCCGCCGTCAGTCGAGTCGCAGCCCGCGATGGGTTTCCGTTTCGAGAGCAGCACTTTTACTGACAACAGTTTTTTCGGGTGTCACGACGGCAGCAAGGTGACGCTGGATTCGCTGCTGTTGCTGCCGGCACTGGCGCGGGGTCTGCAGGTGCACGATCTGCACGAAGTGGCGCTGGTCGGGCCGGTGCGGGACGGCTGGTGTGTGACGGCCTACGATCACCGCGCCAAGGTCTATCGACACCTGACGGCGTCGCGGGTGGTCCTGGCTGCCGGCACGCTGAACACCTTGCGACTGCTGTTCGCCAGTCGCGACGCCGGTGCGCTCGGCGCCGTGCCGGCCCTCGGGCTTGGCGTAGGCGGAAACGGTGATGTGCCAGCCTACTGGCGTTGCAACACGGCCGATGCAGACTACAGCCGCGGTACGCCGTGTCACGGTCGCTTTGGCTTGCGTGATATCGCGCCGGGAAGCGAGGACGACGTTGATCTGACCGCCTACGGTCTGAACGGTATTGATGGCGTTCCAATGCCTGAAGCGCTGCGCCGGGCGTTGAAGCGGGACTTGATCCTGGTTGGCATGGGAGCCGATCAGGCCAATGGACTGGCGACCTGGACGGGTGGGCGCCTGCGCCTGCATTACAGCCGCACGGCCAATTTTGTCCTGGCGCGAATCTATCGCGCATTCGACCGAATCGCGGCGCGCAGCGCGCGGCCTGTCTATTTCCTGCGACATTGGCCGCTGACGGTGCACCCGCTGGGCGGGGCTCGCGTTGGCGACGACCCTCAGCAAGCGGTGCTCGACGGATACGGGCAGGTCCATGGGGTGTCGGGTCTGTATGTCGCCGACGCTGCTGCGTTGCCGGCGGCACCCGGCGCACCGCCGTCGATGACAGTCGCGGCCTGGGCCAGCCACGTTGCGGCGGGCATTGCCGCACAAGGGTGAATGCGGCGGGTATTTCCACTGGAGTGAGCAACAAATGAAACCATTCACCAAGCGAACCTTTGATGGGCCCTTGTTGCTGCGCAGTGGTGCGGCAACGGTGGCGACATTGCCGGTGCTGCTCGCTGCGCTGATCAAGCCCTCGACTTCGCGTGTACTCCGAGAGCAGGTGATGCTGGCGGTAACGATGGTCAATGACTGCCGATACTGCTCTTGGGTGCACACGGGCCTGGCGTTGAACAATGGCGTCGATCTGGACGCACTGCAGAACCTGTGGGCGTCGGAGCTGCCGGGCGAGATCGATTCACCGGCAGCGGTGGCGATTCTATTTGCCAAGCACTTTGCCGATACACGACGGTGTCCGGAGAGGCCGGCACGCACCGCGTTGAAGCAGCACTACACCGGATGGCAGCGGCTGGAGATCATGGCGTATATCCATGCGATCTACTTCGCCAACCTGAGCGGAAATAGTGGTGATGCCTGGATCGCGCGCCTGCAGGGGCGCAGTGTCCGTGACGGGCATCCCGTGGCGGAGGCGGCGGCAGCGTTGCTTGCCGCGCCGGTACTTGCCGCGATCTGGCTGGCGAACCGTCGGCAGCCGCTGCAGGCTGCGCTGTGAATCGGGAAGCCGTTCACGCGCTTGCGCCGTGCCGTATGATCCGACGCTGATCGCAGCCTACCGAGTCTTTGTCATGTCGCGTCCGATTCTTCCCGAAAGCCGCATCCATCCTGATATCCGCAAGACACTTGCCGAACATCACCGCGACGTCATTGACGAGGTGGAGGCCGCGATCGCCGGACACAAGGTGGTCGTTGTCGGCATGGCGCAGAACCCGTATCCGCGCAAGGCGCGCAAGTTGCTCGATGCCAAGGGCGTGCCGTATCACTATCTGGAATACGGCAGCTACCTGAGCACCTGGCGTCGACGCAACGCGTTGAAGATGTGGGCCGGCTGGCCGACGTTTCCGATGATCTTTGTCGGTGGCCAGCTGATCGGCGGCGCCGAGGATCTGGCCCGGCTGATGAAGTCCGGTGCGTTCGACGCCTTGCTCGCAGGCGCCCAGAACGCCTAGCCAGGAGCGGCGGCGGCAGGGCTGCCGCCGCACAAGGCTATTGGGCGTCGTAGCGCCCGCAGACGGTCGGTGATCCCGGGTTGCTGGCGCTGTCGAACTGCACGAAAGCCTGACTCAGCACGCGGCCGTCATACGTCCTGCCGTCCGGAAAGTCGGATGCCTTCAGGCCCAGTCCCAGCAGCCACGCGACGGTCGGCGCGACATCGATCGTCTCGCTCTGTTCGGGCAGGCGGTCCAGCAGGTCGGGCGAGGGCACGGAGGGCGTCACGGTGACACCCTTCTTGACCCAGGGCGAGCCGCCGGTGACGAGCATGAAATTGTGGATCGTCGCGATCTGGCCGTGATTGCCCGGAATCGGATTGCTCAAGGGCGTCGGGTCGGAGAACTTCAGACCGTCCGATGCCACCAGCACCAGATCACCGAAGTTGGGGTGCTGTGAGCGGATCGAGTCCGGCATGTTGCCGGTCGGGTCGGTCGGATCGTCCTTTGTGTACCACGCGTAAACGATGTCTGCGGCATTGGTCGGGCGCGAGGCACCGGCGCACAGCGTGTCGCAGTCGGCCAGTCCCATCAGGCAGCTGCGTGCAGCATGCAGCGCTTCACGCTTCTGGTCCTCCGGCAGGCTGCGGTCGGTGACATAGATACTGTCGGTGCCGCCGCCCTGGACGGCCTGCATCGGTGCGTAACAGGCGCCGAGCGCATCCAGTGTCGGTTGAACCGTGACGGACTGCAGCGGGCCCGGCAGGGTGAAGTCCATGCCGTGATCGCTGACCACCAGCATGACGGTGCGGTCCCAGCGTCCGGAGGCCTTCAGGGCGTCGACCATCTGCTGCACCAGACTGTCGGTTTCCAGCAGCTGCAATCCACGTCCGGCTGCGCCGAAGGCGTGGGCATTGCGATCGACGCTGCCGAGGTTGACGAAGAAGAAATCCGCGTCGGGCAGCTGCGTCAGCGCCTGTTCCATTGTCGGCCGGTCCGGGGTGTACTCGAACAGCGGGCCGATGTAGGCCGGGCTGGTGGTCGGGTCCCAATGGCTGTCGGGGGCGACGTTGAACACCGCGGGGTCGTCGTTCTGGCGCTCCGGATCGGCGTCGTCGCCGGCGAACACTTCGTGCAGGTACTTCTTCGACAGCGTGGCGCCGTGGCGGATGTCAGGATTGATGCCGCTGCCGCGGCACTGCTCGTTGATGAAGGTGAACAGCGTCTTCGCGGTCAGCTTCTCCGGCAGCGACAGATCCTTGTCCGTGGGGCCGGCGGGATCATCAAAGTCGATGAAGCTGTTGCCGGTGATGCCGCTGCGTTCGGGATAGACACCGGTCATCATCGCCACATGATTCGGGATCGTCTCGGCGGCGAATACCGAGCGGCTTTCCGGAAAGAACGTGCCTTCCGCGATCAGGCCACTCAGCGTCGGTGTCTGCAGGCCAATGTCTGACGGCATCAGGCTGTCGATGACCAGCACGACCACGCTCAGCTTTTCCGCGCCCAGTGGCGGTGAGTTTGAGTCGCCCGCCGGATCGCTGGAACCGCAGGCGCCGAGGCCGGCGGTCAGGGCGCCGAGCAGCGCGGAGTTCAGCAATCGATTCTTCAGCGGCATGGCGAAACGCATCGGAGCACCTGTAGACGGAGTCGTGAACGGATCAGGACAGCATCTCGACGCCGCACGGCAGGGGCGGTCGCTGTCGATCGAAGTGCCCCCGAGTATACGGGAGCGATGTGACATCAAGCCTGCCGCACGGCCCCAATGTGTGAAGGACTCAATACGTGCCGCGCTGGCTGAATTGGAGGGGCTCAGCGAATACCGGCAAACAGGACATCCTTCGCAGATCTGGAGCCCGCAAGCAGCCCCAGACTGTCGGCCGCTGGAGGGGGGCAGGGCGCAGCCCCGAAGGTCCTCGCAATCGCTGTTGCGGCCGGTGGGAAATAGACTTTGACGCTGCAGTGCAGGCCACCGTCGGTTTCGTGGCGGAAGTAAACGGCGAGACTGTCGGGCGCAGCGTGCTGCTTCCACGCCTCGGTGCACGCCGATGCAATTCGTTCCAGTTCGGGGCCGGCGAGCATGGCGTCGCCGAGATTCAGTGCGAACCAGCCGCTCATTGAATGATCACTACAGCACGCCCGCGGCCAGCTCGACCAGCTCATCGGTGATCGCATCCTGTCGCTGGATCTGTTGATCCAGACGCAGATGTTCGAGCCGGTGCGCGATGTTGTCCTGCGCGGCGGCCATCGCCTGCATCCGGGCCTGATTCTCCGCGACATGACTTTCCACCGTCGCGGCGACCAGTTGTGCAAACAGATATTCGCTGGCGAGCTGGCGGAACAGCTCCGGCGCCGGCAGATAGGTCAGCGGCTGTGCGGCGCTGCGGTGACGCCTGAACACCGTGGGATCCAGCGGCAGCAGTGACTGCTGCACGATCTCCAGATGTGGCCCGCGGCTGATCGTGTGAACCAGATCGGCGCCGCCGATGCGGCCGGCTTCCAGCGCATCGACCAATGCGGTGCCGATGCAGTCAGCCAGCGCGCGGGCGTTGCCGGCCTGCGCGATCATCGGTGCGGACCATTGCGCTTCGTGTCCGAGCGTGCCGAGCAGGCGCACGCCACGCTGGCCGATGACGAAGGCCTGTCCGCCGGCATCGAGGAAGGGCCGTGCGGCTGCGCAAACGTGGTCATTGAAGCCGCCGACGAAACCCTGTTCAGAGCAGAACATCACGCAGGCGCGCACTTGACTGGATGACGGCGGCGCGGTGGCGGACGTTGCCGGTTCCAGTGTCAGCGCCTGCGAAATCGCATCGGCAATGATGTCCGCGTAGGCGCGGATGCCCTCCAGTTGGTGTCGCGCATGCTGTGCGCGTGCTGCGGCAATACCGCGCATGGCGCCGACCACGCCTGACAGCTGCTGCACGCTGTTGATGCGTTCCGCCAGCCGTGGGTCCTGCGTGGTCACGACGGGGCATCCGTTGTCAGGCGCTGTGCCAGCGCGATCAGGGACGTGACGCTCTGCTTCAGCAGCTCGTCAGGGATCGGCGCGTCGCGGGTTGCCGCATGGGCAAAGCGCTGACCATCGCCGGCGAGCCAGTCCGGCAAGCGCTTGCGCAGCTGTTCAATCGTGCTGGCCGGCAGCTGATCGAGTGCGCCGCTGTGCAGCAGATGCAGCTGCGCGAGCTGCTCGGCGGCGGACAGCGGTGCGTACTGCGGTTGCGCCAGCAGTGCGCGGATGCGCTGGCCGCGGTTCAGGCGTGCCTGTACGCGCGCTTCCACCGTGGTGCCAAAGCGCGAGAACAGTTCCAGCTCCAGGAACTGCGCGTAGTCCAGCCGCATCGATCCCACGGCCTGACGCATCGCCGCGGTCTGGGTCTTGCCGCCGATGCGGCTGACCGACAGGCCGGTGTCGATCGGCGGCTTGTGATTGGCATCGAACAGCTTGCGGTCGAGCACGATCTGTCCGTCGGTGATCGAGATCAGATTGGTCGGAATGTAGGCGGACAGATTGCCAGCCTGGGTCTCGGCGATCGGCAGCGCCGTCAGTGATCCGCCACCGTCTGCCTTGGACAGTTTTGCGGCGCGTTCGAGCAGGCGCGCGTGCACGTAGAACACATCGCCCGGATAGGCCTCACGCCCCGGCGGCTGACGCGTCAGCAGCGCCAGCTCGCGATGCGTCGCCGCATGTTTGCTGAGATCGTCGATCACCACCAATGCATGACCGCCGCGATCACGAAAGTATTCAGCCATCGTGAAGCCGGCAAACGGTGCGATCCACTGCAGGCCGGGTGCGCTGGAAGATGCGGCGGCAACGATGATGCAGCGTTCGGGTGCGCCGAAGCGCTGGATCGCATCGATCACTCGCGCAGTGGAGCCCGAGGTCTGCCCGACTGCGACGTAAACGCAGATCACGTCACTGTGTTTCTGGTTGATGATCGTATCGACGGCGATCGCGGTCTTGCCGGTGGCGCCGTCACCGATGATCAACTCGCGCTGACCCCGGCCCAGGGCAAACAACGCATCGATGGTCAGGATGCCGGTATCGACCGCCTGCGTGACCAGATCGCGCTGGTGGATCGCCGGGGCTGGCCGCTCGACCGGCAGCCAGTCACTGGGCTCGATCGCGGCGCCACCATCCAGCGGCCGGCCCAACGGATCGATCACGCGGCCGAGCAGGGAATCGCCCACCGGTGCGCGCACGATCTCGCCGGTGCAGCGCACCGGATCACCGGCGCCCAGCGACTCGGCATCATCCAGCAGCACGCACGCCAGATGGTCGTGCTCCAGGTTCAACACATAGCCGTTCAGTCCGCCGGGGAACGACAGGCGTTCGTCGAGCCTGGCCTGTGGCAGGCCGGAGATGCGCGCGACGCCGTCGGCGATCGATTCGATACGGCCGAAGGCCTCCGCAGTCGCCGACAGCGGTGTGTTCGCACTGCGCTCGCGCGCCTGCGGCAGCCAGGCGCTGAGTGAATCAGACAGCGTGGTCATGCGGCGGCTCATCGGTCGCTGCGGCAGCCTGCAGGCGTGCCAGATCCTGCGCGAGCGTGTGTCCGATCACCGTGTCGGCGAGGTGAATCTCCACGCCGGCGAGCAGCGACGGATCGACGTCGAATCGCCACTGGCCAACGTGTCCCAGCGCCGGGCCCAGACGCTCAACCAGTGCGGCGCTTTCAGGGTCGCTGAGCGCTTCGGCGGTGACCACACGTGCTTCGTCCGATGGCGTCAGTGTCATTTGCGCGGCATGGTCGGCAATTTCGTCGACGTACGCGCGCAGCAGCGCGCCCTTCGGTGTGCGTGCCAACACGCGCTGTGCAAAGTCGGCCGCGAGCTGAGCTGCGTCACGGCGCAACTGCGCACTGGCATCGCGGCGTTCCTGCTCCAGCTGATGCCGCCCGGCTTCGATCAGACGTTCCGACTGGGCTTCGACATCATGCAGCCGCGCCGCGCGCGTCGTTTCGGCTTCGGCCTGGGCCTTGGCCAGCAGCTGTTCGCGCTGTGTCGCCAGGGCGATGCGCTCGTCTTCGACGGCCTGTCGCGCCGCATCGGCTTTCTGCTGAACAGCGGCAGCCTCGGCCATCTGCTGATCGATGGCGGCTCGGCGGCGTTCGAGCACGGCGAGCACCGGGCGATACAAGAAGCGCTGCAGCAGCCACAGCAGCACCAGGACATTGATTGCCTGCAGGCCCAGTGTGGACCATTCAATCGACACGTCTGACTCAGCCGGTGAACGGGTTGGCGAACAGCAGCAGCAAGGCTACGACCAGGCAGTAAATCGCCATCGTTTCAATCATCGCCAGGCCCACGAACAAGGTGCGCGAGATGGTGGCGGACGCTTCTGGCTGACGCGCCAGCGCGTCCATCGCTGCAGCCACCGCACGTCCTTCGCCAAGGCCGGGGCCGAGTGCGCCGAACGAAACAGCAATCGCTGCCGAAACCACACTGGCGACTTCGATCCAATTGACGTCCATGAAAGCTCCTTGATCAGAAAGGCGGATCAGCCGCCCTCGTGTAGTGCGGCCCCGATGAACACCATCGCGAGCACTGTGAAGATATAGGCCTGGATCAGTCCGGTCAGGATATCCAGTGCCATGAAGGGAATCGGTACGAACAGTCCGGTCAGCGACAGCACGATGCCGATGACAAACGCTCCGCTCATGATGTTGCCGAACAGACGCACCATCAGTGAGAACGTTCGCGTGATCTGCTCCAGCAGATTCAGCGGCAGCATGAACCAGCCGGGCGACGCAAAGCTGCGCAGGTAACCGAGCAGACCGTGCGAGCGCACACCCTGCACCAGCACCGTGACGAACACGATCAGGGCGAGTGCCGCATCGGTTTCCAGCGTCGCGGTTGGCGGTTCGACGCCGGGCACCAGGGCGGACAGATTGGCCATCGCAATGAACAGGAACAGCGTCGCGATCAATGGCAGGAACGGACGCGGAGGACATTGCATGGTGTCGCGGATCTGTTGCTGGATCAGCTCTACATACCACTCCAGCAACACCTGCACGCGCCCGGGGGCTTCCACCCGCAGCCGTCTGCACGCTAGCCAGAAGCCGAACGTCATCAGGGCCATCAATGCCCAGGTGGTGACCACCGCCTGCGCCACGGCGATCGGTCCGATATGAAACAGGATGGTGGATTCCAGCGGCGAATTCATGCGGGCGTTCCGTTGGCGGCATCGCTCTCGCGTCGGGCCGCCCGCAAGCGGATCGTCCGTGCCAGCAACCAGCCGCCGAGGGCGGTCAGCAGCGCCGGTGCGCCGAACTGCACAGCCGCGAACAACACCGCACCGCTGAGCGCGAAACGCAGTGCCGCGAGGCCCAGCGCCTGCAGCATCGGAACTTCAGCGCTGCCAGTCAGCAGTGCCACATTGCGGGCGAGGTTGGCAAAGTGCAGCCAGCCGGCACCGTAGCCGAGCACGGCAAACACTGCGGCGGCGATCCAGGGCGTCATTCGTCGTGCATCCAGCGCCATCCCGACCAGCAGCCGAGACAGATGCCCGCCAACAGCATCGCGCCGCTGAACATCAGCCCGCTGTCGAACACGCGATCCAGCCAGCGCCCGATTAAAATGCCGAGCAGGGTCGGAATGACGATCAGCCAGCCGAGCACACCGATGCGCGCGAACTGGCGCGCCAGCGAAGGCTCTCCCTCGCGCTGAGCGCGTTCGCGGCGGTCAATGCGGCGGCGCACGCCGGAGACGACCTCGTCGTCGGAAGGGTGGTGGCTCACGGCAAGCCTCCGCGACCCGGATTCAGATAGCGCAGGATTTCGCGTGCCACGCGCAGGCCGAGCTGATGGCCGCCCAGTCGCGCCTTCTGTTCCTCTTCGTCGCGCGAGCGGAAGCTGGCCAGCACCGTCGATTCCAGATGGTTCAGATCGTCGTCCACCACGCCTTCACGCGTCGCCACCGCAACGTCGCCGTCATTCACCGTCAACACGCCACCGCGTACCGCGCAGTGATGGGCGGTGTTGTCCGTATCGTGCCAGGTCAGCACGCCGACACTGAGCGCAGTCAGAAAATCGACATGACGCGGCAGGATGCCGAACGCACCGCTGCCGTCTTCGGCACGGACCGACTTCACCTCGGCGTCGATCAGTACTTCACCCAGGCTGGTCAGGCGCAGCCTCATGCGGCGGCTCCGGCTTTCATCGACGCATCGGCACGCTCACGCACTTCATCAATGGTGCCGGCCATGAAAAAGGCTTCTTCCGGCCAGCTGTCGGTGGTGCCGGAGAGAATCGCGCTGCAGCCGGCAATCGTCTCGGCCAGCGGCACGGAGCGGCCGGGCTTGCCGGTAAACGCTTCGGTGACCGCGAACGGCTGGGTCAGAAAACGTTGCAGCCGTCGCGCACGGCCGACCACCCGCCGATCCTGTGCGCCCAGCTCTTCGATCCCGAGCAGCGCGATGATGTCCTGCAGCTCGCGGTAATGCGCAATCACTTCGCGCACCTGCTGCGCGACGGTGTAGTGCTGCTGACCCACCACAGTGGGATCGAGCAGCGACGAACTCGATGCCAGCGGATCGACCGCCGGATACATGCCTTCGGCCGCCATCGCACGCGAGAGCATCACCTGGCTTTCCAGATGCGTGGCGATCGTGGTCACGGCGGGATCGGTGAAATCGTCGGCCGGCACGTACACGGCTTCAATCGCCGTGACCGAATGCCCGCCCAGCGAGGTGATGCGCTCCTGCAGTGCCGCGACTTCGGTCGCCAGCGTCGGCTGGTAGCCGACGCGCGAGGGCAGCCGCCCGAGCAGGCCGGAGACTTCCGCGCCGGCCTGGACAAAGCGGAACACGTTGTCCATCAGCAGCAGCACGTTCTGATGCTGATGGTCGCGGAAGTACTCGGCCACCGTCAGTGCGGCCAGCGCGATGCGCCAGCGTGCGCCCGGCGGTTCATTCATCTGGCCAAACAGCAGCGCGGTGCGTTCGATCATGCCGGACTGACGCATGTCCAGCAGCAGCTCATGGCCTTCGCGCGAACGTTCGCCGATGCCGGCAAACACCGAGGTGCCCTGATAGCCGGACGCCATCGCGTGAATCAGTTCCAGCACCAGCACCGTCTTGCCGACGCCGGCACCGCCGAACATCGCGGCCTTGCCGCCCTGGGCGATCGGCGACAGCAGGTCGATCACCTTGATGCCGGTTTCAAACAGCTCGATGCGTGCGCCGCGCCCGGCCAGCGGCGGCGGCAGGCGCAGGATCGGCCAGCGTGGGGTGTCTTCGGCCAGCGGTGGGCCACCATCGTCGACCGTGCCGGACACATCCATCAGCCGGCCCAGTACGTTCGGGCCCACCGGAATCGTCATCGCCGCGCCGGTTGCCCGCACCGGTGTGCCGCGCGCAAGCCCGGCGGTGCTGCCCATCGCCACGCAGCGCACCGTCGTCGGGTTCAGATGGCTATGGACCTCGACCAGGAGAGGGCTCGGGCGGTCCGGATCGTCGACCAGCAGTGCGGTTTCAACCGGCGGCAGATCGCCCTCGTCGAAAACGACGTCAACAACGGCGCCACGTACGGCGCGCAGAGTTCCGGTCGGAGCAAGGTTCATGTGACCCCAGTGTAGCGCCGCCTCAAGCGAAGGCCATGACATGCATCAAATGGACTGAACGTGCACGGTAGGACCGTGAGGTCGAGCAGGCGTTCGCTGGCTTCGACTAAGCTGGAACACAACACACACCAGGGAGTCCTGCATGATCAAGCTGATCGTCGCCATCCACCGCCGGCCCGACATGAGCCCGGAAGCGTTTCACACGCACTGGCGTACGCAGCATGCCGCGCTGGTGAAGAACAATCCGGCGACGCAGAAGTACGTGCGCAAGTACGTGCAGTGCCACACCACCGCCGAGAGCTACGCGCAGGGGGAGGCCGCGTTCGACGGCACTGCCGAACTGTGGTTCGACAGCGCCGCGGATCGCGATGCCTTCTTCAGCGATCCGGACTATCTGACCCACATCCAGCCGGACGAAAGCCGCTTCGCCGACATGACGCGGACGGTGTTCTTCGTCACGGAGGAGGAGGCGGTTTTCGAGTGTGCGGTGGTCTAGCCGACGCTTAGTACCTGTCCGATCGGGCAGGTAGTTTTCTTGTCACCGCTGAGGCACGCTTCGGGCAAGCGTAACGGCATCGCAACTAGGGGTAAATATATGGAAGATCAGTCGTCACGAGTGATCGTTACCGACATACAGATGCCGTTCTGGTCAATGGTCACTTTCATGGTGAAGTGGGTAATCGCCGCTATTCCTGCGATGCTCATATTGATGTTCATTGGGCTGTTCGCCTATTCAGCCCTTTCGGCGCTGGGCGCTCTTTCAACCATCATTCCGAGGCTCCTTTCTACAAAAGCGGGTGCTCTCTTCGTTATTGGAGTTCTCGTGATCGTAGTGGTTGCTGCTACGCGGCACTCGGATCAAACACCACTTGGTCCGAAGCAAAGGATTGCCATGGCGATCGGGCTCATTGTCTGGATTGCGATAATTGGACTCGCTGCGGGATACGACGCTGGATATCGACTGGTCAACCCCTTCAAATGAAGACGGCTCACGCGAATCGCAGGCTAAGGTAGATCTGAGTAGTCTGGGGATGGGTAACAAGAGTCCGGAGACACACGGGTGACAGTCAGCGGAGAACGTAACAGGTGCTCATACCTTCCGGACACATTCCAGAGTTGATTGATTGGTCGACTCATTTCATGGATCGTGATTCATGATGATTTGGCCTACAGCTATACCGGCCAATCAATGCAGTTGAACGCGACTTCCTCGTATGACGCACTCTCAAATTTCGACGACTCCCGACTCTGACGTGGAAACCGCTGCGCCACACGGCACGATCATCCCGAGCATGTTTCGTCCGCACCCGCTGATGCGCGGTCCGCATGCGCAGACGGTGTTTCCGACCTTGCTGCGCCCTTCGCCCAAAGTGGCGTTCCGGCATGAGCGCCTGGAACTGCCCGACGGCGATTTTGTCGATCTCGGCTGGGCCGGGCCGGAGAAGAGCGATCGCATCGCGGTGCTGGTGCATGGGCTCACCGGCGGCTTTCAATCCAAATACCTGCGCGGCACGACGCGGCTGCTGACGGCGCGGAACTGGCGGGTGGTCGCGATTCAGCTGCGTGGTGGCAGCGATGAGCCGAACCGGCATCCGCGGGCGTATCACCATGGCGATACCGGCGACTTCCGTTTCCTGTTGCACGAGCTGCAGAGGCGCGAGCCGGGCGTGCGGGTGGCGGCAGCGGGCTGGTCGATGGGCGCGAACATCGTGCTCAAAGCGCTGGGCGAGGAGGGTGATGCGATTCCGCTGGTGGCTGCCGCCGCCGGATGCGCGCCGTTCCGGCTGGAGGTCTGTGCGAACAAGCTGCGCAGCGGTTCGGCGCGGCTGTATCAGAAGCGGCTGATGCGTGATCTGGTGGCGATGGTCACGCGCAAGAACGCGGCGGTGCCGGTGCCGGATTTTGTGGATATCAAACGCACGGCGCGCTCGGTGGATTTCTTCGAGTTCGACGATGCCTATACGGCGCCGATGAACGGCTTCAAGGATGCGCTGGATTACTACGCGCGCTGCGAATGCGCGCCGTTCCTGAAGGACATCCGGCGACCGACGCTGATCGTCAATGCCAAGGACGATCCGTTCATGACGCCGGCGGTGCTGCCGACGGCGGAGATGCTGGCGCCGTCAGTGACGCTGGAGATCTCCAAACGCGGTGGGCATGTGGGGTTCGTCTCAGCAGGCCCGCGCGGCGAGCCGGTGTTCTGGATGGAACATCGATTTGCGGATTATCTGGAACAGTGCGTCCCGGCCTGAACGAATGCCCGCGCCGGTGTGGAGCGGGCATCGATTCATCAGTCTCAGCTGACCGCCACGCGCCACTCGGCGTGTGAGGCCTCACGTAGCGTAACGCGGCCTTCCTGCACCTGCTTCAGCCAGCTGCCCACGTCTTCGGCGAGACCGCGGTTGGCGAAACGGATTTCGCGCGTGCCGTCACCAATGGTGCTGATACGCGCGATGCGTGAGGCGGTGCCGGTGCCGAAGGCGCCCCCGAGCATGCCAGCGCTTTGGGCGGCGAGCAAGGTGTCCAGATCGACCGTCTGTTCGAGCACGCGCACGCCTCGTTCGCGCAGCAGCGCGATGACGCTGTCGCGCGTGATGCCGGCGAGGATGGTGCCGTCCAGCGGCGGTGTGATCAGCTCGGTTCCGATTTGCACGAACAGGTTCATCGTGCCGGCTTCGCCGAGCTGGGTGTGCGTGTGCGCGTCGAGCCAGACCACATCGTCATAACCGCGTTCGCGTGCGCGCTGCAGACCGGCAATACCGGCGGCGTAGTTGGCGCCGGTCTTGGCCGCGCCGAGTCCGCCCGGTGCGGCTCGGATCAGTTCCGGTTCCGCCCATAGCCGCAGGGTCTTGGGCTGGGGATCGCTGCAGGCGGAGACGGCGATGCTGAGGCGGTGACGCGCAGCGGCGCGCAGGCCCAGGCATTCCTCCTCAGCGAACAGGGTCGGGCGCAGATACAGCGAGCCGCGACCGTACGGCGGCACCAGCGCCGCATGCACCTGCACGGCGAGCCGGCTCAGGGTCATCAGCAGATTCTCAGGCGGCGCCGGCATGCACAGCCGGCGTGCGCTGGCCTGCAGGCGCTGCGCATGCGCATGCGGACGGAACAGATGAATGTTGCCGCTCGGATCGCGATAGGCCTTGAGGCCTTCAAACACGGACAGACCGTATTGCACGGCGCCGCTGGCGACCGGCACTTGGGACGCGGCGCGGGGCGTGATGCTGGGCGCCGACCAGCCGGATTCGGCACGGTGGCTGGCTTCGGTCAGATACGGTCCAAGGTACTGGCCGAATCCGAGCGCTTCGGGTTCCGGCCAGTCTGATGGCA
This sequence comes from Sinimarinibacterium arenosum, assembly GCF_005047655.1. Classification (GTDB taxonomy): domain Bacteria; phylum Pseudomonadota; class Gammaproteobacteria; order Nevskiales; family Nevskiaceae; genus Solimonas. Next base: position 352,094 of record NZ_SUKF01000002.1, on the reverse strand, counting down.
GCGGTGCGAGTTGGGTTTCATCAGTGCGTTCGTACATGGGTGACTCCAGAGAATTCAGAATTTGTGAGCGGCGCTGCGTTCAGCACATCGCCTCGGTATTGGCGCGGCCGGGAATGACCATCGGCAGCACCTGGGCGTCGGTGGCGATGGGCGCACGGATCAGCATCGGGCCGGGTTGCTTCAGGGCCTCGCGCAGGCGCGGCAGCGGATCGTCGGTCGCGGCCAGATCCAGCGCGGGGACGCCGAAGCCTTCGGCGATCGTGCACAGCGCCGGTGTCTGCGGGAACAGCGAGCCGACGAAGCGGCGCTGGTAGAACAGATGCTGCTGCTGGCGCACCAGGCCCAGTGCGGCGTTGTCCATGACGACCAGCTTCACGTCGAGCTGCAGGTCGGCCAAGGTCGCCAGCTCCTGCAGGTTCATCAGCACGCTGCCGTCGCCGGAGAAGCAGACCACGCTGCGCTCCGGCGCGGCCAGCGCGGCGCCGATCGCGGCGGGCAGGCCGAAACCCATCGTGCCCAGCCCGCCCGAGGTCAGCCAGTGCTCCGGCCGCGCGAACGGATAGGCTTGCGCGACCCACATCTGGTGCTGGCCGACATCGGTGGTGACGATGGCGTCCGGCCCCATGGCCTGCGCGACAGCGTGAATCAGGCCGAAGGGCTCGCGGGGGTCGTCGCGGCCCGGCATGTCCAGCGGCAGTTCGGTGCGCAGCGTTTCGATGCGGCGGCGCCAGGCGGGGCGCGTGGTCGCCGGCACGGCGGCGAGCAGTGCGCGCAAGGCGTCGGCGGCGTCGGCCTCGATCGCCAGATCGGGCTTGCGCAGCTTGCCCAGCTCGTAGCGGTCAGCGTCGATGTGGATCACGCGGGCGCGCGGGGCAAAGCGGTCGGCGCGACCGGTGGCGCGGTCGTCAAAGCGCGCGCCGACGGCAATCAGCAGATCGCACTCCTCCAGCGCCTGATTGCAGTAGCGCGCGCCGTGCATGCCGAGCATCCCCAGGTTCAGCGGGTGCTCCGGCGCCAGCGTGCCGAGCGCCATCAGGGTCGTGGTGGTTGGCAGGTCGGCGTGTTCGGCCAGCTGCTGCGCCAGCGCCTGGGCGCGGGCCTGGGTGATGCCGCCGCCCAGGTACAGCACCGGGCGCTGCGCGGCGTCGATCATGGTGGCCGCGTGGGCAAAGGCGTCGATATCCAGCGCGCCTGCAGGGTCGGCGGCGGCCGGCCGGAACGGCGCGGGCAGGGCGTCGATGCGCAGGCGTTCGGTCTGCACGTCCTTGGGCACGTCGATCACCACCGGACCGCGACGGCCGGACTCGGCGATACGGAAGGCTTCCGGCAGGATGTCGAGCAGATCCTCGACGGCGCGCACCTCGAAGTGCGCCTTGGTCACCGAGTCGACCAGATGGCCGGTGCGGATTTCCTGGAAGGCGTCGGTGCCGATCAGTGCGCGCGGCACCTGGCCGGTGATGCACACCAGCGGCACCGAGTCGGCTTTGGCGTCGGCCAGTGCGGTAACGACGTTGGTCACGCCGGGGCCGGAGGTTGCCAGGCACACGCCAGCACGTCCGCTGACGCGGGCGATGCCCTGGGCAATGAAGCCCGCGCCCTGCTCGTGCCGCGCGAGCACATGGATCAGCCGCGAATCACCGAGCGCGCGGTACAGCGGCAGCAGCGCGCCGCCGGGGATGCCGGCCACGTGGGTGACGCCCTGGGCTTCCAGGTAGCGGGTGATCAGTTCTGCGCCGTTGATGTCCATGCTGTGGGTTCCTGTGGTGTGGAACCCCGCGGGCGGGTCGGACTGGGGCGTAAAACGAGAAAACCCCCGCCGACTTGCGCCGGCGGGGGTTGATTCAATCGTGCAGCATCCCCTACGGCGCGTCGCTAACGGCGACGACCTTTACGAGGGCAATGACGAGCTGCTGCGTGAAGTGGTTCATGTTCAGAGGTGCTGATTTCGGCGCGGAGACTAGCGGTGCGTGCCGGGTCGCGTCAAGCGGCCGACCTGCAGAGAGGGCAAGCGGGCTGCGATAATCGACGCATGCAGCAGCCATTGCCTGAGCGAAGTGATTTGAACTCCAGCCGGTTTCTCCGCGGATCGAATATTCGCGTGCCCGGCCGGGCCTGCCCGCTGCGGCGTCGCTGAAGCGCTCGGCATGGGCATCGGGGAGCTGTTTGCGCTCGGCTGCGCGTTCACCTGGGCGGTGGCGATCATCCTGTTCAAGAAGTCCGGTGAGCATCTGCCGCCGTTCGCGCTGAACCTGGTCAAGAACGCGATGGTGCTGCCGCTGTTCGTGGCGACGGTGCTGATGGTCGAAGGTCCACAGTTCCCCGCGTTGCCGGCGCGTGATCTGGCGGTGATTCTGGCGTCTGGCGTGCTCGGCATCGCCGTGGGGGACACGCTGTATTTCCGCGCACTGAATGCCATCGGTGCCAGCCGCATGGCGGTGGCGCAGGCGCTGTACTCGCCGAGCGTGATCGGGTTATCGATGCTGCTTCTCGGCGAGCGTCTGAGCCTGTGGCAGTTATGTGGGGTTGCGCTGGTCCTGTGCGGCATCGTGCTGGTGTCGTACAGCCGCGCCGAGGGCACGGCACAGCGTCGCGCGCTGCGCATCGGTGTGCTGTGGGCGGTGTTCTCGGTGTTCCTGATGGCGCTGGGCGTCGTCATGGCCAAGCCGATGCTGGAGCAATACAGCTTCCTGTGGGTGGTGAGCCTGCGGGTGGCGGCGGGATTCGCCGGCATGCTGGCGATTGCCGTATTCGGACATCAGCTGCCGGCCCTGCTGCGGTCGTACCGCGGCGTGCAACACTGGGGTGCGATCATCGTCGGCGGCATCATCGGCACCTATCTGTCGATGATGCTGTGGCTGGCCGGCTACAAGTACACGCAGGCATCGATTGCGGCGGTACTCAACGAGCTGGCGGCGGTGTTCATTCTGCCGCTGGCGGTGCTGTTTCTGCGCGAGCGCGTGGAGTCGCGGCAGGTGATCGGCGTGAGTCTGGCGCTGCTTGGTGTCGTGCTGGTGGTGAGCCTGTAGGTCGAAATTCCCAAGGGGCAAATTTCCCATCGGTTTGTCGGACAGGCCTGACTATCATCGACAGATAACAAATGAGGATTCCTCCCATGGAAGGAAGCGCACCCCGATGGGATCTGTTGCTGCGTAACGCGCTGCTGTTTGATGGCAGCGGCAACGCGCCGCGTCATGCCGATGTGGCCATTGCCGGCGGACGCATTGCTGAAGTTGCGGCGCAGTTGCCGGTGGCGGACGCGGCCCAGTGCATCGATGTGCAGGGGCGCTGGCTGATGCCGGGTCTGCTGGATGTGCACACGCATTTTGATCTGGAAGTCGAGATCGAGCCGCAGCTGCCGGAGGCCGTGCGCCACGGCACGACGACGGTGGTGGTGGCCAACTGCAGTCTCGGTCTGGCTTATGGCGCGCAACGCCGGAACGGCGAGGACCCGATCGTCGATTGTTTCGCGCGCGTCGAAAACGTACCCAAGTCGGTGTTGCGCAAAGTGGCCGACCGCGTCGACTGGAACGATTCGGCCGACTATCTGGCGCACTTCGATCGCTTGCCGCTGGGGCCGAATGTCGCGCCGATGATTCCGCATTCGATGCTGCGGATCGAGGTGATGGGACTGCAGGCCTCGGTCGAGCGGGATCCCACTGAAGCGGAGCTGGCGCGCATGGAAGCGCTGGTCGACAAGGGCATGCGCGAAGGCTACGTCGGGTTCTCCACCGATGGCTTGCCGTTTCATTTTCTGGCCAATGCGCCGAACACGCAGAAGCAGATTCCGACGCAGTTCGCGCCGTTCTCGGAACTCAAGCGCCTGACCGGCGTCGTGCGGCGCTGGGGCCGGGTGTGGCAGGCGACGCCGCCGAAGGACGACAAGCTGGCCGTGTTCCGCAACTTTCTGCTGACTTCGGGCCGCCTGTATGGCAAGCCGCTGAAAGTCACTGCGGTGGCGGCGATCGACGTCACCACCAACCGCCTGCTGCTGAAGCTGGGTCTGCTGTTGTCGCGCATGCTGAATTCGAAGCTGCTGCGTGGTGTGTTCCGGATGCAGGCGCTGGCGGCGCCGTTCAAGATCTGGAGCGATGGTGTGGTGACGCCTATCGCTGAAGAAGTGCCCGTACTGCGGCGACTGAACGAGTGCGATCTGGACGATCGTGCACGACGTGAGCGGATCATGGCGGACCCGGTCTGGGTTGCCGAGTTTCGCCGCATGTGGCGCCATGGCAAACACGGATTCGGCTTCGCACGGTTGAAGCGCTCGCTGCGCCTGGACGACAACGTGCTGACGCGCGAGCTGCGCGACATGACTATCGAACAGTGTCCGGTCGCTGAGTGGAGCGGAGAAACGATGCAGGCGGTGTACGAACGCCTGCTGCGTTGGCAGGCCAGCGGCGAGGGTGCGTGCGGTGTCGCCGAGACCGAGGCGTTTGCCAGTTTTCCGCGGCCGGCCGGAGATGACGCGGATTTCTTCCTGCATCTGTTGCGCCGCTTCGATACCACGCTGCGCTGGTGGACCGTGACCGCCAATCGCGATCCGGGCAAGACCAAGGCGTTGCTGTTCAATCCGCTGTTGCTGCCGGGTTTCAACGACAGCGGCGCGCACCTGACCAACATGGCGTTCTACGACGGCAATCTGCGCATGCTCAAGCTCGCGCAGGACGATGGTCTGGAGTGGGTGGCGCAGGCGGTGCGGCGGCTGACGCGGGAACCGGCGGAGTTTTTCGGTCTAGATGTCGGCACCGTCGAGCCGGGCGCGGTCGCGGATCTGGTGATGATCGATCCGGAGGCACTGCGCCATTTCGATCCGGATCAGTGCATTGAATATGTCTACCGGGACGCTTTCGAGCATCACCAGCTGGTCAACCGCCCGCAGGGCGTGGTTGCGATGGTGCTGATTGGCGGGCGCGTGGCTTGGCGCGACAACGCCTACACCGCGTGCTTCGGGCATGACCGCATGGGGCGTGTGCTGCGTCATCGTGACCATGCCTTGTCGGGCGAAACGCTGGCCGCGGCCGTCTGAGGTCTCGGGCGTCCCCACTGCCGTTCGGGGGGGTGAATTCGACGTTTGTCCGCCAGACGATCGCTTGAGCTGCTGACCACGGCAGGATGTGGCCGTATTCCCGAGGAATCGGCATGGCGATTGAAGACCGTTTCTATCGGATCGTGGTTGAAGCGCTGGCGCAGGACCGGCTGACGCTCCCGACGCTGCCTGAGGTCGCACTACGACTCCGCGAGCTGTTGCAGGACGACGACGTGACGGTCGCGCGCCTGGCAGCCGAAATCCATCGCGATCCGGCGATCGCGGTGCGCCTGATCCGTGTGGCCAACAGCGCGGCGATGCGCAGTGGCCGCAGCGTCGAGAACGTGCAGCAGGCGGTGACCCGCCTGGGTTTGCAGTACACGCGTCTGTTGGTGGACGGACTCGCCCTCGAACAGATGTTCGTCGCCCGTAATCCCGTGCTGAAACAGCGCCTGCTGCGCAGCTGGCAGCAAAGCGTCGATGTGGCGGCATTGGCGCAGGTGCTGGCCGCGCAATGCACCCTGTTGCAGCCGGAAATGGCGATGCTGGGCGGGCTGGTTCACCGGGTCGGCGCGCTGCCGATCGTGAAGCTCGCGGAAACCCATGCCGCGGCGCTGGAGTCCGAGGCGCAGCTGGACACGGTGATCGAGCATCTGGCGCCTCGCGTGGGTCGCATGGTGCTGCAGGCCTGGCATTTTCCGGCGGATCTGGTCGAAGTGCCGATGCTGTGGCCGGACTTCACCCGCGAACACGAAGGCGGCGCCGACTATGCCGATGTGGTGACCGTGGCGGTGCTGCGCACGCTTGGGGCCAGTGATCCGTCGCTGAAGGGCGTCGATCTGCTGCACGTGCCGGCCTTCATCAAGCTCGATCTCGATCCGACGTTCTCGCTGGCGGACACCGGACCGTTGGCGACCAACTATCAGCGTTCGCTGGAACTACTGCGCGCTGCCTGATGCCGGTGCGGCCAGCTGCGCATCCCGCGCAGCCTTGAATTCAGAGCCCGGCTTCCACTGCGGCCATGCTGTCGCATTGGCAACTCGCCAGCCGACCTCGACCAGCAGCTGCATATCCTGCGCCGCACCCCTCAGATCCCAATCCGCCTTTATTTCGTCGGAAACGTTGTGATAGTCGTGCGCGGTGTACTGTCGGCGCTTGTCGGCATAGAAGCCATCCGACTGGCCGATGACCTGACTGCCGCTGTCTGAATACAGGCCCGGCACGCCACGTTTGGCGAATTCGAACTGGTCCGATCGGAAATAGAAGCCTTTTTCCGGCTCCTTGTCAGGGGAAATGCTGCGGCCATGCGCGGCGGCGACATCGCGCAGTACGTCTTCCAGCGAATTCTGTCCGAGACCGATGACCTGCATGTCCGACGTTGGTCCCCAGGGATTCAGTCCATCCAGGTTGATCATCGCGACCGTCCGATCCAGCGGGTGTAGCGGATGACTTGCGTAGTGGCGTGAGCCGAGCAGGCCCTGTTCCTCCGCGGTGACCAGCATGAACAGGGTCGAACGCTTCGGCGGTGTCGGCATCTTGCTGTACGCCTGCGCGATTTCGAGGATGCCTGCCACGCCGCTGGCGTTGTCGAGCGCGCCGTTGAAGATCTGGTCGCCGTCCATGTCGGGGTTGCGCCCGAGGTGGTCCCAGTGCGCGGAGTAAATCACGTGCTGGTCGGCCAGCGTCGGATCGCTGCCGGCAAGGCGCGCGACGACATTGTGCGACTGCACCGTGCGCACGCTGTTGGTGATCGAGTAGCTGCTGCGCGCGCGCAGGCGTACCGGATGAAATTCGCGTCCGACCGCCGCCTTTTTCAGTGCGGCGAAATCCTGGCCGCAGGCTTTGAACAACTCTTTGGCCTTGTCCAGCGTGATCCAGCTTTGCGCCGGCACGCGGCCCATGTTCTGGTCGGCCGCGTCCAGCTCGAACTGTTCGCCGGTCCAGCTGTGTTCGACGACCTCCCACGGGTAACCGGCGGGGCCGGTTTCGTGCACGATGATGACGGCAGCGGCGCCAAGCTTGGAAGCGATTTCGTACTTGTAGGTCCAGCGGCCGTAGTAGGTCATCGCCTTGCCGCGGAACATGTTGTCGTCCAGCCGAGAGGCGTCCTTAGGATCGGGAATGGCCGGGTCGTTGATCAGCATGACCAGCGTCTTGCCGCGAACGTCCACGCCCTTGTAGTCGTCCCAACCGTATTCCGGGGCCTGCACGCCGTAGCCGACGAACAAGAGTTCGCTGTCGCGCACCTCGACCTTGGGTACGAAGCGGGACGTGGTGGCAACGAAGTCGGTGCCGCGTCGCAGCGCGATTTTCTGTGTGCCAGCGCGCAGCTTCATGGTTGGCGTTCCGGTGATGCCCACCAGCGGCACCGACTGGATGTAGCTGCCATCGGGGTTGCCCGGCGCCAGACCCATGGCCTTGAACTGCGACACCAGGTACTCGATAGTTTTCTCTTCACCGACCGTGCCGGGCAGACGCCCCTCGAACGCGTCCGAGCCGAGCACGCGAATGTGCTGCAGCAATCCGTCCGCCGTAATGCTGGACAACGCCGTGGCGTCCACCGCCGTCGCGTTGGGATCGACGGTGGGTGCGAGGGACTGGCTGGCGCAGGCGGCGAGGGTGACCGTCGCAAGCGCAGCGAACAGGGGGGCGAGCTTCATCGTTGTTCCTCCGGGGCGAATGCGGGTGCGACTTGGGTCGGGTGTCTCAGTCGTTCAGCCAGCGCTTGAGCCAATCCTGCACGGTATCGTGCCATTGCACGCTGTTCTGCGGTTTCAGCACCCAATGATTTTCGTCCGGGAACACCAGCAGCTGACTGGGAATGCCGCGCCGCTGCAGCGCGGTGAACGTGGCAATGCCCTGCTCGGTCGGGATGCGGAAATCCTTTTCGCCCTGGATCACCAGCATCGGCGTCTTCCAGTTCTTCACGAAGCGCGCCGGATTGAAGCGTTCGTAGTTCTCGGGATGGTCGAAGTAGGTGCCGCCGTTCTCCCACTCGTCGAACCACATTTCCTCGGTGCTGTAGTACATGCTGCGGTTGTCGAAGACGCCGTCGTGATTGACCAGGCATTTGAACGCGTCCGGCCAGTTGCCGGCGATCCAGTTGATCATGTAGCCGCCGTAGCTCGCGCCCAGCGCGGCTGCGCGATCGCCGTCGAGAAAGTCATACGTCTTCAGTGCGTGGGCCCAACCTTTCTGCAGATCCTCCAGCGGCTTGCCGCCCCAGTCCCCGGAGATCGAGTCGGTGAAGGCCTGGCCATAGCCGGTCGAGCCATGGAAGTCGATGAACACGACGGCGTAGCCGAGCCCCGAGTAGAACGCCGGGTTCCAGCGGTAGTGCCAGTCGTTGCCCATGCTGCCCTGCGGACCGCCGTGGATGATGAACGCGACCGGATACTTCCGGCCCTTCTTGTAGTTCCACGGCTTCATCACATAGCCGTAGACCGTCTCGTCGTTCCAGCCGGCGAAGCTGAACTGCTCGTATTCACCGAAGCGCACGGTGGCCAGGCGCTCGCTGTTGAAGTGGCTCAGACGCTGTGCCGAGCCGTTGGTGTCGAGCCGATACAGGTCGGACGGCTGCGTCAGCGTGTCGAAGGCATAGACGATGGTGCCGTCCCGCTGATCGAATCCGGAAACATGTCCCGCGCCGGTCAGCGTGTTGACCTTGCCGCTGGCCACGTCGACCGCAAACAGGCGGTGCTGGCCGAGGTCATCCGCGGTGGTGTAGAGCGTTTTGCCGTCGGCAGAGAAGCTGAGTGGGCCCGCCGAGTGGTCCCAGTCCGGTGCAACTTCACGCGTAGTGCCGGTCTTCAGGTCGCGCAGCATGATTGCGAGGCGGTCAGCCTCGAAGCCGGCGCGCCGCATCGCCAGGTAGGCCAGGTGCGTGCCGTCGGGCGAGAACACCGGCGCGGTGTCCATTGCTTCGTTGGCGTCGGTCAGGTTCTGCGGCGGCTTGCTGCCGTCGACCGGCGCCAGCCAGACGTCCAGATTGGTGCTCCAGGCCTCGGTGGTGCCGGCGATGCGCGCGGTAAAGGCCAGCGTCTTGCCGTCCGGCGAGAACGCGTACTCGGAGGCGTCGCCGAACGGTTTGCTCGGCGCGTCGCCGTCGATGCCGCGAGTCACGTGGATCGGGTCCGTCGCCTTGCCGTCCGCCCCGATCGCCAGGGTGAACAGCTGTGAGCGTGCGCCGTTTCTCCAGGTGTCCCAATGCCGGATGAACAACTTGTCGAACACCCTGCCGCTGCGTTTGCTTGCGGCCAACTCGTCCAGGCGGCGTTTGCTGCAGGCGATGTCGACGCAGTCGGCGAAGACTTCCAGCGAGAGCGCGAGCCGGCTGCCGTCCGGCGACAGCGTGAAGCTGCCGACGTCCAGAGGCAGGTCGGTGACCGCCTGCGCTTCGCCACTGGCCATCGGCAGTCGCCACACTTGCGCACTGCCGGAGCGGGTCGACAGGAAGTACAGAAACTGACCGTCCGGCGACCAGCGCGGATCGCTGTGGTGGCCGCCGGCACTGGTCAGCGCACGGTTGCTGCGGTCGTCCAGGTCCATCAGCCAGAGATTGTTGACGCCCCGGTTGGCATCGTAATCGGTGCTGCGCACGACATAGGCCAGACGTTTGCCGTCCGGCGAAAGACGCGGATCGGAGACCCGTTCGAGGCGGACCAGGTCGCCGGCGGTAAATGGACGCAGTTCAGGTTTGGGCGTTGCGGACATGGCAGTCAGACTGGCGGAAATGAGGGCAGCGCCCGCGATCAGACGAATCATTCGGTTCGTGCCTCGAAGCTCGGGTTCGTGTGTTGTGTCGCGGTGAAGGGCGGATGATAAACGCATCGCTGAAGGCCGAACTCCGGGTAATGTCTCAGCGCCACGGGGTGATCCATTACCTATACTCGGGCGCAATCACCTGCAGAAATTCGCCATGAGCACACCGAATCCCGCCGTGCCTTCAGACAACGCGTTCGTCCGCGACGACGATTTTCTCGGGCATCCGAAGGGCCTGTACGTGTGCTTCTTCACGGAGATGTGGGAGCGTTTCTCGTTCTACGGCATGAAGGCGCTGTTGCTGCTGTACATTCTCAAATATCACCTGTTCACAGATGACGCCGGCTACGATCTGATCGGCGCCTACGGCGGTCTGGTCTATGCGGTGCCGGTCATCGGCGGCCTGCTGGCCGACCGCTACCTGGGCATGCGCAAAGCGGTGGTGTTCGGCGGGGTGTTGCTGGTGCTTGGCCATCTGGGCATGGCGTTCGAGGGCGAGCAGGCGCGGGTGGTCGACGGTGTGGTCGTGCGCGACGAGGCGGCACTGCAGGTGTTCTACCTGTCACTGGCGTTGATCATCATGGGCGTCGGCTTTCTAAAGCCGAACATCTCGACCATCGTGGGCAAGCTGTATCACGAGCATGATCCGCGCCGCGATTCCGGCTTCACGGTGTTCTATGCGGGGATCAATGTCGGCGCGCTGTTCTCGAGCCTGATCTGCGCCTTCCTCGGCGAGACCTACGGCTGGAAGTACGGCTTCGGCGCCGCCGGCATCGGCATGGTGGCCGGCCTTGGCGTGTTCCTGTGGGGGCAGAAGTATCTGCACGGACATGCCGAGCCCAACGATCCCGCGCTGCTGCGCGAGCGTGTCCTCGGGCTGCCACGGGAATGGCTGATCTACCTCGGCGGTCTCGGTGGGGTGGTACTGGTGTGGCAGCTGATCCAGCGCACCTGGACCGTGCACGGCGCGATGCATCTGATCGCGCTGGCGTTTGCGCTCTGGTTCGTCTGGTTCCTGGTCCGCAAGTGCACGCCGGCCGAGCGCGGCCAGATGGTGTCGCTGGTGGTGCTGATCCTCGCCGTGCTGGTGTTCTTCGCGCTGTACGAGCAGACCTATGGTTCGTGGATCACGTTCACCGACCGCCTGCTGACCAAGGACCTGTTTGGTCTGACGACCGAGGCGGTCGGTGCGCTGCCGTGGGCCACGTATTCGCTGGCGGTGAGTCCGGTGCTGATGGTCGCGGCATTGCTTGCGTCCGATCGCGGCAAAAAATCCGTCTCGATAGTGATGGTGATGCTGATGGGGGCGGGACTGGTGCTGGCGCTGGCGCACGACGTGGTGCTGGTGCCGCAGACGGCCGGTTCGCTGACCTTCCTTGGAGCCTTCTTCATCGTGGCGCTGGCGCCGGTGTTCGCCTGGCTGTGGCCCTGGCTGGCACGGCGCGGCCTGAATCCGAGCACGCCGCTGAAGATGGCGATCGGACTGGTGATCGCGGGCCTGTCGTTCCTGCCGCTGGTGGCGGCGTCAAACATTGCTGCAGGTGGCACGATGGCCAGCGTCTGGTGGCTGGTGCTGGCCTATCTGATTCTGGAGGTCGGCGAAGTCTGCCTGTCGCCGATCGGCTTGTCTGCGGTGACGCAGCTGTCCGTGGCGCGGGTGGTCGGCGTGATGATGGGCGCGTTCTGGCTGGCCACGGCCTATTCGGAAGTGCTTGCTGCGCAGTTGGGCAAGCTGTCGTCTATAGAGATCCCCGAAGGCGAAGCCATCAACATGCTTGAAGCCGCCAGCAAATACACCGACCTGTTCTGGCTGTCATGCTGGATCGGTCTGGGCGCCGGTGTCGTGATGCTGGTGCTGACCCCCGTGATCCGTCGCGGTATGGGCAGCGTTGCCGACTGAGCGGTGCCTGGGTCTTCCTCAGTGTTTGCCGAATTTCGGCGTACGGCGACGTCCCAGCGCTAGCAGGCCCAAGGTCAGCAATACCGCGGGACTGATGGCGCCACCCCCACCGCTGCCACCGCCGCCGCTTGCGCCGCCGCCGGAGCTGCCGCCCGAAGTGCTGCCGGCGCCCGCATTGCGTCCAGCGACCTGGTTTTGACCGCTGCTGTCCGGATCAAGCCATGCCTTGAGCTGACCGGAAGCCGCGTTGTTCGCCTTCCACTGGGTTGCGATGCGTGCGTAATAGTCATCAAGGCCATTGCCAGAACTGCCGTCGCAGCCGGAGCTGCCGCCGGACAAAGTACCCACCAGCCGGTGATTCTGGTTCCACAGGCCGGAGCCTGAGGAGCCGGGTTCGGTGACGCCCTGGGACCAGGACGGGACGCGCCAGGCCGGAATGTTGGGGCCCAGCAACTGCAGCTGCACGCTGCTGGCCTGCAGGGGCTGGGTGAAGACGCTGATCTTTTTGGCATCGCCGGAAGGATGATGCAGACCGACGCCGGAGTTGCCGCCGCTGCCGCTGGCGTCCCAGCCCGCGTAGTAGACGTTGTAGCTGGACGGCGGTTTGCTGCCCAGTTCGATCAGCGCGAAATCGGTGCCATTGTCATTGGCGCGCAAGGTCGATCCAGTGATGCTTTGCGCGTCGCTGGCATCGTCGACGCCCCCGCAACTGCTGTTGTCAAAATTGAAATAGCTCACGACGCCTGAAGCCGGGCTGCCCAGCGTGCCAATTCCGCAGTGGTTTGCCGTCAGCACATAGGGTGTGCCGTCGCCGCGCAGGGTGTTGACTAGGGTGCCGGAGCACAAGCCGACCGTCAGCGTGGCCGGGATCTGCAGCTTCACTTCCGATCTGATTTCGGCACGCCACTCATTGCCCTGGCTACAGGCGGTGTCGATGTTGCATGAGCCCGAAGCGCCCAGATCCCGCGCATTGCGAAAACCGTGGGCCAGCTTGCCGAGTTCCAATGCGACGGCGTCGCGGTCGGCGTCGGGCACGCGCAACTCGATGACGGCGGTATCGCCGGCGACCCAGGGGGTCCACAGAGTGCCCTCGTCGGTCTGATTGGCTTGGGTGAATGGGCCGCGCACGCTATGCCCGTCGGCGGCATAGATCCAAAGGTCGGCGCCGGCGGGCAGTTCGAATTGTTTGAATTCGAGAATCAACATCTGCGCGCCGGCCGAGTAGGCGCGTGCGCGCCAGCGCGCACGACCATCGTCGCTGCGATCCCACAGGCCCATATTCAGCGAGACGGGCAGATCGACATTGGCGGCGATCGGGTAGGGGCCGGCGCCCTTGACGGCTTCCGCCGCTGCGACGGCCTTGCTGCTGATGGCCTGGGGAACCGCGTGCATCGGGACGAGATCGAGATCGTCGACGCTGGGGCTCATCGCCATTGCATTGGCGGCCAGCATCAGGGCACTGCCAGAGGCGGCGGCGCGGATCGCGTGCAGGAGGTTCATCGGCAGGCTCCGTAGATCGGCCTGAGATGTTGCACCAAATAAGTGCTTACCGCGACTGCGGGCGTCGCCGCCTTGCCAACGCGGCCAGCATCAGCATCAGCATCAGCATGCCCGAGCCCATGCCGCCGCCGCTGGATCCTGACGGGGTCGGGGTCGGGGTCGGGGTCGGGGTCGGGGTTGGCGTTGCAGTCGGTGTCGGACTGGGCGTTGGCGTCGGTGTGGGCGATGCTGTCGGAGTCGGAGTCGGAGTCGGAGTCGGAGTGGCACCGGGATTCTTGCCGTCCAGTGTCAATGCCCCGCTACTGTCTGGGTCGAGCCAGGCCTTGAGCTGACCGTCCGGTGTCGCATTGGCCGTCCAGCCGCGTGCAAAACGGGCGAAGTAGTCGGGCTCTCCTGGGGTGCTGCAGGAGGCACCGCCGCCCGAGAGCACGCCAACAAGACGATGATTCTGATCCCACAAACCGCCACCCGACGAGCCGGTTTCGGTGGTGCCCTGATTCCAGGTGACTTCCCAGGTATCGACTGAGCGTGTGCAGGCGGGGAGGATGCCATCAATGCAGACGCTGTCGACTGCAGTTGCAGGCTGGGTGAATTCGCTGATGCTCTTTTCGTCGCCGCTGGGGTGATGAATCGCCACGCCAGACTGTGGTGCGGTGGTCCGTGCGGACCAACCGGCGTAGTAAACGTCGAACGTCGCGTTCGGCTTCTTGTTCAGACGGACCAGGGTGAAGTCTGAACTCACGTCATCGGCGAGGAAGGTCGAGCCGCTCTGATTCTGGCTGAGTGAGCCATTGCGGCTGCCGCCGCAGCTGCTGGCTTCGAAGTTCCAGTAAAACACCACCGATGACGCCGGGCCGCCATCCACATCGCCAATGCCGCAGTGGTCCGCGGTAATGAAGAGCGGGTCATCGTTCTGGCGAACATTGTTCAGCAGCTCGCCACTGCACAGGTAGGTGTTGCCGATGGAAATCCGAGCTGCGGAGCGGATGTCGTCACGCCAGTTGTCGCCGAGCGGACAGACTACGTCAATGTTGCAGCTGCCGGATTTGGCAATGTTGCTGGTCTGGTCGAAGCTGCGAAAGCCGTAGAACACCTGCGCGATCTGCAAATCCACAGCATTGCGCTGCTGTACTGGAACCTGCAGCTCGATCACCGCGGTTTCGGCTGGCACGATCGCGGTCCACAGGCCGCCTTCCGGGTTCTGATCGCTGGCGTCGTACGGGCCTTGCACCAGCGCTCCGGCGCCATCGTATATCCACAGTCGAGCGCCTGACGGCAGGCCGAAGCGCGCGAACTCAAAGCTGATCGACCGCGCACTTGCCGAGTAGACACGGGTGCGCCAGCGCGCAGTTTTCGCGTTGGTTTGATCCCACTGGCCGTCGGCGAGGGTCAGCGTGGCCGGCATCGCAACCGCGTAACGTCGCGGCTCGGCGCCCGCGAGTGCTGCCTTGGCGATGCCCTGCTGGCTGATGCTCGGGCTGACCACGTTCAGCGGCAGCTGGTCGAGATCGGACAGGTCTGGGCTGAATGCATGCGCCGCAAATACCGGGACGAGCAAGAGCAGGAGCAGTGATCGAATGCGCATGGAGCGGGGTTTCCAGGGGCGGGCAGGGCCAAGGGGCCAGATGGGCTTGAAGCGATTTGCTTCCGGATAGATAGCAGACCCGATCAGGCCACTGCAGTTCCGGAGGGGTAATCGGGTGACATCGACGGTTTGAGCGGCATTGCTGCTTCAGGTCGATCTACTTGAAATGCGCGGGCGCAGGCTTGCTCCGCTGCGCAGTCGCAGATCCTGCGCTGCGACATGTTCGAGCTGTAGCACGGCACTGGCGATGGCGCTGTGGCCATCGCCGACGGCATCGACGATTTCGCCGACGGTGCTGTCGCCGGACAGCACGTCGTCACCGGCCTGCGGCGCCGCGCCGTCGAGGTCGCAGACGAACAGGCGCCGCTTCAAATTGCCGAGGTAGTGCAGACGGGCGACGATCTCCTGGCCGGTGTAGCAGCCTTTGTCGAAGGCAATGCCGCCGAGCTGGTCCAGATTGGCCATCTGCGGTACAAAATGATCGCTGGTGGCCGTGACCACGACCGGCTCCCCGGCTTCGATCTGCGCCCGACGCCAGACCTCGAATGGTGCGTCCAAATTGAGGGTGCAGCTCCGGCTCAGTGTCTGTGCAGCCGCTTCGACGGCCGCGCCAGGGCCGACAACGCTGTAGCGCGGCGTGGCGCCGTGGCGCCGTAATGCGCACAGGCCATCACCATTGCGGCTGCAGGCCATCGCAGCGTCTGGCGTGCTCAGGCCCAGGGCGGCCAGCGCGGATGCGGCGTCTGGCCCGATCAGGCCAATACTGCGCAGTGCAGGGCCTGGTTCGTCCAGCGTCACACGGGAGCGCAACACGAACATGCGCAGTCGCCCGATGACCGCCGAGGCGATCGATGCATGCAGCTCGATCAGGACCGATTCCTCGTCCTGAATCAGGTGCAGGACTGCCAGCATGCGCCCCTTGGGGCTGTTGTAGCTGCTGATCTGTGCCGCCTGGGGACTCAGCTTGCGCAGATCGCTGCTGAGCTGGCCTTGCAGAAACTCGCGCGCGTCGGCGCCACTCGCGCGCAGCAGCGTCAGCTCGTCAAGAGGGAGTCCAATGGTCGTATTCATTGCCGGAAGCAGTCTAAATTTGTCACACTATTACGGCTAAGCCGCCTCGATTATCCAGTGTCCGACCATCAGGATCTCAAACCAAGCGCCGTTCCGCCTGCTCCGGCAGACGAACCGGTGCCGTTGTCTGCGCTGCTGAAGCAGATGCAGAAGCAGGATCCCGCATCAGAAGAACAGCTCCCGGCAACGGCGCCGAAACAGGAGCAGGTTAGGGAAATTGGCGGCCGCAGCGACGGATTGGAACCGACGCGCTATGGCGACTGGGAAAAAAACGGTCGGTGCATCGATTTCTGATACTTCTAGTTTCACGTCTTCACGTCCCTTCGTGGGGGAGCCGGAATGAGCAGCAAAACACCCGCGGACCCGCGTCCGCTATCGCCCTTCATGCTGGGGCAGTACTACCGTTTCCAATGGACTTCGCTGCTGTCGTTCGCTCACCGGATTACCGGAATCGGACTGACCGCAGGTGCGCTGTTGGTGGTTGGCTGGCTGACCGCGATGGCAGGAGGCCCCAAAATTTACGCGATGGTCGGTCCGCATATCACCGCGTGGTACGGCCAGATCCTGCTGTTCTGCTGGACCTGGGCGCTGATGTATCACCTCGGTAACGGCGTCCGTCACCTGTTCTGGGATGTCGGCATGGGCTTCGATCTGAAGACCGCCGAACGCTCCGGTTACGCGGTGGTGCTGGTTTCGCTGGTTCTCACCGTGGCGGCCTGGGCGGTCGCCCGCTTGGCATAAGGGAGACCCGCCATGAGCAATGATTTGCGTTCTCCGCTGTCGCGTGCGCGCGGCCTCGGTTCGGCCAAGGATGGTGTCCACCATTTCTGGGTGCAGCGCGTGTCCGCGCTGGCCCTGGTTCCGTTGTCGCTGTGGTTCGTGTTTTCGATCGCCAAGCTGGCAACTGGAAATACCAGCTATGCCGCGCTGGCGTACTGGATTTCAGCGCCATCGGTGGCTGTGACCCTGGTGCTATTCCTCGCAGCCACGCTGTATCACTCGATGCTGGGTGTGCAGGTTGTGATCGAGGACTACGTGGCGGCTCCGGCATCCAAACTGACGGTGCTGATGCTGAACAAATTCGTCCACGCCATCGCTGCGGCTGCCGGCATTTTTGCCGTGCTCAAGATCGCGCTCGCCTGAGGAAACACCTGAACATGGCTGCTTACGAGATCATTCATCACGAATACGACGCAGTGGTTGTCGGCGCCGGTGGTTCCGGATTGCGCGCGACCCTGGGTCTGGCCGAATCCGGCCTGAAGACGGCGAACATCACCAAGCTGTTCCCGACGCGTTCGCACACCGTCGCGGCACAGGGCGGCATCTCCGCGGCGCTGGCCAACATGGGCCGCGACGACTGGCGTTGGCACTTCTATGACACCGTCAAGGGTTCCGACTGGCTCGGCGACCAGGACGCGATCCAGTACATGACGCGCGAGGCGATCCCCGCAATCATCGAGCTGGAACACTACGGCGTGCCGTTCTCGCGCACCCCGGACGGCAAGATCTACCAGCGTCCGTTCGGCGGCATGACCACCGAATTCGGCAAGGGGCCACCGGCGCAGCGCACCTGCGCCGCCGCTGACCGCACCGGTCACGCAATGCTGCACACGCTGTATCAGCAGTCGCTGAAGTGCAAGGCGCAGTTTTTCATCGAGTATTTCGCGCTCGATCTGCTGATGGACGAGGACGGCAGCTGCTGCGGCGTGCTGGCCTGGGATCTGGCGACCGGACAGTTGCACCGCTTCCGTTCGCATCTGGTGATCCTGGCGACCGGTGGCTACGGCCGTGCGTTCTTCTCGGCGACCTCGGCGCACACCTGCACTGGTGACGGTGGCGGCATGGTGCTGCGTGCCGGCCTGCCGCTGCAGGATCTGGAGTTCGTGCAGTTCCACCCGACCGGCATCTATGGCTCGGGCTGTCTGATTACCGAAGGCGCGCGTGGTGAAGGCGGCTACCTGACCAACAAGGACGGCGAGCGCTTCATGGAGCGCTACGCGCCGAGCGTGAAGGACCTCGCCCCGCGTGACATGGTGTCGCGCGCGATGGCAACCGAAATCCGCGAAGGTCGCGGTGTCGGCGCCGAAGCCGACCATATTCATCTGCACCTGGAGCACCTGGGGCCGGAAGTGCTGCACGCACGCCTGCCGGGGATCTCCGAGTCGGCGAAGATCTTCGCCGGCGTCGACGTGACCAAGGAGCCGATCCCGGTGGTGCCGACCGTGCACTACAACATGGGCGGCATCCCGTCGCTGTACACCGGTGAAGTTGTGACCCTGAAGGATGGCAATCCGGACAGCGTGGTGCCGGGGTTGATGGCGGTCGGCGAAGCGGCCTGCGTGTCGGTGCACGGCGCCAACCGCCTGGGTTCGAACTCGTTGCTGGATCTGGTCGTGTTCGGCCGCGCTGCGGCGATCCGCGCCGCCGAGCTGGTCAAGCCGGGCACACCGCACAAGAAAATCTCCGGCGCTTCGGAAGAGAAGGCGCTGGCGCGTCTGGACGGCTTCCGCAACGCCAAGGGCGGCAGCTCGACCGCGCAGATCCGTCTGGACATGCAGAAGACCATGCAGAAGCACTGCGCGGTGTTCCGCGAGGGCGATCTGATGCGCGAGGGCATTGAAAAGCTCAAGGGCGTCATCGACAACTTCACGCAGGATCTGGGCGTGACCGATCGCGGCATGATCTGGAACTCCGATCTGGCCGAGACGCTGGAGCTCGACAACCTGATGGGCCAGGCGCTGCTGACGATCGTCGGCGCCGAGAATCGCGAAGAGTCTCGCGGCGCGCATGCACGCGACGACATCAAGGATCGCGACGACCAGAACTGGATGAAGCACACGATCGCGTGGCGGACCGACGACAAGGACGTGAAGATCGACTTCCGCCCGGTGCACATGCAGCCGCTGGATGCCGAGGTGGAACATATTCCGCCGGTGGCCCGCAAGTACTGATCAGCAGGACGATATCGACATGGCTCAGTTTTCGCTTCCGCAAAATTCGAAGATCGACAAGGCTGCCAGCAAGACCTTCAAGGCTCCAGCCGGCAGCAAGAACGTCAAGACGTTCAAGATCTACCGCTACGACCCCGAGACCGGCGCCAATCCGCGCGTCGACAACTACGAGGTCGACATGGACAGCTGCGGGCCGATGGTGCTCGACGCGCTGATCAAGATCAAAAACGAGACCGACGCGACGCTGACGTTCCGCCGCTCGTGCCGCGAAGGGATTTGCGGCTCATGCGCGATGAACATCGACGGCACCAACACGCTGGCGTGCATCAAGTCCTGCGACGAGATCAAGGGCGACGTCTCGATCTATCCGCTGCCGCACATGCCGGTGGTCAAGGATCTGGTGCCCGATCTGACGCATTTCTATGCGCAGCTGGCATCGATCGAGCCTTGGTTGAAAACCGACTCGGCGGCGCCGACGCGCGAGCGTCTGCAATCCGAGGCGGATCGTGCCAAACTCGACGGTCTGTACGAGTGCATTCTGTGTGCGTGCTGTTCCACCAGTTGCCCGAGCTACTGGTGGAACTCCGATCGCTACCTCGGCCCGGCAATCCTGTTGCAGGCCTACCGCTGGCTGGTCGACTCGCGCGATGAAGCGACCGGCGAGCGCCTGGATGCACTGGAAGATCCATTCAAGCTGTATCGCTGCCACACGATCATGAATTGCTCCAAGACCTGCCCGAAGGGACTCAATCCCGCCAAGGCGATCGCGGAGGTCAAGAAGATGGTCGTTGAGCGCAAGATCTGAGCGTGACGCTGGATTATTTTGGATCGAACGGGGCGGCTTGGCCGCCCTTTTCGTTCACAGGAGACAAGCATGAGTCATGACGGACGACTGCGCTGGCTGCTGCGGCGCGGCATGAAGGAACTCGATGTCATGATGGAGCGCTACTACGCCGCGCGCTTTGAGCAGGCGCCACCGGCGGAGAAAGCGGAGTTCCTGCGACTGGTCACTCTGGCCGAGGATCCCGACATCTGGGCCTGGACCATGGGCTATGAACCGGTGCCCGAAGACTATGCCGTCATCATCGAACAGCTTCGCATCTACCGTTGATCTGAGTCTGCGCCCGTCATTCCGGGCGCTGCGATGGCTGTTCGGCTTGCATGCACTGATGCTGGCGCTGTTGATGGCGAGCGGACTGCCAACCGCACCGATGCTGACCCTGCTGGCGGCGATCGCTGGTTCTTGGCTATGGTTGAGGCGTCACCCGTCGCTGGGCTTTGGTCCGCAGGCGGTGACTCGTCTGATCTGGCATGCCGATGGCAGTTGGACCGCGGTGCATGCCAATGGCGCGCAGTCCGAGGTAGAGCTTGCGGAAGACTCGATCGTGCATTCGTCGCTGTTGCTGTTGCGCCTACGGCACGCTGGTCGTCGGCGGAGCATCTCGCGCCTGATTCTCGGTGACGAACTGGACGGCGAGTCCTTGCGCCGTTTGCGAGCGCGTTTGTCGTCGGTGTGACCGGCAGCAGAAAAGGGGAACGACCAGAGGTCGCTCCCCAAATGACGGGCGCATAACGCGCCCGATCAGGCGCTCTGTACGCAGGTCTAGTAGCGGTATCCGACGTTGACGCCGTAGGCCAGCGGATCAATCTGGACAGTGCCGACATCGGCGCCGCCGACTTTGACGTCGGTGTCGATGTCGATGTAGCGCACATCCACTCCCAGCACCCACTTGCGGTCCGTGCTCAGCGCGAAGTCGACGCCGACCTGACCTGCAAGACCCCATGAATTGTCCAGTTCCAAGGCGGGCCCGTTGTTATCGAGCTTGTCTTCCCAGAACATCGTGTAGTTCACGCCGATGGCGACGTACGGATCAATCGCGGCAGTCGGCATGAAGTGATACTGCACAGACACGGTCGGCGGCAGGTGTTTGGTTGAGCCGGCCTTGGCGCCGTTGAGATTGATATCGTGCTTGAACGGCAGTGCACCGAGGACGTCGATCGCGAGATTCGGCGTCAGGTAATAATCGATGTTGATCGTCGGACCGACCTGACTGTCGACAGTAACGTCGTACGCGCCACCGGCAATCGTGCCGTTGTCGGATTTCGGGTCAACATTGTGCACGCCAACGCGGAACATCAGCGGACTTTCGGCCGCAGTTGCAGTTGCGCTTCCCAATGCCGCAACAGCGGCCAGCGCGGCGAGGGCGATCCCCATGGGTTTCATCGTTTTCATCGCTTCATCTCCGATCACGATATCTGTCGATATCTGGTGCGAGATGATGGTGCGATCTGAGCGAGCGCGAACTGATCCGTGTCAATGCGCCGTACGCACCGGAAAGGGGCGGACAGGCGTTCAGCCGCGGCCGGGCAGGACCGTAATGACCGACTCGGTGCGGGTGTCCGGATAGTCCAGCGTGTAGTGCAGACCGCGGCTCTCAGGTCGAGACAGTGCCGAGCGCACGATCAGATCCGCGACTGTGACCAGATTTCGGAGTTCGATCAGGTCCGCACTGATGCGATAGTTGCCGTAGTACTCTTGGATCTCTTGCTGCAGCAAGTCGATACGGTGCTGCGCGCGCTGCAGGCGCTTCGTGGTGCGCACGATGCCAACGTAGTCCCACATGAACGTGCGCAATTCCAGCCAGTTGTGTGAAACCACGACATCCTCGTCGGAATCGGTGACGCGGCTTTCGTCCCAGGGCGCCGCGTCCGGCTGCGGCGGGACCCCGGGCAGATTCGCGATCAGGTCTTCGGCCGCCGCCTGGGCGAAAACCAGGCATTCGAGCAAGGAGTTCGAGGCCAGACGATTGGCGCCGTGCAGGCCGGTGCAGGCAACCTCGCCGACGGCATACAGCCCGGCAACGTCGGTACGGGCTCGCAGATCGGTGAGAACCCCACCACAGGTGAAGTGGGCCGACGGCACCACCGGAATCGGCTCCTTCGTGATGTCGATGCCGAGTTCCAGACAGCGTGCATGAATGCTGGGGAAGTGGCTGCGGATGAAGTCGGCGGGCTTGTGCGTGATGTCCAGCAGCACATGCTTGAGGCCGAGTCGCTTCATTTCATGGTCGATCGCGCGTGCAACGATGTCGCGCGGCGCCAGCTCCGCGCGCTCGTCGAAGCGCGGCATGAAGCGTTCACCCGGGCTGCCATCGTCGTTCGGGAGGCGCAGAAGCGCACCCTCACCGCGCAAGGCTTCGCTGATCAGGAAATTACGCGCGTCCGGATGAAACATGCAGGTGGGATGAAACTGCATGAACTCCATGTTGGCGATCCGGCAACCGGCGCGCCATGCCATGGCAATGCCATCGCCGGAGGCGCCGTTGGGGTTGCTCGAGTACAGATAGACCTGATTGGCGCCACCAGTGGCCAGGACCACCGCGCGTGCAGTAACGGCGCGGACGCCCCCGGCTTCGACGTCGAGCAGATAGGCGCCAACGACGCGTTTCAGTCCGGCGTCGACGATCAGGTCGACCGCAAGCGTATTTTCCAATGCCTGAATGTTCGGGTGGGCGGCGGCGAGGCTGGACAACGTGGTTTCGACGGCGCGCCCGGTCGCATCGGCTGCGTGGACCACGCGGCGGTGACTGTGGCCGCCTTCGCGGGTCAGATGCAGTTCGCGCTGATCGTCCTCGTCACGGGTGAATTCGACGCCCTGGTTGATCAGCCAGCGCACGCTGCTGGCGCCGCGCTCCACGGTGAAGCGGACCGCCTGTTCGTCGCACAGTCCGGCACCTGCGACCAGCGTGTCATGGACGTGATGTTCGACTGAATCCTCGGCGTCCAGCACCGCGGAAATGCCGCCCTGCGCCCACAGCGTGCTGCCCCCGCTCAACGGTCCCTTGGATACCACGGTGACCGCGATACCGGCTTGCGCCAGGCGCAACGCGCAGGACAAGCCGCCGGCGCCGCTGCCGATGACCAATACGTCGGTTCGCTTCATGCGGAAGATCTGTTGTCGATGAACGGGCTGCAAGCGTTGCCGCGAGGTGCCGCAGCGCTTGAGGTTGGATACTGCCAGATTGGTACAATCAGCGGATTATGCGGTTGTCGCGCCGGTTTGGGGGCGATGCCTCGGCGCGGCACCAAGTTGGGTGACGCGATGTTCGGCGATCGCATAACGACACACGAACCGCTGACCACCTTACGCGGCCCACGAGCTGACGTTTACTAGACTACGCGCGCATGTCCGAAACGAGTATCGACGAACAACTGGTGACCCGGGCACAGTCCGGCGACCAGCGCGCGTTCGAACTGCTGGTGCGCAAGTACCAGTACAAGATCGTCCAGCTGGTGGGGCGACTGGTTGGCGACGCCGATGCGCCTGATGTGGCGCAGGAGACGTTCATTCGCGCCTGGCGCGCCCTCCCAGGGTTCCGCGGCCAGTCTGCGTTCTACACGTGGCTGTACCGGATCGGCATCAATACGGCCAAGAACTACATCGTCTCTCGCAATCGCCGGCCGGCCGATCAGGACATCGATATCGCTGACGCTGAACTTTACGGCCACACTGAGCATCTAAGCGACGTGGACACGCCTGAGGCGGAGTTGCTGACGGATGAGATCAGACAGCGCGTTACCGAGACGATTTCGGAACTGCCTGACGATTTGCGTACGGCGATCACGCTGCGCGAGCTGGAAGGTTTGTCCTACGAAGAGATTGCCAGCGCGATGGATTGTCCGATCGGCACTGTACGGTCCCGTATTTTCCGGGCACGCGAGGCGATCGACGTCGCATTGAAGCCTTTGCTGGAGTGAACATGCGACGGCAGGGTTGGCAGCAATTTCTGGAAATGGCGGAACTTTTCCGTGTTTCCGTGGTAATGCGTTTAGGTACTGGATCGAGGTGGCCCCATGGCTAAAGACACACTGTCCGCGATTTTCGATGGCGAGTGCAGTCCGGCAGAGCTGGACCGGTTTCTCGATGAGTTCGAGCAGTCGCCAGAGCTGAAGCAGGCCTGGAGCCGGCTGTGTCTGTCGCGCGACGCGGTGGAAGGCGTTCGCGTGGGGGCCGATCAGCGCTGCATCTGCAGCGACGTCATGAGAGGCATTGACGCCGCGCCGGCCTCGTTCGGAGCCAAGGTCGTGCCGATCGTGCGCCGCCGCCTCAGCAGCTACTGGAAGCCCGCTATCGGCTTGGCGGCCGCGGCGTCGTTTGGTGCGATTGCCGTTTCGCTGAATTTTTCCGGCCACGACAGCTTGGGTGGTGGGGCTTCGCCGGGCTTGATGCCGCAGGCCAGCAGTTCGCCGGTGTCGATGCCGATCCTCAGCCGTCCTTCGCGTAATCTGCTGGCGGTTTCCGTGACGCCGCAGGATCTGCAGCAGATGGAGCAGGAAGACGATTTGCGCGCTTACCTGATCGAGCACAGCAGCGCGATTGCCGATCGCGGCATGGGCGGCGCCTTGTCCTACGCGCGGTTTGCTGCTCACACGGGTGATCAGATGCTGCAGCCGGCGACCCTGGAGACCCAGCCTTGATCGAAGGCCTGGCTGACAGGGCGCGTGCCGTTCGCAGTCTCGCGATCGGCCTGCTGCTGAGTGCATCGGGCAGTGCGGTGGCTGCGACGGCCGATCCGGCCGAGCTGTTGGTGCAGATCAGCGATGCCTCGCGTAAGGCGAATTATCAGGGCGTCATCTTTTATCAGACGCGTGATCGTCAGGAGACGCTGCGGGTCACGCACGGCCACGGTGAGCAAGGCGCGATTGAGCGTGTGTCGACGCTCGATGGCGCGCCGATGGAAATCATCAAGAAAGACGGCAAGGTCATCTGCCTGCTGCCGAAGGATCGCAAGGTCACTTTGGATCAGCCGACCCCCCAGGCGTTGTTTCCATCGCTGACACCGGAACGTGTGGCGCAGATGGCGGCGGTCTACAAGTTCGAGTCGATGGCTCCGGATCGTGTGGCCGGGCGCAAGTGCCAGGGTTTGATGATTACGCCGCGCGACCAGTTCCGCTACGGGTATCAGATCTGGGCCGACGAGGAAACGCAGGTGCCGCTCAAGGTCAACCTGTTGGCGCCCAATGGCGTGGTCCTGGAACAGATGTTCTTTACGCAGGTCGAGTTTCCGGAGGTCATTCCGGAGAGCGCTTTCCATGTTGATGTCGATCCGGAGAAGTATCGTCAGATCACCCGCTTGGAACGACCGCCTGAACCGGCGCCGATGCCGGCAGAAGCCGATGTCCAAGCACGCCTGCACAACTTGCCGCCCGGATACCGCATCACGATGCGTGAGGTGCGTCCCACGGTCGATGGCAAGGGTTGGGTGGAGCATCTGGTTCTGAGTGATGGGTTGTCGGCGATTTCCGTGTTTCGTGCGCGCCGGCCGCATCCCTCGTTCGAGGGTCAATCGCAGATCGGCGCGGTGCATGTGTTTGGTCGCACGGTGGGTCGTGTGCACATTACCGTGGTGGGCGAGGCGCCCTCCGAAACCGTGCAGATGATTGGCCAGAATGTTGGTGACGGTGATAGTGACGACGATGACGACACTGTCCAGAAGCCATCGGCTGCTGCGGCTCCTGAAAAGGTTCCTTCGCCAGCCCGCGAAGGCGCAACGCCTTGAGCGAACACCGGACGATGCGTGCATGATTGAAGAGCGCGCAATCGTCTCGCGTATTGAACGCGATCAGGGCCAGGAACGGGTCTGGGTGCGCGCATTTGGCCCGGAATCCTGCCCGAAATGTGCAGAGGGCCGCGGGTGCGGCGGCGGGGTGTTGGCCAAGCTGGTGAGTCGGCGTCGGCCGGAAGTCCAGGTGGGTGGCACGCTGCCGCAACTTCAGGCCGGTGAAACGGTGATTGTCGGCATCGACGACGGGGCCATCATGCGGGCTTCGCTCTGGGTCTATCTTGTGCCATTGCTTGGCATGTTCGGATTCGGCGCGTTTGCGCAGCAGGTGCTGCATACGCATGACGTGCTGGTCGCGGGATTTGGTCTGACCGGACTGGTCGCTGGATTCCTGCTGACGTCGATCGCTTCACAGCGCGCCGGGGTGTCCGGAAACTATCGGCCTTCGCTGCTGCGACGCGAAATCGGGGCAGAGCGCGTCTGTGCACGCCTGCCTGAGTTCTGATCCGGTCGTTACGCGATTTCAGTCCGACGGAGTGCTTTTTCAGGCGGGGATTCTGATATCCGGCCCAGCCCCGGTTTGATATTCCTGCGCGAATACTTTGAAATTCGTGCATTCATTCCCTGTCCGTCCTGGTTCGAGCCCTCATGCCCCCTGTGTCCCGCATCGTGCGCAGCGTACTGTTGATCTGCGCGCTGGCGATCTGCGTGGGTTGCCGTCAGGCGCCGCCACCGGCCGTCGGTGGCTACCCCGATTTTGCCGATCTGGTTGAGCGTGTTTCGCCGGTGGTGGTCAACATCAGCACATTGCCGGCTGAGCCGGCGGTCGACGACGACGCGCAAGCGCCACCGGAAACCCTGGATCCGGAGGCATTGCAGGAAGCGCCGGAGTGGTTCCGGCGTTTCTTCGATCAGCAGCAACAGGATGGCGCAGACGATGGGGCTTACCCACCTGAGCAGCAGTCGCTGGGTTCTGGCTTCATCCTGTGGGATGACGGCTACATCCTGACCAACTTTCATGTGGTTCGCGGCGCCCGCGAAGTGGTCGTGCGCCTGCTCGATCGCCGCCAGTTCACCGCGCAGATCGTCGGCAGCGATGAAGCCAGCGATCTGGCCCTGTTGAAGATCGACGCGACAGATCTTCCGGTTGCAGCGCTTGGTAATTCCGAGCGCCTGCGTCCGGGACAATGGGTGCTGGCGATCGGGTCGCCGTTCGGTTTCGATTACTCGGTCACCGCTGGGATTGTTTCGGCGAAGGGGCGCGCGCTGGAGACCGAACAGTACGTGCCGTTTATCCAGACCGACGTTGCGATCAACCCGGGCAACTCGGGCGGACCGCTGTTCAACCTCGCCGGCGAAGTGGTTGGCGTCAATTCGCAGATTTACTCGCAGTCCGGGGGGTACCAGGGCGTATCGTTCTCGATCCCGATCGACGTCGCTGCCAAGGTCGCGCGGCAGCTGCGGGATACCGGCGTGGTCACGCGCGGATGGCTGGGCGTTGTGGTGCAGGAGGTCGACCGCGATCTGGCGATCCAGCTTGGGCTCGACAAGCCTGAAGGGGCGCTGGTGGCGCGGGTGTTACCGGACAGCCCGGCATCGCGAGCGGGCATTCAGGAGGGTGACGTTATCCTCGAGTACGACGGCGCGCCTTTGCCGAGTTCGTCGACGCTGCCGCATCGGGTGGGTATTACCGATCCGGGTCAGACGGCCGAGATCAAGATCATGCGCGGTGGCAAGACGTTGAAGCTGACGATTGAAGTGGGCACTTTGCGTCCGGAGGTGACCGCTGCGGAGCCGCAACCGGTGCCGACCGCAGCGCCTGCTGCAAGCTCCGGCAACATTCTCGGAATGAGCGTGCGGCCGTTGAGTGCCGATGAGCGCCGTGACGCCCAGGTACTGGCAGGCGGCATGCTGGTCACTGAAGTGGTCGACGGCGCGGCGGCACGGGCCGGTATCCGGGCGGGCGACATTCTGCTGCAACTGTCGGGGCAGGAGGTTGACAGCAGGGCGCGTTTTGACGAGGTGGTCGATCGCCTGATTCATGGTCAGACCATTCCGGTGCTGGTCCAGCGCGGCCGCGCGCCGCGGTTCATGACCCTGGACGTTCCCAATGCCGCTGCAACACCGGAAACCTCGCCGGATCGAGCGCCCTGAATATGCGGCTTCTGTTGTTGGGGCGCCCCGGATGCCATCTGTGCGAGGACTTTGCCGAGGATTTGCAGATTCATCTGGCTGGCAGGGCGTTTGAACTGGAACACGCCGATGTCGATTCCACCGGGGAATGGCGAATGCGCTACGGCCGGCGTATTCCGGTGCTGCTCGATGCTCAGGGGCGTGTCCTGTCCGAGGGCCAATTCGACGCGGAGCGGTTTGAGCGCAGTCTGGCCGCTTAGTCGCTATACTGCCGCGCTATTTTTCGGCCGTCTGGCGGGCCGTTGTAGCTGATCTCGCCGCCCTATGCCGGCTACGCGGAACTCCATGAAACAGGACAACATTCGCAATTTCTGCATCATCGCGCATATCGACCACGGCAAGTCCACCTTGGCCGATCGATTCATCCAGCTGACCGGCGGATTGCAGCAGCGCGAGATGACCCAGCAGGTGCTCGATAACAATCCAATCGAGCGCGAGCGTGGCATCACGATCAAGGCGCAGGCTGTGCAGTTGCACTATCGGGCGCGTGATGGTGAGTTGTATCAGTTCAATCTGATCGACACGCCAGGGCATGTCGATTTCTCGTATGAGGTGTCGCGCTCGCTGGCCGCCTGCGAGGGGGCATTGCTGGTCGTAGACGCGTCGCAGGGCGTTGAGGCGCAGTCGGTCGCAAACTGCTACACCGCGATCGAGCAGAATCTCGAAGTGGTTCCGGTGCTGAACAAGATCGACCTGCAGAACGCCGAGGTTGAACGCGTCTGCGACGAGATCGAGCAGATTATCGGGATTCCCGCGACGGACGCGTTGCGTATCTCGGCCAAGACCGGTCTGAATGTCGAGGAAGTACTCGAAGCGGTGGTTACGCGTCTGCCGCCGCCCAAGGGCAATCCGGACGAGCGCCTGCAGGCGCTGATTGTCGATTCCTGGTTCGACAACTATCTGGGCGTTGTCTCTCTGGTGCGTATCGTCAATGGTTCGCTGCAGAAGGGCCAGAAAGTTCGCGTGATGTCGACCGGGCGTGACCATGAGGTCACGATGATCGGTGTGAATGCGCCGAAGCTGACGCCCAAGGATCGACTCGAATGCGGTGAGGTTGGCATTGTCGTGGCCGGCATCAAGGAGATTTTCGGGGCGCCGGTCGGCGATACGCTGACCTTGTCGGTCAAGCCCTGTGAAACGCAGTTGCCGGGCTTCCGTCAGGTGCAGCCGCGGGTTTATGCCGGCATGTTCCCGGTCGATGCCGACGACTTTGAAGATTTCCGCGAATCGCTGCAGAAGCTGCGCTTGAACGATTCGGCACTGCAGTTTGAGCCGGAGAATTCAACAGCACTCGGATTTGGCTTTCGCATTGGCTTTCTGGGCATGCTGCACATGGACATTGTGCAGGAGCGCCTGGAGCGCGAATACAACCTGAATCTGATCACGACCGCGCCTTCGGTGATCTACGAGGTGCTGAAGACCGATGGCAGTGTGATCAAGGTTGATAATCCTGCTGAACTCCCGGAGCTGGGCTCGGTCAGTGAGATACGGGAGCCGATCATTGACGCACGTATCCTGATGCCGCCGGACTACGTCGGCTCGGTCATGCAGCTGTGCATGGAGAAGCGCGGTGTGCAGAAGAACCTGCGTTATCTGGGGTCACAGGTGCAGATGGAGGTCGAGATGCCGATGGCCGAGGTCGTGCTGGACTTCTTCGATCGCCTGAAGAGCGTCTCGCGTGGCTATGCCTCGTTCGAATATGAGTTTGTGCGCTTCCAGGCGGCGGATCTGGTGCGGCTCGATGTGCTGGTCAACGGCGACAAGGTCGATGCGCTGGCCAGCATCGTGCATCGCGATGTTTCATACCCGCGCGGCCGCGATCTGTGCGAGCGCATGAAGGAAGTGATTCATCGACAGATGTTCGATATCGCGATCCAGGCTGCGATCGGTTCCAAGGTCATTGCCCGCAGCACGGTCAAGGCGCTGCGCAAGGACGTCATTGCCAAGTGCTATGGTGGCGACGTCAGCCGCAAGCGCAAGCTGCTGGAAAAGCAGAAAGAGGGCAAGAAGCGCATGAAATCGGTGGGCAATGTCGAGATTCCGCAGGAAGCCTTCCTGGCGGTGCTCGGCGTGGACCGCAAGAAGTGAGTCCAGAAGCCGTGATTCCTGGAATGTCGACGGGACGGTCGCCGGATAGCGTGGCCATTGCCAGCTTGCGCAAGCAGGCCACAGCGTGAGAGCTTTTCCACATGGCTGATTTTCACTTTGATTTTGCTGTCATTTTGAGCCTGCTGACGGCGGTTACCGGCGTTTTCTGGGCGCTCGACAAGTGGGTGCTGGCGCCGCGGCGTGACACGGTTGGGGCTGGTGACAAGCCCAACGCCTTCGTCGACTTCTGTCGGTCGTTCTTCCCCGTGATCTTCGTTGTGCTGATCCTGCGCTCGTTTCTGGCCGAGCCGTTCCGCATTCCGTCCGGTTCGATGATCCCGACCTTGCTGGTCGGCGACTTCATCCTGGTCAACAAATTCACTTTCGGTCTGCGCGATCCGGTGTTTAATCACAAGTTCGTCGACTTCGGCGAGCCTGCGCGGGGTGATGTCGTCGTGTTCCGGTGGCCGGTCGATCCGAGCAAGGACTTCATCAAGCGTATTGTTGGCGTCCCTGGGGACAAGATCACGTATATCGACAAGCAGCTATACGTGAACGGGGAGCGCGCTTCGGTGCAGCCGGGCGGCGTCTATTCCAATCCGGGAACCTATCCTCCGGGGGTGGTCTATCGCATGAGCGAGGATCTGGCTGGGGTCGAGCACAACATTCTGATCAATCCAGGGCGCCCGGCTGAGGATTTTGAATTCATCGTGCCGCCTGGCGAGTACTTCGCCATGGGCGACAATCGGGATGGTTCCGATGACAGCCGCCGCTGGGGCACAGTGCCGGAACGCAACCTGGTCGGCAAAGCATTCCTGATCTGGATGTCTTGGGACGGCGCGCGGACGCGCATCGATTTCTCCCGGATCGGAACTCTGATCAAATAGCGCTGCGCGCCCGGCAACGGGTGATCGAAGGAGGCCAGTATGCGTATGCGGAATCGTCAACGGGGCTTGGGCTGGTTCGGCCTGCTGTTCGTGCTTGGCATCATCGCGTTCTTTGCGATCGTGGTGGTCAAGTGTCTGCCGATCTATCTGAACCAGATGAAGATCGCCAGCTCGATCAACAAAGTCGCTGCGGATCCGGAAAACGGCAAGGCTGAAGTCGTTGTGCTGCGCAAGGCTCTGGGACGATATTGGGATATCGAGAGTATCGATTATCTGACTCCTGCCGAGGTCAGAGTCCGCCGGACTGAAGGTGGGCGCTTTCTGAGCTACGAGTACGAAGCCCGCGAGCATCTGTTCTACAACATCTCGCTGGTGATCGAGTTCGCTGACGATGTTCCTCTGAGCAACGTCGGGTCTTGAGCGAGTTACTGAACAGACTGCAGCAGCGGCTGGACTATCAGTTTGCGGAGCCCGAATTGCTGCAACAGGCGCTGACCCATCGCAGCTATTCCGGGCATAACAACGAGCGACTTGAATTCCTGGGCGACGGATTGCTGAACTTCGTTATCGGTGACGCGCTGTACGCGCGCAAACCGCGGGACGAGGAGGGGGCACTGTCGCGGTTGCGTGCGAGTCTGGTTCGCGAAGAGACGCTGGCGAAGCTCGCCCGCGAGCTCGAGCTGGGTGAGTTTCTGAAGCTGGGCGAAAGCGAGTTGAAGTCGGGTGGCTTTCGTCGCGATTCGATTCTTGCTGATGCGTTTGAAGCCATCCTCGGAGCCATCTTTCTCGACGGCGGTTTTGAAAAAGCACGCGCAGCGGCCCTGCGCCTGTACACGGCGCTGCTTGATACGCTGCCGGATCCCGAGCGTCTGAAGGACGCCAAGACACGGCTGCAGGAGTGGCTGCAGGCGCGGGCGCGGCCGTTGCCGTTGTACACGGTGCTGTCTGAGGACGGGCCGCCGCATGCGCGGAGGTTTCATGTGCGCTGCGCCTTGACGGATGCCGAACTCGGGTCCGAGGCGCGCGGCGGTAGCCGGCGAATCGCCGAGCAACGTGCGGCGGAAATGCTGCTGAAGCAGTTGGAACAGATCGGATCAGGACCAGACCATGCATAGCGGGATCGTGACCATCGCCGGACGGCCAAATGTCGGCAAGTCGTCGCTGCTCAACGCGCTGGTCGGGCGCAAGGTCAGCATCGTTTCACACAAACCGCAGACGACACGGCACCGCATTCAGGGCGTGCTGCACCGCGCGCACGGTCAGGTCGTGTTTGTCGATACGCCGGGTTTACACAGCCTGCAGAAGCGGGCTTTGAATCGTGCAATGAATGAGTCGGCAGCGGGTGCGCTGCATGATGTCGATCTGGTGCTGTTCGTGGTCGAATGTGGTCACTTCACCGCAGAGGACGAAGCCGTCCTGCAACGCTTGCAGCGGTGCAATGCGCCGGTGGGACTGGTGGTCAACAAGGTCGATCGCATCTCTGAAAAGGAAAAGCTGCTGCCTGAACTGCAGCGCCTTGGTGCAATGCGCGATTTCGCCTTCGTGATTCCGGTGTCTGCCACCAAGTCCGACAATCTGCGCAGTCTGGAAGCCGAGATTTTCAAGCATATTCCGGAAGGGCCGCCGTTCTATCCGGAAGGGCAGGTCGTGGCGCATGACGATGCATTTACCGTCGCCGAAACCGTGCGTGAAAAACTGACGCGGAATCTGCATCAGGAGTTGCCGTACTCGTTGACGGTTGAAGTCGAACACTACGAGCGCGACGGCAATCTCGACAGCATCAGTGCGGTGATCTGGGTCGAGCGCGCCAGTCAGAAGAAGATTGTTATCGGCGAGAACGGCGAGACGCTGAAAAAGATCGGGACGGCAGCGCGCCGCGATCTCGAGCGGGAGTTCGGACGCAAGGTGTTTCTCAAGCTGTGGTGCAACGTGCGCGAGAACTGGAGCGACGATCTCAAGGCGCTGCGCCGCTTTGGCCTGAGCGGTCGCGACTGAGGTTGCGGCTGCGATGAGTGGCCGTGTGCTGCTGCAACCGGCATACCTGCTGTCCACGCGCCCTTACGGCGATACCAGTCTGCTGATTGAGGCATTTACCCCGGACCATGGCCGTGTTGGTCTGGTGGCCCGCGGCGCGCGTGCGCCCCGGGCCAAGCTGCGTGGCCAGCTGCAGGCGTTTACGCCGCTGCTGTTGTCCTGGCGATTGTCTGGCGAAGTCGGGACCATGACGGCTGCCGAGAGTTGTGCGCCGCCGGTGGCGCTACGCGGTGAGCGCGTGTTTTTCGGCTGGTATCTGAACGAGCTGATCTTGCGTCTGTTGCAGCGCCACGATGCGCATCCTTCTGTGTATGCCAGCTATGCGGAATTGCTGCCGCTGCTGGCGCTCAGCGACGCCCAGGCCCAGGCCGCACTGCGCGTGTTCGAAAAACGTCTGCTGGCGGATATCGGCTATGGCCTGATGCTGGGCGCCGAATTGCGCTCCGAACGTCGTTATCGCTACGACTGGGATTCCGGACCGATCGTCGTGGATGACGATGATGCGCCCGCCTATGCCGGGAGTCATTTGATCGCCCTGCGCGACGAATGTCTGGACCACGAGGCCGCGCGCCGGGATGCGCGGCATCTGTTGCAGGGGGCGTTGCGGCGCCAGCTTGGAGGCCGTGAGCTGCGTACGCCGCGTCTGCTGCGTGAGCTGCGTGCCGGCCGGCCGGCACCCCCTGGTGATGTGCCGGCCACGTGATTCGGCGCGTGGCTTGGGCTATTGTTCTGCGCCAGTCCAACCCGGTTCAATCAGATGTCGCGCCTCCGTCTCGGTATCAACGTCGATCATGTCGCCACCTTGCGACAGGCGCGCGGTACGGCTTATCCGGATCCGGTCGAGGCCGCATTGCTGTGTGCCGGCGCCGGCGCCGACAGCATTACGATCCACTTGCGCGAGGACCGGCGTCATATCCAGCCTGACGATGTCAGGCGGCTGCAGAAGCGCTCGCCGGTACCGGTTAATCTGGAAATGGCGGTGACGGACGAGATGGTCGCGTTTGCCTGCCGCGTAAAGCCGCGCTACGCCTGTCTGGTGCCGGAAAAGCGCGAGGAATTGACGACCGAGGGCGGGCTGGATGTTGCGTCGCTGCAGGCGTCAGTGGCGGTCGCGTGTCGTCGTCTGCAGAAGGCCGGGATCGAGGTGTCGCTGTTCATTGATCCGTCGCCCGCCCAGCTCAAGGCGGCGCTTGCGGTGGGGGTGCCGCATCTGGAGATCCACACCGGCCGTTATGCCGATACCCGCGGTCGTCAGCGGGATGCCGAGCTGAAACGAATTGTGGCGTTTGCGGCTGCGGCGGCGGACGCCGGTTTCGAGGTGCATGCCGGCCACGGTCTGACCTGTGACAACGTCGGGTCGATCGCCAGCATCCGGCAGATTGTCGAACTCAACATCGGGCATAGCATCATCGCGCGCGCAGTATTCGTCGGCTTGCCCGCTGCGGTGGCGGAGATGCGGCAGGCGATGACTGCTGCGCGCGGCGCGTGAAGCCCCGCGCGCCGGCGGTGCCCGCTGCCACGGATGGCGTTGCCGGCCAGCTGCACGGCGTCGGCGTCGATATCCTGCGTGTCGAACGGATGGAACGTCTGCTCGATCGCCATGGCCGGCGTGTGCTGGTCAAGTTGCTCTGTGCGGCCGAGCTGCGCGAGGTGCGCGCGCGAACCAATACCGCCCGTGCGCTCGCGATGTGCTTCGCGGCAAAGGAGGCTTTCGTCAAGGCGCTGGGGACCGGGTTTTCCGGGGTCGGCTACCGCGATGCAGGGGTCATTCGTGAGCACAGCGGGCGTCCCAAGCTGATTTTCAGCCGCAGCATGCAGGCCCGCTTGCGACGCGAAGGCATTGGCGCCGCACATCTTTCGCTCAGCGACGATGGCGGTATGGTTTGCGCCTATGTCGTGCTGGAGCGTGCGCGCCAGCCCGACCGCGGTTAGGGACGCTGGATCGCGGCCAAGGTGTCGTCGACGGCACGCCGCACGTTGTCTAGCTCGCGACGGCTTTGCATGCCCGGCTGCAGTCCGGTGGTGCGCAGCAGCCACTGTTCGAGCGCCGAGGTGGTTTGGCGCAGGCTCGCCAGATGATAGAACGCCGCGGTGCCGCGCAGCGTATGCGCCGCGTCTCGTGCGGCCTCCAGATTGCGTTCGCCGAAGGCGCGTTCCAGATCCAGGAACTGCTGCGGCAACTCTTCCCGCAGCAGCTGCAACAGCTCCGGGTCCGTGGTGAGCTGGGCCGCGACCGGTTTGGGTCCGGACAGCCCGGGTTCCAGACTGCGCAGCAGTTCGCGCTCGTCAAAAGGCTTGATCAGAATGCTGTCCGCGCCGGCCTGGGTAAAGGCGCTGCGTTCCTCAGGCTCCAGATGCGCACTGACGGCGAGGATACGGCAGCGCGGAGGGCCTGTTTCAGCCTTGCGGATGGCGCGGGCGCATTCGATGCCGCTCATCTTCGGCATGTGCGCATCCAGCAATACGATCGGTGGCCGCGTTTGCAGCCAGAGCTGCAACGCGGCATCGCCGTCGGCCGCCTCGACGACTTCGAGACCCAGACTGCGACAGAGTGTGCTCAGGTAGCGGCGGTTGATCGCATTGTTGTCGGCGACCAGCGCGCTGCGTCCTTGCAACGGCTTCACCTGCGGAGCGCCGCGGTCGAGGGTCAGGCGCAGGATCTCGTCATGCAGCCGTCGGCGTCCGACGGATTTCGGGTGACATGCCGCGGCGCCCGCGTCGCGCAGAGCGTCGTGCAGCGGTAGCGCCGACGACGCGACCAGCGCCAGTAGCGGGGGTTGATGTTCGGCGCAGGCGGCAAGAATTCTGCGCACGTTGGCATCCTTGTCGGCGTCGTCCGGCTTCAGTCCCAGGATGATCAGGTCAGGTCGTGACTCTGCGGAGACTTGCTGCAGCGAATCCGCCAGGCTCTTGGCGGCGCTGAAGCTGCGCACCTGCATGCCCCAGAATTCGAGCCAGTGCACCAGCGCCAGCCGCGCGGTTGCGTGGGGCTCGAACAACCAGACCAGTCGATCGCGCAGACGCGCGTCATGGGTTGCCGCCGATTCGGATTCGGCCACCAGCCGGAATGGCAGCAGCACGCTGAAGGTCGAGCCTTTGCCGGGCGTGCTTTCCAGCGCGGTTTCGCCGCCCATCAGCTCCGCAAGCTTGCGCGTGATCGACAGGCCGAGGCCGGTGCCGCCGCTGGATTTTCCAACCTGCCGATAGGGCTGAAACAACCGTGCCTGCTGGTCCGGCGAGATGCCGATGCCTGAGTCCGATACGGAGAACCGCAGCCACACACGGCCACCATCTTCGCGCTCGCGCATCACGCGCAGGACAACTTCTCCGGCGTCAGTGAACTTGATCGCGTTCGATAGCAGATTGGTCAGGATCTGGCGCAGCCGCTGTGGGTCGCCGCGTAGCTGACGCGGAACGTCGTGATAGACGATGCGCACCAGCTCCAGCGACTTGTCGTAGGCCAGCGGCGCAAGCAGTGCGCAGGTGTCTTCGGTTGAATCCAGAACGTCGAAGGTTTCGGCATTCAGGCGCAGGCGCCCGGCTTCGATCCGGCTCCAGTCGAGCAGATCGTTGATCATCGTCAGCAGCGCCTGGCCGGACTTTTCCAGCGTATCCAGCTGCTGCGACTGCTCGCCATTGAGACCTGATCGACGCAGCAGGTCGGCATAGCCGAGGATGCCGGTCAGCGGGGTGCGCAGCTCATGCGACAGGCTGGACAGCAGCTCGCTCTGTGCGCGCGCTTCGTCCTGGGCCTGAGCTGCCGCGCCGCGCAGCTTCTGATTCATGTCCGCCAGACGGTCCCGCTCCTGGCGCAGGTGCAAAGTCTGCTCTGTCACCTGGTCGTCGAGCCGGGTACGTAATTCGTTCAACTGCTGGGTGATGCGATTGGTCGCGCGGGCCAGTTCGGCGGCATTGCCGGGCAGGTCCTCCGGCAGGCGGCCGTCGGTGCGTTGTTGCGCGAGCGCGTGCAAGCCGCGCGAAATGGTTCCCAATGCACGTCGCGAACTGGTCGCAGCAGCGGCGATCAGCATCAGTGCCAGCAGCAGCAGGCTCAGCACCGCCAGCCGTTGCTGATCCGGATCGAGCGTGGTCAGCGGTACCCACAGCAGAACTCCAGCCGCGACCAATGCTGCAGCAGCCAGCAGCAGACGTCGCGAGCCCGGTGGCCAGCGGCTGGGATACCCCATGGTTTCGGTTCGTTTCACCCGTTTCAGGTCCGTGCCAGCTAAAATCCGTCCGATGAGCTATCCCACACTCGCCGACTTTATCGGCAATACGCCCCTGGCCCAACTGCGTCGGTTGCCGGGGATTGGCAACAACACGCTACTCGTCAAACTCGAGGGCAACAACCCCGCCGGCTCGGTCAAGGACCGGCCTGCGTATTCGATGATCCGTCGAGCCGAAGAGCGCGGGGAGATCAAGCCGGGTGACGTGCTGATCGAGGCGACCAGCGGCAATACTGGGATCGCGCTGGCGATGGCCGCAGCGGTCAAGGGCTACAAACTGACGCTGATCATGCCGGAACACATGTCAGCGGAACGGCGTGCGGTGATGAAGGCTTTCGGCGCGGAGATCCGGCTGGTCACGCAGAAGCAGGGCATGGAGGGTGCGCGCGATCTGGCGTTGCAGATGCAGGCCGACGGCAAGGGCCGGGTGCTCGACCAGTTCGGCAACCCGGACAATCCGCGGGCACATTACGAAGGCACTGCTCCCGAAATCTGGAAGGCCACCCAGGGCAAGATCACGCATTTTGTTTCGGCGATGGGAACGACCGGCACGATCATGGGCTGCGCGCGTTACTTCAAGGAGCAGAACCCGGAGGTGCAGATCGTCGGTGTGCAGCCGGACGGTGATTCGTCGATTCCGGGCATCCGGAAATGGCCGGAAGCCTATCTGCCGAAGATTTTCGAGGCCGAGCGCGTCGACCGCGTGATCGAGGTCAGCGCGGTCAATGCCGAGGATACGATGCGCGCCGCCGGCCAGCTCGAAGGCCTATTCTGCGGCCCCTCGTCCGGTGGCGCCCTGTGGGCTGCGCTGGAAGTCTGCAAGCAGGTGGAAAACGCGACCGTAGTGAGCATCGTCTGCGATCGTGGCGACCGCTATATTTCCACTGGCGTGTTTCCGTCCTGAGCGGTATGGCACATCCACTGCGCGAACCGGTTCTGGTGTTCGATATCGAGACGATTCCCGATCTCGATGGTGGGCGCCGCATTCATGATCTCGAGGCGATGGACGATGCCGAGGTCTGGGCGGCGATGAAGACCCTGCGCCAGGCGCACAAAGGCAATGACTTCATGCCCGCGCACCTGCAGCGCGTGGTGGCGATCTCGGTCGCATTGCGTCACGGCGACAGCTTCCGGGTCTGGTCGATCGGTGACGAAGACGCCGAGGAAGGTGAGTTGATCCAGCGTTTCTTCGACGGCGTTGAAAAGTATCGCCCGGTGCTGGTGTCGTGGAACGGCGGCGGCTTCGATCTTCCGGTGCTGCATTATCGCGGTCTGATCCATGGCTGCGTCGCCCCCAAGTACTGGGACAGCGGCCAGTTTGATCGCGAGACCAAGTGGGACAACTACATCAGCCGCTACCAGTTCCGCCATACCGATCTGATGGACGTATTGGCGATGTATAGCGGGCGCCAGAATGCGCCGCTGACCGAAATCGCCCAGTTGCTCGGGTTCCCGGGCAAGCTGGGCATGGATGGATCCAAAGTCTTCGATGCCTACCGCGAAGGTCGCCTGCGCGACATCCGCGACTATTGTGAAACCGACGTGCTGAACACCTATCTGGTCTACCTGCGTTTTGAGCTGATGCGCGGACATCTGAGTCACGAGGCACATACCCAGGAGGAAGCTCGTGTGCGCCAGCTGCTTGAAGCCAGCGATGCCCCGCACTGGGCCGAATTTCTCGAAGGCTGGGTTGCCTGACGATGCGCAGACGCAAGCCGATGCCGGCCGGGGACTTTCCGGCCGAGATCGTTGATCTCAATCATCTGGGCCGTGGCGTTGCCCGAGTGGACGGCAAGGCCACATTCATAGCCGACGCGCTGCCGGGCGAGCAGGTTCAGTTCCGCTATGTGCAGATGGGCAAGGACGCCGACGAGGGCCAATGCGTTGCCGTCGAGCGCGCCAGTCCGCATCGCGTCGAGCCACGCTGCGCACATTTCGGACTGTGCGGAGGCTGCTCGATGCAGCACCTGGATCCACCGCAGCAGGTCACGTTCAAGCAGAAGCAGATGCTTGATCAGCTGGCGCGCATCGGCAAGGTGCAGCCGGCCGAAGTTGCAGCGCCTGTCGTCGGGGTCGGTGCAGACGCGGTCTGGGGTTATCGCCGCCGCGCCCGCCTTGGCGTCAAGCTGGTGCCGAAGAAAGGCGGCGTGCTGGTGGGCTTTCGCGAACGTAGCAGTCATTTTCTGGCAGCGCTCGACAGCTGTGTGGTACTGGATCCGCGGGTCGGGCAGAAGCTGCGTGTGATCGGGGCAATGATTGAGACACTTTCAATCGCAAACCGGATTCCGCAGATCGAAATTGCCTGTGCCAATACCGTTGCGCTGGTGTTCCGTGTGCTGGACCCGCCGACCGAGGCGGACTGCGCACGCTTGCTGGCGTTCGGCGAGGCGCAGGGCTTTTCGATCTATCTGCAGACGGGCGGTCCGAACACGATCCGGCCACTGTCCGATGACGCGCCGGCGCTGTGCTATTCGCCGGATGGCTCCGAGCTGTCGCTGCAGTTCGAGCCGACCGATTTCATCCAGGTCAATGGCGCGATCAGCCAGCAGACCGTCAATCAGGCGCTGGACTGGCTGGATTTGCAGTCCGGCGATCGTGTGCTCGAACTGTTCTGCGGCCTGGGCAATTTCTCGCTGCCGCTGGCGCGGCGTGGCGCGCGCGTGATTGCAGTCGAGGGCGAAGACGGACTGGTACGCCGGGCCCGCGCCAATGCTGCGCGCAACCGCCTGGATGTGCGCTTTGAAAAAGCCGATCTGTTCACGACCGGCGCCGACGTTGACTGGCTGCGCGATGATTTCGACAAGGTGCTGCTGGATCCGCCACGCGCCGGGGCCCGCGAGATTCTTCCGATCGTCGCGGCGCGCAAGCCGTCGCACATCGTCTACGTTTCGTGCCATCCCGGCACACTAGCCCGCGATGCCGGCATGCTGGTGCATGAGCACGGCTATCGACTGGTTCGTGCAGGCGTGATGGACATGTTCCCGCATACCGGTCATGTCGAAAGCATGGCCTTGTTCGTCCGGGGCGTCTGATGGCGCTGGAGATCGAACGCAAGTTTCTGGTCCTCGGTGACAGCTGGCGCGCCGAAGTTTCACGCTCCAGCGAGTTGCGTCAGGGCTATCTGTCAGGCGCGGGCGGTCGCGCCTCGGTGCGTGTGCGTCTGCATGACCGTCATGCCAACCTCAACATCAAGGCGGCGGTCATCGGCAGCGCGCGTGCCGAGTACGAATATCCGATTCCCTATGATCAGGGCCGTGAGATTCTGCAGACCCTGTGTCTGGGGCGACTGGAAAAAATCCGGCACTACATCGAACGCGATGGCGTCACTTGGGAGATTGATGAGTTTCTCGGCGATAACGCCGGCCTGATCGTCGCCGAGGTCGAGTTGAGCGATCCGGACCAGGACTTTGTGCGCCCCGATTGGCTGGGGCGGGAAGTCACCGACGCCCGGCGCTACTACAACCACGATCTGGCGCTGCAGCCCTATTGCGGTTGGCCGGACGAATGGTGCCGTTGACCGTGGCGCGGCATGTCGAAGTGGATCTGCGCGCGCAGCGGCTGCGCGCCTGGAATGCAGAACATCTGGACGCCGAATATGTGATATCGACCGGGGTGACCGGCAACAGCGAAATCAATGGTTCTGGCGGAACGCCGCGCGGACGACACATTGTCCGTGCGAAAATTGGCGCTGGCTTGCCCTCGGGCGCCGTACTGCGGGCGCGTCGCTGGACCGGCGAGGTTTGGAGTCCGGAGCTGGATGCACAATTTCCGGGCCGCGACTGGATTCTGAGCCGGATCCTGTGGCTGTCGGGAACCGAGCGGGGACGTAACCGGCTCGGTTGTGTGGATACGTTCAGGCGTTACATTTATCTCCATGGCACCCCACATGAAGAGAGTCTAGGGGTGCCGGGGTCGAAGGGCTGTGTGCGGATGCGCAATCGCGACATCATCGAGCTGTATGAATGGATCAGTATCGGAACCGAAGTTGAACTCCACGAATAACAAAAGCAAAGGCCTGTTGGGTCCGCTGATGGTTGATGTCGGCGGTCTGGAATTGACCGAGGAGGACCGCGAAGTTCTGCGCCATCCTCTGGTGGGCGGCGTGATTCTGTTCACCCGCAACTACCGAGATCATCAACAGCTCAAGGCGTTGTGCGACGAGATCCTGTCGCTGCGCAGTCCGCGGTTGTTGTTGGCGGTGGATCACGAGGGCGGGCGCGTACAACGCTTTCGCGTCGGGTTCTCGCGCGTGCCTTCGATGCGTGGCTTTGGTCAGCGCTACTGCGAAGACGCGCAGCAGGCGTTGTTGGATGTGAAAGCGGCGGGGCTTGCGATCGGCACCGAGCTGTCGAGCTTCGGCATCGACCTCAGCTTTGCGCCGGTGCTCGATATCGATCACGGTGTCAGTACCGTGATTGGTGATCGCGCATTTTCGGATCGCTGCGAGATCGTGGTTGAGCTGGCGCGGGCGTTTCGTGCCGGGCTCAATGCCGCCGGGCATGCCGCCACCGGCAAGCACTTTCCGGGACACGGCGCGGTGACCGCCGATTCGCATGTCGAACTGCCGATCGATCGGCGCTCCGAGGCCGAGTTGCGGGCGACCGAGCTGATGCCGTTTGCAGCGCTGATCGCCGATGGCATTGAATCGCTGATGATGGCGCATGTGCGCTACCCCAGCGTCGACGAAACGCCTGCGTCGCTTTCGCGTAAGTGGATCCAGGACATCCTGCGGCGCGAGATGGACTTTGCCGGCACACTGTTCTGCGATGACCTGTCGATGGGCGGTGCGGCTGCGGTCGGCAGTATGGAGGAGCGTGCGCGCATGGCGCTGGCCGCGGGTTGCGACATGCTGCCGGTGTGCAACGATCGTCCCGCCGTGCTGGAACTGCTCGAAGCGCTGAAGGATGTGAAGCCGGGCAAGGTTGCTTCCGATCGCATCAAGCGCATGTACCGACGGCCGCAGTGATGTCGCGGTCTGTGAACACGGAGGCCACATGAGTGTCAGCATCGAACAGGCGCATGCGGTGTTGCGCGAGGCCGATTGTCTTCACGATGCCGCATCGGTGCAGCAGGCTTACGATCGCGTTGCCGCGGCGCTGACGGCGGACTATGCGCAGCGCAATCCGCTGCTGCTGTGCGTGATGATCGGTGGCGTGCAGGCCACGGCCGAGATCAGCGGACGGCTGCAGTTTCCGCTGGAAATCGATTACCTGCACGCGACGCGCTATCGCGGTGCCACTGAGGGTGGCGGCCTCGAGTGGAAGCGACGTCCGGCTCCTGAACGCATTCGCGGTCGCCACATTGTTGTGATCGACGACATCCTCGATGAAGGTCACACACTGGTCGCGATTCGGGCCGAGTTGCAGGCACTGGCGCCGGCGTCGCTGGCCGTTGCGGTGCTGGCGGAAAAACATCATCAGCGTCGTGCGACAGGGGCCCACGCCGAGTACATCGGGCTGTCAGTCGAAGATCGCTACGTCTTCGGTTGCGGCATGGACTACCACGAGTACTGGCGGCAGCTGCCGGCCATCTACGCGGTCAAGGGACTATGAACGAGCAAGGGGCCAACACGCAGCGCGCTGCGGCGCGGGTCGCTGTCATCGGCGGGACTGGCATGAATCAGTGGCCCGGGCTGCAGGTTATCGCACAGCACGCGGCGCAGACCCCGTATGGTGCCCCCAGCGCGCCATTGCTGGACGGCATGCTGGATGCGACGCCGGCGATCTTTCTGGCGCGACATGGCGAGGGTCACAAAATTCCCCCGCACGCGATCAACTACCGCGCCAACCTGCGGGCACTGGCCGATGCTGGTGTGCGCTCGGTGATCGCAATTGCTGCGGTCGGGGGCATCGCCGACTGGTTCGCGCCGGGCGAGATCGCCATTCCCTACGATCTGATCGACTACACCTGGGGTCGCGAGCACACCTATTCCGACGGCAGCGAAGGCGCGCCGCTGGATCACGTCGAATTCACCCAGCCGTATGCGCCGGCACTGCGCTCGGTGCTGCTCGATACGGCGCGGGCATCCGC
This sequence comes from Sinimarinibacterium arenosum, assembly GCF_005047655.1. Classification (GTDB taxonomy): domain Bacteria; phylum Pseudomonadota; class Gammaproteobacteria; order Nevskiales; family Nevskiaceae; genus Solimonas. The sequence continues at coordinate 309,279 of NZ_SUKF01000002.1, read as the reverse complement.
CACGCGGATCGCCGGGCAGGGAGTGATGGCGGTGACGCAGGGGCCCCGGCTGGAGTCAGCGGCTGAAGTGCGCAGGATGCAACGCGATGGGGCTGACATGATCGGCATGACCGGCATGCCGGAAGCGGCGCTGGCGCGCGAACTGGGTCTGAACTACGCGTGCATTGCGGTATCCGTGAACTGGGCCGCGGGGGTGAAAGGTCTGGGCAATATCCACGCGGAGATCGAGCAGTCGATCGAAAACGGAATGAGCAAGGTGCGCGCGCTGTTGACGGCCGCATTGCCGGAAATTCACTCCGAATCGGTCTGATCTCTGCTCGAATTGCAGGCAGGCCGTAGACACCGATGTCGCCGGCCTGCCTGATCGCACTTACAGGTCGATGCCGCCGATATTGATCTGGTACACCGTGGTGGTGCCACTGATTTCGTTGCCTACGATCAGCAGCGGCTGGCCATTGGGACTGTCTTCGGCGTTGATGAAGTGCAGACCCTCAGGTCCCAGATCGCCGGCTTGTGCGAGATTCTCCTCGGGATCGACATCAAAATCGCGCGGATTGATGTACTGCACAAATTCCGGTGCAATCGGGTTGCTGATGTCGTAGACCATGATGCCGCCAACCCGTTCCAGGCCGATGAACGCGTAATCGCGACCGTCGATACGTCCCAGCGCAACGCCTTCCGGTTCCGGTCCTTTGTTGTCGCTGCGGTTGTCAGCCTTGTTGCCGTCGTTGTTGGCGTTGAAATGCTCGGTCAGCACCTCGGCCGTGATCTGTTCGAACGCGTCACCGGAGTCGTAGACCAGATCGCCGCTCTCGGTCCAGATCGAGAACGAGCGCGCGCCGAAAACATCGAGCCGATCGAAATCGCCATCGCCGTCGATGTCTCCGGACGCCGTGCTGACCGTCAGACGACCAATCGCATCGTTCTGCTGAAGAGCCTCGGCGTCGGGGAATGCTGTTGGATCGAGCAGCAGATCCTTGATCCGCGCCTCCTCGACATAATCGCCGTATTCACGGGCATCGCCTTCATTGGCGGTGACCAGATAGCGCTCGCTGCCCACGACATACATTGCAATTGAGTCGGGCATGTACATGCCTTGGACTGGCCAACTTGCGATGTTGATCGCGTCGTCCTTGTCGCTGGCATCCAGTCCGTTACCGGGCAACCGGTGATCCTTGCGGCCAAGTGCGTGTATGGCCTGTACGTTGCCGCGCCGAAGATCGATCACCGCAATGGCATTGTTCTCCTGCAGTGTGACATAGGCGTAGCGGCTGTCCGGACTGATTGCGATGTACTCGGGCTCCAGATCCTGGGCAACGCTGGCTCCAGGTCCGAAGATGCGGACGCCGGACGCTTCCAGAACCTGGCGTCGCTGGCCGCGATCGATATTGTCGAAGCGCACCTGCCGTGCCCGCATGCGCCGCCGCTTGATGTCAATGATGCTGACCGAGCCTTCAGGGTCAATACTGTAGTCGGCACTGGGTTCGCCTTCGTTGGCGACCACTGCGTAGCGGCCGTCCGGGCTGAACGTAACCATGTCGGGGAGCGCGCCGACGTCGAAAGTGCCTTTAAGTGCCAGCGTGGCGGTGTCGAAGAAGGCGACAACGCCTGGGTCGGTCCTGACCTCAGCCTCGATTGCGGCAGCGAGCAGCCCTTGACTGACCGCGACGCTGTTTGCCGCGGCGCCAAAAGGACTGACGTCGATAGCTGCGATCTTCAGTGGCTGGCCGGGATCGCTCAGATCCAGGACATCAATGGCGTGATCGGCAACGTTGACCACGAACGCGCGCTGCGTTTGCGGATCGAATGTTGGGATTTCAGCTGCGCCGGCGTCGAACAGGCCAGTCGAATGACGTCCGAGCACGCTGAGTTCTATTGAAGGCTGTGCGCCGGCGAGTGCCGGAAGCAACAGGAGTGCAGCAAAGCCACTAAGCTTTCGCATAAAGGGTTTCCGTGAATTCAGCCGGATACCCTAGGGTCACACTATGACAACGGCTTGACGCTAGCGCCGGATGTGGCTGCGCGGGTCAGCGTGGGCCCAGCCGCGTCAGCAACTAATGTGTCGCCAATGCCTCGATCAGGCGGCCGCGGAACTCGACGCGGCGGAAGCTTGGCGCCCAGACCTGGATATCGAGCGTGTCGCCCTTGATCGCGGAGGTCCACAGCTGCCCTCCCGTGGCTTCGCGATAAGGGCCATGGCGCTGGCGTCCATCAGCAGAGCAGACCCAGATCTGCGCGTCACGTGGAATCTCCACCTCGTTCAGATAGAGCGACAGCGTGGCGGCATGATCCGAATGCAGACGCAGCACCAGCGTTGACCATCCGTCTGCGTGATCGAACCAGCGCCCGGCGCTGATCAAGGAGCGCTCGATGCGCAGCGACTGTGGCGGTGGCAGTGCGGTGTCTGTTTCCGTTGCGTGGGTTGCCGCGAGCTTCAGCGTGGGCGCGTTGGCGGGAAATGCCACGCCGCAGGCTTCCGGAGGGAACGGTGTCGATGGCGGTGGGGTCGACGATGTCGACACCCCGGCGCAGGACGACAACAGGATTGCCGTCAGAATGGCGACGATGGCCGCGACTCGATGCATGGCGCGTCTCCGGGACTGCATCAGGGTTACTTGCTGACCCTGGCAAGGATGCCCAGCTTCGGACTGTCCATGTGGTGGATCTCATCCCGCCGCATGCGACGCTTTTCGTCAAGCCGGTAGCTGACCGGATTGCCGCTGCTGCCAACCGCGGTGTACTGCAGCTCGGCGTCGAGATGCAGGTAGCGGTTCATCAGCAACCGGACGATGCCGTCGACCGGATACAGCGCCCCGCCATCTGCACCGACGACGGCCAGCGGCTGACCGTAGCGCAGATGCAACGCCGGTCCCTGCGCGGATGGTGGATCGCGCTGAATCCAGGCGAGTCGGATCATGGGTTTGAAGCGGGAGGCGTTGCGCAGACGATTCCACTGCTCCTGCAACGCAAAGTCAGACTCCGGCAGAACCCGAATGCCGGCACTCGCCAGTGCGGCAGCGTCATCCAGCGAAATTCCGTTCAGGCCGACTGCGCGCGGCGCGGTACCGGCTTCGCCGGCATTGGCGCTGTCGAGAAAGACGATCAGGTCGACCCGATAATCCTCGGCGAGCGCAGGACCGCTGAGCAGCGCCAGCACCAATGCCACTGGCAGCAGGCCGCGATTGCGCGCTGCAGCGACGCGATTGGGGGCGGAGAACAGGCGTCTGAGCGATGTGATCATGGGATTCCGTAGAGTCAGCTCGGCTGCAGTTTAGCCAACAGCTCGGCGCTGCGTTCTGCGCGCAGCTCCGGTGTTTCGAACGTGCCGAGCAGATGCAGACGCTGCTGCCCCTCGAGCTTGTAGTTGCGGGGTTGTGCCTGGATCAGTTTGAACAGCTTGGCCGGATCGATATTCGGAGTCTTTCCAAACTCGATCGTGATCGAGGCACTGCCGGCGCGTAATTTCAGCAGGCCGAGCGCCTGCGCCTGCACGCGCAGTTCGGCGGCTTCAAACAGGCGCTCGGCCGGTGCGGGCAGCAGGCCGAAGCGATCGATCATCTCGACCCGCAGTTCGCGCAGCGCTGCGTCATCGCTGGCTTCGGCGATGCGCTTGTACAGGGTCAGTCGCGTGTGCACGTCGGGGATGTAGTCGTCCGGGATCAGTGCGGATGCCCCCAGATCGACTTCGCAGGCGGCGTGCCCGAATGGCTCGTCGTTCAGCTTGCCGCTCTTGATGGCGCGCACCGCGCGCGCCAGCAGGTCGGCGTACATCGTGAAGCCGACTTCTGAAATCTGCCCGGACTGCTCGTCGCCCAGCAGCTCGCCGGCGCCGCGGATTTCCAGATCGTGGGTTGCCAGCGCAAAACCGGAGCCGAGTTCTCCGAGCGTCTCGATCGCGTCCAGACGCTTCTCGGCGTCCGGGGTCAGTGCGCGCCGGCTCGGGACCAGCAGATAGGCGTAGCCGCGATGGTGACTGCGGCCGACGCGTCCGCGCAGCTGGTGCAGCTGGGCCAGTCCGAGTTGATCGGCGCGGTCGATCAGAATGGTATTGGCGGTCGGCACGTCGATGCCGGATTCGATAATCGTGGTGCAGACCAGAATGTTGAAGCGCTGGTGATAGAAATCCAGCATCACCTGTTCCAGCTCGCGCTCGCGCATCTGGCCGTGCGCATAGCGCACGCTGCCCTCGGGAATCAGTTCCTGCAGCTTGCGCGAGAAATTCTCGATATCGCGCACTTCGTTGTGCAGGAAGTAGATCTGGCCGCCGCGACGCAGTTCGCGCAGGCAGGCTTCGTACACCAGCGGATTGCTCCACTCCGAGACGAAGGTCTTGATCGCCAGCCGCGATGCCGGTGGCGTCGCGATGATCGACAGATCGCGCAGGCCGGCCAGGCTCATGTTCAGCGTGCGCGGAATCGGCGTCGCGGTCAGCGTCAGCATGTCGACTTCGGCGCGCAGGTTCTTCAGGCGTTCCTTGTGACGCACGCCGAAGCGATGCTCTTCGTCGACGATGACCAGGCCGAGATCCTTGAAGCGGACATCGGGCTGCAACAGCCGGTGCGTGCCGATGACGACGTCCAGGCGGCCGTCAGCCATTTCGGCCAGCATCGCGTTCTGTTCCTTGGTCGAGCGCATGCGCGACAGCGCGCCGACGCGCAGCGGCCAGCCGGCGAAGCGGTCGGTGAAATTCTTCGCGTGTTGTTCGACCAGCAGGGTCGTCGGTGCCAGTACGCAGACCTGGCGGCCGCCGCGTGCGGCAACAAAAGCGGCGCGCAGGGCGACTTCGGTCTTGCCGAAGCCGACGTCACCACAGATCACCCGGTCCATGGTCTTGTCGGAGCGCAGATCGGTCAGGACGGCGTCGATGGCGGTCTGCTGGTCCGCGGTCGGGGTGAACGGAAAGCCCTCGCAGAACAGCTGGTAGTCGGCCTCGTCGAACTCCAGTTTCATTCCCGGTTTGGCGATGCGCCGCGCCTGGATCTGCAGCAACTCGGCCGCGACGTCGTGTGCGCGTTCGCGCGCCTTGGCCTGCGCCTTCGCCCAGCGGTCGGAGCCGAGGCCATGCAGGGGTGCGCTGTCAGGTTCTCCGCCGGTGTAGCGGTGGATCAGGTTCAACGACGCCACCGGCACATAGAGCTTGCCGCCGCCGGCGTACTCGAGCACCAGATACTCGGCGCTGACGCCGCCGGCATCCAGCGTCTGCAAACCCAGATAGCGGCCGACGCCGTGCTCGACATGCACCACCGGCGCACCCGGCACCAGCGACGACAGGTCACGCAGCACCGTGTCCGGGTCGCGGATGCGGTTCTTGCGGCGCAGCTGCTGCGTCGGTGCGCGCAGGCCGAATATCTGCGCTTCGGAGACTACAGCGATGCCATCGCCGGGCAGGACGAAGCTGTTCTGCAGCGGCGCCAGCACGATGCCGTAGCGCTTGTCGTCCGCGACGAACTCGGCCCAGCTGGTGTAGCTGCGCGGCAGGATGCCCAGTGGCTTGAGCCAGTTCAGCACGGCTTCGCGGCGTCCCGCGGACTCGGCTACCAGCAGGGCGCGGTGGCTACCGCTGCGCAGCAGTTCACGCAGCGCTTCGGCGCCTTCAGGCGCCAGCTGAGCTGCGTCGGCGTCAGGCGCGGCAGCGCCGACGTCGATGCGTTTGAACGATGCGATGCGCTCCATTGCCGCGCCGGGTTGCAGGAACAGATCGTCCGGGCGTATCAGCGGCCGTTCGATATCACCGTGGTAGCGCTCGTGACGCTCTGTGATCTGGCGCCAGTCCTCGTCTAGTGCGGCGTGCAAATCATCCAGCGCGATCAGCAAACTGTCGGCCGGAAGGTAGTCGACCAGCGTGGCGGTGCCGAGCGCGCCTTCGGCAAAGAACAGCGGCAGCCAGGATTCGATACCACCTGGCATCAGACCTTTGCTGACTTCGCTGTAGATGCGCGAACGCGCCGGGTCGCCCGGGAAGTACTCGCGATAACGGCGACGGAACTGCTCGATGCCGGCCTTGTCGGTGGGAAACTCGCGTGCCGGCAGCAGACGGATTTCGTCGACTTTGTCCTGGCTGCGCTGGGTTTCCGGATCGAAGGTGCGGATAGTTTCGATCTCGTCATCGAACAGATCGATGCGAAAGGCCTGATCACTGCCCATCGGGAACAGGTCGATCAGCGCGCCGCGCACGGCGAATTCGCCCTGCGCCTGGACTTCTGACACCGACTGATAACCGGCGGCGACCAGGCGTTCGCGGAAGCGCATGGGATCGAGACGTTCACCGACCGCTAGCTGGAACGCGCGACTGTCGAGCCAGCTGCGTGGCGGCAGCCGCTGGATCAGCTGATCGGCGGTAGTCAGCAGCACGCCGCGGCTGAGCTGCGGCAGCCGGTGCAGTGCTGACAGTCGCTGCGACAGGATTTCCTGATGCGGCGAGAACTGGTCGTAGGGCAGGACTTCGGCGTCCGGCAGATGCAGCAGCGCCAGCTCCTGCGGCAGGAAGAAGCGCAGTTCTTCTTCGAGCCGGTAGGCGTGCTGTTCATTCGCAACCAGCACGACCGTCAGGCTGCGATGCTGGGCTGCCGCGCTGGCGACGGCGAGCGCGGCGGTCGCGCCGGGCAGCGACGGCCAGTGCGACAGGCTGTCGTCGTCCGCGGTTGGCTTGAGAGGAGAGAAGCTCACGAAAGTCTGGATGGCGGCGGAGTCAGCGGTGCTGCGGCCGCCTGGCGTCGAATGGGGCGGCGATTATCTCATGCCTCGACTCGAGTGCTGCGGCGAGATACCCCCGCAGCGGTGAATTCAGTGCTTCGGCTTGTCGAAACGGATCGGTTGTTCGACCGCTGCACGACTGACCCCGCAGCTGTTGCAGCTGCTGCAGCCTGAATCGCAGCCGGATGCCGCGGTGGGTGTTGCAGGGCGGTATCCCAGTGCCGCCAGCAGGCGCAAACGCAGTTTCGGTGCGAGCTTGCCGAATGCGGTCCACGCACTCAGGGCAACAATGGCACCAATGATGACCAGCTGCAGAAGATCGTAGGCGCTCATGTCAGCAGCCGTGCGATCTGGTAGGTCAGAAGTGAGGCCAGATAGGCCAGTCCGAACAGGTAGCCGGCAGTGATGCCGACCATCTTCCACGACTGTGTCTCGCGACGGATCACGGCCAGCGTCGAGATGCACTGTGGTGCAAACACGTACCAGGCCAACAGTGACAGCGCGGTGGCCAATGACCATTGCGAGGAGATGATCGGCAGCAACTGTGCGGAGGCGTCGTCACTGGTGGAAGCCAGCGCATACACCGTCGCCAGCGCGCTGACAGCGACTTCGCGTGCGGCCAGGCCGGGCACCAGGGCGATGCAGATCTGCCAGTTGAAGCCGACCGGAGCGAACACCCATTCCAGCGCATGACCGATGCGGCCGGCGAGGCTGTACTCGATTGCGGCGCCGGTGGCATCCGCTGGCGGTGCCGGAAAACTCGACAGCACCCACAGCAGCACCGTCAGTGACAGGATGATGGTGCCGACGCGCTTGAGGAAGATCGTCGCGCGCTCCCACAGGCCGATCGAGATATCGAATGGATGCGGAATGCGATAGCTCGGCAGCTCCAGTAGCAACGCATGCTCGGTGTCGTCCTTGCGCAGGGCTTTCATCAGCCAGGCGACACCCAGCGCCGCGACGATGCCGGCGATGTACAGTGCGAACAGCACCAGACCCTGCAGATTGAACCAGCCGCCGATCGTACGTTGTGGAATGAATGCGCCGATCAGCAGCGCGTAGACGGGCAGGCGTGCCGAGCAGGTCATCAGTGGCGCGACCAGGATCGTTGCGAGACGGTCACGCGGGTCCTGGATTGTGCGTGCGGCCATGATGCCGGGCACGGCACAGGCGAAGCTGGACAACAGCGGAATGAACGAGCGTCCGGTCAGACCGGCGCCGACCATCAGGCGATCAAGCAGAAATGCCGCACGCGGCAGATAGCCGGATTCCTCCAGCATCAGGATGAACAGGAACAGGATCAGGATCTGTGGCAGGAAGATGATGACGCTGCCGGCACCGGCAATGATGCCGTCGACCAGCAGGCTCTTCAGCGGTCCGTCCGGCAGCAGCGTTGAAACGGCGGTGCCGATCCAGCCGACGCCGGCGTCGATGCCGTCCATCAGCGGTGCCGCCCAGGAGAACACCGCCTGGAACATGAAGAACATCAGCACCGTCAGGATCGCCAGGCCCCAGCTTGGGTGCAGCAGCACACGGTCCAGCGCATCGTCGATCTGTGCAGTGCGGCGCGGAATGCTGACGCAGTCGCTCAGCAGGCGTCCAACTTGCACGTGCAGATCCGCATTTGCGTCCGGTGCCAGCGGCAGGTCCGGCAATGCTGCGTCGAGCTGGCGCACCAGCGCTTCGGTGCCGCGATGCTTGACCGCGATAGTTTCGACCACCGGCATGCCCAGACGCTGGCTCAGCTTGTCCGTATCGATCAGGATGCCGCGTCGTGCTGCCACATCGCACATGTTCAGCGCCAGCACCATCGGCAGGCCGATCTGCTTGAGCTCCAGCACGAAACGCAGGTGCAGCCGCAGGTTGGTGGCGTCGACTACGCAGACCAGCAGGTCGGGCCGCGCCTCGCCGTCAAAACGTCCCATGCAGACATCGCGGGTTACCGCTTCATCAGGGCTGGTGGCGTTGAGACTGTAGGTCCCGGGCAGATCGAGCACGCGGATGGTGCGGCCGGACGGTGCGGCGAAACGGCCTTCCTTGCGCTCGACGGTGACGCCGGCATAGTTCGCGACTTTCTGGCGGCTGCCCGTCAGGCGATTGAACAGTGCGGTCTTGCCTGAGTTCGGATTACCGACCAGGGCAACATGCAGCACACCGTGCAGTGCTGATGGCATCGAGTCGCTGACCGGTGCGTTCATCGCCGCTCAGGCCTGCGCCGGTTCGACATGCACGCGCTGCGCTTCGGCGCGGCGCAGGGCAAAACGGGTGAAGCCGATCTGGACCAGCAGCGGGTCGCGCCGGAACGGTCCGTGCGCCAGTACCCGCACCGGTTCGCCCTGCACGAAACCCAGATCGCGCAATCGATGCGCAATCGAGTCGATTTCGCCGGCGGATTCGACGTGCAGCACGGTAGCGGCTGCGTGGTGGGGGAGTTCGGATAGACGCATCAGGGACCGCAATTCAAAGGGTAGATAAGAATCATTTTCATAATACATCGGATGTTGCGGGCTGTCTCGTCGGCTCGGCGGCCATTAAAAGGTCAAGGCCAGATTTGCCGACAGCACCCGTCCCTGATCGCTGCGGATTGCCGCGAAATTACCGGGCGCCAGCGGCTGATCCAGCACCTGCTCCAGAATGACCTCGCCGGTCAGATTGCGCGCCGCCAGATTGACCAGCCATTTTCCGGTCTGTGCTGCCAAGGTGATCCGGCCGTTGATTTCAGTGGTTGCGGGCTGGTTCGTGCGCTGATCCAGATCAACATCGAGGTAACGGTCGCCCCGAGAGAACATGTCCAGTTCCACGGTGGCGGTGGCCAGGACAGCAGTGTGGTGTACGACGGCGCCAGACCCATGTCTAGTGAGGCGCGATGGATAGGCGTTCTCCGCGCGGATCCTGCGATGGCGTGACGGCGTCGATGCGCAGGTGATGAATCGCGAAGCCGGAAGCCCAGCTGACCCACACTGCGCTGAGACGGTTCCACCGGGTATCGGCGTATCAGAGTTGCGTCCGTGCAAGACCGCCAGTTTGGCAGCCCTGCACGGACGCGGGGTAGAGCGCTTCAGCCGCTGCGGGTGAACGTGAGTGCGTCGCCCTGGACGTCCGCCATGACCGTATCGCCGTGACCGAACTGGCCGTCGAGGATCATCCGCGCCAGCGGGTTTTCGATCATGGCCTGCACCGCGCGCTTCAGCGGACGTGCGCCATAGACCGGATCGAAGCCGGCTGCCGCGAGCCTATCCAGCGCCGCGTCGCTGATCGTGAGCGTGATGCCGCGTTCAGCCAGGCGTGCAACCACGTGCCGGGTCTGGATCGCGGCGATTGAACGGATATTGCCGGACCCCAGCGGATGGAACACCACCGATTCGTCGATGCGGTTGATGAACTCCGGGCGGAAGTGCTGCGAGACCACGGCCATCACGGCTTCCTTGATCGCGCTGTAGTCCTGATTGTTGCCCTGGCTCATCATCTCCTGGATCAGCGAGCTGCCCAGGTTCGAGGTCATGACGACCACGGTGTTGCGGAAGTCCACGGTGCGGCCCTGGCCGTCAGTCAGGCGGCCGTCATCCAGCACCTGCAGCAGCACGTTGAACACTTCCGGATGCGCTTTTTCGACCTCGTCGAGCAGGATCACCGAATACGGACGGCGGCGCACGGCTTCGGTCAGATAACCGCCCTGGTCGTAGCCGACGTATCCCGGCGGCGCGCCGATCAGACGGCTGACCGAATGCCGTTCCATGAACTCCGACATGTCGATGCGTACCATCGCGTCGTCGGAATCGAACATGAACGAGGCCAGTGCCTTGCACAGCTCGGTCTTGCCCACGCCGGTCGGGCCGAGGAACAGGAACGAGCCAATCGGCCGGTTCGGGTCCGACAGGCCGGCGCGCGAGCGGCGGATCGCGTTGGACACCGCAACAATGGCTTCGTCCTGGCCAATCACACGCTCGTGCAGTGCGTCTTCCATGCGCAGCAGCTTGTCGCGCTCGCCCTCGAGCAGTTTGGACACCGGAATCCCGGTCCAGCGGCCGACGATTTCAGCGATCTCGTCTTCGCCGACGCTGGTGCGCAGCAGCTCGAACTTCTGTGGCTCGGTCGCGCTGGTGGCGGCCTGTGCCACACGTTTTTCCAGCTCCGGAATCACGCCGTACAGAATCTCCGAGGCGCGGCCATGATCGCCAGCGCGCAGTGCGACCTCGTATTCCTGGCGCGCGCGCTCAAGCTCTTCCTTGGTCCCGGCGCTACCGGCGACCGAGGCTTTTTCGGCGGTCCACTTTTCTTCGAGGTCGGCGTATTCGCGTTCGAGTTTGGCGATCTCTTCTTCCATCGCTGCCAGCGACTTGCGCGCGCCTTCGTCGTCTTCCTTCTTCAGTGCCTCGCGTTCTATCTTCAGCTGGATCAGGCGGCGATGCAGCCGGTCCAGCGCCTCCGGCTTGGAGTCGATCTCGATGCTGATGCGGGACGCGGCTTCGTCGACGAGGTCGATCGCCTTGTCCGGCAGATTGCGGTCCGTGATGTAACGGTGCGACAGCTTGGCGGCGGCGATCAGCGCGCCGTCGGTAATGTCGACCTTGTGATGAACCTCATAGCGTTCCTTCAATCCACGCAGGATCGCAATGGTGTCCTCGACACTGGGCTCGCCGACCAGAACTTTCTGGAAGCGGCGCTCCAGCGCGGCATCCTTCTCGATGTACTTGCGGTATTCATCCAGCGTGGTGGCACCGACGCAATGCAGCTCGCCGCGCGCGAGTGCCGGCTTCAGCATGTTACCGGCGTCCATGGCGCCGTCGCCCTTGCCGGCGCCGACCAGCATGTGGATTTCGTCGATGAACAGGATGATGCTGCCTTCCTGCTTGGACAGGTCGGTCAAAACGGCCTTAAGGCGTTCCTCGAATTCGCCGCGGAACTTGGCGCCGGCAATCAGTGCGCCCAGGTCCAGCGACAGCAAGCGCTTGCCCTTGAGTGATTCGGGCACTTCACCATTGATGATGCGCTGGGCCAGGCCTTCGACAATGGCCGTCTTGCCGACGCCGGGTTCGCCGATCAGCGCGGGATTGTTCTTGGTCCGGCGCGACAGCACCTGGATGACGCGGCGGATTTCCTCGTCGCGCCCAATGACCGGATCAAGCTTGCCGTCCGCCGCGCGGGCGGTCAGGTCGATCGTGTATTTCTCCAGCGCCTGGCGCTGCTCTTCGGCGTTGGGCGAGTCCACGCGCTGACCGCCGCGAACCTGTTCGATCGCCTTCTCGATCAGCTCTTTGCGCGCGCCAGCAGCGCGCAACATGTCACCGATCGCACCCTTGTCTTCCGTTGCGGCGAGTACGAACAGTTCGGTCGAGATGTATTGGTCCTTGCGCTGCTGCGCCAGCTTGTCGGTCAGGTTCAACAGACGCGACAGCGCCTGGGAGACGTTGACGTCACCGGTGGCATGACCAATGCGTGGCAAGTCGTCGATCGCCTTGGCCAGCCTGGAGCGCAGCAGGTCGATATTGACGCCGGAATTCTGCAGCAGCGGCAACGTGGTGCCGCTGGTCTGCTGCAGCAAGGCGCTGAGCAGGTGCTCGGGCTCGATCGCCGAATGATCGCGTCCGACGGCGATTGACTGGGCGTCGGCTAGGGCCTGCTGGAACAGGCCTGTGAGTTTGTCCATGCGCATGGTGCGAGTTCCAAATGTCTGAGGTCTGCTCTCCAAATTGCGGACTGCGTTTGCGCTTTCAAGAGCGGGCCGTCTTCGCGCCGGCGAACGGTTGATTCGCCGTCAGGGGGTGCCCGCACCTGCCGCGCCCTTCCGGATTCGGCGTCCGTGCTGTTGTTGCCGCTGCTCTGCTGGACATATAGTGTCCAACGGATGTCATATCGATGCGCTGTAGTGCGGACAGGACGGTACCTGATGCGCGAGCGACACTGAGGCGGGCATGGACACAATCCCAGCCATCTTGAAGATCGATCGAGGCGGCCAGCCAGTGGCCTGGGTTCACTGGCAAACCGCGGTATGCCTGTACGCCCGCGATCGGGTGTGCTGGGAGGCCGGCGCGGAGCGGTTTGTCATCCACGGTGGCATCAATGCGCGCAGTGGTTTGCAGTCTCACATCGAGATCGGCTCGATCATTGCGGTGGCCGAGCACAGCCGGCGTCAGCGCCGCAGCATTCCGAACCTGACCAACCGCACGCTGTTCCAGCGGGATCAACACCTCTGCCTCTACTGCGGACTTCAATTCCCCACGCATCTGCTGACCCGCGATCATGTGATCCCGGCCTCCCGCGGAGGCAAGACCGTATGGGAAAACTGCGTCACGGCGTGCCGTCACTGCAATCAGCGCAAGGACGACCGTACGCCTGAAGAGGCTCAGATGCGATTGCTGGCGGTGCCGTATATCCCCAACCGGGCTGAGTACCTGATCCTGTCGAACCGGCGCATTCTGGCGGACCAGATGGAATTTCTGCTGGCGCATGCGCAGAAGGGTCAACGGCAGCGCGCTGAGCGCAACTTCGACTGCCGCCCGGCGGCATGATCCCGGCTTTGGGCGGTTGTAGATAAAACATCTGCTCAGCTGTGGTAAAAGTGACGCCTTGTTCACTAGAATCACCCACAGACCACGCCCGCCTTGGAACTGTCGCATCCGGGGCATGTTTGATTGGAATCCAAGCATCTACCGATGACTGCCAGCTCCACTGCCCAGGCAAAAAGCGACGCGCCGCATCGGGGGACCGACGGTGGCAGTAATCCGATTGTTTCCGCGCTCTATCAGATGGCGGTGTCGGTACTGGGTGAGCAGTTGCGCGAGATGTTCGAGAAAGCCGACGACATCCTGTTCGATTCGGCGGAGAAGGCCCGCGGCGGAGACGAACAGCGGCTCTATCTCGACACGATGCGCATTGTCCGGGTGCAGCGCGCCAAGATCATCGAGGCTTTCCAGGAATCACTGACGCACGCGCTGTCGAAAATCGAGACATCGACTGAAACTGCCGACGGTGTGGCAGACCTCAATGATGTGTCGCAGTGGTCGCTGCAGGATGGCGACGCTCTGGAAGAGCGCATCGCTGTGACCAATATGGAGACCAAGGCGTCGAGCCTGCACGCGCACGAGCTGGTCGAACTGCAGCGCCGGCTGAGCCGATTGGCCCAGCTCAGCGGCGGCGGACTGTCGCCCGATGCGATGTCGCCAGCGCGGATCATCCGCGCCTTCCAATCGTCGGTCCGCGATCTTCATGTCGATTTTCCGATCAAGCTGGTGATCTACAAACTGTTTGATCGGGTGGTCGTCGGACGTCTGTCGGAGGTCTTTGTCGGCGCCAATCAGCTGCTCGCAGTACATGGCATCGAGCCCAGTCTCGATCCGCCGAAGACCCGCAAGCCGACCGTGGCTGCGGGTCGCCCGGTCAACGACCCGGCGGCCGCCAGGACGTCCTGGGCTGAGGCGCTTGATCCGACCACGCTCGGTGCATTTGGCGCGCCAAGCATGTCTTCTGTGCCGGGTGCTGCGATGTATCCCGGTGGTAGTGGTGGCATGGCATGGCCGGAAGGGATGGCGATGACGGCCGGTATGGCGGCTGCGGCCCAAGCGGGTGGCTATCCCCAGTGGCAGCAAGCCTGGAGTCAGGGTGCGGCTGCAATGCAGTCCGGCGCGGCGGCCGGTACCTATTCTGATGCGCTGCTGTCGAACGACATTGCACACATTCTCGGCGCTTACGCTCATGGCGAACGTCCGCAGGCGCCAGCGTGGTTGCCTCCCGAGAATGTGGCACTGGTTGCACGCATGTTCGATGGCTACTACCGCGACCCACGCCTGTCGGACAATCTCAAACAGCTGCTTTCCCGCCTGCAGCTGCCGGTTCTGAAGACCGCGCTGGCGGATCAGCGCTTTTTCTCCGATCCGGAGCATCCGGCACGCCGCGCGTCCAATGACCTGTTTGACATGTTGCTGCAATTTGGAGGCAGCGACGCGGCGGCATCACCACAGATGGTCAGCGAGGTCCAGGGTCTGGTCGAGGCGCTCGTGCGCGCATTCAATCTTGATCCGAACCGGTTGCGCCAGGCGCCGTCGGAATCCGTGGATGAGCAGACTGCCGAGGGCTTCCTGCGCGATCAGGAGGCACAGCAGCAGCAACAAAAGAACCGCGGCAAGGTTGAACGCATCCGTCGTATCGTCGCGCACGAGCTGCGTCGCCGCATTGGTGAGCGTGAGCTGCCCTCCGGCGTCATGCGGTTGATGCTGTCTGGGTTCGGCCCCTTGCTGTGCCTCGACTACATCCGCAACGGTGTCGAGGGCTCGTCGTGGAACCGGACCATGCAATTGGTCGATCGCGTGATCGAGAGTCTGGAGCCGTCACGGGACAACTCTTCCGTTTCGGCGCGAGCTGAAGTTACGGCGGCGGTATCGCGGCGACTGGCAGATATCGGCTTCTCCGAGCAAAAGCTGGAGGAAGTGATCTCTGGACTGCTATCGGCCTATGAAATCGCGACAGTTGCGGCTCCAGCGGACGGATCAACCGCGCCGTCCCGCCGCCCCGCAGCGCTGGCGCCGGAAAAAGAATTGCAGGGGCTGCTGTCGATTCTGCTGGTGCAAGGCGGCTGGTTCACCTTGTGGGATCCAAAAACGCAGACCAAGCACTGGCTGCGGGTCAAGTCCTACTATCCCCAGCAGAACACGGTCGTGTTCAGCCATTACATGGAAGAACGCTTCCTGCGCATGCACGCGACAGCATTCGCCACGGATCTGGTTGAGGGGCGCGCTGCAGCGATAGACCCCGCTGCCGAGCTTCAGACCGCGATTGCCCGGATCAGTGATCTGCCGTTTGAGCGCGTCTCGGATCCGATTCAATGGACCCAAGGCGACGGCAAACCGGTCGCCGCAACGCTGCACTGAGCCGTCGCGGTGATCAGTCCGCCGGGAATGGCTGTCCGGCGCCTAGAGATCGTCCAGATCGAAATCGTCGTCGACCAGACGCTTGAGCGCGCGCTCTTCCTTGTATTTTTCGACGTCACGCCAGTCGCGTGACTTGTCGTCACTGATTTCCAGAGCATCGTCGACGGTCAGAACTTCGTCGTCGATCACATCGGAGTCGTCGACGAACTCGTCGTAGCTCTTGGTGGGCTCGGTTTGCGCTGGCTGCTTTTTCGGCTTTCGCGGCATGCTCGCAGATTCCTGATGGGCCGGTCCACGTGCTTCTGGGGACCTTTCGCGCCGGTTTTTAGCAGGCTTTGCGATGCTCGGGAAGACCCTTTTGTAAGGTCATCTGAATCAAGGATTTAGTCCGCTGTCTCCGGACTGTGACGAGCGCTTTGCGCGGCGATCTGGCGTTGCCCTGCGTAGCTTCGGTGTGACACGACGCCACGCTGTGCATGATTAAGCGGCGGCAATAGTTTTTGCTGCCGCGCCCGGCGCACATCCTGCGGGTGGTCGACGTCCCACAGGGTCTCCATCAGCGCGAGTTCCAGGCGGGCGCCGCGAATGCGCTGCACGCTTTGTTTGAACTCCTGTCCGCTGCTCCAGTCGACTCCGCGCAGCAGCTGCGGCGGCAAGGGCCGGTTCGTGCCGATCAACACGAAACCGCCGTCCGATGCCGGCTGCAGTACACAGTCTGCTCCGCGTGCCAGTTGCAGTGCGGCAACCTGCAGA
Source organism: Sinimarinibacterium arenosum (assembly GCF_005047655.1). GTDB lineage: Bacteria > Pseudomonadota > Gammaproteobacteria > Nevskiales > Nevskiaceae > Solimonas. The sequence goes on along the minus strand of NZ_SUKF01000002.1, from coordinate 292,969 downwards.
TGCGCAGGGTTCAGTGCCGGGCAGTCGGTCCCGATCAAGAGCCATGGGCCGGGTGTTCGGGATTGCGCATGGTTCAGGGCGTGAATCATGCGGGTGCCCAGATCGCCCTGTCGTTGCGGTCGCAAGGGAATGCGGTGTTGACGGTGTAGTGACCGAAAAAACGGATGCCGCGTGTCCGGCGCGCACCATAGTTCCACAGCGGTTTCCAGCTGCAGGGCCGTATGCAAGGCAATGCGCACCAGGTTGCGATGCCACTGCGCCGCGCCGGCAGCGCCGTAGACCGGCATCAGTCGTGTCTTGCACGCGCCGGGGACCGGTGCGCGCGCAAAGACCTGTACCCCGAACTGACTCAAGCCGCGAGCCGGAGGCGCCGACGGAATGTCGTGGCCGCGAAGCCGATCGACAGCAGGATCAGCATGACCGGACTCAGTGCGCCACCGCCGCCAGATCCACCGCCTGCGCCGCAGGCACTGGCGGAATCCGGTTCGATGGCGGCCGTCAGTCGATAGTCGAGGTTTTCTTCGAGGCTGTAGTTGACCACCGTGACGTAATAGGTGCCGGCCTCCGGGGTGCACAGGGTAATGATCTCATTGCCCGACTCGTCGCCCCCGATCTCGTCGGCATCGGTGAAGAACGTTGGATCGTCGGCGGCGTCTGCGCCGAGGTCAATATCGTATTGCGCCGGCGTGCCCTGCTTGATCAGCAGGTCGATGTCCCTGGATGCGAGCGAGCGGAATGTCAGATGCGTGCCGGCTTCCGGTATCTGTGCCAGATCGAAGTGATAGGTGTGGAATTCATCGTGAAGGCCAGTCGACAGCTGCGACTGCGCGCTGACACCGTCGCGCAGCGGGGCAATCTCCTTGAGAAAATGACGCTGCACCGAATAGGTCCCGGCATTGGCTTTGATCGTTGCGGTGAAGACGACCTCGCGATAGCTGTCGGCTTGCGGCAGCACCTGAACGGAGAAGCTGGCCTCTCCGTTCGCGCCAGATGCCAGCGGGCCGACCACAACCGTCGGCGTCAACACCTCGACAGCGTCACTGGGCGCTTCGAGTGTTACAGCGACATCGGCAGCGCCAAGCCAGATATTGTCCAGTGTGAGCTTGATCTGCAGGGTTTCGCCAGGATCGAGCCGGTGATTGCCGTCGTCGACCAGATCTACCGACCGAATCAGAATCGACGGTCGCGCACTCAGGTCGAGACTGGCCGCCGCGTCGACGCGGCCGCTCGCGGTCAGCTGTCCGGCGTCGGCACCGTCAACGCCGGCGCTGGCACCTTCGATCAGGCGCGCGCGGGTTTCGACCGCGCTGGCGTTCGGATACTCGCCGCGGATCAGTGCCGCGATGCCGGCGGTATAGGGGGCCGCGAAGGAGGTGCCCGAAACGCCACAGCTGCCGCCATCGCCACAGGCACTGGGCGTCGAATAGCCACCATCGACCGTGGTGGTGACGATCTGCAGTCCGGGTGCGCCGACGTCGGTGGAAATGGGTCCGAACTGGCTGAAGCTGGCGACGTTGTCCTGGCGATTGGTCGCGGCAACATTGAGGATGTTCGGCAAATCGTAGTTCGCGGGATAGGAGGCGACCGAGTCATCCAGGTTGGCGTTGTGATTGCCGGCCGAGGTCACGAAAAGCACATCGGCATCGGCCAGATCGTGCAGTGCATTGACCTCTGCCTGCGAATAGCTGGGGCCGCCGAAGCTTGCATTGATGATCTTCGCCCCGTGCAGGCGCGCGTAGTCGTAGGCCTGGATGATTGAGGCGGTGTCGAGTTCGACCGCACCATTGACGATCTGGCCCACCTTGAGTGGCATCATCTTTACATTCCAGATGGTTCCGGTAACGCCGATGCCGTTGTTGCCGACGGCGCCGAGGCTGCCGGCGACCAGCGTGCCGTGATCCTGCAGGCTGGCGTCGTCGGGACTCGGATTGTTGTCGCTGCGGCCGGTCAGATCGCGCCCGGCGATGAAATTGTCCTTGAGGTCGGGGTGATCGAGATTGAACGCATCGTCAATGATTGCTACCACTACGCTGCCGTCGCCGGTACGGTCCGCGACGCCATCGCCGTTGGCGTCCCAGGCCTCGATCATGTTCAGGTCCGCGCCAGGGATACTGTCGAACTCCGACGAGTCCGGTACGAAGTTGGCCTGACCGGTGCTGCGCAGTCCCCACAACAGATCGAACAGCGGGTCGTTCGGCACGACGCTGCGACGGGCGCGCAGATAGTTGGGTTCAGCGAACGCAATATCCGGGTCGGCGCGCAGCAGATCCAGCGTGGCCTTCACATCGGTCATCGCCGCGATCCGCATCAACGCGGTACGGTGCTGTCCGAACTCTTGAACCAGAGTCAGCCCCAGTGGACTAAGTCCGGCCTTGGCATGGTTCAGCGCCAGGTCGTTGCGATAGCCGACCAGAATCTCGTCTGCGCGATACAGCGGCGCCGATCCCTGAAGGGGCAATGCCGCGCTTGCAGGCCATGCCCAGACGCACGCGAGACTCAGCGAGCAGAGGCGGAGGAACCTCAGAATGCGAAGTGGGGCGTTCATCATCATGTCGGTTCAGGTTCCGGTGGGACAACACTGGCGTTTTGCGTGCCGATCAGTAGAATACGCCTCCTTGTGTGGGGCGGTAGCTCAGCTGGGAGAGCGTCGCGTTCGCAATGCGAAGGTCGAGGGTTCGATCCCCTTCCGCTCCACCATTTCTTCTTTACATCACGGCCGTGCAGACGCTTTGTACCGGCACGCCCGAGCCTGGCTCCCAGCGCTCCTGAAATTCCAGCGACCGAATCATTCGGACTCAGCCCGGTAGGGCTCGTCAGCTTGCGGATGGATTCAACATGCCGTATGCCGGGAGAACGCGTTGTTCCAAGGGCGGTGAATTACGCCATCTCTCCGCGTAGCGCGCGCACCCGTCGTTCCAGATCCGCGGCGCTGACCATTTCAGCTGCGATCGGCGCTTCAGCCACGATCTCGATCTTCGACCAGAACCGGCGCGGTAGCCGCGAGCGACCCAAATAGGTGTCGCGCCGCGAGAAAAGACTGCCCCAAAGCCCGCGCAGGGCCATCGGAATCACCGGCACCGGCCGTCGCGCGATGATGCGCTCGATGCCGGGGCGGAAGGTCTGGATCTCGCCGTCCAGGGTCAAACCGCCTTCCGGAAATATGCCGACGACGTCGCCGTTGGCCAATGCAGCATCAATCTCGTCGAAGGCCTTGTTCATCAGCGCCTCGTCTTCCCTGGCGCCGGCGATCGGGATCGCGCGGGCGGTGCGGAAGATGAAGTTCAGCACCGGGATGCGGAAGATCTTGTAGTACATGACGAAGCGCACCGGCCGACGGATGTTGCCGCCGAGGATCAGCGCGTCGACGAAGCTGACGTGATTGCAGACGACCACGCAGGGGCCCTCGTCCGGAATGTTGTCCAGACCGGTCTTGCGAATGCGGTACAGCGTGTTGATCAGCGCCCAGACCAGGAAGCGCATCAGGAACTCGGGCACCAGCGAGTAGATGAAGACGGCGACCGCGGCGTTCATCAGCGCGGTCGTCAGCAGCAATTGCGGGATGCTCAGCCCGGCCTGCAGCAACACGATGGCCATGATCGCGGCGGTGACCATGAACAGCGCATTGAGGATGTTGTTGCCGGCAATGATGCGTGAGCGGTGGCTGGCTTCCGACCGCGTCTGGATCAGCGCGTACAGCGGTACGATGTAGAGTCCGCCGAAGATGCCGGTCAGCAGCAGATCCCACAGGACGCGGTGATTTGCCGCGCTGCTCAGAAAGGCACCGGCCGAAAGGCCGACCGCGGTGCTGGCCGCGGGCTGGGCCAGATACAGATCGATCCCGAAAAAGGTCAGGCCCAGCGAACCCAGCGGAACCAGACCGATCTCGACCTTGTGTCCGGACAGGCGTTCGCACAGCAGCGATCCGATCCCGATGCCGAGCGAAAACACCGTCAGCAGAAGGGTCACAACGGTCTCGTCGCCGCCGAGGATGGTCTTGGTATAGGCCGGCAGCTGCGACAGGAACACAGCGCCGTAGAGCCAGAACCAGGAGATGCCGAGGACCGACAGGAATACCGTGCGATTGCCGCGCATGAAGCTGAAATTGCGCCAGGTTTCGGTCAACGGATTCCAGTTGATGCGCAGATCCGGTGCGGTCGCGGCCGCCTGAGGAATCCGGCGTGAGGTCAGATAACCCAGGACTGCAACGCCGACCACCGTCGCGCTAATCCATTGCGCGCCGCCATGTTGCGCCATCAGCCAGCCGCCCAGCATCGTGCCCAGCAGGATGGCGAGAAATGTGGCGGCTTCGACCAGAGCGTTGCCGCCGACCAGCTCGTCTTCGCGCAGGTGCTGCGGCAGGATCGAGTACTTGACCGGGCCGAACAGCGCCGACTGCGCACCCATCAGGAACAGCACGCCGAGCAGTACGTGGATGTTGGCGCTGATCAGGCCGAACACCGCGGTCAGCATGATGATGATCTCAAGCAGTTTGATCGCGCGGATCAGCGCGGCCTTCTCGTACTTCTCCGCAATCTGTCCGGCTGTCGCGGAGAACAGGAAGAACGGGAGAATGAACAGACCGCCGGCGAGGTTGACGTAGATGTTGATGTCCTCGGGCGACAGGCCGGCGATGCCGAACGTGACCAGGATGATCAGCGCGTTCTTGAACACATTGTCATTGAACGCGCCCAGCGTCTGCGTCGCGAAGAACGGGCCGAAGCGTTTGGCGCCTAGCAGGCGAAACTGGCTGTGTTCACTCATGAACGGTTCTGGCCCCCTGCCATATCGATAGCGCTTGATCGGTACAGCATACCGGTTCGGCCGGGGTGGACGAATCGGCTTGCGGCTCTGTTACGCTGCGCCGGTCATGGCAAGCAAAACGGACTGGCTGATCGGCGAGCTGCCGGCACTGGAGCGCGCCGGCGTGATCGACGCCCAAACCGCGCAGCGCCTGCGTGCGCACTACAGCGCAGTGGCGTCCGCATCCGGCTGGGCGCGCTGGTTGTTCCCGGTACTGGGTGCGCTGCTGATCGGGCTCGGTATCGTCTTGCTGGTTGCGCATAACTGGGACCAACTGTCGCGTCCCTTGCGCCTGCTGTTTGCCTTCGCCCCGATGACGCTGGGCCAACTGGCCTGTATCGCCGTACTGCGACGGCCGGCAGTGTCCAGTGGCACGCGTGATGCGGCGGCGCTGTTGACGGCGCTGGGGTTCGCCGCCGCCCTGGCCCTGGTTGGCCAGATCTTTCACTTTCCGGGGGATCTGGATGCCTACCTGCTGAGCTGTGCGCTGGCGGCGCTGCCGCTGGTCTATCTGATGCGATCGGCCGCAGTCGCCGTGCTCTACGCCGCGGCACTGCTGGGCTGGTCGGCGGCGGTCGCCAGCCTTCAGCGACATCCGCTGGCGGTGGTCGGAGGGTACGCGCTACTGCTGCCGTTTCTGCTGCTGATGCCCGCCGCCTGGCGTGGGCCCTGGCGCGGAGGACTGATGCTGTCGGCGCTGGTTCCGATGTTCTTCGCCGCCGTGATGCTGAGCTTTCCGTCTGTACCGCGACTGGGGGTGCTGTGGGCCACTGCGTTCGGTGTCGTGCTGGTGTGGCTGCAGCGGCGTGAGTCCGCGACCGCAGGCACTGGCGCTGGCTCCGGTTTTGGCATTGCCGTACCGGCCTGGGGCTACGCGGGCGTTGCGATCGCCAGCCTGATCGGAACGGTGCCGGAGATCTGGCATGGCTGGTTCTGGGACCTGGGGCCGGTGGATGCGGTCGAGGCGTGGATCGTGGTTGCGGCGATGCTGGCCGCTGTATTCGCCGCCGCCTGGTGGGCGCTGCGTCACCGCGACATCCTGCTGCTGACGATGTGTGTGCCGGCCTGGGTCATGGCCGTGGTGGCGCTGATGGACACCCGCGATATCGCCGTCGGTCTGGCGCTCGGCTTCAACGTGCTGACATTGGCCATCGGGTTGCTGACGGTGCGTGACGGCGTCGCGGCGCGGCGGCTGGATCGGGTCAATGCCGGCATGCTGCTGCTGCTGGCGCTGGTTGCGCTGCGCTTTTTCGACAACGACTGGTCGTTCACGGTTCGTGGCGTGGCCTTTGTGATGGTTGGCAGCGGGTTCCTGCTGGCCCACGCCTGGTTGCGTCGGCGGGTGCGCACATGACCGCGCGCTGGATGTGGGGCGCACTGGCGCTGGTCTTCGCGCTGCACTGGACAGTGCCGGCGGCCTTGATCCAGCGCGGAACCGCGACGTTGGAGCGCGGAACGCAGTATCGCTTTCGCACCGCGCCAGTCGATCCGGTCGACCCGTTCCGGGGGCGCTACGTTGCCCTGGATTTCGATGCCGCGCGCATCGCCGTGAATGCGCAAGCCGAATATGCCGAAGGTGAGACGCTGTACGCAGCGATTACTGTGGGGGATGACGGCTTTGCACATCTGCTGCCGCCGCAACACGGGTTGCCGAAGACGGGCGATGCGCTGAAGGTCACCGTGCTCTGGAACAACGAGGGCGAATTGGGTGTGGCGCTGCCGTTTGATCGCTATTACCTGGACGAAGCGCTCGCCCCCGAGGCCGAGCAGATCTATCGCGAGCGCAATCGCCGCGTGAATCCTGACGAAGCCGACGATGCAGATCCGCGACGCCCGGCCTATGTGACGGTGCGGGTACTCGACGGCTACGCAGTGCTGGAACAGTTGTACATCGACGGGATGCCGGTTCGGGCGCTGATCGATTCGCAGCCCTGATTGCTGCTCAGCTCTTCATGCTGCGTTGTGCTTGGATCCAGGCATCGACGTTGCGTTCGAGCAGATCCAGCGGAATTGCACCGCTGCCGAGCACGACATCGTGGAATTCGCGGACGTCGAACTTCTGGCCTAGCGCCTTTTCCGCGCGTGTGCGCAGCTCGCGGATTTTCAGCTGACCGATCTTGTAGGCGAGGGCCTGGCCCGGCCAGGCGATGTAGCGGTCGATTTCATTGACGATGTCGAGTTCCGCTTTCGGCGTGTTGGCCTTGAAATAGTCAATCGCCTGCTCGCGAGTCCAGTGCTTGTAGTGCATGCCGGTGTCGACCACCAGCCGTACCGCGCGCCACATCTCGTAGGTGAGCGCGCCGTATTTCGAATAGGGATCCTGATACAGGCCCAGCTCGTCCCCAAGCGATTCGGCGTATAGACCCCAGCCTTCGACAAATGCGGTCATGCCCCAGCCGTTCTTGCGGAACTCCGGCAGCGCGCCCAGTTCCTGCGCACGCGCGATCTGGAAGTGATGGCCGGGCACCGACTCGTGCAGGGTCAGCGCCTCCATCTCGTATTTCGGGCGCGACTCCGGCTTGTACAGATTGACGTAGTAGTACCCGGCACGCGTGCCGTCGGCGGCGCCCGGCAGGTAGTACGCCGTGGTCGTGTCCGGCGCGATATTGTCCGGAATCGGGCGTACGCCGTAGGGCAGGCGCGGAGTCGTCTTGAACAGACGCGGCAGTTCCGGATCGATGCGCTTGGCCAGTGCGCGATACGCTTCGAGGAGCGCGTCGCCATCGGTGTAGTAGAACTGCGGGTCGCTGCGCAGATGTGCATTGAATGCGGCGAAGTCTCCGTCGAAGCCGACCTGGCGGATGATGGCCTGCATCTGTGCGCGGATGCGCTTGACCTCGGACAGGCCGATGGCGTGAATTTGCTTGGGCGTCAGCTGCGTCGTTGTGAACTGGCGCGTGCGAAACGCATAGAGCTTGTCGCCGTCGGGCTGCACCCAGGCGCCGACCTGCTGCGGGCATGCTGGCAGGTAGTCGTTGACGAAGAAGGCGCGGAAGCGCTGATAGGCGGGTACAATCTCCTTGGCGATCAGGCGTTGCGCGCGCTCTCGATAGGCCTGCTGCTGCTCGGGAGCGATGTTCTCCGCAAATTCGATAAACGGCTTGAAGAACGGGCTGCTGCTCGGATCGTCAACGATCTGCTTGTCGATCTGTGCCGGCACCCGTTGCATGACGATCTGCGGCTGCATGCGTTTTTCGCGCAGACCCTCGCGCATCAGGGCCTCGGTCTGATCGATCAGCGTCGGCAGCGCTTCCAGGCGCGCCAGCCAGTCGTCGTAGTCCTTGGATTTCTCAAAGCGGAGCACTTCGAGGATCTCGTCCTGCGTCTGGATGCCACCGCGCTGGTTCAGCGGCATCAGGAAGGGATGAAACGCGTAGCCCTCGAGAGCTTCCGTGTACTGGCGCCGGAACAGGTCGTAGTTGATCTGTTCACCGGCGGGCAGAGCATCGCGATCGATCGCGTCGAGCGCCTTGAGGGCGGCTTGATCCGCCGCATGCGAGGCGGCAATGGCCGTCAGACTGCGGTCCGGCCAACGGTCGTTGTAGCGCGCATCGCCCAGATAGCTCGCGCCTTCGGGGTCCTCCTGCAGGCCGCGTTGCCATTCGCGGTCGAACAGTGCGTGCAGCTCGGCTGTGGCGTCTGCGCGTGCCGTGAGGCTGCAGAATGCGCAGATTGAGGCAAGGCCAGCAATGATCCAACGGCGCATGTCGTGTTTCCTCAGCGGTCAGGCGGTCAGGCGGTCAGGCGGTGGTCAGGCGGTCAGGTCGGCGGCGTGCCGTGGCCGGCGGTGGCCTGGCTCAGGGTCAGTGCCAGGTCATACAGGACTTTCTTGCGTTCGCCAGTGATCTGCGCGGCGACTCGCGCCGCCGACGAGGCCGGCATCTCCTGCAGCAGGATGCGCAGGACCCGTTCGGTTTCGGCGGCATTGCCGGCGGGCTCGCCCGGCTGACCGCCGATCACCAGCACGAATTCGCCGCGGCTGCGATTGGTGTCGGCGGCGAGCCACGTCGGCAGCGCAGCGGCGTCCATCACCACGCTCTGTTCATGCAGCTTGGTCAGCTCGCGCGCCAGACACACGCTGCGCCCGGGCAATAGCTCGGCGAGATCCTGTGCGGTGTCAGCGATGCGATGACTGGATTCGTAGACGATGAAAGTCTGCGGCAGGGCTGCGAGTGTCTGCAGGCGTTCGCGTCGCGCACCGCGCTTGGCCGGCAGAAATCCCTCGAACAGGAAGCGGTCGCTGGGCAGGCCGCTGAGCGACAGCGCCGTGATGGCGGCGCAGGGGCCAGGGATCGCGATGACCGGCACATCGGCGGCGCGGGCGGCGCGGACCAGCACGAATCCCGGGTCGGAAATCAGCGGAGTGCCGGCGTCGGAGACCAGGGCGAGAGTCGCACCACCCTGTAACTGTTCGATCAGCGCCTGGCTTGCCGCCGACTCGTTGTGCTCGTGCAGCGCGGTCAGCGGCTTGCGGATGCCGAAGTGCGACAGCAGATGCCCGGTCGTGCGGGTGTCTTCGGCACAAATACGGTCGACCGAACTCAGCACGGCCTGGGCCCGCGGCGACAGATCGCCGAGATTGCCGATCGGCGTCGCGACCACGTAAAGGTGGCCGGCCGCGACGTTGGCGCGCTCGTGACTCACGGCGTCAAACAAAGTGGGCATGTCATACTTGCAATTATGAGCGCGCGCCCTTCATCCGCCAAAACCGTTCGATCGACACGACGCATGACACTGGCATTTCTGCTGGTCGTCAGCCTGTTCGGATGTGCATCGAGTCCGCAATCCCGTCCCGCCAATCCCCAGTCGCAGGTCCTTCCGTCGCCTGCAACGGCAGTTGGCACTTCGCCTGATGCTGGAGTGGTTGCGCAATCGGATCAATCTGAATTCTGGACACCGCCGCCAGCGATGACGCGTGGTAGCCGGATTGCGCTGTTGCTGCCGATGACCGGACCCTACGCGACCACCGCCGAGGCCGCGCGCGACGGTTTCCTGGCCGAGTACTTCAATGCTGGCGCGCAGGGTGAGGTGCGGGTTTACGATGTCGGCGACAGTCCCGAGTGGCTGCTGCGTGCCTATCAGCAGGCGCTGAATGACGGCGTCGACATGATCGTCGGACCCCTGAAGAAGGAAAGCGTCGCGCAGCTGGCGGCGATGGCGCCGCCGGTGCCGGTGCTCGGTCTGAATTACATGGATGCCGGGTATCAGGCCCCGTTCAATTTCTATCAGTTCGGGCTCGCGCCCGAGGACGAAGCCCGTGCGGTGGCTGACGATGCCGGAAGCAAGCGCCTGCTCAATGCCGTGGCGCTGGTGCCGGAAGGAGACTGGGGCACCCGGGTGCTGGGCGCGCTGGACGAGCGTCTGCGGCAATGGGGTGGCCGCGTGATTTCATCGGGCCGCTACCGGCAAGGTGTCAGCGACCAGAAGGAAGTGATCTCCAGCATCATGGGTGTCAGCGCGAGCCAGGAGCGTCACAACGCACTCACCCGCGCTCTGGGCGAGCGTACCGAGTTCGAGGCTGGTCGTCGTGGCGATATCGACTTCATTTTCATTGCCACGCGTGCGCAGGATGCGCGCGTGCTGCTGCCCCAGTTCCGCTTCTATCGTTCCAGTGGCTTGCCGCAGTACGCCACCTCGATGATCTATAACGGCCGCCCCGATGCCGAGCTGGCGTCGCTGCGGTTCTGCGACATGCCATTCACGGTGGATTCTTCCGGTGTCTGGGCCGACGAGCGTAGCCAGGCATCCCGTCTGCCCGCTGTTGCGGCCTATCCACGTCTTTATGCGCTGGGCGCCGATGCCTATCGTGTGGCCACGGCGCTGCACAGCGGACGATTCCGTTCAGGTGAACTGCTGCCTGGCGCGTCAGGCTGGATGGAGTGGACCGCCAGAGGAACATTGACGCGCCGGCTTGAGTGCGTGGAGATGCGTGCTGACGGGCTGGTGCCGACAACGGCGCAGCGCTGAATCGCCGAGCATCGACATGATGCGTGGCGATCTGGCAGAAGACGCGGCGCTCAAACTGTTGAAGCGGCATGGATTGCGGCCGCTGATGCGCAACTTTCGCTGTCGCGGCGGCGAACTCGATCTGGTCATGCTCGACGGCGAAGTGCTCGTTGTGATCGAGGTGCGCGCCCGAACCCACGGTGCCTGGGGCGGTGCGACGGAGTCCATTGATGCGCGCAAGCAGCAGCGGATCGTGCATGCGACCCAGCTGTTTGTTGCCGCACGTCCCGAACACGCGCGCCGCGCGATCCGCTTCGACGTCGTGTTGTTTGAGGGTGACGCCGCGCCGCAATGGATTGCTGCTGCGTTCGATGGATTCTGAGCTGTGCTCATGGCATTGGCCTGACGCCGCGCGGGGTTCACAATCGCGCTTCTGTAGCCGAAACCGGAACAACGATGGATCTCGAAGCCCGACTGCGTACTCACTTTGAAGCCAGCATCGCCGCCAAGCAGGCGACTTTGGCGCAGTCGTTACCGGCGTTGACTGCGGCGGCGAAGTTGCTGGCGCAGCAGCTGCGTGAGGGCCACAAGGTACTGTCTTGCGGGAATGGCGGTTCGGCCGGTGACGCGCAGCACTTTGCCGCTGAACTGACCGGACGTTTTGAACGTGAGCGTCCCGGGTTGCCGGGCATCGCCTTGACCGTCGACAGCTCGGCGCTGACGGCAATCGCCAACGATTACAGCTACGAGCAGATCTTTTCCAAGCAGGTCCAGGCACTGGGCCGCGCAGGCGACGTGCTGCTCGCAATCTCCACATCCGGGAACTCGCCCAATGTTCTGCGCGCGATTGAGGCGGCGCATGCGCAGCAGATGGACGTGATCGCATTGACCGGTCGTGACGGTGGTCGCATTGCCGCAGCGTTGACCCCCGGTGACGTCGAATTACGCAGCGTGTCGGATGTCACTGCGCGGATTCAGGAAGTGCACATCCTGTTTCTGCACTGCCTGTGCGATGCCATCGATGAGCAGCTGTTCCCGCAGGCAGGTGAATCTGGTTCGTAGCGTCAGCCGTGCTTGATGGATGACTGCGACGTGACTTCCTGACTACAGTCTGCGTGACAGCAACAACAGCGTCGTATCGGCGCCTACTTGACTACGCGCAAGGTCGGCCGGCCTGTCCGCGGTGGACGCGGCGGTTCCGGGTCGGTGCCCGGCGTTGGGCTCGATGCGGAGCCTGCTGATTCTGCTGGGGGTTCCACCTCACCGAACATCACGCCTTCACCGTTTTCGCGAGCGAACGCGGCGAGGACAGCGCCAGGCGGAAATTGCACGTCAAACGGGCGGCCGTTGAAGCGTGCCGAAAACCAGATCGGGTCGCCGGTGAGATCCAGATTCTGGATCGCGACAGGGCTTACATTCAGCGTGATCCGGCCTTCGTGGACGAACTCCCGTGGAACAATGACTCCAGGATAATCGGCGGCGACCAGGATGTGCGGTGTATGCCCGTTGTCACAGCACCAGTCATAGATGGCGCGGATCAGGTAAGGGCGGCGGGATGCGGACATGATCAGTAAAAAGTCTGTGATGCTGCGCCGGATCAGCGCATCACCGATTGTACGCTGCGACGCCCCAGCAGCTGCTGTGCGTAGCGCAGAAGATCGGGGTCTTTCGGCATCGGAACCTGCAGCGCGGGGAGTTGCGTCAACAGCGCTGCCCAGGCGCAGTCCGCCAGATTGAAATCCAGGCCGAGACACCAGCCGCGCCGCGGGAAAACCTGCGCGCTCGCAATCAGGTATTCGCCGAGGCGCTTGCGTGCCGCCTTGGCGTCAGCTGACTTGGGCGCCTGCTGAATCGTCTGTGCCAATGGAAACAACTCGGTTTCCAGGCGCAGCAGCATCATGCGGATGCGGGCGCGCGACGCCGGATCGGGGGGCAGCAGTCTCGGGTGCGGATAGCGATCGTCGAGGTACTCGGCCACGATTGCGGCTGGAAAGATCACGCAGTCTCGATCTGACAGCGTCGGCAGGCTCAGGCTCGGATTGAGCACCATCAGGTCAGGATGCGGTCTGCTGCCGGTAATGGTTTCGATCCGGACATTGTCGACGTCTTTCTCCGCCAGAACGATGCGTGTCCACAGGCTCGGCAATTCATTGGGCGCGAGAAACAGCGTTGCGCCGGCGCGGGCGCCTGGCCGCACATCCATTACGTATTTGCTTTTAGCCGGAATTGCCACCGCATGCCTCGAACGTCAACGCCGGGCCATGTGGCCCGGACACCCAAGCATGGCACGCATGGCCGGCTTTTGCAGCCCAATCCAGGGTCAATGGGCACAAAAAACGGCGCCGCTCGGGTGGAGCGGCGCCGTTGTTCGACTCAATTGGCGGGTCGATCAGTGCACGTCTTTCCAGTATTCGCGCTTGAGCAAATACAAGAACGCGGTCAGAACGAGCAGATACAGCAGCACCTTGCCGCCCATGGATGTGCGCGCGGCACGGCCAGGCTCGGCGGCGTAGGCCATGAAGTTGACGGTGTCCGCGACGAACTTCTCGAACTCCGGCTCAGACAATGCCCCTTCCTGGACGACCTTGAACGTCGGGCCGCCATGACCTTCGGCCGCTGCAGCCCCGCCTTCTGCCGCGTGCGCAGCTTCCATCACCTGAACCCCCTGCAGCGAGCCCAGCACGTTGGGCATTGCTGCGCCCGGCAGCATCAGGTTGTTGGTGCCGTTCTGCCGCGTCGCGTCGGTGTAGAAGGTCATCAGGTAGTTGTAGACCCAATCCGGCCCGCGCATGCGGGTTTCAACGGTGAGGTCCGGCGGCTGTACGCCGAACCATGTCACTGCCGTTGCCGGCATGGCCGAGACGATGTGGTCCCCCGGTTTTTCCGAGGTGAACATCAGATTGGCCTTGAGCTGATCTTCGGGAATGCCGAGATCCTGTCCCATGCGGGCATAGCGAAGATGCTTCATCGAATGACAGCCGGAGCAGTAATTCATGAAGTTGCGCGCGCCACGCTGGACCGACGCTTCATTGCCGAGGTCCGGGGTGAAGGCGTGCGGCATGGCCAATTCGCTTGCCGATGCGGTTCCGGCGGCGGCCAGCAGCGCAGCAGCCAATACTACGAACTTAATGCGCTTCATAGGTCACCCGCTCCGGTACTGGCGTGGTTTTGTCGAGCTTCGAGTAAATCGGCATGAACAGGAAGAAGCCGAAGTAGATGAAACTGCCGATGCGTGAAATCAGCGTGCCTTCCGGTGTGGGCGGCTGCATGCCGAAGTAGCACAGCAGGATGAAAGCGATCGTGAAAAGCGCCAGTGCGGTCTTGTACATCCAGCCTTTGTGGCGGATCGACTTGACCGGCGAGCGGTCCAGCCACGGCAACGTGAACAGCACCAGCACCGCCGCGAACATGCCGATAACGCCCATCAGCTTGTTCGGAATCGCGCGCAGAATCGCGTAGAACGCACCGAAGTACCACGCCGGGGTGATGTGATTCGGCGTGACCAGCGGATTGGCCTCCTGGAAGTTCGGCTTTTCGAGGAGATAGCCGCCACCGTCCGGGGCCAGGAACACGACGCCGAGGAAGATGATCAGGAACACGCCAACACCGAGCATATCCTTGACCGTGTAGTACGGATGCGACGGGATGCCGTCGAGCGGGTAGCCCGTCTCGGGATTGGTGAGTTTCTTGATTTCGACGCCGTCCGGACTGCCGGATCCCACTTCGTGCAATGCGATCAGATGCGCGACGACCAACCCGACCAGTACGAACGGCACGGCGATCACATGCAGCGAGAACAGGCGGTTCAGCGTCGCGTCGGACGGGATGTAATCGCCCTGGATCCAGATCACCAGATCACCGCCGATGACCGGAATGGCGCCGAACAGCGAAATGATCACCTGCGCGCCCCAGTACGACATCTGGCCCCACGGAAGTACGTATCCGCAGAAGGCTTCGGCCATCAGGCACAGGAAGATCAGGCATCCGAAGACCCAGATCAGTTCCCGCGGCTTGCGGTAGGAACCGTAAAGCAGGCCGCGATACATGTGCAGGTAAACGACGATGAAGAACGCGGAGGCCCCCGTCGAATGCAGATAGCGGATGATGTTGCCCCAGGGCACATCACGCATGATGTATTCGACGCTATCCCATGCCTTGGCGGCGTCGGGCTTGTAATGCATCGTCAGGAAGATGCCGGTCAGCAACTGATTGACCAGCACCACCAGCGACAGGATGCCGAAGATGTACCACCAGTTGAAGTTCTTCGGCGCGTAGTAATCGCCCCACTGGTCCTTCCACAGCTTGGTCAGCGGGAAGCGGTCATCAATCCAGCCGAGAATCCCGGTGGTCTTGTACGGATTTTGGACTGTCGCCATCACGCAGCTCCCACGGGATCAACGCCAACGACAATGGTGTTGTCGCCTTCGAAATGGTGCGGTGGCACCAGCAGGTTCAATGGAGCAGGTACGCCCTTGTAGACGCGGCCAGCCATATCGAACTTGGAGCCGTGGCAGGGGCAATAGAAGCCACCTTGCCAGTTGGGGTCGACCTCGGGTGCCGGATGATCCGGACGGAACGTCGGCGAGCAGCCGAGATGGGTGCAGGAGCCCACCATGACCAAGACATCCGGTCTGATTGAGCGAGCTTCGTTCTTTGCGTAGTCGGGCTGCTGCGCCTCATCCGAGTTCGGATCGCGCAGTTCTGCATCGACCTTCGGCAGTGACTCGAGCATCTCCGGCGTGCGACGCACGACCCATACTGGTTTGCCGCGCCACGCGACGGTTACGCGCTGACCAGGTTCAACCTTGCTGATATCGATCGAAACCGGTGCGCCGAGCGCCTTTGCACGCTCGCTGGGCCGCAGCGACGCGAGAAATGGCCAGGCCGCTGCGACCGCTCCCGCACCGCCGACCACTGTGGTCGTCAGCGTCAGGAAGCGGCGTCGACCGGGATCCACGCCTTGATTGCTCATTGAACAAAGCCCCTTGAGGAGTTGGTTATCAAATGGTGCAAGGGCGAGCGCTTTACATCGGCACGGTCAGTCGCCTGGCAGTGCGGGGCTCGGCCTAACCGCGGCATTATAGCGGCAGGCTCCGTACACGGGTAAGACTTTGGTCAGTGGAATGCGCTGATGAAAGGAGCAAAATCGCCGGCTCGATTGCAGCGGCGATCGGGTATCGAAGCCAGGCTCAGGAGAGCAGGCCGCGCAGGGCGGCGAAGCGCACGACTTCGGCAGTGTTGCGCAGACCCAGTTTTTCCATCATGCGGGCACGGTGGTTCTCGGCGGTCTTGACGCCGATATCGAGAATCTGCGCGATTTCCTTGGTGGTCTTGCCCTGGATCACCAGATGAAATGTCTCGCGCTCGCGCGCGGTCAGCGTGTCGTAGGGGTCGGTGCTGATTGAGCGGCCACGGCTCTGGCGATCCGCCAGTGCCTTGGCTGCACGCGGTCCAAAGTACGACTGGCCGACATGGATAGTCTTGATCGCCGTCATCAGTTCGGCTACCGAGGTGTCCTTATTAAGGAAGCCGTTGGCCCCGGCACGCAGGATCGGCAGGATGTACTCATCCTCTTCGTGAACCGTCAGAACCAGTGTGCGGGTTCCGGGCAATTCAGCGCGTACCCGTTTGACGACCTCAAGTCCGGACATGCGGGGCATCGAAATGTCGGTGACGACGACGTCGGGCCGTGTTTTCAGTGCCATTTCCATTGCATGAAAGCCGTCGGCGGCCTGTGCAACGACTTGACATTCGCCGGTCTCCTCGAGCATCGAGACCAGTCCTTCACGAACTATGGTGTGGTCGTCAGCGACCAACAGCCGAATCGGGTTCATCGTCAAAGCATCATCCGTTGATTGGCGGGCTGGCGTCAGAGGCGTCCAGCACCAAAGTGAGCTGGACGACCGTACCGCGACCTGGTGCTGAACGCAGCTCGATACTGCCGCCGAACAACTCGGCGCGGTCCCGCATGCCACGAACTCCGCTGCTGGTGCCGCTGCGCTCGGCCGCGGTCAACAGTGCGGTATCAAAACCGGAACCATCGTCCTCGATCCGCAGGACCAGGGCCGACGTCTTCAAGGCAAGCACGATTCGCGCCGATTGTGCGCAGGCATGACGTATGACGTTAGTCAGCGCTTCCTGCGTGATGCGGAACACCAGCGTCTCCACGTCCGGATGCAGGCGTCGCTCGTCCAGTGCTGACTGCAGTTCAATGTCCAGTCCGGTGCGTTCGGAAAGTGTTCGCGCCAACCAGTTCAGAGCGGCGTCTAGCCCCAGGTCGTCCAGCAGCGTCGGCCGCAGCAGCCGCGACAGCTCGCGAGTGTCGTGCAGCGCGCTGCGGGTCAGGTCGAGCGCGTCGCCGAGGCGGTGTTCCAGCCCCAGATTGCCGGCGCCTCGGGCGTCGTCGAGGATGCGCTGGACCTGATTGGCCAGTGCCGTCAGGGTCTGGCCAATGCCGTCATGGAGCTCGCGCGCCAAGCGGCGGCGTTCTTCCTCCTGAACATGCCAGACCGATTTGGCCAGAGTGCGGAAGCGGCGTTCGCTGCGCACCACGGATTGCAGAAGGCGCTGGTTGTCTGCGGTCAGCGCCTCGACTTGCTGCAGGACCGCGCGGCGGAAGTCGTCAGCTTCTGTTTCGCGCGTACCCCCCGAAATCGGCGGCGGCGAGGGTTCGGGGACAGGCGTCACGCGCAGGCCTCAATGGCGATGGAAACTCAGGCGGGCTGGGGCGTGAAGGCTCTCAGGCTTGCCGCGAGGCGATTCAGTGCCGAATGCTGGTTGGCTGCGCGCATGGCCAATGAAGCCTGCTCTGATAGTGCGCCGAGAATTTCCAGATCGAGCGTCGACAAAGTTCGCGGAGGCTCTCCACTGAACAGGCACAACGCGCCTCGATGGAGGGGGTCGATTTCGATCGGCATGGCGATGATCGAGGGACTTGGGCGTTCACCGTCGGCGCATGGCTTCAGTAGCGCGCCGTCAACGCCGGCTAGGCCGGGGGTGTGATCGGTGAGAGCATGGTGCAGGGCGCGCGAGGCCTTGCCGAGGACGAGATCCAGCAGCAGAGTGGGATGAAGATTCTGCGCGCAGGCGACTTCCAGCGTGCTGTCGTTGCTCAGCAGCAGAACGAAGCCCTGCTGAGCGCCGATGACCGCGCACGCCGAATGCAGTGTGTTCTGCAAAACGGACTGTGCGGGCTCGTCGCCGCAGGCGTCGTTCCAGGCAATCGAATCGTGCAAGGCTCTATGAGCCACGGGTCGCCGACGGCTCGCGTCAGCAGCATACATCTGCAACATCCCCGAAATCGGTGAAAATTGCGGGCGGTGGGTCGACAAGGTCCTGTCCTCCAGGCTAAGGCGCGTCTACCGCAAACTCCATGCCATGGGCCGCAACTACTTGGTTTTAGCGGTCTCCGGGATCGAGTGTACCAAAAGCGGGCGCTCTGGCGACCTATGTTGGGGCGTTATTCCTCATCCAGGCCCAGTTTCTTGATGCGATAGCGCAAAGATCGAAAGGACATGCCCAGCAACTCGGCTGCGCGGGTCTTGTTGTATCGGGTCTTGACCAGCGCATCGCGGATGGCCTGACGTTCGATGTCCTCGATTTGTTGACCGAGGCCATGACCAGCGATCGCGGTTGACGGGCTGCGCAATTGCAGGTCCGATCGATGGATGTGGCCGTTGTCACACAAGGTCATCGCGCGCTCGAGGATGTTTTCCAGTTCCCGCACGTTGCCGGGGAACGGGTAGTTCTGCAGCGCGTCGATCGCGTCGTCTTCCAGTCGGGGTATTTCCGGTAAATCCAGCGTCTGCGCCAGATGAACCAGAATGTGACGCGCCAGTTGTGGGATATCGCCGGGCCTTTCGCGCAGCGCAGGCGTGCGCACTTCAATCACGTTGAGTCGGTAGTACAAATCCTGACGGAAGCGCCCCTGCTCGACCAGGGCGTTGAGGTCACTGTGCGTCGCGGAGATGATCCGGACGTTGACCGCCAGTTCGGTTTCGGCACCGACCGGCCGCACCGTGCGTTCCTGCAGTGCTCTCAGCAGTTTGACCTGCATGTGCAGGGGCAGTTCTGCTACCTCGTCGAGAAACAAGGTGCCGCCCTCGGCCGCCTGGAACAGGCCGGCCTTGTCGCGATGGGCGCCGGTGAAGCTGCCTTTGAGGTGGCCGAAAAACTCACTCTCCATCAATTCCGATGGAATTGCTCCACAGTTCACCGGCACGAAAGGGCCGGAGGCGCGGGGGCCGCGTAGATGGATCAGGCGCGCAACCAGCTCCTTGCCGGTTCCGGATTCCCCTGAGATATGCACGGGGGCCTGGCTGCGACTGAGACGATCGATCAGGGCGCGCAACTGGCGCACGCTCTGATGTTCGCCGAGCAGTTGCGGTGCCGTATCGGTGGGCTGCTCGGCGCCGCGCAGCTTCAGCGCTGTATCTACCAGTTTGCGCAGCATGCCGACGTCGACAGGCTTGGATACAAAATCGAACGCGCCGGCCTTCAGGCTTTCCACAGCGGCTTCTGCGCTGCCATACGCAGTGATGACAGCGACCGGTGTTTGTGGTGAGTGTTCCTGGATGTATGCGACCAGACTGATGCCGTTGCCATCGGGCAGGCGCATATCGGTGATGCAGACATCGTAGCGTTGCTGCGTGAGTTTCGCGCGCGCTTCCGACAGCGTGGCCGCGGCGTCGGTGCGCAGTCCCATGCGTGTCAGCGTGATCTCGATCAGCTCACGGATATCGGCTTCGTCATCGACGATCAGGACGCTGGGAGTGGTCATGTCCGGTCAGGCAGAAATGGCGCCAGCGCGGTTGGCGCCGAAGCGGATGCAGAAACAGGCGCCGCCGGTGCTGCGGTGTACGTAGCTCAGACGTGCTCCATTGTATTCGCACAGTTCGCGGCACAGGTACAGCCCGAGTCCCGTTCCGGACGCGGCCGTCGTGAAAAACGGTTCGAACACGCGGTCGTTGAGCGATTGTGGAATACCGACTCCGTCGTCGGCGACGCACAACTGGACCGCATCGTCCTCGACTGACGCCTGCAAGCTGACGTGGACGGGGCGGGCACCGCCGCCGCCGTGAGCGAAGCTGTTATCCCAAAGATTGAATAGGACTTGCTGCAGATGATCCGGGTCGAACATGACTTGCAGCTCGTCCATGTCATCACTCATCTGAATCGGGCGCACCTGGTGCGGATGACTTTCGCGATACAGCTGGATGATGCGCTGTAGCGTCTTTCCGAGCGGCAGCGCCGTGCGGCCGCCGGGATCGCGGCGGCTCAGGTCGAGCACGTCGCGAACGATGCGGTCAATGCGTCCGGCGTGTCGCAGGATCATGGCGAGCAGATGTCGATCCTGGGCTTCGAGCGTGCTGGATTCGGTCAGCAGCTGGCTGGCTTGGGTAATCGCAGACAGCGGATTGCGGATTTCGTGCGCGATGCCGGCGGACAGGCGGCCCAGTGACGCGAGCTTCATCTGTTGTGCTTGCTGCCGCAGCAGTGCCGCATCCTCGATGAGGATCAGCACCTGTGCCTGTTGGCCCCAGCCGAGCTGGGTGAAGCGCGGCAGGATTTCGTGATCATGCATGCCGACCAGGGCCGGGCTGGCCTGATCGTCCAGACCCCGGCGCCACAGCTGCAGCGCTTCGGCCAGTCGCGGCAGTTGTGCTTCAAGCGATTGTCCGGCGCTGAGGGGCAGGCCAGTCAGGCGTTGCGCGGCGAGATTGGAGACTCTAATCAAACCGTCTGAATCGATCACCAGCACGCCGGTCTGCATCGTCTCGATGATGTTTTCACTGAGCCGCGACAAGTTCACAAACTGACTGCCGACCCGTTCGACCATGGCCTCGCTGCGCCGGGCGCGCTGCGCCACGGTGTTGGCGACCAGGCCGGAGACGAAAAACATCAAGCCGAGCAGTCCGGCCTGCGACATGTCGCTGGAATCCCAAGTCGGCGCGTAGAACTGATGAATCGTTTCGGCTGCAAACACAGCGAGCGTGGCAATCGACGCATGCACCGCGGCCATGCGTGGACTCAGCACCAAGCTGCAGCCGACCACAGGCGGCACCAGCAGGATCCCCATGCCGCCACCGACGCCGCCAGTCCCTGTCAGCAGTGCGCCAATCGTGATGCAGTCAGTCGCCAGCTGGAGGTGCGCCTGGATGCGCAGTCCCGGCGTTCGATAGACCCCAAGCAGCAGCAAGACCAGCGCTGCCAGGGCATAGCCCAGGCAGCCGTAGTAGAACCATTGCGCGGGCAGCGGACGGAAGAAGTCCGGCGCATATCCGCTCGAATACAGACTCAGCAAGGCAGCAACGATGCTGAGGCGATACAGGCCCAGCACTGCGAGAATGCGCCAGTCTTCCAACCGGTCCGGCGCAGTCGCTGTCGGTGCGGTGAGCGTGGTCATCGACGAATCAATGGCCGCCCGAGCGGTACGGGGTCATTCGCTGCAACGCCCGCATTGACCCTGGGAGTTCAACGAATTCGCCGGTAGATAGGTGCCGCAGCGGGCGCAGCGTGCCATTTTCTGGAACGCTTCAGGCTCCTGGGGCGGGCGCTGACCCAGTTGTGCACGGACCTGATGGATCAGGCGCCAGATCAGCCAGCCGGCGGCGGCAATCAGTAACAAACGCAGGAGATTCATGGGCGCATTTCTCGGATATCGCTCCATTCTAGGGGAGCCGGAGTGCGGTGTCTGGCCTGAAAGCTGCTACGACCAAAGGCGAATCTACTGCAATTGTGCTTTGCGTCGAGCCGTACGGTAAGCGAGAATGCCGCGCGTTCAAATCGACCCGGCCGAGAGGATGATGTGGCATGAACCTGCACGAGTATCAGGCAAAGGAAATTTTCACGCGCTACGGCATTACCGTACCGCAGGGGCAGTTGGCGTCGAGTCCTGAGGGCGCGCGTGCCGCGGCCAAGCAGCTGGGCGGTGACAGGTTTGTCGTCAAGGCGCAGGTCCATGCCGGTGGTCGCGGCAAGGCGGGTGGCGTCAAGCTGGTCGAAGGCTTCGATGCGGTCGAGGAAGCGGCCAAGCAGATGCTCGGACACCATCTGGTGACCAAGCAGACTGGCGCAGAAGGCCTGCCGATCAACACTGTGTGGGTGGAAAAGCCGTCCGCGATCGCGCGTGAGCTGTACGTCTCGGCGCTGGTGGATCGTTCGCGCGAACGGATCGTGTTCATGGCCTCCGCTGCCGGCGGCATGGATATCGAAGAAGTCGCCGCAACCACGCCGGAAAAGATCAAGCATATTTATGTGGAGCCGTCCGCCGGACTGCAGCCGTATCAGGCGCGCCAGTTGGGCTTCTTCATGGACCTGAACAAGGCACAGGTCGATCAGTTCACCAAGATTCTGATGGGGCTGTACCGGATCTTCACGGATCTCGACGCGGCGCTGGTCGAAATCAATCCGCTGATCGTCACGGCCGAAGGTGACGTCATGGCGCTGGACGCCAAGCTCAACTTCGACAGCAATGCGTTGTACCGGCAGAAGGCCATCGCCGAGATGCGTGACTTCTCGCAGGAAGACGCGCGTGAACGCGAAGCCTCGAAGTTCGATCTGAACTACGTCACGCTCGACGGCGACATCGGCTGCATGGTCAACGGCGCCGGCCTGGCAATGGCGACGATGGATATCGTCAAGCTGCACGGCGGTCAGCCCGCGAACTTCCTCGACGTCGGTGGCGGTACCACAGCCGAACGTGTCACCGAGGCGTTCAAGCTGATCACCAAGAGCGAGGACGTCAAGGCGATCTTCATCAATATCTTTGGCGGTATCGTGCGTTGCGACCTGATTGCCGAGGGCATCATTCAGGCCGTCACGCAGGTGGGTCTGAAGCTGCCGGTGGTCGCGCGCTTGCAGGGCACCAACATGGAAAAGGGCCGCGAGATGCTCGCGAACTCCGGTCTGAAGATCACGCCGGTGGCGGATCTGACCGAGGCGGCGCAAACCGTCGTTGCACTTGCCAAGGGCGCCTGAGCGCGCGGCTGACACCAGGGATTTTTAAAGATGAGCATTCTGATCAACAAAGACACCAAGGTGATCTGCCAGGGCTTCACCGGCAAGCAGGGCACTTTCCATTCCGAACAGGGCATCGCTTACGGCACCCAGCTGGTCGGTGGCGTGACGCCCGGTCGCGGCGGCAGTCAGCATCTGGATCGCCCGGTTTTCAACACCTGCCATGACGCGGTCGACGCCACTGGCGCTGATGCGACGATGATTTACGTGCCGGCCCCGTTTGCCGCCGACGCCATTCTCGAAGCGGCCGATGCCGGAATCCGGGTGATCGTCTGCATCACCGAAGGCATTCCGGTGAATGACATGGTCAAGGTCAAGGCGACCCTGCGCAGCCAGTATCCGAATGCGGTGTTGATTGGGCCGAACTGCCCGGGTGTGATCACGCCGGGCGAATGCAAGATCGGCATCATGCCGGGGCATATTCACAAGCCGGGCAAGATCGGCATCGTGTCGCGCTCCGGTACGCTGACCTATGAGACGGTCTACCAGACCACGCAGAATGGCCTGGGCCAGTCGACCTGTGTCGGCATAGGTGGCGATCCGGTGCGGGGCATGGGTTTCATCGAAGTGATCGAGCTGTTCGAGAAGGATCCAGCGACGGCCGGCATCATCATGGTCGGTGAAATTGGCGGTTCTTCCGAAGAAGAGGCCGCGGAATACATCAAGGCCGAGGTCAAGAAGCCGGTCGTGGCCTACATCGCCGGCGTCACCGCACCGCCCGGAAAACGCATGGGACATGCGGGCGCGATCATTTCCGGTGGCAAGGGCACTGCTGACGAAAAGTTCGCGGCGCTCGAAGCGGCGGGCGTCAAGACCGTACGTTCGCCAGCCGATCTCGGCGCGGCGATGCTGTCACTGCTGTAACGCAGCCCAGCGCATGCGGCGGGTCCAGGTCATCCAGGCCCGGGCCTGCCGAAGCGCGATACCGCTCAAGCGATGAGTCAGCCGTTGAAACTGGCCCTGGCCCAGATCAATCTCTGGGTTGGAGACATCGAAGGTAATGTCCAGAAGATCGTTGACGCCGCCGCTTACGCGCGCGACGTGCTCGGTGCCCGTCTGCTGGCCTGTCCCGAACTGTCCCTGATCGGCTATCCGCCGGACGACCTGCTGCTGCGCTCGGCGATGCCGCGGGTGATTGCGGATGGCGTCAAGCGGTTGCTGGCGGAAGTTCAGGGGATCACCTTGGTTGTCGGCCTGCCGGAATACAGCTCCGACGATACTGGCGATGCGATCTACAACGCCGCTTACGTGATTCGTGACGGCAAGGTGATTGCGCGGGCGCGCAAGCAGCTGCTGCCGAATTACGGCGTATTCGACGAGCGCAGGCATTTTCGTCCGGGCAAAGGCACTCTGGTGTTCGATCAGGACGGCGTGCGTATTGGCCTGTGCATCTGTGAGGACATCTGGGGTGCGGAGCCGGCGCGTGCGGCGCGGAAGGCCGGTGCCGAGCTGCTGCTGAATATCAATGCGTCGCCTTACGACCTTCACAAGACGCGTGATCGGCGTCGCGTGTTCGATCTGCGCGTGGCCGAAACCGGTCTGCCGATTGTCTACGTCAACTGCGTGGGTGGTCAGGACGACGTCGTGTTCGATGGTGACTCCACCGCGATCGATGGCGACGGACGCATTGCATTCACTGCGCCCTTGTTTGAGGAAGGCATCTTCCCGTTGGAGTTTGCCGACGGCCGACTGAGCGGTGCGCTGCGCGAGGATGATTCATCCGAGGCGGTTGTGTACCAGGCGTTGGTGCGCTCGGTGCGTGACTACGTCAATCGCAACGGCTTTCCCGGTGCGCTGATCGGCATGTCCGGCGGTATCGATTCGGCGGTGGTTGCCGCGATTGCCACCGATGCGCTGGGCGCCGATCGGGTTTGGGGCGTATCGCTGCCGTCGCGCTATACCGCAGACATGTCCAATGATGACGCGCGTCTGCAGGCCGAGGCCATGGGAATCCGCTATTCGATGCTGCCGATCGAGCCGGCGTTCGAAGCCTTTGGCGAGATTCTCGCGGACAGTTTTACCGGCAAGGTGGTTGATCTGACCGAAGAGAACATTCAGTCGCGCAGCCGCGGCGTCTTGCTGATGGCGTTGTCGAACAAATTCGGTCACGTCGTACTGACCACCGGCAACAAGAGCGAGATGGCGGTGGGCTACGCGACGCTGTACGGCGACATGTGTGGTGGCTTCGCCCCGCTGAAGGATGTCTACAAGACGCTGGTGTACCGCCTTGCACGTTATCGCAACACGCTGGGCCAGGTCATTCCGGAACGCGTGATTGTAAGACCGCCGAGCGCAGAGCTGCGCCCGGATCAGAAGGACTCGGATTCACTGCCGCCGTATGAAGTGCTGGATCCGCTGCTCGAAGCCTATGTCGAGGATCAGCTGTCGATCCCTGAAATCGTCGCGCGTGGCTTTGATGAAGTGACGGTCAAGCGGGTGGCTGCCCTGGTGCGGCGCTCGGAATACAAGCGACGGCAGGCGCCGCCAGGACCGAAAATCACTCGCTGTGCGTTCGGGCGCGAGCGGCGTTACCCGCTGACGGCTGTCTACGGCGATATCTAAACGCTTATCCCGGCGCCACAAGCGGACGCCGGGATGGTGCGTCAGCGCGTTCGGCTCAGGTGCCGCTGGATTCCGGCTCGATCGCGGGCGGTGCCGCGGGCTCGGCGGAGGGTTCGTCAGAGTCCTTGCTGCCGCCAAACAGCCGGCCAAAGAAGCTGCCCGTGCTTCCGGTATCAGCGGTCTCCAGCAGATCCTGATTCTCAGCGATATAGGCCTTGCGCAGGCGTGCCGCATCCTTGGCCTGATCTTTCAAACCCAGTTCGCGGTAGCTTTCGCGCAGCAGATCCAGCGCCTCAAGCGTGGCCGGTGCGCCCGGATACTGGGCGATCAATTGCTCGGCGCGCTTGGCCGCCGCGACGTAAGCGCCGCGCCGCATGTAGTAATTCACGACGGTCAGTTCATGCGTGGCAATGCGATTGCGCAGGAAAATCATGCGTTCGCGGGCATCGGCGACGTAAATGCTTTCCGGATAGCGCTGGATCAGCAATGAAAAGTCGTCAAATGACCGCCGCAGGTTGCTGGTATCGCGTCGTGTGGTGTCGAAGCCCAATGAATCGCTGATGCCGCGGTCACGGTCAAAATTGACCAGGCCTTTGACGTACTGCACATAATCGGCGTGCGGATGGCGCGGGTAGTCGCGCAGGAAGCGCTCCGCCTGCGCCAGCGCGTCTTCCGGCTGATACGAGCGATAGACCGCATAAATGCGATCGATCTGACCCTGCACCGCGTAGTCCGTGAACGGGAACCGCAGGATCAGCGTGCTATAGCGCTGTTCCGCAGTCGAAAAGTCACTGGAATCCAGCGACGCGCGCGCGACCCGGTACAATTCGCCCGCCTGCAGGCGCTGTTCGCGCGCTGTGGTTTGCTCCGGTTTAAACGGATTGTCCGGGGGCAAGCGGTTGGGATCGGAACTGCATGCGCTGACGGCCAAGGCCGTGAGTGCCAACACGACGATACGAAAGTTCATCGAGACAAAGTGCTCCTGCCGGTGCTCCTGCGGGGGCCGCGAGTATAGCCCATGACCGCGACGGTCCCTGAAGACGAGAATGACCTGCAATTGAGCGCCGAAGTTCCGGAGGAACTGGCGGGCAAGCGCCTGGACGCCGTTTGCGCGCAGCTTTTTGACGCCTATTCGCGCTCGAGGCTGCAAACCTGGATCGAGGGCGGGCGCCTGCGTCTCGACGGCGAGGTGATTACCCGAACCCGCCATCCGGTCGAGGCGGGCGCCTGGATTGAGCTGGATGCAGAGCCCGAAGTCGAAACGGGCATCGAAGCGCAGGATTTGCCGCTGAACGTGGTCTTTTCAGATCGTGACATTGCGATCATCGACAAGCCGGCGGGTCTGACCGTGCACCCTGGCGCCGGCCAGCGCGCCGGTACCCTGCAGAATGCGCTGTTGCATCACTTTCCGCAGACTGCAACGGTCCCGCGTGCTGGCATCGTGCACCGGCTGGACAAAGACACTTCGGGTCTGCTGGTTGTCGCGCTGAGCCTGACGGCGCACACGCAGCTGGTGAACGAACTGCAGGCGCGTGAATTCGGGCGTCAGTACGATGCGCTGGTGCAGGGCGAGCTGATTGCCGGCGGCACCGTTGATGCGCCAATCGGCCGCCATCCGCGCGATCGCCTGCGGATGGCCGTGGTCGATCACGGCGGCCGTGATGCCGTTACCCACTACCGCATTGGCGAGCGCTTCTCACAGTTCACGCGCCTGCGTGTACAGCTCGAAACCGGACGCACCCACCAGATCCGCGTACACATGGCCCATATCCGCCATCCGATTGTGGGCGATCAGGCCTATGGAGGCTCGCTGAGAGGTTCCGGTCTGGACCCGGTGCTGCGTGAGGCGCTACGCAGCTTCCCGCGTCAGGCCCTGCACGCGCGCGAGCTGGCGCTGACGCATCCGCGCAGTGGCAAGCGCCTGCAGTGGACCTCCGAGCCGCCCGAGGACATGCAGACCCTGTTTGCGTTGCTGCGGCAGTATTCGCCGCATCAGCTCTGATGAGCGCGATTCTGCCAGCGCAGTGGCCGGCGCCGCCGCAGGTGCGGGCGCTGCAGACCACGCGCCTGGGTGGAGTCAGTCGCGGGGTCTATGCGGAGTTCAACCTCGGTACCCGTAGCGGCGACGATCTGCGCGATGTCGAATCGAATCGACGCCGGTTGCACGACGTGTATGGTGTGCCGGATGCCGTGGGTTGGCTGCATCAGGTGCACGGGACCCGCGTGCTGCAGGTTCCACGCAGCGTCGACTCGGATTGTGCCGACGCGTCATGGACCGCGCAGCCGGGCGCTGTCTGTGCGGTGCTGACTGCGGACTGTCTGCCGGTGCTGCTGTGCGATGCCGACGGTCGCTGTGTGGCGGCGGCGCACGCCGGCTGGCGCGGCCTGTGCGGCGGCGTGCTGGAGCAGACCGTTGCCGCGTTGCCGGCGCCGCCATCTGCGCTGATGGCCTGGATGGGCGCAGCGATCGGGCCGCAGGCGTTCGAAGTTGGTCCGGAGGTGCGCGAGCGCTTCATCAAGCAGGATGCCCAGGCCGTGACAGCGTTCACTGCCGGCCGCGGCGACCGCTGGTTGTGCGATCTGTACGCACTGGCGCGGCAGCGCCTGCAGCGCGCGGGCGTTTCCCAGATTTATGGAGGTGGGCTGTGCACTTACAGCGACGCCCGAAACTGGTACTCGTATCGCCGCGACGGCGATTGCGGGCGCATGGCGACCTTGATCTGGATCAACTAATTTGCGTGGGAAGTGGCTTGTTGACCCCGGTCAATGCGCCCAAGGGGGGTCCTGCCCGAGTCTGCACGGTAGTTACTTCCAAGAGAACGCCCGTGTCCAAAGTGGTTGAATTTCCGACCGAATTGATCCGCCGCTACAGCGGCCCGGCGCCGCGCTACACGTCCTATCCGACCGCGCTGCAGTTCGACGATCATTTCAGCGAAGACGACCTGCGCCGCGCGGTCGAGCGCAGTGACAGCAGCCCGCTGTCGGTGTATGTGCACGTGCCGTTCTGCTCCAGTCCCTGCTACTACTGTGGCTGCACCCGCACGATCACGCGTCAGCCGGGCACGATCGAGCACTACGTCAAGCGCCTGGTGCACGAGATCGCGATGCAGGGGCAGCTGTTCGGGCGTCGGCGTCAGGTGCGGCAGCTGCATTTCGGTGGGGGCACGCCGACCATCCTCGATCCGGTGCAGTTCGGACGCATCATCGGCGCCCTCGACTATCACTTCGGCTTGTGCGAGCAGGACGATCGTGAATATTCAATCGAGATCGATCCGCGCACCCTGGGTGAGGAGACGCTGACTGGTCTGGCGGCGCTGGGCTTCAACCGCGTCAGCTTCGGCGTGCAGGATCTCGATGCGGAGGTGCAGCAGGCGATCAACCGCATCCAGCCGGCGCAGATGAGCTGGGATGCGATCGCGCAGGCGCGCGAGGCCGGGTTCAAGTCGGTGTCGCTGGATCTGATCTATGGCCTGCCGAAGCAGACACTGGAATCGTTCACGCACACCCTGGACGAGGTGGCGGCTGCGCGGCCGGATCGCATCGCGGTCTACGCCTATGCGCACATGCCGCATCTGTTCAAGGCGCAGCGGCAGATTCATCTGCGCGATCTGCCGACACCGGATCAGCGCCTGGAGCTGCTGCAGCGGTCGATCGAACACCTGACCGCGCACGGTTATGTCTATATCGGCATGGATCATTTCGCGCTGCCGAACGACGATCTGTCCAAGGCGCTGGAACACGGAGACCTGCAGCGCAACTTCCAGGGCTATTCGACCCAAGGCGGCGCCGATCTGCTCGGTCTCGGCATGAGCGCGATCAGCCGTATCGGCGACTGCTACAGCCAGAACACCAAGGACCTCAAGCGTTACGGGGCCATGGTCGATGACGGCCACCTGCCGGTGGTGCGCGGGCTGTGGCTGACCGAGGAGGATCAGCTGCGCCGCCGCGTGATCGAGGATCTGATGTGTCGTGGGCAGGTCGACGCCCGCGCGATCGAACGCGATTACGGCGTGCGCTTCGAACAGCACTTCGCGATCGAGCTGCAGCGCCTGATGTCCCTGCAACAGGACGGGTTGGTCGACTGGGACCATCGCGCGATCCGGGTCACCCAGGCCGGACGCCTGCTCGCGCGCAACGTCGCACAGGTCTTCGATGCTTACACACCGCCGCCGTCGGCGGCCGGCATGCGGCGCCACGCACAGGCGATCTGATCGCGGTGCGCCGGCGGGGTTGACCGCCGGAGTTCAGACTAGACCGCCAGGCTGGCCGCGGTGCGGTACCGGTCTGCCTGTCTGGGGCGATGCGGGGCGATATCATGCCGCGCATTGTCTGCCGCAGGGGGCACGGGTGCTTGGGGTGCCCGGTGACCCCCGGCGCCCGATCTCCGGATACCCATGAGCCACTCCGAGTCCGTTGCGCAGCGCCGCGTCCGCATGGGACCACGCGATCCCGATGAGTCCCATCGCGTGGCGACTCCGCTGGAACTCTTGTTCGATCTGGTCACCGTGATTGCCGTCGCCGCCGCCGCCGCGGGGCTGCACCACGCCATCGCCGCAGCGCATTTCGCTGAGGGACTGCTGCATTTCTGCGCCGCATTCTTCGGCATCTGGTGGGCGTGGATGAACTACACCTGGTTCGCCTCGGCCTACGACAACGACGACACGCCGTTCCGCCTGCTGACGATGGTGATCATGGGCGGCGCGCTGACGATGGCGGCCGGCATCAGCGTGTTCTTCGACACCACCGATCTGCGCTTGATCGTTGTCGGCTACATCGTCATGCGCGTCGGCATGGTCATGCTGTGGCTGCGTGCGGCGCGGCATGATCCGGCGCGGCGGCTGACCGGCCGCCGCTACGCCGCGGGTATCGCGCTGGTGCAGCTGTACTGGATTGCCCTGATGCTGTTGCAGACGCGCCTGGGGGCGATGTTCTACCCGGCCTTCGCGCTCGGCGCAGTGCTCGAGCTGGCGGTGCCGGCGATCGCCGAACGTCGCGGTGCCACGCCGTGGCACCGGCATCACATCATGGAGCGCTACGGCCTGCTGACGATCATCATGCTGGGTGAAACCCTGCTGGCCGGATCGATGGCCCTGAATCAGGTCGCCAGCGAGCACTTCAACATCGATCTGGTCATGGTGGCGCTGTCGGCGCTGGTGATCCTGTTCTCGATGTGGTGGCTGTACTTTGCGCGGGAGGAACACCTGCGTGATCGCACGTTGTCGGTGGCGCTGATCTGGGGCTACGGACACATCCTGATCTTCATGTCCGCGGCCGCAGTCGGTGCCGGATTTGCCGTGCTGGTCGATATCGTGACCGGGCATACGCAGATCGGCGTGCGCGTCGGCGATTACGCGGTGGCGATTCCGGTGTCGGCCTACCTGCTGGGTCTGTGGCTGGTGCGCGATCGCTGCGTTCTGCCGTCACCGGCGCGCTGGGTACTGTTGTTGTTCGCCGGCGCGGTGCTGCTGGCGCCGCCGTTGCTGGGTCTGGAGGGTATCGCCGCCCTGACCGCAGTGTGCGTGTGGACGCGCAACCGCCTGGCCGCACCGGCGAACCCGCCGGTCTCCGTGCCGGGCGGATGAGGCGATGGCGCGTCAGTCCGCACTCAAATGCGGACTGACGCGGGTGCCGTCGGCAATGCGATCGTCCGGATAGGCGATCACGCGGTCGCCGGCGGCGAGTCCTTCGAGGATTTCCGTGTACTGCAGGCCGCGTGCGCCGGGCTTGACTGCCCGGAGGTGCGCACGCCCCTGATCGACGACGAACACCGACCATTGGCCGTTGTCACGGAACAGCGCGCTGTGCGGGATGCGCAGCACATCGGCTTGGTCGTGCAGGATGAAGCGGGCCTCGACCCGATAGGCGTCGCCCAGGCGCTGCCACTGTTCCACCGGTGCGGTGATGTCAGCAATCACGCGAACGCGTTGCTCCTCGACCCCCAGCGCGGACACCTTGGTGAACGCAGTCGGTTCGACCTCGCGCACGCGCGCTTCCAGCGGCGCGTCGCCGCCCCAGCGCTCCAGCCAGACCGGCATGCCGGGTAGCAGGCGCACGGCATCCGCTGACAGCACGTCGACCACGATTTCCAACGAATGTGGATCGCCGATCGTCAGCATTGGGGTGCCGGCCTGAACTACACCCTCGTCTTCGCGCTGGATCGCCAGCACCGATCCGGATACCGGGGAAGTCACCACAATCTGCTGGCCACTCTGGCGCGCGCCGCCGGCAAAGTTCAGTGCGGTCTCCGCGGAAACGCGCTCGTAGCGTGCAACTTCAATCGCTGATCGCGCCGAAGCAAGATTGGCAGCGGTGCGATTGGCTTCGGAAGATGCCTGTTCGTACTGATTGCGCGAGATTGCGCCGGTCTGCATCAACGGCTTCAATCGATTGACTTCGCTGCGCGCGAAGTCGGCGCTGGCCTGTGCCGCCTGGGCCGCAGTTTCGGCAGCGCGTTGCGCTGCTTCGGCGCGCGCCACTGCAGCGGTCGCCTCGGCGCGCGTGCGTGCGTCCAGCGAGGCTGACGGCAAGGGTTCAAGGGAGAACAAGGTCTGACCGACCTTGACCGGATCACCGACGTGGAAGTCCAGTCGCGCCACGTAGCCAGTCACCGGGGGCGTCACGGTATAGCGTTCGCGAACGCGGGTCACGCCGTCTTCTTCGATCACGACCTGTACCGGTCCGCGCGCGGCATCAACGGTGGCCATATCGATGGCCGGTGTGCGATAGGCCAGAGCAATGGCAACGACAATCGCCGCCGCAATGAATCCAGGCAGAAGCCAGCGTCGGGATGTTCGGCTCATTGCGGCACCTTCAGGGCGGACACCAGGTCCAGGCGTTTGATGGAACGCGTCATCAGTAGCGATGAGAGCAGTGTAGTGACCAGAATCACCAACGCGGCATACGCGTACGTCTGCGGCGCCAGCACTAGTGGAATGCGATACAGATCGGACGCAAGCTCGGCCACCATCAGGCTGCACAAGAGCCACCCGATGGCCCAGCCCAGCGGGATCGCAATCAAGGTCAGCGTGACGATTTCGCCGAGCAGTACGACGCCGGTTTCGGTCCGTGTATATCCGAGCACGCGCAGGCTGGCGAGTTCGCGCGCACGTTCGGAAAAGGTTACGCGCATGCTGTTGTAGACCACGCCAACCGCGATCGTCGATGCCAGTACCAACATCACCGCGGCAAAAATCAGGATGTTGCCGGCCATGGTTTCGGTAAAGCTGCGGATGGCGACCTCGCGATTCATCAGTCCGACAATATGCGGTGTGCGCTTGATCTGTGTGAACAGCGCCGGAAGCTGGCTGTGTTCGACGCCAAGAAACGCACCGGTGACGACGTCGCCCTCGTTCAGTAGTCGATTCAAGGCGCTGCGATCCATATAGCCACCGCTGCCGATCAGCTCATGGGTGACGCCGACCACAGGCACATACCGGATCTGGCGTTCGCCTGTCAGCACTTCGACCTCGACCGTGTCGCCAGCCGCGACGCCGAGTTTCTGCGCCAGGATAGCGGTCAACAGCAGGCCGTCACGCGGAATCGGTACCGGGTTCCCGTCGCTGTCGAGCAGGCGATAAAGCCGGGCGTCGGGTTCAAAGCCCTGGATCGCGCTGCGCTCGCTGCGATGGCCTGAACGCAGCCGCACCGGAACCGCCCGTGTGACCTCGACCCGGTGCACGCCGGGCATCGCAGCCAGCAGGTGACGTACGCGCTCGTGTTTGACGTCATCGAAACTCAGGGTCAAATCGGCGCGCATTGCCTGACGGAACTGCACATCGAGCAGTACGTCGATGGAATCTTTCATCAAGCCGCCAACGACCAGGATCGCCGCAGAAAACGCAATGCCGAGCACAGTCAGACTCGCTTTGATTGGCTGGCGCAGCAGATTGCGCACAACCATGCGTGCGCCCGGCGAGAGCCAACGGCGTATCCGGCTGGTTTCAAATACGGTGATCCGATAGCGCGGAGGGGCCTCCGGGCGCATGCCCTGTGCCGGCGGCAGGCGCGCAGCCCGCAGCACGGCGAGTGCGGCGCCCAGCAGCGCCGCCAGCGCGCTGACAAGTACGCCGGACACCGCAACGTCCAGATCCAGCACGTAGTGCAGGTAGGGATAACGGAAGAATTCCTGATACACGCGCGACATGCCAGCGCCGAGCCAGCCGCCGACGCCGACGCCGAACACCGAACCCAGCAGTACGATCACACCGGCCAGCATCAGATAGTGCATGGCGATTTCCGATGCGCTGTAGCCGAAGGCCTTGAGCACGGCGACCTGTGAGCGCTCCTGCTTCAGCAGTCGCATCATCACCACGTTGAGCAGGAACGCGGCAACGCCCAGGAAGATTCCGGGCAGTACCGTGGCCTGAACCTCCCACTGGTGGATTTCGTCGCTCAGATAGCGATGTGACAGCTGGTCGCTGCGGTCGATTGCGCCGGCGCTGCCATAGGGCGCCAGCAGACGGTCGAGAGCATTGATCACTGCGGGTACATCGGCGCCGGGCTGCAGGCGTAGCAGTACGTCATTGAAGGCGCCGTCGAGCCCCTCGGCCGCTTCCAGCGGTTTGCGCGCCATCCACAGCACGCCATAGCGTTTGTAGTCGGGAAAGATGTCGCCGGGGCGGATCAGATAGACGAACTCGGCCGACAGCGCGATGCCTGTGACGGTGACGCGGCGCTGCACGCCGCGCAGGGTCAGATCGAAACGGTCGCCTGGGCGCAGCTGGTGCGCCTCCGCGAAAGCCTCGTTGACCGCGACTTCACGATCGGACTCGGGCAGGCGACCCGCGCGCAGGTACAGGCGGTTCAGGCCGCCATGTGGATTCGGCAACGACAGGATCTGTGCCGCGACGGGCTCGTCGAAGCCGGCAAGGTCGATCAGGGCACTTCCGCTCGCGCGCGTCTCGACGATGTCGACACCGTCAATCTGCGCCATCTGCATTTCGAGCGCGCGTGGTGCACGGGTCAGCGACGCAAATGCATCGGCGAAGCGGCTGTCCCGATAGAACTCGCGCTGGGTCAGGGACAGCGAGCGCATCGTGCTGTGGGCGATGACGAACGTGGTGACGCCGCTGGCGACGACCAGTGCGATCGCCAGTGCCTGACCGCGCAGGCGCCACAGATCACGTACCAGCTTGTGTGTCAGAACGCTCATCGC
This sequence comes from Sinimarinibacterium arenosum, assembly GCF_005047655.1. Classification (GTDB taxonomy): domain Bacteria; phylum Pseudomonadota; class Gammaproteobacteria; order Nevskiales; family Nevskiaceae; genus Solimonas. Next base: position 258,489 of record NZ_SUKF01000002.1, on the reverse strand, counting down.
TGTGACGCGCTCATGGTGAAAATCTGCCTCACCACTGCAGATCGCGCGGTGCGCGGCGCGTCGGGTTGCGATGTTCGCCAACGATACGACCGTCCGACAGATGCAGCACGCGGTCGGCAATGTCCGCGATGACGGCGTTGTGCGTGATCACCACGGTCAGCGTCTTCAGATCGCGATTGACGCGCTCGAGGGCTTCGAGCACCAGGATGCCGGTCTTTGAGTCGAGCGCGCCGGTCGGCTCGTCGCACAGCAGCAGATCCGGCTGCTTGGCGATGGCGCGGGCAATGGCCACACGTTGCTGCTCGCCGCCCGAGAGTTGCGCCGGAAAATGATCCAGCCGATGGTCCAGGCCGACCGCACGCAGTGCGTCGTCCGGTGACAGGGGGCGTTCGGCAATTTCGGTCACAACCTCGACGTTCTCGCGCGCGGTCAAGCTCGCGATCAGGTTGTAGAACTGGAACACGAAGCCAACGTGGTCGCGCCGATAGCGTGTCAACGCGCGATCGTCGGCGTGGGTCAGGTCATGGTCGCGATAGCGCACAACGCCGCTGCTGGCAGTTTCCAGTCCGCCGAGGATGTTCAGCAGTGTGGACTTGCCACTGCCGGAGGCGCCGAGCAGGACCACGAACTCGCCGGCGCGAAGATCAAGATCGACGCCGCGCAGCGCCTGCACCGGCACGTCACCGTCGTAAATCTTGGACAGTCCACGCGCGCTGAGTAGAACCTCCGCGCTCGGTGCCTCGGGCAATGGGGGGTAGGGCTCGCTCACTGGCATCTGTGTGATCGTCCCACGTCGTGGCGGGCTCTGTCAGCCCGCACGGCGCTCAACCCGGGATAGACGGCAGCAGTTCCTCGGGGATGTCCAGATGTTCGGCCAGCAGGTGGATGAACTCGGGCGGCTTGATCACCAGCACGTCGCAGTGCAAGCGCTCAAGGATGCGTTCGGCGCTGCTGCCCAGGATGAGGCGTTCCAGCCCTTCGCGGAACACGGTCCCTACCGCGACAACATCCGCTTCCGCCGTGTTGGCAAGGTCGGCAATCGCATCGGCCGTCGGGCCTTCCAGAAAATGCTTGCGCTCGGCCGGCACGCCATGCTTTTCGGCAAACGCGTCGAAGCGCTGTGTGTGCATGGCCTGTAGGGCCTCGTAAGCCTCGCTGATCAGCAGCCCATCGCCCTGGGGATCAACCATTGCGGCGGTGCTGAGGCCATCAAAGGCGTGTGCCAGATGCAGCGACGCATCGCATTGCAGCGCCAGCTGCAATGCCGCATGGACGACGGTGTCGTTGAGGGATTCGGCTTCTTTGCCCTCGGCGCCGGTGTCAACCGCGGCGATAACCCGGCGTGGCAGCGGATGCGCATGCGCATTCACCAGCAGAAGCGGCGCCGGGCACAGGCGCATCAGTTTCCAGTCCAGCGGTGTGTACATCAGGCGTTTTAGTGCCGGTTCGGCGTGCACATCCTTGAGCACCAGATCTGGACGGAACTCCACCACTGCGCCAATGATTTTCTCGTGGATCGGTGAGCCCCAGATGACTTCTGTTTCCACCTGGATGCCGTCAGCGCGCAGCAGCGCCGCTTCGTCATTCAGCCATTCCTCGCGCTCGCGCAGGAATCCAGCCTTGGCCAGCGCCATGACTTCCTCGGACACTACGCCGACAGCGGCGATTCCGGCATGAAAGTCGAACAGGCACAGGCGCAGTGCTGCGCCGGTTGCTTTGGCCAGGCGCAAGGCGCGTTCCACCGCAGGCGTGCGCCGCAGGCCGGGGTCGACGATAACGAGTATGCGCTGGTACTGGCTCATGCTGGGCTCCTCAAATTTTCGGTCAGATTTTCATCGACCCGCGGCGTAGTTGCGTTGACCCCTGTCAATCGTCGACCGTTCGACGGAAGCACCTCGTCTTTCGGCTGCTGTGGCTATCGCTGCGATCCGCTGCCTGCCATGCTTCAAGCATGACACGGTATCGCCAGATCTTGCAGCATGGCGCGCGCAGTCGCGCGTTCGGAGGTTTGCGCGAGGGTGGTTTGGTGCTGGGTCTTGCCGTTGTCCTCGGAGTGCCGGCGGGCTGGTGGCTGATTGCCGTGGTCGGTGGTGCGCCTGCTGCGACCGAGCTGGTTAGCAACGTCGGGTTGTATCTGTACATGGCGTTGGTGACCGCGCTGTCGTTGCTGCTGGTGCAGCGGATGCGCGCGAGCCGGCGCAGTGGCGGACTGTTCGATCCCCTGACTGGCGTTCACGAAGCGGGCTACTTTCACGAGCGCCTGCATGACGAGCTGGCGACCGCCCGACGCAAGGGCCGGCCGTTGACCGTGTTGATGATCGATATCGACGACTTTTCGCGTCTGCTCGGGCAATACGGCTGTGCGCGCGCTGATCGAGTGTTGCAGACGGTGGCGGTAGGACTGGTCGCGCAGGTGCGCGAGGATGATTGCGTTGCGCGACTGAGCTCGGACCGCTTCGCGGCGATTCTGCGCGAGACCACCCTGGATCACGCGATGATGATTGCCGGTCGCATGCGTGATCGGATTCAGTCGGAAACCTATGCGGGCGGGCAGGGCCGAGCTTTTGCGGTGACCGCGTCGATCGGCGTGGTCAGCTACTGGCGCAGCGGTGTGCTGACACCAGAAACCCTGCTGGAGATCGCCGAGGACGCGGTCATCCGTGCAGGAGGGAATGCGGTTGTCGCGGCGGGTGAGACGCATCAGGACGAGTTGCCGCATACCGAATTGCCCTTGCACCACGATTCCGGGCCGTACGATCCTCTGCGCTGACGGCTGCGCCGTCGAGCGGACGCGATCATCACGTCGGATCGGCTATCGTATGCCCCCGCCATCGGGCGTTGCCGGCACGCGGCGTCCGTCTGGCGGCACGGCCAGCGTCTGGCCGCGTCCACTACCGAACCTTCATTCGCTGCGCTATCCGCATGCCCAAACGAGCGTCCGCACTGGTCCGTCTGCGCCGCGCCGGGATCGATACCTATCAATCCCCGGTGATTTTCATGCGTGTCGACAGCGCCGTATGCCACTCGGAGGGTTTTGAGGCGCAGTCGCGTATCGAGATCCGGCGCAATCACCATCGCGTCATCGCGACCTTGAATGTCGTGTCGGCCGACTGGCTCGCAGCCGATGAGGCAGCGCTGTCAGAGGTTGCATGGCGCCTGCTGAATGCCGGAGAGGGCGATACCGCCGAGCTGCGCCACCCCGAGCCACTGGATTCGCTGTCGTTTCTGCGGGCCAAGGTCTATGGCCGACGGCTCGACGACGATCAGGTCCGTGCGATCGTGAAGGATGTTGCCGCAGGACGCTATTCAGAGCTGGAGCTGGCCGCCTTCGTGACCGCCTGCTCGGGATCGCGTCTTGACGTCGGAGAGACGCTGGCGCTGACCCGGGCCATGGTCGAGGTGGGCGAGCGCTTGAGCTGGGGGCGCAGCCCGATCGTCGACAAGCACTGCATCGGCGGCTTGCCCGGCAATCGAACAACCTTGATCGTGGTGCCGATCGTGGCCGCTGCCGGACTGACGATTCCCAAGACTTCATCGCGTGCGATCACCTCGCCGGCGGGAACCGCCGACACCATGGAAACCCTGGCGCCGGTCGATCTGAGTCTGGCGCAGATGCGCCGCGTGATCGAACGCGAAAACGGCTGCATCGTCTGGGGCGGCGCGGTGCGTCTGTCGCCCGCGGACGACGTTCTGATCCGTGTCGAGCGGCCGCTGGATTTCGACAGCGAAGGGCAGCTGGTCGCGAGTGTGCTGTCCAAGAAGCTCGCGGCGGGATCGACGCATATCGTGGTCGATCTGCCGTTCGGCCCGACTGCCAAGGTCAGGGATCGGGCTGCAGCCGAGGCCCTGGCGCAGCGCCTGGTGACCGTGGGTGAGCAGCTTGGATTGCACCTGCGCACAGTGCTCAGTGACGGAACTCAGCCGGTCGGCCATGGCATTGGTCCTGCGCTGGAGGCGCGCGATGTGCTGGCCGTATTGCAAAATGCAGCGAGCGCGCCCGCAGACCTGCGTGAACGATCCCTGACGCTGGCTGCAGAGATCCTCGATTTTGTCCCCGATGCCAGCGGTGCCAGTGGCCTGGAGCGTGCGACACAGCTTCTCGACAGCGGTGCTGCCTGGGAAAAATTCCAGGCGATCGCTGCCGCCCAGGGTGGGCTGCGCGAGCCGCCGGCGTCGCGCTTTCATCGGCCGGTTGCCGCGTCGCGCGGTGGCCTCGTCAGTGGAATCGACAGCCGCAAGCTGTCACGTGTGGCGAAGTTTGCCGGCGCGCCGCGGACCCCTGCGGCAGGTGTTGATCTGCATGTCAGGTTGGGCGACCGCATTGAAGTCGGCCAGTCGATGTTCACCCTGCATGCCGACAGTGCCGGCGAAATCGCATTTGCGCTGGACTATCTTGAAGAACATCCGGAGATCGTGTGTCTGAAGAACGACTGAATCCTGTGCTGCTGACATTCGACGGCCGTGCGCCGTTTGCCGAGGCATTGGCGCAGCAGATGGATATGGAACTCGTGCCCGTTGAATTGCACCGGTTTCCGGACGGCGAATCGCTGGTCCGCATGTGCACGCGGCTCGCGGGCCGCGATTGCGTTGTCTTCTGCACCCTGAAGAATCCCGACAGCATCATTTTTCCGCTGCTGTCCGCCGCATTCACCGCCCGTGAGCTGGGTGCGCGCTCGATCGGGCTGCTGGCACCGTATCTGGCCTACATGCGCCAAGACAAGCGTTTCCATACCGGCGAGGCGGTTTCGGCGCGCCCGTTCGCGCACCTGGTATCAACCCATTTCGACTATCTGGTGACGGTTGACCCGCATCTGCACCGTTATCACCGGCTTGATGCGCTGTATCGCGTGCCGTGCACTGTGGTCAGCGCGGTGCCATTAATGGCGGAGTGGATCCGTCGCAACGTTGAAAAGCCGCTGCTGGTCGGGCCTGATGAGGAAAGCATGCAGTGGGTTGGGGCCGTGGCCGAGATGGCCGGGGCGCCGTTTGTGGTGCTGCGCAAGATTCGGCGAGGCGACGTCGACGTCGATATCGAGGTTCCGGAGCTTGAAGCGGTCCAAGGGCTCACCCCGGTCCTGGTCGACGACATCCTGTCGACCGGACATACGCTGTCAAAAACGGTTGTCGCGCTGCTCGAACGGGGTTTCGGTGCGCCGGTGTGCCTGGCAGTACACGCGGTGTTCGCCGGAGAGGCGGAGCGCTTGTTGGCGGAAGCGGGCGCCCAACGGCTGGTAACCGCAAATACCATCGAGCACGCCAGCAACGCCGTGGACATCGCCGCGCCGATCGCTCACGCGCTGCGTAACTATCTGAAATCCATCGTATAACAGATTGATGCCAATGCGTTGACGCAAGTCAATGTGACGTCAACGCCTGTCCCCCGACAATCGCACCGCTCCGAAATGGGGCTTGTTCGACTCGGGAGTGCCAATGGCCACGGACACTGTTGCACACAAAACCGTCGCGGCGCCGGTCTATCACGATACCGTGATACGCCAGTTCTCCGTAATGACGGTCGTTTGGGGGATCGTCGGAATGCTGGTCGGCGTGATTATCGCGTCGCAGTTGATGTTTCCAGCATTGAATTTTGATGTTCCGTTTCTGACCTACAGCCGCTTGCGGCCACTGCATACCAATGCGGTGATCTTTGCGTTCGGTGGATGCGCGCTGTTTGCGACCTCTTACTGGGTTGTGCAGAGAACATCCCACACCGGACTGTTCCTGCCGAAGCTTGCGAGCTTCACCTTCTGGGGTTGGCAGGCCGTTATCGTCGCTGCAGCGATCACCTTGCCGCTGGGAATCACACAGAGCAAGGAATACGCCGAGCTGGAATGGCCGATCGATATCCTGATCGCAGTGGTGTGGGTGTCCTACGCCATCGTGTTCTTCGGCACGATTGCCAAGCGCAAGGTCAGCCATATCTATGTAGCCAACTGGTTCTATGGCGCCTACATCATCGCCATTGCGGTGCTGCACATCGTTAACAGTCTGGCGATACCAGTCAGCCTGACCAAGTCATATCCGATCTATTCTGGTGCAGTCGACGCGATGGTTCAGTGGTGGTACGGCCACAACGCGGTTGGCTTCTTCCTGACTGCAGGCTTCCTCGGCATGATGTACTACTTCGTGCCGAAGCAGGCCGGACGCCCGATCTACAGCTATCGGCTGTCGGTGGTGCATTTCTGGGCACTGATTTCGATCTACATGTGGGCCGGCCCGCACCATCTGCACTACACCGCGCTGCCGGACTGGGTGCAGTCCATCGGCATGGCGTTCTCGCTGATCCTGCTGGCACCGTCCTGGGGCGGCATGATCAACGGCATCATGACCTTGTCGGGTGCGTGGCATAAGCTGCGCGACGATCCCATCCTGAAGTTCATGATTGTGTCGTTGTCCTTCTACGGCATGTCGACCTTCGAAGGTCCGATGATGTCGATCAAGACGGTCAATGCGCTGTCGCACTACACCGATTGGACCATTGGTCATGTGCATTCCGGTGCTCTGGGCTGGGTCGCAATGATCTCGATTGGCTCGATCTACGTGCTGGTTCCACGCCTGTGGAACCGACCGAAGATGTACAGCATTCCCGCGATCAACCTGCACTTCTGGCTGTCGACCATCGGCACGGTGCTGTACATCACCGCGATGTGGATCGCCGGTGTCATGCAGGGTCTGATGTGGCGCGCGGTGGAGGACGACGGCACCTTGACCTACACCTTCATCGAAAGCCTCAAGGCGACCTATCCGTACTACGGCGTGCGTCTGCTCGGCGGTCTGACCTTCCTGTCCGGCATGCTGATAATGGCTTGGAACGTCTACAAGACGATCAGCACACCTGGCGCTGAACCGGTGCGCGCAAGCAGCAAGGGAGCCTTGGCATGAATCACGAATTTATCGAGAAGAACGTTGTCTGGCTCGGAGTCCTGATTGTCGTTGCCATCTCCTTTGGAGGCCTGGTCGAAATCGTTCCGCTGATGTTCCAGAGTTCCGTGACCCAGCCGGCCCCGGGACTGCCGATGCGAACTGCACTGCAGGTCGCGGGGCGTGACGTCTACGTCCACGAGGGCTGCTACAACTGCCACTCGCAGATGGTGCGCGGGTTGCATGAGGAAGTCCTGCGCTATGGTCCGCGATCGACCGCCGGTGAGTCGGTGTGGGATCACCCGTTCCAGTGGGGCTCCAAGCGTACCGGTCCGGATCTGGCGCGAGTCGGTGGGCGTTACAGCGACGACTGGCATATCACCCATCTGATGAACCCGCGCGACGTGGTTCCTGAGTCGAACATGCCGAGCTATCCGTGGCTGGCCGAGCAGATGCTTGATGGCGACGAAGTCAGGGCCGAAATGGTCGCGCTCAAGCGGGTCGGCGTGCCATTCCCCGACGACGAGATCGAAGGGGCTGCTGCTGCTGTTGCCGGCAAGACCAAGATGGATGCATTGATTGCCTTCCTGCAGTCGCTGAAGGCGCCGGCGGCCGCCCAGGCTGACGCCACAGCACCGGCCGCAGGAGGTGCGTCATGATCAGCGGAATACTGATCATCGTCCTGATGACGGGCTTTCTCTGCATCACTTGGTGGGCATACTCGTCGCGTAACAAGGAGCGGTTCGCGGATGCCGCGCAGCTGCCGCTGGAAGAGGACGCCAAGCGCAGCAACTGCACGGATGGCGGTGAGTGCTGCGGTGGCTGCAACTCGGAGAATCAGCGATGAACGTTCTGGAAATGTACTGGCATTGGTTCATTGCCTCGGCGGTGGTGTTCACGCTGCTGGGCTACTGGTGGCTGGTGGACGATACACAGCCTGAGAAAGGTTCCCGTCATGCCGGACCGAAGGAGAATGGTCGATGAGTACCTTCTGGAGTCTGTTCATTATTGTCATCTCGGTCGGTTCGATGCTTGGCTCGCTATGGCTGCTGTTTTCCAATGCCAGGGGCAAGATGAGCACCGAGGATACCGGCCACGTCTGGGACGATGATCTGCGTGAAAACAACAATCCCCTGCCGCGCTGGTGGCTGAATCTGTTTGTGCTCACCGTGATTTTCGCCGCGATCTATCTGGCGTTCTATCCGGGACTGGGAAATTTCGCAGGCACACTGGGCTGGACCTCCAACAAGCAGCTCGCCGAGCGGCTTCAGGTTGTCGAAGCCAAGCGCGAGGCACTGTTTTCGCAGTTCCGTGATCAGGATCCGGGCGCCTTGTCGAAGAACGCAGCGGCCTTGTCGCTGGGCCGCGACGTGTTCCTCAACAATTGTGCCGGATGCCATGGTGCAGATGCCAAGGGCGCGGTGGGCTTTCCAAACCTGACTGACCATGACTGGTTGTATGGCGGCACGCCGGAAACGATCGTCGCAACCATCACCAACGGCCGCAACGGCATGATGCCGGCACTGGGGCCGTCGATGGACAAGGCGACGCTTGATGCAGTGGTGCAGACGGTTGCGCACTGGAACGATCCCAAGCTGGATCCGGCGATCCGCGAAAAGGGTATGGCGCAATTCAACATCACCTGCATGGCCTGTCACGGCCCGACCGGGACCGGCAATCCGATTCTCGGCGCGCCGAATCTGACCGACAACATCTGGCTCTATGGCGGTAGCACGGATCGCATCCGCGAAACGCTGATGAAGGGACGCCAGGGCAAGATGCCGCCGCATCAGCCGCTGTTGTCCGCAGATGAAATCAAAGTGGTTGCTGCATACGTCTACAGCCTGTCGCAGAACTAGGCCGGACGACATGAAGGAGATAAATGACCCGCAGTTCGATGCGGCTGACGCGATTCTTCGCGCCGCCCGCGAGCGGGCACTGGGCGCGCGACCAGGGCTGCGCATGCTGGCAATCACCGGTTGGTCGTCGTTTCTCGGCGCCGTGGTGTTGCTGGCTGCGTGGCTGCTGGCAATACCTCACGACGACGAGACGATCGAATTCGGTCGTCTCGCCAGCGTGTTCATCGTGTTGTGGGCGCTGGCCGCTGTGCCAGCGCTCTCAGCCGCGATGCTGGCTCAACCGTCGCCCGGTGCTTTTGATCCTCCACGCCGTCGTCACTGACGGCACTTATACAAGGCATTCGGCAGGCGCATGAACAAGCCCGTTTCGACTCCCGAGCAGACCGTCACTTTCTATCAGTCGGCTGCCAAGATTTACGCGCGTGAGGTCCGTGGACGCTACGCGCGACTGCGCAACATCGCGATGTTCGCGTTGCTGGGCTTTTACTACGTCACGCCCTGGCTGAGCTGGAACGGTACCCCGTTCGTGCTGTTCGACCTGCCGCACCGACGCTTTCACGTTTTCGGCTTGACCTTGGTGCCGCAGGACTTCTACCTGCTCACCGCGATGCTGGCGATGGCGGCGTTCACGCTGTTCTTCTTTACAACGGTGGGAGGCCGCCTGTGGTGCGGGTATGCGTGCCCGCAGACCGTGTGGACAGAAGCGTTCATGTGGATCGAGCGTTACACCGAAGGCGACCGCTACGCGCGCATCAAGCTCGACCGCGCACCCTGGAGTGCACAGAAGATCCTGCGCAAGAGTGCCAAGCATCTGCTGTGGGGTATGTTCGCACTGTATACCGGTCTGACCTTTGTCGCGTATTTCGTGCCCGCTCCACAATTGTTCGCAGATGCGCTGCATTTCAATCTTGCCGGATGGGCGCTGTTCTGGAGCGTGTTCTATGGCTTCGCGACCTGGGGCAATGCCGGCTTTCTCAGGGAGCAGGTGTGCAAGTACATGTGCCCTTACGCGCGCTTCCAGTCGGCAATGTTCGACAAGGACACGCTGATCATCGCCTACGATGAAAAGCGCGGCGAGCCGCGCAAGAGCGCTGCGAAGAAAGAGGGCAAGGCTGCCGGTGACTGCATTGACTGCTCGATCTGCGTGCAGGTCTGCCCCGTTGGCATCGATATCCGAAATGGCCTGCAGTACGAGTGCATCGCCTGTGCGGCCTGCGTCGATGCGTGCAATGACGTCATGGATTCGGTCAACAAGCCGCGTGGATTGATTCGCTATACCAGCGATCATCACGACGAAACCGGGCACTTCCATATCTTCCGCCCGCGCGCCATCGGCTATGGCGTGATCTGGCTGCTGGTCTGTGCCGGATTCGGTGTACTGGTGCTTTTCCGCAGTCCGATCAGCTTTGACGTCGTACGTGACCGCAAGCAGCTGTATCGCGAAATGGTTGATGGTGGCGTGGAAAACGTCTACCAGATCAAGCTGTCCAACAAGAGCGACCAGCCGCATCGCTACCGATTGAGTGCCGTCTTCGTCAACCAGCACGGCGAAGACGACGATCTGGATGTGTCACTCGACCCCTCGGAATTCGACGCGGCTGCCGGCGCGCATGAATCGGTCACCATTACCGCACGCGCAGACGATCCGCATCCGGGTGTGTCGAAGCTGAAGTTCACGGTGCAGGCTGTAGATGCCGACGCTCATCACGATGATCACGTTGCAACCTTCCTTGCGCCCAGTGAGCGTCACGACTCGGAGCATGACAATGAGCACTGATAAATCCGTTCTGAAATCGAAACCGGTCGTTGAGCTGTTGCTGTTGATCGGTTTGCCGCTGGCCGTACTGATTGCCGGTGCCGTGACCACGGTGCTGGCGGTGCAACAGGGCTTCACCCCGGTGCCGGGTGCCGAGCACATCATCGGGCGTTGAAGCCCATGCGTCATCCGATCTGCCCATGACTGCCTCTGCCTATGCCGTCTATGACGGTGACGAGCTGCGTGACACCGTCAGTGCGCCAGTCGCTGGTGGGCGCCGAGAGGTCTTGATCGGTGTCGACGGCATGCACTGCGCGGCTTGTGTCGGGCGTATTCGCAAGCTGCTGGCCGAAGACTGCGCCGATCCGCGCATCAGTCTGACCAGCCGAACGCTGGAGTTCCGTTTCGATCCGGATCAGACGCAACTGTCATCGGTGCTCGAGCGGCTGGATCGGGCCGGATTCAAGCCGCAGGTGCTGGCGCAGGACCGAGGCCTCAACGCCATGGTCGGCGAGCGTCGCGATGCACTTGCGCGCATCGGTGTTGCCGTATTGTGTGCAATGCAGGTGATGATGCTGGCATGGCCCAGCTACACCGATGGCGGCGTGATTGACCCGCGCATTGATCAATTGCTGCGCTGGTCGCAATGGGTCGTCGCAACGCCGGCGGTTTTCTATGCGGGAAGGCCTTTCCTGCGTGGTGCCTGGCATGCGATTTCGGCGCGCAGTCTGAATATGGATGTGCCGGTGGCGTTGTCGATCTTGATCGCTTACGGCGCGTCGGTCTGGCGCACGCTTGCGGGTAGCGGTGAAACCTATTTCGATACCGCGACGATGTTCGTGATGTTCTTGCTGATCGGTCGCTTTCTTGAAAGCCGCACGCGAGCGCTGGCAGGCGAACGCCTTCGGCGTCTGGCTGGCAGTCGGCAGCTGACAGCCCAGCGCGAGACCGCCGCGGGCATTGAGACCGTGCCGATCAGTGTGCTGCAGGCGGGTGAGCGCATCGTGGTGGGGCCGGGAGAATCGGTACCGGTTGACGGCGTGCTGTTGGACACTGCGGCCGAGCTCGATGAGGCGTTGCTGACCGGAGAATCGCGGGCGGTCGTGCATCATGCAGGGGAGCGGTTGCTTGCTGGCAGCCTGAATCTGGGCCAGAGCCCGCTGCGTTTGACGGCCGAAGGTGTCGGTGCGGCAACGTGGCTGGCGCAGATCACTCATCTGTTGCAGCGTGCGCAGACTGAACGGCCGCGGTTCCAGATTCTGGCCGACCGTCTTGCCGGTGTATTCATTCTGGCCGTGCTGGTGCTGGCGTCGGCCGGTGCTGCGCTGTGGTGGCATGCCGGGATCGATCACGCGCTGTCCGTGGCATTGGCGGTACTGGTCGCCAGTTGTCCGTGTGCACTCTCATTGGCGGTCCCGGCGGCAATTGCCGCAGCAGGATCGCGCCTGGCGGCGATCGGAGTCCTGGCGGCACGACCGCAAGTACTGGCGCGATTGCCTGCAGTCGACACCGTGCTGTTCGACAAGACCGGCACATTGACGATGGGCGAGCTGTCGATCTCCGAAGTCACGGTACAGGCGGATGTCGAGCGTGACACCTGCCTTGCGCTGGCGGCAGCCTTGGAACGCGGATTGACGCATCCGATCGCGCGTGCATTTTCTGCCGTTCCCAGCCGGCTGTTCGCGCTGGAGCAGATCCAGGAAGTGGGTCGTGGCGTGAAGGGGCGCATCGACGGGCAGGACTATCGGCTGGGCGCGTTGGCTGCGTCGGCGCCGGAGGCTCAGGACGGCAGTACGCTGGTTGCGTTGCATCGCGGTGAACAGTGTCTTGCGACGTTCAGACTGTCGTCGACGATCCGCCCCGATGCGGAGGCGACGCTGGACGCGTTGCGTGCGCAGGGGATTGCGATCGAATTGCTGACCGGTGACGCCGACGCGCCGGCGCAGGACCTGGCGCGGCAGCTCGGCATCGAGCGCGTGCGCGCGCGGCAGACGCCGGAGCAGAAGCTGGCACGGTTGCGTGAACTGCAGTCGCAAGGTCATGTCGTCCTCGCGGTCGGAGATGGCATCAATGACGCGCCGTTCCTGGCTGCTGCAGATGTCTCCTGCGCGATGCCGCGTGGCGCGGCACTGACGCAGTCCCGAGCCGACCTGTTGCTGGTGGGCGATTCGCTGGCGGCACTGGCGCCGGCCCGACGCATCGCCACTTTGGCTGATCGTCGCGTTCGTCAGAACATTGCATGGGCGGTGATCTACAACCTGGCGGTGCTGCCGCTGGCCCTGGGTGGCGTGCTGTTGCCCTGGATGGCGGCGCTTGGCATGTCGCTGTCGTCGCTGCTGGTCGTGGGCAATGCGCTGCGTCTGGGGGCGGCTGACCGTGTACTTGGCAGTGTGTCGCATTCCGGCGAAAGCCCCCTCACCGAGGTGTGTGCCTGATGGAAATCCTGTTTGTGTTGATCCCCCTGGGCGTCACCCTGGTCGCTATTGCAGCAGGCGTGCTGATCTGGGCGGTCAAGTCGGGGCAGTACGACGATCTTGAATCGATCGGCCGGCGCATGCCGGACGATGAGCCTTGAGTGCGTCAAGGCACGAGCAAGGCTTGTGGCGTCACTGATTTGACGTGGATCAATGGCTGATTCCAGCCGTCCCCTCACACTGATGTCCACATAAAGACATCCCAGAGGGCGCGACTAGATGGACACTGATACGCTGGATTTACTGCATGCTCGCCGAGCTGAACTTGCTGAGCGACTCGACCGCATCCACCGTGACCGTACGCAGGCTGACGGCCCGGTGTCTCCGGATTTTGCCGATCAAGCGCAGCAGCGTGAAAACGATGAAGTGCTGGATCGACTGGAGCCGTCCACGGCTGAGCAGTTGCGGCAGTTCGAGCACGCGATTCAACGTGCTGAAAGCGGGGCCTATGGCATCTGCGAGGTCTGCGGTGAGCCGATCGACATGCGGAGGTTGGCGCTGCTCCCGCAGGCGACGGCCTGCACCGCTTGCGCCGAGGCGGCCTGAGCTTGCTGCCGTGAGTATTCGCAACGTCGGTGAAATTCTGGAGTTCATCCGCACGTTCCACCAGCGTGCTTCAAAGCAGTTTGAGGCGATGGCGGGCGAGGCGGACGAGACCAAGGTGGAGTGGCTGCTGCAATGGCTTGCCGAGCACGAGCGGCGTATCGCCGAGTCCGTTCGGGCCTTCGAGCGGGCGCCCGAAAACTCGAAGCTGATGCAGGAGTGGCTGCAGTATCTGCCCCAGCTGGAGGCGATCCCATTGCGGCTGCCGCAGCTAAAGGACGCGCTGACACTGGATGATGCGCTGGTGCTGTCCGAAGCTTTTGACGATTACCTGGTGCAGTTACTCGAAGCCGTCACGGCCACGTGTCAGTCGGACCAGGTGTGCGAGCTGTTTCGCAGCTTGCTCGATCAGGAACGCGGCGATGAGCGGTTGAAGGCGCGCAACGTCGCGCAGTTGCAGGACGTCTGATGCGGATCCGATGATCGAACTCAGCATTCCCGCACTGTTCGCCGCCGGCCTCGCTGCCAGTCCGCATTGCGGCTTGATGTGTGGTGCGTTCCAGGTATCGCAGTTGCAGACCCGCGGACGGGTACCGCTGGCGCGTGCAGCAGCCTTGCTGCATTGCGGTCGGGTGGTGGGCTATGCCGGATTCGGCGCGGTTGCCGGGGCATTGGGGCAGTTGCTGTTGAGCGATCTGCCGCAGGCTGACTGGGGTCGCTGGATTCAGCTGGCCGCTGCGGTGCTGCTGGTCGGCGTCGGCGTGCATCAATACCGGCGCCCACAGCGTCGCCGTGGTGGTTGCCATCCTCCGGTGACTCCAGGGCGATGGCAGTCGTTGCCGGCCAGCCTGCGTCTTTTCATGCAGGGCGTGGCGTGGGCGGCCATGCCCTGTGGCGTGTTGTATTCGGTCCTGGGGCTGGCAGCCTTGTCCGGCAGCGCCGTATTTGGCGCCGCCTTGCTGGCGGCATTTGGACTGGGTTCATTGCCGGTCCTCGGTGGCAGTGGCGCTTTGGTGGCCTACGCCGGTGGTCTGCAGGCCATGCGCCGCACCGGCGCAGTCGTCCTGGTGGCGATGGGCGTGACGAGTGCGTGGTTGGCGTTGTGGCATCCGGCGGCCTTTTCCGCCTGGTGCCATTTGTACTGAGAATTTGGAGGAACGCCGTGGCATTGGGCGAAACGAAAATGAATAAATCGACGGACGCCGGGATTCATGTGGTCTGTCCGCAGTGTGATTCGATCAATCGAGTGCCGCGCCTGCGCCTCGACCAGAAGCCGGCCTGTGGGCGCTGTCACCAGGCTTTGTTCTCCGGGCATCCGATCACCCTGCATGGCGGAAATTTCGACACTCAGGTCTTGCGCAGCGATTTGCCCGTTGTGGTCGACTTCTGGGCATCGTGGTGCGGTCCGTGTACCGCGATGGCACCGGTGTTTGAACGGGCGGCCGCGGCGATGGAGCCCCGGGTGCGCTTCGGCAAACTGGAAACCGATGCCAACACTGCGATTGCGGCCAACTACGCCATCCGCAGCATTCCGACGCTGGTGCTGTTCCATCGGGGACAGGAACTGGCCCGCATCAGCGGAGCCATGAGTCTGAATGGACTGATCGACTGGGTGCAGCGCCAGACTGCCGGTCTGGGCGCTCGGCCCACGGGGCGCTGAACCTGGCGCCCGCCGGCGGCGCTCGGCGGGCCAAATCCTGGCGAGTCCGGCAGGGGCTGACTGTGCGATCCTGCACGCAGGACGATCGAAACGTGTGGCGGCGCTGCAAGCCTGACGCCCGCACGCTACGCTTTGCCGCTTTGCAACCGAACCAACGCCTTGGAGCCTGCATGCCGCTAACCGAAATCCCGCCACCACTGCCGCACGAGCAGGTCCAGGTGATTGAAGCTCCGGTTGGCAAATATCGCCAGCACGTGCGCATGGGGCAGCATCTGAGTCAGGCGGATGAGCCAGTCGATCTCGGGGGCGAAAACAGCGGGCCGAACCCCTATGAATTTCTGCTGGCGGCGCTGGGAGCCTGTACCAGCATGACCTTGCGCATGTATGCCGATCGCAAACAGATGCCGCTAACGCGCGTTGCCGTCGATTTGCGTCACAGAAAGATTCACGCGCAGGACTGCGCCGAATGTCACGCGCGTGAAGGTCAGCTCGATCAGATCGAGCGGGTGATCACGCTTGAAGGAGATCTGAGCGACGAACAGCGCGAACAGTTGCTGGCGATCGCCAACAAGTGTCCGGTCCATCGCACCCTGACTTCGGAAATCCG
The DNA here is from genome assembly GCF_005047655.1 of Sinimarinibacterium arenosum. Lineage (GTDB taxonomy): Bacteria > Pseudomonadota > Gammaproteobacteria > Nevskiales > Nevskiaceae > Solimonas. The sequence continues at coordinate 242,729 of NZ_SUKF01000002.1, read as the reverse complement.
CATTCTCAGCCGCCTTGCGGAATAAGGGCGCATCCTCCTCCGCTGCATGTCTGGCGGCGGGCCATGATGTCACGCTGACCGTCGCCGAGACGGGTCAAACTTTGCCACACTGCGAGCACGCTGTTACCTGATGCGCGGAGCCGTGGACGCAGTTCGGTGTAGTCGCTCGCACTGCCGTCAATGCGGATCACCGTGGACATTGATCGGCCATCGGCCGAGCAGAAACGCAGGCTGATTCCCCGGCCTTGGGCGGCGACGGCAAATCCGCCATCCACCGTCCCAGCGACGCTGGCGTCGCGTTGCATCGACTGGTCGTCGACCAGGACCGCGTCGGAGTAGGGGCGGCCGCTGGCGTCGTATGCACGAGCAACCACGCCGGCGTGGCGCAGGTCGTCGCCGTGCCGTTGATGCCAGGCGATGACGAAGCCGCCGTTAGCCAGTTCATCAGCGTCCGGAGTATCTGGCAGCAGCTCGCCGCCGCCTGAATCGATCCGCAACGGCAGCAGATCGAGCTTGCGGAAATCTGCCGCGTAGCGCCGCGCATAGATTCCACGGCCGATGGCGACGTCGCCAAAGATCAGGCCGGATGGCGTGTCGTTGTGCACGACCAGAACGAAACTGCCGTCCCGCGAGACGACCAGCGATGGCCGGCGGATGTTCTTCAAAAGCGACTGACCCAGCGTTCTTTGCCGGCCTTCGGCACGGCCGTCGCCCAGATAGCGCTGAGCGATGATGGATGAGATCTTGCCGCTGCCGACGATGATCGGAATTGTCTCGGTCCAGACGGCAAGCAGGCGATTGTCGCCATCGATCCCGAGCGCCATCCGCGGGGCAAGGTCGCGGCCGTCGGTGTTGAGCAGGAACTCACCGCCGTCTGGGCTGCCATTGGCTGTATATCGCTGCGCATACAGCCCGATCCCCGGACCGTTCTGCGCATTGCTGGCCCAGCCGATCACGAAGCTGCCGTCGGCGGCGATCGCCACTTCGGCGGCGAACTGATGATTCTTCGTGTGACTGTTGACCTGGAATTCATCGCCGAGCGGACTGCCGTCGCTCGAGTAACGCTGCGCGTAGATGCCGCTCAGGCTACCGTCCTGGCCGAAGCTTTCCCACGCCACGATGCAGGTGCCCGACGTGTTGCAGGCCAGCGCCGGATTCTGTTGTGCACTGGTCGTTTCGGTGTTGACCAGCACTTCGGCTGCGGGTGCCGCCGGAATCGGTACAGCAGCAGCGGCGCTGGCGACGGCGATCAGGGCCCACACGAACACAGCAATGCGTGGCAGCGTGGCAAAAACGTTCATGGCTGGCGCGAGAAACGCTGGAAGAATGCCCACATCAGGGAGGTCGCATTGATGTCATGCGAGGTCACGCCAAGACTCGGGCTGAAATCCACCGCGCCTGGCCAAGTGTGCCCACCCCCGCTGACGGTATACAGCTCGACAGCCTGGCCTTGCGTGCAGTTGGGGTAAGCGCGCAAATGAACCCGAGTGCCATCGTCGATGATGTCCGGCAGTTCGGTGCCGCTGAATCCGCCACAGCCGTTGGATCGGGCCCAGAATGCGGCGGTGTCCTGCACCGACTGCAGCAGCAGATTGCCGCCGTATGCTGTCAGCGGATCGTCGGTGCCGTTGATCATCAGCATCGGCGTGCCCAGGGTCGGATCGCACAAGTCGGCGTCCAGGTGATACAAGGAACCGCCGACCATCAGGCCGGCGGCAATCAGTTGCGGCCGGCGGCAGGCGTACAGCGCAGTCATGAACGCGCCGCCGGAGTAGCCACCCATGTAGATGCGGCGGGCGTCGACGCCCCGTGCCTTGGCGTGCGCGATGACTTCATCCAGGTAACGCACGTCGTTGACGTACTTGACGTAAGTGGAGCTCGCGTTCCACTTGCCACTGAGCGCCTGCGGCAGCACGACCCAGACGCCGTAGTCGCGCACCAGTCGGGCGACGCCGGTGAGGTCGGCCATCGGTGCCGGCGTGCCGTTGAGATAGTGCAGCAGCACGATCGCCGGCGGCGGCTTGCTGCCGGATGCTACGGTGGGGTAGAGATACAGAACCTCGCGCTGGCGTCCGTCAACGCTGAATTCCTCACGCAGGGAGGAGACGTTCTCGACTGCCGCGACGTCGTATGCCCACGCCAGCGTCAGGTGCGCGCAGCTGATCACTGCGCAAACCATCCATACGATCCGGCGAAGCGTCATCGGGCGTTTCCGACACAAGCTTAGGGATGACGATACGCGAGCGACGCATGTCGCACGTTGATGACCTCGTCGCAGAATGACGACAAGGAATGTCGGAAAACTCTGTACTGGCAGCGAGCAAAACGAGTAACAGTCGATGCCTGGCTTGGTTGCATGCGGCTTGCTTGGGGCCGAGTTGCCGCGCCGACGTGCCGCTTCAGGTCCAGATCACCAGACCAAGCCCGTAGCCGATCACCAGGCCGGCGAGTACACCTCCGAAGCCTTTGGCCACGATCAGGGCCATCTGACGGCCGCCAATACTGGCAACGACCCCGAATTTGAACGCCAGATTCGAGGCATACGCGATCGCGATGGTGGCGGCAACGACGCTGCCCTCGATGCGCTCGCCACGGAACATCTGCAGGGCTGAAAGGCTGATGGCGTCGACGTAGGTCAGACCGGACACCAGCGCAACGGCGTACAGGCCGGCGTCGCCAACCGCTTCGTTGAGCCAGGCAACCAGCACCATCACGCCGGTGAACATCAGGGCAAAGGTCAGTGCGGTACGCAGCTCCGCCGGATTGCGTACATCCAGTGTGACGGTGATCTGGGTGCCCTTGAGACGGCGGTGCGCCAGCAGTGGGAGCACTGAACCCGCCGCGAGTGCGCACAGCAGCGTCGGGATCAGCGAGGACAGCACCGCCGGAGCGATGGCCGCAGCAATCAGGCCCAGCCGTACCAGGACCGTAAGATTGGCCAGCAGGACCACCAGCGCAGCGCTCTGTGCAGTGACCGTGCCGGCCCGTACGTGGCGTGAGAACGCCAGGGTCGTGGCCGTGCTCGATACGCTGCCGCCGAGCAGGCCGACCAATGCCAGTGCACGCTGACCGCCGAACCATTTCAGTACCGCGTAACCGGCAAGACTCAGGCCTGAAATCAGCGCCACCATCAGGCCCATGCGAAACGGATTGATGACCTGCCACGGGCCGTAACCCTGGTCCGGCAGCAACGGCAGCAGCATGAAGGCCACGGCGGCGAACTGCAGGATCGACAGCATGTCGGCACGGGATACGTGATCCGAAAATTCGTGGAGCTCGGGCTTGAAGTACAGCACCAGCGTCGTGGCAATCGCCAGAGCCACGACCATCTCGGTCTGTCCGTACCACACCAGCACACCCAGCAGGTGGCACAGCAGCAGCGCGATCACCGAGGTGTAGCCGGGATCGGTCGCGCGTTGCGGGTCGCGCAGGTAGCTGACGATCGCAATCGCAATCACTGAAATCAAGCTGGCGGGAATCAGCCACGGGGTTGTGGCGTACTGCGTGATCGCAGCCGCGGTGGTGCCGAGCAGCGCGACCAGGGCATACGTGCGCACGCCCGCGGCCTGCGCATGCGAGCGTTCGCGTTCCAGCCCGATCAGTAAGCCAATGCCGAGGCTGATCAGGTAAATGCGGAGAGCAGCGAGCGGATCCATAGCGGAGTCGAGCCAGGTAGACGCGGGTGGATGACGACACGCACACATCCGGGATCGTCCGGGTGGCGCTGACGTGTAAAGCCGAGACGCTGGGCGAGGCCGAGCATGGCGCTGTTTTCCAGCAGCACGTCGCCATAGACCTGAGGCACCTTGCGCGCGGCGGCGTAAGTCAGGATGTCCTCCATCAGCTGGCGACCAAGGCGTTGACCGACGTAATCGTGATGCACCAGCACGGCGTACTCGGCTTCCTGCAGATCCGGGTCCATCACCACGGTCGACAGGCCGATGACGGTGTCGTCGTCGTCCTGCGGCACGGCAACCAGCGTCATTTCGCGGTCGTAGTCGATCTGCGTCATGCGCGCGGCCATGGTGTGCGTGAACTGGCGGATGTAGCGGAAGAATCGCAGCCGGATCTCTTCGGGGTCTGCCAGCGACAGCATGCGGATCAGAGCCGGCTCGTCGGTCGGGTGAATCGCACGGATGCGATAGGGGCGGCCGTCGCGCAACAGCGCGCTGTGTTCAAGTTCCGCCGGATAGGGCGCCAAAGCCAGACGGTCGCGTTCCGGTGGCGCTTCGCAGTCGACCAGGATGCGCGCGGAACCGATTTCGGCAATCTCGTCGCCCGGCACCAGACGGATGTCGGCCTCATGCAGCAAGGGCTGTTCGACCGCGAACTGCGCCAGCCGCGCGAATGCGGTGGCGTAGTCGCGCACGCGCAGTCCAGGCGGCGCTTCATTGCGCGAGCCGAGACCCGCTTCACGGAGCTTGATGTCGGCCAGCACATCATCCAGCGGCGGCAGGGCATAGACGGTTGGCGCGGACATCGACGCTGGATCGAGCCGCAGCTCCAGATGCATGCCCAGTTGCGGATGACGCCGCAGGCGCACCCGCAGGCCGCGCCCTTCGCCGCCCATCCACGCGGCGGCTTGCAGGCCGTAGGCCGCCATCAACGCCTGCGCTTCTTCCGCGGTCAGGGTTCGTGGACTGGCCCGGCGCGGTGCCGCTACCAGTTTCGGCGGGGCGCCGTTCTTGTGCACCACCGGGTCCAGGGTGGGCGTCTGCATCAGGATTTCCTGCGTGCGTCGGTGCTCGCGGCGGTACCGCAGCGCGCGGGCGGCCGCCTCCACGGAGGCGAACGCAGCGATGCGCGACTCGGCGCAGATCCGGACGGCGGGCGCTGTGCGGGCCTGGCCCATGAACGCCACGATCAAGCGTTCGCGCAGCCCGGAATCGACCAGCGCCTGTGCCAGCAATGCATCGTCACGTCCCGGGGTCGGGCTGCGTACAAACAGCACGGTGTCGAATTCGGGGGTCGACAGCGCAGTGCGCAGTACCGCCACGGTCTGCGCGTCGTCGGCCAGGCCGATGTCGATCGAGGCTGCGGAAACCTGCGCGCCCGGCGCCTGCTCGACGATGCGTTCGGCAATGCCGTCGCCCGGGGCGCCCGGAGTCAGCCCTTCGCGCATCAGCGCAGCGCGGGCCAGCTGGCAGATGCCGGAGCCGGTGCCGATGACCGCGATGCGTCCGGTGGTGGCTTCGCCGACACGCTCCAGTGCGGCCAGGGCGGAAAATAGCGCGGTGACGCGGTCGACTTCGACCAGGCCGGCACGGCGGAATGCTGCCGACATCACCGGATCGAGCAATTGCCCATCCGCCCCTTGCGATGGGGTCTGCAGCACGATGACCGGCTTGGAGCGCGCGCAGGCGCGCGCGGCTGACATGAATTTTCGCGAACTGGCGATGCGTGACAGCTGCAGCACGACCGCATGGGTGCGGGGGTCCAGCGCGGCGTAGTCGAGCAGATCGCCAACGTCGACGTCGGCTTCGCCGCCGGTCACCGCGAGCCATGAAAAGCCGAGCGCGTGGCCCGCCGCCCAATCCAGCGCGGCACCGGCAATCGAGCGCGACTGCGCAATCAGCGCGGTGGTGCCCGGTGCGGGGAGCTGCCACGCTGACGCGCCGATGCCGTAGGCGTGCGCGGCGCCGGAGCTGTAGGGGCCGAGCACGCGCAAGGTGACTTCGCGACCGGCCCGCAGCACCGGCGCCGGCACCGGTGTGTCGCTGACCCAGATCATGCCGCGGCAGCCGCGGGCGGCGAGTTTGCGGACCACTGCAGGGTTGATGGCAGTGGGATCCAGTACCACTGCGAGTTCGCCGTCGACGACGTCCGAGGGGCGTCGTGCTGTGGTCCAGCCGTCGCGACTGGCGCCGAGCATGCTGCGTCGTTCGACCGGCAGCGGGTCCAGGCTGCGTAGCAGCTCGACCGAGGGGGCGTCCTGTGGCTCGCCGATGACAATGACGCCGCGCGGGCGGAACAGGCTGTCGAGGTGGCGGATGCTCATGTGTGGCTTGGGGGGCTGAGTGTCAGTGGATCGGGATCAGAGTGGCATCATTTCGCCGCCAAGGAACGGCGTCAGGAATGCTTCAACGCTGCGTGCCAGCGCGGTCAGGTCGTATCCCCCCTCCAGCGTCGCGACAATGCGGTTCTGCGCGCTCGACTCGCCCAGATCCTTGATCAGCGAGCCAAGCCAGCGGTAATCCTCGTATTGCAGGCGCAAATCCCCCATCGGATCAGCCGCGTGCGCGTCGAAGCCGGCTGAAACCAGAATCAGCTCGGGGCGGGTGCGCTCCAGTGCCGGCATCCATTCATTCAGTACGGCGGCTCGAAAAGCTTCGCCGTGGGTGTATGGACTGAGCGGGACGTCAATCAGATTGATTGCGTCGGGGACGCCAGTCCAGTACGGATACAGGGGATGCTGATAGGTCGAAAGCAGCAAGACCCGCGGATCGTTTTTGAATATGTCAGCCGTGCCATTGCCGTAGTGCAGGTCAAAATCGATGATGGCAACGTGTTCGAGTCCGTAGCTGAGTGCATGCGCGGCGGCAACGGCGACATTGTTGAAAAAGCAGAATCCCATCGTGCGTGCGCGTTCGGCATGGTGGCCGGGCGGGCGTACCGCGCAGAATGCCAGGCCGGCTTCGCCGCGCATCACCAGATCGACCCCGAGAACACCGGCGCCGGCGGCTCGTAGTGCCGCATCCACGGTGTAGCGATTGAATGCGGTGTCGTTGTCGACCACGACGCGAACGTCGCCAATGCGGCGGTGGCGCAGAACGTGGTCGATGTAACTCGATTCGTGCACGCGTTCCAGTTGGTCGCGGGTCGCGTCCGGTGCCTCATGCCGGCAAACGAAGTCGCCGAGGCCGCTGGTCAGTAAACGATCCTCGATCGCGGCCAGTCGCTGTGGCGATTCCGGATGATCTTCGTCGATCTGGTGGCGGCTGCAGACCGGATGGCTGATCCAGGCCACGGGCAGGTTGGCGCGCATGGGGGCTCCTCTAGATATTGATATCCGCGTGCGGTGGTGTCTGGGCTGCAGGGTTCGGGGTACATCTCATCATCGTCTGATCGACGCGCCTCGCCAAGCGGCACAGTGTCGGTTCCTGGATGTGCGGATGCGTTGATCCGCGTCAGCGGGCGCGGGTCCGATTGATCAGAATCAATGAACAGGCTTCGGCGCCGGGGAAATACTCTTCTGCCCGATCCGGGGGGTCACCAGGAGACCTGTCATGCAACCAGTGGTCTGGAATCCTTTGCGGGAGATGGATGACCTGTTCCATTCGCTGCGTCGTGGCTTCGGGCGCGGGATGCCGGCAGAAATGGGCAAGGATATGGCCAATTGGGCGCCGGCCGTAGACATTAGCGAGAAGGAGACCGAGTACCTGATCAAGGGTGAATTGCCCGGCGTCAAGCGCGAGGATGTCGACATTTCAGTCGACAACGGGATTCTGACGCTGTCCGGTGAGCGCCGCTTCGAGAAAGAGGACAAGGACGAGAAGCACCATCGCGTGGAGCGCAGTTACGGCGGTTTTTCGCGCAGTTTCGCGCTGCCGGAGAATGTCGCTATCGAGCAAATCTCCGCGGACTATCAGGACGGTGTTGTCACCGTGCACCTGCCCAAGGTCGCCAAGACCAAGGCTGAGACCAAAAAAATCACGGTAACCTGAGTGCCGGCGGCTCTCCGTCGCCGTTAGAATGATGGCGATGGAGACTTTGAATTCCTCTGCGCATGCTGCCTCGAGCGACCAGCTGTCTGCACTGCTGGATGCGGCAGCTGATGCGATGGTGCTGATTGACGAGTGCGGGAATATCACGCGCTTCAACGCGGCAGCAGAACGCGTTTTCGGTTACCGACCTGCCGAAATTGTTGGGCGCAACGTTAACGTGTTGATGCCGCAACCTTTTCGCGACGAGCATGACGGCTACCTCAATCGATATCACGCCACCGGCGTACCCCGAATCATCGGCATCGGGCGCGAAGTTATCGCGCAGCGGGCTGATGGCAGCACCTTTCCGATAGATCTGTCGGTTGGCGAGTTTGCTGACGGCGATGAACATGGCTACGTCGGCATCCTGCGCGACATCACGCAGCGCAAGCGGCAGGAGGAGGAGCTCCGACGCAGTACGGAGGAATTGCGGCTGGTGTTCGAACATGCGCCGACAGCAATCACCATTACCAGCCTCGATGGCTATCTGCTCAAGGTCAACCGTGCGGCGTCGGAGCTGCTGAGCTATGCGCCCGACGAGTTGTTGAGTGCGCGCCACGACGATCTGATCTATCCCGATGATCGAGCGATTGCACGGCAGCACTTCCAGCGCATGAGCCTGGAGGGTGGTTCCTGCACCTGTGAGCTACGCTACCTGCGTAAGGATGGCAGCGTAATCCATGCCACGCACTACGCGGCGGTCATTGACGATGAGCGGGGACTGCCGCAGATGCTGATTGGCGAAATCGTCGATCGTACTGCGCTGTTCGAGGCCAACCGCGAAGCCGACGAGCTGCGTGATCGTCTGGCGCATGTTGGTCGTATCGGCACGCTCGGTGAGATGGTCAGTGGCATTGCGCATGAGGTGAATCAGCCTCTAACGGCCATTGCCAGCTATGCCAGTGCATGCCGGCGCATGATGCTGGGCAACCAGGCCAGTGCGGGCGAGATGCTCAGCATTCTCGAAAAGATCGCGACCCAGGCCGAACGGGCCGGGCAGGTCATCCGCGGGCTGCGTGCGTTGGCCAAGCGTGCCGATGCCGAGCGTAAGTTGCTCGACAGCAACCAGTTGGTGCGCGATGTCGCGCGCCTGGTCGAGTTTGAGTTGCGCGGCGACGGTTTCGATCTCCATTTGCGGCTGGAGTCGGATTTGCCCCCGATCTCTGGCGACGGCATCCAGATCCAGCAGATCGTGCTCAATCTGGTTCGCAATGCAATGGAAGCGATGAACGACGCGGGCATTGTTGGCGCCATTACACTGGAAACGCTGACGCCTGAGCTGCACTGGATCGAGATCCGCGTATCAGACTGTGGTCCGGGGCTGTCGCCAACGGTCGTGCAGCGTCTGTTCGAGCCTTTTTTCACCACCAAGCCGCAGGGTATGGGGCTGGGTTTGTCCATCTGTAAATCGATCGCCGCCGCCCATGGTGGCGAGCTGAGCTACTTCTTGAATGAACACGGCGGCACGACATTTGCGCTGCGGCTGCCGGCAGCAGATGAGGGAGAGCTGTCGTGAACGACCGCGAAGTCACTGTCTTCATTGTCGATGACGAGGAGCCAATCTGCGACAGCGTCAGCTTGCTGTTGCGCAGTGTGGGGCTGCGTACGCGCACCTTCAACGACCCGCAGCAGTTCCTGCGGGAGTACACGCCCGATCACCCCGGCTGCCTGGTGATCGATGTGCGCATGCCAGGCATGAGTGGTCTGGACGTTCAGCGCGTTCTGAGTGAGCGGCGTTGCTCGCTGCCAGTGATCTTCATTACCGGGCATGGTGATGTGCCGATGGCAGTGGAAGCCATGCGGGCCGGAGCGTTCGACTTCCTGCAGAAGCCGTTCAATGACGAGGATCTGATCCGCCGCGTGCAGAAGGCGCTGGAACAGGATGCGCGTGAGCGTGCGGAACTCCAGCGCACCGATGAGATTCAGGCGCGGTGGTCTTCACTGACCACGCGCGAACGTGAAGTGGCGCAGATGCTGGTCGATGGCGGTGCCAACAAGGCGATCGCGCTGGATCTGGATATCAGCGAACGCACCGTTGAGCTGCATCGGGCACGGGTGATGCAGAAAATGGAGGTGCGGTCGTTGGCACAGCTGGTCAAGCTGGTTATGACGCTGCGCCAGGCTTGACGGGTGATGCTGGAAATATTTGCTTCAAGCCTTTGAAAATAAAACAAATAGAGCAAAACGGGCGGCAGTGTGACGTTGCCGTGAATACGTAGTTCCCCCAGTGGGGTCTGCGGAAGGTCCGAATGTTTCCGGACGTGCAAAAAGATCAATCTGCGTCTCACGTTCACCGGGAGATGCACCATGGCCTTCGATTCAGCCCCCAGCTCGCGCTGCAAGCCCAATTGCTCGATCTGCCCCGCAGGCAGCCGCTGTTTCACTGGTGGGGTCTCGATGGAGGCGCTGAATCAGTGGAACGACGCGGTGCAAACCCACATGCCGGTGTTCCCGGGTAATGGCGCGCTGTTCTCGGCAGGTGACGTCGCCGAAAATCTGTATCTGGTTCGTGCCGGCTGCATCAAGACCTACACCGTCGATCAGGATGGCAATGAGCGCATTCGCGGGTTCCATCTCCCGGGCGATCTAGTGGGTTTGGACGCGCTGGCGCGCGATCGCCATCCCTGCGGCGCGGCAGCGGTCGAACCCTCGCAGGTCTGCGTCATTCCGCGCGCTCGGGTTGCGGCGCTGGCGACAAAGTCCCCGATTCTGTTGCAGCGCCTGCTGCAGCGCACCAGTCATGAGCTGTCGGCTGCTCTGTCTCTGTCCGGCGACTACACCGCAGAACAACGCGTCGCCGCGTTTGTGCTGTCGATGGCCAGCCGTCTGGGCGGCGCATCGGATCGCGTCCGTCTGCCGATGACGCGTCGTGACATTGGCAATTACCTGCGCTTGGCGACCGAAACGGTGTGCCGCGTCATCACGCGACTGGAGCATCAGGGTGTGCTCGAATCCCGCGACAAGACCTTGACTGTGCGCGATCACGCACGATTGACCGAGCTGGCTGAGCCGGTTGGCTTGAGCAGCATCAGCAGCGATTGGGCGATCGCAGCCTGATCCGAGTCTGGGGCCGGTCGCGGTGACCGGAACGAGCGCCGAGGGGCGCGGGCGAATGCAGATTCAGCTGCGCAATATCCAGCAGCTGTTTAATTCGCTCGACCCCTCGCCATTTTCAGAGCGCGATCTGGAACCCGGCGCGGAAACCTATTTGGTCGATTGGGCGAGGGAGCTTCCGCATGACGCTCCATTGACGCTGGCGCTCTATCTTCAGGAGTGGCCCGATCTGATCGATCCGCAGCAGCGTGTCAGCGATGCAATCCACCACTACTTTTCCGACCGCGCGCTCGGTCGCGATGCCGAGACCCGCGAGCAGTTACGCCGGGGGCGTTTCAATCTGCTGATCGGCATAGGCTTTCTGGCCTTGTGTCTGCTCGTGGCGGAACTGCTGGGCAATGCCAGCGAGCGAGGTCTCCTCGGCAATTTTCTGTACGACGGACTGACCATCGTCGGCTGGGTCGTGATGTGGCGTCCGCTGGAGACGTTTCTGTTCGACTACTGGCATTGGCGACGGCAGTCGCGGATCTACCGGAGGATGGCGGCGATGCCGGTTGAGCTGCATCGACTTGCCGATATCCAGGCGGATGAAGGCCCGTCGATGGATCAGCGACGCTAGAGCGTGATCCGCTCGCCCAGTTTCGGGATCAGTGTCGTCGCGCCGCAGCGACTTTCCAGCGTTCCTGCCAGAGCCTCCTGTGCCTGCGGCTCGCCGTGCACCAATGCCACACGTGGACGGTTCGGGCACTGACGATACCAGTGCAACAGGTTGTTGGCATCGGCATGCGCCGACAATCCGTGAATCGTGTGGATCTTGGCCGCGACCTTGATCGTCTCGCCCCACAATGACACCGATTGCGCGCCATCCTGCAGGCGCCGGCCCAGCGTGCCATAGGCCTGATAGCCAACCAGCAGCACGTGGGTGTTTGGCTTCCACAGGTGATGCTTCAGGTGGTGGCGGATGCGACCGCCGCTGCACATGCCGGCGCCGGCAATGATCAGCGTTCCACCCTTGGCATTGTTGAGCTGCTGCGATTGGCCTGGTGTGCGCGTGAACTGCATGTTCGGCAAACGGAACTGCTGGTCCGCGAATTCAACGGCATCGGCGCCGAGCAATCTGGCGTGATGGGCATAGATCGATGTCGCCTGTACGCCGAGCGGGCCATCCAGATGCACGCGCCAGCGATCGAGATTCCAGTCCTCGTAGTGCTGGTGCAGGAGCAGCAGGATCTCCTGGGTGCGTCCCACTGCAAAGGACGGAATCAGCACGATGCCGCCGTCGGCATGGGCTTGATCCAGCACTTCGTGCAGATGTTCAACGGTGCGGTTCCACGCCGGATGGATCCGGTCGCCATAGGTGCTTTCGAGCAGCATCAGATCGGTGGCCTGTGGCCGCTCGGGTGCGCGCATCAACGGCGACGTGCCGTTGCCCAGGTCGCCGCTAAAGGTGATGCGTCGCGTGTTGTCGCCGTCGCCGATGCTGAGTTCGACAAACGCGGCGCCCAGAATGTGGCCGGCGTCGCGGAAGTGCGCGACCACCCCTGGCGCCACCTTGATGGCCTCTTCATATCGCGCGCCGCGGAAAAGCTTCAGGGCGTCAGTGGCATCCTGCTGTGTATATAGCGGGGCAACTGGGGCGTCACCGCGCCGGACGCGCTTGCGCGATTCGAGGCGTGCATCCATCTCGTTGAGGTAGGCGGCATCGCGCAACATGATCCGGCACAGATCGCGGCTGGCGCGATGGGTGAAGATCGGGCCGCGGTAGCCCGCCTTGTACAGCAATGGCAGGCGACCTGAGTGATCCAGATGGGCATGCGTCAGGATCACCGCGTCCAGTTGATCAACGTCGAACGCAAATGGAGCCGCGTTCAGCGCATCCTCGGCATCGCTGCCTTGAATCAAGCCGCAGTCGATCAGCACGCAGGCCCGTTCGGTCCTGAGCAGATAACACGAACCGGTTACGCGTTCGCAGGCACCTAGAAACTGCAGTTCAGGCATCAGATCTCCACGGGAACAAGCGAGCGCTGCAGAAGGCTCTGGCGACGGTGCAATCCCTCCAGGTCGAACACTTCGGCGAGCTTTGTAGTATGGCGCGGAGCGCGCAGCAGCAGGATATCGCAGGTCGTGCAGCTGATCATCGCCTCGGCGGTGGTGCCCAGAAAGAGGCGGTCCGCGGAGTTGCGGTGCAGGGAGCCGAGGACCAGCAGATCGGTGCGCAGCAGTGCCGTGAGCGCAGCAATCGACTGGGCTGGATCGCCGTCTGGCAGAAATTGCTGATCGGCCGCAATGGAGTGGCGCGATGCAAATTCGAGAAAGGTGTCGTGGTCGTTGCGGCGCAGGTCTTCGTGAAGATCGCGCAAGCCGGGTGGAACGTCGTCATCGACCGGACGCAGCGTGAAGACGTGGGCGAGATCAATCGTCGCGTTGGCATACAGTCCCAGCTGCTGGGCCATGGCGACAATGGAATCATTGAGCTGGGAGCTGCGCTGCGTCGTGTCGACCGCCGCCAGAATCCGCCGCGGCAACAGTGTCGATGGGGAACGTACCAGCATCAGGGGCGCTGGGCAGAAGCGCAGTAACTTCCAGTCTGCCGGCGACAGCGCAGGGGTCGAGTCCTTGCCGACATCCTTGATCACGAGATCGGGGCGCAGATCGAGGGCGCGATCAATCAGTGCCTCATGCAGGGTGGGGGCCCAGCGGCTGTCGATGTGGACGTTGAGTCCCTGCGCGATGAGTCGCCGTGCAGTCTGTTCCAGCCAGCCGCGGCGGCGCTCGATGAAGTGTGCCTTGAGCTGCTGCGCTTGCTGAGGGGGAATCAGGTCGGCGCTGGCATCGATCAGCGCATCGTGATCGCACAGACACAGATGCAGTCGCGCGTTCGCGCTGCGCGCAAGCTCAATGCCGCGCTGCAGCGCCGGCGTCTCGTGCATGGCACGATCGACGACGACAAGGATCCTCTCGACAGGTTTCACGCGGACTCCGACATCGGTCCAGAGTGGACGTGCGGCTTGCGGTTGACACTGACGAGGATCAATGGCCCGTCAGTACATCGAGGGGCTCACCGATGCGCGCGGCCCATCGGTCGCGTCGCCAGATGATGGTCGGCGTGGTGTATCAGGGAGTGATAGTCGCTGCCGTTCTCGGGGAACCGGGCAATCGCAATGCGGGGTTGTGGCGTCAGGTCGGCGGTCAGATCCGGCATGGGGGCACTCAACTTTGCCAGCAGTTCATCCCGTACGCGTTCGCTGCGTGTGCCGTCATGGTCGACAAGCTGAACGGCGTATTCGCCGGCAGCAATGACGCCTGCGCAGTCGTCGGAGTCCAGCGCCGAGCGGATTCTCTTCCCGATCTCCGCGACGACTGCTTCGGCAATGTCCAGACTGATGGCACTGACGCCACTGTAGAATTCGGCAAGCGAGATCAGCAGCACACTCCACGGCTGTTCGTCGGGCGTCGCGCAATCCTCCGACAGCTTGAGCTCGAAAGCAGCACGGGTCATCAGCCCCGAAACCGGATCGCTGCCACTACGCAGTTCCTGACGCTGGCGCTGAGCGATTTCTTCACTGACGTCATCGTGCAGTGCGAGGTAGTAGCTCCAGGCGTCGCCGTCCGTGATCGGCGAGATGGTCTGGCGCACTGTATACGCCACTCCGTCGCGATCACGGTCCACTGTTTCTCCGGACCAGACTTTGCCTGAGCGGATCGTGCTCCACAGATCGCGGTAGTAGCGCACGCCCTGGCGACCGGATTTCAGGAAGCGCGGGTTCTCGCCAATCGCTTCCTCACGGGTGTGTCCGTACAGGCGGGTGAACGCCTGGTTGCACCAGACGATGGTGCCTTCGCGATCGGTGATGAAGGCAGCGTTGCCGGCGCTGTCGAGCGCGGCGGACAGCAGCCGCTGCTGTCCGAGGTAGGCCACATCGTTCAGGTACTGCGCGATATGTTCCCGCAGCTCGGCGAGCTTTGCCGTCATCGAATCGCCGGCGAATTCATTGGCGTTGCTGCTGAAGGCCTGCAGCAGATAGCGACCATCGGTGGTCTCGATCGACACGGCCCACCCACAGGCCAGACGATCCTTGCGCGCAGACTCGTACCAGCAGACGAAGCGTTCGTCGTCAAGGCTGAGTGTGACCGGTTGTCGCGATTCCAGCGCCATCGCTGCGAGGCCGCGACCGACGACAGAACCGTCCCAACGTTCCGGAACCCGCTGCAGGTCCATCCAGAGATGGTTGTCACTGGAGGTGGCGACAATGCTGATGGTGCCCTGCTTGTCGTAGTGTCCTAGCATCAGCAGCGGCAGGCCCAGCAGTCCGGCACCACCGCGGGCGATGCGTTCCAGCGCACCCTCAGCAGGCGGCTCGCGCACGGCGCTGACGTAGAGCGGATAAAACAGTGCGTCGAGTGATGCAGGCTTGGTCATTCATATTGTCCGACTGACGAACACCAGACTGGATGATGTCTACTGCTGCAGCATTGATCGAAGTCAGTCCGGGTGGAGACCTTTGCCGCTACGGTGCACGATGGGCGCATGCATTCAGGACAATTTCGCTTGAGCGAACCTACCGCCAGGACCGGCCTGCCGAACGCGGTGTGGGCTTTGGGTCTTGTCAGTCTGTTCATGGACGTCTCTTCGGAGATGATTCATTCGCTATTGCCGGTATTCATGGTCAGCGTGCTCGGTGCCAGCGCCGTGACCATCGGTGCGATTGAAGGGATCGCCGAAGCGACCGCGTCGATGGCTAAGGTCTTCTCGGGAGCCTTGAGTGATCGTATGGGCAAGCGCAAGCCGCTGGCGCTGCTCGGTTATGGCATGGCCGCGCTGACCAAGCCGATGTTTCCATTGGCGGGGTCGGCCTCGGCGATTTTGCTGGCCCGTTTTGTCGACCGCATCGGCAAGGGCATCCGTGGCGCGCCGCGGGATGCATTGATCGCCGATCTGACGCCGGCAGCCGTTCGTGGCGCAGCGTTTGGCCTGCGTCAGACGCTGGACACGGTGGGTGCATTCGTTGGCCCAGGACTGGCCCTGTTGTTGATGGTGTTGTTTGCCGGCGATTTTCGGGCGGTGTTCTGGGTCGCGGTGGTGCCGGCACTGTTGGCGGTTGCGTTGCTCGCGCTGTTCGTGCGCGAGCCACCGCGCGCGGGTGCCGCTTCACCGCCCCTGGCACTGGGGCTGCGCGGCGCATGGGCATTGGGTCGCGACTATCAGCGTGTGTTGTGGGTTGGGGGGCTGTTCACCCTGGCGCGATTTTCCGAAGCGTTTCTGGTTTTGCGCGGGCAGTCGCTGGGGCTGGCTGACGCTTACGCTCCGCTGATTCTGGTGGCTTTGAATCTGGCGTTCAGCCTGACGGCCTATCCGGCGGGGCGACTGTCGGATCGCGTTGCACGGGTTCGGATCCTGCGGGTGGCATTGGTGGTCCTGGTGCTGGCCGACGCCGTGCTGGCCTGGGCACCGAACCTGCCGACCCTGTTTGCCGGCATTGCCTTGTGGGGGCTGCATCTGGGTCTGTCGCAGGGACTGTTGTCGGCCATGATTGCCGACGTCGCGCCGGCCGAACATCGCGGTGCTGCCTTCGGCTGGTTTCACTTGCTCACCGGCGTGTTGCTGCTGGTCGCCAGCACGCTGGCCGGCGTGCTGTGGTCCCAGGCCGGGCCCGCGGCGACATTCATCGCTGGGGCGGTATTCGCGGCTGCCGCGACCTTGTCGTTGCATCGTCCCGGCGTGCGCTGAGGTTCAACGCTGGCGTGCGCCGTACTGCCCGGTCAGGCGGCGCGTTGTCTGCGTGGTGTGCTGTCGGTTGTCGCAGCGGGTCGATGCAAGCTGCCGTACTTCAGGTTGCCAACCTGGAAGCTCGGGCGCGTCTGCGGAAACAGCCAGAAACCCGCGGACTCCGAGGACGGTGCGATATTCGGATAGCGCTCGTCACGCGGATTCGGGCCGGCGATGCACTTTTCCTGAATCATCGACAGGTACTGATCGATGCCGTATTCCAGCGTATTGCCGTTGAGGACGACCTCGGATCCGGTGACGCGCGCGTAGTGGGCGACGCCTGGAATGCTCGAACGCTCTGGGACGTAGGCATCGAGACTGACCCCGTTCTCGCTGGTGACCTTGATGCCTTCCGGGGTGTTGGCAACGATGGAGTGATTGCCTTCGGTATGCCCCTTGGTGCGCACCAGTGCGACCGAGCCGTCGCCGAGTGCGACGTCATGGTCGAGCAGGATCACGCGTTCCTCGGCGATGCCGTCGATGCCTCCGGGGCAATACCACTGCGCCTGCCACGGAATCAGTGACTGCGTGCTTTCCCATTCCTCGCGCATCACCAGCAGTTTGGCATTCGGGAAAACTGGCTGAGGGCCCCCGAGCCAGCGCGTCAGATTCTGGGTATGCAGATGGTCGTAGGTGAGGTAGTCAATGTCCTCGGGTTTGAGTCCCAGCCGTGCAAGACAGTCGAGCACGGTCGCGGTCTTGCGAAACACCATGGCTTCGCCGATGCCGGCGGCCGGACCCATGCTGTCGGTCAGCCGTTTGAAGAATGGCGTGTCGCGCTGATGCTCCCAATCCGAGGGCGACGCCAGCAGCGTCTTGATGCCGTCGGCGCTGTCGAACTGGATCACGAACAGGCGATTGACCAGATGCAGATACGGTGACAGCGCACTGAACGCGTTCAGATAGCCGTATCGAGTGGGATAGGGCACTCGGACCAGTTCCATCGATTCGTAGTAGCGCACGTGTGGGCCGGCCAGCATTGCGCGTCGAAAGTCCTTGGCCGCTTCACGGATATTGTCGATCCGCGCCAGCGGCCGGCTGGCATCGCGGGTGCCGTCGAACGGGGTCAGTCGATGGATGATGCTCACGGAGTGACTCCTGGACGACAGCGGTCGCCGTCATGGTGAACCGGTGCCGGTGTGGCACGGAAAGATCAGGGAAGTTATCTTCCCGCCATGGCTGTCGCAAGTCCTCCCGGAACGCCGCGCAAACCGTCGACCAAATCGGCAGCCGCAGCTACGCCCCGTCCACGGCGCGGCTATGCCGGGCGCAGTGCCGACCAACTGGCTGCGGAGCGCCATGAACGTCTGCTTGAGGCCGCGATCGAGCTGTTCGCCACGCGTGGCTACCACCACACGCCGATCGAAGCATTGTGCGCGCAGGCGCGTGTGACCACGCGACACTTCTATGAAGCATTCGGCAGTCGTGAAGCCTTGCTGATGGCGGCCTTCGATCTGGTGATTGCGCATACCCAACAGGTGGTCCTGCAGACCTTGGACGATCACCGCGAGGCGCCACCGGAAGTGGCGATCGAAGCAGCGATCCGTGCTTTTGTCCGTGCGTATACCGATGATCCGCGCTACGCACGCATCGCCTGCCTGGAAGTCGTGGGTGTCAGCGAGGCCGTAGCAGTCCGGCGCAGTGCAGTGATTCACGAGTTCGTGCGCCTGGTCGAGCTCTATGCTGAAGATCTGGCCGCGCGCGGACTGCTGCTGCGGCGTGATTTTCATCTTGCCGGTGTTGCGGTTGCCGGCGCATCCAATGAGCTGTTGAGCGAATGGCTGCGTGCGCCACAGCCGCCCGATCTGGACGTGGTGACTGACGAGATCCTGTTGCTGTTCCGCGCCGCGATCATGGGGGTTGGTCCGGGCGTCGCAAGCAGTGCCGAATAACGGCGGTGCGCTGAGCGACAGCCAGCGGAACCTCCGTTTTCGCGCAACCGTGCGGCGAGCTCATATCGCGTGCAGCTGAAACAGCGCGAAGCTCAGTGCCCATCCGCCGATGAGCAGGGTCACGAACAAGGTGGCAGCCAGCAGCAACGGACGGACTCCAGCCTGACGAATGGCACCGACATGCGTGCGCAGGCCCAGCGCCGCCATCGCCATGCATAGCAGCGCGGTATCGAGCCGAGTGATGGCGAGCGTCCACGCAGGCGGCAGGATCTGCATCGAGTTCAAACCGCTGACGGCGATAAATCCAAGTGCGAACCAGGGCACGGTGATGCGGTGTTGCGCGCCCGTTGCGGTGAGTGCGCCGCGTTTGCGTTGCGCTACTGACAGCGTGAGCAGGAAGGGCGCGAGCAACATGACGCGCAGCATTTTCTCGATGACTGCTGCAGCGGCTGCGCCATCGCCCACGGCCTTGCCGGCGACCACCACTTGCGCCACCTCGTGAATCGTGGCGCCGGCATAGATGCCATAGGCGTGTTCGCTCAGGCCGAGATACGGATACAGCGTCGGGTAGAGGAACATGCCGAGGGAGCCGAATACCACGACCGTCGCCACCGCGACGGACACCTTGTGTGCCTGTCCGCGGATTACGGGCTCTGCCGCCATGACCGCCGCGGCGCCGCAGATTGCGGCACCGGCGCCGATCAGCATCGACGTTTCCCGGTCGAGCCGGAACACCCGGGTGCCCAGCAGCCGCGACAGGCTGAAGATGCCGGCGACGACCAGCGCCGCCATGGCGAGCCCGGTCAGCCCGACATGGGCCAGGTCCTGAAAACTCACGCGAAAGCCGTACAGCATGACGCCCAGCCGCAGCAGCGAGCCACGGGAAAAATCGACACCGTGTGCTGTCTGTGCGGCGATGCGTGAGAACACCGTGTTTCCGACCACCACGCCAAGCATGATCGCCAGCGTCAGGCTGCTCAGCGCATGTTGCTGGGCAAACGAGTTCGTGGCAGCGGTCATGCTGATCACGGCCAACACGGCAGTCAGTCCGATTCCGGGCCACAGTGTCGCGGGCGTGATGGCGACGGGATGGCGGATCTGCTTCGTGGATGCGTGATTCATGTGCGTCTCGGAACACTGAGGCGATGCAATCTAGGCACCGAGAGCGCATGAGACAAATACATATTTTTCACATAAGCATGAGTTAGAGTTATGGCAAGAAGTTGATTTGATCCGGGAGCGGCAAGCGCGTGCGACTCAATCTCCATCTGCTGCGGATGTTCCGCGTGGTTGTCGAGCAGCAAAGCTTTTCGAGGGCCGCTGCGGTCTTGTGCGTCAGCCAACCGGCGGTATCCAAGGGCATACGCGAGCTGGAGTCGCAGCTGGACCTGCCCCTGATCGATCGCGGCAGCGGTGTCGCTGGGGGCGCGCGCGGCATTGTTCTCACCGATAGCGGGCGCGCACTGTACGAGCATGCTCGCGGCATCTTCGCTATGGAGCGCGTGGCGCTCGAAGACATTCGCGATCGTGTTGAACTCCGTCGCGGACGCCTGCGCGTAGGCGCCAGCACCACTGTTGCGGCGTACTGCCTGTCCGATGCCGTAAGCCGCTTCACGCGGCGGCACCCGCAGATCGAATTTGAACTGAAAGTGGGGAATACCGACGGCATCAGCCGGCTGATCCAGGACGGACAGATCGACGTTGCTTTCGTCGAGGGCCAGGTCGACATCGCCGGTGTCGTCGCCACGCCGTGGCGCCAGGACCCGTTGCAGATCGTTGCCGCCGCCGACGCGCCGCTGGCACGGGCACCACGTGCCGCGGCGCTGAGTGCGGAACCGTGGCTGGTGCGCGAGCCCGGTTCCGGCACGCGTCAGGCCGCTGAGGCCCTGCTGTCGGCGCTCGGGGTCAGTCCTGCGTTGCGTATCGAAATCGGCAGCAACGAAGCGATTGCGCAGGCGGTCGCCTGTGGTGCCGGAATCGCGGTGCTGCCCGCCGTTGTGGTCGCAGATCTGGTCGCGATCGGGCGGGTGCGCGTATTGAAAGTGCCGGGTCCGGCGCAGAGTGTGCGGCCGCTGTACCGCCTGGAGCTGAACAATCGCCCACGTACTCCGGCCTTGACGGCATTCCTGCAGCAGATCGCATCGGTTTGAGCCTCAAGGGGCTGTCTGCGCTGATGCTTTCGGCAGTGCGCTGACATCCTCAGGGATTCCACGCGCATCGTGGGGACTCAACGAGTCGGCGCGCGGCAGCTTAGTCCGGCGTGCTGCTGCGGCTGCTGTCCCACAGGCTGGCGCCGAGCATCAGCAGGCGCATCTGCTTCTCGGCGTTCTTGTAGATGCGCTGAATCGCGTCGGCATCGGTCTGCTCGACATCCAGCAGCAGCTCGGTTGCCGCCACCACGATGTTGACCATCATGCCCGCGAGCATCTGCAGATCGTCGCTGCTGAAGCGCTGTAGCAGCGGGAAGCGCGACAGATCCACCGCGACCTCGCCAATCCAGAGGCGAATCTCCTTGCGGATCGCGATCCGCAGAACCGAGGAGCCCGAATAGCGCTCCTTGGCGATAAAGCGGAAATGCGAACGATGCGCCTGCACGTGATCCAGAAACGTCGTTACCGACGCGCGAATCATGTGAGCGGGCGGCAGGCCGGCTTTGCGTGCGTCACGCATCATCTGATGCAGCGATTCGAACGAATCCTCGATCAGCGCGTGACCCAGCTCCTCCATGCCGGCGAAGTGACGGTAGAACCCAGCCGGGGTGATGCCGCCGACACGGGTGACCTCGCGCAGGCTCAGGCTGCTGAAACTGCGCTCGCCTTCAAGCAATTCCAGCGCGGCATCCAGCAGGCCGCGGCGGGTGCGGCGCTTGCGGTCGTCGCGTCGCCCGGAATCCGGATCATCGGCTCCGCGTGTGCGCCGCCGTCTGCCTGCTGTCGTCATAGTGAACGAAGCTTAGCATATCAAGCGTCGTTTTATAACATTAATTTCAAGTAAAACAATAACAAACGAAAAATCGGTAAACGACTGTTGACTCACATGTTGCACCGCACTAAAGTGAACACATGTTTACTGGAGTGTACGACATGTCCTTTCACAATGCCGCCTCGACCCGCCGTTCCACGTCCGCAGAGCGCGCCGCTGCATCCCCGTGGATGCGTGCCGTTTCCGCATTGACCTACCCGCTGTCGCCCGGCGATTTCATCGATTCGCTGCTGCCGCACACCCCGCGCGCCGCGCGCGGCCGCGTTGAGCACATCGAGCGCAACGGCCTGGACGCCGCGACCATCACCCTGCGCTGCCCGCGTGGCTGGCACGGCCATCAGGCCGGTCAGTTCATCAATGTGGGGGTCGATATCGATGGCGTGCGGCATACGCGCTGCTACTCGATCTCGTCGGCGCCGGAGCGTGACGACGGCTGTTTCACGATCACCGTCAAGGCGATCGACAACGGCCGCGTGTCGAATCATCTGGTCGACAACCTGATGCAGGGCGACGTCGTGCTGCTGGGCGAGCCGACCGGCGAGTTCGTGCTGCCGACGGAACTGCCGCAGAAGCTGTTGCTGATCGCAGCCGGCAGCGGCATCACGCCGGTCATCAGCATGCTGGAAAGCCTGCAGGCAAAGGATCGCATCGGCGATATCGTCGTCATTCACAGCGCGCCGTCGCCGGAGGCGATGATCTTCGGCAGTGAGCTTGAACAGATGGCACAGCGCCACGCGGGTCTGACCCTGCATCGCTTCTATACGCAGCACACCGGCGAATCGCGGCATGCCGGCGAGCACCGCGGCCGCTTTGCGCCGGCCAAGCTCAGTCGCCTGTGCCCCGACTGGCAGGATCGCCAGGTCTGGGCCTGCGGACCGGACGCGCTGCTGCAGTCGCTCGAACAGCAGTTCGACACCGCCGGCATTGCCGACCATCTGCACGTCGAGCGGTTCCGCCCAGCGCTGCGTGCCGCGGTGCCGGGTGAGGTCAAGGAAGCGCAGGTGCAGTTCAGCCGCAGCGCCGTCTCCGCTACCGGAAACGGAGCGCAGTCCCTACTGGAACTGGCCGAAGCGTCCGGCCTAAGTCCGGAACACGGCTGCCGCATGGGCATCTGCCACGGCTGCACCACCACGCTCAAAGCCGGCTGCGTGCGCGACATGCGCAACGGCGAAGTGTTCAACGAAGAAGGCGACCTGGTGCAGATCTGCGTCTGTGCGCCGGTCGGCGACGTCGACCTCGAACTCTGAAATCCCCAAAGAATTCACGTCTGGATTCCCTTCACAGCAATCCCATGAAACCGAGAACCCCGATGACACATCCGACCTATCTGACCGATGCCCAGGCTGAAGCCTTCGGTAAAGAACTCGACGCCATCCGCGACGAAGTCAAAGCCAGCCTCGGTGCCAAGGACGCGGCCTACATCCATCGCATGATCCGCATTCAGCGCGGACTCGAAGTGGCCGGACGCGCGAGCCTGTTCGCCGGTGTGCTGCCGCCATTCTGGTTGGCCGGCACCGCGATGCTCAGCGTCGCCAAGATTCTCGAAAACATGGAAGTGGGCCACAACATCATGCATGGCCAGTGGGACTGGATGAAGGACCCCAAGATCCATTCCACCAGCTGGGAGTGGGACACCGCATGCCCGGCGGACCAGTGGAAGCACTCGCACAACTACATGCATCACACCTACACCAATGTCGTCGGCATGGACCGCGACGTCGGCTACGGCATCCTGCGCATGAGCGCACATCAGGACTGGAGGGTTTGGAACCTCGGCCAGCCGGTCTACAACGCGCTGCTGGCAGGACTGTTCCAGTACGGCGTCGCACTGCACGATGTCGAATTCGATCGGGTGCTCGAGGGCAAGAAGAGCTGGCGCGACGCCTGGACGCGACTCAAAGCGGTTGGCCGCAAGACCAGCCGCCAGGCTCTGAAGGACTACGTGCTGTTCCCGTTGCTGGCGGGTCCGTTCTTCCTGTATGTCTTCAGCGGCAACGTGGTCGCCAACTTCGTGCGCAACCTGTGGGCGTACATGATCATCTTCTGCGGCCACTTCCCGGACGGCGCGCATACCTTCAAGGCCGAGGAGATCGAAAACGAAATCCGTGGTCGCTGGTACCTGCGCCAGCTGCTTGGCTCCTGCAACATCGAGGGCGGCAAGATCTTCCACATCATGTCCGGCAACCTCAGCCACCAGATCGAGCATCACATCTTCCCGGACCTGCCGAGCAACCGCTATGCGGAAGTCGCACCGCGCGTGCGCGAGATCTGCGAGCGCTACGGCCTGCCGTACAACTCCGGCTCGCTGGCACGCCAGTTCGGCACCACCACCTGGCGCGTGCTGCGACTGAGCCTGCCGGGTGGCAGCAGCCTCGAGCCGCAGGCTGTGTTGGCGTAGCCGAACGCAGTTTGGCAACGTCGCCGCTTCGTCTCGAAGCGGCGACTTTTTGCGTCTGGTGATCGGAACATCCGCGGACGAGCGAAGGCGCCCGATTCGTTGAGTTTCAGCCAGTGGCAGGGCGATCACGGATAATTCGCGCAACATATCGCCCCGAGTCGTTTGCCGTGACGCCTTCCATGAGCCTGCTGATGTACCTGCTGAGCCAGATCGCGGTCGCCAGCTGTGCGGCTGCCGCGGTGCTGGAAGCCGGCAAGAAGCGCTATGACCCTTTCGGCATGATCGTGGTGGCGACCAGCGCGGCGCTCGGCGGTGGCTCGATCCGCGACATGCTGCTGGGGCGGCCGGTGTTCTGGGTGCATGACGCGACTTATCTCGGCACCACCATCGTCGCGGCGCTGGCGACGTTCGGGCTGGCGCGGCTGGCCAAGTTGCCAGCGAAGCTGTTCCTGCTGCCGGACGCGATGGGTCTGGCGCTGTTTACCGTGACCGGCACCCGCGCCGCGCTGGTGATGGATGCGCCGTGGATTGTGGCGTCGTTCATGGGCGTGGTGACGGGCGTCATGGGCGGGGTCCTCAGAGACATGCTGTGCAATGAGGAGCCGGTCGTGTTCCAGAGCACGTTGTACGCCACCGCTTCATGGGGCGGGGCGTTGGTGTTCATCGGCCTGATGCAGCTCGAAATGGCGCCGGGGAATGCCGCGTTGATCGCGGGCTCGGCCATCTTCTGCGTCCGCCTTGCGGCGATCCGCTGGAATATCGGGCTGCCGCAGTTCTACAGCAAGTGACGCGGCTTCACGCGGTTGCTGACTGACGCCACGGCCGCAGGACATAGCGGGCCTGTGCGATCGCGACGGGTTCGCCGGTGGCATCGCGCACCGTGGATTCGAGACTGAATTCGGAGTTCCGGCCCTCATCCAGTGCGGCCCGGATCGCGACAGACTCCGCGGGATCAAACCGCGTTTCCGCCACGATCGATGTTCGTGCCGGCCGGAGAAATTCGATGTTCACCGAGCGCACGGCGGCAAAGGTCTGCGTGCGCCGTTCCAGCGGCACGATCGACATCACGACCAGTCCGCCGAGGACTTCAGCAGATGCCCACTGGATCGCGGCATGCACGGTATCGAAGTGATTGCTGTTTTCCGGGGTCAGCGGAACGGTGCAGCGGAACACCCCGTCCGAGGCAGACTCGACCACCAGCCCGATATGGTCGAACAACGGGCAGGTTGTCCGGAACCAGCTCTGCAGCTCTTTCTCGCGTTCATTCATTGCGCAATCTTCATGGGTGCGGGCGGGGAGGCGTGGGGCCCGCATGAGTCGGTTTTTCAGTTCAAGGGGGATGTCGTCGACCCGCCTTGTCATTTGGGACGTGCTGCGATCCCCTCGATGAAGTAATCGATGATTTCTTCGATGACGGCCTCGTGACTCAACGCGCCGCCCGGCCTGTGCCAGCGGACTACGGCGTTCATGGCGTTAAGGAGGGCCAGTACGACGATCTTCGGCTGGCAGCGGCGCAGACTCTTGTCGCGAATGCCTTCTTCGATGACCTCTGCGAGACCGTCGAGCAGGATGCGGTGCGTGCGGGTGTGGAGCTCCAGCGTGGCCTTGCTGAAGGTGCTGGGTTGAATGGTGGCCAGACAGCGACCGAACTCCGTATTCAGCGCCTTGCCGTACGCACGGGCTGCCATCAGGAAACGTTCGCGGCCCGTGCCGGGGAGCTGTCTGACCTCAGCCACTATCCTGCGGTTGTCCTCAGAGGCCTTGTGCAGAATCTGGGCGATGATGTCGTCCTTGCTGCGGGCGTAGTGGTACAGCGCCGGTTTCGAAATGCTGAAGCGATCGGCCAGATCGCTCAGCGCGGTTTCATGGACGCCGCGCTCGACAAAGAGACGCGCGGCTTCGCGCAAGATGAGATCGCGTTTTTCGTCGAAGCATCCCTGTCGCGGATAGCTTGAGAAACGTTCGACCAAGCTGGGCATCGGGAATTCCTGACGGTGGCTCGACTGAGCTTGACAATCTACCAAACGGTAAGTAGTTTGTCATCCCATTAACGATCGGTAAGTAGTTGCCGGATTTCGATTCTCCCACTCATCACGGACCAGGAGCCTCCCATGTCCCATGCAGTTCTCGTCGCCGGTGTCGGAATGATTCCGTTCACCAAGCCCGGCCAAAGTGAAGCGTATGACGTGATGGGGGCAAAGGCTGCCATCGCCGCACTCGCCGACGCCGGATTGCAGTACCCGCAAGTGCAGCAAGCCTTTGTCGGCTATGTCTACGGCGACTCCACCTGCGGACAGAAAGCCCTCTATCACGTGGGCATGACCGGCATTCCGGTCATCAACCTCAACAACAACTGCTCCACCGGTTCCAGCGCACTGTTTCTGGCGCGCCAGGCGATCGAAAACGGCAGCGCGGACTGTGTCATTGCATTGGGCTTCGAACAGATGCGCCCCGGAGCGCTCGGCAGCATTTTTGATGATCGCCCGAGTCCGCTGGATGATTTCAATGCGGCCTGTGACGAGTTGACCAATGCGCGTGAAGTCCCCATGGCGCTGCGCCTGTTCGGCGCCGCAGGGAAGGTCCACATGGACAAGTACGGCAGCACCCTGGAAGACCTGGCCAAGATCCGCGCAAAGTCCAGCCGGCATGCATCGAACAATCCGCTGGCGTTGTTCCGCGATGTCATTACCGCGGAGCAGGTGCTGCAGTCGCCTCCGGTGTGGCCGGGGGTGATGACGCGTCTGATGGCCTGCCCACCGACCTGCGGCGGCGCTGCGGCGATCCTCGTATCCGACACCTTTGCCCGCAAGCACGGCCTGAAGAACACGGTGCGGCTCACCGCACAGGCCATGACCACCGACTTCCCCAGCACCTTCGACAGCCGCGACATGATGAAAGTGGTTGGGTACGACATGTCGCGCGAAGCGAGCCGAAAGGTCTACGAGGCTGCAGGAATCGGACCGGACGATGTCGACGTCGTGGAACTCCATGACTGCTTTGCCCACAACGAACTCATCACCTACGAGGCGCTGGGTCTGTGTCCGGAAGGTGGCGCCCAGAAATTCATCGCCGACGGTGACAACACCTATGGCGGCAAGGTCGTGACCAACCCTTCAGGCGGACTGCTCTCGAAAGGACATCCGCTGGGCGCGACCGGACTGGCGCAATGCTACGAACTCACGCAGCAGCTTCGCGGGCGCGCAGAGGCACGCCAGGTGGAGGGGGCGAAAACCGCCTTGCAGCACAACCTTGGCCTTGGCGGCGCGTGCGTGGTCACCCTGTATCAGGCTTGAGGGGCGGTCGAGATGATTGATCGAAAATTCATTGGACATCGATTCGCGCCATCGAGCGTGGAGGTGGAGAAAGGGCAACTGAAGTTCTTTGCCCTGGCCACCGGCACCACCGATCCGGTCTACTTCGACGAAGCGGCGGCGCGTCAGGCCGGACATCCGGCACTGCCGGCGCCGCCGACGTTCGCGTTCAGTCTCGGTCTGGCCAAGCCGGACCCGTTCGATTGGATCAAAGAACTCGACATTGATCTCGGGCGCGTGCTGCACGGCGAGCAGAAGTTTGAGTATTTCGGCCAGATCTATGCCGGCGACGTCATCACGCTGCAGGCAGAAGTGGTCGATATCTATGACAAGAAGAACGGGGCCCTGGAGTTTCTGGTTCAGCGCACCACGGTGACCAACCAGCGGCAGGAACTGGTCGGAGTCATGACCTCCAGCACGGTGGTCCGGAACTGAAGGAGCTGATCATGAATCTTCCCAACTTCGACTCTGTACAAGTAGGCGACATGCTGCCGCCGCTGCAGAAGCCGCCGATCACCCGGCATACCTTGGCCCTGTTCTGCGGCGCTTCAAACGATCACAACCCCATTCACGTCGACATCGATTTTGCCAGGGCCGCGGGAATGCCGGACGTCTTCGCGCACGGCATGTTGTCCATGGCGTACCTCGGTCAGTTGCTGACGCACTGGGTGCCGCAAAGTGCGCTGCGGTCGTTCGCCGTGCGGTTCTCTTCCATTACGCAGCTCAAAGACAGCATTACCTGTCAGGGCCGGATCACGGAGAAGTTCGTCGACAACGGCGAGCATCGTGCCAGGATCGAACTCAAGGCAGTCAATCAGGACAACGACGTCAAGCTCATCGGTGAAGCGGTCGTCGCGCTCGGTCATTAATTCGGGATATCACTCATGCAGAAACTCAAGGGAAAAGTCGCTCTGGTTACCGGTTCGGGTCGGGGCATTGGGCAACAGATTGCGCTTCAGCTCGCGGCGTATGGTGCAAAGGTCGTTATCAACGATCTTGACGAGGCTCCCGCACAGGAAACCGCGGAGATGATCCGGGCTGCCGGAGGCGAGGCACTGGTCTGCGCCGGGAGTGTCACGGCGGCCGGTTTTGCAGAACGCTTCGTCGATTCCGCGATTGACGCCTTTGGCGATGTCCACATCATCGTCAACAACGCCGGCTACACCTGGGACGCGATGATCCAGAAGATGAGCGAAGAGCAGTTCGACGCGATGATCGACGTGCATCTGAAAGCGCCGTGGAAGATTCTGAAGGCGGCGTCGGAAGTGATCCGGATCAAGGCCAAGGAAGAGGCGAATCAAGGGCGGGAGGTGATTCGCAAGGTGGTGAACATTTCTTCGGTCGCCGGGACGCGCGGCAACGCGGGACAGACCAATTATTCGTCTGCCAAGGCGGGCATCGCGGGGCTCACGCGCACGCTGTCGAAGGAGTGGGGGCGCTACAAGGTCAACGTCAACGCGATCGCCTTCGGCTACATCAATACGCGCCTGACCGAGGCGACCGACGCGAAATCGGAGATCGAGGTCGAAGGCCGCAAGATCGGCGTTGGCATTCCCAAGGACAACGTCGCAGCGATCACGACGATGATCCCGATGGGGCGCGCTGGAACACCCGCCGAGGCGGCCGGCGCCGTCGTCATGCTGTGCCTGCCGGAGTCCGATTATGTTTCCGGTCAGGTGATCGAAGTCACCGGCGGCTGGTAATACACGCGGCACACAGGACACCACGGTGGCGCTTGCCGTTCGGCAGGCTCACGCTCGAAGCAAGCGTTGCCGTGGCGGCCATGCTGTAAGGCGGATGATCAACCGGCGGATGCGCTTCCGGCCGTGTCCGCGTGGGTTGAACCGGTGACGCGGCGCAGGCGCTGTTCGCGGAACAGGCGCAAGCCGAACTGCCCGGCGGGATGCGCGCAGAATCGCTCGACATCCGCGCGCGCGGCCAAAGGGGTCTGCTCCAGCGTCGGCAGGCGAATCCCATATTGGCGCGGGAGCAATACTGGTGCGGCCATGCATGCAAAGCTCAGATCGGCCGCTGTGAACTGATCGCCGCACAGGAATGGGCGCCCGTCGCTGAGGCGCTCGGCCACGCGGTCAAAGCTCTCCGTCACGACCTGAAGCCCCTGAGCAACGGCGTCGCTCGAAACCTGCAGATGTCTGCGCAGGAAAATGCGCAGCATCGGGAACAGCAGCGGTGCGACACGCTGCTGCCAGCGCGGCGTTCCCTGCGTTGCGATGTCCAGCACCTCACGCGCCGGCTGCGTGATCCAGTGATAGTAGACCCAGCGACGCGTCTCGACGCCGAGGTTTTCGTCAAAGTCGTCTTCCAGTGACTCGATCTCCGCGCGCAGCGCGGCAGGGTAGAGCTTGCGCCGCTCGCTCAGGCGCGCATCCAGAAACTTCAGGATCGCGGTGGAATCGGCGACCACGTTCGCGCCATCGACCAGCACCGGCACAAAGTCACCCGCTTTGATGGCGCGCCTCGCGCGGTAGTGGAACACCTGCAGATGCGCGTCTTCGACATAGTCCACGTCGGCATGATCCAGCGCCCAGCGCGCTTTCTCGCAGTAGTGGCTCATCGGGATCGTGATCAGGCGCATGCGGGAGTCGGTCGGTTCTGCGCTGGAGCGCGGAAGCGCCGACAGTACCTGATTCAGCGGCGTGGCTGCATGCGGTCAGGTTCAGCGTAGCGAAGAAGGCCCATGCGATGGCCACGGGGCGTGATCCAAGGCCTGATCAGGACGCCGCGCGCACACGACGCCTCGCCGCGAGAGCGCGGCCTTGATCCGGTGGTCGTTGTCGGATCGCGAGATCAGTCTGAGCTGCCTCTCACAGGTGCTGCGGCAGCTCCGCACGCAAGGCCGCGGGATCGAGATCGGTCAGCCGATGCGGCACGTCACCGGCGATCAGCTTCTGCGTCGGGACGTCCAGCGCCGCGCGCAACAGTCCGAGGAAATGCGGTTCGGCCACCAGATACAACCGATGCACCTGGTTGGAGGTCCGTAGCGCGCCCAGGCGTTCGGCGATCTGTTGCGCAAACTGCTGCGCTTCGCGCTCATGCGGAGAATATGCCTGCGTGGCCGAGCCCTGAGGGCGTGCCATGCCCACGCTCAGTCCGGGGCTGTCGCTGACCAGCTCCTGATCCTTCAGCCGGCTTTCGGGATGCGCCAGCGATTCGACTTCGATCAGCACGGCGTTGTGGCTGGCGCCGCGGTACAGCGTCGCACGCGTGCGGTCGGCGACCAGAACCGAAACCTCAACATCGGAAACAGGGGGATTTGAGTAAGTCATAGACGCCTCCACGAGCACGATTGGTGACATACACGGATATCGCCGCAGTCGGCATCATCGGCCCGCAGAGTCGGCGCCGGCGTTGATCTGAGTCATCAGCCTGGGTCTCGATCGGGACGCCTGCGAAGGTGGCGGCGCCAGCTTGTCGAGAGGCCTGCGGCAATCACGGCGCCAAGCAGTGCCAGGCCCGAGTCCTTCTGCGCATCCCAGACATCGCCCTGGGTGCCGAGATAGGCCTGACCAAGATCCGAGGCGAACACCTCGGCGGCGGACCATTCGATCGTCTCGTAAATCAGCGAAATCGTGGCGACCACGGTGACGGGCGCGACGATGCGTACTGCGCTCGATGCGCCCATCAGCTGCGGGCGTAGCACTTCGGCCAATGGCCGGTAGCACAGCAGTCCGAAGGAGAAGTGCACCAGCCGGTCGTAGTGGTTGCGCGTCACGCCGAGTAGTTCACTGATCGAGATGCCGAACAGCGATTGCGCCAGTGCGTCATACGGCACTTCGGCATAGGTGAAGTGCGAGCCGATCTCGTGCGCAATGCCGAATGTCAGCAGCAGCGCATAGGCGGTGTTGCTCAGCGGTGCACGGCGATGGCGGCGCAGCAGCCACCAGGCCGTCAGCAGCGAGAGCACATTCTCCAGCGCCCAGTCCTCGGGAAACCATGGCTTCCACGCGCAGATCAGCCACACCACGGCGAAGATCGCGGCGGCAATCGCTGGCCAGCGATTGGACATCGCAGCGTGCGGATTCATGTGCAAAGGGTGCAGCTGGCCTGCCGACGCTGCGGCCGGCGACCGGACGCGGTGTCACTCAGCGCCAATGCTGGTAGTCGTCGAGCGAAAGCGCATACGTTCCTTCGGCACTGACCACCCAGATTCTTGCCGCAGGCTCGGATTCGCTGTCGTTGTCCCAGGACTCTGGCTGCTGATTCGGCGCAAAGATGCGCGCCATATCCGCATGCAGGCGGTCCCAGCTTGGCGCGGACCGCAGTTTCTCAGTCTCCATTTCGCGCACCTTGGTTTTGATGTCTGAACTGCCGGCAATGACGCCCGGCGGCGCTTTTTTGTTTGAGTGCCAAAGCGTATTTGAGCGGGCAGGAATGATGCATTGATTTGCGTCAGGCTGACCTTTCCGGGGCGGGCGGCCTGCTGTCCGCAGTGAAAAACCCGGAAGGCATGGTGTTTGCTCGCCAAACCGTGGGGGGCGGTGCGAAGGCGATGGAGAGGTTCGTGTGATCGAGGTTTTGATGCGCCAAGGTGTGCGCGTGCCCGCGATGATGGCTGCCCTGCTGTGTTGTGGTGCATGGGCCGGGGCACCGCCTCTGGGCCTGCCGCCGTTGCCGATCCCGGCAGACAATCCGCAGACGCCGGCCAAGATCGCGCTCGGCGATGCCCTGTTTCACGACGCACGCTTCAGCAGCACTGGCGAGATCGCCTGCAAGAACTGCCATCTGGATGCCATTGCCTTCCACGACGGCCGACCCGTCGCCAAAGGCGTGCGCATGCAGCGGGGCACACGCAACGCGCCGACCGTCGTCAACGCGGCGTATTACGACTATCAGTTCTGGGACGGTCGCGCGCAGACGCTGGAGCAGCAGGCGCTGCAACCCCTGCTGAATCCGATCGAACACGGGCTGCGTTCCGAAGACGAGATTCTGAATATCGTGCGGCGCGACGCCAACTACGTCGCGCGCTTCGCCGAAGCATTCGGCGCCTCTGCGCAATCCATTACGATCACTCATCTCACGCAGGCCATCGCTGCCTACGAACGCACGCTGATCTCCGGGGACTCTGCGTTCGACCGCTGGTACTACGGCGGCGACCTGACCGCGATGAGTGATTCGGCCAAGCGCGGATTTGAAGTGTTTACAGGCCCTGGTCACTGCGCCCAATGCCACACCGTGACGCGGCAGTACGCGCTGTTCACCGATCAGGCCTTCCACAATGCCAACGCCAGCTTTGCCTTGCTCGGCGCTGATCCGGAACGGCGTGCCGCGGAATTCATGCAGGCCCGGACAGCCAATATTGATCAACGCGTATTGAGCGACCGCGAGGCGTCGGAGCTGGGGCGCTTCGCCGTGACCGGGCGGCGCGAAGACCTGGGCGCATTCAAGACGCCGAGCCTGCGCAACATCGCACGCACGCCGCCGTATCTGCACGACGGCAGTCTGAATACGCTGGAAAAGGTGGTCGAGTACTTCAACAACGGCGGCAAGCTCAATCCGCGCGATCCGGGGCCGAACCCGTTCCAGTCACCACTGATCCGTCCGCTCAATCTGAGCGCGGAGCAGAAGCGTGATCTGGTGGCGTTTCTGAAAAGCCTGACCAGTCCGGAGTACGCCGAACCGGCCTATCGGGGGTGACTGCGTTGGCGAATGCCGCCCTTTGCTGAAGCTCCGGGATCGCTACACCCGCGCTCCGTTCCGAGATGCGGGTGACGGAAAATCAGTGCCCGTAGCTGATGATGCGCGTCAGCTTCCAGATGCCGTCATCGTTGTGCCAGACCTGCACGAACTTGAAGACGCCGCAGTCGTTCACGCCGTTCTCGACATGACAGAAGCGATGGGCGCCGATCTGAATGGCGCCGTAATCCTTGATCGGATAGATCTCCGTACTGTCTGCAATCAGCGTGCGCACGGGCGGGTTCTCCTGCATGAATATCCGTGCGAAGGCATCGAGGGTCTGCTGATAGTCCGAGAGCCCCCCGGTGTCGTGATAGAACTCCAGGTCCTCATCGAAGAGGGCCTTCATGTCGTCCAGCCTTTGGTGGTTGTACGCATCGAACAATCGGGCGTCCATCTTGAGAATCGTGTCCTTCAGGTTCTCCTCTGCGCTTGCGTACGCACCGCTGAACAGCGTGGCGGTTGCAAGTAATACGAGGACGATCATTTTTCTCACGGTGTTCTCACTGATGGGGTCTGAGCGGTTCGGTGCGCGGGGGACGACTGCGGCTTTGGTGTGACGCGCCAGACCATCAGATGCCGGGTGCAGGAAAAACGTTTGAATTGCAGCACGCAACAGCTTGCGCGCCGCGGTAATTGACAGCTCGCTTTCGCCTGATTAATTTAACCATATGGTTAAATACGAAGCACAACTGGATGCGGTCTTTACAGCGCTGGCGCACCCGGCGCGGCGCGCGATGCTCGCGCGGCTGGGGCGGGGCGACGCTACGGTCAGTGAGCTGGCGGAGCCGCTGGACATGTCCATGCCCGCCGTGACCAAGCATCTGAAGGTGCTGGAGCGCGCCCGGCTGATCAGCCGCGGCCGCAACGCGCAGTGGCGGCCGTGCCGGCTGGAAACAACGCCGTTGAACGAGGCCTCCGGATGGATCGAAGAACAACGCAAGGTGTGGGAAGCGCGGCTGGATCGCCTTGAAACCTACCTGCATTCCCTGGACAAACAACCGAGGAAGAAACGATGACGAACGAACAGGATCGCGAAGTGGTACTGCAGTGGGAGATGCCGTTCCCGCCGGAACTGATCTGGACCGCGATCACCGATCCGCAGCACATGCCGCACTGGTGGGGGCCGGACGGCTTCACCGTCGAGAACCTGTCGATCGATCTGCGCGTCGGTGGCGTCTGGGCCTTCGACATGATCGGACCGGACGGCACGCGCTTCCCCAATCACGCCGTATTCACCGAGGTCACGCCGCCGTCAAAGCTGGCCTTCGATCAGGGCGACGGCCAGCGCATCTGGTTCGCATCGACCATCGTGCTGCAGGACACCGGCCACGGCACGCTGATCACCCTGCGCCATCTGTTCCCGAGCAAGGCGGAGCGTGACGAGGTGGTCGAGAAGTACGGTGCGATCGAAGGCGGCAAGCAGCACTTGGCGAAGCTGGAGGCTTACGTCAGAGCGAATCTGGTCTGAGCGCAGGAGGCACGCTATTCAAATTGGAGGGCGAATGCTGGTCATGCCGCATTCAGCGGATTGCTAGGAGATTCGCTGAATGCGGCATCGAAAGTTCGGCGACGCTTATCGCACTGACGGTTGCTGTTCCTTCGGCAACGGGTCCCGTGCGGAGAAAATCACGGAGATGATCTTCCAGCCCTGGTCAGTGCGAACGAGATGCCACATCTCGCGGCCCCAGTTCTTCTCCTCACCTCCGACCAGGACGATGTAGTCAAAGTTGACCGAGCCGACTTCGCCATCGGTGTCGATCTTGACGTTGAAGAACTTCTCTTCGGTAGGTAGCGGATCAGCGGCAATGCCCTGGATGGCCGTCAGATAGTTATTCCCGGGAAGCCGGCGGGTCTTGCGGGCCTTGGGTTTGAACTTCTGTATCCGGGCCAGCCGGGTGTCTTCGACCACGAATTGCCAGATGACCTCGTCCGGATTGGCCGAGTAGAACAAGTCTGGAAACGAATCGACATCCTTGTTCCGGAATGCGGCGCCGAAGCGTTCGACGATTTGTTGGATTGCCGCGACGTCCTTGGGGTCGTTGGGTGTGGCCTGAGCAGGTGGGCCGTAAAGCGTAACGACGATCACTGCGACGCAAATATGCCTTGCTAGGGCGGGAGTCGCCATGTGATCTATTCCAAGCTGTTCTGAACAGTAATTGGGGTCTGTCCCCTATTGTTATGAAAAGCCTGACCAGTCCGGAATATGCGGAGCCGACCTATGGTCGCGTCACGGCGTCGGCGAGCCTCACGCCGCACTGACTCTGGCGTCCCGAGCTGATCGCCGAGAAGTGAAAAATGCAGTTTCCATCGACGGCGGGCGCGGTAGCGCCGTAACAATCGTGGTCTGTCACCTATTGCGCTATTGCGCCATGTTTATTGGCCTGTATTCGCCTGAGCAGGATTTATGCACCGAATGTTCAGCGAGGGTGACGGCATTGTTTCTCCGTCTGTGTCGACCTGTAGTCGTAGCCGACACGGTCGTTCAATCGAAAAGTGCTCAAGGACAAATTGAAACTGGTAGCTCACAGCATTTCTTGCAACGCTATCAGCTCCAGGGTCTGTCGCAATATCTTCGCTGGCTTGCGTTAGTTCGTCGCGAATAACGCCGGTATCAACTAAAACAGACGAGTCTCTCAGTAACAATATTCGAAGCGTGTTCGGTAATTCATCTGCCGGCGTGACGACGGTCACCGCAACACATAGCTTAGGCAGCGTTTTGGGCATTGACTGAACGACAAGATCGCTTGAATACACTCCCATGTATGAGAGCTTATTGCCCATCTCCGTGCGTATGTCATCGCAAAAGATCGCCGTGACATGCTTTGGAACTGAAAGAGTCATTTGCCTCTCGAATTCCTAATCGCGTGAGAAATTTCCGCCAACGGAACCCCTAGGGCCTCAGAGAGCTTATCTGCCGTCGACAACATTGGCTCGCTACGCCCTTGCTCGACATTGCTCAGGTGAGGTTGGGATGTGCCAATCATCTCTGCCAAACGTGTTTGCGATATGCCTTTCGCGAGGCGTAAGTGACTTAGAGTGCGTTTGCTCTTATCTGGCTGTGCGGCTGCCGCTAGCCTCTGTCTTGCCCGGGCCAACGCATTCGCGCGGGCAGGGAGCAATTCCTGTTCACGAACGTAGTCATTGATATCGGTATAGCCTGTACGCATAGGCGCCGCGGTAACTACATATTGGAACAGCTTGATCGCAGTTCCGCTCTCGGACGTGCCGGACACGCCGAAACGCTTCATCCGCGGCCCGTCAAACGAGGTCGTCGTAAGCGGACTGGATTCGTTTCGTAATTGGGTTGTTGAGCTCATAGTCGTATTTGTCCCGCCGGACAATGGCGAGTACGTAGTACCGGTGCTCGCCACTGTGAAAGGCATACAAAATGCGATATTTCTTCAGTGATTCGAGTTCCAAAAACTTCAAGCGCCAGATGTTGTATCTGGGATACCGCAGCGCCACAAAATGTTGCGCCGAGTAAGGCTGATATGGCGCCTTGCCGTATCTGATGAATCGACTCCGAGTGAGGTCGTCGAGAATCTGCTGATTGGTCTTCGCCTCTTCTAGAAAGGTGACAATGTCTGCAGCAGCTTCCGGGTCCGAGTTCCACAACTCCTCCAGATCCAACTTACAGTCGTCGTGAAGGCAAAGGGTATAGTGTGGCGCGGCGGAGTATTCCATATCGCGGACGATATATTCAATAGTGCCGACGAACGGCTGGGCTGCTTCTATGCCCCCTGCGTTGGTGGAAATCTCCTTGCCGCATGCCCCCCCCTTTTTTCGGTAAATCTACTACGCGTGGGCGAGTTTGCCCACTTGATCTTCCGCCCCTCGGCGTTGCCACAAGCCCTGGGCCCGGGAGCCACTATCCAGTGCCATCTTTGCGGATTCTCGATACGCCCCCGTGTTACGGGGCTACTCAATACGAACGGGGCGGGGCGCGACTGGCTAACGCGGGTTGAGCAGTGCGGTATCCAGCGGCGCCGGCTCGGCGCTGCGGTTGCCCTGCGTCGCGCTGACGGTCATGCCGTGCGCGATGACGCTGTCGATCTGATCCGGGAAGCGGGCGGGCAGGGCACTGGTGTTTTCTTCGGCCCAGCTCACCATCTGATTGCCGAGCACGTCCGGGGATTCCGGCGTGAGTTTGTCCTGCCACCAGTATTCGAAGATCGCGCGTTCGTCGGTGAGGCTGACGATGCCGTAGCCGTGATCCACCCACTCGACGAACTGCACGTTCTTGTTGGCGGTGATCAGCGCGAGTTCGATGGCACGGGCGCCGACGACGCCGAGAGGATTGCCGGGTTCGAGACTGAGCGCGTTGGTCACCAGTTCATCCGCGCCGCCGCGGCCCATGGAGCTGGGCGCGAATTCGACGCCAACGGAATCGGCGCGCGTGCTGATGGGGCCGAGCGCGGCGGTGGTGGCGCGCAGGTAGCCGGCGGGCACGTTGATCGTTGTCGAGCCCTGGCGCGGGTTCGGCACCGGCAGTCCTGAGACGTAGCTGCTCAGCAGGGCGGTGTCTTCGATGAGATCCGAGCCGAGGTTGCCGTGGGCGTCGCCGGAGACGAAGACGTTGTTGCGCACGCGCAGGCTCTGCGCGTTGTCGCCGCGCAGGGTCTGGCACAGCAGGGTTCTTTCTTGGGCGTAGTCGGTCCAGCGGGAGATGCCGAGTTTGGGCGTGGGGATGCCGTCGACCACATCCGGAATGTCCACTGGCGCGAGCCAGGTCTGGTTGTTGACCACACGCCAGCGCACGCCGTTCTGCTGCGAGGCGACCATATGGCCGGTGAACCATTCGAACTGCTGGCGCCCGAACAGGCTGGGCGCGCCATCGGCGAGGTGACTGGCGTCGACCGGCAGGCCGTAGCCGGGCAGATTGCTCTGCGTGTCGATGCCGAAGAAGTCGACCATCGGGCCGTAGGGCAGCTTGCGGTAGATGAGCTTGGCGTCCGGCGGTGCGGGGTAGCTGCCGTCGTTGACCAGAATGAACTCACCGGAGCCGTCGGCTTTGACCGGGCGCGTCGGCGTCCACTCGTAGAACGCGCGGGTGGTGTCGTCCAGGGTGCAGGTGCTGGTGGCCGGATCGATGTCGCTGGCCAGCTCGTTGCCATAGCCGGTGCTGAGATCGTGGTTGTCCCAGACGATCATCCACGGATGCTGCTGGTGTGCGCGCAGAAGGTTCGGGTCCGAGCGGAACAGCGCGTAGCGGCGGCGCACTTCGTCCAGGTTCAGCCAGTCACGGTAGTCGACGTAGGCGGTGTCCTTGATGTCCTTGCGGGCGCGGACTTCTTCGTCTTCGTCGACGAAGTCGTAGATGTAGTCGCCGCAATGCAGCACCAGATCCAGATCGTTGCGGTCGGCCAGATGGCCCAGGCCGCTCCAGTAGCTGGACCAGTAGCTGGAGCAGGCGAGCACGGCGAAGCGCACTTCCTCGACCATCGTTGCCGGCGCGGTGCGGGTGCGGCCGACGATGGACGTCTGGCCGAACGCGTGGAAGCGGTAGTAGTAGGTCGTGGCCGGCGACAGGCTGGTGACGTCGACCTTCACGGTCCAGTCGCGCGAGGCTTCGGTGAGCTGGGTGCCAGACTTGAGCACGCTGACGAAATCCGGCGTCGCCGAGACTTCCCAGTCGACCGGGATCTGTGACGCCGATGGGGTGGATTCGGTGATGCGCGTCCACAGGATCACGCGGTCGGCCAGCGGATCGCCCGAGGCGACGCCGTGCGCGAACGGCAGCGGCAGCACCAGCGGAAAGTCCATGCCGGTGTCGTCCAGATTGCCGCCTGATGATCCCGAGCGGCCGGGGCCGCTGCTGTCGCCGCAGCCGGGCAGCAGCGGTGCGGTCAGCAGCAGTGCGCCGGATTTGAGGAATTGGCGACGTTTCATCATGGTCTGGTGTGTCCGTTCGATCGTCCGCGTGATGCGGCACAGCCCGCCGCAGTGTGCCACCGCCGCATGTCAGCTGTGTGGAAGCTGACCGGCCGGACCGTCGGGGTTGGCAGCGTCGTCATTGGGGCTGTGGCATCGCTGCTCGTACACTGGTGCCATAACGAGATTGATGCGAGGAGAGTCCCCCATGCGCCCGATGCCGACACTGTGGTTGCGGCCCCTGCTACTGGCCGCGCTGCTGCTGCCGCAGCTGGCGCTGGCGATTCCGGAAGGTCCGGACTATCCGTCACCGGAGTGGACTGCGCGCGAGGCGGAGAATTTCGCGCGCATGGGCGCGGGCGTCAGCGAGCCGGTGAGCAACCCGGCGCTGGGTGTGCGCTGGACTGAGCAGAGCCTGCTGAACTTCCAGTCCTATCTGCAGCGCAGCATCGACGATCCGAGCTGGTCGCTCTCCGGCGCGGTGAATCTGCCAGTGGCGCCGTTATGCGCCACCTGGTCATTGCCATGCACCGGTGATCCGTTCATCTATCCCGGCATCGATGCGGTCTACGACGAAATCGACGTTGCGCCGGTGGTGTTCTACGACCGTGAGTGCGCGCGTCTGTCTGGCCGGGTGTGGTCGCCGAAGCAGGGCACGAATCTGCCGGGCATCGTCATCATCAACGGCTCGGTACAGGCGCCGGAGACTTTGTATTGGTGGGCGGCCAAGCTGCTGGTGCAGGCGGGTTATCAGGTGATGACCTTCGACCCGCGCGGGCAGGGCCGCTCCGACAACACCGCGCCCAGCGGCGAGCCAGGCACCAATTTGAATCCGTCGGTGTTCTGGGAGGGATTGGTCGACGCCATCGATTTCTTCCACTCCAGCAGCGTGCAGCCATACCCGCACAACCTGAGCTGTGCCGGCACGTACCCGACTGAGGTCACCGCGTTCAATCCGCTGGGCGAGCGTCTGGATCACACGCGGCTGGGCATTGCCGGGCATTCGATGGGGGCCGGTGCGGTCACGATCGTGCAGAGCTACGGTGCTGAGGGCGCGGAGCCGTGGCCGGGCTTGATCGACGCGAGCAATCCGGTCGACGCGGTCGTGGCCTGGGATGCGCTGGGCGATCCGGCGCATCCGCTCAACGCCAATGCGCTGGGTGCGCTGCCGGTGGACGAAAGCGGCGGCGCTGTCGACGGCAGTCTGCTGGTCGGCACCCCGCTGGAGGACTTCGTGCTCAGTACGCCGGGGATCAATGCCTTGCTCGGCGGGCTGGTGGCGACGCCGGTGCCGGCGATCGTGCCGCGCGTGCCGAGTCTGGGCTTCACCTCCGAATATGGTTTTGCGATCGGGCCGTATACCGCGCCGCCCGATCCGGACCGGTTCACCGGGCGTGCGGTGGCGGCGTGGCGCGCGGTGAATGTGCCAGTGGCGGAGATCGTCATTGCTGGCAGCACGCATCTGGATTTTTCATTGCTGCCGACATTCCCGGCGACGTCGTGGTGTCCGGAGGTGGTCGACAACACCTGTGTCGGAGGCTGGGGACGGCCGATGATCGAGCACTACACGCTGGCGTGGTTCGACCGCTGGCTCAAGCGCGGCGGCGAGACCGGTTTTGCCGATGCGGATGCGCGATTATTGGCCGATGCCGATTGGCAGGAACGCTACAGCTTCTACTACCGCTCCGCGAGGGTGTTCCCTGACCGTGGCGGACAGGCCCATGTCTGCGACGACATTCGGGCCGGTTGCAGCGATCTCGGTGCTGGCCTGGGCGCGGATTTCAGGGAGAGCAGCGGTGGGGCCGCAGGGCTGACGACGCTGCTGGGCTTGAGTGCGTTGGCGGCATTGCGCCGCCGCCGAGCTCCAGCCGGAATTTTCTAAAGAAGAGCGGGCGTCACGCCAAGCATGACGCCCGCAGGGGCAGAGAGACAGGAGCGGTTGAAGCGTTTAGTGCTTCAACGCGGATTTGACGTTGGCGTAGCCGGTCTTCAGCGCGTCGACCATCATGCCGACGGCGGTTTCGGCGTCCTTGGTGGATTCGCCTGCTGCGGCTTCGGCGTGCTTGACCTTGGCTTCAAGTTCACTCCACTGCGCTTCCAGAGCCTGCCAGCGGTCCTTGGCTTCGGCGGCGAGCAGGTGCGACTGCAGCTTGATTTCGTCGCGCAGCAGCTTGAGCAGTTTGAGGTCGTTCTGAAGAGCGGTATCGAGTCGGGACATGGCATCACTTCCATGAGGGTTAGGTTGTGCATCAAGTCTCCATGGTCGCAGCCGGCGGTGCCTTGATCTGGGTCAGCGGGCTGTGCGCGGCGCCTAACAGGCAAATCCCTGGCTGCGTGCCAGCGCCTGCAGGCTTTCGATCTCGCGGGCATGCGCGGCCATTGAGTCGGTCATGCCGGCGGCTTTGCTGGTGAACGCGCAGATCTGCGACTGACCGGCATTGCTCGGGACGTCGAAGGCCGGAGCATCGCTGCGCGGGGCGCTGTCGAAGTCCAGCGCATAGGCCAGATTGTTCGTGGTCGCCGCACGCACGCCCAGCGGCGGCAGGCCCCAGCGCCATTCCATGAACTTGAGAATGGAGTTGGGTTCCAGCAGCGCCTTCTCGACGTAGCCCTTGCGCACGCGCGGGCCGATCAGCACGCACGGCGTGCGGATGCCGAGGCGGCCGTCGTTGCCAATCGCGGCTTCTTCCTCGGACACCGGCATCAACGGCGGTTCGACATGATCGAAGAAGCCGCCCCATTCGTCGTAGTTGATGACGAGCAGTGTCCTGTCCCAGGTCGGAGCGTTGCGCAGGGCGTTGTAGATATCGTTGAGAAACGCCTGGCCATTGCGCACGTCGGCGTGCGGGTGATCGTCGTTGCACAGATGATCGAGTCCGTCCTGGTAGAAGAACGGGTCGATATAGGTGATGTTGGGCAACAGGCCGGCGGCGGCTTCCAGCGCGAAGCTGGCATACGGCCGCGAGATGCCGAGGTACTTTGTGCCCCAGATCGCCGTGTACGGCAGGTTGTTGTAGTAGTAGCCGGTGCGCACGCCGGCGGCGCGGGCATCGTCCCAGATCGTCGGCAGGGTCGAGATCTTGGGGATCGGGTCGAGTGCGCCGCTGCTGTTGTTGGTGCGGTCGGACTGGCCGCTGTGCATGTACATGCGGTTGGACTGGGTCGAGGCCAGCATCGCGCTGTGATAGCGGTCGCAGATGGTCCAGTGTTCGGCGCAGCCCTTGTAGAACGGCAGATCGTCGGCGGTGTAGTAGCCGATGGGAAACAGATCGCCGACCGGGGTGTCGCGCAGGAACTGATCCATCTTGCCGCCATTGAGAATGGCGTGGCCGTGATCGTAGCCGTGCGGCGGATCTTCGAGGCCGCAGCCCTGATAGTCCGGCGTCAGGTGGTGCGTGGACTGCATCACGCCGTTGGTGTCCGGGTACTGCAATCCGGCCTGACGTCCGTTGGCGCCCGGCACCCAGCCGAGCATGTGGTCGAAGGAGCGGTTCTCCATCGTCACCACGACAATGTGATCGATGCCGGAATCCTCCGGCGCCGGCAGGCTGCGCGGCTGCGCAACGGCGGATGCCGCATCATCGCTGCCGCCGCAGGCGGCAAGCAGGCCGGAGGCCATGCCGGCGCCAATCATGCCGGTCTGGCGCAGAAAGTCCCTTCGATCCATCGGTGGTGCCACGGTTCGCCCCTGTAAGTGTCCCTGCGGAATCTCATCACGGTTTGATGACAGCGACGCATGGAAGCTGCGTGCGTGGTGCGGATTTACCACCGGCGAGCGGCGGTATACTTCGTCATCCGCTTGCGTCCTCAGCCCGTATATTCCGATTGACGCAGCTCGATGCGGCGTCGGTCGGTGCAGCTCTCAATAACCTCAAACAAATTCCGTGATCGGCAAGCAAACATTCGATTGGCGCGCAGCCCTTCAGCAGCTGGCAGATCCCCGCGCCTGGGTCAGTCCGCGACACAAGCGCTTCTGGCTGCTCGTCGCCGTGTTGGCATACACCCTGGCTGGGTTCTTCCTGGTGCCATGGATTGCGCAGCGACAGATCGTTGCGGCGATCGAAAAAAATCTGGGACGGCCGGCGCAGGTCGAGCAGGTTCGTTTCAATCCCTATGCACTGAGCGCCGAGGTGCGTGGCTTGCGCGTCAGCGAGCCGGATGGAGCGCCGCTGTTCGGGTTCGATCGCTTCTATGTCGATTTCCAGCTCAGCAGTCTGTTCCATTGGGCCTGGACCTTCCGCGAGATCCGGCTCGAAGGCGCCAGCAGCGACCTGATCCGCTACGCCGATGGAGACACCAATATCGGTCGCATGATCGCGGCGATTCCGGCCGCCCCCGCGACCGATGAGCCGGCGCCCGAACCTGAACCGGAGGCCGATGGCCGCAGGGTGCGGCTGGTGATCCAGTCGCTGGCGATGGTCGATTTCAATGCGGATATCCGTGATGACTCGCGCACGCCGGCTTTCGCCACGCACGTCGGTCCGGTCAGTCTCGAAGCGCACAATCTGAGCACGCTGCCCGAGCAGACCGGCACGCATCAGATCGTGATCGACACCGAGGACGGTGGGCGTCTGGCCTGGGGCGGCAGTCTGCAGCTGAGTCCGCTGCAATCGAGCGGACACATTGCCGCCAGCGGCGCCTATGTCACGGTGCTGAGCCGCTACCTGCAGGATGCAGTGAATTTCACAGCGGGTGAATCGAAGACGACGCTGAACCTGGACTATCAGGTCGGATCACACGCCGATGGCGGTATTGCCGTCAGTGTCGATCAGCTGGAGCTGGTGCTGCAGGATCTGGCCCTGCGTGCGAATGGCGACGACACGCCGTTTCTGCAGCTGCCGCAGTTGCGACTCGCCGGTGGGCACTTCGAGTGGCCGGGCAAGGTGGTCCGCGCCGAGAGCCTGACGCTGTCGGGACTGGATCTGCGTGCCTCACGCAACGCCCAGGGCACCCTGAGTCTGGCGCAGCTGGTGAAGGCGAAGGCGCCCGCTGAATCGAAGCAGGACACTGCGGCTGTGGCTGCCGTGTCGAGCGTGACTGAGTCGGAGCCTGCTGCGCCGATGGCGGACTGGACGCTGCAGCTGGGCAGTGCGTCGCTGCAAGAGGGTCGCCTGCGGTTTGTCGACAAGGTGCCGAAGACGCCGGCCAGCGTGACGGTTTCGAAGATCGCGCTGACGGCGAAATCCCTGAGCAACGCCGCGGGTGCGAAGTTTCCGCTGAGCCTCGGCCTGACGCTGGATTCCGGGGGCAGTGTGAAGGCGGACG
The DNA here is from genome assembly GCF_005047655.1 of Sinimarinibacterium arenosum. Taxonomy (GTDB): domain Bacteria; phylum Pseudomonadota; class Gammaproteobacteria; order Nevskiales; family Nevskiaceae; genus Solimonas. The sequence goes on along the minus strand of NZ_SUKF01000002.1, from coordinate 198,789 downwards.
GGACATTCTCCGTGCTGCCGCAGCCGACTCTGGACGCAAGCATCAAGGGGAGTGACCTCGCCGTGGCGGTGATTCAGCCCTATGCGAGCGAGTTCGCGCGTGTGCGGATCGACGGCGGTGCGCTGGGCTTCGAGACGCAGGTGGCGATGCCGTCGATTGATGCGCTGGCAGTCGAAGGCAATCTGAGCTTCGCGGGTCTTGATGTACGCGATGCGGCGGATGGCAAGCGCCTGTTGGCCTGGCGGCAGCTGGCGGTCGACCACTACGCCTACCGCATGGCGGACAACGCGTTCGACGTTTCGGAGGTGGCGCTCAGCGCGCCGTATGCGCGAGTGCAGGTCAATGCCGACCAGACCACCAATGTGCAGCAGTTGCTGGTGAAGCGTGCGGAACCTGCTGCCGCGAACAAGTCGGGAGACAAGGACAGCGGCGCGTCAACGGCGGTCACGATTGGCAAGATCAGCCTGTCGAAGGGATCGGCCGATTTCGCCGATCGTTCATTGCCGCTGCCGTTTGCCACCCACATCACCCAGCTGGAAGGCGAGGTGTCGACGCTGTCGACGACCAGCCGCAATCCGGCCAAGCTGCGTCTGAATGGACAGGTCAATGACTACGGCGTCGCGCGCATCCAGGGCAAGCTGACCCCCTTCGATCCCACGGTCGACACCGACATCCGTGTGCTGTTCCGCAATATCGAATTCCCGGATCTGTCGCCGTACACGGTCAAGTTTGCCGGGCGCCGCATCGATAGCGGTCGGCTCGAAGTCAGCCTGCAGTACCGCATCGAGGGCGGCGCCTTGAAGGGCGACAACAGCGTGGTCATCAGCGATCTTCAGCTTGGTGAAAAGCTGGATCAGCCGGACGCGATGAACCTGCCACTGGGGCTGGCGATTGCACTGCTGAAGGACTCGGACGGCAAGATCCAGGTCGATCTGCCGGTGCGCGGCAACATCGACGATCCGCAGTTCGAACTTGGCGGCGTCATCCGCAATGCCATCGTGCAACTGATCACTGGTGTGGTGACGTCGCCGTTCCGCTTTCTCGGCAGTCTGGTCGGCATGGACTCCGAACAGTTCGATCAGATCGCATTCGAACCGGGATTGTCCGAGGTGCCGCCGCCGGCACTGGAACAGCTGTCCAAGCTGACCGAGGCGTTGCAGAAGCGGCCGAATCTGGCGCTGGAGGTGCCGGGCGCATTTGTGGCCGCACCCGATCGCGCAGCGTTGCAGGCGCAGCGTGTGACTGCGCAGATCGAGTCCGCGATCGAAGCGTTGCGCGCAGGCAAGTCACGTGAACAGAGCCGCACGGTATTGCAGCGCAAGGTGGTCGAGGAGCTGTTCCATGCACGCTTTCCGGATGATTCGCTGAAGGATTTGCAGGCCGGCTTCCGGCGTCCGCCGCCGGATGATCCGCAGGGTAAACCGCAGCTCGACGAGTCGGCGTACGTGTCGGAGCTGCAGGGCCGGCTGGAGCAGGCCGAAGCGATCAGCGATGCGGACCTTGAGGCGCTTGCTACCGCGCGTGCGCAGGCGGTGGTTGCGGCGCTGACGCAAAGCGGTGCGATTGCTGCAGGGCGTGTTCAGATCAAGGCCGTGGAGACGGCGGAACTGGATCAGCGCGGATGGGTGGTCGTGAAGCTCGGCGTCATCAAGGCGCCCGCACCCTGAATCGTCCTGGGCTCTGACGCAGGGCCGCGTTCTACTGCACGATCTCCGGATACGGCAGCGGCTGCATCAAGTAACACAGGCAATCCTGGCGGATCACCTCGAGGTCGGGCGTGATCATGGCCGGGGTTGCCGCGCGCGTAAGCTGGATCGTCGCGTCATGCCGGCTGAAAAACTGGTCCGTGAGGTCGACGTCGTTTTCGTCGTACACCCGCAGCGGCGAGCGGGAGCACAGTGAATGCCCCCAGATTGCACCGGCGGGCATTTCCGAAAAATTCATCCGGCCCAGTTCGGTGCTGAGCGCGAGATCGGTGCCATTGTCACCGAACGAAAAACTGCGGCCCTCGTCAACGACCACGCGGCCCACCGTTTCGTACAGCGTCAGATCACTGGGAGCGGGCATGCGCTCGGGCAGGTGATCCATGTGCAGGACCGCGTCCACAAGGTTGATGGCCTGTGTTACCCCCGCGGCATCGTCCGGGCGGCCGCACTCGATGGTCACCGCGGGACAGAACGCCGTGAACGCAAGCGACTGCGTTGTCAGCGGATTGCGGTAGTACACGCCAATGCGTGAGAACAGCGCGGCCAGATGCAGCGCAGCGGGGCGCATGCTGTTGACGCATCCGTAGTGCGGATTGGTGCCGGTATTGTTGTGGATGTCGATGCTGGCGAAGGGGCGCGCGTCGCGTGCGGTCTGCAGCACCGTCTGCGCCAGTTCGAACAATGGGCCATCACCGCCAGCCCAGATACGGTTGAAGTCATGCTGTCCGGGCAGGCGCCGGACGCCGGCTTCCGCAGCGTCAACGTTGCCGACGAAGATCATCAGGCTGCGCGGTGGCGGCGTGTGCGCGTAGCGGCGCGCGAGATCCTGCAGGACGTAGAAGCTCGTGGTTTCGTTGCCGTGAAGCACGGTTGCCAGAAACAGTGGCTCGCGATGGCGGCCTTCGACAGTGATCAGCGTCGGGTGCGGAAATACGCGCCGGATTTCGCGCGGGGCGATATCGAGCAGTTGTGCCGGCAGATGGTTCAGGCGGTCAAGCCTCATGCGATGTTTCCGAAAACCGGGTGCAGTGAGTGCCGGTATTGTTGGTACTGGAAAGGGAACAGGGATGCGATCCAATCGACGGGATAACGTGTCCGGCTATACCGGCCATGTGTGTCCCGGAGCGCCGAGTTCTTGCAGCGTTGCATAGCGTTCGGTCAGCGCCTGGAAATCGCAGCCATGAGTCTGAATATAGCGACGCTGCCATGTGCTGCCGTTGATCCCGGTCAGTACGCGCGGATGCAGGACTTCGTCGAAGTAGTAATCCAGATCCTTGCGGTCGAGGCCGGCGTCCGCGAGCGCGGTCTTGGCGGCGGGTATCAGGCGATCCAGCAGCAGCGATTGCACGGAGCCTTGCGTGCCTGACCAGCGAACCTGGGCTTCGAGTCCGTCGCGGGCGCAGGTATAGAAGTTCGAGCGCGCGTCCTCGAACGGTGTCCATAGCTCGGGTGCGATGTCGGCGTGGCCGAGGACCAGGCTGAGGCCGAGGCACAACGCCATGTTGGCGACCATGTCGACCATTGTCGGTCCGGCGGGCATTACCCGGTGTTCGATCCGCAGGTGCGGCGTGCCGTCGGCTTCAAAGCCGACGATCGGGCGACACCAGCGCCAGATCGTGCCGTTGTGCGGGCGCAGCGTCGACAGGGGTGTCGAGGCGCTGCCCAGTTCGGGCAGCAGCGTCGGGTAGCTCAGGTTTTCCAGAAAAAGTTCGAGCAACGAATGCCGCAGATAGCCGGTGCCCAGGGTGACGCGTCCGACCTCGCGTCCTTCCGCATCCTTGAATCCGTGCGCTGCCGTGACCTGTTCAAACGCGGGCACCCGGGTTTCCGCCCACAGCGACTTGCCGTAGAGAAAGGGCGAGTTGGCGGTCGCGGCGATCAGCGGGGCTGCGGCCATGACTGCGGCGTTGTAGAAGCGCGGCGCCAGATCCTGCGGAAGCTTCAAATGCACCTGCAGCGAGGTGCAGGCGGCCTCCAGCATCAAATGCGAACAGTGATAGTTCAGCGTGTCCTTGCCGGCGATGTCGATGTGCAGCGGTGTCATCTGGCGCAGGCGCAGCAATTCCTGATTCAGCGCCTGATAGCGGTGCGACGCGGACATGTGCTCGGGTTGCAGCATCTCGTCACGCACGGTTGGCAGAATGCCGATCGCCAGAGGCTGCAGCTGCAATTGCTCTGCGGCAACTTTGCAGCGCTGCCAGGTGTCGCTCAGACCGGCGAGGGTCCGGCTCAGGAAATCGCCCTCCAATGCCAGCGGGTCGGAGTTCAGTTCGAAGTTGAACTGCGACAGCTCCGGCACGACATATGGATGATCCACCGCAGCAAGAAATTCGGCGTTGCGTGCTGCGGGCAGGTAGTTCTGGTCCAGCAGCCAGGCTTCGACTTCGAGGCCGCTGGTGGCTTGCGCCGCACCATCAAAAGCGCGCTGATCGAACCAGTGCTTCAGCGTCTTGGTTTCTTCACGCAAGCGGGCGTGAAAGGCCGCGTGCTCTTCCGCGCTGAATTGCGAGTGTGAAATTTCCTGGCCCATGGCCCCGATCCGCTGTGGACAATGCTGTCAGCTTAGCGTGTAAGCGCGGGCAGGGCTGATGGGTAGGCGGCGCAGGATGCGCGGGCAGTGCGCGTTGACGGCACAGGCACAACCCGCGTTTGCCTTCGGGTGCATCGTTCAGCGTGATTTGCGACCTCGGTCTGCTTTGATCCAGTACTGCATGGGCTCTTCGTGCAGTTCGATATCCAGTTCGGCTGCGCGTTGTTGCATCCGTGTCTGCGCGTCACTGATCGCCTGGTTGTAGACCAAGGGACCAATCTCCTGCAGGAAGTAGTCGAGCAGCCCATCCGCAGCGATGTTGCCGATGGGTTCCTCCATGTTCTCTGCAAAGTAACGCTGGATTGACGACACCGCGGTCGCGCGCAGGGGTTTCGGAATTTCGATCGGCATGCGGTCAGTGCCCGTCAGGCAATTGAACTGGTGAATGATCCGGAGTGCACGATTGGGTGCACCCCGGTGATACACGGAGTCTCAGCGCAGGGGCGCGGTTACTCCTGCGTTTGGTTGACCAGATCGTAGGTGACGTCCGGATTGAAGCCCATCGGCCAGTAAATTGCGCCGAGCGGGGGCCAGAAAATCGAAACCACACGGAACTGGGCGCGCAGACGACCCTGCTGCGTGGTTTGCCCGTCTTGTTCCAGCCGATAGGGTATGCCGCTGTTCGGAGGGATGCCGGCAGCGGTCCAGAAGAACGGTGTCGTCGTCACGCTGCCGTCCGCCTGAACCTGTACCGGTTCGGGTCGCTCGTAGATATACAACTTGGAATTGGCCGGAACCTTGAAGTGACCGGTGGTTGAGCATCCTGCTGCAGCGATGCAGAACAGGAGCGTGATCATTCGTCTGAACATGGAACCTCCCTAGGCATTTGGATGTTTGACGCGTGGGCTGTGCGAGCGCAACGGGTCCATTCTTTCACGACATGCCCGCGCGGCCGTGTAGGGATTCCAACGATGTGCCTGCACGTCATCAACGCATGCGCAGTTTGAACTTGAGCGTCAGCGCGATCGCTGTGCGGCGCGCTGCGGAAAGGCGAGGATGCACATGGGTGTCGGGCCGAACAACGTGGCGGTGGCGGCAAGACGGCTCAATGCCAGGTCGCCCATCGTCGATGGGTTTGTCCAGAAAGTCGCCGACGCCAAGTTGGCCGGCGTGGTTCCCACAGACGTGATGGCGATGATGGTTGCCCGGTCCAGCCTCGGGACCGAACTGAGTTGCTGTGGTCTGTGCGCAGACGATGCCGCAGTTCACGTCCGTGCACGCACAAGACCTTACGAGCGCCGTCATATGCGAGTGGTTCTTGATGTCTGTAGATCTGGCGCGCTAGAGCGTCAGAGGGGAACAGAGTCGAGACTCTGCGCAATGATCACCGATGCGAGGAACCACACTCTCGAGACTCGGGTGCGATTCAGGACCCAGCCTGTTTGCGGGGAGTAGTCATACCAGTAGCTGCGCTCACGCCATACCTGTGCGATTGACGCTTCCGCTTTTTCATCCATGGCGGCTGCCTGCCGATTTCATCAGTCCTGTCTCCCTCCGTCGGACCATATATTGGCCATAAACCAGCCTGGTGCAGTCGACATTTGCAGCGCGAACACAAGCTTGCTGCTTGTCATGCACGCATCAGGTGGGGGTGCATACTTTTCTGCTTCTTGGAGAAAAGCAAGCGCGGTGCCAACTTCGATGTGGATGTTGTGAGCAAGGCTGCGGCGAAAAATTCCCTGCATATCGCGCATCTAAGCTGTCGAATGGGGCAATGGGTGTGATCGCTGGGCAACGTTCAGGCCGCGTGCACCACAATCGTTTCAGGAGTCGGTGCGTGTGGGGCATGGTGATCGATGATTTGGCAGGGCTTCAGCGCAGTGACAGTGCAACGCTGGCGATATAGCAGACCAGGGCCACTGTGATGCCAGTGAACGGAACACGGAACCAGTAGAGCTTTCCCAGCGCCAGATACCCTCCGAGCATGGCCAATCCGGCCGAGAGCAGAAACGCCGATTGAAACAGCAGTGATCCGTGCTGGATCGCGAGGAAACCGTAAATCAAGCCAAAAAGAATGGCTCCCATGCTGTGGCTGGCGTTGAAGCCCAGCCAGGCATTCCACATTGTTGTTTGTGAGGTAATGACAGGTGAGACCTGCTGCATGCTTGTTTGCAGTGCCGGATCGCGCGGTGTCAGCTTCGGTCCATGGAATGTAAACAGCAGATGGGCTGCGCCCAGAGCAAGCATGATGCCTGAGCTGATAATCATCAGAATCATTGGGACCACGCGTATCGCTCCTCAGTCGGTTCGGCCTGAGGTTACGCGACGGAAACCTATCGTGGACGGCTTACTGGTCTGCGGTGCGCTTTTTCAATGAAGTGGACTGCATGCGGCACAGGAACCGTTTCGACCAACGCATTACGCAGCCTGCATCTCGCTGTCGACGACAATGGGGGTGAACCTGCGCCTTCCATGCGCAACTGCCGATGGGCTGACCGGTGTGCCGATTGGTGAGGGCGCTTCTTTCTTCTACCCAATGAAAGAGGCCGCAGATTTCTCTGCGGCCTCTTTCGTATCTCTGTCGTACTGGCGAGCTGATCAGCCGCCGAGATACTTGATCAGATCGTAGCCCTGCAGGGTGGTATCGAATCCGTCTGCGGTCGGGCCATAGAGGTTGACCGGTAGATCCAGCGGGCCGCTGTAGCCCGGCCAGTTGTGGCCGCCGTTCTGCACGGAGATCAGTGAACTGCCCTTGCCGGTGGTGCAGCCGTCCTTGGCCCAGGCGACATCGATCTCGGAGATCAGCGGATTGCTGTCGGTGGCCATCTGCGTGGTCTGGACGTTGTCGGCGGTGCAGCCGTTGTTCTCGTACAGGCGCTGGAAGATTTCCTCGGCGCCCGCCGACAGGACGGGAACGGCCATGTATGGCGCAACCAAGTCGGCAGTGCCATGCACCTGGATGCTGGCGAACGGCCCGGCCGGCTGGCAGGTGTCCAAGTCGCCGGCGCGGATTTCCGCGGCAACAATGATCGCGCCGGTAACGGCGGGAGCGCGAGCGCAGGCGTACTGGAAAGCCAGGATGCCGCCGCCGGAGACGCCGCCGACGATCAGCGGGCCGTTGGCCTTGGAGATGCCGTCAGCCGCCGCCAGAACCGCGTCGACCATTGCGATGCGCTGATCAACGCTATTGAGCGGAATCACGACCGAGTTGCCCCAGCTGCGGACGGGGCCCGGTGCGGTCGGTACCACGACGCGCAGATTGCGTGCCTTGGCCAGCTCGCCCAGCCGCATGCGGTCGACCATTGTCGGCGCGTTGGCTTCGGCCCAGTGCAGGGCTAGGTAAGTGCCTGCGTAGGTGTTGGTTCCCGCCGGGGTCAGCACCAGGAAGTCGGAGGTCAGGCCATCGACTTCAGCACTGCCCTCTGAGATGTTCACGCCGTCGCAAGGCGTCGCTTCGGTGCTGTTGAGTACAGAGCTAGAGATGTCCGGACAATAGACGCCGTACTGCGGGGTGCAATCATCGCCGGCCTGTGCAAGCTCGGGGCTGTATGACTGCTGGCAGGACTTCGCGGTGCCGCTGCCGCCGCCCGCCGAGTCATTGTTGCTGTCGTTGCTGCACCCACTGACAAGAGCGAGAAGGGAGATCGATAAAACGGTAATCCAACTGCTTCTCCACACGTTCGTTCGGCTCTTCTGATCCATCTGTCTCACTCCACGCAATGCATTAGGTGCTTGTAAATTTCGCAATTTACTGATCGTGCGTGATTTTCTCATAAACACACCTGCATGAATGTAAGAAAAAACCTACACAAGACGTTGAATCCCTACAGAGATCTATCCGTCCAAGCCGGTGAACAGCCTCCTTGGGGCACGTTTTGCTGCTGCTTCGATCAAGTCAGTTGGAGTGCCCTGGTTTGGTCGAATGCCTGCGTGAACCTGCGGTTAGTGAGGGGCACTTCCGCTGCGTGGTTCGGCGGCGGCTGCGCCTCTCAGCCGAATGCGGCTGATGACTGTCACGGTCCGGCGAAGCAACTGAAATCCTGGCCAAATGGCTCGATGGCGCAACCGGCGATGTAAGGCAGGAGAACGATGTCGAATGCGCCGCTCAGTGGCAGGTCAACGATGGGGTACTTTGCAGGCTTCATTCCGTAGCGCCCGAAGTGGGACAACGTTTCGTAGTCCTCACCGATTGCCGCGATGTTCAGGCGTGTTCCCGTGAAGAATTTGGGGCTGGTCTGCGACATGTAGGGCGCGGAACTCATGGTTGAGCATGCGCACATCAGCAGGCTGGTGATGCCAAGCGGCAACAGATGGAAAACCGACTTTTGCATTTGCATGCCCTCCCGTGGGCTCTGTGTTTCAGCGGCTGCGTCTGTCGGCAACCTGCTGAAGGGCTCAGCTGACGGTGTTTATAGCGCTGGCCGGCGCTGTCGGCAAATGGCCCGGAGCGGGTGCGGGCGTGCCTGCCTCGCGGCAGATCAATTGGATCGGCGTGATGCTGCTATTGAGGCCGGCGGCGAAGTTCCGCGCAGCTTATTCGGATATCGGTCGTTTGATGTCGTCGACGGAGGTGTCCGGCGTCCAGGGGCGCCCGAGCTTCTGCTCGATGTATTCCCGCATCAGGCGCCGTACGACTTGCGACGGGGTCTGGTCTTCCAGCGCGCACAGGCGTTCAAAGACGGCTTTCTTGCCGGGATCGATCAGCACTGTCAGTCGCGCGGTGCGCTGTTCTAGGGGCATTGCGTGTACATCATATTTAAACTGATAATGTGTAGCATGATAATCCTATTATCATCTGTCAATTGAGCGCCGTAGCCTCCCTGCGTCTGTGGGTTGTCGCATGCGCATGCTCCGGTATGCCTGAAGGAGCAGGGATGTGACTGCGCTGATGGCTGGGATCGGCGGGCCGTTGGCGGTGGTGGTGGCTTGGTTGCTGATTGGTCTGGCGGGCCTGCTGCGGCCGCAGAGCACACGGATCGTCGCGCGAGTCTTGTTCCCGCTGGGTGCAGCGGGGGGCGTGGCGCTGATGGCCTGCGCGTTTCCGGCGCTGTCAGCGGACCCGATCAGTGTGACCCTGCCGCTGGGTTTGCCGGACCTGCCGTTTCATTTGCGCCTGGATGCCTTGAGCGCGTTCTTCCTGGTCCTGCTGGGGGTGGCGTCGGCCGGCATCTCGATTTTCTCTGCCGGCTACTTCCGCGACGGTGAGGGCACGGCGCCGGGACTGCTGTGTCTTCAATACCACGTGTTCCTGGCCAGCATGGCGCTGGTGCTGATGGCAAACGACGCCTATGGCTTCATGGTGGCGTGGGAGACGATGGCGCTGTCGTCGTATTTCCTGGTGACGACGCAGCATCGTATCGCCGAGATCCGCAGCGCAGGCTTCCTGTATCTGTTGTTGGCGCACGTTGGTGCAATCAGCATCCTGCTGTCCTTCGGCGTGCTGCAGGGCGGACAGTGGCAGTTTGCTTTCGACGCGATGCGACAGGCGCAGCTGTCACCGACCTGGGCCAGCGCTGCGTTCTTCCTGGCGTTGTTCGGCTTCGGCGCCAAGGCGGGTCTGGTGCCGTTGCACGTCTGGCTGCCGGAGGCCCATCCCGCAGCGCCTTCGCCGGTGTCGGCGCTGATGAGCGGCGTGATGCTGAAGACCGCTTTGTACGGCGTGCTACGCGTCAGCTTTGATCTGTTGCATGCGCAGCTGTGGTGGTGGGGTGCGGTGGCGTTGGCCGCGGGCCTGTTCACCGCCCTGTTCGGCGTGGTGTTCGCCGCCGTGCAGACCGACATGAAGCGCCTGCTGGCGTATTCCTCGATCGAGAACATCGGGATCGCGTTCGCTGCATTCGGTCTTGCGATCCTGTTCCATTGCTCCGGCATGCCTGCGCTGGCTGCGCTGGCATTGGCAGCGATGCTGTATCACAGCCTCAATCACGCGCTGTTCAAGAGTCTGTTGTTTCTGGCGACCGGCTCTGTGCTGCATGCCACGCACGAGCGCAGCCTGGGCAAGCTCGGTGGATTGATCCGGCGTATGCCGTGGGTGGCGTGGACCGCTCTGATCGGTACTTTTGCGATCGCTGGCTTGCCGCCGTTGAACGGCTTCGTATCGGAATGGCTGTTGCTGCAGAGCTTCCTGTTCACACCGCAGCTGCCGCAGCCGTTCGCGAACATGATGATTCCGTTGGGCGCGGCGGCGCTGGCACTGACGGCGGCGCTCGCAGCCTACGTGATGGTGAAGTTCTACGGCGTGGTGTTTCTGGGGCAGCATCGCGAGCCGCAGCTGGCCGAGGCGCGTGACTGCAGCGTGCTGGAGCGCGTGGGCCTGGTGTGGTTGTCGGTCGGTTGTGTGCTGCTGGGTCTGGTGCCGGCCTGGGTGTTGTTGCAGATCGACCGGGTCAATGTGCTGCTGCTGGGCAGCGGATTGGAATTGCAGGGTCGTAGCGTGTGGGCTTTGGTGCCGATGTCCTCCGAGCGCGCCGCCTACAGCCCGATCGTGTTCCTGCTGGGCGCGGTCCTGGTGGTGGGTCTGACGGTGTTCGGTGTGCGTCGGCTGTATCACGGCCGCGTGCGGCGGGCGCCGGCCTGGGATTGCGGGTATCCGTTGCAGACCTCACGGATGCAGGACACGGCTGAAGGTTTCGGCCAGCCGATCCGCCATATCTTCGAACCTTTTTTCAGCATGCGGCGTGAGCTGCCGACTCCATTCGATAAAGCACCGCGCTATCGGGTGGAAGTGCTGGACCGATTCTGGGCGGCGCTGTACTTGCCGATTGCACGCGCGGTGTTGCGTGTTGCTGCTCTGGTCGGCCGGCTGCAGCACGGTCGTATCGGCATCTATCTGCTGTATAGCTTCGTGACCCTGATTGCCCTTCTGGTGATCGTGCTATGAACGCCATCACGGTGCTGACACAGTTGCTCAGCGTGCTGATCGGCGTGGCGCTGGCGCCGCTGTTTCTGGGCTGGGTCAATCAGTGCCGCGCGTGGTTATCGAACCGGACTGCGCCGTCGCTGCTGCAGCCATACCGCACGATCCGCAAGCTGTTGCACAAGGACGCCGTGATCGCCGAAGGCGCATCGCCGTTGTTCCGCGCGGTGCCGTACCTGCTGTTCGGTGCGATGGCAACCGCTGCAGCGATCGTGCCTTCGCTGTCGACGGCATTGCCGTTCGGTAAAAGTGCCGACGCCATAGCCCTGGTCGGGTTGTTTGCCACCGCGCGTGTATTCATCGCGCTGGCCGCAATGGACATTGGCACTGCGTTTGGCACGCTGGGTGCGCGGCGCGAAATGATGATCGGCTTTCTGGCCGAGCCGGCACTGTTGATGGTGGTGTTCACCGCTTCGCTGATCGTCGGCAGTACCGAGTTGCCGGTGATGGCTGAAACCCTGGCCGGCCGTGCGGTGGCGATCTATCCGAGTCTGGCCTTCGCCGCTGTCGCCTTCGTGATGGTGCTGCTGGCGGAGAATGCGCGCATTCCGATCGACAACCCGACCACGCATCTCGAGCTGACGATGATCCACGAGGCGATGGTGCTCGAGTATTCGGCACGTCACCTCGCGCTGATCGAATGGGCGAGTGCACTGAAGCTGTTCAACTACGCCTGCATTGGATTTGCGCTGTTCCTGCCCTGGGGGCTGGCGCCAGCCTCGGCTGGAGCGGAGGGCTTGCTGCTGGCGTTCGGTCTGTTGCTGCTCAAGCTTGTGGTTGCCGGTGCCGGACTGGCGTTGATGGAAACGCTCAGTGCCAAGCTGCGCATCTTCCGCGCGCCAGAATTTCTGGCGATGGCGTTCCTGCTCGCGGTCCTGGGGCTGCTCGTGCGACTGCTACTCAGGAGCTAGAGACATGACACTGCCATGGTCCGCACAGTTGATTCATCTCTCTGCAGCGCTGCTGCTGTTGCTGTCATTCGCGATGCTGGCGCAACGCCGCGTGCGTTCGCTGGTCAATCTGTTCGCGGCGCAGGGTGCGACCTTGGTGGTGTCCACGGTGATCGTGGCCTGGAGCAGCGGTCAGCATCATCTGTACTACTCGGCGGCGATGACACTGGTCCTGAAAGTTTTCCTGCTGCCGGCGATCCTGCATCGGCTGATCCGGCGCCTTGAAGTGCAGTGGGACACCGAGACCCTGGTCAACATCCCGACCGTGCTGCTGATCGGCCTGCTGGTGGTGATCTTCTCGTTTGGACTGGCGCAGCCAATTTCGCAATTTGCAGATACGGTGACGCGGAGCACGCTCGGCATTGCCATTGCGGTGGTGCTGCTGGCGTTCCTGATGATGATCACGCGACGCAAGGCGGTGTCGCAGGTGGTTGGCTTCCTGGCGATGGAGAACGGCCTGTTCTTCGCCGCGACCAGTGCGACCTACGGCATGCCGATGGTGGTCGAGCTGGGCATCGCGCTCGACGTGCTGGTCGGCGTATTCATCCTCGGCATTTTCTTCTTCCAGATTCGCGAGCAGTTCGAGAGCCTCGACCTGCACCATCTGGAAACCCTGAAGGAGGATTGAGTTGGAACTGCTGATCCTGCTCGGTCTTCCGCTGTTTGGCGCGCTGCTGCTGGCGGTGTTCGGCGCGCGCACCTGGGCGCCAGAGCTGAATGTTCTGGTGAGTCTGGCCACCTTTATTGCGGGCTGCATACTGACGGTCAAGGTGATTGCCGACGGGCCCATGGTGGTGCTGCAGGATCAGTTCTTTGTTGATCCGTTCAATGTGTTCATTGTCGCGCTGACCGCGTTCGTGAGTTTCACCACGTCGTTGTTCTCGCGCCCGTATATGCGGATCGAGACCGAGCATGGCCGTCTCAATCCGATGCGCCTGCGGCTGTATCACAGCATGTTCCAGCTGTTCATGTTCACGATGCTGCTGGCGTTGCTGACCAACAACATGGGCATCCTGTGGGTGGCGATGGAAGCGGCGACGCTGTCGACCGTGTTGCTGGTATCGCTGTACCGCACGGCGGCAAGTCTCGAGGCGGCGTGGAAGTACTTCATCCTCTGCGGCGTCGGTATTGCGCAGGCTTTGTTCGGCACCATCCTGCTGTATTTCGCCGCCGAGAAAGTGCTGGGTGGCGAGGGCATGAACGCACTGCTGTGGACGCATCTGGATGGAGTGAAGCATCAACTCGAACCCACCGTGCTGGCGATCTCGTTCGTGTTCCTGCTGGTGGGTTACGGCACCAAGGTCGGCCTTGCGCCGCTGCACAACTGGCTGCCGGATGCGCATGCCGAAGGCCCAACGCCAGTATCTGCGGTGCTGTCCGGTCTGCTGCTGAATGTCGCGCTGTATGCGGTGATCCGCTGCAAGGTTCTGGTCGAAGGCTCGGTGCGGTCGGAGCTGCCGGGGCAGATGCTGATGCTGTTTGGCCTGCTGTCGGTGGTGATCGCGGTGTTCATGCTGTGGCGTCAGAAGGACATCAAGCGTCTGTTTGCGTACTCGTCGATCGAGCACATGGGCATCATCACGTTCGCCTTCGGCATGGGCGGACCGGTCGCGAACTTTGCCGCACTGCTGCACATGACGGTGCACTCACTGACCAAGAGTGCGATCTTCTTCGCGGTCGGCCACGCCACGCAAAAAGCGGGTACGCAGATGATGGATCAGATCAGCGGCTTGCTGACCGTGTCGCCACGGATCGGCTGGGGTCTGATGCTGGGGTCGCTGGCGATTCTTGGCCTGCCGCCATTTGGTGTATTTGCCAGTGAGTTCCTGATTCTGACGACGGCAATGCGTGATCAGCCGTGGGCTGCGCCGATCCTGTTGCTGGCGCTCGGCATCGCGTTTGCCGCGATCTTCAGTCGCGTGCAGCCGATGGTGTTCGGTGATCCAAGTGTGAAGCCGCTGACCCATCGGCCGGCACTGCTGCCGGTGTTCGCGCATCTGGCGCTGGTGCTGATGCTCGGCGTTTACATCCCCCCGTTCCTGGCGCAGTGGTACCGACTCGCCGCGGCGCTGATCGGAGGATGAAATGAATGCAGCGAACTCAGGTTCCGACATGCCGGCCTGGCTCGTGATCGAGCGGGTGGTGCGCAGCCACTGGAGCCTGAGCGCGCGCGGCGAGCGCGATGCCGGTGCCGTCCTGCTGGCGCTGTGGGCGGATGACCGCCGCGATCTGGGCGAGGGCTTTCTGCTGCGTGCGGCTTACCTGGGCGCCAGCCGGCTGCGCGTGATCGAACTTGCTCTGGATGAGGCGGCGCCGGCGTTCCCGAGTCTGGTCGAAATCTACCCCGGTGCCGTGCGGATGGAGTGTGCGGTTCGGGATGTGCTGGGCGTGCAGGCCGATTCTGCCGACAGCCGCGCGTGGCTGCGGCACGCCGGCTGGCCAGTGGATTACCTGCCGCTGCGGCATGACGCCGATCGGTCTGCGCGCTTTGCGGCGCAGGCTGAGGACTATGCCTTCGTTCGCGTCGAAGGCGACGGTGTGCATGAGATTGCAGTCGGGCCGGTGCATGCCGGCACCATCGAGCCCGGACACTTTCGCTTTTCGGTGGTGGGCGAAAAGGTGCTGCGGCTGGAACAGCGGCTGGGGTATGTGCACAAGGGTATCGAGCAGCGTTTCAGCCAGATGGATCTGCAGCAGGGGCAGCGGCTGGCAGCGCGGGTGTCGGGCGATACCGCCGTTGCTTACAGCTGGGCCTACTGCATGGCACTGGAGCAGTTGTGCGGCACACGTGTGCCGGCGCGGGCGCAACAGCTGCGCGCGGTGCTGCTGGAGCGCGAGCGCATCGCCAATCACCTGGGCGATCTTGGCGCGCTCGGCAACGACGCCGGCTTCGGTTTCGGCCTGACCCAGTTCTCTCTGCTGAAGGAACGGCTGCTGCGTGCCAACGCGGAGGTTTACGGCGCGCGTTATCCGATGGATGGGATTGTGCCGGGCGGTGTCGCTACAAATCTAAGCAGTCAGCAGATCGAGCGACTGCGCGAGCAGGGCATGGTGCTGGAAGCTGCGGTCGTCGAGCTGCGGGCGATCTATGACGAGCACGCCGGTGTGCAGGACCGTTTTGTGACGACCGGGCGGATGAGCCCGGAGCTGGCACAGCGCCTGGGCGTCGTCGGGCTGGCGGCACGCGCCAGCGGCAGTCCGCGCGACCTGCGCAGCGATCTGGCGCTGGCGCCGTATGCCGGGCTTGGCGTGCAGGCCGCCGGTTCGGCACAGGGTGACGTCGCCGCGCGCGTCGCGGTGCGCTTTGACGAGGTGATCGAATCGCTGCGGCTGTGCGATCTGCTGCTGCAGGATCTGGCGGGTGGGGCGATCCACGCCGAACTGGGCGCGGCCGCCGCGCAGCAGCTCGGCATCGGTCTGGTCGAAGGCTGGCGCGGTCCGGTGATGATCGCACTGGAAGCGACCGTTGACGGACGCATCCGCCGCTGCCACCCGCATGATCCGTCGTGGCAGAACTGGCCGGCTCTGGAGCATGCGATCATCGGCAACATCGTTCCGGATTTTCCGTTGATCAACAAATCGTTCAACCTGTCCTACAGCGGCCAGGATCTGTAGCGCCATCATGCTCGACATTCTCAAACGCATCGCCAGGACCGGCATCGTCAGTGAGCCGCAGCTGAAGCTGGCGGATCTGCTTTCCGAGCGTGACACGCTGCATGCCGAGATTGCCGGCATCCTCGGCCGCGCGTTGGCGATCCGTCAGGTCGACGCCGGGTCCTGCAACGGCTGTGAGCTGGAAATCAACGCGCTGAACAATCCAATCTATAACATCGAGGGCGCCGGCATCCGCTTTGTGGCCAGTCCGCGACACGCCGATCTGCTGCTGGTCACCGGGCCGGTCGCCAAGAACATGGAAATTGCCTTGAAGCGGACTTATGACGCCACGCCCGAGCCGAAGTATGTGGTTGCGGTCGGAGACTGCGGCTGCACCGGGGGCATTTTCGGCGAGAGCTATGCGAGCTGCGGGCGCGTGTCCAACGTGATTCCGGTGGATGCCGAAGTGTCCGGCTGTCCGCCTGCGCCTACCGCGATTCTGCGCGGAATTCTGTCGGCGCTGGCGAGCCCACGACGATGACCGCGTCGCGGAGCACGCGCCGGCAGTGGATGCAGCTGCCGGCCAGGATCGTGTCGGAGCCCGGCACCCTGTGTCTGCCCGAGCAACCCGGCGTCAATATTGACGCGGTGCTCGATCAGTTACGTAACGGAACGTACACGCGGCCGTTCGTGATCGACGACGGCCGCAGCCGGCGGCTGCACTTTGGTCTGGATTTCGTGCAGAGCGAGATGTGCATCGATGATCCGGATGCGCTGAATTTCGCCTACACGCGAATGATGATGGCATTCCTGTTGTTCGCGCCACGGCCGCAGCACATTGTTCTGGTCGGGCTCGGTGGAGGTTCTCTGACGCGCTACTGCTATCGCCAGCTGCCGCGGACTCGCATCACGACGATCGAGATCGACGGCGACGTCATTGATCTGTCCGAGTGGTTCGAATTGCCGGAGGACGACGAACGCCTGCAGCTGATTCATGCCGATGCTGCCGACTATTTCGCGACCACGCGTGAAGAGCCGGACGTGGTCCTGATCGACGCCTGCGACGGCAAGGGCGTGGCGCCGGCGATGCGCGATCCCTCGTTCTATCGCAATCTGCATCGGCACATGCGCGACGACGGCGTGCTGGTGATGAACCTGATCGGCAAGGCGCGTGATGTCCAGGAACATCTGGAGCTGATGGCGTCGGTGTTCGATGGCGGCATCATCACCCACAACCTCCGGCGTGACGGCAACCGTCTGGCGTTTGCGTTCAGGGACCCGAACTACAAACCGGACTGGACTACGCTGCAGCGTCGTTCGACGGCCATGCAGGAGCAGTTCGGCCTGGATTTCCCGGATTTCGTGCGCAAGCTGCGGCGCAGCCGGATCGTACCGTCGCTCAGCGAGCTTTAGCGTTTCGCGCTGCGGCGACGCAAAAGAAAGCGCTCCGTCGTCCGGCGCCGATGATTCAGGCGATTTGGATGGCTGCGCGCCGATGAACGTATGCCGACCGCGCCTCAGCGGTCTTCAAGATCGGACCGACGGCGACGATAAGACAGCATGAGGTCGACGATTGGTCGGCTTCGCCAGAACAAGAAACTGGATACGCCATGCTGCCTATCGTCGGGTCCCTCATCGTTGTGATCAGTGTCATCGGTGGATTCATTGCATCGCACGGTCACCTCGGCGCCTTATGGCAGCCGTTCGAGCTGGTGATCATCGGCGGTGCCGCATTCGGCGCGTTCGTGACGTCGAACTCGGCGCACGTAGTCAAGGAAACGCTGAAAAGCTGCGTTTCGATCCTGAAGGGACCCAAGTACAAGCGCCAGCATTATCTGGCGATCCTGTCGCTGCTCTATGCCCTGTTGAACAAGATGCGCAAGGACGGCCTGATGTCGATGGAGGACCACGTCGAGAATCCGGAGAAGAGCGACATCTTCAGTCAGTATCCGGAGGTGCTGGCAGATCACCATCTGATCGAGTTCATATCCGACTGCCTGCGTCTGATGATCGGCGGCAACATGAATCCGCACGAGCTGGAACCGCTGCTGGAACTGGAGCTGGAGACGCATCACGAGGATGCGCTGGCACCGGCCCATGCCCTGACCAAGGCGTCGGATGCGCTGCCCGGTTTCGGCATCGTGGCGGCGGTGCTCGGCATCGTCATCACCATGGGCGCGCTGGACGGACCGGTCAACGAGATCGGCGAGCACGTTGCGGCGGCGCTGGTCGGCACCTTCCTGGGTATTCTGCTGGCCTACGGCTTCGTCGGCCCGCTGGCGGCGGCACTGGAAGCCCGGGTTCGTGAGGACAGCCATGCGCTGGAATGCGTCAAGGCCGGATTGCTGGCCAGTCTGCGCGGCTACAACCCGATGGTCGCGGTCGAGTTCGCGCGCAAGTCGCTGAACTACAAGATGCGGCCGGCGTTCGTCGAACTGGAAACCCACCTCAAGGGCAAGCGGTAAGCGGCCATGGCCGAGTCGTCGCAAAGCGTTGTCATTCGGCGCGTCAAGAAGGTCAATCACGGTGGTCACCACGGCGGTGCCTGGAAGGTGGCCTATGCCGATTTCGTGACCGCGATGATGGCGTTCTTCATGGTCATGTGGATCGTCGGTATCAGCGACAAGGAAAAGCGCGCGGCGATTTCGGACTATTTCAACAACCCCAGCATGAGCGAGGGGCAGTCACAGACGCCGGCTGCCGGTGCCAACGGGCCCGGAGGCGCCAGTACCTCGATGATCCAGCTGGGCGGTGCGATGGATCTTTCGCGCGGAGAGTCCGACGGCAAGCTCCACGGGTCCGGGAGTGAGACCGCGGATGCGATCGAGGAGGCGGCCCGGGAACTGGACCGCAAACGTCTCGAAGCCCTGCGTGAAGAGTTGCTGGAGGCGATTGCCAAGAGCCAGGCGCTGGAGCCGTTCAAGGATCAGCTGCTGCTCGACATCACCAGCGAAGGTCTGCGGATACAGATCGTCGACAAGCGCAACCGGCCGATGTTCGACCTGGGCGGCGCCAAACTGCGCGGCTACACCTCGGAGATCCTGCAGGAGCTGGCCCGCTTCATCGAACCATTGCCGAATCACATCAGCATTTCCGGTCACACCGACGTCACCCATTACGGCAGCGTTGCGGGCTACTCGAACTGGGAGCTGTCGAGCGATCGCGCCAATGCGGCACGGCGTGCGCTGATCGCTGGCGGCATGTCGGATACCAAGATTGCGCGCGTCGTCGGGTTGTCGTCGACCGTGCTGTTCGACAAGGAGCGTCCGGACAGCCCGATCAATCGTCGTATCAGCATCGTGGTGATGAACCGCGAAACCGAAAGCGAGATCCAGCGCAGCGAGGAAGCGCAGACGCTGGCTGCCGCGGAGGCAGCAGCGGATCCCGGGTCATTGGCGGGCGCTGCCGCCGCGCCGGTGCTCCATCCCTGAACCGAGACGGGGGCCTAGCCGCGGCGCCAGGCGTGGAACTTCTCGACCCAGCGCAGCAGCGCTTCCGGTTTGTGCGCCTGCTTCCACTGGCCGGCGACGTATTTGTTGGCTTCGGCCAGCGTTGGATAGATGTGGATGGTGCCGAGGATCTTGTTCAGGCCGATGCCGTGACGCATTGCCAGCACGTATTCGGCGATCAGATCACCCGCGTGTTCGCCCATGATGGTGACGCCCAGAATCCTGTCCTTGCCCGGCACGGTCAGCACCTTGACCAGCCCATGTGCCTCGCCGTCAGCGATCGCGCGGTCCAGCTCGTCGATGTTGTAGCTTGAAACCTCGTAGGCAATGCCGCGGGCCTTGGCGTCGGTTTCGTTCAGGCCGACGCGCGCGACTTCCGGCTCGGTGAACGTTGCCCACGGAATGACGGAATAGTCGACCTTGAACTTGCCGCCGCGCAGTGCCAGCAGCGGCTCGAACAGCGCGTTGACTGCGGCATACCACGCCATGTGCGCGGCGGTGTGGGTGAACTGGTAGGGCCCGGCGACGTCCCCGCAGGCATAGATGTTCGGGAAGTTGGTCTGCAGGAAATCGTTGACCTCGACCGTGCGCGCGGTCTTGACGCCGAGTTCCTCCAGGCCGAAACCCTTGAGCCGTGCCGAGCGACCGACTGCGACCAGGATCTGATCGAAAGCGACACGCTGTTCGCCGTCGGCCGTTTCGCAAAGCAGAAACTTCCGGCCGTTTTCAACCACGACCGCCTTGGCTTTGGTGTTGACGCGCACGTCGATGCCCTCGGCGTCGAAACGTGCCCTGACCGCGGCAGCGATCTCCGGGTCCTCGCGGCCCATGAGCTGCGGCAGCATCTCGACCTGGGTGACCCGGCTACCGAGACGGGCGAAGGACTGTGCCAGCTCGCAGCCGATCGGACCGCCGCCGAGCACGACCAGCCGCGGCGGCAGCTCGCGCAGCGACCACAGGTTGTCCGAGGTCAGATAGCCGGCTTCCTTGAGCCCGGGGATCGGCGGCACGAAGGGTTCGGCGCCGGTGGCGAGCACGATGGAGCGTGCGGTGAGTCGCTCGCCATTGACCTCGACGGTCCATGGATCGATCAGCCGTGCCTCGCCCTGGATGCATTCGACGCCCAGGCTGGTATAGCGCTCAACTGAGTCATGCGGCTCGATGGCCCGGATCACCGTCTGTACCCGTTCCATGACCTTGGCGAAGTCGGGCCTGCCGGTGACGGCGTCGAAGCCGAACTCCGAGGCGCGATCCAGATGGCTGGCGAACTTGGCGGAGCGGATCAACGCCTTGGACGGTACGCAGCCGTAGTTCAGGCAGTCGCCGCCCATCTTGTGCTTTTCGATCAGCGTCACCTTGGCTTTGACCGCTGCGGCGATATAGGCGCTGACCAGCCCGGCCGAGCCGCCGCCGATCACGATCAGGTTGCGGTCGTAGCGTGCGGGGCGGGCGTAGGGGGCATAGACGCGCCGTGCCTTGATCCAGTCGACCAGCTTCTTTGCGATCAGCGGAAAGATGCCCAGCAGGATGAAAGCGCCGAGCAGTCCGGGCGACAGAATGCCGCGCAGCGAGGTGATTTGCGCCAGCTGCGTGCCGGCATTCACGTAGACAATGGTGCCGGCGAACATGCCGACCTGGCTGACCCAGAAGAAGGTGCGCGCCCGCATCGACGTCAGGCCCAGCAGCAGGTTGATCACGAAGAACGGGAACAGCGGCACCAGGCGCAGTGTGAACAGGTAGAACGCGCCATCGCGTTCGATGCCGGCGTTGATGGCCTTGAGCTTGTCGGCGTAACGGGACTGGATCGAATCGCGCAGCAGGTAACGCGCGACCAGAAACGCGCCGGTGGCGCCCAGCGTGGAGGCGAACGAGACGATCACCGTCCCCCACAGCACGCCGAAGACCGCGCCGCCGGCCAGCGTCAGCACCGCGGCGCCCGGCAGCGACAGTGCCGTCGTCAGCACGTACACCGCGAAATACACGCCGGTTGTCAGCAGCGGATGCGCGTCGCGGTACGCGACCAGACTGACGCGCTGCGACTGCAGATACTCCAGCGAGAAGTAGTGCCCGAGATCGAAAACGAAGAACGCGACAATGGCCGCGGCGATGAGTCCCAGCAGCAGCAGTCTGTTTTTCATATTGGCTTGCGAAGGGCGGGTCGTTGGCGGGTTCAGATGCCGAGGCGGTCGAGCACGGCGATAAACTCTGCGGGTTCCGGACGCACGCGATAGTTGTCAGTCAGGTCCGCGTAGACGATGCGGCCTTCGGCATCGGTTATCAGCACGGTTGGCATCGGCACGTCGCCGTCGTAGCCCAGGACCTGCAGCCCGGTGGGCAGGCCGTTTTCGGCGAGAATGCCGAGCTGACGCGCGGCCGCATTGTCGCGGTCGACCATGAACGTCATCGGTGCGTCAAAACGCTGTGCCAGATTCTGCGTATGTGTGGCTGGCTGCGGACTGATCAGGACAACCTCGGCGCCGCGCTGTGCCAGTTCGCGGTACTGACCCGCGACTTCGCGGATCTGCGCCATGCACAGCGGGCACCAGTTGCCGCGGTAGAACACCCACAATACCGGCTTGCCCAGAAAGGAGGCCGCCGCACGGGGAGTGCCATCGACCGCTTCAAGGGCAAAGGCCGGCAGCACGCGGCCGAGCGCCAGACGTTCGGAATCGCGTGCGGCAAACCGCGAATACCAGAATACGTACAGCACGGTGCCGACCACGCCCAGTCCAAAACTCAGCCAGGTTGCGACATGCGCGGGGCCGACTTCGATCAGAGAGATGGCCGTTCCTGCTACGCCCGCAACGATCAGGGACCACAGATTGGCACTGGTGCGCGCCACCGGGCGCAGCAACAGCAACGCGAAGAATGTGGCGATGGGCACGCAGGCGATCAGGACGCCGGCCCATGCCGCAGGTTCATTTCCGAGCAGCAGCTGCCAGACCGCGACACCGCAGGCGACGAATGCCGCGGTCATGAAAGTCGATACGTACAGCGATTTCAGCAGGTTCAAGGCAGGCACTCCGAGGCCGGCGGCGAGTTTTCGCGAGACCGGTATCGTAGGGGCCGCAGACCGCGGCCGCACGGTGCGCGCGTCCTTGATCTATGTCCGAGCGTCCAGAATGAGGTTGCTGCGAACATGTGTCGTGCTCCGGGTGCCTACGGTGTGGGCCAGCGTGCAGTTCGACGCCGGCTGTGGTCATCCTGTGGCCGTACGATTTTGACGGAACAGTGTTCGGCGCGCCCGGTCGTATACTGCGATGGCGCGCGAGATCGCGCGGATCGGTCTCAGAAAGCACGGCCTACGGGCCGGAGGAGAAAACGATGCAGTCCGATTCTGTGCAGGAACAGGCGCTGCTGCTGGCGCAGCTGGAGGCGCTCGCCGATGCCCGAGTGCCGGACGCCGAGCAACGGCTTTTTCGCAACTTCCTGCGGCACTACTACGAGATGGCCTCGCAGGACGCCTTGCGACTGCGCAGGCCGGACGAGTTGTTCGAGGTCTGCTATCGCCACTGGCAACTGGCACAGACGCGCAAGCCGGGTCAGCTGCTGCTGGAGCTGCGCCAACCTGTAGAGGGCGACACGCGGCAACTCGCACAGCTCGACAGCGTGGTCGAAGACATGTCGTTTCTGGTCGATTCGGTGTCGATGGCGGTACGTGCGGTCGGCAGCTCGATTGACTGGCTTGCGCATCCGGTCCTGAGCATCCGTCGCGATGCTTCCGGCAAACCGATTCATGTCGGTCCGCTGCAATCGGGTGAGCGCAATGCCGAATCGCTGATCCACCTGGAGTTCGAACCGCTGCACAGCGCCGAGCGCGATGCGTCGCTGCAGGCCGATCTGCAGCAGGTGGTCAAGGACCTGCGCACGATCGTCATCGACTTTCCGGCCATGCGCGCGCGACTGCGGGAAATGGCGGATGCGATGCAGCTGCCGCCGCCGGGGGGCAACCTCGAGGAATTCGCCGAAGCGCGCGAGTTTCTGCAGTGGCTGGACGACGGGCACTTCACTTTTCTGGGCGTTGCCGAGACCGAGGCGGTGAGCGAAGGCGATCAGGCGCGCTTTGCGATGCGTCCGGAGGCGTCGCTGGGGCTGGCGCGTAACGGCGCACGCTTTGCAGATCCTGACCAGTTGATCGCACCACCGGCCGAGCTCGACAAGTACACCGAGTCGACCCGGGTCGTCGTGGTGACCAAGGCCAATCATCGTTCGACGGTGCATCATCCCGAGTACATCGACGTGGTGTCGGTGCGGCGTTTCCGGCCTGATGGCGGCGTCCTCGGAATCTGCCGCTTCATCGGACTGTTCTCTTCCGACGCCTATATCGAGCGGCCCAAGAACATTCCCCTGATTCGGCGCAAGGCGGAGTACGTGATGCATCGCTCGCGGTTGCGCGAGGACTCGCACTCCGGCAAGAACCTGCGTGACATCCTGCATCAGCTGCCGCGCGACGAGCTGTTTCAATCCTCCGAGCAGGAACTGTTTGACGTCTGCATGGGGATCCGCGCCCTGCGCGACCGTCAGCAGCTGCGTCTGTTCATGCGGCGCGACCGCTACGGTCGCTTCTACTCCTGCATGATCTATCTGCCGCGCGATCGCTATTCGCGCGAGTTGCGTGATCGGATCGCTGCCGAATTGATGACGATCTGCAACGGGATCGGTGTCGACCGCACCATCGAGTTCCTGCGCCAGAGTCTGGCGCGGATCCACTACATCGTGCGCACGCCGCCTGGCACTACGATTCCGTTGACCACCACGCAGGTCGAGGAGCGCCTGATCGCCGCCACGCGCTCGTGGCGCGACCAGCTGCGCGAAGTGCTGCGACGCGGCGGGCCCGGTGAACTGGTCGCAGCGGCCGGCTTCATCGACGGATTCGCGCTGTCGTACCAGGAAATGGTGACGCCGCTGGAAGCGGCGGCCGATCTGCAATATCTGGTTCAGCTCAACGCCGAACATCCGGTGCTGCCGCGCCTGTTGGTCGACACCGCTGCGGCCGGCGACGTCTGTCCGATACGGCTGAAGCTGTATTGCTGGAAGCAGCCACTGCCGCTGTCGGACGTGCTGCCGACGCTGGAGAATTTCGGGCTGCGCGTGATCTGGCAGGATCCGACTGAAGTGAGTCAGCGGACCGGTGATTCGATGTGGATCCAGGATTTCCAGATCCAGGTCAGCGGTGGTTGTGCACTGTCGCCGGAGCAGCAGCGTACGTATTTCGAACAGGCGTTCCTGGCGACATGGACCGGTGCATGCGAGAACGACGGGCTGAATCGCCTGGTGCTCGGCGCAGGGCTGGATGCGCGCCAGGTCGTCGCGCTGCGGACCTTGACCAAATATCTGATCCAGACCGGCTTGCCCTACAGCCAGGACTATATGGAGCGGTTGCTGGCGGCACACGCGCCGATCGCGCAGCTGCTGGCACGGTTATTTGCCACACGCTTCGATCCGCAGATGGCTGAGGACATGCGGCATGCGACAGAAAATTCGCTGTCGCAAGCGCTCGACGAACGACTGGATGCGGTGATCACCCTGGATGGCGATCGGGTCTTACGCGCATACGCTGCAGTGGTGCGCGCGGTTCTGCGCACCAATTATTTCCAGCCGGCGGCCGATGGCAGCGACAAGCCGTACGTCAGCATCAAACTGGACCCGCGCAAAGTGCCGGAGCTCCCGGCGCCGTTGCCGATGTTTGAAGTATTCGTCTACTCGCCGGATGTCGAAGGCATTCATCTGCGCGGGGGTCGGGTCGCCCGCGGTGGCTTGCGCTGGTCGGATCGTGCACAGGACTTCCGCACCGAAGTCCTCGGCCTGATGAAGGCGCAGATGGTCAAGAACGCGATCATCGTGCCAGTCGGCGCCAAGGGTGGATTTGTCGTCAAACGCGGCGATCCCACTCAGCGCGACAGCTGGCTCAAGCGCGGCATCGAGTGCTATCAGACCTTTCTGCGCGGGCTGCTGGATATCACCGACAACCGCGTCGGCGACGACATCGTGCCGCCGGCATCGGTGCGACGCTATGACGATGACGATCCGTATCTGGTCGTCGCCGCCGACAAGGGCACTGCGAGTTTTTCAGACATCGCCAACGCGGTTGCCGAGGAATATGGCTTCTGGCTCGGTGATGCGTTTGCTTCCGGCGGCTCGGCCGGCTACGACCACAAGAAGATGGGCATCACCGCCCGCGGTGCCTGGGAAGGGGTCAAGCGACATTTCCGCGAACTGCCGAGAGCTGATGGCGCCAGCGGTGGCATCGACATTCAATCCGAGTCGATCACCGTGGTCGGCATTGGTGACATGAGCGGCGACGTGTTCGGTAACGGCATGCTGCTGTCGCGCAAGCTCAAGCTGGTCGCTGCGTTTGATCATCGGCACATCTTTATCGACCCCGATCCTGATCCCGAGATCAGCTATCAGGAACGCGAACGATTGTTCGCGCTGCCGCGTTCGTCCTGGGCGGACTATGACAGCGGAAAGTTGTCTGCCGGCGGAATGATCGTGCCGCGCAGCGACAAGCTGATCACACTCGCGCCGGAAGCACGCCGGGCGCTGGGCATCACGCTGGAGAAACTGACGCCGCTGGAACTGTTGCGCGAGATTCTGAAGGCGCCGGTCGATCTGCTGTGGAACGGAGGCATCGGCACCTACGTCAAGAGTCATCACGAGTCGCACCAGGACTGCGGTGATCGTGCCAATGATGCAATCCGCGTCAATGGCCGTGACCTGCGTTGTCGCGTGGTTGGCGAGGGCGGAAACCTCGGATGTACCCAGTTGGGTCGTATCGAGTATGCGCTGCAGGGCGGCGGTGGCAGCGGTGGCTGCATCAATACCGACTTCATTGACAACGCAGGCGGCGTTCACAGCTCCGATCGCGAGGTCAACATCAAGATCGCGCTGAACCGGCTGATGGCCGAGGGCGAGCTGACACGCGAGGTGCGGGATCCATTCCTGGCGTCGATGACCGGTGACGTCGCAAAGGCGGTGCTGGTCGATAACTACGTGCAGTGTCTGGCCATCAGTCTGCTGGAGCGGGATGCCGCAGAGCGACTGGATGAGCACACCAACCTGATGCGCACGCTGGAGCGTGACGGGCTGCTGTCGCGCGCGGTCGAATTCCTGCCGGATGACGAAGGGCTGAAGGAGCGGCGCAGCGCCGGAATGGGTCTGAGCCGGCCCGAGTTGTCGGTGCTGGTGTCGTACAGCAAGATTTCACTGTTCAATGCGGTAGTGCATTCCGATGTCCCGGACGACCCGTTCTTCGAGCGCGATCTTCTGAGCTACTTCCCGCCGGCGATGGTCGAGCAACATCGGGAGTCCTTGGTCCGGCATCGCCTGCGCCGCGAGATCATCGGCACCATCCTGTCCAACGCCGTGGTCAATCGCATGGGGTTTGCCTTCGCGCATCGTTTTGCCGATGACTATGGCGTCGAGCGTGCGACGGTGGTCAAGGCCTATGCCATCGCGCACGAGATTTTCGAAGGTGATCGCTACTGGTTGCCGATCCAGGCGCTGGACGGTCAGGTCCCCGCCGCGCTGCAGCTGCGTCTGTTCAGCCGCGCCATCGGACTGATGAAGCACGCCACCAGCTGGCTGATCAGCGATCACTGGGACCAGCGGCCGGTTGCGGAGGCAGTGACCCATTTCCGCAGCGGCATCGCCGAACTTGCAGAAACGCTGCCGCAGATTCTGTCACCCAGCTACCGTAGCGACTGGGACAAGGCGGTCGCGGGCATGCGTGAAGATGGCGTACCCGAGGCGCTGGCGCAGCAGTTGGCCAACACCATGGTGCTCGGTTGTGCGCCGGACATCATCCAGCTCGCCACCGGTGCCGGCGTTTCGGTACGGCAGGCGGCCGGCGTCTATTTCGAAGTCGGCGATCGTCTGCACATTTTGTGGCTGCTATCGGCGGTGTTGGGACTGCGCCTCACCAGCAAGTGGCAGGCGCTGGCGCGTGCGAACCTGCGTGAGGACACCTATCGGCTGCACCGCAACGTGGCCGAACTGGCGTTGCAGCATCCCGGCGCGACACCGCAGGAACAGGTCGAAAACTGGGTGCAGTCCAATCCTGCGCGGATCAACTTCGGGATGCGCCGGCTGCAGGAGCTGCAGATGCTCAACGCGCATGACTTCATGACGCTGGCTGTCGGTGTTCGCGAGCTGCGCAAATTGAGGGCGCTGGCATGAGTCAACGCGTTTTCGTGACGGGGGGCTCCGGTTACGTCGGCCGCAATCTGATCCGGCACCTGTGCGCGCGTGGCGACACCGTTCGTGCGCTGGTGCGCACTGATTCATCGGCCGCGGTCGTCGAAGCATTGGGCGCTGAGTCGGTGCGCGGCGGGCTCGACGACATCTCTGCGATGCGGGTCGGCATGGCGGGCTGCAATGTGATCTTTCACGCCGCGGCGCGGGTGGATGAATGGGGCCCGAAGCAGGATTTCGAGCGCGACAACGTTGACGGGACCCACAACGTCATCACTGCGGCACGTGCTGCCGGCGTGCCGTGTCTGGTTCACGTCAGTACCGAAGCGGTGCTGGCGGACGGTCGTCCGATTCGTGATGCCGATGAATCCCGTCCGCGTCCGCAGCATCCGTTGCCGCGCTATCCGGCGACGAAAGCCGCATCGGAAGCGCTTGTGGTCGCCGCCAACGAACCGGCGCTGCGTACGGTGGTGATCCGTCCCCGTCTGATCTGGGGTAACGACGACACGTCGGTGGCAGCGCAGCTTGAAACTGCGATCTTGGCCGGACGTTTCATGTGGATCGGCGGCGGCCGGTATCCGACGTCCACCTGTCACGTCGATAACCTGTGTGAGGGGCTGTTGCTTGCGGCCGAGAAGGGCCGGGGCGGTGAAATCTACTTCGTCACCGACGGCGAGCCGGTCGAGCTGCGCAGCTTCATTACCGCGCTGCTGCGCGCGCGTGGTGTCCGGGTGCCGGACAAGTCGGTGCCGCACGCCGTGGCGCTGGCACTGGCGATGGTGACGGAAGCGTTGTGGGAACGTCTGCATCTGAAGGGCCATCCACCCGCAACCCGCACCGCGGTACGCCTGTTCGGTGAGTCGGTGACTGTTCGCGATGACAAGGCACGCAGAGAGCTCGGGTACGTTGGACATGTATCGCGCGATGAGGGGCTGCGTCGTCTGTCGGTGACGCCGGCGTAGGCGAAAGATACGCGCTGCATCCGCAGAGACCCGATGCGCGAGGCGCTTCGTGTGCCCATGCATCACATGGCGGCGTCGCTCCTCGCTGGATCCGAGGAACTCGAGGAGCTGGGCCAGAATATGCGTGCGGGATGTTTGACTGCGCAAGCATTCGAGCTAATACTTGCGCAATCAAATAACAATCAATCATCAATGCCATGGTCAACAGCCCTGAAACCGAGCTTCTCGTGACGCTCGCAAACGTGCAGAACAGGATCGAGAAGCGTCTCAGCGGACCGCTGTCCGCGCACGGCATCAGCCTGACCGACTATCTGGTTTTGCGTCAGCTCTACCAGGCACCGCAGCAGAAGTTGCGTCGGATCGATCTGGCACAGCGCGTGGGCCTGAGCGCATCTGGCGTGACGCGCCTGCTGAATCCGATGCAGAAGATCGGACTGGTCGACAAGGAGGATTCGGCGCGGGATGCGCGGGTCAGCCTAGTGTCCTTGAGTCAGGCCGGAGCGCGCATCTACAGCGAGGCGCAAGCATCGTTTGATCAGGCGGCTCAGGACCTTCTGTCACCGCTCGGTGAAAGGGATCGGGCCGCGTTGATGCGGATGGTGCTTGCATTGTCGTGACTGCAGCATCCGACGCGGACCCGCCCGGACTTGCCGGCGGGGCAGCATGCAGGACGTTAGCGTGTGCCGGACTGCAGGGCGCTCCGGCCAGGATCGATCAATGGGAAAGGAGTTGAAGTGACGACTCAGACTCAGGAAATTTCGCCGATGGTCTGTGCGCGAAGCGCAGGCGTGCTTTATCTGATCATCATCGCGTGCGGCATCGCTGGAGAAGTGTTCGTGCGCGGCGGACTGGTCGTTGAGGGAGACGCTGCGGCAACCGCAGCGAGAATCCTTGGGGCGCAGGGGCAGTTCCGCATCGGCTTCGTCCTGGATGCACTGATGTTGCTCAGCGATGTCGCGATCGCGGTGCTGTTTTACGTATTGCTCAAGCCGGTCAGCGCAACGCTGGCGTTGATGGCTGCCGCGTTCCGGCTGACGCAGGCCGCGATACTCGGCATGAATCTGTTGAACTACTACGCCGCGCTGCTGGTGCTGGGGGGAACCGTTGAGGCGGCGGCTCTTGGGTCGGACCAGCAGCAGGCACTGGCCAGCCTGTTTCTCGATCTGCATCGGCATGGCTATGACCTGGGCCTGCTGTTCTTCGGGTGCTCCAGCATGATTCTGGGTTCGCTGGTCGTCCGTTCGCCACGTTTTCCCGCGCTCCTCGGCTACGGACTGATCGCCGCAGGCGTGGTGTATCTGGCTGGCAGCTTTATCCGCTTTGCATGGCCTGAATTTGCGACGAGCTTTGAGCCGGTTTACGGCGTGTCGCTGGTCGCGGAGCTGTCGTTCTGTCTGTGGTTGCTGTTTCGCGGAGTCAGAAACGTGCCATCAGGCGAGCCGTCCGCTCGCGCCGTCCGCGCGTGATGCAAGTACGGAATTCTGATGACTGAGCAAGTGAACAAGCAGCTGTTGATTGATTTTGTCGAGTCGGTCTGGAACACCGGCGATGTTGAGGCCGCGGATCGCTACATCGCGCCCGTCTACACAATCCATCATGATCCTGGCGATCCTTGGGACCAGCAGGAGCTTGACCGTGCGGGCGACAAGGAGCGGGTCAGACGCTCGCGGGCCCCATTTCCGGATCAATGCTTCCGAATTCACGGTCTCGTTGCTGATGCCGATCGAGTGGTCATGACCTGGCATTGGAGCGCGACGCATCAGGGCGATCTGCCGGGATTTCCTGCCACCGGCAATGCGATCCGCATGTCCGGCGCCACCGTCTACTATGTTGAAAACGGGCGATTCACCGGCCATTGGCAGATCACCGATCGTCTTGGCGTCTACGCACAGCTCCGTCAGGGGCAGATGACCTCATCAATGTCCTGATTTCGGTTCGCATGTGGCCTTGGTCGGGGCGGCTTGTGGTATCAATTCATCCGGGGAACTACATGTCGTTACGTGTCGCTGCTTGTAGTTGTGGGCAGCTTCAAGCCCAAGTCGAGGGAGAACCTTTCCGGATCTCCATTTGTCATTGCCTGGCGTGCCAGCGTCGAACGGGTAGCGTCTTTGGCGCACAGGCGCGATTTGCCAGGGAACAAGTGCGCACTACCGGGTGCTCGAACGAGTATGTGCGTACCGGAGATGAGGGCACCAGGATCACGTTTCACTTCTGCCCAACCTGTGGTGCGACCGTCTTCTACGAATCCGAGGGCATGGAGGCATCCATTGCCATCCCGGTGGGGGTGTTCGCCGATCCGGGCTTTCCGTCACCTCGCTTCTCGGTCTACGAGGCGTGCATGCATGCCTGGGTGATTCGGCCCGAAGGCGCGGAGCGCATGCTTTAGGTCTGCTTTGATTCGGTTGCTGTGGAACCCTGCGTCTGGTTTGATCGCGGTCTGGTTTACGCGGCGCCGTTGCAAGCGGTGTCAGCGCACGAGTTGTAATTTGCAATATCCCATTGAGGCGTCAGACGCCGAAGAGAATTAGATGACGGACTGCAATATCGAGGAGCGTTATATCGAGGTTCCCGGCGGCCAAATTTTTGTCCGGATTTGGACGCCGCAGCGGGTCACGACACCGACTCCAATGGTGCTTCTGCACGATTCGCTGGGCTGCGTTGATCTGTGGCGCGACTTCCCGGCGGCTTTGGCGATGGCGCTGTCGCGCCCGGTCATTGCGTATGACCGTCTGGGTTTCGGAAAATCGAGTCTTCGTGATGCGCCGCCATCCAGCCGTTTCATCAATGAGGAAGCGGACGTGTATTTCCCGGCGATCCGTCGGGCTCTGGGTGTCCACAGGTGCTCACTGATGGGGCATAGCGTCGGCGGTGCGATGGCTGTTGTGATCGCTGGTTCCGGCGACTTTGAATGCGAAGCGGTGATTACCGAATCCGCGCAGGCATTTGTCGCTGATCTGACCTTGCAGGGCATCCGCGCGGCCAAGGCCGATTTCCATCTTCCGGGGAAGATTGAACGGCTTGAAAAATGGCATGGAGACAAGGCGCGATGGGTGCTGGATGCCTGGACAGAGGTCTGGCTCTCAAACGAATTTTCAGGCTGGTCTCTCGATGCGCATCTGGGCGCTGTCCAATGTCCCGTGCTCGCAATTCACGGTGATCTGGACGAGTTCGGTCCTGAGGATTTTCCGCGAACGATCGTCGAAGGTGTTTCGGGTCCGGCGGAAATGACGATTCTGAGCGGCTGCGGTCATGTGCCGCACCGCGAGCAGTCTTCAGTGGTACTGGAGCGGATCTCCGGGTTCCTGGCGACGCACGACGTGCAGGCTGCTCGGGATGAGTGTGTCGCTTAGAGCGCTCAGTAGGTCTTTGCTGCCTACGACGTACTGCGGGTTCAGGTGGCAACGAGCAGTTGTCAGGCGACGCTATGCCAGATGGGGCAAGGCCAGAAATTCCTGTGACTGCATTTCGGTGAGGCGCGACTGCGTACGTTGAAACTCGAAGCGCAGTTTCTCACCGACGTAAAGCTTCTCCTGCGGCACTTCCGCCGCGATGATCAGCTTGACGCCGCGGTCGTAGAACTCGTCGACCAGATTGATGAAGCGACGTGCTGCATCCTCATGGAACGGGGTGAGCTGCGGTACGCGCGACAGCAGTACCGTGTGGAAGGTGCGTGCAATCTCGATGTAGTCGGCGGCGCTGCGCGGACCTTCGCAGAGATTGGCGAAGTCGAACCAGACCACGCCTTCGGACATGCGGCGGCTACGGATTTCGCGACCGTGGATCTTCAGAGCTTCGTTGGCCTGGCCGGGCTCCGGTGAAATTTCGGAGAACCAGCGTGCCATGTTGTTCTCCGCAATGGCGTCGCAGGGATGGTGATAGATCTCGGCGTGCGTCAGCGCACGCAGCCTGTAGTCGGTGCCGCCGTCAACATTGAGTACGCGCACGTACTGCTTGAGCACGTCGATGAACGGCAGGAAGTTGGCGCGCTGCAGTCCGTTCTCGTAGAGCCGGTCCGGCGGAATGTTGCTGGTGGCGACCAAGGTAACGCCCGCCGCGAACAGGCTTTCGAAAAGACGGCCAAGAATCATCGCGTCGGCGATGTCGGACACGTAGAACTCGTCGAAGCACAGCACGCGCACGTCAGCGGCGTACTCGGCGGCGACCAGCTTCAGCGGATCACGTTCATCCGGATATTTGCGACGGCGCTCATGCACGTCGAGCATGAAGCGATGAAAGTGCGTGCGCAGTTTTCCGGCTGCGGGAAGCGCCTCGTAAAACGCATCCATCAGGTAAGTCTTGCCGCGACCGACGCCGCCCCACATGTACAGGCCGGGCACCGCGGTCCAGCGCGGCTTGCCGAAGCCAAAGCGCTTTCTGGGCGGGCTGCCTACGATGGACTCGTAGACCCGCTGCAATGCGTCGACCGCGGCGGCCTGTGCGGCGTCATGTACGAAGTCCTCGCGCGCGAGATCACGCTGATAGCGTTCACGTGGGGAAAGCGGGGTGCTTGCAGGCATGCGGTGTCGCGTCAGCGCAGCGATTCGCCAAATACGGCGGCGAGGTGCGGGTTCAGAAACAGGCCACGCGGATCAAGTTCGCGCCGTAACGCGCAGAAATCGTCGAAGCGCGGATACATGGTGCGCAGCTCGTCATGGGTGTGCGGATGCACCATGCCCCAGTGCGGACGACCGCCGTGACGTTCCAGCACTTCGGCGACGACCGAGAAGTAGCCTTCGAACGGCGTATCGGGATACGCGGGGACCGCCACGCAGGCGCTTTCGCGACCGGTATGCGGTGACAGCCACAGTGCGTCGGATTTGACGAAGCGCACTTCGATCGGGAAGTGCACGCGGAAGTCGAGCGCGCGGATGATCTTGTCCAGCGCTTCGATCGCGGCCGGCAGACGTTCAACCGGCAGGGCGTATTCGAGGGCCTGGAAGCGCGCGAAGCGGCGGAATGCGTAGGCGTCACGCGCGTCGACGACGTTGCTGCGGGTGGCATTGCGGCGCGTCAGCATGCGGCCGAAGCGTTCCGCCGTCCGCGGCGCGCGCCGTGCCGCGATCGCGATCGAGCTGTAGATGCGGCGTTCGAGACTGTGCGTCAGCGTGTGTCGGACCGGACTCAGCCACGACTTCGGATCGCGGGTGACGTCGAGTGCGCGCACGATCACCGAGTTGGCGTAAGGGAACCAGAACAGCTCGGCGTTGCGATGATCGCGGCGCAGCTCGTTGAGCCGTTCCATCGCCACACCCAGCGTGGTGCTGGCCGTGCTGGATACCAGCTTGTAGTCGTCAACGCACTGCAGCTCCACATGCGTGATGACGCCGAGCGCGCCAAGCGAAACCGCGGTGGCGCTGAACAGCTCGGCATCGGTGTCGGGCCGGACTTCGCGCACGGTGCCATCGGCGCAAACCATGCGCAGGCCGGTGACCAGGGTCGACAGATTGCCGAAGGCGGCGCCGCTGCCGTGACTGGCGGTGCTGATCGCGCCGGACAGGGTCAGTCGGTCGTTGTCGGGTGCGTTTTCCAGCGCCAGCCCACGGTTGGCCAATGAATGTGTCAGGCGCCGCAAGGTGGTGCCGGAGCGCACCCAGACGCGCTGGTTTTGCACGTCGGTCGATTCGATCCCGGTGAACTTGGCCAGCGACAGATGATTCTCGTCGCTCCAGCACAACGGCGAAAAGGACCGTCCAGCTCCCACCGGGCGCAGGCGTTCGCCTTCTTCTGCGGCACGCAGCACTTCAGCCTGGATCTGTTCGATCGTGACCGGCTGGGCGTGGTTCGTGACTTCGCAGTGCACGGTGCCGGCCCAGTTGGTCCAGGTGTCGGGATGGCGTCGGCTAGGCATGTTCGGGGGGAGTGTCTTGCGGCCGGGTTTCGGCGCGACCGCGCGAAGGATACCGGATCAAGCCGCGAGTTCCGACTGCGGCGACGGTTCGAGTGGGGCGCGATCGCTTTCTCCGCACAGCGCGAGAACTTCGCGTCGAACTTCCTCGCGCAGGCGCAGCGCGGCATCGCGGTCGGTTCCGTCGGGATAGCGGGCGGGCCGGAAGCGCACTTCGATCGGGCTCCAGCGCGGCAGCTTGCGCCCCCCGCCGTAGACCCGACGGGTGCCGGTGATCGCCGCCGGCACCACCGGGACGTTCTCGCGTGCGGCCATCAGAAACGCGCCGGCCTTGAACGGCAGCAGCCCGGGCTCCGCTTTGAAGGTGCCTTCGGCAAAGATCGCCAGCGGCTCGCCGGCGTGCAGGCGACGCATCAGTTGTCGCGTCAGCCGTGCGCTTTCGCGCGCGGCGGCGCGATTGACGAAAACCACACCCATGCGACGCAGGGTCAGCCCGACCAGTGGCCAGCTGGCGGCGCCGTCCTGAACGACGAAGGTGTATTGGCGGGGCAATGCCGCAGTCAGCACCAGACCGTCCAGATAGCTGGCGTGATTGGAAACGACGATGCAGTGGCGGCGCAGCACATGCTTGGTGTCGTAAACGCGGAGCCGTACGCCCATGCAGCCGAGCATCAGTCGCACACCGATGCGGCCAAGTTCTCGCCGGATGGCCAGGGTCGGGCCGATGATGACCATCAGGCACACGAAAAAGGCGGCGATGACGAGCATCGGCGCGGCAAGCGCTGGGTAAATGCGTTCCCGTAACAGTCCGGTCATGGCGCGGTATTAGACATGAAACCGGCCCGCCGCGGGCGGCCGGCACGCGATGCGGTGGACGGGTAAGCTGCGCCGCCATGGGAAGACGCATGACATTGCCGGTTGCTCCAGTGGCTGACGACGAGGACCGTGCCGCGGTCGATCGTTTTGTCGACCGGCTGTGGATGGAGCGTGGCGTGATGCCGAATACACAGGCCAGCTATCGCTCGGATTTGTTGTTGCTGGCACGCTGGCTGCGGCCACGCGGCATCGCGCTGGTTGCGGCGGGCGAGGCGGACCTGCGCGAGTACCTGGTTGCGCGTGCGCTGAGTCCGCGCAGCCAGGCGCGGTTGCTGTCGTCTCTCCGACAGTTCTATCGCTACCTGCTGGCCGACAGTCAGCGCCGCGACGATCCCAGTGCGCGGCTGGATTCGCCGAAGATGGGCCTGCGCTTGCCCAAGACGCTGAGCGAGGCGGATGTCGAGCGCCTGCTGGCGGCGCCGGATGCCGAAACCCCACTGGGCCTGCGTGACCGCGCAATGCTGGAGCTGATGTACGCCAGTGGTCTGCGCGTGAGCGAGCTGGTCGACCTGCAGCGCACCGGCGTCGATCTGCGTTCGGGCGTGGTGCAGCTGGTCGGCAAGGGCGGCAAGGAACGCCTGGTGCCGATGGGAGAGCTGGCGATGGACTGGCTGCGCCGCTACGTCACCGAGGCGCGGCCGGAACTGGCCGGCGCGCGCAATCCCGATGGCCTGTTCCTGACCGCACGCGGCGAAACCATGACGCGGCACAACTT
Source organism: Sinimarinibacterium arenosum (assembly GCF_005047655.1). Classification (GTDB taxonomy): domain Bacteria; phylum Pseudomonadota; class Gammaproteobacteria; order Nevskiales; family Nevskiaceae; genus Solimonas. Next base: position 163,053 of record NZ_SUKF01000002.1, on the reverse strand, counting down.
CTGGCGCCTGATCAAGCTGTACGCGGTGCGTGCGGGCATCCGCGCCTCGCTGTCGCCGCATACGCTGCGGCATGCGTTTGCGACGCATCTGCTCGAGCACGGTGCGGACCTGCGTGTAGTGCAGTCCCTGCTCGGGCATTCGGATCTGTCGACCACCCAGATCTATACCCATGTGGCCCAGCAACGCCTGCGTGAGCTGCACGCGCAGCACCATCCGCGCGGATGACTCTGCGCGGCTGCGGAATCTTGTGCCGGACGTGCTGTCATAATGAACACCCTGAATTCGACTGAACCACCGTTCCCGATGATGACCCTGACCCGTCGCGGCACTGCCGCTGCCGCTGCCCTGATCGGCCTGCTGACCGCGGCCTGCGCCCCAGAATATTCGTCCGACACCGCCGCCAAGGCGCAGGACGAGACCGCTGCAATGGCTGATCCGGTCATGCCACAGGGCGTGCCGGGCGAGCCGGTTCCGCTGGATCAGATTCGCAAGATGCTCGCCCATGCGATTCCGGAACTGGGCGCCAATGCGGTGCGACCGGCGCCCGCGCCCGGAATGTATGAAGTGCAGAGCGGCAGCCTGTACGGCTATATCACCCAGGATGGCCGTTATCTGATCGAGGGCGATCTGATCGATTTGCAGACCGGTCAGAGTCTGACCGAAAACGCACGCAAGACCGACCGCCTGGCCAAGCTCGCCGCGCTGGGCGAGGACAAGATGATCGTGTTCACGCCCGAGGGCGGTGCGGCCGCCAATCGCAAGGTCACGGTGTTCACCGACGTCGACTGCGGCTACTGCCGCAAGCTGCATCGTGAAATGGATCAGTACCTGGCCAAGGGCATCGAGATCCGCTACGCGTTCTATCCGCGCTCGGGTCCGGATACCGATTCGTTCCGCAAGGCCGAGGCGGTGTGGTGCTCGGCCGATCGCAAGGAGGCGATGACCGTGGCCAAGCAGACCGGCAAGGCCGACGGCCCGGTCGACTGCGAAAATCCGGTGCGTGAGGAATGGGAGCTGGGGGCTGAACTGGGTCTGCGCGGCACGCCGATGATGATTCTGCCCAACGGTGAAGTGGTCAACGGCTACGTCCCGGCCGGTCCGTTGGCCGATCGTCTGGCTGCGCTGGATCAGGCCGGCTGAGCCTTGAGCAGTCTGTGAACGCAAAGCCCGCCATCCGGCGGGCTTTGTCGTTGGGGCGGAGGCGCAAATCGCAGGTTTTGAGACTCGAAGCTGGCACACTGGTCCGCATCCCTTCCATTGACGATCTGTCTCCCGCACTGTCGCCGTGAGTCCAACCGAATCCTTCGCCGAGGTGCCCTACGACACGCTGCCGCCGATCGCGCGCACGGCGCTGTTCGAGCAACTGTCCGCCGACGCGGAATCGACCTGGGTGCTGTGTAGCGGCAGCCGTCTGGCGCAGCACTTGCAGGACGCGTACGGGCGCTGGCAGATCGCACGCGGCTGCGAAGCCTGGCCGACGCCGACGATGCTGGCGCCCGAGACCCTGCTGCGCGAGTCCGCGGCGCGTAGCCTGCGGCGCCGCTGGCGGGATGGCGAGCATGCTCGGGCGGTGCTCAGTGACGCTGAGTCCGACCTGTTGTGGCGTCTGGTGGTGGCCGAGTCCCCCGGTGAGCAGGTCTTGCTGCGGCCGTCCGAGGCGGCGCAGCTCGCGGCGCAGGCCTGGCGGATGTGTCAGGACTTCCATCTCTCCTTGCCGCTGCCGGCGGCGACCGCGGACGTTGAACGCTTCAATACCTGGGCCGAGGCCTACCGTCTTCGTTGCGAACGCATCGGTCGTGTCGATGGCGGCGCCGCCCGGGCGCAGCAGATCGCCGCGCTGGCCGCTGATGCCGGGTTGCCGGCACAGCTGGTGCTGGCTGGGTTCGACGCGCCGCCGCCGTGGCAACGCCAGGTGTGGTCGGCGCTGCAGGCGCGCGGGTGTCGTCTGCAGCGACTGGCCGAGCCGCAGCCCCGTGCCACGCCGCGCGCTGCGGTGGCGGCGGATGCCGCGCAGGAGCTGCGCGCCTGTGCGCAGTGGGTGCGCGAGACCGCGCTGCGCGAGCCGGATGCGCGCATCGGCGTGGTGGTGCCGGATCTGGGCGCGCGCCGCGCCGATCTGCAGCGCGTGTTCGACCAGACGCTGTGCCCGAGCCTGGACAGCCTGAATCCGGGGCGTGCGCAGCGGCCCTACAACTTCAGTCTCGGCGAGGCGCTGCCGCAACTGGGACTGGTGCAATGCGCGCTGCAGCTGCTGCGCCTGTGCGTAGAGGGGCTGGATCTGGCGGCGGCCGGCAGTCTGCTGTGCTCGTCGTACTGGGGTCAGCGCGGGACCATCGAGGCGGATGAAACTGCGGACAGCGAGCGCCTGCAGCGCGCCGAGCTGGATCGCCGGCTGCGTGAGGACGGCCATCTGCGCGTGGACCTGAATACGCTGCTGCGGGTGCTGCCCGAGTCGGCCGGATCGGGCGCGCTGGCGCAGCGTCTGCGCAAGCTGCAGGCCGCACGCGCGCAGGCCGGTCGGGCTGACCCGGCCGACTGGTCGGAGCGCTTTAGTGCCTGGCTGGATCTGGCCGGCTGGCCCGGGCCGCGCGCGCTCGACAGCATCGACTATCAGGCGGTGCAGGCCTGGCGCGAGCTGCTCGGCGCTCTGGGCGCGCTCGGCGGCGTGCTTGGGGCGGTGCCGGCGTCCGGCGCGCTGCACCAGCTGCAGGTGCTGGCGCAGGGCCGGGTGTTCCAGCCGCAGACGCCGCCGGTGCGGATCCAGGTGCTCGGTGCGCTGGAGGCGCAGGGCCAGACCTTCGATGCGCTGTGGGTGCTGGGCCTGGATGACGAGCGCTGGCCGCCGGGCGGGCGGCCGAATCCCTTCATTCCGTTTGCGCTGCAGCGCCAGCACGGCATGCCGCACGCGTCGACCGCGCACGAGCTGGCCTGGGCCGAGCGCATGACCACGCGATGGCGTGCGGCGGCGTCCGAGGTCGTCTTCAGCTGGGCGGCGATGGACGGCGAGCGGCCGCTGTCGCCGAGTCCGCTGATCCGGGACGAGGCGGCGCAGGCCGAGCCGCTGGATGCGAGCGGGCTGCCGCCCGCGTGGATCGCGCAGCGCGCCGTGGTGGAGATCGAGACCCGCGCCGATGCCTATGCGCCGGCGCCGCGCCCGGACGCCGCGGTGCCCGGGGGCGCCCGGCTGCTCGGCGATCAGGCGCGCTGCCCGTTTCGCGCCTTTGCCACGCATCGGCTCGGCGCGCGTGCGCTCGAACAGCCGGGGCATGGCCTGTCGCCGATCGATCGCGGCGAGCTGGTGCATCGAAGCCTGGAGACGATCTGGCGCCAGCTGCGCACACAGGCCGGGCTGCTGGCGCTGAGTGACGACGCGCAGGCGCAGCAGGTGGGTACCGCGGTCGATGCCGAGCTGGAGCGGCTGCAGCGGATCGCCCCGCAGCGGCTCGGCAATGGCCTGCGCCGGCTCGAGGCCGAGCGTCTGCGGAACTTGCTGCACGACTGGCTGCAGCTGGAGCGCGAACGCCCGCCGTTCATCGTCGAACTGATCGAGGGCAGCACGGTGGACGCGCCGGAGGCCGCGCAGGGGGATGCCCAGCTGGTGCGCTTCGGCGAGCTGCTGTTGCGGCTGCGTCCGGATCGCGTCGACCGCCTCGAAGACGGCGCGCAGCTGGTGATCGACTACAAGACCGGCGCCAGGCGGCCGTTGCCGTGGCACGACGGTCGTCCGGAGGAGCCGCAGTTGCTGATCTATGCGCTGACGCGGGCGGACACGCGCGCGGTGGCCTACGGGCGGCTGGTGCAGGGACAGCTCGGCCTGGACGGCATTGCCGACGATGCCGAGCGCGTGCCCGGCATCAAGGGCTATGCGCAGATCAACGAGACCAAGGACGCCAGCAGCTGGGACGGTCTGATGGGGCGCTGGCGCGGCGAGCTGGAGACCGTGGCCGACGAGGTGCGCCGGGGCTTGGCTAGCGTCACGCCCAAGCACACGCGGCAGTCGTGCCGCGACTGCACTTTGCATGCGCTGTGCCGCATCCATGAGGCGCAGCCCGGCGCCGCCTTCGACGACGATGCGGAGGTGCTGGCATGAGCGCCGATCCGCAGCGGGATGCGATTGCCGACGCCGCCGAGCGCGAGGCCGCGCTCGATCCGTCGCGCAGCTTCATCGTCCAGGCGCCGGCCGGCTCGGGCAAGACCGAGCTTCTGACACAGCGTCTGCTCGCGCTGCTAGCGACGGTCGACGAGCCCGAGGAAGTCGTGGCGATGACGTTCACGCGCAAGGCCGCGGCGGAGATGCGGCATCGCGTGTTCGGCGCGATCAGCCGTGCGATGGATGCCGAGCCGCCGGCGTCGGCGCATGCGCGCAAGACCTGGACGCTGGCGCGTGCGGTGCTGCAGCGCTCGCAGGCGCGCCAGTGGCGCCTGCAGGACACGCCGCAGCGGCTGCGCATCGTCACCATCGATTCGCTGTGCGCGCAGATCACGCAGCAATCCCCATTGACCTCCGGATTCGGGGGGCGTGTCGCGGTGACAGAATTTGCCGAGCCGCTGTACCGCGAGGCGGCGCGTGCGGTGCTGGATCTGCTGGATGCCGACAGCCCGATGGCGCAGCCGGTCGCGCGCGTGCTGCGGCATTTCGACAATCGCAGCGGCACCCTCGAACAGCAGCTGGTCAATCTGCTGCCGCGGCGTGATCAGTGGCTGCGGCTGGTCACGCGCGAGCAGCGCGCGCAGCGGCCGCGCGAGGCGCTGGAGGCGGCGCTGGACTGGGTGGTCACCGACGCCGTGCAGCGCGCGGCCCAGGCCGTGCCCGAGTCGCTGCGTCTGGCCTGGTGCGAGTCCGCGGCGTACGCGGCGCAGACGCTGGCGCCGGAGGATGCACGGCATCCGCTGCGCCGGCTCGGCGCCGACGGCTGGCCGGAGGTGGGCGCGGCCGCCTTGCCGCAATGGCATGCCCTGGTCGATCTGGTGCTGACCGGCACCGGAACCTGGCGCAAGACCGTCAACGTCAAGAACGGTTTTCCGGCCGGCAAGGGCGAGCCGCAGCAGCGCAAACAGGATCATCTGGCGCTGATCGAGGCGCTGGCGCAGGTCGACGGGCTCGACGCGCTGCTGGACGCGCTGCGCGGCCTGCCGCAGCCGCAGTATTCCGATGCGCAGTGGGCGGTGCTGGAGGCGCTGCTGGATACGCTGCTGCTGACGGCGGCGCAGTTGCGGCTGGTGTTCGCTGCGCGGGGCGAGGTCGACTTTGCCGAGATCGCCGGGCAGGCGGTGGCGGCGCTGGGCGACGCCGAGGCGCCGAGTGAACTGGCGCTGCGCATGGACTATCGCGTGCAGCATCTGCTGGTCGACGAGTTCCAGGACACCTCGGAGGGGCAGTGGCAGTTGCTGCTGCGGCTGACCGCCGGCTGGAGCGAGGGCGACGGCCGCACGCTGTTCGTCGTCGGCGATCCGATGCAGAGCATTTACCGGTTTCGGGAAGCCGACGTCGGCCTGTATCTGCGTGCCTGGCGCGATGGCATCGGCAACCTGCGGCTGCATCCGCTGCGGTTGCGCTGCAACTTCCGCTCCTGCGCGGCGGTGGTGGCGTGGGTCAATGACGCGTTCGCGCGGGTGCTGCCGGCGCAGGCCGATCTGAATCGCAGTGCGGTGCCGTACAGCGCGGCGATCGCGACCCAGCCCGATCCCGAGGGCGACTGCGGCGTGACCGTGCACCCGCTGATCGACGCGGGTCCGGCGCAGGAAGCTGAATGGGTGGTGGAGCGGGTGCGCGCGGCGCGCGCCGCCGCCCCGGACGGTTCGATTGCGATCCTCGTGCGGGGACGCGGACATCTGCTGGAGATCGCGCCGCGCCTGCGCGCCGCCGGCATCAACTATCGCGCGGTCGACATCGAGAGTCTGGCCGAACGGCCGGTGATCGAGGATCTGCGCGCACTGACCTGGGCGCTGCTGCATCCGATGGATCGCAGCGCGTGGCTGGCGCTGCTGCGCGCGCCATGGTGCGGACTGGTGCTGGCCGATCTGTATGCGCTGGCCGGCGAACTGCCGGCGTCGCAGAGCCTGCTCGCGGCGCTGCGCGATCCCGAGCGCCTGGCGCGGCTCAGCGTCGATGGCGCCGAGCGCCTGCAACGGACCCTGGCGGTGATCGACGCCGCGCTGGCCGAACAGGGGCGGCGTCCGCTGCGGCGCTGGATCGAGGCAACCTGGGTCGCGCTCGGCGGGCCGGGCTGTGCCGGCGATGCCGGCGCACTGGCCGACGCTGCGGTGTTCTTCGACTGCCTGCAGCAGCTCGCGCCTGGCGCGGTGCTGGACGATTTCGATCAGCTGGATCTGGCGCTGGCGCAGCTCAAGGCCAGCCCCGATCCGGCGTCCGATGGCGGCGTCAGCCTGATGACCATCCACAAATCCAAGGGGCTGGAATTCGACACGGTGATCGTGCCCGGCCTCGCGCGCGGCACGCGCAGTGATGACCAGCCGCTGCTGGCCTGGGCACACCTGACCGATGTGCTCGGTGAAAGCCGCCTGCTGCTGGCGCCGGTGCATGCGCGCGGCGACGAGCGCGATCCCGCGTTCGACTTCGTGCGTGGCATCGAGTCCGGCAAGCAGCAGTTCGAGGATGCGCGCCTGCTGTATGTGGCGGCGACGCGTGCACGCCGCCAGCTGCACCTGTTCGGCGAGGTCCGGCGTCAGGTCGGCAAGGATGACGGGGCCGTCAGCGTGCGCGCGCCGACCGCGCGCAGCCTGCTGGCGCGGCTGTGGCCGGCGGTGGCGGCCCAGTTCGAGCGTGCGGCCGCGCAGGCCGGCGACGTCGCGTCGTCCGTTGCGGGGGGCACGGATCGTCCGGTACCGCCGCTGCGCCGGCGCAGCGGCTTCGAGTTGCCCCTCCCGGCGGCAGGGCTGCCGCTGGTCGAGGCCGTCACCAGCGGCGGCGGCGAAGCACTGCGCTTCGACTGGGCCGGCGAGCTGGCGCGCAGCGTCGGCGTGGTGTTTCACCGCTGGGCGCAGCTGATCGCCGAGGACGATATCGATACCTGGACACCTGAGCGCTGCGCCGGCGTGTTGCCGCTGCTGTCGGATGATCTGCAGCACGAGGGGGTGCCGGCGGCGCGCTGCGATTCCGCGGCGCAACGCGTGCAGGCGGCGCTGGCGAATCTGCTGGCCGATCCGCGCGGTCGGCGCCTGCTGGACCGCCGTCTGGAAGGCGCGCGCAGCGAGTACGCGGTGACGGCAGTACTGGACGCGGTGCCGCGGCGGCTGGTGATCGACCGCAGTTTCGTCGATGACGGCGTGCACTGGATCGTCGACTTCAAGACCAGTACGCACGAGGGGGGTGATGTTGCCGGCTTCGTGCGCCAGGAGCTGGAGCGTTACAGCGGGCAGCTGCGCGCGTATTGCACGGCGCTGCGCCGGCTGGAGGCCGGGGCGGGCGGGCGACCGGTGCGGGCGGCGCTGTATCTGCCGCTGATCGAGGATCCGGCACTGCGCTGGATCGAGCTGCCGGACTGACGCCGGCCGCCGGACATGAAAAAGGCGCGCTGCCGTGGGCAGCGCGCCTGGGTTCAGGCGTTGGCGATCAGCGTTCCAGCAGTGCCAGCTTGTCCGGCTTGCCGTCCCACTCCTTGGCGTCCGCCAGCGGTTCCTTGCGCTCGGTAATGACCGGCCATTCCTTGGTCAGGGTGGCGTTGATTTCGGTGAAATGCGCCTGATCTTCGGGCACGTCGTCCTCGGCGAAGATTGCCTCGGCCGGGCACTCGGGCTCGCACAGGGTGCAGTCGATGCACTCCTCCGGATCGATCACGAGGAAATTCGGACCTTCATGGAAGCAGTCGACCGGGCAGACTTCCACGCAGTCGGTGTACTTGCACTTGATGCAGTTTTCGGTAACGACAAACGTCATGACGCACTCTGAAATCGGGGCCAGTTAGGGCGCGTAGTCTAAACCATCGTGACGACGCGATGACGAATAAGGATCACGGCGACGGCATCCAGGGCCGGTGCCGAGCATAGACCGAGAGATGCCCAGCTCACTCGTCCGTTGCGGTGACGCGGATTGGCAGACTCGTGGTGTTGATGCTCTGGCTCATCGAGATCGAGGAGCTGATCTCCTGCACACCCTCGATCTGCGACAGCTTCTGCCAGACGAAGTGCTCGTAGTCCTCGACGCTGGGCACGACGATCTTCAGCAGGAAGTCGACATCGCCCATCAGGGTGTGGCACTCGATGACCGGCGCCAGCCTGGCGACGGCATCCAGAAAGGTCGGCAGCGCGTCGCGATTGTGACGCGACATCTTCACGTGCGCGAACACCATGATGCGCAGGCCGACCTTGTGATGGTCGAGGATGGCCACGCGCTCGCGGATCACGCCGGCGTCGACCAGCTTCTGGATGCGACGCCAGACGACGGTCTTGGATGAGGCCACGCGCTCGGCGATGTCGGCAACGGCCAGCATTGTGTCGCGCTGGATCAGGTTGAGGATGCGCACGTCCAGCGCGTCGAGACGGATCTTCATTTGTTTCGAATTAATGCATGAATCCGGAACATTATTCCGTTTATGTGACCTAATTCAAATACAAAAGAACGAAATTCCCTGATTTCATTTCTAGACTAATCGGACTGTTTCGCATCCTTGCTGCGCCCGGTCGGAGTCCGATGTCCATGAGCGTGTTCGATTCACCCGCATTCGATGCCCACGAGGGCGTGCATTGCTTCCACGACGCAGAGAGTGGGCTGCGCGCGATCATCGCTGTGCATTCGACCGCGCTCGGCCCTGCGGCCGGCGGCTGCCGCCTGTGGAGCTACGCCAGCGCCGATGCGGCGATGACCGACGCGCTGCGCCTGTCGCGCGGCATGAGCTACAAGAATGCCGTGGCAGGGCTGCCGCTGGGCGGCGGCAAGGCGGTGATCCTGCGTGACCCGCAGCGTGTGCCAACGCCGGCGCTGTTCGAAGCCTTCGGGCGCGTGGTCGATCAGCTCGGCGGGCGGTATGTGACGGCCGAGGACGTCGGCGTCAGCGTGGCCGATATGGAAGCGGTGGCGCGGCGCACACGTCATGTCTGTGGTCTGTCGCAGCGCGACGACGGCAGCGCCGGTGGCGACCCCTCGCCGAAAACGGCGTATGGCGTGTTCTGCGGGATCCGCGCCGCGGTGCGTGCGCAGCTGGGCCGCGATGACGTGGCCGGTTTGCGCATCGCGGTGCAGGGCCTGGGGCACGTCGGCTGGCATCTGTGTGAGCTGCTGCATGCTGCCGGCGCCCGGCTGGTCGTTGCCGATCTGAATGCGCAGACCGTCGAGCGGGCGCGGGCGCAGTTTGGCGCCGAGACGCTGGGGGTCGACCGCATTCTGTTCGCGCCGGTGGACGTGCTGGCGCCCTGCGCACTCGGAGCGATCCTGAATGCCGAGAGCATTCCACAACTGCAGACCCGGATTGTTGCCGGCGCGGCCAACAACCAGCTCGCCACCGATGCCGACGGCGAGCGCCTGCGCGAGCGCGGCATCCTGTACGCCCCGGACTACGTGATCAATGCCGGCGGCATCATCAACGCCGGCGCCGAGTACCTGCAGTCGATGGACGAGGCGGCGGTCATGGCCAAGGTCGCAGGTATCGAGCAGTCGCTGCTGGACATCTTCGATCGTGCGAACGAGCTTGGCGTGCCGACGCATCGCATTGCCGATGAGCTGGCACGCCGTCGCATCGAGGAAGCGGCGCGGATGCATCGCAGCACGATGCGCGCCGCCGCCTGACGACAGAAACCTTTCATCCGCGGCGCTACTGCGGTATCGCCCACGGGTGTTTAATACAAGCAGTCTGCGGTGCCTCAAGAGGAGAGCAGGGCAATGAGTATCGGTCGTCGCTTGTCGCTACACATTCCCGAGCCGCCGGCGCGGCCTGGAGACGAGCCGGATTTCTCCGGCCTGAAAATCCCCTTGGCGGGAACGCAGGCGCGCCCGGCTGTCGACGCGCCCGCGCGCGATCTGCGTGACTACGCCGACGGTCTGATCCGCGTGCTCGACGACCATGACCGGGCCGTCGGCGACTGGACGCCGGACCTCGACGCTGAGGCGCTGCGCAGCGGTCTACGCGCGATGATGCTGACCCGCGTGTTCGACGATCGTATGCTGCGCGTGCAACGGCAGGGCAAGACCTCGTTCTACATGAAGTCCACCGGCGAAGAGGCGGTGGCGGTGGCGCAGGCCTACGCACTGGACGACAACGACATGCTGTTTCCCAGCTACCGCCAGCAGGGTCTGCTGGTGGCGCGCGGGCATTCGCTGGTCGACATGATGTGCCAGATCTTCAACAACACCCGCGATCGCCTGAAAGGCCGGCAACTGCCGATCATGTATTCGGTGCGCGAGAAAGGTTTTTTCTCGATCTCCGGCAACCTCGGTACGCAGTATCCGCAGGCGGTGGGTTGGGCGATGGCCTCGGCGATGAAGGGCGACACGCGCATTGCCGCAAGCTGGGTCGGCGAGGGCACGACGGCGGAGCCGGACTTTCATCACGCGCTGACCTTCGCCAGCGTGTATCAGGCGCCGGTGATCCTGAACGTCGTCAACAACCAGTACGCGATTTCCGCGTTCCAGGGCATCGCCGGCGGTGAGCGTGCAACGTTCGCGGACCGTGCGATTGGCTACGGAGTTCCAGGCCTGCGCGTAGACGGCAATGACTTTCTCGCCGTTTACGCCGTTACGCGCTGGGCGGCCGAGCGCGCGCGCAGCAACCACGGCCCAACCCTGATCGAGCTGTTCACTTATCGCGCCGATGCGCATTCGACCAGCGACGATCCTTCCGCGTATCGACCTCAGAGCGAAAGCGCACGCTGGCCGCTGGGTGATCCGATCGAACGACTGAAGCGCCATCTGATCGGCATCGGTGAATGGAGCGTGGATCAGCACACGCAGCTGGCTGCCGAGCTGGATGCGCAGGTCAGGGCGGACCTGAAGGAGGCCGAGAGCTACGGCACCCTGTCGACACCGCCGGACAGTCCGCGCTCGATGTTCGATGACGTGTTCAAGGAGATGCCGCCGCATCTGATCAAGCAGCGCCAGGAAATGGGTTACTGAAGGACGATCGCCATGGCAACGATGAACATGATTCAGGCGATCAACTCGGCGCTCGACGTGATGCTCGGTCGCGACGACGACGTGGTGATCTTCGGCGAGGACGTTGGCTACTTCGGCGGTGTGTTCCGCTGCACCGCGGGCCTGCAGAAGAAGTACGGCAAGACCCGCGTGTTCGACACGCCGATCGCCGAGGGCGGCATTCTCGGCACCGCGATCGGCATGGGCGTCTACGGCCTGCGGCCGGTCGCCGAAATCCAGTTTGCCGATTACATCTACCCGGCCTTCGATCAGTTGGTGTCCGAAGCGGCGCGCCTGCGCTATCGCTCCGGCGGCGAGTTCTGGGCGCCGATCACCGTACGTGCGCCCTGCGGCGGCGGCATCTTCGGCGGGCAGACCCACAGCCAGTCGCCCGAGGGCGTGTTCACGCATGTTTGCGGGCTGAAGACGGTGATGCCGTCAAATCCCTATGACGCCAAGGGGCTGCTGATCGCGGCGATCGAGGACGACGATCCGGTCATGTTCTTCGAGCCCAAGCGTATCTACAACGGTCCGTTCGACGGCCATCATGACAAGCCGCTGGTGCCGTGGTCCAAGCATCCGCAGGGCGAGGTGCCGGAAGGCTATTACCGCATCGACCTGGGCAAGGCTGCGATTGCGCGTCCAGGCAACGATGTGACTTTGCTGGCTTACGGCACGATGGTGCATGTGTGTCTGGCCGCGGTCGAGGAGGCGGGTGTCGACGGCGAGGTGATCGATCTGCGCTCGCTGCTGCCGATCGATATCGACACCATCGTCGAATCGGTGAAGAAGACCGGCCGCTGCGTGATCGTGCACGAGGCCACGCGCACCAGCGGCTTCGGCGCGGAACTGTCGGCGCTGGTGCAGGAGCACTGCTTCTACCACCTGGAGGCGCCGATCCAGCGCGTCACCGGCTGGGACACGCCGTATCCGCATGTGTTCGAGTGGGAATACTTTCCCGGGCCGCAGCGCGTCACGCGTGCGATCACCGCCGTGATGGAGGGCTGAGCGATGGGTCGTCATATCGTCAAATTGCCCGACATCGGTGAAGGCATCGCCGAGTCCGAGATCGCGACCTGGCGCGTCGCCGTCGGCGACGTGGTCAGCGAGGACCAGCCGCTGGTCGACATGCTGACCGACAAGGCCGCGGTCGAACTGCCGTCGCCGGTGACCGGCACGGTGGTGGAATTACATGGGCAGGCGGGGGACATGATCGCCGTCGGCTCGGCTCTGGTGACGCTGGAGGTTGACGGGCAAGGCAACGTTTCCGCGGGCAAGACAGGTGCAGCCAGCAAAGTCGCCGCACCGCTGCCTGAGGCAGCGAAACCCGCGGCCGCAGCACCGTCCAGTGCGCCACCAACTAAAGTTTCGGCGGGGCCTGAAGCGACTCCGGCGCCATCGAAGCGGAGGGCATCGGCGGTGACGGCGGCACCGGTACTACGCAAACCCGGCGACAAGCCGCTGGCATCTCCGGCGGTACGTCAGCGTGCGCGCGAGCTGGGGGTCGAGTTGCCGTACGTTTCCGGCAGCGGCGCGGCCGGACGCATCACGCATGCGGATCTGGATGCCTATCTGGAAACCCGCGAAGCCGCGCGACCCGGTGCTGGTCGCGCGCCGCTGGCGCCGCGGACCGCCGTCGAGGAGATCAAGGTCATCGGTCTGCGCCGCAAGATCGCCGAGGCGATGCAGCGGGCCAAGCAGCGCATTCCGCATTTCGCCTACGTCGAGGAGATCGACGTCACCGAGCTGGAGGCGCTGCGCACGCACCTGAATGCGATGCGTCGCGACGATCAGCCGAAGCTGAGCCTGCTGCCGTTCCTGCTGCGGGCGCTGGTGCAGGTGTTGCCGCGCTATCCGCAGATCAACGCGACCTATGACGACGAAGCCGGCACCGTGCGGCGCTATGCGGCAGTGCACTGTGGCGTGGCCACGCAGACCCCGAACGGCCTGGTGGTGCCGGTGCTGCGTCACGCCGAAACGCTGGACGTCTGGCAGATGGCAGCGGAAATCCGTCGGCTCGCCGATGCCGCGCGCAGCGGCAAGGCGGCGCGCGAGGAACTGAGCGGTTCGAGCATCACCATCACCAGTCTCGGCGCGCTCGGCGGCATCGTCTCGACGCCGGTGATCAATGCGCCGGAGGTTGCGATCATCGGCGTCAACAAGATGGTCGAACGCCCGATGTATCAACGTGGCCAGCTGGTGCCGCGGCTGATGATGAATCTGTCCTCGTCCTTCGATCACCGCATTGTCGACGGCTATGACGCCGCCGAGTTCATCCAGACGGTGAAGTCCGCGCTGGAGCATCCTGCGACCCTGTTCATGGAGGGCGTCTGAGATGGGCGCGTCGATCCGAACGCAGGTTCTCGTCGTCGGCGGCGGTCCCGGCGGCTACGTCGCCGCGATCCGCGCCGGCCAGCTCGGGCTGGAGACCACGCTGGTCGAGGCCGACCGGCTGGGTGGCACCTGTCTGATCCGCGGCTGTATTCCGTCCAAGGCACTGATCCATGTCGCCACGAAGTACGCCGACCTGCAGCGGCACGCAGCGGCCCCGCATCTGGGCATCCGCCTGTCCGCGCCGCCGCAGTTCGATCTGACCGAAGCGGTGCAGTGGAAGGACGGCATTGTCGACCGCCTCAGTGGCGGCGTTGCCGGCCTGTTGAAGAAAGCCAAGGTCCGTGTGGTGCACGGCTGGGTGCAGTTCTCCGACGCCAAGACCTGCGTCGTGAAAGGGGAGGATGGCGAAACCCCGGATGCTCAGACCCTGATTCACGCCGAGCATGTGATCCTGGCGACCGGCTCGGTCAGCGCCGCGTTGCCGCAGCTGCCGCTCGGCGGCGATGTGATCTCCTCGACCGAGGCCCTGTCGCTGGCCGAGCTGCCGCAGCGTTTGGTCGTCGTTGGCGCCGGCTACATCGGGCTGGAGATGGGCATCGCCTTCGCCAAGCTCGGGGTGGAGGTCCGCTTCGTCGAGGCGATGGACCGCATTCTGCCGACCTATGACGCGGCGCTGGTGCGTCCGGTCGAGCAGTGGTTGAAGCAGCACGGCGTGGCCGTGCACCTGAGCACGAAGGCCCTGGGCGTCGAGCAGGGGGACGCTGGTGTCTCCCTGACGGTGCAGAGCGGCGATGCGGCGCCGCAGACACTGGATTGCGACAAGCTGCTGGTCGCGATAGGCCGGCGGCCGAACACGCAGGGCTGGGGCCTGGAGCAGATGGCCGTCGACATGAACGGGCCGTTCGTCAGGGTCGATGCGCAATGCCGCACGTCGATGCACAACGTCTGGGCGATTGGTGATCTGGTGGGGGAGCCGATGCTCGCGCACAAGGCGTCGGCACAGGGCGAGATGGTTGCCGAGATCATCGCCGGCCGTCGTCGCGCCTTCGAGCCCAATGCCATTGCCGCGGTGTGCTTCACCGAGCCCGAGATCGTCGCGGTCGGGCTGTCGCCGGATCAGGCCCGCGCTCAGCACCTCGAGATCGTCACCGGCCAGTTTCCGTTTGCCGCCAACGGCCGCTCGCTGACGATGCAAGCCGGCGCCGATGGCGGCTTCGTGCGCGTGGTTGCGCGCGCGGACACGCATCAGGTCATTGGCATTCAGGCGGTCGGCGCGCACGCCTCGGAGCTGTCAGGCGAATTCGCGCTGGCCATCGAGATGGGTGCGGTGCTTGAAGACATTGTCGGCACGATCCATGCGCATCCGACAATGAGCGAGACGTTCCCCGAGGCAGCGATGGCTGCGCTGGGACACGCGATCCACATCTGAGCCCTTGCCGTCGATGGGCCGAAATTACCCCGTGCGATAGGGGTGAAATTACCATCGGCGCGGCTTGATGCTGCCAGCGCCAGCCGCCAGCATGCGCGTCCACTTTGGAAAGCCGAGAAGGGGATGTCCGTGTTGCGCGCCAGAATCGCTGCAGGTCTTGTCGTTGTGTCTGTGCTCGGGCTGCTGAACGGTTGCGGCGAAGGCAGCAGTGTCGACGCGGTGGGTACCGCAGGCAGCACGGCGGGTGGCAAGGTTGAAGTGCTGCTGGTCGGCAACAACTGGGATGGCACCGCCGACATCATCAGCGTGCCCGGCTATCAGAACCTCAAGCGCATCAACATCGTGCCGGACCTGGAAGAGCGCAAGGCCGAGATCTACCTCAATCCGGTGCGCCTGGGCTATTACCTGGCGATCCGCCAGCTGATCGGCGAAGGCCATGATCAGCTGGTCGACGATCTGTTTGCGTCCAAGGATGGCCGCACCTTGTTCGTGTCGCGGCCGAGCCTGGCGGACGTTGTCGCGATCGATATCGATAGCGGCGAGATCCTCTGGCGCACGCCGGTGGCGGGTCAGCGCTCGGATCACATGGCGATCTCGCCGGACGGCACGCGGCTGGCAGTTTCGGCATCGACCGCCAATGTCGTGCACATGATCGACACCGCGACTGGAAAGATCGTTGGTGAATTCGAATCCGGCGACTCGCCGCATGAGAACAACTATTCGCACGACGGCAAGCGGATCTTCCACGCCAGCATCGGCACCGTCTATACGCCGCTGGATTCACCGCTGATGAGCACGACCAAGGGTGATCGCTACTTCCAGATCGTCGATGCCGAAACCTTGCAGGTTCTGCGCCGGATCGACATGGGGCAGAAGCTCGCGGAGGCGGGCTATCCGGACATGAGTTCGGCGGTGCGACCGATGGCGATCTCGCCCGACGAGCGCTTTGTCTACGTGCAGGTGTCATTCTTCCACGGCTTCGTGGAATACGACCTCGAGACCGACAAGGTCACGCGTGTGGCCGAGTTGCCGCTGAGCGAGAAGGCCGCGGGTCTGCGTCGCGACGAGTACCTGCTGGATTCGGCGCACCATGGCCTGGCGATGAACGGCGCCGGCACCAAGCTGTGTGTGGCCGGCACCATGTCCGACTATGCCGCCATCGTTTCTCGTGACACTTTTGAGTACACACTGCATCCGCTGGGCGCCACGACGTATTGGGCGACCAGCAGCCAGGATGGCAAGTACTGCTATGTCTCGGTCGCTGGCGACGACACCATTTCGGTCATCTCCTACGACTCGGAGAAGGAAGTCGCGCGCTTCCCGGTCGGCGACCATCCGCAGCGTGCGCGCACGGCGCAGCTGGATCGCACGCTATTCGATTGATGCCGGGGTGATGCGCGGGCGACGAGTGCACCGTCGTCGCCCGTGATCACTGTGCAGACTGCCGCAGGGTTCGCAGGGTCGCTCAATTCGGTGCCGGGCTCGTTTGCGACCTGCGCGTGCGGTGTTGATCCGGTGCGAGTCCGGGCCGCGGCCAATGTGCGGCCATCCGCTTGCGCAACTCCCCGTTCCTTGCAGTCCCGGTAGGGCGATTGTCGATGTTGGCTCAAGAGCCTGTCCGGAAGAGGTTTTTCGACGATTTTTTCCACCGCCAAAGTGGGCTGAACCGCCCGCGCGCGTTACGATATATGGCTCTTCGAGCGACGTGCGCAATGGCGAAGCGGCTTCCGGCAATGGAAGCCGAGATCGGGCGCAGGTTGTTCGGGTTTCATGCAATAGCCGGGAATACCGCCCCAAGCCCTGACAGAGGTGGATGACATGCAGTACCAGGACATGATGAACAAGATCGCCAGCGGAGCTGGTTTCATCGCAGCGCTCGACCAGAGCGGCGGCTCGACGCCGAAGGCCTTGAAGGGCTATGGCGTCGACGAGGGGGCTTGGTCGAGCGAGGAAGAGATGTTCGGCCTGATTCACCAGATGCGCACGCGCATCATTACCTCGCCGGCATTCAGCGGTGACAAGGTGCTGGGCGCGATCCTGTTCGAACGCACGATGGACGGCACCGCCGACGGCAAGTCGGTTCCGGCTGCGCTGATCGAGCGCGGCGTCGTTCCGTTCATCAAGATCGACAAAGGTCTTGAGGACGAAAAGGACGGCGTGCAGGTGCTCAAGCCGATGCCGGAGCTGGACGTGCTGTTGAAGCGCTCGAAGGCGCTGGGCGTTTTTGGCACCAAGGAGCGTTCGGTCATCAATCTCGCCAACCGCGCAGGCATCGCCTCTGTGGTCAAGCAGCAGTTCGAGGTCGGGCAGCAGGTGCTGGCCGCCGGTCTGGTGCCGATCATCGAGCCGGAAGTGAACATCAAGAGTCCGGAACGGGCTGCAGCCGACCAGATTCTGCTGGAGGAACTGCTCAAGGCGCTGGACGCGATGCCGGGTACAAATCGGGTGATGCTGAAGCTGTCGCTGCCGGTTCAGTCGGGCCTGTTCGATCCTTTGGTCAAGCACCCGCGTGTGCTGCGCGTGGTCGCGCTGTCCGGCGGTTACAAGCGCCCGGAAGCCTGCGTCGAACTGGCCAAGAACAAGGGCATCATTGCCAGCTTCAGCCGCGCGTTGCTGGAAGATCTGCGCTACCAGATGAGTGACGACGAGTTCAATGCCGCGCTGGCGTCTGCCATTGACGAGATTTTTGTCGCATCGACGGTGAAAACCGCCTGAGGACGCCGTTGCCGCACGGCACTGCGTCATCGGGGACGGCTCCAACGCCGTCCCCGATTCATTTGGGCTGCCTATCCCTGCACAGTGCGGGGATGGCGCCCTGAGTGGAGGAAAATGGCATGGGTGGGATCATCGAGAGCGATTCCGGTCTCAATGCCCTGCTGGGGCGGGTCCGGCGGGTCGCTGTACTGGGCGTCAAGACCGAGGCCCAGGCGAACCAGCCAGCGTTCTATGTGGCAGAGGACCTGGCCGAAGCCGGGCTGGAGATCGTGCCGGTGCCGGTGTACTACCCGGACGTGACGCACATTCTGGGTCAGCCGGTGTTCCGCAGGCTCGTCGACATTCCGGGTGAGGTCGATCTGGTCGATGTCTTTCGCCGCGCCGAAGACATTCCCCAGCATCTGGATGACATCCTCGCCAAGCGCCCGGGTGCCGTCTGGTTCCAGCAGGGCATCCGTAATGATGCCGCGGCCGAGGTGCTGGCCAGGGCTGGCATCGCGGTGGTGCAGGACCGCTGCCTGATGGTGGACTACCGTCGCTACCGCGCGACGCGCTGATTCAGCCTTTTGCCGCTGATTTGCGCGTTCGCGCTGTAGGCGTGATGGGCGCGGAAACACCGACTGCGCGTACACAGAAATCCCGTACCGATTCGATCAGTCGATCCTGGCTGCGCGTGCTGCGTGTTGCCGGGGCGATCGGCCCCACCAGCGCTTCAGTGTAGGCGCCGACAATGCACGCCGCGCTGGCGTCGACGTTCTGTGCC
Source organism: Sinimarinibacterium arenosum (assembly GCF_005047655.1). Lineage (GTDB taxonomy): Bacteria > Pseudomonadota > Gammaproteobacteria > Nevskiales > Nevskiaceae > Solimonas. The sequence goes on along the minus strand of NZ_SUKF01000002.1, from coordinate 144,728 downwards.
GGAAACTCGCCGGCGGCGATGCCTTCCTTCAACAGTCGCTTGAACACGTCGCCAAACATCATGCGGCAGCGGATGCGTGCGGCATCGACTTCGGCTTCGGCCGGTTCGGCGATGAACGCGTAGGCGAGGTTGGGACCGCGCAGCGCGCGGCGCACGAAGGATTCGACCGCCAGGGTCAGGCGTTGAGTCGCGGTGCCGGGGCCGGCCGCGATGGCGTCGAGGATTTCGATCTCCTGCCGCACGGCTTCGGTCAACACGTCGACGAACAGTTCGGCCTTGGACGGAAAGTAGCGGTAGATCGCGCCGCTGGAGAGCCCGGCCTCAGCCGCCACCGCGCCGATTTGTGCCTCGCGCAGCCCGCCGCGCGCAACCAGCGTGCGTGCGGCGTCGAGAATGCGCTGGCGGTTGGCTGCCAGCCGCTCCTCCATCAGCGGGGATCGTTTGTAGTTGCGCATTTCGGTGATTCTACTTTCAAAAAGTGAATTGTGCTTCACAAATATGAGGCGGCCGACTAGACTGCCGCTTCCGAATGAGGCGCACGCGGCCGGATGGCCGCTGCCGCAAACCCAATACGCCGCAACGTCACCCCCTGAAGGAGCCTCCGATGCATCTGCCATCCCTGAATTTCGATCTGGGCGAAAACATCGATCTGCTGCGCGAGGCAGTGCGCCAGTTCGCCGAGCGCGAGATCGCGCCGATCGCAGCAGAGGTCGACAGCAGCAACGCGTTCCCGTTGGCGATGTGGCGAAAGCTTGGCGATCTGGGTGTGCTGGGGCTGACGGTCGAGGAGGAATATGGCGGCACCAACCTCGGCTATCTCGCGCACGTGGTGGCGATGGAAGAAATCTCGCGCGCATCGGGCTCGATCGGTCTGTCCTATGGTGCGCACTCGAACCTGTGCGTGAACCAGCTGCGCAAGAACGGCAGCGAGGCGCAGAAGCAGAAATATCTGCCCAAGCTGATCAGCGGCGAGCACATCGGTGCGCTGGCGATGTCGGAGCCCGGCGCTGGGTCCGACGTGGTGTCGATGAAGCTGCGTGCGGACAAGCAGGGCGGCCGCTACGTGCTCAACGGCAACAAGATGTGGATCACCAACGGTCCGGACGCGGACACGCTGATTGTTTATGCCAAGACCGACGTCTCTGCCGGTTCGCGCGGCATCACGGCGTTCATCATCGAAAAGGGATTTGCGGGCTTCTCGACCGCGCAGAAGCTCGACAAGCTCGGCATGCGCGGCTCCAACACCTGTGAGCTGGTGTTCGAGAACTGCGAGGTGCCGGAAGAGAACGTGCTCGGCAGTGTCGGTCGCGGCGTCAACGTGCTGATGTCGGGCCTGGACTTCGAGCGGGTGGTGCTGTCCGGCGGTCCGCTCGGCCTGATGGCCGCCTGTCTGGACGTCGTCGTGCCGTACGTGCACGACCGCAAGCAGTTCGGTCAGAGCATCGGCGAGTTCCAGTTGATGCAGGGCAAGCTCGCCGACATGTACGTCGGCTTCAATGCCTGCCGCGCCTATGTGTATGCGGTGGCCAAGGCTTGCGACCGTGGCGAGACCACGCGCAAGGATGCCGCCGGCGCGATCCTGTATTCGGCCGAGAAGGCGACGTGGATGGCCGGACAGGCGATCCAGGCGCTGGGCGGCAACGGCTATATCAACGAGTTCTCGACCGGCCGCCTGTGGCGCGACGCCAAGCTCTACGAGATCGGCGCCGGCACCTCGGAGATCCGCCGCATGCTGATCGGCCGCGAACTGTTCGGCGAGACGGTGTAAGCCCGTGACCGTACTGAAGTCGAAGCTGGATCCGCGCAGCGAAGAGGTCATCCGCAACGCGGCGGCCATGCAGGCGGTGGTGGACGATCTGCGCGCGCAGGCAGCACGCATCGCCCAGGGCGGTTCCGAATCGGCACGCGCCAAGCACACCGCGCGCGGCAAGCTGTTGGCGCGTGAGCGTATCGACGCGCTGCTCGATGCGGGCTCGCCGTTCCTGGAGATCGCGCCGCTGGCAGCGCTGAACATGTACGACGACGGCGTGCCTTGCGCCGGCGTCGTCGCCGGCATTGGCAGGGTCGAGGGCGTCGAGGTGCTGATCGTGGCCAACGACGCCACGGTCAAGGGCGGCTCCTATTACCCGATAACGGTGAAGAAGCATCTGCGAGCACAGGAGATTGCGCAGCAGAATCGTCTGCCGTGCATTTATCTGGTGGATTCCGGTGGCGCCTTCCTGCCGATGCAGGATGAGGTGTTTCCGGACCGCGATCACTTCGGGCGCATCTTCTACAACCAGGCCAATCTGTCGGCGCAGGGCATGCCGCAGATCGCCTGCGTGATGGGCTCGTGCACCGCCGGCGGTGCCTATGTGCCGGCGATGTCGGACCAGACCATCATCGTGCGCGAGCAGGGCACGATCTTCCTGGGCGGACCGCCGCTGGTGAAGGCGGCGACCGGCGAGGTGGTGACTGCCGAGGACCTGGGTGGCGGCGACGTCCACACGCGCATCTCCGGCGTGGCCGATTATCTGGCTGAGAACGATCACCATGCGCTGGCGCAGGTGCGGCGCATCGTCGCCAATCTGAACTGGAGCAAGCAGGGCAAGCTGACCGTGCGCGCGCCGATTGATCCGCTGTATCCGGCCGAAGAGTTGTACGGCGTGATTCCGGTCGACACGCGCAAGCCCTTCGACGTGCGCGAAGTGATCGCGCGTCTGGTCGACGGCTCGGAGTTCGACGAGTTCAAGGCGCGCTTCGGGACGACGCTGGTCTGTGGCTTCGCGCATCTGCACGGCTATCCGATCGGCATCGTCGCCAACAACGGCATCCTGTTCTCGGAGTCGGCACAGAAGGGCGCCCACTTCATCGAGCTGTGCGCCAAGCGCGGTATTCCGCTGCTGTTCCTGCAGAACATCACCGGCTTCATGGTCGGTCGCCAGTACGAGAACGAAGGCATCGCGCGCCACGGCGCCAAGATGGTCACGGCCGTGGCCTGCGCCAAGGTGCCGAAGTTCACCGTCGTCATCGGCGGCTCCTTCGGTGCCGGCAACTACGGCATGTGCGGGCGTGCGTACTCGCCGCGCTTCCTGTGGATGTGGCCGAACGCGCGCATCTCGGTGATGGGCGGGGAGCAGGCCGCGAGCGTGCTGTCGCGGATCAAGCGCGACGGCTACGAAGCCAAGGGCCAGGACTGGCCTGTCGAAGAGGAGGAGGCGTTCAAGGCGCCGATCCGTGAGCAGTACGAGCATCAGGGTCACCCGTACTACGCCTCGGCGCGGTTGTGGGACGACGGCGTGATCGACCCGGCGCAGACGCGTCGCGTGCTGGCGCTGGCACTGTCCGCTTCGCTCAACGCACCCATCGAGCCGACCGAGTTCGGCATCTTCCGGATGTGATCGCATGAGCCCGACTCCAAACAATTCCCGACCGATGTTCGACAAGATCCTGATCGCCAATCGCGGCGAGATCGCCTGCCGCGTGATCAAGACCTGCCGGCGCCTGGGCATCCGCACGGTTGCGGTGTTTTCCGAAGCCGATCGCCACGCGCGGCATGTGCGGCTGGCCGACGAGGCGATCTGCGTGGGCCCCGCGGCCGCGCGCGAGAGCTATCTGGTGGCCGAGCGCATCATCGAGGTGGCGCGTGCGACCGGTGCACAGGCGATCCATCCGGGCTACGGCTTTCTGTCCGAGAACGAAGCCTTCGCCGAAGCCTGCGCGGCCGCGGACATCGTCTTCATCGGTCCGCCGGTGGCAGCCATTCATGCGATGGGCTCGAAGTCCGCGGCCAAGGCGTTGATGGCCCAGGCCGGCGTGCCGCTGGTGCCGGGCTATCACGGCGACGACCAGACGCCGGCATTGCTGCAGCAGCAGGCCGATGCGATCGGCTATCCGGTGCTGATCAAGGCCAGTGCCGGCGGTGGCGGCAAGGGCATGCGCGTGGTCGAGCGCAGTGAGGATTTCGCCGCGGCGCTGGCCTCATGCCAGCGTGAGGCGGCGTCGAGCTTCGGCGACGATCGCGTGCTGATCGAGAAGTATCTGCTCGAGCCGCGTCACGTCGAGATCCAGGTCTTCGGCGACACGCAGGGGACCGTCGTGCACCTGTTCGAGCGCGACTGTTCGCTGCAGCGTCGCCATCAGAAGGTGGTCGAGGAAGCGCCGGCGCCGGGCATGAGTGCCGAGCGCCGTGCGGCGATGGGCAAGGCTGCGGTCGACGCCGCGCGCGCGGTCGGCTACGTCGGTGCCGGCACGGTGGAGTTCATCGTCGACCGCTCCGGCGCGTTCTTCTTCATGGAAATGAACACGCGCCTGCAGGTTGAGCATCCGGTGACCGAGATGATCACCGGCCAGGATTTGGTCGAGTGGCAGCTGCGCGTCGCAGCGGGGCAACCGCTGCCGCTGACGCAGGACGAGCTGGCGATCCACGGGCACGCCATCGAGGTGCGCGTCTACGCCGAGGACGCCGACGCCGGCTTTCTGCCGTCGATCGGTCGGCTGCAGCATCTGGGCATGCCGCGCGAGAGCGCGCATGTGCGCATCGACACCGGTGTCGAGCAGGGCGACGAGATCACGCCGTACTACGATCCGATGATCGCCAAGCTGATCGTCTGGGACGAGTCGCGTCCACGCGCATTGCAGCGCATGGCGCAGGCGCTGATGCAATGCCGCATCGTCGGCGTCACGGCGAACATCGGCTTTCTCGAACGCCTGGTGACGCATCCGGCTTTCGTCGAGGGCCAGTTCGACACCGGCCTGATCGGGCGCCAGCTCGCGCAGCTGTGCCCGCCGACGCAGGCGGCTGCGGAAACCGCATGGCAGCTGGCCGCCCTGGCGCAGCTGCTGGACGAGCAGGCGCGCAGCGACGTGGCGTCCCCCTGGCATGCCGACGGTTGGCGCATGAACGGCGCGCAGACCCGGACGCTGACGCTGCTCAATGGTGGCGAAGAGCGCTCGATCCAGGTCGACTACGCGGCGCAGGGCTACGTGCTGACTCTGGACGGGCGCCGCTGCGCGGTGCGCGGTGAGCGCCGCGATGACGGCCAGCTGCTGGCCGAGCTTGACGGACAACCGCAGTTCGCGACGGTGGTGCGGGACGGTGAGCGCCTGCATGTGTTCACGGACGCGATCCACGGTGCGGTATTCACCGTAATCGATCCGCTGGCGCATGCCGGCGAGGACAGCGACGCGCACGGCGGACTGGTGTCGCCGATGCCCGGCAAGATCGTCGCGCTGCTGGCCGAAGTCGGTGTGCCGGTCGACAAGGGTGCGCCGCTGCTGGTGCTGGAGGCGATGAAGATGGAGCACACCATCACCGCGCCGTCAGCCGGTGTCGTGCGCTCGTTCCGCTATCCGGTTGGCGAGCAGGTCGCCGGCGGTGCCGAGTTGCTGGAGTTCGAGGCGTCCGCCTGACTCAGGCGGACGGATCGTCGCCCGGAACTTCCGGCAACTGCGGTGCGCGTGGCTTGTAGGTCAGGTCCAGCGTGTGCGTGACGAACTGGCGGTTGTTGGCGCGATCGGCAAAGAAGTGCTTGAGGCTGTGCCAGATCGTCGGGAAGGCGATTTCGTCCCAAGGGATCTCGTCTTCGCGCATCAACACGACTTCCGAGCTTTCAGGCGTCGGGCCGTGGTGATCAGTCAGCATGCGGCCGCAGTGAATCATGTAGACCTGGCTGACATAGGGCACGTTGATGACCATCAGCAAGGTGTCGACGTCGACTTCGGCCAGGGACTCCTCACGCGCTTCGCGTGCGGCGCCGGCTGCGCTGGTCTCATTCATTTCCATGAATCCGGCCGGAAAGGTCCAAAGACCGAATCGGGGCTCGATATTGCGACGACACATCAGAATCCGGCCGTCCTGCCATTCGGGAATGACGCCGACAATGACCTTGGGATTGTGATACTGCACATGCCCGCAGCTCGGGCAAATATGGCGCGGCAGATGGTCGTCCGCGGGAATGCGGAACTCAACTGCGTGTCCGCAGGCGTTGCAGTAGCGAGTCTCTGGATTCATAGGCAATGTCTGTCATCTTCACTATAGCGCGACAGTGGATTCGCGCGCGGAAATCGGCGAACATTTTGCTCTGACTACAAACATAACCGCGCGCTTCGCGTATGGGGGACAGGATGAAAACGATCGGGGTGTGGGTATTGGGTCTGGCGCTGGCGGCGCCGGCATTTGCGCAAGATGCGGCCGGCGACAGCGCGGATTACCAGCAGGACAACAGCTATTCCGACGCGCAGGAAGGCAATAGCTTTTCGGATGAGTCGGTGACCGCGGAAGAAGCGCCGGCGTCGGATGCGATGGATGAGACGACCGATGCGGCAGCCAGCTCGGATGCGGCGACGGACGCGAGTGAAGCGGTGGCTGATGACGCCAGCGCGCCGTCCGATGCTGCGGACGCGAACAGTTTCAGCTCGGACGGATCCGACGCCAACAGCTTCAGCAACGATTCGGCTTCAACCGACGGCAGTGATGCCAACAGTTTCAGCAGCGACTCCGGTTCTGCTGACGGCAGCGATGCCAACAGCTTCAGCAGCGATACGGGAGACGGCAACAGCTTCTCGTCCGACGACAGCGGTAGCGGTACGGATGGCGGCTACGACGCTACAGAATCTGCGTCCGACGAGGGCAGTTACGGATCGGACGACAGTGGCACAGGCGAAGAAGAGGCCGCCGAGCCGATTCCGCTGTATCTGGGTGCGGACTATGCCTGGACAACGGCGTCGTTCTCCAACGATACGCTGAAGGCAAAGTTCGGTAGCGACCAGCTTGATTCAAACATGATCCGCGTGCGTGGCGGCGTGCGCATGTTCAAGAAGATCGGGCTGGAAGTGCAGTACGGCTTCGATGGGCAGGGCGCCGACGAAACCTCCAACGAGTACTCGACCGCCAACTTTTACGGTGTGTACCTCGTTCCGACCGGGGTATTGCTTGACTTCCTCGAGGTCGGCGCATCGATCGGCTACGCCAGCACCAAGCTCGAGCGTGGCAATGAATCCGAAACCTTGAGCGGGGCCAGCTTCGGCGTGAACTTTGAGCTGCCGGTGTTGACCACAGAGTCCTTTGATATCCGCATCGGCGGCGGTGGCACGGTCTACCGCGCGCAGCCGTCGGCACGAATCTATGGCTATCACGCCGGTGTGCGTATCGATTTCCGTATCTGATTGGATTTTGTTTGCAGGAAAAGGCGGCCTGCGGGCCGCCTTTTTTATGGGTTTGCAGGGTTGAGCGCGCGTTGTCGCAGTGTGCGTTTGGCCCTAGACTATGCGGCATTGAAGCGCAAGCCCGCCGCCGGCGGGCTTGTTTCGTTTGAGCAGCAGGAAGGAGTAGGAGAAGTCGCGATGTCCACGGTGTCCCGCAGTACCTTCGATCAGGTGATGGTCCCCAATTACGCGCCGGCAGCAGTCATCCCGGTGCGTGGACGCGGTTCGCGTCTGTGGGATCAGAACGATCGCGAGTACGTGGATCTGGCCGGCGGCATCGCGGTGACGTCGCTGGGGCATGCGCATCCCAAGCTGGTGGCAGCGCTGACCGAGCAGGCCGGAAAGCTGTGGCATCTGTCGAACGTGATGACCAACGAGCCGGCGCTGCAATTGGCTCAACGCCTGACGTCGCTGACCTTCGCCGAGCGCGTGTATCTGTGCAACTCCGGTGCGGAGGCCAATGAGGCGGCGTTCAAGCTCGTGCGGCGCTGGGGCAGTACTCTGTTTGGCGCGCACAAGCACACGATTGTTGCATTCGATAACGCGTTCCATGGACGCACCCTGTTTACGGTCAGTGTCGGGGGGCAGGCCAAGTACACCCAGGGCTTCGAGCCGCTGCCGGGCGGTATCGTGCATGTGCCGTTCAACGATCTGGCAGCGCTGGAAGCGGTGATGAACGACGGTGTCTGCGCCGTCGTGATGGAGCCGATCCAGGGTGAAGGCGGTGTGACGCCGGCAACGCAGGAATTTGCACGCGGCGTGCGCGCGTTGTGCGACAAGCATCAGGCGCTGCTGGTCTATGACGAAGTGCAGACCGGCAACGGTCGCACCGGCAAGTTGTTTGCCTACGAGCACTACGGCGTGACGCCGGATGTGCTGACGACGGCCAAGGGTATGGGCGGCGGCTTCCCGGTCGGGGCGATGCTGACAACGGCGAAGATTGCTGAAGCGCTGGCTTTCGGCACGCATGGATCTACTTACGGCGGCAACCCGCTGGCAGGTGCGGTCGCCGATGCCGTACTTGAGGAAATCTCGAAGCCGGAACTGCTGGCGAATGTCGAGGCGCGATCGCAGCAGCTGCGCGCGGGACTCGAGGTCCTGGCGCAACGCCACGGCCTGTTCGGGGCCCCGCGTGGTATGGGGCTGCTGCTCGGCGCGCCGTTGGTCGAGTCCTGGAACGGACGGGCCAAGGACATCGTCAATGCCGGACTGGCCGAAGGCCTGTGGATGCTGGTGGCAGGCCCGAACGTGCTGCGCTTTGCACCGGCATTGAACATCACCGAGGCCGACGTGGTGGAAGGGCTGGCGCGGCTGGATCGGGCGTGCGCTGCGCTGGCCCGGCAAGGGTAGTGCACTGAAGCTGGTTGAATTGGAGCCGCGCAATCGTTGCGCGGCTCTTTTCATTTGGGCTAGTCGAGCAGATTGCTAAGTGGACGGGTCCACGTTGCTGCACTCGGAGGACTACGTGAGTCCGGCGCTTCCGCGGCCCCTTTGATGTGACGTGATCAGCGCTGCAGCGGCCACCAGATGCTTTCGCCGCGGAAGGACAGCACGATGCCATCGGTTTCGATCGACACCAGTTCAGGCCCGGCCTCCAGCGTGCTGCCTTCGCTATAGCGGCGACCGTCAACCAGCACCCAGCGGCGTTGCGGGTCGTCGTCGTAAACGTGTACCTGAATCGTCAGCGACGGAAACTGTGCCCGGTAGGCCGCCGGCATGTCGCGCAGCTGAGGCTCGGAATGGATAAGCGAATCGTCTTGAGTGCCGGCGGCGGGCTGCTGCGCCAGCGCGGAGGCGAACGCCGCCGGATCCAGTGTCGGTGTCTGGCGACGTTGTGCTGCGCGCGAGGGCGTGGTGCCCGGCTCGGCTTCGGGTTGCCAGTCCGACGAGGCGTCATAGGGGCTGGCATACAGCGGCGCGATGTCGTCCAGGCTGGCGTAGGCATCCGGATCGACGCTGCTGTCCGGTTCCGTTGCGGGTTCAGGGGCGGGTTCAGGAATGCCAGACGTGGTGGAGCCGTTCGGTGAAGTCCTGTCGACGGGCATCTCAACCGATGCCGGTGCGACGGCCGCGGCGGCCGTTTGCGGTGGCGGGCTCTGTATCTGCGCAGGCGGAGGCGATGCCGGCTTCGTCACCGGGCGGCGTTGTGCAGCGGGCTTTGCCAGTGCCGGAACGGGGGTGGCCGCCGCCGCGGTCGCGGTGGGGGCGGGCGCTGTCAGCCCCAGCACTGAGCGCAACAACCACATGGCGAGGGCAGCACCGGCCAGGAATACGGTCAGGTTGATCAGCACCAACGTCGTCATCGGCAGCGGTCGGCGCATCCGCGTGTCGCGGTTGTGCGCGTCGCCGCGGCCTGCGACGGGTGTCGTGCTGCGCTCGGAATCGGCGCGACGCAAGGCTTCGAGGATCAGGCTCATTCCAGCCCCGAGGTCAGTCGTGGAGTGTCGGGCTGTTCATCGCCCAGCTCGATCAGGGTGCGAGTGCCGACCACGCCGTCCGCGGTCAGACCACGCTCCTGTTGAAAGCGTCGGACTGCGGCGTCCAGCGCCGCGCTGTAGCGACCCGGCGCGTCTGCGCCGGGGTCAAGAAACCCGAGTTCGTTCAGGCGCTGCTGCAGCCATTCGACATCCGGACCCGAATCACTGGAATACAGCGTGGTCTTGTGCGTCTCGCGACGCCAGAGCACCAGATACTCGCCGGTCCACAGCGGCGTCAGCTCGCTGATCGGCACGCGCTTGGCACCCTCGGCGGTCTCGAGAATTGCGTAAGTCTTGCCCAGTGACTGCAGCAGAAAGTAGCGGATTTCGCCGCCGGGCAACTTCAGCGTGATCACGGCGGGACGATCAACCTGATACAGCGCATCCCAGTCGCCGCGTGTGCGGAAGCACTCCAGCCCCTGGGTGTGCAGTGCATCGCACAAATCGGTGCCGAGATCGCGAATCGACGCCGCGCTCCACAGGTGGGTCAGGCGGGACATCACGACGGCCAGTGGTTGCGCAGCGCGTGCCAGCTCATCAACGGAAGTGACCGGGAGTCCGCGCTGCTGTTGTACCGGCAGCGTGGCTTCGGGCACGGGTTCAACGGTGGCCGGCAGCAGTTCAACCTTGTCGGGCTCAGCCTCCGGTTGGTTCGGAGTGTCTGCTGCCGGATCGTGTTCGGGAACGGGAGCGGTTTCGATGGGCAGCGCGGCGGTCGTGGCCGCCGCAGGGACAGCGGCTTCGCTGCTTGCGGCCGGCTGAGTTTCTGCCCGGGGCCAGAAGGTGGTGGCAAACAGCATCGTGCAGACCACCAGAGCCAGTAGCCAGCCGGTTTCGATGATGCGCCAGCGGATATGCGCCTTGGGATCGAATACATGGGGCAGCTCGCCCATCACCTCGCGCGCGGCGGTGCGAATCATTTCCGGCGTGACGACAAAGCTCTGCGCTGCATAAGCGCCCAGCAGCGCGCGGTCGCAGATGATGTTGATCAGCCGCGGAATGCCTTGCGAGTAGCGGTGAACCAGCGCCAGCGCCTTGGGCATGAAGATCTGCGTGCGCGCGCCGGCAATCTGCAGGCGATGTTCGATGTACTCGCGGGTTTCCGCCGGACTCAGCGGCATCAGGTGGTAGCGCGCGGTGATGCGGCTGGACAGCTGGCGCAGATCGGGCCGTGCCAGCAATGCCGAAAGCTCCGGCTGGCCGACCAGGATGATGCGCAGCAGCTTTTCCTTCGGCGTCTCCAGATTCGTCAGCAGGCGCACCTGCTCGAGGACCGACGGCTGCAGGTTCTGCGCTTCGTCGATGATCAGGACGGTGCGCCGCCCGGCGGCATGAACTTTCAGCAGATGCGCGTTGAGCGCATCGACCAGACCCTTGAGTGTCGCGTTCTGGTCCGAGTAGGGCACGTGCAGTTCGTCGCAGATCGTATGCACGAACTCCAGCTCGCCCTGGCGCGGATTGTGGATCAGCGCGACCTCGACGTCCGGCAGATGCTGCGCGAGCAGTGCCCGCACGATCGTGGTCTTGCCGGTGCCGACCTCGCCAGTGAGCTGGACGAAACCGCCGTACTGGCCGGTGCCGAACAGCAGATGTCCCAACGCCTCCTGATGGCGCGGGGACATGTAGAGATACGCCGGATCCGGGGTGATCGAAAACGGCATCTCGCGAAGGCGGAAATGCTCTGCGTACACGGTGGGTGTCGAGCCTTGTGGTCGCGTGGCGAATGGACTGCGGGCGAGTATACCGGCTCGCCTCAGCGCGTCAGCAGCATGTCGACATGGGGAATGTCGTCTTCCAGGTAGGGGTCCGAGATCGGCGCGAAGCCCAGCGAGGCATAGAACGCCTGCAGGTGCTGCTGGCCCGACAGGAATACCGACTGGCCCGGGTAGCGGAGTGCGCAGTGGCGCAGGCCCTCCAGCATCAGGCGCCGGCCCAGGCCGGTGCCGCGCTGTGGCGCCGCGACGACCAGCCGGCCCAGTGCCGGCGTAGCCGACTTGAGGCCCGGCGGCAGCAGGCGCAGATAGCCGTCCACGCGACCGTCGGTGGTGCGCGCGCTGAGGTGCTCGCACTGCGGGTCGAGCCCGTCCATGTCCGAATAGGGGCACTGCTGTTCGACCACGAAGATGTCGGAACGCAGTTTCAGGCAGGCATACAGCAGGTCCGGGCTGAACTGCGCCCACGGGGTCCATTGAAGCTCGATGGTTTCGGTCACGCGGATCAGTTGCGTTGAAAGTCGTAGATGCTGCCGAGATTGAGAATGCGCGTCAGCGCGTCCAGCGCGGTCCGGCTTTCCTCCAGCAGCTGCGGATCGGCCAGGTCGTCCAGGGTCAGGTGCTCGCGGTAGTGCTTCTCGGCCCAGGCCAGCAGATCGGTATAGCGCTTGCTGGTCAGCCAGCTGCCGGGGCTGACCGCGGCACGCGCGTCTTCGCTGAGCACCACGCGCAGGCGCAGGCAGGCCGGCCCGCCACCGTTGTTCATCGACTGGCGCAGATCGAGGACGTCAACGCCGGCGATCGGGTTGGCCGCATCGTCAATGATCTTCTGCACCGTCGCCCAGGCGCGGGGATGGTCGCGGCATTCGCGCGCGACGATCATCCGCATTGAATCGTCGGCGGTGCATATCAGTTGAGAGTTGAACAGATAGGCGTCGACGGCATCGCGCACGCTCAGCTCGGCTTCGGGCACCTCGATAAAGACCGGACGACGGCGGCCGCGAAAATGGGTGCTGATCCAGCTGCGCATCTGTTTCGAGTCGACGAAGGCCTGTTCGTGGAACAGCAGCACTTCGCGATTGCCGACAGCGATGACGTCATTGTGAAACACGCCCTGGTCGATCGCGTCCGGGTGCTGCTGCACCAGCAGTGCACGGTTGCGTGGCAGTTCGTGCATGCGGATCAGCGCTTCGCTGGCGGTGCGCGTCTGCCGCGCCGGATAGCGCTGCGGTCCGGGCTGGTCGTCGGCGTCGCGGCCGTACACGAACAGCTCCAGGCCGGGTTCGTCGTAGTCCGCGCACAGGCGCGTGTGGTTGGCCGCCCCCTCGTCGCCGAGCATGGGCGTGGACGGCAGGGCCGGGTGATGCACGAAATGGCTCGGGTCCGGGAAGACCGCCTTGAGTATCCGCGCGGTGGTTTCGGTCTCGATCGCCCGGTGCAGGTGCGTGCACAGGTTCGCCGGCGTGAAGTGCACGCGGCCGTCGCCGGTGTCGGCGGCGGGCGACACGGTCGCCGCGTTGGCGGTCCACATCGCGGACGCCGAGCTGGCGCTGGCCAGTAGCGCGGGTGACTGTTGACGCACCTTGTCGAGGATCTGCGCATCGGTGCCGGAAAAGCCCAGTCGCCGCAGCAGCGGCAGATAGGGGCGTTCCTGAGGGGGCAGCACGCCCTGGTGCAGGCCCAGATCGCGCATCTTGCGCATCTTCTTCAGGCCCTGGATGACGGCCTCGCGCGGATTCGACGGGCGCTCGGCGCTGCGCGCCGACGCGACATTGCCAAACGACAGGCCGGCGTAGTTATGCGTCGGTCCGACCAGACCGTCGAAGTTCGCCTCCTGCGTGCCGCTGAGTTTGACTGCCCCCATGCCGTCCCCTCATTACATGCGTATGCCGGGCGGCAAGGTCGCAGGCCGGCTGGAGTGCGGCGCGAGCGCACTGGCGACAGGATAAGCGCAATAGTCGGCCGCGTAGAAGGCACTGGCGCGGTGATTGCCGCTGCCCTTGATGCCGCCGAAGGGAAAACTCCCCGAGGCGCCGGTGGTCGGACGGTTCCAGTTGACGATGCCGGCGCGTGAACGGCGCCAGAAGCGCCGGTAGTCGTCCTCGTCGTCCGACAGCAGGCCGGCCGACAGGCCGTAGCGGGTGTTGTTGGCCTCGCGCATCGCGCTGTCGAAGTCCGCATAGCGGCGTAGCTGCAGCAGCGGGCCGAAGACTTCCTCGTCCGGAATCCCGGTGATGTCGGTGACGTCGACGATGCCCGGGCTGACGAATGCGGGGCCGGCGGCCATGCGCTGCGCCGGCAGGATCGCCTGCGCACCCTTTTGCAGCCATTGTGTCTGTGCGGCCAGCACCAGCTCCGCTGCGCGGGGGCCGATCAGAGGGCCCATGTAGGGTGCCGGATCGGCATTCCAGGCACCGACGGCCAGTGTGCCGCTGACCTCGGCCAGACGCTGGACCAGCTGATCGCCCCAGGCGCCGTCCGGCACCAGCAGGCGCCGCGCGCAGGTGCAGCGTTGGCCGCTGGTGATGAACGCGGACTGGATGATGTCGAGGACCGCCGCGTCGAGATCGGCGACTTCGCGCACGATCAGCGGATTGTTGCCGCCCATTTCCAGCGCGAGGATGCGGGCGGTATCGCCGGAAAACTGCTGGTGCAGCAGCGCGCCGGTGCGCGAGCTGCCGGTGAAGTAGAGGCCGTCGAGTTCCGCGTGCGCGGCGATCGCCTCGCCGGTGGCGCGCTCGCCATGGACCAGATTCAACACGCCCGGCGGCAGACCGGCGCGTTGCCAGAGCTGAACGGTCAGTTCCGCCACTGCCGGCGTCTGCTCGCTGGGTTTGAACAGCACGGTATTGCCGGCCAGCAGGGCGGGGACGATGTGGCCATTGGGCAGATGGCCCGGAAAGTTGTACGGCCCGAAGACCGCGACCACGCCGTGGGGCTTGTGGCGTAGCTCGTGACGGCCGAAGTCGGTGGTGTGAACCGTGTCACCGGTGCGCTGTTGCCAGGCGCGGATCGAGATCTCGACCTTGCCGATCATCGCGGCGACTTCGGTGCGCGCCTCCCACAGCGGTTTGCCGACTTCCTCTGCGATCAGTGCCGACAGCGCCTCACGCTCACTTTCAAGCTGCTGCGCAAAGGCACGCGCCAGCGCTGCGCGCGCCTCGAAGTCCAGATCAGCCCAGGCCTCGAAGGCTGAGCGTGCAGCCTTGAAGGCGTCGTCGACATCCCCAGCGTCGGCTGCCGCGCCCGACCACAGCGAATGCTGGTCATGCGGTGCGCGGCTGTCGAAGCGGGCGCCACGACCGTCGCGCCAGTGTCCGGCGATGAACAGCTGTCCGCTCGGCATGTGAGCCTCCTTGAATAGATGCGACGTGAATTCGGCTTATTGCAGTGCTGCGACCCGCACGATGTCATCGTTGTCGACGCCGAGCGCGGCTGCCAGTTCACGACTGATGTGTGCATGGTCCCGGCGTGAAGACAGCGGCGCGAGCGCGCAGCGGAAGTCATTCAGCTTGGCGTTGCTGATCAAGGTCGGGCTTGCCGGGCTATCGGGAGGATGGGCATCGGTGCGCACCCGCAGTAGTCGCGATCGGCGAATCGAACGGATTTCGCCGATTGGCGCCTCGACCGCCGGGCCGCCGTCGAAGATGTCGATGTAGTTCTGATAGCGGAAGCCTTCCTGTTCCAGCAGCTTCAGCGCTGGTGCGGTCTGCGAATGCACGCGTCCCAGCACGCTCTGCGCTTCTTCCGGCAGCAGCACCGTGTAGATCGGATGCTTGGGCATCAGCTCGGCGATGCAGGCCTTGTTGCCCTGACCGACGATGTGTTCGGCGGCTTCGTACTCGATGTTGAAGAAATGTCGTCCCAGACCTTCCCAGAACGGCGAGCGTCCGTGTTCATCGGAGACGCCGCGCATCTCGGCGATGACCTTGTGCGAGAAGCGCGACATGAAGCTCGCCATGAACAGGAAGCGCGACTTCGACAGCAGATGGCCGACGCCCGCGGCGCGGAAATGCGGGCACAGGTACAGCGAGCACAGCACGCTGGTGCCGGTGAGATCGTTGGACAGATACAGCGTCGGAACACGCGCATAGACACCGAGCTCGTTGCTGGCATGCACGGTCAAGCCGACGTGGTAGTTGTAGAACGGTTCGTCCAGGCCGCACGCCGCTTCGATCGCACAGCAGCCACCGATCTCGCCGCTGTCGGTTTCTTCCAGCACGAACATGTAACGCTGATGTCCGGGTTGCTGCACATCGCCGTCAAAGGACAGCAGCGAGCGCTCGATCTTGTTCAGCAGGTTGTTGCGCTGTGGCGGCAGCGAGGTGAAGCCGGCGCCGGCGTTACGCGCCATCTGCAGCAGGGCGTCCAGGTCATCCAGCGCAATCGGGCGGATCACTTTCATTGTCCCTGCATCCTTGGAGGTATCAGTGACGCGTGGAGGTTCAGGACCATGACAGATCTCCGCTCGCGTAGCGCAACAGCAACAGCGCCGAGACCTGGGCTCGTTCACTCAGGCTGGAAATTCGCATGCGCTCGCCGTCCGAATGGATGTCGCTGCCGACTACGCCGAGATTGTCCAGATTCGGCAGGCCGTGCGCGGCCAGGTTGTTGCCGTCGCAGCAGCCGCCGGTTGGCGAAAATTGCACGTGGATGCCGAGTTGCCGGCCACAATCGCCGATCTGATCCATCAGTCTCTGCATGCCTGCGTCGACGACCTTGGGCGGTCGCGTGAAGCCGCCACGAACGTCAATGCGGATGCCGTCGGTGCTGATGTCCTGCACGATCTGCTGCAATTGTGACGTGACCCAGGCCGCGTCTTCGGGTTCCCGGGTGCGGACATTGAATTTGAAGACGCATAAATCCGGCACGACGTTCGGCGCACCGCCGCCGCGGACGAAGCCTGGGTTGAAGGTGACGCCCTGGCGCTGGCCGTTGAGCCTGTCGACCGCGCGGATCGCCTCGGCGGCAGCGCGCAGGGCGTTGCGACCGAGCTCCGGATTGCGGCCGGCATGGGCAGCGCGGCCATGGACCACGAGATCGAAATTGCCGCTGCCCTTGCGCGCCGATGCCAGACCGCCGTCAGGGAACGAGGGTTCGTAGATCAGTCCGAACTGATTGCGCCTGGCGGCCTGCTGCAGCAATGGATCTGAGCCGGCGGAGCCGATTTCCTCGTCCGGGTTCAGCAGCACCTCCCAGCCGATGCGCTCGCGCCAGGGGCTGCGTTCCAGCGCGGCCAGCGCGGCCCACATCACCATCAGGCCGCCTTTGAGATCGGCGACGCCCGGTCCGTGCAAAGTGTCGTCATTCTCGATCCGTGCGTGCTGGAACGGATGCTCCGGGCCGAACACGGTATCCAGGTGGCCGCCAAGAAAGACCTGCAGCGGTGCGTGCGGCCGCTGGCGCAACCGCAGTGCGGGACCGACAGCGCGCTCACGCAGGCTGCCGTCTTCGGCGGTCAGCTTGGCAGCGGGCAGCTCTATCCATTCGTGCCTGCAGCCGAGCGGTACAAAGCGCTGCAGCATCTGCTCGCCAACCGCGCGCACACCGGCGGCGTTATAGCTGCCGGAGTTCTGTTGCGACAGCTGCAGCACGGCGTCGCGCATTGCGGGAAGCTGCGCGTCGATCGCCTGCAGATAGGGGCGAAACTCCTCTCGCATCGTTTTCAGCTTGCCTGTAATGTTCTGAGTCTAATCCTGACTTGTGAACGATTTCCCGCGCATGAGGAAAATCCTGGGGGCGCTGTTGGCGCTCGCGATGGCTGCGCCGTCTTGGGTCATGGCGTCCGATCAGGCGCTGTGGGAAAAATCGACGCTGCACGAAATCCTGCAGCGCGGCGAGCTGCGGGTCGGTCTCGAAGCGGGCTACATGCCGTTCGAGATGCGCGACAAGAAGGGCAACATCATCGGCTTCGACGTCGACCTGGCACGGTTGATGGCCAAGACCATGGGGGTCGAGCTGAAGCTGGTCAATACCCAGTGGGACGGCATCATTCCGGCGTTGCTGACCGAGAAATTCGACATCCTGCTGGGCGGCATGACGATCACGCCGGAACGCAATCTGCAGATCAACTTCAGTGATCCCTACATCGTCATCGGCCAGACCGTACTGCTGAACCGCAAGCTTGCCGGGACGGTGACGAACTACGCCCAGCTGAATGATCCGAAGTACACGATTGCGACAAAGCTCGGCACCACCGGCGACATCGCTGCTAGGCGCTACCTTCCCAATGCGCGCATTCACAATTACGAAAGCGAAGTCGACGCCATGATCGAAGTGCGCAATGGTCGGGCGGATGCCTTTGTCTACGATCAACCGTATAACCTCGTCTACTCGGCGCAGTTTCCCGATCAGGTCGTGCATCTGTCGGAGCCATTTACGCGCGAGTCGCTGGGTTGGGGGGTGCGCAAGGGTGATCCGGATTTCCTCAACTGGCTGAACAATTTCCTTCGGCAGATCCGGGACGATGGCGTCTACGATGCGCTGTACAAGAAGTGGTTCGAAAACACCGTCTGGCTGAAGAACGTCACCGGTTGAGGCGCGGCGCATGACTCCGAAGGTGTCGCGACTGAGCTGGATCGCCCTGTATGTGCTGCTGCTCGCAGCCTTCGGCGCGGGGATTTATATCGCGGGCAAGCGCGTCGACTACAGCTGGCATTGGGAGCGGATTCCACAATACATCGTCAGTTTCGATGGCGAGGAAATTCAGGCGCCATTTGACGGATTCGTGAGTCTGGCCGACGACGGCAAGAGTATTCACCTGCAGGCATTGCGGACCGCGGAGTCGGCCAAGTTCGCGGAGTTCGACCGGATCAATGTTGGCGATGGCGATCTGGTCTTTGAAGGGGATGTGCTGGCGATCAAGGCCGGCATCAGTGCCGGTCCTTTGACCTGGGGACTGTGGCTGACCCTGAAACTGTCAGCCGTGTCCCTGCTGTTCGCTTTGGTCATTGGTGTCGTTACCGGCCTTGGCCGGGTGGCGCAGAATCCCGCGGCGCGGGCCGCTGCGGCGACGTATGTGGAGGTCATTCGCGGTACGCCGCTGCTGGTGCAGATCTTCATCTTCTATTTCTTCGTCGGCACCGTGATGAACCTGTCCGCGTTCACCGCCGGTGTCGCGGCATTGGCCGTGTTCACAGGCGCCTATGTGGCGGAAATCGTGCGTGCCGGCATCGAGGCAGTGCCGCGGGGTCAGATGGAGGCGGCGCGCAGCTTGGGGCTGAACTACGTGCAGGCCATGCGCCACATCATTCTGCCGCAGGCGCTGAAGAAATCACTGCCGTCACTGGCCGGGCAGTTCATCAATCTGATCAAGGACTCGTCTCTGGTCTCGGTGATGGCGCTGACCGATCTGACCAAGGCCGGACGCGAGGTCGTCAGTTCGACCTTCAGCCCGTTCGAAGTGTGGTTCACCGTGGCCGCGATGTACCTGCTGCTGACTGGAGCGCTGTCGCTGTGGGTGCGGCGACTGGAGCGGAGCATGGCGCATGACTGAACCCTTGATCGACGTGCGCGGGGTCAGCAAGGTCTATCCCAACGGCTTGCAGGCGCTGAAGAAT
Organism: Sinimarinibacterium arenosum; assembly: GCF_005047655.1. GTDB lineage: Bacteria > Pseudomonadota > Gammaproteobacteria > Nevskiales > Nevskiaceae > Solimonas. The sequence continues at coordinate 125,795 of NZ_SUKF01000002.1, read as the reverse complement.
GTCTCGCTCAGCGTCGAGCGCGGTGAGGTCATCTGTATCGTCGGGCCCAGTGGCTCCGGCAAATCGACGCTGCTGCGGACCCTGAACGCACTGGAGCCGATCAGCGCGGGCGAGGTCTTCGTGCTGGGTCATTCGGTGCATGCGCCGCGGACGGATCTGAACCGTCTGCGTGCCCAGGTCGGCATGGTGTTCCAGTCGTTCAATCTGTTTCCGCACAAGACTGTGCTGGAAAACCTGATGCTGGCGCCGCGGGCGGTATCGAAAGCGCAGCGTGAGGAATTGCACTCCCGCGCGCTGGCCCTACTGGACAAGGTCGGGTTGCGCGACAAGTGCGATTGTCATCCGGCGCAGCTGTCCGGCGGCCAGCAACAGCGCGTGGCGATCGCTCGCGCATTGGCGATGAATCCGGCGGTGATGCTGTTCGACGAGCCGACCAGCGCGCTGGATCCGGAAAAGGTCAATGAAGTGCTCGACGTCATGAAAGATCTGGCGGCTGAAGGCATGACCATGTGCGTGGTCACGCATGAAATGGGCTTTGCGCGCGCCGTTGCCGATCGCGTGATTTTCATGGAGGGTGGGGAAATCGGCTATGCCGATACACCGGATGGCTTCTTCGGCGATACCGCTCATCCGCGTCTGCGTGCATTTCTCGGGCAGGTGCTGAAAAGTTGATGGCAGCATCGACTACCATAGGCGCCCGAATGCGACGGTTCGGGCCCTTGTAGCTCAGTGGATAGAGCATCCGCCTCCTAAGCGGAGGGTCGCAGGTTCGATTCCTGCCAAGGGCACCATTCATTGCAAATGGATGGGACTGAACCTCCGAAGACGCTTGCAATGTCGCTGGGATTTGCTTGATTTTTATTGGATTTCAGGTTTAGCATCCGGCAAGACCTTTACCAGCGCCGCGGTCGTGCGCGCGGCAGGCGGGAGACCATGGGCAACAGGCATTCCATTTCACGTTTGATCGGCCGTGCTGCGGCGTTGTGTCTGCTGACGGGGCTGGTGGCCTGTGGCGGCGAGGCGACCTTCGGAACGAACTCTGGTGTCCGCGTCGGATACATCAAGACCGGCGGCGGCTTCAGCAACGGCAAGGTCAAGATATCGGTTGCGAATCTGTCTGCGGGTGGTTCGACCACGCTGCAGGTCGATGTCGTCGGCAACGATGGCAAGCTGGCTTTCGGAACGACAGCGAATATCGCCTTCAGCTCGGTCTGTATCGCCGGCGGCAAGGCGACGCTGGACCCGGCCGACCCGATCTCGACGACCGAAGGGACCGCGATCGTCACGTACACCGCGAAAGGATGTTCCGGTGCGGACAAGATCACGGCTTACGTGATCGTCGGCGACGAAACCCTGCAGGCCACCGGGACCGTGACGGTCGAGGAGGCGCAGGCGGGTGGTCTTCAGTTCGTTTCGGCCGAGCCCCAGATCATTGGCATGACCGGCAGCCCGCTGCCGCAACAGTCGCGTGTGGTCTTCAAGCTGACCGATCTGGTGGGCGATCCGCTGCCGAACCGCACGGTGGCCTTTGCGCTGAACTCCACGGTCGGCGGTACCCGGCTTTCGACGAGCAGCGCGGTGACTGACGTTAACGGACAGGCCAGCACCTCGGTGATTGCCGGCAGCGCGCACACTTCCGTGCGGGTTACCGCGTCAACGGTCGATCCGGTCAGCGGAATGACGGTGACGTCGCAATCCGACCAGCTGGTGATTACCACAGGAATCCCGGATCAGGACAGTTTTTCGATATCGGCCGATGTGCTGAATCCGCGTGCCCTGACCTGCGATGGCGAGCCGGTCACGATCAACATTCGCCTGTCCGACCGCTACAACAATCCTGCGCCCGAAGGCACCGCGACGGCATTCACGGCCGAGGGTGGCGCGATCAATGGTCAGTGCACCACGGGTGATCCCGCGGGCGATGCGCAAACCGAAGCAGGGGTGTGTTCCGTGATCTGGACCAGCCGAGCCCCGCGTCCGTCCAACGGTCGCGTCACGATTCTGGCGACGGCAATCGGCGAGGAGAGCTTCACCGACAGTAACGGTAACGGCACCTATGATCCGGGAGAGAGTTTCACGGATATGGGCGAAGCCTTCCGTGATGACGATGAAAGCGGCACTCGCAACAATGGCGAAGTGATCGTCGACTACAACAACAATGGTGTCTTCGATGGGCCCAACGGCAGCTTTGACGGTTACGTCTGCGATTCTCCGGGAACGAACTGCCGTTCACACACAGTGAATCTGCGGCAGGACCTCGTGATCTCGATGTCTGATGGTCCGGTACTGGAGAACAGCGACGTGAGTGTCTTTGTCGACGCGCCGAGCGACTACGACGCCGCATCCCGCACATTGACGCTGCGGACGCCAAAGGCTGTGGCGACCTTCGCGGTCGTCGTACGTGACATCAATGACAATCCTCTGCCGTTTGACTCGTCGGTGAGCATGAGCAGCGAAGTCGGTGAAGTCCCGGATAAAGCCGTTGACGTGCCGAACACAACCGATAACTCCACGGTTGGCAATACCTACGTATTTCGGGTTCGCGCTCCTGACGGAGCGGAGTCTGAGTCAGGTCTCGTCTCGCTACAGGTGGTCCTGCCTGCCAACAAGTGCTCGGGAGAGGACACGATTACGTTCAGTGATCTGGCGACGATCGTGTATTACCCCGATGGCGACCGCGACGGCGTGCTGGATGCGAACGACAATTGTCCGACTGTTCCCAACGCTGATCAGACCGACGCCGATGGTGATGGTTTCGGTGCCGCGTGTGATGCGAACGATGCCGACCCCGCGGTCCACTGATCTGCGAGGGGTTCGACCCTCCTGAGCGCGGCGAAACCTCGTCGCACAAAAACTGCCGGCCTAGCGCCGGCAGTTTCGTTTCGATAACGGATTTTCAGCGTTGCGTCATGCGACTGAACACCATGTGTCCGAGGCCCACCACAAGTGCGATCAGGCCGATGCCAAAGCGGCTCTCCACCGTTTCGCGTTCGCGGTTGATCTCGGCTTCGACTTCCGCGCGCACCTGACTGCGCATGCGTTCCAGGCCTTCGGCATCCGGCTGGAGATTGGGTCCTCGCCGTTGCAGGTCGATCTGCAGATTCAGTTCGGTTGAAGCCGCCAAGTCGGTTTCGTTGTAGACCGGCAGTTGATACCAGGCAAGGCCGTAATAGCCGCAAAGACCGACTCCGACTGCAAGCAGGACCGAAGGGAAGGAATTGATCAACGGACGCCGGGGCGGCATGGACACGGGTTTGTACCGGAGTGAATGGATGACGCCATTGTAGGTGAGGCTCATCGAAGGATCTGCGCACAAATGAGGGAAATCCACGAGGTGAAGCGCGGCGGCGCTGTGAAATAATCCTCGTCTACACCGAACGAGGAGCCGTGCGATGCGTATCGGCACACCGCGGGAAATCAAGAATCACGAGTATCGCGTCGGCCTGACACCTGCGGGCGTGCGCGAGTTGACGGCGCATGGTCATGAGGTGCTGATCGAGACCGGCGCAGGGCTGGGCATTGGCATCAGCAATGACGATTACGTCGCAGCGGGCGCGCGCATCGTTGAAACGGCCGCAGAAGTTTTTGATCAGGCCGATATGGTGGTCAAGGTCAAGGAGCCACAACCGGTCGAGTGCGCGATGCTGCGTGAAGGGCAGGTGCTGTTTACCTACCTGCACCTGGCGCCGGATCCGAAACAGGCGCAGGCCCTGCTCGATTCCGGCTGCATCGCCATCGCCTATGAGACGGTGACTGATCGCAGCGGTGGCTTGCCGCTATTGGCGCCGATGAGCGAGGTCGCTGGCCGCATGTCGATACAGGCTGGCGCGCATGCAATGGAAAAGGCTGCAGGCGGCAATGGCGTGTTGCTCGGAGGCGTGCCGGGTGTGCCAGCCGCCGATGTCGTGATCCTTGGCGGAGGCGTGGTCGGCTACAACGCCGCGCGCATTGCCGTCGGCATGGGTGCGCGCGTGACGATTCTCGATCGTTCGCTGGCGCGTCTGAACTGGCTGGATATCGTGTTCGATGGTCGGCTGGCCACCCTGTATTCGACCCGCGACGCGGTCGAGCGCTGCGTCAATTCGGCGGACCTGGTGATTGGTGCGGTACTGGTGCCCGGCGCGGCCGCACCCAAGCTGGTGACGCGCGACATGCTGCCGAAGATGAAGACCGGGTCGGTGATTGTTGACGTCGCGATCGATCAGGGCGGCTGCTTTGAAACCTCGCGGCCGACCACCCATCAGGACCCGACCTACGTCGTCGAGGGCATCGTGCACTACTGCGTGGCGAACATGCCGGGCGGTGTTGCGCATACGTCGACGTTTGCGCTGACCAACGCGACCCTTCCGTTCGTGCTGGCGCTGGCAGGCAAGGGCTATCGTCAGGCGCTGGTGGACGATCCGCATTTGTGCGCAGGACTCAATGTGCATCGTGGCCAGGTGACGTACGACGCGGTGGCCACTGCACTGGGCTATGCCTACGTGCCCGCCGCCACGGTGCTGGCGATCTGAATCGAGACTAGATCAGCGGAGCCGGTGGCGGGGCGGTCTTGCTGCGAAACTCGCACAGATCAAAAATCGCGCAACGTCCGCATTCGGGCTTGCGTGCCTTGCACACATAGCGGCCGTGCAGGATCAGCCAGTGATGCGCGTCGCGCGCATATTCCCTGGGTGTGAACTTGACCAGCTTGTCTTCGACCTGGCGCACGGTCTTGCCGGGGGCGATACCGGTGCGGTTGGCGACGCGGAAGATGTGCGTGTCGACTGCAATGGTCGGCTCGCCGAATGCGGTATTCAGGACAACGTTTGCGGTCTTGCGGCCGACGCCGGGCAGCGCTTCCAGTGCGTCGCGCGCACGCGGAACCTCACCCCCATGGACTTCGATCAGCATGCGACACAGGCCGATGACATTCTTGGCCTTGGTCTGATACAGACCGATGGTCTTGATGTACTCACGCAGGCCGGACTCACCCAGCGCCAGGATCGCGGCCGGCGTGTTGGCAACCGGGAACAACTTCGCGGTGGCCTTGTTGACGCCGACATCGGTGGCCTGCGCGCTCAGCACCACAGCGACCAGCAGTTCGAATGGCGAGTTGTAGTTCAGCTCGGTGGTCGGCGCCGGGTTGGCGGCCTGCAGTCGCGCAAAGATCTGAGCGCGTTTCGCCGCGTTCATGCGGCAGCAGGCGCTGCGCCGACCACCGCGACACGCGCCTTGTAGCGCGTATCGATCCAGTTCTTGCCGGCGACCAACAGGCCCAGGCCGATGAACGCCCCGGGCGGCAGTGCTGCCAGCAGCAGGCCCTGGTAATGCGGGATCACGGTCAGATGCACGCCCCTGAACGATTCGCCCAGCAGCAGATGCAAGCCATCGCCGAGCGTGCCTTGCGCAAGGATTTCACGAATCGCACCCAGGGCGACCAATGCCAGTGCGAAGCCGGTGCCCATCATCAGTCCGTCGAAAGCGGCCAGACGAATCGTATTCTTCGAGGCGAAGGCTTCGGCGCGGCCGATGATGATGCAGTTGGTGGTGATGATCGGCAGGAAAATGCCGAGGATGTTGTACAGCGCGTTGAAGTACGCATTCATCACCAGCTCGACGATCGTCACCAGCGCAGCGATGACCATGACATAAATCGGGATGCGGATTTCCTGACGCACGACTGGCCGGATCAGCGACACGATGGTGTTGGACAGGATCAGCACCAGCGCCGTAGCCATGCCCAGCGCAAAGCCATTGACTAGGTTGTTGCTCGTGGCCAGTAGCGGGCACAAACCGAGTAACTGCACCAGCCCCGGATTGTTGGTCCAGAGGCCGTCCTTGACGATTTTCGCGTAGCTGCTCATTTCGGCGCCTGCGTGATTTCGAACACCATCTCGCGGTGCTCGCTGTAATACACCAGCGTATTGTGGATCAGTTTCACCACCGCACGAGGCGTGATCGTCGCGCCGGCAAACTGGTCAAAGAGGCCGCCGTCCTTCTTGACCTTCCAGTCGCGCGGCCCCGGATTACTGAGCGAGCGGCCAGTGAAGGCGAGTATCCAGTCCGTGCGATCCGCGTCGATCTTGTCGCCGAGTCCGGGTGTTTCCTTGTGCGCGACCACACGCACGCCTGTCAGCGTGCCTTCGAGATCGATGCCGATCAGCAGCGTGATGGGGCCGCTGTAGCCGTCGGGTGTCATCACCTGAAAAATCGCAGCGGCGGGCTGGCCCTGCCGACGCGCGCGGTACACCCTGACCGCAGCTGCGGGATTCAGCAGGGGTTCTTCAATTTCAGCAGTATCGGAAGCAATGTCGTTGTCGTAGCGGTCGGCTGGCAGTACCGCATGCAGTTGCGTCAGCAGGCGCTGCTGCTGTGCTGCGACGATGCGGTCCTTGGTCAACGCGTGAGTGCCGGCCAGCACGCCCGCGGCGACCACTGCAAAGCCACCCAGAACGGCTCCCGCGCGCAGCATCTGTTCGACCGTCAGCTTCATCGGATCAGGCCTGCGGTTTGTCGCGGCGCTGACCGTAGATCCGCGGTTGCAGATAACGATCCAGCGTCGGTGCACAGATGTTGAACAGCAGCACCGCGAATGCGATGCCGTCCGGATAGCCACCCCAGGTGCGGATCACATAGGTCAGCATGCCGATGCCGAAGCCGAACACGAAGCGGCCGCGCGGCGTCGTTGCGGCAGAGACAGGATCGGTGGCGATGAAGAACGCCCCGAGCATCGTCGCGCCGGAAAACCAGTGGAACAGCGGCGAGGCGTAGCGATCGCCGTCATAGGCCCAGAATGCGCCCGCGATGACGGTCATGCCCAGCAGCAGGCCGACCGGAATCTGCCAGCGGATCGTGCGTCGCCACAGCATGTAGCCGCCGCCGAGCAGGTAGGCCAGCGCGATCCACTCCCAGCCGCGTCCGGCGAACAGGCCCAGCGGGGTGTCGCCGCGAATCTCGCTCAGTGTGCGCTCGAGGCTGAGTTGGGTCTTGACGTGGTCCAGCGCGGTGGCGCCGCTGACGGCGTCGGTCGTGTCCCATAGCGGATGCATCGATGGCCACGCGGTCATCTGCACCGGGAACGAGATCAGCAGCACGACGAAGCCGACCATTGCCGGATTGAAGGGGTTGTAGCCGAGACCGCCGTAGACATGCTTGCCGAGCAGCATCGCAAAGCCGCAGCCGACGACGATGATCCACCACGGCGCCGTCGGCGGCACCGCGAGCGCCAGCAGCACGCCGGTGACGAGGGCGCTGCTGTCGAGCAGGAATGGCTTCAGCGCTCTGCCGCGGAGTTTCAGCACCGCCGCTTCGATCAGCTCGCAGGTGAGCACCGCAAGAACGATATTGATCAGGACGCCGGGGCCGAACAGCAGTGCGTAAACCACAACGCCGGGCGCCAATGCGATCAGCACATCACGCATGACCTGGCCGACGCTGGCGGTCACCGGCAGGAAGGGCGAGCTGAGCGTCTTCATTCGGTTGGGGTTTCTCCAGCCGCACGTGCGGCTTTGCGCGCCTTGGCGGCGGCGATGGCGCGGGCGACCGGGTCATCGGTCTGGGCGCTCGTTTCGCTCGCTGCAGCGGGCACGGGTTCGGGCGCAACCGCTGCCGCGGCTTTGGCGGCTTTCTTCGCTTTGGCTGCGGCAACCGCGCGCGCAACCGGGTCTTCGTCCGCGGTGTTGTTAGTCGCTGGCGTTGGCGCCGACGGGGATTCGGAAGCTACTGCAGCCGCCTTGGCTGCTTTACGCGCCTGCGCAGCGGCGATGGCACGCGCGACCGGGTCGTCAGCATCACCGGTAGTGGCGCTGGAGCTTTGCGGCGCGGCGGGCACTGAGGCATCTGCACTTTGTGCGGCTTTGCGCGCCTGTGCGGCCGCAATGGCCCTGGCAACCGGATCATCTGCCTCGGTGGTGGCCTGAGGTTGCGCTGCGGCCGCAGCCTTGGCCGCCTTGCGTGCTTGAGCCGCGGCGACGGCAGCGGCGATGCGCTCGTCATCGGCTGCGGAAGGTTTGGCACGCTTGGTGTTGGTCGCTGCGGCGTCAGCGTTCGCGGCAGCCTTTTTCGCCTTGGCTGCCGCAATCGCTCGGGCCACCGGGTCGTCCGTCTCCGCAGTGCCGGATGTCGCGGCGGCCTTCTTGGCCTTGGCAGCTGCAATGGCGCGTGCGACTGGATCGTCGGACGTGCTGTCCGCTGCGGGAGCGGCCGCTTTCTTGGCTTTGGCCGCGGCAATGGCGCGGGCCACCGGGTCATCGTTGCCGACGGCGGAGGCAGAGGCCTCTACGGGGGAAGGGGCTGTTGCCGCAGCCGGTTTTGCTGCGGCCTGACTCGCCGCCAACAGGGCTTTCTTGCGTGCCCGCGCCTCTTCCTTGGCGCGCTCCTCACGTTCGATCCGTGCCAGCCGTGCTTCATGGCGTTCGCGCGCGGCGTCGGCCTTGCGCTTTTCCTGCTGCTCGGACCAGATCTCGGTCTTGGCGTGACGGTAGTACTGCACCAGCGGGATGTGGCTGGGACAGACCTGCGCACAGCAGCCGCACTCGATGCAGTCGAACAGGTTCAGCGACTGTGCCTTGTCATATTCCTTGCCGCGTGCGTGCCAGTACATCTGCTGCGGCAGCAGATTGATCGGGCAGGCGTCCTGGCAGGCACCGCAGCGGATGCACGGCATCGCATCCTCATCCGGGCGCAGCTCTCCGGGCGCCGTCGCCAGGATGCAGTTGGTGCTCTTGACGATCGGCAGCGTGTCCGTCGGCAGCGCGAAACCCATCATCGGGCCGCCCATCAGCAGGCGATCCGGTGGCGTGGTGTAGCCGCCGGCGAGATCGATCAGGAAGCGCATCGGCGTGCCGATGCGGGCGTCGAAATTCTGCGGATGCGAAACCGCGCTGCCGGTCACCGTCACCACGCGCGAGGTCAACGGTTCGGCATGGCGGATCGCGCGCCACACCGCACGCGCGGTGCCGGGGTTCTGTACCACTAGACCCAGATCCAGCGGCAGTCCGCGGCTGGGCACTTCGAGTCCGGTCAGGGTCTGGATCAGCTGCTTCTCGCCCCCTTGCGGGTAGCGGGTCGGCACGACCACAACCTCGATGCGCTGATCCGCCGCAGCTGCAGCCTTCAGTGCTGCGATGGCCCAGCTTTTGTTGTCCTCGATGCCAATCAGGCAGCGGCCGGCGCGGATCGTATGCAGGATGACCTGGATGCCGCCGATGATCTCGTCCGCGCGCTCGGCCATCAGCAGCTGGTCGCAGCTGATATAGGGCTCGCATTCGGCGCCGTTGATGATCAGGGTTTCGACCGGATGCCCGGGCGCCAGCTTGATGAAGCTGGGAAAGCCGGCGCCGCCGAGGCCGCTGACGCCGGCGCGGCGTACGCGATCGCGAATGGTTTGTGCGTCCAGCGCATTGATGTCCTCGGCCGGCTCCCATTCCGGAGTGGCCAGGGCCTCATCCTTGCCGTCCGCGTCGATGACGATGCACGGTGCGGACAGGCCGGAGGCGTGCGGGATCGGGCGCGGTTCGATCGCACTGACAATGCCGGAGGTGCCGGCGTGCACGGGCAGAGACACAAAGCCGTCGGCGTCGGCAATGGTCTGCCCGCGCAGCACGCGATCGCCGACCTTGACGCGAGGCTTGGCCGGATTGCCTGCGTGCTGCGACAGCGGCAGGATCAGCTGCGGCGGAACCGGCGCAATCTGGATCGGTGTGCCGGTCGACATCTCCTTGCGGTAGTCCAGATGCAGACCTCCGCGGAAACCGAACAGCCGAGTCATCAGACTCATGCCGCGCTGCTCGCTTCGGCCGCACGCGGGGATGGCGCCGGCGCCGCATCCGGCAGCGGCCAGACCCAGGTGCGCGGTGTCTGTGCAACCGGCTGCATCGAGATGCAGTCGACCGGGCAGGGTTCCAGACACAGCTCGCAGCCGGTGCATTCGCTGACGATGACGGTATGCATCTGCTGCGCAGCGCCGAGGATGGCGTCGACCGGGCAGGCCTGGATGCATTTGGTGCAGCCGATGCAGATGTTCTCGTCGATCAGTGCGACGGTTGGCACGGCCTTGGCGACGCCGTTGTCCGGATTCAGCGGCTTGGCTTCAACGCCCAGCAATTCGGCGAGTTTCTGGATGCCATCCTCGCCGCCGGGCGGGCACTGATTGATGTCGGCTTCGCCGCCCGCGATCGCAGTGGCGTAGGGACGGCAGCCGGGAAAGCCGCACTGTCCGCACTGGGTCTGCGGCAGCACTTTGTCGATCTGATCGACCAGCGGATCGCCCTCAACCTTGAAGCGCACGGACGCATAGCCGAGGCCGAGTCCGAACGCGACCGACAATGCGGTCAGAGCCAGTATCGCGACGAGCATGGATCAGTCGAGTCCCGGAAAACCCATGAAGGCCAGTGACATACCGGCGCGAGCATACGACCAGGGGCCACGCGGCAGCGGGGATGGGAGCAGTGCGAGTCGACGGATCATGTCCTAGTCCAGGCCTGAAAAGCCCATGAAGGCGAGAGACATGATCCCCGCTGTGACCAGTGCGATGGGTGCGCCTTTGAATGCTTCCGGCATATCGGCAACTGCCAGGCGTTCGCGAATGCCGGCGAACAGCAGCAGCACCAGCGAGAAGCCGAGGCCGGCGCCGAGACCCGTCAGCATCGATTCCATGAAGCTCTGCGCCTGCCGCACGTTGAGCAGCGCGACGCCGAGCACGATGCAGTTGGTAGTGATCAGCGGCAGATAGATGCCCAGCACCTGATACAGCAGCGGGCTGGTTTTGTGCACGACCATTTCAACCGTCTGCACCGCGACCGCGATCACCAGAATGAAAGTGATCGTTTGCAGGTAGGCCAGACCCAGCGGCACCAGGATGTACGTATTGACCAGATAGGTCGCCACAGCGGTCAGGGTCAGCACGAAAGTGGTGGCCAGCGCCAGTCCGGACGAGGTTGCGACTTTCTTCGAGGTGCCCATGAAAGGGCACAGGCCGAGAAACTGGACCAACACGAAGTTGTGGACCAGCACTGCGCCGACAAGGATGAGCAGATAGTCGATCATAAGAACCGCGGAATGATGCGTTGCGACATGGTGTGCTGCAACAAAGCGCCGTACAACAATCTTTTGTCATTCCGGAACGCTATAAGGTGCGTCCCTTAAACAGGATTGTGGGCCGCGCCGGTTCAGGCGACACCATGCGAACGGCGTAGAAACTGGCAGACGCCGACCGTGGCGTCGCTGACACACATCATTTCCGCGCGATGGCTATTTGACGCGCATGCCCGGCGCCGCGCCGGCGTCCGGCGCCAGCAGGAACGGACCGCCGGCGTCACCGCTGGCGGCCAGGACCATGCCCTCGGAGAGGCCGAACTTCATCTTGCGTGGCGCCAGATTGGCGACCATCACCGTCAGTCGATCGACCAGCGTCGCCGGGTCATAGGCCGACTTGATGCCTGCGAACACCTGACGCTGGCCGAGCTCGCCAACGTCCAGCGTCAGGCGCAGCAGCTTGTCGGCCCCTTCGACATGCTCGGCCGCGGCAATGCGGGCAATGCGCAGGTCAACCTTGGTGAAGTCGTCGATGCTGATCGTGCCAGCGTCCGCGGCCTGCGTGTCTGCCTTGTCCATCTTCTTCTCGGTCTTGGGTGCGGGGGTTTTGGCTGCAGCGGCCGGAGCCGTGGCGGCTTCCTCGGCCAGCATCGCATCAATTGCGGCTTTTTCGACCCGTGTCGCCAGCGCGGCATAGGGCCTGATGCGGTGATCAACCAGCGCGGTGCCGGCGTCGGCCCAGCGCAGCGGCTCGATGCCGAGGAAGTGTTCGGCCTGCGCAGCGATTTCCGGCAGGATCGGCTTCAGGAACAGGGTCAGCTGCCGGAACAGGTTCAGGAAGGTCGTGCAGACCGCATGGAGCGTCTCGGTCTGTTCCGGCTCCTTGGCCATCTTCCACGGCGCCGTCTGCTGGATCTGCGCGTTGGCGTCGTCGGCCATCAGCATGATTTCGCGCACGGCTGCGGCATAGTCGCCGGCGTCGTACAGCCTGGCCAGATTGTCGGCCTCGGCGGCGAAATCATTGAACAGGCTGCGATCATGCAGATCGGCGGCCAGCTTGCCGTCGAAACGCTTTTCGATGAAGCCGGCGCAGCGGCTGGCGATGTTGACGTACTTGCCGACGACGTCGCTGTTGATGCGGTTGGCAAAGTCTTCGAGGTTCAGGTCGAGATCGTCGGCCGCGGCGCCGAGCTTGGCGGCGAAGTAGTAGCGCAGGTATTCCGGCGGCAGATGATTCAGGTAGCTGCGTGCACGGATGAACGTACCGCGCGACTTCGACATCTTTGCGCCGTTGACGGTCAGATAGCCATTGACGTGCAGCTGCGTCGGCGCGCGATGGCCCGAGCCGTGCAGCATCGCCGGCCAGAACAGTCCGTGGAAGTTGATGATGTCCTTGCCGATGAAATGGTGCAGTTCGGCGCTGGAGCCGGCGCCCCAGAAGGCGTCGAAGTCCGTGCCGGTCTTCGCGCACCAGGCCTTGAACGAGGCCATGTAACCGATCGGTGCGTCGAGCCAGACGTAGAAGAACTTGCCCGGTGCGTCCGGGATCGGGAATCCGAAGTAGGGCGCGTCGCGCGAGATGTCCCAGTCTTTCAATCCGGCATCAAACCATTCGCGCAGCTTGGCCTTGACCGCCGGATGCGCAACCTCGCCTTCGAGCCACTGCTGCAGGAAGCTCTGGAACTTGCCGACCTCGAAGAAGTAGTGCTCGGACTGACGCATCTCCGGCGTCGCGCCGGACACCACCGAATGCGGATTCTTCAGGTCGGTCGGGGCGTAGGCCGCGCCGCAGACCTCGCAATTGTCGCCGTACTGGTCCGGCGAGCCGCACTTCGGGCACTCGCCCTTGATGTAGCGATCCGGCAGGAACATCTGCTTCACCGGATCGTACAGCTGCTCGATGCTGCGGCTGGCGATGGCGCCAGCATCACGCAGCCGAGCATAGATCAGCTCGGCAAAATGGCGGTTCTCGTCCGAGTGGGTCGAGTGGTAGTGATCGAAGGCGACGCCGAACTCGGCGAAATCGCGTTCGTGCTGCTGGCGGATCGCATCGACGAAGGCCTCCGGCGACTGTCCGGCCTTCTCGGCGGCCAGCATGATCGGCGTACCGTGCGCGTCGTCAGCGCAGACATAGTGCACGGTGTTGCCGCCAAGGCGTTGAAAACGAACCCAGATGTCCGCCTGGACGTAGCCGACCATATGGCCCAGATGGATCGGACCGTTGGCATAGGGCAGGGCGTTGGTGACCAGAATCTGACGGTTCATTGCGGACATCGGCGTCGAACGGGGCGCGGATTATCGCATGGGATGCTCAGCCTTCCCCGGGGTTCGGCGTTCGATTGCGCCCGAATTTGTCCTGCATTGGGTAGTTTTTCTCTTACACAAAGGCGGCCGAATCTGCCTAAATGGGTGCCGTTCCGTGTTGGGCGGAACCGCAGGCTCGCTGGAGTCGCCGGACGCACCGGCGGTCACAGCGCCTGATGTCTGCAACGACCTATGGGGGTTTCATGAGCATCAAGCGACGTAAACGCGCGACGATTCGCGCGGCACTGGCTGTGCTGTTGCTGGGCCTGAGCGCCGGCAACGCCGCGGCAGCCGAGCGCATCCTGATCCAGGATCGCTATATCGTGGTTCTGAACCAGCCGTCCGGACTGATCGTCCCGAGCCTCGACACGCAGATTCGCAGCCTGGTCTCGATGGTGGGCGGCGGTGAAGTGATCGCGACCTATGGCACCGCATTGCGCGGGTTCGCCGTGAAGATGAGCGCCGCGCAGGCGGGCCTGATGGCTGCGCTGCCGGGGGTCAAGCTGGTCGAACAGGACAGCCTGATGCAGGCACGCGGCACGCAGACCGGTGCAACCTGGGGACTGGATCGCGTCGATCAGCGCGCCCTGCCGTTGAACGGCAGCTACAGCTATCCAACGAATGCGGGGCAGGGCGTCAACGTCTACGTCGTCGATACCGGTCTGAATGCATCGCATACGGAGTTCGCAGGCCGCATCGGCAACGGGCGCAACTTTGCGCCGAATGATGATGGCACCCTGGGGCAGGCCTTGACCGATTTCGGTCTGAATCCGGCGCAGTTGGGTGTGCCGCTGAACGTTGGCGCGCTGGATCTGGGCTCGGGTCTGTTCGAGGGTCCGACCGATCCGAACGACACCACCGACTGCAACGGCCATGGAACCCATGTCAGCGGCACCACGGCCGGGACCACCTACGGCGTCGCCAAGAAGGCGAAAATTCACTCGGTGCGCGTGCTGGGTTGTTCCGGCAGCGGCAGCAATGCCGGCGTCATCGCCGGTGTCGACTGGGTTGCCGCCAACGCGCAACTGCCGGCGGTAGCCAACATGTCGCTGGGTGGTGGCGATTCCGCTGCCCTGGACATGGCCGTTCAGAATGCGATCGATGCCGGCGTGACCTTTGTTGTGGCGGCTGGCAACAGCAACGCCGACGCCTGCAGCGGTTCGCCGAACAAGCTGCCTGCCGCCATTACGGTGGGTGCCGCTACCAAGGCCGATTCGCGCGACACCGGCTATTCCAACTACGGCAGCTGTGTTGATCTGTTCGCGCCGGGCACCGACATCACCTCGTCGTGGATCGGCAGCAGCAGTGCAACCAACACCATCAGCGGCACCTCGATGGCCAGTCCGCACGTGGCCGGTGCCGCAGCGCTGGTGCTTTCGGCGCATCCGTCGGCGACGCCGGCCGACGTCGTCGACACGCTGCTGGGCGACGCGACGCTGGGTGTGTTGAGCAATGTCGGCAGCGGTTCGCCGAATACCCTGCTGTACGTGGTGCACTGAGTCATTCGACACGGGCGGCGATGGGACGATGTGAAGTCGTCGTCGACTCGTCCGTTGCAGCAGTAAGCGAACGGGGCGCCGCAGGTTGCGGCGCCCCGTTCTGTTTTGGGCCGGTTTGGGCCGACTTGGCAGATCGGTTGCCGGAAGCCTGGTCGCTGCGGCAAGGCGAAGTCGCATGAAGGGAATCCCCCAGCTGCAGCTAGGACAACTTCGTATTTCATGTAGGAATTTCGCGCATTGAGTCTCTGCGGGCTGCGGATGGCGGACTTCACGGTTGTGGCGGTCAAAGGCGAAGGCTAGGGTGCGGCAGGACGGGCGCCGTTGGGGGCGCTCGCGACTCCGATGCCCGCCAGGGGCGCGGTCTTAACGTTAATCAGCGGGGGAACAAGATGAATCGGATCAAGCGCTTGACGCTGCGATTGGGGATGGTCCTGGTTGCAGGTCTGATGGGGGTCACAAGTGTTCAGGCTGCGCCGCAGCCCATTGCCAATCAGTACATCGTTGAGTTGAACGCACCGGCGCCGGGTTCCGCCAACGCGCGCCTGAGCCTGCCGGAGCTGACGCAGTCGGTGCTGGCACTGGTCGGAGGCGGGCAGGTCATTGCGCAGTACCAGCATGTTCTGCGCGGTTTCGCGGCGCGACTGACCCCGGCGCAGGCCGAAGCGCTGGCGCGGCTGCCGCTGGTCAAGCACATCGAGCAGGATCAGATGATGGCAGCCGTGGCGACGCAGAGCGGCTCGACCTGGGGCCTCGATCGCATCGATCAAACCGACCTGCCCCTCGACAACCTCTACAGCTATCCCACTTCGGCGGGTCAGGGTGTCAATGTCTACGTCATCGATACCGGCCTGAATGCTGCGCATAGCGAATTCAGCGGCCGGGTGGGCGTCGGGCGCAACTTTGCGGCCAACAGTGGCGGCCTGCTGTGCAACCTGCTCGGCATTGGCTGCAAGACCGACGCGACCAACACGACCGACTGTAACGGTCACGGAACCCATGTGACCGGCACTGCCGCAGGCTCCGTTTATGGTGTCGCCAAGAAGGCGACGGTGCATCCGGTGCGGGTGCTCGGCTGCAATGGCAGTGGTTCCAACTCCGGCGTGATTGCAGGCGTTGACTGGGTCGCCGCCAATGCGCAGCTGCCGGCGGTGGCCAACATGTCGCTTGGCGGCGGCGATTCGGCCGCGCTGGATGCGGCGGTGCAGAATGCCGTCGCGTCGGGGGTCGTCTTTGTTGTGGCCGCGGGCAATGACAACGTCGACGCCTGCAGCGGCTCGCCGAACAAGGTGCCGGAGGCGATCACCGTCGGCGCGACCACCAATGCAGATGCGCGCGCCTCGTATTCGAATTTCGGCAGCTGTGTCGATCTGTTCGCCCCGGGCTCTAACATCACCTCGGCCTGGTACGACAGCAACACCGCCACCAACACGATCAGCGGCACCTCGATGGCCAGCCCGCACGTCGCTGGCGCCGCCGCGCTGGTGCTGGGGGCGAATCCTTCGGCGACGCCGACGCAAGTGACCGACGCGATTGTCGGCAGTGCGTCGCTGGGCAAGCTCAGCAGTATTGGCAGCGGCTCTCCAAATGCGCTGCTGTACGTCGTCCACTGAGTGTGAGGCGAGCAGCACACGGTTTGAACGAGGCGGGCTCTGGCCCGCCTTTTTTGTCGCCGCCGAGAGCGGTACTGCCAGCCTGATGCCTGCGCCGTGCCCAAGGCGGACACTGGTGCTGGTGATAGACTTTGCCGCTCGCACACTACCGGTACTCGGATTGCCATGGCGGTTACTCGCGAAACGCTGCTTGCCGCATTGGACGGCTACGTCGACCCCCTGATCGGACAAGGCCTGGTGACGGCAGGTGCGGTGCGCCGCGCGGAGCCGAGTGCCGAGGGCGCGCGGATCGACATCGAGCTCGGATTTCCCGCAGCCGGCTATCGCGAGACGCTGATATCGGCAGTACGCGCTGTCTTGCGTGAGCAGCTCGGGATTGATGCGCAGGTTTCCGTCGACTGGAAAATCACCGAGCACACGGTGCAGAAAACGCTGCAGACCTTGCCGGGGATTCGCAACATCATTGCGGTGGCCAGCGGCAAGGGCGGTGTTGGCAAATCTACGGTCGCGGTGAATCTGGCATTGGCGCTGGTGGCCGAAGGTGCCCGCGTCGGCATCCTTGACGCGGATATCTATGGGCCGAGCCAGCCGCGCATGCTCGGAACCTCCGAGCGCCCCGTTTCGACAGACGGCAAGCGCATGTCGCCGATCCGCGCGCATGGGCTGCAGGCGATGAGCATCGGATTTCTGGTCGATGACGACCAGCCGATGATCTGGCGTGGCCCGATGGTCACGCAGGCCCTCGCCCAGCTGCTCGGTGAGACAGCGTGGGACAACCTCGACTATCTGATCGTTGATCTGCCGCCGGGCACTGGAGACATCCAGCTGTCGCTTTCGCAGCGCATTCCGGTCAGCGGTGCGGTGATCGTGACAACGCCGCAGGACATCGCCTTGCTCGATGCCCGCAAGGGACTGCAGATGTTCCGCAAGGTGGAAGTGCCCGTGCTCGGCGTGGTCGAAAACATGGCGTGGCACACCTGTTCCAACTGCGGTCACCACGAAGCAATCTTCGGCGAAGGCGGCGGCGCACGCCTGGCCGCGCAGTACGGCACTGAATTGCTGGGGCAGTTGCCGCTGGAGCTGAGCATCCGTGAGCAGGCCGACAGTGGCTGCCCCACGGTCGTGGCCGATCCGGAATCCAACAGCGCACAGCGATACCGCGCAATCGCCCGCCTGGCGACAGCGCGTCTGGCGTACGGCGTCAAGGCGCCCGAGTTTCCGGATATTGAAGTGGTCGACGACTGAATTTGGGCGCGTGGCGCGAGCCGATACAATGCGCAGCCGGCGTGGGCAGGCCGCGCTTCTCTTCAACAATCGATTCAACGGACGCAGAGCACGATGACGATCAAGTCGGACAAATGGATACGCCGCATGTCGGCTGAGGGCATGATCGAACCCTTCGAGCCGGGTCAGGTGCGCCACGTCAACGGACACAAGATCGTGTCCTACGGCACCTCCAGCTACGGCTACGACGTGCGCTGTGCCAACGAATTCAAGATCTTCACCAACATCAACTCGACCATCGTCGATCCGAAGAATTTCGACGAGGGCTCCTTCGTTGATGTGAAGTCGGATGTCTGCATCATTCCGCCGAACTCCTTCGCACTGGCGCGGACGGTCGAGTACTTCCGCATTCCGCGCAGCACGCTGGTCGTGTGCCTGGGCAAGAGCACCTATGCGCGTTGCGGCATCATCGTCAACGTCACACCGCTGGAACCGGAGTGGGAAGGGCACGTCACGCTCGAGTTTTCGAACACCACGCCACTGCCGGCCAAGATCTACGCGAACGAAGGCGTGGCGCAGATGTTGTTCTACGAGTCCGATGAAGTCTGCGAGACTTCGTATAAGGACCGTGGTGGCAAGTACCAGGGACAGCGCGGCGTCACGCTGCCGAAGACCTGATCGGAGCGCTCGCTGCGGTCCTTGCGACCGCTCGCTGATCCCGGACGATCCCCGCGCTGCGGGGCCCCTCGCCGGGGCTCGCGGTGCTACCGCGGTGGCAAGTACCCGGGACAGTGCGGCGTGACGCTGCCGAAGACCTGATCGAACTGACTCCTGCGGTCCTTGCGACCGCTCGCTGATCCCGGACGATCCCCGCGCTGCGGGGGCCCTCGCCGGGGCTCGCGGTGCTACCGCGGTGGCAAGTGCCCGGGACGGCACGGCGTGACGCTGCCGAAGACCTGATCTCAGTGCTCCCTGCGGTCCTTGCGGCCGCTCGCTGATCCCGGATGATTCCCGCGCTGCGGGGCTCTTCGCCGGGGTCTGACATCTCCCATCGATTCACCGCTGCATGCCGCACTCGGGCTATGCTGCGGCTTGCGTGGAAAATCCGGCCGGACTGTCAGGGCCGGGTTTCCGCACCCGGAATTCTGGAGGAGTGATCCGATGAAGATGCTTTTGCCGGCAACGGCGATGGGCGCATTGCTGTGTCTTTCCGCGTGCGGGCGCAATGCCGCGACACCGGCCGCCCCGGTGGCCACGCCTGAAGCGCTGGCGCAGCACAGCGCGGAGTTCAAGCGGGAAGTGCTCAAGGTCGCCGACGGCGTGCATGTTGCGATCGGCTATGGCATCGCCAATTCGATCCTGCTGGAAGGCGACGACGGCGTGATCGTCGTCGATACGATGGAAACGGTGGAGTCGGCGCAGCAGGTGCTGGCGGCGTTCCGGCAGATCACCGACAAGCCGGTCAAGGCGATCATCTATACCCATTCGCACCCGGACCACATCGGCGGGGCGGGCGTGTTTGCCGACGGCGCGGGGGATGTTTCGGTGTACGCCCAGAGCGATCTGGTGCGCAACATGGAGCGCACCTCGATCGAACTGCAGACGGCAATCACCAAGCGCTCGATGCGCATGTACGGCAGTACGCTGACGCAGGACGAGATGGTCAATGTCGGCATCGGTCCGTTCGTCGACGTGCACGAGGGCAGCACGGTCGATACGTTGCGACCGACTCGCGAGTTCGACGCGTCGCTCGAAGACACCGTTGCCGGCATCCATTTCCAGCTGGTGCATGCCCCGGGTGAAACCGAGGATCAGCTGTTCGTGTGGTTGCCGGAGCGCCGGATCCTGTTGTCCGGCGACAACTTCTACCGCGCGTTCCCGAACCTGTACACGATCCGCGGTACCTCCTATCGCGATCCGCGCGCCTGGGCCGACTCGATCGACAAGATGCGCGCGCTGCATCCCGAGATCATCGTGCCGAGTCACACCCGGCCGCTGGTGGGCGAGCAGGAGATCGAGGAAGAACTGACGCGCTACCGCGACGGCATCCGCTACGTCTACGACCAGACCCTGCGCATGATCAATCACGGCAAGACGCCGGACGAGATCGCGGCAAGTCTGAAGCTCCCGGCGTATCTGGCCGATTCGCCGTGGCTACAGACTTTCTATGGCGATCCGGCGTGGTCGGCACGCGCGATCTACGACGGCATGCTCGGCTGGTACAACGGCAATCCGTCCACCCTTCGGCCGCTGGCGCCGGACGATGAGGCCGCACGCATGGTGGCGCTCGCCGGTGGCGTCGATGCGATGGCGCAGAAGGTCGTCGATGCCGAACAGGCGGGCGAGCATCAATGGGCGCTGCAACTATCCGACTACGTGCTACGCATTGCGCCGGACAACGCGTCGGTGCGCGATGCGCGTATCGCGGCACTGCGTGCGCTCGGCTCGGCAGAGGCCAACCCAAATGCGCGGCACTGGTATCTGATGACGGCGGGGGAACTGGCCGGCGACATCACATTGCCCAACCGCATTGTCACGCCGACACCGGAGATGCTGGCGCGCATGCCGCTGAATCGCTTCTTCGACGGCATGGCGGTCAACCTCGATGCCCAGGCCAGTGCCGACAGCGTGATCGCGGTCGGCTTCGAGTTCACCGATACCCCCGAGCGCTATACCTACATCGTGCGTCGCGGTGTCTCCGAAGTCGTGCCGGAACTGCGCGACGACGCCGGGATGGTCACGCAGGTGTCTGCGCAGGTGTTCAAGGAGATGCTGGCGCAGCGCCGCAATCCGGCGCTGACGCTCGCCAGCGAGTTCACGATGGTCACGGGCAGCAAGCTCGACCTGATCCGCTTCATGCGCCTGTTCGTTCCGGTCGAGGACTGAGCATGCGTCGGGTGTTGCTGTGCTCAGCCATCACGACCGCGGTGATGATGCTGGCGGCCTGCGGTGGCGGTGATGCGCCGGGCGCTGCGCCTCAGGGTGGCGACAGCGGGTCGCACGATCCCGCCGTCACCGCGGCCGCCGCAGATGGCGGATGCAGCTGGCTGGTCGTCAGCAATCCGGATCTGATCAACGTCGCGTTTCCGGACGAATCCGCGACCTACTGGGTTGCGATGTTTCCGGCGCTGCCGGGAACACGCGTCCGCATCGACGGCCAGTATCCGGACGCGCGCTACTTCTCGTTCAACGTCTACGATCCGGCGCTGCGGCCGGTCGATGCGATCACCGACTACCAGCTCGTGCCCAGGGTTGCCGGCAGCAATCCCTACGTCACCGCGGGTGCCGCCGCCGGCGGCGCTTACGTTGCCACGGTGCAGTTCGGCGACCCGCCGGCGGAGCGGCCGGCCAACGCGCTGTACACCAACCGCATCGCGCTACCCGTCTTGCCTGCGATTCCGAATCTGCAGATCACCGTGATTTATCGCGTATATCTGGGTGAGGGTGATGCCGCGGGCGGGGTGCCGTTGCCGCAACTGGTGCTTGAAAACGCGGACGGCAGCGTCGCGCCGCTGCGCCTGAGCCTGTGCGATCCACTGCCGCCGGACGGACTGCCCTCAGTCCTCAACCGCGCGATCCGCGAAGCCAGCTATCCCTCACTGCTTGATCCGGTGCCCTATCCGCTGGCGCCGGACGAACCCAGGGTGATCCGCTTCTACGGACTCCCGGAAACCCTGCGCGTGCTGGCCAGCAACGCCGTCGGTTTCGATCTGCCGCTGCAGTCCATTACCGCGGCGGATACCGGCGGCGGCTTTCTGAGCAATATCGACAACGCCTACGTCACTGCGATGGCGAGTCGCGAGCATGGCGATCTGTACATGGTCCGCGCGCGGGCGCCGCGGTATGCAAGGGATCCGGTGGAAGCGCCGCTGGGGAGCGCACAGCTGCGCTACTGGTCGATCTGCACCAATGAGTTCGTCAGTCAGCGCTTCGTCGGCTGTCTGGCAGATGCGCAGGTCGCCACCGACGATCAGGGCTATTTCACGCTGGTGGTGTCCGACCCCGACGAGCGCCCGGACAACGCGGTGCCACAGAACGGCATGGACTGGCTGCCCTGGGGCGGCGCCTACCCGGACTCGGTGCTGATCTACCGGCACATGCTGCCGTCACCGCATTTCGCCGAGGCGATCCAGAACGTGCCCTACGGCACGCCGGTCGAGGACGTTATGGGAGAGTACGCGCCGAAGGTTCGGTATTGCGATCGCGCGACGATCGAGGCCGCATCCACGGCTGCGCAGGCATTTGCCGCCTGTGGGGAATGAGCGGAGGCCGCTCAGCCGATCTGGAAACCATGCGCGCGCGCGACCTGGCCCAGCTCGACCCATTCCAGGTTGTGCTGCATCTGCCGGACCTGTGCCGGAGACAGCTTGCCCAGCGAGCCGGGGAAGTTCGGAATCGGGAACGGCAGGCTGGTGGTGCATTCCATGCCGAACGGACCCAGCGGCACGTTGAAGGCGGGCGCATCGCTGCGCGGCGCGGCATCGAAGTCCAGTGCATAGGCCATGTTCAGCGACCACTCGCTGCGCTCAGGCGCCAGCAGCGGCATTCCGAAGCGCCAACAGATCATCTTCAGCACCGAGTTGACGTCGAACTGCAGTGAGCTGACCTGCCTGGGTGCACGCGGTCCGATCAGTACGCAGGGCACGCGAAAGCCGAGGCGGCCGTCGTTGGGCAGCGCCTTTTCGATTTCGGTGACGGGTGCGACGGGCGGCACCACGTGGTCGAAGAAGCCGCCCCATTCGTCATAGACCACAACCATCAAGGTGCGCTGCCACAAGGGGCCGTTGCGGACGGCGTCGTAGACGGCATTCAGGAACGCCTGACCGTTACGCACGTCGGCCTGCGGGTGGTCGTCATTGGTGATGCCGTTGGGGGCTTCGCCGATGAAGCGCGGGTCGACGAACGACACGTTCGGCAAGGTGCCGAGTGCGGCTTCGGCGAGGAAGGTCGCGTACGGCAGGCTGCGTGTCAGGTACTTGGAACCCCACAGCGCGGCGAATGGCAGGTCGTTGTAGTAGTAGCGACCCGACAGGCCGGCGTCGGACAGCCGATCCCAGATGGTCGGCAGGCTGGAGATGTCCATGGTGTTGTTGAGGCGATCGGTCTGCCCCGCATGCATGTAGAAGCGGTTGGGGTAGGTCGACGCCAGCACGCCATGGAAATAGCGGTCGCAGATCGTCCAGTTGTCTGCGCAGCCGGCGAAGAACGGCAGATCCTCGGCGGTGTAGTAGCCGACCGGGAAGTGATCGGTATCGACGCTGGCATCACCGATCGTGCCGAGGAAGCCATCCATCTTGCCGCCGTTGAAGTGCACGCGGCCGCTGGAATAGCTGTGGCTCGGGTCTTCCTTGCCGCAGCCTTGATAGCCGTACTCCTCGGCCTCGGACAATCGGAACGTTTCGATCAGCCGGCCGGCCTTGTCGGGAAAGCGCGCCCCGGCCTGGATGCCGTCGGCGCCGGGAACCCAACCGAGAAAATGATCGAACGAGCGGTTCTCCATCATCACCACGACGAAGTGGTCGATGCCGGAATCCGAGGGGTTGGGCAGGGCCTTGTCCGCGGGAGGGCGAGGGGCGGCGGAGACGCCGCTGTCGGAATTGCCGGCAGGGTCCGAGCTGTCGCAGGCGCTCAGACCGGCGGCCAGCGCCGGTGTGGCCGCGATGCCCGCAAGCAGGCGGCGACGAGCAGGGTTGTTCGGACCGCTGTGGTCATGGTTCGACATCGATAGATCCCCCCGGATCCTTCATCTATTGCAGCCGACCAATTTGGCATTGGCGCATGGCATCGTGATGACGCCATGCGCAACTGGACGCTAACGGCGCTCGAGCACCGTGCGCCAGCTGCCTTTGGTCTCTCCCGAAACCTGTACTTTTTCCGGTGTTGCCACCATGAACTGGTTGCCCCAGTAGGCGTAGGTATAGCCATTGCGGTCCGGGGGCATGTCGCTGCTGAGCAATGCGGTCACGCACTGATCCAGCGACATCGTTCCGACCTTCTGGTAGCTGTTGCCGTACTTGAGGGTGCAGATGTTCACATTGCCGGACTGCGTGGCGCCCGCCGGAGCGACGTAGCTGGTCGTCGGGGCGGCCGTTCCGGATTCAGCGGCGGCCTCGGGTGCAGGCGTCGCAACGACGGCCGGCTCGAATGGAACCACCGCCTCGGCGCGCTGGGGCGCGCTCTCGAATGGGACCCCTGCCTCCGCGCGCTGGGGGGCGCTATACGGCTGCGGAGTTGCGTGTGACAGGTAGTCCGACTTCAGACCCGCCGAGATCCAGTTCTGGCCGTTGTCGGTCGAGGAGTAGAAGTAGTACTGATCAGCGGACAGCAGCACCGAACCCCAGGAACCGAACTTGAAGCCCTCGTTGTTGTACTTCTCGGTGGACCGGTCCACCGCAATCATGCAGGGGGCAATTTCGGTGGTTCCCTGGCTGTTCCACTTCTGGCCGTCATAGGTACGGCATTCAGCGGCGTCGGCCGCCAATGCCCCTGTGGTCCAAAGCGATGTCGTGACCAGCACGGCCGTGAGACTCAGGACCTGACGCATGGTGTTTCCCCGGAAACGGATGATGGGTCCGATGATAACGAATCGTTGCCGCAGCAGCCGGGAGCGATCATTGGCCGAGTGGCAGCGACTCCCACTCGGCGTCCGGGCTGCGCTTGACCATCACACCCTCCCGGGTGCCGAGCAGATAGATCTTGCCCCAGTAACCGAACTTGTAACCCTGCTCATTGAACCCACCGGGGCCGTCGCGCAACGTTCGTGCACAGCCGATCAGCGAGGTCGCCCCGGAAAGGCTCCATTCGCCGTCCACTTTGACGCTGCAGGCACGGTAATCCGGTGCCGCGATCGGGCTGACCAGTGCCGGGGTCGGCTTGGCGGGTGCGGGGGTCGCTACGGGCGTCGGTACCGGTGTTGCGCGCGGTGCAGGCGTCGGTGCCGGCACTTCGACGGCGGCCGCCGGCGGGGGCGCCAAGGTCGGTATTGGCGTTGGCATCGGCAGATCGTCGCCGTAGAAGGTTTCGCCGGGCGGGATCGGTGACGCGATATAGGGGTTGACCGTTTCCGTTTCCGTTTCCGGGCTCGGTGTCGGAAGTGGAGTCGGCGTCGGAGCTGGCGTTGCGACCGGCGTCGGCTGCGGTGTCAGTTCCAGCGACATTTCCAGTGCCGTCTGCGGCACTGGCGTCGTGGCCAGCGGTTCAGGCGCAGGTGCCGGCGTCGGTTGCGGGGCCACCGCGATTGCGGGCGGCATCACAGTGCGCTGCATCGCCTGCTTTGAACCCAGCGAGCGCCAGCTGCCGCCGCGATCATCGGAACGATAGAAATAGCTGCGGTCGGCAGACAGGATGACATCGCCCCATTGCCCGAACTTGAAGCCCTGCTTGCCGTAGTTGGCGACGTCGGCATCAATGTGCCGCAGGCAGTCCGCCAGGGTGATCGCGCCCAGTTCCTGCCAGACGCCGCGGGCAAAAACCTTGCAATTCTGGGCTTCCGATGTCTGTGCCGACACCGGCGCGCTCAAGGCGCTTGCAGCGACGGCCCCCGCCATCGCAAGCCACATTCCCAGACGCATCAGCGTACCCCCGTCAACTCATTAGTAGCTGCGATGATACCCAAACGCCTTGGCGACCGTAGGACAGGAGCCCTCAGGCGGGTGTCGCGCCTCGGCGGAGCCGACCCAAAAGGCCCATCATGCGGGAGGCCAGGCTGATTTCCTCAACCTGGTTCAGCGGCGCGACGGCGTGCGCGATCACGCGTTCCGGCGCCTGGCGCAGGCTGCGGTGGTGCTTAATCGCGCTGAGGATGCTCATCGAGACGGTGCCGCGCCGCACCGGCTTGGGCAGCAGGCGAAACACCTGGCCCTGATTGATCAGGCCAACGAACACGCTGACGTCGTGAAACGGGGTCAGGACGATGGCCACCACTTCCGGGTACTGCGCCTTGAGCACTTTCAGCAGTGCCGTGACGCTCTCGCCTCCGACACTCAGTTCTGAAATCAGCACGCCGATCGCTTGCGTCTGCAGCAGTTCCAGCGCCTGATCGACGCTGCGTGCCCACATGACGGGATGGGCCTCGCCAACCAGATCGGAGACGGTGCGATAGACCGACTCGTCGTCATCGATCACCAGCACCGCCTCGCGCTGCGGCGGTGGGGCGGATAGAGCTGCCGCCGAAGGCTGCGCCGACGTGGAGAACAGCGCATGCGAGATCGTAGCCGCCTGCTGCACGGTGTCACGCAGTTCCGCGGCATCCCAGGGTTTCTGCACGAAGCGGAAAATTTCTCCCTCGTTGACTGAAGCCACCACGGCGTCGAGTTCTGAATAGCCGGTCAGCAGGATGCGCATGGTATTGGGCGAGCGCAGACGGACTTCGCGCAGCAGCTCGGCGCCGCGCATCTGCGGCATGCGCTGATCGCTGACGACGACGTGCACGCGTTCGCGGCCGACGTAGTCCAGCGCGGTCTGCGGATCGGTTGTCGCATGCAGGCTGTAGCGTCCACGGAACAGCATCGCCAGCGAACGCAGCACGCGTTCCTCGTCGTCGATCAGCAGCAGGGAAGGCGGTTGATTCATCGTCCTGGCCCTCAGGCGGCGATTGCGGCAGTGGTGGTGGCGTCGGCGGCGCGGCGCGGCAGGCTGACGACAAACTTGGTGCCGCGTCCCGGTTCGGAGACGACCTGCAGCGTGCCGCCGTGGCCCTGCACGATCTGGAAGCAGATCGACAAGCCAAGTCCGGTGCCCTGGCCGATCGGCTTGGTCGTGAAGAACGGATCGAAAATCTTCTTCAGATGCTCCGGAGCGATGCCCTTGCCGTTGTCCTGGATATGTACGCGGACCCAGCTGGCGTCGGCCTCGGTGCGCAGCAGGATCTTGCCAGCGTCGTGTTCGATCGCCTGTGCCGCGTTGCTGATCAGGTTCAGCAGCACCTGATTGATCTGCGACGGCGAACACGCCACTGCAGGAACCTCGGTGTAGCGCTTGATCACCTGCACACGGTTTTTCAGCACGTTGCCGGCGATGGTCAGGGTCTGGTCGAGACAGTCGTTCAGCGACACCGATGCAACGCGCGCCTGATCGAGGCGCGAGAAATTACGCAGATTGACGACCAGATCCTTGATCGTGTCGACGCCGAACAGGCTGTCACCGAACAGGGCGGCGGTATCGTCCAGCAGCGCCAGATCGTCGAGCGCCGCGACCTGCTCGCGACAGCGGCCGATCTGCCGCTCCAGTGCGACTTCGTCGGCATCGGGGTCGAGCAGCAGACGCGCCATCCGGTCGTGTTCGCGCAGCGCTTCGCTGGATTGGGTGAAGACGTCGCGGATCATCTCGAGGTTGTTGCGGACGTAACCCAGCGGCGTATTGATCTCGTGGGCCACGCCCGCGACCATCTGACCGAGCGACGCCATTTTCTCAGACTGCACCAGTTGCGCCTGCGAAGCTTTCAGCTGTCGGTAGGCTTCTCCGAGCTGACGCGAGCTGGACTCGACCCGCTGTTGCAGCGCCGACAGCAGGTCCATGACCACACCCATGCCGACGTATCTGCCGTCACGCACGACGACGAAATCCTCGGTGATCGGTGAACCCAGATGGGTGGTGACATAGCCGGCGGCCTGCTCCAGTGGCGCCATTTCATCAACGATCAATGGCGCCGTGTTCATGATCTGAATGACCGGCTTGGCGCCGTGCAGTTCGCGCCCGAATCGGCGCATGAAGATGCCGTTGAGCTGATGCCGGCTGACGCTGCCGATGACGCGCGAGTGCTCGACGACCGGCAGACACAGCATGCGCGCATAGCTCGGATGCAGGAATAGCTCCGCCGCTTCGTCGATGCTGGTTCCCGGCGACAGTGGACGCACGTCGAGCCGCAGTTGCGCAATATCGGACGTCGCCGTGGCGACCTGACGGGGTTCGGGCATCATGGTGAACGCCGGATGCTAATCGCGGCGCATGACAACCCGATTGCGGCGCGGTGGCATTGCCGCCACCCCGACGGCGTCAGTCAGTCGCAGTAATGCGCCAGCAATGATGCGGTGGCCGCGGACGGCGGAAATCCTCGTCGACGGTCTGCGCGGTGATGTCCTGACAGGCGCATCCGCTCAAGGCATCGGTATCGAGCTTGAAGCCACGACGGTTGGTCGAGAAATACAGGCAGCCGCCCGGCGCCAGCAGCGCCGCGCAAAGCTGGATCAGTTCGACATGGTCGCGCTGGATGTCGAGGGTCTCGTCCATGCGCTTGGAGTTCGAGAACGTCGGCGGATCGAGGAAGATCAGATCGAAGCGCTGACGGTTCGGCGCCGCGGCTTGCTGGCGCAGCCACACCAGACAGTCCGCGCGGACCAGTGCGTGGTGTGCGAGCGAGGCGCCGGGTTCGGGCGCGTGGGTGTAGTCCCAGGCGCGCAGATCGTTCAGCGCGAAATTCTGTTTGGCCCAGTCCAGATAGGTATTCGACAGGTCGACCGATACCGTCTGCGCGGCGCCGCCGACCGCCGCGTGCACGCTGGCGGCGCCGGTGTAGCAGAACAGATTGAGCATGCGTTTGCCGCGCGCTTCCTGCTGGATGCGCAGACGCATCGGCCGGTGATCGAGAAACAGGCCGGTATCGAGATAGTCGTCGAAGTTCACCTGCAGCCGGCAGCCGTGCTCGACCACCGTATAGAAGCGCTCGGTCTCGTTCTGCTTGCGGTACTGCGTGGTGCCTTTCTGTGCGCGCCGCAGTTTGTAGTGGATCTGTGCGGCCGGGAGTTCCAGCACGTCCTGCAGTCGCGCCAGCGCGGCGCGCAGGCGTTGCTCGGCCTTGGCCGGTTCGACAGTCTTGGGCGCGGCGTACTCCTGCACGTGCGCGTGCATTTCCGGTGTCGCGTATAGGTCCACCACCAGCGCGTAGTCGGGCAGGTCGGCGTCATAGACGCGGTAATTGGTGACGCCGTTGCGGCGCGCCCACTTGGCCAGATGACGCGCGTTCTTGCGCAGTCGGTTGGCGAAGTCCTCGCCGCCGCCGACCGGCGCGGCCGCGGCGGCGCTGGCTGACTGCGCCCGGATCTCGAAGCACAGCAACTTGCAGGCGATCGCGCCGTTGTACAGCGTATGGATCGCGTGCGCGCTGAGTCCAAGACGGGGGCCGAGATCGCCCCGCGCGGTGAACACCGCGGCGCGCCAGCCGCCGAATTGCTGCTTCAGATGCACGCCGAGCAGTGAATACAGTTTGATCAGCTCGGCTTCGGCACCCAGACGTTCGCCATACGGCGGATTGCTGACCCACAGGCCATGAGTGCCGGGCTCGGGGCGCATCTGCAGTGCATCGCCACATTCGACCTGGACCCAATCGCTCAATCCGGCACGGTGGATGTTGTCGCGCGCCGCGTTCACCGCCTGCGGGTCGAGATCGCCACCGCGGATGTGATTGCGCACGACAGCCAGTCCGGCAGTGCGGCGCTGCCGCGCTTCATCGGCCACCGCCTTCCAGCGTTCAGGCTGATGTCCGCGCCAGGCTTCGAAGCCCCAGCCACGACGCATCAGACCCGGCGCGATATCGGCGGCGATCATGGCGCCTTCGATCAGCAGCGTGCCGGAGCCGCACATCGGATCGAGCAGCGCAGCACCCTCGGCGGCCAACGCGGGCCAACCGGCGTGCATCAGGATTGCGGCGGCGAGGTTTTCCTTCATCGGGGCTTCGGTGCCGCTGCGGCGATAACCGCGCCGATGCAGCGACTCTCCGGCCAGATCCAGGCTCAGCGTGGCCTGATCGCGATCCAGATGAAGGTGAATACGGATGTCGGGATGGTCGGTGTCGACGTTGGGTCGATCGAACCCGGCGGCGCGAAAGCCGTCGACGATCGCGTCCTTGACCTTGAGGCCGGCATAGTGGGTATGGGTCAGCGTCGGCGAACGGCCGGCGACTTCGATGGCGAAGCTGCGGTCGGCATCGAACAGGCCTGGCCAGTCCACGGTGGCGGCTTCGGCGTACAGGGCATCGGCATCCGGGATGGCGAAGCGATGCAGCGGCATCAGCACCCGGCTGGCAATGCGCGACCACAGGCAGATGCGGTAGGCCGCATCCAGCGAGGCGACGCAGGCGACGCCGCCGGTACGCGCTTCGGGCGCATCGGCACCCAGCGCTGAGATTTCCGCGACGAGCAGGGTTTCAACGCCGCGCGGGCAACTGACGAACAATGAAATCGGTGACATGCGCCATTATCTCAGGCGCAGCGTGCGCGTGCGTCGCCCGGCGTGCAATCGGTACGGATTCAGGCGTCGCTGCGCGCCAGCCGACGCAGGTAGGTCTCGTAGACCTGGTCGCTGAAGCAGGCGAAGACGATATGACGCGGGTGGGTGCCGGTGGCGACATGGGCGCGGATTTCGCGCACTGCGATCGCCGCGGCCTGCTGCAGCGGGTAGCCGTAGACGCCGCAGGAGATCGCCGGAAACGCGATGCTGTCGATGCCATGCTGGGCCGCCAGTGCCAGCGTGTTGCGGTAACAGGCTGCGAGCAGCGCCGCTTCGCCGTGATCGCCGCCATGCCAGACCGGTCCGACCGTATGGATCACCCAGCGTGCGGGGAGTTCAAAGCCGGGGGTGATGCGCGCTTCGCCGGTCGGGCAGCCGCCCAGTTCGCGGCACGCGGCCAGCAGGGCCGGGCCCGCAGCGCGATGGATCGCGCCGTCCACGCCGGCGCCGCCGAGCAGCGATTCGTTCGCGGCATTGACGATGGCATCGACCGGCAGCTGCGTGATATCCGCCAGGCGGGCCTCGATCGACACGGACGGACTATTCATGACCTCATCTTATGCGCACCGGGCCGTGCGTGCCGAAGTGAGCGGCTCAGCTGCGTGCGGCGCGGGTGCGGATCAGGTGCCGCTCCAGTGCCAGGATTGCGCGTTGCAGGCGTTCGCGGCGATCGGCCTGCAGCGGCGCAAACTGCATGCCGACGCGCCAGCCGTGGCGGACGGCGGTGCTGGAGCGCAGCTCGGCTTCGGTGTCCAGTTTGAGTCCGGGCAGATCGATCTGGCACTGCAGACTGCTGCCGATCGGCGCTTCAAGCGGTCGTGACAGCAATGCGGCGGCGCCGTCGGTTGAAATATCTGCCAGGGGGGCATGGCATTCGGTGCCGGCGTGAACAATGTGCGAGGGTGCGAGCCCCAGCCGTGGCGACAGCGGCAGCCGGAAGTTGATGCGACGCTCGCGCACAAAGGCGGTATGCGGAAAGGCGATGCGCAGGGCCGGCAGCTTCTCGACCCGACACGGACCGATGACTTCGCTGCGCAGGCGCAGATCGCCGCCGTCGATGCGGGCGTGGATGGCCATGCCGGTGCCGGCAGTCGGCGCGGTCAGTGGTGGCGGGTGCAGTGCGTCCAGATCGACATGGCTGTAGTTCGGGCCGACCGCGATGACCAGGCTGCTGTACCAGCGCGGGGCGCCGGCCAGCCGTACCGACAGGATTGCGTGGTTCAGGCGCAGGCGATGCAGCAGGGATTCGATCGGCGCCGGGCGTCGCAGCAACAAGCCGCGCTCGTCGCCCGTATCCGGCGACGGTGTACTCACGCCAGGCCGAACGACCGCGTGCCGACCGGTCCTCCGGAATAACCCGTACGACCGTAGGTTTGCGCACTCTGCGTCGGGAAAATCACTTCCAGCGCGGCGCGCACCTGCGTCTGGCGCACGTCCAGTACCGCGGCGTTACGTCGATTGGCGGTATGGCACTCGGTTGCGAGTTCGAGAATTTCGTTCCACTGCTGGGACAGCGTGGCGGCGTCCGGCACGGCCTCGAACATCGCATCAACCGACGCGAAGTTTCCGTCGCGGCGCAGACGCATCAGATCGTCGCCCAGAGCGCGCAGGTTTTCGGCCGC
This sequence comes from Sinimarinibacterium arenosum, assembly GCF_005047655.1. GTDB lineage: Bacteria > Pseudomonadota > Gammaproteobacteria > Nevskiales > Nevskiaceae > Solimonas. The sequence goes on along the minus strand of NZ_SUKF01000002.1, from coordinate 94,301 downwards.
AGCGGCCTTGGTCTGGGTCACGCGCAGCAGCGTTTCAGCATCGTTCGCGGTCAAGGCCCGGTGTTCTTCCTCCAGGGTCGATTGCAGCACCGCAGTGCAGTCGAGATGCTGTTGAAGGTTGTCCTTCAGGCGCTGGCCGAGTTGCGAGTTCATCTCTGTGACAAGTCCCATTCCATGCGTGCCAGCTTGCTGGCGATGCTTTTGGCGTCAACCGTGTAGCTGCCATCGTCCAGCGCCTGCCGGACCTGTGCCACACGGGCCGTGTCGACCGCCGGAGCTTTGGCGGCGGCCTGTTCGAGCTGTTGCATCAGTTGTGCCTGGCCGGTCAGTTTCACGGAATCACCGCCTGCTTCGCCGGCAATGCCCTCGGCAGCGCGGTCGCCGTCGCCGTCCACACCCGAGCTGGATGTGGCCGCCTTGCTCCGCACGGTGGGTGGGGTGATCTGGGGGCCATAATTCTGAATCTTGGTCATTGACGGGACTCCTGAGGGCTTGCGCCAGTCCCCTTATCGGCAGCACTTGCAGGTTCTTTAATGCCGTGTTGCCTCATTGCGGTGACAGCCGCCGAAAGCCTGCCGTTCACAGCCGGATCTCGACCACGCCTCGGGCGCTGACCACGCCCTCGACGATGCGTTTGGAACTGTCATTCTGCACCCGGACGCGGTCGCCCTCGGCGCCGTCATTCATGGCTTTGCCGCTGGTGCGGACTTCCAGCCCGCCGGCGCGCCCGAGGACCGTCACGATATCGCCGCGATGCACCAGACGCTCGCCCTCGACGTCATTTGGCGTCAGCGCTGTGCCGGCCGGGATCGAGCGTCGCAGCTGCTGGCCGAGACCGGCCCTGAGCGTGTCGAGGTAGCCGAAGGGCATCTGCGCGACGTCGCGCTCCTGCAGTTCCATCATCGAGGCGTCCAGCACATCGCCGCGCGCCGCGCTGCGTGACAGCACGACGACCGGGCGCGGATCGCTGATGCGAACGGCGACATAGACGGTCCATGCCGGCGCTGCGCAGCGCACCGCCACCGTTGCCTGTGCGCCGCGGATTGTGGGCGGGTCGGCCTGCGGCGATTCCTCGCACTCGGCCAGACGCAGCCGCGGGTCCAGGCCGTTCGCGGACACCTGCGCGCTCGGCGGCAGTTGGGCGGCGGCAGCGGCCTGGGCGACGGACTGGATCCGCTGCAACGGCTCCGCCGTCTGCGCCGAGGCCATCGCCATCGGCAGCATCAGCAGCAGGCCGCGCACCGTCAGAACCCACATTCGCCGTTTCATTCACCCATTTCCGCAGTCTTCAATGAGGGCACTCAAGGCAAGGCCTGTGCCAGGGACAGGGATATCGGCGCCAGCGTCCGCAGCTAAAGTCCGGAGGCTGGCTGCCGATAGCAACGCAAGCACAAGAGCCCCCAGACATGGCAACCGGACTCCTCGAAAGCATCGATCGCAGCACCCAGCTGGCCGGACACAACCGTCTGGCCCTGCTGCTGTTCCATCTCGGGCCGCGTCAAATCTTTGGCATCAACGTGTTCAAGGTGCAGGAAGTCATCCGCACGCCGCACCTGTCGAGCATGCCGGGGGCGCACACCTACATCGCCGGAGTTGCCGAAATCCGCGGGCGCGTGATTCCGGTGATCGACCTGCAGCGTGCCATCGGGATCGGTTCTGCCATCCCGAGCGGCCATGCCCACGTCATCGTTGCCGAGTTCAATCGTTCGGTGCAGGGCTTTCTGGTCAGCAGCGTCGATCGCATCGTGCATATCGACGTGGCCCAGTTGCAGCCGCCGCCGTCGAACAGCGGCGAGGGCTATCTGACGGCGATTACGCGTTACAACGACGAACTGGTCGAAATCATTGACGTCGAGAAGGTGCTGTCCGAAGTGGCAGGGGGCAGTCCGGAGCTGGCGCAGGACACCGTCGATACCGCGCGCATGCTCGATGCCGGTGGACGCAAGGTGCTGGTGGTCGACGACTCGCGCGTGGCGCGCAATCAGATCGAGCGCGTGCTGCGGCAGATCGGAGTCGAACCGATTCTGGTCAACGACGGCGCCGAGGCATTGCGCCAGCTGCAGTCGATGGCCGCGCAGGGGCCCTTGGACGACCGCCTGCTGATGGTCATCTCGGACGTCGAAATGCCGAATATGGACGGCTACACGCTGACGACGGAAATCCGACGCGACCCGCGGCTGAAGGATTTGTACGTGATGCTGCACACCTCGCTGTCGGGCATTTTCAACAATGCCATGGTGCAGAAGGTCGGCGCAGACCGATTCATTGCCAAATTCAGCTCTGGAGAGCTTGCTGGCGGTGTGATCGAGCGTCTCGAAGCGGTGCAGGGACACGCGCTGGCCTGATTCCGGGGCACCCTCTGGCACAGGACTTGCCCCCGTCCAGTCACATGTCAGTGACAGGACGTTCAGATGGCTGGTTCAGATCCTCTATTCGGTGTGCACCCGGCGGCGATGCAGCTGCAGCGCCGCCGTATGGAGCTGATCGCCTCCAACATCGCCAATGCCGACACGCCCGGATTCAAGGCGCGTGATCTCGATTTCCGCAAAGTGCTGGCCTCGACCGAGGCACAGGCTTCCGGCTCGGCCGTCTCCCTGGCGCTGACGCCCAGCAACGGTTCCTCCAGTCTCGGTACCGGCCTCAACGAGGGCGCCAGCGATGTCGCCAGTGTCTACCGCGTGCCGCTGCAGCCGTCCGTGGACGGCAATACCGTCGATACCCAGATCGAGCAGGCGCAGTTCGCCGATGCGGCGCTGCGCTACCAGGCGAGCCTGAATTTCCTCGACGGCCGCATCAAAAGCCTGATCACGGCGCTGACCGGCCAGTAAGGAGTACACGCATGTCCCGAATATTCGATATCGCCGGTTCCGCGCTCGCTGCACAGTCGGTGCGCCTGAATACCGTCGCCAGCAATCTGGCCAACGCCGATGCCGTCGGCAGCGATCCGGACGCGGTCTACAAGGCGCGCATGCCGGTGTTCAGAACGATCAACGATCCCGGCTCGAAGGATTCGGCCGGCGTCCAGGTCATGGGCGTGGTCGAGTCACAGGCCGCGCCGGAAAAGCGTTACGAGCCCGGCCATCCAATGGCCGACGCCGAGGGCTATGTCTATGCGCCCAACGTCAACGTCGTCGAGGAGATGGTCAACATGATCTCGGCGTCGCGGTCCTATCAATCCAGCATTGAAGTGATGAACACCGCCAAAGATCTGGCGCTGCGCACGCTGACGCTGGGCAAGTAATCGAGGTCATTCCATGAGCGGCGTAACAGCGACAAGCGGCAGCTCCACTTTTTCAGACCTGGGTCTGACTTTGCAGAGCAATTCCGGCAAGAAGGAACTGGGTCAGCAGGACTTTCTCGCGTTGATGACAGCGCAGCTGCAGAACCAGGATCCGATGAATCCGATGGACAACGCCGACTTCCTCGGGCAGCTCGCGCAGTTCAGTACGGTTCAGGGCATTCAGACGATGAATGATTCGCTGAGCAACCTGACGGCCTCGCTGACTTCGGATCAGGCGCTGCAGGCGGCATCACTGGTCGGTCACGACGTCATGGTGTTGTCCGATACCGGCTATCTGCCGACCGACGGCAATCTGCGTGGCGGTGTCTACACCAGCGCCAGCGGCGAGGTCTCCGTTGACGTGCTCGACGCGTCCGGCCAGGTGGTCGACACGGTGAATCTGGGAACGCAGCCGGCCGGTCTGGTCGATTTCGAGTGGGACGGCTTCAATGCCGGCGGCGAGCGCATGGCCGAAGGCAACTATTCGCTCAGCGCGCGCCTGACCCAGGGCAGCACGCAGATTGCGGTACCGACGCTGGTGATTTCCAGCGTCAACAGCGTTGCACTGAATTCCGGTGGACTTGAGCTGGAGCTCCAGGGTCTGCCTTCCGTCAACTTCGACGACGTCTACAAGATTCTCTAAGGAGACCCTGCCATGTCTTTTCGTATCGCCCTGTCCGGTCTGAACGCTTCGACCGCCGATCTCAACGTCACCGCCAACAACATCGCCAACGCCAACACCACCGGCTTCAAACAGTCGCGTGCAGAGTTCGGTGATCTGTTCCCGATTTCATCCTACGGATTGTCCTCGACCGCGATCGGCGCCGGTGTGCGCCTGTCGGATGTGTCGCAGCAGTTTGCACAGGGTGCGATCGATTTCACCGACAACTCGCTGGATCTCGCGATCTCGGGCGAGGGCTTCTTCACGCTGTCGGACAACGGTACCAAGGTCTACAGCCGTGCCGGCGCCTTCGGCACCGACAAGGACGGCTACGTCGTGAATTCAGCAGGCAATCGCTTGCAGGTGTTCCCGCCGGTGCTTGGCGGGGCCAGCTTTGATACTGCGAATCTGGCGGATCTGCAGTTGTCTGCCGGCGACAATCCGCCGCTGGCGACGAGCTCGATCAACGCGAAGTTCAATGTGCCGGCGGACGCTGCGGTGCCGGCGACGTCGCCGTTCGATGTCTCTGACCCGACGACCTACAACTACACGACGTCGGTGACGACCTACGATTCGCTGGGCTCGGCGCATACCGCCAGCCTGTATTTCGTCAAGACCGCGACGCCGAATACCTGGGAAGTCTATTCGCAGATCGACGGTACGACCCTGGGGGGTGCGACGACGCTGGAGTATTCCGACAGCGGCGTGCTGCTGACGCCGGCAAACGGTCAGATCGTGCTGCCGGCGTTCACGCCGACCACCGGCGCCGCCGACATGAACATCACGCTGAACGTCGCCGATTCGACGCAGTACGGCGGCAACTTCAGCGTCAGCACCCTGACGCAGGACGGCTACACCACCGGCCAGCTGACTGGCATCGAGATCACCGCCGAGGGTGTGGTGCAGGCGCGCTATACCAACGGCCAGGCCACGCCGCTGGGGCAGCTGGCGCTGGCACGCTTTCCCAACAATCAGGGTCTGCAGCAGCTGGGTGATACGGCCTGGGGTGATTCCTACACCGCCGGGCAGGTCATCATGGGCACTGCGGGTTCGGCCAACTTCGGCAACATCCAGTCGGGTGCGCTCGAAGCGTCGAACGTCGATCTGACCGAACAGCTGGTCAACATGATCACCGCGCAGCGCAACTTCCAGGCGAACTCGCAGATGATCTCGACCGAAGATCAGATCACGCAGACGATTCTGAACATCCGGTAATTGATCACCGGGCACCGGAGATACTGAAATGGACCGCGCTCTCTATGTCGCCATGACCGGCGCTGCGCAGACGTTCAAGGCGCAGGCGGTCAACAGCCACAACCTGGCGAATGCATCGACCACGGGTTTCCGTGCCGAGCTGATCGCCAACACGCCGCAGGAAGTCACCGGGGCCGGATTGCCTTCGCGCGTCAATGCGCTGGGCGCCGGCATCGGCTGGGATGCCAGCGGTGGCGCGATCCAGCAGACCGGACGCGATCTCGATGTGGCGATGCGTGACGATGTCTGGCTGGCGGTGCAGTCCAGCGACGGCGGCGAAGCCTATACCAAGGCGGGCAACCTGCAGATCGACAGTGCTGGCCAGCTGCGGCTGGCCAGCGGGCAGGCCGTGATGGGCGATGGCGGTCCGTTGTCGGTGCCGCCGAGCACGCAGCTGTCGATCGGTGGTGACGGCACCATTTCAGTGGTCTCGCAGGGGCAGGGCGCAGAAACCCTGGTTGCGGTCGGACGGCTGCGCACGGTCGCTGCGCGCCCGGAGCAACTGGCGCGCAGTGAAGACGGACTGATGCGGGCCAAGCCGGGTGAAGTGCTGGATCCCGCCGCGGGCAATGTCGTCATGTCCGGTGCGCTGGAGTCCAGCAACGTCAATCTGCCCGAGGCGATGGTCAACATGATCAGCCTGTCACGACAGTTCGAAATGCAGGTCAAGCTGATGCGCACCGCGGAGAACAACGCCGAAGCTGCGGCGACGCTGGTGCGTATGGGCGGCTGATCGCACGCATTCCGTTTATCCCTCTGAGCAATACGTTCGGCGCCTGCGGGCGCCGAAATCACGAGTGCGGCCCGCAACTCCCGCCTGTATCGGCGGTGTCGTCATCTTGGCGCGGCTCCCTGGTCCAGAACTTGTAAGACCTCATGCGAGGCGGAAATCCGTCATCGGAGGTCAAGCATGAATCAAGCACTGTGGGTCGCCAAGACCGGACTCGATGCGCAGCAGACGCGCATGACGGTCATTTCCAACAACCTGGCCAACGTCAACACCAGCGGCTTCAAACGCGCTCGCGCGAACTTTGAAGATCTGCTGTATCAGACCGAGCGCCAGCCGGGCGGGCAGACGTCGCAGCAGACGCAGGCACCGTCGGGTCTGATGCTGGGCACGGGTGTGCGCACGGTCTCGACCGAGAAACTGTTTACCCAGGGCAATCTGGTGCAGACCGGCAACCCGCTAGATCTCGCCATCAACGGCCGTGGCTTTTTCCAGATCCAGTTGCCGGACGGCACGCTGGGCTACTCGCGCGACGGTTCGTTCCAGATGGACAGCCAGGGCCAGCTGGTGACGTCCAGCGGCTATACCGTGCAGCCGGGGATCAGCATTCCGGCCAACGCGCAGAGCATCACCATCGGCAGTGACGGAACCGTGTCGGTCCAGCTCGCGGGCAGCAGCTCGTCGCAGCAGGTCGGCAGTCTGACCATCGCCGACTTCATTAACCCCGGTGGCCTGCAGCCCAAGGGCGAGAACCTGTACGTCGAAACCGCATCCAGCGGCGCACCGCAGACCGGCGCGCCGGGACAGAGCGGACTCGGCGTGCTGAATCAGGGTTCGGTCGAGTCGTCCAACGTCAATGTCGTGGAAGAGCTGGTCAACATGATCGAGACGCAGCGTGCGTACGAGATGAACTCGAAAGCGATCTCGACCACCGATCAGATGCTGTCCTACGTGTCGAACAACCTGTGAGTACGGTCGTGAAAGTTCTGTTTCTGCTTCCGCCGCTGGTGTTGCTGGCGGCATGCTCCGGCGGCAAGGTGCGGCCGGAAGAGATGGCGCCGCCGCCGGTGATTGCGGATGGCTCGATCTATCGTGCCGACAACAACATCGTGTTGTTCGAGGACCGCAAGGCGCGCCAGGTAGGCGACATCCTGACGATTCTGCTGGTCGAGAAGACCGACGCCTCGAAGTCCGCCAACACCAGCACCAGCAAAGGCACCTCGATCGGCATCAATCCGCCGACGATCGCCGGGCGACCCGTCACCGTTGGTGGCACCGAAGTGCTGAATTTCGACGTCGGTACCGAGCAGTCGTTCGAAGGCAGTGGCGACAGCAACCAGTCCAATGCGCTGAGCGGGTCGTTGAGCGCCATGGTCACCCGCGTGATGCCCAACGGCAATCTGGTGATCAGCGGACAGAAGCAGATCGCGCTGAATCAGGGGTCGGAGACGGTGTCGGTGGAGGGCATCGTGCGCCCGGCCGACATCCAGCCCGGCAACACCGTGACTTCGGATCGCATCGCCAACGCCAAGATCAAGTACGGCGGCAAGGGTGTGGTCGATGGCGCCAACTCAATGGGACTGGTTGCGCGCTTCTTCAATGCGTTCTTCCCGTTCTGACCGGAGACTTCGATGAACGCATCAACCCGCTTTCTGACCGCGACTCTCGGTGCACTGCTGGGCCTGGCGCTCAGCGCACCGGCCAGCGCGGAGCGCATCAAGGATCTGGCCAGCGTCCAGGGGCTGCAGAGCAACGCGCTGATCGGTTACGGCCTGGTCGTGGGCCTGGATGGCACCGGCGACCAGACCACGCAGGCGCCGTTCACGACGCAGAGCTTGCGCTCGATGTTGAACCAGTTGGGCGTGGTGGTGCCGACCAACGTCAATCCGCAGTTGAAGAACGTGGCCGCAGTGGCGATCTCTGCCGAACTGCCGCCGTTTTCCAAGCCGGGCCAGACCATCGATATCACCGTGTCGTCGATCGGCAATGCCGGCTCGCTGCGTGGCGGTGCATTGTTGATGACGCCGCTGAAGGGCGCTGACGGTCAGGTCTACGCGATTGCGCAGGGCAATGTTGTCGTCGGCGGTCTCGGGGTGTCCGGCAAGGATGGTTCGCGCATCTCGATCAATGTGCCCAGCTCGGGCCGCATTCCGAACGGCGCGACGGTGGAGCGTGACGTGCCGAACAATTTTGTCGGCAAGCCGGAACTGACGCTCAATCTGCATACGCCCGATTTCACCACGGCGGCGAGAGTCGCCGAGGCCGTCAACGCAGCGCTGGGCGGCGACTTTGCCCGCGCACTGGATCCGGTTTCGGTGTCAGTGCTGGCGCCTACGGACGCCAACCGTCGCGTCGCCTTTATGGCGGAGTTGGAGCGCATCGAACTGACGCCGGGTGAAGCCGCGGCGCGCGTGGTGATTAATTCACGGACCGGTACCGTCGTGATCGGCAGTCACGTGCGCGTGATGCCGGCCGCTGTGGCTCACGGCTCCCTGGCCGTGACGATTTCCGAGAAACCCAAAGTTTCACAACCGGCGCCGTTTTCAGATGGCGCAACGGTGGTCGTGCCGGAGTCCTCGATCCAGGTAACGCAGGAAGGCGCCGGGCGCATGTTCGTGTTCGATGCCGGAGTGTCGCTGGACGATCTGGTCCGGGCCGTGAATCAGGTCGGCGCAGCGCCGGGCGATCTGGTTGCCATCCTCGAGGCGCTGCGTGAGGCCGGTGCATTGCGCGCCGAACTCACAGTCATTTAGAGCACCGCTCGCGGAGGAGATGGCGCCATGATCAACAGCCAGGTCAATGCATTCGACTTTTCCCAGTTCTCGGGTCTGCGTGCACAGGCGCGCGGCAACGAGAGCCAGGCGCTTGAAAAGATTGCGCCCAAGTTCGAGTCCATGATGCTGCAGCAGATGCTGAAGAATATGCGCTCCGCCAGTCTGGGCGACGATGCGCTGGGTGGCGAGCAGACCGCGTTCTACCAGGAAATGTTCGACCAGCAGATCTCCGAGCAGCTGGCTGCCAGCAAGGGCTTCGGCGTTGCCGACATGCTGATCCGCCAGCTGAAGGTCGGACCTGAACTCACGGATACGGCGGCGGAATCGGCCGCCAAGGCCGCGACCAGACCGTTGACTGCGACTTCGGCATCGGCCGGCATCAAGCTGGCAACGACTGCCGCTTCACCGATGCTCGCGGAGCAAGCGCCGGAGCTGCCGAGCGACTGGCGGCCGAAGACCCCGACGGAATTTGCCGAAGCGGCGCTGCCGGCGGCGCGCAACGCCGCGCGCATGCTCGGCATTCAACCCGAGGTTCTGGTGGCTCAGGCGGCGCTGCAGAGCGGCTGGGGGCGGCAGCAGCCGCGCCAGAGCGGCGGCGACACCTCGTTCAACGTCTTCAACGTCAAGGCCGGATCGGACTGGGACGGCGATGTCGTCAGTCAGCGCAGCAGCCGTCTGTTCGGACCGCACGGGACCGGCCGCACCGCTTACCGGGCCTATGATTCGCTGGAGTCTGCTTTCAACGACTATGCGCAATCGATCAAGAATGACCCGCGCTATGCCGATGCCTTGCAGCACGGAGGCGATGGCCAGAAATTCATTGCCGGGCTGCAGGCAGCCGGCTATGCGACCGATTCGAATTACGCCGACAAGGTCATGCGCATTGCCGAAGGCAGCACCGTTCAGGCGGCGCGCAGTGCCATCGGCAGGACCGATGTCGCAACGGGCGTAGCCCAGCCGGACGCGGTGTTCGTGCAGCGGCGCATTGCCGCGGTAGCACAGGGCGCCCAGGCGGAAACCGTGGCATCAGCCGGCAAAGCTGCCGGCGAAGCCGTTGTGGCGTCAGCCGTTCCCGACAACTGGCGCCCGCGTTCCGCAGCCGAATTCGTCAGCACGGTGATGCCGCACGCGCGTCAGGCCGCCGAGAAGATCGGCGTGCCGGCCGAGGTCCTGGTCGCCCAGGCGGCACTGGAGACCGGCTGGGGCCGGCATCAGCTGCGGCACCCCGATGGCAGCGCCTCATTTAACTTTTTCGGGATCAAGGCCGATAAGAGATGGCAGGGCTCAGATGTGAGCTCCCGGACCACCGAATTCAGCCAAGGACGTATGCACAGAACCCAGGCCAGCTTCCGCTCATATGACTCGATCGCCGACGCGTTCGACGACTATGTGAACTTCCTGCAGTCGAATCCGCGCTATGCGGACGCACTGCGGCACGGCGGCGACGCGCGCCAGTTCACCAGCGGGTTGCAGAAGGCCGGGTATGCCACCGATCCACGCTATTCGGACAAGATCATGCGCATCGCGCACGGTCGCACCATGAACACGGCGCTGGCCAAGACCGGCGCGGCGCGGGCACTGACGGTGTAAGGCCATGGCCGATCTTCTCTCCATCGGGCTGTCGAGTCTGCGTGCAACGACAACGGCGTTGCACACGACCAGCAACAATATCGCCAACGTCAATACCGAAGGGTATACGCGCCAGGGCGTGAGTTTTGTGTCGCGGACTCCGCAGGCGGCCGGCGGTGGGTACATCGGCACCGGCGTCAGCGTGGGCTCGATCAGCCGCATCACCGATGCGCTGGTCACCAAGCGCCTGCTGTCCGGCAACTCGGCGTATCAGCGGCTGGAAGTGCTGTCCAATTACGCATCGCGGGTCGACACGCTGACCTCGGATCCGACCACGGGCGTGTCCAAGGCGCTCACGGGCTTCCTGGATGCGGCCAACACGCTGGCGCAGAACCCGACACTGGATGCGGCACGCAACGGCCTGCTGTCGGCTGCCGAGTCGCTGTCATCCAGCTTCGGCATGATGCAGTCCGAGCTGGATCAGATGGCGTCCGAAGTCACCAGCGCCGCGACGTCCACGGTCGATCAGATCAACGGGTACACCGCCCAGATCGCCAAGATGAACGAGACCATCGTGCTGGCGCAGGCGCGCGCGGGCGGTGATCCGCCGAACGACCTGCTCGATCAGCGCGATCAGATGATCCAGCAGCTGTCGGGCCTGATCGGTGTTTCAACCGTGGCCCAGGACGATGGCAGCGTCAACGTGTTTACCGCGACCGGTCAGTCGCTGGTGCTGGGACAGCTCAGCACCAATCTGGGCGTCAAGGGCGACGCCTACAACAGCGGCGCGATCGAGATTACCTACGCGGGTGCGACCATCACCGGTCAGATCAGCGGCGGACAGCTGGGCGGACTGGTCGATACCTTGCGCCAGGTTATCGAGCCGGCGCGTAACGGGCTGGGCGAGATGGCCGCCGGACTGGTTGAAGCGGTCAATGCCCAGCATGCCCAGGGTCTGGATGCCTACGGCGAACTGGGCGGAGAATTTTTCAGCGCGTTGAGCGTGACGGGATTGCCGAACGCAAACAACAGCGGCAGTGCCAGTGTCACCGCACAGATCGGTGCTTCCGGTGATCTCACCGGTAACGACTATCTGCTGCGGTATGACGGCAGCAACTGGAGCATGACCAATCGCAGTACCGGCGCGGCGGTTCCGCTGTCCGGAAGCGGCACGGCGCTGGATCCTTTCGTCGCCGACGGTCTTCAGTGGGAAGTCTCCGGCGCTCCGGCGGCAGGTGACAGCTTCCTGCTGCAGCCGACGCGCGAGCTCGCCGGGCAACTGTCATTGGCGATCACCGATCCGGGTCGGGTTGCCGCAGCGTCGCCGCTGGTGGTCGACACCGGCTTGAACAACAGCGGTACCGCGACCGTCAAAGCGCTCACGGTCGATGATGCCGGCAATGCGCAGCTGCTGGATGGTGTTTCGATCACGTTCACCAGCCCCAGCACCTATCAGATCAACGGCAGTGGCAGCTTCGCCTACACCAGCGGCAGTCCGATTTCGGTCAACGGCTGGTCGCTGACACTGAGCGGTCAGCCTGTAAGTGGCGATGCCTTCACGGTTTCAGCTGCCGGCGCAGGCAGCAGCGACAACGGCAATGCCCGCGCGCTGGCTGCGATCGGGCAGGGCGGCGTACTCGAAGGCGGCACGCAATCGCTGCTGAAGGCTGCCAGTGCGCTGGTTGCACGCGTGGGGCAGACCGCAAACCAGACTTCACTGAGCCTGGATGCACAGGCGTCGATCCAGGCACAGACGATTGCCGAGCAGCAGTCCGTGTCGGGCGTCAACCTCGATGAGGAGGCTGCCAACCTGCTGAAGTTCCAGCAGGCGTATCAGGCTTCGGCCCATGTGATCCAGGTGGCTGACGAGCTGTTCCAGACACTGATCAGCGCCGTGCGAGGCTAATCATCATGCGTATCTCCACCGCACAGTTTTATAAGCAGAGCGTCGATCAGATGCTCCACCAGCAGGCCGCGCTGGCGAGGACTCAGAATCAGCTCACCTCAGAGCAGAAATGGTCGCGTGCCGGCGATGATCCGACGGGTTACGCCAACGCGATGGGGATGGACCAGAATCTGGCGCAGCTTGAACGCTATACATCCAATGCCCAATCGGTGCAGCAGCGCCTGTATCTCGAAGAGGACTCGCTGGCGTCGGCGACCGACATCCTGCAGAGCGTGCGGGAGCTGTCGATCCAGGCCAATACCGCCAGTCAGTCGGACGAGAACCGCGCCACGATTGCGACCCAGCTTCGTAGCCTGCGCGATCAGCTACTCGCCGTGGCGAATCAGGATGACGGCCAGGGACGCTACCTGTTCGGCGGCACCGCCGACGCGTCCGCACCATTTTCCTGGAGCGGCGGCAGCGCGACGTACAACGGCAATCAACAGGTTTCGGATGTGCAGATCGGCAGCAGCCGCAGCGTCGCTGCGGGCGATGCCGGCAGTGAAGTATTCATGCGCCTGAAGACCGGCAACGGAACCTTTGCGGTGCAGGCCGGGAGCGGCAATACCGGCAGTCTGCAAGTCGGCTCCACCGGTGTTACCGATGCATCGCTGTGGGATGGCGGCAGCTACAGCGTCAGCTTCAGCGGCGGCAACTACGAGATTCGCGACACCGGCAACACCGTGATCCAGTCGGGCGCCTACAGCGAAGGGCAGGCCCTGAGCTTCCGCGGCGTCAATCTCGCCTTCAGCGGGACCCCGGCAGATGGCGACAGCTTCAGCGTCGGCCCCAGTCAGGCGCAGGATGCGTTTGCCCTGATCGACAAGCTGGCGAACCTGATCGAACAACCGCAGAGCAGTGGCGCGCAGCGCGCACAATTCCAGACCGCTCTGCAGCAGTCTCTGACCGAACTCAGCGCGGCAGAAACGCACGTCACCAGCGTGCAATCCAGTGTCGGTGTGCGCCTTGCCGCAACAGATGGTGCGCTGGACCTGCTGAGCACACAGAATCTGCACGTGACCGAAGCCCTGTCGAATCTGCGGGATGTCGACGTGGTCGAGGCGGCCAGCCGTCTGCAGCAACAGATGGTGGCGCTACAGGCGGCGCAGAAATCCTATGTGTCGGTGCAGGGGCTGTCGCTGTTCGACTATCTGCGCTGACGCCTGCGTCTTGTGTCGTCAGTCGGCGTCGCCGAACGGGCGGCCGACAGAGACGCCCCACATGTACATGTCGTTCTTGACGTTGGCTTCGCCGCCGCCCAATGCGTCGGGAATCGACTGCTGGCCGTGGATGTTCTTGCGCTCGAGCACCGCGGCGTAACCGCTCAACTCCCATCCGCTCTTCGATTGCCAGCTCGCACCGGCGGTGTAGTGATCCTGGCCGACCACGGGCGCCAGCAGATTGAACAGGGTTTCCGTCCGCGCCACGATCTGACTCGCATGGCTGTAGCCGCCGCGCAGCGTCAGCGTCGGCGTCAGATTCCAGACCAGTCCGAGCTTGTAGATGTCCTGATCCTGCCAGCCGAAGCCGGGGCCGTTGTCGGATCCCATCGGATGGCCCTGGTCGAGACGGCTGACCGGGTTGCCCAGCGCGCGCTCCGAGGCGTACTCAACGCGCTGGTAGTCCACGGCAACAGTGAGACCCTGGCGCAGCGCATACGCCAGGCCGCCGCCCCAGATCGCCGGCAGCTGCAGGCGCCCCTGATCCGGCAGCAGACCGGCGTAGTCGTCGGTGCGCTGGGTCCAGGTGGTACTGCGGTAGGCGAGGCCCGCGCTCAGGCCCGGGGCAAGTTCGCCGGTCCAGCCCACGGTGAAGCCGATGCCGAACGCGCCGTCGTTGCCCTGATTGGTGAACTTGTCCGGATTCTCGGACAGTGCCGCGAACGGCTGGATGCCTTTGACGTCGAGCGTCTGGTAGCTGACATTCAGGCTGATGCCGATGGCCTGCTGCGGACTTGGCTTGTACGCCAGCGCGCTGACAATGCCCGACTGGCTCATTGCCAGGCCGCCAACGGGGTCGCCGCCGAAGCGTTCGTAGGGATTGTGGGTGTAGTCGGTGCCCAGGCCCGCGCTGAAAATGCTGATGCCGAGCGTCAGCTGGTCGCTGAGGGGGCGGATCCATCCGGCCTGCGGAATCGGAAACTGCCGTGTGCCGTCGGACGAATAGGTTTCGTCCGGGCCCGCCGCGTTGTCGTAAATGCGACCGCTAGGCAGCACCGTGACCCAATCGAGGCCGATGTCGTAACGCGCGCCCAGCGTTGCGGCAGTCGCAGGGTTGCCGGAAATCCAGTAGCTGTCCTCGGCACTGGTATAGCCGATGCCGCCAGCGCCCAGTGACTTGATGCCGTACCCATGCTCGAACGGACCGTAGGCCGCATGAGCCGGCAGCGATGCCGCCCAAAGGATCGAACCCACGGTCATGACGCCGCGGGAAGTCTTCGAATTCATCAATGTCATTAGTTCTGTTCTTTTCTGTTCTATCCCCGTTGGGTCGCGCAGGCGTCGTTGACGAGCGTTGCCACGGGGTTGTGCCTTCGGAAGGGTCGCACTTCGGTGCGGACAGAACAGATATAGCGCGGAGTCCGTAGCTTTACCCCACACTTTTGATGGGTCTGTGCGGATTTTTGCCCGTGTAGTGTCAGCGTGTTGCGGCGAGCTCGGGGCGTTCAGCGCGCTAGTAGGTGACCGTGACCTGGATCGTGTCCGAGTACGTGCCGGATGAAACGTTTTGATTGCCCGGAATGGAGCCGTACACCGGGTACGGGATGGCGCTGCCGAGAATGACGATGGTGCCGGTGACGGAATAGCTTCCCCCGGTTCCGTCGCCCCAGACCTGCGTGCGTGTGATGTCCCGGTACAGGTTGTATTGCAGTTGATTGCTTCCGGACAGCATGCGTCTGGATGCGAAGCTTCCCGAGCCGCCGGTGCTCAGGCGGATTGTGTAGGAAAACAGGCTCAAGCCCGTGCAGGTGACGGTGATCGTCCCTGTTCCGGTGGTGGTGATCGGAGAGGATGCGTCCACCGTGCCGAAGCTCACCGGCAACAGCGACACCGAGCACGAGGAGAGCTGCGCCTGAGCGCGTTGAGGAACGATGCCGATTGCGACGGCCGCCAGCAGAATCAGCAGTGCGGGCCTACGAGCAAGCGAGGTCATGGTGATTCATCCTGCAGCGAATCGAGGGAGACACATCGGACCGGCTGAAGCGGGTCGCCGAGGCGATCGTGAGCATTCAACCGCACCTGTGCCCGACACAGACCATCTTTCCAGCGTACATCAAGCGTGTAGTCAGCCTGGGGACCGCTCAACAGGGTTTCGCCGTTGAAGCCGGCAAATGTTGCTTCGCCTGTTTCGCGGACGACGATGTCCGCGCCCGGCGGCACGGGTTGTTGTTCATCAAGCTCAAGGCGCAAGCGGCGCGCTGCCGTTTCTTCGCTGACAAAGGGTACGCGGATGCCGCCGAAGCCCGGCGCCATGACCTCGCGGCGGATGCCGTCGATACGGCGCTCAATCGTGAAATCGTCATCGGCAACCGAGAGACGGTTGAACTGATAGGGACGCAACCCGGGGACCAGCAGAAGTCCGGATTCATCGGTGCTGCCGACCAAATGGTTTTCGTTGAAGACTCTGACGTTGCTGACCGCGCCGGTATCGACAACGGCAAAGGGGCCGGAAAGCGGGCGAGTCCAGAACCAGTCCTGGTCGAGCATGGCGAATTCGGTCTGGATTCCGGCGCGGTAGGCGGTGCCGGTGTCGACATCGTCGAGTTCGGCACTGATCACGGCGCGCGGATCGACATACGCCGAGCCGAGCGTCGTGCGCTGGAACTCGCCGGCGGATCGCGTGGCGCGAGTCTGCCAGCCCAGCGGTCCGCGTGACCGGTGGCTGGCGCTCGCGGTATAGGTGTTGCCTCCGGAGTCGTGCTGGGCCGAGGCATTCAGGTTGGTTTGGCCGCCCCAGGCGTATGACATCAGCAGATAGGCAGAATGCTGGTGTTCGTCGTTCAGGTCATAGCGCACGCCAGCGGTGACGAAGATGTCGAAGAGGGAATGCGGCGTGACCGAGAGTGTCACGCCATTGATCCGGCTGCCGTTGCCATCGAGGTTTTCCAGCCAGCTTGCGGCAATCGATCCCCAGTTCGGACGATTCCAGCTGAGTTCGACCAGACTGCGCCGGATGCTGCTGGGCGTGGTCTCACCGATGCGCACAAAGTGCTGCCCGCCTGACAGCCATTGCGCGCGCAATGACCAGCTGGGATCGATCCGTTCAAAGCGTGCGTTGAGCTGGCCCCCATTGGCGTCGCCGCCGGCGCCGGCAATGCCGAGTTGCAGCACGCCGAGTGTGCCGAGCTGACTGGTGATTCCGGTGGCCGCGTACATGCTTTGATCGCCGGACTCGAATTGCGTCTCAAGCGTGATCTGATCGGAGAATCCGTGGCGAAACAGCGTGCTGACCGAGCCCGGCCCGTAGTCGTTTGATCGCGTGCCGTAGTTGAGCCGGGAAAATCCGGCGGCGAAGCTGAAGTCTGTCAGCCCCGCGTTGAGCAATTGCGGGGTGGCATAGAACGCGTATTCCAGGACCTGGCTGCGTCCGAGCAGATCGGTGACGACGAGCCGGACCGTGCCGTCGCCGGTGAAAACCGGAATGTCGTTGAGCTGGAACGGGCCGGCGTCGACCTGATTGCGGCTGCGCAGGACATCGTTGACGTAGACATCCACCGAACTCGGAATCAGCGCCATGCCCTTGGCCGATGGCTGCGGAAAGGTCACCAGCGTGGGTTGCAGCGAAAAGTCGCTGCCCCACTGGATGCCGGACAAGCGTCGCGCGGATCCGAGTAGCCCGCCGCGGGTGATGCTGTCGCCCAGTCGCAGCGTTGTCAGCGTGTCCGGCACGGGCAGGGTCCACGCGGTATCCAGGCGAATCGCTTCATCGTCGTTGTAGAGCAGGCCCGACGTCAGTTGCCCCTGTTGCAGCGTCAGCCCCAGGTCCATGAAGCCGGATATCGCGTCGCTGCCCGCGGTGTGGGCATACACCAGGTCGAATCGCGCGTAACCGCTGCGCGGCAAGGTGACTGCGGAGGATTCCGGTTCGGGTTCGGGACGCAGCGAGATGACGTGAATCGATCGGAGCGCGGCTGCATTGACGGTCAGCGTCTGGGTGCAGGGGTTGAGCGCGTAATCGACCCCGTCAAAGCGGTCGAGGTCGTAGTAGTGACCCTCGACTCGGGTCGATTCGGGTGGGCGAGCATCGATCCCGATCTGCTTGAGCGCGTCGCTGTCCGCAGCAAGATGTCCATTGGGCAGCTGCAGGAAGATGGTGTCAAAGCCACGATCCTGAGGATGCCGGACGACGTGGAGCAGGACGGGCTGCGGCTGTGCGGGTGCGGGTGGCAACGGGGTGTCGCACTGCTCCGCGTCGGCGCCGGGCGCGGCGCCCGCAATAGCGCTCACGCCGAGCAATGCACCGCACAGCAGTCTGAAGGCGAGGCGATGCCTGCTAGTGCACAAGGATTCTGTCGATCACCGGCCCCGCTGGGCGGTCGCTGATCGCCTCGATGCGAAGCTGCTTCTCACTCGTCGTGTCCGCTGGAAAGGTCCACGTCTTGGCGGTTCCCGGCAGGAGGTCATTGAGCGCATCGTCCGAGCCCAGCAGTCTCGAGCTTTCGCCGGCGTAGACTTTCAGCTGTGCGCGCCGTTCGTGGACGTTGCCGTTGTTCTGGGCCGTGACGATGTAGTGATGGTCGTCTCGGCGTGCGGTCCAGATCAGTTGCCGCTTGATCGGAGCGCTGGGCGCAACGAAGAGGGGAATCGCATAACGGATCAGGACCTGTACCCCCAGGCTTGGTTCTGCCGCGGGATCCACCGGGCCATTGTCCGGTACCTCCCTGACGAAGATGCGGTAGGCCTGTTCGGAGGGCTGATCGGGCAACTTCAGGAAGCCGATGCGGATCACCTGGGTCTGGTCCGGCTTCAG
The DNA here is from genome assembly GCF_005047655.1 of Sinimarinibacterium arenosum. GTDB lineage: Bacteria > Pseudomonadota > Gammaproteobacteria > Nevskiales > Nevskiaceae > Solimonas. The sequence continues at coordinate 76,121 of NZ_SUKF01000002.1, read as the reverse complement.
GCTGAACAGGGGCGGGTTGGCGATGACCTGACTGGATTCCTGCAGGACATCGTTGCCATCGACCTGAGACCACTGCTGCACTTCGACCTGGAAGCGCTTGGTCTGTGCGGTGCCGTTGTTCAGTGTGACGGCGGTGGAACGCTCGTGGGCGCCCAGATACAGGCGGACCGGCGTGACTTTGACGCCATTGGCGTGAACGCCGGTGGTGCCGAGTGCCAGCAGCAGTACAAACAGCAGCGTGTTACTGAGCTGGACGAAAGCCCGTCGGACCAGAGCGGGTTGGTTCATCGCGGCGCCTCATGCCGAGGATTGTTGCCGGAGGTAATCACCGGCATGAGGCGCGCAGTCTGAATTGCTTCAGTACGCGACCGTGATTGTGACGGTGTCGCTGTAACTGCCGGCGGGGACTTCCTGGCCCGCGGGAATGGAACCGTAGACCAGATGGGGTGTTGCGGCGATGCCGAGGCCTGTCCCCGCAACCGTGTCGACTCCATTCGTGACTCCCCACTCCGTTGTATTCAGTACGCTGGTGTAGAGATGGTAGCTCAGGAGCTCAGTGCTGGCAGCCTTCTGCATCTTACGGGTGGTGACACTGGCGCCGTAGGTGCCTTGATCGAGCTGCACGTTGTAGGTCGTGCCGAGCGTGCAAGTCACCGAAATGGTGGCCGTCACATCGACCGTGGTTCCCGTCAATGCGTCGACATTGCCGAAATTCAGGGTGTCACCGGTGACGCTGCAGCTATTCACCACCGTTGCATTGACCACCAGGTTGTCCGTAACCGTGGCGCTGAACGCGCTGGTCGAAAGGACCGTGCAAGCCATTGCGGCGATAGCGGTGATGTAAGTGCGATTGAGGTAGATCATGTTGGCTCCCATGCCGTGCGATCGGTGTGGAACTAATTATAAGCCGTCCCGCGTCAGAAAATTGTCGCGAGAGACGGGCGGCATTATTTGGACCGAGCAGTGGTAGGAGAAATTCCTACGTGGATTCCACAGGACGGACCATGCCGAACCGGTCTACGACCCTGCTGCGATACCTGAAAGCGCTTTCCAAGCGGGTTATCGACCGTTCTTCCGCAGCAGCATGACCGTTCATCCTGTGTAAGAAATTTCTCTCAAGTTTTCCGTGGGGCTCCCGATAAACCGTCAGCAGCGGCAAACCATCCCCGAGCGGGACCGCTGAGATTAGGACCGGAGCTCGATCGCACCGGGTCCGCTTTGAGTCCAAACGGAGATACACATGCAAGTCATCAACACCAACGTGATGTCGCTGAACGCTCAGCGTAATCTCAACACTTCGCAGTCGTCCCTGGCCACCTCGATTCAGCGTCTGTCCTCGGGTCTGCGCATCAACAGTGCCAAGGATGACGCTGCCGGTCTGGCCATCAGCGAGCGTTTCACCAGCCAGATCCGCGGTCTGGATCAGGCCGGTCGCAATGCCAATGACGGCATCTCGCTGTCGCAGACGGCTGAAGGTGCCCTCGGCACGGTCACCAGCTCGCTGCAGCGTATTCGTGAGCTCGCGGTGCAGTCGTCCAACGCAACCAACTCCAACACCGACCGCGCGGCACTGCAGACCGAAGTCTCGCAGCTGCTGTCCGAAGTCGATCGCGTGGCCAACCAGACGCAGTTCAACGGTGTGAACCTGCTGGACGGCAGCTTCACCGGCGCAGTGTTCCAGGTCGGTGCGAACGCGGGTGAAACCATCACGGTGTCGTCGATTCTCGATGCCAATACCGCAGCGCTGGGTTCGGTGACGCAGGCAACGGGTGGGGCCTTGTCGGTCGCCGCTTCGAGCCTGACCGGCTTCGGCACGGCGATTGCTGCCGGCGGTGTCACGGTCAACGGTGTCGACATCGGTGCCATCAGCGGCGCCAGCAGCGCTGCCGAACGCGCCGGACAGCTGGTCAACGCGATCAACAATGTGTCGGCTCAGTCCGGCGTGGGTGCTTCGTACGACTCAGCCACCGGCCAGATTTCTCTGACCAGCGCGGCCGCGATCACCTTTGCTGGCACGACCAATGACGCGACCGTTGCAGGCTGGGCCAACGGCTCGGTCGGTACGGCGAGCACCACGACGGGCATCGACACGCTGAGCGTGGCGTCCTACGCCGGTGCCCAGCTGGCGATCGACCAGATCGACAGCGCGCTGCAGACGATCAACTCGGCGCGTGCCAGCCTCGGTGCGGTGCAGAACCGCTTCGAGTCGGTGGTTTCCAACCTGTCGACCACGTCCGAGAACCTGTCGAGCGCCCGCTCGCGGATCATGGATGCGGACTTCGCGAAGGAAACGGCGAACCTGACCCGCACGCAGATCCTGCAGCAGGCCGGTACGGCGATGTTGGCCCAGGCCAACTCGGCGCCGCAGAGCGTGCTGAGTCTGCTTCAGTAACAGGTAGGCGGCGCGGCCCCGGAGCACTCGGCTCCGGGGCCGTTCTCCCGCAACCGGCGTTGAGACGCCGATGGCGACCGGGAGGCTTGAGATGACAACAGAGATTTCAGCGGTAACCGCAGCGGCTGCACCTCGGGGTGACGGCCTTTTTGACGTGTCAGCGCAATTGCAGGCGCCGGTCAACCCGCCGCCGGCTCCGGTGGCCAACAGCTCCGGTCAGCCCCGACAGGAGGATCGGACGCCCGGTGACCGCAAGCAGGCCCAGGCCGCTGCCGCCGCCGAACCGTCTGCAGGCACGCTCGAGGCGTTGGTCGAGGAAATGGCCCGCAGTGCCGCCGAAGCGGGTGCTGCAGTGACGTTCCGGGTGGATCGCGATCTGAATCGCGTGGTGGTATCGGTGATCGATCGTGCCGACGGCACGGTTCTCCGGCAGATTCCCAGCGAGGAAGCGCTGCGCATCGCGCGCAACCTGCGGCAGGGGCACAGCGGATTGATTGGTGAGGTCGCCTGAGGTGACCCGCGTGATCGCAATCCGGATGAGGATTCAGGAGTACAGCTGATGGCGACGATTTCTTCTGCAGGTATCGGCTCCGGCCTGGATGTCAGCTCGCTGGTATCGCAGCTGGTGGCGGCCGAACGGGCGCCGACGGCCAATCGGCTGAGCACGGCCCAGTCCAAGCTCAATGTGCAGCTGTCCGCGCTGGGCAGTTTCAAGGGCACGCTGTCCGGCTTGCAGGGCAAGCTGTCCGCGCTGATGTCCGGCGGATCGCTGGAGTCGGTTGCAGCGTCATCGTCCAACGAGGGCGTGTTCACCGTTACTGCGTCCGACAGCGCCAGTGTCGGCAACTACGATATCGAAGTGGTTTCTCTGGCCAAGGCCAGCAAGCAGATCAGCGATGTCTTTGTCGGCGGTGCCAATACGTCGCTGGGCAACGGCGATGTGACGATCAACGTCGGTGCGGACGCCTTCACGGTGACCCTGGGTGACGGCGCCAATACGCTGGCGGACCTGCGCAATGCCATCAATAACGCCGCCGACAATACCGGCGTGACCGCAACCCTGATCAACGAGTCCGGCGGGACGCGCCTGTTGCTCACAGCCAAGGACACCGGGCTGGCCCACGCCGTCAGCGTGAGTTCGTCGCTGCTCAGCTTCACCGAAAAGCAGGCGCCGCTGGATGCGCACCTGCGGGTCGAAGGCTACGACGTCTACTCAGCGTCCAATACCGTGACCGATGCGATCGACGGCGTGTCGATCAATCTGTTGTCCGCAGATCCGGGCAACACCGCGTCGCTGAGTGTGACCGCCGATACGGCGGCGGCATCCGACGCGATCCAGAGCTTCATCAAGTCGTACAACGACACGCTGACGGTGATCAAGTCGCTGACCAAGTACGATCCGGAAACCGGAAGTGCCGGATCGCTCAACGGCGATTCGACCGTGCGTGGCGCCGCCTCGCAGATGCGCAACATCATCGGTTCCATCGTCAGCGATGCCGGTAGCTTCTCGCATCTGTCTCAGCTCGGCATCAGCATCCAGACCGACGGCACGCTGGAAGTCGACAGCAGCAAGCTGACCGAGGCCCTGACGACCGACCGCGGTTCGGTTGAGCGTCTGTTCGGGGGTGACAACGGCATCGCCACGCGCCTGGATGCCGCGCTCGAAGGTCTGATCAGCGACGACGGCATCATCGAATCGCGGACCGAGTCGATCAACAAGCGCCTCGACGACATCAGCGATCAGACCGATGCGCTGAATCGCCGCATGGAGTCGGTCCAGGCACGTTACCTGGCGCAGTTCACCGCGCTGGATACCCTGATCTCGCAGCTGACGACCACCAGTGACTATCTGGGCCAGCAGCTCGAGAGCATCGCGGCGCTGCGTAACAGCACCAAGTGATGGGCACCGCCGTTGGTCGACGCCGGACGGATTCAAGCCTCAAGGTGGCGCAACGCATGCCGATAAATGATCCATCAGAGGCCCGGCCTCAGAGTCATTAGAGTCATTGGAGAGTCAAACCGTGTCCTACGCCGCCGCAGTCAGTCAGTATCAGAGCGCTTCCACTTTTGGTGGTGTGATCGAAGCTACGCCGCACAAGCTGATCGAGTTGCTGTATGGCGGACTGATCGATCGGCTGGCGCAGGCGCGCGGTGCGATTGGCAACGGTGAAACCCAGACCAAGCTGCGGGCGGTGTCGTCCGCATTGTCGATCGTCGATCATCTGCGGCTGAGTCTGGACAAAAAGGCGGGTGGCGCCATCGCCAGCAATCTCGAGATGCTGTACGACTATATGGCGCGGCGTCTGATTGAGGCCAACGCCAGCAACAACGCCGCCATGATCGACGAGGTCTTGCAGCTGACGCGCGAGCTCAAGAGCGGCTGGGACGCCGTCGCGACCAGCTGAAGCATTGCCGTGCCGCATCCGCTCGATCAATGGCTGAGCTACCGCGACCGGGTGCCGCTGGAGGTCACGGCCTTGTCGAGCATTCCGGCGGCCGACGAGTTGCACCAATGGCACGATGCCGATCTGCGGGTGCTGGCGGCGGTGGCGACGCTGGACGAAGCCTATGCCCGCGCCGACGCCGGCGGGAGCGGTGACGACGCCGAGATCGATCGGTTGCATCAGAAAATCGACCTGGTCCTGGATCTGCTGGCGACGCTGGTGCGCGGATTGCGCTCGCATGCGGCTGAAGTCCCGGTCCTGTTGAGCAAGGAAGGCTTGGCCTGGCCGCAGTCGTGGCTTGACCTCGCCGTCGGCAGCTGGGTCCGGGTGGAGCTGGAACTGCATCCCAGCGCTCCTCAGCGGCTGGTGTGGGCGGCAGAGGTGGTCGCGCACCAGGATGGCGAGGTGTGTGCGAAATTTCTGACACCGCCTGAAGCCCTGGATGCCGCTTTGGAGCGCTATGTCTTCCGTCGCCACCGACGGTCGGTTGCAGAAGCACGCTCACCGGCCGGCAAGCCCTGATTCGAAGTGGTTCATCCACAATCGCGGGAACGTTCAAATGAATCGGGGAGTCGTTCCGCATGCGCATAGTGTTGGCCGAGTCGCAAACCTTGTTGCGCGCCGCGCTGCGGACCCTGTTTGAACAGCAGACCGATGCCCAGATCGTGGGTGAGGCAGGGGATGGTCAGACCCTGCTCGAGATGGTTGGTCGCCTGCATCCAGATCTCGTCGTCACCGAAATCAACCTGCCGGAGATGAGCGGTCTCGAAGCGCTGGTGCAGATCCACCGGCACTATCCCGATGTGGCGGTGCTGGTGCTTTCGTCGCTGACAGACGGTCAGAACGTGCGCAGTGCGCTGCGCGCCGGTGCCGCCGGGTTCCTTTCAACCGAAGCGGAGCCGGCCGAGCTCGGCATCGCGCTGCGCGCCGTGGCGCGTAAGCAGGTCTATCTGAGCCCTTCGATCTCGCACAAGGTGGTCGAACGGCGCAACGGTCAGCGGGCTGAGGATCGTGCTCAGGTCACGCCGCGGCAGCGACAGGTGCTGCAGCTGATCGCGCGTGGCAAGTCGACCAAGGAAATTGCCGCCCTGATGGGCGTCAGCGTCAAGACCGTCGAAACCCATCGCGCGCGTCTGATGAATACCCTGGGCCTGTATGGCACCAATGCGCTGATGCGTTACGCCATCCGTACCGGCATGGACTACGCGCACATCTGAGTGCGCTCGCGGGCGCTTGCCGCCCGCGGCCGACTGGCTTTGCCGATGCTTGCATGGCCACTGTCGAAAATCCGACATATGTAAGGGTTTACCCTACTTGATGTAGGGAAAATATTGCTTTGGTTCTCCCATGCAATTCGCGAACCTGACTACACGCTGAATCCGTGCTGAGTCATCCGCGCCAGGAGAATCAAAATGAAGCAAAACCTGCATCTCACCACCAGCCAGTCGATGGCGATGACGCCGCAGCTGCTGCAGTCGATCCGATTGCTGCAACTGTCGTCGCTTGAACTGGAGCAGGAGCTGCGTCAGGCGCTGGAACGTAATGTGATGCTGGAGCCGGTCGAGGGTGACACGGCCGATGAGGAAGAGGCTGAAGTCATCGAGCGCGACACCACCGCTGCGTCGGAGGAAGTCAGCGGCGTCGATCCGGATGCCACGAGCAAGGTCGAGGCCGACTTCGACTGGTCCAGCCGCGAATCCTGGTCGAGTGGCGAGCCCAACCGCGAGGACGACGAACCTTGGGAAGCGCGCCTGCCGACGCCGGAAACCGTTGACGCCCGTCTGTCGGCGATCCGCCAGCTGGAGCTGGTGATTTCGACTCCGCGCGAGGCACGGCTGATTTCTGCGATTCTCGACGCCATCGACGACAACGGCTACCTGGCGGAGCCGCTGGAGGGCGTGGCGCTGGAGTCGGGACTGAATCCGACGCCGGACCAGGCTGAACTCGAAGCGGCCCTGACCAAGGTGCAGGGCGTGGAACCGAGCGGTTTCGGCGCACGCGACCTGCGTGAATGCCTGCTGCTGCAGATCAACGCCATGCCGCGCGGTACGCCGGGCCGGGTGCTCGCACGCGAGATTGTCGAGACCGAACTGGAACGCGTTGCCTCGCGCGATTTCGAGGGCCTGTGCGCGACGCTGGAAGTCGACTTCATGGATCTGCATCGCGCCATGGATCTGATTCTTTCGCTGAACCCCAAGCCGGGCGCCAGCTACTCCGCTCCGGCCGAAGTGGCGCTGCCGGATGTGCTGGTCAGCGGCATTCCGGGCTCCTGGAAGATCGAGCTCAACGCCGAACGCCTGCCGCGGGTGCGCGTCAACCGTCTGTACGAAAACCTGCTGCAGCGTGGCGCCAGCCATCGCGGCATGAAGGACCAGCTGCAGGAGGCACGCTGGCTGGTGCGCGGGATCGAGATGCGCCATGACACTCTGCTGCGCACGGCACGGGCGATTTTTGAGCGCCAGACTGCGTTCCTGGAACAGGGCGAGGAGGGCATGGTGTCGCTGACGCTGCGCGAGATCGCCGAAGCCATCGGCATGCACGAGTCCACCGTTTGCCGCGTGACCACCAACAAGTGGGTGCAGACGCCGTGGGGTGTCTACGAGCTGAAGGCATTCTTCCCGTCCCAGATCGCCGGCGCCGACCGCGAAACCTCCGGAACAGCGGTCAAAGCGATGATTCGTCGGATAATCCATACCGAAAACGCCGACGCGCCCTTGTGCGATGGCGACATTACCGCGATTCTGGCTCGTAACGGAGTGCGGGTTGCGCGACGGACGGTGGCCAAATACAGAGAGGCCATGCGGATTCCATCGGCAAAGGACCGTATCCCGGTGCAGAAAGGACGGCATTTGCGTCTGGTCAGCTGACCGGGAGGCGTCAACGCCGCGGTGGGGGCGAATCGGAGTGGGGCATGACGAAACTGAAGACATTGCTGGTCGACGACAACAGACCCTTTCTGGTGCTCGCGCGACACCTGCTTTCCGAATGTCCCGAGATCGAAGTCATCGGCGAAGCCGCTGACGGATTCCAGGCGGTCGAAAGCGCCGCCCGGCTCAAGCCCGATCTGATCATCATGGATCTGGCGATGCCCGGCATGGGCGGACTCCAGGCGACACGCCTGATCAAGGCACAGGATGATCCGCCAATCATCATCATCGCCTCGCATTACGACGATCCCGCACATCGCGAGTTCGTTGCACAGGTCGGCGCCGAAGGCTTCGTCAACAAGCAGCAGTACGAAACCGAAGTGATCGAGTTCGTGCAGCGCCTGATCAGGGAGCAGTCCAATGTCTGAAGCCCGTGTACTGATCGTCGATGCGGACACCGAGCGTGCCGAAAGCCTGCGCACGGTGCTGGAATTCATTGATCACCGCGCCGTCCTCGTCAGCGACTGCGCCGAGCTGGATCTGTCCTCCAGCAAGCCGCGGGACTGGGCTGCGGTGATCGTCGGCAAGGTCGAGATCGAATCTCTGCTCAAGTTCACCCAGTGGCTGCGCCAGGATCGTCTGCATCCGCCGCTGCTGGTGTTGCAACCCTATTTTGACGTCGTGCTCGAACGCAGCACGATGGACCGCAGTGCCTGCTATTCGCTGGAAACCCCGGTGCGTTACGCGCAGCTGTCGGAGCTGCTGCGACGCGCCAGCCTGCTGACCCTGGAAAAAGTTTCCGTTGCGGTACACCGCAGCGGGCCGACCGGCAATTCGACCGCGGTGCGCCGTGTGCGCCGCATGATCGAGCAGGTCGCCGGTTTTGACACCACCGTGCTGATTACCGGCGAGTCCGGCACCGGCAAGGAAGTGGTAGCCCGGGCGATCCACGAGCAGTCGGCACGCTCGGACAAGCCGTTTGTCGCGGTCAACTGCGGCGCGATTCCGCATGAACTGCTGGAAAGCGAATTGTTCGGCCACGAGAAGGGCGCATTCACCGGCGCGATCACCGCGCGCAAGGGCCGTTTCGAAATGGCCGACGGCGGCACGCTGTTTCTCGACGAGATCGGCGACATGCCGCTGTCGATGCAGGTCAAGATCCTGCGCGTGTTGCAGGAGCGGACCTACGAACGTGTGGGTGCCAACCGCAGCTCGCAGTGCGATGTCCGCATCGTGGCTGCGACGCATCGCAATCTCGAGGACGCCATCATCAAGGGCACGTTCCGCGAAGATCTGTTCTATCGACTGAACGTGTTTCCGATCGAGATGCCGTCGCTGCGTGAGCGCATTGAAGATCTGCCGCTGCTGATCGACGACTTGATTGCGACGCTGGAGCGCAGCGGCCATGGATCAGTCCGTCTGTCTGCTGACACCGTACATGTTCTGCGCGCCTATCACTGGCCGGGCAACGTGCGCGAGCTGTCGAATCTGATCGAGCGTCTGGCGGTGCTGCATCCGGGCGCTACGGTCGGTGTCGCCGAGCTGCCGCAGCGCTATCGCAGTCGCGAGGTGAACCCGCCGCTGGAACAGGCCGTACCGATGGTGGTGGAGGCGCGCCGCGAGGCATCGACCGGTCGTGTGACCACAACGGCGGCGAATTTGCCGCTGATCGCAGAGGACGACGATCGTGAAATCGTGGTCGATGCCAGTCACCCGGAGCACGAGCTGCCGCCCGAAGGTGTCAATCTCAAGGACCACATCGAACAGATCGAACTGACCCTGATCCGCCAGGCTCTGGCGCAGGCGGGCGGCGTGGTTGCCCACGCGGCGAAGCTGTTGAACACGCGTCGCACGACGCTGGTCGAGAAGCTGCGCAAGTACGGTTTGTCGCGCGACGAGTTGCAGGACGGCGAATGACGCGCATCGCAGTCACACGTCATCTCCGATGCCGGCCCAGTGCCGGCATTTTCATGTCGGCAGCCCGGTGTCGGAGATTTGTCGCAGCACAGCGCGAGAGGTCCGCCATTAGTTTGACGAATCCTCTTGAAAGCCCTTTTGCACATGGGTTTTTGCGGATTGGAGCGGTCGGGAACAGAAGTTGCTCGGGGTCTGGCCAAACCCGTTATCGGATCGGACAACGCAATGAGCAATATGGATGTCAGCTCGGTGCTCGCACAGATACGCAACCTGCAGTCGCAGGCGGCGCTGCGACCGATCGCGCCGGCAGCCACCGAAGCCGCGTCGACGCACAAGGCCGGTTTCGAGTCGCTGCTGAAGAACGCGGTCAACGAGGTCAACCAGTCCCAGCAGGCTTCATCGGCACTGCAGGAATCGTTCGCGCGCGGTGATCGCAGCGTGGAGCTGGCCGACGTGATGCTGGCTTCGGCCAAGGCGCAAGTCGGCTTTCGTGCGATGACTGAAGTTCGTAACCGTCTGGTGTCCGCGTATCAGGACATCATGAACATGCCGATTTGATCCGGCCCTGTATCGAGAACGCTGAGCCATGGCCAACACCGCTGTCGTCAAATCCAACGTATCGCAGATCAAGGATCATCCGGCACTACGCCAGTTGTTGCTGCTCGTCGGCATTGCGGGCGCGGTGGCAGCCGGCCTGTGGCTGTTCCGCTGGTCGCAGGATCCAGCCTACGTACCGCTGTTCAACGGTTTGAGCGATCGCGACGCCTCAGAAACCGTGACGGCACTGCGTCAGGCCGATATCCCGTTCCGCTTCGAGGCGGGCAGCGGCACCATCGCGGTGTCGGCGACACAGCTCAACGCCGCCCGGCTGACGTTGGCCGGACAGGGACTGCCGCGTGCCGGTGAAACCGGTTTCGAGATGATTCAGCAGGACCAGGGATTCGGCACCAGTCAGTTCATCGAGAACGCGCGCTACCAGCATGCGCTGGAAACCGAGCTGGCGCGTTCGGTGTCGAGCTTGCAGCCGGTGCGCTCGGCACGGGTGCATCTGGCGATCCCCAAGCCGTCGGCGTTCACGCGCAGCGGCGACACGCCCAGTGCTTCGGTACTGGTCGATCTGCAGCCCGGCCGTACGCTGGAGCAGAACCAGGTTGCCTCGATCGTACACATGGTGGCATCCAGCGTCTCCGGCATGACACCGTCCGCGGTGACGGTGATCGATCAGTTTGGACGCTTGCTCAGCAACGAAGACGGTGATTCGTCCGCCGCGCGCAGTGCCGAGCAACTGGACCATGTGCGTCGCGTCGAGAGTGACTATGTGCGCCGCATCAACGAACTGCTGCTGCCGCTGGTCGGCGTTGGGCGGGTCAGCGCGCAGGTGGCGGCCGATATCGACTTTTCCGAAACCGAGGAAGCGCGCGAGCAATACGCGCCGGATCCGGCCAAGGTGCGCAGCGAGCAAGTGGTTGAAGACACTACGCGTGGTGCTGCGCCGGGCGGTGCCGGAGTGCCAGGTGCCACCAGCAATCAGCCGCCGCAGGCCAGTGCCAATCCACCTCTGAACTCGGTGGTTGCCGGTAGCGATGCCGACGTGCAGAACCAGTCGCGCCAGACCGTGCGCAACTACGAGCTGGATCGCACCGTCAGTCACACGCGGCAGTCCACCGGCAAGATCCGCCGGCTCTCGGTCGCGGTACTGCTGGATCATGTGCCGCGCCCGAAGGCCGGCTCACCGGGTGAAACTGAATTGGTGGCGCTGTCGGACGAGGAATTGGCCAAGGTGAATTCCCTGGTCCGCGAGGCGGTTGGCTTCGAGGAGCAGCGCGGCGATAGCGTCAGCATCCAGAACGCCTCGTTCCTGCAGCCGGAAATCGCACCGATGGAACCGCTGCCGCTGTGGAAGCAACCGGAGATTCTGAGCATTGCGCGTCAGATCGGCGGCTGGCTGCTGGCGATGCTGGTAGTGCTGTTCGTGCTGCGTCCGGTCCTGCGGGCCTTCCTGGCAACGCCGCTGCGGGCCATGCCGCAAGGCGGACCGATGCCTGAGGCGATCGGGGTTGAGCCGTCGGCGCGCGCGCTGGCCGAAGACCGCGTGGCACTGGCTGCGCCGCAGCATACGATGCCGGTGCCGCAAAGTGGTTATGAACAGAAGCTGCAGGCGGCGCGCAGCGCCGTGGCACAGGATCCCAAGCGCGTTGCTCAGGTGGTCAAGACCTGGGTCGGGCAGGAGGCCTAAGCGGACATGGCTCAGGTTCCCGCACAAGCGGCCAAGGCAGCCAAGGCGGCGCCGCAACCGATCACCGGCGTTGAGCGCGCCGCGATTCTGCTGTTGTCCTTGGGTGAAAACGAAGCGGCCGAGGTGCTCAAGCACATGGGCGCCAAGGACGTGCAGAAGGTCGGCGCCGCGATGGCGTCGCTGACCAACGTTTCGCGTGAACGCGCGGACGAGGTGATGGATCACTTCGTTGACGAACTGCAGGCTCAGACCTCGCTGGGCATCGGCGCCGATGACTATGTCCGTCGCGTCCTGGTCAACGCGCTGGGCCAGGACAAGGCTTCGGGCGTGATCGATCGCATCCTGCTCGGCGGCAACAGCAAGGGTCTCGAGGCGCTGAAATGGATGGAAACGCGCGCAGTCGCCGACATCGTGCGCAATGAGCATCCGCAGATCGTCGCGATCGTGCTGGCCTATCTGGATTCGGATCAGGCGGCTGACGTTCTGGGGCAACTGCCAGAACGCATGAGGACCGATGTGCTGATGCGCATCGCGCGGTTGGACGGAATCCAGCCAAGCGCGCTGCGCGAGCTCGACGAGATCATGGAAAAGCAGTTCACCGGTGGCAGCAATCTGAAATCGTCCAGTGTCGGCGGCGTCAAGGTGGCGGCCACGATTCTGAATCTGATGGATACCCAGACCGAGCAGGCGATCATCGGCAAGATCGGCGAGGCCGACCAGGTGCTGTCGCAGCAGATCCAGGATCTGATGTTCGTGTTCGACGACCTGCTGGAAGTGGACGATCGCAGCATCCAGACGCTGCTGCGCGAGATCGCCGGCGACACCCTGGGTCTTGCGCTCAAGGGCGCCGATCCGCGCGTGCGCGAAAAGATGCTGAAGAACATGTCCAAGCGTGCCGCAGAGATGCTGGTTGAAGACATGGAGGCCAAGGGGCCGGCCAAGGTGTCCGACGTCGAGGCGGCGCAGAAGGAAATTCTGGCTGCCGCCCGGCGGCTGGCTGACGCCGGCACGATCGTGCTCGGCGGCAAAGGCGACGAGATGGTCTGATGAGCCGACAAGCTTCTGCAATCGATGACGTTGGCGTGCTGTCGGCCGAACAGGTTGGCGATCTGGCAGCACGCTGGGAAATTCCGGTGTTTCCGACCGCAGGGCAGGGAACGCCGCACACCGCTGCGCAGCTCGACGAGATCGAACAAGCGGCGTATCAGGAAGGATTTCAGCGCGGTCATGGCGAGGGCCATTCGGTCGGCCAGAAGGCTGCGCTGGCGCAGGCGCAGCGGCTGCAGTCGCTGCTGGAACACATGGCGCGGCCGCTGGCGCATCTGGATGAGGAAGTCGAGCGCGCGCTGGTCGAACTGGCCATGAGCGTGGCGCGTCGCATCCTCAGCGCCGAACTGGAGACGCAGCCGGAAGCCGTGGTCGAGATGGTGCGCGACGCGCTGAATGCGTTGCCGCCGCGGCTGCGCGAAGTGCGCCTGCAGGTTCATCCGGAAGATGCAGCGCTGCTGCGTGATCGCATCGTGCCGTCGCCGGACGTCAAGGATTTTCGCATCGTGCCGGATACCACGCTGGAACGCGGCGACTGCCGTGTGATCACCGAATCCGCGCTGATTGACGCGCGCGTCGACAGTCGTGTGCGGGCGGTGGCGCTGGCGCTCAGCGGAGGGGATTCGGCATGAGCACGGCGAATGAATGGAATGTGGCCGCAAGCCGCCGCTACGGCGCGCGGATGCGGGCGCAGGCGATGCTCGCGGAGCAGGCGCCGGGCTTTGTGGTCGAAGGGCATCTGCAGCGTGTGGTCGGATTGACGCTGGAAGCCACCGGGTGTCAGTTGCCGATCGGCGCACGCGCGCGGATCGCCAACAGCGACGGTAGCGGTGTCGAAGCCGAGGTGGTCGGCTTTTCCGGCGATCGCGTGTTCCTGATGCCGACCAGCGAAATGCGCGGCCTGATGCCGCATGCGCGCGTGGTGCCGTCGGGCCGCGCCGCCGAAGTCCAGGTGGGTGACGCCCTGTTGGGACGCGTACTCGACGGCGAAGGGCGCCCGATTGATGGCCGCGGCCGCTTGTCCTGCGATCGCCATCAGCGCCTCTATGGTCATGCCATCAATCCGCTGGAGCGTGATCCGATCACCAAGCCGCTGGATGTCGGCGTGCGGGTGATCAACTCCCTGCTGACGGTTGGACGCGGCCAACGCCTTGGCCTGTTTGCCGGCACCGGCGTCGGTAAGTCGACGCTGCTCGGCATGATGACGCGCTATACCGCCGCCGACGTGATCGTGGTTGGCCTGGTCGGCGAGCGCGGTCGCGAAGTACGCGATTTTCTCGATCACAACCTCGGCGCCGAAGGTCTGCGCCGATCGGTCGTTGTGGCCACTCCGGCCGACCGTTCACCGATGCTGCGCCTGCGTGCGGCGTATACCGCGACGGCGATCGCGGAGTACTTCCGCGACCAGGGCCGGCACGTGCTGCTGCTGATGGATTCCCTGACCCGCTTTGCCCAGGCCCAGCGCGAGATCGGTCTGGCCGTCGGCGAGCCGCCGACGACCCGCGGCTACCCGCCTTCGGTGTTCGCACGGCTGCCGGGTCTGGTCGAGCGTGCCGGCAACGGCGTCGAGGGCAGTGGTTCGATCACCGCGCTGTATACGGTGCTGACCGAAGGGGACGATCCCAATGATCCGATCGCCGACGCGGCGCGCGGCATCCTCGATGGACATATCGTGTTGTCGCGCTCGATCGCCGACTCCGGCCTGTATCCGGCCGTGGATATCGAAAGCTCGATCTCGCGCGTGATGCAGGACGTGGTATCGCCCGAGCAGTTGCAGGCGGCGCGGCGTTTCCGCGCGCTGTTCTCGGCGTATCAGCGCAATCGCGATCTGATCAACATCGGCGCGTATCAGAAAGGCGCCGATCCGCGTGTCGACATGGCCATCGCCAAGTGGCCGCAAATTGAAGAATTCCTGCGCCAGAGCGTGGACAAGGCCTCGGCTTTCGATGAAGGCCGCAACGCCCTGTTCAACCTGCTCGCCAGCGCCGAAGCCAAGCCGGCGACGCCAAAGTCGTCCTAACCCGAATCCAGGAGCCCGTGCATGAGCCAAGCTCGCGCGTCGCAGAGAATCGAACCCCTGCAGCAGCTCGCGGAGTCGCGCGAGGAAGAAGCGTCGAAGCTGCTGCTGGATCGTCAGCGCGTCCTCGGGGAACGCGAACGTCGCCTGCGTGAACTGCAGAACTACGTGTCCGAGTACGACCGTCCGCAGTCGGCGCCAGCGACGGTGCTGCTGCTGAACCGGCATCAGTTTGTCGGGCGGCTGCGCGAGGCGGTTGCGGTGCAGCAGACTCTGGTCGAGCAGGCCCGGCGGGACTGCGATGCCGAGCGCGCGCGCTGGCTGCTGACGCGTCGCGATGTGTCGACGCTGGATCAGCTGGCCGACTGCTACCGGCGGCGCGAACGCCTGGTCGACGAGCGTATCGATCAGAAGCGCATGGATGAGTTCGCCGTGCGCCAGTTCTGTGTCAGTGAAAGTGACGCGGACACGGAGACGGCATCGTGATGGCCGGCGCCGCCAGCGGCATTGCGGTCGGCGCGGGAACGGGCGCTCGCGGAGCGGGTCAGCGCGGTGCCGGCGCGGCCGATGCCCCGGACAGTTTTGCGGCATTGCTGCAGGGAGGGCCGGCAAGCACGGATGCCGGCATGAAACGCGCGGCAACGTCTGCTGCGGAAGCCCCTGTGGACCATCCAAGCACCGCGCCCGGCGCTGCCGAAGATGACCGGGCAGCAACCTCCGCTGCTGCGGGGACGTCCGAAGAGACGTCAGCTGCATTCTCGGATGATGCCGCTGGATTGACCGAATCGTCCGAGCCTGCGGCTGGTTCAGCAGGGCGGCGCCAGCGTGTGCAAGCCGGGCCGTCGCAAAATGCCAACGCGAACGCGCCTGCAGATCAGCTCGGCCTGGATGCGGCGACTGCGGCGGACCCTGCCGCAGCAGCGGATGCGTCGCCTGCTGCCGACGCCGCCGTTGCCGCGGATACCGCCGGGGAGTCCGACGCCGCACCCGCTGCGACGCCTCCGACGGCCGCCCAGACGCCACTGGACATCAGTGCCGAAGCCGTGCGTTCGCTGGAGTGGATTCTCGGTGCGTTGTCAGCGAGCACCGCGTCGGCGGGTCAGGACGCTACAGTCCTGACGACCGACGCCGAAGCGCAGGCACCGACCGAACTGTTGCGCGCTCCGCTGCAAGCCGCGTTGCGTCAGGCCGTCGCGTTGTCCGCCCGCGGCGCCAAGGAAGCGTCTCCGCCGACCGATGTCAGCATCGACAAGCCCGCGCTGCCCAGGGGCGACGACCTGCGTCTGGCCGCGACAGCGCAGCCGGGCGGCGAGGCGCCGGCGTTGCCCGATTTCGCCCGCAGTATCGAACAGCTTGCCGCCGCGCTGCGTCCGGATGGCGCCACGCCAGCCGCGGCCGTCGACATGAGTGCCTTGCCGGCGATGGCCGCGGCGAGCTCGGCGCCGGTGCATGTCGCGCCGACCCCGACCCCGACGCTGCCGACCATGGCGAACGTTTCAAACCCTCTGTTGCTGGATCATCCGGACGCCATGGCCGATCTGGGCGAGCGCATCCTGTGGCAGCTCGATGCGGATGTCTCCGAAGCCAGCATTGAACTGCATCCGGCGGAGCTGGGACAGCTGACCGTGCGGATCGAAACCCGCGGGGATCAGGCGCAGGTGCTGTTTGTCGCGCAGGAAGCAGCGACGCGAAGCCTGCTGAATCAGGCTATGCCCCAGCTGAGAGAACTTCTGAACAGCAGTGGTTTGCAGCTGACCCGTTCGCAGGTCGACGGCGCACGCCGCAGCAGTACCGACGCCGAAGCGCGTGCAAGTTCCGCCACAGCAGCGCCGCTGAACGCGGGTGGACGTCGCCGGATCACCCGCGTCGCGCTGGTTGACGCCTACGTCTGAGCTGCCGGGGCGGCGACGGCTTTCCGGCGCCGCCCGCGCAAAAATCGCTGACGGAATTCCGTCCCTGAACGCAAAACCGCGTTCCAAGACGGTTTTCACCGACTGACCCGGCCTGGAACAGGACTTGCTCCGAGGCCTGACAGATACCAGTCAGTCGGGAGTGACACACGATGGCCTCAGCAGCCGATTCCATGGACGATGACGGCGCACCGGCGGCCAAGCCGGTTGCCAAGAAAAGTCGTGGCATGTTGTGGGTGGTGCTGTTCGCAGTACTGCTTTCAGTGGCCGGCGCCGGCGGAGTCAGCTGGTTCGTGCTGCACAAGGCCGTTCCGGAATCCGGCGAGCCCGGTGCCGAGCATGCCGATGCCAAACCTGAAGTGCCGAAGTCGCCGGCAAACTATTTCGCGCTGGATCCGTCCTTTGTGGTCAATCTCGAAGACGCGCGTTCGCAGCGCTTCCTGCAGGTACAGGTGCAGGTGATGACGCGCGATGCCGATCTGATCAAGGATCTGGAACATCACGCGCCGCGCCTGCGCAGCGCGTTGCTGCTGCTGCTCGGTCAGCAGCGTGCCGCGGATCTGGCAACGCGCGAAGGCAAGGAGAAGTTGCAGGCCGATGTGCTGGCCGAAGTCCAGCGCATCATCCTGGAAGAGACGGGCAAGACCGGCATCGACGCGGTGTATTTCACCAGCTTCGTCATGCAGTGAGGCCGTAACGACCATGTCCACCGAAGACCTGCTGTCACAAGACGAAATCGACGCACTGCTGCATGGCGTCGACAGCGGCAACGTCGAAACCGGGCCGCCACCGTCCGCGCCGGGCGAAGCGCGCACATTCGATTTCACGTCGCAGGACCGCATCGTGCGCGGTCGCATGCCGACGCTGGAAATGATCAACGAGCGGTTTGCGCGCCTGTTCCGCATTTCGCTGTTCAACATGCTGCGGCGCTCACCGGAGCTGACGGTGGTCGGCATCGAGACCGCCAAGTTCAGTGAGTACACGCACTCACTGTTCGTGCCGACCAATCTGAATCTGATCCGGGTCAAGCCGCTGCGCGGCACCGGTCTGTTCGTGTTCGAACCTCGGCTGGTCTTCACCGTGGTCGAGAATTTCTTCGGCGGTGACGGCCGCATCAACACCAAGATCGAAGGGCGCGAGTTCACGCCGACCGAGATGCGTGTGGTGCAGTTGCTGATGAAGCAGGCCTTCGAGGATATGAAGGAAGCCTGGTCGCCGGTGATGAAGCTCGACTTCGAATACCTCAATTCCGAGGTCAACCCGCATTTCGCCAACATCGTCTCGCCCAGCGAGATCGTCGTCGTCTCCAAGTTCAAGATTGAACTGGAAGGCGGGGTCGGGCATCTGCATGTGACTTACCCGTATTCGATGCTGGAGCCGATCCGCGATCTGCTCGACGCCGGCATTCAGTCCGACCGCGCCGACAAGGACGAGCGCTGGACCATGGCACTGCGTGAGCAGTTGAAGGACGCCGATGTCGAACTCGAATCCGAACTGGCGCGCGTCACGATCTCGCTGCGCAAGCTGGCGCAACTCAAGGCCGGCGACGTCATTCCGTTCCAGATGCCGAAGACGCTGGAGCTGTGCGTAGAGCGCACGCCGGTATTCCGCGGCACCTTCGGGGTCAGCGGCGGCAACAACGCTGTGCGTATCACCGAAGTCATTCGCAAACCTGTTTCCACACCTTCCCGGGAGGCCGCATGAGCAGCCAGAGCATGAAAGCAGGGGCCGAGCCGGCCCGCGCCAATTTCGAGCACCTTGATGACCAGTCGACGCCCAACCCGAGCGGCGGCGATGTCAATCTCGACGTCATCCTCGATGTGCCGGTGACGCTGTCGATGGAAGTCGGGCGCGCACGCGTGCCGATCCGCAATCTGCTGCAGCTGAACCAGGGTTCGGTGGTCGAACTTGAACGTGCCGCGGGCGAGCCGCTGGACGTCTATGCCAACGGTACGCTGATTGCTCACGGCGAAGTTGTCGTGGTCAACGACAAGTTCGGCATCCGGCTGATCGACGTGGTCAGCCCGGCTGAACGCATCCGCAAGCTGCGCTAATCGGACGGCCCCGCCATGGATACGGCATTGGCTCAAAGTTCCCCGGCCGTAGCGGAAGCCGCGGTGGGCAGCGCCAGCAGCGCGATCGGCATGATCGGCAGCCTGGTGATCGTGCTGCTGGTGATCTTCGCACTGGCGTATCTGGTGCGCCGCCTGCAGTCCACGCCACTGGCGCGCGGCGCGCTGATGCGCGTGCACGGCGGCATCCAGCTCGGGACCAAGGAGCGTGTGGTCATCCTCGAAGCCGGCGGCCAGCAGTTCCTGGTCGGCGTGGCCAGCGGCAGTGTCAATCTGCTGCATACCTTCGAGCAGCCGGTGGTGCAGGCCTCTGCGCCGCAAACCGTCGCGCCGGCCTTTGCCGAAAAACTGAATCAGCTGTTGCGCCGCGAGCCGCGCTCATGAGCCGCCGTACCTTGGGATGGTCGCTGCTTGCCGTGATCCCGGCGCTGCTGCTGTGGAGCGCACCCGGTCTGGCCGCGAACGTGCCGGGTCTGCCGGCAGTGACCGCGAATCCGGGCGCGGGCGGCGGCACCGAATACAGCCTCAGCATCCAGGTGCTGTTGCTGATGACGATGCTCACGCTGCTGCCGTCGGCGCTGCTGGCGACGACGGCGTTCACCCGCATCATCATCGTGCTCGGGTTGCTGCGCCAGGCACTCGGCACCGGACAGACGCCGACCAATCAGGTGCTGATCGGCCTGTCGTTGTTCCTGACGTTCTTCGTGATGTCGCCGGTCCTGGATCGGGTCTACACCGATGCGGTGCAGCCGTACATGGATGGGCAGCTTGCATTCGAGCCGGCAGTACAGGCGGCGTCCAAGCCGCTGCGCAACTTCATGATGGCGCAGACCCGCGAGGCGGATCTGATGAGCTTCGCCAAGATGGCCGGCAAGGGTCCATTCGCCTCGCCGGACGATGTACCGTTCCCGGTGCTGGCCGCCTCATTTCTGACGTCCGAGCTGACGACCGCGTTCCAGATCGGCTTCATGCTGTTCATCCCGTTCGTAATCATCGATCTGGTCGTGGCCAGTGTCCTGATGAGCATGGGCATGATGATGCTGTCGCCGATGCTGATTTCGCTGCCGTTCAAGTTGATGCTGTTCGTGTTGGTGGACGGCTGGTCTCTGGTGACCGGCACGCTGGCGGCTTCTTTTCAGGCGTACACACCATGACGCCGGAAGAAGTCCTGACTCTGGGCCGTGACGCCTTGTCGCTGGGCATTCTGATCGCCGCGCCGCTGCTGTTGACCGCATTGATCGTCGGCGTGCTGATCGGTGTGTTCCAGGCCGCAACGCAGATCAACGAAATGACGCTCAGCTTCATTCCCAAGCTGCTCGGCATGGCCGCTGCAGCGGTGCTGGCCGGCCCCTGGATCCTGCGCATGCTCAGCGAGTACACCGTGGCGCTGGTGCGGGGCATTCCGGCGATGCTGCACTGAGCGCGCCTCGCGTGGAGTTCTCCGAAGCCCAGCTGATGGCCTGGATGCAGCAGTACTTCTGGGTCTTCGTGCGCGTCGGCGGCGTCATGGCGATCGCTCCGGTCCTCGGCGCGCGGATGGTGTCGCCGCGGATCCGTGTGCTGCTCAGCGTGTTGCTGACTCTGATCATCGCCCCGCTGCTACCGGGTGCTGCGGCACAGGCCACCTTCGGCGGCGCCTGGCTACTGACGATGATGCAGCAACTGCTGATCGGCGTCTCCGCCGGTTTTGTGCTGCTGCTGGTGTTTGAAGCGGTGGTGCTCGGCGCGGAACTGGTGTCCTACAGCATGGGGCTGGGCTTTGCGCAGCTGGCCGATCCGCTGCGCGGTGTGACCACGCCGGTGCTGGGAACGTTTCTGACTTTGCTGACGACCCTGCTGTTCATTTCGCTGGGCGGCCACCTGATCCTGATTGAAATGCTGGCGCGGTCGTTCACGACGTTGCCGGTCGCGGCCGGGCTCGGTCGCGCGGATGTCGCCATGCTGCTGGGCTTCGGCGGTACCGTGTTCTCCGGCGGACTGCAGCTGGCGCTGCCGGTGGTGATTGCGCTGCTGGTGGTGAATCTGGCAATGGGCGTGATCAGCCGCAGCGCGCCGACCCTGAACCTGTTTGCGGTCGGCTTTCCGGTCACGCTGGCGGCCGGCCTGATGTTGATTCGTGCCGGCATGCCGGCGATCCAGGAGGGCACGATCGCGCTGTTTGATCATGCCTGGGAAGTTCTCGCCACCTTGCTGCGGATACGCTAGGTCACGCCGATGTCCGACAGCAGCAGCCAGGACAAAACCGAACGCGCCACACCCAAACGCATTCGTGAGGCGCGCGAACGTGGTGAGGTTCCGCGGTCGCGTGAACTGGCGTCGTTCGTGGTGGTTGCCAGTGGTCTGATGACCCTGATGACGATCTCCGCATCGCTGGCCGGCGGTGCTGCCGACTGGATGCAACAGGCGCTGACGGTGGACCCGTTGCTGCTGCGCAATCCCCGAAGCATGGTGGGCGCATTCGGCACGGAAGTCGGTCGTGCCTTTTCACTGGTCATGCCGTTGCTGGCGATGGGATTTCTTGCGGGCATCGCCGCGCCGTTGATGCTCGGCGGCTGGAATCTGTCCGGCAAGGCGCTGAATCCCGATTTCAAGCGACTCAATCCGATTACCGGCGTTGGCCGGATTTTTTCCAGCAACAGCCTGGTGGAACTGGGCAAGGCGCTGGCCAAGGCCACCCTTCTCGGCGCCGTCGCCGCGATCTATGTCACCGGGCACCTGCATCAGATCATGGCGCTGGGCCGCGAGCCGCTGGGTCCGGCCATGGCGCATGGTCTGCAGCTGGGCCTGAACTGCCTCAGCTGGATGTGCGGCGGCCTGCTGCTGCTGGCGCTGATCGATGCGCCGTACCAGCTGTGGTCGTACGCCAAGAAACTGCGCATGTCCAAGCAGGACCTGAAGCAGGAATACAAGGAAGCCGAGGGCAGCCCGGAAGTGAAGGGCCGCCTGCGGCGCCTTCAGCAGGAAATCGCGCAGCGCCGGATGATGGAAGACGTGCCCACCGCCGACGTGGTGGTGGTCAACCCGACGCATTACGCCGTCGCCCTGAAATACGACCGCAACATGCGCGCGCCGCGCGTCGTCGCCAAGGGACGTGACCTGATCGCCACGACCATTCGTGAGCTGGCGAGCCGCCACAAGATACCGCTGGTGTCGGCGCCGCCGCTGGCGCGCGCGCTGTATCGCAATACCCAGATCGGCGACGAGATTCCAGCCGCGCTGTACTCGGCGGTTGCCCAGGTCCTCAGCTACGTCTACCAGTTGCGCGACCTGCAGGCGGGGCTGCGTACGGGCGCAAAGCCGACCCCGCCCCGGATCGACGATGTCCCGGGCGGCGAACCTGATCCGGAAGTGCCCCCGGATACAGACGGGTGAGTTGTTGACGCGCACCGCGCTTGCGTAAACCACCGTAGGCCCTCTTGAGCGTCAGGCGCAGTAGTTGTTCCGGTCCTGCTGACGCGGGGCGGCCGTGTATCGGGCTTCGTGTCGTCGCGGCGCTGCCGTCGGGCCTCTGCGCTCACCGAGCCACGTTGACGCGACCGTTCGTCAGCGCCAAGCGTCAATCCTCGTGGAACACGGCTTGCAAAAGTCCCCGCAGTGGCAAGCCGGCGTCGGAGTTCTGGCGCCGCGGAAATCGACGGGAACGATCACGGTGATGAGCAGGCATGGCTGACTTTCTGGCACGACTGGAAACGATAAGACGCAGCGGCCTTGCCGCGCCGCTGCTGCTGATGTCGATTCTGGCGATGATGGTGATTCCGCTGGCGCCGGCCGTGCTCGACCTGATGTTCACGATGAATATCACGCTGTCGATCGTGATTCTGCTCAGCGTCATCTACGTGATGCGGCCACTGGAGTTCAGCGCCTTCCCCACGGTCATGCTGTTCGCCACGCTGCTGCGTCTGGCTCTGAACGTGGCGTCGACCCGCGTGGTGCTGCTCAACGGGCACGAGGGCGGCGCTGCGGCTGGGCGCGTGATCGAGGCTTTCGGCGCATTCGTCATCGGTGGCAACTATGCGGTCGGTCTGGTGGTCTTCGTCATCCTGACCATCGTCAACTTCATGGTGGTCACCAAGGGTGCCGAGCGCGTGTCGGAAGTTTCCGCGCGCTTTGTTCTTGACGCACTGCCCGGACGCCAGATGGCGATTGACGCCGATCTGAATGCCGGATTATTGACACGCGAGGAGGCCAAGATCCGCCGCGAGGACGTGCGCTCGGAGGCGGACTTCTACGGTTCGATGGACGGCGCCAGCAAGTTCGTCCGCGGTGACGCGCTGGCCGGCATCCTGATTCTGGTCATCAACATCGTCGGCGGCCTGCTGATCGGCACGATGCAGCACGGCCTTGCGATCGGCGAGGCCGCGAAGGTCTACACGCTGCTGACCATCGGTGACGGTCTGGTTGCGCAGGTTCCGGCGCTGCTGGTGTCGACCGCGGTTGCGGTGCTGGTTACGCGCATGTCGCGTCAGGCCGATATGTCCACACAGGTCGTCGCGCAGTTGTTCAGTTCGCCGCGCGTACTCGCGGTGACCGCCGGCGTGCTCGGCATCGTCGGCATGATTCCGGGTATGCCCAACGTGGTGTTTCTGCTGCTCGCGGCGGTTTGCGGTGTCAGCGCCTGGGTCATGGTGCGGCGCCGTCAGGTTGCAGCAGAGGCGCCGGAACCCGAAGCGCCGCCGGCCCCACCGGCCGAGCTGTCATGGGAGGACGTGCCGAATGACGACGTGCTGGGCCTGGAAGTCGGCTATCGCCTGATTCCGATGGTCGACACGCGTCAGGGTGGCGAGCTGATGGCGCGGATCAAGGGTGTGCGCAAGAAGCTGACGCAGGAGATGGGCTTCCTGATTCCGCCGGTCCACATCCGCGACAACCTGGAACTGCAACCGTCCGGATACCGCCTGCTGGTGCATGGCGTGCCGATTGCGGAAGGCCAGGTCTATCCGGAACGCGAGATGGCGCTGAATCCGGGTCGGGTGTTCGGCAAGGTCGATGGCATTGCGACGCGGGATCCCGCATTCGGCCTCGAAGCCGTCTGGATCGACAAGGGCGCGCGCGAACATGCGCAGTCGCTGGGCTACACCGTGGTCGATTGTTCCACTGTCATCGCCACGCATCTGTCGCACGTGATCAAGAGCTACGCGCATGAGCTGATGGGGCATGACGAGGCGCAGTCGCTGCTGACGCAGCTGGCCAAGAGTGCGCCGAAGCTGGCCGAAGACCTGGTGCCCAAGGTTCTGCCACTGGCGGTGTTCGTCAAGGTGCTGCAGAACCTGCTGGCCGAGCGGGTGCCGATCCGCAATATGCGCGTGATCGCCGAAAGCCTCGCCGAGCATGGTCCCAAGAGTCAGGATCCCGTCGTTCTGTCAGGCCTGGTTCGAATCGCACTCGGCCGGCAGATCGTTCAGGAAATCAACGGCTTGGCTCCTGAAATTCCGGTCATGACCTTGTCGCCGACGCTGGAACAGGTGTTGCAGGACAGCCTCAAGAGCGGTGGCTCGGCGATTGAACCAGGACTGGCGGAACGCATGCATCGATCACTCAGCGATCAGACACGCAAACAGGAGACCACGGGTCAGCCCGCGGTACTGCTGGTTCCGCCGCCGCTGCGGCCGCTGCTGGCGCGTTTCACGCGGCAAACCATTCCGGGACTGCATGTCCTGGCGTACGACGAGGTGCCGGACGACAAGCAGATTCGCATGGTCGGTGCGGTCAGTTAATCGGGTCGGCGAGGAGCATCAAGGGACATGAAGATCAAACGGTTTGTGGCAGGCAGCATGCGGGAAGCGATTCGCATGGTGCGTGAAGAGCAGGGCGCGGATGCGGTGATCCTGTCGAACCGGCGGGTCAGCGGCGGTATCGAAGTCGTCGCCGCCACCGATTACGACGCGGCACTGATGCAGGCCGCGATGCGTCGCGAAGAAGCCCCGGCCGCGCCGGCGCCAGCAGCGCCACCGCCGGCGCCGGCTGCCGACAAGTCCGGTGCGCCGGCGTCACGCATCCGTCGTTCGGTTGCGCCGACGCTGAAGCCGGCTCCCACGCCGCCGCCCAGTGCTGCTCCGCGGCCGATCCCGTCCTCAACGACGGCCGGCACCGCCGCGCTGCCGATGCCGGCTCCGGAGGTGCAGCAGCTGCGCCGCGAACTTGGCGGCATGCGCAAGATGCTCGAACAACAGATTGCCGGCATGGTCTGGCGCGATCTCAGTGAACGTCAGCCCGAGCGCATGGCGGCATTGCGGGTGATGACCAGTATCGGTCTGCATCCGAAACTGGCGCGAGAAATTGTCGATCAGCTGCCGGCGGACACCGATGCCGAGCGCGCTCGCTTTCTGCCGCTGGGCCTGCTGGCGCGTCGCATTCCGGTGCCGCAGGGCAAGGGAATCGAAGACGGTGGCGTGATCGCCCTGGTTGGTCCGACCGGTGTCGGCAAGACCACAACGATCGCCAAGCTGGCTGCGCGGTACGCCGCCAAGCACGGCACTCGCGACCTCGCGCTGGTGACCACCGATCACTATCGCGTCGGTGCGCAGGAACAACTTTTCACCTACGGCCGTCTGCTCGGCGTTCCCGTGCAGACCGCCGCCAACGACACGGAATTGCGCACGGTGCTGGCGCGGCTGGCGGATCGCCGCCTGGTGCTGATCGACACCGCCGGCATGGCGCCGCGTGACCGCAAGCTGGTCGCGCAGTTCGCCGAGCTCAAGGCCGCGCGCCGTCCGATTCGCACCTGGCTGGTCGCCGCGGCAACCGCGCAGGCCAGCGACATGGAGGATGTGCTGCATCACTTCGGCGTGGCGCGTCCTGAATGCTGTGTGCTGACCAAGGTCGACGAGGCCACCCGCATCGGGGGCGCACTGTCCGCAATGATCCGGCACAACCTGCCGATCCAGTACCTCTGCGATGGCCAGCGCGTGCCGGAAGACCTGCACGAAGCCAAACCCGACCAACTTGTGCTGCGCGCGATGCAGCTGGCGCGTCAGGCGCCGGCGACGATCGACGACAGCACCCTTGCCCTGCAATTCGGAGTCGCACATGCCGGCCTCTGAGATGTCCAGTCATAGCGGTCAGCAGGCCTCCGGTCTGCGCCGGCTGCGCGCCAACAAGCCGGTCCAGGTGATTGCGGTCACCAGCGGCAAGGGCGGCGTCGGCAAAACCACGACGTCGGTCAATCTCGCGATCTCGATGGCGCTGGACGGCCGCAAGGTGATGCTGCTCGACGGCGACCTCGGTCTGGCCAACGTCGATGTGATGCTGGGCCTGCAACCGACCTACAACCTGTCGCACGTGCTCGATGGTGTGTGCACGCTGGAAGACACACTGCTTGAGGGGCCTGCCGGAATCATGGTGGTGCCGGCCTCGAGCGGCAAACGCAACATGGCAGAGCTGTCGCCGGCCGAGCATGTCGGTCTGGTCCGCGCATTCTCCGATCTGCATCGTCCGCTGGACACGCTGATCGTCGATACCGCAGCCGGCATCGCCGACAGTGTCATCACCTTCAGCCAGGCGTCGCAGGAAGTCATCGTCGTGGTCACCAACGACCCGCAGTCGCTCACCGACGCTTATGCGCTGATCAAGGTGCTGAACCGCGACTACGGCATCAAGCGGGTCCACGTGCTGCCAAACCAGACGCACAACGCCGCCGAAGCACGGGAGATTTTCGAGAATCTGCGCCGCGTGTCGGAGCGTTTTCTCGATGTCACCCTGAGCAACATGGGCACCGTTCCGTACGACGAATGGCTCAAGCGCTCGGTACGGCGTCAGCGCTCGGTGGTAGATGCCTACCCGAGCTCACCCAGTGCCCAGGCCTACCGCGCCCTGGCCAAGCGTGCCGCAGGCTGGGCCTTGCCCGAAGGCGCGCGCGGCAATCTCGAATTCTTTGTCGAACGCCTGGTGCGCGACAACAGTAGCGCCGGCTCCGGCGGTGCGGCGATGGAGGCAACAGCATGAGCGGATATCCGCAATTCAGCGCTGCGGCAGCAGCGGCTGCACCCATGACCGAAACCGATCTGATCAAGCGTCACGCCGATCTGGTCAAGCGCATCGCGCATCATCTGGCCGCGCGCCTGCCCTCGAGCGTCGATGTCGACGACCTGATCCAGGCGGGTGTCATCGGACTGCTCGAAGCAGCGCGGCACTACTCGGGTGATCGCGGCGCATCGTTTGAGACCTACGCCGGCATCCGCATCCGCGGTGCGATGCTCGACGAGCTGCGCCAGACCGACTGGGCGCCGCGATCGGTGCACCGGCGTCTGCGCGAGGTGTCGGAGACGATCCGCAAGATCGAGCAGGAGACCGGGCGCGAGGCCCGCGAATCCGAAGTGGCCGAGCGCATGGAGATTTCGCTCGGCGAGTACCGCGAGATCGTGCAGGACGCTGCTCGCTGCCAGGTTCTGAGTCTGGATGCCGGTGGTGACAACGGCGACGAGACGCTGGATGCGCCCGACGATGCCGCGGGGCCGGTCGAACATCTGCAGCACGACGAGTTTCAGCAGGTACTGGCTTCCGAGATCGACACCTTGCCGGAGCGTGAGCGTCTGGTGCTGTCGATGTACTACGACGACGAGCTGAACCTGCGCGAGATCGGTGCGGTACTCAATGTCAGCGAAAGCCGTGTCTGCCAGATCCACGGCCAGGCGCTGACGCGGTTGCGCGCACGCCTGCAGGGTTGGAGTGAAGTCGGCGCGGCGGCCTGACCCGCTGTGACGCAATGATGATTTTCAACTGGAACAGTGGCGCTGACGCGCCCATGGAGGGCTGATGGACACGAACATGCGCATTCTCATCGTCGACGACTTCTCGACGATGCGGCGAATCGTCAAGAATCTTCTGACGGACCTTGGCTTCACCAACATGACCGAAGCCGACGACGGCAATACGGCGTGGCCGATGCTGCAGTCGGGCAATTTCGATTTTGTCGTGACCGACTGGAACATGCCGGGAATGACCGGTATCGATCTACTGCGCAATATTCGCGGCGATGCCCGTATCGCCAAGACGCCGGTGTTGATGGTCACGGCTGAAGCGCAGCGCGATCAGATCATTCAGGCCGCTCAGGCCGGGGTCAACGGCTACATCATCAAGCCGTTTACCGCGCAGACGCTGAAGGAGAAGATGGACAAGATCTTCCAGCGTGCGGCAGAAACCGCGTGAACGCGGATCTGCGTGCGCAGCTGTCAGCCCGGCTGCGCGATCTGCTCGAAGCCATCGATCGTGATGACGATGCCGCGGTTGACGCCGGCATGGTTGCGCTTGTGCGCAGTCACGACGAGTCGCTGTTTGCCCACGTCGCGCGACTGACCCGCGGCCTGCATCAGGCCGTGGTCAATCTTCGGCTGGATGAGCAGCTGGCGACGTTTGCCGGTGATGAGATCCCCGATGCGCGCAGTCGCCTCGACTACGTGATGAAGGTCACCGAAACCGCGGCGCACCGCACGCTGGATCTGGTCGATCAGGCGCGCACCGTTACCGTCGGATTGGAAGAGGCGGTGTCTCATCTGAGCGAAGCCGAGAACGTGCTTGCGGTCGCGCCCCCGGATGTGGCGAACGTCGGCGTGCTGATCGCCGAGGTCGGAGCGACGTTGAGGACGCATGGTGCCTACCTGCGCCAGACGCTGTCCGAGCTGGCCCAGGCTCAGGAGTATCAGGACATTTCGGGCCAGATCATCCGTCGCGTGATCACGCTTGTCCGGAATGTTGAGACCGCTCTTCTGGAATTGCTGCGTGCAGCTGGCGGTGGCCTTCAGTCAGCCCCGAGTCGGCCGATAAAGGCGCTGACCGGAGAGTTGCCGGGTCCTGCGGTTCCTGGCTCCGATCCATCGGCCAGTCAGCAGGATGCCGACGAACTGCTGGCAAGCCTGGGCTTCTAGAGCACTGCAAAATTCATGAGCCACGATGTCGACGACGAGATCCGCGCAGACTTTCTCACCGAAGCCGGTGAGTTGGTGCAGCGTCTGGGTGAACAGCTGATCGAGCTGGAGAGCCGGCCGCACGACGTCGCGCTGCTGAATGACATCTTTCGCGCTTTCCACACGGTCAAGGGCGGTGCCGGCTTTCTCGATCTGCCGGAACTGGTCGAGTTGTGTCATGTCGCCGAGGATGTGTTCAATCAGCTGCGCAGCGGCAAACGAGAGGTCGATGCCGAGTTGATGGACGCAATGCTGCAGGCACTGGATGCCGTGCAGTCCATGATGCATGCGGTGTCCGCGAGACAGCAGCTGGCACCGGCGGCGCCGGCACTGCTGCAGCGGCTGCGTGCCCTCAATGCCCCGACGCCACCGGCAGCCGCAGCACCCGCTGCGCCCGTGGAGGTGACCGACAACGTCGAATCCACCGCCGCCGCTCCGAAGAAGACGCGGCGCCGGTCCAGCAAGTCGAAAGCCGTGGAGGCTGAGCCTGCACCGGCGCCAGCCCCGGCTGCCAGCGACACCATCACTGATGACGAATTCGAGGCGCTGCTCGATCAGCTGCACGGCAAGGGCAGTGCGCCTGGCGTTGCAGTGACAGCGGTCGAGGCCCCGGCGCCCGTGCCTGCAGCTGCGCCCGCTGTCGCGGCGCCTGCAATCAGCCCTGAGCCGAAGCCGGCCGCTGCGTCATCCACACCCGTGGCGGCTCCATCGGCAGTCGCGGGCCCGCCGACCGAGACCACCGTGCGCGTTGACATCGCGCGCCTCGACAAGATGATGAATCTGGTCGGCGAGCTGGTTCTCGTGCGCAACCGACTGAAGGATCTGCGCGAGCGTCATGCGACCGCAGCGGATATTGCCCGTGCGGTCGGTGAGCTGGACTTCATTACTCGCGGTCTGCAGTCCGCGGTGATGCAGGTGCGCATGCAGCCGATCCGCAAAGTGTTCTCTCGCTTCCCGAAGATCGCACGCGACGTCGCGCGCGGTCTGGGCAAGCAGGTCGAGGTCGAGTTGCAGGGCGAGGACACCGATCTCGACAAGAACCTGGTCGAGGCGCTGGCCGATCCGCTGGTGCACATGGTGCGCAACAGCGTCGATCACGGCATTGAAATGCCGGAAGAGCGCATGCGTCGCGGTAAGCCGGCGGCAGGGCACCTGACCTTGTCGGCACAGCAGGAGGGTGACCATATCCTGATCACTGTGCGTGACGATGGTGCCGGCATTGACTCCGAGCGTGTCCGCAGCAAGGCCATTGAGAAGGGCTTGCTGGGCGCCGCCGAAGCCGCACAGCTGAGTCACGACGAATGTCTGCAGCTGGTATTCCTGCCCGGCTTTTCGACCAAGGAAGAAGTATCGGATCTGTCTGGTCGCGGTGTCGGCATGGATGTGGTGATGTCGCGGATCAAGTCGCTCAATGGCAGCGTCCGCATCGAGTCGCGGATCGGGTTCGGCAGTTCCGTCCATATTCGCGTGCCGCTGACGCTGGCAATCCTGTCGGCACTGATGGTGCGTGCGGAAGGGCGCAAGTTCGCCTTGCCGCTGGCACCGGTGCAGGACGTGTTCGAACTCCGACCGGATCAGATCAGCAAGCTGGACCGCTGGGATGTGGTGCTGACGCGGCGCGACACCCTGCGCCTGATTTATCTGGATCCGTGGCTGGCGACCGAGTCCACGCAGGAACCGCGGCACGTGGTCGTCGCGCAGGTCGGTGAGGATCGCTACGGATTTGTGGTGCGCGAAGTGGTGGGGCGCGAGGAAATCGTGATCAAACCCCTGGGCAGCACGCTGCGTGGTACGCCTGGCGTGGCCGCGGCGACGGTGTTGCCGGATGGACGCGTGGCGCTGATTCTTGAGTTCCCGGGGCTGGTCGATGCCTATCGGCGTGTGCTGATCCGCACAGGAATGACGCCGGTCAGCCGGCTGGAAGCAGCAAATGGATAAGCTGTCCGTCATCGGCGTGGTGCTTGCACTGTTCGCCATCGTCGGCGGCAGCATCCTCAAGGGCGCCGGTGTCGGCGGTCTGGTGAATCCGGCTGCGTTCGTCATCGTGCTGATCGGCACCCTGGCGGCGATCATGCTGCATACGCCGGTCAGCACCTTCAAGCACGCCATGAAAATCGTGCGCTGGACGTTCAAGCCACCGCAGCATGACGCGCAGGGTCTGATCGAACGCATCGTTGAATGGAGCGGCATCGCACGCAAGCAGGGGCTGCTGGCGCTTGAAGGAACGGTCGAGGCGGAATCCGACCCTTTCATCAAGAAGGGCCTGCAGATGCTGGTCGACGGCGCCGAGCCGGACGCGATCCGCAACATCCTCGAAGTCGAACTGCAGACGCGTGAACATTTTGATCAGCAGGGTGCCAAGGTCTTCGAAGGCATGGGCATCTATGCGCCGACCCTGGGCATCATCGGCGCCGTGCTCGGACTGATGGCAGTCATGAAGAATCTGGCCGATCCCAGCAAGCTCGGACACGGTATCGCTGCGGCCTTCACGGCGACGATCTACGGCATCGCTTCGGCGAATCTGTTCTTTTTGCCGATCGCGGCCAAGCTCAAATCGACGATTGCCGAGCAGACGCGCATCCGCGAAATGACCATCGAAGGTCTGATCTCGATTTCGCAGGGCGAAAACCCGCGCAACATTGAATCCAAGCTCAAAGGCTATCTGCACTAGACCGCTCGTCATGGCCCGAAAGCACAAACACGAAGATCACACCAACCATGAAGCCTGGGCGATTCCCTACGGCGACCTGATCACGCTGCTGCTGGCGTTCTTCGTGGTGATGTACGCAGTGTCGTCGGTCAACGAAGGCAAATATCGCGTGCTAGCGGATTCGCTGTCTTCGGCGCTGGGCGGTCCGCCGCGTTCGCTCAAGCCGATCCAGATCGGCGACAAGCCGGAAAAAGGCACGCAGACCGAATCGATGTTCAACACGGTGACGCTGCGCGGATTCGAGCAGGAACGGTCCGGTCTGGCCGCCGACACTCCGGGTGCGCGCATGGGCGGCAAGGAAGTCCAACCCGGAGGAGAAGCCAGCGCCGAGGACGGCAACGCGGCGAGTCTGCAGCAGATGGCCGACGAGGTTCAGAGCGCGATGGGTGACCTGATCGATCAGCAACTGGTGATCGTGCGGCGCAACGAGCAGTGGCTGGAAATCGAAATCAATACCGACATCCTGTTCCCCAGCGGCGTCGCCCAGATTTCACCGACGGCGCGTCCGGTGCTGGCGCGGCTGGCAAGTGTGCTGAAGCCTTTTCCTCACCCGCTGCGCATCGAAGGGCATACCGACAACATGCCGATTTCGACCGTGGCCTTTCCGTCGAACTGGGAGTTGTCGGCAGCTCGCGCCGCGACGGTGGTTCATCTGTTCATGCAGGAAGGTGTCGATGCGAAGCGCATGACGGTTGCCGGCATGGGGGAATTCCACCCGGTGGCCAGCAACGAAACGGCGCAGGGTCGCGACCGTAACCGGCGTGTGGTGATCGTGGTGCTGGCACCTGAAGCGGATGGTGCCCAGGTTATGTACGGCGCGCCGCAAACCACACCGCTGGAGCTGGCTCCGGGAGCCACAGCGACAACGGCTGAACTGGCTGCGCCGATCGGCGCTACTGCAGGAGAAACACCATGAGCGCGATCCCGTTGCGCCGCCGCGACGATGCGGTGTCCCGCTGGGTCTGTTTCCGGCTGGGCGCGCAACTGTATGGCCTGCCGATCCTGCAGGTGCAGGAACTGCTGGGCAATGCCGCGATCGAGCCGGTTCCGGGGACCACGAATCAGGTCTGCGGTGTCATCAATCTGCGTGGCAATGTCGTCACTGTGCTCGATCTGCGGGTGTGCCTGGGGCTGTCGCCAGGGCCGGATTCGGCGGAATCGCGCATTGTCGTGGTCGAACACGGCACTGAAAGCGTCGGCCTGCGTGTTGATGGCGTGGCCGAAGTGCGCAAGGTCATCGACGGCGCCATTCGTCCGTCACCAAACGTCGGTTCTGCGTCATCCGGTGGGACGGTGCGCGGGGTGTACCTGCGTGACGGCGAAATGCTGACGCTGCTCGATCCGGATGCCGTGGTCAACGGCGCTCAATGCCTCAGCGAGCGCTGAGCGCCGCTAACCGTTCACCAGGACGAACGCGTCCTTCCATCCCGGGCCTGATCAGTCCCGTTCCGCCGCTGCCGATATACAGGCAAGCGTTTGCCCTTGAAACCCAGGGGCAGCGTCCTGCAGGCCAGCCGGAGCGGGAACAGAAGTTGCTCCCATCGCCTGCATCAGCCCCGCATGACGGCGGGTCGACGGTCAGAACAGTGGCGGCAGGAGCGGCGATGAATACGACAGGTAAGGCGTCGGGCAAGGCAAAGGCCACGACACGACGCGCGGCGGTCAAACTTCCGGCGGACCTAGGCATCGAGTCCGCGCGAGAACTGCAGCAGCGTCTCTCCGCAACACTCGACGATTCGGCGCCGCTGATTCTGGACGCCCACGAGGTGACGCGCGTGCATACCGCAGCACTGCAGCTGCTCGGCATGTTCTTCCGCGATCGCCGTGCTGCCGGGTATCGCACGCAATGGCGCCGTCCATCCGCGGCCCTGTGCGACTCGGCCGGACTATTGGGTATGACGAACTTGTTGGAACTTTCCCGGGAATCCGAATGAACCGCATTCTTGCTGTTGACGACTCGACGTCCATGCGTCAGATGGTCGCGTTTACGCTCAAATCCGCCGGCTTCGATGTCGCTGAAGCCGAGGATGGTGTCGCGGCGCTGGAGCTGGCCAAAAAGGAACGCTTCAAGCTGGTGTTGTGCGACGTCAACATGCCGAACATGGACGGCATCACGCTGGTCAAGCAACTGCGCCAGCTGCCGGACTACAAGTTCACGCCGCTGCTGATGCTGACCACCGAATCCGGCCCGGAAAAGAAGCAGGAGGGCAAGCAGGCCGGCGCCACCGGCTGGCTGGTCAAACCGTTCAATCCGGAGCAGCTGATCGCGACGATCAACAAGGTCATCGGATGAGCACGCCGGCGTTCAAGGGAGAGCGGGCATGACCATCGACATCACACGTTTTCATCAGACCTTCTTTGACGAAAGCTTCGAAGGCCTCGACGCGATGGAAGCCGCGCTGCTGCGCTTGAGTCCGGACACGGCCGACGCCGAAACCATCAACGTCATATTTCGCGCCGCGCATTCCATCAAGGGTGGTTCAGCCACCTTTGGCTTTATGGCTGTCGCCGAATTCACGCACCTGCTCGAAACCCTGCTGGATCAGATGCGCTCGGGACAGCGCGTGACCGGTCCGGTGGAAATCGATGTGCTGTTGCGTTCGGTCGATATTCTGCGGGGCCTGCTCAATGCGGCGCGCGATGCGACCGACGTTGACACGCAGGCCGTCGCCGACCTCAGCGCTGAACTGCAGCGTGTGCTGATAGGCCCGGTTGACGGCGCGACTGCCGAAAACGCCGCTGCCGCTGAGCCGAACCCAGAGCAGAAGACGCGCGGGTGGCGTATCCGCTTTGCGCCGTATTCCGGTCTGTTCGCCAGTGGCAATGATCCGCTGAGGATTCTCGCGGAGCTGAGCCGGCTCGGCGAGATGACGGTTCAATGCAACGCAGAACAGCTCCCGGATCTTCCGGAAGCCAATCCTGAATGCAGCTACCTCAGCTGGACTATCGAACTGCTGGGGCAGGACATCAGCCAGGGCGATATCGCCGAGGTGTTCGCCTGGGTGGAAGACGAATGTGATCTGCAGGTCGAGGCGCTGGTGTCGGATGCCGCCGCGGCGGTGACTGAGTCGGCGGTGCCGGCCGCCATCAAGGTGGAACCAGCGTCGCGACCGGAACTGCAGCTGATCGAAGGCGGGCGCCCGTCCGAGGTGACCCCGACGGCCCGTCCGCCGCAGCCGGCTGCTGGCGCAGAAATCAAAGCAGCGCCGGTACGCGCCGAAGGTGGGTCGATTCGTGTTGCGACTGAGAAGATCGATGGCCTGATCAATCTGGTCGGCGAACTGGTCATTACGCAGGCGATGCTGCAGCAGCTCGCCGCTTCGCTGGATCCGGTACAGAACGAGAAGCTGCTGAATGGGCTCGCTCTGCTGGATCGCAACACTCGCAGCTTGCAGGAAGCCGTGATGTCGACCCGCATGCTGCCGGTCGATTTCGTCTTCAGCCGCTTCCCGCGTGTGGTGCGGGATCTTGCCGGCAAGCTCGGCAAGCAGGCGCGGTTGCTGATGTCCGGCGAACACACCGAACTCGACAAGAGCGTGATCGAGCGCATCGCCGATCCGCTGACCCACCTCGTGCGCAACTCACTGGATCACGGCATTGAACCGTCGGACCAGCGCGTCGCTGCCGGCAAGGATGCTGTGGGTACGATCCGCCTTTCGGCTTCGCATCAGGGCGGCAACATCGTGATCGAAGTGGCGGACGACGGCCGAGGCCTCGATCGCATGCGAATCATGGCCAAGGCGCGTGAGCGCGGGCTCAGCATCAGCGATACCGCTAGTGACGACGAAGTCTGGCGCCTGATTTTTGCACCCGGGTTTTCCACCGCTGAAGCGGTCACTGATGTGTCCGGTCGCGGTGTCGGCATGGACGTGGTCAAGAAGAATATCGAAGCGTTGTCCGGCAGCGTCGACATCACCTCTGAAACCGGGCGTGGCAGCCGTATCACCATCCGTCTACCGCTGACGCTGGCCATTCTGGATGGCATGTCGGTTCGCGTCGGCACTGAAATCTTCATCGTGCCGCTGAATGCGGTGGTGGAATCGCTGCAGCCGCAACGGGATCAGGTTCGCACCGTGGCCCACCAGGGGCAGGTTGTGCGGGTGCGTTCCGAGTATGTACCGCTGGTCGCCCTCGGCGAACTGTTCGGTATCCGCGCGGCTGTGACCGAGCCGGAGAAAGGCATTCTGGTTCTGCTCGAAGCCGATGGTCGAAAGATCGCTGTGTTGGTCGATGAGCTGGTTGGTCAGCAGCAGGTGGTCATCAAGTCGATCGAAGCCAATTACCGCCGGGTGTCCGGTGTCTCCGGTGCGACGATTCTCGGCGATGGCCGGGTCGCACTGATTGTCGATATAGGCGACGTGATCCGTCGCTGCAGCATGGCGGTCGCCGCATGAGAGCGCGCCGCGAACCGTCAACAGAATGCTCAGGAGTGAGTGTCCGATGAATCCACAGAATCAGACTGCGTCCGAAACCAAGGCCGGGGCGCCGCCGCCGGAAGGCATCGCCAGTGAATATCTGACTTTTACGCTCGGCAGCGAGGAATACGGCGTCGATATCCTGAAAGTTCAGGAGATCCGCGGCTATGACACGGTTACCCGCATTCCCGGTGCGCCGGACTTCATCAAGGGTGTGATCAACCTGCGCGGCACCATTGTGCCGGTGGTCGACCTGCGGCTGAAGTTCCAGCTGGCCGACGTTGCCTACAACGAATTCACTGTGATGATCGTGCTCAACGTACTTGATCGCGTGGTAGGCATCGTTGTCGACGGCGTCTCCGACGTGATCCAGCTGGCTGCCGAACAGATCCGGCCGGCACCCGAGTTCGGGTCCACCGTCAACGCGCACCACATCATCGGTCTGGGCACGATCGATGAACGCATGCTGATCCTCCTCGACATCGAGAAGCTGGTGTCGGACCGGGATCTACAGCTGTTCGAGGTTCACTGATGGCACACCGCTGCCACGGTCATTCATCCATCGTCCGGGTCTGCCCCGGCCAGAGTGTGGTCCAGAAAGTGAGGACGTCATGAGCAACAAAGAAACCGCCAACATCGCAGCGCAGAAGCGTCCTGGCTTACTGCAGCGTCTGAAAATTGCATTCGGTGAGGCTGAATGCTTGGATCCGCAGGTCGTTGCAGAGCTGCGTAGTCAGATTGAATCGATCAACAACGTACAGGCGATCGTCGAATTCTCGGTTGACGGGAAGATACTGAGTGCCAACGGAAAGTTTCTATCAGTCATGGGTTACTCCCTTGACGAGATCGCAGGTCAGCATCACTCATTGCTGTTCGATGTGATTGACCGCAGTGGTGATGCATATACGGCGTTTTGGGAGCAGCTACGTCGCGGGGACGAAGTTTCAGTTCAGCAGCGCCGAGTCAATAAGCAGGGCGAGGACGTTGTCGTTCAGGTTGTGTGCAGCCCGGTTCGCGACACCAACGGAAAGGTGCAGCGATTCATTGAGCTGTCCACCGATATCAGCGCCGACGCTCGCAAGATGGACGAGATCCGCAGCGAGCTCGAAGTGCGGACGCGCATCATGAACGAGACGAGCATCGTCTCGATGGCGGACAAGAAGGGCGACATCTTGTCCTTCAATCAGAAGTATCTGGATATTTCGAAGTATTCTCCTGAAGAGCTGCTTGGTAGTCCGCACAGCATTACCCGGCATCCGGACATGCCGAAGGAGACCTTCAAGAAGCTGTGGGCGACGATCGGCCGCGGAAACGTGTTCCGTGGAGTCATCAAGAACCGTGCTAAGGATGGGACGCCGTATTACGTTGACGCAGTGATCGCGCCATTCATGGGCAAGAATGGCAAGCCCGAAAAGTATCTGGGTGTGCGTTATGACATCACTGATGCTGAGATTGA
This sequence comes from Sinimarinibacterium arenosum, assembly GCF_005047655.1. Classification (GTDB taxonomy): domain Bacteria; phylum Pseudomonadota; class Gammaproteobacteria; order Nevskiales; family Nevskiaceae; genus Solimonas. Next base: position 38,739 of record NZ_SUKF01000002.1, on the reverse strand, counting down.
ACGCCAGAACATGCAGGGCATTGTCAACGCCCTGAACAAGTCGCAAGCGGTCGTTGAGTTTGATCTGAAAGGGAGCGTCACGCACGCAAACGACCTGTTTCTCAAGGCTGTGGGCTATTCAGAGGACGAAGTGGCGGGGCAACACCACAGCATGTTCGTCGATCCGGCGTACCGGAATTCAGCCGAGTACCGACAATTCTGGGAGAAACTCGGCAAGGGAGAATACGACGCCGGGCAGTACAAGCGCATACGCAAGGATGGCTCGGAACTCTGGATTCAGGCGAGCTACAACCCGATCTGTGACGAGATGGGAAGGCCGTTCAAGGTCGTGAAGTACGCGACGGACATCACTGAAAAGGTGCGCGCAGAACAGGCGCTGCGTCTTGCCGTCGAGCAGTCCCGTGCAGTGCTCAACTCTGCCGCGCAGGGAGATCTCAGCCAACGAGTTCCCATGGACGGTAAATCGGGCGAAATTGAGGCCTTGTGCAAGGGTATCAATACGATGCTGGATGGTATCGAGGAATCCACGGCACGCGAACAGAAGATCGCTTCCGAGAATCTTCGTATTCGTAATGCATTGGACAATGTTTCAGCTAACGTGATGATTGCTGACAATGATCGGAACATCATTTATCTGAACGCTGCTGTTCTGCAGATGATGACCACTGCAGAAGCGGATATCCGCAAGGCACTGCCGAATTTCGATGTGCGCAAGCTGCACAACCAGAAAATCGACGTATTCCACAAGAATCCAGAGCATCAGGCTCGTCTGCTGTCGACTTTCCGCGAGACTTATCGCGCTCAGATCAAGATTGCAAACCGCACGTTTGCATTGATTGCAGCACCTATCATCAATGACGCCGGCGAGCGACTGGGTTCAGTGGTTGAATGGAAGGACCGCACGGCTGAAGTCGCGGTCGAGGCAGAGGTGGGATCAATCGTTGAAGCGGCAGCCGACGGTGACTTCAGTCAGCGCGTCAAGACCGAGGACAAGGAGGGCTTCTTCCTGCAGCTGGCGGAGAACATCAACCGCTTGCTGGATACCAGTGACGTTGGCCTCAACGAGGTGGCGCGCATGCTGGGCGCCCTGGCCGCCGGTGATCTCACACAGCGCATGTCGGGCGACTTCAAGGGCACCTTCGGCAAGCTGCGCGACGATGCCAATCTGACCTCCGAGCAGCTGGCAACCATCGTGGCGCAGATCAAGCAGGCCAGTGACACTATCAACACGGCATCCCGCGAGATTGCTTCGGGCAACACCGACCTGTCCGCTCGTACCGAGCAGCAGGCTGCCAGCCTGGAGGAGACCGCGTCGAGCATGGAAGAGCTTACCTCGACGGTGAAGCAGAACGCCGAGAACGCCAAGCAGGCGAATCAGCTGGCCATCGGCGCTGCCGATGTTGCGGGGCGCGGTGGTCATGTCGTTTCCGAAGTGGTCACGACGATGGACGAGATCAATCAGTCGTCGAAGAAGATTGTCGACATCATCAGCGTCATCGACGGTATCGCGTTCCAGACCAACATCCTGGCGCTGAACGCAGCGGTCGAGGCGGCGCGTGCCGGCGAGCAGGGTCGAGGCTTCGCGGTGGTGGCTTCCGAAGTGCGCTCCCTGGCGCAGCGTTCGGCAGCGGCGGCCAAGGAGATCAAGACGCTGATCGGCGATTCGGTCGACAAGGTCGAGAACGGCAGCAAGCTGGTCGAACAGGCCGGCAAGACCATGGAAGAGATCGTCACCAGCGTCAAGCGCGTGACTGACATCATGTCCGAAATCACCGCGGCCTCGCTGGAACAGAGTCAGGGTATCGAGCAGGTCAACCAGGCCATCACTTCGATGGACGAAGTGACACAGCAAAACGCTGCGCTGGTCGAAGAGGCTTCGGCAGCAGCGCGCTCGATGGAGGAGCAGGCGGTCAGTCTGAGTCAGTCGGTCAGTGTGTTCCGGCTCGACACCGAGCAGGCACAGTCGATCCGGATGCCGGTTGCATCGAGCACGCCGCCGCCGGCAGCCCGCCCGCGCGCGGCCAGCACGGCCAAGCCCGCCCTTAAGGCCAAGCCCAAGTCGGCAGGAACAGCCGCTGCGCGTGGCAGCGGTAATGGTGATGCGTCACCGGCTACGGGTGGTAGCGGCGATGACCGCTGGACGGAATTCTGAGCATGCGCATGTTCCTGATGCAGTATCTGCACAGCTTCGGTGACTTCGGCCTGAGCATTGCCGGATTCGGTGGCAATGAGTACGACATTCTTGCGAATCCGGCGATCTAGGTGATCAATGGCCGCTGGGATGGAAGCTCTTGCAGCGAAGGACGGTGACCGCGAGTTTCATTTCACGCAGCGCGACTTCAATCGGGTCCGCAGCATGATCTACGACCGCGCCGGCATTTCGTTGTCGCCGGCGAAGCAGGACCTGGTTTACAGCCGGATCGCGCGCAGGTTGCGCGCGACCGGCGAGCGGGTCTTCTCGGCCTACCTTGATGCTCTTGAGCAGGACCGTGCAAGTCCGGAGTGGGAGGCGTTCGTCAATGCGCTCACCACCAACCTGACTTCGTTCTTCCGCGAGAGCCATCATTTCGACATGCTGCGGGAACATCTGCAGCGGCAGCCTCACGGCGAGACGCTGCGCATCTGGTGCAGCGCGGCGTCTACCGGTGAGGAGCCGTATTCGATTGCAATTGCAGCTGCCGAAGCTTTCGGCACGCTGCGTCCGCCGGTGGCGATTCTGGCGACCGACATCGATACCAATGTCCTGGCGGTGGCTCAACGCGGGGTATATCCGCTCGATCGCATCGAAAAAGTCTCGCTGGAACGGCGTCGGCGTTACTTTCGCCGCGGCGCCGGTGACAACCAGGGGCAATGCAAGGTCGTTGACGAGTTGCGGAATCTGGTGAGCTTTCGTCAGTTGAATTTGCTGGATTCAGCATGGGGTCTGAAGGGGCCGTTCACCGCGATTTTCTGTCGCAACGTGATGATCTATTTCGATAAACCGACGCAGCACAAGATACTGCAGCGTTTTGCGCCATTGTTGAGTCCGGACGGTCTGCTGTTCACGGGCCATTCCGAAAGCCTGTTCAATGTCGCCAGTCTCTACGGTTCGGTCGGGCGCACCGTGTACCGCCGGCTGGCACGCACGACGGCACCCGCGAGCAGATGAATGCACCGCTCAGACACGCGTGGAACGAGCGCATCAATCAGGGTATCGCCCCGCGATATCACGATCGACAGCTCGGTTGTGACGTCATCAAGGTCATGCCGGGTGAGTACGAAGTCACGGACTCCGAGGATGCTCTGGTGACTTTGCTCGGTTCCTGTGTTGCCGCGTGCATCCGCGATCCGCTGGCCGGGGTCGGTGGCATGAATCATTTCATGCTGCCGGATACGGAAGCGCTTGGCGGCGCGCGCAACGCTCGCTACGGAGCGTATGCGATGGAAGTGCTGATCAACGAATTGATCAAGCGCGGTGGCAACCGTCGGCGTCTCGAAGCCAAGGTATTCGGAGGCGCCAATGTGATCCGCGGCCTTTCGGCAAATCCTGTTGGCGATCGCAACGCCGCCTTCGTGCTCGATTATCTGAAAAATGAAGGTATCACTGTGGCCGCGCAGGATCTGGGCGGGACTGCGGCGCGCAAGGTGGCCTACTGGGTGAGCAGCGGTCGCGTGCTGGTGCGGCATCTGCCGACAGCAGCGACTGCGGCGGATCTGGCGGTCGAGCAGGCCTACAGCCGGCAGATTTCCAGTCAGCCGGTGGATGGCGACGTGGAGCTCTTCGACTGATGGTTACTCGAGTCCTCATCATTGACGATTCGGCCCTCGTGCGCGGCGTGCTCAGCGAAATCCTGTCCGAGGATCCGCAGATCGAGGTGGTTGGTACTGCAGCCGACCCGCTGATCGCGCGTGACAAGATCAAGCAACTGCAGCCCGATGTGCTGACGCTCGATGTCGAGATGCCGCGCATGGACGGACTGACCTTCCTCGAAAACCTGATGCGGCTGCGACCGATGCCGGTCTTGATGGTGTCGTCGCTGACGGCACAGGGTGCGGAAGTCACGTTGCAGGCACTCGAACTGGGCGCGGTGGATTTTGTCACCAAGCCGGCGCTGGACGTCAAAGCAGGCCTGGAAGAATACGCCGAGACCTTGCGCGAGAAGGTCAAGGCCGCGGCAATGGCGCGGCCCCGCGGATTGTCGGCGCTGAAGTCGCGACCCGCCGTTGAAGCACCGCCGCGGTCGCGTCCGCGCCGGTTCAGTACAACTGAAAAAATCATTGCCATTGGTGCGTCGACCGGCGGCACCGAGGCGATCAAGGACGTGTTGATGGGCATGCCGCCGGATGCGCCGGCGATCGTGATCACGCAACACATTCCGGCCATGTTCAGCGCGCCATTTGCCGCACGCATGAATCGTGTCAGCGCCATGTCGGTGTGCGAAGCCAGCGATCGCCTGCCGATCCTGCCGGGGCACGTCTACATCGCACCTGGCAGTCATCATCTGCTGATCGAACGCAGCGGCGCACGTTACCTGTGTCGGCTCTCCGACGCGCCGCCAGAGAACCGGCACCGACCCAGCGTCGACACCATGTTCCGCTCGATCGTCGAATACGTCGGTACCAATGCGGTGGGCGCGATTCTGACCGGCATGGGGGAGGACGGCGCACGCCAGCTGCTGGAACTGCGGCGGATCGGTGCCCACACCGTAGCGCAGGACGAATCGACCAGCGTGGTCTGGGGCATGCCAGGCGCGGCAGTCCGATGCGGTGCCGCGGAACAGGTCTTGCCTTTACAGAATATTGCCGGGCAATTGCTCGAGTGGGTGCGCTGATTGCGCTCAAGCATTGCAATCAGCGGCCGATAACCCGTACCAGGAGTCATCCAGTTCAAATGGAGCGCAGCATGCAAGCCGCACAATGGAAACCACTGATCGTTCCAGTCGTCATTACGCTGGCACACGTCCTGGTGTTGATCGCCGGGCTTGGCAGCGGCGTCGCCTGGCTCAGCGGCCTGCTGACGGCCGGCGCCTGGGCCTGGGTCGCATGGCAGCAACACCGGCTGCTGGGCGCAGCGCGCGCATTGCTCGAGCGGCATGAGGAGCAATCGCGCAACCGGCGCAAGTCGTTGTCGGAACTGCGCGAAGGGCTCAGCAACGAAGTCAATGGAGTCGATCGCGAGATCATGCGGGTGCGTGGGCTGATCCATGACGCCGTGCACGAGCTGGGCGAGGCCTTCGCCGAAATGTCGCGGCATGCCAAGTTGCAGCAGAGCGCTGTGACCCGGATTCTCAACCAGACCGGCGGTGATGGCGACGGACTCGATGTTCGCAAATTCACTGAGACTGCAGCGGGCCTGATGAATGGTCTGGTGCAGTCGCTGACCCAGGTCAGCAAACAGAGCTCAGAGACGGTTCGTCAGATCGACGAGATGGTCAAGCAGCTCGATGCGATCTTCGAGCTTCTGGGTGATGTGAAGTCGATCGCCGACCAGACCAATCTGCTGGCACTGAATGCCGCGATCGAAGCGGCGCGTGCAGGAGAAGCCGGGCGTGGGTTCGCCGTGGTTGCCGAAGAGGTGCGCAACCTGTCCGAGCGTTCCACCACGTTCAACGAACAGATCCGCAAGCTGGTATCGAATTCAAAGGAAGCGGTGGCTGCGGTGCGCGAAACCGTGGGCGAGATGGCGTCGCGCGATGTCAGCCTCAGCGAAGGCGCACGCGATGAAGCCAGTCGTCTGCTGTCCCAGGTCGAGCGTATCAACAGCGGTCTGGCCGAAGGCATTCAGGAAGTGTCGGCGTCACGCGATCACATCAGCGAATCGGTGGGCCGCGCGGTGCGCTGCCTGCAGTTCGAGGATATCTCGACGCAGGCGCTCAGTACTGCGCAGAAGCATGCCCAGCGCATTGAGTCGATCAATGTTGAAGTGGTCGAGGTCAGCGGCGGTGAAGCGCCGAGTGCCTTGTCGTCCAAGCCGCGCGAGGACTGGCGCCAGCCGACGCACAAGCCGGTCGAACAGGTGTCGATGGATTCAGGTGCGGTTGAGCTGTTCTGATTCGTCGGGGCGAGGCGGTGCGGCGGGCTTCAGCGCGCCGCGCCGCCGAGCAGACGCGAGCCGAGGCGGATCAGCCGCGGTTGCGGGGTCTGCGTCGGGATGCCCTGCAGGAACAGCTGGGTCACAAACTGCGCCGTCTTCTCCAGATCGCGCTTGGGCTGTTCGGTGACCAGACGCACGAGCTCATAGCCCGCGCCGAATGAGATCGCCGTCAGCGCATCGACGTCCAGCTCCGACACCAGACCGCGCACGATCGCTTCCTGAAGATCGGACCTCAATGACTGCATGATCAGGCCGAAGACATTGTGGTTGTACAGCGACCGCAGCACCGGCTCGTTACGGAACATCATTTCGAAGAATTCGGGTTCCGCGCGGGCCTCGCGAAGTGCCGCCAGGAACGCTCCGTAGAAAAACGACTCGGGGTCGCGGGCATGCTGGCGGGCCAGATGGATGTTCGTCTGCAGCTTGGCCAGGCGCGAATCGACCAGCGCACGAAACAGCGATTCCTTGTCCGGGAAGTAGTTGTAGAACGTGCCTGCAGCAAGCCCGGAGCGACGGATGACGTCGCGAATCGTGACCGCCTCGTAACCGAATTCCAGAAAGCAGCGCCGTGCCGCTTCGAGGATGGCGCCGCGGTTGGCCTCCTTGTTCAGTTCACGTTTTCCCTTGGGTTTCTGCATGGCTCTAGTCACTGTCTGCCGACGGGGTGGGCCCCGTTTATGGCGCGATAATAACCAGTTTGGGTGCCGCGGTAGTCCCTGCGGTAGTCCGCGTCAGCGCAGCCAGCGGTCCTGCAGACGTCGGCGCTGAGCATGGTCAAGGCCACCATGGCGGCGCAGGTACTCGCCGATCGAGCCGTACCGCGCATCGAGTTCATCGAATGCTGCTGTCAGATAGCTGGTGCGCACGTCCAGCAGCGGACGCAGCGTTGCCGCGTCGATGGCGAAGCCGAACAGCTGCTCGAATTCCCGCATCATTTCGGCGGCACGGGGATGGGGGTCCGGCGGTGTCGAGCGCAGGTAATCCTCGACAATCACTGCTTCCGGTACGCCCAGCGCATGCAGCAGCAGCGCGACGACGAAGCCGGTGCGGTCCTTGCCGGCAGCGCAGTGGATCAGCACCGGCACGCGCTCCTCGTGCAGCAGCGCAAACAGCTGCGGCAGCTGCGTCGTGAACGCGGCCGGAAAGCTGCGATAGATCTGCTGCATCACGCGTTCGGCGCCGGCCGGCGTTGGGTCTTCGGCGAACATGCGCAGGTACATCGGGTTGCCGCGCAGGTCGTTCTTGACCTCCAGCCACAGCTCGTCGACGCCGCCGTCGTCCGGATACCGATTGGGGTGGCGCTCGCGCTCATCGGCGCCGCGCAGGTCGCAGACCGTGCGCAGGCCGAGCGCGCGAAGTTGCGTCCAATCGGCGTCGGTCAACCGGTTCAGGCGGTCCGATCGCAGGATCACATGACCGTCGATGCGCCGGCCGTCGGCGCCGGGCAGGCCGGCGAGACTGCGGAAATTGCTCAGCCCCTCGATCCGGATGTCTGACATGGGATCAATCGAAGCTGCTGAAGTCCGGTTTGCGCTTCTGCAGGAAGGCGCCCAGCGCCTCCTTGGCCTCGGCATCCTGCAGCATCGACATGAAGTGCACCGCTTCGGCCGGGATGATCTCGTCGACCAGGTCGCCGCGCCAGCGCTTCAGCAGTGCCTTCGTCGTGCGCAGCGCCGCCGGCGGCTGCTGGGCCAGACGCTGCGCTTTGGCCAGCGCGTGCTCGAAGACCTCGGCGTCGGGCAACACTGCGTTGATCAGCCGGTAGTCCAGTGCCTCGGCGGCCGTGAACGGCTCGCCCAGCATCGTCAGCTCGGCCGCTTTGACGTGACCGATCATGCGCGGCAGGAAGTAGGTCGAGGCGTATTCAGGGCAGATGCCGATGTTGACGAACGGCAGCTGGAAGCGGGTCTTCTCGCCGGCGTAGGCGAGGTCGACATGCAGCAGGATCGTGGTGCCGACGCCGATCGCCGGACCGTTGATCGCCGCTACAACCGGTTTGGCGACGTGTGCCAGCGTCTTCATGAATCGCAGCACCGGCACGTCGTCCGACGGCGTGATCGTCTTCATCTGCAGGAAGTCGGCGATGTCGTTGCCGCTGCAGAAGCAGTCATCGGTGCCGGTGAGCAGGATGCAGCGCACCGTCGGATTCTCGTTGGCCTGCTTCAGTTCATCGGCCAGCGCGGTGTACATCGCCTGAGTCAGCGCGTTTTTCTTGTCGGGACGGTTCAGGCGCAGGATCAGGACGCGGTCGCGCAGCTCGGTGGTGACGTGTTCGGTGCTCATGGCGGCAGGTTTTCGGTCGGAAACGGTTGGAATTTTTCGAGCGGGATTCTAGCCCGTTGTTCCGGTTGCCGCGGCTCGACGCCGGGTGTCCGGCGTCGAGTCCAACGGATGTCGCGTGTGGGAGCGCAATGCTTTCGACGGTTCAGTCGCCCCCGTGCACCCCGTTTGAGGGGCTCAGCCGGAACGTGTGCGGTTGCGCGGTCGCGGTGACAGGTACATCGCGATATCCGCCTCCATGACAACCTCTCCGGCAGTATTGCGGACCTTCACCGGCACCATGGCATCGCCCTGGAAATCCGCCGCGACCGGCGCCTCCAGCGTGGCGCGCGCCCGCAGATCGGTATCGGCCTTCTTCAGATATCGCACGGTCATGCCACGCGGGATCCAGCGCAGTTCGCGCGGCAACGAGGACTCCAGCATCGTGCCGGCCGCCAGTTCGCACATCGCGCACATGGCGATCGCGTTCACGGTGCCAAGGTGATTGTGCACGGCGCGTCGGTTGCGGATCGTCACCTCGCACAGTCCCGGTTCGAGTTCGATGAAGCGCGGCGCGATCGACGCGAAGTAGGGTGCGCGCGCGGTCACGGCTCTGGAGAACAGGCGATCGCCCATCGGATAGCGACGCATGCGTGCAAAAAGTTCTGCGGGGGTTGCCATGTTCAGGCGGCCTTGTGCTGGGAATGGGGTATGGCATTGCGCAGCCAGTCGGCGCTGTCCTGCCAGGCCGGCGCCATACCGTTGCGGAAATAACCGAAGTGGCCGATCGCCTCGACGCCGAGCATGGCGGGCGTCAGCTGACTGAGCTCGACCTGCGCATTGCGATACTTGCGGGCGAGCGCCTGCCCCGCCTGTGGCGGCGCGTAGAACGCGTCGTCACTGATCGTGATGAAGCGCATGCGTCCCCGATAGCGCTCGAAGCCGGCGTGCAGCGAGCGACCTTGCGCGTCGACGATGAACTCCGGATGCCGGCACCAGCGCGCCCATTCGCGGGCGATGCCGCGCGGCAACTCGGCGCCGAGCAGACGTTGCGGCAGCGGATCGGACAACGTTGCCGCCACCGGCACCAGCAGATGCCAGATGGCCGCCATCACCGGCTGCAGACGCTGCGGCCAGTGGCGCCAGTAGCCGGACTGGGCGGCAACGCACAGCACCGCATCCAGCTGCTCATTGTTGGCGGCCAGGCCGATCAGTTGGCCGCCGACCGAATGGGCGATCGCCAGCAGCGATCGACGGGGGTAACGCGTGCCGAGGTAGTCGATGGCGGCGGCGGCATCGAGTTCTCCCCAGTTGCGCATCGTCAGCTGCTCGTTGCGTGCGCCATGAAAACGCGAGTTGCCGATGCCGCGATAGTCGTAGCACAGCACCGCGAAGCCGCGGTGGGCGAGGAACTGCGCATAGGCGCGGTAGTAGCCGCGCGGCACGCCGGTGGCTGAGTTGATCAGCACCGCCGCCTGTGGCGGGCGACTGGGCTCGAACAAGGTCGCCGCAAGCGGATGTGCGTCCGCCGCGCTCAGCGTCAGATGGATTTCGCGCATGCTGCGCTCCCGAAGAGGTGGATTCGGCATCCAGCCTAGGTGCGCGCGGGGACGGCGACAAACGAATTCGACGGCGGCTTCGGATGAGTCAAATTCATCCGAAAATGCCCCTCAGGTGAGCAGGGCGTCGCGCTTGAGGACGGATTTCAGCCAGCGCCGGAATGCGACGACCTCCGGACGTTCGAGATCGTCCGGGCGATACAACAGATAGTAGGCCTGCGGCACGCTCACCAGCATGTCCGGCCAGGGGGCCACCAGCTTGCGCCGTTTGAGCCAGGGATTGACCATCGGAACAAGCCCCAGCGCGAGCCCCAGACCCTGCTCGGCGGCGCGCAGGATCGCCAGGTAGCTGTCCAGCCAGATGTCGCGTTTGGGCGTGCCCAGCACCGTGGCGGTGGCATCGGCCCACATCTTCCAGCCCTCGGGCATCGGTGACGAGTGAATCAGCGCAACGTCCTGTAGCTGGCTTGGGCCGCCACGGCGAATCTTCCGGGCGATGGCCGGCGTGCAGACCGGGACCGCCGAAACCCGCATCAGCCGGTCCGCGGCCAGATGTTTCCAGTGGCCGTTGCCGAAGCGCAGCGCAAGGTCGGTGTCCTCATGCAGCAGATCGACCGTACGCAGATCGGTGTCGATGCGTACGTCGATGTCCGGGTGCGCCTCCTGAAACGAGGGCAGCGCCGGCACGATGATTTCGCTGGCGATGAACGGACCGGCACTGATCTTCAGCGAAGCGCGGGCGTACTGCTGCGCGACCCTGGCGCTGCCGCTGCGCAGCCGGGACAGGGTGTCGCGCACGACGCCGAGATACGCCTTGCCTCCATCGGTGAGTTCCAACGAGCGGTTGCCGCGGCGGAACAGCTCGAATTCGAGGTGGGCTTCCAGCGCCTTGATCTGATGACTGATCGCCGACGGTGTCAGGTGCAACTGCTGTGCGGCGTCCTTGAACGCGCCGGTGCGCGCTGCGGCCTCGAACGCTTCCAGAGTGTGCAGTGGCGGCAGTCGGCGGAACTTCATGCGTGCAGCGTGCTCAGCTGACGCCCGGCAGCCTGGCCAGCAGCACGCTGCGGGGTTCAAAGCTGGCGACGACCTTGCGTCCGGCGCGCAGGCTGACGCCGGCGGCGTCGCTGACCACCGCGGTGATCGTGCGCCCTCCCGGCAGGTCGATGCTGACTTCGCTGCGGCCGCCTTCCTGACTGCAACGCGCGATTGTGCCGACCAGCCGGTTCGGCGGCGTGTTGCGCGCGGTGTCGGTATCGATCTGCACCGCTACGGCCTTGACCAGCGCGGCGATGTCGACGCCCGGCTGGATGCCAAGCCGGCGTGCGCTGTCGGTGGTGACGTGGGCGACGATGCTGAGCCTGGCGTCGAGCGCGATCTCGACTTCGGTGCGCACGCGGTCGGCGCGGATCGCAGTGATGGTGCCGACCCAGTGGTTGCGCGCGCTGGTCTGCAGCGAGAAGCGCTGCAGCAGGCGCTGGTATTCGGCGAAGTCGCGGCCATGCTTCTCGACGCGCTCATTGAGCAGGCTCAGGGCCTGCTGGTATTCCTGTTCGATGGCGCGCACCAGCGCCACCACGCGCTTGCCGTAGGCGGTCAGATGCGTGCCGCCGCCGCGGCGCCCGCCGGGGGTACGCGCAACCAGGGCTTCGTCGGCCTGGTTGTTCATCGTGTCGATGGCATCCCAGGCGCCCTTGTAACTCATGCCGACGGCCTTGGCCGCCTGACTGATCGACCCGTGATGATCGACCGCCTCGAGCAGGTCGATGCGGCCGGCGACCAGGAAGGGCGCGCCGTTCTTCTCGACCATCAAGCTGCCGCGATAGGTTGACGGCCCCGCCGACGCCGTCCGGGCAGGGGTCTTGGTGACGGCTTTGGCTGCCGGTTTTGACGTCGGTTTGCGAGGCATCCGGCATTGTTGCCGAATTACAGCGACGCGAGAAACTCCAGCAGGGTTTGTCGTTGCGGCTGCGGCAGTGCGGCGTAGCGATCGCGCGCAGTCTGTGCCTCGCCGCCATGCCACAGAATCGCCTCCTCGAAACTGCGCGCGCGGCCGTCGTGCAGCAGCTGCGTGTGCTCGTTGATCTCGGCGAAGCGGCCGAGGCCCCACAGCGGCGGCGTGCGCCAGTCGCGACCGCCGGCGCTGTAATCCGGTCGGCCGTCGGCCAGGCCGTCTCCCATGTCGTGCAGCAGCAGATCGGAGTACGGCGCGAAGCGGCGGTTTGCCAGTTGCGGATAGCGCGTCTGTGCCGCGGTCTGCAGCTGCGGACGGTGGCACAGCGCACAGCCGATGGCGGCGAACTGCTGCTCGCCCTGGCGCACGCCGGGATCGTCCACATGGCGTCGCGCCGGTACCGCAACCAGCGCCAGATAGGTTTCCAGCTGGTCCAGCTGTGCGTCGGTCAGCTCGGGGCTGCCGCCGCTGCCGGCCTGCCGGCAGGCCGCCTGTTGTGCAGTGCAGTTCTCTTGCGGATGCAGGGAGGAGGTGATGCCCAGATCGCCGATCATCGCGCCGGTGATCTGTGCGCGCAGGCTGGGCGTGTTGGCCTTCAGGCCGAAGCGCCCGAAGCTGCGGCTGCCGTCGTCCCCTATGAGGACATTGACGCGTCCGCGCACGCCGTCCGGCTTGGCCTCGTCCGCCAGCGCCTGCAAGCTGTCGTCGGCGACAGCGTCGATCAGCCCCAGACCGAATACCGGTGGGCCGACGCGCGGCGAAGTCAGCGCGTCGTCCAGCGGGCCGTAGGCCAGGTCGCGGAACTGCAGCTGCGGCGCGCGCAGCTCGACCACGCTGCCGTCGGCGAGGGGGATGTGCGAGTACTGCCAGACAATGCCGGCCAGACCTTCGCCGGCGACACCGGGAACGCCGTCTTCGTTGAGCTGGTCGCCGTAACGCGGATGCGGTTGCGGCGCGCGCCCGGCAGGTCCGGGTACCGACAGCCGCACCAGCATCGACTGCATGCGTTCCAGCGGCGTATCGGGTGCGCGCCCGCGGCCGTTCTTCGGATGGCAGGAGATGCAGGCCAGGCGGTTGTACAGCGGGCCGAGGCCGTCGTGGGCCTGATCCTGCGCCGGCGCAATGATCCAGCTCTGATGGAACAGCGTGCGTCCGCGCAGGAAGGTCTGCAGCGTGTCGGTGTCCAGATCCGGCCACGGCTGACTGAAGGCATCGCGTCCCGAACGTTCGATCGTCGGGGCGTCGGTTTGCACGGATACTGTCGCGTGCGCGTGCGCCGGCGCCGTCAGCGCGATCAGGCCGGCAATCACCGCGGTGGCGATGTGCAGAGGCAATGTCTTCATGCGGCACCTTGTGTGTCGAGGATGCGTGCGGCGATCGAGCGTTGTTGCGCCGCGAAGCGCGCCCAGCGCCGCTCCAGCGTCGAGCGTTCTGTGTCCACGCTGCCCTCCAGGCGTCGCTTGAACATCGGGGCCAGCGCATCGGCCTGGGTTTCGGACAAGGGGACGGCACTCAGGGCCGCGCGCGCATCGCCGACCGCAATCCCTGCAGCTTCGGCCGCATGCACGCGCTGCCATAAGGCACGCTGTTCCTTGTGCGGTTCCACCCACATCTGCTGGAACAGCGCCGCGCTCAGGGCCAGACGCGGCTGTCCGCGCGCAGCGTTGTAGTCGAGACCGCCGGCCCTGGCGGCCGCGTAGGGGTTGTAATAGCCGGCCGGCGCGTCGGCATAGACGCCCGGGCGCGCTGGCAGCTTGCGAATGTCCGGATGCAGCAGCACACGCTGGCCTGCTTCCGACAGCACGAACGCGGTGAACGCTTCGGCGCCCTCGGGGTTGGGGGCGTCCGTGGTGATCGCGACCTGTCCGGGGTTGATGCCATTGTGGCGCGGGTAGGCGAAGCGCAGCGGCTGGCCGTTGGCGATCGCGGAGGCGACGAAGAAGTCGATGCTGAGGCCGACCGCGCAGTCGCCGCGACCGACTTTGTCGGTGACAAAGCTTGCGCCGCGGTCCACCAGCTGGGCGTTGCCGGCAATCTCGCTCCACAGCGCCCAGCCGGCATCCCAGCCGTAGGCCTGCAGCACGATGTCGACCATCACCGGGGCAAAGCCGACCGTGGCCGGAATCGGCAACGCCACGCGGCCGGCGTAGCGCGGATCGCGCAGGGCGTCCCAGTCCGCCGGCACCGGCAGGTGCAGCGCGTCGAGTTGTGCGAGGTCGTAGGCGAAGCCGTAGCCGGCGACTTCTGTCGCCACGAAGTGGCCCTCGACGTCCGCGATCTGTGCGCCGCCGATGCGTCCCGGCAGCGTGCGCAGCGTTTGCGGCAGCTGTCGCAGCGCGCCGGCCTGCTTCAGTGCGGCGTAGGTGCGTGGCGAGGCGGACCAGTAGACATCGGCGCCGGCCTGGTGATCCTGCAGCAGATACGGCAGCGCGTCGTTGGGCATGCGCCAGACGAACTGCAGCCGGTACTGCGGGTACGTGGTGTGAAATGCCGCCTCGATGCGCGACATCACTTCGTCCGGGTAGGCGGTGACGACGACGACCGGTGTCTGGGCGTGTGCATCGTTTGACGCGAGGCAGCGGGCCAGCGGCGCCAAGGTCAGTGCGCCGCCGAGTCCGGCGAGCAGACGGCGTCGGCGCGGCGAGATCGGCCGGACCCCGCTCACAGCGCAGCCTCGACGCGGACGAAGTAGCTGCGGCCGGGTTCGGGATAGCCCTCGCTGTATTCGTACAGGCGATCGGCGAGATTGTGCACGCCCAGGCCCAGCGCGATTTCCGGGGTCAGGTGATAGCGCGTCGACAGCCCGAACACGGCGAAGCCGGCGGCGCGCTGGCGGCCATCGCTGCTGGAATAGCGTCCGGACAGGGCGTCCGCATTGGCGCTGAGCGACCACAGCGGGGTGGCATCCCAGCTTAGCGAAGCGAAGCCCTGATGATGTGGTGCGTCGGTCAGCTCGACGCCGGGATCGGAACGGTTGCTGCGATCCAGATAGCTGTAGTTCAGTACATAGCGCAGGCTGTGCCAGCCGCCGTGCAGTGCCATGTCGACGCCCTGTGCGCGCACCTTGCCGACGTTCTGTTGCTGCGAGCACGGCGGGCTGTTGCAGGCGCTGTCGTCGATGCTGACCTGCTGGATCAGATCGCTGATGCCGCTGGTGTAGAGCGCGATGTCCGCGTGCAGCGCATTGAGCAGCTGGGCTACGTATCCGAGTTCGAAGTGATCGGCGGTCTCGGTGCTGAGCGACTCGTTCGGGATCGCGGTGCCGAGACGGTAGGAATAGCGATCCTTGATCGTCGGGAAGCGGTTGCGATGCGCATAGGTCGCACGCAGCTGTGTGGCGCTGGAGGCCGCAAAGAACACGCCGATCTGGCCGCTGAGCGCGGTGTTGTCGTCGCGGGCGAAGTCGCTGACGGTGTCGGTCCCGCTGTTGTAGTCCTGCGCCTGCAGGCTCTGCCGCGCCTCGTGCGCCAGGCCGGTGACCAGCGACCAGCGCGGTGCCAGCGCCTGCGTGTCCTCCGCGGCGATGGTCCAGCTGCGGTCCTTGAAGTGGCGCACCGGCTCACCTTCGTTGTGTTCGCGATGGATGTCGTCCTTCCAGGTTGCGGCCAGGCGCAGGCGATTGCTGTCGGCCGCCTGGATGCCGCCCTCGACGGCGGCGCCGTTGGTGTAGTCGTCGTACCGGCTGCGGAATGCGTAGGGCTTGGTGATTGTGGTGTAGGTGGCGTCGTCGTACGAGAACAGCGAGTTCTTGAAGGTGTCGTGGTAAAGGCGCAGCTTCAGCTCATGCGCGCCGAGCGCCGTACGCGTCATCAGGTAGGCGCTCTGCTTGTCCCACGCCGGCCATCGCCAGTAGCGCGCACGCACGCCGTCGACCGTGCCGGCGTAAGGCGGTGTGCCCTTCTCGCCGTCCTGGCGGTTGTAGCCGATCACGTACTCGCCACCATCGCGCGGCGTCCAGCCGAGCTTCATCGATAGCCGGCGGTCATTCGAATCACTGTTGTCGCGTTCGCCGCCGTCCTCAACCATCGTCGGCGTGTAGTCGTCCGGCAGCTCATCGTGATCCCGATCGCGATAAGCGACGCCGAGCTGGCCGTACCACGCACCCTGACGACTGCCGAGATTCGCGTAGACATTGCTGCGGATTGCATCGCCGTCGTCGCTGAAATCCTGCTGCGCACCGGCGTCCAGCTCGAAGGCTTCGGTCGGCCGACGACTGACCAGATTGATCGCGCCGCCCAGCGTATTGGCGCCGTAGATCAGCGAGCCGAAGCCGCGGGCGATGTCGATGCGGGCAAGGTCAGAGGTGGTGAAGCGGCCAAGGTCGACATAGCCGTCATAAGGCACGTAGACCGGAATGCCGTCGATGAACAGCGGCACCTGGCGCAGGTCGAAGCCGCGAATGTGGGCGACCTCCTCGTTACGCGCGCCGACGCGGCCCATGTAAACGCCGGGCGCCAGACTGATGGCGGCGCCGACGGTCTGGCGGTCTTCGGCACGGATCTGGTCGATGCCGAGTTCGACCTGGCTGTCGGTGTCGAGCTCCGGGCGACTCGCCTCGACTTCGATGCTGCCGAGTGTGAATGCCGCAGGAATTTCGGCACTGGCCAGGAGTTCGGGTGGGTCCATCGCCAGGTCATCGGCGGCATGGGTGCCGATCGCGAACGTCGCCAGGATCAGGGTGATGGTTCGATGCAGGGAGAAGGGCGGTACGGCGCGCATGGCGGGATCCTGTGTAGAGCGGCGGCGGGAGGTCATTGCGATTTAATCATATAGTCGACTATATAAATAAACGTCAAAGCAACCATGATGCCAAGCGGGTCCGAATCGCCGTTGCCTTATGCGGGGACGGGTTCGGGTCGGCGCTAAGTTCCCGCCGCTGTTGAAATTCGATCCTGACGATACGCCGGGAAGATGCCGTGGAGTTCAACGTCCAAGCTTGGTGAAAAGACGACATCCCGTGTCGCAAAACCGACAAATCCACCGCCGTTGACGCGCCGTGCTATGGCGTCTCCGGTGGCGCCATGCTGCTGTCGCAGCCCGGAGTGCCGTGCCGGGCAGTGGCATCGTCCTTGCTAAATCCGGTTCTGCAATCTCGTTATGTAGTTGACATACTATCGGTGGATACGTTGGCCACGCAGTAGAGGCGATCCGATGCACGCAATGTTCAATCCAATGCGAACCCGAAGCGTCTGTTCGCCTCCAGGCGGGCGGCTGCGCCTGCAGGGTGTTCTGTGCAAGCAGCTGCGGATCGTCGCGCTGATGCTGGGTCTGATGCCGGTACTGTCGTACAGCGGGCTCGCTGCGGCGGAACCTGCGCCGGTGCGGGTATTTGCCGCGGCGAGCCTGAAGGATGCGCTGGATGAGGCGACTGCGGCGTGGACTGCCGACAGCGGCATTCAGACGCTGAATACCTATGCCGCGAGCAGCACGCTGGCACGCCAGATCGAGCAGGGGGCGCCGGCGGATGTCTTCTTTTCTGCCAACCAGCAATGGATGGACTACGTGGGCGAGCGCGGGCTGATCGGCCCGGACAGCCGGCGCGATCTGCTGCGCAACCAGCTGGTACTGGTGGCCCCGTCAGTCTCCGCGCTGCAGCTGCGTATTGCGCCGGGCTTCGATCTGAGGGGCGCACTGGGCGGCGGACGTCTGGTGCTGTGCAATCCGGCGGTGCCGGCGGGCAGCTACGGTCGTCAGGCCCTGCAGTCGCTGGCGGTCTGGGATGCGGTGCAGACGCACACTGTTCTGGCGGAAAACGTCCGCGCCGCGCTGAGGCTGGTATCCCGTGGCGAGATGCCGCTGGGCATCGTCTACGCTTCCGATGCGGTGGCTGATCCGCAGGTGCGGGTGCTGGACGTCTTTCCGCAGGACAGTCATGAACCGATCGTTTACCCTGCCGCCGTGATCGCGAAATCGGACAACGCACAGGCCGCCGCGCTGCTGCGGTTCCTCGAGGCAGATGCAGCGCAGAAGATCTTCATGCGCTGGGGCTTCGTCGCGACGGAGGCGCCGCGGCCGGCGCTGTCGGAGCCCTGACACCTTGCTGAGTCCGGACGAATGGACGGCGCTGTCGCTGTCCCTGCGCGTGGCCGCTGTCGCGGTGCTGGCCAGCCTGCCGTTCGCGGTGCTGGCGGCCTATCTGCTGGCGCGCTGGCGCTTCCCCGGCATCGTCGTCATCGACGGCCTGATCCATCTGCCGTTGACCTTGCCCCCGGTGGTGACGGGCTATCTGCTGTTGCTCAGCTTCGGCACGCAGGGCTTCGCCGGCCGCTTCCTGGCCGAGCATCTGGGCATCGTCTTCGCGTTTCGCTGGACCGGCGCCGCGCTGGCGGCCGCGGTGATGGGCTTTCCGTTGATGGTGCGCGCGATCCGGCTGTCGCTGGAAGCGGTTGATCCGCGCCTGGAGGAGGCGGCATCGACGCTGGGCGCGCGCCCGCTGTGGGTGTTCGCCACCGTGACCTTGCCGCTGATCGGGCCGGGCATTGTTTCCGGCATGATCCTGGCGTTCGCGCGCGCGATGGGCGAGTTCGGCGCCACCATCACCTTCGTGTCCAATATTCCCGGCGAGACGCAGACGCTGGCGAGCGCGATCTACACCTATACGCAGATGCCCGGCGCCGATGCGCAGGCGCTGCGACTGACCGCGGTGGCCGTTGCGGTATCGATGCTCGCCCTGATGGCGTCCGAGTGGCTGGCGCGGCGCGGGCGCAAGCGGGCCTCCGGCGCATGAGCCTGCACGTCGACATCCGGCACCGTCAGGGCGACTTTGAACTGCAGGTCGCGTTCGACAGTCCACAGGGTCTGACCGCGCTGTTCGGCCAGTCCGGCTCGGGCAAGACCACGCTGGTGCGGGCGATTGCCGGCCTGCTGCGACCGCAGCAGGCGCGCATCACGGTCGGCGGGACGGTCCTGGTCGACACCGCGGTGGGGGTCTTCGTGCCGACCCATCGGCGCCGCATCGGCTACGTGTTCCAGGAACCGCGGCTATTCCCCCATCTGACAGTGCGCCAGAACCTTGGCTATGGTCGCTGGTTTGCAGCGGACCGGCGCGCGGCGGCTGACGATGCACGGCTTGTGGAGATGCTGGACATCGAGCCGCTGCTGACGCGGCATCCGGGCAGCCTGTCTGGTGGCGAACGCCAGCGCGTCGCGATCGGGCGCGCATTGTTGTGCGCGCCGCAGCTGCTGTTGATGGACGAACCGCTGAGCCAGATCGATGCGGCGCGCAAGGCTGAGATCCTGCCGTACGTTGAACGCCTGCGTGACGAACTGAAGATTCCGATCGTCTACGTCAGCCATGCACTGGATGAGGTCGTACGCCTTGCCGGGCATCTGGTCTGCATCGGCAATGGCCGCCTGCTGGCGACCGGTCCGACCGCCGCGGTGCTGACGCGCACCGACCTGCCGATGTTCGCGCGCCGGCCCGACGCCGGCGCCGTGGTCGCGGCAGAGGTGCTGGGCCACGATGCGCACTACCGGCTGACCCGGCTGCACTGTGCTGCCGGGGACCTGTGGGTGCCGCAGCTGGACCACGCCGTTGGTTCCCAGGTCAATGTCTGGGTGCGTGCCCAGGACGTCACGCTGGCATTGCAGGCACCGCAGGAGATCAGCGCGCTGAACGTGCTCACCGGCACGATCACCTCGATCGGTCGCGCCGACGACAGCACGGCGATGGTGGCCCTGGACTGCAACGGTCTGAGTCTGCTCGCCCGCGTCACCCGCCTGTCGGCAGAGCGTCTGCAACTGCGTTCGGGCCTGTCGGTGCACGCCTTGGTGAAGTCCGTCAGCTTTCCGCTGGCGGCCGGCAACGCGGCGGCCTGATCGCGTGTCCCGTCAGTACCGCATCAGGGTGCGGAGCTACGTATCGGAGTGATCAGTCGGCTTCCGGCGGTGCGTGGCGGATCAGCGCGGCGATCCAGGTGCCGGCTGCGGTGGAAAACGGGGTCAGTTCGATCTGCACGCAGAACTCGGTGCCGTCGGCATGCTGAGCCCACAGATGCGAATAGCGGCTCATGGGGCGTTTGTTCGGCATCGATGCATACACCGAGCGATAGACGCGGTGGGCGTCGCGCAAGGCCGTCGGCATCAGTTCTTCGACCATGCGGCCTTCAAGGCGCGGGATGCCGAACATCGTGCGCGCGGCGGGATTGGCACAGGTGATCTGGCCGCTGGCATCGACGATCAGCGCGCCGCCGTCCATGTCGTGGATCAGCGACTGCAACCCGGACAAGCTGATTTCGGGTGGTGTTTGACGCTCGTTTTCCAGCGTCGCATTCGCGGCAACGATGCGGTCGCCGACGACGAAAATCGGTAGATGTCTATTGTTCACGAAGAATGGGTTGCGCCCCCGCGCATCAACCGAGTCTTATGACAGCTGTCGAGTCAAGGCGCGGAATCTGAGGGTTGCCGGGTGCGTTCGCATTGATCTGGATCAATGCCGATATTGGAGGCTTCGGACGGGAATCTGAGGTGGCAACGCGCTAGGCTGAGCAAAGTTAATCCTGGATGGGCCTTTGTCGTGCGTCTGCAGATTCCAATTTTTCCGCTGGGAACGGTGCTGTACCCCGGGGGACGCCTGCCGCTGAGAATTTTCGAGCCGCGCTACGTGGCGATGACGCGACGCTGTCTGGCGGAGGATGCGGTGTTTGGCGTCAGCCTGATCCTGGACGGGCAGGAAGTCGGCGCACCAGCGGTGCCGCATGCGGTTGGCTGCAGTGCGCGCATCGTTGATTCCACGGTGCTGGAAGCCGACATGTTTGCGCTGCTGGCAATCGGCGAGTCGGCATTCCGGATTCAACGCCGTGAGACGCAGGCGGACGGCCTGATTCTCGCCGAGGTCGAGTGGCTGGCGGGACCGGCGCCGATGCCAGTGCCGTCTGAATATGCGCCCCTGGTTCAGCTGCTGCGCCAGGCGGTCGAGCAGATGGGCGAGGGGGAGCTGGTGCCGCCGCTGCGCTATAACGACTCAGCCTGGGTCGCGCGGCGTCTGGCGGAACGGCTGCCGATGCCGGTCGCAGCGCGTCAGCGCATTCTGGAATGCGCTGATCCGCTGCAGCAGTTGTCGGTGGTCGCGGGTGCGCTGGCGGCGCTGGGTGCCGGCAGCGGCCGTGCGGGCTAGAACATCTGCGTCGATTTCGGATCGATTTTTTCGCGCGTTGCGGCGTTGCGCGACGGGATCCAGTCGCCGGTGATCATCTGCTCGTAGGACATCCCTGGGCCGACCATCGGGTAGACCGAAGCGACCGGGTCGATGATCACTTCCAGGAACGCCGGGCCCTTGAATTCGACGAACTCGCGAATCACCGCGTCGAGCTCTTCCTTCTTGCTGACGCGCTTTGCGAATTCGTAGCCATCGGCTTCGGCGGCCTTGATGAAGTCCTTGCGGTGCAGCGATTTGTCCGAGCCGGAGAAGCGCGATTCGAAGAACAGACGCTGCCACTGCTTGACCATGCCGTCGCCGTAATTGTTCAGCACCACGACCTTGACCGGGAGGTTGTAGGTGGTGACGGTTTCCAGCTCGCCGAGATTCATCCGGATTGACGCGTCGCCGTCGATGTCGATGACGATGCGATCCGGCTTGGCGAACTGCGCGCCGATCGCCGCCGGCAGGCCGAAGCCCATCGTGCCCATCGAACCCGAGGTCAGCCAGGTGCGCGGCTGTTTGAAGTCGAAATACTGCGCGGCCCACATCTGATGCTGGCCGACGCCGGTGGCAACAATGGCTTCGCCGCCGGTGATCTTGTTGATTGCTTCAATCACGGCGTGCGGCTGGATGTACTCGCCGCCACGCTCGTAGTTCATCGCGTAGGTCTTCTTCAGCTCGGCAATATGCGCGTGCCATTCGCTGTAGTCGGGCTTGAAGCCCTGTGCCTCGGCGTGGCTCTGCAGTGCCGCGAGGGCGGGATTGAGTTCGCCAACGTGGTGCCAATGCACGCGTTTGACCTTGTTGATCTCCGACGCGTCGACGTCCAGATGCGCGATCCATTTGGCGCCGCGCGCGAAACTGCCCGGCACGCCGGCCACGCGATCGTCGAAGCGCGCGCCAACCGCAATGAGGAAGTCGCAGTCGTCGACTGCGTAATTGGCGAATGCGGTGCCGTGCATGCCCAGCATCTGCAGGCACAGCGGGTCGGTGGTGTCGACGCAGCCAATGCCCATCAGGGTCGTTGTGACCGGGATGCCGTAGGCCTGCGAGAACTTGCGCAATGCGGCGGACGCCTCGCCATGAATCACGCCGCCGCCGGCATAGATCAGCGGACGCTTGGCCTGGCTCAACATCTCATGGAAGCGCGCTGCGGCATCCGGTGAGATCAGGTTGTCCTTCACGCTTTTGAGGCGCGCGCGGTAGCCCGGAATCGGCAGCGTACCTTCGCCCAGAAACGGGCCGGTCCAGTTCTGCACATCCTTGGGAATGTCGATCACGACCGGGCCGGGGCGGCCGCTGCGTGCGATTTCGAAGGCCGTACGGACGGTGGCTTCCAGCTTTTTGGGTTCGGTGACCAGAAAGACGTGTTTGGCGGCCGAGCCCATGATCGAGCTGACAGGGGCTTCCTGGAAGGCGTCCGTGCCGACTGCGGCGGTGGGAACCTGGCCGCAAATGACCACCATCGGGATGGAATCGGCCATGCAGTCGCGCACCGGGGTCACGGTGTTGGTTGCGCCGGGACCGGACGTCACCAGGCAAACGCCGACCTTGCCGGAGGCGCGCGAATAGCCGGCGGCCATGAATCCCGCGGCCTGCTCGTTGGCCGGAACGATCAATGGAATCGGGTCAACGCCGCCAACGGCATGCGCCTGATTGTGGCGAAACACCGCGTCGTAGGTCGGCAGGATCGCGCCGCCGGAGTAGCCGAAGACGACATCGACGCCTTCATCGGCCAGTACCTGGACGACGATCTCAGCACCGGACAGGGATTTGCCAGCCAGGGGGTGAGCAGCGGGGCGGGATGCGTCATTCATTGCGGGCTGTGATCCTAGAGGCCAAAAAAGCAGGTGATGTTAGCTTGATTTCGCAGTGCAGCAAAGCTATGTTGCGCGCCCTATGCGCCACATCATCTCTATTTTGCTGCAGAACGAGGCCGGAGCTCTGGCCCGGGTTGCGGGGGCGTTTTCGTCTCGCGGCTACAACATCGACTCGCTGTCGGTTGCACCGACGCACGACCCTTCGGTATCGCGCCTGACTTTGGTCACCAGTGGTTCGGATGCGGTGATCGACCAGATCATCAAGCAGAGCCGCAAGCTGGTGGACGTGGTCGAGATCATGGATCTGTCGAGCACGGACCATATCGAATGCGAGCTGCTGATGGTGAAGATTGCGGTCGACGCCAGCACTGCGCGTAGTGTGGTCGAATGCGTGCGCGCGCACCGCGCGTTCGTCCTCGACGAAACCGAAAGCACGCGCATGATTCAGCTGGCCGGCGCGGGCCCTGAGATTGATGCCTTTGTCGAAGAGCTTTCCAGGTTGACCAAGGTGCTGGAGCTTGTCCGTTCAGGCGTTGCCGCAATGGAGCGCGGGCACAACGTTATTGAAGTGCCAGCCTGATCCCCAGAATTTTTTGTGCGGGGCATTCAATGCCTCGTTTGACAGCAATTTCGCGGAGCGAAGATATGTCCATCAACGTCTACTATGACAAAGACGCCGACCTTTCCATCATTCAGTCCAAGAAGGTCGCGATCGTCGGCTACGGCTCGCAGGGCCATGCCCACGCGCTGAACCTCAAG
The DNA here is from genome assembly GCF_005047655.1 of Sinimarinibacterium arenosum. Taxonomy (GTDB): domain Bacteria; phylum Pseudomonadota; class Gammaproteobacteria; order Nevskiales; family Nevskiaceae; genus Solimonas. Next base: position 15,176 of record NZ_SUKF01000002.1, on the reverse strand, counting down.
GACAGCGGTGTCGATGTCGTTGTAGCGCTGCGTCCGGGTTCGGCTACCGCCGCCAAGGTCGAGGCCGGCGGTCTCAAGGTCATGAACGTGGCCGACGCCTGCGCCTGGGCTGACCTGGTGATGATCCTGACGCCGGACGAGTTCCAGTCCGAGCTGTACAAGAACGAGATCGAGCCGAACATCAAGAAGGGTGCGGCGCTGGCGTTCGCGCACGGCTTCGCGATCCATTTCAACCAGGTTGTGCCGCGTGCCGATCTCGACGTGATCATGGTTGCGCCGAAGGCCCCGGGCCACACGGTCCGCAACGAGTACACCAAGGGTGGCGGCATTCCCGACCTCATCGCGGTCTACCAGGACGCGAGCGGTTCGGCCAAGCAGCTGGCGCTGTCCTACGCCTCGGCGATCGGCGGCGGTCGCTCGGGCATCATCGAGACCACGTTCAAGGACGAGTGCGAAACCGACCTGTTCGGTGAGCAGGCCGTGCTCTGCGGCGGCGCCGTCGAGCTGGTCAAGGCGGGTTTCGAGACGCTGGTCGAAGCGGGCTACGCGCCGGAAATGGCGTACTTCGAGTGCCTGCACGAGCTCAAGCTGATCGTCGACCTGATGTACGAGGGCGGCATCGCGACGATGAACTACTCGATCTCGAACAACGCCGAGTACGGCGAGTACGTGACCGGGCCGAAGGTCATCAACGACGAGTCGCGTTGGGCGATGAAGCAGTGCCTGGAGGACATCCAGACCGGCAAGTACGCCAAGGCCTTCGTGCTGGAAGGCAAGACCGGCTATCCGGAAATGACCGCGATGCGCCGCCTCAACGCCGAGCACCCGATCGAGCAGACCGGTGCCAAGCTGCGTGCGATGATGCCCTGGATCGGCAAGAACAAGCTGGTCGACAAGGCCAAGAACTGATCAGGCGATTCGCCGAGGATCAGATAAGGGCGCCTGCGGGCGCCCTTATGTTTTTCCAGTCCGGACAGTAAGCTAGCCGCAAAAGCCGAGAAGCCACCGATGGATTCAAGTACACCCGTCAAGCAGCGCCGCAAAGGCATCTATCTGCTGCCCAATCTGTTCACCACCGGGACCTTGTTTGGCGGGTTCTACGCCATCGTGCAGGCGATGCAGGGCAATTTCGACGCCGCGGCCGCCGGCATTCTGGCGGCGATGATTGCCGACGGACTTGATGGCCGTATCGCCCGGCTGACCAATACGCAGAGCGATTTCGGCAAGGAATATGACTCGTTGTGCGACATGGTCGCGTTCGGCGTTGCCGCCGGAATCGTCATGTATGCGTACAGCCTGCATTACCTGTCCGACTATCGCTGGCTGGGTGGCAAGCTCGGCTGGGTGCTGGCGTTCCTTTACACCGCCTGTGCGGCATTGCGCCTGGCCCGGTTCAACGTGCTGACCGCGATTGCCGGCAGCGACAAGGACTTCTTCGGCCTGCCGAGTCCATCGGCGGCGGCGACCGTGGCGTTCTTCGTCTGGGCGGCCCACACTTGGGGATTCGATGGCGCAAACCTGATTGTGCCCAGCGCCGTGATCACCGTTGCGTGCGCCCTGCTGATGGTCAGCAACATCCGCTACAGCAGCTTCAAGCAGGTCAAGCTGTCGCGGCGCGGACCGTTTCTGTATATGGTTTTGTTCATCGGTCTGTTGACGCTGGTGCTGGTGGATCCGCCGCGGGTGTTGTTCCTGTGCTTCTTCGGATACACGCTGTCCGGTCCCGCAGTTGCCTTGTGGCGTTGGCGCAAACGGTCAGCTGCCGCGGCCTGAACGGTCGTGGGACGCTTGGCTTCATCGCGCCGGATGGTCTATCATCCCAAGTCATGCGATCTGCATACGGCCAAGTTTCTTCGATTGCTGCGGCGTCCTGCCGCTGCCGGCCGTGCGCGCGCCGACTTCTCGCGCTACTTCTGCCGTAAGGCAGACCATACGCGCACGGCCGCACGGGGCCCATACCGTGCACAAGAACCGATTTCCCTTCTTCGCAACCGCCGAGGATGTCTCGCTTTGCCGAGCCTCGCGGACTGACTGGCCAGGATAACGACCATGACTATGTTGAAAGACCCATCGACCAAATACCGTGCGTTTGCGCCGGTGCGCTTGAGCGATCGCACTTGGCCGGACGCGGTGATCACCCAGGCGCCGATCTGGTGCAGTGTCGATCTCCGCGACGGCAATCAGGCGCTGATCGAGCCGATGAATCTCGAGCGCAAGATCCGTCTGTTCCAGCAGCTGGTCGCGATTGGCTTCAAGGAGATCGAAGTCGGTTTCCCCAGCGCGTCGCAGACTGAATATGATTTCATCCGCCACCTGATCGACAACAATCTGATTCCGGACGATGTCACGGTCCAGGTGCTGTCGCAGTCGCGCGAACATCTGATCAAACGCACCTTTGAGGCGTTGAAGGGTGTCAGGAGCGCGATCGTGCATATCTACAACGCGACCGCGCCGGTGATGCGCCGTGTCGTCTTCAACATGAACGAAGACGAAGTGCTGCAGCTGGCAGTGACGCATGCGCAGATGGTCAAGGACATTGCAGCCGAGGCGCCGGAGACCCGGTGGACGTTCGAATACTCGCCGGAAATGTTTTCAGGCTCAGAACTGCCATTTGCCAAGCGCATCGTCGATGCGGTGACCGCAGTCTGGGAGCCGACCCCGGAACACAAGTGCATCATCAATCTGCCGGCGACGGTCGAGCATTCGACTCCGAACATCTTTGCGGACATGGTCGAATGGATGCACCGCAATCTGGCGCGGCGTGATTCGATCCTGATCTCGATCCATCCCCATAATGATCGCGGGACCGGAACTGCTGCCGGCGAATTCGCCCTGATGGCGGGTGCTGATCGTATTGAGGGCTGCCTGTTCGGCAATGGTGAGCGCACCGGCAATGTCGATGTCGTCAACATGGCCTTGAACATGTACACCCAGGGTGTGCATCCGGGGCTGGATTTCTCGGATATCGACGAAGTGCGGCGCACCTTCGAGTACTGCAACCAGCTGCCGGTGCATCCGCGCCATCCCTATGTGGGCGACCTGGTGTTCACTTCGTTCTCGGGATCACACCAGGATGCGATCAAGAAGGCATTCAATGCGCGCGGGCCAAACGACATCTGGGACGTGCCGTATCTGCCGATCGACCCTCTGGATCTGGGGCGCTCGTACGAGGCCGTCATCCGGGTCAACTCGCAGTCGGGCAAGGGCGGTATCACCTACCTGCTCGAGCATGAGTTTGGTCTGGTGCTGCCGCGTCGGTTGCAGATCGAGTTCAGCCGCGTGGTACAGGGTGTGACCGATGCTACTGGCAAGGAGCTGAGTGCGCGCGACATCTACTCGATTTTCCGCGAACATTATCTGGAGGCGCAGAAGCCCTACGGTTACGTGGCGCATCATCTGGTCGAGGACTCCACGAAGGATGAAGTGGAGATGAGCACCGAGATCAGTGTCGATGGTCGTGCGCAGCGTCTCTCCGGTCGTGGCAACGGGCCGATCGATGCATTCACGCATGCGCTGTCAGACGTGATCGGTATGCCGGTCAAGGTCCACGATTATCACGAGCACTCGATTGGCAGCGGCGCGGACGCACAGGCAGTGACCTACATCGAGTTGAGTGTGGGCGAAGGTCGCACGCTGTTTGGTGCCGGGAGCGATGCCAATATCGTTACGGCATCGATGAAGGCGATTCTGTCCGGCGTCAATCGCGCTCTGGCGGAACAGAGCGGAACCTCCGATCAGAGACGCGTCGCCTGAGATCTGCTGCGCCGAGGCGCAGCACACTGACCCAAAAAAGAAGCGGGGGCCGATGGCCCCCGCTTTTGTTTGCCTGAGAACTAGCTTGTTGCGCTAGGGGATGACGGTAATCACCAGCGCTCCAGTGGCCGTGGCGCCGACCGAGTCCTGGATCGTATAGGTCACGTTCACAGTGCCAACGTAGAGCAATGTCGGAGTGAACTGCACCTGATTGCCGACCACGGCCACACTGCCGCCACCGGCAGGCAGCGACAGCGAGATCGTTGCCGAGGTGACGGTCAGGCCGCCACCCGCGCCGTCGATGTCGTTGGCCAGCACATCAATCGAGGTGGCACCACCCAGAGCCGAGACGATCGCCGTGTCGACCAGGGCAACCGGCGGCAGGGTGAACACGGCGGGAGAAACCGTCACGGCAACAGTGCCGTCAGCGGTCTGGCTGCCGTCCGAGATGGTGTAGCTCAAGGTCACGATGCCCGAGAAGCCTGCTTCCGGGGTGAACTCGATCTGCGTGCCGTTGATCACCGCAACATGCGTCCCGGCCGGCAGTGAATTGCTGACGCTGACTGCAGTGATGCTCAGCGGTGAGCCCGAGCCACTGACGTCATTTGCCAGAACATTCAGCAGATTCGCTGCCGAGTCCTGATTCACTGACAGCAGATCCGGCAGGGCCAGCGGCGGCGGTTGCAGAACATTGGGGCCGACCACCACCGAGATGACTCCGGTCGAAGTCGCACCATTGCCGTCGGTGACGTCGTAGCTCAGGGTTTCGATGCCGGCGTAGCCCGCAGGCGGCTGATAGCTGACCGTTGCGCCGTCCGTCCCGATCGTCGACGGCGTGCCCGGGGGCAGCTGCGTCAGCGAGGCTACCGCGGTGATCGTCAGGCCGGTGCCGCTGGCGTCGAGATCATTCGCGAGTACGTCGATCGAAGTCGCACCACTGTCCTGGGCCACGTTGGCGATATCGGCCACGGTGATCGGCGGCAGCGGCAGCGAGCTGACCGAGACCAGAATCGGAGCGCTGGATGTCACGCCATTGATGTCGGTGACGGTGTAGACCAAGGTGACCACGCCGCTGTATCCCGGCTCCGGCGTATACAGAACCTGCGTGCCGTCAGTACTGACCGAGTCTCCGCTGGTTGCAGGCACTGCGGCAGTGCGGCTGACGGAGGTGACGGTGAGGCCGCCGCCGGCGGGATCAATGTCGTTCAGCAGCGCTGAGATCAGGTTGCCGACCGAGTTGGCTGCCACCAGCTGCGTATCGGCCAGCGCCAGGGGCTGCTGCAGCTGCGCCGGGGCGACCAGCATCGCAATGGCGCCAGTGGCGGTCTGCCCGCTGCCGGAGGTCAACGTATAGGTCGCCGTTTCGACGCCGATGAACCCAGGCGGCGGTGTATAGGCGATCTTGCCGTCCTGCAGCAGGAACGTGCCTGAAGTGCCGGCATCCGGAACTGTCGTCAGCGGCGTCACGTTGGTGATGCTGAGGCCGGTGCCGCTCAGGTCGATGTCGTTGGCGACAACATCCAGCAGCGTGGCCACTGAATCCGGCAACAGTTCAAAGACGTCCGGCGTTGCAATCGGCGGCGTCGAGATCGGCAGCACGCTGACCACAGCGGTGGTGGTTGAAAGCGCGCTGTTCGCATCGCGGATGGTGTATTCGATGGTTTCCGCGCCAACAAAACCACTCGGTGGCGTGTAACTCAAGGTACTGCCCGAGATCGCAACGGTGCCCGTACTGCCGCTGGGGACCGACGCGATGATGGACGCGCTTGTCAGCGTCAAGCCGCCGCCGGCGCCGTCGATATCGTTGGCCAGCACCGTCAGTATGTTGTTGCTGCTTTCCGACGGGACCGAGATCAGATCGGGCACTGCGGCCGAGGGCAGCGGCAGTGCCGTGACGGTCACCAGCGCCAGCGCTGACGCGAGTCCGCCGTTGCCGTCGCTGATGGTGTAGTTGATCGACTGCAGTCCCACGAAGTCCGCTGGTGGCGTGTAGCGCAGCGACTGCCCGTTACTCGAGATAGTGACAATGCCGGTGTAGCCGGCCGGAACCGAGCCGGTGATGACGGCGTTGACGATCGTCAGCGGATCGCCGTCAGCATCGGTGTCGTTACCCAGGACGCTCAGTAGCGAATACGCGCTTCCGGCGGTCAGCGTCGGCGAATCGCTCCGCGCGACCGGTGCAGTGTTGACCGTAGGTGTCGTATTGCCGGGCGACGACGATCCACAGGCTGTCAGGCCGGCGACGGCCAGCGCAGCAAGCAGGGTGCGAATTGGGTGAGTCAACATGGATATCCCCTCCAGGACATGTCAAAACCTGCAGTGCAGGCGTTGTGAAATTGGTTGCGACTGAAGGCCATCTAATGCCGCTTGCCGTGGGGCGGGGACGTCTTGGCGACATAAGGGCGTCGCGGCGTTACCGGCGGTTGCCAGCCATTGGAGCTGATGGCTCCGGTATCGGGCAGTGGGATGAATTGCCTACAATTCGCGCATGGATCCGTCCCGTCGCGAGCGCTACCTCACTGCCCTGGGCATCCAGTCATGGCGGCAGCGCGGCGCTGGGGGCGTCACCGCAACCCCGGAACCTGTCGTTCAGTCCGCAGCTGCTCCGACGCCGGTGCCGCCCGCAATGCGGGGCCCGGGTGCCGAGCGCGCGCGCGCAGAGCCACTGCCGTCGCGCGCTCCGCAGGTTTCGATGCCGCCACCGGCTGAACCCGCCGCCATCATCCCGGCAGTGGCAGCGTCACCGTTGGTGGTGCCGCAGGATTGGAGCGGCTTGCGCGCGGCGGTACGTGACTGCTCGCACTGCAAGCTGTGCATGACCCGCACTCAGACCGTGTTCGGGGTGGGCCTGGAAAGCGCACCGCTGATGGTCGTCGGCGAGGGCCCTGGAGCCGACGAGGACGCGCAGGGCGAGCCGTTCGTGGGCCGCGCTGGCAAGCTGCTGGACGAAATGCTGGCCGCCATCGGTCGGCGGCGTGCTGCGGCAGAGCCCTCTCAGTCGGTGTTCATTGCCAACGTCGTCAAGTGCCGTCCGCCAGGCAACCGTGATCCCCAGGCCGACGAAGTTGAAGCCTGCCGCCCGTATCTGGACCGTCAGATCGAGCTGGTCAAGCCGCGCTTGATCGTCGCGCTGGGCCGGATTGCGGCGCAGCGTCTGCTGAATACCGATGCGCCGCTGTCGCGTCTGCGCGGTCCGCTGCATCACTATGGTCCGACGCAGACCCCGCTGCTGATTACCTATCACCCGGCTTACCTGCTGCGGAGTCCGCGGGAAAAAGCCAAGAGTTGGGACGATCTGAAGCAGATCCACCGGCTGCTGCAGCAGGGGGCGCCATGAGCGCACAACCGCAGACGATGTGGCGCCTGCATCCGATGACGCCGATGTATCTGCCGCAGGTACTGGAAATCGAGGCTGCGTCCTACGACTTTCCGTGGACCGATCTGATCTTCCGTGACTGCCTCAACGTCGGGTACAACGCCTGGGTGGTCACCAATACCGTCGGCGAAGTGCTGGCGTACGCCTTGATGAGCATGGCGGTTGGTGAAGCGCATATCCTGAATATCTGCGTCGCTCCGGAACACCGTCGCGAGGGGCTTGCACGGTTTCTGCTGCAGCACCTGGAGATGACCGCGCGTGCCGGGGGCGTGAATCTGATGCTGCTGGAAGTGCGGGTGTCCAACGGCGCCGCTCGCCGTTTGTACGAACAACTCGGATACAAGCCGCTGGGTCAGCGCCGCGGTTACTACCCGGCGATCGGCGGACGCGAAGACGCACTGGTCCTCGGTCTGGATCTGTGAAACCTGCAGTGAACGGCCGCAGTCGATGCAGATGAGTCCTGAGCGTCGCGCGCAATGGTCGTGGGCGCTGTACGACTGGGGTAATTCCGCCTTTGCCACCACGGTTCTGGCCGGGTTCTTTCCGATCTTCTTCAATCAGTACTGGGCGGCCGGTGTCGCTCCGCAGACGCAGACCCTGTATCAGGGGCTGACGTCGACCATAGCGAGCCTGACGGTGATGCTTCTGGCGCCATGGCTGGGTGCGATTGCCGATCGCCGCGGGACCAAGAAGCACTTTCTGGCCGGCTTTACCGCCATCGGTGTGATCACCACGGCGGCGCTGTATCTGGTCGGGCAGGGCCAGTGGCCCTGGGCGCTGGCGCTCTCGGTGCTGGGGCGCATCGGATTCTTCGGTGGGTTGTCGTTTTACGACTCGCTGCTGGTCAGCGTGGCCGCGCCGAAGCAGATGGATCGGGTGTCGGCGCTGGGCTACGGACTGGGCTATCTCGGTGGCGGCTTGCTGTTTGCCGTCAATGTCGCGATGGCGCTGAAGCCCGCGCTGTTCGGTCTGCCGGATGCGGCATTGGCGACGCGGGTGTCGTTTCTGATGGTCGCCCTGTGGTGGGCGCTTTTTGCGCTGCCACTGTTTCGCAATGTCAGCGAAGCGCCGCCGCGCGACGGAGCCACCGGTTGGGCCGAATTGTGGCAGACGCTGCGTCACATCCGCAGTCTGCGCCCGGTGTGGATGTTCTTGCTGGCGTACTGGCTGTACATCGACGGTGTCGACACCATCATCGTGATGGCGATCGATTTCGGGATGAAGCTGGGTTTCGCCTCGGACAATTTGATCGTCGCGCTGCTGATGGTGCAGTTCATCGGCTTTCCGGCGGCGATCGCGTTCGGCTGGCTCGGTGAACGACTGGGTACGCGGCGTGCGATCTTCATCGCGCTCGCGGTCTACGCCGGCGTCACAGTCTGGGCGTACTTCCTGCAGACGGTGATGCAGTTCTATCTGATGGCCGCCGCGATCGGATGCGTCCAAGGGGGTATCCAGTCGCTCTCGCGCTCTTATTTCGCACGGCTGATTCCCGCGGCACAGGCCGGAGAATTCTTTGGCTTCTACAACATGATGGGCAAGTTTGCTGCAGTGCTGGGACCAGCGCTGGTCGGCGTCACTGCACAGCTGACGGGGAATCCGCGTCTGGCGATTCTGTCGCTGCTGGTGTTCTTTGTGGTGGGCGCCCTGCTGTTGTTGCGCGTGCGCGATCCGCTGCGTGGCTGAAATCCGGCGGTCGCCGAGTCCGCGCCTGCGACTACAATACCCACCCATTTGTTGAACTGACGCTGCCGTGCTCGACATCAAGACCCTGCGTACCGACCCTGAAACCGTTGCCGCCCAGCTGGCGCGTCGTGGATTTGTGTTCGACGTTGCAGCGTTCCAGGAGCTGGAATCCCGCCGCAAGACGCTGCAGATGCGCAGCGAACAGCTTCAGGCTGAGCGCAACAGCCGCTCCAAGGCCATTGGCATGGCCAAGGCCAAGGGTGAGGATATTGCGCCACTGAAGGCCGAGGTCGATCAGCTCGGCGTCGAGCAGGAGCAGGTTAAAGGTGAGCTGGATTCGGTTCAGAACGCACTCAACGCGCTGGTGCAGGGCCTGCCGAATCTGCCGCATGCGTCGGTGCCGGACGGTCGCGATGAGAATGACAATGTCGAAGTTCGGCGCTGGGGCTCACCGCGCAGCGCAGAAGGCGCCAAGGATCACGCCGATCTCGGCGAAGCCATGGGTCTGATGGATTTCGCGCTGGCGGCCAAACTCACCGGTGCGCGCTTTACCGTTCTGCGCGGACAGCTCGCGCGGATGCATCGCGCGCTTGCGCAGTTCATGCTGGATGTACACACCAGCGAGCATGGCTACGAAGAGGTGTACGTTCCGTACATCGTCAATGCCAACAGCCTGTTCGGTACCGGGCAGCTGCCGAAATTCGGCGACGATCTGTTCTCGTTGAAGACTGAGCATGACTGGCGTCTGATTCCGACCGCCGAAGTGCCGGTGACCAATTTCCTGCGTGACGAGATTCTGGATTTCGAACAATTGCCGAAGCGCTGGGTTGCGCACACTCCGTGCTTCCGCGCCGAAGCTGGAGCCGCCGGTCGGGACACCCGCGGCATGATCCGCCAGCACCAGTTCGACAAGGTCGAGCTGGTCCATGCGTGCCTGCCGGAAAATTCATACGAGACGCTGGAGCTGCTGGTCTCGCACGCCGAGGCCATTCTGAAGAAGCTCGAATTGCCGTATCGCGTCGTCAGCCTGTGCGCCGGCGACATGGGCGCTGGCGCGGCCAAGACCTACGATCTGGAAGTATGGCTGCCGAGCCAGGATCGCTATCGCGAGATTTCATCCTGCTCGAACTGCGAGGCCTATCAGGCGCGTCGCATGCTCGGCCGCTACCGTCATCCTGAAACCAAAAAGCCGGAGCTGCTGCACACCCTCAACGGGTCCGGTCTTGCGGTGGGGCGCACCCTGGTCGCGGTGCTGGAAAACTATCAGCGGCCAGATGGCAGCATCGACGTGCCGTCAGTGCTGCAACCGTATATGGGTGGTCTGACGACCATCGGCGGCTAGCGCCACGAAGGTGGGCGCCGCCTGACGACCTCAGTTTCCGCTTTCGCGCAGTCGGGTTTCGACCTTGTAGTCCAGCGTGATGCTGCACGGCGTGCGGCTCTTGCTGCCACGGCATTTCAACGTGCCGGAAATTTCTTCCTTGCCGGCGCGTACCGCGGCACTGATGGCAGGGGTCATGTCGAATCCAGCACCGGAGCAGTCGCGATCCGGGCACTGGAATTCGAAGTAGGCCTGCATGTCCGGCACAAAGATTTGGCGGTACGGTGACATGAACGGTTGGCCGGTCTCGTACATGAAACGCAGCTCAACGGCGATTTCCGAGATACTCGGCATTTGTCGCGCCAGCGTCGGGACTGACAGGTAGGCGCGTTGTCGCGATTCGCGGACCCGAGGGTCGATCGCGCGAGGATGATTGGCCATTGCTTTGCTCCTGAGCCTATCTAATCAAATGAATCGGCGCCGACGCAGGTCGGTCGCAACACCAGTCAGCCGGGCTGCGCGGTGCTTCATGCGGCAGCGCCTGCGCGGCCTCAAGCTCAGCGTTTCTTCTGCTTCTCGGCCTTGGCTGCGCGCTTTTCCGCAAGATTCTGCGCAGGCTTCTTCTTGGTTTCCTTCTTGCGATCCATGCCCTTACTCACCGCCAGTCTCCTTGATGACTTCAGCAGTCGAAGCAGGTGCTGCCTCGGTGACGCCGTCTTCGGGCTGTCCCTCACGCGCAGCCAGCTTCTTCAGGCGCTTTTCTTCCTGCTTCTGATTCTTCTTGATTTCCCGCTGGCGTTTATCGAAGCCGTAATTGGGTCTGGCCATGTTTTCTTCCGCTGGTAAATGGACCGGGGTGTGCGTTGCCGACTCTGGCGTGGCTTGGTGTGCCTGCCATGCGGCGCGTCCGGAGGTCTGTGTGGTGCTGAATCAGCCGTGGGGCGCAGCGCGCCAGGCGACGTTGTTGTCTATGCCGCAGTCGCGCGGCTAGATATCAGAGGCCAGATCCGGCAGCTCCAGCTCGACGCGGGAGACCTGAACCGCTGGCAGATCAATCTCTTCAAGTACCGTCCGGTCGACGAAGCCCTCGGCCATTTCCTTCAGGGCGAGTACCGTCGACTTGTGCGTGCCCCAGGGCAGGTGGGCTTCGGCGCCGCGAGCCAACTGGCGTGCGCGCTTGGAGGCCACCAGACAGAGGTCAAAATGATTGGGAATACGCACCAAACAGTCTTCAGCTGTTACTCGTGCCATGGGTCATTCCGGGGGATCACCGCAAGAGCACGGTGACCCAGTATACAGGTCCCTGCTTTATCGGGGATTTGCGCCGGGACCCGATTTGCGGCGCAGGGCCCGCGTCGCGTCACGGAAAAGTGCGGGCAATTGAGTGAATGGCTTCTACCACGGCGTGATTCTAGGTCTTGCCGCTATAAGCAATATGCTGGCCAATGCTTCGAACAAACGCATCCAGCGCTTCGCGTGCCGAGCTGAAACGAAGGTCTTCTGCGCCGATTTCGCGCAACCAGAATGCTTCGTTCATGTCGAGTTTCGCGGCATCCGGATGCCCGCGGCTCAGAATCAGGTACGCAAACCCCCCGTTTTTACGCATGTCACGGACTTTCGCAGACACTTCCCGATGATCATTGGAAATGTCGAGCGCGGCAATTCGTGAGTCCGCCTTCAGGTGTTCGCGCAGTTTGGTCACGGCGACAAGCAGCTGGGACCATTCGTGATCGACCTTGCGAGTGCGCTCTTCCTCGATCAGCTGGTGCGCGTGCTGGGTATGCAGAACGCCGGACTCGATGGTCGTCAGCAGCTCGACCGGCGAGGGCCAGGTCAGATTGCGGTCATGCGGTTCAATCGGCGTGGTGATCGGCTCGTGATCCGGCGCTACGGTGATGTGGGTCGGGCCGCCGTATTCCGGGTCGGGTTCCACCGTGAGCAGATAATCCGCAATCTCGATGACCGAACCGATCTGCAAAGGCACCGGTGCATCGACCTTCTTGCGCTGGATGAAGCTGCCATTGGTGCTGCCGAGGTCGCGGTAGACAAGGCGATTGTCGCTGACATCGATGCGGCCGTGATGACGGGACACGCGGTCATTCGGCAGCTGCAATTCGTTATCCGCGGTACGCCCGATGCGCACGCTGTCTCGGTAGATATTCCGTTGATGCTGAAATGTTCCCGCGCGATTGCGTACGCTAATCACCCACATGAAGGCGCTCCCTGACGCTGTGGCCGAAGTCCCGGCTGATGCTGACTATATTCACATTAAAAATGGGCCGCTGGAGCGCTCCCACAGATTTCGATGCCGAATCACCGTTCTTGCCGCTTTCGTTACTCTGGGAGCTGCCGTCCACTTTGCTCATTCTTCACCGCCATTGCTTCCAACTATGGGCGAAATGGGCTCTGCGCTCCGTGGCGGGGAAAGTTCGGACCTTCCGCGATGTGTCTGCCAGATCGGGAGATTTTCTTCGCGTCGTGAGGCTGCGACCTCAAGTGTGATCGCATGCAGCAGGCCGGAAATCGGCGGCCTCGATATGGATCAGTACGGCAGCGAACAGACCTCGAGCGGCCCTGATCGCAAACTGCGGGACGCAATGTCGATTGCACCTCTCAGCGAGAAACGAACATGAACACAAAATTGTTGCTGGCCGCGCTCGTCATTGCGAGCAGCCCCGTACTGGTCACTGCCTGCGCGCATGAAGGATACGAACGCTCCAGTGGCGAAGTCATCGACGACTCGGTCATCACGACCAAGGTCAAGTCGGCACTGCTCGGCGAGAAGGACATCAACTCAATGGACATCAAGGTCGAGACCTTCAACGGTACCGTGCAGCTCTCCGGCTTCGTCGATTCGCAGTGGCAGATCGACAAGGCAGTGCAGGTCGCCAGCTCGGTCGGCGGCGTCCAGCACGTCAAAAACGACCTGATCCACAAGCCGAACTGAGGCATCTGAACACGTCAGTCCCGCGAAAGCAGGGATGACTCAACGGGGTTTGATCAGTGCTTAAAAAAGCCGCTGATCATAGACGGCAACAGCCGGGGCGCATCAGCGCAGCGCCTGCGGCGGTCGCATAGCAGTGGTGGTAGATCACCTTGCGCGCATTTCGCCGCACCGCATCTGACGGCTAAGCCGCCCGGAGATTGTTATGACCCATACAACCGCTATGACCGACGTCAAGACCCTGCGCGCTCAGGCCCGCAAACATGTCGACGAAGGCGCCGTCACCGCCACCTACACCGTCGATCGCGCGATCTTGCTCAAGCTGCTCAACGACGCACTCGCCACCGAGCTGGTGTGCGTGCTGCGCTATCGGAGGCATCACTTCATGGCACGCGGCGTGCACGCGAAGAGCATCGTTGACGAGTTTCTGGTTCATTCCAACGAAGAGCAGGGCCACGCTGATCAGCTCGCGGCGCGCATCGTGCAATTACGAGGCGAGCCCGAGTTCAATCCGGACGGACTCAGCGCTCGTAGCCACGCCGAATATGTCGCCGGCGAATCGCTCGCCGACATGGTCAAGGAGGATCTGGTGGCCGAGCGCATCGCCATCGACAGCTATCGCGAGCTGATCCAGTACCTCGGCGACCGTGATCCCACCACCAACCAAATGCTCAGAGGCATTCTCGCAGTCGAAGAGAAGCACGCCGACGAACTCGCCGATTTTCTGGAAGGCTTGCCGCGCTGAATCGGTAGCGCCTTAGCGCCCGCGCAGCAGCTTCAGTAGTTCGCCGAACAGACGTGTTGCGACACGCGGATGGCGGAGCAGCAGGCGCATTGTCACGCTGCGCGGAAATCCACCATTTCCGTTCGAGCCCGGCCGCAGTTGCGCGGCGATCAGCCTGCGCTGCACGAACAGTCGCTGCTGCAGGTCGTGCGATTGCGTCTGCAGTGCAGAGTCAGCATCGGCACTCACAGGCAGCTCCTGATCACGGCGAGGTCGGCGGCCAGCGCCTCGCGGCTCGCGGCAAAGCTCCGTTCTCCGAGCACTGACTGCATCCGCAGTCGACGCCAGGCCATACTGAACCCAAGGACATGGACGGCGATCAATGCAAGCAAGGTCGGGATTCGATACGAGGTATTCCAGCTCAGCGTCATTGCTAGCGCTCCGCCAAATATAAGCATGCACAGCAGACATGCGAAACCGATCAGCGTCAGCCACAGCATCTTCAGCAGGCGCCGTTTTTCCTGCGCCCACTCGATCTGCATGAGCTGCTCGTGCAGCGCCAGGTGTGCGTACACCGCGCCAGCGGCCGGTTGCAGTCGGCGCATCAGGTCCAATGCCTGCAGCGTGGAAGGATCCATTTGCGGAAGCGGAGCGTGCACAGTTCGCTGTGTACGCTCCGATCGTGGCTCGAAGTTTACGAGCTGCGGCGTGCGATCAGGAAGCCGATCAGCATGCCAACTGAGGCGCCGATGCCGATCGCCTGCCAGGGCTGCTGATGCACATAACCATTGGTGGCAGTTGCCGAGCGCTGCGCGCGATCGCTGATCGTCGCGCCGACCTTTTCGAGATTCGCCTTGGCGTCCGCGACGCGCTGCACAAGCTTGGCGCGTGCATGCTCAAGGTCTTCTCCACTCATTGAGGTCGTGGCTTTGACCAGATCTTCGACGTCGGCGACGAAGCTGTGAAATTCCTTGGTGATACCGCTTGCGGGAGGCACGACGATGGTGGATGACGAGATCAACTGGCCGTCGGTGAGGCCGTTCTTGGTTTGCATAGCGAACTCCTGTTGTGAGTGCGGCGAAAACTGGCGTGGCTTCTGCGTACGGAAGCTGGCCGCGGTAGAGCGGTAGAGCGGTAGAGCGGTAGAGCAGCTTGCAAGCCTGCGTCGCGCGTGTCTGCGCGCCAGCGAACATAGGCGCTTACACACATGCGGGTTCGATCCCGTTTCCACGGACGGTGTGTCCATAAAGTTTGGACTTCCCCTGCGGCAGTAGGCATCGCCGGCCTATGATTTGAGCATAGGAGGAAGTGCATGAGTACCCAGAGATTTACACCAGAGTTCAAGGAGGAGGCTGTCCGCCAAGTTCTCGAACGC
>NZ_SUKF01000019.1 GCF_005047655.1 Sinimarinibacterium arenosum | reverse complement strand
ATCTCCAGCACCAGCGCGCTTTTGCGCTTGGCCGTCCACCGCTTGATCTCTTCGTCCATCACCTTGCCCATGCTTAACTCCTTTCAAAGTATCGCCTGAGCAGATTTTCAGTGGGTCATTACAAACGGGCGGTGAAGTAGAGGATTGCCGATCAGGCAGCCATCACCCCTCTTGAATTCATCAACAACCGTTCATGTCGAGTAGGTGCCCTAGCGCCGTATCGAGACACCGCACTGATCTGAGTTTTCAGGAATTCATAGCGACCCGTTCATGTCGAGTAGGTGCCGTGGCACCGTATCGAGACACCTCACCACACTGTTATCAGGCGAGCGCCTAGAACGAACGCCCATCCACGAAGGTATGTTCCACGGATGCAGAATCAAACTCCGGAACGCAGCGCATGTTCACCGCCGCAGCGGCCTTGCCATCCGGCCCGGTGCCGAAGCCGAACGGCGCACATCCGCAGACCGGGCAGAAGTGATGCTGGATCACATGCTTGTTGAACGTGTACGTCGCCATGTCATCCGGGTTGGTCGTGATCTCCAGCTGGTCACGGTCGACCATCCACAGCAGATATCCCTTGCGGCTGCAGTGTGAGCAATTGCACTCCATGACACGCGTGCATTCGCCATCGACCGCGAAGGCAATGCGGCCGCAGTGGCAGCTTCCCTGGTAGCTCATGCGTGTTGCTCCTTGGAGGTGGGGGCGCCTAGTCTCTGCCGGTTCAGGGGCGGGCATCAAATCTAGATGGGGATTGCGGTTTGGAGTGCTGGTGTCAGATGCCAATGCCTGACTTAACCCGAGGCCGAGCCGTAGGCGAGGACCTCGGAGTGCAAGGCATTGTTGGGCATCGCGGATTCAAAATTTAGGCTGCACTTTGCGCAGACGCATATTCATTCGAGCGCCGCAATAATCCATTTCTTTTCAAACGCCGAAAGGGTCTGCGATCTGCTGCGAGCATGTGACAGTAGTTTTTTCACAAGCTGTTCCTTGTCCTCTCCATCGTAAAAGCGCTCCGAAATCTGAATTGGAATTCCCTCCTCATCAAGATTCTTGAGTTCCTCCGGCTTAAACCAGCGACTAATTGATTCAATGAACAAGCTGTAGTCGGTAGCAGGGGCGTGCTGTTTTACGAATATCTCTACAACCGAAAAATGCTGCGGCAACCCATATTCACAAGCTCTCAGGAACTTGAAAACTGTGTCATATGCTTCCTGTTTTCCTTTGTACTTGTTGTCGTAGGTAAGGAGAAAGTCCCGCATTGATCGGGCGCGGCGGAGGTCGCTGATGAAGTAGGTCAGCTGCGATGCGGTAAATGCACCAAATTCGCCGGCACGACGAACCGAGCAAATCACATCGACGACAGCCTTTATTTTTGGGTATTTCGGGAAGCCTGCCCATACGAGATTATCGTTCTCGGTCAATGCCTTTTGAACAGCCTGTTTCAGCGCCAACGCATGTTCTAGTCCGACCGAAGCGGCCAGCCTCAATCCATCGGCATCTAGACCTAGTGCCATCTTCAATGTGGCGACACGTGTGTCGGTTCGTCGCGTGGCATCCTGTTCCTCCAAGTGGACAACGTAATCGTCTGGCGCATCGTCCTGATCACCAAAGAGGGTGGGCGCGACTTCCGTAAGTGCGTGCTCTGGTGGCGCGTTGAACAGGTACACCTGGCCAACGTGATGCTCTCCCAAACGACCTGCACGGCCTTTGATATTCGAATAGGTGAAAAAGTCGTAATCCTCTCTATTAATTGTTTTGTCGAAGATCAGCACCGTCTTCGCGGCTGTGTTCACGCCTTCAATCAGTGTCGAAGTGCAGAAAAGTACCGGCAGGTCTTTCTGATTGAACATGCGGACCATTTGCGATGCAATCGCTCGTGGCAACCTGCCATGGTGTACGCCGAATCCAAATCGAACCGTTTCAACAAGGGGGGAGCCAGGGCCAACGTTTTCTGACAACCATTGAGCAAAGTCTGCGCTACTGTCAGAAATGGCCATGAGGTCTGCCGCCTGACTTGCTAGGCGATTTGCTTTGTCCGGCGCCGATACAAAAACTAAGGCGGGCCAGTGACGCTCCTCCGCGATTTCGTCAAAGAGCCGAGTCTCTTTGTCGGTAACGTGTCCCAAATCATAGGTGTCTACTGCCACTGTGGAGAATCTGGTTCTAAGGAACTCGAACTTCCAACGTCCATCACCGGATATACGCACGTCGTCAATGTTCGGACCAAGAAAGAAAAACTGGTTAGACCTATTAAGAAGCTTTGACACTGCGGCATTTAGCGTAATGCTTCGATCATCTCTTCTGTTTGGGTCAAGTTTGTAAAACTCGTCCACTACTGTGAGGTCAAGCTTTCCTAGATCGGTACGGGTGATCAGACGCTCTTGTGTTCCAAGGAAAATTGTCGCGCAACCGTCCTTCGGCCTGTCGGCTGGGTGCATGATGAGATTGAAACGTTCAGCAAAACGTCGCTTGAGCCTGCGGCGGAATTCGTCGAGCAAGGCGATTGTTGGCAGCACTATTGCAACTCGGGAGTACTTTCCTGAAGCGAGTAGAGCATCAATTAGCAGGCTCTTTCCGAAGCTCGTGGGTGCACTGAGAATTAGGTTGCGGCCAGCCAATAAGTCGTTCAAAGCTGCGACTTGCTCGCGATGCAGTGTGACGCCATCAAGTTCCTGCACTGTGACCGATTCAGCAACTAGCAGGTCTATGGTTGCTGAGTCCTCCTTGTCGATGTAATTCCACAGCCCGGTCGCACGCGCCAAAGAGCTAAAGGCTTCGCGAAGATCCTTCAATTCCGGTTTCGACGAAAGCAAGTCTGCTAGACGTGGAACGATCTCCAATAAATGCGGTTCGTCAGTGCCATGTGTTTGGATTGTGGCAGCTGCGTTCTGAAGAATCCCGAAAACTCGCCCTTTGAGATTAGCTATTGGCAAGTCACGCAGTTGTTGCCATTCATCTTGCGAGATGTTCATCCCTGCAGCCCTTTGAGGCGCCTATCAAAGGCTTCTGCGAGTTCCTCTTTTGAGCCAAGCGGCACATATACGAGAACAACCCTGATCTTCTCTCGCAGGCCGGAGCTCTTAAGCTTCGCTTCGAGTTTCATAAGCTCCTGCTGAACGGCGGCGACGTACTTTTCGTTATGGGCGGAATGTATCGCTACCGCCTCACTGTCGGACGCTATGCAGATGGGGAACACTGCAGTTTTGAACAGTTTGTCGATTGAGGTGTTCTGGGAGAACAGTCCTCGAATCTCCTCATATTGCGGGATGTTTCTTGATATTTGCGGACCTAAAATAAGCTTCTCACTCTTCAAGAAGCCGGCATCAATATGCGCATTAACGGAATTGATGGCTGATGAAATTCCTTCGTCGGTGTCCTTGTAGAACTTTGCTTCCCGGGTTCTACCCCGTGATCTCGGACGGGTTGGAAAGAGCTGTGGACTTCCCCTGCGGCAGTAGGCATCGCCGGCCTATGATTTGAGCATAGGAGGAAGTGCATGAGTACCCAGAGATTTACACCAGAGTTCAAGGAGGAGGCTGTCCGCCAAGTTCTCGAACGC
>NZ_SUKF01000018.1 GCF_005047655.1 Sinimarinibacterium arenosum | reverse complement strand
GTGTACGGCAGGATCTGCTTCTGACGCTCGGCCGACAGATCAGCCGGCTCGACCCAGGTGATGGACGCATTGGCCGGCAGCGCCTGCCAGTCCAGACCATCGACGGTGGCAAAGACATCCAGATCCTGGATCGCCACCCGCGCCGGCGATTCATCGGTGATGCCGATGCGACGCACCGCCGACACCGGCAGCGTGTAGTCCTGCAGGGTGTCCACGACACTGCCGTCCGCCGCCAGGATCGCGACCTGGGTGCTGCTGGCCACGAACAGCAGCGGATCCTTCGACGTACCGCCCTGGGCCATGCCCAGCACCGGCGGCAACTGCTGCTCCAGCGGCTTGCCGTCGACCAGCGTGTACTCCGGCGTCATCGCCAGCCAGTGCTTGCCGGCGACGAAGCCGGTCTGCGGCGCCTCGGCGTGCAGACCGTACATCGCCATCAGCCAGGGCCAGTCGATGCGCTTGGCATCGAAACCCCAGCTGACACTCTGGTTCATCAGCACGCCGGAAAAGCCCAGCCAGCCCATGAAGATGAACGCAAAGATGCCGAAACGCTTGTGATACTCGCGCAACACCATCGTGAAGTTGCGCTTGGGCTGCTGCTGCGCTCGCGGCTTGAGCAGCGGCAGGTTCTGGCTGCGCCAGCGCCGTAGACGCGCCGGCAGGTTCGGCCGGGGCGCCGACCGCGGTCCGTGCGCCGGCATGGCGTGCGGCACCGGCGCGTTCATGGCACCAGAGCGTTGAGTTCGATTGCGGTGCGCGCCATGCGCACCATCATCTGCACCGACAGCGTCGCGCCGGAGATGTTGTCGACCGCCACATCCAGTCCGGTGCCGTTGGCCTTGGCCCCCGCCAGCTGGGCCAGGAACGGCGCATCACCGATCTGCTCGCCGCGGGATTCCTTGTAGATCAGCACCCGCGCCACGTCGACCTGACCGCCGTCACGCACGACAAAGCCACTGGTGGTCGGCTGATAACCCTTCTTGCCCAGATCATCGAAGATCCATGCCGTGCGTCCATCCTGGGTCCAGTAACGCACGCGCGATTGCGGGAACGGCCGGCCGAACACCGCACTGATCCGGCTCTGCGCCGCTGCGTCCAGGCTCAGCACCTGCGGTGCCGGCACGGCCCCGTTGAACACCTCGGACAGAAATGCATCCGGCGCCTGGAACAGGCGACAGATCGGCGGCTTGCAGCTTTCGGCGGCATCGGCCGCATGGGCACGCGGTGACGACAGCAGTGCGAACGCCGCCAGCAGCACCAGGGCGCCTGACAGCATGAACCGGCCAGGAGCCGGCCGGTAGAGTGCAGATGAGTTGCTCATAGGTTTGGTTTTCATGGCTCTGGACAGGATGGATCTATCCGCAAGTCGCGGACCATTCCGATCTCAGCACTCCCCCACTGAAGGCTCCGTGAACCGCAGTTCACGGAGCCGCTCAGTCCTTTGTGCTGAAGGCTGATTACTTGGTCACGATGTCGAAGGTGAACGGAGCGAGACCTGCAATCAGCTGATTGCAGAGGTGATAGGGCGTGACGGTGCGTTCGCAGGCCATGTAGGCGGCTTCGACCACGGCGTTGAACTGCTCCATGGTGATGCCGAGGTCGGCGTGTGCGGCGGCCATGCTGGCGCCCTGATATTCGACGTTGCCGCCGAGAACCATCTGCTCGAGCTGGGTGTTGAGCGCGATCTGGCGTTCGACGTTGCCGAACTCGGTGAAGATCCAGTTGATGCGGTTGTCGAGCATGATGTAGTAGAACAGGCTCTCGACCCAGTTATGGATGCCACGCTCGCCGCCGAATTCGGCGACGGAGCTGTCGGGAATGCCCGGGAACGCATAGCTCTTGCCGGTCTGCGCCATGCTCGGGGTGGAAACCGCAGCGCACAGCAGGGCGGCGGCGCCGATCAGGGTAGTGCTCAAACGTGAGTGCTTCATGTGATGTCTCCGTCAATGCGATCTGCGATCAGAACGTGGCGTGGATCGACAGGTAGTAGCCGTGCTGGCCCGGGGCGACGGCGATGTTGCCGAGCATCAGATAGGCCATCGTGAACGAGAGGTTCTTGGTCGGCGCGTAGGCGAAGAACAAGTCGTACCAGTCGCTCTCCTTGCGCTGGGTCAGCGCGTTGGCGAGGCCGTCGGTCAGCGGGATGCCGAGCAGATCGGTCAGGCCGGTGAGGTCCAGACCGCCGACGTTGACGCTGCGGCCGTCGAGGTTGCTGCCGTGCTGCTGCCACTCACCACCGATGGCGGTGTTCTTGTTCAGCAGGTAGGCGATCGAGGCTTCCAGACGCACTTCCTTGCCGTCGTCGCAGGTCTTGGAGTTGCCGGTGCCTTCACAGCTGCCGAAGCCGGTCAGGCCGGTCTGGTTGGCGGCGGTGTAGCGCGCGGTGACGTTGATCAGCGTGCTGATCGGGAAGAAGATCTTGGTCGCTGCGACATAGGCTTCCCAGTCCTTGGCCTTGGAGGCGCCGAGGGTGTCGACGACGAAGGTCTTGTCCTTGTTGACCTTGTAGAAGCCGCCGATGGCGACCTGCGGGATCAGGTTCTGCGAGTTGTAAACGGCATCACCGAACAGGCGCAGCTTGGCGCCGTAGATGTCCATCTTGATCTCGGTGTTCCACGGATCGGTGCCCAGTGCCGCATCGTCACCCAGCAGGGTGCCGACCAGGGCGACGGTCGACAGGTTGTTGAGGTCCACCGGCAGCACGCTGTTGGTGTACGACAGTTCGAGGCGATCGTAGAAGCCCCAGGTCGCGCCATAGGAGTGCAGCGTGTAGTTGGCCAGCGGCGCATAGGTGTAGTGCACACCGCCGTTGATGCCGTCGCGCGTCTCGTAGCCGGAGATCGTTGCCCACGGCACCGCACCGCCGCCGCCGGCGCCATCCACCGTCACCACGCCGCCCGTCAGCCACACCTTGCCGTTGTTGTAGAGGCTTTTCGGTACTGGCGTCGATTTGACCACCGGTGGCGGCGGCTCCGGAGCGACAGCTACAGGTACAGGCGTCGGGGCCGGAGTCGGCAGTGGTGCCGCTTCAGTCATGCGCAGCTCGACGCGCCGGTTAAGTGCGCGGCCTTCGTCGGTTGCGTTGTCCGCCACCGGTTGCGACTCGCCATAGCCGACCGCGCGCATGCGATCCGAGGCGACGCCGTGGGCGGCAAGATAGTTCATCACCGAGACCGTGCGTGCCTCCGACAGACTCTGGTTGTAGGCATCGGAGCCCTTGCTGTCAGTATGGCCGGCAATCTCGACCTTGATGTCGGGACGTTTGATCAACGCGTCGGCAACCTGGTTGAGCAGGCTCTCGGCGTCGTCTGTGAGGGTCGACTTGTCGAATTCGAAATGGACGCCGTACAGCACGACGGTGTCACCGACCGCGCATCCGGAAAAGTCCATCGAATCGCCGGTCTTCACCAACGCACAGGGCGGATGGCTGACCTCGTTCTCTGCGACGATGTCATCCTGCGCGTATGCAGCATGTGTGAATGCAACACCTGCCACGAGCAGCGTTGCGGCGGTGGTCTGCAAGGTTCTGCGTGTGCTGTTCATGACTCCATGGCCCCCTAGGTCATTCAAGGAAAAATCTGCTTCCCAACCCGCGGCCCGAAGTTCGGCTCAACCCCGCCGAATCCGGGCCGCGTCGTTTCTGCGTCCGGCGCGGACCTACTTGGTCACGATGTCGAAGGTGAACGGAGCGAGACCTGCAATCAGCTGATTGCAGAGGTGATAGGGCGTGACGGTGCGTTCGCAGGCCATGTAGGCGGCTTCGACCACGGCGTTGAACTGCTCCATGGTGATGCCGAGGTCGGCGTGTGCGGCGGCCATGCTGGCGCCCTGATATTCGACGTTGCCGCCGAGGACCATCTGCTCGAGCTGGGTATTGAGCGCGATCTGGCGTTCGACGTTGCCGAACTCGGTGAAGATCCAGTTGATGCGGTTGTCGAGCATGATGTAGTAGAACAGGCTCTCGACCCAGTTATGGATGCCACGCTCGCCGCCGAAGTCGGCGACGGAGCTGTCGGGAATGCCCGGGAACGCATAGCTCTTGCCGGTCTGCGCCATGCTCGGGGTGGAAACCGCAGCGCACAGCAGGGCGGCGGCGCCGATCAGGGTAGTGCTCAAACGTGAGTGTTTCATGTGATGTCTCCGTCAATGCGATCTGCGATCAGAACGTGGCGTGGATCGACAGGTAGTAGCCGTGCTGGCCCGGGGCGACGGCGATGTTGCCGAGCATCAGATAGGCCATCGTGAACGAGAGGTTCTTGGTCGGCGCGTAGGCGAAGAACAAGTCGTACCAGTCGCTCTCCTTGCGCTGGGTCAGCGCGTTGGCGAGGCCGTCGGTCAGCGGGATGCCGAGCAGATCGGTCAGGCCGGTGAGGTCCAGACCGCCGACGTTGACGCTGCGGCCGTCGAGGTTGCTGCCGTGCTGCTGCCACTCACCACCGATGGCGGTGTTCTTGTTCAGCAGGTAGGCGATCGAGGCTTCCAGACGCACTTCCTTGCCGTCGTCGCAGGTCTTGGAGTTGCCGGTGCCTTCACAGCTGCCGAAGCCGGTCAGGCCGGTCTGGTTGGCGGCGGTGTAGCGCGCGGTGACGTTGATCAGCGTGCTGATCGGGAAGAAGATCTTGGTCGCCGCGACATAGGCTTCCCAGTCCTTGGCCTTGGAGGCGCCGAGGGTGTCGACGACGAAGGTCTTGTCCTTGTTGACCTTGTAGAAGCCGCCGATGGCGACCTGCGGGATCAGGTTCTGCGAGTTGTAGACGGCATCACCGAACAGGCGCAGCTTGGCGCCGTAGATGTCCATCTTGATCTCGGTGTTCCACGGATCGGTACCCAGCGCGGCGTTGTCACCCAGCAGGGTGCCGACCAGGGCGACGGTCGACAGGTTGTTGAGGTCCACCGGCAGCACGCTGTTGGTGTACGACAGTTCGAGGCGATCGTAGAAGCCCCAGGTCGCGCCATAGGAGTGCAGCGTGTAGTTGGCCAGCGGCGCATAGGTGTAGTGCACGCCGCCGTTGATGCCGTCGCGGGTCTCGTAGCCGGAGATCGTCGCCCACGGCACCGCACCGCCGCCGCCAGCGCCATCCACCGTTACCACGCCGCCTGTCAGCCACACCTTGCCGTCGTCGGTCCAAGACCACGCCGAGGTGCTGGTCAGCAGCGCAGCTGCCAGTGCAAAACTGCGACCCCACATCCGGCCGCTCCCATGGACTTCGTTCATTGCCCCAACTCCTGTGTTTCTCGGTCAACTGCGACCTGGATAGAAAACGTCTCGCGTGATCCCATCGCTGACGCCAAGCCAAAAAAAACGCCCACTCACTGGCGCCATGCCAGCAATGTGGACGTCGATATCCTGCGGACCAGGCGCCTTTGCCCAATCCCGCAAACTTGTTTCGGATCACCCAAGCAACCCGTCACCTCACCATCGCAAACGCCGTGCCAAGGTC
>NZ_SUKF01000017.1 GCF_005047655.1 Sinimarinibacterium arenosum | reverse complement strand
CCATCGCTACAACCACCACCGTCCCCATCGCAGTCTCGGCGGCCTGTCGCCCGTCCGATTCGCAATGGCACAATCACCTACAACCTCTACTTCTGAGTGACTCGAAGGAACGAGGATCTTTCAGGTTTCCACCACCTATTACTGGTATGAGGGCCGCTGGCTGACGCTGGCCGGGGCGGACTGAAGCATCGCGCGCAGCGCTTCGGGGATTGCGCTACCGTCTTCGCACTTCGGCACTCATCAAGGACGCGCCGCCATGAAACTCACCGAAACCTTTGCCGTGTTGAAGCCCGACATGACGATCGACACGGTGGCCGTGTCGCCGACGATCTATGCGCAACTGGATGCGGCATACAACCAGTTCAAGTCTCATGCGCTGATTGCGATGCACGCGTTCGACAAGGACTGGGGCGTGTGGGAACGCCATCCCGCCGGTGATGAAGTGGTGGTGCTGCTGTCCGGCGCGGCCGACATGCGCCTGCGCCGGGCCGGCGGCGATGACGTAGTCGCGCTGCGCGAGCCGGGTTCATATGTGGTGGTGCCGCGCGGCGTCTGGCATACCGCGGAGATCACGGAGAGGGCCCAGATGCTGTTCATCACGCCGGGTGAGGGCACCGAGAATCGTGAGACCCTGACACCCCATGCCGTCGCATAGACTCCCCGCTGTTCACCCATCACGAGGCGATCGGATGCCCTTCATGAAACTGTTTGGTCTGATGCTCGTTGCCGCGCTCGTCGTGGTGCCGCTCACGCGTCCGGCGCAGGCATCCGCAGAGGATTCCGCCGCGGTTGTGGCGACGGTTGAGGCCTTTCACGCCGCGCTGAAAGCCGGCGACGCGAAAGCCGCCACCGCACTACTGGCGCCCGACGTGGTCGTGCTGGAAGGCGGCCACCTGGAAACCCGCGAGGAGTATCTAGCGCACCATCTGGCGGCAGACATCGCGTTCACCCAGGCCGTCGACACGCAACGCGGCCCGTTGGACGCCCAGGTCGACGGTGCAGTGGCATGGACCTACACCACGTCGACGTCCACCGGGACGTTCAAGTCCCGCGATATCCGGTCCGCCGGCGCAGAGTCGATGGTGCTGTCGAGGACGCCGGATGGATGGCGCATCCGCTCGATTCACTGGTCGTCGCACACACTGAAACAGAAGTAGCTGATACGACGATGTCACCTGCCACGCCGATCCGGGCCGTCATCCAGCAGGAGCCAACCGGCTGCGCGATTGCCAGCGTCGCGGCACTGGCCGGGGTGTCCTACGCCCGCGCCCAAGCCGAGGCCAACACGCGGGGCATTTTTGCAGCGGACCCGCGGCTGTGGTCGCAGACCGAGCATGTGCGCACGCTGCTGCGCGCGTTCGGCCTGCGGGCGAAATCCGGTGAGACGCCATTCACCACCTGGGAGCGGCTGCCACCGCTGGCGCTGCTGGCGACCAAATGGCATCTGGAACGCGGAACGCCGTTCTGGCATTGGGCGGTGTACTGCCGCGATGAACACGGCGCACGCGTGCTCGACTCCAACGCCGGATTGAAGATGCCGGAGCGGACCGACTTCTGGCGTATCAAACCGAAATGGTTCATTGAAGTCCGGCGCGCGGGCAGCTGTCCAGGGGCCTGAGCGACGTGACGACGCCGGGCTTCACGCTGAGACAGGTTCTGCTCGCTGCGGTCAGCTACTTCGGGCTGGTCTTCGGGGCCGGTTTCATGCTCGGGGCGATTCGCGTGCCGCTGCTGGTCCCGCGCCTGGGTGAGCGTGCGGCAGAGCTGCTGGAAATGCCACTGATGGTGGGTGTCACGGTGCTCGCGGCCCGGTTCGTCGTGCGCCGCCATGCCGTGCCGCTGCAGTGGTCTGTGCGTGCGCGGGTCGGTGCCATCGCCCTGGCGCTGCTGATCGGCGCGGAGCTGTTGCTGGCGGTGGTGATGCAGGACCGTTCGCTGGCGCAATACATTGCGTCCCGCGATCCGGTTTCAGGGATCGCCTACCTGATGGCGCTGCTGCTGTACGCAGCGATGCCCTGCCTTTTGATGCGCTTTCGGCGTCCCGCTTCGAACAACTGAAGCGCGTGGTGGTCACGCCACCGCGAGCCGCTAGACTTGCTGCGTTCGCACTACATGATGCTGGCTGCGTTGCTTAATCCGTGACTGCTGATGAAGATCGAAAACACCGTTCTGCGCGGCACAAGCGTTCGGCTTGAGCCGCTGACCGAGGATCACCTGCCGGGGCTGGCGCGCGCCATTGCCGATGGAGACCTGTGGGCCTTGCCCGTGACCCTGGTGCCACGCCCCGAAGAGCTGGATACGTTTCTGTCCTCCGCGGAAGTGCAATTCGCCGGCGGCAAGGAGCTTGCCTTCGCCACCGTCGATCAGGCCTCGGGACAGGTTGTCGGCAGCACACGCTTCCGCTGCATCGAGGCGGCGCACCGTCGCGTGGAGATCGGCTTCACGTTCATCGCGCAATCCTTTCAGCGCACGCACGTGAACACGGAAGCGAAACTCTTGATGCTGCGACACGCGTTCGAGGTGTGGGGCGTCCATCGCGTCGAGCTGTTGACCGACGTTCTGAACCACCGATCCAGAGCCGCGATCGCGCGCCTGGGCGCAAGAGAGGAAGGGGTGCTCCGTCATCACATGATCATGCGCGACGGCCGCATCCGCGATTCCGTCGTGTTCAGCATCATCGCGCCGGAGTGGCCTGCGGTTGAGGCGGCCTTGCGCAACAAGCTGGCGGCACCCCGTGATGCGCATTGAATCGGGCGGCCTGCATCATCCGGCGGTGATCGCGCTGCTGCAGTCGCATCTGCAGGCGGCGGCGCTGCACTCACCGGCAGAGAGCATTCATGCACTGGATCTCGACGCGCTGCGTTCACCGGAGATCACGTTCTGGAGCGTCTGGAACCACGCGGAGCTGATGGGCTGCGGCGCACTCAAGGCGCTTGACGCCTGGCATGGCGAGATCAAATCCATGCGCACCGCTAGCCCATATCTGCGCCGAGGCGTCGCTGCCGCGCTGATGGAGCGCATCGTCGATGAGGCAACCCAACGGTCCTACCGGCAGCTGAGTCTGGAAACGGGTTCGGCGGACGCCTACATCCCGGCCCGGCGGCTTTATGCGAAGTTCGGGTTTGTGCCCTGCGGGCCGTTTGCGGACTATGTCGAAGATCCTTACAGCCTGTTCATGACCCGCATGCTGTAAATATCCCGGAAGCCCCCATGCATCTGCTTGCCGAACAATCCACTGCGCTCGAATGCAGCGCCGAGACCGCATACCAGTACGTTGCCAATCTGGAGCGATTCGGCGAATGGTTTCCCGGCGTGGTGGCAATCGCGTCCGCCAATGATCGTCCTCATGGCGAGCCCGGCAAGACCTACCTCGAAACGGTGGCGATTCCACTGCGAGGCACGCGCAAGATCATGCTGACGGTGGTCGACGCGCGGCCGAACCAGCGCCTGGTCACCGAAGGCGCGTTCCTCCCGCTACTACCGCGGATGGAAATCGACTTCGAGCCCACGGCGGCGCATGCGTGCCGCATCCGCTGGCGCATGTTCAGTCGCAATACGCATCCGCTGATGCGGGCGACGCTGATACCGCTGACACGCAGGATCATGCAGCGCAGAGCGCGGCTCGGGATCGCACGCCTGAAGATCCGACTGGACAGGGCTCAGCCCTGAGATCGGACGCAGGCCCGGGCCAGCCGGCGCTTGACCTCGCAGGTAATTGAACACGCGCCGCGCTCGGCGGATGCTGCTCCCGTATCGACACCGCGCGTGCCTGCGCGGCCCCCATGTCTTGCCTGGAGCCCCCGATGCAGCGAACCGCGCGGTGCCACTGCGGAAATCTGACCGTCGAATGCCGAGGTGAACCGGTCAACGTCTTCATGTGCCACTGCGAGATGTGTCAGCGCCGCACCGGCACCGCGTTCAATCTCGGTGCGTGGTTCCCGCAAGGCGACGTGAAGATCTCCGGCCCACGGAAAAGTTACCAGCGCAGCGGCGAACTCGGCGCCCAGTGGACATTCCAGTTCTGCCCCAACTGCGGCACCAGCGTCTGCTGGACTTTGGAGTCGGTGTTCCCGGATCAGGTCGGCGTCGCCGTCGGCTGCTTCGCCGACCCAGGCTTTCCGGCGCCCACGCTGTCGTTCTACGGCGCGCGACGGCATGCCTGGCTGACGCAGCCGGCCGCGACGCCGAGTCACCTCGGCACGCTGGGCAGCGAACTGGAATGACGCCAAGCACCGTTTGAGCCGGCGCCTGCGGGCTATGCTCCGGGTTCATCCCCGAAACCCCGGAGAGCCCGCATGTATACCGGTCGTTGTCTGTGTGGCGGCGTGCAATTCCGCATCGACGGTGAACTGGCGCCGATCCAGGTCTGTCATTGCACGCAGTGCCGTCAGGCCCAGGGCACGCCGTTCGCGACCAATATCCCGGTTGAGGCCTCGGCGTTCACTTTGATCTCCGGCCCCGAACTGCTCAGCGACTATGTCTCGTCACCTGGCAAGCATCGCGTGTTCTGCCGTCGCTGCGGTTCGCCGGTCTACAGCTTCAGGGATGCGCTGCCGGCGACGCTGAGAATCCGTGCCGGCCTGCTGGTCGAACCGCTGAATACGCGGCCGGCATTTCACTTTTACACGGCGTCGCAATGCAACTGGTGGCCCATTCAGGACACGCTACCGCAGTATCCGGACGCGTACGTACCATCCGACCCGAGATGAAGATCGACACCAAGCGTGGCAGCATGGGCACCCGAGCCCATTCCTCCGGAGTCGATGCGATGCGCGCTGCCGCAATGCTCATTGCCCCGTTTGTGTTGCTGATCGCTGCCAGCGGCTGCAGCTCCGGAACAAGCGCGCAGCAGGATATCGTCAAGGTTTTCAAAAGCGACGGCTCCCGTCAGTGTGAATCCGAAGGCACCTCGGTGGAGACGATGGCGCAGGAGTTGATCAACGCCGGCATCGACGTGCTCTGCGGACAGAAAGGCGACGACGGTCTGGCCCATCCCACGGTCTGCGGCGGGGAAACTGGCGCGATCAACGTCTACAGCATTCGCGCCGCATCGCAGCCGGATGCTGAATCGCTGGGTTTCGCACCGGTCAGCGATTTGTCCGAGTATCACGACACGCCCTGCGGCTAGCCTCCGGCGTCCGCGCTGCAGACGCGGTTACTCTTCCGCTTCGTTCCGGCCAACCCTTCGGCACTCATGCAATCCAGCCTCTCCCCTCCCAGCATTGCCGCGCTGTTCAGCGCCATGGCCGTCCTTGCGGCGATTCCCAGCGTCAGCCTGCTCGCCGTCACCGCCAATGCAGCCAGCAGCGGACTGCGTCACGGGGCGCTGACCGCCCTGGGTGTGGTGATGGGCGACATGGTGTTCATGCTCACCGCGGTGTTCGGCCTGGTCCTGTTGAGTGACGCACTCGGCAGCGCGTTTACGCTGGTGAAGTATGCCGGAGCGGCCTACCTGGCTTGGCTGGCGGTCACGCTGTTGCGCACCGGCGAGCCACACCGTCAGCGTTCCGGCGTCGCCCGACGCTCGTACCTGGGCAGTTTCATGACCGGCCTGCTGATCACGCTAGGGGACCAGAAAGCGGTGCTGTTCTATCTCGGCTTTCTGCCGGCCTTCGTCGAGATGGAGACACTGACGCCGCCCGATATCGGCGTGATCGCGCTGGTGACGCTGGTCGCTGTGGGCGGCGTCAAGTTCGGCTATGCCTACGCCGTCGCGCGTGCGGGCAAGGGCATCGGTGAAAGTTTCAGCAAAGCGATGATCCGCATGGCCGCGGCGCTGCTGCTCGGCGCGGCCATCGCCATCCTCGTCCATGCCTGAGGCCCTGCATCTTCGTCCCGCCACCGAAGCGGATGCACCGGAGATATCAGCGCTGATCCTCGGTCTGGCGGATTTCTTTGTCGATGCGAATGATCGAGCCGATGCCACGGCATTCTTCGACAGCCTGTCGCCCTCGGCACTGCGGACCTTCATTGCTGATCCGACAATCGATGCCTGGATCGCACGGGCCGGTGACGTGCTGCTCGGAGTTGCATCCATGAAGGACCGCCGGCACCTCTACCATCTTTTTATTTCCCCGGAGGCGCATGGACAGGGCATCGCCACACAGCTGTGGATGCGGTTGAAAGCCCGCGCACTCGAACAGGGCCATCGGGGCGCCTTTACCGTCAATTCATCGATGTATGCGGTGCCGGTCTATCAACGCTTTGGCTTCGTCACCACCTCCCCCCCGCAAACACGCCACGGCGTACGCTATCAACCGATGCAGCTGACGGAGGGAGCTCAGTGAAGTTCGCATTCGCTACCTTTATTCAGGCACGTCTGGGCGGCACCGGCGCGCTGGCCCTCGGTTTGGGACTGGCGCTGGGGATGAGTGGACTGACCGCATGCTCGAATGATCCTGCCGACGCACCCGTGCTGGATCAGGAATTCAAGCTCGCCTACGGCAAGCAGGCCCAGCTCAAAGACGCGGCGCTGACGCTGGACTTCGTTTCGGTCGATGAAGACTCCCGCTGCCCGTCGGGCGGCGAGTGTGTCTGGGCGGGCCAGGCCCGCATCACCCTGAACGCCGAGGAGCTCGGCGCGGAGCCCGCCGCGCTGGCATTCACGCTGCACGGGACGGAAACCGCGGTGTATCGCGAATACACCGTGCAGCTGTTGCAGCTGGACCCCTATCCCTCAGTGCAGCACCACCCGGACAACGATGAATACCGCGCGACGCTGGTGGTCACGCGGACAGCCGGAGCGGCTGCAGCATCGCGTTAGCGCGGTCTGTGCGCGGTCCGACACGCCCGGAATTCGGGCGTCTCGGCCGGCCTGAAGCGGCCGCAAATTCGCGCCGCCGACGCGGTCTCGACGACGTTTCGCCGCGACGACGCGGATACCGGGTAAAATCCGCGGTCCCAAGGCGTAGACCGACCCCCGAATGAAAGAGCACTTGCAGGAGCTGTTGGCCAGCGCGCTGAAGCGCGTTCTGGCGGAATCCGGCGTGGAACACACGGCGACGATCCAGCTCGACGCGACCAAGGACACCAAATTCGGCGACTTTCAGAGCAATCTGGCGCTGCAGCTGGCCAAGACGCTCGGCAAGCCGCCACGCGGTGTCGCTGAAGCGCTGGTCAAGCAGTTGCCCGACTCGACTCGAGTATCCAAGGTCGAGATCGCCGGCCCCGGCTTCATCAATTTCTTCCTCGCCTCGGCTGCGTTCCAGGGCGTGGTCGCCGAAATCATCGAGCAGGGCGAAGACTACGGCTGCGACCGTTCCGGCAATCGCGGTCGCATCATGGTCGAGTTCGTCTCCGCCAATCCGACCGGGCCGATGCACGTCGGTCACGGCCGCGGCGCCGCCTATGGCGACTCGATCTCCAAGCTGCTGGCCGCAACCGGCTGGCAGGTCTGGCGCGAGTACTACGTCAATGACGCCGGTCGCCAGGTCGACATCCTGACCCTGTCGGTCTGGGTGCGCTATCTGGAACTGTGCGGCGAGAACGTGCCGATGCCGCAACGCGCGTATCCGTCCGAGTACATCCGCAAGACCGCGCAGGTGCTGCACAGCGAGCACGGTGATGGTTTGCGCTTCCCCGCAGCGACGGTGCTGGACGACGTGCCGGAGGAGCCGTTGCCAGGCCCGACCGATACCGAAGCCGAGAAGGCCGTGATCAAGACCGGGCAGGAACGCTTCATGGACGCGCTGATCGTGCGTGCGCGCTCGCTGCTGGGCGACGAACGCTACGACCTGATCAAGCAGGCGGCGTTGGATGATCAGCTGGCGGCGATCCGCAAGACGCTGGCCGACTTCAACGTCAGCTTCGATCAGTGGAGTTCCGAGCGTGAGCTGGTCGACAGCGGCTTTGTCAGCAAGGCGCTGACCCGGCTGGAACAGCAGAACCTGACCTATGAGAAGGACGGTGCGCTGTGGATGCGCACCGAGCAGTTCGGCGATGAAAAGGACCGCGTGCTGATCAAGGCCGACGGCGCCGCGACGTATTTCTGCAACGATCTGGCCTATCACATCGACAAGCTGGATCGCGGCTACGACACCCTGATGGACGTCTGGGGCGCCGATCATCACGGCTATATCGCACGCGTACGCGCGGCGATCGAAGCGCTGACCGAACGCAAGGACGCACTGAACGTGCAGCTGATCCAGTTCGTGACGCTGTCGTCCGGACGCATGGGTAAGCGCAGCGGCAACTTCGTGACCCTGCAGGACCTGATCGACGAGGCTGGCACCGATGCGACGCGCTTCTTCTATCTGACGCGCTCGCACGACCAGCATCTGGAATTCGACATCGATCTGGCGCGCTCACAGACCAACGACAATCCAGTCTTTTACGTGCAGTACGCGCACGCGCGCATCTGCCGCGTGTTCGAGCAGCTGGTCGAGAAGGGCGGCGACTGGGATCCAGCCACGGCCAAGCTGACCTTGCACCGGCTGACCAACGAGCATGAGAAGGCGCTGCTGACCCTGCTCAACCGCTATCCGGACATGCTGCAGCGCGCCGCCAGCGCGTACACCCCGCATACGGTGGTGTTCTTCCTCAAGGACCTGGCCGAAGCACTGCATGCCTACTACAACATGCACCGTTTCCTGGTCGAGGACGATCCCGAGCTGCAGGCCGCGCGGCTGGCCCTGGTCGCGGCCACCGGTACGGTGATCCGCGCCGGACTGAAGATTCTTGGCGTCAGCGCACCGGAAAAAATGTAAAGCCCGATGTCGCGCGACTACGCCCAACGCTCCAGCCCGCGCCGTCAGGCGACATCCCGCGGCCATGCCAAACCCAAGGCGATGCCGGGATGGGTCTGGCTTCTGGCCGGCCTGTCGTTTGGTCTGGCGATCGCCGCATTCGTCTACATCTCGCGACCGGCGCCGGAACTGGCGCGCAGCGACGAACCGTCACCGGTGATTGCCGCCAAGAAGCCCGCCGCCGCAAAGAACGCACCGATCCCGCTGCCGCCGAAAGAAAAGCCGCGTTTCACCTTCTACGAAATTCTTCGTGACCAGGAAGTCGTGGTGCCCAAGGAGCAGACCCGCAGCGCCAAGGCGCCGAAGGTTGACGCACCGACCGCAGCCGACAGCAGCACCGAACAGTACGTGATTCAGGTCGCATCGTTTCGCGAACAGAAGGAAGCCGACCGACAGAAAGCCAGTCTGGCGCTGATCGGCATCGAATCCCGCATCGAGTCGGTGACAATCGATGGCAAGGACACCTATTACCGAGTCCGCGTCGGGCCGGAAAGCAGCTGGTCGAAAGTTCAGGCCACGGTTGCGCGGCTTGACGACAACGGCATCGACGCGATGGTGATCAAGCTGAAGTAGCAGGCGATCACGGCGATCGATCGTCGCCTTCACTTTTCATACTGCCTGACGCAGGCTGCCGCTTCATCTACACGCATATCGTTGCCACGACGCGGCACCTGACCGCTATCGCCTGACGTTGCCGGAAATCTTTGACGCCATGCCGGCCGCTATTGCCTACAGCGCTGCCGCGCTTGACCCGATTCATCGGTCATCACCAATCCGCTACCTTTGCGCCAACGACCGCTGTTGTTCGCATTGCGCCCCGTGATGCGTTGTGTTCAACAGTCCGCGTTCAGGATCCCGTAGCCACTGCCCTGGGTCGCGAGCGCTGTCGATCAGGATCCATTGGCTAGCAGGAGTGTTCATGAAGCGCGCCCCCCACCGTGCGGTGTATTTTTGTGCACCGTTGATTTGCCTGATGTCGCTCAGCGGCTGCGGCAATAACGACCACGAGGCGACGCCCCCGGCGCCCGTGATCAGTTTCAGTTCGGCGATGAACAAGGTCGCTGCCGGATCGACGCTGCCCCTGGTCTGGAACGTCCAGAGCGCCGAAACCTGCACCGCCAGCGGCGGCGCGAGCAGCGGTTGGTCCGGTTCGGTTCCAACCACCGGTTATCTGTTGGTCGACGCGCCATCAACGCCGGGGACCTATACCTACACGCTCACCTGCAGCAACGCCGGACAGACCAGCGCCGACAGCGTCAGCGTACAAGTCACTCCGGCGAACGCCGGCAATGACGCCGTTACTCTGAGCCTGACGCCGTCGCTGCAGACGATCGACACCCATACCGCCGGTTCACCGCTGCAGTGGATCGCGACCAACGCCGTTCAATGCACAGCCAGTGGCACCGATGCCGCATGGAGCGGATCCCGCGCCACCTCGGGCAGTTTCACGCCGACGCTGGCCAACGAGGGTGTCTATGTCTACAACCTCGCCTGCACCAGCGCGTCGGGCGACGAAGCCTCTGCCAGTGCAGTGGTCGAAGTGACGCAAAGCGGACCCGAAGTCACCCTTGCGTTCGATCACGGTCGCATCTCCGAGGGCGGCACCAGCACGCTGCGCTGGACGGTGCGCGACGCAAGCTCGTGCGTCGCCAGCGGCGAGGATCCGGGCTGGGTCGCAACCACGCCTTCAGTCAACGGTGGAAGCTATGTCGCCAGCAGTCTGACTGCCGGCGGTTACATCTACACGCTGAGCTGCACCGACGCCCATGGCAATACCGGCAGGGCGTCAACCAGCCTGTCGGTATCCAACGTCGCGCCGCCGAGCATCGACAGTTTCATCATCGACGGTACCGATCCGGTGACCGTGTACTGGACCGCTGCGGGTGCAACCGATTGCACCGCGTACAGTCCCAACGTGCCGGCCTGGAACGGTAGCAAGGTCGTTTCGGGCACCGAAGAAATCGCGCTCACCGGTATCACGCTCGGAGCCAATGAAGACTACGTCTACATGCTGGTGTGCAATGGCGCCGGCGGGCAGTCGTGGGCCACGTCAACGGTTTCCGACACTGACAGCGCGACGCCGGCTGTGACCCTGATCGCAACGGCCTCGCGTGTCGCACAAGGCGCACCGGTCACGCTGAGCTGGAACGGTGAAGGTGTATCTACCTGCAGCGCATCGGGCGGCAGCGGTGCGGACGGTTGGTCCGGAAGCCGCAGCACGCTCGGCGGCGAGCGCCTGAATGCGGCCAGCGTCGCGGGCATCTATCCGTACACGCTCAGCTGTGTCGACGCGACACTGGCGCAGCGTGCGGAGGCCACGGTCTACGTTACCGTCGGCAACGCCGCGCCCAGCGTCAACCTGACTCTGAACAACGCCAAAACGGCCACAGCCGCAGCGGGTACGCCGCTGAACCTCAGCTGGAACGCAAGCAACGCACTCAACTGCATTGCCGAAGGCGGTGTACCTGGTCGTCCCTGGAGCGGTGCGCAACCGTTGCAGAGTGACGGCTTCTTTGTCGACAGTACGGGTCTGACCGGCCACTACGACTTCACCCTGCGCTGCGGCATGCCCGGTGGCCAGAGCGCTGTCGAAACGGTCGGCGCCGACATCAGCGGCGGCGAAGACCAGTGTGGCGTTGGCGCGGCGTCAATGCTGCTGACCGGCGGTGATGTCGAAATTCCGTGGGTGCGTACTTCGAGCGTCGCGGTCAAGCTGCGCAGCTCTGTCGGTGACACCCCGATCGGCATCATCAGCGCCGGCGACGGCAGTGAGATCATCGACGCCGATCTGGAGTCATATACCCAGGCCCTGATCGCGCTGGATCTGCTCGGCATCGGGAACATCGTGGTCGACGTCTATTCAACGGCACAGAACACCGACGGCTCGATCAAACCGCTACCGGTCAAGCTGGGCCAACAGGCCGGCTTTATCGTCAGCAATCCGAACCAGTGGCTGTCCCTGTCGCTGCTCGGCCTCGACAGCATGACGCCGATCACCGGCGTTGATGCAGACGGCAACGTCACTTTGGGCAGCGCCGACTACACCAACGCCGACGGACTTTTGCTGACCGCGCTGCAGCTGGTCAACGATTCCCAGCGCTTCTTCGTGTCGTTCCCGCTCGACGATGCGACGACCACGGCTGGGGTCTACGGGGTGCGCTACAAGATGAAAGGCGGCCTGCTGGCTGTTGCCAAGATGCTCAATTTCTACGGCGCCTGCATCACCAACGAGTGAGGCATCGCGATTGAGCGTTCGCGTCGGCCCCGCATATGCCGGGCCGACGTCGTTTGCACAGACGGTCAGCCATAAGCGGACCAGATCACCGCGACAGCGACCAGCACAGCGCTGGCAATCAGCCAGCGCTGCAGCACGCGCAGCTCGTGGTCACGCAGATGCGGTGGCAACACCGTATCGACTGCCCGCTTTGCCTCACGCAGTCCGCAGCCGGTCAGATCGCGGACCCGTTTGATCGCGGCGAGCGTCTGCCCCGCCCGGATCAGACGCTGCACTTCTGCATCGGCCAGGCCCGAGTTCGGTGACGCCTGCTGCACGCGGACCCGCGGCTGCAATTCGCGTTGCGCGTCGGCCAGCGAGGCAATGCGCTCCACGGCATCCTTGGCTTCGCTCAGCCCCAGGCCGCGGACTTTACGCAGCAGTTTGATCGCCTCGATCTTGTTGCCGGAAGCCACCAGCGCGACCAACTGCGTTGCTTCATCGTTCACGGCATTTTCCGGTGTGCCCCCCACAGCGCATGCTGTGCGGTATCAAGTCCATAGTAGTCATGAAACAGCGCATACAACTCCGCGTGATGCTGCCTTAGCGCCGCGCCGCGCTGGAAGAACGCCTCGGTCGCAACACCGAAGAATTCACCCGGGCTCTCGGCGCCGTAGGGGTCCAGCACCGGCGGACGCCGGTGTCGTTGCAGGCGCTGGTATTCGCGCAGCATGACCTCGGACCAGCGACTGTAGTCGTGCAGGGCGGGCGCTCCCTGCACGTCGGGATTTTCATCGTCGAGCTGATGCGCAAACTCATGCGCCACGACGTTGACCGCGTCGCCATGCAGCGCAGCTTCGACGTCAGCCCAGGACAGCACCACACGATCGCCGTGCCAGGATTCACCGAGCTGTTCGACCGGAGCATCGCTGACCAGTCCGAACTCGTCAGGCTCGTCGTGCTTCACATAGAAACGGTCCGCATACAGCAGCACCGCACGCACATCCGGAAACAGTCGCGCGCCCGGACGCAGCACCAGCAGACATGCGAGCCCAGCCACGGCAACACGCATGTCGTCACTCAGCTTCAGTCCGGCACAGGGCACAAATCGCTTCTGTAGCAGGAAATCGCGAACGCGGTCTTCGTAGATCCGACTTAGCGCCGCCGGCACCATGACGGCGTGCGGCACCTGTCGATACAGCTGCTCGCGCCATTGCGGCGGCAGCTCGGCGACGGTACGCGGTCGCGGTGATCTGAACATCCAGCCGATCACGACGGCCAGGACCACGACCAGCGCCGCAACGGCCTCTGGTGCAACCGGCGTCACGCGCGAATCAGACCGGCAGCAGGTTGGCGTACGACAGCATCAGCCATTTGCTGCCGCCCTTTTCGAAGCGGACTTCAACGCGGGTCCGGTCGCCGTCGCCGTCGAACTGCAACACCGTGCCTTCACCGAAGCGCTCATGGCGCACACGTTGGCCCAGGCGCAGACCATTCGGCCCGCTGGTCTGTCGCATCGACGCCGGCATCGCGGTGCGTGCCGGTGGCGCCGCAGGCACGCCGGCGCTGTAACGCGAACCGCCACTGCCGCCGCCGTAGCCACGCGCGGCAAATGCCGGACGCAGTGTATGGGCGCGCGGCCGCGTTTCGACGATGCACTCGGGTGGTATTTCCTTGAGGAACTGTGACGGCATGCCGATCTGCTCGACGCCATGCACGCGGCGCGTTTCGGCGTAGCTCATATACAACCGCTTGCGTGCCCGCGTGATGCCGACGTAGCACAGCCGGCGTTCTTCCTCGAGGTTGCCCTCGTCGACCGAACGGATATGCGGGAACAGTCCGTTCTCCAGACCGACCATGAACACGATCGGGAATTCGAGCCCCTTGGCTGCGTGCAAGGTCATCAGCTGCACACAGTCCTCGCCGGGACCGGCCTGTTCCTCACCCGATTCCAATGCGGCGCGCGCCAAGAAAGCCGTCAGCGGATCGAGCTCCGGTTCGCTCAGTCCTTCAACGTCGGGATCGGCCGGCGCATCCTGCAGCTGCTGCAGCTCGAAGCTGCGGGCCGCGTTGATCAATTCGTCGAGGTTCTCCAGTCGCGTCTCGGCCTGCTCACGCCCTTCCTTCTGGTAGTGCCCGCGCAGGCCCGAGCGTTCGATCACCTGCTCGGTGGTTTTGCTCAGCGAGAGTTCCTGCGTGGTCTGCGCGATCGAATCGATCAGCTTGAGGAAGTCCTGCACTTTGCCGGCCGAACGGCCCAGCGCGGCGCCGCCGTCACGCGCTGCGGCCCACATCGACAGCCCTCGCTGCCGCGCCAGTACACGCAGCCGCTCGACCGTGGTCGCGCCGATTCCGCGCGTGGGCGTATTGACCGCCCGCTCGAAGCTGACGTCGTCATCACGGTTGTGCAATAGGCGCAGATAAGCCAGCGCATCCTTGATTTCCTGGCGCTCGAAAAAGCGCAGGCCGCCATAGATGCGGTACGGAATGCGCGCGCGAATCAGGGTTTCTTCCAGTACCCGCGACTGCGCACCCATGCGGTACAGCACCGCAATGTCGGTGTAAGCGCAGGCACCGTCGATATGCTCCTTGATGCGGTTGGCAACAAACTCGGCTTCGTCGTATTCGTTGAATGCGGCGTATAGCTGGATCGGCTCGCCTTCGCCGATTTCGGTCCACAATTTCTTGCCCAGCCGCGCGCTGTTGCGCGCGATCAGACCGTTGGCCGCGTTCAAGATGGTGCCGGTGGAGCGGTAGTTCTGTTCCAGTCGCACGATCTCACACCCAATGAAATCGCGTGACAGATTGATCATGTTCTCGACCCGCGCACCGCGCCAGCTGTAGACCGACTGATCGTCGTCACCGACCGCGAACAGGGTGCCGGTGTCACCGGCGAGCACCTTGAGCCAGCGGTACTGCAGCGCATTGGTGTCCTGGAACTCGTCGACCAGGATATGACGCAGACGCCGGCGGTAGTGCGCCTGGATGTCGGCGTTGTCGCGCGTGAGCTCGTAGGCACGCAGCAATAACTCGGCAAAGTCGACCACACCCTGCCGCTCGCAGGTCTGCTCGTAGGCGCTGTAGATGCGCACCAGCTGTTGCTGGGTGAAGTCGCCTTCGCCACTCAAGTGTTCGGCGCGGCGTGCTTCTTCCTTCTGCGTGTTGATCCAGCCGGCGACCATCTTGGGCGGCCATTGGTCGTCCGCCAGATCCAGTCCCTTGAGCACCCGGCGCACGACGCGCAGCTGATCGTCGGCATCGAGGATCTGGAAGCTCTGCGGCAAACCGGCTTCTTTCCAGTGCAACCGCAGCATGCGATGCGCGATGCCGTGAAAGGTGCCCACCCACATCGCCCGAATCGGTACTTCGATCAGCTGCTCGATGCGTCCGCGCATCTCGCTGGCGGCCTTGTTGGTAAAGGTCACCGCCAGAATCGACATCGGCGACACACCCTCAGCCGCAATCAGCCAGGCAACGCGATGCGTCAGCACGCGCGTCTTGCCGGACCCGGCGCCGGCCAGCACCAGACGGTGCTCGGGCGGAGCCGTCACGGCTTCGCGCTGCGCCGGATTCAGATGCGAGACAAGTGGGGAGAGATTGCGGGTGTCTAGTTGCATCGTCGGAATGTGCGAAGCGGGCCTTGGACCCTGGCGCCACTGAATGACGCACGGGGCACCATTGTAGTGGCGCCAAAATGGTGCCCCGACCTATTGGCGCGCCATTGTGGTGCGGCTATAGTCAGAAAGCCGACGCTTTGTCACAAAAATGTAACGAAGGCGCGCTCGGCATCCTGGGGTTATTCAGAGGACTTAAAACAATGATGAAGCAAGCATACATGGCTGCTGCGGTCGCTGCGGCGCTCGCAACCTTCGGCGCACAGGCACAGGACTATCAGATGGAGGGTGGACTGACGTATGCCCACGTCGACGCTGACGGCTCGACCGACAGCATCTATGGGGCCGATTTCACGTTCCACCTGAAGCAGGTCAGCACCAACGGCCGCCCGCTGGCCGAGGCGGCATTCCTTGGGCGTTCGAGCAATCTCGGCATTTCGTACGCGACGGCCGACAAAGCCGATGTCGACGCGCTGAACGGCAGTGGCGAATTTTTCTTTGGCGACTTCTACGGCGCCGCGGACGTGACCCAGGCGTCGATTGGCAGTGAGGACTCGACGGACTTCGCTGTCCGTGCAGGCTTCCTGCCGATGGATGGCCTGCTCCTCACGGTCGGGTATGAAGACCTGGATCTCGCCGATCTGACCGCCATCTCCCTCGGCGCGAAGTATGTCGTTCTGCTCAACGATGGCATGGCCCTGAACCTTGAAGCCGACATCAAGCAGTACGACGATCAGGACGACACGATCGAATACACCCTGTTGGCGGACTTCTACTTGAATAGCGCACTCAGCTTTGGCGTCCGCTTCAACGACAGCGATGCCGACGGCTCCGAATCCACCGTCGGCGTTGGCGCGAAGTACTTCTTCACGCCAGTCATCAGCGGCGAGATCGAATACGCCAACCAGGACAAGACCGACACGATCGGCGCCCGCGTGGCGATGCGCTTCTGATCCGTTGACGGCTTGGATGTGCGAGGCCCGCCATCGGCGGGCCTTTTTCATGGGCACTCATTTCACCGAGGCGTTTCGGTGCGAATACACTGCCGCTTCGCTCCGGCTGCGCCGGACGCATCAAATCAGGGGGCTTAGAAATGAAAACGGTTTTGATCACCGGCGCCAGTACGGGCATCGGCAAAGCAACTGCCGAACTGTTTTTCCAGCGCGGCTGGAACGTGGTGGCGACGATGCGTACACCGCAATCGGATCGCGACGACCCGCGCTGGATGGTCACACGCCTGGACGTCACCGACGCCGAGTCGATCACGCAGGCGCTGACGGCGGGACAGTCGCGTTTCGGCGGCATCGATGTGCTGGTCAACAACGCTGGCTATGGTCTGGTCGGCACCTTCGAATCCATGGACGAAGCCCGCGTGCAGCGCCAGTTCGAGACCAATGTGTTCGGTCTGATGCGCATGTGTCGCGCGGCGATTCCGCAGATGCGCGAACGCGGCAGCGGTGTGCTGGTCAACGTCGCCAGCATGGGCGGGCGTCTGACCTTTCCGTTCTACAGCGTTTACCACGCAACCAAATGGGCGGTCGACGGGTTCACCGAGTCACTGCAGTTCGAGCTCGCGCCACTGGGCATCCGCGTGAAACTGATCGAGCCCGGCGCGATCAAGACCGATTTCTACGATCGCTCGGTCGACTTTGTGCATGATCGCGCGCTGAGTGCGTATAACGATACGGTCGACAAAGGTACGCGCCGCATGAATGCCTTCGGCGCCAAAGGCGCGGCACCGACACTGGTTGCCGAGACGATCTGGAATGCCGCAACCAAAGACAATGCGCGTCTGCGCTATCCGGTCGGCAGTGACGCAAAAAGCCTGCTCTTTCTGCGCCGCCTGCTACCGGACGCCGTCTATCGCGGCATGATGCGCAAGCAGCTGCTGGGCTGATCTACACACAGGGCCGTAAGTCCCTCGCGTCGCGAATGGCAGGCCCGAACTCGGGCCTGCCATCAGCGCATTGGCGTTCGCGCTTGCGCGCGTTTGAAGTCAGACCCTGACGCGCTGCTTCGCGCGTGCACGCATGTTGATGGCCTCGACACCGATCGAGAACGCCATCGCGAAGTAGATGTAGCCCTTGGGCACATGAAAACCCAGGCCTTCGGCGGTCAAGGCCATGCCGATCAGAATCAGGAAGGCCAGAGCCAGCACCTTGATGGTCGGATGACGCTCGACGAAGCGCGACACTGCACCGGCAAAAAACATCATCACCCCGATCGCGATCACGATGGCCGTGATCATCACGCCAAGACGATCGGTCATGCCGACCGCGGTAATCACCGAATCCAGCGAGAAGATGATATCGAGCAGCATGATCTGCACGATGACCGAGACGAAACTGACTGCGGCGGTCGTGATGGGCGCGCCTTCGGATGACTCCGGTCCGGTCCCGCTTTCGACATGGTGGTGAATCTCCAGGGTGCTCTTGGCAATCAGGAACAGGCCACCGCCGAACAGAATCAGATCGCGTCCGGACACGCTGTACTGCAGCACCTCAAACAGCGGCTGCGTCAGTCGCGCAACCCACGCCAGGGACATCAACAGCAACACTCGGGTAATCAATGCACCGGCAAGGCCCCAAGTGCGCGCACGTGCGCGCTGTGCTTCGGGCAGCTTGTTGGCCATGATCGACAGGAAAATGATGTTGTCGATACCCAGGACAATTTCCAGCGCGGTCAGCGTCAGCAACGCCGCCCACAGTT
This sequence comes from Sinimarinibacterium arenosum, assembly GCF_005047655.1. Classification (GTDB taxonomy): domain Bacteria; phylum Pseudomonadota; class Gammaproteobacteria; order Nevskiales; family Nevskiaceae; genus Solimonas. The sequence goes on along the minus strand of NZ_SUKF01000017.1, from coordinate 2,057 downwards.
CCAGATCGAACACTGCGTGCACGAAGTCATGCTCAGGAGAGGGGGCGCCTAGTGTATCCCGTGGCCAATACGGGTGGAGTGGCGCCTGCTGGAAAAATTGACGTCAGCGTCAGCGAGGAAAAGTGCACACCGGTGCCAACTGCACCGGTGTCAATGTGGCGCGCTCCATTGCGAGTTTCTCCTCCCGCTGTATCCCGCTGCGTCGCGCCTGCCGCTGCGGGTGCGCGGTCCAGGGGACCGTTCGCACTTTGCCGTCCAACCATCCATACCGACCATTGGTCCGGTGAATGGGGCCGCTACATTAACGCCAAGAAACAGCGCAGAAAACTCCACCTTGGTCGAGGGAATACGCAATTTCACGTACGATCGCATAATCCACTGATATATAACGCGTTATTTTTATTGGAAAGCAAAATTACAGGGGCTCTTCAGGGCGGTTTTGCTGCATCTAAACCCAAGTTTGCGCACTGTTGCGGTGCAGCATTGCTCAGCCATACCGCGGTTGCCGTCATCAAATCGACGCCGATTTGTCATCGTCAGATCATCGCCGGGCTGGAGTATCCATCCCCAAATGAACAGTGGACCTCAGCGTATGCGAATTGCTTATGGCGTCATGGGCTACGGACGCGGCCACGCAATGCGGACGATGTCGGTACTGCCGGCCTTGATGCAGGAACATGACGTCACGGTATTTGCCGGCGCCGATGCCTACGACGTCCTGGCACCCCGCTTCCCGACCGTGCGGATTCCAACCATCGGCTATCAGTACAACGATGGCGGTTCACATTCGCTACTGCGCACGGTGCGGCGCAATTTCGCGCCGATGTCCGATCTGCTATTCGGCGGCGCCGGAACCGAACAGGTCGCCAACGAGTTTCGCCAACGCGGCATCAACCTGGTGATTTCGGACTCCGAAGCATGGACCCATCGCGTGTCGCAGAAGCTCGGCATTCCGCGCATCAGCTTCGACCACGTCGGCATCATCGCCTACTGCAAGCCGCACTTTCCGGCTGACCTGTGGGCATTGGGCATGCGAGACGCCTGGGGCTATCGCAGCCTGATGGGCGTGCCCGAACGCATCCTCATTTCCAGTTTCTATCCGGCCGAGCCGGCCTATCCACAGGTCAAGATCGTCGGGCCGATGCTGCGCGACGAAGTGCTGAAAGCGCAGCCCGCCAACGGCGACTACCTGCTGGCGTATTTCAACAAGGGCGAGCATCAGTATCTGCCACATGTCGACCGCGCACTGCGCCTGCTCGACTGCAAGGTCGTTGTCTATGGCACGCCGCATCGCGGTGAAGATGAAAATCTGGACTTCCGTGCGCCCAGTGTCGAAGGCTTCGTGCGCGATCTCGCCGGTTGCCGCGCGGTGCTGTCGACGGCCGGCAATCAGCTGATCGGCGAAGCGATTCACTTCGGCAAGCCGATCCTCGCCGTGCCGGAAGACGCGTTCGAGCAGCGCCTCAACGCCCACATGATCGAGCGTATGGGCGTCGGCATGCGGGCAGATCTGATGCAGCTGACACCCAGCGACATCGACCACTTCATGGGCAGCCATGCCTGGTACGTTTCGAACATGCGCGAGCACGCAGGCAACGGCCGCGTTGAAGCGATCGAAACCCTGCGGCGTTACATCAACGAGATTGCGCAGCCGCGGCGCCGTGTCGCCGCCTCACGCAGTGGCGCGCTGCCACGCCCGGTCGCAGCCCGCCGCAGCGCCTGAGCGCGCGGATCAGTCGCTCTACACCAGCGCACTTTTCCCGCGTTTATTTTTATTTCTGGCCTGATTCATCCGGCGCATCATCCAGATGCCGGTGATGGAGAGGGCGAGTGCGGAGAGTCCGACGCAGTTGATGACCCAGGGCCCGAAGCGTCCGAACAGACGTCCTGAGTGGGCATCGATCAACACCTGCTCCAGCGGCATCGACGGTCGGGTGTACGGCAGGATCTGCTTCTGACGCTCGGCCGACAGATCAGCCGGCTCGACCCAGGTGATGGACGCATTGGCCGGCAGCGCCTGCCAGTCCAGACCATCGACGGTGGCAAAGACATCCAGA
>NZ_SUKF01000016.1 GCF_005047655.1 Sinimarinibacterium arenosum | reverse complement strand
GCGTTCGAGAACTTGGCGGACAGCCTCCTCCTTGAACTCTGGTGTAAATCTCTGGGTACTCATGCACTTCCTCCTATGCTCAAATCATAGGCCGGCGATGCCTACTGCCGCAGGGGAAGTCCAAGGGTAAGCTCAGGGTGTCCACCAAACCGCAGGACCTGTCTCGTTTCACTCGAGTGAATTTTTAGCTTATGAATGCGATAGCAAAATAGATTTCCTCAATTCGGCGTGTTCTTCATTTGATATCTTCCCTGTTGACAGTAGATTGTCCAATTCTGAAAGTTTTTCTTCTATTGTCTTACCTTTTTTACCTGCTAAGAATGCAACAAAAATTCCAGCAATAATAAGAAGGACGCCAATAATAGAAGCTGCGCCAAGCTCGGGCCTTGAGAACCATCCGCGGTCAGATAGGACTCTACCGAAGTCGTAAATCATTGAAATAGAGCCAACTGCGATTAGAGCACCACTCGCCAAGCCAACACTCCAACCTTTTTTCTCTATTATCGATCTTATTAGAAATACCGGAATGCTTATTATGTTGAACAAAAATCCTGCAACAAACCATAGAATGATTTCCCATGCAGGATATTTCCTGTTCTTGGATATGATTGCGAGAATTATTGCAATAATTAAGCCAATTAAAAACATGCATTCCCCCTTTTGTAGTTTATGAGCCAACGCGCCTGTAGAAAAATCCCACGCGCACGGAGGCGCAGGATCATCAGTTGATGATTTTGATTTTCCGGCGCGTTCTCGCGCTTCGGCTGATTTTGAGTCTTGAAACGCATCCCCTCGTCCCTCCACGAGCTGGCGTCTTTGCGGTGACGATACTGCGGTTTGCGTGCCTTTCCAAGGGCTTCACGCCGCATGTTGTGCATAGGCTGTTGGCGCGCGTTGAAAACTGACCAGCTGGGGGTGCGGCGGAAAACTTGGACCGGTTATGCTGCGACGCCCAGGTTCATACGGTGCTCGGCGGGACTGCGGAAGCCCAGCGAACTCTTGATCCGCACGTCGTTATGCCAGCGGATGTAGGCATCCAACGCTGCCACGAACTCTTCGATGGTCGTCGAGAGCCAGTCCCGGGCGAAGAACATCTCGGTCTTCAATCGACCAAAGAAGCCCTCGCATGCATCATTGTCCGGCGAACCCAACCTCGTTCGCTGCAATATGGAACGTTTCATACAGGCGAAACCAAATTGGTTGCCACCAATGACCGTAAATGGTCATACAACAGCTTGGGAATGTGCCCTCCAGAGAGGAGTACGCCAGCTTCCATGTTCTTCTCCATCGCATGACCGGTCAGGTTCGCGCTGGTGATGAAACACATCCTACCGTCGGCAACGGCGACTTTGGCATGGACGCGCCCGTCTAAGAACGGATCGGCCTTGTCACGCCAGGCATAGAGTCGTGCGGCGGGGACTAGAGCTTTCATCTTGCCTATTCCATCAAAGGCAATGCTGCCGCCGTGATTCCGCGACAACTCGAGCAGCATGGAGATGACCACTCCGCGATCAGTTGCAGAATTTAGCGCCTTTACGATGGTCGAGACGTCATAGGCGACAAAGCTGGTGATGAACAGGGTCTGCTCGGCGGCGTTGATGACCTGCAGTAACGCCTGCTCGGTTCGTCGAGCGGAGACAAAGGGTGTCGTCGGCCCCGTCCACACGAGTTCGGTGGATTGTTGATTCGTAGTCTTGGTGAAGACATGTCCGGCGGCGAGCAGCATCGACGCAAGTTCATCGGCCCCGACACTAGTCGTTCGCCATGCGTCGACGAGCTGATCCACGACCCCGGCGGCAGCAGGCGTGCCGACCACGCTCGACAGCGAATTGGCCGCTTTACTGGTGCCGGCCTGACGAATCCGGTTGGCGATCGACTGAACCTTCTCTGGAGAGACCAGACAGACTACGGCTGCGACGGCGTCCAAGAGCTTCTCCATGTCACAAGCCCTTGAAGAAAGCCGCGTCGATACGTTCCAGGGTCGGAACCAGCAATGACCGATCCAGGTAGCGATTCCCGCGCTCGCAGGAGGTCTCGGCCACCAAACTACAAGCGTGGCAAGCCGCAGCATGAAGTGAGCGATCTTTCTCCGGATCGTGCTCGGAGCAGAGCGGGTCCGAGGAGCAAATCTTCGAGCGGTTCAAGGCTTGCTCCAGGAGGCGCCCCAAATTCTCAGGCTTACCGAGATCGACTAGACCGCCCAGCGTTCCATCGGAGTCCGCTGCTGCCGTGTAGATGAGGATGCCTGCCTGTGGGCTGTCGCCCGATGTGTCGGCATAGATGCGCTCACGAATGCTCGCAGCGTTGTAGCCGCACTCCAGCGCCAGCTCGCGAATCAGCAGATGCGAGAGCGTGTGGAGCATGGCGTAGCGAATGCCGGGGTAGCCCTCGTCAGGATCGAGATGACGTGAATTGCGCCATCCCCTGTGGCCTCCCCGGAGCATCTTGTCGACCTGCGCGACGGCAGGTAGTGCTTCCCAAGCGACGAGCGCCTGCTCGTCGAACTGGATGAAGATACCCTCACCATGCACCTGGTTTGCAGGAACCCAGTCCGGTTTGCCTCGTGAGAGGTTGGCCATCTGGGGCCGTTCGTTCGGGCCACCCGTTTCTTCGGGCGCCTCCACGCGAGTGAAACCGAGCAAGGCATTGACCTCGCGCAGTCGCTCCAGAAGCAGCACTCTGCTGATGTGCTTTGCAAAGGCCGGTGGCGTACCGACCTTCTTGCTCATGAAGTGCGGGTAGTCCGTGGGTGGATTTGCCTCTGTCAGCACGTCCCACTCGGGGCCCTTGATGTCGGCCTCACCCACGATCTCCTGTCCGCCTCCGGTAGGGTGCGCCTCGATGGCCGACCAGATCGACGCCGCCGGATATTTATCGATCCCTGGCAGCGCCCCGGTCTTCTTCAGGGTTTTCACCGTCACCGACACTTCGGCTTCGGATTCCAGTTCCTCGAAGAACGCCCAGCCATCCTGGATCAGCTGACTGAGTGGGTCCTTGGTCTGGGGAATGGCGAGCGCCGAAAGTGTGATCGGGAACCAACTATTCGTGGCGCCCAACAGAACCGCCCGCGCTTCCTCGTCGCATTCGTTGTCGAAGTGATCGAGGTGGGGATGTCGTCCGCGACACCCCGGCAAATTCTCTTTCCCGGCCTTGCCGAAGGCGTGTGCCATGCTCCTCGATGCCCCACACGCATCGCACTTCGCCCACAGGTTCTCGGTCTGCAACGAGGCGCCGCTCTCGAAGAAGCGCAGCGTGCCCTTACAGGAACTGTTGCCGCCGTGGACGAAGTAGTGCCAAGGGAAGTCGTCCAGGTGGCCGTCGCGGCAGGCCAACAGGAAACGGGCCGGTACGGCATCGGCGTCCTTGGCGGGTTGATCACCCTTCGAACCTCGACAGCCTTTGTGGACGAACCGGGTTCGCTCTGGTCTGAAACGGTTCTCCTTGATCTCGAACAGTCCGGCATCGAAGGGGGACAGCAGGCCGCATTTCACGCAGCGCATCCAACGCGGGAATGGCCGAACGGGAACGCCGATGTTGGCCTCGGCCGACCAGACATCGACGAGCTCGCTTTTCTGGAACGGCGGCATCCGCAGGTTCTCGACCTGTGCTCCAAGCACCTTCCGAACGGCGGCCAGCAGTCTGGCTTCCTGGATTGGTTGGCAGCGGTCCTTCTCCCATCGGTCGATGCCGAGCGTCACGACGGACAGGCTCGGCAGGTCGATCAATGCCCCTGGGCCGTATGTCCAGAGCAGTTGGCTGGGTCGTACTTCTCCGACTGGAGTCTTGTCATTGTTGATCATGTTCAATCCTCATCCTTCGTCGCAGGACGAGGCTTCCAGTCGTGGTCGTCCGTGATGTGGCTGGTATTCATGATCAACCGCACGCCGGGCTCGACCTCGCGCATCGACATGGGTACGGTCCAGTTGTCCCAGGCTTGGATGCCCGGCGACCTGATCAATGCAACTGTCTTGTCCTTCTCGGGGCCGCGCTTCTCATAGGCCAGAATGCGGCCCCCTTTGCCCACCTCCTTGGCCCACTCATCTGCGCGCTCCTTGAGTTCCTGTTCGGCCAGTCCCTTGGTACTGGACAGCTCGCTGACGTTCCATGCCCGTTTGACGAGCACATCGATGGCCTCGGTGATCTCTCTCTGATCTGACTTGTCCAACTTGCCTGCCCCCTCGTTGGGGCTGAACGCATCGTTTTCCAGACGCATCAGGCTCAGCAGCGAGCCGGTCAGACCACGGTCCATCGCACGCGGCGAGAATGGCGTCACGGACTGCGCTTCGACGTGCTTGTAGAAGGTGGCGTGGTAGTGCTCGAAGGTCTCGTAGTGCGAGAGGTCGCGTGGCCGTGCCCATGTAAGCACGGTGCAGACCAAGCCGGGGAAAGAACGACCCACCCGACTGGTGGCCTGGATGTACTCCGCCGTGCCCTTGGGCTGGCCGTTGACCGCCATCAGTCCCAGCCGATTGACGTCCACCCCCACCGACAGCATGTTGGTAGCCAGTACCACGTCGATCGCCCGGGTGTCGCCCTCTTGCCACTTGGTCACGTATTTGCCGGCTACGGCATCGAACTCGGACTTGAACTTCACCTCGAGGTTGTCGAGGTACTTCGGGATGTCCTGGCTGGAGACGCGAGATGTCAGCTCGCGGATGTTGCTGACGCTGCGTTGCGCCAGCGCAGGGCGCTCGACCATGCTCATCTGCACCCGGTATGAACGCGTCTGCACGTCGTCCTCGGCCAAGCGCTTCATGCCCCCCAGCTCTCGCAGCGAGTTGAAATAGCCGACCATGGTCATGTAGGGGTCTGCGGGCTCGCCGAAGCGGTCGAATAGAGCCTGAGCAGCGGTCAGGAATGCCGTGTAGACGCGGATCAGCATCGCAGGTCGTGAACTTCCGGGAGAGCAGACGCCGAGATAGCGCCGTCCCGGCTTGTCCTTGATCGGTCGTTGCACCGAGAAGTAGTTGTCTTCCACGTCCAGCCCGTGCGGCGGGAACACCGACACGCGCCGCATGAAGACGTTGTTCACTTGTTCGCGGGCCTTACGCACCGTGGCGGTCGACGCGATGATCTTCGGCTTGACCATGTGTTCGCCGAGTTTCCAGCCGCACAGCTCGTCCACGGCCGTCTCGTACAAGCCGACCATGGTGCCGAGCGGTCCGCTGATCAGGTGAAACTCATCCTGAATGATCAGGTCCGGTGGGCGAATCGGGCTGATGTTCTTGACCTTGGTCGCACCGAGTCCCTTGCCGACCTGGTGGTTGCCATTGCAGTCCGCCCCCTGCCACAGCAGGCCGTGCCGCTCGCATTCCTGGCCCACCCGACCGAACAGCGTGCGCACCTGGCCCCGCCACGCCATCATGGCGAACTTGTCCACGGTGGCGATCATCATCGTCGGGGGACGGTGGTAGATCTCCTCGTCCACGACGAGCACCGGGATGCCCGGGTGATGGAGCTTGCTGGACTTGCCCTTCGAGAAGTCGCAGCGGCCCTTCTTGTCGCCGCAGTAGACGAAGGTGCGCCCACGGCCCTTGTCGACCTCCACGTCGCGCCCAGGGGCGACTTCCGAGCCACACCAAGGGCAACTGGTCAGTTGCGCTGGAGACGCCGCCCCGGCGTTGTACTTGCCGGGGTTGCGGATGTCCTCGATGGCCCGATGGCTGTCCTCGGTCGTGCCGGGTGTTACCTTGTTGCCTACCCACAGCCCGATCGTGAAGGGTTCGGTACCGAGCGAATCGTCACCCTTGGCCAGCGCCTCGCGTCGCAGCACCTCCATTGCACAGATCAATGCCGTGGCACGCTGGAACTGCTGCAACGTCAGAAGGCGAAGGGTGTAACGCATGATCACGGCCAGACCGCGCGAACCGTCGTAGCCGCCCAGGGTGCCCTGCATGCGCCGAATGGCCATGGTGAAGGCGGCCACACCCAGGTACGCCTCCGTCTTGCCACCGCCGGTGGGGAACCACAGCAGGTCGGCATGGGCTTCGACGGGCCGCACGCGATCCGGGTGCGTCGGGTCGGCCAGCGATGGGATCGACAGCAGCAGGAAAGCCAACTGGAACGGGCGCCAGCTGCGGTTCTTCAGCACGTCGAACAGGTCGACGGTAACGTCCTTGCCGCGCCGGATTTCGAGGGCGTACTGGCTACGCACGCGCTGCGACGCCATCGCCTGGTTGGCGAACCGGAAGGCCTCCAGCGCTTTCTCATTGATCCTCAGTGTATCGATGCCCTGCTGCAGACGCGTGTGGATCTCCTGGCATCGATCCATCGCCTGTCGGGACTGCGCGTCGTAGCCGAGCACGTCGACACCAACTCGAGCGCGCTGCTCGTCGATCCACGCGGCGTAATCCTTGGTCAGCAGGTTCAGGGCGTCGACCAGAGGATCGATGTCCAAGGTGGCGAGGCGCTGCATGTCGAGCAGACCACTGCTCACCATTTCCTTCATCGCCGGTCGGTCGGCGGGATCGAGACCCGGTGTCTCGGTGACCTGCACCTCGTATTGAGGCATGACGATGGTGCGCACCTCGGTGGCCAGCGTCACGTCATCCGCCGTTTCGGCATGGACGGCGACGCCATGACCCACTGCGAACTCCACCCGGTTGCGGTAGATCATCTCCAGCGATTCACGCTCCGGGTCCATGCCGTCCGCATCCAGTACGGGCCGGCGCCGGAAGATGGCGCGCTTGAGGGCTTCTGCTTCCGATCGCACGATCAGCTCCGGCTGGAACACCCAGGCGGAATCGCGGTTGGTCTCGGGTTCCTCCTGTGCATTGACCAGGAACAGCGTCACCAGGCGGTCACCATTCGCGTTCTTGGCACGCACGGAGCCTTGCACCCGCACTTCGGGATAGCTCTTATCCGGCGCCTGATGGGGGATCACGCCTTCGGTGAGCGGCAGCACCAGCTTGCCGCCACAGGGAATGCGCTGCCAGACTTTCGCCTTGGTCTGCTCCTCGGCACCGGTCTCCTTGTTCTTGCGGGTGCGGAAGATCTCGTGCTCATCGCTGCGCTCATAGCGACCCCAGCGCACTTCGATCTCGATTCGTTCGGCGTCGCCATCCACGCAAAAGGTCATGCCGAGGCTACTCGGCACCAGCGACTGATTGCTGGCCGCATCGATCTCGTCTGCCGCATCGGATTCGGGCTCGACACGCCCCGTCGCCGTGCCGAACTCCGCACCGGGTTCATGCTGGCCGGGCGCCTTCGGGTCGGCGGGCTCTTCGACCTCGTCGTTCGCCAGTGGCCCTTCAAGCCCTTCGATACCACCCTGTGCCGCCTCACGCGGAGCGAGCTTGCCCACCAGATAGCGATCCCGCACACCCATGTCGACGATACGCTCATGAGGACCGCCAGCCGGACCGAGCAGATCGTCCATCACGGCCAGTTGCAGCAGTTCGCGGATGTAGGCTAGTTCCTGCTGATGCTGGGGTGCTCGGGCGTCAGAACCGATCGTCGGCACATCGGCGATTGTCTTGTGCAATGCTTTGGGTAGGGCTTCGACGAAATCGGTCCACTGGACCCGACCAATACTTCCCGAAGACGGTGGCGTGAGTGCAGTGAGGCCGATCGAGACGGGGTCGGTGACCGACAGCAGTCGGTCGAAATAGAGCGTGGTGGTTTCGAGATCAGAACGAACCCGCAGCACACGCCCAACACGGGTGATGCTACCAACGGGGTTCAGGGCCAGAACCCAGTCGTCCTCCTCGATGGCCTGATAGAGAGAACGCTCACCATTCAGATCCAAAATGTAGGGCGCGAGCCTGTCATCGATGCCGAGGCCATGATCAACGGCAATCCATGCATTGGAGTTATTGTTTTGTGCCATGTCCGGTTCCCTCAGGCGCTTCGAATAGGAATTAGCGTCCCGAGGTACGCTTTGTTCTCTGTTCTGGTCCTCTTCTCGTAACCAAGCGCGTCACAAACCGCTTCGATCTTCTGGCAGAAAACATCAGCGTTCAGCGGAATCATCCAAAGCTCGCCTTTGGTTGGTTCCTCCCGGTTGGTGCTTTGCCACTGCACCTCATCGTTCAGAGGATGCTCGGGTCTGAACGGATGAACATTGAAGATCTTATGGTCGACCTGGGTGATCCAAGACGCGCCCACTTCCGTGATCGCACCCCATGACACCTTGGTGTTCTCGCTAGTCACAAAGAGGACGAATATTTTTTGAGCCGAGTAGCTCTCTACGAAAAACTCTCTCAAATAGTCGTAGACACCTCTGCCTTCCGTTACGCGGCAGATTTCATCGTCACAATTCGTATACAGGATGTCCTCGGCTGGCACGTTGTTGTGCAGGAGCATCTGATAAATGATGTCGGCGAACGGTTTGTCAGGATACGTCTGACTGATGAGTATCTTTTTCTTCTGGGAATCGATGAGCGACTTGAGCCCCAGGTCAGGGCTGTTGTCGTTTATCGATCTTGTAATGGCGCCCTCAATCGCTTCGCGAGTCAAGCCAGAGCCAAGGTCCAGCAGGTTGTTCGCAGCTTCTTCGCTCGCCTTCCTGCGGAAGTCGTCGACATTGCGCCGGAGCCGCTCCTCATTGTCCTTTTGTTCGTCTTGCTTTTGCTGCTTCTTCCTCGCTTTTCCTATGTCCGTGAAAATTTCCCGCTTTCTCAGAATCTCTGCCAGAAGCTCCTTCCGCACATAGTCCAGGACTGCGACATATCGCGGGTCATCAGATTTGTACCCCTGGCGGTTGCTCAATGCCATGTCGGGCAGTTCTGTAAGCTCAAATAGATCGACGTGCAATTGTCCTACGACATAAACCTCGTTCAATTTGTTCTGGCCAACGACAGGAAGAATGTTGAACTCCCCCATTTTTTTGTTTGCGAAAAGGGAGATGAAGTTGTCAGGGAAATCCGACATCTCGGCTTTGCGGCCTCTCGTCGTTTTGTACGTCCCTATCCAACCAGCAATACCGAGAGTGTATTCGTGCTCAACCCCATCATTGTCCTTCATGACCAAAGGGATGGTTTTTTCCTCTCTGGCGGTGACCAGGTCCGCTCGCCTTTGTGGGTAGATATCAGGTACGAGGTCGATCAATGGCGAATACTCATCGCCAAGCGCGATCAGCGTGCCGAGCTCCGCCATCACGTTTCTGTCGAAATCGTCGATGATCTCGGATTCCTGCCCCCTGATGACGTGGATGCGAAAATCAGCATTGATCAAGGGAAAAATCTTCAGAAGATTGCGCTTTACGGCAACAAGCGTCTTGTGGAGTCTGTACTGCGGGTTGCGCATCACGATGGCGGAGCCATGGTCTACGACATGATCGAAAGTGATGTCGGCGTCGGCAATTGCTTTGAGCTTGCTGCCTTCATCTGGATGGCGAGAAAGGACGAATCCCGACTTCTCGCCGTCTGCCACGGTCAGGATGTCGACATTCTCGGAGACCGACAGCGCCGCCAGCTTTCCTACGCCCTTGCGACCCATTTTTCGGCGAGCTCCGGACTTGGAGAACGAGTCGGCTTCCTTGATTCGTGAAACGCCCGCCACATTGAGATAGTTGGCAATATCCCCCTTCTCATAGGACATGCCATGGCCATCGTCTTCAACCCGGATGTCATCCTTGTTGGCAATGATGTAGACGTTCTTTGCGTCTGCGTCATACGCATTGGCGATCAACTCCGCCAGCACGTAGTAAATGTTCGTGTAGAGATTCGGGCCGAGCAGTTCCAAGATGCGCGGATCGACATTTAGTTGATACTCTTTCATTCTTTCGCCCCCTCGGTCACCACTCGATAACGCGCTCCGCGCTTCTCTCCCTGGCGCTCAATCCTGTTATCCGCGATAAGCTCGGCAATCGCAGCGTTCCATTGGCCGTCGGTGATGCCGATGGCAGAGACGATATCGGACTTGGCGTGCCATCCGGGATGGGCCTTCATGTATTCAACGATGGCGTGGGTTGGGCCTGCCTGATAGCTGGCTCGCTGTTCGGCGGCTTTTCGGTAGGTTCCATCGTTGGCCGATGCGCCGTCGAAGTCGAATGACGGCTGTCGCGAGGGCTTGTTCTCCGAAGAGGTGACACGAGGTTTGCGCGACCCGGTGCCGGTAGTCTTGCCGTTGTGCAAGCCTGCAGTGACTTCTTCCTCGTAACGCTGACGGTTCAATTCCGACAGCCGCCGCAGCACTTCGACGCGGGCGGTCTCCGAAATGGTGAAGCGGACGCGGTCCTTCTCCGGCAGATACGGTACTTCGTGGAAACCGTGTTCAAGGTCGAGGTCGTCCCAGCCGTAAGCGTGTGCGACGGTGGCGTCCATTTCGCGCTGTAGATCCCTCAACTCAGTCAACGCAACAGATTGAGCACTGGGTTGATGGAATTGGTTGTAAAGCGCGGTCATGCCAATGTCGCGATCGCGCATCACGGAATTGCGCAGCTCATGAAATCTATGGCCAACAGCCCCGAACGCATCAACCTTTGACGGGAACGGGAAAGTTTCAAACGCATCGGACGGTGTGTAGGACATCCTCGTTTCCAAGGTGCCCCCATACTTTCTGGCCCAAACTTCGTGAATAGACGACTGAAGCAGTGAGAAGAATGTTTCTGCATCCACCGTAAAGACCACGAGCCGATGAGAGAAGACGATGCTCGTAGGAACCATTGAAATGGCCAAGTATTTGGAAATCATCACTTGGCACAGGGCATGAGTTGACGGCGTCGCTGATGATCGCTCGCCGTCAAGTTCGCGCGATAGGAATTTTCCGGCGCCCAATGCGGCATAGAGCGCCTTTTGCTTCTCCGCAAACTGCCACCAAATGTCGCGGTACTGCTTCCTCTTCTTTTCCGCTCTCTCCGGCTTAACCGTTTCCTCGACGATGGACAGAAGATCAGGAAAGTCTGCGGCAACCTTACAGGGGAAGTCACGAGGAACCCGAAGTTCTTTGAGCCACTTGGCCCGAGCTTCTTCCGATGCGCCCTCCCAACGACCAGAGGCACTGCGATCTAACGGCCAATCCCAAAAGTTGATCACCCACCGTGATGCCCTTTGTTGCGGTGAGGATGTCAAATCCTCTCCGATCATGTAGGGGAATAGCACATCCTCAAGGCGCTTATCTTGCTCAATGAGCGCACGCGCATCGTGCTCGCTCATCGTAAATCCAAGGCCAAGTATGTTTGATCCTTGATATGAGCGTCCGGAGTTCTCTGCCAGGGGCTTTGGCGACCACTCATTGATCGCAGAGAGGAAGGCTGAAATTATCGGAACATCCGCGCTGCCTAAACGGACTGGGCCGTTCCACTGCCCCTTATACATATGGACACGACTGACCATTACGGCGGCAGCGCCCGGCCACGGCTCATTCGGATGCGCTTGATAAATACAGTTGCCAGCCGCCAGTAGTGGCTCTAACCCAACTTGCCTCGTATCACCCTCTGCGATTGTGTTTGTGGCCAGCAGACCAAAGCATCCCAACTCCCGCAGTATCTGATTTGCCCTGAGAAAGAAATAAACGACAAGATCTGCTGATCCGCGACGGTTCGACGCTACCTGCTGTACCAGCCATTCTCGATAGGTTGATCCGAGAATGCCGGACAAATCTTTTCCTCGCTTGAATGGAGGATTTCCTACTAGCACGTCGAAGCCTGCGCGATCGCGCGCAAATACCTCAGGGAACTCCAACGGCCAATGGAAAGGCCGCCGCGAGTGTTTGTCGGCAGGTAGGTCAGTCGAGAGCGAGGCGACCGATCGCCGATGCATTAAAGCGAGCGCATTGCGGTCACCTTCGACGGCTTGGCCAGCTTGAATAGTCAGAGATGCCGGCCCGTCCTCCAGACCCGCTCCATTGCCACCCATGGCAAACACTTCGCCAATGAACGCATCTGCAATGTGCTCCGGTACTTCGAGCTTCTGGCGCGCATTGGCATCCAGGGTTGCCATGGCTTCGACGTCACGAATGTCGCGGATGGGCTTCTTGCGCAACCGCTGGCGCAACTCGATCGCTTCAAGTACCGCCCGCTCGATGTTCTGCCCGAACAGGCGTTGCTGGCCTTTCCCGGTCGGTGTCATCGAGAGCTCGGTGAGCTGATCCAGACGATGGATGCCGAGCAGACTGTCGCCGCAGCGCAGATTGTGGTCGAGGAAGCCGAACGGACGCCCCTTGGCCAGCGTCACCAGCCAGATGGAGAGCTTGGCGAGTTCGACCGCCAGGGGATTCAGGTCCACGCCGTAGAGGCAGCGCTCGGCGATGAGGCGGCGGGCAATCACAGTGCGGGCCTCGGTGTCGCGGGGCAGAAGCTCCTTGGTGCCCGGCGAATCCAGGACTTCGCCATCCACGCTCACCGTCTTTCCACTGCCTTCGGCCAGTGACCAAGCCTCGACCAGGCGATCGGCCAGCCAGCGGCAGGCCTGCACCAAGAAGGCGCCCGAGCCCATGGCTGGGTCGCAGATCTTCAGGTCCAGCAGTTCGGCGGGGGATTTCAGCACCCACTGCTCACGCGGGGTGCCCTCTACCGGCCCCACGTAGGCGATCGGCGTCAACGTCTCGGTGACGATGGCCTCGGTGAGCGATTTCGGGGTGTAGTGGGTGCCGGTCTCGCGCCGGTCGGAGCCGGTGGTGACGATGAACGCCCCGGCGGGATAGACCAGCGGATAACCCCATGGATCGATGCGTACCAGATGGGCAAAGGGCTTGATGCGGTTACGAAGGCTGGTATCCCCATGGCAGGCGGCCAGCAGACGGTCGGCAAGTGTGTCGTCGACTGGCTTGGCCAGATCGTTGCGTACACGGCTGGCGGAACTGCCGGAACGCTCCTGGAGCAGTTGGGCAAGGCATTCGGCGCCTTCGAGGCGGGCGGATTCCAGTTCGGCCAACTTGACCCAGGGGGCTTTGGCGTTCTTGGTGCCATCCAGTTCCAGCGTGACCTCGGCGGTTCGCTTGACGGTACGCTCCAGCAAGCCCTCATAGACGTAGCCGATCTGTTCGACGTCCAGTGCGCGGTAGGACAGTGTTCGGCCCTGGAACTGCTGGATGGCCTCGAGCAACAGCAGCACGGTGCGGTTGTCGATCGGCAGCGGCTTGGCGATGTCAGTGCGCCAGTCGGAGCCCTTGGCTCGGCCCTCGAGGAAAGGAAAGCGATCCGGGTCGAACAGCGAGCCACCCAGTGCGGGCAGACGCAGGTTCTCATGCTCGATGCCACCAAATACGGCGCGGAATATGGCCAGCAGGCGCGACCAGGCATCCCAGCGGCGTTCGAGGATCTCCTCGGATTCCTTGCGCAATTGCATGCGCAAGGTCGAGAGCGCGTAGTTGGCCTCGTAGCGCTCGTCGCCGAGTAACAACAAGCCGCGCTCTTCGGCGGAGAGCAGGAATACCAGACGCATCATCACCGTCAGCGCGGCTTCGTAGAGTTCCGGCTCCTTCACGTCGCGCAGCAACGCGCGGTCGCGGTCCTGGTCGGCCTTGTCGAGCGCCTGGATCAGCACTTCCACGGCGCGCCGCACTTGCTCACCGAGGGCGTCGGTGACTTCGTCCTGATACTTCAGCGAGCGGTCGAACAGTGCCGGCAGTTGCTCGGCTTCATCGACGAAGAAGCGACGAATGCCCAGCAGGTGCACGAAAGCTTGCAGGGTGATGGGCTCCTGGCTCCAGATGCGGGCGTACCAGCTGGCGAAGGTTGTGACGGCACCTACTGGGGCGTCGACCAGCATCCAGCGCTCGCCATTGGTCACCAATCCCAAGCGGCAGCCGATGGCGCGGCACAACTGAACTATGCGGTCGGCCGGGGTAGCGGCCCATCCATCCTGCTTCAAGGTGGCATCGAGGTCGACGTCCTGGCCGTAGGCTTGGATGAGCATCAGCGGCTTGTTGCCACGCTGCTCATCGATCACCGTGAGATCCGGGGACAGCGTCACGCCATGCTCGGGCAGGGTGAAATTCAGGTTGGCCGCGCACCAGTCGGCGCGCTTCAGGACGTCACCTTTGCCATCCTCATCGAGTTCCAGGCCACGCGCCAGCACCTCATCGATCCAGGCGGCGTGCAATTCGTCGAACTGAGTGTCGTCCGTCTCCAGCGCCTCGCGCCATTCCTCGTAGGCCTGACGTAACCGCTTGCGCTTGGTTCCGTCGAGCTCTTCCAGGCCTTGAGGAAAGGCCTCCTTGAGAACGGGGACGGCGAGGAACGGGCCGGAGATCTCGATCAGTGCCAGCCAATCGTGATGTTGAGGAAGATGATTCATGCGAGCGCTCCGGCGGTCTCTTGCAGCTCGGGAACACCCGCCGCTATCAGAAGGTCATGGACACGGTTGAATCGCGACGGCTCGAGCGTCTTGTCATTGGCACTTCCTGGCGGAATCCAGATGACCATTCCCGCGCGTGCTCGGGTGAGTAGCACGCGATAGCGGTTGCGCACGTATGCCTGCTCGATTTCACCTCTGACCTGATTCCATACGCTTCCCCGAAACTTCCGGTAGTCCCAACTCCCGTCGCGTGCGAGGGTGAGGTCGCCGCCCCAACAGAGCCCGACCCAGTCCAGTTCGAGACCTTGGCATTCGAATTCGGATGCAGCTACCTCAAGGACATGGCTCGACCGGGAATCCGTTGGCGGCATAAGAAACCACTTTTCGAAGGAGAACCCGAGCCGGAACCCGCTAGACCGCTCCAAACCATACGCTCGGAGCCGCTGATCTTCAGACGTCGCCACGAGACCGGCACGTTGCTCGGCCTCAGGGGGGCAGCGGGCACGCAGCCAAGCTCGGGCTTGATTGAGATCCCGCGTCACATAGAGCGGAAACTCGCGCGAATCGGGCATCAACTCGCGAGCCTGGGCTACGTCGACGTGCAGCACCGCATTCACCCACTCGGCCAACTGCTGGGCTCGGTGACTACGGACACCCACGCTCAAGTGAGCCAACGGTTCCGACTGCACTGTGATGGCCGGTGGCACTCCAGAATCGAACAATCGATGGTCTGAGACGCTCGCACCGCCAGTGACCACTTCGGGTGAAGCGACCACCTGCCAATGGGGGCGCTCCGACACTGCTCGACCCCATTCTTCCAGCCCGGCCTCACCGAGGAAGATTTCCTGACCGCCCCCGACCAGTGCGACTATCACCGCCCAGCCGTCCAGGCGATCCATGACATCGAAGAGTTCTGCGGCCTCGGATGCGTCGACGCCTTGCTTGCGCTGCATTCGCTCCCTGTCCCATGCGCGCTGTGCTTCGTCGAACACGACCACATGCTCATGTGGCTTGGCCGTGGGGTTCTCGCGGTGATAGCGCAGGAACTGATGGACGTTCTGGATAAACGTGGACACCTCATGCGCGCTGTCCTGACGACGTCGTCCAGCACGCTGTTGGCCTAACACGAGAGCTTCGCGTACCACCTTTACCAGTGGACCATTACCCGAGAGAAAGATGCCGGACGGACCGTCCTCAGCGCGCAACGACGGATCGTGAACCACGTTAAGTCCCGTCAGCGTCTTTCCGGCCCCGGGCACACCGGTAACGAAGCACACATGCCGCGTACCGTTGGCGCGGGCATCGCGGATCACCTTCGCCAGCATGTCCGTGGTTTCATCCAGGTTACTGGCGTAGCTGTGGCTGATCTCACGCACGCCGTGGCTGCCATACAGCCGTTCAGCGGCCTCGATGACGGAGAGGGTCGGCCGGTAGGCTGATTCGATCCACTTGCGAGGATTGATCGCTGCAGCACCGGGCTGAACTGCGAGCCTATGAGCCGCAGTGAGGACTTCGGACAGATTCTCCGCATTGGCGCACTGGACCGGCGCTACGCTGCCCACGACCTTTACAGAGGCGTTCTCAGATCCAGTGGCAGCGGTCGCACATAGAACAGGCACGATCGAGCGACCCACACACTCTGCGTGAAAATCTCGCAAGTTCAAGCAGTAGTCTTCGGTCTGCCACCTCGACGACGCATCGAAACTGTCAGCGCCGACCTTGAACTCGACCACGAGGATAACGTCGCCTGCCAATAGCACTGCATCAGGGCGCTTCTGACGCCTCGGGAGCTCATATTCGAGAATCAGGTGCCACGAAGCGGCGGCTGGGTTAGCTTCAATGAGTTCTGTTGCCGTGCGCCTCAGAATCTGAATCTGCTGTTTCCAGCTATCGATCTGGGTGGTGCGCGTTGTCTGGATGCCGGTCGATGCCACTGACGCCGTCAAGGCGCCCAACACTTGCGCCTCGTTAGCTTTTCGGAAATCCGCAAGGGTGTAGCTGACGCCTTGGCTCATCGTGCGGCCTCTTCGGGAACGATGAACACGACGGCAACAGGAAAGGTGCGGTCATCAAGCTTGGCATAGCGAGTCTCGATGGCTTGCACCTCCTGGATGCGCTCCACCGGGATGCGCGCGAGCCGCGACTCCAGCGCGGCGGTGTCACGCCTGAGTTGGGTGCGCTCGTCCTCGGTGAACAGCGACATCTGCTCGGGCTGCTGATCCTTCTTCAGTTCACTCTGGATCGCCTTCTCGAGTTCGTCCAGCACGGCACCGATGTCGTCCAACTCTCGTTGCTTACGGGTCTGCAGCGTGTTTGCCAGAAACTTGAGTCGATCCTTCGAGCGGGCGTCCACCGCTTGCAGGATGGCGGGTCGAGTGCGATCGAAGCGCACCCGAAGGGCATCGAACAGCGAATCGTTCGCTGTGATGGGCTGCGCCTCGTCCAGCCACTGCTGGACGCGCGTGACGCCTTCTTCGCGCCGGAACGACTGATCGCGCAGATAGCCGCCCGAGACGGTCAGTTCCTCGTGAAGGCGATGGTGGTTGCCACCGGTGATGACCAGCCGCGAGATGACGACCACGGCCGGACCCTCGATGCTGCCATCCGGCAATGTGCGCACGGTGACGCGATGGAGTTTCTTCACGTCATCCTGCGCCCAGACCTCGGCGCGCAACAGCCGCAGGCACATCTGCACCATTCGATGATTCAGGTGGACCAACACGACATCGTCTCGCCCCTTGGCCACGGCGTGGTCGAAGGTGATGGGGCGTATCTGCTGGGTATGCGGGTGACGCAGGCCCTCCAGACAGCGCGCCCATGATCCCGAGAGGGGTGGCATCCTGAATGCGCTGCCTTGGGGTGCATCTGCGAGCGCGACGGGTTCCAACGGGGGGCGGCCCGCCAGCGCGAGACCAGTCTTCACCGCCATCTGGATGTGATCGGGCGTGAGGTGAAAATCCTGCTGGGTGGCGAGGAGCCGTTCATGGAGCTTGGCGACGCGCTCTTTCAGCTCGCGTTCGGCGCGCACGAAGCGCCTGGCCTTGGCGATCTTGGCCTCCGCGAGACGGGTGTCCAGATCCTTCAGCGAGCCTTCGATGAGCCCGGACATCTGGGGCGCGATGACCGGATTGACGCTGCCCATGTCGGCGCGCATCGACTCCAGTTTGCGCAGCGCACGCAGGATGTCGTCGCCATGGCCACCGACCGAGTCATGGCTTTTGTGACCGCCGTCGACGGGGTGCCAGATCAGCACCTCTTTCTCCCGTTGTCCGTGACGGTCGATACGCCCGTTGCGCTGCTCCATCACGTTGGGGTTGTAGGGGATCTCAAGGTGGATGAGGCAGTTACAGTGGTTCTGCAGGTCGATACCTTCGGAGGCCGCATCGGTGGCGAGCAGGATGCGGACGGGGGAATCCTTGGGAGATGCCTGGAAGGCTGCCTTGATGGGTTCACGCTCGTCCTGAGTGAGTCCTCCGTGGAGCAGACCGAGTCGTTCGCCGCCGAAACCATGGCTGGCGAGGATCTCGTGCATCCACTGGTGGGTGGTGCGGTATTCGGTGAACAGGATCACGCGGCGATCGTTCCACTGACCGCCCGGTTTCAGATTGGCTGAGAGCCAATCGAGGATGGCTCTGGCCTTGGAGTCGGTCTGGTTCTTGGCGCGCTGTGCCCATTGCCTCAAGTCGGCCAGCATCCGTTGTTGCTCTTGCGTCAGCGGTTGGGAACGGCGTGATGCCTCCTCGACGGCCTCTGACTGAGCGTTCTCGACTTCCTGGTCGTTGGCGTAATCCTCGTCTGCTTTCAGGATGGCTTTGCGCAGGATGCGCTCGGCCATGGCATCTCGACCCTTGGGCTTGGCGCCATTCGACAGCGAGGCGACGTGCTTCTCGAGCGTGGAAGCGAACGCGGCGGGCGACGAGAAGAGGCGCTTCTTGAGCAGTTGATTGACGAACGAAGTGCCGAATGTGCTGCCGGTCTTCTCCGCGTCTCTTTCGCGGCTGGCACAGTAATCGTTCAGCTTCTGGTGGATCTCCCGTTCCTCACCCGTGTATGAGACCGCCAGCGCCTGGAGCTTGCGCTGGGCATACAGGGGTTTGCTGTCAGCATCGACGAGATCGCTCTTCAGGCGACGGATCATTACCTGACTCAACTGCTTCTCGTCGGGGAGGATGTTGCGGGCGAAGCGTTGGTCGTCCAGCAACTCCAACAGTGAGGTGAACGACTCGGTGTAGCCGTTGTGCGGTGTCGCGGTCAGGAACAGCCGATGCTGGAAGTGCGGACTGATCGCGCGGATGAAGCGCGTCCGCTGGCTCTCCAGCGCGTAATGTGCCCCGGCGGCAGGGGCGATGTTGTGCGCTTCGTCGACGACCAGTAGATCGAACTTGCGCGGATGACCGGCATGCGGCGGAAGAACATCGCGCATGGCGCGCAGGCCTTCGCCACTCTTGACCCAGTCCATCGAGGCAATGAGACGTGGGTGGGAGGTCCATGGGTTGGCGTGGATGCCGCGTTCGCGCCGTAATTGCTTGATGTAGCCGGTGTCGACCACACGAAAGTCGAGGCCGAACTTTTCGAGCATCTCGACACGCCACTTCTCCTGGAGCGAAGCGGGGCAGATGATCAAGACGGTGCGGGCGCGGTGCCGGAGTTGCATCTCCTGGATGACCAGCCCCGCTTCGATGGTCTTGCCCAAGCCGACGTCGTCGGCGATGAGCAGGTTGACGCGGGCCATGTCGATGGCGCGTACCAGAGGGTCGAGCTGAAAGTCCTCGATGCTGACGCCACTGCGGAACGGCGCCTGCAGAAACCCTCGGTCTGCATTGGTGGCGGCACCCCATCGCACTGCATCAAGAAAGGCTTCGAGCGTGTCGGAGTCGTCTTGCCCGGTAATGGAAGGCAGGCCCGCACGCTCGATGACCTGTGCGCCGGGTTCGATCTCCCAGATGACTTCCAATTCTTCTCCGAGACCGTCCTCATCAATGGAGGAAAGCGTCACGCAGTTCTGCAAGGATGCATCCGACTCCAGTTTCGAGGAGGCGACATCCGCCACGACCCACTGGCGCCGACGAACCTCGACCAATTGCCCGGGCTCGGGACGGGCACGGTACGTCTGAAGCTTCTGATCGTTCGAGATTGCCATGCGATCTGCCTTCTTCCTGTTCAATTCTTTTTGTTTACGCCAGGCGACGAAGTGCAGCGCTTTTCTTTTGCGATGGCGACCGCCTGTGCGACGGTATCCGTGGCTTCGATCGGGGACTCGTGTTCCCAGAATCGCAGTACCGTCCAACCGCTTTCGAGAAGCCTCGAATTCGTGTCGGTGTCCCTGAGGCGATTCGCCTCGATCTTCTGCCGCCAGAACTCTGCGTTCTGTTTCGGCCAGGTGCCATGCTTAGGGCATCCGTGCCAAAAGCACCCATCGACGAAGACGGCGATCTTCAACCCCGGGAATGCCACGTCTGCCACGCGGCGAGGTTTCTTCAGGACCTCGTAATCGACTCGGTAGCGCAGGCCCTTCCGGTAAAGCTCACTTCGTAGTGCGATTTCGGCATCAGTCCCTTTCTGCCGAACCTTCGCCATGCGGCGACTGGTCTCGGGGGACGAGGGCTGAATGCGCGACATCGGAAGCCCTCGTCAGCTCGTCATCGGGCCGTGACCGATGCGATATGCATGTTGATGCTGCGCGCGATGGCACGACCGAGATCGACGGGAACCGCGTTGCCGATGAGCCGCCCGAGAACCTTGAAGCTCACTTCGCCGTCCTCCGGCACGAACGCGTAGTCGCGTGGAAAGCTCTGGAGGATCGCTGCCTCCCTCAACGAGATGGCTCGGTCCTGTTCCGGGTGCCCGAAACGGCCATTGCCGAACCCGTAGCATTGCGTGGTCATGGTCGGGGCGGGTTTGTCCCACTCCATGCGTCCATAGACGCCCGGGTAGGTGCGTCCACTCTCGGCGCGGTGACAGTCGGCTACGAGATCATCCGGCCAATCGCGCCAAGTTCCACCGGGCTTCGAGACTTTGATCCGCCGAAGATTCTTTTCGGAAAGCGTCGAGGTGACGTGCAATTTGTCCCTCGGGGCCGCCTCGCCCGCGCTCAATGGGCGCAAGCGGCCGATGGCTTGACGAACCGTCTTTGGTTTCTCGTGGGTCGGTTCGATCATCTTGATGTCGCCATGCTTCGATGCCAGTAGCACCATGCGCCGCCGCATCTGTGGCACGCCATAGCGGGAGCTGTCGACGACATCGAACCAGACATCGTAGCCGAGCCGCTTCAGCGTATCGACGAAGTCATGGAACACCTCGTGTTTCGCGACGGTGGGGACGTTCTCCATCGTGATGACATCGGGTTTGGCGCCTTTGGCCAGGCGCGCAAACTCGTACAGCAGGCCCCACTTGCCATCCTTGCCATCTAGTTCGTAGCGCTGTGCGTAGGTCGAGAAGGGTTGGCACGGGGCGCAGCCCGCGAGAATCGTGAGGTCAGCGTCACCGAACAGCGCTTTCAGTTCGGGCGCGGTGACCTTGCTGATGTCCGATTCGACGAATCGCGCCTGGTTGTTGGCTTCATAGGGAAACCGGCAAGCTGGGTCCAAGTCGATACCAGCGACGACAGGTAACCCTTCCAAGACGAAGCCATGCGTCAGCCCACCCGCACCGCAGAACAAATCCACACAAGAAATTGTTGTCACGTCAAGATTTTCCCTTTGCTCCTTGACTGTCCCTTGAGCTCCACAGCGTTGGAACCAATCGCCAACGGCAGTGTAAAAACAAATTCGCTCACCTCTCGCCTCCCAGAGGCCTGTTGATCATTGGCCGTTCAACTGCGTCCCCGGCAACCAGATCCTCTTCATCCGCGTAAAGCACGATGGCTTCGTCACTGATGGCCAAGATTGTGCCGTCCCGCAACCGGACAATGTCGAGCAAAATGCCACCACCAGAATCCCATGACTCAATTGCTTCGATCTGCTCCATATCGTCCATTCAGGTCACTCCTGCTTGAAAATCGAGAAAAGGAGCGCAACGGTTTCGGCGTTTGCGCTCACCGTTCATTCAGGCAAATCCCGATTTGCGGCAATGGCATCCAAATGCCTGATTTCCGAACCCTCGGGACTCCAATGCATCTAGTTGCGGGCACAGTACATCTTTCTAGCCGCTGAAAGCTTACGGTCACTGGGGCAGTCCAAGCCCGCTCAAGGGTGCCATGGGAAACCTCGGCGACGCAGACCCACCAGCCCGAGCAGCGGCAGCAGCAGCGGCAGACCCAGTGCACCACCTCCGCTGCTTCCACCGGTCGAAGGACGCGGCGTCGGCGTCGGCGCCGGGATCTCGTTGTCGATCACTGACACCACCTGCTCGTCATTCGCAACATCGGCGTTGACCGGGTATCGAAGCACGATCGAGAACGTCTTGGGACCATTGGTCGCCGCCCCGGTGTCGTACCAGCTGTTATCCAGAACCTGGACCTGCACCGTGTGCCGATCTTCCCCTGCCGCGAACTCCACACGCTTGAGCACGTCGACATAGTCGGCACCCGCCTTCGCACGCCGCGAACCACTGGGCACGGTCGCAACCTCGACACTGCCCGCCTTCGACAGGTCGCCGCTGCGCGTGACTTCAACCGGGATCGTGCCAACGTTCTCCTGCACGCTGATCTCACTCGCGCCCGGCAACGTAAAGGTCGAGTACACCGGCATTCGAGGGTTGTAGCTGGTCACCACCGGCAGCGAGTCGCGGAAGGTACGAACGTTGTCGCCCGTCGCCGCGTCCCCGCACGCGGTGCCATCCGCAGCGGTGTAGCTGGGAGTGCTGTAGAGCGGAACCGAGCTCGCGTGACTCGACACCGCCGTAGCCCACGGCGCCCAGTCTGCCGGATCGCCCTGAAGGGCCGGCCCATCCGAGCACGAATGCGCGCTCGAGTAATTCTTCCAGCCGCGCTCAGGGCTCTCGTGACCGCCGCCAAGCAAGTGACCAACTTCATGAACCGGTGTGCCACCCGAGGTAGACGCGTGTTCCGTATAGATCAGGGTATACGCATTCGCGCGCTCGGTCTCGAAGGGCTGCCCGGAATATCCACTTGCGACACCAGCGACAACCTCATGCTGTTCGATCGGCCCACGCAGAACGACCACCAGGTCCGCGCTGAAGGCGCTCCGGGAGATCTCCGAGTTGCCCTTATCGTTCATAAACTTGGGATACCACTGCGCGAGCCCTACATCCGTCGGATCCTCCACATCAACCTCAGCAAAACCCACCACCCGTGCGGTGTAAGGCAGGCCACTGTTGGCCAGCGTGGCATTCATGCGGGACTCGAACAGCGGGCCAGCCTTATAGATCGCCTCGAGCCCATGCACTTCGGCCGCGCGATGTGTATACAGGAACAGCACGTCCAAGCGAGTGTCGGCCGCCTTCGGCGCCGCCACGGCGAGCCCACCTTCGGCCGCTCGGGCAACGGGCGCCATCACGTCACCCACGAAGCCGGGCGCAGCCGTCCCGGCCTTGGCCGCCACGTCGCCGACGCCCTCGCTCAGCGAGGCGCCCTGCACCGATCCGGTCCAGCCGTCACCGGCGTCCGTCAGCACCAGGTAGCGCCCACTCGAATCCCGACCATAGGCGTGCGTCACGCCTGCCTTGCGCCAGACCGTCACCGGCACCTTGGCCACACCAGTGTCGAGCTGAACCGTGACTTCACCGGTGCGTCGCACAGTCGCCTCGTCATCGAGGAGCCGAACCTCGGCATGCGCCGGCAGACCGATAAAAGCCACGGCCAGAGCCAAGGCCCCAGAATATTTCCGCATCGCAACTCCCTCCCTGATGTGCCTCTGCGTGCACCCACCGGACAGTAAGTGACTCCCTTCCGGAAAAGCAAATTCCACGGGATCTCCTGAACGCTTGTGTGACATCGGACCTCTCCTTGCGGGCTTGTGCTCGTCGAATCTATTCATGAAACGGCGCCCCGCCAGCCTCTGCGACCAGGGTAAGGAACGATGCATTTTTGGATTTAGGATCTGACTCGAAAAACCGGACTGATACCTGCGCAGGCACGCACGCCGCATATTCAGGGCTCAGCACCGCAGAACCCGTTGCCGGGCTACGGGACCACCGCGCCCGCCCTTGCGGCGATCAGCGGCTGCGACGAGTGTAATGACCCACTGAAAATCTGCTCAGGCGATACTTTGAAAGGAGTTAAGCATGGGCAAGGTGATGGACGAAGAGATCAAGCGGTGGACGGCCAAGCGCAAAAGCGCGCTGGTGCTGGAGAT
>NZ_SUKF01000015.1 GCF_005047655.1 Sinimarinibacterium arenosum | reverse complement strand
CAAGGCCGATCTGTTCAACTACATCGAGCGATTCCACAACCCCAGAATGCGGCGTAGAGTCGCCAAGCAGGATCAGAAGTTTTCAGCTCTTTCCAACCCGTCCGAGATCACGGGGTAGAACCCACTTCCTCCCGCAGGGCTCGCGAGTTGACTGTGTTCGACGAGAGGATGAGGACAATGTTCTTGGAGCTTCGGAGTCGCTCTCTCAGGCGCGGCTTCAACGTCAACTCCCAGTCGCTGCCATCGCGAACGTTATACGTCTTTTCGTGTGAATCATTGAACGGAAACGACGGATCAGCTCCTTTCCATGTTCGCAAAAGATTGTAGTAGCAGAAGTCCCTCGAGGCATGAGCGCCCAAGCTACTTGAGTTAAAGGGCTCTGCGACATAGAACGCTGTGTAGTTCCCGTTTCGGTACGCCATAGCTCCTCCCCATCAGCACCTCGATTGAAGTCGAGGTGATACCTCGGCGCGCGTCACTAGCATGGCCAGTGGGGGCTGTCCGTCAGCACCGGACTTGCCCGAATCGCAGTTCACATTAGAGCGCCCGAATCGTCAACGTCTCGGCGGGCGACCTGCTGCTTCCCGCTCGCACACCAATGGAGCAGCTGACACCCTGGATCGTGTCTACTTCCGAAAGTGTAAGCGGCATGATAGGTGCTCTTGCCGGACGAAGCTTGTCAGGCCGACTCGTCGCATGCCGGTGTCGGGCTCAGAGCCGTTTGGCTAGGTTCAACCAGCTGCTAAATTCGAGGCCGCAAAGCCGCCGCTCGCCATCCGCCGCTCATGGCCGAAACGAGCCCGTCGTGTTGATCGCGCCACCGTCTTCAAGGGGCTGACAGCCGCCGTTTCGTACCGGTGATAAGGGCAGATTGTCGTCACATCCGTGCCCGGCCCCCAGCTGCGCCGGAGGCTCAGCCCACCCTTACGCCGCCGCGCTCGATGTCGAGCGCCTCGATCCGATCGAGCACGTCGACGAAGCGCATGCCGAACTCGGTCATCCGGTACTCGACGCGTGGTGGCACCTCGGGATAACTGGTGCGCGCGATCACTCCGTAGCGGACCAGCTTGCGCAGCCGCTCGTTGAGCACCTTCGTGCGGATGCCGGTGATCGCGCGTTCGATCTCGCCAGGGCGCGCGATGCCGTTCCGCACGCAGTCGATGACCGAAAGGCTCCATTTGCAGCCAACGACGTCCTCCACCATGCGTGGCACCGGCGTCGCATCCCGTTCGTCGTCACCACTGGCCACGGTCGTCTCCAAACCTTACTGGAAAGTGCCTATCCCACTGAAAAGTGCCTGCTTTTCAGTGACCCCGAGGCGCAGTAGCTTGGCACCTGCGCGATCGGCGCAGCAAGGAGAACCGCGATGAGAACGAGCATTCTGTCGGCATGGCTGATGCTATGCGGCATGACGACAGCCAACGCCGCGGAGCCCGTCGTCCCCTACCCGGACGGCTACCGCGACTGGCGACACGTCAAGAGCATGGTGATCGAGGACGGCCACGCGCTGTTCGCGTCGTTTGGCGGCATCCATCACCTGTACGCAAACGCCAAGGCGATGCAGGGCTACCGCGGCGGCACGTTTCCCGATGGCGCGGTGATCGTGTTCGATCTCCTCGAAGCCGTTTCGGCCGACCGCGCGCTCACCGAAGGCGCGCGCAAGGTCGTCGGCGTGATGCACAAGGACGCCAGGAAGTTCGCCGCGACCGGCGGCTGGGGCTTCGAGGGTTTCGCCGGCGGCGACCCGGCGACGCACGCCGTCGGCGCCAACGCCAAAGCCGCGTGTTTCGACTGCCACACGGCGCAGAAGGGGCAGGACTACGTGTTCAGCCAGCCGCGCCCGGGCGAATGATGGCGCCAGCACCGCCATGGCACGTCAGCGCGTGGTTCAACGCGCCGCAGCCGCTGTCTCTGGAGGGTCTGCGCGGCCGCGTCATCGTGCTGCATGCTTTCCAGATGCTGTGTCCCGGGTGCGTCAGCCACAGCGTGCCACAGGCCGAGCGCGTGCATCGTCTGCTCGCCGCAGACGACGTCGCCGTCGTCGGCCTGCACACGGTGTTCGAGCACCACGCAGCGATGACTCCGGTGGCGCTGCAGGCGTTCCTGCACGAATATCGCGTCACGCATACCGTGGGCGTCGATGCGGCCCGACCGGGCGAGGCAGTGCCGGCAACCATGCACGCCTACGGCATGCAGGGCACGCCGACGCTGTGTCTAATCGACCGTACGGGACGCCTGCGGCTGCAGCACTTCGGCCGGCTCGACGACATGGTGATCGGCGCGGAAATCATGGCGCTGGTGCACGAGAGGGGAGACAATGCCGCAGCGACGCTTGGCAAGAGCCGCTCCGACGGCATTGCTGGGTGTGCGCCGTCAGGCTGCGCCGTCAATCGCGACGAGCGGCACTCATGAGGACCGCGGTCGCCATTCGCCACGTTGCCTTCGGGGACTTGGGCGCCTTCGAGCCCACAAGCACGCAAGCGGGCTTATCGGTGCGCTACTGCGACATTGACACCGCGAAACGGCGCGTCACAACGTTTCAAGAGCGTCGCCGCGAGCATTTGTCGTGCTCGCGGCGACTACCCGCTAGGCGTCCAAACGCGTCGGTCACGGTTCGCGACTTACCCGTATGACCTCCAGCACATGACGCCGACCCCCCAGAACCCAGTCAATTTGCTGACCGGCCCTGAGCCCAATCAGGGCTGCGCCAATACCGCTCACAATCGAAACGCGCATCTTGGATAGGTCAGCTTGCTGGGGGAGTACAAGCCGCACTGTGTTGATCGCTCCCGTCAACTGAATCTGATAGGTCACAAACGATCCGATGGTGACGACATCGTCTGGAAGTTCTGCTTCGGAAACGATTTCTGCTCGATCCACCTCCGCGAGCAGTAGCGTGGCAACCTCGGGTGCGCGGTCCATTGCCGCCTTCGCAACATTGCGAAGGATCGACTCGTTCCGATTGTCAAGGAGCAAGGGTGGTTCCCTGTCGAGGGCAGTGTGATTCATGAGGATTCTCGAAGTAATACAGGCAAAAAAGGTCTGACGCGCGCGATCAACGATCAGCGTGCGCGACGATCAAACTGCGGTGCTGAAACGTCCAAAGGCCCCGGGCAAATGGTTTCGCGCTCACGCGCGAAGCCCCGGGGCTTAGTAGCCTTCGAGAATCGGTCCTCGGCGGGACGACAAGTGGCGGACGTCGAGAGTCATGACGGCCTGATCGTAGGCGGCAAGCCCAGGGGTGTCAATCGAAGTGACCGTCGACTCTCGCGCCTGCGTCCGACGCTCTACTGCGTGCGCGATCTGAACTTGAAGCGACAGACATTCCCACCCTTGGCCATGCACTCCTGGAGATCCACGTTGCTATCGGTATACGTCGACAGCAACGCCAGGTCGAACTGACAGATCTCCGGGTCCTTCTGGGCCAGATCGTGAAACACACAGTTGTCCGCCGAGATGATGTTCGGCTGCAGAACGCTTGTTTCCGAAGTGCTATAGCCCAACTGCTCCATGAGCTCCGCGAGCTTCAGGACTTTGTCCTGCCGGGTTCGCCCAGTCGTATGTTGTTGGCGCAGCTGTTCGGCAACCCTGATCCCCATCGCCGTGAGTCGCTTGCGCAGCGCCGGGCCACCCGCCTCCTGTCGAATCGATTCGACGATCAGTTGTGCCAACCATCCATATTGGCGAGGGAACAGCTCTTTCCCTTTCACGCTCAGCGCGTAGACCTGCGTGGGCCGGCCGCGAGTGGGGCGAACCGATCCCAGGCAAACGATGCCGTCCGCCTCGAGAGCCGTCAGGTGCTGCCGCACCGCATTTCGGGTGATTCCCAGATGCTGGCCCAGTTCATCAACCGTCAACCCGTCCTTGTGTCTGAGCAGCAGTCGGAGCAAGTCCTTCTGGCGACGGCCTAGCAGATCGAGCATGGACACAACCTCTTGTGGGTGGGCTCTTCATTATGGCACTTATGTCATATTCGTGTTGACTATATGGTCTTACGCTCCTTACGGTGGCCGCGCTGCACACCCACACAAGGAGATATCGATGCGCCCGAATCACTACTTCCCCTTCGTAGCTCTTGCCCTCTCGGCGATGGCCGTGCTCCTGCCCTCCGGGCCGGCTCACAGCGCCGAATCGCACCATGCTCATTCTGCGACCACTGCGAGCGTCGTCGAGACGAATGCCGCGATGCGCGACCTCTGGCTCGGCCACGTCTTCTGGGTTCGCAACGTGGTGGAGTCGACTCTTTCCGACAACTCCGCGGCGGCGAAGGCGGCGGAGGAACAGGTCGTCGCCAACGCCAAACAGATCGCCAGCGCGATCGAACCCTTCTACGGCAAGGAGGCATCCGACAAGTTGTTTGGGTTGTTGGCAGGCCACTACGGGGCGATCAAGGACTACCTGGCCGCGCAGACGCCCGCCGCGCAGGACCGTGCCTGGACAAAGATCGCCGCCAACGCCGGTGAGATCGCGGTCTTTCTGAGCGGCGCCAACCCCAACCTGCCAGTCGACACGCTGCGCGGGCTGCTCGCCGCTCACGGAGGCCACCACGTCCAGCAGATCCAGCAGCTTCGCGCCAAGGACTACGCCGCGGAAGCGCGGACCTGGGATGCGATGAAGCAGCACATGTATGTCATCGCCGACGCCTTGACGGGCGCTATCGCAAAGCAGTTCCCAGCCAAGTTCGCCTGAAGCAGCCACTACACGGCAGCGCGCTTTCCCGCGCGCTGCCGTACCCCGAGAAAAGCATGAATCTACCCGTTGCTGTACTTCCCGACCTGCAGTCCTCCATTGACGAGCGCGATCTGGCCATTGATGCGGTCGGCATCAAGGACCTGCGATACCCGGTGCAGATCCGGGAGGGCGCGTCCTGCCAGTCAACCGTCGCAAACTTCACAATGACGGTCGCACTCCCTGCCCGAGTCAAGGGGACTCACATGTCCCGTTTCGTCGAGCTCCTGGAAGCGCATTCGCAACCACTGGAACCCTCAGCACTTCGAAATCTCGTCATGGAAATGGTCGAACGTCTTGGCGCACGACATGGCGAACTCGCAATCCGCTTTCCGTTCTTCATCCGCAAAGCTGCTCCCATCTCGGGTGCCCAAAGCCTCGTGGACTATGAGATCACCTGGCGGGCGAGAGCTTCCGACGGCGAGTACCGGCAGTCTGTCGAAGTGCTGGTGCCCGCAACGAGCTTGTGCCCTTGCTCCAAGGAGATCTCTTCATACGGCGCCCACAACCAGAGATCCCATATCAGGATCTCGGCAGAGCTGTTGGAGATTATCGATGTGGCGGACTTGATTGGCGTCGCCGAGCGCAGCGCTTCCTGCGAGGTGTTCGGACTCCTCAAGCGCCCGGACGAAAAGTACGTCACGGAGCGTGCATACGATAACCCGCGCTTCGTCGAAGATCTGGTCAGGTGCGTCGCGCAGTCACTCCGTGCTGATCCACGAGTCGCCGCATTTACGGTCGAAGCGGAGAACTTCGAATCTATTCACAACCACTCAGCGTTTGCCCGGATCACCTACAGTCCTGAGCGGCACTCCATGTGGCGTGCCGAATAGAACGGGAGCCTACCGATGATCTCGACACCCTTCACGCGCCGATTCGATTTGCGATTCCCAATCGTCTCTGCACCCATGGGTGGTGTCGCCGGAGGGCATCTGGCTGCAACCGTGTCCAACGCCGGTGCCTTAGGCATGATCGGCGGCGGATACGGCGACCTGCACTGGGTCGAGAAGCAGTTGAACCTGGTCAGCGCCTCGACCGACCGCGCATGGGGGATCGGATTCATATCGTGGTCGCTGAAGCCCGAGGTCCTTCAGCTGGCACTGCAGTTCAAACCCGCAGCCGTCATACTGTCTTTCGGATCGCTCCAGCCGTGGGCCGCGCAGATCAAGGAAAGCGGGGCCGCCCTGGGATGCCAGGTTCAGGATCTGCAGACCGCACGACAGGCGATTGATGCCGGAGCCGATTTCCTCGTTGCTCAGGGCGCGGAAGCTGGGGGTCACGGCGGCACTCTGGCTACGATGCCGTTGGTACCGAGCATCGTTGATCTGGCATCGGGCATACCGGTTCTCGCGGCCGGAGGTATTGCGGATGGACGCGGCGTCGCAGCCGCCGTTTGCCTCGGCGCGCAGGGCGCGATGCTGGGCACACGCTTCTACGCGTCAGAAGAAGCGCTTGGCCATCAAGACCTAAAGCAGGAACTTGTCCGGTGCGACGCTTCGGATACCGTGAAAACGCAGGTGTTCGATGTGTTGCGGGAGTATGCATGGCCCGAATCCTTTACGGGTCGTGCGATTCAAAACGATTTTGTCCGAAGGTGGCACTCCCACACATCGGAGTTGGCCTCGCGCGCTGCGGCCTTGATGCCCGCATTCACGCAGGCCCAATCCAGTGGCGACACAAGCCGCGCGATGGTTTGGGCGGGGGAATGCGTCAGCCTGGTGAACGGGATCGAGTCAGCGGATGCGCTGGTTCGTCGAATCGGCGCGGATGCGGAGGCGGTTCTGGCGGATGCCACGGGCGCTTCTTCGACTGGCCCGACCTACCGACGATAAGGGCGTGTTGTCGTCTGGCGCCTTTGACTCAAATTCCAGTCACTGCCCCACCCGCCCCGACCGGCTGGGTCGTGCCAACTGCGGTCAGTGGCAAGCGTCCGCTTTTCGTCGGCCGGCTCGGCACATTCGATCTGGTCTCGATAGTCGAGAGACTGTCATCGAGCAGCCGCGATGATTCATCTCGCAGAGACGGCCTGCAACTGGACCTGAAAATCCGGTGGGAGTTCGGAAGCGCGCGCCCAGAGCTGCGTCTCGCCCTCGCTGGATATCACCAGGCGGTCAGGTGTGACTTCAGCAAGCCTGACCTGCGCCGTCGTTTCCAACTCGCTCTTCGGCGCCGCTGACTCCTGCAGGGCCAGCGTCAGCTGTTCACCGTCGAGACGCCAAGTGCAGGTGCGCGCAGTCCATTTCGAGAACCCGAGCAGGTCGATCCGAACTACCTGCTTGCACGTGCGATCCGTATCGAGCACAAAGAAGACCGTGGCGTCGGCCATGAGCGTTCTGACATCCATGCGCCAGATGCCGGCAATGGAAGCCTCGTTGTCCGATGCCTCGCTCGACGCCGCGGCAGCCGAAGCGACGGCCAGCGCCGTCGCTGCCAGCGTCCGTCGCACAGGATGTCCGTGATTCCTCTGTGTCTTCATCGTGCACGGCACGGGGCACATCTCAGAACTCCATACCCAGGCGGATCGTGAATGTCCGTGGCGGATTGAGCTGGAAGCTGCTGATCGCCTGCTGCGTCGTGGTCGTTCTGGTGGAGCCGCCTTGCGCAGCCGTCTCATCGAGAATGTTGGCCACATGGAAGGACAGTTGTGGTCGGAATGACCAGGCATCGCTGATCAATGTGATGCCACCGTTGAGCGTGCCGAAGTCGTTGATGCGCTCGCTGTGGACGATGTCACCATAGCCCTTGCCGATATACGTGTAGCCGAGATTGGACGCCACGTTGACCAGTCCGATCGGCGCGAAGAACAGCAGCGACGCCGAGTACTGCGATTCGGCGGCACCGGGCATCTGAGACCCGGCCGGAACCAGTGTGCCGTCGGACGCCGTGAACGGTTCGGTGATGTGTGCGTCGGTGAGCCCGCCGTCCAGCGCCAGCATCAGGCCAGGCAGCGGCGTGATCCAGCGCAGGCTGGCTTCGAAACCCTGGCTGATCGCCGCGGACACGTTGTCGGTGTAGTTCAGCGGGACGCCGGTGGTCGTCTGCTGAATCTGCGGGTCCGTGTAGTCAATGTAGAACGCAGTGATGTCGAAGCGCAGGGTGTTTTCCATCCAGTTCGTGCGCAGACCGAGTTCGTAGTTCCACAGCGAATCCGACTTGTAGACCGGGGGAACCCCATTGGTCGGCGAGGAGGGCACGCTCTGCAGGCCGCCGAAGCGGAAGCCGCGGCTCACCAGGGCCCACAAGGAATGGTCGTCGGTGAAGTGATAGGTGGCCGAAATCTTGGGACTGATGCCTTCTTCGTTGATCCGGTTGTTGGAGGCATCGACGTTCTGGCCGTTGTTAATAGCGCGGGCTAGCACGCCATAGCCCTGGTATCCGCCCTTGACCTCGGTCGAGTAGAGACGCGCACCTGCGGACAGTTCGAGGTCGTCCCAGAACGTGTCGCTGACGTCAAAGAACAGCGCACGCTCCTGCGCCTTGGGCTTGGTCACGGCGTACAGCAGCGAGGTCTCGGCGAACAGGCTCGCGCTTTCGACGCCGAGGCCCGACAGCAGACGACTCAGCAGGCTGTCGTTGCCGAGCGTCTGCTGGTGCGCGACCGTGTCGATGAGAATGTCGAAGGTCACCTCGTAATCAAAGAGATACGCGCCCATCAGCCATTGCATGCCCGGCCCCGTCGACTGCAGCCGTAGCTCCTGCGCGAAAGCCGAGGAATCGTCGTGAACAGTCTGGAAGATCGCCGCCGACTCCGGTGTTCCCGGCGGTGGATTGCCGAGGATCCCCGCCGTGCTGTCGCCAACGAAGCTCAGCGTCTTGGTCGAGCGGGACGTCAGCGACACCAGCCGCATTGCTTCGAAGTCATAGTCCACCTCGAGGCTGTCGAGATCGAAGCCATGTGATGTGGGCTGCGGCAGAATGATCCGGCTGTTCTCGCGCGCCTCGCGCGTTACCGCCAGGATCAGTGCATTCTCGGCTTCGAAGTCCTGCTCGAGATGCGTCAGCTTGATCTTCAGCGCATCGGTCGCCTGCCAAGCCAGTATCGCGCGGATCTGGTCGCCGTCGCCATCATCGACGTTGTCCTGCCGGGGTTCGCGCGTGAGATCGTAGACCCCGGGGTATTCGCGTTTCACGTAGCCCACCCGCAGCGCGACGCGGTCTTCATACATCGGCGCGTTAACGGCAACGCCGCTGGTGAGTGCATGGCTGCCCCCCTCGGGGCTCACGTACTGCGTGAACCCGCGGATCTGCCATTCGTCCATCACCGGATCCTGCAATACATAGCGAACTGCGCCCGAAAGAGCGGAACCGCCGAACAGCGTGCCCTGGGGGCCTTTCAGGATTTCGACGCTCGACAGATCGAAAGCGCTTAGATCCGGTGTGATGTTGGAGATGTAGGGATCAGAGAAGGCGACGTCGCCGATCAGGATGCCGGTCGCCGACGGGATGATCGACAGGGGCTCGGCATCGGTGCTGATCCCGCGCATCGCGATGCGCATGAATCCCGGGCCGTTCTGGGTCGCGGTCACACCTGGCGACTCCTGGATGAACGAACCCAGATCCAGCTTCCCCTGGGACTCCAGCTTCTCGCCGTCGAATGCGGAGATCGAAGCCGGAATGTCACGCAACGACTTCGCGCGCTTCGTCGCCGTCACGACGATTTCCTCGAGCTGAGCGCTCTCGGGCGCAGGCGGCGGCAGCTTCTGCGTGTCCACTGCCGAGATCTGCGTCACGGGAATCGTTTCCAGAGATGGCACAGCCGCCCCCTCCGTGGTCTCCTGCGTCCCGGCTTCGGGTTCCGAAGCCTGTTCGGCGCCTGTCGGATCCGCGGGCTCACTGGACGCCCAACTATCCGTCGGAGATTCCGTATCCTGAGCCGGAGCGGCATCGTTGCCAGATTCCGGCTCCGGCATGAAGAGATCGTCCAGCGACGCGTCCTCCTGCGCCGGTGCCGTCTGGGATACGCACATCAAAATCGACAAAACCGCCACACGGGCGCTGAACCTGAACATACTCACTGTCCTCCGGCAGGGTCTCATCGCCCCGGTGATCGAACTGGAAACGCTGTTTCAGAAAACTGAATGGGGAGGAGTCCGCTGCGACCAGCGCACGACGGCATCGAGCTGTGCGGACACACGAAAGATCGTGGCTTCGTCGCCCAGGGGGGCGACGATCTGAGTGCCGACCGGTAGCCCGTTGCTGCCATGGCAGACCGGCACCGACGCAGCCGGATGACCGGTGATGTTGAGCAGCGGCGTGAACGCCGCGTAGTCGCGCAGCGCGCGCGCGGCATAGGTCTGCAGATCCTCATCGCCGCGACTGGGATCGAACGTACCGATCGCGGGGGCCTGCTGCACGCCTGCCGGGGTGACCCACAAGTCGTAGTTCTCAAAGAAGTGATCCACGGCGAGTCGTGCGGCCTGGAACACCGCCTCCGCCTGCAACAGCTCGTCGATCGTCAGCGTGCGTGCGCGCTCGGCGAATTTCAGCGTCATCGGCTCGAGGGTGTCAGGTCCGGCCGCGCGGCCAGACATCGCGCCAATCGTCGCGATCGCGCGCGGCAGTGCATGCGTCCACGCCACCAGGAAGCTGTCGAACAGACCGTGCCAGTCGACCTGCGGCGACGCGTCCTCGACGTCATGGCCGAGCGTTTTGAGCAGTCGCGCGACCTGATCCATCGCTGCGCCGCATTCCGGGGCCAAGGGGGTTTCGAGCGGCGACGCGCGGCACAGGCCGATGCGCAGGCGCCCGGGCTCGCGCTCGACTTCCGCCAGGTGCGACCGCTCCGGTCGCGGCACCCAGAAACGTCCGCCCGCGTGCGGCCCCTGCAGCAGATCCAGGAAGGCCGCCGAGTCGCGCACCGTGCGACTGAGCACATGCAGATGCGTGAAGCCGAACAGTCCCGGGCTCGACGTCGGTGTGCGGCCGCGCGTCGGCTTGAGGCCGAACAATCCAGTGCAGTGCGCGGGCCCGCGAATTGAGCCCCCGCCATCACTGCCCTGTGCGACCGGAACGACGCCGGCGGCAACCGCCGCCGCTCCGCCACCACTCGAACCGCCCGGGGAGTGATGCACTTGCCAGGGATTGCGCGTCGCGCCGTGCAATGCAGACTCGGTCACCGGATAGAGTCCGAACTCCGGCGCCGTGGTGGCGCCGATGATCGCGACGCCGGTTCGCTTGACGCGGCGCATCAGTTCGCCGTCTTGCTTGGCCTTGAGATTCGCGCCTAGGCGCGAGCCCATCGTCGCCGGATGACCCGCACACTCGTTGCCTTCCTTCACCAGGAATGGCAGCCCCGAAAACGGAGCGTCTTCCAGCCAGCTCGGCTGCTCGTCGCTGCAGCCGGAGAGGAAGTTCAGTTTCGGGTTCAGCCGCGCGGCTGCGTCGAGTGCGCAACGCTGTAGTTCACGCGCGCACACCTCCCTGCGGCGCAATAGCTCCATCAGGCCGATGGCATCGTGACGCGCGTACTCGTCGAGCCTCATCGCCTTGCCGACTCGGACATGGGGTCCTGGACCAACCGGAACAGGCGTTCGGGCGTCTCCAGGATGAACAGGTGCGCGGCATCGTCGATCAGATCGAGTTGCGCCCCTGGGATCTGCGCGGCGACATGGCGCGCGACGCCGACCGGCACATTGACGTCGGCGCGACCGTGCAACAGATGAACCGGCAGGTCGATCCGGGTCATATCGAAGCCGAGGGGCTGCTCGTTCAGCGCCATCTCGTGCACGGTCGCCGCGAAGCCCTGCCGCAGCATGTCGCGCGTGGACTCGCCGAGGAAGACATCCCGCACCGCCGGAATCCGCATCACGCGCTGGTCGGCGGGCGGCAGGCCTTTGGCGAGGCGCTCCACGACCTTCTCGTCGAGCCGGCGCGGAAAGGCGACCCTCATCAGAAGCTCGCCGATCCGTGGCTGATGCGTGGCGAGCCAGCCGATCAGGCGATTCCGCAGCGACAAGCCGGCGCGTGCCTCGCGCGGCACCGGCACCGCCGCGGACACCAGGACCAGTTGGCTGATGCGTCCGCGCAGGCGATACGCGCAGGCCAGCGCGAAGCCACCGCCGCCGGAGATCGCGGCCAGTGCCACGCGCGGCAGGCCCAGATGATCGAGCAGCTGACGCACGTCTTCGGCATGACTCAGATAGCTCAGTCCGGGCGCCGGGTCGGAGTGCCCGAATCCCGGCCGGTCTGCCGCGATCAGACGCACGCCGGCAGCCCGCGCGGCCTCGTCGAAGATCTGCGCCTGCAGTCGCCCGCCCGGCGTCCCGTGCATCAGCAGCAACGGTTTGCCGGAGCGCGCGCCGTACTCCGCATACGCGAGTCGCCGGCCATCGGCGAGCTGCAGTTCGAGCAGGGATGGACTCACGTGCGTCTCGAGCCGACCGGCTGGCCGGTCACTTGAGACCCGGCAGGAGCCGGTCGAACAGCAGATTCAGCACCGCCGTATGCGACGCGAGCTGCGCCACCGCGGTCACGGGCTGCTCGAGCGGCTTGCGGATCAGCGCGGAGTCCCGTTTCGGCAACGCGAGGATCGCCTGCCGCTCCACTTCGAAGTACGGTGTGTCCTTGGGCAGCGGTGTGCTGCGCGCACGCTCCGCGCTGGTGGCCATGAACGACACCAGCACGTTGTAGGCAATCGCGGCTTCGACCAGGTTGCGGCCGTCCGCGGTCAGTGCCCGCAGCACCTGGTCGGTGATCTTCATGTTGGTCCGCCAAGCCGGCGAGCCGACCGGCGCATGGACCATGTGCGGGTGCTGCAGCTGCAGCTCGCGGACGGCGAGGAGGTGCTCGATCAGCTGCTGACGCAGCGGCTCCGGACGGTCGGCGCTCGGAATCGGCACGCGCGCCGTCAGGGTCTGCAGCGCCTCGTTCTCGATGTCCTCGATATGACCGACATAGTTGTAGAGGGTCGCGTGATTGACGCCCAGCCGCTGGGCCAGCGCCCGCATCGTCAAGGCGCCGAAGCCTTCGAACTCGAGAACCTCGATCGCCGCGCGGACGATGCGGTCGCGGGTGAGCTTGCGCGGACGGCCAGGCTTCTTCGGGTCAATGGTGGGCATCGCGGACGGACTCATCTGCAGCCGGAGATGACATATTTATACACGCGGTTATAATCAATATCAACCTAGTGGTTATAAACAGCCTGACGAAGGCTCCGCTCAAGTGCGCCAGATCGCTGGCCGCGAACACAGGACGGCGATGCCCACCATCCAAACACTGCAAGGGTCGGTCTGCGGCAGCGTCGAGGACGGCATCCACGTCTTCAGAGGCATTCCCTACGCCGAGCCCTTGTGCGGCCCCGCGAAATGGCTACCGCCTAGGCGGCGGCATGCCTGGAGCGGCGTGCTCGACGCGCGCGACTACGGCCCTGCCTGCATGCAGTTCGGCCGCAGAAGCCTGCGGTTGCCGTTTCCGCGCGCACGGCGCCGCTATCTCGACGCCATCGACGGCTTTCGCGGCATCGCCGAGGGCGACGATTGCCTGCGGCTGAATGTGTGGACGCCAACGCTGGACCGCGACGCGCGACTGCCGGTGATGATCTGGATTCACGGCGGCTCGTTTGCGAGCGGCGCGGCCAACGCGTTCTACGACTGCGCACCGTTCGCACGCGAGGACATCGTCGCCGTCGCGATCCAGTACCGTCTCGGTCCTCCGGGCTTCCTGCACGGTGCCGGCCTGTTCGACGGCGATCTGTGCGCGGACAACCGTGGCTTTCTCGATCAGATCGCCGCGCTGGAGTGGGTTCAGGAAAACATTCAGCGCTTCGGTGGCGATCCCGACCGCGTCACCGTGTTCGGAGAATCCGCCGGCGCGCTGGCGGTCTACCACCTGGCGGCGAGCCCTTTGGGCAAGGGCCTGTTCCGGCGCGCGATCGCGATGGGCGGCATGCCGGGTCCGAACGCCCCGGCGCAGGATCACCATCAACTGACGCGAGACGCCTTGGGGGACGTCGGCGTCGCAGCGGGCGACAGCCACGCGCTCCTGTCACTCGATCGCCCTGCGCTCGCGCGCCTGCAGAACGCGGTCTTCAAGCGAATCCTGCGCGCTCGCGATCCGCAGCAATACGGCGCGATCAGCCGACAAGGCATCCTCCACTGGGGTGCCGCCACGGACACGGCCTTCCTGCCGCGGCCGCCGTTGGCAGATTATGGTTCGGGCACGCCCAACGATGTGGATCTGCTGCTCGGCACCTGCCGCCATGACGGTACCCTGTTCGCGCTGGCCTCGCCGCTGGGCCGCTACCTGTCCGCGCGCGTATTCGCGAACCACATCGGCGGACTCGTTCCCGATGGCGACCTCGACGCGCTGCTGGCGCACTACTGCGCAGCGATGCCGCGCAGCGGCATGCGCGCCGTCTACGAGCAGGTCATCAACGACGCGTGCTTCCGCGTTCCCACCCTGCGCGCCGCGCAAGCGCACGCCTCGGCGCATCCCGGCAAGACCTGGCACTACCAGCTCAATTGCGAATCGGTGATTCCAGGTCTGGGCGCGATCCACGGCATCGACGTCGCCCTGCTGTTCCGGACCTTGCCGGGCATCGCCCTGCTGCCGGACGATGCCGCGACACGCGAACTCTCCGCGCGGATGCGCAAGGCCTTCACCGCATTCGCCCGAACCGGCGTGCCCGCCGCGCCCGGCCTGCCGACTTGGGCGCCCTACGACGCGAACAGCCGCGCCACGATGGTCCTCGACCATGCGTCGGAACTGGTTGC
Organism: Sinimarinibacterium arenosum; assembly: GCF_005047655.1. Classification (GTDB taxonomy): domain Bacteria; phylum Pseudomonadota; class Gammaproteobacteria; order Nevskiales; family Nevskiaceae; genus Solimonas. The sequence goes on along the minus strand of NZ_SUKF01000015.1, from coordinate 9,245 downwards.
CGATCTGGACGGCCCGCTGCTCGGTTACTGGGCAAAGCGGTGCGGAGACAACCTGGACGCGTCGAGGCCCTCGTCGACGACGTAGGCCGGAAGCGCCTCTCTCAAGGCCAGCGCGGCCGCCGCTGCCGACAGCGCGGGCGCCGTCTGCACGCCGTACCCGCCTTGCCCGGCCAACCAGAAGAAGTCCGGGACGGACGCGTCGTAGCCCACGACCGGCGTTCTGTCCGGCGCGAAGGAACGAAGGCCCGCCCACGACCTGACGATCCTGCGGATCTTCAGCGCGGTGCGCGTCTCGATGAGATCCGCGCAGATGGCGATATCGAGTTCCTCGGGCTGCGCATCGCAGGGCTCCGAGGGCGTCTCGTCTGCCGGCGATGCCAGCAGCAGCCCGGCGTCGGGTTTGAAGTAGAACGACTCGTCCGCTGCGACGACCGCCGGCCAGCGACCGCAGTCGACCTGATGGCCCACATCGATAATCATGGCCGTGCGCCGATAAGGCTGCACGCCCAAAGAACCTGCACTGGCCAACTGCGCGACGCGGTCGGCCCAGGCGCCTGCGGCGTTGACGACCACTCGCGCCCGAAAGCTGCCGGTGGCCGTCGACAACTGCCAGTGGTTTGCATCGCGATCAAGACCGGTCACGCCGGCATTGCACACACGCTCGACGCCGCCCGCACGTGCCATGCGCAGAAAGCCCTGATGCAGCGCATGAACGTCCACGTCGAACGCATCGGGCTCATACGCACAGACAGCAGCAGAGGCGGGTGCCAGCATTGGCACGAGCCGCAGCGCCTCATCCGATCCGATCCTGCGGGCCAGCGGAGATCGGACCAGCGCTTCGATGATTGCGGCGTCGCTCGCGGCGCCGGCATACAGCACCCCGCGCGGAGAAAGCAGCGGATACTCGCTGAACCCCGCTGGCGGAGCATCAAAGAAGCTGCGACTCGCCCGAGTGATGGCCGCAATGCTTTCATTGCCATACAGGGCGCTGTAAAGAGCCGCCGATCGGCCCGTGCTGTGGTAACCGGGCGCAGACTCCTGCTCCAGCAGCAGCACGCTGGCCCGACCTGCCAGGCGCGCCGCCAGGGACGCTCCAGCGATTCCGCCACCGACCACGGCAAAGTCGTAACAGTTCATGAGCAATCAGCTATTCGCCTCGTCGGCACTGCGCATTGCGGCACGCTCGATAGTCATGGCTTGTGAGTGAGGGTCAGGCGGCGACCGTCGCCGGCGCAACGGACGCGCGACGGGTGCGCAACGCGCTGACGATCTGCGCATGTCTCTTGCGATCGATGGGAAAGCGCAGCAGGGCCGGCGCAGTAAGCAGCACCAGCGCGGCCGGCACATAGGCGTAGGCAAGTTTGATCCCGGCGACGGCGTTTGGCGTCTGCGCGGCACTGGTTGCGTCGAAGCCGAAGCGGGCAATCAGGAACATGCCAGCCGCGATGCCTGCGCCGCTGATCGACTTCTGCATCAAGGTGTAGAAGGCGTAATAGGTGCCTGCGCACTCGCGCCTGAACTGCAGGCTGCCGTAGTCGACGACATCGCCCAGCAACGCCGGCATCGCCACGCCGGCCGCGGCGCCGAAGAAGAAGTTGAGCAGCGTCAGCGCGATCACGAGCCCGAGTGCCGACTCGCCGGGCGTGACCAGACCCATCAGTGCGACGGCAATCGCCTGGCCCGTGGCGGCGAAGGCCCAGGCGCGGTGCTTCTCGTAGCGCCCGCAGAGCCAGCCCCAGATCGGCGTCGCCAGCACGGCCATGGGTCCGGTGATCAGCAGCACGACCGCCAGGTGCTTCGAGAGCCCCAGATAGACATCGACATACAGGAACAGCACGCCCTGCATCATGCCGCTGGCAAAGCTGTACATCAGGAACAGACCGGTCAGCCACAAAAGCGGCCGATTGCCGACGACCGAGTGCAGCAGTTGCGCCGGGGCCTCGTCGTGTGTCTCTGTCGCCGCGGTTCCTTCCGGCACGCGACGGATCGCGACCAGACACAGCACCGGCGTTGCCACTGCGGTGATGAGTGCCAGCACCGACAGCGTGACGGGCGTGACTTCCTGCGACTCGGCGAAGCCGATGACCGGTCCCAGGATCGGAACGACGAAGACGACGATCGCACCGACCAGCGCGGTGACGAACAGCCAGACGGCAACCCGCGTTCGATCCTGGTAGTCCTGCGTGATCTCGACGCTCCAGGCCCGGTAGGGGATCTCGGCGACGGTCCAGCCGAGATAGACGAGCAGATACCAGACCGTGAAGTAGGCAATGCCGACGCCCTCGGGCGGTCGCAGCAGAAACCACAGCGCGAACGCCGCCAGCAGCGAACCCGCCACGACCCAGGACTTCCGCGAGCCGCCACGTCGCTTGTGGGCGTCGGAGATCACGCCGATCAAGGGATCGGTGACGGCGTCGAAGATCTTGCAGGCGAGAACTGCGGTACCCAGCGCGCCGAGCGGCAAGCCGAGGAACTTGGCGTAGACCCCGCTGAGAAGTTGTCCCGCAGCCGTGTGCGTGAATCCCTGCATGATCGCCGGCAGCGAGAAGGCCAGCAGCATCCCGCGCGACAGCGTCGTCGTCCTCATGCCGCGCCCTCGAAGCCGCGCCTCGTCCGCACAGCCGACTGCAGCCCCGTCTCGCTCACTGACGCGACCGGCGCATTCGCTGCAGCGCTCACGAGACGCGTCGGGCCATGCGCACGCCGACTGCGGCGAACTGCGCGCGTCCGTCGGTTTCGCCGACGAAAGTCACCCGTCCCTGCAGCATCGGATTGTCGCTGAGGATGTCGAAGCAGTCGGGCGAATGCGGAACCAGCTCCGCCTGCTGGTGCTGAACCAGGCCCGGCTGGCGCGGGACGATTTTCAGTGCCAGTCCGCCGGGCCGCCCGGCGATCAGCAGGCGGGCCGCAAGGTTCTCGTAGGTGCCGACGTAACGCAGGGGCGTCCAGTCGGGCGGCGGCTGCGGCGGCGGGTCCTGCGCCGTGACGCCGATCGGCCGCAGCAGCGTCGAGCGCAGCTCGTCCGCCATCGCGGCACTCGGGCTGTTCGTCAGCAGCGCGTACGCGAAATCGTGTCGGGGCACGCTGAGCGTGTAGGCAAACTGTCCGGCGCAGGCGCCGTCATGGCCGACGATCTCCTCGTCGGCGAGCTTGCCGATGAACCAGCCCAATCCCATGCGATCGAAGCCGGCGCGCAACGCAGGCAGGCGCATCTGCGACGCGCGCATTGCCGCCGTGGACGCCTCGCTGAGGACGCGGCGCCCCGCCTCCGACACGCCGCCGCGCAGGTGCGCCGCGACGAATCGCAGCAGGTCCGCCGCGCTCATGCTCAGCACCGATCCAGCGGCAGCCATGCTCAGCGGCAAATACGTCAGCGGCGATACGGACAGCCGCGACGGGCTCGCCGGATCGGCCATGTGCCCCACGGCGCTGAGGTACCGCAGTGCCTCACGCGGATCGGCGAAAGCCTGGCGCATGCCCAGCGGCGTGCAGATCCGTTCCATCACCAGCTGTTGCCAGGGCTTGCCGGCGAGCACCTCGATGACGCGACCGGCGAGCACGAAGCCGGAATTGCAGTAGCACATGTATGCGCCGACATCGTGCAGCTGCGGCAGAAGCGCCATCTTGCGCACATAACTGTCCGCCGACGCGCCCCACGGATCGTCCTGCGGAAAAAAATCGCCTTCCATGCCGCTGCTGTGATTCAGCAGCTGCCGCGTCGTGATGCGCGACGCCGCGGCTGCATCGGCCAGCGCGAAGTCGGGCAGGTAGCGGCGCACCGGCGCATCGAGATCGAGGCGTCCCTCCTCGACCAGCTGCATCGCGAGCGTCGCCGTGAACAGCTTGCTGATGGAGCCGATCTGGAAGGGCGACTCGGGCCGGACCCGGACGCCACTGTCGACATTGAGCATGCCGGACGCAGCGGCAGCGACTTTGCCGTCGCGCAACACGGCCAGCGATGCACCGACGACGCCGTGGCGTGCAAGCGCCTCATCCAGCAGCTTCTGCAACTCGCCGTCGACGGCGACGGTTGGCACGGCACCGCTCATCGCGGCGCTCCGCGGCTGCGCCCCGCGGGCTTGAGCTCCGGGATCAGGCGATCGATCGTGACTTCGACGGCACGGCGGAATACGTCACGCGGCGGACCGCCGAAGAAGGTCGAGGCGCGCGCCTTCTCGATCATGTCGCGATCGGCGGCGGGGATCAGGGACCGGTGCTGAGCGCGCTGGTCGCCGTCGATGCGCGCAGCAACCGCTGCGCTGTAGGCAAATCCGCTGAGCACCGTCATCGTCAGCGCGGCGCTTTCCAGGCCGACGCCCGCGTCGACCATCGCCCGGATTGCGCCGTTGACCAGGCGCGCGCGGGTCTGCACGGCCTGCGGACCCGTCAACAGATCCACCTGAGGGTGCTGCAGCACCATGTCGTAGTAGGTCACCGCCATGTCGATCAGCTGCTCGCGCACCGGGCCGCCCACTTCGGGCGCACGCACGGCCGCCATCAGCTCTGCGGCAATGGCGTCCTCGATGTCGGACAGCGACTCGAAATAGTTGTACAGCGTGGCCGGGCCGGTGTTCAGCCGCCGTGCGATCGCGTGCATCGACAGCGCCTGGTAGCCGTCGGCGTCGAGGATCGCGAGCGCGGCCGCGACGATCTCCTCGCGCTTGAGCGTCGGCTTGCGTCCTGGCGTGCCCGCGCGCCGCTTGGCCGGCGCCTGCGCCGCTTCTGTCTTCCGCTTCATCGTCTTTATTTACGAATACTATTCGTGTTTAATACACGAACGATGTTCGCCTTTTATCGGAATGTCAAGCGGACCGCCTACCGGAGTCACCGATGAAGCTGTTTCTCGCCGGCATTGCCACCGAGACCAACACGTTTTCCCCGCTGCCGACCGGGCGTGCGGCGTTCTCGACCTGCCATCGTGGCGAAGCCCCCGGCGCGTCCGAACTTGCGCCGCTGCTGGGCGCAGTCGGCGACTGGTGCGCCGGCAATGGCCATGTGCTGCTGCCGGGTCTGCTGGCGTTCGCGCAGCCTGCGGGGCCGACGGTTCGTGCGGCCTGGGAATCGCTTCGCGATGAGTTGCTGGCCGATCTGCGGCATTACCTGGAGCACGGCGGAATCGACGCCGTATTCCTGTTCCTTCACGGCGCGATGGTTGCGGAGGGCTACGACGACTGCGAGGCCGACATGGCTGCGCGCGTGCGCGCGATCGTGGGGCCGGACGTGCCGATCGGCATCGAACTCGATCTGCATTGCCACGTCGACGAGCGTCTGCTGCGCGCCGCCGACATCGTCGTCACCTACAAGGAGTACCCGCACATCGACGTCGCCGAGCGCGCCGCCGAAGTGCTCGAACTGCTCGAGTCCGCGCAGCAGAAGCGCATCCGGCCGACGATGGCCCTGCATGACTGCCGCATGGTCGGCCTGTGGTCGACGGTCAGCGAGCCGATGAAGGGCTTCGTCGCCGGAATGAAGGCCTGCGAACAGCAGCCGGGCGTGCTGTCGGTATCGCTGGCGCACGGATTCCCGTACGGCGACGTCGCACATGCGGGCGCGAAACTGCTGGTCCTCACCGATGGCGACATGGAGAAGGCCGCAGCACTCGCGCGCCAGCTCGGAGAACAGTTCCGAACCTTGCGCGAAGCCATCGCCAATCGCGCGCTGCCGCTCGAGCAGGCGCTGCGTCAAGCCGTGCAGAGTGCGAAGCGGCCCGTCGTCGTCGCCGACCAGTCCGACAACCCCGGCGGCGGCGCCCCGGCCGATTCGACCTTCGCGCTCGCATGGCTGCTGCAGAACGGCGTGCGCGGCGCCGGCATCGCAATCCTGCACGATCCCGAGGTGGTGAAAATCGCGCAGGCCGCCGGCGAAGGCGCGCGCCTGCCGCTGCGTCTCGGCGGCAAGACCGGCGTCACCTCCGGCATGCCCGTCGACGTCGTCGCCACAGTGGGCGCCATCCGCACGGACTACCTTCACGAGTTTCCCCAGGGCGACAACCCGGCGCTGCCGGTGCCGATCGGCGATGCGGTCGCGCTGGACTGCGACGGCATCCACGTCATCGTCGGCAGCCGTCGTGCCCAGTGCTTCACGCCGAAGATCTTCGGCGACTTCGGCGTGACCGGGCTCGATATCTACATTCCGAAGTCGACGCTGCACTTCCAGGCCGGCTTCGCGCCGATGGCCGGCGAGATCATCTGCATGGGTGCGCCCGGTGCGCTCACGCCGATCCTGACGCAGATTCCCTACCGGCACATGTCCACGGCCGGCAAGTACCCCTGGACGGAGTGACACCCATGACCATCGAATCCATCGGCCAGCCGCTGCGACTGGCGAACGGCGAGACCGTGCCGCTGTCCGCGGCGATACGCGCCGGCGATTTCATCTTCGTCTCCGGTCAGCTCGGCATCGACGATCAAGGCCGTCTCGTCGCGCCGGATATCGCCGGGCAGGTGCGTCAATGCATCGAACGCATCCGCGGGATTCTCGCGCAGGCCGGCGCGGGCCTCGACGCCGTGATCAAGGCCACGGCCTGGCTCACCGAGCCATCGGACTTTGCCGCGTTCAACGCCGCCTATCGCGAGTTCTTTCCGGAACGACCGCCGGCCCGGTCCACCGTCGTCAGCGCGCTGCTGATTCCTGGCGCGCGCGTCGAGATCGAAGCCGTGGCGTACATCGAGCGCCCGCGATCGCGGCATTCCGCGCACTCTCGGTCTGCACACTGACTCCCATGCCCGGACATTCGACACGGGGCCTGCAGGCCCCGCTGCAGCTTCACATTCCGGAACCGTCCGCCCGTCCCGGCGAAGCACCGGATTTCAGCGGTCTGGTGATTCTTCCGGCCGGCACCGTGGCGCGACCGGATGTGCACGCACCGGCCGCTGCGCTGCGCGAGCTGCCGTTCCAGCTGATCCGCGTGCTCGACGACGACGGCCACGCAGTGGGCGACTGGAATCCGCACCTGCCCGCTGAGACGCTGCGCGCCGGCCTGCGCGCGATGATGCTCACACGCGCACTCGACGAGCGTATGGTGCGCCTGCAGCGTCAGGGCAAGACATCGTTCTACATCAAGAGCAGCGGCGAGGAGGCGATCGGCGTTGCGCAGGCCTTCGCGCTGCAACGCGACGACATGTGCTTCCCCAGCTACCGCCAGCAGGGCCTGCTGATCGCGCGCGACTGGCCGATCGTCGATCTGATCTGCCAGATCTTCAACAACCGCAAGGACCGGCTCAAGGGTCGCCAGCTGCCGATCCTGTACTCCTGCCGCGAGGCCGGCTTCTATTCACTGTCCGGCAATGTCGGCACGCGCTTCCCGCACGCCGTCGGCTGGGCGATGGCTTCTGCCTACAGCGGAGACACGCGCATCGCCGCGGCGTGGATCGGCGACGGCACCAGCGCCGAGGGCGATTTCCATTACGCGCTGACTTTCGCCTCGGTGTACCGCGCACCGGTGATTCTCAATGTCGTCAACAACCAGTGGGCGATCTCGACCTTTCAGGGCATTGCCGGCGGCGACGAAGCGACCTTCGCGTCACGTGCAGTCGGCTACGGCCTGCCGGGCCTGCGCGTCGACGGCAACGACTTTCTGGCGGTCTACGCGGCGACGCGCTGGGCCGCCGAGCGCGCGCGCAGCAACGGCGGCGCGACACTGATCGAGCTGTACACCTATCGCGCCGCGGCGCACTCGACCAGCGACGATCCGTCGAAATACCGGCCGCAGGACGAGGCCGCGCACTGGCCGCTCGGAGATCCGGTCGAGCGCCTCAAGCAGCACCTGATCGGACTGGGCGCATGGTCCGAGGAGCGCCACGCGGCACTCGCCGAAACACTCGATGAGGAAGTCAGGGCCGCGGTTCGCGAAGCCGAGAGCCATGGCACGCTCGGCACCCCTCCAGCCGATCCGGAGACGATGTTCGACGACGTCTTCGAGCACGTGCCCTGGCATTTGCGCGAGCAACGCGACGAGATGAAGGCTGAAGGACTATGACGGCGATGAACATGGTCCAGGCGCTGAACTCGGCGATGGACGTGATGCTGGAGCGCGACCCCACGGTGCTGATCTTCGGCGAGGACGTCGGCTACTTCGGCGGCGTGTTCCGCTGCACCGCCGGACTGCAGCAGAAGCACGGCAAGCGCCGCGTGTTCGACGCGCCGATTGCCGAAGGCGGCATCGTTGCTGCCGCAATCGGCATGGGCGCGTATGGCTTGCGTCCCGTCGTCGAAATCCAGTTCGCCGACTACATCCTGCCGGCCTTCGATCAGCTCGTGTCCGAGGCGTCGCGACTGCGCTATCGCTCCGCGGGCGAGTTCTGGGCACCGATCACGGTGCGGGCGCCCTGCGGCGGCGGCATCCACGGCGGCCAGACCCACAGTCAGAGCCCGGAGGCGATCTTCACGCACATCTCCGGCCTCAAGACGGTGATGCCGTCGAATCCGTACGACGCCAAAGGCCTGCTGATTGCCGCGATCGAGGACAACGACCCCGTCGTCTTCCTGGAACCCAAGCGTCTGTACAACGGCCCGTTCGACGGCCACCACGATCGCCCGCTGCAATCCTGGTCTGCGCATCCGGCCGGCGAAGTACCGGACGACTACTACCGCATCGAGCTCGGCCAGGCGGCGATCGTGCGTCCCGGCGCCCAGGTGACCGTGCTGACTTACGGCACGATGGTGCATGTCTGCCTCGCCACCGTCGACGCCTGCGGCATCGACGCGGAGATCATCGATCTGCGCACGCTGTTTCCTCTGGACATCGACACGATCACCGCATCCTTGCGCAAGACCGGGCGCTGCGTCATCGCCCATGAGGCGAGTCGCGCTTCGGGCCTGGGCGCCGAGCTCGCCGCCCAGCTCCAGCAGCGCTGTTTCTACAGCCTCGAAGCGCCCATCGAACGCGTCACCGGTTGGGATACACCCTATCCGCACGCTTTTGAATGGCAGTATTTCCCGGGCCCCGGCCGCGTCGAGCGTGCGCTCAAACGTGTCATGGAGGCGTGATAAGACACTGCGCCTTCAAGCTGCCTGTCGTGTCCGAGCGTCGGAGAATTTGTACCGCGGCCCCGACATGCTGGCGTCTTCTTGCGCCAATGTCCGCTTTCTGACTGACCAATGGCGCGGTCTGGAGTCCGGTTTGGACTTCCCCTGCGGCAGTAGGCATCGCCGGCCTATGATTTGAGCATAGGAGGAAGTGCATGAGTACCCAGAGATTTACACCAGAGTTCAAGGAGGAGGCTGTCCGCCAAGTTCTCGAACGC
>NZ_SUKF01000014.1 GCF_005047655.1 Sinimarinibacterium arenosum | reverse complement strand
TTACATCGAGGTCTTCTACAATCGAACCCGACGTCACAGCCATCTCGGCGGCGTCAGTCCCGAGGCCTTTGAACAGGCTGCTTTGTGAGGCGCCGGATTGTCTACTGCTCTGGGGGAAGTCCACCCCTAGCCAAAGCTCAAATGTGCCTCCCTCCAAGTATCGGACATGCACCATATCAAACGACTTCACAACGTCATTTGAAGCTGTGAGGTAGTGAACGCGGGGAGCGAACGGAACTGTTTTAAAAAAGTCGCGGCAAATGGCGTGAAGGATTATTTCACCAACTTCACCGCGCCTTTTATAGTTGTCACTGGTGTAGATGCGGACGGCAGCTTGCTGAAGCCGAACATACATGTTGGCGTGACTGACGTTCAGCTCCTCCTCCACGAGGGCATAGTCCGCAATCCATTCCATGATATGGGCCGCCAGGGCGTCACAGCGCCACTTTTGAAGTTCGAATCCGGCACAGTACAGAGCTTGCCCTTCGTTCGCGGTCGTCGAGTCATACAGACAGGTGAGGAGCCGCTCTGGAAGATTTGCATATGCGTTCAAAGAGTCACCACTCTCGTCTCAATTTGGCCGTCTTGCTGCGCCTGTCTGCCGCAATTTCACGCAGCCCAACGCCTAGATTAAGGGCGCTGCCCCGCCGAAGGCGGGGACGTTGGCCCTTGAATCGCTTGCTGGGGTTCATGCTCCAGAGCTCCTGAGGTGGTTGGAGCGATATACGAAATCTCGTTCCACTCCTCGCTTGAGTGCAAATAAGTCTCAACTTTCGGTGTTTCCATGCCGGCGATCTTTGCGACCTGCAATAGGCAGCTATGAATATGAAAGCGGAGTTGTTGGAGTGCCGAGAAATACTGCTCCCTGTCATCGGGCGGGCGCATGGTGCCGTGCGCCTCGACTAACGCGCGGGCCTCTTGATGCTCTGTGTCCGTCAAAAACTGGCGAATTCCTTCTGCCATGTACTCGATGAGGAGGTACAAGCCGCCATTATGGAGATGGGATAGCTCTACTTGCTTCTCAACGAGAATCTTCCGAATCTCCTGTATCGACGCCAACGATCGGTCGATACAACTATCACAGCACTCTTTTGAGTTTAGGACGCGCTTGTCCGGAAGGCGCACCATAAGCTCTCTTGCAACCTTCTTCTCAATGTCGTCGGGCTTTACCGAAACCGTGATGAAGGGCAAGTTGATGCTGACATCTCCACCGTACTTTCTTGCAAGGCGCTGCGCCTTCTCAAAGAGCGCGTCGAAACGAAACTTCACTGTCGTCTCCTTGACGCCCATCGCCCCTGTTCACCCGCGACCCTGTCGTCGCGAAGTGGCGGCAGGGACGTCGGGTGGAACCAATTGTTGGACTGCATCTCTCGTTCCTTTTCGCTCGACTCTCACGAGCTCATCAGCAGGCTGGGCCTGTAAGGGAGGCGGGACTCCCAAGAAGCGATGACTGCCTTCTCTGTACGACACACAAACGATCGGAGCATCTCCTTAGCCTTATTGATCATATGAGTACCCTCCTTTTGGATTGACTGCGCAATAACGGAACAGGTTTCTGAAACAACAAACCCAACCAGAAAGCTGGTTGGCCCAACTGCAACATAAACGAGGCCCGTCATCATCAGTCTCAGGAGGCCGCCTCTGAGAGACACGCAGCGGTGTTTCGACAAGTTGTCTATGCAGTCCAACGCCAATTCAACGAAAAAATGCCATATAACCCGGACCTCTCGGATGTTCCGTGTCAGCAATTTGCTGGACCAATAGAAATGGCAGGGCACATCGAGGCGCATCCGGGAATTGGGTCACTGCGTGCTGCAGTGCGCCCGCCGCAGATCGATCGGTTGCGGATGTAACCCGAGCGTCACAGCTTCCGAGGTGACGCGGAAGCGACGGATTTGCCATTAGTTGGTGCAGTGAGCATCTGGAGATTTCCGCGCGACGCGGCGGCAGACGGTTTCCGGCTGCGGACTGCTGGCGATGATGCGCTTCTTTCAAAGCTGTCCCTCCCTGTTTTACCGGCTCGACGGGACGGGTCGGGCGCAGCGGTTACGTTTCAGCTGTGAAAACGTTGTTAGCGGATTAAACACCCGCCCGCATCGGGCGGCAAGCGAAGCCCGGATTGTTGCCGCTACCAATGTGCTGCCCATTCCGGTGCGGGCTGTGGGGCCGGCGTCAGGGCGCTGAGATCGATGTCGTATTCGATCTGAGGCTGGGGATCGAGGCGACGTCGTTGCAGATGACCATCGCGTGTCGCCAAAAGCAACGCGCCGTCGCGGGTCCAGTCCGCCCATTGCAGGTCGTGCAACAGGGTTGTCTGCTCGCGTTCGATCAGGTGATAACGCACGCGGAGTCCGTCCACGGCTTGTGCGCGGCCGAATTCGCCGCCGGGCCAGCCGAGGCTTTCGACACGCAGTTCACGTTCTCCGCCGGGTTGGCGTTTGATCAGGATGGCGTTGCGGTGCTGATCCCACACGTCCTGCGGATCACGCGGTGGACAGTCCGGGGCTTCGCCCCAGCCGTGCTGGCGCTCGGTGGCGAACTGTATCGGCGGTGTGGGCTGCAGTGCGTAGGGCATCGGTAATGCGATGGCGTGTGCCGGGTCGTCGTCGGGGGCGGCGAAGTGATAGCCGCGTGTCCAGGTGCCGTCGGTGGCGAAGGCGTGCAGTGCCTTCAGCCAGGGCAGGCGGGAGATGGCGATGTAGGCGTCGCCGTGTGGCCAGTTCGCGTGTGGCTTTGCGGTGCCCGGTGCGTGTGCGCCCGGAGCATGAGCGAAGTAACAGAGGTAGCGGCCATCCGGCGAAACATCACTGCGCCGGGGAAACAGGCGGCCGTGCAGCCAGGCGCCGGCTTCGTATTCGCCGGTGTCGATCCACCAGCGGCCGACGTGACTCCAGTCGCTCGGGCCGCGCCGGAACACGGCAACGACGGGCGCCGATGTCGCGGGGATGCAGTAGAGGCGCGGAGCGGCGGACATGATCGTTATTGCAGTCAGGTCGTCAGGATAACGGGCGGCAACCCGGCGCCGCAGGCGCAGTAAACAACTCACATCCGAATCTGAAAAACCGCCTGGTTCTCACGCTGACCATTCACTCGGTTTGCGCCAGCATCCACGCCGCGCCGGTGTAGATGAGGCCGACGACGTACAGCGTGCCGAAGATCAGCTTGTTGTTCTTCGCCAGCCACAGCGGCAGATAGATGTCGAAGTTGTCGCGACGGTCGTCGGTGTAGTGGGCGGCAACGCCGGTGAGCGGGCAGCGCCAGCGATTGAAGGCCAGGATCAGCACTTCGACGAACACCGCCGCGGCCAGACCCAGTGCGGCGCGGTGGTGGCCGAGGAACGTGGCGAGGGGCATGCCGATGACGCAGCCGGCGAAGAGCGCCCACACGACGGTATGGGCGAGCTTGATCGCGATCAGTCGTGTATGTGCGGTGGCCATGCGGCGCTAGCGGGGCGGGTGCTCGCGCCCGCGCAGTCCCCACAGCGCCAGCAGGCAGGTGCTGACCATTGCCAGGGACAGGCTGACGAGGCCGAAGTCCACCAGCGCCTCCTGCCACGCCGCGCCGCTGTAGCCGGCGCCGGCCAGCGGCGTGTTGCGGCTGGTGCCGAAGGCAGCGGCCAGCAGGGTGGTGCCCCAGTTGACGTAGGTGCCGTAGAGCGCGAGCCAGAACAGCGCGGTCTGGCTGCGTGCGCTGAGGCTGAGATGTCGCCATGCGAGCCCGAGTGCGAGCAGGAAGGTGCCGTTCATGACGCCTTCGAGATGCGAGGCGAGACCCATGCGCGGGTTGTGCAGCGCCGGCACGACAAAGCCGACGATGAGTCCGAGTAGAAACAGCAGAACGCCATGCCATAGCAGGCGGCGTGCGTATGCGGTGTTCATGTCAGCCCCCGAATTCATGCTCCGTGCCGGTAGCTTAGCCCGCCACGCTTGTATGCACTTCCCTGCTTTGCGTCGCCCGCGGCAGAAAGCCCGGCTTGTTTTGGAGCCGGTGGACTGCACACGACCATTCCGCGGGGATAGACTGCACGGCCAGACAGTGCAGGCCGATGTTCATCCAATGACGCGGACCGAAAATCTAACGGTGATGTTTACCGACATCGTCGGCTATACCGAACGCACCTCGCTGCAATCACGCGCTCAGAATCGCGCGATGCTCGACGATCACAACCGTCTTCTGTTTCCGCTGATCGGCTATTTCGGCGGGCGGCGTGTGAAGTCGATTGGTGACGCCCTGCTGGTGACGTTTCGGTCCCCCACCGATGCGGTTCACTGCGGCATGGCGATGCACGATGCGTTGGCGGAGTACAACACGAGCCGTGCATCGGAAGACCAGATTCACATCCGCGTAGCGATCAATGTTGGCGAGGTGCGGGTGGATTCGCGCGATGTGTTCGGTGAGGCGGTCAATGTTGCCTCCCGTGTAGAGGGCATGACGCCCCCCGATCTGATCTATTTCACCGAAGCGGTCTATCTGTCGATGAACAAGGCGGAGGTGCCGAGCGCCCCCGTCGGCAAGGTCAAGCTGAAGGGCATCCCCGAAGAGGTCATGCTGTTTCAGGTTCCGATCCGGCAGGTGAACCGTCTGGTTGCGGGAGGCGAGGACCTGGAGGCCAGTACCGGCATATTGCTGTATGGCGGTATGCACCGATCAGCGGAAAAACGTCCCGGCATCCCGAATCTGCTGAGCCGGGTTCGCGCCGTAAAGCTGCCTGCGCTGAATGGAACCTCGACAGGCGGCCGCAGAGTGCGGGTGCTTGCGGCGGTGTTGCTGGTGGTGGCGCTGGGCGCTGCGCTGTGGAGCGCGTTGCCGGTGCTGTTGCCGGCGTTGCAGCAGGTCGCCGCGGGTGTGCCGGGTGCAGTGGGGGGCGAGTTGGCGGGCGACCCTGATGATGTTGGCAGTGAGGAGATGGCGCCGAGCCCTGCGCCGGATCCGCGTGCCGAGCAGCAGCGTCTCGCCGGGGATTGGCTGGCCAGAGGGCATGCCGCGTTCGAGGAAAACCGCAGACGTGATGCAGTCCCTGGCTACGAGCAGGCGCTCAGTCTGGATCCCGCATTGCAGGACGACGCGTTACTCGCGCGCAATCTGGTTGCATGCCTGAGTTGGGCCAGTGATCTGGCGATTCCGTTGATCAGGCAGTATCCGAGCGCACCCATCATCGCTGCTCTGGCTGCGCGCACGGCGGTTGACGACAAGGGCGGCATGCGAGCAGTTGCGTTGCTGCGCGAGCTGGGACTTGCCGATCGCGTGGATCCCGTCACGGTGGCGCTCGAAGACCTCACCGCTGCCAGGACCTGCGAGGACAAGCTTGCCGTCGTCAAACGGTTGCGCGTTCTGCGCAGTCCGCGCAGCTTGCCGGCGTTGAAGGCAAGTGTGGGCAGCGGGGTTGGCGACTGGTTTCGCAATCGATGCTTTAGAAGCGAGGCCAATCACGCGATTGAGGAGATCAAGAATCTGGACGCGGTTTCCAACGGCTGAGGCGCCATGCTTCTGAGTTGGAGGTCGTGTATCTCCAACGCGCCAGGGCGCAGCGGCATGGCTGTCTGCGCGGGCGCGTTGTCCGATGCGGTGGGCGGCGTCTATGCTGGCCCGCAACGAAAACACGCCATTGGCAAAGGAGATGCGGCATGAGCGTTCACCAGTACACGATGCAATCGATCGAGGGACAGCCGAAGCCGCTGTCGGATTACGCGGGCAAGTGGTTGCTGGTGGTGAACGTGGCCAGCCAGTGCGGGCTGACGCCGCAGTACGCCGGGCTGGAAGCGCTGCAGCGCAAGTACGCGGAGCAGGATCTGGTGGTGCTGGGTTTTCCGTGCAACCAGTTCGGTGCGCAGGAGCCGGGCAGCGAGGACGAGATCAAGCAGTTCTGCGAGACCAAGTTCGACGTGAGCTTTCCGCTGTTCGCCAAGATCGAGGTGAACGGCGCAGGCGCGCATCCGCTGTACCGCACGCTGGCGAGCACCTTGCCGGGGCCGGAGTACGACGAGGCGGCCTTGGCGTCCGACCGCATGGCGCAGTTCCTGAAGAGCAAGTTCCCGGACTATCTGGCGCCGGACGCGATCCGCTGGAACTTCACCAAGTTTCTGGTCGGCCCGGACGGCGTGCCGGTGCAGCGCTACGAACCGGCGGTGACGCCGGAGCAGATCGACGCCGATCTGGCGACGCGGCTGGGCTGAGGCGGGTTCGGTCCGGGTCGGCTGCGGGCCGGGCGGGCGAATAGATTAGTTTTTCTGAATTAAACGATCGAAAAATTTCATTTGCTGCAGCGCAACAAAACCGGCTGAATGACAGTCGAAAGATCAGTCGTGGAGTTTCACCCCGGTTCGGGGTGGCACGAATGGTTTGGAGAGTGTCATGGAAAGCTATGCAGCGCCCTTTGTGAACTTCGTGTTGTGGTCCACCGGCCTGTCGTTGGCCGCCCTGGTGCTGACGATCTGGTGGGATCAGCGTGTTGCCCGGCAGCAGCGCCCCGCCGTTTCCGCGCCGAAGGCGCCGGTCGCACACCAGACGCCGCTGCATCGCCGCGGAGCCAACGATCCGCATCTGCCGCGCGCGGCCTGAGCGCTTGCGCTCCTGCCCCGTAGTTCCTGATGACTTATGCGTGCTGCCTGAAGGGTTTCAGGTAGCACCGCCTTCACGCCGGTAGGTGACCACCAGAACGTCGCGATAGGCCGGCAGCGCCGCATCCAGCGGCTGTACCGCGGTGACGCCGTGGTAGACCTCATGGTCGTCGACCAGCGCGGTGTCGAACGGACGCGTCAGCGTGAAGCTGCCCAGCTCGCGTCCGTCCAGCGCGTGAATGCGCGTGGTGCCGCTGGCGATGTTGTGGCGGCAGACCATCAACACCAGCACGTGATCCACGCCGTCGCGATGCATGCCTTCCGGCGTCGGCAGGCCGGCCTGCTCGGGGTGGGCTTCGATGCGGAACTGGTGGACTTCCACTTTCCACCGCGTGTCGGCTTCGTCATCGCGCGCGAACACGGTCGCGCCGAAGCGCAGCACCGTGTCCAGCGTGTCGCCGTGGGCGATGGCGTCTTCGATCGGTGAGAACCAGCGTTTCACGCCGCCGTTGAGCGGGTTGTAGTCGAGGCTCTGGTAATGCGGCTGGTGCGGCTGGCGTACCGGCGCCTCAGCGCCGTGCAGATGGAACACCGCGTGGCGGCGCCGGCGGTAACGGCCGCCGTCGGCCATGTGCTGATCCAGCTCCAGCCGGGCCCAGCTTGCGGCGAACGCCGGCCAGTCAGTGAGCGTGCCGGTGGCGTTCAGCAGCGCATGCATGCGCTCGGCCTCGACAAAGGCGAAGTGCGCACGCGCCAGTGCCTGCTGCTCGGGCAGCGGGCGGACGATCAAATCCTGAGGGGGCGGCAGTGTGCTCATCGTGGAGCCGCCGCGGGGCGACGGGCGCGGCTTTATGCCACGCGCGCCGGGCGCCGTCAAAGCCGTGCGGGATTCAGAACACCGCCTGCTCGCAGCGTTGCTTCAGTGCCGCCGCGTGGCGCTCAAAGCCGTCCTGCACCTGGCGGATCGGCGCGAGCCCGGCCAGCAGGCCGGTCAGCTTCTCACTGGTGTGATAGCGGCAGCGTCCGGCATCCAGTGCTTCGACGATCTGCGGCCGCTGGCCGCGCACCAGAAACAGCGTGTGCAGCGGGCCGAGAAAAACGTACTGCAGGTGCGCGCGGACGACGCCGTCGTTGCCCGGCGCCGGCGGTTCGAGCCGGGTGATGCGCTCGCGCGTTGTTGCGCGCATGCCGCTGCTGAAGTTCACGTGCAGGATCAGATCGGCACCGACCCTGGGGCCGCCGGCCGGCGTGTCGATCCGTGTGATGAAGGGATTCCATTCGCTGTAGCGATCGGTCGCCAGCATCGTCTGCCACACCCGCTCGATCGGCGCGTTGATGATGACTTCGGCTTCGGCGTAGGCCATGCGGCGGGGCTCCTGATCTGTGCTTTGCGGTCAGGATGATATACGCGTGCTGGCGTAATGAGCCTGATCTAGAAGTTCGCGGTGTGATCTTCGAACAGGTCGTGCAGGTGGTTGCGCTTCACTGTGTGATCGACCATCGCCTGCAGGTCGAAGTCCCGTCCCAGTTCTTCGAGCGATCTCGCCGCGTGCACGGCGTGCGCCTTGGCCAGCGTGTTGCGCGCATGGATCTCGAAGCTGTCGATGATTTCCAGCCCGCCGTCGGGCAGCAGTTCCAGCGCTGCGTTCTCGACCGAGTAGGTGGTGCCGCGGATGGTTTTGCCTTCGACGACGTATTCGGTGAAGCCGTGGCGCAAGGTGCGGAATGCGGACCACGCCATGTCGTAGTCGACCAGCTCGTACAGGCTCTGGCCGCCGCCGCCCTGGGTGATCTGGACGTAGCCGCTGTCCAGCGGCAGCCCGAAGCCCATCGGCTTGGAGCGCTCGTAGATGTGGTCGTGACCGACCAGCAGCAGATCGACGCCGTGGCGCAGCAGGATGTTTTCCTCCAGCAGCACCAGCGAGAAGTTGAACGGGTCGCGGCCGTCGCAGCTGGTCCAGATCGTGTAGTGCTGGACGAAGATGATGAAGTCGATTTCGCCATTGGCACGCCGCAGCGATGCGTCGGCGAGGTCCGCTTCCAGTGCGGCGAGTTCCTTCAGCAGTTCACCGGCGTCGGCGGCATCGTTGAGCAGCGAGCCGCCGGTGCTGACGCAGAAGTGGATGTTGCCGTAGTCGAAGCCGTAGTAGATGCCGTTGCCGGGCAGGGTGACGCGGCTGGTGTAGCCCTGGCCGCCACCGTCCTTGTTCTCGTGATTGCCGGGCGCGGTCATGACCGGGATTTCGGATGCCAGCGGTTCGAGCATGTCGAAGTAGCTGTCCCACACCGGCTGGTCGCCGTTGGCATAGGACAGGTCGCCGGCGATCCAGACGAAGTCCGGATTCTTGGCGCGGGTCGCGGCGGTGACGGCGCGGCTGGCGTCGCTCTGCGCGTGGTCGCCGAAGTGAATGAAGCGGAAGCTGTCCTGCCGCGCCGGCTGCAATACGCGCACGGCGGACCAGCCGCCGGTTTCCGAGCCGACGCGATAGCGGATCGGGCGGGTGGTATCGAGGTCACGCATCGTCGCGCTGTGCGTGAGCGCGTCGACGTCATAGGTGGCCTGGGTCTGACCTTCGGCGCTGAACGGGAACGCCGCGGTCTGGATCTCGCAGTCGCTCATGCCGGCGTCGACCGGACCGTACTGGACGACCGTGCCCGGATCGGCGGCGCCGTCGGTGAACCAGGTGATCGTGCGCGTGGTGGCCGGATCGTCGGTCCAGCTCACGTGCAGGCCGCGCGGGCGCTGCGTGCCGGTTGCGGCTGGTACCGCGCAGCCGTTGCCGGTGGCGGCGTTGCTGCCGACGTTCGAGACCTCACTGCTGCCACAGGCGTTCAGCAGCGGCAGCGCCAGCACGCCGGCGCCAGCGCGCAGCAGGCTGCGGCGGGTGGGGTCGGGCAGGCAGAACGGTTTCGGGTGTTTCGGCGGACGCATCGCAGGCACTCATCGCGGGGGAATTCGCCCGCGAGCGCGTCGCTGACGAACCCGGCAGCCTAGGGCGCGTGCGTTGCAGTATTGCGATACGGCGGCTGGGAAATTCGGCCCACGCCTTGGCGTCAGTGCGACCTTGCTGTGTGCTTGAGCAGCGTCAGTGTGTGATCCAGCAGTTCGGGGCCGCCGGATTCGAAGTGGCCGGGGATCACGCTGCGAATCTGCGGATAGCGCGCCTGGATGTTGCGGATGGACTGCGGCCATTGCACCGGATCGGCGTCGGCGACATTGCCCATGGCAGCGGCGCTAATCGACTTGATCATGCAGCCGCCGAACAGCAGCTGATATTGCGGTAGCCACACCACGAGATTGTCCGGGCTGTGGCCGGGGCCGGGCGAGAACACCTCGACCGCGCCGACGGGGACCGCTTGGCCTTGCTTCAGGTCATCCAGCACCGGATCGTGCGGTGCGCTGATCTGCTTGCCCGCAGCAAGCTCGCGCGTTTTCGGGCTCTGCGCCAGCGGAATGTCGCGCACGTCCAGCTCCGGCCAGCCGCCGATGCGGTCGTCATGGAAGTGCGTGGGAATGACGTGGGTGATCGGCAGCTTCAACGTGGCGTCGATCCAGTCGATCAGCTGTCGCGTCGGCTCAACGCCCCAGGCGGTGTCGATCAGGGTGATGCTGTCGCCGTCGCGCACGATCAGGCCATTGGCCGGATAGGGGCGGTTGCCGTCCAGCAAATGCCATGACGTGTGTTCCCAAAGATCCGGTGCCAGCTGCTTGATCTGCAATTCGTCGGAGACGTGCCAGACACGAGTGCCGTCCACTGCAATCGGGGCGGGGTCTTCTGCGCGGGAAACAAAGGATGCGCATAGCAGCAGCGCAACAAGGCAATGTCGGATCAAAGTGTTCATCGGCACATTGAGCCGAATTACCGCCTCAACGTCCAGTGCCCGCGGACGGCCGTAGCCGATGACCGTGGGCGCTGGACGCCGTGTTTCAGGCTGCGTTGGCCTTGAGCAGACCGCGTTCGCGCGCCAGCGTCAGCGCGGTGTCCTCGATC
Organism: Sinimarinibacterium arenosum; assembly: GCF_005047655.1. Taxonomy (GTDB): domain Bacteria; phylum Pseudomonadota; class Gammaproteobacteria; order Nevskiales; family Nevskiaceae; genus Solimonas. The sequence goes on along the minus strand of NZ_SUKF01000014.1, from coordinate 20,882 downwards.
ATGTCTTCCTGACCGCCAACCATCTTGCGACGGCCGAGTTCGAGCAGGATCTCGCGTGCGGAGATGCCGTACTTCTGCTCGGCACGCTTGGCGAACAGCAGGAAGCTTGAGTAGACGCCGGCGTAGCCCAAGGTCAATGCATTGCGGTCGATACGCACCGGGAAGTCGAGGATCGGCGTGACCAGATCCTCGGCGACGTCGGAGACCTTGAACAGATCGACGCCGGTTTCGATGCCCATGCGATTGCACACGGCGATGAACACTTCCAGCGGGGTGTTGCCGGCGCCGGCACCCATGCCACCGCAGGCGCAGTCGATGCGGCGTGCGCCGGCGGCGACCGCGGCGACCGAGTTGGCCACGCCCATCGACAGGTTGTGGTGGCCGTGGAAGCCGATCTCGGTTTCCGGCTTGGCCTTCTCGCGCAGCAGCGCGATGCGGGCGGTGACATCGTCGGGCAGCATGTAGCCGGCGCTGTCGGTGATGTAGAGGCAGTTGGCGCCGTAGCTTTCCATCAGCAGCGCCTGCTCGACCAGCTGCTCGGGCTCGATCATGTGCGCCATCATCAGAAAGCCCACCGTATCCAGGCCCATCTTGCGGCCCAGGTTGATGTGCTGCTCGGAGACGTCGGCTTCGGTGCAGTGCGTGGCGACGCGAATGGTCGTGACGCCGCAGTCCGCCGCCATCTTCAGATGCTCGACGGTGCCGATGCCCGGCAGCAGCAGCGCCGAGACCTTGGCCTGCTTCATGTGCGGAATCACCGCGCGCAGATATTCCTCGTCAGTCGCGGCCGGGAAGCCGTAGTTGACCGAGGCGCCGCCCAGACCGTCGCCGTGCGTGACTTCGATCAGCGGCACGCCAGCGGCGTCGAGCCCCTGCGAGATCGACTGCATCTGCTCGATGGTGATCTGGTGACGCTTGGGGTGCATGCCGTCGCGCAGCGACATGTCATGCACTTTGATCTGGATGCCTTTGAGATTCATGGGAGCGTTCATCGCGAGAGTCCGATCGTCTATGTCCCGGAGGGGGAACCGTTATGAAGGGGTGGCCGAGCGCCGGCACAGCGCCTCGGCGGCGACGCGCGAGCGCATCGCCAGTGCAATCAATTCAAAGATGCGCAGCGGCGCCAGCCACACCAGCACGATGTCGGTGAAGACTTCGCCGCGATGGCCGTGGGCCCGCGAAACCTGCCGCAGCTTGCGGTGCGCGGTCTCATGCAGGCGCGGGCAGTCCGTCACCTGATCGTGGGCCTGCGTGTAGGCCGCATAAGCGCCTCGACCGTCGCCCGCAGCCAGCAATGCATCGCCCTGTTGCCACAGGGCTTCGGCTTCACGCACGCGCTGGTCGATGTCGGGCACGCCGGGTCTCAGGCCGCGACGTCGAACGACAGACGGCCGGCGAGCATTTCCTCGGCGAACATTTCCGCGGTGCGCGTCGCCGAGGCGGTCATGATGTCGAGGTTGCCGGCGTACTTGGGCAGGAAGTCGCCGAGACCTTCGACTTCCATGTAGGTGGTGACGCGGTTGCCGTCGAACACCGGGCCGTTGACCAAGCGGTAGCCCGGCACGTACTTCTGCACTTCGGCGACCATGGCCTTCACCGAGGCTTCGATCTCGGCCTGCTTCGGCGCATCTTCGGTCAGGCAGTGGATGGTGTCGCGCATGATCAACGGCGGTTCCGCCGGGTTGATCACGATGATCGCCTTGCCCTGCTTGGCGCCGCCGATTTTCGAGACCGCGCCGGAGGTGGTGCGGGTGAATTCGTCGATGTTCTTGCGTGTGCCGGGGCCGACGGATTTGCTGGCCACGGTGGCGACGATTTCGCCGTAGCTGACCGGCTGCACGCGCGACACCGCGTAGACCATCGGGATCGTGGCCTGGCCACCGCAGGTGACCATGTTGACGTTCATCTCGCGCTTGCCGGCGTGCTCCAGCAGGTTGATCGGTGGCACGCAGTACGGCCCGATCGCGGCCGGCGTCAGGTCGATCATCATCACGCCGAGCGCGTTGAGCTTGTCCGAGTTTTCCTTGTGCACGTAGGCGCTGGTAGCGTCGAACGCGATCTTCACGCCGTCTTCAAGCACGTGCGGCAGCATGCCATCGACGCCCTTGTCGGTGATCTTCATGCCGGCCGCCTTGGCGCGCGCCAGGCCTTCGGATTCCGGGTCGATGCCGACCATCCAGGTCGGTTCGAGGAGGCTGCTGCGCTGCAGCTTGTACATCAGGTCGGTGCCGATGTTGCCGGAACCGATGATCGCGCACTTGATCTTGCTCATGCCGGAATGCTCAGTTTTCAAAGCCAATGGATGCGCCGCCAATGCCGTCGAGCGTCATCTCGAAACGGTCACCGGGGGTGATTGGAAGAAGAGGCGCCAGCGAACCCGAGAGAATTATTTCGCCGGCGAGAAAGGGAATGCCAAAACGGCCCAGGGTATTGGCGAGCCACGCGACCGCTGTCGCTGGATGCCCTTGTACCGCAGAGCCCAGACCGGCAGCGATGTGCTCGCCGTTCTTGAGAATGTTCATCTTGACCGCGGCCAGATCCAGACTGCGCGGATCGACGCGATCGGGGCCGAGCACGAACACGCCGCAGGAGGCGTTGTCGGCGACGGTGTCCTGGATCTTGATCTTCCAGTCGCGGATGCGCGAATCGACGATCTCGAAGCAGGGGCTGACATAGTCGGTGGCGTCGATCACCTGATCTTCGGTGACGCCGGGGCCGCGCAGATCCTTCTTCAGCACAAAGGCGATCTCGCCTTCGGCACGCGGCTGGATCAGTTTGGCTGCAGACAGACTGACGACGGCGCCGTTGTCGACGTGCATCGTGTCGGTGAGGAAGCCGAAGTCCGGCTGATGCACGCCGAGCATGTCCTGCACCGGCTTGCTGGTGACACCGATCTTCTTGCCGACCACGCGCTCGCCTTCGGCGGTGCGGCGTTCGAGCATGCGCAGCGAGATGCGGTAGGCGTCGTCGATGTCGATCGACGGTTCGCGTTCGGTCAGCGGACGCAGCATTTCACGCGCGCGCAGCGCGGCGAACAGCTCGTCGCCCAGACGTTCGATCGTCTCCTTGGAAAGCGCCATGGTGATCAGCCGTTCTGCAGGAAGTCGATGACGGTGCGATTGAACAGGTCGCGGTGTTCCATCATCACCCAGTGTCCGCATTGCGGGACCAGCACCATGCGGCAGTTCGGCATGCCCTTGGCCAGCCGCAGGATGCCGCTGTCCGGCATCATCTGTTCGTTCAGGCCCCACAGCGCCAGCGACGGACAGGTGATCTGGCCCAGCTGCTCGGTCATGTTCGGAACCTTCATGGTCTTGATGACCTGCGGGTTCTGCGTCTTCATGATCGCAAGGCGCTCCTGCACCAGCGCGTCGTCAACGCAGTCCGGATTGACGACGAAGGCCTTGCGGAAGAATTCCTTCATGCGCTCGGCCGTCACCGGCTCGCCGGAGTTGAACAGGCCGAACATCATCGCCATGCCCGGCATCGCCAGATAGTCCGGCAGATCATTGAGCCCGCCCGGAGCCATCAGCACCAGGCGCTCGACGTTGTCGGGATGCGCCAGCGCATAACCGAGCGCGATCGCGCCGCCCAGCGAATTGCCGACCAGCGTGTACTTCTGCACGCCGATGGCGTCCAGCGTCTGCTTGATGCATTCGATGAAGAACGACAGCGGGTACTCGACGTCGTCCGGCTTGTCCGAATAGCCGTAGCCGATCAGGTCCGGCACGATGCAGCGGTAGCCGGCCTCGACCAGTGCCGGGACATTGCCCTTGAAGTTGCTGTGGCCGGATGCGCCATTGCCTGAGCCATGCAGGAACACGACGACCGGGCCCTGGCCCTGATCGGTGTAGTGGATGCGATAGCCGTTGGGCAAGGCCGCGTAGTTGCCCTCGGGAATTGGCTTCTGAGTCATGGGATTGTCTTGCGTAACGGACGGAAGGCCCCGTTTAGACACGCATGGTCCCTTAGCGCGATTTTTGAGACGTCACCCTTTTGGACGACAGATCGCGGCGCGTGATGTCCTAGGATGCAGCATCCTTTCAGAGTCGAAGGCCTCATCGCCGTGCATGCGTCCCCAGCTTCTGCCCGATCCGTGGTGCTTGTCACTGGTGGTGCCAAGGGGGTCGGGCGCGGTATCAGCGAATGCTTTCTGGCGCAGGGCGCCGAGGTCATCGTCTGCGGGCGCGAGGCGCCGGAATCGCTGCCCAGCGTCGAGGGGCGCAGCGCGCAGTTCATCGCCGCCGACGTGCGCAAGCACGATCAGGTCGATGCGCTGTTCGAGCAGATCCAGAGCCGCTACGGCCGTCTCGATGTGTTGATCAACAACGCCGGCGGCGCGCCGTTTGCGATGGCGGACAAGACTTCGCCGCGCTTCAACGAGGCGATCATCGCCCTGAATCTGACGGCACCGTTTCATCTGGCGCAGAAGGCCAACGCGATGATGCAGGCGGCCGGTGGCGGTGTGATCGTGTTCGTCGCCAGCGTCAGCGCGCTGCGACCGTCGCCGGGTACCGCCGCGTATGGCGCGGCCAAGGCCGGCATTCTGAATCTGACGCAGACCCTGGCGGTGGAGTGGGCGCCGAAGGTGCGCGTGGTCGCGGTCAGCCCAGGGCTGGTGCGGACCGAACAGTCGGCGTTGCACTATGGCGATGACGCCGGCATCGCGGCGGTCGAGAAGACCGTGCCGCTGGGTCGCATGGCGCAGCCGCGCGATATCGGCGAGGCCTGCGTGTGGTTGAGTTCTGAAGCTGCCGGCTACGTCTCCGGCAGCAATCTGGTCGTACATGGTGGTGGCGAACGCCCGGCATTTCTGGAGGCGGCGACCGCTAACAAGACGTAACAGGCAGTGCAGCGCAATCCGACAACATTCGGGGGCGCCTTGGGGGAGACCATGCAGACGATAGATCTGCGAACGCGGGACCTGAATCCGCGGCGTGTGGGAGGGCAAGCGCCCGCCCCGCGCCGTGGTCTGTTTGCCATGACCGCTGCGGCGCTGCTGCTGACCGCCTGCGGCGACAGTGCGTCGCCGTCCAGTGCGCCGGGAACACCGGCGCCCACGAAAACCTGCAAGCACCACGACGAGCAGCGTCAGCCGTTCTTCGGCGACCTGCATGTGCATACGCGCTATTCGCTGGACGCCAATACCCAGGGCACGATCGTCGGTCCGCATGACGCGTATCGTTTTGCGCGCGGCGAGCCGCTGGGCATCCAGCCTTACGACGAAAACGGCAACGCGCTGCGCACGACGCAGCTGGCGCGACCGCTGGATTTTGCTGCGGTGACGGATCACGCCGAGCTGTTCGGCGAGGTCGAGATCTGCACTAACCCGGAGTACGTCGAGTACTACCTGGCGGAATGCACGCTGTACCGCGCGGCGCCGGAACAGTCGTTCATCATCTTCAATCTGGTGGCGGTCGGTCTGCCGGAACTGCCGCAGTTCCCGGTGCCGCCCGGTGTGCCGGTGGTGTCCGATCTGCCGGTGATCGGGGCCAACGGCAAGATCCCCCGGCTGCCGTATTGCGGCGTCGACGGCCAGCGCTGTCTGGAAGCGGCGAAGACGCCGTGGACCGACATCCAGCAGGCGGCCGAGGCCTACTACGACCGCAGCGATGACTGCCGCTTCTCCACCTTCGTGGGGTATGAGTGGACCGGTGCGCCGCTGTCGAACAACCTGCACCGCAACGTCATCTTCGAAAGCGAAGTGGTGCCGGGGCTACCGCCGGCGTACCAGGAATTTCCGCGCGAGGAACTGCTGTGGCAGGCGCTGGACGCGCAGTGCGGCACGGTCGCGGGCTGCGACTATCTGACGATTCCGCACAACTCGAATCTCAGCGCCGGCATGATGTTCGAGACCCAGGATCGTTTCGGCAACGACTACACGGCGGAGTTTGCACAGCGGCGTCAGGATGCCGAGCCGCTGGCCGAGATCTATCAGCACAAGGGTCAGTCGGAATGCCTCGGCACGAGCGGTGTCGGCGCGCAGGACGAGCTGTGCGGGTTCGAGTTGCTGCCGTACAACAACCTGACCGGCGAGCGCTTCGGCGGCCTCAATACCGGGCCTCCGATGGAACAGGATTTCCTGCGTCAGGCGCTCAAGGCTGGCCTGCAGCAGGAGCAGCAGCTGGGCGTGAATCCGTTCAAGTACGGCTTCATCGGCAGCTCCGACACGCACATGGGCACGCCGGGCAATGTGATCGAGGACCGCTTCACCGGGCATGCCGGCGCCGGTCTGAATCCGTCCAATTACAGCGGCGGTCTGACTGACGTGATCGAGGCCAGTCCGGGCGGTCTCGCCGTGCTGTGGGCGGAGCAGAACACGCGCGAGTCGCTGTTCTCGGCGATGCGCCGGCGCGAGGCCTACGGCACCAGCGGTACACGGCCGATCGTGCGCTTCTTCGGCGGCTGGGATTACCCGAGCGATCTGTGCGGGCGTGGTGATTTCGTCCCGGTTGGTTACGCGCAGGGCGTGCCGATGGGCGGTGACCTGCCGGCGGCACACTCCGATGCGCCGCGCTTTGCGGTATCGGCGCTGCGTGACCCCGGCTTCGCGCTGGAGCCGACACAGCCGCTGCAGCGCATCCAGATCATCAAGGGCTGGGTCGCCGACGGCCAGACCCACGAGCAGGTCTACGACGTGGCGGGTGATCCGAACAACGGCGCGTCGGTTGATCTCGATACCTGCGAGAGCACCGGCAGCGGCTTCGCCAGTCTGTGCACGGTATGGACCGATCCGGCTTTCGATCCGTCGCAACCGGCGTTCTACTACGCGCGCGTGGTCGAGAATCCGAGCTGCCGCTGGTCGACACGGCAGTGTCTGGCGGCGGGTGTGGACTGCAGCAATCCGGATGCGGTGCCGGAGGGCTATGCCGATTGCTGCAACGCGGACACTCCGAAGACGATCCAGGAACGCGCGTGGACTTCGCCGATCTGGTATCGACCGACCCAGAGCGCGATGCAGTGATTCGCGGACTCGCCGTCTGGCGTTCACCGCTGCTGCACTTCGCCGTGATCGGCGCGGTGCTGTACGTGTTGCAGCAGTTCGTCACGCTGCAATGGGTGCAGCCGCGCGCGACGATCGCGGTCAGCGTTGCCGACGTCGAACGCCTGCGCAACGAGTGGCGGCGAGAAACCGCGCAGCAGCCCGATGCGCGACAGCTGCAGGCCAGCGTCGAGCACTACATCGACGAGCAGGTGCTGTTGCATGAAGCGCTGCGCCTGGGGCTGGACCGGCGCGATCCGGTAGTGCGCTATCGCCTGTTGCAGAACATGCGCATGGCGATGTCGGATGCACCGAACGCCGGCGACGATGCCGCATTGCTGCAGCAGGCCCAGGCGCTGGGGATGGCCGCGCGTGATCTGGTGGTTCGCCGCCGGTTGATCCAGGCGATGGAACAGCGTCTGGTCGCCGGGGTTGCCGTCGACGCCAAGGCGGTCGCGGAGTATGTGGCTGCGCATCCACAGCGCTATGCCGCGCCGATGCGTTACGACTTCAGTCAGGTGTACGTGCACGACGAAGCTGCGCGTGCGCAGCAGATCCTCGAGCAGCTGCGGCGTGATCCCGCGGCACGGCCATCGGCCGGTGATGCCTTTGCGCTGGGAAGCGAATTCTCCGGGCTTTCTCGCGCCCAGGTGGCCGCCAAGTTCGATGCGTCGGTGGCCGATGCGGTGGCGGCAGCGCCGGTCGGACAGTGGATCGGTCCGGTGCGTTCTCCGTACGGCTGGCACCTGTTGCGGGTCGCGCGGCAGCATCCGGCGCAGGACTCGACGCCCGATGCTGCACAGTTGCGCAGTGCCGGGTATGCCTTGCAGCGTGAGCGCGAGCAGCAGGCACTGCACGCGGCGATTGCCGAACTGCGCAGTCGCTATCGCGTGCAGCAGCTGGCCGATGCCGATGCTGATGCCGGCGGCGGAGCGGGCGCATGAGGTCCGTGCTGATCCGTATCGCTGCTGGGAGCGCGCTGTGGCTGCTGGCACTGACGGCAGCGCAGGCGCATCCGCTGTCACCGGCCCTGCTGCAGTTGAAGCAGACCGCGCCGACGCAGTACAGCGTGGACTGGCGGGTGTCGCCGCAAGCTGCGACGCGGACGCCCCTGGCGCCGGTGTTTCCTGCCGACTGCGCGGCGGTGTCGGCGAAGCCGGACGTGCTGGATTCGGGTCTGCTGATCCAGCGCTGGAATCTGCGCTGCCAGAGCGCGCTGGCCGGACGGCCGCTGCGGATCGACGGACTGGCGCGGAGTCCGATCAATGTGATCCTGCGGCTGCAACGTCTGCAGGGCGGCGAAGTCCAGGCCTTGCTGGATGCGGATCAGGACACCTTTATGGTTCCGGAGAACGTGTTGAGCAGCGCCGCGGGAGGGGTGTTCGCGGCCTATTTGCAGATGGGCATCGAACATCTGCTGTCCGGTCTGGATCATGTGCTGTTCGTGCTGGGGCTGTTGTTGCTGGCGCGGCGCGGCCGTGTGCTGCTGCTGACGATCACCGCATTCACGTTGGGGCACAGCCTGACGCTGGCGCTGGCCGTACTGGGAGTCGTGCGCGTCAACGCGGCGCTCACGGAATTGCTGATCGCGCTGAGCATCGTCTGGCTGGCGCTGGAAGTGGTGCGCAATCGGACCGTGGGTAGCGGCTGGGCGGCGCGGAGGCCGTGGGCGCTCGCGGGTGGCTTCGGCTTGCTGCATGGCTTGGGGTTCGCCGGCGCGCTGGCGCAGATCGGGGTGCCTGCGGATGCGATTCCGCTGTCGCTGCTGGGCTTCAATCTGGGCATCGAGCTGGGGCAGCTGGGGCTGGTTGCGGTCGTGCTGATCACCGCGCGGCTGTGGCGCGCGCTGGCCTCAGCCTGGCCTTCGGTCCCGGCGTTGCGGGGGCTGTCGGGGTACTTGATGGGCTCTGTTGCTGCGTGCTGGGTCTACGAGCGGTTGGCTGTGTTTGTTTCTTAGTTTCTGATTTAAATGGTTTATTTCTAATAATTGCGGAAATGCTGCAGCGCAACAAAACAGTCGCGGCAGCGCTATAATGCTGCAATGCAACATCCATCCGATTCGTCGGGAGAAGAGCACATGAAACAGACTTCAAAGACTTGGCTGCGGCCGCTCCTGCCGGTGGCGCTGGCGCTCGGCGCCGTGTCTGCGGCAGCGCACGCAGCCCCGGCCGTCCAGGCTGACGATTCCGCCGAAGCCGTACTGGAATGCATGCGCGCCAATGTGCCGACCTCGGTGCGGGTGCAGCAGATCGAGCTGGAAGCGACCGATCGTGCCGGAGCGGCGCGCATCGTCGGCGGGCGTCTGTATGCGCGCCTGGAACCGCAGGAGGACGGCGGCCGCCGGGTCAGGGCGACCCTGCGTGTCGACAGTCCGGACTATCTGGCCGGTGCGGCGTATCTGGTCCGCGAGTTCGACGCCGAGCGCGCTGACGGCATGTACGTGTTCCTGCCGTCGGTCAAGCGCGTGCGTCGTGTCAGCGCGGAATTCGCCGACGGTGCGCTGCTGGGCACCAACTTCAGCTACTACGACTTCAAGCAGATCCAGAACGCCTTCGGTGATTCCAGCGCGAAATTGCTGGCGCCGTCGGAGCTGCAGGGGCGGGCCGTCAATGTAGTCGACTTCACCCCGTCGAGTGAATCTGCATCCACCTACACGCGGGTGCACGCACTGGTCGACCAGAAGACCTGCGTGCCGTTGCAGATCGATTTCATTGAGGGCGATAAAGTCCACAAGCGCTGGAGCGTCGAGCCTTCGGCGCTGCACCAGAGCGGTACCCACTGGTATGCCGCGGTGTCGGTGATGCGCGATCTGCAGGACAACACGCAGACGCTGTTGCGCGTGCTCGAGGTCAAGAGCGATACCCAGGTGCCCAGTCGTTATTTCGAGCCGGCCACGTTCTACCTCGGCAACTGAGCGGGAACGCAGTTCCCGCTATCCTTGTCCCTCAAAAATAACAGGGGGACGAGCATGCAGGCCGCACATCCGATGCTGGCGCCGGCAATTGCGCTGGTGCTGTGGACCTTCGTAATCTGGCTGTGGATGTACGCCACACGTATTCCGGCGATCCAGAAAGCCCGGATGGTGCTGGACCCGTATCGGGTCAAAGGCGAGCAGATGGCCGAGCTGCCGCCGCAGGTGCGCTGGAAGGCGGATAACTACAACCATCTGATGGAGCAGCCCACGCTGTTCTATGCGGTGGTGTTGTTGTTGGCACTGATCGGTGATGCGTCGACTGCGAGCCTGGCGCTGGCCTGGACCTATGTGGGTCTGCGCGTCGTGCACAGTCTGGTGCAGACGCTGATCAACAAGATCGAAGTGCGCTTCGTCGTATTTGCCGTGTCCTCGCTGGTCCTGCTGGCTCTGGCCGTGCGCGCTGCGTTGCAGCTCTGCTGAGGTCGGCACGACGTCGCTGACTCGCACATCCGGATGATCCGGGGCCCCGGCATCGCTGTCACAGTACGCGCCGGCCTGGGAGTGGGGAGCGAGTGATGCGCAGACTGGAAGGACGAGTCGTTGCGGTGCTGGGTGCGGCCAGCGGGATCGGCGCCGCGACCGCGCGGAGGCTCGCCGAAGAAGGTGCGGCGGTCGTCATCGGCGACGTCAATCTTCAGGGCGCACAGGCCGTCGCGGCGTCGATTGCGGAACAGGGTGGTCGCTGCAGCGCGCTGGCCTGTGACATTGCCGACGAAGACGCCGTGCGTGCGTTCATGCATGCGGTGGCCGAGGCGCATGGCGGGCTCGATGGTCTGCACGTCAATGCTGCTGACATGCGTGCACTGCAGTCCGATACCGACGCGCTGGACGTGCCGCTCGAAATCTTCGATCGCACGTTGGCGGTCAACCTGCGCGGGCATCTGCTGTGCACACGCCACGCCCTGCCGCTGATGCTGCCGCGCGGAGGCGGCGCGATCGTCTACACCAGTTCGGGTGCGGCGGATTTCGGTGAGGGTACGCGCCTGAGCTATGCAGTTAGCAAGAGCGGTCTGCACGCGCTGATGCGGCACGTTGCCACGCGCTGGGGCAAGGAGGGCATCCGTGCCAATGCGATCGCGCCTGGTCTGGTCATCACGGAACAGTTGCGCGATCACTTTCCGGAAGAAGCCCGTGAGGCGACGCTCGCGCTGACGCGCAGCCGGCGCCTTGGCGAACCGGAAGACATCGCGGCGATGGTGGCGATGCTGATGTCGGATGACGGTGCCTGGATCACCGGGCAGGTGATCGGCGTCGATGGCGGCGCGATGCTGCGCTGAGGCGTCGCGCTCAGTTCGCGCCGGCGATCCAGCGTTCGGTCTGCGCCCATAGGCGTGCGGCGACGTCGATGTCATCGGCATCCTTCCTGGCCGCTGCGGGCGCGCAGTTGCGGAAGTAGCGTCCACCGCGCAGCTGCGTCGCGCTGGCGCAGTGGATGCTCGTCTGCGCGCCTTCAGTCGGCGTCAGCAGGAAATACCGTTCGATCGGCGCCAGTGATTTGCGCAGACGCTCGATGACTGGATTGCCTTGCAGTCCCTTGTCCGCAATGTGCGTATAGACCGCGCCGGGGTGCAGGCAATAGGCCTGCAGACCTTCGTTGCCGAAGCGACGCTGCAGCTCGAAAGTCGCATGTACCAGCGCCAGTTTGGACAGGCCGTAGCTGACCCAGGAATCATGCTGTGCCGGTGGTGCAAACAGGCCAGCGTTGCCGCCCTTGCGATGCAGCTGCGAGACAACGTTGACGATGCGGGCGTCGCCGCTTTGTCGGGCCGATGCTCGCAGCGCCGGCAGCAGGCCCAGCGTCAGCTGCATCGTGCCGAGGTAGTTCGTGCGCCAGTGGATCTCGATGCCGTCCGCACTCCGTTGCGGTGTCTTGTGCTGTGACAGCAGATCGAGATGGATGCCGGCATTGTTGATCAGCACATCCAGGCGATCGCCATGGCGTCCGCTGTAGTCCGCAACGAAGGCGTCCACTGAGGCGCGCTGCGCGAGGTCCAGTGGCATCGCTTCGACCGGCACACCGTCTGAGCCCAGCGCCGCATTCAGGCGATCGGCCAAGGCCTGGGGGGCGCTACGAGTTGTCACCGTGACGTGTGCGCCGCGACCGGCGAGGATGCACGCGGTCTCGAAACCGATGGAGCCGGCAGCGGCTCCGGTGACGATGACGTGTCGCCCTGCCATCGAAACGGGCTTGGCAAAGCGGGCATTTATAAACAGCTGGCGGGGCGAAAAGCCGGTCACGTCTGGAGCCCGTAAAGGTCGGAATTCAGCATATCCGGCAGATGGGCCATCCAAGTCCTCCGCATGGACGAATTGCGTCGATGCCAATCTCCCCTGTCACCCCAAAGGGTGATGCCGCTGGGCGTCGAAGCCCGGAAGATGGCCTTGGAGCATACAGATCATTCCAAGGAGGAGACGATGACTCAGGCGAGCTTTCCCGCCGGTGCGGTGCTGGTGTTCGGCGGCAGCGGCGGTATCGGCCAGGAAGTGGCCAAGAGTTTTGCGCGTGCCGGCAGTGACGTAGCGATCGTCTATCGCTCCAAGCAAGACGTCGCAGAGCGCGTCGCCGGCGAGATCCGCGATGCCGGGCGCAAGGCCAGCATCCACGCGGCCGACGTGCGCGAACCGGAACAGGTGGTGGCAGCGGTCGAGGCGGCGGTGGCCGCGCATGGCGCCATTCACACGGTGGTCTGGGGTGCGGGGCCGGTGGTCGAGCAGGTGATGATTGCCGATACCACGCCGGAGCTGTGGCGCAAGTCGATCGACATCGAGGTGCACGGTTTCTTCAACGCCGTGCAGGCGACTCTGCCGCAGCTGCGCAAGCAGGGCGGCGGCTCGTATGTGCATCTGGGTTCTGCCGGGCACGTCTGGTGGCCGGCGAAGGACGGCCTGTCGGTTGCGCCGAAAGCGGCCAACGAGGCGCTGATCCAGGGGATCGCCAAGGAAGAGGGCCGAAATAACATTCGCGCCAATTCGGTGCTGGTCGGTGTGATCGATGCGGGCATGTTTCACGAGCTGCTCAAACGCGGTGTGTTCGACGACAAATGGACCGAGGAAACGCAGAAGCTGCTGTGCATCAAGCGCTGGGGCAAGCCGGAAGAAATCGGTAGTGCCGCGGTGTTTCTTGCCACCAACGGTTATGTCACCGGGCAGCAGATCAACGTGTCCGGCGGTTTCGGTATCTGACGCACAGAGGAGTATTTCCGATGACACTGCCACTGGAAGACATCGAGCGGATCAAGCGCTTAAAGTATCGCTACTGCCGTTGCATTGATACCGCCAACATTGATGAGCTGACGACGCTGTTCACCGAAGATGCCAGCGTGCTGTATGTTGGCGGCAGCTATCGCTTCGAGGCCGAGGGGCGCAGCCGCATCATCGAGGCGCTGAGCATGGCGTTTCATTCGGAGGCATTGGCGACGCATACCGTCAACCATCCGGAAATCGATGTGACCTCACCGACCACGGCAACCGGCGTCTGGTACCTGAAGGACTGGTTCTGTGATCTGCGCCATAAGATCATCACCGACGGCACTGCGCTGTATCGTGATCTCTACGTGAAGCGCGACGGCGAGTGGTTGATCCAGCGGGCAACGTACGAGCGCATCATCGAGATCGTCACGCCGTTCACCGAGCCGCCGAACATTACGGCGCACTGGCTGGCGAAACACGGGCGCAAGTTGCCGGCGTGAAAACAAAACGGCCGCGCTCGACTGGGATCGAGCGCGGCCGCGACGGTGTTGCGTTTAACCGAGCGTCAGGACGCTGTTCAGCAGCAGGCGCACCAGCATGGTCTGGCGGGTGACGCCGGTCTTGCAGAAGATTGAACGCAGATGGGTGCGTGCAGTATTGCGGCGTACGCTCATCTGCTCGGCGGCTTCATCCAGGGTCAGGCCTTCGGCCAGCAGCAGGGCCAGCTGGGCTTCCATCCGCGTCAGGCCAAACAGGCGACGGACCAGTTCCTGCGATGGCTGCGCAGCATTGGATTCCGGATCGCGCAGAAACACGACCGCTGCGGGACGTTGGTTGCTTTCGGACCAGCGACCCATCGGAATCGCCTTGACCAGCACGCCGAGTTTGGCGCGGCCCGACGGGCGCGTGACCGACATGGCTTCGACCACGCCGGGGCCGGCGTCATCGGCGCCTGTGAGCGCGTGGCGAATCATGCGCTGCAGTTCGCGGCTTTCCTGGCTGCTGTCGACGCTGAGGTTGCCGCCACTGGTCCAGAGGCCGTCCTTCTCCGCAAAGATGCGCCGTGCCTCCTGGTTCATCTCGATGATGGTGCCATCCTGCGAGAAGTTGACCACGCCGAGCAGCATGCGGTTGACGGTGCCGGCAAACAGCTGGCGTTCGCATTCGAGAAAATCGAGGCGCGCATGCAGCTGGATCGACCGTTTCAGGTGCGGCAGCATGAAGCGCACCAGAGACTTGTCCTGCTCGCTGAACGGTTTGGCGTCGTGTGAGCGGGTTACACGCAGGCGGCACTCAATGCCTTCACGCGTATAGATGTCGGCGCCGAGCAGATGGCGCACGTCCAGCGGCTTGAGATAGTCACGATAGATGGCGCTCTGCAGCCACTGCTTGCCGATCAGTTCCTCTGCAGTGACAACCTCGCCCTCTTCGAGCCGAACGAACGGATCCATCGCGAAAAAGTGCGTCTGATACGACTCGACGCCCGCTTCAGTTGTGGGGCCGGTATTGATCATGACGCCGGTGCTGTCCGGCGATGGTGGACGCAGCATCAGGGTGACATGTCCGGCGCTGAGCTGGTCACGCAACAACTGAAGTGCGCTGCTCCACGGAGGTGACTCCATGGGGCCTTCGTAAAGTGCGCCGAGTAGCTTATCGAGCTGTTCGAAACTCGGGGCCTCTGGCGCCGCTGTCTTTCCAGTGCCCACCGATGACCTCCCTGCCGCGCTACGCGCGTCGGCAATCGATCTTACTGACAGTGGCATCGACTTCTCTCCTCCGCGTCATGCCTTCATTGGCTGTTCCGTCCCCGGCGTCGTGGCCGGATGCGCCTGTTCGTCAGCCATGGGACGGGGCGCTATCAATATGCATTCGTCGTTGCCGCGTCAAGATTGGCGACAATCGCGATTTCCGTCACTGCACTCGCGATTCGAGTCGCGAGTCCGCAGGCGAAGGCTTGATCATGCACCAAGTGCCCCGGCAACGCGAGTAGGATTTGTAACTCTGCCGGTCATGCTCGTCCGGACGGACGATTCTGCCTGGGTGTCGGCGTCCGACTATTGAACGCTGACGAACAAAGGCAGGAGTGCGGTCACGATGGATGAGAAGCAGATGAAGGCGGCGATGCAGGAATATATCGATGCGTTCAATCGCGTCGATGTCGACGGCATCGTCAATCTCTATGCCGATGACGCGACCGTCGAAGACCCGGTCGGTTCCCCGCCGAAGGTCGGCAAGGCGGCCATTGCCGAGTTCTATCAGATGGCGATCAAGACTGGCGCCAAGCTGTCACTGGCCGCGCCGATTCGCGGGTCGCACGGCAATTCTGCAGCGATGGCGTTCGATGTGCAGCTGAATATGCCGGAGGGTTCGGCGGTCATCCGTGTGATCGATGTCATGACCTTCAATGAAGCCGG
Source organism: Sinimarinibacterium arenosum (assembly GCF_005047655.1). GTDB lineage: Bacteria > Pseudomonadota > Gammaproteobacteria > Nevskiales > Nevskiaceae > Solimonas. The sequence continues at coordinate 5,323 of NZ_SUKF01000014.1, read as the reverse complement.
CAAGTTCTCGTCGATGCGCGCGTACTGGGGGCAGGGTGATATGGAGCTGCTCGGGACCAAGAAGTAGGCCCTTTCTGCACGGAGCGCGTAGCGATGACATTGGAAGAGATTTCCGATCAGCTGGAACTCAAGCGCCTGGTCACCGACTACGCCAACGCGATCGATCTGCGCGAGTTTGATCGTCTGGATCGGGTGTTCACTGCAGACGCCTATATCGACTACCGCGCGATGGGTGGAATCGATGGGCCATATCCTGCGGTGAAGCAGTGGCTTCCGCAGGCGCTGCTGCACTTTCCGGCGTACATGCACTTCATCGGCAACTGCACTTTCGATGTCGATGGCGACAGCGCGACCGGTCGTGTCGCCTGCTTCAATCCGATGGTGGTGCCGAACCCGGCCACCGATGGCGTCGTCGCCGGCAGCGACACGATGTTTCTTGGCCTGTGGTACGTGGACCGCTACGTGCGTACGCCCGACGGCTGGCGCATCGCCCAGCGCGTTGAAGAGAAATGCTACGACTTCAATGTGCCCGAATGGATGCGCCAGGCGCTCGCGCAGTCGTGACCCAGGCCGGCACGACGTCATTCAGCGATAGCGGTAGATCAGATCCAGGCCGAAGCTGCGCGGTTCACCCCAGATGACCGCGCGGTCGGCTTGCGGCAGGTTATCGATCGCCGCGATCGGATAGACCTTGTCGGCAAGATTGCGGCCCCACACGGCGATGTCGAGTGTGCCGCGGTTGCCGGCATGCAGGTCAGTCGCGCTCAGGCGCGCGTTGAACAGGCCGTAGGCGGGGATTGAGGTCAGGCCGCGGCGTTCCTCGGTGATGACGGTCCCCTCGCGCTCGTCGATGTAGTTGTAGGTCGCATACGCGCGCAGCGCGCCCCAGTCGCGTTCGAGCATCGTCCAGTCGGCGGCGACGACAAACGAATAGCGCGGGGCGGAGGTGAACGGATACAGCTCGGCGACGTTGTTGCCGTCGGCGTCCCGAACCTCCTCGACTCTGGCGTCGAGATAGGCGTAGTTCGCCGACAGGATCAGAGCGGATGTCGCCAGCCAGGTCGTGTCCAGTTCCAGCCCGCGCATGCGCGCGCGGCCGGCATTCTCGGTCTTCGTGTCCGAGATGGTGCCGGGAATCAGGAAGTTGATCTGCATGTCGCGATAGGCGCTGTCGAACACGTCCGCATTGATGCGCAGGCGGCGTTCGAGCCACTCGCTCTTGAGGCCAAGTTCGTAGGACTGCACGTGCTCCGGTGCGAAGCCGTCCACGAAGCCGAAGCCATAGGTGTTGCCTTGCGAGTTGGCGTCGATGTTCGGGTCGCGCACATTGAACCCGCCGCTTTTGTAAGCCTCGACCGATTTGCCGTAGATGTTGACGCTGTCGCTGAGGTCGTAGGCGAGAACGTAAGCGAAGGCGTCGTCGCTGAAGCGTTTGCGCGCCGGGACGTTGTCGAACTTTTCTGCGCTGGACAATGGGATCGCCGTGCCGATGCCGGCAACCTGGCCTTCGACGTAGGTGTCACTGACGCGGAACTTCACCGCCTTGCGCTCGTCCTCCGAGTGGCGATAGCCGACGGTCAGGTGCAGGCGCTGATCCAGTGCGTCCGGGGTCCACGTGGCCTGGCTGAACAGCGCGCTGGCACGATTGTCGATGGTCCAGTCGAGGTCGACGAAGTTCACCAGTCGTGGCCCCGCAAGCGTCAGCAGCTGGTTGCCGAGATCGGCCGGCAGTGCCGCGACCAGGGCGCCGATCTGCGCCGGTTCAATGGCGGTACTGAACTGGTGGTTCAGACGGTGACGGTCCTCGCGGCCATGCTCGCTGAACAGGTACGCGCCCATCACGTAGTCGAGCTGCTCATCGAACAGGTGGCCGCTGAGCTGTAACTCGTGCGACCACTGCTGCTGCGTCACGGTCGGGATCACCAGCGGCGTCGGTCCGCCATTGGCGACCGTGGCGGCTGGGCCGTCGTAGGCGTTGCTGTCGAGCCGATAGTCCGGTGAGCCGGTGCCGCCGGCGAGGTCGGCGTACTGTTTGTCGTCGAGCTCGCGGAAGGCGCCGATATATTTCAGTTCGAAGGGTTCGAGGTCGAGCGTTAAGGTCAGCGCATGGCCATGGATTGTTGTGCCCGAGGCTTCCATCGGCGCGCCCGAAGCCAGGGCGTCGAGCCGGCGATGGGAGTAGATCGTGTTGGCCTGCGCGTAAGGCTTGAACAACTCGGCATCGCCCTTGTCACTGTTGGGCGGCAGCACCGCCTGGAACATGTAGTTGTAGTACTCGGACCGACTGCGGTCGTAGGCGTAATCGGCCGTCAGGCGCTCGGTCGCGAGCCAGCGTGCGTCGAAGCGTAGGCCGGTCTCCTTGCGATCGCCGAAATTGCCGCCCTCACCGGTGTTGTCGACGTAGCCATCGCGTGTGCTGCCGAGCAGCGCGAGCTTGAAGGCGAGGGTGTCGCCGACCGGCACATTGATCGAGCTGCGGCCCAGCCAGTAGTTGCGATTGCCGAGCGTCAGCTTGTGCGTCATCGCGAAGCCGTCGACGCTGGGGCGCCGCGTGATCAGGTTGACCGCGCCGCCGGTGGTGTTGCGTCCGTACAGCGTTCCCTGTGGGCCGCGCAGTACCTCGATGCGCTCAAGGTCGGCGATGTCCATCGCCAGCCCCACTGAGCGTGCGATGTAAACACCGTCGACGTAGACGCCGACCGCAGGGTCCTGCGTCAGCTGTGCATCGTTGATGCCGACGCCGCGGATGAAGATGCGCAAGGTCGCGTTGTGCGTCGGGAACGGTTCGATCGTCATGCTGGGGACACTGACGCCGAGGTCCTGCACGCCCTGGATCCCGATCTGTTCGATCTTCTCGGCGCTGAAGGCTTCGATCGAGATGGGCGTGTCCTGTAGCGATGCGACGCGACGCTCGGCGGTGACGATGATCTCTTCCAATGCCGCCGAGCGTGGGGGTGGTGGGGCGTCTGATGTCGCTTCCGGTGCGTCCGTCAGGGGTGCCACCGGAACAGAGTCCAGCGGTGCGTTCGTCGACGCGGGTAATGAGGCTGGCGCTGCATCGGGATTCGAATCAGTCGAGGACTCGCTGGATGCGTTCAGCGGCTCTCCAAGTAGCGCGTCCAGGTCCTGCGCGTGTGCGGACGCACACAGGATCAACGCGGTCCCCATCCAGAAGATCGGCCAACGACGCATGTTCTCCCCCAGCGTTCGGTTGTTACGACATTCGCATGTCGCACTTGTTTGCGTTCTATGCGCACCGTACCTGCGTCCGGGGGCGTGCCCAACGCGCAAACGGATGAGGAGGAGAGCGGGACGGCAGTGCAGGATAGGTCAAGCGGCCAAACACGCTGAGTCATTCCGGTGTTGGGGGCTTTCAGGGATGCTGTCCCGGAATCTGCTGGCAAGAGCCGAGTAGTATATTGATACTATAACAAACGTTTGTTAGTGTTTGCGTCGGGGGGAGGCGGCCTGAATTCAAGCGATGCAGCGGTGCCGGCCGGAGCTTGTTGCGCTTGGATTTCTCGGGTCTCGGGCGCAAGGACGAGGTGTCGTTATCAAGTCTCTTGCCGTCGTTGCAGTCGAGTTTTCCGGCATCGCTGGGGTGAATTTCAAATCAGGAACGGCACATTTTTTGATGGCGCTTGGAGCCCTTGAATCTTGCCGAGGCGGTTGAACATGCGAACGGATCGGAGTCGATATGCGGAATGCAGCTAGCTGCGCTAAGGTAGCGTCCGCTGATGGACACCGGCATGTTTCGCATGCCGTGATCAGCATATTCAGATGGGCAATCGGACCCCTTTGGGAACACCGCACCGTTCGGCGCTTGCGTGTTGCGCAAGTGGCTGGCGTGAGGACGGTGTCGGGGCGATATGACCACTTATCAGAGCGGTTGGAGAGAGAGTCAGACATGCAAATTCGTCAGCGCTTCAGGGCGCCTATTCGTGTTGCTTTGGCTGTGGGATTGACCGGCATGGTGTCGTTGGCGTCAGCCGCCAAAGTCGACGACGTCGTCACCGCTGGCGAGACCTGGCTGGTGGCGCAGGTGGACTCGCAGAAGAAGGTGGACGCACTGGGCGAACAGCGCCGCGACCTGCAAGGCGAGTACCGCGCAGTGCTGCGCGAGATTGAAGGGCTGGACGCGTACAACCGCCAGCTGGAGCGTCAGCTGCAATTGCAGCGCGACGAGATGTCCGAACTGGACAACAGCATCAGCCAGGCAACGACGGTGGACCGGCAGATCCTGCCGCTGATGCTGCGCATGACCGGGGCGCTGGAACAGTTCATCAGCCTGGACCTGCCGTTTCTGGCGAGCGAGCGGGCCGAGCGCCTGAAGTTCGTCAAGGACGCGATTGATCGCGTCGACGTGACGGTGGCCGAGAAGTTCCGGCAGGTGCTGGAGGCGTACCAGATCGAACTGGAATTCGGACGCACGATCGAAGCGTATACCGGGATGGAAACGATCGACGGCCAGAAGCTGGAAGTGGACTTCCTGCGGGTAGGCCGGATCGGGCTGTACTACCAGAGCCTGGACGGCACGCAGAGCGGACGCTGGGATGCCAAGGCCAAGCAGTGGGTGTCGCTGCCGGCGACGTACCGCAACCCGCTGCGGGATGCGATCAAGGTGGCGCGCAAGCTGGTGGCGCCGGACCTGCTGACCCTGCCGCTGCCGACGCCGGGAGCCGGCGCATGAAGAGCCCGAGCATGAACTTTCTGAACAAGACCCTGCTGGCGAGCGTTGTGGCCGCCGGCACCCTGCTGCTGACCCCGGCGTACGCCCAGGAAACCGGTGGCGAATCCAACATCGACCCGGCTGCCGAACAGCACCAGGCCGACACGCTGGACCAGCTGCTGGACATGGTGCGCAGCAAGACGCTGCAGGACCGCAGCGAACTGCAACAGCGCGAAGCCGAGTTTGCCCAGGCCCGCGATGAACAAGCCAAACTGCTGGCGCAGGCCAAGGCCCGGCGCGACGCCGCCGAAGCACGCTCCAAGACACTGGAACAGACCTTTGACAGCAACAAGCTGACGATCAAGGAAAAGGAAGAACAGCTCAACAACAAGCTGGGCGCACTGAAGGAACTGTTCGGCATCTTCCAGCAGACGGCGGGAGATCTGCAGGGCATCTTCCACAACAGCCCGGTGTCAGCGCAGTACCCGGGGCGCAACGACTTCCTCGAAGCCTTTGCCAAGAAGATGAGCCGGGCCTCGCAGATCAGCACCATCGACGAGATCGAACAGCTGTGGTTCGAACTGCAGCGCGAGATGACCGAAGGCGGCAAGATCGCCACGTTCGAAGCGCCGGTACTGACCGCCGAAGGGCGTG
>NZ_SUKF01000013.1 GCF_005047655.1 Sinimarinibacterium arenosum | reverse complement strand
TTACATCGAGGTCTTCTACAATCGAACCCGACGTCACAGCCATCTCGGCGGCGTCAGTCCCGAGGCCTTTGAACAGGCTGCTTTGTGAGGCGCCGGATTGTCTACTGCTCTGGGGGAAGTCCACACGGACGGTGTTGCTGATCCAGCGCCATCAACGCTCCAGGCGGGGTGGCAGGCCTTCATGGAAGCTGGGAACTACACCACCTTCGCGACGCTGACCTTTCGGTCTGCCGTCTCCGCGTCTGCCGTCTCCGCGTCTGCTGCCCGTGCTTGGCTGGGGCGGGTTTCTCGGAGTTTCGGCGGGCGCCGCTGGTATCGACATCGGCCGCCCGATCTGGAATGGGTCTATGTTCTGGAAACGACGCTCGCGGGCCACTGGCATGCACACTTACTGTTGAAAGCGCGTTGTCGTGATGTATCGCATAAGGACTGTCGCTGGATGGAGGGCGCCTGGCGTCGGCACGGGATTGCGCAGGTTGCGGCAGTCGACAATCTGGCCGCGGCAAGTCGCTATCTATCCAAGCACATCGCGCCTGGGGCGGAGCCCGAACTCAACGGTATGACGACGCGCTGAACCTGATTCGCGGTACCTGATGGAAGCCCCTGCTGAGCGCAATGTGTCGCAAGGGGTGGTGGGTTGGCAGGCGCAAACCGAGTGCGACCGCCCCGGCCCTTGTCGGATTCCTGTTGCCTGGTGATTCTCCTGTCATGAGTAAGTGGCGGCGTTTGTACCAATAGCTGAGCGCGGGAGGGGCGCCTACTCGTGCAGGTTTGCGGTGCCGAGCGCCGCCGTGGTCTGACGTTCAAGTTCAGTGGCGATGTGCGCAAGTTCAGTGGCCGCCGCTGAGGGGTGATGGGCGGCGAAGTTGTCTGCCAGCGCGCGGTAGTACCAAAGCACAGCGTCGCGATCCGCCGAGAATCGATCGAAGACCGACAAACCCACCTGCCGCAGATCGGATGAGATCGATCGCGCGTTGTGGATCTTGTCGCAGATCGAGACCAGCGCGGCGCGGGCGTCAACCTGGGGGATGTGGTCGATATACGCGACCTTGCGCTGTTTCCAAGGCGGTTTGATACCGGTGCCGTTGCCTTCTGCGTCGGTGCAGCTGGCCACGATCCGCGTCACTTCTGGCCCGAAGCGCGAGCCGATTTCAGCATACGCCTTGTCGGCGCCACCTAGCTTGTGGGCCTGGTCTTCCACTAGATCGTGGAGCACGGCCGCGATCGCCTGACTTTCATCACCGCCGAATTCCAGGACGAGGCCGGCGACGCTCAGCAGGTGGCCGATGTACGGAATGTCCGTGCCTTTGCGGACCTGATCGGAATGCAGATCGGCAGCCAGGGCGATTGCTTCCTGAAATTTTGCAGTCAACATTATTCTCTCCTGTGAGTGCTGGCCCGGTCAGCGGCGCCAGTCGTCGAGCTTTCGGTTGGGTCGGAAGGCTCCGCATATCATTCAAAGCGGAGAGGAGCCGTTGTCCAGGCAGGCCAAACTGTGGTGGTAATTTCTTTGTTGGCGTCTTGATGCCGCGGATTCAGCCAGCCCTTGCCAGAGAGTTCTGTCTGGTGCCCCGTCGGAGCGCCGATAGGGGACAGCTCCACGAGGCGCAGCTCGTAGTGGACCGAGGCGCATCAAGTTGCAGTATCCATGGTGCCTGGGGCCGGATTCGAACCGGCAACCTGCCGCTTATCTAGCGGACCCTTGCGGGACGGTTTATAAGGCCGCTGCTCTACCTTTGAGCTACCCAGGCGCAACAGCTGCGTTGCTCCCTAGGTATTCGAATAACTAGTGCGTCCATGGTCTGAGTATGATCTGTCGGCTTCGGCAGTCAAGTTCCGGTCTTGTTCGGCAACAGTGGCTGACGGTCAGTCATTTGGTGACCGACGCGGTCGGTCGTCCGACGAGGCCTCGGGCATCTTCGATCGCAATTGGTCCAAGTAGTCCGCCCACGCCTGCATCATTTTTCGCCGTTCGGGAAGGTGCTCGGCATAGTTGTATGCACCTCGGACTTTGTCGCGTTCGCTGTGGGCGAGCTGGCGTTCAATCGCGTCTCGGTGCCAGCCTTGCTCATTAAGCAGAGTGGATGCCATCGACCGGAAGCCGTGGCCGGTCATTTGCTCGGAGGTATAGCCCATGCGGCGAAGGGCGGCGAGGACTGTATTTTCGCTCATCGGTCGCTGATGACTGCGGACACCAGGGAAGACGTAGCGGCCAGTGCCGGTAAATGCGGAAAGCTCCCTCAGGATCTCGATGGCCTGAGTTGAAAGGGGCACGATATGGAGGGCGCGCGCTTTCATTTTCTCTGCAGGAATTCGCCATTCCGCCGTATCGAGGTTGACTTCAGACCACTCTGCATGACGCAATTCGCCCGGGCGAACGAACAGAAGCGGGGCGATCTGTAGTGCGCATGCAGTGATGAACGAGCCTTTGTATGCGTGAAGATCGCGGAGCAGGGCGCCGATTTCTCGAGGATCGGTGATCGACGCATGGTGTTTCTGGCGCGTTGGTGGAATGGCGCCCCGCAGATCTGCAACAGGATTGCGTTCTGCTCGGCCGGTGGATATGGCGTAGCGGAATACCTGCGCGCAGTTTTGCCCTGCCCGATGTGCGGTCTCCAGCCGACCGCGGCCTTCGATTCTCTGCAGAACCGTCAGTAGCTCAGGGGCTGTGATTTCAGCAATTGGACGCGTTCCAATCCACGGAAAGACGTCCCGCTCCAGTCGTCGCTGGATCTTGTCTGCATGTCCGGAAGTCCAGGTGGGGCGAAATTTTGCAAGCCATTCAATGGCGACCGACTGAAAGGAGTTCTCAGTCGAGGCCGCGACCGATGCCTTTGCCAGAGTGCGGTGTGCGTTTGGATCAATTCCCTCGGCCAAGAGGCGTCGCGCCTCAGCGTGGCCCTCGCGGGCGCGCTTCAGGCCAACGGCGGGGTAGGCACCCAACGAATGGGTGTTTTCGCCCCCGCGGAATCGGTATTTGTAGCGCCACAGCTTGCTGCCGTTCGGCATGACGTGAACGTAGAGACCACCGCCATCTGTCAGTTTCCACGGTTTAGCGCGCGGCTTTGCCTTTCTGATAGCTGTATCGGTGAGGCTCATGAATGGGGGTATCGACGTCGTGGGTGAGCCATGATACCCCCAATGCTACCCCCATATCGGGCTGGATTTGGCTGGACTGGGATGAACTCGTGTGGATGCCGGACAATAAAAAACCCCTTATTTCTAAGGGGTTAGTGTACTTCTGTGGACATCTATAGACGACGAATTGGTGGAGGTGGCGGGAATTGAACCCGCGTCCGCAAGCTCGTAGCCCTCGGCTCTACATGCTTAGCCTGTCTTTAATTTTCGTCAACAGCTGCCGAACAGGCACGGAACGCTGTCGCTTATCCCCTTAAGGTTTTTGCAGATCGGCCAAGGGCGGACGTCACTGCGATCCGATGTAAGTCGACGTCCCAATCTCTCCGGCATCGGAACCAGGGAGTGAGACGCTCGCCGGATTTAGGCGGCGAGGGCGTAGTTGGAGTCGTTCGCAACTAGCTTAGGTTGCCACAGGATTAACGAGGACGTGACGCCTCGGCATGCACCTCGGATTCCGTAACCCACGTCGAAGCCGGTCACCCCCGAAGAACTTCTCCAGTCTACCAGTTAATGGGATGGGTGAGGAGAAATTCAAGTAGAAGTGCTTCATGCCTGACGAGCGACTTTCCTTGAGTAGGAATTTACTGCGCATATTGCGGACCATGAATCTGATGCGAATTCGATGCTCAAGACGCTTATGTGTCTGCAGCGGTTTGATCGAGGGTGGATATCGGGGCGATTACATCAGTAGGCGATTGCCGCGCAATGCCGAATACTGTGCGCTGCGCTTAAGCGTCAGCAGAGCCCTTCAGGCCGGTCAGCCGCGTCAGGGTAACTATGCCTTGTGGCGCATCAGCCGTTCTTTCTGGCGCTGCCAATCCTTTTCCTTGATGTCGGCGCGCTTGTCGTGTTGCTTCTTGCCCTTGGCCAAGCCCACTTCCAGCTTGGCGCGGCCGCGAGTCCAATGCAGGTCGAGCGGAATCAGGGTGTAACCCGCGCGTTCGACCTTGCCGATGAGGCCCGCCAGCTCGCGTTCGTGCAGCAGCAGCTTGCGCGTCCGTGTTGCGTCGGCGATTTCATGTGTGCAGGTCTGCTTCAGCGGAGTGAAATGCGCGCCAATCAGGAAGGCCTCACCGTTCTTGAGGGTGACATAAGCCTCGGTGATCTGGGCGCGACCCGCGCGCAAGCTTTTGACTTCCCATCCCTGCAGCGCGAGCCCGGCTTCGTAGCGCTCGTCGATGTGGTATTCGTGGCGTGCGCGACGGTTCACGGCGATCTGCCGCGCAGCCTGTTCTTCCTTCTCGGATTTACTCATAGGGTGATTATAGGAGTTCACCGCCTTCGGCAGGCTAGACTATCGGCCTGGGCGGTGTGGCGGTTATCAGGGCAGGGGGTTGCGTGATCGAGTTGGCCGGATCAGGACGGGCAAGGATGGTGGCGTGAATATTCGCGAGAGCAGCTACGGCTACTGGTCGTCATCGCGCAGTTTCCTGTGGGTCGCGATTGGCGCGACCGTGGGCATCAGTAACCTGACCCGCGTGCCGTACCTGATGAGCGAATACGGTGGCTTGGCATTCCTGCTCGTATACGTCGGCGCATTGCTGGTGATCGGTATGCCGTTGCTTGCCGCCGAGTGGATGCTGGGGCGCTGGATGCGCAACGACTTGGTCGCTGGTTTCCGCCTGCTGGCGGAAACCGCGCACGCGCGACGCAGCTGGTCCTGGCTGGGCCTGATGGCGCTGGGTGGCGGTGTGTTGATTCTTTCGTACTACAGCGTCATCGCCGGATGGAGCATGGCGTATACATTTCGCATGGGTGCCGGAAACTTCAGCGGCATGAGCGATACGGATGCAGCAGGTGTGTTTCTGTCGCTTGCGCGTGATCCGGAGCGAAGCCTGTCCTGGCACACGATTTTCATGATCATCGTTTGTGTTGTGGTTGCTCACGGGTTTCGAGAGGGTGTGGAGCGCGCTGCTCTTCGAATGATGCCGGCCGCGACCATGCTGGTGCTGTCGTTGTGCGCCTACGCGATCAGCCGCGGCAACGCGATGACGACGGTGCATTATCTGCTGGATCCTGACTTCGGCAAACTGGGCTGGCGCGGCACACTGGAGGCGATGCATCAGGCGTTCTTCACGCTAGCGCTAGGCGTCGGGGTGATGATCAATCTGGGCGTGTATCTGCCGGCGAGTGTGGCGGTCAAGCGGCTGGCGTTGACTTTGGTGATCGTGGACGTTCTGTTCAGCCTGATCGCAGGAATCGCGATCTTTTCGATCATCCTGTCCGCAGGGCTGCAGCCGGCGCCGGGGTTGGCGCTGATTTTTCAGGTGCTGCCGCGCAGTCTGCCGGCCGGCTTGGGTGGGGTTCTGTTTGGCGTCGGCTTCTTTGTGGCGCTGTTTCTGGTGACCTTGTGCTCCGCCACGGCGATGCTTGAGCCGTTGACCAGATATTTGATGGACCGGTTGCGTTGGACGCGGGTATTTGCCGCAACCAGTGGGGCTTTGTTGGTCTGGTACCTGGGCATTGGCAGCTTGTTGTCGTTCAGCGTGCTGCAGAGCGTGGAGGTATGGGGGCGAAACTTCTTCGAATGGGTGCAGTTCCTCACAACCAGCCTGCTTGCCCCGGCAACCGGACTTTTGGTCTGCGTGTTTGTCGTGAGTATCATGCCGCGCGAGCTGGTGTCCCACCTCTGGGGCGAGCGTGACCGCTGGCTTTATCGCACCTGGTATCTGTTGCTGCGTTACCCGGCGCGTTTGGGCCTTATCGTTATTTTGTTGTATGCCACCGGTCTGATCGACCGGATCATGGCAATCTGGAATGATTGATGCCGATCGTTGAACGAACTGCGTTGCTGCCCTTCGGGGCGGCTGAGCTGTACGCCATGGTAGGGGACGTGGAGTCTTATCCGGCATTCGTCCCGGGTTGTGTTTCGGCACGCATTGAGCAGGGTCAGGGTGAGCTGATTCAGGCCCGTCTTGGATTCAGGGTGCGTGGTCTGGAGGATAGTTTCGTCACACGCAACCGGATGGAACCTGCGCGCAGCATTCAGATCGAAATGCTCGAGGGGCCGTTCCGTCAACTGCGTGGCGGCTGGTCATTTCTACCGCTGGACGAGCGCGCATCAAAGGTACGGCTCGATATGTCAGTCGATTTCGGCAGCCGGGTTCTGGAGTCGGTGCTGGCGCCCTGGATCGATCGCGCCGTCAACGATGTTCTCGCAGCGTTTACATCAAGAGCAAAGGCACTGTATGAGCAAGGGTGATCTGATCTCGGTTGAAGTCGCTTATGCACGACCGGATGAGCAGGTGATTCTGAAGATTGATGTCGAGCCTGATGCCCGAATTGCAGACGCGATTGAGCGCTCGGGTATCTGCCGGCGTTTTCCGGAGATCGATCTGGCACAGGTTAAGGTTGGACTCTGGAGTCACGTCGCGCGACTGGAAGATCCGGTCAAGGCTGGCGATCGTATCGAAATCTACAGGCCGTTGATCGCCGATCCCAAAGAGGTCAGGCGTCAACGTGCGGCCAAGGCCGCACGACATTAGAAGGCCCCGCTCTGCTGTGATCCTGCGCAAGTCCAGGATCACAGGCGGGTCTTGGTGACTGCAGGCATTACTGCGGGGTAATCACGACGCCGGATTCGTGCTTTTCAGCATCCGCATCTCGTGCGTCCTGCGAAGCGGCCTTCTTTTCTTCCCCAATGACGGTCTTCAAGTCGGGGTTCTCAATGCCGGCCGTGTTGCGAACCGGTTCGACGCCCTCCATTTTCGACAAGGTGTCGTCGCTGAAATACAGCGTGACGGTGCGTTCGGAGACCTTGCCGCGGGGTGATTTGTAGTATCCGATGTAATCCCAGCGGTCGGTGCGGAACGGGCTGGCCGCCAATGGCGTGCCCATCAGATACACCACCTGTTCACGCGACATGCCCAGCTTCAGCTGGTCAAGCTGCTTCTGTTCGATGACGTTGCCCTGCCGGGTGGGCAGTTTGTAGATGATCTGACAGCCAGCCAGCAGGGCCAGAATCCCGAGTACGAGAGCAAGACGCATCGATTTACCCGATTGTTGGAAGAATTGACGTGATCACCGCACATTCCACTGCGTCGCCACTGTACCTGCCGGAATCCGGCGGCATTGCGGCGTGATCTGCATGAAGGGTGCGCGTCAGCTTGTTGGTCCGTTCAGATCCGCATTTGGTTCAAAAACTCCGAATCGGAGCGGTGGCGCACCTGAGTTGCGGATGTTCTAGGGTTCAAACTTTCGGTGAGCACGTCAATAATAGCGGAAACACCGACAATGGGCGCATGCCGTGGAATCATCAGACCTTCGTAACGCCGGTCTCAAAGTTACTCTGCCTCGGCTCAAGATTCTCGAGTTGCTGGAAAACAGCGATGCGCGGCACATGTCCGCCGAGGACATTTACCGCAAGCTGATGGATGTCAACGAGGACGTGGGGCTGGCAACCGTCTACCGGGTGCTGACCCAGTTTGAAACGGCAGGTCTGGTCCGCCGTCATCATTTTGAAGGGGGATCGGCCGTATTCGAGCTAGAGCGCGGCCATCATCACGACCATATGGTGTGCCTGGAAACCGGCAAGGTGACTGAATTTGTCAGTGAGGACATTGAAAAGCTTCAGAGTCAGATCGCCGAGAAGCACGGCTATCTGGTCGAGGATCACAGTCTGGTACTGTACGTACGCCCCAAGCGCAAGGTGTGAGGACGCAATGAACAGGTTCAGGATGCTGGCTGTCGCGGCGATGCTGGTGTTACCGCAGCTGACTTTTGCAGCGGACGATGATCAGAGTCTGGGTGAGTCGATCCGGGACGGTGCAAAGGCGATCGGTCACGCCACGCGGGACGTCGCGAAGGACGTTGGCCACGCGACGCGCGACGCGGCCAAAGAGGTCGGGCATGCAACACGCGACACGGCGAAAGAAGTGGGTCACGCCACCCGTGATGTCGCCAAGGACGTCGGTCATGCCACGGCCGATGCGGCCAAAGATGCGGCTACGGCGGTGGATAAAGCGGTTTCGCCGGACGACTGAGGCTCCGCCGCCGCGCGCGAGCAGGGGGCTCAGCTCGCGTTGGCTGCGCGTTCCAGCAAGTCACGTGCGTGCGCCAGCGCTGCGCTGGAGATTTCTACGCCACCCTGCATGCGTGCCAGTTCCTCGATCCGCTGCTCGTCGTCAAGCCGCACGACCTGGGTGAAGGTGTTTCCGCCGCGGACCTGCTTGCGAATCTGGTAATGCTGATGGCCTTGAGCCGCGACCTGCGCTAGATGCGTCACGCTCAACACCTGTCGGTCGGAGCCTAGCGCGCGCAACTTCTGGCCGACGATCTCGGCGACTGCGCCGCCGATTCCCGCGTCCACTTCGTCGAAGATCATTGTCGGCGTGCCGCCTCGATGTTGGCCGGCCACTGACAGTGCCAGCGATACGCGCGACAGCTCGCCGCCCGAGGCAACTTTGGCCAGCGGTCGCAGCGGCTGCCCGGGATTGGCGCTGAAATCAAATCGAATATCGTCGCTGCCATGGACCCGCAATGGTCCCTGCGGGTTGCTGTCGACGGCGATCTGGAACTGGGCGTTGGGCATGCCCAACTGACGCACGATTGCGGTCACTTCCTTGGCGTGGCGCTGCGCACTCTTATGCCGGGTGGCGGAGAGTGCGGCAGCAGCGCTGCGATAGTGACGCTCGGCGGCATCGCGCTGCTGTTGCAGTGCCTGCAGCTGCTCGGCGCCGTTCTCAATTGAATCCAGCTCCTGGCCGAGCGCGCTGATATGGGCCAGCAGTGCGTCGGGGCGTACGCGATGTTTGCGCGCCAGGTCGTGAATGGCGCCGAGGCGCTGTTCGATCTGATAGAGACGTTCCGGATCAAGGTCCAGGTGGTCCAGCAGCTGGCGTGCGCCGTCGGCCGCGTCCTGGACCTGTGCCTGCGCCGTGGCGATGACATTCGCAAGCTCGTCAAAACCCTGATGCAGGGGCGCCAGCTGCTGCAAGGTACTCAGGCATTCGCTGAGGCGATCGTAGACGCTGTCGTCGCCGCTGTAGAGGAGCTCTTGCACCCGCCCGCCATCCCGCAGCAGCTGTCCGGCATTGGCCAGCGACTTGTGCTCCTGATTGAGCTGGTCCAGTTCATCGTCCGCGAGTTTCAGCGCACGCAGCTCGCTGACCTGGTAGCGCAGATAGTCGAGCTGGCTCGGGTCGCGACCTGCCTGTTGTCGAAGCTGTTCGATCTGGTTGTCGATCGCAGCAACCTGAGCGTGCGCATCGGCCACGGCGGCCAGCAGCTGTGCGTGATTTCCAGAGACATCCAGGAGTTCGCGCTGAATCTCGCTACGCAGCAGCGTCTGGCTTTCGGACTGACCGAAGATTTCGATCAGCAATTCGCCCAGTTCGCGCAGCTGCGCGGTTGTGACCGCGCTGCCGTTGACGAATGCGCGGGTGCGCCCATTGGCCTGCACGATGCGCCGGATCAGCAGTTCGTCCGGCTGTTCGGGATCCAGCAGCGCCTGTTCCTCCAGCCAGCCAGTGGCGGCCGAGGCCGGTTCGAGTTCAAAAGCGGCGCTGACTTCCGCGCGTTCCTGGCCAGCGCGAACCAGCTGGGCGTCAGCGCGGGTGCCGATAATCAGGCCGATGGCGTCGACCAGGATCGACTTGCCTGCGCCAGTTTCGCCGGTCAGGACACTGAAACCCGCGTCCCACTCCAGGCTCAGCGAGTCGATCACCGCAAGATTTGTAATCGTGAGGTTTTTCAGCATGTTGAATGCTGTTCTTAAAGTTCGTCGGGGCGCAAGGCGGGGCCGCGGCCCCAATGAAGTTTATTGCGCAAGATATTGAAGTAACTATAGGTTTCAGGATGAATCAGGCGCATTCGCGCACTCGCGCGGCGTACCTCCAGCACATCACCGCTGCGCAGGCTGTAACTGCTCTGGCCGTCGCAGGTACACATCGCGGCGGTCGATTCGTCACCGAGCAGAACGATTCGCACGGTCTGATCGGCTCCGACCACAATCGGTCGATCCGACAAGGTATGCGGGCAGATCGGGACCAGCGTGATCGCCTGCAGTGACGGGTGCAGTACCGGCCCACCGCTGGACAGGGCGTAAGCGGTCGAGCCTGTCGGCGATGCCACGATGAAGCCGTCGGCGCGATGCAGCGAAATGAATTCGCGATCCAGCCAGGTTTCGAATTCCAGCATGCGGATCGCCGCCTGATTGCGGATGACGACGTCGTTGATCGCCAGAAACGGGCCGGCATGGCCGTCGCTGGTGTGAATCCGCGCTTCCAGCAGCAGGCGATCCTCATGGGTGCAGCGGCCGGAGATGACAGCGGCCAGTGCGTCACGCATGTCTGCAGGCGGGACATCGACCATGAAGCCGAGCCGCCCGAGGTTGATCCCCAGAATCGGCACATTGTGCGGTGCCAGGCTGCGCGCCATCGACAGCAGGGTGCCGTCACCTCCGACAACGATGCCCAGATCGCATTGCGTTGCGAGTTGCTCGCGGCTGACCCTCCGGCACTGCTCGGGGCAGGATTCAAGACCCGGCGCATCGCGCTCGATCAGCACCTGGCGGCCGAGTTCCGTGAGGATTTGGCACAGTTCGAGCAATGTCGTGGCGACGCGCGGGTCTCCACGTCTGCCGATGACACCAATGGTGCGAAAATCGAACATGAAGCTGGCGGTGCTGGGGAATGCACAAGGTATCACGAATCGGTTTGATCCAAGCCGGCGCGGCCTATTGAAAAACGCACGCAAGTGCCTCATTTTTAGGACATGTCAAATCCCTTGGACGAACGCGCCGGCGAGCTGCTGAAACTGCTCGTGGAACGCTATATCCGCGACGGCCAACCGGTCGGTTCGCGCACATTGTCCAGAATGGCCGACCTCGGACTGTCGCCAGCGACGATCCGCAATGTGATGTCCGACCTGGACGAACTGGGTTTCGTCGCGTCGCCGCATACGTCGGCTGGCCGCATTCCGACCACGCGCGGCTATCGCTATTTTGTCGACAGCCTGCTGGCGCCCGAGCCGCTTTCTGACAGCGAATCCCAGCAGATCGTCGATGAGCTGGTGCCGGGTGACCGCAGCCCGAAATCCCTGGCCGCGGCGGCCTCGGATCTGTTGTCGCGGCTGACTCAGATGGCTGGCGTCGTCACGCTGCCGCGACGCAATCTTGCGGTATTGCGGCGCATCGAGTTTCTGCCGCTGTCGGGCAGCCGGGTACTGGCGATTCTGGTCGTCAATGAGCATGAGGTGCAGAACCGCGTGCTGAACACCGAGCGCCCATACGGGGCTGACGAGCTGATGCGCTATGCGCAGCTGGTGAACGAACACTTTGCAGGGCGCGATCTGATCAGCCTGCGCGCGGCGCTGGCACAGGAGGCGATGGATGCGCAGGCGCATGTCAATCGTCTGTTGCGCGATGCGGCGTCGATCGCCGAGCAGGCATTCAAGCGTGACGAACGTTCGGATTACGTCGTTGCTGGACAGCCGAATCTGATGGGCTTCCAGGAGTTGAGCGACGTCGGACGTCTGCGCAATCTGTTTGAAGCCCTCGATCGCAAGCGTGACCTGCTGGCGCTGTTCGATCAGTGTTTGCAGGTCGACGGACTGCAGATATTCATCGGAGACGAATCCGGCTACCGCGTGCTCGACGAGTGCAGCGTTGTGACGACTCCGTATTACGTCGATGGCAAGGTCGCGGGTGTCCTGGGGGTTATCGGCCCCACCCGGATGGCCTATTCACGCATCATTCCGCTGGTCCAGCAGACTGCGCGTGCACTGTCGGTGGGCTTGAAAGGCCGCGGCTGAGCCCCAGATTCGAGGGTGAGCGCCGCATCGACGGCGCCAAAGCCATTATCATTGCGCCCCTTCGAGCCGCCGGCCCGACCGGCGTGGCCTATCCAACGAAACCAAGTGACCATGAGTGAAACACCGGAAAACGCCAATGTTCCCGAACCGGACCTCACTGCTGCGGCAGGTGCAGACATGACGCCGACGCCTGCCGAGATGGAGGCGCTCCGCGCTCAGCTGGCCGAGGCCGAGCAGCGTGCTGAGGCCGCTAGGGAAGAGCAGTTGCGCGCACTGGCGGACATCGAGAATACCCGCCGCCGCCTCGAGCGCGAGACGCAGAACAGCCTCAAATACGGCGCCGAGAAGCTGCTCGGTGAGTTGTTGAGTGTCTGTGACAGCTTGGAACTGGGTTTGCGTGCGGCGGCTGACGCCGCCGAAGGGCCGGCCAAGGCATTGGCTGAAGGCATGGATCTGACCTACCGCCAGCTGATCAGCGTGCTTGAAAAGCACGGCGTGCAGCAGCTGGATCCGCTCAATCAGCTGTTCAATCCTGATTTTCATCAGGCGATGTCAATGGTCGAGTCGACCGAGATTGCGCCTAACCATGTACACAGCGTGATGCAGAAGGGTTACACGCTGCATGAGCGCCTGCTGCGTCCGGCGATGGTGATGGTGACGAAAGCACCGGGGCGTTAGTTCCGGCTCTTGAATTCAATAAGCCTGCCTCAAATTAACCGGGCAGGAACGACTTTTGCGGAGTAAACACCCCATGTCCAAGATCATTGGTATCGACCTCGGCACCACCAACAGCTGCGTTGCCATCATGGATGGCAATAGCGTCAAAGTCATCGAGAATGCCGAGGGCGAGCGCACCACGCCCAGCATCGTCGCCTATACCGACGAGCCGCAACCGATCGTCGGCCGTGCTGCCAAGCGTCAGGCGGTGACCAATCCGCATGACACGCTGTATGCGGTCAAGCGCCTGATCGGCCGTCGTTTCGAGGATGCCGAAGTTCAGAAGGCGATCAAGCACTCGCCGTTCAAAATCGTCAAGGCTGACAACGGCGATGCCTGGGTCGAGGCCAAGGGGCAGAAGCTGGCGCCGCAGCAGGTTGCTGCACAGGTGCTGATGAAGATGAAGAAGACCGCCGAGGATTACCTCGGGCATCCGGTCACCGAGGCCGTCATCACGGTCCCGGCGTACTTCAACGATTCGCAGCGCCAGGCGACCAAGGACGCCGGCCGCATCGCGGGACTTGAGGTCAAGCGCATCATCAACGAGCCGACCGCTGCGGCATTGGCGTTTGGTCTGGACAAGATCACCGGCGACAAGAAGATCGCGGTTTATGACCTTGGCGGCGGTACCTTCGACATCTCGATCATCGAGATCGCCGACGTTGACGGCGAGAAGCAATTTGAAGTGCTCGCGACCAACGGCGACACCTTCCTCGGCGGTGAGGACTTCGACCTGCGCGTGATCGAGTACGTCGCGGCCGAGTTCCAGAAGGAGCAGGGCATCGACCTGCACAAGGATCCGCTGGCGCTGCAGCGTCTGAAGGAAGCGGCCGAAAAGGCCAAGATCGAGCTGTCCAGCACGACGCAGACCGAAATCAACCTGCCGTACATCACCGCTGATGCCGCGGGTCCGAAGCATCTGACCATGAAGCTCAGCCGTGCCAAGCTCGAATCTCTGGTCGAGGATCTGATCGAGAATTCGATGAAGCCCTGTGCCACTGCGTTGAAGGACGCAGGCCTGAAGGCTTCGGAAGTCGACGAGGTGATCCTGGTCGGTGGTCAGACCCGCATGCCGAAGGTGCAGGAAGCGGTCAAGTCGTTCTTCGGCAAGGAAGCACGCAAGGATGTCAATCCGGACGAGGCGGTCGCGGTTGGTGCCGCGGTGCAGGGTGCGGTGCTGTCCGGCGATCGCAAGGACGTTCTGCTGCTCGACGTGACGCCGCTGTCGCTGGGCATCGAGACCCTCGGCGGCAAGATGACCAAGCTGATCGAGAAGAACACGACGATTCCGACCAAGAAGTCGGAAACGTTCACGACCGCGGATGACAACCAGACTGCGGTGACGATCCAGGTTTATCAGGGCGAGCGCGAGATTGCGTCAGCGAACAAGTCGCTGGGCCGTTTCGATCTGACTGGTATCGCGCCGGCGCCGCGTGGCATGCCGCAGGTCGAGGTGATCTTCGATATTGATGCCAACGGTATTCTGCATGTCACCGCCAAGGACAAGGCGACTGGCAAGGAGCAATCCATCCGCATCACCGCGAACTCGGGTCTGAACGAGGATGAGATTCAGCGGATGGTGAAGGACGCCGAAATGCACGCCGACGAAGATCGCAAGTTCAACGAACTGATCAACGCGCGCAATCAGGCGGACCAGATGATTCACGCGGTCGAGAAGTCACTCAAGGATCTTGGCGACCAGGTGCAGGCGGACGAGAAGAAGTCGATCGAGGACGCGATCGCGGCAGCGCGTGAAGCCGTCAAGGGCTCGGACAAGGCAGATATTGAAGCCAAGACCGAGGCGTTGACGCAGGCGTCGGCACAATTGATGGAGCGTGTCTACGCGGCCAAGAACGCTGAAGGTGCCGGTACGGCGGGTGATGCTTCCGGGTCGGCTGCCGGTGGCAAGGCGGACGATGTGGTCGATGCCGAATTCACCGAGGTCAAGGACGACAAGTA
Organism: Sinimarinibacterium arenosum; assembly: GCF_005047655.1. Classification (GTDB taxonomy): domain Bacteria; phylum Pseudomonadota; class Gammaproteobacteria; order Nevskiales; family Nevskiaceae; genus Solimonas. Next base: position 33,569 of record NZ_SUKF01000013.1, on the reverse strand, counting down.
AGCCGTCCAGAGTTGTCGACAAGGCGTGGAGCTGCGGCTCCACGCCTTGATCGTTTTCGAGACCATTCAGTTTCAGAGAAAAGCGCAGGGAGTTCCAGGGTGATGCGTTCAGTCAGTCGTCGTTGCCAGAACCCTGACGCGGGGTTTGATCCGTCATGAGCAAGCGCGATTACTATGAGGTCCTCGGCGTTGCACGCGATGCGAGCGACGACGAACTCAAGAAGGCTTACCGCAAGCTGGCGATGAAGTTTCACCCTGACCGCAATCCCGGTGATCACACGGCCGAGGAGGCGTTCAAGGAAATCAGCGAGGCTTATGAGGTCCTGACCGACGAGCAGAAACGTGCGATCTACAATCGGCATGGACACGAAGGCCTGAACCGGGGCGGTGGCGGTGGTGGTTTTGGCGGCACCGGCGGATTTGCAGACATCTTCGGAGATGTGTTTTCGGATATCTTCGGCGGTGGGGGTGGCGGCGGACGAAGCGGGCCGCGGCGTGGTGCCGATCTGCGCTACATGATGGAGCTGACGCTGGAGCAGGCGGTTTTTGGCAGCACCGAGACCATCCGCATCCCCAGCTGGCACGACTGTGAAACCTGTAACGGTCATGGCACCGCGGACGGCAAGCGCGCGGGCGACTGTTCCACCTGTCACGGCAGTGGGCAGGTGCGCGTGCAGCAGGGCTTTTTCGTGCTGCAGCAGACCTGTCCGCAGTGCCGTGGTCGCGGCTCCATGGTGACCGACCCGTGCAAGACCTGCCGCGGTGCTGGAAAGGTGCGTGACGAGAAGACCCTGGAGGTCAAAATTCCTCCGGGTGTCGATACCGGAGATCGCATTCGCCTCAATGGTGAAGGGGAGCCGGGCGAGCAAGGTGCGGGGTCGGGCAATCTCTACGTGCAGATCAACGTCAAACCGCACGAGATTTTCGAGCGGGACGGCAACGATCTGTATTGCTCGGTGCCGATTTCAATCGTCACCGCAGCGCTGGGTGGACAGCTGGATGTGCCGACCCTTGAAGGCAAGGCGCAGATCGATATCCCGGAAGGGACCCAGAGCGGCCGTCAGTTCCGACTGCGTGGGCGCGGCGTGCGTTCGGTACGCAGCTCCGGGACCGGCGATCTTTACTGCACCGTGACGGTGGAAACACCGGTCAAGCTCAGCAAGCCACAAAAGGAGCTGCTGCGGCAGTTCGGCGAGACCATTGATGCTTCGGGCGGCAAGCATCATCCGGAAAGCACATCGTGGCTGGGCAAGGCCAAGCGTTTCTTCGACGATCTGACTGGCGACTGACCGCGGATTTTTGTTTGCGCGGCAGATCTTCCGGATCTGTCGTGTAGAGAAAAACTACTGGTGCGACCGCTCACGCCCATTGGGCTGCCGTCCTTCCTCGCAGCATCTGTTCAGGTGCGCCAATCGTAGTAGCTTCCATTGCAGATAGCAGTGGCACGAGACTACCTTGGCAGGATTTCTAGACACGTTCAGTCAATCGGGCTTCCTGCCTCATGGCTATTGCTTCGCGTGGTCACCGGGTCTGCTATGGACGATGGTGATTTCCGACATGGCAATCGCGCTGGCGTACTACTCGATTCCGCTGGCACTGCTCGTATTTCTGCGGCGTCGCAGGCACATCCAGTTTCATTGGATGTTCCTGCTGTTCGGCGTTTTCATCTTCGCGTGCGGGACGACGCATCTGATTGCGGTACTGAATATCTGGCAGCCGGCGTACTGGCTTGACGCGATCGCCAAGCTGATCACCGCGCTGGTGTCCGTGGCAACGGCGATATTCCTGTGGCCTCTGGTGCCGGTGGCGGACCGCTATATCGCTCAGCGTGAAAACGACATGCGGGAACTGGAGCTGGTCAACGCCAAGTTCGCGCAGACGCTGGAGCTGCTCAACGCGCGCAGCGCTGAGCTGGACCGTCTCAATAGGATGAGCGATCAGCTGCAGAAGGCTGATTCGCTCGAGGAATTTGGCGCGGTTGTTTCTTCGGCTGCCGACGACCTGAAGCTGGGCGTCGCCGGTGCGGTTTTTCTGGCCAGACCGCAGTCAACGCTGGCGGATGTTTCAGCGTATTGGGGAGACCCTGAACTGAGCGGTCACGTGTTGCCCATGGATGACTGCCAGGCGGTCGCCGTCGAAGACGTTGCAGCTCAGGACGCCGACTGTGTCGCCAAGTGCAGCTTGTTCCGCTTTGATGGTCACGAGCACCTTTGTGTACCTTTGCAGGCAAACGAGGAAATTCTCGGTGTTGTCCAGTTCCGAGGTCTTGTCGACTCAAGCGATGCACATGTCCGCGCCTTGATCGAAACACTGCGCGAACGCGCGTCGGTCGCATTGGCGAATATCCGCTTGCGCGAAAACCTGCTGGCGAAATCGATTCGAGATCCGCTGACCGGGCTGTTCAATCGCCGCTTTCTCGATGAGGCTTTGCCGTTGGAGGAAGCTCGGGCGCTACGTTCCAACAGCGTTTTGTGTGTCGTGATGTTCGATCTCGATCGGTTCAAGGCATTGAACGACAGCTATGGTCACGACGCGGGTGATGTCGCGCTGAAAACCTTTGCGCGCCTGCTGCAAGGCAGTGTCCGCAGCACCGACATTGCCTGCCGTTACGGCGGCGAGGAATTCCTACTGCTGCTGCCCGGAACGTCGATCGGCGAAGCGGCGCGCCGCGCCGAGGCGATTCGGACCGCGCTGGAAATGAGCCGCGTCGAGCACCGTGGGCGCTCGCTTGGCGTCTTGACGGTTTCCATCGGCATCGCTGAGTTGCCGACACACGGACCGGACGGGCATGCAGTCATGCGTGCCGCGGACAAGATGCTGTATCGGGCCAAACAGAATGGCCGCAACCGGATCGAGCTGATGCAGGACTACGCTGCATGAACCGTGCTGTCCTCAGGCCGCAGCAACTCAGAGGCGGCGCGAGATACCGATGTCTCTGACCGAATCCAGGTCCGTGTGAGTCCGTGCGTTCAGCACCGATCCGGCAGAGAAGTCTTCACGCCTCTGAGTCGAGCGAGTTGTACAGCGCAAGATATTCCTGCGTTACCCGGTGGCTGCGGTCGAGGTAAATCAGCGGCGTGTAGTTTTCGTGTGATTCCTTGACCTTCACCGAGCTGCTGAGAGCCTGTTCGAACAGGGGGCGCCCTTCGGCGCGCAATTCCTCGACCAGACGCGTGGGGAGTTTGGAACGCGACTGGAACTGGTTGACGACAATGCCGCCGATTTCCAGGTTGTCATTGTGATCAGCGCGGATCTCGGCGATGTTGTCGAGCAAGGTGTACAGCGCCTGCCGCGCGAATTCATCGCAATCAAACGGAATCAGCACGCTGTCAGCGGCAATCAGCGCAGAGCGTGAATAAAAATTCAGCGCGGGCGGCGTGTCGATGAACACGGCGTCGTAGCCCCGCAATTTGCGCAAGGCGTCGCGGAACTTGTAAATCTTCTGCTTGGCTTCCAGCTTGACCGCAAGCTCGTCCAGCCGGGGATCAGCAGCCACGACGTCCAGATTGTCGAAAGGCGTGTTGCTGGAATAGGTGACAAATGGCTGCGGATTCAGCGAAAAGCTCAGCGTCGAATCGAAAAAGTCGCCGATCGTACGGTCCGGTTTGGTCGGCGACGATCCGGTCAGGTATTGCGTCGCGTTGCCCTGGGTATCCAGATCGATCACCAGGGTGCGCAGACCCTGGGATGCTGCAATCGCCGCGAGATTGCAGACGATCGTTGTTTTGCCGACGCCGCCTTTCTGATTGAAAACAACGCGTGTAGTCATGCTTGCCATCAGCCGTTGATGTGAGTACTGCGAGAAAGGGCTGCAGTGTAAGTGATTTCGAACAAGCGAAATCCACGCCAATGCGGCTTGACGGTTCTGACGATCCGTTCTTCACCCGACAAAAAAGGGGGCGCCGAAGCGCCCCCTCGACTTATCGTCGTCGCAATTATGCTGCCGCCATCTGGCGCAGCATGTACTGCAGCACGCCGCCGTGGGCGTAATACTCCCATTCCTTCGGCGTGTTGATGCGTACCTTGGCCTTGAAGGCGACGACACTGCCGTCGGCCTTGGTGGCTTTGACGCTGACTTCGGTGGCGCCGCTGACCAAGCCGTCAAAGTCGAAGGTCTCGGTGCCGTCCAGGCCCAGGCTCTGGGCACTCTGGCCGTCCACGAAGTTCAGCGGCAGCACGCCCATGCCGACCAGATTCGAGCGGTGGATGCGCTCGAAGCTTTCGGAAATGACTGCCTTGACGCCGAGCAGGATCGTGCCCTTGGCCGCCCAGTCACGCGACGAACCGGTGCCGTATTCCTTGCCTGCCAGCACGACCAGCGGCGTGCCATCGGCCTGGTGCTTCATGGCGACGTCATAGATCGCTTCGACCGGACCGGCGCTGCCGTCCTTGCCGATGTACTTGGATACACCGCCTTCAACGCCCGGGGTCATTGCGTTCTTGATGCGGGTGTTGGCAAAGGTGCCGCGCATCATGATCTCGTGATTGCCGCGACGCGAGCCGAACGAGTTGAAGTCGGCCTTGGCCACCCCGTGAGCCTCGAGGAACTTGCCGGCAGGGCCGTCCTGCTTGATCACGCCGGCCGGGCTGATATGGTCGGTGGTGATCGAGTCGCCCAGCAGCGCGAGGCAGCGTGCGCCAAGAATCGGCTGGATGCCCGGAGGCGTCATCGTCATGCCGTTAAAGTACGGCGGGTTGGCGACGTAGGTCGACTTGCTGTCCCAGGGATAGGTCTCCGACTTGCTGATCTTGATGCCCTGCCAGCGCGCGTCGCCCTTGAGGACATCGGCGTAGCTGGCTTTGAACAGATCCGCGGTGACTGCCTGCGCGACGGTGTCGGAAATTTCCTTGTTGGACGGCCAGATATCCTTCAGGAAGACATCCTTGCCATCGCTGGACTTGCCGATCGGTTCGGAGGTCAGATCCAGATCGGTGCTGCCGGCAATTGCGTAGGCAACGACCAGAGGCGGTGACGCCAGGTAGTTCATGCGCACGTCCTGATGCACACGGCCTTCAAAGTTGCGGTTGCCCGACAGCACGGCAGAAACCGACAGCTTGTTGTCCTGGATTGCCTTGCCTATCGGCTCGTTCAGCGGACCCGAGTTGCCGATGCAGGTGGTGCAGCCGTAGGCGACGATGTTGAAGCCCAGGTATTCCAGGTCCTCGACCAGTCCGGCCTTTTTCAGATACTCGGTGACGGCCTTGGATCCGGGTGCCAGTGAAGTCTTGACCCAGGGCTGGCTCTTCAGGCCCAGCGCGCGCGCCTTGCGGGCGAGCAGACCGGCGCCAATCAGCACGCTCGGATTCGAAGTGTTGGTGCAGGAGGTGATTGCGGCGATCACCACCGCGCCATCCTTCAGCTCGTAGGTCTGGCCCATGTCGGTGACAGTGGCCGGGCCCGCGGACGGACGCATCTTCTGCTCACCTTCAAAGGCCTTGCGGAAGTTGGCCTTGACGTCGGTCAGCAGCACGCGATCCTGCGGGCGCTTGGGGCCGGCCATCGACGGCTGGATCGTGGACAGGTCCAGATGCAGCACATCGGTGTATTCGGCTTCCGGCGCGTCCGGCGTCCACCACATGCCCTGGGCTTGGGCATAGGCCTTGACCACGGCAATCTGCTCGTCACTGCGGCCGGTCAGGCGCAGGTAGTTCAGGGTCTCTTCGTCGATCGGGAAGATGCCGCAGGTGGCGCCGTATTCCGGGCCCATGTTGGCGATGGTGTTGCGGTCGGAGGCCGACAGGTTGGCCAGGCCGGGGCCGAAGAATTCGACGAACTTTTCGACCACGCCGCGCTTGCGCAGCATCTCGGTGACAGTCAGTACCAGATCGGTGGCGGTGGCGCCTTCGGCCAGTTTGCCGGTGACGCGGACACCGATGACTTCCGGCATCAGCATTGATGACGGCTGGCCGAGCATGGCGGCTTCGGCTTCGATGCCGCCGACGCCCCAGCCGAGCACGCCAATGCCGTTGACCATGGTCGTGTGGCTGTCGGTGCCGAAGCAGCTGTCCGGGTACAGCATGCCCTCGCTGTTCTCAAACACGACGCGGGCGAGATATTCGATGTTGACCTGATGCACGATGCCGGTGTCCGGCGGCACGGCTTTGAAGTTTTGCAGCGCTTCCTGGCCCCAGCGCAGGAACGTATAGCGTTCTTCGTTGCGCTGGAATTCGACCTTGGCATTGAGGTCGAGCGCGTCCTTGGTGCCGTAGTGATCAATCATCACCGAATGGTCGATGACCAGCTCGACCGGGCACAGCGGATTGACCTTGGACATGTCGCCGCCCAGGTTTTTCATGGCGTCGCGCATGGCGGCGAGGTCGACTACGCACGGTACGCCGGTGAAATCCTGCAGGATCACGCGCGCCGGAGTGAAGTCGATGTCCTTGGCGGGCAGCTTCTTCAGATCGGCACCGGCCAGCGTCTCGATTTCGGTCGTCGTGGTGTTCTGACCGTCTTCGTGGCGCAGCAGGTTCTCAAGGAGAATCTTGTACGAATAGGGCAGGCGGGCGATGTTGAACTTCGGTTCCAGTGCTTTCAGGCTGTAGTAGCTGTAAGACTTGGACCCTACGTTGAGCGTGGACTTGGCTTTGAAGCTGTCCGTCATGGCTTGAAACTCCCGGGAATGGCTAGAGGTCAACGTCCCGCGCGCGATAGTTGCGGCGAAAGCGGCGGCGAATTATATCGAAAAGCCGCGCGGTTCTTGCGTATTCCGACCAAAGTCATCGTCGATCGCTGAGCATCCTGTGGCACAGGCACCGCCGACTGCTTCACAATGCCGCCCCGTTTGGCCGCACTTCGCACCATGTCCGCACAACTGATTCACGGCAAACCGCTGGCTGATTCCATTCTTGACCGCCTGCGCGCCGAAATTGAGCAGGAGGGCCTGCGTCCCGGTCTCGCGGTGGTCCTGGTTGGGGACGATCCCGCTTCGGCGGTTTATGTGCGCAACAAGAAGCGCGCGTGCGAACGTGCGGCCATTGCCTCGTTTTCGCATGAGCTGCCAGCGTCCACCACACAGGGTGAGTTGCTGGCGCTGATTGCGCGGCTCAACGCCGATCCGGCAGTGCACGGCATTCTGGTGCAGTCGCCGCTGCCGGCACTGATCGATTTCGAGGCCGTGATCGAGGCAATCGACCCGCGCAAGGACGTCGACGGTTTCCATCCATACAACCTCGGGCGCCTGGCGGCGAAACTCCCGACGCTGCGCGCGTGCACCCCTTATGGCGTGATGCGCATGCTCGAGCATGCGGGGATCGACCCCAGCGGTCGGGACGCGGTCGTTGTCGGGGCGTCGACGATCGTTGGCCGTCCGATGGCGCTGGAGCTGCTGCTGGCGCGCGCGACGGTGACGGTTTGCCATAGCCGTACGCGCGACTTGGCCAGCAAGGTTGCCGGTGCGGACATTGTGGTCGCAGCGGTAGGCAAGCCGGGTTTCGTCAAAGGCGAGTGGATCAAACCCGGAGCGACGGTAATCGATGTCGGCATCAATCGCGGCGCCGACGGCAAACTGTGCGGCGATGTCGAGTTTGATGTGGCGAGTCAGCGTGCGGCGTGGATTACGCCGGTGCCCGGTGGCGTTGGCCCGATGACCATTGCGATGTTGATGCAGAACACGGTGCAGGCTGCTCGCGCAGCGCGCCGCTGATGCTTCAGCGTGGTTGGCTGGTGTCGGCGAGGCTGTGGACGCCGGCAATCTCGCCACCGCCGAGACAGCGTTCACCGTCGTACAGTACGCAGTATTGACCTGCCACGGCGGCGCGCTGCGGTTGCTCGAAACGCACTCGCACCCGTCCCCCGATGCCTTCGGCATGGCAGGCCTGGAGTGCCTGCCGGTGACGAATGCGGGCACTGATCGCTTGATCGCGTCCAGGGGGTGGTGCTAGCCAGTTGAACGTATCGGTCTCCAGAGACTGGCACATCAGGCGTGGATGCTGCGGATTCTGCGAGACGATCAAAGTGCGTGACGCGGCCTGCTTTTCGACGACATACCACGGCGCATCCGCGGCGCCACGCGTCCCGCCAATGCCCAGTCCCTTGCGCTGACCGAGGGTGTAGTAGCTCAGGCCTTGGTGTCGGCCGATTTCCTGACCGCTGTCGTCGACAATGGGGCCGGGTTCGCTTTTCAGATAGCGACCGAGAAATTCGCGAAATTCGCGCTCGCCGATAAAGCAGATCCCGGTCGAGTCCTTTTTCTGGTGTACCGGCAACCCGGCCTGTGCGGCGAGTGCGCGTACCTCCGGCTTGCGCAGGTGGCCGATCGGAAACAGCGTCTGTCGAAAATGTTCACGCGCCACTGCGGCCAGAAAATAGGTCTGATCCTTGTTATCGTCGACCGCGCGCCACAGCTGCGGGCCGTCAGCCGCCTGTTCGATGCGTGCGTAGTGTCCGGTGGCGATGAAGTCCGCGCCGAGACGCAGGGCGTATTCCCGAAACGGCTGAAATTTCACTTCGCGGTTGCACAGAACGTCGGGATTCGGCGTCTTGCCCGCAGCGTAATCGGCCAGAAAGTGTGCGAAGACACGTTCGCGGTACTCGGCTGAAAAATCCACCCGATGCAACGGGATCTCGAGCTCCTCGGCAACGCGGCGAGCGTCCTGAAAGTCTTCAGCCGCAGTGCAATAGCCTTCCTCGTCCTCGGTCCAGTTGACCATGAACAACCCGGACACGCGATAACCCTGTTGTTTCAGCAGGTAGGCTGCGACCGATGAGTCGACACCGCCGGACATGCCGACAACGACATGCGGCATCGCGTCAGACCTTGCAGCAATGGAAGACATGGCAATCTTCGAGGCTGAACGGCGTGCCCGCCGCTACAGATGGACCAGCAGGTCGAGCGGGAATCGTCGGCCCGACAGATAGTCGTCGATGCAGCGTAGCACCATCGGACTGCGGTGCAGATTCCTGCAGGCAGCGAGTTCGTCGCGACTCATCCAGACTGCGCGCTCGATCCCTGAATCCAATGCGCACTCCGCATGGTGCGCCAAGGCGTCGGCTGCAAACGCGATGCGCAGGAAGCCGTAGTCGAGGTCGACCGGGTCATGGTGGTACAGGCCCAGCAATGCGGTGGGGCGAACGTCCCACGCGGTTTCTTCCAGCGCTTCGCGCACCGCACCTTCAACCAGGCTTTCGCCCTGTTCCCAGTGACCGGCGGGCTGGTTCAGCTTCAGTTCGCCGTTGATGCGCTCTTCCACGATCAGAAAGCGACCGTCGCGTTCGACCACGCAGGCCACGACCACATGCGGATTCCAACTCATGGCGCAGCCTTGCCTGACTGGCGCAAGTGGAAATAGCCCTGCGCATCGGGCGCGCCGGTTGAACGCAGCAAATTCGCGATCATTGGCGGCGCGTCGGGCTTGGGACGCAGCTGTAGATGCAGTTCATAGCTGCGATCGCCTTTCAGGCGCGCATCGCCATTGACCTCGAGAGGACCGGAGAGAGTACTGATCAGCGCCAGCAGATCGTCGCCTTCGTTGCTGAAGTCCGCCTGATAGTTGCCCAACGGGATCGGCTGCGGTCCCAGCGACCAGCTCAAACTGCTGACAGTGGCGCGCCCCTCAGCGGAGACTGGCCAGTTGTCCCGCAAACGCAAGTGGGCGAGATCCAATGCGATCTGTCCCTGCATCGGGACGAAGGGCTGGCCGGCAATGGCGGCCAGCGAGCGCAGATCGCTTGAGGCCTTGAGGTCATCAAGCCGTTCCGGCCCCAGTCCGACGGCGGCCTTGCCGTCCAGAAGGATCGGCGCGCCGGCAGCATGAAGATGAAATTGTGCGCGTGCCAACAGCAGGCTCAGCGGCTGCAGGCGCCACTCGACGCGGCTCAGCGCCGGAATGCCGCGAACGACGACGGCGTCGGCATGGCCGCTGAGGAGTGAGCCGCCAATGCCGAACAGTCGTAGCTGGGAGCCTGATATCGCATGGCCAAACCAGCCGTACACCGTTGCTGCGGGTGTTTTGACCAGCAGGGCCAGAACGAATGTGGTCAGGCCAATGATCAGAAAAGAACGCATTTTCATGGCTGATTTACTGTCGCACCAGGGTCAGCCGCCCGCTGACCTGACCGCTGACATCGCTGCGCTCGATTTCGACGCTGCTCGCGGAAATCGCATACTGCGTCTGCAACTGATCGAGCCAGCGCAGCACGTTGGCAAAAGGCACGTCTTCGATCCAGACCTTGACTTCGCGATCGCCCTCGGGCTGCACACGCGACGGCGCTTTGCCCAGGACCGGCGAACGACTCGTGGTATCCACTGCTGTAAGCAGCGAGGTGCTCAGATTGGCCGTGCGTCCGCCAGAGCTGCCGGGTTTGACCAGCGCCGCGGCACGTTCGATCTGCTGCGCCTGAGCACGAGCCCGGTCAAGCGCTTCAGCGCGATCGCGATGCGCGCGCGCCAGCGGATCCCAGACCAGAAGAAACACTAGCGTCAGCGTCACCACGACGGCCGCAGTGCCGACCGCGATTCGTTCACGCGGATTCAGTTGCAGCAGCGCGGCCTGGAGTCGGGCAAATTGTTCTTTCATGCCGGGCTCAGCTTGATGCGGATTTGCACGCCTTCACTGCCGGCGTTTGCCGACTGCACCTCCATCCGGGCTGGGCGCGAGGTTTCGAACCAGGCTTTCAGTTTTTCGAGAGCCTGCAGGCTGTCACTGCTCAGACTCACATACAGGGCACCCTCGCGGAATTGCACGGACTGTGTGGTCAGACCTTTGACAGCATCGACGGCCTCGGCGAGCACACTCATCAGGCTGACGAAGGCGGGGCCGCTCTGGCCACCATTGAGCCTGGTCAGCTGTTGATCCAGCTGTGCAGACAGGTCAACGATGCGCGTCTCGGCAGGGAAAATCTGCTGATAACGCTGGCGATTTGCGGCGTCCTGCGCCTCCAGCTCGGCACCCAGTCGGTACGCTTGCACGCCATGGTTGGCTGCGGCCAATACAAAAGCGATGCCGGCGAGTCCCGCCGCGACACGCCATGGGCCGGCATAGCGCAGCCAGTCCTGCTGAATCGAATAGTTCCCTTGCAGCAGGTTGATCGGCTGGCTGCCGCGCAGATTCTGCAGCAGGGCTTCCAGCGGCTCGGCAAATCCGTGCGACAGTTCGTGCGGCCAGCTCAAGGTGCTGGGATCAAAGGCCTGATCGCGTGGCACGATCAGGCGCAGTGTGCGGACCTTGTCCGGATCGGCAATGCCCAGACAGAGCTCCAAGTCTTCGCGCTGGCAGACAAAGCCGCCACTGGCGTCGGTGCGCACAATGACCTGTGAGCCGTCGATCAGGACACTGAAGTGTTGTGCATCCGGCACCGACAGGGACAAGGCGTCAGGGATCAACGCATCGGCACGCAGGCCACTGTCGCTGAGCAGGCTCTGCCACGCGTTCATGCGTTCGCGGCCGACAACCGCAACCGGCCAAACGCCATCGGCCTGGCGCGCGCCGAGCGCGAAATGAAGGTCGTCGATGTCGTCGGCGAGCTGGTCTTCGAGGAAAAACGGCGCCGCCTGCAGGGCCTTGGCACCCTGACGGGCCGGGATAGACGCCGAGGTCAATCTCAGGTCGGCAGACGGCACCAGCACAACAACGCGCCTATGCGCCGCCTGCGAAGCCAGCGCACGCAGCGGTGCATGCTCCACCACGAACGACGCCACCGCGTCGGCACGGGCGATGCAGAAAGCTACTGGCGTGTCAGGATCGACCACGCCCAGTCTGATATAGAGAGTTTCGCGCACTATCGGGTATCGGTGCTGCGCCCGTAGACAGCCGGAATTCCACCGGAAGGGCGTATGTAGGAACTATACAAGCTGAGATGTCCCGTGCCTACGGACACTTCAACCTGCGACTGGAAATAGCTGCTGCTGACTCCAATCAACTTGGCGCCCGGATCATTGGCGGCGAAAACTCCGGTGTCAAACAGCGCCTGCGGGCTTTCCGCCGGTTTTTCTGCGCGTTGGCTGACGAATTCTGCAAGCTCCGGACGCTGTTGTGCCGAAAGAGCGGTCAACAGTTCCGGCGCGGCCGTATTCACGTTGATCGTGACGTCCGTAGCGGGAACAGCGCAGAGAAATGGGCGCAGCTTGAAATAGATGTCCTTGGTCACGCCACGTACCGCGAGAAGCTCGGATTCATCCGACATCAGTCGATTGGCCGTTCGGTACGGCGGATTCATGCTCAGGTATTCGCTGTCTTCAGCGCCGTTGTACCCGGTGGGTTCGATGTCGACATCGATCCAGTCACGAATTGCGCTGACCAGAGCCTGTGCCTGAGAAGGGTCGTCGACACCTGCAATTTCCATCAATCGCGCCATGATTGTGGTGAGGTTCTTGAGTGTCTCGGCATCAGTTGTCGCCAGATTGTTCAGATTGAAGCGACCCTGCAGATCCACCACGCGACCACGGATTGCGCCGTTGTCGATCGGCAGATAGTCGATTGGCATGGCCCAGGCATCTTGCAGCGAGTCGGTCTGGTTTTCGTCAAGATCGCGCTCCAGGATCGATTTGATCCACGACTCAACTCCATCGGCATACCACCACGCATATTCTGAATTCTGCAGGTTCGCGGTGCGGTGGATGGCGATATTCGCCGAGCTCAGAATCGCTGTCGCGGCAATGGCAGCCAGCGCCACGACCAGAATGGCGGTCACCAGCGCGATGCCCTGCTGGCGTTGGCTGGTACGGGGTTTGCGCAGGACTATGCGGTTGGGCGTGCTGCGCCGGATCATGGCGTTTTCTTGCCCGGTGGTTGAGAGCCCAAAGCAAACAGAAAGTGGATCTCGCTGGCATCCTTGGTGCGGATGCGAACTTCAACACCGATCGGCGGCGCCGCTTCGCCACGATTGCTGTTGGTATCAATGTCCGGCCAGCGGCTGTGCCAAACCTGGCTGGCATCGAGATATCGCCATTGCACTTCCTCGACTTTATCCAACAGGATCGTATCGATGGGCTGACTGTCTTGCGCGCGATCCAGTACCCGCCAACTCGAACGAATCAGCTTGTCCTCGTCGAGTCGATAGGCAACACGTTGCAGCCCGGAGCGTGGCAGGTTCAGAGGATTGCGCCATCCGGCACGAGTGAACTCCACATAACTGCCGTCGCCTGCTGCTAGCGCCGGCTGAACGTCGCCAAAACCGTCCCGGATCGGGCGTGGGCGCATTTGCTGAAAATCGTTGCGCAGTCGCAGGTAAGTGCGCTGCAGCTCCGCGATCCGGTCCTGCGCCGTCTCGACCTGCTTGCGGGTCTTCAGCACCGAATCCAGACCGCCGTAGGCCATCACGGCAAAGATGGCAAAGATGGCCAGTACGACGATTAACTCAAGCAGGGTGAAGCCTGACTGCCGACCGGGGGCTTTCATTGACGCCCCGTGTCAGCAATGAAGCTCGACAGCGTGGCGGCATTGCCCTCGCGATTTGGAGACAGCACCTGGATATCGATCCGGCGAAGATGAGGATCTTCGGTTTTTTTGACCTCGACTTTCCAGCGCCAGCTGCGTCCGCCCATCTCCATGTCGCCGTCCGATTTGCTGACATCGGGCCACTTGGGCTGCAGCTCGATTTCGGTCAGGCGATTGTGTGCAACCCACAGTGCCAAGGTACGCTCACGCAGATGGGCCGTATTGTCCGCGTAGCGCGCCATGCCGGACAGAATGGCAGCCATGGCGATGGCCAGCACTGCAACGGCAACCAGCATCTCGACCAGAGTAAATCCATGTTCGGGCCGCGCGACAGTGGCTGGGCGTTTCATGACTTGAGCTGACGGCGCTGCAAGGTGATCTTGCCGACAATATCGCCCTCGATGTGCTGGACGTAGTCCAGCTCGGCCGCGCCGATGTCCAGTTCGAATGCGGTCAGCTCGCCGCTGGATAGAATCAGGACCTGGGGTTGCAGTGGCGGTGTGTCGCTAGACTTTTCGGTTTGAGCCGAGCCATCCTCATCTTTCGCTGCGGGTCGCGCCTTTACTCTTTCGGCTTGCGCAGGAGCCACAGGGCGTCCTTCGACGCGCAGCGAGAACTCGATGGGCGCGGGCAATGCGCGTGCATGCAGTGGACCTTCGGCGATCGGCGCCCAAAGACCGTTGTCGCCCAAAACGAGAAATTCGTAGCCCGCATCTGTATAGAGAAATCCGATTTCCAGTCCGCGCAGTTCGGATTCTTCCTGTGCCAGCTGAAACAGCTGAGTCATGCGCGCAGCTTCAGTGTCGATTTTGTCGGATACCGCGCGGTTACCAATGGTCAGACTGGCAAATGTGACCAGAATTCCGATGATCAGCACGACCACCAGCATTTCAACCAGCGTGAAGCCGGTTGAAATGCTGCGCGACTGACAGGCGTTCATGGCGCGGGCCGGAGACTGAGGCATTGGCGAGCGGCGCGCCGGATTCCGAGGCTGAAGCCGGCGCGGCATGGCCGCGCGAGCGGCGTCAGCTGCTCAGGTCCCAGTTGCCGATGTCTGCAGCGACGCCTTCACCGCCGGGGCGATTGTCGGCGCCAAGCGAGAACAGATCGAACTCTCCGCGAGCGCCGGGCTGCAGATACTGGTAGGGGTTTCCCCAGGGATCTTTGGGTAGCGATTTGACGTAACCGCCAGATTTGTAATTTGGCGCATCGGGCTCTCCCGATGGCTTCTTGACCAGCGCGTCCAGACCCTGCTGTGTCGATGGATAGTTGAAGTTGTCGAGCTTGTACAGCTCCAGCGTCGACTCGAGGACGCGAATATCCTGCTTGGCTTTGGTAATGCGGGCCTTGTCAGGGTTATCCATAATTCTCGGAACCACAACCGCTGCCAGAATGCCGAGAATGACCACGACCACCATGATTTCGATGAGCGTAAAGCCGCGTTGCATGGAAGATTTTTGTTGGATATTCATATCGGTGGTGCAGGGGACAGTCTGTGCAGTGGACATCTGATCGATGATATCAAATTCGCCTTATCGGTCCGCCGGCATCTGGTTCGCGCCGCTGGTGTTGATGGCGTTGATGTTGATTGCCGAGTGCCTCGGCGACTGGGGGCGCGCCGCATTTGCCTACGATCGGGGACTGATTCTGGAAGGGCAGTGGTGGCGCCTGCTGACCGGGAACTTTGTCCATCTGGGCTGGTATCACCTGTTTCTCAATCAGATGGGCGTGTTGGTCCTGGTGCTGTTGTGCCCGGAGAATCTGAGTGGTTGGGCTTGGTTGCGTCGGGTGGTCTGGCTTTCGGTATTCATGACCCTGTGCCTGCTCGCCTTCGTTCCGCAAATGCATCGATACGTCGGCATGTCCGGTGTGATTCACGGTTTGTTTGTGCTGGGCCTGCTGCCGCAGGTGATGCGTCGCGATCTGATTGCCTCTGGCTGTCTCGCCTATCTGACTGCAAAGATCGCCTGGGAGTTCTTTGCAGGGGCTCCGGTTTCCGACGAGGCGGCCATTGGTGGGCACGTTGCGACGGAATCGCACCTGTATGGAGTTGTCGGCGCACTGGCTTACACGGCAGTATTCCGTACCTTGCGTGGCGAGGAGGCCTTCAAGGCGTCGCCCGCACAAGACAATATAAAAGAGTAATCAATGAGTTACGCAGTATTGTTCCCTGGGCAGGGATCCCAGACCGTTGGCATGCTGGCCGCGCATTCTTCGCCGCTGATTGCGCAAACCTTCGACGAAGCATCTGACGTGCTCGGCTGGGATTTGCGCCGGCTGGTCAGCGAAGGCCCGGTGGAAGAGCTTAATCGTACCGAGCGTACGCAGCCGGCTTTGCTGGCAGCGGATGTTGCGCTGTGGCGGGTCTGGTGCGCGCGCGGGGTGCCGCACCCGATCGCCTTGGCTGGGCACAGTCTCGGCGAATACAGCGCTTTGGTTGCAGCGCAAAGCCTGGGTTTTGCTGACGCACTCAAGCTGGTCGAGTTGCGCGGACAGTTGATGCAGGCGGCGGTGCCCGAGGGCGTTGGCGGCATGGCGGCAGTGATCGGCCTGGATGACGCGCAGATTGCGGCACTTTGCGCGGCGTACGATGGTGAGGGCGTGCTGGAAGCGGCCAACTACAACTCTCCAGGACAGGTCGTGCTTGCTGGACATGCAGGCGCAATCGAGTGGGTGCTGGCCAATGCGAAGGCGCTGGGCGCCCGCATGGCAGTGCGCGTGCCGATGTCGGTGCCATCGCATTGCTCTCTAATGCGAGAAGCTGCCGAGCAGCTGCATGCAAAGATGCTCGAGGTCACGGTTAACGCGCCTGTCATTCCGGTGTTGCACAATCTTGACGGTCAGGCCGGGAGAGGTGGCGATGCAATTCGCGCAGTACTGCGTGATCAATTGCATCAGCCGGTGCGCTGGACCCAGACCATTGAAAGCTTGGTGGCACAGGGTGTTGGAGCTTTTGTCGAATGCGGGCCAGGCAAAGTTCTGTGTGGCCTGAACAAGCGCATCGCCAAGTCTGTGCCTTGTCAAGCGCTCGAAGAACCTATGGGGCTGGAGCAAGCCGCGACCATTCTTATCGGTCAATAAGCATCGGCGTTCGATGCTATTCTTGTCGACGGTAATTTCGTTTACTCACTGATCTTCACTCTGACTTCAACGTTTCCAAATTCGACTTCATGAGCGCAGCGACAACACGCCTACAGGGGCAAACAGCATTGGTCACCGGCGCCAGCCGGGGTATTGGACGTGCGATTGCACTGCGCCTTGCGGCGGACGGTGCGCGCGTGATCGGAACCGCGACCACTGAGGGCGGCGCCAGCGCCATCACCGAGGCTTTGGCCGCTCAAGGCGGTGAGGGCCGAGTGCTGGATGTCCGTGACGCGGCTGCGTGCACCGCCCTGGTTGAAGCTGTCGGACCGCTGTCGATTCTGGTGAACAATGCCGGTGTCACGCGGGACACCTTGTTGATGCGCATGAAGGACGAGGACTGGTCCGAGGTGCTGGATACCGACCTGACTTCGGTATTCCGCCTGTCACGCGCAGTCATGCGCGGGATGATGAAGGCCCGCTATGGCCGCATCGTCAGCATTGGCTCCGTCGTCGGGCAGATGGGCAATCCCGGGCAGGCGAATTACTGCGCCGCCAAGGCTGGATTGGTCGGATTCAGCAAGTCGCTGGCGCAAGAAGTCGGTTCGCGCGGCATCACCGTCAACGTTGTTGCGCCTGGTTTCATCGAGACAGACATGACTCATGCTCTGGGCGACGAGACGCGCAAGGCACTGCTCGAAAGAGTCCCGGCACAGCGCCTCGGCTCGCCGGAGGACATTGCTGCCGCAGTGGCCTATCTGGCGTCGCCCGAGGCCGGCTATGTCAGCGGCGAAACCCTGCATGTCAATGGTGGCATGTACATGTCTTGACTGCGGTTCAAGTATCTGATTTCACAGTGCAACCAAAGCCTACTGTTTCATCGGGCCGGTTCCACTACAATACCCCGGTTTCACACACCACAAATACGCTGCGGAGTGACGCATGAGTACGCTTGAAGAGAAGGTAAAAAAGATCATCGCTGAACAGTTGTCGGTGAGCGAAGATCAGATCACCCCGGAAGCTTCCTTCGTCGAAGATCTCGGCGCGGACTCGCTGGACACGGTCGAGTTGGTCATGGCGCTGGAAGAAGAGTTTGAAATTGATATCCCGGACGAAGAAGCCGAGAAGATCGTGACCTTCAAAGACGTGCTCAGCTACATCAAGGCCCATACGAATCAGGCCGGCTGAAATTTGTAGTTCGTTTAGCGCAAATCCTTCGAATCAGAGACTTGTCACATGAGCCGTAGACGCATTGTCGTCACCGGCCTCGGCATCGTGTCGCCCGTGGGCAACGATGTCGATTCGGCCTGGAAGAACATCCTTGCGGGCAAGTCGGGGATTGGGCCGATAACGCGATTCGACGCGTCGGCCTACACCACACGCTTCGCCGGTCTGATCAAAGATTTCAGGCCGGAAGACTGGATGAGCGTGAAGGACGTCAAACGTACCGACGAGTTCATTCACTACGGCGTCGCTGCAGCCAAGCAGGCTGTTCAGGACGCCGGGCTGGAGATCACCGACGCCAACCGCGATCGCATCGGGGTTTGCGTGGGCTCCGGTATCGGCGGTATCGGCAATATCGAAGCCGAGTGCCGCAAGCTTCACGCAGGCGGTCCGCGCAAGATATCGCCGTTTTTTGTTCCTGCCTCGATCATCAACATGATCTCGGGCTACATCACGATTGATCTGGGCATTACCGGCCCGAACTTCGCGATCGTTTCAGCCTGCACCACCGCAACCCACAGCATCGGTCTTGGCGCGCGCCTGATTCAGGCGGGCGACGCTGATGTCTATATTGCCGGCGGTGGCGAGGCCGGTTCGGCGCCAGCGGGCATGGCCGGTTTCTGTCAGGCGCGGGCGTTGTCGACCCGCAACGATGATCCCGAGCGGGCCAGCCGACCGTGGGACAAGGATCGTGACGGTTTTGTCCTCGGAGATGGTGCCGGGGTTGTCGTGATTGAAGATCTCGAGCACGCGAAAAAGCGCGGTGCGAAGATCTATGCGGAAATCACCGGTTTCGGCATGTCTTCCGACGCGTATCACATCACTCTGCCGCCTGAAGACGGGCGCGGTGCGCGGAGCTGCATGATCAATGCGATGCGTGACGCTGGTCTGAATCCGGAAGATATCGACTACATCAATGCGCACGGCACCTCGACGCAGGCCGGCGATCTGGCCGAGACCTTGGCGGTGAAGGGCGCGTTGGGCGATCACGCGTACAAGGTCGCCGTGAGTTCGACCAAATCGATGACGGGGCACCTGCTCGGAGCTGCCGGTGGCATCGAGGCCATTTTCTCGGTGCTGGCGCTGCGCGATCAGGTGATTCCGCCGACGATCAATCTCGATACGCCTGACGAGGGCTGCGATCTCGACTACGTGCCGGGCACCGCACGTGACGCCAAGCTGGATGTCGTGCTGTCAAACTCGTTCGGGTTCGGCGGTACCAACGGCACGCTGGCGTTCAAGCGCTTCAGCTAGGTTTCGCAGGCGCACCATGTGGCGTGCGCAGCTGCCGGCCGGGCCGGATTTATTGGTATTGCACGAGCGCTTCCCGCAGCGCTATCCACTCCTGCTGGAAAGCGTGGCCGGGCATCCTCAGTCAGGACGTTGGGACATCCTGTTTGCGGACCCAGGCGAAGTGCTCGTTGGGCGGAACGGTCGTCTCAGCGGCGCTGGCGTTAATCGCGCGACAGACAACTTCTTCGATGTGCTTGATCGTCTTGTCGCGCTCCAACCTGGTGTGGAGCGTGTCGAAGACCTGCCGTTCTGCGGTGGCTGGTTTTTCCTGCTGGGCTATGAGGCCGCGCACTGGGTCGAACCGCAGCTGAGGTTGCCGCAGAATCCCAGTCGTTTGCCGGACGCGCTGGCGGTACGCAGTTACGCTGCGATTATGCATGATCGAAGCACAGGCCAACTTCATCTATTGTCAGAACGCTCCGAGCAGGTGCTGGCGCAAATGCGCGAGGACCTGCTCAACGCCGAGGATTTCGAGGTGGCGCCTCGCGCATCGGCCCTGGCGGTGCATGAGCAGGATGCCCGGGCATTCGAGGACGGAGTGCGGCGCATCCTCGCATGGCTGAGCGCAGGCGACACCTTTCAGATCAATCTGTCACGACGTTGGGACGCCACCCTGGCCCGCGAGGTGCAACCGGGGCATTTGTACCGGCAACTGCGTCAAAGCAATCCGGCGCCGTTTGCGGGTCTGTTGCAGTGGGACGGCGCCGCGGTGATCAGTTCGTCGCCGGAGCGCCTGTTGCAGCTTGCCGAAGGCTGGGCGCAGACGCGACCCATCGCGGGCACACGGCGCCGCAGTGCAGATGCGGCTGAAGACGCGCAACTTCGCGCCGTCTTGATTGCCAACCTGAAGGAGCGCGCCGAACACGTGATGCTGATCGATCTGGAGCGCAACGACCTGGGCCGGGTGTGCGAGCCGGGGAGCATCGAGGTCAGCGAGCTGATGGCGCTGGAGAGCTATGCGCATGTGCATCACATCGTGTCGAATGTGCGTGGCCGTCTGCGCAGCGGGGTTGGTCCCGCAGCGGCTCTGCGTGCGGTCTTTCCCGGGGGCACCATCACGGGCTGTCCCAAAGTGCGTGCAATGCAGATCATTGCCGAGCTGGAAGGCGAGGGACGTGGCGCGTACACCGGCAGTCTGGGGTATCTATCACGTGACGGTCAGCTCGACAGCAACATTCTGATCCGCAGTCTGATCTGGGAGCCGGGGCGGGTCTATTTTCGAGCCGGAGCGGGCATCGTTGCCGATTCCGAGCCGGGCGCGGAACTTGAGGAAACCCGAGCGAAGGCGCGAGGCATGCTGCTGGCACTGGAGCCGGTGCAATGAGCGCTATTGCACTGTTCAACGGTCGTCCGGAGGATGATGCGCATGCTCGGTCGCGCGGTCTGCACTACGGAGACGGTGTATTTCGCACGATGCTGATCGTCGATGGCATCGTTGTGGACTGGACGCATCACTGGTCAAAGCTCTGTGCCGACTGCGCCGTTCTGGGCTTGCAGCCGCCGGCAGAGGCAGATCTCCTTTCAGAACTCGCGCTGTTGTCGGCAGGGCATGTCTGGGCCAGTGCCAAGGTTTTGGTGGTGCGGCGTTGGCAAAGCCGCGGATATGCGCCAACCACGGATGCATCGGACCGGCTCGTTATGGTCACTTCCGAGTCTGCAGGGGGCGCACAGGCACCGGCGGCTGGCATCGACGTCATGCTCAGTGATATCCGTCTTGGCGATCAGCCCGCACTTGCAGGCGTCAAGCATCTGAATCGCCTAGAGCAGGTGATGGCGTCACGGCACTGGCCTGACACCATTGGCGAGGCGTTGATGCTCGATACGCGCGGGCTGCTGATTTCCGGCACCCGCAGCAATGTGTTTTGTGTCGCGGGTAACAAGCTGCGAACGCCAAACCTGGAGCGGTGCGGCGTTGCCGGGGTCATGCGGCAGCGCGTCATCGAGACCTGCGCATCTCTGGACTGGGCAATTGAGTGTGTCGATTTGCCCTGGTCTGAGTTTCTGGAATGTGACGAGGCATTCATTTGCAATTCACTGACAGGAATTGTTCCTCTGCGGCGGTGCGGCACGCGTGAATGGCCCAGTCCAGGCCTGCACGCGCGCCAGCTTTGGTCGCGTCTGTCTCATCCACGTCATTCATTGAACCTGTGAAACGTCTGCTACTGATTTTTGTGGTTTTCCTGGGGGCAGCAGCCTTGTTTGCGAGCGACGTTCGCCGAGTGCTGGACGCTCCGATGAATCTCGGCGCGAATACAACGCTGACAATTACGCCGGGACAAACGCTGTCGGCGGTGCTGGAGACGCTTCAGGAGCGACAGTGGCTGGTGTCGCCACAGCGCAACACGCTGTATCTGCGGACCTATGCACGGATGACCGGCCTGGGGACGCGCATCAAGGCTGGCGAGTATCCATTGAGCCCGGGAATGACGGCGTTGCAGGCTCTGCAGTTGTTCGAGTCAGGCAAGACTGTGTCGTATCAATTGCGACTGCTTGAGGGGTGGACTTTCCGTCAGGCCCTGTCAGCAATTCGTGAGCATCCCAATATCCAGCAAACCTTGGGTGATGCCGCCGAGGCTGCCATTCTGCAGCAGCTGGGCGTCGAGGTTGGATCGCTCGAGGGGCGGTTGTTTCCAGATACCTATCACTTTCCCTCCGGCACCACCGACATCGCGGTGATTCGACGCGCCTACGACACCATGACTACGGCATTGCAGCAGGCCTGGGATCAGCGTGCGTCGGATCTGCCCTACGCTTCAGCGGACGAAGCCCTGATCATGGCGTCCATCGTAGAAAAGGAAACGGGTGATGCATCCGAGCGCGCCCAGATTGCCGGGGTGTTTGTGCGGCGTCTCCAGTTGGGAATGCGGCTTCAGACTGATCCGACTGTCATCTATGGCTTGGGCTCCGCATTCGACGGCAATTTGCGCAAGCGCGATCTGCTGGCGGATACGCCGTACAACACTTATACCCGAAACGGACTGCCGCCGACCCCGATTTGCCTGCCTGGGCGTGCAGCCTTGTATGCAGCACTGCACCCAGCGGAAGGCAAAGCGCTGTTTTTCGTCGCTCGCGGCGATGGCACGCATGCGTTTTCAGACACCCTGGATCAGCACGAAGCGGCGGTGCGTCGTTATCAGTTGAAAAAATGAAAAACCGCTAAGCTCTGAGCCATGCGCGGTCGGCTGATTACACTGGAAGGCGGGGAGGGGGCGGGCAAATCGACGCAGGTTCGGTTTGTCTGCGAGTGGCTGGAGCAGCGGGGGCGCAATGTCTGCGTAACGCGAGAACCGGGTGGCACCCCGCAGGCGGAAGCCATTCGACAGCTGGTGCTGTCGGACTGGGGCGAAGGCGTTACACCGCAGACCGAAGTGCTGCTCATGTACGCGGCGCGGTCAGCACATCTTCAGCACAAGATTGAACCGCGCCTTGCCGCCGGAGACGATGTGGTATGCGATCGATTCGCAGATTCAAGCTACGCCTACCAGGGGGCCAAGGGCGTGTCGGATCAGCACCTTCTGGCGCTGGAATCCTTGGTGCTGGCGGGGCGCAAGCCCGATCTAACGCTGCTGCTCGACCTGCCGCCCGACATCGGTCTGGCCCGTGCGCATGCGCGAGGGCAGGTCAATCGCTTTGAGGCAGAAACGTTGGGGTTCATGACGCAGGTTCGTCAGCGTTTTCTTCAACGTGCCAGCGACGAGCCCGGGCGGATTGCGGTGATCGATGCAAGTCGGTCACTGGAACAGGTCCAGGCCCAGATTGCCGCAGCGCTGGAGGTCCGCCTGTGAGTGTGGACGTGCGTCCGGAGGACTTGCGCAAGCCGCTGCCGTGGCAGGCAGCATTGTGGCTTGATCTGACCGCGCTGGTGCTGCAACAGCAGCTGCCACACGCATTGCTGCTGCAGGGACCGGTGGGCATTGGTAAACGCTGGTTTGCACGCGCGCTGGCAGCTTATTTGGTTTGCGAAAATCGCAGCGGCTACGCTTGCGGAAGCTGTAGAAGCTGTGTGCAACTTGCAGTGGGCGCTCATCCAAATGCATTGTTGCTGGGGACCGACGGATTGTTGGGGCTGGCGCTGACGCCGAACGGGCAGCACGCCCAGGGACTGATTCACTGGCAGCCCGAAGCAGAGCGCAAGCGTCGCGATATTTCCATTGACGCGGCTCGCATGCTGATCGAGCGGCTTGGCATTTCCTCGCATTACGGGCATCAGCGCGTCGCTATCGTGGATCGTGCAGATGCCTTGAATACGGCTAGCGTTAACGCCTTGCTGAAGACCATCGAAGAGCCTCCGCCAGGTACGCAGATGATCCTGATTTCGGAGCGTCCGCAAGCGTTGCCGGCGACCCTGCGCAGCCGTTGCCAGAAAATACGGTTCACGGCGCCGGAGACCGAAGTCGCACAACAGTGGCTTGCACAGCAGCTCGGGCACGATGACGCAGATGCCCTGATACAGGGCTATGGCGCGCCGTTGACAGCGCTACAGCTTGCCAGTGGCGATGGCGTATCGCTGCGGCATGCCTGGCGCGAGATGTGGCTTGCCGTTGCGCGGCGACGACAGGATCCGGTGTCTGCAGCTGCGAGTGTCGATCGTGAAGCGCTGGCGGAGCATCTGCAATGGGCATGGTCGTGGATTGCCCACCAGTTTCGCGAGGCGGTGCTGCAGCGCTCGGATCTGACGCAGCGTGACGCTTTCGAGAAGATGCTTAACGAGATCACCGAAGCGCTTCGGCTTAGTGGCGGCAATGCGCAGCCGCAGCTACTGCTGGAATCGCTGTTGGTGAGCTGGCTGCGGGTCGGGCCGCGGATCGTCGGCAATTGAGCACTGTTGGCCGTCGGCGTGATCGCATAAATCGGGTAGAGTGAGCGCAATTCAATGATGCGTATCGTCCCAGGGGAATTCGACGCATGAGTAGCCCGCCCAGGACCGGTTCTCAGCCCGGCATCCTGACGCTGAATATCAAGGACAAGTCGGCGCTGTACGTCGCCTACATGCCGTTCATCAAGAACGGCGGCTTGTTCATCCCGACCAACAAGGATTATCGCCTTGGGGATGAGGTCTTCATTTTGTTGACCTTGATGGAAAATCCGGAGCGAATCCCGGTCGCGGGCAAGGTTGTCTGGGTCACGCCCAAAGGCGCGCAGAACAAGCGCGCACAAGGAATTGGCGTGCAGTTCAGCGCCCAGGATGGCGGTAGCACGCAGAAGAAAATCGAGGCTTTGCTGGCCGGAGCATTGGGCGCGGATCGCCCGACGCATACGATGTAGGCAGTGCTGGCCGGCTAGTTTCCCAGTACCGGGAGTCCTTGGTCGAGCAGGTAGGCGTCGTAGCCTTTCTGCGTCAGCACAAACGTTGCCACTGAGCTGCGTCGCCCGGTGTCGCAACACGCAATCCAGGTGGTTGCCGTGTCAAGCTGCGAAAGCTTCATGCGCAGCATGTACAAAGGCAGATTCAGCGCGTTTGGCATGTGCCCCGTCTGGAACTCGCTGGGAAGGCGCACATCCAGCCACCGCGCATTTCCATCAGCGACTTTCTGTTGAGCCTGCGCGAGGCTCAAACGTCGCGAAAGTGGCTCATTCAGCAGCTTCTGGAAGTCGGCTTTGCTCAGACGCATCAGCTCGCACCGAGTGAGCGCCGTCACCGACGCGTTGCGGCGGTCGTTCGAAATCAGCGCTTCTTCACCAAAACAGGCGCCGGATTCGAGTTCCGCCAGCCGTACGGCTTTGAGGCCTGATTGCTCGCGGGTGACGATGCAGCGCCCCGAGATCAGCACGTAGAAGAAATCGCCTTCGTCGCCCTGACGGACGATCACGGTGCCCGGGTCTACGGCAACACGCTGCATGCGCATGAACATTGCCTGCAGGTTTGACGGCGGCACCAGCTGAAACGTCCGCATCTGCAGCAGACGTGTCATCCAGTCGTCGTTGGGCTGCGATGATGCTTCGGACAGCTCGGTAACTTCGAATGAGCCGGTCTGGTCCCATGTCAGCATGACATCGAGCAAACCGGCATCCACGGCAATGTACTTCACGGTGGTTGCGCAGCGAGCGCTGACGGTACGCGGGGACTGATGCGCCAGGCGATGAAATGAAGCTGGCTCACCGGCCCGAACGCGAGAGAGGGCCTTGCCATGAGCGTCAATCAAGTGCACTTCACCGTCAAGGACGTACAGGACGTCCTTAGCCGCATCTCCGATCCTGAACAGGAAGTCCCCGGGCGCAGCCTGAAGCTGGCGCGTGTGGCGCGCGAGATCAAGCTGACTTTCACGCCGTAGCGCGTTCAGCGGTACATAGTTGGCAAAGATCGAAGGATCGACTGCGGTTTCGGTCATGCCGTTGGCGTGCGATGTGGTCGAAGGGTGAGAGCCTGCGAATGCTAGCACGTCGCTTCGAGGACACGACTCAATTCCATCCGCACACCCAACACTTAACATAATATACATTATGATCAATTGGATAGTGCGAACGGTCAAAAGGCGGCTTATGCTTCCGTCCGGGAAAGCACAGCGAGCGACAGCGTGAACAACGAAGAAGAACGCCCTGGATTCACACAGGCACCACCCGTAGCGAATGACCCCGAATTCATTACCGAAAGAATCATCATCATCCGCGAGAAACAAGGTCCGATCTTCAGCTTTTGGGACTTTCTAGTCGTGCTCGCCGCAGGCCTCGTCGTGCTGGTGGTAGCTGTACTGCGCTGATCAACCAGCAACAGCCCGCGCAGAGCCCTGTAACGGCGGACTGCCAACGCCGACGCCCGGCGCTTGCCGTGCGTCCAGTCCACCGCCACCAGCGCCACTCCAAAGCGTTGCACGGCCATCATCCAGCGCGCACGACCACTGGCCGAGGTCATCTTGCTCGCAGGACTCGGACGGCATCAGCCTGCGGCCTGTTGCGCTGACCAGCACAACGATTCCGGTGCCATCCGGGCGCTTGATGCCGCCGACAACCCGCCAAATCCGGCTTGTCTGGCTGTCCAGGTCGAAGGTCTGAGCTTCAACGACGACCGGAGGCGACACGACCACCACACCCAGGTTGTCCGACGCGCGGGAGAGTTCTGTGTGTGCTTCTGGTGCACCCTGCCGCGATGATCCGTGTGTGGGTTGAGGTATTGTCGGGTTTCGCTTCGCTTCCGCCGCTATCGCGGCATGGCTTTCTTTGAGCCCACCGCCAGACGCCATCCCGGTGACTGCCCGAAACGCGAGCCAGAACAACAACGGAAGCAGCAGTGCCGCAGCCATGGCCGATCCCATCGTGAAGCTTTTCCAGACGTTCCCGCGCGCGTCTGGCATCTTCTCTAGGCCACCTTCGCCCAGAACCTTCGCTTTGCTCTGAGTGTGGCTGTTGTAGCAGTTCCAGACTTCGGGTCGGTACTTGCCCTGCAACTTGCGGATCAGCTTGCCTTTTGCCGGACGTTCAGCTGACTGGCAACGACTGTAGACATCCACGCGAAAACGGCCCTTTGAGCCGACGGCGCTGTGCTTCTCGTGGATGTAGGTCAGGTCCACAATCGACCGGATAAAAGACGGCAGATCGTCGGTCGGGCTGTGACTGATCAGGCACATTTCAGAGGCGATGCCGTCCTCGCCAACTCGATGCCGATGCTTACGGAAAAACCGGAGCTCGTCCTTCGGGATTTCGTTGATCGTCAGGCCCTTTGCCCAATACTCCCAGACCTCATCGAGGACGATCACGGCGCCTTCGGGGCACTTTTCGATCACTTCGGCAGGTGAGCACTGCGCCGGAATCTGGTGCAACAGCGGCGCGCAGTCGTGACCACAGACGACGTTCAGCGCCGGGACAAAAAGGTCCAGGTTATGCGCGACGTGGCGCTTATCCTTCAACGCCGGAATCACGAAGTTTTCGACGGCTGAGTAGCTCTTACCGTGTCCGGTCAGACCCGCATAGACGACGATGGACATGATTAGCCCCCGATGAACGGAATGCGGCGAAGCAGAAAGCGCAGCGCCAGTGCCCCCGCCAACATCGAGACGCCGGCAGGCACTTGAAACACGTCGGAGAGATAACCCATGCCCGATGGCAACGACGCCGCATAGGTGACGAACGCAGACCCCGCAGCGGGCGCCGGCAAGGCTTCAATCACTGTGGCAAGTCCGTCCATCAACAGCGCGTAGACCTGACGCGGGACGTAGAGGAATACGTCCAGCAGCCACGACAGCGCGGAAACGATGAGATTGCCGAGCCATTCAAACAATGCGGTCATGATCAGGCCTTACCGAAAAGTACGATTGCGCCGAGGGCGTAGACGAACAGCATCACGATGCCCAGGACACCGCGCGCAGCTTCTAGAACGGGACACTGTGCATCGATCACGAAGGTCTGACCGAGTGCATCGAAAGATGCGGTCGGGCACTCTCCCCCGCTCGGAATCGCAGCAGCAAGACCCGAGAACATGGAACCGATCGGAGAAGCCGAGACGCGACCGAGAAAAGCTTGCGTCGATTCAGCGAACGAAGGCGCAGACGGAATAGCCGGCAACGACGCATCAGGAGGCGGAGCGTATGACGGCTCGGGAGTAGGCACACCTGACGGCGCAGGCGTCGGCACGGGTGTCGGATATGGCGTCGGGAACGGCTCCGGGGACGGATCTGGCGCAGGGTCAGGAGTTACAGGGGTTTCCTCTGTGGTCTGCGAAACGACTTCGTTGTCCTGATTCCTGACCGTCGTCGTCGTGGTGTTCGTCACCGTCGTGGTGACATGGGACTCTGAAACGGTAGTCGACGATGCAGAGATATCGGCCTTCTGTTCGGATACCTTCGTCGTCGTCAGAGACGTACCGTCCGGATACGTCGTCGTGCTGGTCGACGTGATCGGATTTGCATAGACAACTGCGTCCGCAGGAACGAACACGAGCGGCGTATCAGACGGCAGATCAACCGGCAATCTGGAATCGCCGATGTGAGTATCGAGGGCAGAAGCAAGATCCTCGTCCGGCATCGCGTTGAGCGCGGTTTCCATCTGCTCGTCAGTGACGTCATCGAACTCGGTCAAATAGGTTGTCGAACCACCATATTGCGGCTGCGCCATCACCGTGGTCGTCACCTGACCCGTCGAGCTGCGCTTATAGCAGTTGCCACGAGTCGGGCTGGTGTACACAAAAACCAGCCCATATTGATAAGAAGTACCGCCGACGCGGAACGCTCGCTCATCGCATACCGCCTGACCCGTCGCGCCTACAAAGTTCGGGACGTTGTTCAGATCCACCCAGTTCGGGTCGGTGTACTGAGGCGTGACCGTTTTACGTTGCCAGTCCGCCGCATCCTGATTGAATTCAATATCGTCTTGGGCGAGCCAGTGAACGACCTCAAACGCAACCGCAGCCGGACCCAACAGGCGCGCAGCGCGTCGCAGCAAAGGATTAGCGACGACCCTCGAAATCCCGACACGTTCTAGAACACCGACTGACCGCGCCTCGCGCATCGGCAAAGGTAGCTTCCGATCACTGACGACCTCTACGCCGCCACCGGGCTTCAATTGGACCTGTCGTCCAATGGGCCACTTAAAATTTTTAGCAGGAGTTCCCGTTACCGAAGGAGTTCGCGCCCAACTGCCGTCAGGGTTCCGATACCACAGATAGCTGTCACCGGTCGTCGCAGCCCACGAGTCCATCGAGACGGCGAACAGCGAGACGCCAACGACTCCAACCAAGAACCAAAACGCGGCGCGAAAATCACGCATCACAGGCCCCGGAAGAAGTAGGCAGCGACCATCCCGCCGTAGCAGAAGAACGCGAAGTAGTAGAACTGGTCCACGTCAAAGCCCTTCGTCGTCGTCGCCGTCACAATCTCCGAATTCCGCTTCAAGCTCTGCTTCGATTTCTGCAATCTCGTCCTCTATTTCGTCTGCGCTGTCGTCGTCGCCCATGTCGCGGTAGGCCTGCACCAACTCCCTCATTGTTTCCAGCCTTGCAGCCTTAAATTGGTATTCGCTCATCGAAGTGCCTCCCAAAAAGAGAGGGGCGAGGTTTCCCCCGCCCCTACCGATCACGCGCCCTTGACGGCCCGCACGATCATCTTGATGCCCTTCATCACGACCACGATGCCGATGATCGCGACGCCCACGGCCAGCAGAGCGGTGCCAACATCGGCCCAGTCGACGGCAGTGGTCAGGGAGCTGTAATCCGTCACGGCGAAAGCCGGAACGGTTGCAGCCGAGGCAGCAACAGCGGTGCCCAGGCGAACACCGTACTTCTTAGCAACGTTTGCGTACTTCATGTGGACGTCTCCCGACGGTCACTTCCCCCGAACTTAAAGGAACCGGCAGCACACCTCGGGGGGTAGTGCACTGCCGGCAAATCAAAACGATCCGCGCACCTGCCGGATGACAGCCTTGATCGCCCAGGCGATGACCATGCCGGTGCCGACAACGACCAGACCGGCGCCGAAGGCCTCCGCCAGAATCGCTGGATCGAGATCTGCCGGATTGAAGGCTTGCGCCGGTTCGGCGTACTCGATCAGCGTCCAGGTGCCGCCACTCGGGCAATGCGGTACGCCTCGTCCGTCATTGCCTCCCAGCGAGCCGGCTGTGTTCGCGATGACGACGCCGTCAGCGCCTGCACACTGAAAGAGATACGCCGAGGCCATCAGCCGCGGACCTCAAAAATGGCCTGCGTGATCATTGCGGACATCATCGATCCGAACATGACCGCAAAGCCCATGACCTGTGCCGGGTTGTCGATCTGACCCACCGTCAACAATTCACCATCCGGCGTGATCAGATCAACGCGCACGCCTTCGCCGCTGCGTTCCACGTCTACGTGGAATTGTTCGCGGCTCACGTTGCACCGCCCGGGCGGACCTTCGCGCTGGTGATGCGCATCTTGAAGCTGACGGCACCGCTGGCCAGCGTCGTCGGGGTCAACTTCACGTTGAGTTCACACAGCGCCGGCAGCTTCGCCGCCTTGAGCTGGTCCCACACTGCGGGTTCTGCCCCGA
Organism: Sinimarinibacterium arenosum; assembly: GCF_005047655.1. Lineage (GTDB taxonomy): Bacteria > Pseudomonadota > Gammaproteobacteria > Nevskiales > Nevskiaceae > Solimonas. Next base: position 3,642 of record NZ_SUKF01000013.1, on the reverse strand, counting down.
CCTTGTCGCTGCGAAAGCCGATGGCCTTCTCGCCTTCAAGCGGCTGAGCCATGTGTACCGAGCAGTACTCGCGGTCCTCCTTCGTGTCCTTGTCCGAGAACGTACCGGCTGAGATACCGAAGACATGCGTCGTGAGTGTCATCTGTTGCATTTTGGGAATCCTCTTGAGTCGATTTGATGGAGAGCTGATCGCGGTACCACTTGTAGACGCCCACGACGACGCGACCAGCCGTCGTGGACTTCACGAAATAGGGTGATGTCTGGATGTAGCCATTGATTCGGGACCACCAACCACCGCCCTGCATCGGGCGCGGCTGTTCTTCCTTGCTGAAGTACTCACGGACCCAGGTCGGCGCCATGTGGTATCGCTTCGCGCTGGCTTCGTCGCGGGTCAGGCCACCCGTGGCGTGCATGCGCAAACCCTTCGGCATTGGCCGACCGTTGGTGGCCTTGCTGAGATACTTGGCGACGTAACCGACACTGGCGCCGCGACACCACTCCATGCGGGTCATGCCGTGCCGCCACCATCCGCACTTGTCCCACATCGGCAAGCGCATCCCCGGAGGCAGGAAAAACACGAAGTGATAGTGCAGCCTGCCCCGCTTCGTCAGTTCTGCCACACGCACAAACCGAAAACGGGGCCGTTCCGCCTTGGGATAGTGCTTCACCTGCCGTTCAAACCATTTACGCGCCAGCTTTACGGGCGTACTGGCGTCAGCCTGCAACGGTGCCACGTCCTCGCGCAGGGTCGCTGTGACCATGATCGGAGTACATCGGCCGAACTGTTCAACAATTGCCGCTTCATGGAGGCTCGCCGCGTGCATCAATGCACGTTGCATCCGTGTCAGCTTCGTCCGCGACGTGTCGATGACCAGCTCTGACTCGCTCGGGAGAACGCGCGGGACATTTGTTGTACAAGAGACAAGCCCAGGCGCGCTGCCCTCGCGGCTCGCTTCGCTCGCTCGCGCGGCCATCACGCCAAACCCCGCATTGCGGCAAACGGATCGTCGGGGTTAGCGAGCGTGCGCCGTGCCAGCATCGAAGCGACGCTCTGACGTTCTGCTGCCCGGACCTGCCGCATATGCGACGCCTGATCCTCTGCCCGACGCTCGTCCAGCACGCCTCGCAGGCAGCGATTGGCAATAATCGAAAGCCGGGAATCATCAACCGATGACGCGAGCATGCCGACCCAGGTCCGGACATGGCGCCAGTGATAGCCGTACTGGCTTTCCCACTCCTCGTGATCCTCCTGAATCACCAGCCAGCGGCCCGGCTCAGGCTCGCGCACACGTTCGATGACTTTGGTGCGGCTCATGAGAGCCACCGAATCAGCGCGAATGCTGCCGTGACTGCCAGAGCGCCGAGAACGCGGTAGACGAGGTAGCGAGGGAGGCCGTTCATGCGGCGGCCCTCAGTCCGTGGCCGTCATCACGCAGGTCGCGGAACATATCCAGCTGTCCCCTGCCCTCGATCAGATAGCCGGTGTCCCGGACCCCGTCCCATTCAATGCGCTGATCGATGACCACGCGGCGCCAGTCCCACACGCTGGCGATGTGGCGTAACTCACAAAGGGCGAGAGTTTGGGTTCTCGAGAACCAGCGGCGCGGCTGCATGCCATAGCCCGATAACTGGCACTCCCAACGCTGCATCCGGGTCCGATAGCGCGCGTAGAATCCCCTGCGATGACCCGCTGTCGAAAGGAACACGATGCGTAGATCGCGTCCCCTCACCCCCACGAATTCCGCCGCCCTGCCCGTCATCGTCGTCCCCTTTGACGTAACGTCAAATTCGGGGCGAACCGTATTTGACGACTCGTCAAACCGTCAAGAGGCAAAACCATGAACCTAAGTCAACTAATTGATCAGGCAGCGAATAAAGTCGGAGGTCCGTCGATACTCGCCGGACAGCTCGGATGCGAACCCGCAATTGTGACGAGAGCTAAGGCCAGCGGAAAACCGCCCGTCTGGCTTGCAAGCGCATGTGCAGAAATTATGGGCGCCGACGTGGCGCGAGCTGAACTAGAGGCGCATGAAGCCGCTGCCAGATCGGACGCCGAACGCGCCCACTGGCGGCGGCGACTTCTAGCAAGCGGTGCGGGGGCTTTACTTCTGCCGCTGGCGCTGTCCGGACTACTTTTCAGCAGTTCAAAGGCCGATGCGGCAGGGGTCCGCGAGCATCAGCGGGCAATATACATTATGAATTACGTTACACAATTCAATTCAATGCTCGCACTGACAGCAGTACGAGAATTGAGTCGTAATTTCGCAAAAGAAAACGAATTCAGGATCTACGAGTTTTGCTGGGCTTCGTAAGCCGGCCATCGTGTGATCCTGTCCCTGCTCGCGCCTCGTGTAAGGAAGGCCGACGTATGGCGCGCTCGCCCTGAGTAATTCCTAAGAGGGCCGCGAGCATTCCGCAGCTGAGTGGTCCCCGACTCAACGCACATTCAGCTCCAATGCCCAACTTTCATGGCGCGATGCCCAACGCGTGCGGTCATTGCAAATTCCATAGCAGCGCTCAAAAAGCAATTAGCCGGGCGGATAGTTGCTGTAGGAAAATTCCTCGTGATAGCGTTCGCGCCGTGCCATCGAAAGCTTTCTCGGGGGCAAGAGGTTCGGATTGTGTCGTAACTGGGTTAGCACAAAGCGCCCGCTGTGACAGGCTGCAGTCGACTGAGGGAATCGGCCGGAGTCAGACCGGACGCTATTATTATGATGGGTTGGGAGGGTCATCATGAGGAAGTTTTTTAATCTGCCGGCAGTTGCGGCGGTATTGTTTGTTCTTTTTGCCGGTCAAGTCATCGCATCAGACCTATCGGCTCCCGTTCAGGCTTACGCGTACCTACGGATGGACTTCGGTGGCCCTGAAAAGCTGCCTGCCGCTGTCGGTCTCCAAATGGACGTTCGCCACGAGAGTTTCGATCGTCTCGGCGCTCGGGCGCACATTGGCGCAGAAGCCCTTAATCGATCGAGTGAAGTTGCGCTTCCGTTCTCTACGAGCATCGTTCAAGTGGAGTTTGTGCGCTCCGAGTTGGCATACGTAAGTTCCGTCGGCATTCCCCTCTTGGTCAACCGCGCTGCACTTGGCGGTGATCTGTCCCCATGGGGCCTGGCGAATAGCGGCGAAGGCGACTCCTGGTGGCACGCCAATTGGGGAAAGGTGGGATTGGCCGCTCTGGGCGCTGCGGCCCTTGCAGTTGCGGCGGGCGGCTCCGGGGACAACAAGACGCCGAACGACGACGATGCTACTCCCGGCGACGGAGGTGGTCCGACCGTTTGTGCCGTGAAGGGCAACGGCTCCGTACCCGACGTATGCACACCGCCGCCCTCTGGCGGCTGATTTCCTAATCCTGTTGCTGCAGCTCTCGCTAAGGGACGAATCCTCGCAAGCAAATGGTGGTTTGGCGTGCTACTGGGGAAGCTTGGCGACGACTACTTCCTCGAGTACGACTTCCGCACCGCTTGCGCCGCTATGGTGGCGATACAGTCAATCCGATTCCGGAAACATGGCGATCCTGGCCATGCCCCTCGCCAACTCCGGTTCAATGGTTTGGGATCCAATGCACAAGAGCCGTGGCAATCCGTCCTGCTGTGCCGCGGCCTATGACCACTAACCCAACTGTAGACCCACTGCCCTACTCTG
>NZ_SUKF01000012.1 GCF_005047655.1 Sinimarinibacterium arenosum | reverse complement strand
CCATCGCTACAACCACCACCGTCCCCATCGCAGTCTCGGCGGCCTGTCGCCCGTCCGATTCGCAATGGCACAATCACCTACAACCTCTACTTCTGAGTGACTCGAAGGAACGAGGATCTTTCAACCACGACTTCCCAGAGACGCTCGGCCAGTTCGGCGACGCCCATGCCTTCGGGGTTCACATTCAATCCGCCTTCGAGCAGAAACGGGTTGTGGCTGATCTGGCGAAACCGGTGGTGATGCTCTGGCAGCGCCGCCAGAATCAAGGGCAGGCCGGAGGGTTTGGAATACTGTTCCAGCATCATGCGATCGACGCTGCGAAAGAACCGATCGGTTTCAACGTCGACGCTATCGCTTTTGCCGCCCTGACCGTGATGAATCCCGGCGTTGGCACCGCCGCCTGCATGTGAAAAGCTGGTCTGGCTGGCCTCGCTCTGCTTCTCGCCGAGGACTTCGGCGACGGTTCGCGCAGCGCCCGCGGTCGGCAGAATCTCGTCAAGCGTATTACGGTCGCCTTCAAAGACCTGGAACCTGCCGCGGCTCAGTCCGAGCACCTGGTAGCGGTCCACTGACTGCAGGAAGCGGCGCAGTGGTTTGGTGTGGAAGCTGTCGGCAACGATGGCGAGTTCCGGCACGGAGCGTTGCAGGCAGAACACGCGGAAGAAGTCTGCAGTGCCGAGCACGGCCAATCCGTCCAGCGTGTGGTTCCAGAAGTCCTGATCCTCACCCAGGGCTTCGAACGGTGCGAGAAGCGCTTGCATCTCGGCCGCCGGGTGTTGTTGTCGCAGCGAGGCCTCCAGCTCTTTGAGCAGATTTCGAAAGCGGATGGGGTCCTGCTGATTGTTGGGGCTGGAGCGATGCGTGGCCTGATACAGCGACAGGCAAGGCGGTGCGTGAGCCGCCGTCAGCTCTGCGAGTGATTCGAGGGTCAGTATGGTTTTCATAGGGGTTCCTGGTTCGGTTTCATGCTGGGATCACTGTTGTTGGTCGCGCCGGTGTCGTCGAACGTGCCCGTCCACGACGGATCGATGGCGCGTATGCGTTGTTCCAGCGGTGGGTGAGTCGCCATCCAGCCGATGAAGGGCTTGCTCAGTCCGTTTTCAAAAAACATGTGGTTAGCTTCTGCGGCATGCACGGACCCGATCTGCGAGCCCACGCGGCCGATTTTCTGCAAGGCACGCGAGAGCCCGGCCGGATTGCGTGTGAACTGCACGGCGGACGCGTCGGCGAGGAGCTCGCGTTGTCGACTCAACGCCGCCTGGATGAGACGGCCAAAGAAGATGCCGAGTGCGCCGATCACGATCAGAGCCAGCCCAATGAACATCATCGGATTACGTCCACGGCCGCCGCCACCGCGTGAATACAGCAGCAGCCGCCCGATCACGGCCAGGCAGACGATGCCGAACAGCACGCCCATGATGCGGATGTTGATCCGCATGTCGCCGTTGAGCAGATGACTGAACTCGTGACCGATGACACCTTGTAGTTCATCGCGGTCCAGCAGACGCATGCCGCCACCGGTGATGCCGATGGCGGCATCCTGCGGCGCGTGGCCAGCGGCGAAGGCATTGATGCCGGCATCGTTGTCGAGCACGTAGATCTTCGGCATCGGAACCCCCGCAGCGATGGCCATTTCCTCGACGACATTGCGCAGCTTTCGTTCGTCGGGATTGACGCTGTCGATGTCGAGCAGGCGACCGCCCAGCGCTTCGGCCACGGCACTTCCGCCTTTGGACAGGGCCAATGTCTTGTAGAGGCCGCCCGCGAGCACCACGCTGAGCGTGCCGATGACGACATACAGAAACAGTTGCGGATCCCATAGGACGAAGCCGGTCCATACGGCGCCGGCAGGGGCTTGCGTCTGCGTGGCGTGGAAAATCATCGCGCTGGCGATGTAGACCGACGCGATGATGCAGACGATGGCGATGACGAAATACACCACCAGCACCGTCGTGTGCTGCCGGGCCTGGGCCTGATGTGCGAAGAAATCCATCGTTCAGGTCATCATTGGGATTTGCTTCAAGCGAACGAGACCTTTTGCGGCTCGCGTTGTTCGGCCTGCTCGATGACGAACAGCTCGGCGGCTGCGAAATTGAAAGCGGAGGTGATCAGACTGCTCGGGAAGACCTCGCGCTGCGTGTTGTAGAGCATCACCGCGTCGTTGTAGGCCTGCCGCGAAAACCCGACCTTGTTCTCGGTTGAAGCGAGTTCTTCCGACAGGCTCAGCATGGTGGTGTTGGCCTTGAGGTCGGGATAAGCCTCCGACAGCGCGAACAAACGACCCAGGCTGCCCCCGAGCAGGCTTTCGGCGCCGCCCAGCTTCTTCATCGCCGATGGATCGCCCGGTGTGGCCGCAGCGCCGACGCTGGCCGATGCCGCCGTGTTGCGCGCTGCCACCACCGCTTCGAGCGTGCCGCGTTCGTGCGACAGATAGGCTTTCGCTGTCTCGACCAGATTCGGAATCAGGTCGTAGCGCCGCTTGAGCTGCACGTCGATCTGCGCATACGCGTTCTTGAATCGATTGCGCAGCTTGACCAGCTTGTTGTACAGCTCGATGACAAAGATGACAGCCAGCAACAGCAGGCCCAGAAGCACAAGGATGATGATCGGGGAGGAAGTCATAAAAAGGTCCGGTTTGATTGATGAGGGCGCGATGACGCTCAGGGCATCGGCCAGTAGCCGCTGCGGCCGTGGTACTTGTAGATGTCGACTTCCTGCTGCCGCAGCAATGCTTTCGACGGGTCGTATGGCGGCGCGTGCTTGATCGCTTCCCGGCTCAGGTCTACCGACACGGTGGCGCCAGTCCAGCTCATGCCGGTGATCCACTGTGGCGCGATCAGCACCGAGTGACCGAGCCACCAGTTGCTGGTATTCACGATCAGGTAACGCAGGGACCAAGTCTCGTCGTCGATCAATGCGCCTTCGACATGACCGATCTCGCCATCGTTGGCGTGGACCTTGTACCCGACCATCGCCGTGCAGCTGCGCAGATGGGGATCGTCATCGCGGTGCCCCGCCGCATCGGCTTCTGCCAGGACTCGATGCATTTCAGCTTGGACTTCCGGCGACGGCCCCGCCACCGGAAAGCCCCGCACCGCCATGCGTGGATCTATGCCGTCACCCCAAAGACCCGTGCCAGTCCAATACAGTGGGTAGCCGTAGTACTTGAGATAGGTTTCCTCGTGCTGCCGCGACACCGGTTTGTCGGTGTCGATATCCGGGCTGTCTTTGACTTGTTCCTTGGTGATCTTGACCCACAGTTTTTTATACGAACCGTCGGTCTGGTCGATGGAAAACGGCGAGATCAACACTTTTCGGCTCGACAGCCAGGAACCGGTATCGACAATCAGATAGCGAACCACCCAAGAGGCGTCGTCGAAATAGAAATCCTTGAGCTTGCCAATGTCGCCGTCGGTAGCGCCGATGTCATAGCCTTCCAGCTCTTTCATGCTGCGCAACATGGGAGTCTCTCCTGCAAAGGAATGGGGCGCGGGGACAGATGCCCGGATGCCGGCAATGCCGAAGGGCCTCAGGTATGGTGCGGCGTTCCCGCCGGGGGGTCTGTTCGCCAGGGCACAGAGCCTGACTGGCTGAGTGAGTTGTGACTGATGATGAGCGGGCTGCTTCGTCGCAGGAAGGCGCGACGCTCGCTTGACGAGGGTGGCTCGATTCAACCCGCAGCTCTGTCATTTCCCTTGGGAGGATCACCAATGATGTGATCGACATCGGCATGGGACCGCGAACCTGCGGTTCGTGGAATTCACGCGTCTCGATGTCATCTGAAAGATTTCTTTGGCGGAAGCCGCACCTCGGCAAGCCGGCGTCGCAGCATTCGTGCACTCTATGCTGCTTCGCAAAGGTTGAATATCGCGAGCTTGTGATTGGGCTGCGCATCATTCGGTACCAGCGTTACGCTCATCGATCCCCGCATGTGGCGGGTCAACAGGACATCCTCAAGTCATGCACGTCATCAGCAATTCGCCACTACAGCATCCGCCGGCCGACTACTGCCCACCCGGCAGCGAGCGCTGGTTCACGATTCCCGAGGGACTGGACGCGGGCAAGACACTGTTCTATTACGACTACGCAACCTCTGCCGGCGATACGCCACAGCGCACCGTTCTGTTTGTCCACGGCAATCCGGAATGCTCGTATACCTATCGCAAGATCCGCGATGCCCTGATCGCGTCCGGTGAGCCGCTGCGCATCGTGGCGATGGATCACATCGGCCTGGGGCTTTCCGATCAGGCGGATTTTGAAATGGTGGACTTTCACCACGCGGCAAACGTGTTGCAGCTGGTGCGCCATCTGGACCTGCAGAACGTCACGCTGGTGACGCATGACTGGGGTGGGCCGATCGGCATTGGTGCCCTGATTCAGGAGCCTGAGCGGGTGGGCGCGTTGTTGGTGATGAACACGACGGTGTTCCCGATGCCGTCGGACGGTTACACCTACACGAATTACCCGTTCCCGTGGCTGCCCTGGTATCTGACGGCGAGCCTGATTCCGGATGCGCTCTGGGGTGGAGTGGCGGCGGCCGTGGTCTGCCATGCGCATCCGCAGGGCACGGCGCCGTTTCTGGCATCGATCACGAAATGGCTGGGCAAGCATGCAAGCCGCAGCATTGCTCAGGACGGTCCGGAGTACGTCTTCTCGCAGATGCTGCGGAGTCCTGCCAATGCTCGAAGTTCCAAGCGCAACGTGCGCCAGACACCGGTCTGGGGATACGGCTATCGCTATGAGGATGCACGCCATGGCGCGCAGGACAATCATGCGTTCTACCTGCGGATTCAGGGCAACATCAGCCAGTGCTGGGGACCCTCGGGCCGGAATATTCCGGTATGTGGTTATTTCGGGCAGTGGGATGCCTGCGGCAAGGACTCGGTGATTGCGCAATGGCACAAGGCGCTGCCGCAGATGACGGACAATACGCACCGCTTTCCAGGAATCGGGCACTTCATCGAGGAATACAAAGGCGCCGAGATGGCGGCGTCAATTCTGGCGATGCACGAAAGGAGCTGAGTCTTTGACCGCCCGCCGCGTGCCAGTGTCGGAACCCATGCCGCAGCGTGTGTTCGTGCACATGCTGCTGCTCGATACGCTGCTGTATCTGAGTCTGTTCTGGCGTGACTACCATGACCATGGGCAGATGCTGGTTGCGCACTACATCAGCTTTGTTGCGATTACCGATCTCGGTGCGCTGTTCCTGCCGAAGGCCGAGCGGCGCTGGTTCAACCTGTTCCGGCTCAGCAGCGGTGTTTCGTTTCTGGTGTTGGTCGCGGCGCTGGCGTTCAAGGGCCTCGATGGCGATGTTCTGGCGTTGACCGCGCTGCGGTGTGGCCTTGTCAGCCTGCGCATCGTGCACGCGGCGTGGTGTATCAGGATGTTCGGTCCATGGGGTGAGGCCTTGCGCGCGTTCCCCGCGCGGGTGTCGGCCTATTTCAGCAACGGCAATCGCTCGGAGCGTCTGGGCTGTGCCTATCTGCTGGTGGGCTTCGCGCTGCTGTATTTTCCGCAGCTCGCGTACTGGACGCACTACAACTGGGGCGCGAACGGACTCGATGATGTATTGACGGGGCTGCAGGCACAGGCCGGGCTCAACTTCTGCATCAAGCTGTTCGTGTTTGAGGTGCTGATTGTTGCGGCTGCACAGAAGTTCTACATGCGCAGCGTCGTCGCGATCCTGTTTGTTGCGCAGTGGCCGCTGATGTTCGGAATGTTCTATCTGGCACCGATCCCGGTCGCGCACGCAGCGGTCGAAATCTTCGAAATCGCGCTGGTCATTGTGGGCTACAAGGTCTGGCGCGCGGCGCAGCCTGGGCCGCTGCGGACGACGTGACAAGACAGACGACGTCAGCTCCAGGGTGCCTGCCTGCGTGGTGTTTCCGGAATGATTCAATGGTTTTCAGCGCTGATCTCCCAAGCAGCGCGGTGCAGTAGGTCCATTCTTACAACCGGGGTCTTGAGTGTTGGATGAGGCAGGTTCGGTAGAACAAACGCAGCTTGAATCGACATCGGCAGCGCGCATGACCGATGTCGACGTTGTTGTCATCGGCGGCGGCGCTGCGGGTCTGATGTGTGCGCTGACCGCGGGTCGGCGCGGGCGCAGCGTGCGTGTGATCGAACATGCCAACCGCGTCGGCAAGAAGATCCTGATGTCCGGTGGCGGACGCTGCAATTTCACCAACATTCATACGACGCCGGACAGCTTCCTGTCGCAGAACCCGCACTTCTGCAAATCGGCCCTGGCGCGGTTCCAGCCGGCGCAGTTTCTGGAGATGGTCGAACGTCACCACATCGCCTGGCATGAGAAGGAGCTGGGGCAACTTTTCTGCGATGAGTCGTCCAAGCTGATCGTGCGCATGTTGCTGGATGAGTGCGCAGAAGCGGGTGTGCGGATTGATGTCAATTGCACGGTCGAGCGTGTCGAGTTTCGCGATGGCTGCTTCGTGGTCGACACGGCAATGGGTCGGTGCCGCGCCGCTTCATTGGTGGTGGCAACCGGTGGGCTGTCGATCCCGAGCATGGGCGCGACCGGGTTCGGCTATGCGCTGGCCCGGCAGTTCGGGCATGAGATCGTCGCGACCCGGGCCGGTTTGGTACCGTTGACCCTGAGCGGCATCCATCAGCAGCACTACGCGGATCTTTCCGGCGTTTCGCTGCCGGTGATCGCGCGTTGCGGCGACGCCGAGTTCCGCAACTTCATGCTGATCACGCATCGCGGCCTGAGCGGTCCGGCCATCCTGCAGATTTCCTCGTACTGGCAACCGGGGGCTGAGCTGACCCTCGACCTTTTGCCGGGCGAGGACGCGCAGGCGCGGCTGGAAGCCCTGCAGCAGGCGCGGCCGGATGCGGAGCTGAAGACCGTGCTTGGTGAGCTGCTGCCCAAGCGCTTTGCACAGCGACTGTGTGAGGTCTGGTTCGAGAACCGGCCGATGCGGCAGATCCCGCCGCCTGCGCTGCGCGGCATTGCGGAGCAGCTGCAGTGCTGGCCGGTCATCGCCAGTGGTACTGAGGGCTACCGCACTGCGGAGGTGACTCTGGGCGGTGTCGATACGGACGGTCTGTCGTCAAAGACGATGGAGTCGCGCCTGCAGAAAGGCCTGTACTTCGTCGGCGAGGTGGTCGATGTCACTGGCCATCTCGGCGGCTTCAACTTCCAGTGGGCCTGGGCATCCGGGCGCGCGGCGGGCGAGGTCGTCTGACGCCCAATCATTTTGCTGCATGGCAGGCGGTTACTGTGGCGATCCGCTGTGGTGCGACAGCAAGCCGAGATTGGCCACGACAAACGGCGTCAGGTAATTCAGGAATATCTTGAGACCCAGCATGCTGCTCAATCCGCTGCTCAGCAGTGCGTCGCCCTGATTGAATGCGGTCAGCCAGGTGCCGACAACCAGGCTGATGGTGCCTGTGCGGCGTAGATGCGTGGGCGACATCACGGTTTTCAGTCGCGCAGACGTGGTCATCGGCGGACTTTCCTGTGCGCGGCGCGGAGGCGCCGGATCGTGGGGGAGGTCTTCATGTGCGGTCGCAGTGATGCGTATCACGGATCAGTGGCTGGAGTGTGCGTCATTCAGCGTCCAGTTGTAGGACAGGTGTTCGATCCGGAATGTGCCTGCACGCACGAGATTGCGATCGGATTTGTTGTCGGTGAGCATCGCGGCGTGCCCTGAAAGCCATTGCGGCAGCGTACGTCCATCGCGCGCGAAGTCGTCGCCGTACCAGTCAAAGATCTGCGAGAGATACAAGGTGTTGTCAGCTGCGTTGTAGCGATTGCGAGTTCGGTCCGACAGAAAGCGCCGCAACTGGTCGTCTAGCTGATCGTCCAGCGAGACAGCAATATAGGGCTCAGGCCGCAAGGCCGGGCAGCCAATTGATGCGCAGTTCACCGCAAAGTGCACGCGTGGATCCTGATAGCGGGGCCGCAGTACGCCGTGCTCGATCCAGTCCAGGCTGCGTGTCTCGCCGAGCAGCTTGAAGAACGTCAACTTCCAGGGTGAGCGAAATAGAGAACTCAGATCCCGGATCGATTCGAGAGCTGGGTACTTGCTCAGGATCAGATCGAGTGTGAAGCCGTTGTACGCATTGATCAGAAACGCCTCTTGCTGCGCGCGTGGCCACTGCTCGAACTCCGGCTGCGTGACCTGCGAGAACGTCGCCAAGGCGTGCTGCAGCCGGGAGTGATCGCGCTTGAGTCCGGCGTAGTCGACTGCACTGGCATGGCCGTCCGCGACCCAGTGCGTGTGGCCTGATAACAGCTCACCGTATTCGCTGTAGGCATGATCGAATGCCGACGCTGCGCAGCTTGCCGAGAGTGCCATCGTCATCATCAGGGTTCTCATCCTCGCTTTCATGCGTTCAGCCTCATTGAACTCTCGCTGCGGACTCAATTGAATTCGAGCAGTGTGTGCACGGCGGTGGCTGTGCCACTTCAGGTCGCGTTGGAGCGGTGCGCCTATCCGGGGCTGCGCATCCGTTCAGTCTCAGAGAGGTGATAATAGGCTTCCGTCTGAGGGAGATCGGGCGGGCAGGAGACTGTGTTTTATGTCTGAGAGTCCAGAAGATGACTTGCTGTCCTCGGTTCTGAATGCCTACCAGCTTCACGCCGGGGTCTATGGTCATCCGCAATTCTGTGGAATCTGGCAGTACGGTTCCTCCGGAAATAAACGCGCCGCGTTTCATCTGGTTGGACGCGGGCAGTGCTGGTTGCATATGCGCGGGACCCGCGATGCGGTGACTTTGGAGGGTGGGGATCTGGTGGTCTTTCCGCATGATGCATGGCACATGCTCACTGGCTCGCCCGAACTGCACGGGGATGAGAACCTCATGGTCATGGACGGCGACGGTCCGTTCACGACATTGATCTGTGGCTACTTTGAATTTGCGGCCGGGGACAAGAATCCGGTCCTCGACGCATTGCCGGAAGTGATTGTCGTCCGTCGCGAGGACGCGGGACGACATTTGGAAATCATTGGTCAGCTGCTGCTTGAGGAAGCCAGCACGGAGGGTGTCGGCACTCGGACCGTGCTGGACAAACTCGCTGATACGCTCTTCGTGATGGTTGTGCGCGAGTACATCAAGCACTGTGGCGATCAGCGGGGGGTGCTCGCAGCGCTTGCCGATCTGCGCCTACGCAAGGCGCTGGGAGCGATGCACCGTGATTCCGCTGCGGCGTGGACGCTGGAAACCCTGGCCCAGACTGCGGGTATGTCACGCGCGAGTTTCACGCAGCGATTTTCGGACGTTGTCGGAACCACACCAATCGAATACCTGACTCGCTGGCGAATGACGCAGGCCGAGCTGTTACTGCGGGATCCACATATCTCGGTAGCCACAGCGGCTGAGCGTGTCGGTTACGAGACCGAAGCCGCTTTCCGCAAGGCGTTCAAGCGGGTGCATGGTGTGGGGCCAGGCTCTTTTCGCCGTTGGTTTCGGGAACGGATCGGTGGCAGTGCCTAGCTACGCGATAGCCGTCACTGCGCAGGAGTGCTTCAGTGCCCCTTGGTCCATGCTGGTGCCTTGCCGCGCTCTCGGCAGCCGGCGCCCATTACCTCAATTGCTTGATTGCTGAGGATCGCCCTCTTGCAGAGTCCTTCATTCACGGGTGGTATCGGTGCCGCGCTCGAGAAGATTCGCGAGTGCGTCGGTGACGCAGGCTGGATCGACGACGCGGGAGCGATGGCACCGTATCTGGATGAGCAGCGCGGCTTGTATCGCGGTGCGGCTGCGGCCGTGGTCTGTCCGGCGAATACGGCGGAAGTTTCGCAGGTGCTGGCGCTATGCAATGACGCCGGCATCGGCGTCGTACCGCAGGGCGGCAATACCGGTCTGTGTGGCGGCGCGGTTGCGACGGGCGACCAGATCATTCTGAGTCTGCGCCGCATGCGCCAGCTGCGCGCTCTCGATCCGGTCAACCGCACGATCACAGTCGAGGCCGGCTGCATCCTGGCCGAGATCCAGCAGACGGCCAGCGATGAGGGCCTGTTGTTTCCGTTGAGCCTGGCGGCCGAGGGCAGCTGCCAGATCGGCGGCAATCTGGCGACCAATGCCGGCGGTACCAATGCGCTGCGCTACGGCATCGCGCGTGACCTGGCGTTGGGGCTGGAGGTGGTGCTGGCCAACGGCGACGTCTGGGACGGATTGTCGTCGCTGAAGAAGGACAACACTGGCTACGACCTGCGCGACCTGTTCATCGGCTCCGAAGGCACGCTTGGCATCATCACTGCGGCGGTGCTGCGGCTGTTTCCGCAGCCGGGCGATGTGCAGACCGCGCTGGTCGCCGTGGAAAACGTCGAGCAGGCGCTGGCGGTGCTCGGACGCATGCAGGACGCCAGCGATGGGCGCGTCAGTGCCTGCGAGCTGATGTCGGCGACGAGCGTGGGGTTTGCCGCGCGGCATATTCCGGACTGTCGTGCGCCGTTCGATCCGGCGCCGCCATGGGTGGTGCTGCTCGAACTCAGTGGTGGGCGCCGCGTCGGCGAACTGCGGCCACTGTTCGATGCGGTGCTGGAAGAGGCCCTGGATGCTGGCGAGATCAGCGACGCCGTGATTGCGGAGTCGCAGACACAGGCGGCCGCGCTGTGGCGGCTGCGCGAAAGCATTCCCGAAGCACAGAAGCATGAGGGCGGCAGCATCAAGCACGATGTCTCGGTGCCGGTGTCGTCTGTCCCGGAATTTCTACGCCGCGCCATTCCGGCGGTCGAAGCACTGTTGCCCGGTGCGCGCGTGTGTCCGTTCGGGCATCTAGGCGACGGCAACATCCACTTCAATGTGTCGCAGCCGTTCGGTGCTGAAACGCCGGCGTTTCTCGCCGAATGGGAACGCTGCAATCGCGTTGTGCACGACATCGTTGTGGCGTTGCACGGCTCGTTCTCCGCCGAGCACGGCATCGGCCGCCTGAAGACCACGGAGCTGGCGCACTACAAGTCGCCGGTCGCGGTGCAGGCGATGCGTCAGATCAAGCTGGCGCTCGACCCGCGCGGCATTCTCAATCCGGGCGCGGTGCTGGCCTAGCGGATGGCTGAGACGGCCTGACGTGGCGCGGTGGTTTCGGCGAGGAACTGCAGCGCCTGCGCGAAGGTGTCGCCGTCGAACAGAAAGGTGGTGATGTGCCCGGACAGCGGCGGTGTCGCCAGTTCGCTGCGCACGCCGGCATCGATCAGCGCCTGGTGCAGTCGCAGCGACTGCTCGACTTCCACCAGGCCATCGAGCTTGCCGTGATACAGCATCACCGGGGGATCATCGGGCGTCACATAGGTGATCGGCGAGGCGGTGGCATATTCGGCAGCGAACTGATCCGGTGTGCCGCCGATCAGCGCCTTGATGAACGGACTGTCGGGATAGACGCGCAGATCGGTCGGACCGGCGCCGGCGACCACCGCACGCACGCGCGGGGTATCGGTGCCCGGGTCCAGTCCCAGCATCAGCGCCAGATGCGCACCGGCTGAGTAGCCCATGACCGCGATGCGATCCGGATCGATGCGGTTCTCCTCGGCATGGGCGTGCAGCCAGCGCAGCGCGGTGCGCAGGTCGTCCAGCTGCGCCGGAAAGCGATCGTCGGGCGCAAGGCGGTAGCCGATGTTGTAGGCCGCGTAGCCACCCTCGGCCAGGCGCCTGGCGAACTTGTTCATGTCGGCGCGTTCGCCGCGAATCCAGCCGCCGCCGTGGACGACGAGGACCGCAGGGAACGGACCTGCGCCTTCGGGCACATAGAGATCGCCCACCTGTTTGGCCGAGCCGTCGTCGACGTAGGCCAAGGCCGGCGTGGTGCGATAGCGGAGCGTGTCAGTGCCAGCGCAGGCGCTCAATGCGGCGATCAATGGAATCCACAAAATCCGAAGCATCAATGACTCTCCTGCGAAGTCGCCCGATAATTGCGCCTGCGCTGTGCAGCACAGCGCAATCCGTATGAATGTGTCTGCTGCTGATACGCGCGCTTCGGTGTTTGGGATGCGCACGGACTTCCTTGCTGCCAACCGGACTGAATGAATGAGTGCGCCCGCGACATTGAACAGCGTGACCCTGGACCTTGCGGACGCGGTCGACGCGCTGTCGTTCAGTCCGCCGGTGACGCATGTCTACAACCCCCTGCGCTATGCCTGGGCCGCGCAGGCCGAATATCTGCGCCGCTATGGCGCGGCCAAGGGACGCATCATCCTGCTGGGCATGAATCCGGGTCCGTTCGGCATGGCGCAGGTCGGCGTGCCGTTTGGCGAGGTTGCGATGGTGCGCGACTGGATCGGGATCGATGTGCCGATCGCCAAGCCGGCGAATGAACACCCGAAGCGGCCGGTGCAGGGCTTTGATTGCACGCGCAGCGAGGTCAGCGGCAAGCGCCTGTGGGGCTGGGCACGCGACCGCTTCGGCAGCGCCGATGCCTTCTTCGCACGCTATTTCGTCGTGAACTACTGCCCGCTGGTGTTCATGGAAGCCAGTGGCCGCAATTTCACCCCGGACAAACTGCCGAAGGCTGAACGTGAGGCACTGTACGCGCACTGCGATACCGCACTGCGGCGCTCGGTCGAGGTGCTGCAACCGGCTGCGGCGATCGGTATCGGACGGTTTGCCTATGACTGCCTGGGGCGGGTGCTGGCGGATCAGCAGGTGCCGATCTTCACCGCGCCGCATCCGTCGCCGGCCAGTCCGGTGGCGAATCGCGGCTGGGCGCCGCTGATGGACGCAGTGGCCGATGAGGTCGAAGGCCAGTGCTGACACTGCATTCGACCAAGGCCGCATGGCGGATGCCGACGGCCTCCGGTTCAATCGGCACTTGCCCGTATTGCGCGAAATCCCTTTAATGGCGCCCCCTGATCGTCCCTTGATTGCTGCCGAGCCGGATTGTCCGTGACTGCGCTGTTTCTTCTGCTGGTGTGTCTGGCGCTTGGCGTGTTGATCGCCCGCTTCGCGCACCCGCCGCTGGGACTGGCACAGGGGCTCAACTGGTGGGTGATCAATATCGCGTTGCCGGCGCTGGTGCTGGAGCTGATTCCGCGCCTGCACTTCGAATGGCAGTTCTGGTTCCTGGTCGTCACCCAGTACATGGTGATGATCGGCGCGCTGCTGATTTTCGACCCGCTGGGCAGACGACTGGGCTGGAGCCGCGCACGCATCGGTGCCGTGATTCTGGTCTGCGGCCTCGGCAATACCTCGTTCATGGGCTACCCGCTGCTCGAAGCGCTGCGCGGACGCGAGGGTCTGGCGCTGGGCGTGATCGCCGATCAGGTCGGCTGCTTCATCGCGCTGGCGGTCGGCGGCGTCCTGGTGTCGTCGATCTACTCCGGCGCCACGCCGCACCCGAAGGACATTGCGCGGCGCGTGCTGCTGTTCCCGGCGTTCCTCGCCCTGGTCACCGGCGTGATCGTCGGCATGCTCGGCGGCTGGCCGTCGCAGATCGACGAGATTCTGCAGCGCCTGGGCGCGACGCTGACGCCGCTGGCGCTGTTCTCGGTCGGCCTGCGGTTCAAGCTGCATCTCGGCGGCGGGCAGATGCAGCCGCTGTTGCTGGGCTTGAGCTGGAAATTGCTGGTGGCGCCGCTGCTGGCCTTGCTGCTGGGATGGGCAACCGGCGTCGGCGGACTGACGCTGACGATCGGCGTGATGCAGACGGCGATGGCGCCGATGATCTCGGCGGCGATTCTGGCGGATCAGCACAATCTCGATCCGCCATTGGCCAACACCATTCTGGGCGCCGGCATCCTGCTGTCGGTCGTGACGGTGCCGCTATGGAGTCTGATGCTCGGCTGATCCCGCTGCCGGCGCGTCGTCGCCGGTGAGGATCGCCGTGATCGCACGACGCATCGCGCGCGCCAGAGCATCGCATTGCTTCGGCGGGCTGAACACGGCACGGGTGGCGAAGCCGTTGAACAGCGCGCCGACGGTGATCACCTTGGCTTCCAGGTCGCAGTCGCTGACGTTGCTGCGCGTGGCACAGGCTGCCTGCAGCGACGAGCAGAATCCGGACAGCGCTTCGCGATCGGCATCCTGCAGCAGGGCGGCAATCTTGGGGTTGCGGCCGGCTTCGGCGAGGATTTCCATTTTCAGTGCGGCGCGCTCGGCACGCCCAGCGCGGGCCAGGCCGGCATCGACGCCGTCGATCATCGCCTGCAGAAAATCGGATTGCGCGCGAAAGCTGTTGAGCACGTCATGCAGTTCTTCGCTGTCGCGCTCGACCAGCGCGGCGATGATCGCTTCCTTGTTTTCAAAGTAGTGATAGATGTGTCCGGCGCTCATGCCGGCGGCCTTGGAGATCGCGGCCATGCTGGCACCGTGAAAACCGGCCTGCCGGAAGCATTCGGCGGCAGCCTCCAGCACCTGCGCACGGCGCGCGTCCACCTGCGCCGGTTCGCTGAACCGGCGCCCGCGCGGGCTGGGATTCGGGTTTGCCATGTCGGTCCTCACCGTATGCCGATCCGAATGTCCTGCCTTGTTTTCGAATCGATCAATAATTAGAATGAACGTTCATTCTAACAAATTGTCGGACGCTTGCACGCTTGCCGGAATGATCGTGAGCGCGCACTTCCTGTTGGTCCGAAAGAGAACTTCCCATGCAGACTCTTCCCCCCAAGTCTGAGATGCGGTTTCTGGTGTCGGTGCTGCTGGCCGGCGTTTTGAGCGCCTGCGGCGGCAAATCCGAGCAGACCGCTGCTCCGCCGCCGGCCCCCGCTGTCGGTATCGTGACTCTGGCGGCGCAGCCGGTGACGATGACTGCCGAGTTGTCCGGGCGCACCACCGCGTTCATGGTCGCCGAGGTGCGTCCGCAGATCACCGGCATCGTGCAGAAGCGGCTGTTCGATGAAGGCGCCGAGGTCAAGGCCGGGCAGGTGCTGTATCAGATCGATGCTGCGCCGTATCGCGCCGCGTTCGACAGCGCCAGCGCTGCGCTGGCCAAGGCGCAGGCGAGTCAGGCGACCCTGAAGCTGCAGGCGCAGCGTTATGCCGAGCTGGCGCAGATCGACGCAGTCTCGAAGCAGGAAAACGACGATGCACAGGCGGCGGTGCTGCAGGCCGATGCCGAGGTTGCGGCAGCCAAGGCAGCATTGCAGACGGCGCGCATCAATCTGAACTACACCCGCATCACTGCGCCGATCGATGGGCAGGTCGCGACCTCGATCGTGACGCCGGGCGCCCTGGTCACGGCGAATCAGGCCGATGCGCTGACGACCGTGCGTCAGCTGGATCCGATCTACGTCGACATCACCCAGTCCAGTGCCGAAGTGCTGGCGCTGCGGCGGCGTATCGCCAGCGGGCAGGTCCAGCGTGAGAGCACGGATACGATCAAGGTGCATCTGCGCCTTGAGGATGGCGGCAGCTACGAGCATGTCGGCAAGCTGTCATTCACCGGCGTCGCCGTGGACGAAGGTACCGGTACGGTGCGCCTGCGCGCCGTATTCCCGAACCCCGATAGCCTGCTGCTGCCCGGCATGTATGTACGCGCGGTGGTCACTCAAGGCGTTGATCGCGAGGGTCTGCGTGTGCCGCAGAAGGGCGTCACGCACAACGCGCGCGGCGAAGCGATTGCGCTGGTGGTGAAGGACGACAACACCGTCGAGCAGCGTGTGATCGAAACGGCGTCTGCAGTCGGCGACGAGTGGATCGTCACCTCCGGTCTCAAGCCTGGAGACCGGGTGATCGTCGAAGGACTGCAGAAAGCGCGCGTCGGCGCTGCGGTGCAGCCGCAGCCCGTGGGCGGTGATGCCGCCACGGCCGTAACGCCGACTCCATAGGGGCCACCGCCATGGCGCGTTTCTTTATCGATCGACCGATTTTTGCCTGGGTCATCGCGATCGTCATCATGCTGGCCGGTGTGCTGTCGATCCGCAGTCTGCCGATCGAGCAGTACCCGACGATTGCGCCACCCACGGTGCAGATCAACGCGACGTATCCGGGTGCTTCGGCCGAGACCGTCGAGGACGCGGTCACGCAGGTGGTCGAGCAGAACATGAACGGGCTCGATGGCCTGCTGTACATGTCGTCCAGCAGCAGCGCCTCGGGCAGCGCATCGATCACGCTGACCTTTGACGCGAGCATCGATCCCGATATCGCCCAGGTGCAGGTGCAGAACAAGCTGCAGCTGGCAACGCCATTGCTGCCCCAGGCAGTGCAGCGACAGGGCATCCAGGTCACCAAGTCCGCGTCGGGCTTCCTGATGGTGGTCGGTCTGGTCTCGACCGACGGCAGCATGAGCAACAACGATCTGGGCGACTACATCGCCAGTTCGGTGCTCGATCCGATCAGCCGCGTCGATGGCGTCGGCAACACGCGATTGCTTGGCTCGCAGGCGGCGATGCGGATCTGGCTCGACCCCGACAAGATGACGAGCTACGCGCTGGCGGTCAGCGATATTTCAGCGGCGGTTGAAGCGCAGAACGCCCAAGTGTCCGCTGGAGAACTCGGCGGCCTGCCGGCGGTCGAGGGCCAGCAGCTCAATGCCACGATCACCGCGCAGACACGGCTGCGCACCGCGGAGGAATTTCGCAACATCGTGATCCGCGCCAATCCGGACGGTTCGGCCGTGCGTCTGCGCGATGTCGCGCGCGTCGAACTGGGGTCGCAGAGCTATTCGGTCATCGCCCAGTTTTCAGGCAAGCCGGCGGCGGGCCTTGGGATCTATCTGGCGACCGGCGCCAATGCCTTGAAGACTGCCGACGCGGTCAAGCAGCGACTCAACGAACTGTCGGCGCTGTTCCCGCCGGGTGTCGAAGTGGTGGTTCCGTACGACAGTACGCCGTTCGTACGCCTTTCGATCGAAGAGGTGGTCAAGACGCTGATCGAGGCGGTGTTCCTGGTCTTCCTGGTGATGTACCTGTTTCTCGGCAACCTGCGCGCGACGTTTGTTCCCGCGATCGCGGTGCCGGTGGTGTTGCTGGGAACGTTCGCGGTGCTGTCCGCGCTTGGTTTCTCGATCAATACGCTGACGATGTTCGCCACCGTGCTGGCGATCGGCCTGTTGGTCGATGACGCGATCGTCGTGGTCGAAAACGTCGAACGCATCATGCACGAAGAAGGACTGTCGCCGCTGGAGGCGACGCGACGCTCGATGGATCAGATCACCGGCGCGCTGATCGGCATCGCCACGGTGCTGTCCGCCGTGTTCGTGCCGATGGCGTTCTTCGGCGGATCGACCGGGGCGATCTACCGTCAGTTCTCGATCACCATCGTTTCGGCGATGGCACTGTCGGTGCTGGTGGCACTGACATTGTCTCCGGCTTTGTGCGCGACGATTCTCAAGCCGCCAAAGCCGGATCACGGCAACGGTGGATTCTTCGGCGCGTTCAACCGCTGGTTCGAGCGTGGCGCCGGACGCTATCAGGGCATCGTCGGCACGCTGCTGCAGAAGAGCATGCGCATGATGCTGATCTATCTGGCACTGGGCGGGGTGATGGTGTTCCTGTTCCTGCGCATGCCGACGGCGTTCCTGCCGGATGAGGATCAGGGCACGCTGATGGTGATGGCGCAGCTGCCGCCAGGTGCGACACAGCAGCGTACCCAGCAGGCGATGCGTGAGGTGCAGAAATACTTCCTGGCGCAGGAACCGGTGAAGTCGATCTTCACCGTTGCCGGTTTCAGCTTCAGCGGCCAGGGCCAGAATGCCGGCATGGGCTTCGTGCATCTGCGCGACTGGTCGCTGCGTCCGGGCAACGATCAGACCGCACAGGCGATCGCGCAGAAAGCCAACCGCGCGCTGTCGCAGCTGGTGCGCGACGCCAGCATCTTCGTGATTGCGCCGCCACCAATTCGCGCGCTCGGCACTTCGTCCGGCTTCGATGTGCAGATGCAGGATCTCGGCGGCGTCGGCCATGAAGTGCTGGTTCAGGCGCGCAACCAGTTCCTGGGTCTGGCACAGCAGCGCCCCGAGCTGGTCGCGGTGCGGCCCAACGGCATGGACGACACGCCGCAGTTCAAGATCGATGTCGATGCCGATCAGGCCGGTGCGCTGGGTGTGGCGATGGGTGACGTCAACACGACGCTGTCGACCCTGCTGGGCGGGACCTATGTCAACGATTTCATCGACGGGACCCGCGTGAAGCGCGTCTACATGCAGGCCGATGCGCCGGCACGCATGCTGCCGGACGACATCAAACGATTTCACGTGCGCAACAACGCCGGTGCGATGGTGCCTCTAAGCGCGTTCTCGACTTCGTACTGGACCTACGGTTCGCCCAAGCTGGAACGGTATAACGGACAGTCGTCGATCGAAATCCTGGGTGCGCCAGCGCCCGGTGTGAGTTCGGGAGAAGCGATGGCGGCGGTGGAGCAGATCATGCAGCAGATGCCGCCGGGCATCAGCTATCAGTGGACCGGCCTGTCGTATCAGGAACGCCTGTCCGGTTCACAGGCCCCGGCACTGTATGCGCTGTCGATCCTGATCGTGTTCCTGTGTCTGGCCGCATTGTATGAGAGCTGGTCGGTTCCGTTTGCGGTGATGCTGGTGGTGCCGCTCGGTGTGATCGGCGCGCTGGCTGCGGCGGGCCTGCGCGGACTGTCCAACGACGTCTACTTTCAGGTGGGCCTGCTGACGACCATCGGGCTCTCCGCCAAGAACGCGATTCTGATCGTCGAATTCGCCAAGTCCGAGATGGAACAACGCGGAGTGCCGTTGATTGAGGCCACGATGAGAGCGGTGCGTTTGCGTCTGCGCCCGATTCTGATGACCTCGCTGGCGTTCATGCTGGGCGTATTGCCGTTGGCGATTGCCAGCGGCGCCGGGTCCGGCAGCCAGAACGCGATCGGCACGGGCGTGCTCGGCGGCATGCTCAGTGCCACCGTGCTCGGTTTGTTCTTCATTCCCGTGTTCTTCGTGATGGTGCGCCGCGTGTTCAAGGCCAAGCTGCCGGGCGACACAGCCTCAACGTCGACGTCGGAGGTGCCGCGATGAAGCGTTCGTTTGCCCTCATGGCAGTGACGGCAGTTGCGAGTGGCGTGTTGAGTGGCTGCGTCAGCATGGCGCCGCACTATCAGCGTCCGGCGCCAGCGGTGCCGGCGGTCTGGCCGCAGATGGACGACGCTGCGGCGACGGAGGCTTCCGCCATTGCTGACATCGGCTGGCAGCGCTTCCTGCAGGACGCACGTCTGCGTGACCTTGTCGCGCTGGCCCTGCAACAGAACCGCGACCTGCGGGTTGCCACGCTGAACATCGAGCGCGCGCGGGCGCAATACCGTATCCAGCGCGCTGATCTGCTGCCGAGCGTCTCGGCGAGCGCAGAAGAAGTCGCACAGAAGACGCCGGCGACGGTGTCGCAGAGCGGGGTGGAGACGATCTCGCGCCAGTACAGCGTGGATCTGGGTGTCACCGCCTGGGAGCTGGATCTGTTCGGACGCGTGCGCAGCCTGAAGAATCAGGCCCTGCAGAGTTATCTCGCACAGACCGAGACACAGCGCAGCGCGCAGATCAGCCTGATTGCCGAAGTCGCAGGTGCCTGGTTGCAACTGGGTGCGGATCAGACGCGGCTGCAATTGGCTGCGGACACCTACGCCAGTCGCGAAAAGACCTATGCGCTGACACAGCGACGGCATGCACTGGGCGTGGCGTCCGCGCTGGATCTCGCGCAGGCGCGCAGCAGCGTGGAGTCTGCGCGTGCGGACGTCGCCAGCTATCGCAGTCAGGTTGCGCAGGATCGCAATGCGCTGCAGTTGCTGGCCGGTGCGCCGGTGCCGGAAGCGCTGCTGCCGGATGCGTCGGTTGAAACCCTGGCCGTGCTGGATGAGCTGCCCGCCGGAGTTTCGTCATCGGTGCTGCAACAGCGTCCTGACGTCCTGGCAGCCGAGCATCAGCTGATCGCGGCCAATGCAAACATCGGTGCGGCGCGTGCGGCGTTCTTTCCGCGGATCAGTCTGACCGCATCGGCCGGCACGGCCAGCACCACGTTATCGGGCCTGTTCGACAGCGGCAGTGGCGCCTGGTCGTTTGTACCGCAGATCAGCGTGCCGATCTTTGCCGGCGGGGCCAACCAGGCCAATCTGGATGTCGCCCATACCGAGCGCGAAATCACGCTGGCGCAGTACGACAAGACCCTTCAGACCGCGTTCAAGGAAGTGGCCGACGCTCTGGCGCTGCGTGCGACCGTGGACGAACAGCTGGCGGCGCGGCAGGCCCTGGTCGACGCCACGACGCAGAGCTACGCGCTGTCCGAGGCGCGCTATCGCAAGGGCGTGGACAGTTATCTGAATTTGCTGGACGCGCAGCGCACGCTTTATAGCGCGCGGCAGAGTCTGATCAGTGCGCAGCTCGCGCGTCAGACCAATCTGGTGACGGTGTACAAAGTGCTGGGCGGCGGCTGGAACGCGGCCGATGCTGCCGCGGCGGGTCCATCTTCGAATCGATGAGGGCGCCGTGTTATGCGTGGCGGACTGGGGCCGCTCTGTCGCCCGGTTTCGCAGCCGTCATTCGCAGCCGCCACTGGCCGTTCCAGCGGTCATCTGCAACCGCGGGGCGGCTGCCGCGGTGGCGTGCGGAAGGCGTAAGCTTCAGGACAAGAAGGTGGCGTGCCGCAACCGATCGTGTGACAAAGCAGGCGATCGGGCGCGGTGCCGCCCTGTTGGCGCACCACATCCGGTCCGTCCCCATTGAGGATCGCCATGCATGAGAATCATCTGATCGGCGCGTTGGTCTATGCGGCCCTGCCGTTTCTGATCGGCGTGTACATCATTCTGGTCGACGCCGGCGTCTTCAAGGACAAGAGCGGCCACGACGAGTTCTATCAGTGGATCAAGAGCAATCGCGTGCCGTTTCTTCTCGGTGGCGTTCTGCTGATGGTCTTCGCCGTATTCGAGTTCCTGCGGTATCTCGGCGCCTTCACGTCCGGCTAACCGGCGGCCAGCTCGCGCATCAGCACCGTGGCGTAGGTTCCAGGCGGAAGCTGGAATTGCACCTTCAGCACGTCAGGCTCCGGCCATTGCCATTGCAGATTCTGCGAAAACAGCCGCAGCGCGCGGCGGTCCTGATCGAGGCCGGCGCGTTCCAGGCCTGACTTCAGCGCGTCGCATTCCTGCAGTGCGTGCTGCTCCAGTTCGAGTGCCACGCCGGTCGTCGGCAGGCTGCCGCGGCCCCACAGCGGGCCCGAGGGATGAATGTCGCCGCTGGCGAGGCGCTCGGCCAGCGCTTCCGAATAAGCCTCAGGCCCGAACCACGAGCGTGAGCCCGAAAGCGACCAGACTTCGCCGTCCAGCGCCTGGTCCCAGTTGTGCTGCCGCACGCGTTCAGCCAGCACCAGATTGAACAGCTGCGAGCGCACGGCCGACAGCAGCATCGAGCGCGTGTTGCGATCGACGCGCTTGCCGGCAAACATCGCTTCGGCACGCGCGACATTGGCGCCGCCCAGACCGAAGCGCTGATCGCCGAAGTAGTTGGGTACGCCGCGTGTGGCGATGGCCTGCAGGCGCTGTTCGGCCGCGGCCGTGTCGCCCTGAACGTTGCGCAGATGCAGGGTGAAGCGATTGCCCAGCAGTGCGCCGCGCTTGAGCTTGCGCCGATGGCGATGCTGTTCCAGTACTTCGACGCCTTCGTGCGGGAAAGCCGACCAGTCGGGATCCGGGCGTCCTGGCAGATGCACGGTGAACACCTGCGTGGTCACAGCGTCGCGGTCCTTGAGTCCGGCGTAGCCGACGTCTACCGGATTGACGCCGGCGAAGCGCGCCAGCTCCTTGGCAACCCAGTCGGTGTTGGCGCCGCGTTTGCGCACCAGCAGCCAGGCATGATCGCCGTCGCCATCGGGCGCAATGCTCTGCAATTCATCGACGATGAAGTCTTCCGGCGTGCTGCGCAGGCTCGCCTGCAGCGGGGGGCCGCCGTAGGCATAGGGCAGTGTGCTCATGCGCCGGCTGCGAGCTTTGCGAAAAGGTCGTAGTCGTCAGCGTCGGTCACTTCGACCCGGATGCGCTGTCCCGGCAGCGGTCTGGCAATCCCTTCGACATACACGCGGCCGTCGATCTCCGGCGCATCGGCCCAGGAGCGTGCGATCACGCCGTCTTCGTCGATCTCGTCGACCAGCACTTCGATGGTCTGACCGATCTTGCGCTGCAGCTTGGCGTAGCTGATCTCCGCCTGCTTTTCCATGAAGCGCTGGTGGCGTTCTTCCTTGACCTCTTCCGGTACCGCGCCGGGCAGGGCATTGGCGTCGGCGCCTTCAACCGGCGAGTACTTGAAGCAGCCCACGCGGTCGAGCTGTGCCTGTTCGAGCCAGTCCAGCAGCAGTTCGAAGTCCTGTTCGGTTTCCCCCGGGAAGCCGACGATGAAGGTACTGCGCACGGTCAGGTCCGGGCAGATCGCACGCCACGCGGCCAGCCGTTCCAGCGTGTTCTCTGCCGCTGCAGGGCGCTTCATCGCCTTGAGTACGCTGGGGGAGGCGTGCTGGAACGGGATATCGAGGTACGGCAGCACCTTGCCTTCGGCCATCAGCGGAATCACCTGGTCAACGTGCGGGTACGGGTAGACGTAGTGCAGGCGGACCCAGGCGCCGAGCTCGCCGAGACCGCGGCACAGGTCGAGCATCCGGGTTTCGTATTCGCGATCGCGCCACTGGCTCTTGGCATAGCGCAGATCGGCGCCGTAGGCCGAGGTGTCCTGCGAGATCACCAGCAGTTCCTGCACGCCGGCCTTGACCAGCTTCTCGGCTTCGAGCAGGACCTCTCCGACCGGGCGCGAGCGCAGCTTGCCGCGCATCGACGGAATGATGCAGAAGCTGCAATGGTGATTGCAGCCTTCGGAAATCTTCAGATAGGCATAGTGTCGCGGCGTCAGTTTGACGCCCTGGGGCGGCAGCAGGTCCAGGAACGGATCGTGCGCCGGTGGCGCCGCCAGATGCACCGCATTCATCACGCTGGTGAAGTCCTGCGGTCCGCTGATCGACAGCAGATCGGGAAACTTCTCGCGCACGATATGGCTCTTGGGGCCGGTGCCCAGGCAGCCGGTGACGATGACCTTGCCGTTCTCAGCCATCGCCTCGCCGATCGCATCCAGCGATTCCTCGACCGCGGCGTCGATGAAGCCGCAGGTGTTGACCACGACGACATTGGCTTCGTCGTAGCTGGGCACGGTTTCGTAGCCTTCGGCGCGCAGCTGCGTGAGGATGCGCTCGGAGTCGACCAGGGCCTTGGGGCAGCCCAGCGAGACGAAGCCGACTTTGGGCGGTTCTGCGGACTTGGGCGGCTGGGTGCTGGCGGTGGGCTCGGCGGCCATAGGGCTGGCGGATGCTGTGCGGTGGAGGGCGCATAGTGTAGCGTTTGCCTCAACCGGCAATGACGCCTGACCCCCACCCTGGAGCGCCCGATGAGCCACTATTTCGAGTCCGACGATCTGAAGAAATTCGGGGATATCGGCCGCCACGCCAAGTCCCTGGCCGACCAGTTCTTCAAGTACTACGGCGCTGTTACCGGCACGGACGGCGCGCTGACCAAGCGCGAAAAGTCGTTGATCGCGCTGGCGGTGGCGCATTCCGAGCGGTGCCCGTACTGCATCGACGCTTACACCACGGCGTGTCTGGAAGCCGGGGCCAATCCGGAGCAGATGACCGAAGCCGTGCACGTGGCGGCGGCCATGAAAGCCGGAATCACGATGGTGCATGCGGTGCAGATGAACAATCACCTGGACAAGCTGGTGATGTGAGCCGGAATCCGCCGTCTGTGTACGATCGAACACAAATGCCGGACTGAAAGTGCATCGGATGGATACGGTGCCCCGTATCATCCCGTGCGTGCCGCAGCGTGCGGTCGCCCACTGATCCGCCGGAGTCTGTTCGCCATGGCCGTTGCGATCGCCTTGCTTTGCGTGTTCATGCTGGCTTACGCCAACGGTGCCAATGACAACTTCAAGGGTGTCGCCACCCTGTTCGGCAGCGGCGTGTCGGACTATCGCAAGGCCCTGAACTGGGCCACCGGCATGACCCTGCTGGGCTCGCTGGTTGCAGTGCTGGCGTCAACGCAGCTGCTCGCGACCTTCAGCGGCAAGCAATTTGTCAGCGCGCAAACCTTGCAGATGGTGGGCTACCCGCTGGCGGTGTGTGCGGCCTGCGCCGCGACGGTCTTGCTGGCGACGCGCTTCGGCTTGCCGATTTCGACCACGCATGCGCTGGCGGGTGGTCTGCTCGGGGCCGCGTTCGCGGCGCCGGACTCGGTGATCGACTGGGCGCGCGCCGGCCGCTCGATCTTTCTGCCGCTGGCGGTAGGGCCGGTGCTTGCCGTAGTTGCCGCCGTGGTGCTGTACCCGGCCTTGCGCGCCTTACGCACGGCGATGGGTGTGAGCAGCCAGACCTGTGTGTGCGTCGGCGACGTCTGGGTGCCGCAGGTTGACGGCACGGCAACCAGCCAGCTGCGCGTCAGCGTTGCCGATCAAGCCGAATGCCGACAGCAGTACGCCGGCCACGTGATGGGCATGCCGGCGCAGCGACTGATCGATGGGCTGCACTATCTGTCCGCAGGCGTGGTCAGCTTTGCCCGCGGTCTCAATGACACGCCGAAGATCGTCGCGGTGACCCTGCTGGTGGCGCCGTTCATGCCCTTGAACGCAGCGTTTCCAGTCATCGGTGTTGTCATCGCCGCAGGTGGCCTGCTCGGCGCGCGGCGTGTGGCGGCGACGATGTCGCAGAAAATCACCGCGATGAATCCGGGGCAGGGCCTGTCGGCCAATCTCGTGACCAGTGCCCTGGTGCTGGCGGCGTCGCCGCTGGGGTTGCCGCTGTCGACCACGCATGTGTCCTGTGGAGCCTTGTTCGGCATCGGCGCTGTGACCGGGCAGGCGCGCTGGCGCACGATTTCCGGCAT
This sequence comes from Sinimarinibacterium arenosum, assembly GCF_005047655.1. Taxonomy (GTDB): domain Bacteria; phylum Pseudomonadota; class Gammaproteobacteria; order Nevskiales; family Nevskiaceae; genus Solimonas. The sequence continues at coordinate 34,455 of NZ_SUKF01000012.1, read as the reverse complement.
CGTCATGGCGTGGATCATCACGCTGCCGATGGCCGCGCTGCTGGGTATGCTGTTCATGCGCCTGAGTCTGAACTTCAGTTAGGAAAAAATAGATGGACGACGATCAATCTGCCGCCGCCGATGTCACCGCCAAGGTCCGTGACTATTACGGGGAGGTGCTGAAATCCACCGCAGATCTGCAGACCAGCGCGTGTTGCACCGCTGAGGCGATGCCGCGGCATCTGTCGCGCCTGCTCGCGGACATCCATGACGAGGTCAAGGATCGCTTCTACGGCTGCGGCTCGCCGATCCCGCCAGCGCTGGCGGGCGCCACCGTGCTCGACCTCGGCTGCGGCAGCGGGCGCGACGCCTATCTGATGTCGCGCCTGGTCGGTGCCGAGGGGCGCGTGATCGGTGTCGACATGACCGAGGCGCAGCTGGCGGTCGCACGCCGCCATCTGGGATGGCACGCGGACAAGTTCGGCTATGCCAACGTCGACTTCCGCCACGGTTTTATCGAGGATCTGGCGGGTGCCGGCATTGCTGACAACAGCGTCGATGTGGTCGTCTCGAACTGCGTGCTCAACCTGTCGCCGGACAAGCCGCAGGTCTTCCGCGAGATCTTCCGTGTGCTCAAGCCCGGCGGCGAGCTGTATTTCTCCGATGTGTTTTCCGATCGCCGCGTGCCAGTGCCGTTGACGCGCGATCCGGTATTGCTGGGCGAATGCCTGGGCGGAGCGATGTATGTCGAGGACTTTCGTCGCTTGATGGCGCAGGTCGGCTGTCTGGACGTGCGCACCTGCGGCAGTGCGCCGATTGCCGTGCTGAATCCGCAGATCGCCGAGAAGCTCGGCAATATCCAGTTCCGTTCGCTGACGGTGCGGGCATTCAAGTTGGCGCTGGAAGACCGCTGCGAGGACTACGGTCAGGTCGCACGCTATCTCGGCACGATTCCCGATCATCCGCACGTCTTCGAGCTGGACGACCATCATCGGCTGGAGACCGGGCGGCCGATGCTGGTCTGCGGCAATACCGCCGACATGCTGACCGCGACGCGCTACGGCGCGCATTTCCAGATTGACGGCAACCAGGCGACGCATTTCGGTCTGTTCGATTGCGCGCCCCCGGCGCTGGACCGTGGCGACAAGCCGGCTGGCGCCTGCTGCTGAGATCACGATGAACGCACCTGCCGACGGTAACGCCACGATCCGCGCTTATGACTTTGATGCAGCGCTGGAGACGGCCGGACTCAATCTGACGCCGCAGTCGATCGACATCCTCCAGCTCAACGTCACCAAGCTATGCAATCAGGCGTGCCGGCATTGTCACGTTGATGCGTCGCCGGCGCGGACCGAGGCGATGACGCGCGAGACCATCGAGCAGTGCCTGCGTGTGCTCGAAGCGCATCCGCAGATCGGGGCGCTGGATATCACCGGCGGTGCCCCTGAGCTGCATCCGGATTTTGAATTCCTGGTGGCGCAGGCAACCGCCTTGGGCCGGCACGTGATGGTGCGTCACAACCTGACCGTGCAACTGGACGGCCATCCGGTCAGCAAGCGCGCGATGGATCATCTGCCCGCATTCTTCGCGCAACACAAGGTCGAGGTGATTTCCTCGCTGCCGTACTACCAGCAGTACTTCACCGATGCGCAGCGCGGCGGCGGCGTGTTCAAGAAGAGCATCGAAGCGATGCAGCGGCTGAATGCGGTGGGGTATGGCATCGACGGTAGCGGGCTGATCTTCAATCTGGTCTACAACCCGGTGGGTCCATACCTGCCGGCGGCGCAGTCCGAACTCGAAGCGGAATATAAGAAGCATCTGCAGCAGGAATTCGGCCTGCACTTCAACGGTCTGTTCACGATCACCAACATGCCGATTCACCGCTTCAAGCTGCATTTGCAGAAGAGCGGACAGTACGCGGCGTACATGGACAAGCTGCTGGCCGCATTCAATCCGGCCGCTGCGTCCGGCGTGATGTGCCGCAACCTGATCAGCGTCGATCACACCGGCGCGCTGTTCGACTGTGACTTCAATCAGCAGCTGGGCATGACGGTGCGGCCGCGTTCAACGATCTTCGAATTCGACTACGACGCGCTGATGCAACGCCGCATCCGCTTTGAAGATCACTGCTTCGGCTGCACGGCGGGCGCCGGCTCCTCCTGTGGGGGCGCCACCGCCTGAAGAGGGCGCCGCGACAGGCTGGGGCGAAAAAGCCCCAGCCTGTGCAGCGGAGTGCTTTCAGGCTTTCGCTGCAGTCCGTTTCGCGGTCTTGCGTGCCTTGGCGGCCGGGCTCGCGGTAGGCATGACCCACTCGTAGTCTTCCGGTTTGACGTGGCGTGTCTGCAGCCAGTAGCGCCAGGTCGACCACGGCCAGATCGTGAAGTTGACGCCGTCCGCGGTCTGGTACCAGCTCTGGCAGCCGGTGCTCCAGACGCCGTGCTTGAGGTTGGCCTGGACCTTGTCGTTGAACGCGCGCTGCACTTCGGGCTTGACGTCGACATAGCTGGCGCCACGCTGGTCGAGCTGCGCCATGCAGTCGAGGATGTAACGGACCTGCGCTTCGATCATGAAGATGATCGAGTTGTGGCCCAGCGCGGTGTTCGGACCGACCAGCTGGAACATGTTCGGATAGCCGTTGACGGTCACGCCCATGTAGGCCTCCGGCGCACGCTTCCAGTCTTCGCCCAGCGTGTGGCCATCGCGTCCGGTCAGCTTGAAGTCCTTCATGTAGATGCGCGGGTCGACGACGAAGCCAGTGCCCAGGACGATGCAATCGGCCGGGCGTTCCACGCCATCCTGCGTGACGATGCTGTGCTCGCGGATCTCGCGGATGCCGTCGGTCACCAGTTCCACGTTCTTGCGATTGAACGTCGGGTAATAGACGTTGGAGATCAGCACACGCTTGCAGCCGATCGTGTAGTTCGGCGTCAGCTTGCGACGGACTTCAGGGTCGTGCACCTGCTTCTTCAGGAACAGCAGCACCAGTTTCTGCAGCGCGCGCGCCAGCGGCGGATTGAAGATTGGCCAGACGCGGGATTCGTTGCTCCAGTACAGGCGTGCACGATGCAGCTTGCGCAGCCAGTCAAAGCGTCCGAACAGTTTCTTGGCCAGCTCCGGATAGGCCCGCGTATCCCGCGGGATGACCCAGGCCGGTGTGCGCTGGAACACGGTGAGCTGCTTCACTTTCGGCGCGATCTCAGGGACGTACTGGATCGCGCTGCCGCCGGTGCCGATTGAAACCACGTTCTTGCCGGTGACGTCGTAGCTGTGGTCCCACTGCGCGGAGTGGAACATCTTGCCCTTGAAGCGTTCCATGCCGGGGATCTTCGGAATCTGCGGCACATGCAGCGGGCCGGACGCGAGCACCCAGTGACGCGCGATGATGGTCTGCCCGGTGCTGGTCGACAGGCGCCAGCGCCCCTCGTCCTGCAGGAACTCGGCGCCGGTCACCGCCATGCCGAAGCGGATGTAAGGCCGTAGCTTGTAGCGGTCGGTGACGTCGAGGATGTAGTCCTGGATCTCGCGCCAGCCCGGATAGCGCATGCTCCAGTCAGCCTTGGGCGCGAATGAATACGAGTACATGTGCGACTGCACGTCGCAGGCGGCGCCGGGATACGAGTTGTCACGCCAGGTGCCGCCAACCTCGTCGGCCTTTTCCAGAATGACGAAGTCGGTCTTGCCTGCTTCGAGCAGTTTGATGCCCATGCAGAGCCCGCCGAAACCCGCACCGACGATTGCGACGTCGGTGTGCAGGGTGGGGAGCGCAGTGCTGCCGTCAGCTGCCATCAGTACATCCTCCAATCCATGTTTTGGTATCACGCAAGGACCGCAGCGTGTGCTGGTGAATCTAGGCGCGGCATTGACCCCGCTCAATGTCCGCGCTGCGCGGCAATTGATAGTTTTGACCGTATACCGGCCGCAGAGCCGCCTGCAGTGCTGTGGTGGAGACCATGACCAGCCGATCGATCCTGGGTTTGATGTACACGATGCAGGGGCTGCAAAAGCTCGGCGAGGACCCGGTGCCGGTACTGGCGCGGCACGGTATCGATCTGGAGGCACTCGATCCCAATGCGCGGATCGATCGCACCCAGGAGCTGCGGCTGTATACCGAAGTGGCCGAGCACTTGCGTGATCCGGCCGCCGGGCTGCATGTCGGGCGCTTCATGGGCTTCGCCGGCTATGGCCCGCTGACGATGCTGCTGATGACCTGCAATGACACCCTGCATGCGATCGAGGAAGGCATCCGCTATCAGGCGCTGACCTATCTGTACTGCACCTTGAGCTATCAGCGTGGCGAGCAGGACAGCACCCTGAGTCTGGCGCCGCCGCCGCTGGACCCTCGGGTACTGCGGTTCCGGGTCGACACCGAGATGTCCGGCACCTTCAAGCTGATCAACGATCTGCAGGCCACCCTGGGCACAGGGATTCGTCCCGATCGTGTGGATATTCCATATGCGCGCCCGGATGACGTGGGCGTGTATGAAGCGCACTACGGCTGCACGGTGCGGTTCGGGCGCGATCAGGCCCGATTCTGGGTGCGCAATGAACTGCTCGACATCCGCTTTCCAACGGCCGACCCGGTGGCGCACGCGGTCTACCGTCGGCAATGTGATCAGCAGCTGCAGAGTTATCAGAGCGAGCTCGAGGGTCTGGGGCAGCAGGTGGGGCGCTATCTGGAGCTGTTCAACGAGCGCTTCCCCGATGCCGCCGAGGTGGCTCGATTCTTCGGCCTGTCCGAACGTGCGATGCGCCGGCGGCTCGGCGAAGAGGGCGAAAGCTTTCGCGATCTGCTCGGCGGCGTGCGCTACGCCAAGGCGCGCGATCTGCTGCGCACGACCGATCTGAACGTCGAAACCATTGCCGAGCGTCTGGGCTACTCGGAGCCGGCCGCATTCATCCATGCCTTTCAGCGCTGGTCGGCCACCACGCCGATGGCCTACCGCAATTCACGCGGCACGCCGGAGCGTTAGGCCGGCAGGGCGCGGCGTGGCGCTGCAGCATAAGGACATTCCATTTGTGTGCGCCGGGTGTCAGTGAGCGTGAAAGCGGCGTTATGCTGCCGCCCTCGTCCGCAGGAACACGGAGACAGAACCATGGCGCGCATCTACGACAACATTCTCCAGACCATCGGCAACACGCCGGTTGTTCGCATCAATCGGCTGGCACCGGAAGGCGTCGACCTGTTCGTCAAGGTCGAAGCGTTCAATCCGCTGGGCTCGGTCAAGGACCGGCTCGCGCTGGGCGCGATCGAGGACGCCGAGAAGAGTGGTGCCCTGAAGCCCGGCATGACCGTGGTCGAGGCCACCAGCGGCAATACCGGCATCGGCCTGGCCATGGTCTGCGCGCAGAAAGGCTATCCGCTGGTGGTGACGATGGCCGAAACCTTCAGCGTCGAGCGTCGGCGCCTGATGCGCTTTCTCGGCGCCAAGGTGGTGCTGACGCCGGCAGCAGAGAAGGGCACCGGCATGGTCAACAAGGCCAAGGAGCTGGCCGAGGCGCATGGCTGGTTCATGACACGCCAGTTCGAGAACGAATCCAATCCGGACATGCATTCGCGCACCACCGCGCGCGAGATCGTTGAGGCCTTTGCCGGCAAGCGGCTCGACTACTGGGTCACCGGCTTTGGTACCGGCGGCACGCTGCGCGGGGTTGCGCGCGTCCTGGCCAAGGAGCGTCCGGACACCAAGATCGTCGTCGCCGAACCGGCTGAAGCCGCGATGCTGACCGGCGGGCAGGCGCAGCAACGCAATGCCGACGGCTCGCCGGCGGCGACGCATCCGGCGTGGAAGCCGCACCCGATGCAGGGCTGGAGTCCGGACTTCGTGCCCAAGATCACCCAGGACGCCGTCGAGAGTGGCGTGATCGATCGCATCGTGACCATCGCCAATCCGGATGCAATGCGCTGGAGTCGCGAGCTGGCGCAGAAGGAAGGCATCTTCGTCGGCATCAGTTCAGGCGCGACTTTTGCCGGTGCCCTGCAGGTGGCGGCCAGTGCTGCGCCCGGTTCAACGATCCTGTGCATGCTGCCGGATACCGGCGAGCGTTATCTGAGCACCCCGCTGTTCGCGGACATCGCACCGGAGATGAACGATGCGGAACTGGCGATTTCCGCCTCGACGCCGGGGTATCGATTCAGCTAGTTCGAGATTGATCCGGGGTGCACACGGCGCCGCAGTCCTCAGGGCTGCGGCGCTCTCGATTCAGGCGCGCAGGCGGTAGCCGCTGCGGAAGATCCACCAGACGATGCCCAGACAGATCGCCAGGAACAGCATGATCATGCCGAGGCTGATGCCAACGCTGACGTCGGATACGCCGTAGAAGCTCCAGCGGAAGCCGCTGATCAGATACACCACCGGATTGGCCAGTGCGATCTTCTGCCATATCGGCGGCAGCATGGCGATCGAGTAGAAGCTGCCGCCAAGAAAAGTCAGCGGCGTGATCACCATCAGCGGGATGATCTGCAGCTTCTCGAAGCCGTCGGCCCAGATGCCGATGATGAAGCCGAACAGGCTGAACGTGACCGCGGTCAGTACCAGGAACGCGAGCATCCAGATCGGATGCTCGATGTGATAGTCGACGAACAGACGCGCGGTGGCCAGGATCAGCACCCCGAGCAGGATTGATTTGCTCGCCGCGGCGCCGACATAACCGATCACCACCTCGACCGCCGACACCGGCGCCGACAGCACTTCGTAGATGGTGCCGGCGAACTTCGGAAAGTAGATGCCGAACGAGGCGTTGGAAATGCTCTCGGACAGCAGCGACAGCATGATCAACCCGGGAATGATGAAGGCGCCATAGCTGACGCCGTCAATCTCGCCCATGCGCGAGCCGATCGCGGCGCCGAACACGACGAAGTACAGCGAGGTCGACAGCACCGGCGAGGCGATGCTCTGCATCAGCGTGCGGAACGCGCGCGCCATCTCGAAATGATAGATCGCGCGGATGGCATGAATGTTCAGAGACATGGGCTCACTCGGAATGCACGAGGCTGACGAAGATGTCTTCCAGCGAGCTCTCGCTGGACTGCAGGCTCTTGAAGTCGATGTCGTGCGTATTGAGTTGACGCAGCAGCGGCGCGATGCCGGTCTGCTCCGACTGCGCATCGAAGGTGTAGGTCAGGGTCAGGCCGTCGGCGGACAGTTCCAGCGGATGGCCGGCCAGCTCGGCGGGGATCTGCTCCAGCGGCTTCTGCAGCTGCAGGGTCAGCTGCTTCTTGCCGAGTTTTTCCATCAGCGCGTTCTTCTCATCGACCAGCACGATCTCGCCCTTGTTGATGACGCCGATGCGATCGGCCATCTCCTCGGCTTCCTCGATGTAATGCGTGGTCAGGATGATCGTCACGCCGCGCTCGCGCAGGCCACGCACCATTTCCCACATGTCACGGCGCAACTCGACGTCGACGCCGGCCGTGGGCTCGTCAAGAAACAGGATCGTCGGTTCGTGCGACAGCGCCTTGGCGATCATTACGCGGCGCTTCATGCCGCCGGACAGGGTCAGGATCTTGGAGTTGCGCTTGTCCCACAGTGACAGGTCGCGCAGCACCTTCTCGACATAGGCGTGATCGCGCGGCTTGCCGAACAGGCCGCGGCTGAAGTTAACCGTTGCCCACACCGTTTCGAACGCGTCGGTCGAGATTTCCTGCGGCACCAGACCGATCGCGCTGCGTGCGGCGCGGAACTCGGTGACGACGTTGTGGCCGTTGGCCAGTACCGTGCCGCTGCTGGGATTGACGATGCCGCAGATCACGCTGATCAGCGTGGTTTTGCCGGCACCATTCGGCCCCAGCAGCGCGAAGATTTCACCGCGGCGGATATCCAGGTCGATGTTCTTCAACGCCTGAAATCCGGATGCATAGACCTTGTTCAGAGCTTGGACGGAGATGATCGGCTGCACGTCGGCGCATCCAGGTTCGCGGTAAAGGGGCAGCTATTGTAAGAGTTCGTGTCCCGTGCGGCGCTCGTTCGTCACGTGCTGGCACCGGTGCGACCGGCTGAACCGCATCGAGACTCGAAACACTCCGACCGGCGGAATTACCGTGGTATTGTGGTGCCGGAGGGATCGGGCAGGCCCCGGGGTGCGTGTCGATAATTTATCCCGGGCGCACTTGGCAGTTGCCGTTGGTTTGCCTGTTCCCACCGCTGCTCGCCCGTCTCCTCGACGCTTCCGGCGGGGGCCTTACTGTGAGTAAGGCTCGGAAATCCGTCTGCGGCCTTTCGATGATGCTTTCATGACCGTAAGCGCAGTTAAATTCGTAAGGGGATTCCAGCGCGTGCTTCTGTTCTCTGCCGCGCTGGTTCCTGCTGTCGGCGCGTACTACCTTCGAGCTGTCGGCTCCGGAGGGCTGCTGTTCAGGAATCACGCGGTACACGAGGTTGCCATCACGGTGTCGCTGCTCTGCAGTGCCTTCGTTGCCTATGTGGCGGTGCGCTGTTACCGATCGAGCGGCGAGGTGTTTGTCGGATGGCTGGCGTTAGCGCTGATCGGCGAGACACTGGTGTATGCCCCGCACGGCGTCTTCACGCGCCTGTCGCATGATCACACGGCCTTGTTTCTGATCTATGGGCCGGCATCCCGGCTGGTGATGTCAGTGCTGTTGCTGCGCGGATTGATCGGCTATGACCAGCCGGCCGCGGTTGACCACAAGGATGACCGTCTGCGCTGGTGGAAATCCGCTGCTGTCTTTCTGTTGATTGATCTGATGCTGGCATGGGCTTCGACACGGCATGCGGACAAGATGCCGATACTGCGTCTGGTGCTTGAATACTCCGCGCTTGCGGCCACCGCAACTGCGCTCATCATGCTGCTGCTGCGTCCCAGACATTCGCCGCTGATGCGACTGTATGCATTCGCACTGGTCGGGTTTGCGACATCGTCGGTTACCTTTGTGTATGCATCGCCGTGGACGCACCTGTGGTGGTACGCCCACGCGGTGTTTGCGGCAGGCTTCCTCATGCTCGGCTATGGCGTGCTTCAGGCATTTCATACCACGGGCTCGTTTTCCGGGGTATTCAGTCAGGAACAACTGATGGAGTATCTGCGCGCGGCAAAAGCCAGCGCTGAGCTGACAGCCAATCAGTTGAAAATGGCCAATGCTCGACTGGAAGTGCTGGCGCGTACCGACTCGCTCACTGGCGCAGTCAACCGACGCGAGTTCATGGAGCGTGCCGAGTATGAGCTGGAGCGCGCAAAACGCACGCATGCGCCACTGTCACTGATGGTGCTCGATCTGGATCACTTCAAGGAGATCAATGATCGCCATGGACATGATGCCGGTGACATTGTGCTGCAGCGTTTTGTAGAGATGTCCATTGTTCATTTGCGCACCGTCGATATCTTTGGGCGTATCGGTGGTGAAGAGTTTGCGGTGCTCATGCCGAATACCGGAATCGAGGAAGCCACTGCGGTGGCCCAGCGGCTGGTCGAAGCTGCGCGTGAAATGCACCCTTCGAGCGCTGAAGGCATGCCCATCGACGTCAGTGTCAGTATCGGTGTGGCCTGCCTGGGACCCGACGGCGATTCGATAGCAACATTGATGAGAGCTGCAGACCTTCGGCTCTACCGCGCCAAGCAGGATGGTCGCGATCGCGTGGTCGCCGCCTGAGGTCTGGCAGCCGCAAGGCGTGTATCGCGGCAGTGGCGGGCCGGACACTGACGCCCGGATGACGATCCATTATTGTTGCGCCACCGCCCCAATTGATCTGCATCGTGTCCATCGTCCTGACCCCGTTTGCCCGCACTCGCCTGTTCCCGCGTTCCGGTCGCCGCAACGCCATTGATGGCATCACGCCGGAAGCATTCGAGCAGTACCTCAATGGGCATCCACCGCTGAAGGTGCTCGACGGCTACGCGCCGTTCTGCAAGTTGCATGTGCATGCCAACTGGACCTTGACGCGCTGCGTGACCGCGCCGATCACGCCAGAGAACCAGCATTTGCTGCGCTCCGCTTACGAGGCCCGAAACGACAGGGAGCTGCCCGTGCTGGTGCGTTGGTTCGAGGGCATCAGCCCCCCACGCGCGAGCTATCTGATCGTGATTCTCTACAGTCGCGAACAGCTGGCCAAAGAAGGCTCGCCGATCGACGCCGACTGGGGCATCGTCGGCTGTATGGCCACCGCCGAGCCGGAGGAAATCCCAATGGCGCCGATCACGATGCTGCGCAACGCGTTGGGCGTTGAGGAAGGCGGCTCCGGCGTGCCGCTGGATCGCGACGCCTATCGGCGCAGTGTCGCGTTCTGGCAGGCGCATGCGAACTGGCGGGAGTGATCTTGTTCCAGGGATCGTCGTTACGCCATCACATGGGGTGACGACCAGCCGGGGCGATCTATCCGGAATGGATCTGACGGCAGCGGTTCAATAGCTGTCCGAATGGACAGGTCGTTTTCCGATGCCCACTGAGGCATGCTCGCTCTGCTTTATGGGGTTGGGGTCATTGCGCTGATGTATTGGTTGCCCCCTTCGCCTGATTTGCTGATCTGGCTTTTTGTTCTGAATGCGCCTTGGGCGGCGATACTGGTAGACGAGCGTCAGCGCCGCTTGGCAACTGCCGAGATTCTGGAGAATCTCGAGGCCGAGTTCAGGAACATGAACCATCGGGGCGCCAAGCGGACTCCGGAATCCGGCGACCTCGGACATTGCGAACAATGATTTCAATGCGATCGTTCGGGTAACTGAATGACTCAGGAGGAAGGCTTCTCCTGCGTCAGCCCATGCTTCTGCAGAAACTTGAGTCGCCCCTTCTCACCCATCGACACCAGCAACGGCAGCACCTTGGCGTAGAAGTTGGGGAACAGCATTGCGATGCGGATCAGCCAGCCGTCGGATGCGGAGATATCGTTCTCGATCTTCGGCTTGTGCAGCTGCTTGATCACGCGTTCGGCGACCTGTTCGGGTTCCAGTGGCGTACCGAGGAAATTCAGTGGCGAGCCCCCGGTACGCGCTTCGTAATGCAGCATCGGCGTGTTGACGCCGGCCGGATTGACGGTGCTGATGCGCACGCCATTTCTGGGTGTGCGCAGCGCCAGACTCAGCATGAAGCCGCGCAGTCCGAACTTGGACGCGGCGTAACCGGGGCTTTCGGCCAGCGGCAGCATCGAGCCCAGCGAGACCACGCTGATGACCTGACCGCGCGCTGCCTGCAGCAACGGAAACAGCGCGTGCGTCAGCAGCATCGGCGCCAGTAGGTTGACGTCCACCTCGCGGCGCACCCGCGCGGTCGTCATCGTCTCGAACGGATCGGTGATGACCATGCCGGCGTTATTGATCAGCACGTCGCAGCGGCCATGCCGCGTATCCAGCGTGCTGCGGATGCGCTCCGCGGTCTGCGGATCGGACAGATCGCCAGCCACGCAGCTCAGCGGCTGCGCCAGTTTGCCCTGCAGGGCTGCGAGGCCGGCCTCGCTGAGGTCGGCGGCAACGATGGCGTAGCCGCGGGCCTGCAGGCGCTGGCAGATTTCCGTGCCGATGGCGCCGGCGGCGCCGGTGACGACGGCCACCGGTGGGGTGCGGGTCTGGCTCATGCCGCTTTCTCTCCGATCGGGCTCGCAGGTGCGGTGGCGGCGGGCGCGTCACCGGTGCTGACCTGGATCGCATCGTAGAAGCCGGGCTTCAGCTCCGGCCACCCCATCTTCTGGCGCAGTTTCTCGATGTGGCGTTTGTAGGTGGCGGCGTCGAGATAGCCCTTGTGCCGGTCGGAGTCGACCATCTTCAGCGGACCGGACAGGACCGGGTGATCGTCGCGGATCAGCTGGTCGAACGCGGCCGCGCGTTGCGGATTGCGGCGCTGGTCGTCGAGGTAGTGCGCGACCATGTGCGAGATGCGGTCGAACAGCGTGTAGGCGCTGCTGTTGATTTCCAGGTAGCCGAGCCCGAACAGGTTGTGGTGCTTGCGGTTGAACGCGGTCAGGTACATCTGCGGGCGGCCACCGGCCCAGTCGAAGTAGTCCTCGGGCACGTAGGGGATCTTCATGTCATAGCCGGTGGCGTACAGCACCAGATCGATCCTTTCCCGCGAGCCGTCCTTGAACACCACATCGTCGCCGTCGTAGCGCTCGACCTCGCCCTTGGCCTGGATGTCGCCGTGCTGCAGGTAGTGCAGCAGCTGCGTGTTCAGCAGTGGATGTGACTCGAACAGCTTGTGATCCGGTTTGGGCAGGCCCCAGCGGGTGACGTCGCCGACGACCATCTTCAGCAGCGCGGTGAACAGCGGACGCTCCAGCCACATCGGCATCTGCGGTCCCTTTTCACCGAACTCGTCGGCCGGCACGCCGAAGATGTGCTTGGGAATGAAGTGATAGCCGCGACGCAGGCTGATGAATGCGGCGTCGGCATGGGCGGCGGCGTCGCAGGCAATGTCCGCGCCGGAGTTGCCGGCGCCGATGATCAGGACGCGTTTGCCGCGGAACTCGTCCGGCGAGAAGTAGCTGACCGAATGGCGGATCTCGCCATTGAAGTCGCCGGGATGGCGCGGCAGGCGCGGGCTCCAGTTGACGCCGGTGGCGCAGACCAGCGCGCGATAGCGCCGCGTCTCGCCCCCTCCGAGCGTGACCAGCCAGGCGTCGCCCTGCTGCTCGACGTGCTCGATCGCGGTGTTGAACTGGATCGCGTCATACAGGCCGAATGTACGTGCGAAGCGGCGCGAGTAATCGAGAATCTGGCGGTTGGACGGGTAGTCCGGATACTCGCGCGGCATTGGGAAGTCATAGAAGCCCGACGTGTTGCGCGAGGAGATGAAGTGCGCGGACTGGTACATCGGGCTGCCGGGATTGCTCGGGTCCCAGATGCCGCCGACGTCGCTGTGGCGCTCGAACTGCTCATAGGGAATATGCAGGCGCTTCAGCGCGCGCGCGATCGACAGGCCGGCCGGTCCGGCGCCGACGATGCAGACCAGATCGCTGCGGTCGACGGTGGACTGCGACGGCGGATTGGATGCAACAGCGGCGCTGTCAGCGGACATGAAAAGCCTCGATCGAAGTCACGGGAGCCCTATGCTGGCAAAGCCGGGCTCGCACGGGGAGGGCGACTGCGGCAAGATGGGGGGCAAAACGGACAACATGAGGCCCATGGCCCAGCGCAACGCCGACACCCTGATGCGTCGTATCGACATCCAGCGCTATCGCGCGGCGGTGATCCCGACGATTCTGCTGGCAATGCTGGCGGACTACGGTCAGGCGCAGGGCGTGGATCCGGAAGTCTGGTTTGCCGGCACCGGTCTGAGCGTGGCGCAGAGTCACGAGCCGGGCCAGCACGTGTCCTACCGACAGGCGATGACGATCATCCGGCGCGCCGTGCGGGAGTTCGGCGATGTCGGCGTCGGTCTGGCGCTGGGCGGGCGCGAGTCCCTGTCGTCGTTCGGGATGCTCGGATTTGCGATGTTGTCCTGCCGCACCTTCGGCGATGCTGTGCGGACCGGGATGGAATACCACCAGATCTCCGGCAGCCTGCTCGACATCGAGCTGCAGCCCCGCGGCGACGAGATCGCGCTGGTTGCGCGCGAGCGCTTCCCGGAACCCGAGCTGCTGCCGTTCCTGTGCGAGGAAGCCTTTGCCAGTGTGGCCAACGTCAGTCGTGCGATGCTGGGCCCCAGGCATCAGTTGCTGCTGCTGGAACTGAGTTATCCGGAACCGCGCTATCGGGCCGCGTATGAAGCGCAGTTCGGTTGCCCGCTGCGTTTCTCGGCCGGCGAGAACCGCCTGTGGATTCGTGCCCGGCTGCTCGATCAGGAGCTGCCGACCTACAACCCGGTGACCTTGACCGAGGCACTGCGCGTCTGTCGGGCGCAGGCCGAATCCGTGCGCAGCGCCAGCGAGATGCTGGTGTCGCTGGAACGCTGGTTGCGCGCGCGTCTGGGCCAGCAGCCCAGCGCCACGGCGGCGGCCGCGGCGCTGCACATGACCGAGCGCACTCTGCGCCGGCGTCTGTCCGCGGAAGGCATGAGCTTTCGCGAGCTGCACGACCAGCTGCGTGCGGAACGCGCCCAGCAGCTCCTCATGGATGCGCGCGTCAGCGTCGCCACGGTCGCCGCGGAGCTGGGGTACAGCGACGGGCGGGAATTCCGCCGCGCCTTCAAGCGCTGGACCGGCGAGACGCCGCGTGTGTACCGCGCCGGCCTTGCACGCATGCACTGAGGACTGTGCGGCATCTTGAAGCGCCCCGTGTTGCGGGGCGTCCCGAGATGCGCGGGTGAGTTGCTTGCAAGGGTTGCCGGCGTCGCCGGTTCAGACCGCTTCGAGAATCGTTGCCACACCCTGGCCGCCGCCGATGCATTGCGTCGCCAGCGCGTAGCGCTTGCCTTCACGCTTCAGCAATTGCGCGGCCTTGCCGGTGATGCGCGCACCGGTGGCGCCGAGCGGATGGCCGATCGCAATCGCGCCACCGTCGAGATTGACCTTGTGTCGTGGGATCTCCAGCTCGCGCAGGCAGGCTACGGCCTGACTGCCGAAAGCTTCGTTGATCTCGACGATGTCGATGTCATCGATCGTTAGCCCCGCGCGCGCCAGCGCCTTGCGCGTTGCCGGCGCCGGGCCGATGCCCATGATCTCCGGCTCGCAGCCGGCCACCGCAAGTGACTTGATCCGCGCCAGCACCGGCAGACGATGACGCGCTGCGAACGCGGATGAACACACCAGCACCGCCGAGGCGCCGTCGGTCAGTGGAGAGGCCGTGCCCGCCGTCACCGTGCCGTCCGGGCGAAACGCGGGCTTGAGCGCGGCGAGTCCATCCAGCGTCGTCTGCGGACGCAGACAACCGTCGACATCGACCAGACCGTCCGCCGTGGGCACTGCGACGATCTCGTCCTTCAGCTTTCCAGAGGCTTGTGCGGCGGCCGCCTTCTGCTGCGACTCGAATGCCAGCTGCTCCTGATCCGCGCGCGCCACCTGGTAGCGCTCGGCGACGTTCTCGGCAGTCTCGCCCATCGGGATGTACGCCTCAGTCATGATCTCGGCGTCGCCGCCATCGCGCGTCCTGAAGCGTGGATTCGGCGAGTGATTGAATCCACCCTGCGGCACGCGCGTCATTGATTCCACGCCGCCGCAGATGAATGCCTCGCCGGCGCCAAGCGCGATCTGTCCCGCGGCGGTGTGGATGGCGGTCATCGACGATCCGCAGAAGCGGTTCATCGTCGCGCCGCCAACAGACTGGGGGAGTCCGGCGAGCAGCGTGGCCAGTCGCGCGATGTTGCTGCCCTGTTCGGCCTCGGGGTAGGCGCAGCCGAGCAGCACATCCTCGATCAGTGCCGGATCGATGTCGGCGCGATCGACCAGCGCGCGGATCGCGATGGCGGCAAGGTCGTCGGGGCGCACGCCGACGAGTCGGCCCTTGCGCGCGAAGTGAAACGGGGTGCGGACATAGCCGGCAATGACAGCGTCGATCATGGGATGCTCCAGTGAAATGTCAGCGCAAACGAACTAGGCGTGCGCAGCGCGCGTCGTGTCCAGCAGCATGCAGGTTTCGGTGCCGTGCGCGATCAGCCGGCCCTTGCCGTCAATGATGCGGCCCTCCGAGGTGGCGATGCGTCCGCCGTAATGCATCAGGCTCGCCTCGCAGCGCAGCGGGCCGGTGTGCGCAAATGCGGGCCGGACAAAGTTCACCTTCATCTCGACCGTGGTGTAGCCGGCCCCCGGCGGCAGATGCGAGTGGATGGCGCAACCCATTGCCGAGTCGAGCAGGGTCGACAGCCAGCCACCGTGGATCGTGCCCATCGGATTGTAGAAGCGCTCCGACGGCCGCCCCTCGAACACCACGCGGCCGTCCTCGACTTCAACCGGCCAGACATCGGCGGTCAACGAGAACGGTGGTGCCGGGAGTTCTTCATTCATCAGCTTATGCATGAAGGCCAGGCCGGACATGCTGGTGGCAATCGCCGGGTCGACGATGCCGGTTTTCGGGGCAGGGGGATTGCCGTGGCTCATATCGTTCATCGCGCGACTCCTTTATGTTGTAGATACACAGTTGAGAATGAAAAATTGGGTCGTGTAAATCAATCGCCTTTAGGGTGGGTTTCAGTCTTCAGACGCAGCGGCAGTGGCATGCCGGGCCGCGTCGCGGAGTGCGCGCAGTGCCCGGTGCGGTTCGCCGTTGACGCCGCCCATCGCCGTGCCGAGTTCGTTCTGAAGCTGATGCCAGACCGGTAGTGCCCTGTTCAACAAGCGTGAACCCTTGGCGGTGATCTGATACTGGATTCGGCGGCCCTCGCGTCCGGACTGCCGGATCAGTTCATCGCGCTCAAGGATTTTCAGATTGCGCACCAGCGTCGAGCGCTCAATGCCGAGGTGTGCCGCCATGTCGCTGACCGACAGCGCCTTTTCGGCCGCGATCACGCACAGCGTCGAGAACTGCGCAACCTCGATATTCAGGTGCGCCAGCGCACGGTTGTAAGTGCGTGCCAGCTGGTTGGCAGTGCGGCGCGCCTGCAGCGCATAGCAGCTGCTGCCCATGGCCAGGACCTGGTCCCGCAGCGATGTCGACGATGGACTCATTTGCAAAGTGTGTATCTACACATTCAGAATTGCAAGACCCGGCGCGTCGCCGCCGGAACCACCCAGGAGCGGTCATGAAAGTGCAGGGCACGATTGAATTCACCATCATCGAGCGCAGCGACGACGAGGTCGTGGCCGAGATGCCGGTGACGGACGGCATCCGGAATCCGTTCGGGACAGTGCACGCCGGTGCGATGCTTTGGTTCGCCGACGTTGCCGCGACGATGCTGGCGCTCGGCAAGGATCAGGCGACCGAAGGCATGAAGGGATTCCCGCTGGCAATCAATCTCAATGCCAACCTCGTCGGCAATCAGCGCGAGGGGTCACTGCGCGCGGTCGCGCGGTTCGTCAAGAAGGGACGCAGCGTGAGCGTCGTGCGCACCCAGGTGCTGGGCACTGCCAGCAAGGTTCTGGCCGATGTCACGACCAGCCACGTACCGTCTCAATGATCGCTGGTCGCAGTGCGGTTCGTTGAGCCGCGTGCATGCTTACTTCAACGGCCGCATCTCGAATACTTCGGGCATTTGTTCGCGCCGGATCACCAGATCGATCAGCACCGTGCGATCCGGCACAAAAAGACTGCGCTGGTGCGACACCGTGAGATCAGCATTGCCGATGTCGTTGTAGCCGAAAGTCCGGTAGCCCGCGCTGCGGGTGAGGCGGATGTCGGGTTCTGCGGTGACGCTGAGACTCAGCGAACGACGCTGACGCGTGACGGCTTCCAGCAGCACCGTGGTGTTGAACAGCAGACTGCGATAGGCCGAGTTGTCGCCATACGCATGCACCTTGGTCAGCACGTCCTCCTGGATCTTGCGCGTGAGGGCATCGTCGACCTTGTCGGTGCCCGGCCTGGTGCTGAACACCTCCAGGAAAAAGTCTTTGACGAAGGCGCCGTAGTTGTCGGACAAGCGCACCACGGTGTTCTGGTAGCCCTGCGTGAACGGCTTGTCTGCGCCTTGTTCTCGTGCCTTCTGTGAATGTGCGTCCAGATCCGCGATCAGTTGCGGGAACTGCGCATCGGTGATCTGCAGCGCGCGCCGGATGAAGTCCATCGTGACGTCGTTCTTCGGGCCGTTCTCTTTCAGCGCAATGGTGCTGTGATTCTCGTGCGGAACGCGAGCGAATGCGATCGCACCATTGGCGGCTTGAAGCTTGCGCGTTGGCGTCTCTGGATTTGCCGCGAAATCCAGGCGCAGCAGAAGCGGGTCGAGATTCGCGGTCGACACCCGCACGGTGCCGTCGGTGCCCGCTTCGTTGGCTGCTGCCGAGATGCCGCTATAGCCCGATGTTCCGACCAGCACCGTGCATAGCACGCGTCCGGGGCCGTACCAGACGTCGCTGGAAAAACGGTCGCGCTGCGCCAGCTCCCAGGAATACGGACTGGCCAGCTCGAGTCCCTTCAGGATGTGCGTGCCGGTCTGGAACGGTTTGTCGGACTTGAAGCCCTTGATGATACGACCGGCAAATGACCGCCCCTTGTGCGCCAGCGGTGAGCCGAAATTGGCTGGCGCAAGCATCAGCAGCCGCCGGATCGGATTGGTCGAGGGTTTGAAGAACTCGGTCATCCAGTGCCGGATCACCAGACCGCCGGTGCTATGCACGACGACGTCGACACTGCGTGGCTGGGTGGGCAGCGACGCACGTGCCCAGGCGGCGTTCAGCGCATGGGCAATATCGTTGAAGGTGACGGCGTCGTCCAGCGAGATGTAGTCGCCCAGGCGTACGTGCGCGACATCGTCGGCGATGCCTTCGGAAACCAGCCGTCGACCCAGTGTACGAAACGAGCTGTGCGTATCGCTCCAGCCATGAATGATCACCAGCATGGAGATCCTCCCTGTTTCATTCAGCCCCAGCGGGGCAGCCGCAGCGGCGAAAACGACGATACGCTGATCGATCAGGGGCGACAACAGAGCGGTATTGCGTACTGCGGAGCGCAAGGAGTGCAGGCGTCCGTCACGCACTCGCCGGTACAGATCAGTCGGCCGGAGCGCTCTCGGCAATGACCAGACGGCTGCGCACTTTCTCCGGAATGCCGGCGACTTCGACGAAGACCAGACCATCGAGTGTGCCGCCGAAGGCCTGATCGACGTTGAAACCGGCGAAGCGGCCGTTCAGGTCAAGGTATTGCCGCAGCAATATCGGCAGGCCGGGGCCGTGTTCGATACGTGAAACCAGACGCGACAGCAGCTTGGGGTCGGCGAGTGCGCTGGTGACCTGACGCAGCGCTTCGATGTCGCGACGCTGCGGCGGGGTGCGGGGTTTGATCAATGCGCCGAAGGCTGGCAGCGAGTGATGCAGACGCAGGGTTTCGGCGATCAGCGCGCGGCCGGTCGGCGTGTAGCTGGGGCTGATGCTGACCGGGCCGAACAGCCAGCGGATATCCGGATGCCGTCGCAGCACGCGATCGATACCGCTCCACAGCAGGCGCAACGGCTGGAAGCTGCGTTGCCATTCCGGTGCCACGAACGAGCGACCCAGCTCGATGCTGGGGCCGAGCTGTGCGAACAGGCGGCGGTCGTAGTCGAACAGGCTGTGGGTATAGAACCCCGCAGGGCCCGCCTGCGGCAGGATGGTTTGTGAGAAGCCAAAACGGTATGCGCCGACGATCGCCTGCTGCTGGCGATGCCAGACGAACAGGTGCTGATAGTGGTCATCGTAGGTATCGAGGTCACGCGGCAGACCCGAGCCTTCGTTGAGCGCGCGAAAGCTCAGTTCGCGCAGTCGCCCGATTTCCGGCAGGACGTTCGGCAGCTCGTCACTGGGCGCGAGGTAGACCGAGAACTCTCCGGCGTCGAGCAGGTGTCGCTGCGCCGGCAGGCGCTCCACGTCCGCGGCCAATGCACGGGCGGCAACGGCCGGCGCCAGCGGCTGCACGCTGCGCGGGGTCGACACCGAGCTATCGCGGGCGCCGAGTGCGTAGGTGATCAGGCGCAGGTAGTCAGTCTGCTGCGCCTTGGGAATCGCTTCGAGTTCGTTCGGGTTCAGCGCTTCGCCGATGCGCAGGCCGATGCGCATGCCGCGCAGGCGGATCAGCTCGCGTGCCAGCAGTGCCGTGCGCAGGCGGCTATGCACGAGCCCAGCGGTGATCGCGGTGGTGCTGGCGCGGCCGTCGACGAAGATCGGCACCACGGCGGCCCGCGTGCGGCGTGCCAGCGTCGCCACCGTGTCCGACCACGGCGGATCGACGATGGCGCGGCGTTTCAGATCGAGGCGGCTGACCTCGCCGGCGGGAAACACCAGCAGCACCCCGCCGTCGTGCAGATGGCGCAGCGCGGCGCGCAGGCCCTGGGTGTTCACACCGCTGCGGAACACGTCGATCGGCGTGATGATCGGCGCCAGTTCCGGCAAGCGCTGCAGCAGTTCATTCGCGAGCAGGCGTACGTCCGGGCGGCGTTGCATCAGCAGTTCCGCCAGCACCATGCCTTCGGCGGCGCCGTAGGGATGGTTGGCCACGACGATGGTGGCCCCGGTTTGCGGGATCGATTCGATGCTGCCGGCGTCGATGCCCCGCGCGATGTGCAGGCTCTCCAGTGCGTAGCGCACGAACTCCTGCGGGTCCAGCGACGCCGGTCGCCGGCGGTACAGGCGCTCCAGCGTGTCCAGCCCCAGTGCGCGGTCGGCGGCGGCGGACAGCCAGGCGCGGCCAGGCCGCCGTGGCAGGCCGATGACCGGTGACTCGGTACTGCGATGTGGGTGCGTGTTCATGGCCCTTCCCGGAGCTGGCGCTCAGATCGCGCCCTGCACCGCAGGGTTCCGGCCGATCAGGCCCAGCAGCACTGCCCGTCGTTTCCAGATCAGGATCGCGCAGGCGATCCAGACACCGCAGGCCATGATGAACAGCTGGCCGCCGTCGCTGCTGCCGTCGGTATTGATAACGGCCACGCCCAGCGGCGTGAACAGATGGAAGAAGATCGCGCCCGAAATGACGCCGAGACCGAGCAGTGCGCCGAGACCCTGCAGCACGCGCCAGCGCGCGACGAAGGTGCCGGCGAGCAGCACGACCGAAGCCAGCAGTTCGGCGCTGCCGACGACCTGGGCCGAGAACAGGCCGCCGGGTGCGAACAGGCCGGGAAAGCCCAGCGATGCTGCCCACGGGTCGAGCTTGCTCTCGAAGATGTAGATGGTTTCCGGCGAGCCGGTGAACTTGAAGAACAGCGACTGGATGAAGACGAAGGCGATGTATAGCGCCAGCGCCACATGCCCAAATCGTTTGTAGCCTTGCATGGTTCTCCCCCGAGATGGATGCAAAGAAATCAGTCGAGCGGCGGATCAGGAATCAGCATCAGCAGATCGGTGACGCCGACGTCGATTCCAGCCTGTGACAGCAAGGTCGTGACCTGTCCGCGATGATGGGTCTGGTGATTGAAGAAGTGCATCAGCAGCGGGCCGAATGGCTTGGCGCCCGGTACTCCGCGAGTGCTGTGGTAGTGCAGCGTCTGATTCAGATCCGCTTCGCTCAACTCGGAGGCCAAGGCCTGGATCGTGCTGTCGAGCAACGCGCGGCGCTGTGTCAGCGACGGCAGATCCGCAAAGACAGTCTCGTTCAGCGCGCGCGGTGACGGCAGTTCACGCACGGACTCAAGCGCGGTGAACTGTGCGGGATGCCGGGCAAAGCGCTGCAGCCAGATGGTGTCGGCAACGATCAGGTGATTCAGTGTGCCCAGAATCGAACCGAAGAATGCACCGCGATCCTGTGCCAGCTGCTCCGGAGTCAAGGTCGCCGCGGCCGCGTAGACCTTTTCGTTCATCCAGGCGTTGTACGACGCCATCAGCTGGATTTGGGCGCGCAGGCTCATTGCTTGAGAACCTCCGGCCACAGGCGATCGGCGTCACGGATGTAGCCGTCGCGGTTGGCTTCCCACTTCTTCTGGATGTCCTTGTCGTAGTTCAGATACAGCTTGTTGCCGATGACCGTGAACGATTCGGGGTCAATGCCGGCCGTGCCGTTCTGCGACACCGCGTAGGCGCAGTAGCCGCCGTACTGCGGCGCGTAGCGCTCGGGGTCCGCCTTGAACAGATCCAGGTGCTGCTGCGAGGCGAACAGCCAGTTGGCGCCCATCCACTCGAAGCTGTAGTCCTTGCTGCCTTTCACCGGCTTGTGATCGGTGTGATACGCGACCGGGTCGTAGCCCTTGATCGCGGTGTTGCCGAACAGGCCGGTGTTGATCGGGTCCAGCGCCAGTGCGCTCAGCGACCACAGGCCGACGATCATGCCCAGCAGCGAGCGGGCAAGGAGGGATGAGGGATTGCGGGACATGTCGTTCTCCGTCGGTGGCGCGGATCAGAACCAGTGATCCGAACGCTTGAGGTCGTCACGGAAGCGCGTCAGCAGGCCGAACGGGCCGACCACGGTCGCGCCCCGCGCACGGTTGGTGCGGCCGATCTCGAAGGCGATGCGCCATTGCCGCAGCATCGCCGCATAGCCTTCACGCAGCGGCGTATCCGGGTGATAGATGTGCGCGCTCTCCGCAGTCACGCCGTTGAGTTCGATCGCCTGCAGCGCTTCGCCGCGCGCGAGCGCGTCCGGGCTGGGGCAGCGCATATCGATGCGGCCGAAGCAGTAGCCCGGTACGGCATCGGTCAGCCGCGTCATCGTCTGAATCAATGCCGGGGTCGCACAGTGGCGCGCATCCAGGAACAGCGCGCCGCGGCAGTGGGCGCCGATGTCGACCAGCTGCACGCGCTCGCCGGCGGCGGGGATCTGATCCAGTCGCTGTGCCCAGCGCGTCCACAGCAGCGGCGCGATCAGGCGCGCCCGGGCTTCGGCGAGGATCAGTGCGCCGAGGCTGCGCTGGCCGTCGCCGGTCACGGCGGGAAACGTCTTGTGCACGATCGACAGGATGCGGGCCTGGGCTTCGCCGGGTGCGCGTGCGACAAACACGCCGAACTCCTCGCCCTCGACGTAGCGCTGCGCCAGCACGTCGCCGTCGAACCGCTGCAGATATTCGCGCACGGCATGCGTGTCGTGCGCGATGAAGACACCGCGACCGCGCTGACCGACATCCGGTTTCAGCACGATCGGGAAGCCGGTAATTTCTGCATGTGCCAGCGCCGCGTCGACGCGCGCTGCGGCATCGCCGCCACGGATCAGCGTGAACGTGGCCACCAGATCCGGTGCGTTGCGTTGCAGCGGTTCCAGCACTTCATGCTTGCGTTCGCCGACTACGCCGCCGGCATCCATCGCCGGGTTGGCGGCGGTGAACAGGGTCGGGCTGCGGAAGCGCAGGCCCAGCAGCAGGATCCAGCCGATGATCGGAATGTAGAACAGCCACGCCGGCCAGAACTCCCAGCGTCGTGCGCGCGCCAGACTGATCGACCATCGCGTCAGCAGCGGCAGCGCCGCTGAAGTCGAGGTCTGCCAGGGCAGGGTTTGCGGGCGCGTGGACATCAGTGCGTCTGGTGCTCGTGATGGATCGTCGACGGCGCCTTGCCGAAGTCCGGGTCCAGTTCGATGCCGTGGGCGTGCAGATGCAGTTTCAGCTGGGCGTAGTGATGAATCGCATGGCTGGCGAGAAACATCAGTTCGCGCTCGACCGTTGAAAACGTCACGAAGTGTTCGTCGCCGGCCATACCGCCAAGCAGATGGATCGCGACCGGGTTGGACAGCTGCGATTCTTCCAGCTGCGCAATTGCGGCACTCAGCGCCTGCAGGCGCGCGCGCGCCAACGCCGGATCGCGCTCGACATCGCGGTCTCGCAGGCGTGCGTCGTAGTCGATGGTGCGGCCGCCGGCCTGCTGCACGAAGGTTTCGTAATGCTCGATCACATGCCGCAGATGCGGACCGATGAAACTGTCGAAAGCGATGTCGGCGTGCGTCCGCGCCAAATCGATCAGCGAGATGCCCTGCTCAAGGATGCGCTGGCTGAAATCCAGCAGACGCAGGAATTGACTGCGGTGATGCATTAGAAACTTCCGGTCAGGGTTCCGGCCTCGGCCGGAACCGGTGCGCCGCGCTGCAGCAATGCGGCATAGGTGATGCAGAACAGCAGCGTCGGAATGAGGCCGGGCGCAAGCGTCAGCAGAATGTGCGGCGAACCATTGATCAGATGCACGCCGATCAGCGTCACATAGGTAAAGGCCAGCCCGCCGATGCAGGTTGCGATCAATCGCGCGGTTCCGGTGAAGGTTGCGGCCACGGTGTCGAATACCACGCGCATCGACGCCGCGCCGAAGTAGGTCAGCAGCGCGCTGGTCAACCAGTGCACGGTTCCCGCGCGCAGTGCCAGCGTCATGCCAGCGTCACGGTTGGCGTAGACCGCCCAGACGCCGTACACCAGCGCGCCCAGCGCGGCGCCGATCGGGCTGCCCATCAGCCAGCGCAGGCGTGCGGAAAACGAATGTTGATCGGGGGACGTCACGTGAAGGTGTTTTCTGGATGCGAAGCCCAGCAAATCTTGTAGTCAGGTGTGCGGAAACGCGTGCAGCGGTACAGCTTGGCGGGTGCAGCTGAATGGCGGCCGAATGGCAGCTCCGGTGGAGCGCCGCGGATCATAGCGCTGCCCGGGTAGCGCGGGGTGTGCGTGAGGGCACGCTGGGTCGACTTCATGGGGCGGCACTTTACGCCGCTGCAATGCATGCCCATAGGGCCGGTCGTCCGACTTTCATGTTCGAGCGTTCCGCGGCATTCCGGCCGGCCGGGCGGTCGCTCAGTCCGCGGGTGGCCGCAGCTTGCGCCACAAGGTCGTTCGGGAAATCCCGAGCGCATCTGCGGCGCGCTGACGGTTGCCGCCATGGCGGCGCAGCGCGGCGGCGATGGATTCGGTATCGATGGCGTCGGCTGCCGGATCGCGACCGGTGCCAGTCCCGGAGGCTGCCATGGTCGTGGCCGATCCCGCCGCCAGAGGCGACTCGAAGCCGAATTCCGGCGCACAGCGCAGCAGCAACGGGCGGGTCAGGGCTGACAGCGGCGATTCAGCATGCGCGAGCACCGAAATCCGTTCGGCGAGGTTGCGCAGCTCGCGCACGTTGCCGGGCCAGGGGTATTGCAGCAGCAGCTTCTGCGCCGGCACGTCGAGAGTCATCGCGCCAGCGCCGGCGGCGCGCAGGAAGGTCATCAGCAGCAGCGGAACGTCTTCGGGGTGCTCGCGCAGCGGCGCGAGGGCGATGCGCAGCACATTCAGCCGGTAGTACAGGTCGCGACGGAAACGGGCGTCGGCGGCGAGCTGGTCGAGCTGCACGTGAGTGGCGGCAATTACGCGCACGTCCACCGGTGTCGGCCGCGTGCTGCCGACGCGCAGCACCTCACGTTCTTCGAGCACACGCAACAGCCGCGTCTGCAGCGGCAACGGCATTTCGCCGATCTCGTCCAGGAACAGTGTGCCGCCGTTGGCGGCTTCGATCAGGCCGGCTCGGCCGCCGCGCCGGGAGCCCGTAAAGGCGCCTTCGGTATGCCCGAACAGTTCGGATTCGAGCAGTGATTCGGTGATCGCGCCGCAGTTCACGGCAACGAACGGCCCGGCGCGGCGCGGACTGGCGCCGTGCAGCGCCTGGGCGACGAGTTCCTTGCCGGTGCCGGTTTCGCCGGTGATCAGCACGGTGCGGTCGCTGGCGCCATACAGGCGCACCTGATCGCGCAGCGAGACCATAGCCGCGCTGTTGCCGATCAGTCGTCGCAGGCTGTAGCGCGAATCTACCGCCGCGGACGGTTCGCGCCCGCCGCTGCGGGCTGCGGCGAGCATGCGGGCCAGGTCGATGGCCTGCTCGAACGCGCGCCGGATCGCCTCTGGCGAATAGATCAGGATGCCGCTGACACCGGCGCGGTCCGCCAGCTCGGTGATGTAGCCGGTGCCGACGATTGCGCCGCAGCCAAGCGACACCAGCTCGGCGACCAGATCGCGCGCCGCTTCGGTGTTGGTATACGAGCGCTGTTCGATCTCCAGTCCGAACTGCTGCTTGAACGCGGCGAACGCCGGCAGCTCCGGTCCGTAGGTGATGATGCCGATGCGGTTCGAATGCAGACGTGCGCGGGTCAGGGCCTGCATCAGATCGAAGCCGTCCGGGCGCACCAGCACGATCGGCTTGTCGATGCGATTGCGCAGATATTCGCCGTTGCTGCCGGCCGACAGCACCACGTCGCAGTCTTCGCTGCGCAGGCGTTCGCGGATGTGGGTAACGGCTTCCTCGAAGCCCAGGTCGATGGTTTCGATGTGCGCGCGGCCGTCGAACTCCGGCGTCACTTCGCGCATCAGACTGGAGAGTCGGGTGACGCTGACTGTCCAGATGGTCGGGACGAAATGATCCTGGCTTTGCATGCGCCGCATTATGTTTCATTTCGCGTTTCATATGTTTCACGAAACAGTAAAATGAAACATCTGAACGCTCCGAAAATACCGCTGTGTCTCAGCTGTTAGAAAATTCCTTTGCAATTTCAATCCAGTAGCAAGAATGCCTGCGTCACCTGAAAGTGGCACGCCCCTTGAGTAGTAGTGCCCCACATCCACCCGACGAGCCCATCGCGCCGCCGCTGCGTGACCGATGGACCCGCTCAATGAGGAGTCGCTGATGACGTCTTCCGCCGGTGCGCGTTTCCGCGCAGCCCTTGCCGCCGAAAAACCCCTGCAGGTGATCGGTGCCATCAATGCCAACCACGCGTTGCTCGCCAAGCACGCCGGGTTCAAGGCGATCTACCTGTCGGGCGGTGGGGTTGCCGCCGGCAGCCTGGGTCTGCCGGATCTCGGCATCAACACGATGGACGACGTACTGGTCGACGTGCGCCGCATCACCGACGTCTGCGACCTGCCGCTGCTGGTCGACATCGACACCGGCTTCGGTCCGAGCGCGTTCAACATCGAGCGCACGATCAAGAGCCTGATCAAGGCCGGCGCCGCTGCCTGCCACATCGAGGACCAGGTCGGCGCCAAGCGCTGCGGTCATCGTCCCGGCAAGGAGATCGTGACCCAGGGCGAGATGGTCGATCGCGTGAAGGCCGCGGCCGATGCCAAGACCGACAAGGATTTCTTCATCATCGCGCGCACCGATGCGATCCAGGCCGAAGGCGTGGACGCCGCGATCGAGCGCTCGATCGCCTGTGTCGAAGCCGGCGCCGACGGCATCTTTGCTGAGGCGGCCTACGATCTGCCGACGTACCAGAAGTTTGTCGACGCGGTGAAGGTGCCGGTGCTGGCCAACATCACCGAATTCGGCGCCACGCCGCTGTTCACGCGTGACGAGCTGGCCTCGGTCGGCGTCGCCATCCAGCTGTATCCGCTGTCGGCGTTCCGCGCCGCGAACAAGGCGGCCGAGGCGGTGTACACCTCGATCCGCCAGAACGGTCACCAGAAGGACGTGATCGACATGATGCAGACGCGCGCCGAGCTGTACGACCGCATCGGCTATCACGCGTTCGAGCAGAAGCTCGATGCCCTGTTTGCGTCGAAGAAGTAAGCAACGCCCCCCAATACGTTTCATCAAAGCTGGCTGAAAAAGCTGCCAATCAGGAGAGTTCGAGATGTCCGAGAACACCACCCCGACCTTCAAGCCGAAGAAGTCCGTCGCCCTGTCCGGCACCGCCGCGGGCAACACCGCGCTGTGCACCGTCGGCCGCAGCGGCAACGACCTGCACTACCGCGGCTACGACATCCTCGACGTCGCCGAGACCTGCGAGTTCGAAGAGATCGCGCATCTGCTGGTGCACGGCAAGCTGCCGACCAAGGCGGAACTGGCCGCGTACAAGGCCAAGCTCAAGGCGCTGCGCGGCCTGCCGGCCGCAGTGAAGTCGGTGCTCGAAGAGCTGCCGGCCAACAGCCATCCGATGGACGTCATGCGCACCGGCGTTTCCGCGCTGGGCTGCGTACTACCGGAGAAGGACGACCACAACCATCCGGGCGCGCGCGACATCGCCGACCGCCTGATGGCGTCGCTGGGTTCGATGCTGCTGTACTGGTACCACTACGCCTTCAACGGCAAGATCATCGACGTCGAGACCGACGACGATTCGATCGGGGGCCACTTCCTGCACCTGCTGCACGGCGAGAAGCCGAGCAAGTCGTGGGAGCGTGCGATGCACACCTCGCTGATCCTCTACGCAGAGCACGAGTTCAACGCCTCGACCTTCACCAGCCGCGTGATCGCCGGGACGGGTTCGGACATGTACTCCTGCATCGCCGGCGGCATCGGCGCGCTGCGCGGTCCCAAGCACGGTGGCGCCAACGAAGTCGCGTTCGAGATCCAGAAGCGCTACGACACCCCGGATGAAGCCGAAGCCGACATCAAGGCACGCGTCGAGCGCAAGGAAGTCATCATCGGCTTCGGGCACCCGGTCTACACCGTGTCCGATCCGCGCAACAAGGTGATCAAGGGCGTGGCCAAGCAGCTGTCCGACGAGGCCAAGAACCCCAAGATGTACGACATCGCCGAGCGTCTCGAAACGGTGATGTGGGACATCAAGAAAATGTTCCCGAACCTCGACTGGTTCAGCGCCGTCAGCTACCACATGATGGGCGTGCCGACCGCGATGTTCACGCCGCTGTTCGTGATCGCCCGCACCGCCGGCTGGAGCGCGCACGTGATCGAGCAGCGCATCGACGGCAAGATCATCCGTCCGAGCGCAAACTACGTCGGTCCGGAAGACCAGAAGTTCGTGCCGCTGAAGGATCGCAAGTAAGGCGCTGAATAGCGTGGAGGGCCCCCGCGCGTCAGCGCGGGGATCCTAGCGTAATGAAGTGCCTGAAAGAGCCGCGCCACGCGCCGCCGCCCATCGCCATCGAGTCACAGCCATGAACACGAATTACCGCAAATCCCTGCCGGGCACCCAGCTGGATTACTTCGACGCGCGTGCCGCCGTCGACGCGATCAAGCCAGGCGCCTGGGACACGCTGCCGTACACCGCGCGCGTGCATGCCGAAAACCTCGTCCGCAAGGCCGAGCCGGCGAAGATCAACGACTATCTGGGTCAGCTGATCGAGCGCAAGCGCGATCTGGACTTCCCGTGGTTCCCGGTGCGCGTGGTCTGCCACGACATCCTCGGTCAGACTGCACTGGTCGACCTTGCCGGCCTGCGCGATGCGATCGCCGACATGGGCGGCGACCCGGCGCTGGTCAATCCGGTGGTGCCGACGCAGCTGATCGTCGACCACTCGCTGGCCGTCGAATACGCCGGTTTTGAGAAGGATGCGTTCGCCAAGAACCGCGCCGTCGAAGACCGCCGCAACGATGACCGCTTCCACTTCATCAACTGGACCAAGAAGGCGTTCAAGAACGTCGACGTGGTACCGCCGGGCAACGGCATCATGCATCAGATCAACCTGGAGAAAATGTCTCCGGTGGTTTACGTGCAGGACGGCGTCGCATTCCCGGATACCTGTGTCGGCACCGACAGCCACACGCCGCACGTTGACGCCCTCGGTGTCATCGCCGTCGGCGTCGGCGGTCTGGAAGCCGAGAACGTCATGCTTGGCCGCGCATCGTGGATGCGTCTGCCGGACATCATCGGCGTAGAGCTGACCGGCAAGCGCCAGCCCGGCATCACCTGCACCGACATCGTGCTCGCCATGACCGAATTCCTGCGCAAGGAAAAAGTCGTCGGCGCGTATCTGGAGTTCTACGGCGAAGGTGCCTCGACCCTGTCGATCGGCGATCGCGCGACGATTTCCAACATGTGCCCGGAGTACGGCGCCACGGCCGCGCTGTTCTACATCGACGAACAGACCATCGACTATCTGAAGCTCACCGGCCGCACGGACGAGCAGGTCAAGCTGGTCGAGACCTACGCCAAGGCCGCCGGCTTCTGGGGCGATGCGCTGAGAACCGCGCAGTACGAGCGCGTGCTGAAGTTCGATCTGTCCACGGTCGTGCGCAACATGGCCGGCCCGTCCAACCCGCACAAGCGTCTTCCGACCACCGCACTGCATGAGCGCGGGCTCGCAGTGGACCTCGACAAGGCGCTGAAGGAAGAAGAGCAGGGCCTGATGCCGGACGGTGCTGTGATCATCGCCGCCATCACCAGCTGCACCAACACCTCCAACCCGCGCAACGTCGTCGCCGCCGGCATCCTGGCGCGCAACGCCGTCGCCAAGGGTCTGACACGCAAGCCCTGGGTCAAGTCGTCACTGGCGCCCGGATCCAAGACGGTTGAGCTGTATCTGAAGGAAGCCGGTTTGCTGGGTGATCTGGAAGCACTCGGCTTCGGCATCGTCGCGTTTGCCTGCACTACCTGCAACGGCATGTCCGGTGCGCTGGACCCGAAGATCCAGCAGGAAATCATCGACCGCGATCTGTACTCGACGGCGGTGCTGTCCGGCAACCGCAACTTCGACGGCCGCATCCATCCATACGCCAAGCAGGCCTTCCTGGCCTCGCCGCCGCTGGTGGTGGCCTACGCTATCGCCGGCACCATCCGTTTCGATATCGAGCAGGACGTGCTGGGCACCGACAAGGACGGCAAGCCCGTCACTTTGAAGGATCTGTGGCCGAGCGACGAAGAGATTGACGCCATCGTCGCCAAGTGCGTGAAGCCGGAACAGTTCCGCTCGGTCTACGACCCGATGTTCAACTTCAAGGTCGTCGAGGACCAGGTCAGCCCGCTGTACGACTGGCGCGAGATGAGCACCTACATCCGCCGTCCGCCGTACTGGGAAGGCGCGCTGGCCGGCGAGCGCACGCTCAAGGGTCTGCGCCCGCTGGCGGTGCTGCCGGACAACATCACGACCGATCACCTGTCGCCGTCCAACGCGATCCTGATGGACAGCGCCGCCGGTGAATACCTGCACAAGATGGGATTGCCGGAAGAGGACTTCAATTCCTACGCCACCCATCGCGGCGATCATCTGACCGCGCAGCGTGCGACCTTCGCCAATCCCAAGCTCGTCAACGAGATGGCGGTGGTGGACGGTCAGGTCAAGCAGGGTTCGCTGGCGCGCGTCGAGCCGGACGGCACCGTCATGCGCATGTGGGAAGCCATCGAAACCTACATGGACCGCAAGCAGCCGCTGATCATCATCGCCGGTGCCGACTACGGCCAGGGCTCGTCGCGTGACTGGGCGGCGAAGGGCGTGCGTCTGGCGGGTGTGGAAGTGATCGTTGCCGAAGGCTTCGAGCGCATTCACCGCACCAACCTGATCGGCATGGGCGTGCTGCCGCTGGAGTTCAAGCCGGGCACCACACGCAAGACCTTGGGCATTGACGGTACCGAGACCTATGACGTCGTCGGCGAGCGCACCCCGCGTGCCGACCTGACGCTGGTCATTCACCGCAAGAACGGTGAGACGGCCGAAGTGCCGGTGACCTGCCGTCTGGATACCGCCGAAGAGGTTTCGGTGTACGACGCCGGTGGTGTGCTGCAGCGATTCGCCCAGGACTTCCTGGAGTCCAGCAAGGCGGCGTAGTCCCTTGTACCGGGTCATTCCCGCGAAAGCGGGAATCCAGAAACACCGCGCCGGATGAGCTACTACGTCTACCTGCTGGCGAGCCGTCGAAACGGCACACTGTATGTAGGCATGACGAACGATCTCATCCGGCGCGTTTGGGAACACAAGACGGGCGCGGTGGACGGATTCACCAAGCGATTCAACGTCCACCAGCTCGTCTGGTTTGAGCAGACTGACGACCCGGCTGCCGCGATTGCGCGCGAGAAGCAGATCAAGAAATGGAATCGAGCCTGGAAGCTGAAATTGATCGAGGCGCAGAATCCGCAGTGGAAGGATTTGTATGAAGACGTTTGCCGTTGACTGGAGAATCGCCTTCACCCGCGCCGCAGCAGCAACAAGGATTTTTGAATCGTCATGCCTGCGAAAGACGGGCATCCAGGACCGCGGCGGGATTGAGTGCGTCACTGGATTCCCGCATGCGCGGGAATGACGGGCATTTACATATTGAAGCCGACTGAGGAACTCCCCATGGCTCAAGCACCACAGATCAAAGTTCCCGCCACCTACATGCGCGGCGGCACCAGCAAAGGAACCTTTTTCAAGCTGACGGACCTGCCGGAAGCCTGTCAGGTGCCGGGTGAGGCGCGCGACAAACTGCTGCTGCGCGTCGTCGGCAGCCCTGATCCCTACGGTGCGCATATCGACGGCATGGGCGGCGCGACCTCGTCCACGTCCAAGACCGTGATCCTGTCGAAGAGCAGCCAGCCGGATCACGACGTCGACTACCTGTTCGGTCAGGTCGGCATCGACAAGGCCTTCGTCGACTGGTCCGGCAACTGCGGCAACCTGTCCGCCGCGGTCGGCCCGTTCGCGATCACCAACGGCCTGATCGACCCGGCACGTGTGCCGAAGGACGGCCTCTGCACCGTGCGCATCTGGCAGGCCAACATCGGCAAGACCATCATCGCCCATGTGCCGATGACGAATGGGCAGGTGCAGGAAACCGGCGACTTCGAGCTGGACGGTGTGACCTTTCCGGCCGCCGAAATCCAGGTCGAGTTTGTCGATCCGGCGGATGACGCCGGCGGTTCCATGTTCCCGACCGGCAACCTGGTGGACGATCTGGAGGTGCCCGGCGTCGGCACGTTCAAGGCCACGATGATCAATGCCGGTATCCCGACCATCTTCGTCGACGCCGACGCCATCGGCTACACCGGAACCGAGCTGCGGGAAGCCATCAACGGCGATCCCAAGGCGCTGGCCATGTTCGAGACCGTGCGTGCGTATGGCGCCGTGAAGATGGGCCTGATAAAGGACGTGGGCGAGGCCGCCAAGCGCCAGCACACGCCCAAGGTCGCCTTCGTCGCGCCGGCCAAGACCTACACCAGCTCATCCGGCAAGACGGTGGACGCGGGCGAGATCGACCTCTGCGTCCGCGCGCTGTCCATGGGCAAGCTGCATCACGCCATGATGGGCACCGCCGCCGTCGCCATCGGCACCGCCGCGGCGATTCCCGGCACGCTGGTGAATCTGGCGGCGGGTGGCGGTGATCGTGAAGCCGTGCGCTTCGGCCATCCCTCCGGCACCCTGCGTGTCGGCGCGCAGGCCGAGCGGGTCAACGGCGAGTGGGTCGTCAAGAAAGCCATCATGTCCCGCAGCGCCCGTGTGCTGATGAGCGGCTGGGTGCACGTGCCGGGGGATGCGTTCTAGGCATTTGGGCGCTTATGGCCGATGTTGCCCAGGCCCGGACGGCGTGCGTCGTCCGGGCCTTTTCGATTTCGCATCGGTCCGGATCATTCAGCGGTAAAATCCCGCCATGAAAATTGAAAGAAGCGTTCACGAGTCATTCTGCAACGTCTACGCCGATGCGGTGGTGCGTTACGTCGTCACCGGCATCAATGAGGACGTCTCGTTCGACGAGAAGACCCAGCGGTTTGTGGCAAAACCGCTGGATGACGACGCCGATCCCGCGTTCTGTGACTGGTGGGTCGGCGACGACTGGACCACCTTCGTTGGCCCCCTGTCATGCCCAACCGATCTTGCGGAACCGAAGTTCTCGGAAGACGTGCTGCGCGATGCGATCGTGCACGCGCTGAAGAAATCCGCGACCGGCAAGCGCATGAGCCAGATTCTGGCCGGACTGGACTGAGCGGCCAGCAGACGGTGCCGGAAGCTGCGTCACTTAGGTAAGTGTCCTTGGTGTCACCAATAAGCCCAACGGCTCATGCCGTTGGGCTTTCTTCGTTACTGAATGAAGTGGTTCGAAGGCGTTGTCGTGCGTCAGAATGCAGCGATATTTACTAGCATTAGTCGAACGTTCGCCGCTACCCAGCTTCCCGAACGGTCTGATAGTTTTCTAATTGCCTCTGATGCACCCTCTCTGGCTATGGTGAATCCAATTAAGAAAGGTTGGAGGTGTCGTGAAAACTCATAACAAAATTCTGCTTGCGGGCGAGTTGCTTGTTGATGCCGAAAAAACTTACCGCTCCGGAGAAACTGATGGTGAATTCGCAAAAAGTATTCTTTTAGCCGGCGCGGTTATAGGCATTGTTGCCCCCCTTCTGGAAGAGCAGAAGATTAAATCGTCTCACGTTCAATTGGCCGAAATGGCTGCAAGACTCAGAGGGCTTGACGTAACCAATCTCCCTCCCAAGAAACGAGGAAGGGAAATTGGCCGTTCAATTGGTTTTTATCGTTTGGTATACAACTCTCTCAAGCATGCGGGGGATAGAGAAAAAGTAAAACCATCACAGGATCTACTCTTTGATGCGAACTTAAAGGAAGAGGCAGGCCATTTAATAAGCAGCGCCATTGATGACTACAACAAGCTTTCCTTGCTCCGGCGAGAAACTAACTTGGAGCTATCCGACAACTTGCTGACTTTGCTGCAATCTGGCTGGGTTGCCTAACTGTGCGCTCTGCATCCCAGTAGTGGAGTGACGTGGCTACAGCACTGACAGCGAACTCTCGCCGTCACTGAGCCGAATCCCGGCATAGCTGCAATCGCCAGTGCCCCGCTGAAACACGCTGTTGGCGATCAGCCAGATGCGCACGATGCGCTGGGGCGAGCCGTCCATGCAGCGCGCCATGTGCTGCTGATGGTCGGTGTAGAGGTTGCGGGATTCGGATTGCCACTCACCGAGTCCGTCGGAGCCGCTGCGGACGACGACGTGATATTCCTTGTCCTTCCAGGCCGGCAGCGGGCAGATGTAACCGGTCTCCACCGGTAGCGTACTGCTCCAGTAGTAGGTGAGGTCCTTGCCGGTATCGAACTCGATGGCGATGCTCAGATAGTCGTGACTGAGCACCGCGTCCTCCCGAATGGTCGAGGGCAGGGTCTCGACGATCCAGCGCCAGTCGATCCGCGTGTTGGGGCCAAAGGGAAAGTCGACGTCGTGCTGAATGATGCCGACGTCACCGTGGGTATGGCAGCAGATGGCCGGCGCGCCGTCCGGCGTCTGGCAGGCGCGATAGATTTCGTTGTCTGGGATGTGCCAGAGCCGATGCCAGCCGCTCGGGCGCAGCGTCCCTTGCTCCAGTCGTTCGATCTCGCGTGCGAGCCAGTCATCGACTGTAATGACCCACCGAAACCTGCACAGGTCATGCCGCTAAAGCAAATGCTTCAGCGGGTGTTTTCATCTTCAGCGCCTGGTGAGGGCGCCGATGGTTGTAGAACTGGATCCAGTCGCTGATGA
>NZ_SUKF01000011.1 GCF_005047655.1 Sinimarinibacterium arenosum | reverse complement strand
GTATTCCGTATAGCCCCCGCTGTACTGATGGACACCGTCTGGGGTCAGTTCCAGGACGCGATTCGAGAGCGCGGCCAGGAAGTGGCGATCATGCGAGACGAACAGCATGGCGCCCTCGAATTTGGGGTGATCTGTCTGGAGACCCAAAATGCCCTGTTTTGATTTTCTAAGCCGTCTGCCGGCTGCGAAAAATGCTAACCACATTAGGGCGTTGTAGCTCTTCCATGGGCTGCTGCAGCCGCGGCGACAGCTTGTACAGGAGGCTCACCTGAACCTTCATCTCTCGAGCTACATACGCCATCGGGAGATTGAGTTGCTCTCGCATGACCATCAGGCCATCGACGAGCACCGACGGAGATTCATGGGCAATGAATCGGTCTTCGACTTCCTCAATGGCTTCGCCATGGCGCCTCAGAAAAATAAATCCGGTGCGCACCT
Source organism: Sinimarinibacterium arenosum (assembly GCF_005047655.1). Classification (GTDB taxonomy): domain Bacteria; phylum Pseudomonadota; class Gammaproteobacteria; order Nevskiales; family Nevskiaceae; genus Solimonas. The sequence continues at coordinate 95,139 of NZ_SUKF01000011.1, read as the reverse complement.
GGGCCTCGTTGAGATGCCCAAGCTGATGCCCGCGAAAGATGATCGCGGCCTTCGACGTTCCCCATTTTTTCTTCAGTTCCGAGATCCCTTTCCAGTTGAGCCGACTTCCGCGCACTGCATGCCTGCAGTCGGCGCCAAACGACGACCTCGGCAGCAGCAGCGCACTGGCAAACCGATTGGCTTGGGTCTCGGTCAGGCGATCGCCGGTGAGCACACCGTGGTGTAGCGCGAAATGACCAAGCTCGTGTGCAATGCCAAAACGCTGCCGGCACGCCGAGCGTCCGCCCGCATTGAGCGCAATCACAGGACGCTTGGTCGCAAAAGACACCGCATCGATCTCCGGCGCCAAGCCGTCGACCATGGTCACGACCGCTCCCGCATTTTCGGCCGTGCGTGTGATGTTGCTCAACGGACCAAGGCCGAGGCCGAATCGCTTCCTGAACTCCTCGGCCCCACGCTCAATGTTCTCGATCGTAGACGCATCCGCGGCTCCGATCTGGTACGCCGGCAGATCGAGATGGTTGTCGAGAACACGGACTAGGCGCTTGAGCATCTCGCCGCGCGCACGACCAATCTGCCGCAGCGCAGGCTTGGTCGTGAGCTGGCTTCGGAAGTGGCACTGATCGTCCGCGATCGGCTCGGGTTCGACCGCATAGAAGAACTCCGGCAAAACTTTGAGCTCGTCGACAAGCGCGGACTCGAGTTGCGCCGTCATCGGCTCACCGGCTTCGAGGCGACTCAGATACTGCTTCGATACGTTGACCCGTTCTCCCAGCTCTGTCAGCGACAAGCCATGGAACAACCGAATCAATCGGAGATTGTCACCGATAAACTCAGCGCTCACGACTGCTCGGCGACAGCGTCGTCGTCGGCCGGCCGGCGCTTGGGCGCCACGGTGGGTTTTGCAACCGGGACTGCTGCCGGTGTTGTCTCGCCGACAATCTGGAAGTTGCGGACACTGCTGCTGATCCAACGGCAGGCGATAGTGTCAATGGGCGTGAAACCGACGAACTCGACGTGTGGGTCCGAGATGCCCTCGAGACCACGATCGATCACGAAGCAGAAACGCTGCGGCCGTTGGAAGTCGTCGTAGTCGAACAAGCTTTGCTGGTACGAGTTCGCCAGCGTAACCGCATCTTTCTTCGGGTTGTCGGGATCGTCGTTGCTGTAGCGGCACGGCAGGCCGTCGACGGTGAAGACGAGGTCGTTGCCGGCTGTGGCGATGCCGAGCCAGGGGTGCTTGCCGGACATCGCCTCTTTCAGGATCCGGAGGCGCTGTCGCATGAAGGTGGTACATCCGCGGGTGTAATTGTCGTCTGTATCCCGAGTGAGATCGTCTTCAGTGGCGTACAGCTCATCCAGCAGCCAGCTGGCGACGAGCGCCAAGTGGTTGAGGGCCAGCTGGGGGAAGAACGCGGTCGGCAGCGGATATTCCATTTGTGCAGATTCCGGATTTCGTCAACCGAGAGTTTTGTGCAAAACAGCGATTTCGTCAACTAGAGCGATTTCTAACCATTTCGGTAGGGAAAACAGGCCTTTTTGGGGACTTGCGCGGCAGTGCTGGCGCAGGTCAATTTCCGCGGTCTATGGCAATATCTTTATATATCAATATGTTATGAATTATCAGTTCACCTGCGCATTCCAGAAAACAGGCCATTCTGTTGAGCCCGGATCGACGACCGCGGGCTAAGAGCCGCGCACCAACGAGATCATAGTTTCTCCCTGTCACCTCTCAGCCGCAGCGAAATTTTGTGCACGCCCCGCGTGGCGCCGTTTGTTTGGCTTTTATGTAGGTGAAGCCGCTGTTTACGATCTAACGGTCTTGGTCTGCGCTCTCAGTCGGAAATGCACGATTTGCGCGATGGGCCTCTTCACTGCTTGATGCGCTGTTGTGATCGCAGGGGCATTAGCACGAGGGGGCCAGGACCAGAATTTCTGGACGGATGCGTAGCGTCGCGTCGCTACTGAGCCGCCGCGAGGAGCTTAGGGCTCACCGACGCTTGAGCTCGCGCACTGGCCTCGCAGCTCTCAGTGCCGGAGCAAACCCTTCTTTCCTGCGAGGCAACCGCACGCGCCGGTCGACATCCTCCAGCATCGTGGCGACATGCTTGAGCGCCGATTCTTGGTTTTTGAGCGAAACGCTCTGTGCACCTTGGTAGTCCGCTGCAGCGCTGCGTAGGGCGGCGAACGCCCGCATGAGGCCCTCGTGCGCGCCGCGGATCGTCCCAGGTACGTCCGCCAGCGTGTCCGCCGCACGTTCCTGGGCTTGCTTGATGTCGACGAACTGGGCGTGCTGCGCGTCGAGCCGGGCGATCCAGGCGTCGCGTTCGCGGTCGAGCTGTCCGGCCATCGCATCGCGCGCCGCGAGCGCGCAGTCGCGTTGCACGCGCATATCGTCGAGCAGCGGCGCCAGGCGGCCGAGCTCGAGGTCCTTGTCCGCCAGCCGTGCCTCGGCGCTTGCGCGTTCGCGCTGGGCCTCTGCAGTGGCGACTTCCATCGCGTGCAGGCGCGCATCCAGCTGCGCGGAGAGCTGCTCCAGCGCGGCGCGCTCGGCGGCGAGACGCTCCTCGGCCTCACGCCGCGCCTCGGTCCACAGCGACTCCAGCTGTGGCGGCACCGACGGCGCGGGCGCCGGGCTCGGCGCCTGTTCGGCGTTCCAGCGATCGAGGTGCTTCTTGATTGTCGTGAAGCTGCCGCGGCCGAGCTGTTCGCGCACCGCGATGGTGGTGGCTTTCTCGCCGCCGTTGAGCAACGCTTGCGCGGCGCTCACAACGTCGTCATAAGTGATCGGCGCCGGTGCTTCGGACATGACGGATCTCCAGTCGAGACTGTAATTATATAGTTGTTTACATCGTTTACATACAATAATTACATGTCCGACAATGGCACATGTCGGACACATCGAGTTGGGGCACACTGCGCCCATGACCGACACACCTATCAGTTCGGAGCCTCGCGACCAAGCCGTCGCGGAGCTGCTGGCGCAGACGCCCGAGGCGCTGGTCGACCGTTTGCGCGCGCTCGCCGACGATCTGAAACTCGCCTACGCGCCCAACACGCTGCGCACCTGGCGCGCGGACTGGCGCGTGTGGACGGACTACTGCGCGCGCCACCGCGAGCCGGCCCTGCCCGTCACCCTCCCCGTGCTGCGCGGCTTCCTGCTCGAGCGCATTGCCGCCGGTCGCAAGCGCGCGACGTGCGAGCATTACCTGGCAACGCTGACCATCGTGCACCGGCTCGCGGGTCTGGTGTCGCCGATGGACGCGATGGAAACCAAACTGATGTGGCGCGGCTTGCGTCGGGAGCACCTGAGCGCGCGCCAGCGCCAGGCCCAGGGTCTGACGCTCGCCGACGTCGACACCATTCTGGCCACGCTCGATCCGACGCAGCCACGCGATCGGCGCGATGCGGCGCTGATCAGTGTAGCTTTTGAGGGCATGTTTCGGCGCTCGGAGCTGATCGCACTGCGGATCGAGGATCTGTCGACCGAAGCCGACGGCTCTGGTCGCATTTTCCTGGCGCACAGCAAGACCGACCAGGAAGGCGCCGGCGTGCTGCAGTACCTGTCGCCGGAAACCATGGACCGCGTGCAGCGCTGGCTCGAAACGACCGGCCAGACCGACGGTCCGATCTTTCGATCGGTGCCGCGCTCGAACAAGGCCGACCGTTACGACACGCCCTTGTCCGACCGCGACGTCGCGCGCATCTTCAAGGCCCGGGCCTTGGCCGCCGGTCTGGATCCTGTGCGCATTTCTGGGCACAGCACACGCGTGGGTGCCGCGCAGGATCTGCTCGCCGCCAACTTCAGTGCGGCGGAAATCATGCGCCAAGGCCGCTGGAAGTCCGAGCGCATGATCGTGCGCTACGGCGAGAGCCTCTCCGCAGGCCGCGGCGCGATGGCGCGGCTGATCAAAGCGAAGCGACGCGATACACCCCAAGGGTGAGCGCAATCCCTACGGATGCGATGCGCGAGTCGATTGAACGGCACCGGCGTCAGCCGGAAGTCTCGACGGACGAGCACCTTCGACAGGTCGGTATCGCCCTGGGCGCGTCGATCGCCCATCGGCGCAAGCTGTACCTCGATACGCGATATTGGGTCCTGCTGCGCAATGTCGTGCTCGGACGCGCGCAGTCGCCTCTGTATACCGAGATCCTGGAGCGGCTGCGCGCCCAGGTCGCAGCGGGTATCGCGCTCTGCCCAATGAGCGACGTCACGTTCACGGAGCTGATGCGGCAGTCGGATCCCGTGACGCGGACAACCACGGCGCAACTGATCGACGAACTCAGCCTGGGTGTCGCACTCCACACTGAAGAGCGGCGCGTGGGCACGGAGATCGCCCACTATCTGTATCAGGATGGTGCGCGAGAAAACGTGCACCCGTTGGCTCATCTGGTCTGGACCCGGCAGGGCTTGCTGCTGGGCGCCGCCTATCCAAGGGGGCTTCCCCTCGATGCGGCTGAGGAGCAGGCGCTGCAGAAGGCGTTCATCGATCACCTGTCGCGGCTGTCGCTGGCGGACCTCGTGGCCACGATCGGCGAGCCCCCAATGCCCTACCCCTTCGAGGCGATCGCATACAGACTCAACGCGAGCGCCAGGACCCATGCGCATCAAATTCGTATCTTCCGGCAGGCCGTCCTCAACGAAGTAGCCGGCGGCCTGGATTTGATGAAGGGACAGATGGCCGACGTGATGCTCGAACTGTATGCGCGCAAGCATGGTGGCCCGCCGGTGCAGACGCCTGAGCAACGCACCGAGCAGGAACGCAGACTGCACGGTTTTTTCATCCACTTGTTTGAGAAGCGACCCCAGCAGATCGGGAAGTGTTTGCCGACCCTCTATGTTCACGCCAAGTGCCATGCAGCCGTGCGATGGGATCGCAAACGCAATCTCGACGGACACGACCTCCTCGATTTCCATCACGCCGCCGCAGCTGTCGGATACTGTGACGCATTCTTCACGGACCATCCCCTCAAGGTGCTGCTGCGATCGGGGCACGTGGCGTTGCACAAGGAGTTTTCGTGCCACGTCGTGGCCAGCGAACGCGAGGTTCTCGATTATCTGCGACGGTGATGTCGACCCTGCGGTAACATTTTCGGCAAAGCGCTGAGAATCAAGCTGCAAACGCATTGTGGGGTGACAGTCGCCGACGTTCTCCACAAGGTCGTCCACAGGCTCTGTTGATAACTCTGTCACCCTCTCAGAGCCGGGTGATGGGCCAATCTTGCTGCTCTGCTGCCTGTACTCACGGCCTCCAAGTAAGCGGATACCGGTATGGCCGACATCGCGGGCATCTAAAGCTGAAATAGTGGCCTCTCCAAAAAGACAATTCGCCAAGCGGTCGCCCCGCTTCAACGACTATCCACTTCGCATCGGCATGAAATTGTCGCGCTCAAGCGGAAGCTGGATTCGATCGAGAGGATGACGAAGACCCGTAGCAGGTCGGCCACGCAATGCGGACCGACTCGAGGAACCATCATGCCCATCATCATCCGCTGTCTGCTGCCACTCCTGGCCGCCGGTCTGAGCGCCTGCGGTGCAGGCCATCACGCATCGTCGGTCGTTGCCGATGCGGGGACCGTCGCGGCGCAGGCCTACGACATCAGCGTCGATTCGCCGGCGCCGGACAATCTCAGCGGCGCCGCCACCACCGCGATCGCCGCCACGGTGTTCGTGCCGGCCCATCGCGCAGGCGAGCGCTATCCGCTGATCCTGCACAGCCACGGCTGGGGCGGGGATCGCATCAATGCCTCGGATGCCGAGACCAACAACCAGAATGCCGACACGTCGACGCTGTACTCGCGCGTTGTGGACCTGGAGGTCAAGCGTTTCTGGGACGCCGGCTACGCCGTGATCAGTTTTGACGAGCGCGGCATCGGCCAGTCCGGCGGAATGGTGCGCGTCATGGACCCCGATTACGAGACACGCGATGCGATGGCCCTGATCGACTGGGCGCTGGCCAATCTGGACCTGGCGCTGGACGCGCACGGCGATCCGCGTGTGGGCACGATCGGCGGCAGCTACGGCGGCGGCTGCCAGTTGCTGCTGGCGGCGCGCTGGCCAAGGGCTGGCTTTCCGGCTTGTGCCTGGTCGCCAAGACCGACCAGCGCAGGATGGACGCCGTCGTGCAGGGCGCCTGCGAGGAAGCAGCCGACCTGCCCGCGACCCGCTTCAGCGAAGACCTGCTGGTTTCCGGACCCGGCATCACGGAATACTTCGGCGAGCACAGCCTGGCCGCCTTCGAACGCCGCCACGACGACCCGGCCGACGCCTACAAAATGCAGGCGGTGGACGCGCTGTTCGTGCAGGGCATGCGCGACACCCTGGTCAGCCTCAACCACGCCTGGCACGGCTACCGCTTCCTGAGCCAGCTGGGCGGCGACGTGCGCCTGCTGACGCATCAGCACGGCCATATCCTGCCGGCGCCGTTTTCCACCAATGCCGCGCTCGGCAGCATCGCCTGCGGCGGTGTGGACACCATCGAAACGATCCGTGCATGGATGGACGCCAAGCTGCGTGGCAACGCGCAGGTGCTGGCGCAGATTCCGGAGGTGTGCATTTCGCTGGACGACGACGGCGGCGTGCGCCTGGACCAAGTGCCGCGCGGTGGCGCGGCAGTGGTCAGCATTCCGCCGACGGCCGTCACTTCGGCCAACAGCGATCTGGCCAACGGTCCGGTGTTCGTGCCGCTGGCGGCTCCGATCCGGGGCGAGAACTTCGTGCTGGCCGGCATTCCGACCGCCAGCCTGAAAATCACCAGTGACCTGCCCGGCACGGCCGGCGTGGCCTTCGTCGCGGTGGGCGTGAAGTACGGCGACGCGGCGCCGTATCCGGTGGATCACCAAGTGCGCGCCCTGCGCAGCGACCGCGAGCATGTCGACATCGAGCTGCGCGGCGTCGGCGAGCGCCTGCACGACGGCGGCCAGGTGGGCGTGCTGATCTACGGCGACTTCAGCGAGTTCGAACCCGAAGGCCAGCCGGTCAACTTCCTCGCCAACGCCTTCACGATCGAAGGCGAAGTGAGTCTGCCCGTTTTCTCCCGCTGATGCGCGCGTCCAGCCTGCTGCAGTCATTCGCAGTTCTGGCCACGGCCGGCTGCGATTCCGGCGCTGGCGCAGGTCCCGACGCCACGGCACTGCAGGCCGAGACGTCCGGAGACGTATTGATGCGCTGGCGCGCAAAAAATACTACACAGTCGATCTCGATGCGCGTGTCAACGGCAGCAAGATCGCGCAGGCGATCTGCACGACGAGTCAGCAAGGCACGGTGATCAAGCTCGACAACCTGTCGGCAAGCGTGAAGTAAGCGTCCGGCGAAGATCGGCAGCCATTCCCTTTCCATCCCTGGAGCCAAGCGTTGAAGAAGCGCTGCTTTACGTGTTCTCCGAATTGCCGGGCCGCGCGCTGGTTCCGGATTGATCAAAGTCAAGAACACACCCCAGAGCATCGGCAATAATTGCGCGGCCGATGCCGATCCTGCGCCGTCATAAAATCCTGTCCGCGCTCGCCCTGTGGGCGGCGCTGGCCCAGCTGTGGCTGGGCACACTCCACGCCAGCATGGCCGGCGCAGCATTCTGCGGCGACGGCAGCGCGGGGCGCGCGGCGGCATTGCAGCAGCAGCTGCCACCGGAACTGCGCCTTCCGCTGGAACGCCTCGACGGCACGCCGCAAGCGGACTGCAAACTCTGCGCGCTGAGCTGCAGCGCAGCGCTGCCGGCCCCAGCCGCCATAGCCGACTGGCCGAAGCCTGCTCCGCTGGCCACGAGCGTCGCACTGCCTGCCCACCCTTCTGTGGGCCCTGTCCCACTGCCGCCGCCGCGCGGACCACCCGCCACGCGCTGACTCCCGCGTTCGCGTTTTCCATCTCATTTCAGCGCGCCGGCCCGCACGCCGCGGCCGGCGCCGGAGTCATTGCATGCGTCCTCTCGTTCACGGCGGGCTCGCGCTCGTCTGCGCCCTTGCCGTCACGGCGGCATCCGCCGAACCTGCATCCGAACCAACGCCACCGGCTGAAGCTGCCCACAAGAAAACCAAGCCGCAACAGCTCGACCTCATCGTCGTTACTGCGCCGGAAACGCGCGCGCCGCTGACGATCCGTCTCGACGCGTCGGTCCCGCAGCAACCGCTGCCGGCCGCCGACGGCGCCAGCTATCTGCGTAACATCCCCGGCTTCAACCTGATCCGCAAAGGCGGCGCCGACGGCGACCCGGTGCTGCGCGGCCTAGCCGGCTCGCGCCTGACCATCCTCAGCGACGGCCAGGAGCTGTACGGCGGCTGCGGCATGCGCATGGACCCGCCGACGGCCTACCTCTATCCCGAGACTTTCGACGAGGTCGTAATCGTCAAGGGACCGCAGACCGTGCGCCACGGCAACGGCAACCTGGCGGGCGTCGTCCGATTCGAGCATGACGACCCTGTGCCCGGCAGCGCGTATCGCCTCAGCGGCGTCGCCGGCAGCTTCGGCCGGTACGACACCGCGGGCAGCGCGCGCTGGCAGAACCAGGCCGGCGGCCTGCGCGTCGACGGCAGCCAGGCGCAGATGGACGACTATGCCGACGGCGACGGCAACGACGTGCACGGCGAGTATCGCCGCTGGAACCTGCGCGCCAGCGCCAACTGGACGCCGACTGCGGACCAGCGCCTAACGCTGGGCGCGGAGCGCTCCGACGGCGAAGCCGCGTACGCCGACCGCGCGATGGACGGCGTGATGTTCGAGCGCGACGGCCTGTTCCTGCGCTACGCGATCGCACAGCCATTCGCACGCGCCGACAAGGCCGAGGCCGAGGTCTACCGCAACTATGTCGATCACGTCATGGACAACTATAGCCTGCGCACGCGAGCGCCGGGCGCGATGGCCATGGTTTCCAATCCCGATCGCGAAACCTGGGGGTTGCGTGCCAGCGTCGACCTGGCGCCGACACCGTCACTGACCGTGGCGGTTGGCGGCGATCACCGCGCGGACACGCACCGCGTGCGCAGCGCCATGTCGATGATGGGCGAGCCGGACTACCGGCCGCTGCCGCGCACGCCGGACATGGACGCCCGGATCACCGGCGTTTATGCGGAATCGACCTGGGCCCGGGTCCCCGGCCGGCGCCTGGTCGGCGGCCTGCGCTACGACCGGTACGTGGCCCATAACCGCAGGACCAGCGGCGACTTCGCCGGCGACACGCAGACCGATGACCTGTTCAGCGGCTTCGCGCGCCTCGAAGCCGATGGCGGCCCGTACACGGCCTACGCCGGCATCGGCCACGCACAGCGCCCGGCCGACTACTGGGAGCGCATCAGCTACGACGCGTTCGATCTCGACCCCGAGCGCAACAGCGAGATCGATCTGGGCGTCGTGCGCGAGTCCGGTCGCTGGCGCGGAAGCGTCGCGCTGTTCTACAGCCGCATCGACGACTACATCCTCACGCGCAGCGACCGCACCGCGCGCAATGTCGACGCGCGGCGCTGGGGCGGCGAGGCCGAACTCGGCCGCGCGCTTGGCGCCGAATGGCGCGTCGGCACGGCGCTGTCATGGGTACACGGCGAAAACCGCAGCGACGGCACGGCACTGCCACAGACACCACCGCTCGAAGGCCGGCTCACGCTCGACTGGCAGCGCTCCGCCTGGGCCGCCGGCGCGGTCTGGCGTGGCGCCGACCGGCAGGACCGCGTGCAGATCGGCTACGGCAACATCGTCGGCCAGGACGTCGGCACGACGCCGGGCTCAGGCACGCTCGCGCTGCACGCCGGCTGGCGCGGCTCCCTCGGCCTGCGCGTCGTGCTCGGCATCGACAACGTCTTCGACCGCGCCTACGCCGAACACCTGAGCCGCTCCGCCGGTGCCGTGCCAGGCTATCCGACCCTGGTCCGCATCAACGAGCCGGGACGGCAGACGTGGCTGCGGCTGAGCTGGCAGATCGGGGGCTGAGATCTCTTCAAACACTCGATCTTGCGCACCGACAATCTAGCCGTCGGCCGTTCCGCGAGGCGAACGGGGATCGGATACCGAAGCGCCCACCTAGGCCCAGGATGTTTGGTCCCGGCGCCCGAGACGTCCCGGTGTCAGTTTGGCCCCCTTTCCGAAGGCGTGAGAGAAGTTTGCACGTTTCCTTTCGAGCGCCGCATCTCGATTGCTCACCAGACTTCAGTGGTCCGCCATAAGGAGGCGCACTCGACGCTGCAGCGATCGCCAGGATCGCTCCCATTTCCCCGCATGCGGCGTCGTGAACGCGACGGTCGCAGCCAGCGCCCCGAGTTTCTCGAGCCGCGCGAGCAACGAATCCCGTTCTGCGCACACCCGGTCGAAGTCGGCAGGGTCGACAAACGCGACCTTGCGATCCTTGCAGACGCCGATGCAAGGCTGAGGTGCTTCGATCTTTCCGCAACCGATGCACTGCCATGCCTCGTACCGGGTAACCGCTTCGTCACCGTGCCGCGGATCGTGATTGCTTCGCATCGTCCTGGTTTAGGTTAAGCCGCTGCTCAACCCAGCCACGGGCGCAGCAGGCCGAGCGGATGATGCGCCCGCGCAATGCTGTACATGAGTGCAAAGGCGAGCAGCGCGAGCGCGCATGTCACCGCCCGGACAGTCGCCGTGCGGCCTCGCTTGAGCGCAAACGAGCCGAGCACGATGTACGCGACCAACAGGGCGAGCTTGGCGGTCAGCCAACCGTTGGCGAATATCGCGCCGGGCAGGACCGAGACCAGCATCAGCGCCGCGGTCAGCAGCGTCGTATCGATCGTGTAACTGACGTAGCGCACCGGTGCAGCGAGCGCCCAGGACTGCCGCCCCCCGAGGACGAGCATGCCGCGCACGAGAAACAGGCCGCCGCTCAGCAGCACCGTGAAGACGTGCACGAACTTGATCTGGGGATAGAACTCGATCATCAGCCCGGTTTTCCGTCCGCGCGCGGCGCCAGGTAGGTCCACGCCAGCCACAGTGCCCAGGGTCCGAGTGCCAACAGCCAGCCGACGCCGGCAAGCGCGTGCCAGAGCATGGGATCCCGAGCGACGTCCGCGGCTATGCGGACGATCGCGACGAGCTGGATCGTGGCGAACGCAAAGACCGCGATCGGCGGCAGCACCAGCGGCCGTCCGGCATGACCTTGCGTCACGCGCGTCACCATGGCGACCAGGACGCTGCCGAAAAAGCCGATGAAGAGCGCGTGCGCGGGCGCGCGGCCGAGCTCGAATGCTCCGGTGACGACGTACCAGATGCTTTGGGCTGAATAGAGCGCGAATGTCGCCGGCAACCAGGCCAGCCCCAGAAACAGCACCATCAGCAGCGGCGGTGGCCGCTGCGCATGCGGCTGACGCGGCCACCAGCGCCGGCACAGGTACGCGGTGAGCAGGAACATCGGCACGTCGACCGTCCACAGCCAGACGTAGGCATGGACCAGTTCGAGTGCGAGGTGCGCCAGGCAGCCGAGCCAGAACGCGGCGAGCAGCCACAGGGGCCGCCAGGGCACGTAGCCGGCCACGACGTTGCCCGCGAAGAACGGAAACATGCGGTGGGCAACCGTCAGGTAGATGAGCAGCAGAAACCCGAACGTGCCGATCTTGATGCTGGCGAACAGCCACCAGGCGCCGGCGCCGAGCAGGAACGCCCCGAACATCGCGAGACCGGAAAGGCCGACGAGCAACGCGCACAGGCACGACCATGCATGCCAGGTGGTGCCGCGCTCCCGCCACAGGTGCGGCGCCAATGCGGACACGCCGGCGAGCCAGCCGAGCGCGGTCATCGCCCAGCCGGCGACCAGGGCCCAGTTCGGCCCTGTTGCTCCAACGAGCGTGACAATCTGGCCGCCGAACAAGCCGAACCCGACCGGGAGGTAACGCCAGCGCGGCAACTCGGCAAGCCCCATCCAGCGAGGAAAGACCGTCAACAGGAAGCCGAACATGAAGCTCGGCAGCATCTGGTACTGCATGACGAAGGCATGCAGCCAGCCTGCAGGTACGCGCGGCTGCGGCATCCACGGGGTCGACGCATTTGCCGACAGCAGCCACGCCGTCCACCACGCCATGGCGAGGAGCAGGTTTGTCGCACCGACGAAGAACATCAGCCGGTGCGGCGCGGCGCCCAGGCGGCGCAGCGACAGCGTGCTGGCCGCCGGCTCGGGCACGTCAGGCCTTTCGCGTCTCGCCGCTGCTGACGGGTTCCGGCGTCGGCGCGATCCACAAGCGGATCATGAACCACGCCAGGGCCAGTGCGCCGACGCTGAAGATGACGTCACCCGGAACGCGCATCCAGACCAGCACCTCGATGATCGGCTTACCCATGAATTCCGCCGAGCGCGCGTAGGCGTAGCCATGCTCAATCGCGGCCAGCAGCTGTAGCGTGCCCAACGGCAACAGCGTCAACAACGCCATCAGCGCAAGTCCGATGTTGAGTGCCCAGAATGCCGTTCCCAGCAGCTTCGTGTTCCAGAGCATCTGCCCGCGCAGTCCGCGCAGGCAGAACAGTACCAGCGCGATGCCTAGCATGCCATAGACGCCGAACAGCGCCGTGTGGCCGTGCAGCGGCGTCAGGTTCAGACCCTGCATGTAATACAGCGACAGTGGCGGATTGATCAGAAATCCGAACAGGCCTGCTCCGACGATATTCCAGAACGACACGGCGATGAAGAACATCACGGGCCACTTGTATCGAACCATCCACGGCGCCGCGTGACCGAGTCTCCAGGTGTGGTACGCCTCGAATGCAATGTAGGCCAGCGGCACGACCTCGAGAGCGCTGAAGCTCGCGCCCAGCGCCACGACACCGGTTGGCGTGCCGACGAAATACAGGTGATGCAGCGTGCCGAGCACGCCACCCGACATGAAGATGATCGTGGCGAACAGGACCGCGACCGTTGCCGTGCTCGCACGCACTAGTCCAAGACGCGTGAAGATCAGCGCCATGACCGCCGCGGCGAAGACCTCGAAGAAGCCTTCGACCCAGAGATGCACCAGCCACCAGCGCCAGTACTCCACTTCGGAGATATGCGTGTGCTCGCCCCACATCAGCGCCGAAGCGAAGAACAGTCCGATCGCGACCGTCGACAGAAACAGCAGTGCGGTGATCGAGCGCGTTTCGTTCGTCGGTCCGCGCAACACCGGCCACAGCGCGCGGCCGACGAGAACCAGCCACAGCAGCAGGCCAATGAACAGATACCACTGCCAGAAGCGGCCCATGTCGGCGTACTCCCAGCCCTGGTGGCCGAACCAGAAGTTGTGCTCCAGGCCAAGCGTCTGCATGACCGCCAGCCACTGTCCGGCGAACGAGCCGACGACGATGATCAGCAGTGACACGAACAGGAAGTTCACGCCGAGCCGCTGGAAGCGAGGCTCGTGCCCCGAGAGGGCCGGCGCGATGTACAGCCCGGTGCCGAGCCACGCGACGGCGATCCAGAGCACGGCCAGCTGCGTGTGCCAGGTGCGTGTGATTGAATAGGGCAGATGCTGCGACAGCGGGTAGCCGTAAGCCTCCTGCCCTTCCACCTGGTAGTGCGCGGTGATCGCACCGAGCAGGATCTGGACGAGGAACAGCGCCAGCACGACCCAGAAATACTTGGCGGTCGCGCGCATTGACGGCGTGATCCGAAGCACCGCGAACGGATCAGACGCGGGTATCGCAGCCGCCGGCTCATCCCGGCCATGCGTGACAGCATAGTGCCAGCCGAGCAATGCAATGCCTGCCAGCAGGAACAGAACGCTGAAGGCTGACCACACCCACAGTGCAGGTGGCGGCCGGTTGCCCACCAGCGGCTCCGCCGGCCAATTGTTCGTGTACGTGACCCTCTGCGGCTGCACGCCACCGCGCTCCGGCGCAAGCGTCTCCCCTTGCGTGCCAAGGCGCTCGGTCGTGGCCGCCCACGCAGTCCACCAGAAGAACGCCGACAGTGCCTCGCGGTTCTCGGCCGAACCCACCGTGTCATCGCGCATCGCGTACGCTTCGCGCAGCGTGGCGGTATCGGCGCCCGAGCCGAACAGGCTTTCGTAATGGCTGCTGACCTCGCGGATCGCCGCCACCCGATCGTCGCTGAACGTGATCGTCGCCGTGGCCGGGTCGTACGTGTTGCGGCGTATCGAAGTCTCGAGACGTCCGCGCAAGGCCGCCTGGTCGTCGGCCGGAAGATCGGCGTACCGCGCGCCTCGGGAACGTTGCGCCCACGTGTCCAGGAGGGTTGTCGCCTCGCGGTGCAGCCAGTCCGCGCTCCAGTCGGGCGCCACATACGCGCCGTGGCCCCAGATGGATCCGAGCTGCATGCCGCCTGTGGACTGCCAGACCTGCCGTCCGCGCTCGATGTCGGCGCGCGTATAGACCACTTCGCCGTTCGCGCCGACGACACGCTCCGGCATCGGCGGCGCGGCGCGGAAGATCTCGCCGCCGGACCAGAGCAGCACGGCAAAGGAGACCACAAGAAGAGAGATCAGGCTGGTCCAGAGTTTCTTGGTGTTATTCACGACTATCTCCTTGGCAGTCAGTGATTTACCCCTGCGGGATACCAGCGCCCCTCCGGCCGACGCGGCAGCCGAAAAGTCAGACGGCCTGCGGCGCAGGAAGGTTCCCGGGTGCAGGGGTCGGAACCCGGCGCACGTGCCTCATCAACGAGGACGGGTCGCGCTATCGCGTGCTCAAGGTTGTTCGTAACGCGGAAAGAGCACGTTGTTCTCAAGGTGGATGTGCTCCATCAGGTCGTGCACCAGCTTGGCTGCGCCGAGATAGAGTGCCTGCCACGATCGGCACGCGCCCTCGGGCAGCTCGAAATCGCCAGTCAGTTCCTCCAAGCGGCGCAACTGTGCGCCGTGGTCGTTGTGCTCGTGCCGCATTTGCGCAATAGGGCCACTCAACCAGTCGGCAAGCGGCTGCTGCATTGCTGGGAACAGGATGGTCTCTTCCTTGCACATGTGTGCCTCGAGTTCCGCTTGCACTTCAGTGAGTGCATCGGCGAGTCCGTGCGGCACACGCGGATGATCTGCATGAACCGATTCAACTTTGCGCGACAGCCGGATCAGCTCCGGAAGCTCTCGCCGGTGGACATCGTGATAGCGACTCAGAATGTGGTGAATCAGTAGCGCGGTGTCCTGCGGGGCCGGCGCCGCCTCGGGGACGGAAGCGAGGCCGTCGAGCGCGCGCACCACCTCGGCCGTATCAACGCCGCGCGCTCGCGCCGCTTCATCGAGCGGGACATTGCCCCGACAGCAGAAATCGAGCCTGAACCTGCGAAAAATCGCCGTCGCGCCAGGCAGTGTCGCAGCGATATCACCGACGGTGCGCAGATGCATGGAAGCCTGCTGGAGTTGCACGTTCATTGAGTCTCTCAGAGTGAACAGGTATTTGCGATGCGCATTTAAAACCGTGTAATGTGCATTGTCAATACTTGTTTAGCGTGACCAATGCGCCTCACCGCTTTCACAGACTACGGCTTGCGCGTCCTTATGCGACTGGCCGGTGCACCGGACCGGCTGTTCACCACCGACAAGCTCGCCGAGGAGTTCGGCATTTCACGCAACCACCTTGCCAAGGTGGTCCAAGACCTGGCCCGCGCCGGGTTCATTCGCACACAGCGCGGGGCCGGCGGCGGCTTCATGCTGGCAGTTGCGCCTGGGTCGATCTCGTTGGGCGATGTTGTCCGTCAACTTGAACAACGCCAATCACTGGTCGAATGCTTCCGCAGCGACGGCGGCGCGTGTTCGCTGACGCCGCGGTGCCGGCTCAAGTCGCGTCTAGTTGCTGCGCAAGAGGCCTTCCTTACCGAACTCGACAGGACCTCACTGGCCGAATGTGTCTATGTTCCCGGCAGCGCGACGCTCTCGACATCGGCGATAGAGAGTTCGCCCGTGCGCGCGGCGCGGTCTGCGAGTGCGCAGACGGCCAAGTATCGCGGGAGGACGCGCGGACGCGCACTGTAGTTGCATTCCACAAAGTGCGAGCGCGCAAGAGAGGGGTACGCGATGCGCCCTCCCCTACAGCGTCGTAGCGTGGGCGGCAGCACAGAATCGCGCAGAACTGACATCGGGATCGGCGGCTCTCGTAGCAGCCCCACTCGTTCGGGAGCGGCCTGTTGCATTTGAGTCGGCCGTGGCGCCTAGCGATGTTGACTTGGATCAAATCCAGCGCCGTGGATCCGATGCATATTCCACGACGACTCGAACCCCTGATCGGAGAATGTCATGACAGTCCAAGCAGCGCCTGCCGATTCCGATGCGCCCACCGTCGATCGATCCCGACGCCATTTCCTCGAGACTGCCGGTCTTGCAGGAGTCGCAACGGTCGGACTCCCTTTCGCATTGAGCGCGTGCCGTCAGCCCGACGCGCCCGACATGCCGCAGAACCTCGCTACGGCAGCCACGTCACTCCCGAAGCGCCACGAGATCTCACCCGGACAGCTCGACGAATACTACGGCCTGTGGAGCGGTGGCCACTCGGGCGAGGTGCGCGTGCTGGGCATGCCGTCCGGCCGCGAGATCAAACGTATCCCGGTGTTCAATCGCTGCGCGATGTCGGGCTGGGGACAGACCAACGAGTCGAAGGCGATCCTCGGCACCCGGGCCGACGGCACGATGAAGTACACGACTGGCGACACCCATCACGTGCACGCCTCGTACACGGACGGCACCTACGACGGCAAGTACGCCTGGGTCAACGAGAAGATCCACGGCCGCATCGCGCGCATCCGGCTCGACACCTTCGAGTGCGACAAGATCACCGAGATCCCGCACATCCAGGGCTTCCACGGCATCTTTCCGGACAAGCGCGATCCGGTGAAGGCGGAGGTGAACCACACCACGCGCGTGTTCTGCGGCTCGGAGTTCGCGATTCCGCAGCCCAACGACGGCCGTGATCTCGACGACCCGACCAAGTACTACTCGGTGTTCAGCTGCGTCGACGCCGAGACCATGGAGGTGCGCTGGCAGTGCAAGGTCAAGGGCAACATGGATCTGGTCGCCACCTCGTTCTCGGGCAAGCTCGCCGCCGCCAACCAGTACAACGTCGAGAACGGTGCGATGCTCGCCGACATGATGTCGGCCGAGCGCGACGCCTGCGTGTTCTTCAACGTCGCGCGCATAGAGCAGGCGATCAGCGACGGCAGGTTCTACACGCTGTCCGATTCCAAGGTACCGATCGTCGACGGCACGCCGGAGAAGAACACCGATCCGAAGACGGCACTGACCGCCTACGTGCCGGTGCCGAAGAACCCGCACGGCGTTAACGCCAGCCCCGACGGCAAATACTTCATCTGCGCCGGCAAGCTGTCGCCGACGGCGACGGTGATCGACGTCGCCGCGGTGGAACGATGGTTCGAAGGGGAAGTTCCCGAGATCGCGCAGACCATCGTCGCCGAAGTCGAACTGGGCCTCGGACCGCTGCACACCGCCTTCGACGGCCGCGGCAACGCCTTCACGACGCTGTTCCTCGACAGCCAGATCGTGAAGTGGAACGTCGAGAAGGCGATCGCTTTCTACAAGGGCGACAACAACGCCGCCTACGTCGTCGACCGGCTCGACGTCATGTACCAGCCGGGCCATCTCAACGCGTCGATGAGCGAAACCCGAGAGGCGGACGGCAAGTGGTTGATCACGGGCTGCAAGTTCTCCAAGGACCGCTTCCTGCCGGTCGGCCCGCTGCATCCGGAGAACGAACAGATCATCGACATCAGCGGCGAGAAAATGCAGCTGATCGCCGACCACCCGGTATGGCCGGAGCCGCACGATTTCATCGTCATGCGCCGCGACATCGTCAAGCCGCGGCAGATCTACGACCTCGCCGAATTTCCGAACGCAGTGAAGGAATCCAGGGTCGTGCGCGAGGGCAGAAAGGTCACGGTCCATCTGATCTCGGTCGCGCCGTCGTTCAGCCTGCCAGAGGTACGGGTCAAGAAGGGCGACGAAGTCACCGTGATACTGACCAACATGGACAAGGTCGAGGATCTGACCCACGGCTTCGCGCTGCCCAAGTACGACGTCAACTTCATCGTCAACCCACAGGAAACAAAATCCGTCACGTTCAAGGCCGACAAGCCCGGCGTGTACTGGTTCTACTGCTCGCACTTCTGCCACGCGCTGCACCTGGAAATGCGCTCGCGGCTGCTGGTCGAAGCCTGAGCGCCGTTCGACAGACCCGCGGCGGCCCGCTCCGCCGCGGGTCTCGTCTTGCGGCGATCAGCAACGATCCTCGTCAGCCCTTTGTAGGAGCGGCTTCAGCAGCCGCGACGAACCGCTGGGCCGCGTGCAGAACCGGGTTGCCAGTGACGTGCCTTGTTGACTTGCATCATCGAAGGACCAGCGCCCACATGAGAGCCTGCGCACCATGACAAGCGGAGTCCGCTCATGAAGGCGCTGGCGCGCATCGTCGCGCTGCTCGCATTCGCATTTGCCGGCGCCCTCGCCGCCTCTTCCTATGAGGCGCCGTTGCCGCCGCAGCTGGCGACCGATCCCGATTTGTGTGCCTACCTGCCCTGCGGCGAGGTGCTGCCGGGTGCCGCGCATTTTTCGCCGCGCAAGGGACGGCCGGCCTATGTCGAGGGCTATGGCGACGAAGGGGTGCAGCGGCAACTGCTCGGCTACGTGTTCCTGTCGACCGACATCGTCGACATCCCGGCGTACTCGGGAAAGCCCGTCGTCACGCTGATCGGCATGGACAGCGCCGGCCGCATCACCGGCGTGAAGATCCTGCGCCACTCCGAGCCGATCCTGCTGCTCGGCATCCCCGAAACCGAGCTGACGCGCTTCATCCAGCAGTACGAGGGCAAGTTCGTCGGCGGCAAGATCGAGATCGGTCGTTCGCGCGAGGATGAAGGCTACATCGGCCTGGATGCGATCAGCGGCGCGACGGTGACCGTGATCGCCGAGAACCAGGTCGTGCTGCGCTCCGGCCTGCAGATCGCGCGCCAGGTCGGCATCCTCAAGCCGACGATCCGCCCGCCGGCGCGCTTCACGGCGGTCGCGGATAAGCGCGACTGGGCGGCGCTGGTCGACGAAGGCAGCATCCGCCGCCTGACCGTGCAGCCCACCGACGTCGGCGTCGACGAAACCGGCACGCCCTACATCGACCTGCACTTCGGCTATCTCAATGCGCCCGCGGTCGGCCGCAGCGTGCTCGGCGAGCGCGGTTACGACAACCTGATGTCGCGCCTCGCGCCCGGCGAGCACGCAATCTTCGTGATCGGCAGCGGCGCGTCCTCGTTCAAGGGCTCCGGCTTCGTGCGCGGCGGCATCTACGACCGCGTGCAGGTGGCGCAGGATCTCGATACTTTCACCTTCCGCGATCTCGACTACCTCAACCTCTACGGCATCGAGGCCGCGGGCGCGCCGCCCTACCGCGAGTCGGCGATCTTCATCATCCGCTCGCCGGCATTCTCGCCGGCCTATCCCTGGAACCTGGTGTTTCTCGGCAACCGCATGGACCCCGCTAGCGGCGCCAGAAGCTTCGTCAGCTTCGACCGCGAATACTGGCTGCCGGCGCGCTACCTCGAAGGCGGCCGCCCCGCGGTCGAACGTCCCGAGGCGCCGTGGCTGCAGGTGTGGAAGACCAAGGCCTTCGAGATCGTCGCCTTCGCGCTGCTGCTGCTGCTTGCCGGCGCCAGCTACGCGATGCGCGACCGCCTGACGCGCGCGTCCACGCGCAAGGACAAGACGCCGATCGAGGCGACAAAGTACCTGTTCTGGTCGGTCAGCGTCGTCGCCGTCGGCTTCTACGCGATGGCGCAGCCCAGCATCACGCACGTGCTGACCTGGTTCCACTCGCTGATCTTCCACTGGAACTGGGAGCTGTTCCTGTCGGACCCGCTGATCTTCGTGTTCTGGTGGTTCATCATCCTGACCGTGTTCCTGTGGGGCCGCGGCCTGTTCTGCGGCTGGCTGTGTCCCTTCGGCGCCTTCCACGAGATTCTCTACAAGATCGCGGGCAGCCTGGGACTCAAGCGCTTCCAGTTCGCGCTGCCCAAGCCGCTGCATGACAAGCTCAAGTGGGTCAAGTACGGCGTCTTCGCCGGGTTGCTCGGCGTGTCGTTCTACTCGATGCCGCTGGCCGAGAAGCTCGCCGAGATCGAGCCGTTCAAGACGACGTTCCTCGTCGGCGTCTGGAACCGCTCCTGGCCCTTCGCGGTGTGGTGGGCGCTGCTCGCCGGCCTGGCGCTGTTCATGGACCGGCCGTTCTGCAAGTACCTGTGTCCGCTGGGTGCGGCGCTGGCGCTGCCGACGACGTTCCGTTTCTTCGGTCTCAGGCGCAAGGCCGAGTGCGGGCCCTGCGACGCCTGCGCGGTCGGCTGCTCGCAGCTGGCGATCGACAGCAAGGGCCGCATCGACCCGCGCGAATGCCTGCTGTGCCTGGACTGCATGGTGATGTACTACGACGCGCACGCCTGCCCGCCGCTGGCCAAAGAGCGCAAGCGCCGCGTGCGCGCCGGCGAGCCGCTCACGGCGATCGGCGCCGACGGCTACTACGCACCGATGGCCGGACCACTTCCCGGGCCGATTCCCGGACCGATGCACGAGCCGATTCGGCTGGCCGCACTGACATCGGGCGCGCACCGGCCGTCGGCTTCCAGACCGCCGTTCCACGACGGCCGGCCGCAACCGACCGACGCGGCGACGCTGCCCTCCTTCCTCTGGCAGGAGGCGGTCTTCCACCTGCTGCCGTGGAACCGCCACTTCTGGCGCCAGGCGTTCGGCCCGAGTGCGATCAGCGCGGCGGCGGCCGTGGTCGTCACCGTCGCCTGGCTGCTGACCGCAACGGGCCAGCTCGCGCCCGCAGTGACGCTGGCCTGGTGGCTCGGCTGGAGCGTCTACGAAGCGATGACGCGCCAGCGCTACAAGCCTTGGGTCAAGGACGGGCCGTGGTGGCGGCGCGACTACCGCGACGCTTCCGGCGTGGATCTGATCGCCTATGTCGCGACCAAGAACCTGCTGATCGGCGCCGCGCTGTTCCTCGCGGCGAGGGTGCTGCAGTGAAAGGCCCTCAACCACAACCCGTAGGATGGGCCGAGCGTCAGCGAAGCCCATCGCTGTTGTCGCGCCGCCCGATGGGCTTCGCTGCGCTCAGCCCATCCTACGGGATGCTCTGCGTTCTCTGCGTCCTCGGCGGTTTCGCCTGCGAGCTTCACGCCGCCGAATGGACCGTGCACCCCGGCGAGTCGATCGCGCACGCAATCGCCCGCGCCGCGCCGGGCGACACGGTGCGAATCGAGCGTGGGCGCTACGAGGAGAATCTGGTGATCGCCAAGCCGCTGACGCTGCGCGGCCTCGACCGGCCGACGCTGAGCGGCGGCCTGCGCGGCGACGTCATCCGCGTGATCGCGCCGGACGTCACGATCGAAAACCTGATCGTGATCGACAGCGGCGCCGACCTCAGCGCGCAGAACGCCGGCATCTTCATCCAGAAGGGCGCCGACCGCGCGACGGTGCGCCGCTGCGACCTGGTCTACAACCTGTTCGGCCTGTACATCGAAGGCGTGAAGGATGCGCAGGCGATCGGCAATCTCATCGTCGGCAAGCGCGACCTGCGGTCGGTGCATCGCGGCAACGGCATTCAGGTTTACAACACCCGCGGTGCGCGCATCGAGAACAACCACATCGGTTTCGTACGCGACGCCATCTACGTCGACATCTCGCACCACGCGGTGTTCCGCGGCAACCGGCTGCACCACAGCCGCTACGGCACCCACTACATGAACTCCCACGACAATCTGTGGGAGAACAACCAGACCTATCGCAATCGCGGCGGCCTGGCGCTGATGGAGGTGCGCAACCAGACCGTGCGCGGCAACTACGCCTGGGGCAACACGGACCACGGCATCATGCTGCGCACGATCCAGGACTCGGTGATCGAGGACAACGTCGTCGAGAACAACGCGCGCGGCTTTTTCATCTACGACGCCGAGTACAACGTGCTGCGCAGCAACCGCGTGATCGGGAACCAAGTCGGTGTGCACCTGTGGGCCGGCTCGGTGCGCAACCTCGTCGAGCGCAACGACTTCATCGGCAATCGCGAGCAGATCCGCTACGTCGCCGCGCGCGACGAGACCTGGGGCCGCGACGACGGCAACTACTGGAGCAACTACGTCGGCTGGGACCGCGACGGCAACGGCATCGGCGACGTGCCCTACGAGGCCAACGACCTGGTCGACCGGCTGTCGTGGCGCTTCCCGATGATGAAGCTGCTGCTGGCGAGTCCGGCGGTGCAGACCCTGCGCCTGGTCGCGCGCCAGTTCCCGCTGCTGCGCGCGCCGAGCATCGTCGATCCAAAGCCGCGCATGCGCCCCTGGCGCGCTGACGCCCACCCTCTCCCGCAGGCCAAATCGGGAGAACAGAGTTGAGCACGTCACACCCGGTCATTGAAATCCGCGCGCTGCACAAGCGCTTCGGCGCAGTGCACGCCGTCGCCGGCGTCGACCTCGCCGTCGAGCGTGGCGAGCTGTTCGGCCTGATCGGCCACAACGGCGCCGGCAAGAGCACCCTGTTCAAGCTGTTGCTGGGCCTGATCGCGCCGACCTCCGGCGACATCCACGTCGAAGGCAAGAGTCTGCGCGGCGCGGCGTTTCGCGAGGTGCGGCGCCATCTGGGCTACCTGCCCGAGAACGTCGTCCTCTACGACAACCTCAACGGCCGGGAAACCCTGCGCTTCTTCGCCGACCTCAAGGGCGTGCCGCGCGCGCAGTGCGACGGCGTGCTGGAGCGCGTCGGCCTGGGCGATGCCGGGCGGCGGCGCGTGCGCGAATACTCCAAGGGCATGCGCCAGCGCCTGGGCTTCGCTCAGGCCCTGCTCGGGCAGCCGCGGCTGCTGTTCCTCGACGAACCGACCAACGGCCTCGATCCCGAAGGCATTCGCGAGTTCTACGCGATCCTGCACGCGCTGCGCGAATCGGGCGTCACCATCCTGCTGACCTCGCACATCCTGTCCGAGATCCAGCAACGCGTGGACCGCCTGGCGATCATGAAGTCCGGCCGCATCCAGGCGGTCGGCACCGTGCAGCAGCTGCGCGAGAGCACCGACCTGCCGCTCAAGGTGTCGTTGCGCTTTGCGCGCGGCGACGACGGCCTGCAGGCGCTGCTCAGGACGCTACCGGCGCGCACGCTGCGCTTCGATGCCGGCGAGGCGACGCTGCAGTGCACGCGCCAAGCCAAGATGGAAGTGCTCACCGCGCTGACCGCGCTCAACGGCCGAGTGCTCGACCTGCACGTGCGCGAGCCCTCTCTGGAAGACGTGTTCCTGGGCCACGCCAGCGAGGAGCCGCGCTGATGGCCCGCCTTGCGCTGAGACCCATCGCGGTGATCGCCGGCAAGGAATTCCGCGACCGCGTGCGCAACCGCTGGGTACTGGTCGTCGGCCTGCTGTTCACCGCGTTCGCGCTGGTGATCGCCTACTTCGGCGCCGCGCAGCAGGGCACGGTCGGGTTCCGCGGCATCGAGATCACGATCGCGAGCCTGACCAGCCTGGTGATCTACCTGGTGCCGCTGATCGCGCTGATCCTGGGCTTCGATGCCATTGTCGGCGAACGCGAACGCGGCTCGCTGGACCTGCTGCTGTCCTACCCGGTCACGCGCTTGGAGCTGCTGCTCGGCAAGTTTCTCGGCCTGGCGGGCGCGCTGGCGGTGTCCACGGTCGCCGGCTTCGGCGCCGTGGCGCTGCTGCTGGCGCGGCAGCTGTCGTGGAACGACGCCTGGCACTACGCCGGCTTCGTGCTCAGTTCGGTGCTGCTGGGCATGAGCTTCCTGAGCCTCGCCATCGCCGTGTCGGTGTTCGCCTCCGAGCGCACGCGCGCCAGCGGCCTGGCCATCGCGCTATGGTTCTTCTTCGTGCTGGTGTTCGACCTGCTGCTGCTCGGCGCGCTGGTCGCCAGCGGCGGCGCGATCGGCACCGACGTCTTCCCCTACCTGCTGCTGCTCAATCCCGCCGACGTGTTCCGCGTGCTGAACATCTTCACGCTGGAAGACGTGCGCGTGTTCTACGGCCTGGCGACCGTGTTCCCGGAGCGCCTCGCCGACCCCTGGCTGCTCGGCGGCGTAATGAGCGCGTGGATCGTCGCGCCGCTGTGTCTGGCCTACTGGAGATTCCGCATATGAGATCGAATTTGAATGAGCGTCTGATGGGACAATCCGCCCTGCTGATGGTCGCGGCCTTTGCCGCCGGCGCGCTGATCGCCGCCTGCCGCGAGGCGCCGGGCACGCCCGTGCGTCCACTCGAAGTCACGGCGGGCACCGCCTGCAGCCTCGACGGCATGCTGCTCGCCGACTATCCCGGGCCCAAGGCGCAGATCCATTACGCGTCCGGCACGCCGGATTTCTTCTGCGACACCGTCGAGATGTTCTCGATCTACCTGCAGCCCGAACAGCAGAAGCGCGTCGCCGCGATCTACGTGCAGGACATGGGCGCGACCGACTGGGACACGCCGGCCGGCCACTGGATCGACGCGCGTAGCGCGACCTACGTCCATGGCAGCCGCAAACGCGGCTCGATGGGACCGACGCTGGCTTCGTTTGCACGCGAAAGCGATGCCCGCAGCTTCGCCACACAGCAGGGTGGCCATGTGATGCGCTTCGAGCAGGTGACGCCCGATATGGTCGCGCTCGACGGCGGCGCGCTGCACGACAGCCGCATGTAGGTGCCACGCATGCCGACATGTGCCCCAACTCGGAGTCACGGACCATGATGGCTGCGCAGTTTCCTTTCGGTGCTCATGCCACTTGCATATGCTGGGCTCAGGGTCCGCACCTGCCCTCCCTTGCCGGCCCGTCTTGCTCCAGGAGAACCTCATGACAACGCAAACGCTGCCGATTGAATACCGGGGCCGCAGCCGGCTGTGGGTGGTGTTCTGGATTTACGGTGCACTCGCCAGCCACCTGTACTTCGGCGCAATCCTGTACTTTTACAACCGTGTCGGGACGCTCCTTCTGGCTGCGTTGCTGGC
The DNA here is from genome assembly GCF_005047655.1 of Sinimarinibacterium arenosum. GTDB lineage: Bacteria > Pseudomonadota > Gammaproteobacteria > Nevskiales > Nevskiaceae > Solimonas. The sequence continues at coordinate 70,264 of NZ_SUKF01000011.1, read as the reverse complement.
CGGTTTCGTGGCCTACACCGCCTGGATCATGCGCGCGGTATGGGTGAACGCTTTCAACGTGCAGAACGAAATCTATGGCTACATCGCACGAGCGTTGACTGTCGCCTGGGCGATCAACGCGGTGCTGGTCGCGGGCTTCCTGTTCCTCGGCCACCTGGGCGCGGTCGCGTTGCCGATCTGAACCATGGCCGGGCTCGAAGCGCTGACGCCATGAACCCGGCGCCTGAGGCCGCAGGCGGATGGGCGCGGCTACGCCTGGACCTCTCGGGCATGTCGCCTGCCTACTTCGGCATGGCGATGGCCACCGGGATCGTCTCGCTTGCGGCGCACCTGCTGGCGCTGCCGCTGTTGGCGCGGGTTCTGCTGGCCATCAATATCTTCATCTACGGTCTGCTGTGGCTGCTGACGCTGGCGCGTCTGTGCCTGCATCCAGCGCGCTTCCTCGAAGACATGGTGGATCATCTGCGCGGCCCCGGTTTCTTCACGATGGTCGCCGCCTCCGGCGTGCTCGGCAGTCAATGCCTGCTGATCGCCGGCAGCCTGTTCTGGGGCATCGCTCTATGGTGCACCGCGCTCGTGCTCTGGGTCGTGCTGACTTACGCGATCTTCACGGCTTTCACCATCAAGGCGCGCAAGCCGCCCCTGGACGAGGGCATCAACGGGGGCTGGCTGCTGGCGGTCGTCGCGACGCAGTCGCTGGCCGTGCTCGGAACCTTGCTGGCGGCGCGCATCGGACAACCCTACAAGCTTGAAATGAACTTCCTCGCGCTGTCGATGTGGCTCTGGGGCGGGATGTTGTACATCTGGATGATGTCGCTGATTTTCTATCGCTACACGTTCTTCCGGTTCTCCCCTGCCGACCTGTCGCCACCGTACTGGATCAACATGGGGGCGATGGCCATTTCCACGCTGGCCGGCTCGCAGCTCATTCTCAACGCCCCGGACGCCCCATTCCTGTTGTCGCTGCTGCCCTTCATCAAGGGCTTCACGGTGTTCTACTGGGCCACCGGGAGCTGGTGGATTCCAATGCTCCTGATATTGGCGATCTGGCGTCACGCGGTCATGCGCTTTCCGCTGCGCTACGATCCCTTGTACTGGGGCGCGGTATTCCCGCTGGGCATGTACTCGGCCTGCACGCATCACATGATCGAGGCCCTGTCCTTGCCCTTCCTCCATTTTCTTCCGCGGCTGTTCATGGCCTTGGCCCTGGCGGCCTGGGCCGTCACCTTCCTGGGATTCCTGCTCGGCGCGCGGCAACGCATCCGCTCGGCCTGGCCCGCCGCAGCCCGGCCCGGCCCGGAGCCTGGGCGGTAGGCATCGGCCGGGCGGTCACTTGCCCGCCTGTACGGCGGCCATGATTTCCGGCAGGTCGGTGTCGCGGCCGACTTCCGGGTGCCGGGCCAGATCCATGCGCCGGATCGCGAAGTGCATCCACACCAGTGCAATCGAAACGAGCACGAACAGCAGCATGAAGCAACTGGTCCAGACCCCAATCAGGTCGTTCAGGGCACCGAAGGCGATTGGCAGGAAGAAGCCGCCGAGGCCGCCGATCAGGCCGACCACGCCGCCGACCGCGCCGACGTTGTCCGGGTAATAGACTGGGATGTGCTTGTACACCGCGGCCTTGCCCAGCGACATGAAGAAGCCGAGCACGAACACCAGCACGGTGAATGGCACGACGCCCATCGCCAGGGTGAATTCGATCGGCCCCTTCACCCCGCTGACGACATAGCTGGTGGACGGGTACGACAATAGAAAGGTGCAGCCCGCCGCGACGCCAAAGGTCCAGTACATGACCCTGCGCGCACCGTAGCGGTCCGACAGCCAGCCGCCGACGATGCGGAACAAGCTGGCCGGGATCGAATAGCAGGCCGCGATCAGGCCGGCGGTTCTGATGTCCAGCCCGTAGGCGCCGATGAGATAGCGCGGCAGCCACAACGCCAGCGCGACAAAAGCGCCGAACACAAAAAAATAGTACAGACCAAAACGCCAGACCTGCAGGTTCTTCAAAGGTTCGAGCTGCTTGAGGAATGGCTCGGGCCTGATCCCGGCGCGGCGGCGCGCAGTGTGTTGCGGGTCGTCCCGGGTCACCAGGAAGAACGCGATGGCGGTCGCGGCCAGCACCGTCGCCCAGATCTGCGCCACGGCGTGCCAGCCCCAGGCGACCAGGACCAGGGGCGCGCCGAGTTTGGTCACCGCCGCGCCGACATTGCCGGCGCCGAAGATGCCCAGTGCCGTGCCCTGTTTCTCCTTGGGAAACCACTTGGAGACGTAGGCAATGCCGACCGCGAAGGAGCCGCCGGCGATGCCGACCAACAGGGCCGCGAACAGGTACCCCTCGTAGCTGGACATGGTCGTCAGGAACCAGGTCGCCGCAGAGGCGCACAGCATCACCGCGGTGAACACGATGCGGCCGCCGATCTGGTCGGTCCAGATGCCCAGTGCCAGCCGGCTCAACGAGCCGGTCAGGATCGGCGTCGCCACCAGCAGACCGAACTGGGTGTCGTTCAGGCCCAGTTCCTGTTTGATTTGCACGCCGATGATCGAAAAAATCGTCCACACGGCGAAGCAGATGGTGAAGGCGAAGGTGCTGCCCCATAGGGCCACCTGCTGCTGGCCGGAGCCGACGCTGGCGTGGACTTGCATGCTGATTTCCTGGCTGAGTGAGATTCGAGTCGCGTCGAGGCGCCGAGTCAGGCCGTTGCCTCCAGCTCGTCCAGGCCAATGACCGGATAACGCTCGCGCAGGATTTGCAGGTACTGGTGCAGGGCGTTCTGCTTGACCTGCGTTTCCAGATATGCGGCGATCCGGTCGGCGGCCTCGTCGAAACTCAGCGCCGCGCCGCGGACGGTCTCGTCAACCCAGACCACGTGGTGGCCGTAGCGCGACTCAATCGTGAGGCCTGCCAGGCCAGGTTTGAGCACGTGCAACTGGCGCTCGAACTCCGGCGTGGTCTGGCCGCGCTCGATCCAGCCCAGCTCGCCGCCGTCGTCGCGGGACGGACAGGCCGAGTGGCGCATGGCGAACTCGGTGAAGCGCTCCGGATGCTCGCGCAGTTCGGCGATCAACTCCTTGCCCAGTTGGCCGGCGTGCTCGCGCGCGCTGTCGTCGCCGGGCGCCGCGGCCAGCAGGATGTGCCGGGCGCGAACCCGGTCGGGCTGACGCAGGCGCTCGCGGTTGTTTTCGTAGTAGTGGCGGCAGGCCTCTTCGCTGGGTTCCGGCGTCGCCACCTCGCGCTCGATCAGCGCGCGGATGCAAGCCTCTTCCAGGGGCTCTCCGTCCGCCGGTTCGACCTCGGCGGGCAGGCCCAGGCGCTCGGTCTCGCGGCGCAGCAGCTCGCGAACCACCAGGGCGCGCGCGGCATCGGCACGCGCGCGCTGCGGGCTGGTCGCCGGGTGATGCTGCATCTCGCGGGCGATCTCGGCTTCGCTGATCTCAGCGTCGGCCACCCGAACGTAGACAGGCGCGGGGCCAGGCAGCGGCCGGCTGGGGGCGTTGGCGTGAACGTGCACGTGCGCCGCGGCCTTGGTCTGCGTCGCTTCCGGCAATGCGCCCGCGTTCACGACAACGGGGAGGTCGCGCAACTTGGTCATGGCTTGGCGTAGTCCACCGGCGCTTGTCGCTTGCGCACCACCTGGTAGGGGCGCCGCAGGTAGCCGAGAGGAATCGACCAGATATGCACCAGGCGCGTGAACGGAAAAATCAGGAACAGGGTCAGGCCGAGCGTCACGTGCGCCTTGAAGATCCAGTGCGCGTCGAGCATGAAGCCCGCCGCCCCGAGGCGGAAGGTGGCGATGTGCTGCGCCCACTCGCTGAGCTTGATCATCTGCCCTCCGTCCATATGCCCGGACGACACAAAAATCGAACCGAGGCCGAGCAGCAGTTGGGCATACAGCAGCACGAGCACCAGGATGTCGCGGAAGCTCGAGGTGGCGCGGACGCGCGGATTGAACAAGCGGCGCAGCAGCAGGATGGTCAGGCCAATGAAACACATCACGCCGAAGATGCCGCCGACGACCATGGCCAGCAGCTGCTTGTTGCCAGCGCTGATGAAAGGTTCGTACAGCGCATGTGGGGTCAGCAGTCCGACGAAATGGCCGGCGAGGATGGCGAGCACGCCGATGTGGAACAAGTTGCTGCCCAGGCGCATCCACCTTCCGGACAGTAGCTGGCTGGACCCGGTGCGCCAGGTGTAGGGGTCATAGTCGAAGCGTACCCAGCTGCCGATCGCGAACACCGCGAGGGCGATGTAGGGGTAGATCTGGAAGAAGAACGTATTCAGGTAGTTCATGGCGTCATCTGTGATCGGAACTCTGCGCCTGCACAACCGGCCGCTGCGGCGGCTTGCAGTCCGTGGCGGGCGCCTCGGGACCGAAGCGCACGGCCTCCTCCTCCCACACCTGGTCCATGGCCTCGGCGGTATCATCGCGGGGCTCGGCGATCGCGCAGCGCCGCGCGATTTCCAGCTCCACTTTGCCCTCAGCGATTTCAACCAGGGCCTCGAACAGCACGGCATAAGGGCTGCGGCGCTCGGCCGCGCGCGCGGCGAGCAGCTTCAGAATGTGCGAGGTGTGCTGCAGCCAGTCGCGCGCTTCGGCCAGCGGACGCTGCGACAGATACTCCAGCACCAGCGGCAGATAATCCGGCAGCTCCCGTGCGGCCAGCTCGAAGCCGCTGCTGCGGTAGGTTGCGATCAGATCCACCATGGCCTGGCCGCGGTCGCGCGATTCGCCATGAACGTGTTCGAACAGCAGCAGGCTCATGTGGCGGCCGCGGTCAAACAGACCCAGCCAGCGCTCCTGGGCCGCCATCGGATCGAGTTCCAGAAGCTCGCGCACGAATTCCGACAACTGGAGGCTGCGCGCCGGCGCCAGCACTTCGTCGCCCGCAGCTTCGAGCAGCTCCTCGCGGTGTTCCCAGAGCGCCTCCGCCGGATAATCGAGCAGCACGCCGATCAGCTTCAGAACTTTCATGCTTTCTTCCCCTCGACCGTCTGACGGTTCGGCGGAACCTGATACGTGGTGCTGGGGCGGCCGCCGAACAGGGCCTCAGCCGGAGACGACGGCGAACAGCCGTTGCCGAAAGTGAAGCCGCAGCCGCCGCGCTCGCCGAAAGCGTCGTTGGCGTACTCGCGGTGCGCGCTTGGAATGACGAAGCGGTCCTCGTAATTGGCGATCGCGAGATAGCGGTACATCTCCTGCGCCTGCGCCACGGTCAGGCCGGCCTGCGTCAGCACCGCGGTGTCCTCGACACCATCGACGTTCATCGCCCGACGCCAGGCGCGCATCGCCAGCAGGCGCTCCAGCGCGCGGATGACCGGGGCCTCGTCGCCAGCGGTGAGCAGGTTGGCGAGATAGCGCACCGGAATGCGCAACGATCTGACGTCAGGGATCTCGCCGTTCGTGCCCAGCGTGCCGGCGTCGGCGGCCGCCTGGATCGGCGACAGCGGCGGCACGTACCAGACCATCGGCAAGGTGCGGTACTCGGGATGCAGCGGCAGCGCCAGTTTCCAGTCGATGGCCAGCTTGTACACCGGCGACGCCTTGGCGGCCTCCAGCCAGCTGTCCGGGATGCCCTCGGCGCGGGCGGCGGCGATCACCGCGGGATCGGTCGGGTCCAGGAAGAGATCCAGGTGCGCCTGGTACAGGTCTTTTTCCGACGGCACCGCGGCCGCAGACTCGATGCGGTCGGCGTCGTACAGCATCACGCCGAGGTAGCGGATGCGGCCCACGCAGGTTTCCGAACACACTGTCGGCTCGCCCATCTCAATGCGCGGGTAGCAGAAGATGCACTTCTCGGACTTGCCGCTCTTCCAGTTGTAATAGATCTTCTTGTACGGGCAGGCCGAGACGCACATGCGCCAGCCGCGGCACTTGTCCTGGTCGATCAGGACGATGCCGTCTTCCTCGCGCTTGTAGATCGCGCCGCTCGGGCAGGCCGCCACGCAGGCCGGGTTCAGGCAGTGTTCGCACAGGCGCGGCAGGTACATCATGAAAGTCTTCTCGAACGCGCCGTAGATTTCCTTCTGCACGCTGTCGAAGTTCTGATCCCTGCTGCGCTTGGCGAACTCGGTGCCGAGAATCTCCTCCCAGTTCGGGCCCCAGTGGATCTTCTGCATGCGCTCGCCGGAGATCAGCGAGCGCGGGCGCGCGGTCGGCTGGTGCTGGCCTTCCGGCGCCTGGTGCAGATGCTGGTAGTCGAAGTCGAACGGCTCGTAGTAGTCGTCGATCTGCGGCAGGTCGGGATTGGCGAAGATCCTGGACAGGATGCGCCAGCGGCCGCCGGCCTTGAGCTGCAGCCGGCCGCGGCCGTTGCGCACCCAGCCGCCGTTCCATTTCCGCTGGTTCTCCCATTCCTTGGGATAACCGATGCCGGGTTTGGTCTCGACGTTGTTGAACCAGGCGTACTCGACGCCTTCGCGCGAGGTCCACACGTTCTTGCAGGTGATCGAACAAGTGTGGCAGCCGATGCACTTGTCCAGGTTGAGCACCATCGCGATCTGGGCACGGACTTTCATCACACCACCTCCCTTGCGCTGGCCGGAATGGGCTCGCCGTCATGCCATTCGATCCGGTCCATCTTGCGCACAACCACCATCTCGTCGCGATTGGTACCGACGGTGCCGTAATAGTTGAAGCCGTAAGCGAGCTGTGCGTAACCGCCGATCATGTGCGTCGGCTTGACCACAACGCGGGTGACCGAATTGTGAATGCCGCCGCGGGTGCCGGTGATCTCCGAACCGGGTGTATTGATGATGCGTTCCTGTGCGTGATACATCATCGCGATGCCGTTCATCACGCGCTGCGACACCACTGCACGGGCGGCGATGGCGCCGTTGACATTGAACAGCTCGATCCAGTCGTTGTCCTCGATGCCGGCGCTTTTCGCGTCGTCCTCGCTCAGCCACACGATCGGCCCGCCGCGCGACAACGTCTGCATGATCAGGTTGTCGGAATACGTGCTGTGGATGCCCCACTTCTGGTGCGGCGTGATCCAGTTCAACACGATCTCCTTATGGCCGTTGGGCCTCCGGCCCAGCATCGGCGCGATGGTCTTCGTGCTGACCGGCGGACGGTAGCCCATCAGACCCTCGCCGAAGGCCAGCATCCACTCGTGATCGAGGTAGAGCTGCTGGCGACCGGTGAGCGTGCGCCACGGGATCAGCTCGTGCACGTTGGTGTACCCGGCGTTGTAGCTGACATGTTCATCCTCCAGACCCGACCAGATCGGCGAGGAGATGATCTTGCGCGGCTGTGCTTGCACATCGCGGAAGCGGATCGCTTCGTGCTCCTTGCCTTCCGCCAGGTGGGTGTGGTGGCGCCCGGTGAACGTCTCCAGCGACGCCCAGGCCTTGACCGCGACATGACCGTTGGTCTCCGGGGCCAGATGCAGGATCACCTCGCAGGCATCGATCGCCGTCTCGATCCGCGGGCGACCCTGGCTGACGCCGGCTTCGGTCACGCTGTGATTGAGCTGGCCGAGGAATTTCACTTCATCCTGGGTGTCCCAGCTCATGCCCTTGCCGCCGTTGCCGAGCTTGTCGAGCAGCGGGCCCAGCGAGGTGAATTTTCGGGACAGGTTCGGGTAGTCGCGCTCGACCACGACCATCGACGGCATGGTCCGGCCGGGAACCGGCTCGCACTCGCCCCGTTTCCAGTCGGTGACTCCGAATGGCATCGACAGTTCGTTCGGCGTGTCGTGCAGCGTCGGCACCAGCACCAAGTCTTTTTCAACGCCGAGCACACCCGGCGCTATTTCGCTCACGGCGTGCGCAATCCCCTTGAAGATGTCCCAGTCGCTGCGCGCCTCCCAGGCGGGGTCCACCGCCTTGGACAGCGGGTGGATGAAGGGATGCATGTCCGAGGTATTGAGATCGTTCTTCTCGTACCAGGTGGCAGTCGGCAGCACGACGTCCGAGTACAGCGCCGTGGTGCACATGCGAAAGTCGAGCGTGACCAGCAGATCGAGCTTGCCTTCCGGGGCATCGTCATGCCATTTGACGTCCTGCGGCTTGGCGGCGCCGCGCTCACCCAGGTCCTTGCCCTGCAGGCCATGGCGCGTGCCGAGCAAGTGCTTGAGCATGTACTCGTGGCCCTTGCCCGAGGAGCCGAGCAGGTTGGAACGCCAGATAAACAGGTTGCGCGGAAAATTTTCCGGCGCCTCGGGATCGGCGTAGGCGAAATCGAGCGCGCCGGACTTGAACTGCGCCACCGCGTGCTGTACGGGATCGAGACCCCGGGCCTCGGCTTCGCGTACCACCTTCATCGGATTGCAGTTGAGCTGCGGCGCCGAAGGCAGCCAGCCCATGCGCACCGCGCGCAGGTTGTAGTCCACCAGCGAGCCGCCGTATTTCTTCGGATCGGCCAGCGGAGAGAGAATTTCGCTGACGTCGAGCTTTTCGTAGCGGTACTGGCTGGAGTTGAAATAGAAGAACGAGGTGCCGTTCATCTGCCGCGGCGGCCGGCTCCAGTCCAGGCCAAAGGCCAGCGGAGCCCAACCGGACTGCGGACGCAGCTTTTCCTGACCGACGTAGTGCGCCCAGCCGCCGCCGGTCTGGCCGACGCAGCCGCACATGACCAGCATGTTGATCAGGCCGCGGTAGTTCATGTCACTGTGATACCAGTGGTTCATCGCGGCACCGACGATGATCATGCTGCGGCCACGGGTCTTGTCTGCGGTGCGCGCGAACTCGCGGGCGATCCGGATCACCTCCGCCCGCGGCACGCCGGTGATCTGCTCCTGCCACGCCGGCGTGCCGGGGACGTTGTCATCGAAGCTCTTGGCCACGTGATCGCCGCCGAAGCCGCGGTCGAGACCGTATTGCGCCATCAGCAGGTCGTAGACACTGGCGACCAGGATCTCGCTGCCACCGGCGCACATGATCTTGCGCATGGGCAAGTTGCGCTTCAGCACATCCTGCTGCTTGTTGCTGTTCCAGTACGCATTCTCGACGCCACCGAAATACGGAAAGCTGACTTCGACGATGTCGTCGCAGGCTTCCGCCAGGCTCAGGCACAGGTGGGTCTCGCGGCCGCGGCTGTCGCGCTGCTCGATGTTCCAGCGCCCTTTCTCGCCCCAGCGGAACCCGACCGAGCCTTGCGGCACAACCAGCTCGCCGCTGAGCTCGTCGAAGGCGAGTGTTTTCCATTCCGGGTTGTTGGTCTCTCCCAGCGCGCCGTCGAGGTCGCTCGCCCGCAGGAAGCGGCCGGCGACGTAGCTGCCGTCCGCGTGCCGGTCCAGTCTCACCAGCAGCGGCATGTCGGAGTACTGACGGCAGTAGTCCTGGAAATACTGCGAAGGCTGGTCGAGATGGAACTCGCGCAGGATCACATGGCCGAATGCGAACGCCAGCGCGGCGTCGGTCCCCTGCTTCGGATGCAGCCAGTGGTCGGTGAGCTTGGCGACCTCGGAGTAATCCGGCGTAATGGCAACGGTCTTGGTGCCGTTGTAACGCGCCTCGGTGAAGAAGTGCGCGTCCGGAGTGCGGGTCTGCGGGACGTTCGAGCCCCAGGCGATGATGTAGCGACTGTTGTACCAGTCGGCCGACTCCGGCACGTCGGTCTGCTCGCCCCAGACCTGCGGGCTGGAGGGCGGCAGGTCGCAGTACCAGTCATAGAACGACAGGCAGGCGCCGCCGAGCAGCGACAGATAGCGTGCGCCGGCGGCGTAGCTGACCATGGACATGGCCGGAATCGGCGAGAAGCCGATGACCCGGTCCGGGCCGTACTGCTTGGTGGTGTACAGGTTGGAAGCGGCGATCACCTCATTGGCCTCGTCCCAGGTGACGCGCACGAAGCCGCCCATGCCGCGCCTGGACTTGTAGCTGGCGGCCTTTACCGGGTCTTCGACGATGCTGGCCCAGGCGTCCACCGGCGATTGGGTCTTGCGCGCCTCCCGCCAGAGTTTGAGCAGCGCGCTGCGCATCAGCGGGTACTTCAGCCGGTTGGCGCTGTACAGATACCACGAGTAGCTGGCGCCGCGCGGGCAGCCACGCGGCTCGTGATTCGGCAGGTCCGGACGGGTGCGCGGGTAGTCGGTCTGCTGGGTTTCCCAGGTCACCAGGCCGTTCTTGACGTAGACCTTCCAGCTGCAGGATCCGGTGCAGTTCACGCCGTGGGTGGAGCGCACGATCTTGTCGTACTGCCAGCGCTGGCGATAGCCATCCTCCCAGCTGCGGTCCTCGTCGCGCGTCGCCCCATGGCCATTGGAAAACGGCGCCGGAGCCGGCTTCAGGAAGTTCAGTCGATCAAGGAAGTTACTCATACGCGCCTGCTCCAGGAGAACGAATCGATCCGCACGGTCCGCGCGCGCTTAGCACGGACACTCCGCGCCCTTGCGGAAGTACCACCACCACGTGACCAGCACGCAGATCGCGTAGAAGACGACGAAGCCGTACAGGGCTGCCTGAGGACCGCCGGTCAGCGCGATCGAGGAGCCGTAGCTCTTGGGAATGAAAAACCCGCCATAGGCGCCGATGGCCGAGGAGAAGCCGATCACCGCGGCCGACTCGATGCCGGCCCGGCGCATCGCTACAGCTTTTTCCTCGACGCTGGCGTTCGCACCGAGCGTGCGTTCCTGCAGCGTGCGGAAGATCACCGGGATCATGCGGAACGTCGAGGCGTTGCCGATGCCGGTCAGGACGAACAACAGCATGAACATCGCCAGAAAGCCGTAGAAATTGCCGCCACTCCCCGCTTCCGGCAGGAAGTGGACGACGCCGAACACCGCCGCAATCATCAGCGCGAATACCCAGAAGGTCAGCAGCGCACCCCCCAGCCTGTCCGCGAGTGCGCCGCCGGCCGAACGTGCCAGCGCCCCCACCAGCGGCCCGAGGAAGGCGAACTTCAGCACGTCCACCGCCGGGAACAGGGTCTTGGTCAGCATCGGAAACCCCGCCGAGAAGCCGATGAAGCTGCCGAAGGTGCCGACGTACAGCCAGCACATCAGCCAGTTGTGCTTGCGCTGAAAAATCACCGCCTGCTCGGCGAAGCTGGACCTGGCGTCGGCGAGGTCGTTCATGCCGAACCAGGCGGCGGCCGCGCTCACCAGCAGGAACGGAAGCCAGACGAACCCCGCGTTCTGCAGGTACAGCGTCTGACCGCCGGCGGCGGTCTGAGGACCGCCTGCGATCGCGCCGAACAGACTCAGCGAGATCACCAACGGAATAACGAACTGGGTCGCCGACACGCCGAGGTTGCCAAGCCCGGCGTTCATGCCCAGCGCGTAGCCTTGCCGCGCCTTGGGGAAGAAGAACGAGATGTTGGACATGGACGACGCGAAATTGCCGCCGCCCAGGCCACACAGGATGGCAATCGCCACGAAATGCCAGAACGGCGTGCCCGGGTCCTGCACGGCCAGGCCCAGCCAGATTGCAGGGATCATCAACGAGGCCGTGGAGATGGCGGTCCAGCGCCGGCCGCCGAAGACCGGCACCATGAACGCGTAGAAGATGCGCAGCGTCGCGCCCGATAGCCCCGGCAGCGCTGTCAGCCAGAACAACTGGTCGGTACTGAATCCAAAGCCGATCTTGGGCAGGCTCACCGTCACTGCCGAGAACATCATCCATACCGCGAAGGCCAGCAGCAGCGCCGGGATGGAGATGGCGAGGTTGCGGTTCGCTACGCGTTGGCCGCCACCCGCCCAGAAGGCCGGATCCTCCGGACGCCAGCCGTGAAGAGCGTCGTCGCGACGCCCGGCAAGGAGTTCATGGGTCGCTGTCATATCGGTCATATCGGCTCTATGTCCAGTCCGGGAAAGCGTGGGGATGACCAGCACAGGCGCGGTCATCCGCTGCCCTCGCTGCCCTGCAGGCTAGGCGGCGCGGGCGCGCTGCGCGTTGACCTGTATCAAGGACGACCGTTCTGCAATGGCCCATATCGGATTTCCTAAAATCTGTACTCGATCCACGCCCACGACTTGGTCGTGTCGACGGAAACGGATCTGGCGTTGTAGTCGGCGTACTTGGCGCCGACGGACAGTGTCTCGAGGAAGGCCCAGGTGAGCTGGACGTCGATCTCGTCGCCGTAGTCGCGGCCGCCCTCGTCGGCTGCGAATTGGTGCCCCCGCAGCAGCCAGCCGAGCTTCTCGAACAGCGTGCCGCTGATCTGCGCGTAGCTGTCTTTGATGCCGTCGCGTGGGGTCATCAGGAACTGGTCTGCCCAGCCCTGGAAGGCGTGCAGCGTGGCGAGCGGGGTCTGGAAGCTGTCGGTGCCGTCGCCGCCCAGCACTTCGTAGCCGAGCTTCAGTCCGATGGCCGGAATGCCGTAGCCGAGCTCGGCAAGCAGGTAGGACGACTCGCCGATGGCCGAGTCGCTGTAATCGGACTGGCGGGCGACGTCCGCGGCGTAGACCAGCTTGCCGGCCCCCAACGCGATGCTTCCAGTCGCACGCAAGCCGAAGGTCCGGCTGTCCTCGCGCTGCGGCGGATTGAGCGATCCCGGCGCGTTGGGCACCGACGTGGCATTGGCCGACCAGTCGAGCAGATAGCCGTACGCGGTCAGCGACAGCCACTGCGCCGGCGCGTAGATAACGTTCAGCAGATGGCCGTGCAGGCGCAGGTCGGCAAACGTGACGGTGTTGATGTCGGTGACGAAGGCATAGTCGATCGTGGTCTTCGGGATCCAGTTGCCGGTGAGCCGCGCGGCGTCGAAAGTCTGCTCGTTCTGGCGCCAGCCGACGTTGCCGACGAAGCGGGCGTTGTCGAGCACGATGCGCTGGCGGCCGTATTTGACGACGGTACCGGGGAGGCCGGCATAGCGGACGAAGGCCTGGTTCAGCTCGTTGCCCTTGGGATCGGCAACCGTCGCGAACCCGGTGCGGCCATTCAGCGTGCTGTTGTAGCGCTCCGCACCGATGGCTTCGACGCCCTCGAACTCGATGCCCGCGTCCAACCCGTTCCAGCGGTCGGTGGTGTAGCCCAGGCGCGTGCGGACCGTGCCGGCGGCGGCGCCTTCCAGCGCGTTGTCCTGGTCAACGCTTTCATAGCGCAGCCGTAGATCGAGATTGGGTTTGCCGTCCGCCAGCGCACTGCGCAGCGCCGGCAAATCGTCGCCCGCCAGCGCGGCACCGGCGTTGGCAACCGCCAGCGTACCCAGTCCCAGAATCGTTGTTTGCAGGCGGTTCATGTCAGCTTTTCTGCGCTGTTGTCTCTAGGGTTCTTGAACCCGGCATTGGTGCCGAGGCCGTACCAACAGTTCAGCACCAAGCCGAGCAGCTGGTGCGAGCGGGCGCAGGTTGCGGCCGGTGGTGGGGTTTGGATTTGACTCAGATCAAACGCCGAAGACGGGCGAGTCGGCGACTACCTCAGAAGGGGTACTCCCGGCGCGCAACGCAGACCACTGTTTTTCCTTGACTTGAATCAAGGTTGCTGCGCCCGCAGCAGCTACGATGACGGCGTCGAACTCATTGGAGGTAGCTTCGCAAGACCGGCGCGGCACCGTATGACGAACCCGGACACGCTGCCGACGCTACCCGCGAGGAGCCTGCTGCTGCGGCTCGCTCTGGCGATGGGCACGATTACGGCGCTCGCCTTTGCCAGCATGGCGAGTTCGGTGTTCTTCGCCGAAGCGATGCGGGGGGCCGCTGGCGCCATCAATCAGGCGGGCACGCTGCGCATGCAGTCCTATCTCATCGCTGCACGCCTGGCATCGGGTGAAACCAGCGCGACCGTCCGCCAGCAGCTTGCGGCCGACTACGATGCCCGGCTGGCGAGCCCGCGGCTGACCTCGGTGTTGCTGACCGGTCCCGACGACGAGGCGCGTGCGAGCTACATCGCCGTCGCGGGAGAGTGGACCCACCGCATCCGGCCCATGCTGCTGGCGACGACAGCCGATGCGGAACGGGCGCAGCGCTTTCTGGTCAGCGTGGCGCCCTACGTTGTCAAAGTGGATGATTTCGTCAGCCTGCTGGAGCGTCGCACCGAATCCAAGGTGCGCTGGCTGTACTTGATCCACATGGTCTCGCTGTTCCTGACGCTGGCAGTCGTCGTACTCACGATGTACATGATGCATGTGCGCGTGCTGTTGCCGCTGCGCGACTTGCTGGCATGTGCACGCCATGCGCGGCGCGGCGACTTCAGTCAGCGCACGCCCTACGAATCCGAGGACGAATTCGGGCAACTCGGCCGCGCCTTCAACACGATGGCCGAGGACTTGTCGAAGATCTACGCGGACCTGGAAGAACGTGTGCGCATCAAAACAACCGACCTGGAGCGCAGCAACCGCTCACTGGAGCTTCTGTACAGCGTCGCCGTCCGGCTGAACCAGAACCCTCTGCCACAAGACGCTCTGCGCGCGCTGCTGCCCGATCTGGAAACCGCACTCGGCGTAGGCCCGACCGCGATCTGCCTGAACACGGCCGACGGCTGCGACTCGTTCTATCTGGCCGGCACGCATATCGCAGACGCGGGCGACGCCAGTGCCTATGCTGCCCCGCACTGTCACGACTGCGCGCCCACCGCCGCGTCGACCGTCGCCGAGCACCTGCCGCAGCACTGTCCGCGCCACAGCGGCCACACATTTCCCGTCCGCGACCACGAACAATCCTACGGCGTGCTTGTGGTCGGCACCCTGTCGCGCGAACTGCAAGCCTGGCAGTCGCGCCTCCTGGAGGCGGCGGCCGCACAGATCGGCACAGCCATCACCAACAGCCGACGCGCAGAGCAGAGCCGTCGTCTGGCACTGTTCGAGGAACGTGCCGTGATCGCGCGCGAGCTGCACGACTCTCTGGCGCAGTCGCTGTCCTACCTCAAGATCCAGACCAGCCGACTGGATGCGGTGCTGCAGAAGAACGGTCCGGGCAGTGACGCGCAGCGCGTGATCAAGGAGCTGCGCGAAGGCGTCGGCAGCGCCTACCGCCAGCTGCGCGAACTGCTCAGCACCTTCCGTCTGCGCATGGACGGCCGAGGCCTTGCGCCGGCTCTGGAAGCCACGGTGCACGAGTTCCAGAACCGCAGCGGCATTCCGATTGCCTTCAACTACCGCATGGAGCGCTGTCAGCTTTCACCAAACAAGGAGATTCACGTTCTTCAAGTCGTGCGCGAGGCCCTCTCCAACGTCGTGCGTCACGCTCAGGCCACACAGGCTTCAGTGACGGTGAGCTACGACTCGGCTGCCCCCCGTGTCACAGTGACGGTCGACGACAACGGTACCGGCATTCCGCCGCACGCAATGCGCGCGCAGCACTACGGCCTCGCGATCATGGACGAGCGGGCGCACAGCCTCGGCGGCACATTGCATGCGTTCACGCGTGCGCAGGGTGGCACACGGGTGCAGCTGGTGTTCTCACCCCCCAACGCCGATGGCGCGACGCGCGCGCACACCGAGGTCGCCGCCCATGCCTGAATCCGACGTAGCCGTGAACCTGGTCGTGATCGATGACCACCCGCTGTTCCGCCGCGGCGTCGCCGATCTGATCCAGATGTCCGACCGGCTGCACCTGTCCGGCTGTGCGTCGTCGGGTGCCGAAGGCGTTGCACTGGTGCGTACGCAGAAGCCGGCGCTGGTTCTGCTGGACCTGAACATGAAAGGCATGAGCGGCATTGACACGCTCAAGGCGATCAAGGCGCTGGACGTGGACAGCCGCGTCGTGATGCTGACGGTGTCGGATCACGAGGACGACGTGACTGCCGCACTGCGCGCCGGCGCGGACGGCTACCTGCTCAAGGATATGGAACCGGAAGACATTCTGACCCACCTGGAGCAAGCCGCAGCGGGGCGCCTCACGATCAGCCCCCGCCTGACCGAGCTGCTGGCGCGCGCGCTCCGCGGACTGCCACCGCTAACCGATGCACTGACGGCGCGCGAACGCGACATCCTGCGACTGCTGGCGACCGGCAGGAGCAACAAACTGATTGCCAGCCAGCTCGACATCGCCGAGGCGACCGTCAAGGTCCACGTCAAGAGCCTGCTGAAGAAGCTGCGCATGCGCTCGCGCGTCGAGGCCGCCGTGTGGGCCGTCGAGAACATCGAGCGCGACTCACCCTCCGGGAAACTCAAGACGCCATGACGCCCTCCTCCGCCCAGGCGCTCGCGCTGCTGCGCGACGGCTCGCATTTCCAGTGGTACGTCATCCCGCTGCTGCTGATCGTGCTGTATCTGTATGCCGATCAGATCGCCCAACGGCGCTGGTCCGTTGTGCTCGGCGCCCTCGCGTTCTGGCTGATGGACTGGATCAATGAAATCTGGAACGGCCTGCTGTTCCACTTCACCCAGTTCGCTCCAGCCTGGGGCACGCCGGGCAGCTCGGCCTACGTGATCCTGATCGGGCTCAACATCGAGATCAGTCTGATGTTTGCGGTGATGGGTCTGTATGCCGTGCGTCTGCTGCCGCCCGACCGTGGACTGAGGGTCCTCGGTATCAACAATCGCTGGCTCATCGCCGTGGTCAATTCGGTCGCGTGCGTGCTGGTCGAGGTCTGGCTCAACCGCGCCGGTGCGCTGACCTGGGACTGGAGATACTGGAACGCCGGCTTCCCGTGGCTGATCTTCCTGATCGGCTACCTGCCGTTCTACGTCGTCGCCTACCGGGTACACGATATGGCCAGCACACGGCGGCAACTGATCGTTGTTGGATCGCTGGCCGGCGTCGTCGTAAGCGCGCTGGCGGTCTTCGGCGGCGCACTGGGTTGGATCTGACGCCCGGCTTACCGTCGCTGCGGTATGGCGGATACTACCTGCTCGTTCAGCGCCACCGCTATGTTTCACTCGGGATCATAGCGCGCGTGGACGAACGCGACGCACCGCTTTCTGTTGCGCGCAAGGATCGGGCTCGTAATCGGGTCATTGCCGGCCATCCCCTCGAAGTGCCGGCGCCTCAATTCCGACCACGTGGCGCGATCATGCGCACACCAGCTGCGAAAGGTGTCGGGTGACGCGCTGTACGGCACCCACTGTCAAGCCCAGACTGGGAATGTGCGGTGATGTCCTCGCCGAGCGCGGGCCGCAGGGCCGATCCGATCTATCCGGTGCCTAGCAGCAGAGCGCGTCCCTGCCCAGGTCGCGTGCTCGCCGCACGCCGAGCAGCGCCAGCGTCACTGCCAGCTCGCGCTGCAGGATCGCAAGGACCTCGGACACGCCCACGCCGCCGCGCGCGGCAAGCCCCGCGAGCCAGGCGCGGCCAACCAGGCAGGCGCGCGCGCCACAGGCCAGTGCCTTGGCGATGTCGTCGCCGCTGCCGATGCCGCCGTCGACCAGCAGCTCGAGCCGGCCGCAGACGCCATCGGCGATGCGCGGCAGCACCGAGATGGTCGACGGCGCGCTATCGAGCTGGCGGCCGCCGTGATTCGATACCACAATGGCGTCGGCACCCGCATCCGCCGCGCGCACTGCGTCGTCGGGATCCATGATGCCTTTGACCACCAGCGCACCTGGCCAGCGTGCGCGGATCCAGGCAATGTCGCGCCAGGTCACGGACGCGTCGAACTGCGCGTCGACCCACTGCTTGAACTGGTCGATGTTGCGCGCACCGGGCACCGCAGCCGCGAGGTTGCCGAAAGTCAGCGGGCGACCGCGCAGGCCGACATCCCAGAGCCATCCGGCATGACCCAGCATGTCCAGCGCGAACTGCACACGGCTGCGCGCCGTCGTCTGCCCGGCGAGACCATTGCGCACATCCCGATAGCGATCGGCGAGCACCGGCAGGTCCACGGTCAGCACCAGCGTGCGGCACCCGGCCACGCGGGCCCGCTCCATCAGCGCAGCCACGTAGCCGCGGTCGCGCATCATGTACAGCTGGAACCAGAACGGCGCATCGACGGCGGCGCGCACCTCCTCGATCGAGCACACCGAGACGGTGCTCAGGCAGAACGGCACGCCCGCCACCCGCGCGGCGCGCGCCGCCTGTACTTCGCCGCGCCGCGCGTAGAGCCCGGCCAGTCCGCAGGGCGCCAGCACCACCGGCAGCGCAAGCGACTCGCCTAGAACCTGCGTCGAAAGGTCGAGCCGCGACACATCGCAGAGCACGCGCTGGCGTAGCTTCAGCGCATCAAGATCCGCCCGATTCGCCGCCAGGGCGCGCTCCGCATAGGACCCGCCGTTGAGATAGTCGAACAGGGATCGCGGCAGTCGCTCCTGCGCCTGTCCGCGATAGTCGGCCACCGAAGCCAGCACCGCCATATCCGCACCCTCGTTGTCGATCTTTGGCGGAACTTGCCAGAGCGATTGTCCGGGCATTTTGATTCAGATCAGACTCGCGTCGCGGAGCGGTGCAGGCGAATGATCGGACGCGTCCCCCTTGACTCAAATCAAGAACACGCTGCGGCCATCGATCTATGTTTCTCCCTCGTATGCCATGCATTCCGGACGGAGCGCTTCCCGATGAATCTTCAGCCCGGACTTCCATGCGGAACCCAATCGGAAGTCACGCCGCGATCCAGCCTTTCGCATCGGCTCGATCGGCACCATCTAAAGCCAGCCCTATCTGACGGCTTTCTCGCCCTCGATTCGACGCACGGCGATCTCGACGATCTGTTCGCCACGCATCAGGAGCAGATCATCGCGCAGGACTTCAGGCTCGCCGCACGGCTGCTCAATCACTATCGCGAGCGCCTGTTCCTGCACATGCGCCAAGAGGAGGCGCATCTGCTGCCCTTGTATTCGCATCGCCGCGGACGGCGCGAACGCTCGGGAACTCCAGCGGCGGAGATCTATTACGCCGAGCACCGCAAGCTGCGCGAGCTGATCGATCGCGTCTCCCACGACTTCACGTTCCTGCTGCGGCCGCAGCCTTCGCGCCTGCAGATCGTTGCGATGATCGAACGCGAATCACAATTCAAGCGCGTTCTGGAGCACCACGGCGAACGCGAGCGCAGCGAGTTGTACGTTGAGCTCAACCGGCTGACAGCCGCCGCCGAGCGCGACGCACTGGTCGCGCTATGCCTGAGTGAGTGGCGCGACGGCGGTGCCTGACGTCCAACTCAGGCACTCGTTCTCCCCCAACTCGTAGGACAACCTGCCGAACACCTCACTCAGCTAGTTGCAGTGGAGATGAGCACATCCTCCGCGTCGGGCCTGGAGATCACATGGGCCTTGGCCACTTCGAACTGGTCAGCAGCACCCCGCTGATACTTATGCTGCCGACGATCTTGTATCGCCGAATCGCAGAAAACACCTGCGATAACCCGCCACTGCATCCCTGCAGCGGCGCGACCTCCGGCCATTCAGGTCTCGAATCGATCTGCCACGATCAGGGCATGGACACGAAAGCGCCATCGGTGCACATCTCGTGCACGAACATCGCATCACCGACGTCTGCCGCAAGCACGTCCGCGGACAGGGAGATCGTTGCACGATCGTACGGCTGAGTGACGCGGCGTCCGATGACGGCGTACGTCGGGCCGGTGAGACCCGTGCCGAGCAGGTCCAGCGCCGTCGCATCGAGCACAACTGGCGCTTCCTGCGGAGTTGCGCTGTCACCGAGGTACGTCGCGACGGTCACGCTGGTCAGCAGGCCCAGGTCCAGGAGCCCCGGCGGGAACGAGACCGCGAATACCGCATAACGGCCTGCAGGGATAGATGCCGGTTCCGGAATCAGCACGCTCTGGTCAAGTGAATCAATCGCCGTGCCCAGGAGACTTGCCGTCAGGGTGAACGTCGACGCTGTACGCAGCGTTCCGTCGATGGCAAGTTCCTTGTCGCCAACGCTGTTGAGCAGGTCCGTTGCGCTGTTGCCTCCGAGCGAGTTCAGCAGTCCCGTCAAGGTGTCGCCGGCCAAGCCGTTGGCGCCCACTTCCGTCGTGGCCCCGGCCGTCGACTGCGCGCTACGCGTGCAGACGAATCCGAAGTTGGTGCCATCGCCAGCAATCGGAGTGTCCTCTTCCAGGATGATGCCGTCGACGACCGGGTAGTTCGGATTCGTCGGGTCGTTGGGGAATCCGGTATCGGTGTTGGTGCCGTCGCCGGTGGGCGTGCCATCGTCGCCGATGCCGTCATCGGGATCGATGGGACCGCTTCCGTCGTTACCAGGCCCTCCGCTCCCGGGACTTCCGGATGAGCCGTCGAAGTCCGCCTGGCAACCGACGAGCCCTGCCGAGAGCAGCGAAACAAGAAGCGTGATGGGAAGGAGACGCTGTGTTTTCATGGTCAGTCCTGATGAATGTCCAATTGGCTTAGTTGAGGATGCGTAGTTCAACGCGACGGTTGCGCTCGCGACCTTCTTCGGTGTCATTGGTATCGCGCGGCTCCGACTCGCCGTAGCCCTTGACGCTCATCTGCCCGTCCGGGACACCGTGGTCGACGAAGTACTGCTTCACCGCCTGCGCGCGTCCTTCGGCGAGCGCCTGGTTGTATTCGTCGGTGCCGATGTTGTCGGTGTGGCCGGCGATCTCGACCTGCATGTCCGGATACTTCTTCAGGATGTCCGTCGCCCAGTCGAGAATCGTCTGCGCATCCGGACGCAAGCGGATCTTGTCGAACTCGAAGGTCACGCCCTTGAGTTCGATGATCTTGTCGAGCGTGCAGCCATTGCCGGCGACGCGATCTCCGGTTGGCGTGTTCGGACACTGATCCTTGTCGTCGACGACCCCATCGCCATCGGCGTCGAGAAGTCCGGTGGAGACCTCGACGGTGCGTACGACTTCTTGCGGCGCTGCAGCTTCGGCTTCGTGTGCTTCAAACAACGGAATCTCGATGCCGAGATTGATGCGCGGCTCCCAGTAGCCTTCCTGGAAGTCGTCGTAGACGTAGCGCGCTTCGCCGCGCAGGCGGATCTGACCGGCTTCGGTGACCGCGCCGGAGACCACGCCGATGCCGACATTGCCGGTCCAGGACCAGTCGTCCTCGGAGTCCGGCAGGGTATCGTTGTAGGCGGCGGCGAGGCCGCCGAGCAGGTACAGCGCGCCTTCAAAGCGGTTGCCGAACGTGTAGGTCAGGTCGGCGCCGAAGCCGTTGCGGTACAGATCGATGCCGGCGGTCTTGTCGGTCTCGTAGTTATCGAGCGCGAAACCGAGTTCGTAGCCCCAGCGACTGTCCTCGAACGCCGTGCCGTACAGCACCTGGACGCCAGTGGCGTAGTCGAGGTTGTCGTTGCCGCGCATCTCATCGGCGAAGGTGTAGCCGCCGAGGATGCCGACGTAGCTCGAAGAGGTCAGCTGGGTCTCGTGTGCGTTGGCCGGGACCACGAACAGCCCCGCCAGCGTGACGGCGCAACAGGCACAAAGGTGCTTCATGAATGCCCCCGATTGTTATTGGCTGGCGTCGTCCCTATGCCTGCGCGAGTGGCGCGACGTCGAAGCCTAGCAACCGTTTGAGCTTCTCGATCTCAACGACGTTCGGGCAGAACGCCAGCCGGGCGAGCTCCGCTTCGCGGCACGCGAGCGCACGATCGCACGCGGCCTTGCAGGGACAGGCGCGGCACGCTGCGATCTGGCGCTTGATCACGGCAACCGGAACCGCACGCAGATAGGCGCGGAGGTCGAACTGTCGATTCTCCAGCATCAGACGCAGACGCAGACGCGCCAGGCGCAGCCTCTGGTAGCCGCGCACCAGCCACGTGTCGTCGTCGGCATCGTTCAAGGCCAGCAGAAAGAAAATGGCCACGCACACCGTGAACACTCCGAGGAGCGCGTAGATGTATGGCGCAATGGGAATGCCGCTCGTGAAGCTCGCATCGATCATGGCCGTCTCCTGCATGCGGGCGACGTGCGCCCCTTGCGTATCATTATTCGGGACCGCGCTGCGGGCGAGTTGATCTGGATCAAATGTCTCCGCGGCGTTCCGTGCGGACGGGCGCCATGGCCAACGCAACAGGGCTCGCGTCACAATGATGTTGACGATCCCGGACTGCGGACGAAGAGTCGCACGTATCGCGCCAAGGGTCACGCCGTGAAACACGTGATCCAGGTCTAGCCGCGTCCGCAGATCGCCGCGAAAGTCCACGCGCAGATCCTGATTCATTACCGCGGTCAGCGGCACGGATGCGGTCACGCGCGCCAGCGTGTCGACGTGAACCTCGAGCGGCAGCTGAAGGTTGAACCGCAGCGGCAGCCGCGCCCGGAAGCGGACGTTGCGGTACTGCTTGGCGCCCGCATACTGAAACTGTGTCGCTGCCTCGATCTCTGCGGTTGTCGTCACCGGCAAAGAGACGGTGTGCCGCACCATGAGGCGCACCGGCACCCGCTGATCGAACTGGGCGCGCAGACGGTAGCGCCCGCGCAGCGGAACGCTCAGCGTGTCGCGCACCGGCAGCACAGTCTCGACTTGTCCGCGCACCTGCAGTCGCTGCAGGCGCGCCGCATCCAGCGTCGCGGCCATGCCTTCCTTGAAGCGGATCTGCATCGGCTGCTGCTCCATCAGCACGTCGGGTTGCAGCTGCGTCGGAACCGAGAACGTCAGCACGGCGACTCCCATGCCGATGAGCGCGGCGGCCGCGGCCGCAATCAGCGCCAGCAGCAGCGCGCGCAGCAGCGTCATGGCCGGTCTCTGAGCAGGCGTAGCGCGTCGATCGGCAAGTCGATGTCGGCCGACTGCACTTCGATCAGCACCGGCGTCGGATCGATCACGACACGTGTGTCGAGAGGGCCGATCACCGGCATGCTCAGGCGGCCACGGATCGGGATGTCGGCCTCGAACTCCGTTTGCAGCGGTACGTTCAGCACCTGATCGAACTTGATCGCCATCGGCGCATCGAACTTCAGCGGCATGTCCTGATCGATCGGAATGGTCAGGCTGATCGGCACGTCCGCCTTGATCGGGATGAGCCCGCGGATCGGCAGTCGTTGCCGCACGCCGAGAAATTCGGTTTCGACGACGGTATTGAGCGGGATCGCCTGGTCGAGGTGGAGCTGGTGCTTCACCGGCACGTCCATGCGGATCCGCACCGGACTGTCGAAGTGGGCGACGACGTTGAGCGTATCGGCGACCGGCAGCTGCAGCGTCTGGTTCACCGGCACACGCGCATGGATCGTGTCGGCGATATCCACCTCGACCGGATCCAGCACTTCGGCGTGCATGCCCATGGGGTCCTTGATAACGATGTTCATGTCCTGATTTCGCACCGGTAGCTGCAGGCGGTCCGGTTTGAGGATCGCCAGACCGCCGATGAGGCCGCCGGTCACGCCAGCCGCGGATGACAACGTGAACAGCAGGACGAGGGCCGGGCCGCGCATCAGAACTCCACCGATAAGGACAGGGAAAACTGGTCACGGTCACGCAGCACGTTGCGCCGGGTGCCGCCGATGTGGACCAGCTGGCCCACGTCCAGCCGCCAGGAACCGCGCGCGATGCCCAGCGCTGCGAAGCCGATCTTGCGTCCGGCCAGAAAATTCTCCGCAAGACCGGGACCGACGCCGGAGACGTCGTGGACCAGAAACAGTGCCGGCGACAGGCGCACACGGCTGTGCAGCAGGTCGTCGTACTGCAGCACCACGCCGGTGCGATAGCCCCAAGCGTGGCGCGTGACGTAACCGCCGGTGTTGCGCAGCGGATTGATGCGCAGCCCGTCGCCGCTGTCGGCGGCGCCCGCGGAGGCATGCGTATGCGTTCCCGGGCCCTCCAACTGGAGGCGGTCCAGCGACGGCAGATCCGGCAGCCACACCGCCTGCAGCTCGGCAATCCACGCACCCTGATGTGCGCGCAGCCAATCCTCCGGCGCAAAGATGCGCGTCGCGCCCAGGGTCGTATTCAGCATGCGCAGACGTTCGTAGCCGCGAACGTATTCGCCCGGCGCAATCTCGCCCGGCACGCCACCGCGATGGGCGGTCAGGAAGTCCGGCGCGGCGCGGCGCGACGACGGCAGCACGAACGCGCCGAGTCCGAGCCCCGCTGCGAGGCTGGTCAGATCGACGTCTGCCCGCGGGAACGCTGGCTGCACGGCGGCGAACAGCACGTCTTCCATGTCGACCTGCACCGGCTGGTTTGGCCGCCACGCCGCTTCGGCCTGCAGCAGCCACGCGCCGGCCTGTGCGCCAAGCGACAGGCCGTAGAGCTCGACGTCCTCCGGGTATTCGAGAAACCAGCGCGCGCCGTCGATCGGCAGCGCCTCGAACCCGTCGCCCGGCGGGTCGACAAAGGGCACGCCGCAGTCGGCGAGGAACTGCAGGCCGCTCGCGGTATCGCGGTGGTTGGCATTGCCCTCGCGGCGCGTGCAGCTTGCCGGCGCCGCGTAGGCCGACAGCGCCGGAACGCGGCTGTGATAGCGCGCATAGTGCAGGCCCAGCTCGGCGCCTTCGAGCACGTCCGGCAGCGTCTGGTAGACGGCCAAGCCGAATTCCCCGCCGCTGCGCGGCTCGCGGTTGGCAGCGCGCCGCAGCGAGTAGCTGGTCGCCGACACGCGCGCCAGCAGCGGATTCGCCGGCGTGCCGAGCTGGCCCGGATCGTCGGGCGCCTTCGAGAACAGGCCGACGACGTGGTCGTCCTCGTCGACTTCGTTGCCGGCGTCGAGAAACGACTGCAGCGAGCCTTTCGCCGGAAAGCCGTAGGGCCGCCACTCGTACAGCTGGAAGGCCTCGACCGCAGTGCCCGAGGGCAACGGTCCCAGACGCAGCAGCGTCATGCCCAGCGGCTGGAACACTTCGGTCATCCGCAATCCCGGGCGCACGAGGCTGTTGACGTCGGGCGGGTTGACGACATTGAGCGTGCCCTGCGTCGCCAGCGCGCTGACGCCCCACAACACGGTCTGCCGGCCGACACTGATGTCCACCGGGATGACGTCGGCGAGCAGGTCCGCGTAACGCACATAGGCGTCCTGGAGCCGTACGCCATGTCCTTCCGCGCGCCGCGCCTGCAGGCCGCGACGCTGGCGCAGCGGCACGCCTGGCTGCGGGCCGGGCACGACGATCTCGTTAGGATGGAATTGCCGCAACCGGTCCCGAAGCGGGTCATAGAAAGCCAGCCCCGAGAGCTGCATGCTCCACGAGCCGTGCTCGGCCAGCGCCTCGACCTGCCACTTCGTCGTGGCGGCGACCGCGTCGCCGCGCTCGAAGTTGAGGTCGCCGTCGTCGGTGTTGGATGACAGCGCGCCGCGCGCGGCGAGATAACGCGCGTTGGGCGCGGTATCGGCGCCCGTCGCCCCCAGGCAGTCGTCTGCAGCGCACAGGTCCGGATCGAGGCTGGCCTTGCCGATCAGAGAGGGATCACGCGCCGCGGTTCGCCACGCCGCGCCAGCCGACACGCGGTGATGCATGGACAGCGTCCACCCCGGAGCGTCAGGTGACGCGTGGACCGGTATCGAAACCAGTCCTGGAATCAGAGCCAGCGCCCGCACAATCTCGCGAGCGCGGCCCTGCCTCTCGCCGCTGCACCCCCGGCTTCCGCTCATGCCACTTAGGCCCAGATGTTAGTGAAATCCATCATCTGGCAGTGCGCCGGACAGCCTCTTGATTTAAATCAAAGGCGTTTGGGCGGGACCCAATAGGATGTATCTATACCGCGGCCGAGACACAACATCATGTGATTTTGGCTGTCTTTAATCTCGACGCGCACCGGGCAGGGGGCAAGATGACGACCAACAAGCTGTGGTCCATGCAGGAAGTTTTCTACGACAGCGTACTCAAGGACAAGTACTGCAAGGCCGACGAGGCGACGGTCGACGACGTGTTCCGCCGTGTCGCACACGGCCTTGCTGCGGCCGAGCGCGCCGACGCGCGCGCGGATTGGGAGGCGCGCTTCCTGCAGGCAATGCAGGACGGCTTCTGCCCCGCCGGCCGCGTGATGTCGGCCTGCGGCACCGACATCCAGGCAACGCTGATCAACTGCTTCGTGCAACCGGTCGGCGACGCGGTGTCCGAGGACGCGTCCGGACGTCCGGGCATCTACGCGGCGCTGATGCAGGCCGCGGAGACGCTGCGCCGCGGCGGCGGCGTCGGGTACGACTTCAGCCACATCCGACCCAAGGGCGCGCGCGTGCGCGGCACGCGTTCGCGCGCCAGCGGACCGGTCAGCTACATGCGCGTGTTCGACCGGTCCTGCGAGACGGTCGAAAGCGCCGGTGCACGACGCGGCGCGCAGATGGGCATCCTGCGCTGTGACCATCCCGACATCGAGGAATTCGTCGCTGCGAAGGACATCCGCGCCGAGGCACAGAAGCTGCGCAGCGGTGGCGTCGCCGGGGCGGATCTGGACGGCCTGCAGCAGCGACTGCGCACGCTGTCGAACTTCAACCTGTCCGTCGCCTGCACGGACGCCTTCATGCAGGCGGTGATCGACGACGGCGAGCATGCGCTGGTGCACGACGCCGAGCCCGATCCGACAGTGCACCCGCAGGCATACCGCCGCGACAGTGACGGCCGCTGGGTTTACCGCGTACTGCCGGCACGCGAGTTGTTCCGGCGGATCATGGAGACCACCTACCACACCGCCGATCCGGGCGTGGTGTTCATCGACCGCATGAACGCCGACAACAACCTGCACTACTGCGAAACCATCGAAGCGACCAACCCCTGCGGCGAAGAGCCCCTGCCCGATTACGGCTGCTGCTGCCTGGGTTCAGTCAATCTCAGCCGCTACGTGCAGGACGCGTTCAGCGCCGGCGCGCAGCTCGACTGGGAGAAGCTCGAAGCCACCGTCGCTGTGGCCGTGCGAATGCTCGACAACGTGCTCGACATCACCTACTGGCCGCTGCCACAGCAGGCCCGCGAAGCGGCCGACAAGCGTCGCGTCGGCCTGGGCTTCACCGCGCTGGGCACGGCGATGGCGATGCTGCGGCTGCGCTACGGCTCGGACGAGGCCGTGGCCTTTGCCGAACGCGTCGCGCAGACGATGCGCGACGCCGCATACCGCGCCAGCATCGCGCTGGCGCAGGAGCGCGGTCGTTTCCCGCGGCTCGATGCCGAAGCGTATCTGCAGTCCGGCTTCGCGCGCCGGTTGCCGGACGACATCCGCGACGGTATCCACACGCACGGCATCCGCAACAGCCACCTGCTGGCGATCGCGCCGACCGGCACGATCTCGCTGGCCTTCGGCCGCAACGTCACCGGCGGCATCGAGCCGGCCTTCGCCTGGTATTACACGCGCACGGCACGCAGCGGAAGCGGCGAGAAGATCAGCTGGCCGGTCGAGGACTATGCCTATCGCCTGTACCGGGAACTGGGCGGCGATGTGGAACATCTGCCCGACTATTTCGTCTCCGCGCAGACGCTGGGCGTGGCCGATCACCTGCGCATTCAGGCCGCGGTGCAACCATATATCGACACCAGCATCAGCAAGACGATCGGCGTTCCGGTCGACTATCCCTTCGCCGACTTCGAGAACGTATACATCGAAGCCTGGACGCTCGGGTGCAAAGGCTGCACGACCTACCGCCCAAACGACGTGACAGGCGCGGTTCTGACGGTCGCACCTGAACCCGCTGCCAAGCCGGCGCAGCTCGCGGCCGACGACCCCGATCGCCGCGTGCGCCTGGACCAGGTGCCGGCGCCGGCGCTGGCGAGCCTGCGCTGGCCAGGCCGGCCGCAGCTGCTTACCGGCAATCCGTCTTGGACCTACATGATTGAGGACGGCGGCGTGCGTTTCGCAGTGTTCGTAGGCCACACCGAGAACGGCACGGCCTGGCCGTTCGAGGCCTGGGTCAACGGCGCCGAACAACCGCGCGGCCTGGGCGCGACCGCCAAGCTGCTGTCGATGGACATGCGCTCGAACGACCGAGCCTGGCTGCGCCGCAAACTCGATTCGCTCGAGTGCACCGGCGGTCAGTTGATCCGCGTCGCATTACCGCCCGACGGACGCGAAGTCGTGCTCGGCAGCCCAACCGCCGCGTTCGCCAAGCTCGTGCGCCTGCGCTGCGAACAGCTCGGCGCGTTCGCGCACGACGGTCCGACTCCGGTGCTCAATGCGCTGATGAGCGAACACGAACCCAAGACCAGCACCGACGGTACGATGTCGTGGACCGTGGACGTGTGCAATCCCGGCACCGGCGACGACTTCGTGCTGACGCTTAAGGAGCTGCTGCTGCCCGACGGCTCACGCCGCCCGTACAGCGTCTGGCTCGCCGGCGACTACCCGCGCGACTTCGACGGCCTCGCGCGCCTGCTGACCCTGGACATGCGCATCATCGACGTCGCCTGGATCGGCGCCAAGCTGCGCAAGCTGCTGTCGTATGCGGAACCGCTGGGCGACTTCTTCGCGCCGACGCCGGGCAGTGCCAAGTCGCAGACCTGGCCGTCGACCATCGCCTACCTCGCACGGCTGATCCTGCACCGCTACCAGATGCTCGGGCTGCTCGACGCGGAAGGCCGGCCGACGCGGCCGATGGGGGTGCTCGAAGCGCCGGCGTGTGCGATGCGACGCGAAGGCGCCGCGACCGCCATTGCTGGCCGCCGCTGCCCCGACTGCGGCGCCTACGCAGTGATCAAGCGCGACGGCTGCGATGCCTGCACGGCGTGCGGCCATGTTGGTAACTGCGGTTAGCCCGTGCGGATGGCCCATAGACGCTATCAACTGGCATCTTGCGCAAGTTGATCTATATCAAGTCCTGGTGCGGATCGTGCGAATACCCTGCGCCGTCCCGCTGGGAATGCGACTACGATGAACACGCGAATGATTGCGGTGCTGTGGACGTCTCTCACCATTGCCGCTGCGCCCCTTGCAGCACAAGCCGGGGGCGCCGATCGCGCGGTCAATGCATGCGCCGCCGCATTTGTGGATCAGCAGTTTTCCAATCGAAACGTCGTGGTGAAGAAACTGTACCCGGCGCCGAGCATCATTGAACTGCTGGCGCGCAAGAAGCACTACACAGTCGATCTCAAAGCGCGTGCCAGAGGCGGCACGATTGCGCAGGCGGTTTGCACCACAAGCCTGCAAGGCAAAGTGATCACGCTGGAGAGCCTTGCTGTGAACGTAAAGTGAGCGTCCGGCGAAGGACACGATATCAAGCTGTTCACCGCGATGATTGCATGCGCTGGCGCCAAGCCTCGCGCGTTCCTTCCCAGTAGAGGGAGCGGCGGACGGATCCATCCGGGCGGACGCTGTCGCGCTCACCCATCGGCCGGAAGCCAGCCGCCTCGATCACGCCGGCCGAACGGACGTTGTCGAGCGCAGCGGTGACGCCGATCAGGCGCACACCCAGCGACTCGAACATCCAGCCGAAGCTGCGCGCCGCGCCGGTCTTGCCGACGCCTACGCTTTGCAGGTCGGCGCGATAGGCTCCGACAATCTCGGCGGCGGAGCGCTCCGGCCAGACCGTGAAGCGGGAATAGCTGGCGATGCGCCCCGCGGTGTCCACCAGGACAACCAACAGGCCTTCGCCGACTTCGCGGGCGCACCGGGCCTCCTCCACCAAGGTTGCAATGTTGCCCGCAGTCAACGGCCGCGGCAGGTCGTAGATGGGATCCGAAACGGCGGGGTCGCTGAGCAGATCCACAAGCCCCGCCACATGCGCGGGAGAGGCCAGGACATAGCCCTGCCCCAGTTGCGACAAGTCCGCAGCGCGCACCGCCGCGCGGATCGCGGCGGCCTCCTCGGGCGATACATCGAGTACCGTCTTCGGTGCAGCACTCATCTTGCCCTTCCTCCGCGTACGCGCCTCTGATCCACCTGCGGTTGCGGCCAGCGGCGCCAGAACCGTTCAAGGTGAAATCCTATCGCCCGACACGCGGCTGATGAAGAGGCACATCTACTTCTTCAGTACGCCTTCCCCATCGTCGCCGCATCGCTTATCGGCGTCCATGAACTCTGCGATCACCCGCTATTTAATCTGCCCCACCATGTAATCAACCGCCGCCTTGATCTCGTCGTCGGTCAGCGCGGGGTTGGCGCCCTTGGGCGGCATCACGCCCTTGGCCCCTTGGAAACCCTTGATTGCGTGGTCGTAAAGCGTCGGCTTGCCCTGCGCAATGCGCGCAGTCCAGTCCGCCTTGTTGCCAACCACCGGCGCGCCCATGCCGGGCATCTGGTGGCACATCGCGCAGCTCTTCTTGACGATTTCCTCGCCCTTGCCCGCGGGCACGCCCGCCGTGGCGGCGGCGGAGAACAGAAACAAGAGGACGGAAGCAGACTTTTGAATGGACATTGCGTGCTCAACGGAAAAGGTGCACCCCAAAGCGGGCGCTGCATCCTCACATGTTCGCGGCTCGCTGGAGTTGATTTGCGTCAAAGGTCGCTCCGCGACGCATGATCTACATCAAAAGGGCCGTCACAGCGCGCGCCATCATTGGTCGGTACTGAATCCAGGCGACAGCAGGCGGAAGACCGCGATGACAAATGCAAATGGCCTGACGCTTGCGCTATGTCTGCTGTCGACCGCGCACGCCGCAGATATCCGAGGCACGGTGACGTCCGTCGACGGCGATTCCGTCGCCGGCGCGATCGTGAGCCTGACGCGCGCCGATGGAGTGTTGCGCCAGTCGGTCTACAGCGATGCATCCGGTCGCTTCCTGCTGGGCACCGGGCAGTCCGGCGCGGCGCGCCTGAGTGTGCGTGCGCCCGGCTTCGCTGACGAGAGCCGCGACATCGCCGCAGTGAGCGCAAATCCTCGGCCTCTGAGCATCACCCTGGCTCGACTGAGCAAACCCGCCCAGGTCTCAGACGCACTGCCGGCGTCGGCGCATGCGGCACGCGTCCACCTGGAAGACGAGCGCATCCGCCAGGGCTACCGCTCGCAGTGCTTTTACTGCCATCAGCTCGGCAATGCCTGGACACGGCGGCCCCGAACCGAAACGCAGTGGCGCGAGACCATCGATCGCATGGAACGCTATGGCGCGCTGCTGACCTGGCCGGCGCGTAGGCAGGTGGCGGCCGCCTTGGCTGCGAGCTTCGACGGACGGCCGATTCCGGACCGGCAGACCCATGTCTACGACCCAGCCACCGCTGGCACCACGCTCACGGAAGTGGCGGTCGCCGGCAACGGGGCGTTCGTGCACGACGTCGAGCTCGGTGACGACGGCCTCTTCTACAGCGTGGACATGGCCAACGACCGCGTCTACGTCACCGACCTTGCGACGGCGCAATCCACCGCTCTGCCGATGCCGGACAACGGCCTGCCGTTGCACGGCGACTTCGCCGGCGCCTCCGCGCCGGTGGCTGCGTTCCACGCCCACCACGGCCCGCACAGCATCGTGCGCGGACCCGACGGCCGCCTCTACACAACCAATTCCATGTCGGCGGAGATCGGCGTGCTCGACCCGGCGACGGAGCGTTACAGCTTCCACAACGTCGGCGGCGGCGCAGTGTATCCGCACACGCTGCGCTTCGACCGTTACGGCGTGCTGTGGTTCTCGATCGCCCTGTCGAACCAGCTCGGCCGGTTCGATCCCCGCACCGGCGCAATGCAGGTGATCGACCTGCCGGCCGGCGGCTTCTGGCAGGGCCTCACCGACGCGACGCTCACCGGCGTGCTGAAAATCGCCTCGCTGCTTCCCGGCAAGGATCTGCAGCTGCTGCTGTCGCACCACAAGTGGAGCGGCCAGGGCCACCGCATTTTCAACCTGCCCTACGGCCTGGACATCCATCCGGTTGACGGCAGCGTGTGGTACGCGAAGCTCTACGCCGACAAGATCGGCCGCTACGATCCGAAGACCGGTGCGATCAGCGAGTGGGACACGCCGCTGCCCGGACCGCGGCGCATGCGTTTCGCGCCCGACGGCACGCTGTGGATCCCGGCGTTCGGCGGCAGCGGGCTGTTGAAATTCGAACCGGACACGCAGCAGTTCACCCGCCATCCAATGCCGGTGCTTGCCCCGGATGAGTTCGAAACCCCCTACGCGCTCAACGTGCATCCGCAGACCGGCGATGTCTGGATCACGTCGAACCAGTCCGACCGCATGTTCCGCTTTACACCCGCATCAGCGCGCTGGACCGCGTATCCGATGCCGACGCGCACGACTTACATGCGCGACATCGTGTTCACGGCGGACGGATCGGTGTGCTCGACCAATTCCAACCTGCCGCCGATGGCCATCGAGGATCAGATGCAGTCCATCGTCTGCCTGCGGCCCGGAGAGACCTCGCAATGAGCCTCCACCATCGCCTGTGCCGGATCTGGGCGGTCGTGTTCGTGATCGCGGGACTTTCGTTCGCCTTTGCGCCGGCAACGGTCGCGATGCTGCTCGATGCGCTCGCGCGCGTGCTGGGTCTGTCGCCGGGATTCGCGGAAGCGGTGGCGCGCGCGTCGCTGTGGTACGGACTGGCGCTGTCGCTGATGGCGACACTGGTCTATCTCGCCTGGCAGGCCGGCGGGCCAGACGCACCGCCGCAGCTGCTCAACGCAGTGTTGCTGTCCAAGCTCGCCAGCACGCTCGCCTTCTCGATATTTGCGCTGACCGCGTTCAGCGGCTGGTGGCTGTGCGCAGCGGCAGACGGCTTCGTCGGACTGACGCTGATCGCTACGCGTCCGACCGCACGCAGGGGCACGTAGTGAACGCCGGCGAAGCGTTCGCGCGCCGCTGGCTGATTGCGCGCGGCTGTGCGCCCGTCCGCGCCGGCGCTCTTGCGATGGCGGCCGGCCAGCGCGCGCGCCGCTACCCGCGCGCGGTCGCACTGCTGCGCGCGGCCGGCCTGTGGCTCATCGAATTCGTGTTTCCGCGGCTGCTGCTGGGCCGCTGGCGTCGCGCCAGCCGGCTCGATGCGACCGCCTTCGAGGAGCTGGAGCAACGCGCGCACCACGCCGGGCGACTGTGGATCCGCGGCATCTATCTGCTGGCGCGTCTGCCGCTGTGGGAGCTGCGCCATGCCGAGCCGCCGCCGCGGCAGACGCCGCATCCGCTGGAGCCGTTGCTGGCGCGGGTGCCACCTTTGACGGACCACGCCGAATTCGATGTCATCGTGGTCGGCTCCGGCGCCGGCGGTGCGCCACTTGCCGCGGACCTCGCGGCGCGCGGCCATCGCGTTGCCATCCTGGAGGCCGGCGGCCTGGTTCAGGGCGAGACCACCGCCGGCGCCCTTGCGCACTACTACCTGAACCAGGGCTTCGTCGGCGGCGCCAGCGGCAACGCGCTGTTGCCGGTAATGCTCGGGCGCAATGTCGGCGGTACCACGCCCATCAATTCGGCGACCTGCCTGGAGCCGCAGCCGCCCTTCCTGCGGCAGTGGGACCGCATCACCGGCCTGCCGTTCAGCGACGGCCTGCTGTCTGGAGAGCTTGCCCGCGTCCGCGAAACGCTCGGCGTGTGTGTGCCGGACCGCAAGCTGCTCGGTGCCTCCGGCGAAATCTTCGAGCGGGGACTCAAGTCATTGGGACGCGAAGGCGCCTATGTGTTGCCGCGCAACACCCCCGCTTGCGAGGGCCTGGGGCGCTGTCCTTTCGGCTGTCCGCGCTTCCACAAGCGCAGCACCGACATTGCGTTTCTGCCGCTGGCACTGCAGCGCGGTGGAGTGCTCTACCCCGGCGCGCGCGTGGACCGCATTGCCGAATCGAGCACCGGCGTTCAGCTGCATGTCCGGTTCCGTGATGGGCAACGCCTGAGCCTGCGCGCACGCAAGTGCGTGCTCGCCGGCGGCGCCCTGGGCACGCCGCAACTGATCCGCGCCAATCGCCTGGGCTCGCACTGGCGCGCGGCCGGCGATCACCTCAAGGTCCACCCTGCGGCCAAAGTGCTGGCGTTGATGCCCGATTCCGTGCACGGCGAGCGCGGGATTGCGCAGGGCATGGGCTATCAGGCGCCGGAACTGCCGCGCATCGCCTTCGAAGGCATCTTCACGCCCAAGAGCACCGTCGCGCCGGTGCTTCCTTGCGCGGGGGCTGCTGCGGATTACTGGATGGACCACTACGATCGTGCTGCCAGCTTCGGCATGATGGCCCTCGACCGCGGCAGCGGCTCGGTGCGCTGGACCGGCGGCCAGCCGGTGCTGCGCTATGCACTGCATGCGGACGATGTGCTCGATCTCGCGCGCGGCATGAAGCTGATGGCCGAGGCATTCTTTGCCGCCGGCGCCGAGTGCGTACTGCTGCCGCTGATCGGACTGCGCAACGAGTTCATCACTGCCGCGCAGCTCGCCGACTTTTCGCCTGCTGACGTACGGGCCCACCATCTTGTCGCCAGCGGCTTCCACCCGCAGGGCACCGCCGGCATGGGTCGCGTCGCCGACGTCGATCACCGCCTCTACGGATGTCGTCATATCTTCGTCAGCGACGCGTCACTGCTGCCCGACACTCCGGGCGTCAATCCGCAGCTCACGATCATGGCGCTGTCGCTTCGATTGGCCGGAATGATGGACACGGAACTGGCGAGCTGACCGACCGCGCCTCATGAACACAAGCATTCGCCCCGATCTCACCCTCGTCGCCCAGCGCACGCTGCATGATCTGGCGACAACCATGCCCGGCGCCACAGCGGTCCTCCAGAAGTACCGTTTGGACTATTGGCGTAACGGTCGCACGACGCTTTTGGACGCTGCGGCACACCTCAGGCTGTCCGCAGACGCAGTCGCGTCGGAACTCGACGCGCTGGACCCATCCAGCTTCCCGACTCCACCACCGGACCGACATCGGCTGATCCGGCACATCGAAGAACGCTTCCATCGCGTTCACCGCCGGGAGTTGCCAGAACTGGTACGTCTCGCGTTACGCGTTGAGACTGTGCACCGTAACCACCCGCAGGTTCCCCTGGGCCTTGCCGATGCGCTCGATAGTCTCGGGCGAGCCATGGAGGCACATATGCAAACGGAAGAGGATCTCGCATTCCCGATACTCTGCCTGCACATCGACGTGATCTCTCTCCCAATCGCGATGCTGCGCGTGGAGCATGAAGACCACCTCGCGCGACTACGGCATATCGAACGGCTGACAGATGGTTGCCGCGTGCCGGACGATGCCTGTACGCACTGGCATGCGCTATGTCTCGGTCTGTGCAAGCTCAGCGACGATGTCTCGGAGCACATCGAACTGGAGAACACGTACTTGTTCCCAGTCGAAAGTGCCTGACGATGGACGCTATCGGTCGAGGTTTCCGTGGGACTCGGGCAGCCTGCTGAACACCACCAACGCCGGCTCTGGGCGCTGCTGGCGCTGGGCCTGGCGTGCTGCAGTCCAGCAACGGCCCTGGAACTGAAGCTGACCGGCGCGGACGGCACGGAACTGCCTGCCGTCATGGTGCGCGCCTGGTCCACGGCCCCGGCGGTAGGAGAGCACAGCGGAAACGGCACACCGCTCCGCGGCCGCGCGCAGCCGGAGCATGCCTGGTTCACCGACGCCCACGGCCTGCTGAGGATCGCAAAGCCGCCATTCGCCGATTTGCGCCTGCAACTGCGCCGCCCGGGATACCGGACGCTGAACCTCGATCGAGTGCGCGGCGATGCCTACCTGGAGCTGCGACTCGAGCCGGAATCCGATCCCGCAGCCTTGGCCGCGAGCCGGCCTGCCAATGCGTGGTTTTCCCAGCTCGATCTGGGCGACGCGACACTGAAGAAGCACTTCGCGCTGCAGTGCGCGTTCTGCCATCAGCAGGGCAACGCATTCCTGCGCCGCGAACGCAGCGCGGACCAATGGCACGGCGCCATCGCGCGCATGATCACCTACGGGTCGCGGCTGGCGAGCGCGGCGCAAGACGCGCTCCCGGAGCGCCTGAGCCGCGGCTATCGCGAACTGCGCGAGCATCCGCAGAGGATTCCTGCCGGTACGCCGTGGTCGCAGGACCTCGCCGGCATCGCCATCACCGAGTGGCCGATCGGCGATGCAATGTCGCAGATGCACGATCTGCTGGCGCATTCCAACGGCAAGGTCTATGTCGGCGACAACCTCAAGGACGACCTCTACGAGATCGATCCTGTCAGCGGCGGGTACACGATCTACAAGTTGCCGCACGATCCCGGCGACGATCCGGGCGGCCTGCTGGCCGCGCGGCTCCGGAGCTTTCCGCAGCACGAGACCTACGTCGGCCTGCATTCCCTCGCCGAGTCGCCCGCGGACGGCCACATTTTCATGACCTGCTCGTTGCAGCGGCGCCTCATCGAGTTCGCGCCCGAAAGCGGCACCTTCATCGTGCACCGGTTCAACGAGGGCTATTACCCGCACACGATCCGGGCCGATGCGCGCAACCGCGTGTGGTTCACGCTGGCGCTGTCGAACCAGGTGGCGATGCTCGATCGCCGCAGCGGCCGCTTCGCGTTTGTCGATCTGCCGCCGCGCAATCTGCGTGAGCGCATCACGGTGGCGCTGGTCGGCGTGATCCTCAGGCTCGCCGACTGGGGGCTGCCGCTGAACAGGCTGCCGATCGACTGGCAGTCCTCGGGCCTGCCCCTCCCCTATGGTGTCGAGGTGGCGCCCGACGGCGCGGTCTGGTTCGCGCGCCTGTATGCAGACGACATCGGCCGCATCGATCCGCAGACGCTGGCGTTGACGATGGTGCCGACGCCCTTTGCCGGCCCGCGCCGTCTGCGCGCCGACGCTGACGGCAATCTGTGGATTGCCGCGTTCCCCGAATCCGCGATCGCCCGGTACGATCCGCGCAGCGGCAGCTTCACCCGCCACGAGCTGCCGGTACAGCCGACGGGCAGCGAAACGCCCTACTCGCTCAACGTGGACCGGGCGCGCGGCATCGTCTGGGTGAACGGCAACCAGTCGGACTCGGTGATGGCCTTCGACATCGCGCGCCAGACCTGGCATTTCGTTCCGCTGCCGCGCGCGGTGTCGTTTA
The DNA here is from genome assembly GCF_005047655.1 of Sinimarinibacterium arenosum. Lineage (GTDB taxonomy): Bacteria > Pseudomonadota > Gammaproteobacteria > Nevskiales > Nevskiaceae > Solimonas. Next base: position 33,768 of record NZ_SUKF01000011.1, on the reverse strand, counting down.
CCCGCGACGTCGAAATCACCGCCGACGGTGCGGCGTGGACCAGTACGTCCAACTTCCCGAGCTGGCACACCGAGGGCGGCCAGCCGACGCTGATTCGCATCGAGGGCGTCGCGCCGTAATCGTCCATCCTCCGACCGCGCGCTGGGACCTCCGCGCCGTCGCGGTGACAATGGTCAAGTGCCGTTCGACTCCAGTCCCCTTGTTTGCGGACGCCAGGTGTCGGGCTCACCCATGACCAGACTTTCAATCAGCCGGGACAGACGTTTGCCCTCGTTGGCGTGGGGGGTCAGCGCCAGACGTGTGTGCTGAAATTCGGGTTTATCGAACCAGGTGGATGTCCCGAGCTGCTCGAACGTAGCATGTCCGCCCAGTTCCTCGAACCAGTCGCCCTTTCCCCGCGCCAAGTACAACAGTGCCAGCTCGTCATAGGCCGGGTCATTCTTCACAACACCGGGATGGACTTGCTTGGACGGGATGTTGTTCTCGACATACGCCATGCGGACCGGATGCAACACGTCCAGTCCGTTGTAAGCCTCGCCGGCCGGTACCCGCCAACCCGGCTCGTGGCCGATGATGACCTTGGGCAGGTCCAGTTCGTTCAACTTTTCAAAGACGCCCTCGGTCAGGCCGGGATACCAACCATGGGCGTTGTATTCGGCACCAAAGCCGTTGCCGGTGGACGAATGCACGGCCACCGTCAACACACCGTAGCTGTTCGGCGGATTGCTGAAATACTCCGCCTCGTAAAAGGCCAGATCGTCGGAGGTGATCGTATCGCCGAAGCCACCCACCATCATGATGATGCGGTCTACCTTGGCCTGCACAAGCTGCATGCCGGATAACGGCGAGAATTCATCCGGTCCCGAATTCAGCAGAGCCTTGAGGTTGTATAACTGACCGACGGTCAAAATCGTCACACTGCGGCCCGGCTCGGCTGCCAGGAGTCGGCGGTACAACTCGACACTGCCCGGTACCGAATCGTAGGTCTGTGGCGTCCAGTCGGCGTAATGGCCGGCAATGATGCGGGTGGCGGGAAACAGTTCATGCGTGACGGCTGAGGCCAGTTGCACGTTCTGACTGTAGCCCTGGTCCGACGGATCCTTGAACACGCCGATCGGGACGTCGTGGCCGTACCATTTGTTCAGGATGTCGATGACTTCGATGTTGCTGGACTCAGGCAACGTGGCCATGAAGCCTAGCAGTCGGATCTCGCCGGCACGATGCAGGTTGTGCGCCATGGCCAGCGTGCCGACATCGCAGGGATCGGGACCCACGTCGCCGTCCAGAATCACTTTCGGCACCGACCGGGCCGTGGCGGAAACGTTGCCAGTGCTGGCGGGCAACATGGCATCGCTGTCCCCGACGCACGCGGCCATGGGCAGCGACAGCATGATCAGGAGCAGACGTCTCATGACACTGCCTCAGTGCGCGCAGTCGTCGCCCAGGCGCTGGAACACCAGGCTCGCATTGGTGCCGCCGAAACCGAAGCTGTTCGACAGCACCGTATCCAGCTGCACATCGTCGCGGCGCTCGCGCACGATCGGCATGTCGGCAGCGTCCGCATCGAGTGTCTCGATGTTGGCGGATGCAGCGATGAAGCCGTGCTGCAGCATCAACATGCTGTAGATCGCCTCGTGCACGCCCGCGGCGCCGAGCGAGTGTCCGGACAATGACTTGGTCGAACTGATTGGCGGTGCCTGGGCGCCGAACACCTCGCGAATCGCGCGCAGTTCGACGATGTCGCCAGCCGGCGTGCTGGTGCCGTGCGCGTTGATGTAATCGACCGGCCCCGGCACGGTCGACAGAGCCTGGCGTATGCAACGTACCGCACCCTCGCCCGACGGCGCGACCATGTCCTCGCCGTCGGATGTCGCGCCATAGCCGGTCAGCTCGGCGTAGATCTTCGCGCCGCGATCGCGCGCGTGCTCATAGTCCTCCAGAACCAGGATGCCGCCGCCGCCGGCGATGACGAAACCATCGCGGTCGCGATCGTAGGTGCGCGAAGCCTGTTCCGGGCGGTCGTTGAAGTGGCTCGACAGCGCGCCCATCGCATCGAACAGCATCGCCATCGACCAGTGCTCCTCTTCGCCACCGCCGGCGAAGATCACGTCCTGGCGGCCGGCGCGGATCTGCTCGGCGGCGTGACCGATGCAGTGCGCGCTGGTCGCACACGCAGAGCTGATCGAGTAGTTCAGTCCGCGGATGTGGAACGGCGTGGCCAGGCACGCGGCGACCGTGCTGCCCATCGTGCGCGGCACCATGTACGGACCGACGCGCTTGACGCCGCGCGCGCGCAGATTGTCGGCGGCCTCGACCAGGTTTGCGGGCGATGCGCCCCCGGTGCCGACGATCAGACCGGTGCGCGGATTGGATACATCCTCCGGCGCGAGCCCTGCGTCGGCGATCGCCTGCTGCATCGCCACGTACGTGAACATTGCAGCGTCGCCCATGAAGCGGCGCAGCCTGCGGTCGATCAATGCCTCGCGGTCGAGATCGACCGCGCCGCAGACCTGGCTGCGCAGCCCGGCGTCGCGGTACTGCGGGCTGAAGCGGATGCCGGAGCGACCTTCGCGGAGCGCCGCGCACACCGTCGCCGGATCATTGCCAAGGCACGAGACGATGCCCATACCAGTGACGACAACACGCCCCGAACGCCGGCTGTCTCTGCGGTCTGAAACAGCGCAGCATCCACGCGATAGAGACGCGCGACGTCGTGTCCCCGCGCTCACCCGATCACCTCCCCGTGCTGGAACAGGCCCACGCGCAAATCCTTGGCGGTGTAGATCTCGCGGCCGTCGACGGCCAGGCTGCCGTCGGCAATGCCCATCACCAGTCGGCTGCTGAAGATTCTCTTGATATCGATCCGGTAGCTCACACAGCGCGCATCCGGCAAGACCTGACCACGGAAGCGCACCTCGCCGACGCCCAGTGCGCGTCCACGTCCCGTGTGACCGCTCCAAGCGAGGAAAAAGCCGGTGAGCTGCCAAAGCGCGTCCAGGCCCAGGCAACCCGGCATCACCGGATCGCCGGGAAAGTGACAGCCGAAAAACCAAAGGTCCGGCCGAATGTCGAGTTCGGCCAGCAGCACACCCTTGCCGTACGCTCCGCCGTCGCGGCCGATGTGCGTGACGCGGTCGACCATCAGCATCGGCGGCGCCGGCAGCCGCGCGCTGTCTTCGCCGAAGATCTCGCCGCGCGAACAGCTCAGCAGCTGCTCGCGGCCGTACACAGCGCCGGGCAGCGGCGTCTCGTTCAGGCTCGGTATCGCGCTCATCGCATTCTCCAGGGCGCGCCAGCATGCAGATGCAGTGCGGCCGCGATCTTGATGTAGGTCAAGTGCGCCGGCCGCCGTCGAGGCGAGGATGACTATCGACCCGCCGCATCCCCCGAATCGCCGATGAGCATGAACCCGCGCTTCCTGACCCATGTCGTCGAAAACCAACCGGCATCTCTTGCCGACTACGACGCCTACGCGACCGACCGCGCGCTGCAGGAGGCGGTACGGCGCGAAGGTGGCGCCTGGGGTGAGGAACGGCTGAAGCGCATGGGTCGGCTCGCCGGCGGTGAGTTGATGCAGCTGGGCGCCGAGGCCAATCTGTACAAGCCGGCCCTCAGGTTGTTCGACCGCCACGGCCATCGGCTCGACGAAGTGGAATTCCACCCGGCGTACCACTGCCTGATGGAGACCGGGATCGCCAATGATCTGCACGCGCTGCCGTGGCGCGAGCCGCGCGCCGGCGCGCAGGTCCTGCGGTTGACGCTGTACTACCTTTATGCGCAGGCCGAACAGGGCACCGACTGCCCGCTGACAATGACGCACGCCTGCGTGCCGACACTGCGGGCACAGCCGGACGCGGCCCGAGAGTGGCTGCCCCGCGTGCTGTCGCTACGCTACGACCCACGGCCGCTTCCCGCCGCGCAGAAGCTCGGCGTCACCGTCGGCATGGGCATGACCGAGAAACAGGGCGGCTCGGATGTGCGCAGCAACAGCACACGTGCGCACGCCATCGGCGCGCGAGGACCGGGTCAGGCCTATGAGCTGGTCGGCCACAAGTGGTTCTTGTCGGCGCCGATGTGCGACGCCTTCCTCACGCTGGCACAGGCCGATGGCGGTCTGTCGTGCTTCCTAATGCCGCGCTTCCGGCCCGACGGCACGCGCAACGCGCTGCGCATCCAGCGCCTAAAGGACAAGCTCGGCAATTGCAGCAACGCGACCTGCGAGGCCGAGTTCGCCGGCGCCCACGCGGTGATGATCGGCGAGGAAGGCCGCGGCATTGCGACGATCCTGGAGATGGTCGCGCTCACGCGGCTCGACTGCATCGTCGGCTCAGCGGCGATCATGCGCCAGGCGCTGGTACAAGCGATCCACCATGCCCGCCATCGCAAGGCCTTCGGCAAGCGGCTGGTCGACCAGCCGCTGATGCAGAACGTCCTCGCCGACATCGCGCTGGAGTCCGAGGCGGCGCTGGCACTGCTGCTGCGCATCGGCCGCGCGGTCGACGATTCGGCAAGCAACCCGGCCGCTGCGGCGTTTGCACGCATCGCCACCCCCGTCGGAAAGTATTGGATCTGCCGGCGCGCGCCGGCCGTGGTGAACGAAGCGCAGGAGTGCCTCGGCGGCGCCGGCTACGTCGAAGAATCTATCTTGCCGCGGCTGTACCGCGAGGCGCCGGTCAATTCGTTGTGGGAAGGCTGCGGCAACATCCAGTGCCTCGACGTGCTGCGTGCGCTGACGAAGGAGCCCGACGCGCGCGACGCGCTGTTCGCCGAACTCGACGCCGCACGCGGCGGCCATCCAGCGCTGGACCGCGCGGTCACCGATATCAAGCGCGAACTGGATAATCGCGACGGCATCGAACTGCGCCTGAGAACGATCGTCGAGCAGATTGCGTTGGCGCTGCAGGCGTCGATCCTGTTGCGCGCCGGACCTGCGGACGTCGCCGAGGCGTTCTGCGCCTCGCGCCTCGACGGTCGCCACGGTCTGGCGCTGGGCACTCTGCCAGCGCAGGTCCCACACGCAAGACTGATCGATCGTGCCTGGCCCCGGACTTGAGTCCCCACATCATGGACGCACCGACATCGCTGAGCACTGCAGCACTGCCCTCCCAGGACGCAGCGCATGACGCCGGGATCAAGCCGCGCAGCGAGATTGAAGCCCTTCGCGCAAACTTCCACGAGCATATCGAAGCGCGGATCCACGACGTCGGCACGATCTCCAATCTCGTGCTGACACTCAGGCAGGTGCTGCACCTTGCCGATTCGTCTGAGGTCTCGCCCCGTATCGTTGCACGCGTTCGCGCCATCGCCGCAGAGCAGTTGCGCCGCTTTGAACATGGCGCCTGTGGCTGCGATCGATGCCTTTCCGCCAGCACGCAGACGTTGCCGTCGGCCATCCGCGTACTTTGAACGGCAAGGTTGAGGTCTCCCACCCAGGTTCTACATCCACACCTTGCAATTAGTCATGAACAGACCCATCACGCCGGAGTTGCAGCAGCTGTTTCGCAGCGCGCCTTTCGTAGCCGACCTCGGCATGGCACTCGACCGGCTCGCCGATGGCGAGTGCGACACTTCGTTGCTCATCGCGCCCCGTCATCTGCAGCAGTTCGGATCGGTCCACGCCGGTGTGCTGGCAACGATGGCCGACCATACTGCGGGCGCTGCTGCCAGCACGCTGCTGTTGCCGGGCCACCGGGCGATGACGCTCGAGTTCAAGATCAACTTGCTGCGTCCGGCGTGCGGCGAGCGACTGGTCTGTACCGCCAGAGCGCTCAAGCCCGGGCGCCAGTTCGTGGTGCTGGAGTCGGAGGTCTGGTGCGAGCACGGCGAACAGCGCCCGCTGATCGCCAAGGCGATGGTCACCGTCGCAGTGCTCGCCCCGCCTCCACCATCGCCGAAGTAGACGCGAACGTCCGTCGTCTTCGGGCTTTCAGCACCTCCGGTGCAGGCAACGATCGAGGATTTCCTGCTTCATGCCTGGCGAGAGGTCACTGAAGTACGCCGAGTAGCCCGAGACGCGCACCAATAGCCACGGATGCGCGTCGGGATTGGCGATGGCTTCGCGCAGCACTTGTGGATCGAGGATGTTGGTCTGCATCTGCATGCCACCGCGCGCGAAGTAACCGCGCACCAGTCCGCCCAGCGTGTTCCCGGCATCGGCGCCGTCGAATGAACCCGCGTCGAGCGTCAGATTCACGTTGATGCCGTTGCCCGCGCAGCGCCCCGGCGAGGTCGACGCGACCGAGTTGAGCGCGGCGGTCGGACCGCGACGGTCCTGGCCGTTGGCCGGCGTCAGACCGTTGGCCAGCGGCCGTCCGGCGCGGCGTCCCGACGGCAATGCTCCAGTGGTTTCACCGAAGGCGGCATGACAGGTCACTGAGTAGAAACCGGCGACATACGCGCCGCCGCGCGTGCTGTGGTGGCGCGCCAGAGAATCGGCGAACACCCGCATCACGCTGGCCGCGATTTCGTCGACGCGCGGATCGTCGTTGCCGTACTTGGGTGCGGTCAGCAGGTCGCCGCGCAGATCGTCGTGGCCCCGGAAATCCGCGGCCAGCGCACGTTGCAGCGTGGCCATGTCGCTGCGGCCCTGCCGGAACACCACCGCGTCGATCGCGGCGAGACTGTCGGCGACGTCGGCGACGCCGACGCCCTGCACGCCGCTGGCGTTATAACGCGCACCACCTGCAGTGGAGTCGGCGCCCGACTCCAGGCAGCCGCGCAACAGCATCGACGACAGCGGCGTCGGATGATGGCGCGCGTTCGCGCGCTCGATTGCCTGCAGGTCGGCGATCAGCTCGTCGACCAGCCGATCCAGTTCCTCGCGGAACGCATCGAACACGTCTTCGGCACTCCCCAGCCGCCGCGCCGGCCGGCGCAGCGCCCGCTCCAGCGGCAGTGCGAGGTTGAGCAGCGCGGCGTCGGTGGAGCCGAAGGTCGCGCCGGCGGCGACCGGCTCGATGCAGCCGACCGGCGAGTAGTCGCGCGCATCGGCAAGGTCCATGCCGCGCGACACTAGCATCGGGATCACGACCTCGTCGTTCATCATTGACGGCGCACCCGCGCGCATCGCCGCGACACGCGCGACATAGGCGGGCGGACTGCCCTCGTGGATACGCGCGTGGTAGTTCGGCTGGCGCATCTGCAGCTCCTGCATCGCGTCCAGAAACAGCCAGGTCATCGCGTTGGTGGCGTCGTTGCCCTCCCTGTCGACACCTCCAACGACGACCACCTGGCCGTTGAAGATGCCGCCGTGATAGCGCGTCACACGGCGCGAGAACACCGGCACGATCTCGCTCATCTTGACCGTGAAGCAGCCGACCAGCTCGCGCGCCCGCGTCTCGTCGCAGCATCCGGAAGCAAGATCTGCCGCGTAGTACGGATACAGAAGCTGATCGAGGCGGCCCGGCGAGATCGCGTTGTCGAGGCTTTCCAGGTTCAAGGCGACCTGCGCGAACAGCAGCGACTGGAACGCCTCGCGCAGCGTCGTCGCCGGTTGAGCGGGCACGCGACGGCAGACCCGGGCGATCTCCTCCAACTCTGCGCGTCTTGTCGCGTCGGACGTGCGGCGCGCCTCGTCGAGTGCGGCGCCCGCGTGGGCGGCAGCGAGCCGTTCCAGCGCGTCGCAGGCGATTCCGACGGCGGCGTAGAACTCGCGCCGTGCCGCGTCCGGCGCGGCGGTTGCACGTTCGCGCGCCTGTGCCGCGATGCCGGACGTGCCGAGCCGCAGCAAGGTTTCATAGTCCGGCACAAAGTGCGAGATGCCGCCCGCTTCGTTGACCACGTAGCGGCGGCCGCGCAGCTGGTCGACGACGAAGCGCGCGGCCTGCAGCGGCGGGAAGGCGCGCGCAGCGAGAAAGCGCGTGGACCAGAAGGGCAGGATCTCCAGCAGAAGCTCGGCACGCCCGCGCAGCGTGATCTGCAGCGGATTGACCGCGCGCGACGGCAGGCGCAGCAAGTCCTCGGCCAGAGACACGTGCGACAGTTCCGGCATCACCGAACCGCCGACGCGATGCGAACTGAACGCGCCGACCAGCAGCTCGTCGTCGTATACGATGGCGCTGCGTTCTGTGAGAATCCGGTGCAGCGCTTCAGCCTTCTGCATGATCATCGGCTTGTCCGCGTTGCCGTGGTCGCGGAAATAGCGCGTGACCGCGCGGGCGCGCTCCAGGCACACGGCGGGCTGCGCCGTCTGCACTGCGGCGCGCAGACGCATCACGCGTTCGCCGAACCGCGATGAGTACGCGGCCGGCCGGGCCTCGGCACATTCGACCTCGATGCCGGCGACGCGCAACAGGCTGGCGGCGCGGTCGAGTGCCGCCTGCGCCTGAGCCGGCAGGATTCCCAGACTCGGTTGCCCGCCGCCAATGCGCGCGATCTTGTCCTCGCCGGTCCGGTGATAGCGCAACAGAGTGATCGACGGCCGGTCGAGATCGCGCAGCAGACCGGCGATGCCGCGCAGGGTGTCGTCGTCGTCATTGCAGCCGGGCACCACCGCCATGCGGAATTGCACGTGGGCGCCCGCGCTCACCAGGCGTCGGGCGTTATCGAGGATGCGGCGCGCCGACGCGCCGGTCAGCTCGCGGTGGCGCGCGTCGCCCCAGGCCTTGAGGTCGAAGTAGATCCGGTCGACGTGCGGCAGCGCGCCTTCGAAGGCCCGCCACGGCACCGCGCCGCAGGTCTCGACCAAGGTGTGCAGGCCGGCAGCCCTGCAGCGCGCGAGGAACTCTGCGGCGGCATGTTCCTGCATCAGCGGCTCGCCGCCCGACAGCGTGACGCCGCCGCCGGAGGACTCGCAGTAGTCGCGGTCGCGCTCCACCTGTTCGAGTAGCTCGTCCGGACGGACCTCCTCGCCGATCAGGCGCAGCGCCTCGTGCGGGCACACTTTCGCGCAGGCGCCGCACGCGTCGCACTTTTCGCGATCGACCTGCACCGATGCCGCCGACACCGTGATTGCGCTTCGGTCGCAGGCGTCGACGCAACGACCGCACCCGGTGCAGCGGTCTGCGTAGATCGCCAGCTCCGCCTGCGGCAGCTGTGACTCCGGGTTGTGGCACCAGCGGCAACGCAGAGGACAACCCTTCAGGAACACAACCGAGCGTATACCGGGGCCGTCGTGCACACAGAAGCGCTGCACGTCGAACACGCGCAGACGTCCGCTCCGCGCGCCCCGGCTACTGCGCGATTCAGTCGGCGCGGGCTCGAAGCGGTTCAACGGGACCGCTTCGGCTCAGCCACCGCTTCTCCGTACGGCAGGATTACGCGCAAGGCATCGTTGCGGAACACCGCGAGCGGCCTGCTGCGATCCATGCCCAGCGCCTGCACTGTGCGCGCGGCCGGGCCATCGCCGGTGATCTTCAGCACGACCGACCCGGCGCCGCCGAACCGCAAGCGGCCGTGCGTCGGGATCACGGTGTGTATGAGCTTGCCCTTGAGGATGGAGAACGTCGTCACCGTGAACGCGTCGACACCGACGCCGTGGCCGCTACGATGGTCGAACGTCAGTTCGCCATCCAGCTCGATGTGAACCGACTCGCGCGCGAAGTGCGTGGGAATCGGCTTCACGTATTTGGGGTAGCCCCAGAACTCGACGCCGGCGGCGCGCGCCAGCGGCGTGGTCACCGGCAGGTTGACGACGTAGAAGCCGGCATCGGGTTCCCGCTCCGGATGGCGCAGCAGCCGCCACAGCGACGGCGACGTCTGGCGGCGCCGCACCAGGATCACCAGTCCGATCTCGTTGTAAGCGCCGGCGCTGGTGTCGCGGTATTCGAATGCGACGAAGCCGGCGATCGCCTTGCCGAAGACCGGCATCGGTTCCAGCCGCCCGTCCGGCATCAGCGCCGCCGCGTCCGCGAGCGGCACGCGCCAGAACGCAAACACCTGGCTGGCGTCCTCGTACAGGATCGGCATGTCGCAGCGCCCGGCCGAGCAGTGCGCCTCGACCTGCGGCGTTGCCGCGAGAAATGGATGCGAGTAGCGGTTCGCCGACTTGCGTGCGCCTTCAGCGTTCATGGCCGTGCCTCGTTGAGCAGGATGGGGTTCATCAGGCAGGCGCCGCCCTTGATCGCCAGCGCTTCGTTGCAACCGTCCTCGATCAGCGCGGCGCGCGCATCGCGCAGCAGCTTCTCCAGCGGAAACTCGCGCGCCAACCCGGCGCCGCCGAAGATCTGCAGCGCCTCGCTGGCGACTTCGAACGCGGTCTGCGTCGACGTGATCTTGCTGGCGATGGAGCCCTGCAGCGCGGGACGGCCCGCGTGCAGCGCGTTGTAGCGCATCGCACTGCGATTGAGCGCGCGCGCCGCCTCGATCTTGCGAAACATGTGGAACAGGCGTAGCGGACGTTCTGATGGCGGATCAGCGGCGCGCCGCCCTGGCGGCGCTCGTGCACGTAGGCGAACGCATGCTCGTAGGCCGCCCGCGCGACGCCGACAAACGCCGCGCCCATGCCGGCGTTGGCGTGCGCGAGCGTCAGGTACACGGCGCGCGCATAGTCGTCCGGCCCGGCAACCAGGCAATCGCGCGCGACCCGGACGTCGTCGAAGTAGATCTCGCCCTGCGGCAGCGCACGCTGGCCGAGCTTGTCGAGCGGCTTGCCGCGCGACACGCCCGGCGCATCGAGCGGCACCATCAGCACGCAGCCGCCACGGACGGCGCCGCCTTCCTCGTATCCGCAGAACAGGATGCAATGTGTCGCCACCGGGCCGTTGGACACCCACGCCGATTTCTGGCCGCGGATCACCAGCTCGCCGCCGTCGGCGGCGGCGACGCAGTTGGGCCGGCGTGACACCCCACCCGCCGCAGAGAGCGCGCCGTCGTAGTCGAGCATGTCGGTGCCGTGGTCCGGCTCGGTGATGCCCCACGCACCGAGCCCCTTGCCGCGCCAGCGCTGCGCGAACTCCGGTCGGTTCAGCAGCAGCGCAACCACCGACGGCAGCATGCCGGCACCGAACGACACCGCCAGGCCCGCGTCCCCCCAACCCAACTCTTCGAACAGGATGCTCTGCAGCTCCGCCCCTTCTTCGGGCGGCAGTTCGTGCAGCGTCAGCGCGTCGATGCCGAAGGCGGCGAACTGCTGCAGCACCGTCCAGTACGGCGAGCCGGCGGCAATGACGGCATCCGGCGCCAGGCGGTCGAGCTGCGCCGCCGCCGGCCGCATCACACCGTGGGCGAAGCGGTGCGCGACGTCCGCCAGCGCAGTCTGCGCGTGCGACAGCGGTCCTTCGAGACCGCGCGCCGGAAGATCGACGCGCAGTGCCGCACCCGGTATGACTGCATCATCCATGTCCCGACCTCCTGGACGCAGCTTTCGTCCGGACGAACCTACGCACGCGCGCGGTCCAGGATCTTGATGTATGTCAAATCGGCGCCGCGCCGAACACCTGCGGCCACAACGCGTCTACCTTGCGCACCACGTCCTCGCGCATCACGATCGGCTGGCCCCAGGCGCGCGTCACCTCCGGCGCCGCCTTGCGCGTGGCGTCGAAGCCGAGCTTGCCGCCCAGGTTCGGCTCGGGACTGGCGAAGTCCAGGTAGTCGATCGGCGTGCGGTCGAGAATCAGCGTGTCGCGCGCCGGGTCCATGCGCGTCGACAGCGCCCACATGACGTCCTTCCAGTCGCGCACGTTCACGTCGTCGTCGGTGACGATCACGAACTTGGTGTAGGTGAACTGGCGCAAGTAGGACCAGATGCCGAGCATCACGCGCCGGGCATGCCCCGGGTAGCGTTTGCGGATCGACACGCAGGCGATGCGGTACGAGCAGGCTTCCGGCGGCAGATAGAAGTCGACAATCTCTGGAAACTGCTTCTGCAGCAGCGGCACGAACACCTCGTTGAGCGCCGCGGCCATCACTGACGGCTCGTCGTACGGCGAGCGGCCCATGTAGGTGCTGTGGTAGATCGGCGCGTCGCGATGCGTGATGCATTCGATCGTGAACACCGGGAACATGCCCTGCGCGTTGTAGTGCCCGGTGTGATCGCCGAACGGACCCTCCAGCGCCTCTTCGCCCGGCTCGATGTAGCCCTCCAGCACGATCTCGGCGCTCGCCGGCACCTGCAGGTTGTGGGTCAGGCAGCGCGCGACCTCGCTGCGCGCGCCGCGCAGCAGGCCGGCGAACTGGTATTCGGAAATCGTGTCCGGCACCGGAGTAACGGCGGCCAGCGTCGTCGCCGGATCGGCGCCGATCGCCACCGCGACCGGGAAACGCTCGCCGGGATGCGCCTCGCACCAGTCCTGGAAATCGATCGCGCCGCCGCGGTGCGACAGCCAGCGCATGATCACCTTGTTCTTCGCGATCACCTGCTGGCGGTAGATGCCGATGTTCTGCCGCTCCTTGTACGGCCCGCGCGTAACGACGAGACCGAAGCTGATCAGTGGGCCGGCGTCTCCGGGCCAGCAGGTCTGGATCGGAAAGCGGCTCACGTCGACCTCGGCTCCGCGCAACACGTTCTGCTGGCACAGCGCATGATCGACGGCGCGCGGCGAGGTGTGCAGCGCGTGCCGCAGCTGCGGAAAGCGCTCGATCGCCTCGCCGAGGTCGCGCGGCCACTGCGGTTCCTTGAGGAAAGCCAGCAGCCGGCCGAGCTCGCGCAGTTCGTCCAGCGATTCGCGGCCCATGCCCAGCGCCACGCGCCGCGTCGTGCCGAACAGATTGCCCAGCATCGGCATCGTGCCGCCGACCGGATGTTCGAACAGCAGCGCCGGGCCGCCGGACTTGAGCGTTCGCTGACAGATTTCGGTGACTTCAAGATTCGGATCGATCGGTGGCGCGACCCGCTTGAGTTCGCCTTGCAGTTCGAGCAGCTGCAGGAACTCGCGCAGGCTGCGCAGCGGTGCGACACGCATCGTGCTTCTCGCGACGTCGGAGGGAAAAAGCGGGAATCCGGGGCCCGGAGAGTTGGCGCGCTACTCCGGCGGAGGAGAATGAGTGCCCGGGATTCCCTGGACGCAGATACTAAAACCGGTACAGCAGGTACATCTTGACCTACGTCAAACGGCGACAGATCCGCCGCTGTTAAGATCCGCGCCCTCCTCCTGCCGCGGTACGTGAGCGCGATCCATGCAGCCAGCCCCGCAGCCGGGCCAAATTGAACTGGTCTGCCCGGCCGGCAATCTGCCGTCGCTGCAGGCGGCGGTCGACAATGGCGCCGATGCGGTCTACTTCGGCTTTGCCGACGACACCAACGCCCGGCATTTTCCCGGGCTCAACTTCAACACAGACACCGCCGCGCGCGGCGTCGCCTACGCGCACGCGCGCGGACGCAAAGCGTTTCTGGCGATCAACACCTATCCACGGCCGCGCATCTGGCCGCGCTGGCGCGAGGCGGTCGATCGCGGCGCCGAACTGGGCGTCGACGCGCTGATCGTCGCCGACTTCGGCCTGATGGAATACGCACGCGAACGTCATCCCCAACTGGCCCTGCACCTGTCGGTGCAAGGCTCGGCGACCAATCAGCAGGCGCTGCGTTTCTACACGGAGCGCTTCGGCATCCGCCGCGCGGTGATTCCGCGCGTGCTGTCGGCGACGCAGGTGGGTCGCCTGGCCGCACAAAGCCCGGTGCCGCTGGAAGTGTTCGGCTTCGGCAGCCTGTGCATCATGGCCGAGGGGCGCTGTCATCTGTCCTCGTATCTGACCGGCGATTCGCCCAACATGAGCGGCGTGTGCTCGCCGGCCTGGGCGGTGCGCTGGGAGCAGAACGGCGCCGCGCTCGAGGCGCGACTGAACGGCGTGCTGATCGATCGCTATGGGACCACCGACCGCGCCAGTTACCCGACTTTGTGCAAGGGGCGCTTCGAAGTGGATGGTCACGTCTTCCACGCGCTGGAGGAGCCAACCAGCCTCAACACCCTGCAGATCCTGCCGCAGCTCGCCCAGGCCGGCGTGCGCGCGATCAAGATCGAGGGCCGCCAGCGCAGCCCGGCCTACGTCGCCCAGGTCGCGCGGGTCTGGCGCCAGGCGCTAGACCTGCTCGCGCGCAGCCCGCAGGGCTACGCCGCACGCAGCGACTGGATGCGGGCGCTGGCGGCCCTATCCGAAGGCTCGCAGACGACGCTGGGCGCGTACCACCGGCCCTGGCAGTAAGACATGAAGATCTCTCTCGGACCCCTGCTCTATTACTGGCCGCGTGCCGCGGTGTTCGACTTCTACGAGCGCGCGGCGGTGTCGGCGGCCGACATCGTCTACCTCGGCGAGACAGTCTGTTCCAAACGGCGCGAGCTGGGCCCCGAAGACTGGCTGGCCATCGCTCGCACGCTCGCGCGGGCCGGCAAGGAGGTCGTGCTGTCGACGCTGGTGCTGATCGAGGCCGAGTCCGAGCTGGGCGTGCTGCGGCGCTGCTGCGACCAGGACGAGTTCATGGTCGAGGCCAACGATGTCGGTGCGATCCAGCTGCTGGCGCAGCGCGGACGGCCGTTCGTCGCCGGCCCCGCCATCAACAACTACAACGCACGCAGCCTTGCGCTGCTGCAGCGCAGCGGCCTGCGCCGCTGGGTGATGCCGGTGGAGCTGCCCGGCGACGTGCTGCGCGACATCGTGAGCGATCTGGACGCGGCAAGCCTCAAGGGCGCAGTCGAGACCGAAACCTTCGCCTACGGCCGACTGCCGCTGGCGTACTCGGCGCGCTGCTTCACCGCGCGCGCCCACAACCTGCCCAAGGACCAGTGCGAGTTCCGCTGCCTGCAGCATCCGCAGGGCATCGCGCTGAAAGCGCAGGACGGCCGCGCGCTGTTCACGCTCAACGGCATCCAGACGATGTCCGCGGCCATCCAGAACCTGGGCTCACAGTGGCAAGCGCTCGCCGACCGCGGGGTCGACGTGCTGCGCGTCAGCCCGGAAACGCCAGACAGTCTCGATGTCGTCACCGAACTGGCGCAGGCGATCCGCGAGGATCGTCCTGCCGGGTCAACCGATGGCGCCGACATCTGCAATGGCTACTGGACCGGCGCAGCCGGGATGCTATGGAACACGACCGAATCCGCATGAACCGACTACCCCTTCCACCGCTGCCACCGCCTGGACGATGGGTCCCATTTCCGCTGCAGAAGCTGGCGCTCGAGCGCGCACTGGCCATCGCGTTCCGCGAGCCTCTGGCCGCCGGTGCGCTGGATTTCCTGCGCGGGCGCTGGGTTGCGATCCGCATCGAGGACGCCTGTATCGAGTGGTATGTCACGCGCGGCTTTCGCGGGCTGCGCGTGATCGCCGGCGGTGTCGCGCCCGATGTCAGCTTCCGCGGCCGGCTCCGCGACTTTGCGCTGCTCGCCAGCCGGCGGGCGGATCCGGACACGCTGTTCTTCCAGCGCCGGCTGTCGGTGACCGGCAGCACCGAACTGGGACTGGCCTGCAAGAACGTGATGGACAGCGTCGAATGGGACCGCTGGCCGCCTCTGCTGCGCCGGCTGGTCGACGGCGCCGAGCGCTTGAGCGCACTCGCCCTCGGAAGCGGACGAAGCTCGCTGTAGGTCGGGCGAAGCGACGGTACGCCCTCACCAAGGGAGGCAAGGCCGCCTGGCCTGCGCTGGCTCAGCCTGGTGGTGCGTACCTGGCATCTACGTAAACCCACGCCGTGCGCCCCGAGGACAGTGGCGCAGCAACCCGCATGTACGAAGGCACTTCGTACCGATCGGCATGCTCCAGCTCTTGTGCGGTGACCTCGAACACGGTGCCGCCGACTCGCGCACCGGCGTCGCCGATGTACTTCACGATCGGGTGGTGCGTCTTGCCACTGGCTCGAACGACCTCCGGATCGCCGATGGCGACCAGGGACTGTTCATAGCCAACCAAGGAGTCCGGACTGCCGGAAAGCTCTCGACCGAATGTCGCCAGCTGAACGTCTGACTGCTGCAGGGTGCCGTAAGAGAAGAGCAATGGCATGCGAGGAGATGCTCGCTCCGAGGAGACATGCGAGATGCCTTGCAGCGGCTCGGTGCCCTGTCCACGCAATCCCGCTAGAGGCTGGCCGGTGGGACTCGTCGCGAGACATGTTCGAGACCGTCGAGGTCGACGATGTGCATCACCCGGTGGTCGAGCTCGATCAGGCCCTGCCCCTGGAAACGGGCAAGAACCCGGCTGAGGGTCTCGCCGGCGATGCGCAGGTGGTTGGCGATGTCCGCACGTGGCATCGGTAGCACCACCCGCGTGGACAACTCGCCGCGCGGATGGACGCGCATCGCCAGACCGAGCAGGAACGCGGCCAGACGTTCTTCGGCCATGTAATCGCCGATCACCGCCATGTTGCCATTGATCTCCTTGCACATCAGCCGCATCAACTGCCGCGCCAACGTGCTGACGTCGGAGGTCATCTCCATCAGCGCCTTGTACGGGAAGATGCAGACCGAACTGACCGTCAGCGCGCTGACGCTGCACTGATGGACCCCCGCGTGAACGCCATCCAGGCCAATCAATTCACTGGGCAACTGAAACCCGATGACCTGCTCGTAGCCGTCGCAGTCGATCGCGGTGGACTTGAAGGCGCCGGTGCGCACGGCGTACAGCGCCTTGAGCGGCTCGCCGGCATGGAACAGGTACTGCTTGGTCTGCATCACCCGACCGATGCGCATCACGCTGTCCAGCCGCTGCGCCTCGTCGAGCGGCAGACCCAGCGGCAGACAGAAGCGACCGCGCGGACATCGACTGCAGAGGTGGTCGGGAACGACCGCTTCCTCGGATTGCTGCCAAGCTCCGGCCGTCAGCACGCTCGAATTCATTTCATTCAGACAATATGCATCTATTGGCAATGTCGTCGGAATCCGCCGGCGCCTCATTGACCTAGATCAAAGAACTCGCTCATGCGTCTGCGCTACGCGTTGCATCTCTTGATCCAGATCAAAGCCGGCACGCAGCGGCACGCTATGGTTGGCGCTCGCGCCGCTCAATCAGCCGGCGCCTGAGGTCATTTCCGGACGACTGCAACGGCCATGTTGGACACACATTCAAACGCCACGGCCTCCAGGACGGGCGAAAGCGCCGCAAAACCCCTGGTGTTTGCCTGTGCCGGCTGCTCCCACGTCGCGCGCCTGAGCTACGACCTCGCACGCGAACTCGATCGCCGCGGCATCGCCGAGATGTCGTGCCTCGCCGGCTTGGGTGCATTGAAGCCCGCATTCGTCAAAGAGGTCGCGCGGCGCACCACCTGGGTGATCGACGGCTGTCCGATCGAGTGCGGCGCTGGGGTTTTTGCACGAAACGGACACGCAATCGGTCGGCACATCAAGCTCCACGAGCTCGGCTTCCGCAAGTACGGCGAGATCGCGCAGGACTTCGACATGGGCGGCTTGATCCGTCGTCTGTAGGCGCCTGTGTGAACGGAGCTGCGCCGGTGAACGAATCCAACCCTGATCCAGCGCGCGGGGCACGCGACTTCCTCGCACCGCTGTTCCTCGGCTCTTACGGCGAAAATGACGACGCCTTCGAGAGAATCCTGATCGAGTTCCTGCGCGACCACATTTATTGGCGACGCAACTTCCACCCGGAAGACCCGCCGCCGATCTCGACTTGTGCCGCCGACTCCGCGGAATACCGCGACTTCATGGCGCGCATGCGCCGCGAACTGCACCTGCTGAGCGCGGCGCTGAAACACTCGGTGCCGTTCTCCAGCCCGCGCTACATCGGCCACATGGCCTCGGATCTGCTGCTGCCGGGCCTGATCGCCCAGATGACGGCGCTGCCCTACAACCCGAACAACGTCGTCGACGAGGCGGCGCCGGTCACCGTCGACATGGAGATCGACGCCGGCCTGCAGCTCGCACGCATGCTCGGCATGCCCGCCGACGAGACGCGGTGCCCCAGTGCCTTCGGCCACCTGACTTCCGGTGGCAGCGTCGCAAACTACGAGTCGCTGTGGCTGCTGCGCGCGGTTCGCTTCTTCCCGCTCGCGGTGCGCGCGGCCGCGCAGCGCTGCGGCTGCGACTTCGACTGCGGCGACCGGCCGCTGAGCGCGCTCGACGACTGGGCGCTGTTCAACTTGCCGCTGGACCAGGCGATCGCGCTGCGCGCCGCCTGTGAGACGCATCTGGCCGCCGACGCCGACCGGTCTCGGGCGGAGGCACTGGCGCAGGCGATCGAGGCCGAGCGCATCGAGACGCTGGGCGTCGCCGAATTCTGCGCACGCCACCCGAAATGTCTTCCGCCGGTCGTGATCGTGCCGGTCACGGCGCATTACTCCTGGGACAAGGCGATGAAGCTGCTGGGCCTGGGCACTGCGAACCTGTGGCGCATTGCCACACGCGGCATGCGTCTCGATCCAGCCGCGCTGGACGCGGCACTGGCGCGGGCGCACTTTGAGCAGCGGCCGGTGCTGTGCGTCGTCGGTGTGCTCGGCACAACCGAGTTCGGCACGATCGACCCGATCCATCGCATCGTCGCAGCGCGGCAACACTGGCAGGCGCGCGGCCTGAACTTCGGCATCCACATCGATGCCGCCTGGGGCGGGTACCTGGCGAGCATCTTCCGCGCCGAGGACGGTTCGCTGCGCAGCCACGAACAGGTGCGCGCGGACTTCCGCTACTTCCCTTCGCACGAGGTCTACGACGCCTTCGCCGCGCTGGGCGACGCCGACAGCGTCACCGTCGATCCGCACAAGCTGGGCTATCTGCCTTACGGAGCGGGCGCGCTGGTGTGCCGCGACCACCGCGTGTTCGATTTCGTCGCGCAGGACGCGCCGTATGCGTTCTCCGCTCCCGCGGCGCCGACTGCCCACGATCCGCGCGCCCGGTTCCGCGCGCTGGGCCGATACATTCTCGAAGGCTCCAAGTCCGGCGCCGCCGCCGCCGCGGTTTACGTCACGCACCGCACTCTGCCGCTCGACCATCGCCATTTCGGGCGCCTGCAGCGCGAATCTCTGCTCGCCACTGAGTACTTCTTCGACCGCGTGCGGACGCTTGCCGACGCCGTCGCCGACGTGGCGCGCCTGATCCTGCCGTTCGAGCCGGACAGCAATCTGGTCTGCATCGCGATCAACCCGCTCGGCAACAGCTCGCTGGCGCGCATGAACGACTTCACGGAGCGGATCTACGGCCATCTCAAGGTGGATCGCCAGCAGCCGGTGCAGACGCGACAGTTCTTCGGTTCGTCCACGCGCCTGTCACGCGCCGCGCTCGGCGGGACCGACAGCCAGCGCATCCTGTCGGCGCTGGGCATCGATCCGGCCACATTCTGCGACCGCCCGGGCGTCGACGAGCGTTCGGCCGACAGCATGCTGATCCTGCGCCATACGCTGATGAACCCGTGGCTGCGCGACGCGCCCGCCGGTACGAACTACCTGGACCTGTACTGCGATTACCTCGCCGGCCTGATCCGCAGCGAACTGCGCGGCGGCGTCAGCCCGCCAGCTTCCGGGACACCGCCGCCGGCAACGTGAAGCGGAACACCGTGCCGCCGCCCGGGTTGGCCTCGGCCCACAGCCGGCCGCCGTGCGCGCCGACAATCGTGTGCGCGACGCACAAGCCGATGCCGCTGCCATTGGGCTTGGTCGTGACGAACGGCATGAACAGGCGCTCCTGAACCTCCTTCGCGAGCCCGTCGCCGCTGTCGGCTACGGCGACTTCCAGAGAGCCGTCGCCCGCCCGCGCGGTGCGGATCGACAGGTCGCGCCGTGCGCAGCCGTGGACGGCTTCAATGGCGTTGCGGGCCAGGTTGAGCAGCACCTGCTGCACCTGCGTGCGATTCATCAGGCATGGCGGCAGATCGGCCGCCAGATCGAGCGTGGCATGGATGCCCAGCTGCCGGCTGCCGATCAGCGCAAACGCCGCGACTTCCTCGACCGCCGCATTGAGGTCATCCGCAGTACGCTCAGTAGAGCCCGCCTTCATCATCCGCAGCACCTGGCGCGGCACTTGCGCGGCGCGGTTCGCCTGCTCGGTCACCTTCGCCATCAGCTCGACAGCCTCGCAGCTGCCACCCTGCTCCGGCGGCGGCAGCAGGCGGCGCGCCGCGGCGACGTAATTGCAGACTGCCGTGAGCGGCTGGTTGAGCTCATGGGCGATCGCGCTGACCATCTCGCCCAGCTCGCCGCGGCGAGCGATGTGATAGAGATTCGCCTGCAGCTCCTGGATCCTGCGCTCGGCCTCGCCTTCGTCGTTGCGCAGCCGCATCAACGCGCCCTTATGGAGATAGCACAACACCGCAGTCAGCCACACGATCGCCAGCGCCATCGTGCGGTTGGTCAGCACGATCCACTGTTCGGCGCCCGGCGGCGAACCCCAGTAACCCATCGCGGTCAGCGCGGTGCCCAGCGCCGCCAGCGCGAACGGTGCGCCGCGCCATGGCAGCCACAGGCTCGGCAGCACGAGCGCAACGTAGAGCATGCCGTCCGCGACACCGCGCGGCGTCGTCAGATCGAGCGCGAGACTGCCCAGCGCGATCATCGCGCACAGCATCAGGGTCACCGGCAGCATCGCCGCGTGCGCAAAGCCGGCGATCGCGCGCATAGGGTCTTCCGAACGGTCCCGCATACCGAATTCTACGGCGACCGCCACAGCCCGCGCATCGTCGCCGGCGCCCACTCAGCTGGTCTCCGTTTCCGGCGGCCGGACGCGGCGCAGCAGGGCGCGGCCGGCCATGCGCAGCTTCATGCGCGCGGGCATGCGCGCGAAATTGGACTTGATCACGCCCTGGGTGAAGCGCGTCGCTTTCGAGTAGTCGATGTTTACATCGACGATAACCGGCCGGTTCTGACCCGCCACGCGCAGGGCCTCGCCGATGACCGCTCCCACGTCGTCGTTGGTTTGCATCGAAAGGAAGGCCGCGCCGGTCGCCTCCGCCACGCCGCGAATCTGGATGTCCGGCAGTATCGAACAGGCCTTGCGGTTGTACGGCAGCTTCTGCGCCTGCGCGATCTGCGAAAGCTCGCCGTCGTGGAACACGAAGTACACAATGCCCAGCTTCAGCTCGGTAGCCGTCAGCGTCTCCATGCAGGTCATCAGGAAAGCGCCATCGCCGACGATGCCGACCACCTGCTGCTGCGGATGCGCAAGCTTCGCGCCGATCGCCGCCGGCACGCAGTAGCCCATGCAGTTGAAGTCGGTCGGCGAGATGAAATGGCGGTTCTTCAACACCGGGAACAGCTCGGCGACCAGGAAAGTGTGATTGCCGTCGTCGGCGACGACGATCGCGTCCTCCTGCAGCGCCGCGCGCAGGCGGTCGAAAAATCGCGCCGGGTTCACGCGCGTACCACTGTCGTGCGCGAGCCACTCGGCGTGATAGCGGCTCTTATCGTCGCGAATGCGGGCGCGCAAGGCGTCGTCGGTGCGTGGCGCGGCCGCGTCGGTGGCGGGCATGTCTGCGAGCAGCCGCTGCAGCACTGCGCGCGCATCGCCGGCGATGGCAACGTCGGCCGGGTAGTTCACGTTGAATACGTCCGGGTTGATGTCGACGTGAATCAGGCGCCAGCTCGGCCGGATGCCGTAGCTGCCGGTGGCGATCTCACCGAAGCGCACGCCAACGGCAAGCAGGCAGTCGCAGTGCCGGAACGCCTCGGTCGCGGCCGGCACTGCGGCCGGACCGAAGCCCATGCCGGTATGCAGCGGATGCGAAGCCGGGAACACGCTCAAGCCCTGCAGCGAGGTCGCCACCGGCGCGTTCAGGCGCTCGGCCAAGGTGATGATCAGATCACTCGCACCGTGGGCGCCCCAGCCCAGGAACAGGCCCGGCTGGCGCGCGTGCGTGAGCAGATCCACGGCCTGCGCGATGGCCTCATCGCACAGCGGTGCAGCGGCAGGGTTCGGCGTATACGGCGCGGGTTCCTCGACCTCGGCCGGAAACAACTGGATGTTGACCGGAATCTCGACGAACACCGGGCCAGGTTCGCCGCTGATGGCAATCCGGTAGGCCTCGTACAGCGTCGGCACGATCTCGGCGTGCGTACGGATACGGTAGCGCGCCTTCGTGTAGCCCTCGACCAGCCGCATCTGATCGATCTCGTGCACCTGGTAGTGGTAAGGACTGTCGGTGCGCACGCCGCCGGTGATCACCAGCATCGGGATACCGTCGAGAAACGCCTCGGCGATGCCGCTCGAGGCCAGCGTGACACCGGCAGCCGGCACGATCACCAGCGTGCCGATCGAGTCGGAGGTGCGACTGACCGCGTCGGCCATGAAGGCCGCGCCGCCCTCGTGCGTCACGCGCACCGGCCGGATCGTCGCCGAGTCCACCAGCTCGTCGTACAGCTCTGTGTTGTGCACGCCGGGAATGCCGAACGTAAAGCGCACGCCCAGCTGTTCGAGGGCGAAGCGCGCGAGTTGAGCACCTGTCTGTTTCATGTGGAAACTCCTTCAACGTCACGAACGACCGGCTTTGGCGCACGCGACTGGATGGCAGCGGGCGTACCGGCAGCGATGGCCGCGGCCGCCGCCTGGCCGGTGAGGATGCAGCCGCTCAAACAGGTACCCTCCATCGAGCGCTTGCCACTGCTGCCGCCGCCGCCGAAGCCGGCAGACTCCCCGACTGCATACAGGCCCTGCAGCGGCATGCCGAAGGCGTCGAGCACGCGCCCGCCCAGATCGGTCTGGATGCCACCCAGGGTCTTGCGTGTCACCACGCGCAGGCGGACTGCAATCAGCGGCAAGGCTGCCGGGTCGAGAATGCGCTGGAAGCGGCAGGTGCGCACACGGTCGCCGAGCCAGCGGCGCAGCTGCGCGATGCGGCGCAGCTGGTCGTCGTTGTGGAAGCGCGGCCCGCGCGAGATGTTGTCGTCGTAGCGCCGGATCTCCGCTTCCAGCACACCTGCGTCCACGTCAGAGCTGCCGGCCAGCTGATTCATCTTTTCCGCGAGTTCACTGACCGACTTCGCGGTGACGAAATCGGCACACTCCATCACCATCTGCCGGATCAGACGCGGATTCCCAGAGAGGATATTCACGAGGAATGACATGAACCGCCGATCGCGGATATCGGGGTTGTGCTCCGCGCCCGACACTGCCAGCTCTCGCGCCGCGATACGCCAGTTCAGCACCTGCCACGAATACGGCTTCTCAAGCGCCGCGACGCGCTGTACCAGATGCCGAGTGTCGAAGCCGGTCACCAGCGGCTCCGGCCCGATGCGCACGCCGCGGTGATCCATCCATAGCGCGGACTTGCAGGGAATCAGGCTAAGGCCGTGCCCGTCGAAACGTGGCCGCGGATGGCGCACACCGGCGGCATAGTTCCACATCTGGTCGAGGTGTGTGACGCGGCCGCCGAGTGCAGCCACCGCATCATGCATCGCGCCGTCGGCCTCCGGGTGCGAGCCGTTGAGCAGCATGTCCGGCGCGGCACCCCAGTCGCGCGGCCAGTTCGCGCGCACCCTGGCCAGATTGCCGGTAATGCCGCCACTGGCCACGACGATGTGCTCCGCATCGACCGCGAACGCGCCGCCGTCCGCGGTCTCTCCCGCGCAGCCGGTGACTGCGCGCCCATGGTAAGTCAGCTCGTGCACGGTATGGCCACAAAGGACTTGCAACCGATTGCGCTGTGGATGCTCCCGCAGCGCCGCGACCAGCACCTGCGTCAGGTGCCGCGCGGTGCCCCAAACGACGTGGTAACGCGGCACGCTGTTGCCCGGCCGGTACCAGCCGCGCTCGACCCACTGGACTGCCGGAAAGAAACTGACACCGTAGCGCCTTAGCCAGTCGTACACGTCCGGCCGGCAGCGCTCAACGTAGTACTCAGCCCACTGTCGCGGCCAGTGATCGTCGGCGTCAAACTCTGCAAAGCTGTGCCAGTCCGCCAGTGCCAGCGTCCGAGAATCGCGCACACCTTGCAGGCGCTGCAACGGCGTATCCACTAAGTGCACGCCGCCAAACGCCTCATTGGCAAGCCCACCGACCCCGTCCGCGCCACCGCGCTCAAGTAAGAGGACGTTCCGATTCCGATCGAGAAGTTCGAGAGCTGTGACGACACCAGCCAAGCCCCCTCCAATGATCGCTGTTTCGGTGCGGTACCGCATCTGTGGCCCATCAGTCTCTGCTGACAACATGTCTTTGGTTTGCGCACGCTGCTGCGTCAGCGAAGGGACAGACAAGGCTGGATACTGATGGCATTAGCAACGACCGGTGTCGGGATGCCAACCACTCTAGGTGACCTGCCTTTGCAGGACTTGACCTAAGTCAATCGGAATGCTCTCAACGGTGCGTTGAGTGGGGGGGATGGCTTGAATCGACCGGTGCAAACACTCCGTGGGCGCACATGACAACCGGTTGAAGAGCTGCATCAGCGTCTAGGCCATCAATCGCATTGGTCCGTCTTTCGCTTCAGTCGAAGCGGCGATACGTCACATCTCGACGTATATGGCCCGCGCCGCCGTCAGAGCGATTGCCGTCTCACAGACAGACCTGTCAGCGCTCGAACGAAACGTTGCTAGGCCCGATAACCGCAGGGAATCACAATAACAGCCGTTACGCCACGGCGAGGGAAATCCCCCTCGCCTCGCGCCGATTTCCCTCTACGATAGGGTGCCCGTCCTGGGCGATATCGATGGAGTGATGAGGCATGGCTACGGCCAAGAAGAAACCTGCTGCGAAGAAGCCCGCTGCCGAGAAGGCGGTGAAAAAGGCTCCCGCGAAGAAGATCGCCAAGAAGGCGCCGGCCAAGAAGGCCGTCAAGAAGGCCGTCAAGAAGGCCAAGCGCAAACCGAACCCCGCGCTGATGGTGCCGTTGACGCCCAGCGCGACGCTAGCCGAAGTCGTTGGCAGCAAGCCGCAGGCGCGCGGCCAGATTGTCAAGAACCTCTGGGCCTACATCAAGAAGCACGGCCTGCAGGACGGCAAGAACAAGCGTCAGATCAACGCCGACGAGAAGCTCAAGAAGGTGTTCGGCGGCAAGGCGACCGTGAACATGTTCGAGATGACCAAGCTGGTCAGCAAGCACATTAAGTAAGCGCCGGCCGCGTACCTCCAAGGCTCACTTGGAAGCAGCCCCCGGGGACGATGCCGCTCCCGGGGGTTCGTTGTTGCTGGACACGTAACTTATCGGTGTCCCTCATGGGTCGTTGTTGCCGTGCCTGTCGTCAGCTTGGCTTACGGGATCCATTCGCCCGAAGAAGCGATCGCCGCGTGCATGGCGTCAGGAGCCAAATCGATGTCGCCCGGCCACGACACAGCTCCGAGTTCGACGTGAACGTCCCCGAACCGAGCAGGATCCGAGAGTGCCGAGAAGATGCCGGCGCTGTCAGAGTGAATTAGCCGCTTCATCCGAACGACGCCTGCAGTTCCGTCGTTGAAGACCACGCGCAGGCAGTAATCCGGCAGTACCTCGACCGAACGCACGCGCCATGCGGCAGCCGGTCGCGTGGCGACCACAGGTGCGGTGTGATCCTCTGCCTCCCGCTCCGTCGCGCCGGTGTCGGCCGACAGGAAACGAAGGCGCCGTCGCAGGTGTTCCAGAACGCTTGCCCACGTCGGAAACCGACTGGAGCCGAAATGAAGCACCTCGCCCTCAAATCGGTCCTGCCCTTTTCCACTGATGTTGTCGTCGATCAGAACGTCGCCGCGCAGCAGCGACTTGTCGGACGCCAGGATCAGGCGCTTGGCCAATGGATAGTCGAACACCTTCTCGACCCAGATGCGCTTCTCCGAATAGCACGCCGGGTTGCGCGTCGACGGCGCCGACAGGATCCATACGTCGAGTCTAGGATTGCTCCGCAGCTCGGCAACCGCCTCTATCGCCCCTGGGATTACGCGGAGCGAGGCGAACAACCCGGGGATGCTCTGCGGAAAAGCGACGTCAGGGTGCGTGCGTGCCGCTTGCTGATATGCAGCGGCGATGTCACAGAGCACGCCGTCCATGTCGATGAAGACGCGTAGCTGCGCATCGGCGGGGCGCGGTCGCCGGCCCTGCTTAGCTTCGCCGTCAGGCGGTAGCTTCGGTTTCATCGCTGATCCCGAGGTAAGGCGACGTACGCATGGATATCGGGGACGCAGCGATCGCAGGCAGTGAACCACCAGCCCGCCAACACTCGACGGGTGACCTGGGCCGACGGGTCAGTGGCGCCACACCGGCTGCAGGTTTGCAGCGATGCCGTCTGCGCCTCTCTGATCTTCGCTTCCAGCGTCGGGGCGGCCGGCACGGATCCCTCTTCGCCTGCGCTCGTGAACGAGGTCGCGCCGTCGGCGGATTGGAATTCCGCGCGCAGGGCCACTCCTTCGGCGTACATCCGCAGTTCGCCGAACTTTTCCTTGATCTGGTGCCAACGGACGGGAATCCCGTGCTCCGCTACGTAGGCGCATACGCCGGCGACCAGTGTGTGCCAGCCGTCAGGCCAGCGGAGACCGAGATTCTGGCCTTGGAACTGCTCGGGATAGCGGGCCTTCAACTCGGCGTCGTGTTCAGCGAAGTGCGCGTAGAGGTCGCCAGGATGGACGGCCTTGCCGGCCGTCGCGACCCCCTCACCGTCATTCCCTGCTGGGCCGCTCATAGATCCACCACGAAGAGCCCGTCGGCGCGGAAGTCGGGGATGGCGTCGCCCGCGCACCCGAGCTGATTGGTGACGACGCGGACGCCCTGCACGCGCGCATCGACGTTGACATGGGTATGGCCGTGCACCCACAACCGGACCGGGCTGCGCAGCAGGTGGCACATGGGGCGGACCGTCCGATCTGCATCAAGCTCGGATGACGGCGCGGTCATCGGCGCGTTGTGCGTGACCACGATCAGTGGCCGGTCGGCGGAACTGATCTGATGGTCCAGCCAGCGGACACTTTTCACGAACTCCTTAGCCTCAGTCTGTGCGAACAGCGTCTGCCAATCGCGGAACAGCTCCGCGCTGGTCCACTCATCGATGGACGAGAAGTTGGCCCACAAGGTCGTGCCCAGCACCCGCACACCGCCGATGTCGAGCGTATCCCGCTCGAGAACGGTGACGGTGGAGCCGCGGGCGACGTGTTGGCATTCATCGATCAGTCCGTTGTAGGGAGTACCGTCGTATTCGGCGCTCCCGAGCACGTACACGACGCGCGTGCGGCGAAAGGTGTATTTCGCCCAGTAGACGCCTTCGGCACCCAGGCCGATGTTGCCGGCAAGAATCACCAGATCGGCATCGTCCGGCGGCGTGAACTCCAGAGGGTTTCGGCCGGACTCGAAGTGCAGGTCCGAGAAGATGCGGATTCTCATGGCGCTCAGACGTCCAGCTCGAAGAGGCCGTCCTCTCGGAAGCCCTGCGCCGGGGTGCATGGGTAGCCCCACTGATTCGTGAACACCCGCACGCCGTTGACCTGCCGGTCGACGTTGTGATGCGTGTGGCCATGGACCCAGACCCGGATCGGCGGTCGGATCAGGTCGTCGCACAGGCTGTGCGATGCCGTGCTGTTGATCTGGCCCGCGAACAACGGATGACCCGTGCGCGCCGTTGGCGCATGGTGGGTCACGACAATCAGCGGTCCGCGCGCGGCCTGGATCTGCTGCTCGAGCCACAGACGGCTCTGTGCGTGACGCGCCATTGTGCGTTGCGGACGCAGTGGCGCTGTCCCGTCCCGGATGACCGCGTAGTCCCCCAGCTCATCGCGCGCCCAGTCGACGCAACGTTTGATGAGGGATTCGCCCACAGCGGCGAAATCCGTCCAGAGCGTCGCCCCCAGAATCCGGACGCCTCGAAAATCCAAGACGTCGTTCTCCAGCACGTGGACACTGGTCCCCCGGGCTGCCGCGCGGCATCGCTCGACGAGATTCCCGAATTCCTGGTGGTAGTACTCGTGATTGCCGAGCACATAGACCACCGGGCGCCCCGCGAAGCGATTCGTGGCCCACTCGATCGCGCCTGTACCCACGTCGATGTCGCCGGCGAGGATCACCAGATCCTCGCCGTAGTCCGTCCCGAACACCGGGTGGAAGCGACCGAGCTCGAGGTGGAGATCGCTGTAGATCCGCAGCTTCAGCATGCGCGGCCACGCGGAATCATCTGGATCACTTCTAACTGCGTTGCCTGCCGCCCTTCTTCGTGGTGGGCGGTGCCGATCGCTTCTTCCGACCCTTGGACTGGGACTTCCTGTCGGGCGCCTTGGGTTCGGGTGTGTCGGCGACCGGGTCAAGCACCTCTGCGGTTTCCAGGGCAGCCTGCAGCTTGTCCATGCTCAGCACGTATGCGATCGCGCGCATGAACTGAAGGTAGCCTTCGAGTACGCCGCCGTGCCAGCGAGACCACAACTCGTGGATGGCGTTGGCGTCCGCGGAATCCGTCTTGAGTTCGACGATGGGACTTTCGGGGCACCCCGGAACGTTCATTCGCACGAGTTTCTCGCCGGCGTAGGTGTCCGGCAGAAACAATCCGTGGAAATGCGCGTCGTCGATGGTGCCGATGACGGAAAGCGTGTAATCACACGCCTCCGGCAGGCGATAGTCGAGGAGCAGCGGGATCGCTCGGCCGCGACGCAGGGCTTCCGCGAGATCGGCGGGCAGATGATCTGAGGACGGCATGGTGTCTCCGGGTTGATAGCGAGAAAGGAAGGTGTGCCACTGGATGATCAGCGGGTCGAAACGTCACTCCAGCTCCGGTTGGGAATTCCCGACTGGTTGCGTGGCGTCAGAGTCCGGCGCCGAACCGGACATCGCCGGCGTCACTTCACGAACCGCGACGGGTTCGGGTTCGACGTCAAAGGCGCAAGAGATTTCGGCCGGCAAGTACGGACCGAAATCCGGCGTGCCCGCCAGCCTGACGACGTAGTACCAGCCATCGATGTCCTCCAGGACGCGGAGAACCTGGGTGGGCGAACCGCGCCGTCGGAATGCGAGGTGTCGGCGAAACTGAAGCCCGGAGAAGGAGGCATTCATCACGGGCCCGATCGCTTGAGTCGCTGGGCCTCGGCGATCAACTCGGCGCTATGCCGCTCCCAGAGTTGATCCGCCAATTCGTGGCCCAGTTGCTCGTCGGCGACGTCCAACCCAAAGATCCGGTCCGCCATGGGCGGTACGAGCAGATACGAGGGCGCCACCGCGTAGTAGCTGAGGGCACCACATCGGGCGACTACGACCACTTCGCCGGTCGCCGGAATGCCGTACTGCGCCCAGACGACTTCGGGTACCTGCTTGTCCTGGCAGCTTTCGGCCTGAGGAATCACCTCGCCGCGCGAAATGCGTTGCTCGACATCGGAGCCTGGCGTCGCGCCAAAGCGCATGTGCTCCGGCGTCATGACCCGGCCTCAACTGAGCAGGGTCTACCAAAGCGCGGCGAACAACGGCTTGTGAGCGGAGCAATATGCACGGTCGAATCTCGAGCCTGTGGGCTGGATGGATTTCGACCGCATTCCCAGACTGCCTGCCGCGGCTTCGGGCTATCCGCTGGCACATCGACAGGCGACTCAAGCGCTGGGGGCGCCGACCGCGAGATTATTCCCTACTGGAAATATCCTGTCGAGCCCGAAAGACGCCTGTCTTCACTTTCTGAGCAGCTGATCCGGCGTCACGCCCAATGCGCGAGCAAGCTTGTCAAGGACGTCGATGGACACCGACTTGGCCCCGGATTCCAGCTGGCTGAGGTACGACTGCCCCATCCCTGCTCGAGCGCACAATTCTTCCTGGGTCAAACGTTTCTCTTGGCGCAGGCGCCGTACGTTGACCCCCAGGAGTTCTCGTAATTTCTTGGCCGGCCTCCGCATGGGAGGCTAGCCTCAGGGCAAGGGACTAGACGGTCTATTTCCAGTTGGGAATAATCTACAAGCCGGCGCGAGCGGAGCGTGGTGCCCGGCCCTTGGATTCCGAGCGGTCAGCCCGGAGGGAAGCCAATGGGCGCTCTGCTGCGGTCGAACACTGTGGGCCCGTTGGTCTGGAGGCGTCATCAGTGTCATTCCGCTTGGTCTACGGCGATCACGAACTCTCGGTCGAGATCCCATTCGAGCCTCACGTCGAGGATCGCGTGCTCGCCCTGCTCTCGAAGAAATCGGACAAGCCCGGCCCGGACCGGGCCGCCACCGAGTTCATCCAGGGACTCGTGGCTATCGTGACCGACATGCTCGAGCGAGCGCCGATGCCACCCAGTGACAAACAGGTCCAGTACGCAGTACAGATCGCGCGAACGCTCAATCTGGAGCTGCCGGCGGAGGTCCTGCAGTTACGAGAGTCGATGAGCGCATTTCTGGACGAGCACTCACCCGAGTACCGCCGACGCCGATCGACCGAGCGCGGTGACTTGGGCCCCTACCCTCGTTAACGTGCGCTATAGAGCTGATTGCTTTGCCGCGTCGGATATGAGGCACAACTCCAGTGATGCCGCGCGGCCGTGGTCCGGCCGCAGCAGCACTCCAAAGTCGCGGATAACTCCGCGGTCTCCGAAAGCCAGCACGCATAGCTCTGCGGATCAGCCAGCTCGCAGCTGGAATCCCCTACGTTTCCGCAAATCTTCCCTTGGATAGGCGCTACGTGCATGATCATCGAGCTGCGGCGGTTGTGGACGAAGCGACAGATCCCAATGCTTCAGAATTTGCGAGCGGCCAGGATGGAACGAGTTGAGCGCTTCTACTTGATCGACCAACTACTGCGCTCTCAAACCGGGGGGGTATCTCGAAACGCGCTTCTCGATCGACTCGGAATTTCACTGCCGACATTCAAGCGCGATCTGGAATACATGCGCAATCGATTCTGGGCGCCCATCGTGTGGGACAGCAGTACGGGCAAGTACCGATTTGACTTCGCGCAGGCTGG
Source organism: Sinimarinibacterium arenosum (assembly GCF_005047655.1). Lineage (GTDB taxonomy): Bacteria > Pseudomonadota > Gammaproteobacteria > Nevskiales > Nevskiaceae > Solimonas. Next base: position 3,177 of record NZ_SUKF01000011.1, on the reverse strand, counting down.
CGCTGACCGCTACAACCTCCCCGGGCTCTGGTTCAGTCCACGCGAGGCGCATGCGTTGCTGGTTCTCGAATCCATGTTGCAGCAGATTCAACCGGGCGTGCTCACCGAGCATACGTCCCCGTTTCGAGTGCGGCTCGAGAAGTTGCTCGAGAATTCGATCGATGATCGCGAACAGCTTCGGCGTCGAATCCGCATTCTGACTATGGGCGGTCGCGCCGTCGACTTCGCCGGCTTCAGCTTGCTCGCGCATGCCGTGCTCAAGCGCAGGCAGATCCACCTGAAGTATGAAGTGCGCGCCAGGGGCGAACTGACTGAACGTACTGTCTCGCCACAGCGACTGGTTCACTATCGCGACAACTGGTATCTCGATGCTTGGTGTCACTTGCGTTGTGGACTTCGCAGCTTCGCAGTCGACGCGATACAGGAACCTTCTCTGTTGGATAAGAAGGCCAAGAGCGTACCCGACAAAGCGCTTGATCGAGAGCTCGCGAGTAGCTACGGGATCTATTCCGGACAACCAGACAACCTCGCCGTACTCCGTTTCTCGGTGCTGCGGAGCCGCTGGGTGGCGAAGGAAACGTGGCATCCCGAACAACGGGCCGAGATTGCCGCCGACGGAAGGCTGACCTTGCGCTTGCCATATCTCCATGACGACGAACTGATCATGGACATTCTCAAGTACGGCCCGGACGTCGAGGTCTTGGACCCGCCGGCGCTTAGGCAATCCGTTCACGAAAAGCTCTTGCAAACCAGAGCGTTATACGACGCCTGAGCCAGGCTCATCTGGTGAGCCACCCGGGGTGGATCATAGGAAGCTCAGGAAACCGGAACGGGCTTTGCCCGGACTGCAGCCAAGGAGCGTCACATGAGCAAACCGCAGGACCGCACCGTGTATCGCGACAAGGATGGCGACTGGGTCAACAAGCGCAACGACGCCGAACGCGCGTCGAGTCGTCACGACAATCAGGCCGAAGCCGAGAAGGCGGCCAAGGAGATGCTGCGCAATCAGGGCGGCGGTGAGCTGACGGTCATGGGCCGCGACCACCTGATCCGCAGCAAGGACACAATTGCCCCAGGCAACGATCCCCATCCGCCCAAGGATAAGGAACACTGAGCGCCACGACGTAAGGCGCGGCCATGTCCAACAGAAGGGAGCATGCCTTGACCGCAGCCGTGACGGTCGGACTTGCACAGGCCGTCTATGAGCGCAGCTCGGGGCGGGCAACAGCGATGCCTGCTCTGTCGGCTGCGTTGGCTGTGGCGCTCGCGAGTCTGCCGGACTGGCTTGAGCCACCGTGGCATCCGCACCATCGCCAGTTTTGCCATAGCTGGGTGGCTGCCGGTTGCCTGCTCCACGGAGGCCATCGGCTCCTTCTCTGGCGGCCCCAAGATCCTGCGCACGGCGCAATACGCTACCTCAGCCTCATCGGCGTTCTGACATACCTCACCCACCTGGCCTTGGACGCCCAAACGCCAAGATCGCTCCCGTTGATGGGCCGGCTGACAATCTAAAGGCACGAAGCATGTACGACCGCATGGTGTTCAGAATGTTCGCCGCGCCTGCTCTACTCGTCTTGGGCGCGGCAATCGCCGCCATCGTATTCAGATGGTGGATCCCGAGCAGGCTTTCTCATCAGCCCTTAATGAGCGCATTGGTCGAGGCGTCACATCAGGCGGCGACGTACGTGCCGGCCGGATTGTTGCTCTGGTCGGGGATCCTCGCCTTCGGTCAGCTCCTCGAGCTATGGCAGTGGCGTGCGGGTCGAGCGGATTCCTGTCATCACTGCGGAGGGGCTGTCCGGCTTCAGGAAGGTCGTTGGGGGTTCTACTTCAGGTGTTATGCGTGCGGCCGCACCCGCCGTGCCTAGCCGAGCAACATTCGCACGTGTTGCGTTACGGGCACACGGAGCCGCTCGGGCGGATCAAACGCACATCTCGCGCATTCTTCATCTTCTAATCCAGCCTCAATGCAGGTAGCGCAATGGCCAGGTCCGTTACCCCCTCTCAGCTTCGGAACATGATCCGACAGGCGCAGCAAAAGCAGCGTCAGGCGATTGACAAGATCAACCGAGAACTCAGGGCTCACTCGCAACGAGTGAACCAAGCAGTGAGGAACTACAACCAGCAGGTAACGGCGTACAACGCACGCGTACGCGCAAATCGCGATCGCCTCGCCAGAGAGCTTGCGCGGCTGAGTCGGCCCACGGCTTCGTCTCGACAGGTGACGCTGCGCGTTTCCTTCAATGCTGTGCATAGAGCCTATGAGTGCTTGGAGCGAGCCGCGGATGCCGGACAGCTGGATCAAAAATACAGCGAGATCCTGGATTTATCCGAACGTGAGGCTGCAAATAGCGCCGGGCTGGTGAACGCTTTTGAAGGTGACGCAGAACAGACGTCTGGCGCCGCTCCAGACGAGCCGGCCAGCCCGGTGACTCCCTTCCTTGAGATCATCTCATCCGAACTTGCTGATCGTTGGCGCGGCGCCCTGTACTCACTGAGTCCGCGCAATCCCGACGCTGCGAGGCACTTCTGCACCAGCGCCCGGGAGATCATCGCGCGCATCTTGCAGACGAAGGCGCCGGACGACGCAGTCGCCGCTGCCACTCCGGATTGCGACCGCACGCCGCAGGGCACTCCAACTCGCCGAGCCAAAGTACGGTACCTGCTTCGAGTCCGCGGGCTGGATCAAGCTGACCTCGAGGCATTCGTCGAGAGCGATATCAGCAACGTTGTCGATCTCTTTGAGGTCTTCAATACCGGAACTCATGGGACAGCGGGCGCTATCAAGCTCACGCAACTCCAGGCACTCCGAAAGCGAGTCGAGGACGGGATCGCGTTCCTATCCCATCTGGTGCAGTAGCAACTTTCCGGCAGATGCGGTGGGAGATCCAGATCGCCAGGAACCTGCCTGCAGAAGTCCTTCAGTTGCGCAAGGCGATGAGGGTGTTTCTGGACTAGCACGCGCCCCGAGTACCGCCGCGCCCCGCTCCCCAGATAGTCGGGGCGCCCTAGCTTAACTAGCGCGAATGTCCTCCCGCACCTTGTCTGTTCGATGGGTTCTACCCCGATGACTCGGACACTTTCGAGAAGGCCGATAATGGCCGCAAGGAGTGTTCATGTCGAAGCGAAGGAAGTTCAGTCCAGAGTTCAAGCGCGGGGCCGTTGAGCAGGCCCGCC
>NZ_SUKF01000010.1 GCF_005047655.1 Sinimarinibacterium arenosum | reverse complement strand
GGCGGGCCTGCTCAACGGCCCCGCGCTTGAACTCTGGACTGAACTTCCTTCGCTTCGACATGAACACTCCTTGCGGCCATTATCGGCCTTCTCGAAAGTGTCCGAGTCATCGGGGTAGAACCCGCGCGACGAATGCCCGCAGCGTCGTCCTGATGCGCGGTCATGAGCGTGAGCCAAAGCTCGTAATTATCGCGCCTTAAAGTTCGCACGACTACCTGTCCGAACGGACAGGTTTCAAGCGCACCAAAAATCCCTACAGTCGGTCCTGTGACATGGATTGTGAAGTGTCACTCCACTCAACACTAAGGAGGGGGTGCGATGAATAAATCCAAGATGTTGTTTGCTGCGTTGACCTCGCTGATCTCGGCTGCCGTATTCGCGGGGCCGGTCAATATCAATTCAGCAGACGCCAAAACGCTGGCCAAGGAGCTTTCCGGCATCGGTCCTGCGAAGGCCAAGGCGATCATCGAGTATCGCGAGAAGGTTGGACCCTTCAAGGCTCCGGAGGAAATTGTCAAGGTGGATGGAGTCGGGCAGGCCCTGTTCGAACAGAACAAAAACAACATAAAAGTCAAAGACTGAACGGCCTAAGGGAGGCACATTGAGGCGGGCGAGAGCCCGCCTTTTTCTTTGCCGGCTTGGGGGAAAACCCGTTATTCCGTTGTGGGAACTTGGTGCTACCATCGGTCCCCTGCCGAGCGGTGCGCCGTGGCAGTGGCAATGCCATGAGTTTGAACTAATCCTCAAATAAGGGAATTTCAAGTTATGTCTCACAGCCGGTTTCATGCTGCAGCGTTGCTGCGCAGCGGAATGGCGGTCGCGGGTCTGTTGGTGACGGCGAGCGTATTTGCGCAGTCGACAGCTACAGTCTCAAAGGCGATCGACGAGCAGGCCGCGACGGAGCAGGCCGCTCAGCAGACCCAGTCCCGGGTTGACAAGCTGGATGACGAGACCCGGCAGGCAGTTGCCGAATACCGCTCCGTGATCCAGGAAACCGACAGCCTGCGGCGCTACAACGAGCAGCTGGAAGGTACGATCAAAGCGCAGCTGGACGAAATGGAGACAATGCAGCGGCAGCTCGGCGAGATCGAGACCACTGCGCGTGAAGTGGTGCCGTACCTGCAGAAGATGCTTGGCACACTGGACGACTTCATCAAGCTCGATTTGCCGTTTCTGCCTCAGGAACGTGCGCAGCGAATCGCTGACCTGAAGGACATGATGACGCGCGCTGACGTGTCGATCGCGGAGAAGTTCCGCCGTATCGTCGAGGCCTATCAGGTCGAAATGGAGTACGGCCGTACTCTGGAGTCCTACCAGGGCAAGGTTGGCGAAAAGACGGTTGATTTCCTGCGCGCTGGCCGTGTGAGTCTGATGTATCAGACGCTCGATGGCGCCGAGACAGGTTACTGGGACGCGGACAGCAAAACCTGGGTCCAGGACAATGACTATGAGGATGCGGTCAAGGCCGGATTGAAGATTGCGAAGAAACAGGCGGCGCCGGACTTGCTGGTGGTGCCGGTTCATGCGCCGATGGAGGCCAAGTAACATGTCGCGCAAGACGTTTTCGAAGCTGATGCGTGGAGCCGGCATTGCCTTGTTGGTTGGGCTTCCGCTCACGGCAATCGCTGCCGGATCGCTGGATGAACTGCTTGAGCAGACGCGGACCGCACGTGCGCGTGAGGCGCAGCAGAACCAGGTTCGTGTAAACAAATTCCAGCAAGAGCGTGACAAGCGCTCGCAGTTGCTGGCAGAAGCCAAGGCAGCGCTGGCGCAGCAGAATGCACGAGCGAATGCGCTGTCGTCGCAGTTCGACGCCAATGAGAAGAAGCTGACTGAGGTGCAGGCTGCGCTCGACGCAAAGCTGGGCAATCTGGGCGAAATGTTTGGTGTCGTGCGGCAGGTCGCGGGCGATTTCGCCTCTGTTGCGCACAACTCGATGATTTCAGCCCAGTTCCCGGAGCGAGAGGCATTCGCTCAGAAGCTGTCACAGTCAAAGTCGCTTGCTTCCATCGATGATCTCGAAAAGTTCTGGTTTGAGATGCAGCGGGAAATGACTGAATCGGGTCGTGTGGCCAAATTCAATGCCAAGGTCATCAACGCCGAAGGCGTCGAGGAAACAGTCCCGGTTGTGCGCCTCGGCGGATTTACTGCGTCGACGGATGACGGGTTCGTCAACTATCTGCCCGGTGAGCAGGAGTTCGCAGTTCTTTCCCGGCAACCGGCCTCGCGTTATGTCGGTCCGAACGAAGACTTGATGGAAGAAACCTCGGGCTATCACAAGGCCACGCTGGATCCGACACGCGGAACGTTGCTGTCGATCCTGGTGCAGACGCCGAAGCTGACTGAGCAGGTCAAGTATGGTGGTCTGGTCGGCTATCTGATTCTGGCGATCGGTGCGATCGGTCTGGCAATGGCCGCGGTTCGCCTGGTGGTTCTGAGCGGAGTGGGCGCCAAGGTCAAGGGGCAGCGCAAGAACTCCAGCAATGCCAGCGACAACAATCCTCTGGGCCGTGTGTTGGCGGTCTATTACAAGGATCCGAACGTCGACAAGGACACTTTACAGCTGCGGCTTGACGAGGCAGTGCTGCGTGAGATTCCGGCACTGGAATCTTGGTTGCCCGCGATCAAGATGATTGCGGCGGTTGGCCCGCTGATGGGTCTGCTCGGTACCGTGACCGGTATGATTCTGACGTTCCAGCAGATCACCTTGTTCGGCACTGGTGATCCGAAAATCATGGCTGACGGCATTTCCCAGGCATTGGTCACCACCGTGCTGGGCTTGGTCGTGGCAATTCCGATGGTGCTGATCCACGCCTATCTGTCGGGCCGCAGCAAGGACATCGTGCAGATTCTGGACGAAGAAGCAGCTGGCATCATTGCGGAGCATGCCGAGAAACAGCATGGCCGGACCGCTTGATCTGTTCGCCGACGTCCGCGACCTGTTGGAGGTCGGCGGCCCCGTCGTTCGTCTGCTGCTGGTGGCTGCGTTCGTCCTGTGGGTGCTGATTCTCGAGCGCTGGTTGTACTGTCGACGCGAGCTCCCGTTGATGGTTCAGCGGATTCAGACAGTGTGGGATGCGCGCGCTGATCATTCGTCCTGGTTTGCGCGGCAGGTCAAGCGCAAGCTGCTGTCCGAGGCAACGCGTGAAATTCGCGGTGGGCTGGGCATGATCAAAGCACTGGTCGCTCTAGCCTCACTGTTCGGATTGCTTGGCACCGTGACCGGCATGATCCAGGTGTTCGACGTGATGGCGACACTTGGCACCGGTAATGCGCGCGCGATGGCGTCGGGCGTTTCGGCCGCCACCATCCCCACGATGGCCGGCATGGTGGTTTCGATTTCTGGTCTCTATCCGATTCTGTGGTTCGAGAAGACGCTGGCTCAGGAAACGAGCCGCCTGAACGACCACATGATCACGCACTAAGCACGAAGGATTCGAATCATGGCCCGTAGGCACCGAGGCAACGACGACGACGCCCAGATCGACCTGACGCCGATGCTGGACATGTCGTTCATCCTGCTGATTTTCTTTATTGTCACCACGTCGTTCGTCAAGGAGGCCGGCATCGATGTCAGCCGGCCGAGCGCGAAGTCTGCTGAACGCAAGGAACGCGGCAATATCCTCATTGCGATTCGGCCGAGCGGAGAAATCTGGATCGACAAGCGTGTGGTCGACGTTCGCGCGGTACGTGCAAACGTCGAGCGTCTCCATGCCGAGAACCCGGAGGGATCCGTGGTCATTCTGGCCGACAAGGCCTCGCAGACCGGCATTCTGGTAGAAGTGATGGATCAGGTTCGGCTCGGCGGTGTGCAGAACGTCTCGATTGCCGCGGACCAGAACGGGGGCGGCTGATGAAGCGAACCGCGCTCGCGGTCGTCCTTGCGGCACTGGTCGCCATCGGCCTGTTTTGGCTGATGCACTTGCTCATCATGGGGCGCAACATCAACGCCAACAAAGGTTCGGCGTCGGCGTCGATCGACTTCATTCGGTTGAAGCGCGACTCCCAGCTTGAAACCAAGACGCGAAGCAAGCCCGAGAAGCCGCCTCCACCGAAGCAGCCGCCGCCACCGCAGATGAAGGTGCAGTCGCAGAGCAAGCCGGACATGAGTCCGACGCCCTTCAACATGCCCAAGATGAACCTGCCGACCAGCATTACGGGTGGGCCATTTCTCGGAAACTTTGCGGCCAATGACATCCAGGGCGACGGCGAGCTGATTCCACTGGTGCGCATCGCGCCGCAGTATCCGCGCCAGGCGTTGCGGGATGGTATTGCGGGCGAAGTGACACTGGAAATTACGGTGGGTCCGGACGGCACGGTCAAGTCAGCGCGAGTCAAGAGCGCCAAACCGCGCGGGTACTTTGAGTCGGCTGCGGTTGCAGCCGCTTACAAGGGCCGATTCCGGCCGAAAGTTGTGGACGGAACGCCGCAGGAAACCACCGGCGTGTACACCGTCAAATTCACACTGAGCGAATAAGCGATGATGGGACTGAACAGGTCGACCTGGGCAGCACTGCTAATCGGTGTGGCGGTCTGGTGTGCGCCGATGGCCTCGACGTTCGCGCAGGACTCACCGAAGAAAGAACGCAAAGCTGCCGGGACGCTGTCGGAGACCACCTATCGGCAGCTCGAGCGCATTCACGATCTCATTGGCAAGAACAAGAATGCCGAGGCGCTGGAAAAGGCGACGGCGCTGAAGGATCGTATCCGTGGCGATTACGAGAAAGCGGTCGTAATGCAGACGATCGCGTTCATCTATATCGGGCAGAACAACTACAAGGGCGCAATCGCTTCGTTCGAGGAAGCGCTGAAACTGGATGCATTGCCGCAGCAGCCCTACGAGCAGATGCTGTACAACGTCGCGCAGCTGTATTTTCAGGATGGCCAGACGGACAAGGCGATCCAGCGGATGGAGCAGTACTTCAGTGAGGCGACGATAGACCCGCCGGCGGATGCACACATTCTGCTGGCCAGTGCCTACGCGGACCGCAAGCGCTTCGGCGATGCGTTACCGCAGGTCGACAAGGCCATCGCCAAGAGCAAAACGCCAAAGGAGTCGTGGCTGCAGCTGAAACTTGCACTGCACTACGAACTGAAACAGTACCCGCAGTGCGCGGAGGTGCTGTTGAAGCTGGTGTCTCTGGTTCCAGACAAGCAGGACTACTGGAAGCAGCTTGCCAGCATCCTGTTCGAGATCAAGCGCGACAAAGAGTCGTTGGCAGTGCTGGCGCTCGCAGAACGGCAGGGCTTCCTGGAAAAGGACAGCGAAATTCGCAATCTGGCGAACATTTATCTGCTGCTCGAGATCCCGTACAAGGCTGCTGCCGTACTGCAGTCCGGGCTGGACAGCAAGATACTGAAGGCTGACGAAAAGACCCTGAGCCTGCTCGGTGATGCCTGGACTATGGCGCGCGAATACGGGCAGGCGGAAAAAGTCCTGCTGCAGGCCGCGAGCCTCTCCGAGAGCGGCGAGATCTATTACCGTCTTGGGCAAATCTACGTTGAAGACGAGCGCTGGAAGGAAGCGCTTTCGGCACTGAGCAAGGCTCGCGCCAAAGGCATCAAGAAGATGGGGGATGCCGCTTACCTGCAGGGCATCGCCGCGTTTCAGTCCGGAAACAGCAAGCTCGCGGTCGATCTGTTGCGCAACGCGCAGCAGTATGACGAGAGCCGCAGCGCTGCGGGGCAGTGGTTGAACCACATCGCCCAGCTTGAGGAGATGGAAGCGCAGAAGGCCAGCGCCGCAGCCGAGGCGACGACTGAGGGTGATGAGGCCGCTGAGCCGGCTGCGAGCAACTGAAGCCCGACGCGCCGGGCGTTGCCATAGAACGTTTCTCTCAACTGATCGGTAGCGCCCGCACGGTGCGGATCGCCTTGGCGTTCGCTACCGTCTATCTGGTTTGGGGCTCGACTTATCTGGCGATTCGCATCGGAGTGAGCGACGCGCCGGCCATTCTGTTTGCGGGTGCCCGCTTCCTGATCGCAGCGCCAATCATGCTGGCCTATGCGTGGTTCCGCGGGGCGCAGCTCCCGCGCAGCAGGCGGGATTGGCTCATCATCGTTGCGACCGCGCTGCTGATGCTCGTCGGTGCGAATGGCCTGGTGACCTGGAGTGAACAATGGGTCGACTCCAACCAGGCTGCGTTGATCGTCGCAACCTCGGCCTTGTGGATGGCCTGGTTTGGGACCTGGGGTGCACGTGGAGAGCGACTGCCCAAACTGACTATTGCCGGGCTGCTGATCGGATTCGCCGGTGTGGCGGTTCTGGTAGGGGTGGGTGTGAAGCTGCATCAGGCGCCTTTGTCAGCTTATGCGGCCCTGCTCTTGTCGCCGGTGCTGTGGGCCGGCGGCTCGGTGGTTTCGCGTCGTTATCCCACGACATCGACTCCGTTGATGACGGCGGCGCTGCAGATGTTGGTGACTGGCGTGGTGATGACCACGCTGGGCCTGCTCAATGGAGACCTTGCTCGCTGGCATCCAACGCCATCGGCGCTTGGCGCGCTGATCTATCTTGCTGTGCTTGGTTCCTGTGTGGCCTACGGAGCTTACTACTGGCTGGTGCATGAGGTGACACCGGCTCAGCTGGGTACCTATGCCTACGTCAATCCGGCGGTCGCAGTTGTGCTCGGATGGCTGGTGCTGGGTGAAGCCCTGCATCCGACGCAGATGTTGGGGACGGCGATTGTGCTGGGTAGTGTGATACTGGTGACAGTGGCATCGCGGCGCAGCCGCCGTTAGCCTTGCGCGAATGCGCGCCCGTTATTTCCGGATCTACTCATTTGCGGTGCTGTTTGCACTTGGCGTATGCCCAGGCGCTGCAGCGCAGTCACTGCGCGTTGGCAACGGCCCGGAAGTCGAAACGCTGGATCCGCAGCGCGCTCGGTCGGTCAGCGCGTTCAACATTCTGCGTGATCTGTATGAGGCTCTGATCAGGGTGGGCGCGGATGGTGAGCTGATCCCGGGTGCCGCGGAGGGCTGGGAGGTCAGTGGCGATGGACTGATCTATCGCTTTCACCTCCGCGCCGATGCACGCTGGTCCAACGGCGATGCTGTGACTGCTGACGATTTTGTCGCGGGCATGCGCCGTACGCTGCTGCCTGCAACCGGCTCCAGTTTTGCTCAGATGTTGACCCCGATTCGTGGTGCGGCGGCGATCATTCGTGGTGAGCTTCAGCCAGAAGCGCTGGGTGTCCGTGCGCTGTCGCCGCTGGAGCTGGAAATTCAACTCGATGCGCCGGCCCCCCAGTTGCTGGGTGTTCTGACCCAGGCGGCGACATATCCGATACACCGTCCAAGCCTTCAGCGCTATGGGGCGGATTTCGCTCGGGCCGGGCGCCTGATTGGAAACGGCGCGTATGCGCTGGATGCGTGGGTGATGCAGTCACACGTGAGTCTGCGGCGGAATCCGTACTACTGGGATGCCAAGGACGTTGGCATTGATGCGGTGACTTACTATCCGACGGAGGACATCAACTCCGAATACAAGCGTTACCGCGCTGGGGAGCTCGACGTTACCTATGAAGTGCCGCCGGTGCAGATTGCACAGATTCGTCGCGAGCGAGCTGCCGAGTTGCATGTGGCGCCTTATCTGGGGGTCTACTACTACGGGTTGAATCTGACGCGCGCCCCGTTTTCCGGTAATCCCAAGCTGCGCCAGGCACTGTCGATGGCGATCGATCGCAAGCTGATCGTCGACAAGGTTCTGAATGGGCTGGCACTGCCTGCGTACGGTTGGGTGCCGCCAGGCGTCACCGGTTATCCGCCGCAGCAACCGGTGTGGGCGCAATTGTCTCGCGAGCAACAACTGGCAGAGGCGAGGCGTCTGTTTGCCGAGTCCGGCTATGGTCCACGGCATCCGTTGGAGCTGGAAATCCGCTTCAACACGCATGAAAGCCATCAGCGCGTCGCGACGGTGATTGCGGCGATGTGGAAGCAGACGCTCGGTGTGACCACTCGACTGGTCAATGAGGAGTTCAAGGTCTTCATCAATCATCGCAAGCAACGCCGGCTGACGCAGGTGTTCCGCTCAGTTTGGATTGCGGACTACAACGATCCTTCGAGCTTTACCGACATTCTCTACAGCAGTCACGGGCAGAATGACACCGGCTGGAGCAGTCCAGCCTATGACGCCCGTATCGATGCGGCGCGCGAGCAGCCAGTGCTGCGCACGCCGATGCTGCAGGCAGCCGAGCGCCTGATTTTTGACGAAGTCCCCGTCATTCCGATTTACTTCTACGTCTCCAAGCATCTGGTTCAATCGAGAGTGATCGGTTGGCGCGACAACGTGCTTGACTACCACTACACCCGGGATCTGCGTCTCGAGGCGCATGCGCCGACGGAGCCCGGGTCGTGATGCCCGACTTCCTGCCCGGAGATCTGCGCCGATGATGCGTGCTCTGAGCCGACTGCTGATTGCGATGCCAACTCTGTTCGTGCTGGTGACCCTGGCGTTTTTCATGATGCGTGCTGCTCCAGGAGGGCCCTTCGACGGCGAGCGCAGTCTGGCGCCGGAAATAGAAGCGGCAATCGCATCGCAATACCACCTCGACGAATCCTTGATTCGGCAATATGCACGCTATCTGGTCGATCTGAGTCGGGGCGATCTCGGCCCTTCATTTCAGTACGAGGGTTATCGCGTAACCGAATTGATCGCAACCGGCTTGCCGGTGTCCGCCCTAGTGGGAGGGCTGGCTTTGGGGCTGGCTCTGATTCTTGGTGTCTTGATCGGCGTCGTTGCCGCGCAGCGTCGCAATCACCTGATTGACCACATACTGATGACCTTGAGCGCACTCGGGGTATGTATCCCGGCCTTTGTCATTGCGCCACTCATGATTCTGGCCTTCGCGGTCACGTTGGGCTGGCTGCCGGCAGGGGGCTGGAATGAAGGGCAGTGGCGCGACGTGTTGCTGCCGGTGATCGCGCTGGCGCTGCCTCAACTCGCGTATGTGGCGCGATTGACCCGCACCGCGATGGTCGACGTGTTGCAGGCTCCATATATTCTCGCAGCGCGCGCAAAAGGGCTGCCCGGACGGTGGGTGTTGCTGCGCCATGCACTGCGACCCGCCTTGATCCCGGTGTTGTCCTACCTTGGGCCCGCTGCGGCAGCGCTGATCACCGGATCGGTGGTGATCGAGCAGATTTTCTCGATCCCCGGGCTTGGCCGGTACTTCGTGCAGGCGGCATTGAATCGGGATTACACCCTGGTGCTCGGTGTGGTGCTGGTCTACGGCGCTTTGATCGTGGTGTTCAACTTTGTGGTTGACGTGCTGTATGGCGTGCTTGATCCACGGGTGCGTGCCGCATGACGCGGGTGCCGGTGTGGCAATCGTTCACGCAGCGGCGATCGGCGCCGCTGGCGTTGTGCCTTCTGGGTTTGATTGTGCTGGCAGTTCTATTCGGACCGCTGTTCAGTCCGTACGCGGTCGACTTCATCGATTTCGAGGGGGACTGGTCCAGTCCGCCAACACTGAAAGGTGCGCATTGGTTTGGCACCGACAGCCTAGGGCGCGATCTGTTTGTACGGACCCTGGAAGGCGGACGCATATCGCTGCTCGTCGGCGTGTTGTCGACCCTGGTGGCTGCCGGTATCGGGGTGGCTTACGGCGCCGCCGCAGGCTATTACGGCGGGCGGACTGATCAGCTGATGATGCGCGCTGTCGATGTCCTCTATGCGCTGCCGTTCATGTTTCTGGTGATCCTGCTGATGGCCTTGTTCGGGCGCCATCTGGTCTTGATGTTCGTCGCCATCGGTGCAGTCAACTGGCTCGATATGGCGCGCATCGTCCGCGGACAGACCTTGGCGCTGAAGCAGCGGGAGTTCGTCATTGCCGCACGTCTTTCCGGCGCGCCGGACGCACAGATTGTGCGTCGGCACATCGTGCCGAATCTGCTCGGCGTTGCGGTCGTCTACGCCAGTCTGACGATTCCTCAGGTGGTGCTGATCGAGTCCTTTCTCAGCTTTCTTGGATTGGGTGTGCAAGCGCCCGCGACCAGCTGGGGCGCACTGGTCAATGATGGTGCGCGCGAGATGGAATCGACGCCGTGGTCATTGGTGTTTCCGGCCGGGTTCCTGACACTGACGCTGCTGTGTCTGAACGCTGTTGGCGAAGGCCTGCGGCAGGCTCTGGAACGGCGGAGCGTGTAATGACATCGGTGATGCTGCTGAGCGTTGAAGATCTCACCATTCGCTTTCGCGGAAGCCGAGGGCCGTCGGTTGACGGCGTCAGCTTTGATCTGGCGGCAGGTTCTGCGCTTGGCATTGTCGGCGAATCAGGCTCTGGCAAGTCACAGACGGCGCGCGCCATCGTCGGGCTCAGTGCTGACGACGCTGAAGTGCAGGGCAGCGTGCGCTTTGAGGGGGTCGAGTTGATCAGCGCTCCGGATTCCGTGCTGAATCATGTTCGCGGTGTGCGTATCGGCATGGTGTTTCAGAATCCGTCCTCTTGTCTGAATCCATATCTGCGCGTCGACGTGCAGATGGCCGAGATGCTGCAGCTGCACCGTGGGATGACGCGAAGTGACGCACTGGTCGAATGTCGCCGCTTGCTGGATTGTGTCCAGGTGAGTGATGTGGCGCGGCGCCTGCGTCAGTATCCTCACGAACTGTCCGGAGGATTGTGTCAGCGGGTAATGGTTGCAATGGCACTGAGCTGTCAGCCGAGCCTGCTGATCGCCGACGAGCCGACCACAGCGCTGGATGTGACGGTGCAGGCACAGATGCTGGATCTGCTGGCGCAACTGCGCCGAGACTTCGGACTGGCCTTGCTGTTGATCTCCCATGATCTGGGCGTCGTTGCCGAATTGTGCGAAGCCGTACTCGTGCTCAATGGCGGCCATGTCATCGAGTGGGGAAGTGTTTCCGAGATCATGAGTCACCCGCAGCATGCGTACACCCGGCATTTGCTCGCATGTCGCCCCGGATCTCGTGGTATCAAGGGCGCCTCGGGTTATGGGTTATTCGAGAAGGGTGGCGCAGTGACTTGATCTGGGGTGGATTATTCGGCGTGTCTCTGTTGCACCAGTGAGAATTTCCTCCATAATCTGCCCTGAGGGTTGTAACGTGCGAATTGCGTCGGAGCGCATCGCATGCTGCTGAGGCGACCGGAGCTTGAGCCGGTCGGTGCCCATGACGGGGGAGACTATGACTACGATGGCAAAACGCCACGGATCCGCTGCACTTGCTGTGGCCGTTTCGTTGTTTGGATTGGTGTACGCAGGCGCTGCATCTGCGATCAGTTTCAGTCTGCCCTGGGGCGACGACGAAGCGGTCGAAGGGGTGCTCAATACAACCGTAATGATCGGTGCTGCGATGCGCACGCAGGATCGGCACACGGACTATCTGGGAAAGGCAAATGTCAATCCCGACGTTTGTGGCGGATTGAATCAATCCTGTCAGGGCCTGTTTCGCGATCAGGGACATCCGGCGACGGCACTGGCGCGAGCGCCCGGACAGTTCAGCCCGAACTACGATGACGGCAACTGGAATTACGACAAGGGTGACCTGACGTCGGGACTTGCCAAGATCACTCAGGATCTGACGCTGACCTACGGTAACTACGGCTTCTTCGCCAAGGGCCTGTACTACTACGACTGGGTCAATGCCGACTTCACCGAATACCATCCGAACGAGCTCAATTCGTCCAACAAAGCGGACCTGGTGACACCGGATCCGGCGCTCGGCATTGCTCAATACGGCAAGGGTGCGCCGGTCTACCGCAAGCGTAACGGGGGGGCGCTGCTCAATCAGATTGGTACCGAAGTCCAGCTGCTCGACGCCTATTTCTTTGGCTCTGTTCCGCTGTGGGACGACAAGGAGCTGAGCGTCAAGGTTGGACGCCAGTTGATCAACTGGGGCGAATCGTTGCTGCAGGCACTGAATTCCTTGAATCAGGCCAATCCGGTCAATGCCAACAACTATTACCGGGTTGGATATCAGGTCGAGGAAATCTTTACGCCGCTGAACATGGTCTCGTTCTCGTTCGAGCCGTTCTACAACGCATCCTTTGAAGCGTTCTATCAGCTTGAGTGGCAGCCGCTCGAGGCGCCGGCACCAGGCTCGATGATGGCGGTATCGGATGTCGTCGGTGTCGACAATGCGGTGAATTACGCCTACGTCAATTTCGGCGGTGCTCCCGAAGATCCGGACGGCCTCGCATTTCCGTTGTACAACCCGTTGTCGGGCGTTACCAACACCTCGACCACGATCGAGCGTCTGAAGGATCGCGAACCCAATTCGGCGGGGCAGTATGGTGTGGCGCTGAAGTATTACGCCGAGGAGCTCAACAACGGTACCGAGTTCGGGTTCTACTACATGAACTATCACTCGCGTCTGCCGTACGCGAGCTTCTTCTCGACGGTGGCCAGCTGCGCTCGTCGTGAGGGGAACGATCTTGGGATCGATGCATATGATCCCATCAGCTTCCTGGCGGTCTGTCCGGATCTGCCGATCGTCAGTGAACTGACGGGGCAGGACCCGGCCAATGCCACCAGCAATGCGGTCCCGCTGGATACGGTCAAGCTGATGGTGGAGTATCCCGAGGACATCCATCTGATGGGCGTCAGCTTTGCAACGACAGCGTTTGGCTGGTCGTTCCAGGGTGAAGTCGCCTACCGGCCGAATGCACCGTTGCAGGTTGATACCGAGGATCTGGTTTTTGCCGCGTTCGGGCCGACCTTGTCGCGTTGTCACGATCCGAACCTGGAACGTCTGTTGCCGGCCGATGCACTGGCGCCGGCCTTGGGGCTGGTCGACACAATCTTCGGCACCATTAGTGGCCTGACCGGCGGCGCCGTGGGCATCCCGAACGTGCTGCCGGCCGGCTCCGGCTGTGCGGGAACGACGACTGGGGTGGGTTCAACGGGTGAAGGGAGCTCGCCGATCGCAGTCATCAACGATGGCACGGCGTTGTATGCACCGAGCGATTACGTGGTGGACGCCAACGGTACGCCGGGTGCGTTCAACGACACCTTCGATCTCGGTATCGGTCACGCACCGGGTTCGGCCCGTTCGTTCCCGGCCTTCGTGACGCCGTACCGCGGTGTTGCTGCAGGAGAGAATGCGCCCTGTGAGCCGCAGTATCTCGGGAGTCAGAATCCTTACAGCACGGATCAACAGCCGGGCAATCGGGTCGCCAATCCCAACTTTGTTCCATACACGCCGACGAACCCCTGCTATGTCCGTGGCTATGAACGCCTGGATACCTATCAGTTCAACCTCGGCGGTACTCAGGTGCTGGGGGCAAGCGACAATCCGATTGGAGCGGATCAGATCCTGTTCGTGTTCGAAATCGGCGCGACCTGGGTGCCGGATCTGCCGCCGCTGGATGAGCTGCAGTTTGAAGCCGCGGGCACTTACTCCCATGCCAGCGCGGGCGCGGATGGTACAGGTGGCAGCTGGACCAACGAACGCCAGCAACGGATGGCGTGTTCATACGATCCAGTGACCAAGGCGCCGCGGCAATCATGTTCGTTCGGCATTGATGGGCTGCGTTTCAATCCGTCGCAAGCCAATCTCGATCTGTATCCGGACAAGCTCTCTTGGGGCTACGTGACGATTGCCATCATTCGCTATGAGTCCGTCTTCCCGGGCATCTCGTTCGCCCCCCAGATCATCTGGCAGCACAACGTCAAGGGCACGGCGCCGGGTCCGGGCGAGAACTTCATCGAAGGTCGCAAGACTGCGGATCTGCAGATTGAGACCCGCTACAAGTCCAATCTGGCGTTCTATCTTGGCTACACCTGGTTTACCGGCGGTGGCGTCGCCAACCTGTATCGCGACAAGGACATGGCACGCGCCTTCGTCAGAATACAGTTCTAGGTGTTGAGCGAGACGTTCATGACGGCGGCCGCAAGGCCGCCGTTTTCATTTGTGCCGGGTGATTGAATCCGGATCCAGTATTTTTTATCTACGCGGCGACTACCCGGAGGAGTAGTTCCTCCTCTCCTGGTCCGATGCACCGTGATGTTCAGGCGACACATCGTCGTCAACACATCAATTCGGCGAGGAGAACGACGAAATGTGCACGGCACCCCGAGTGTTGCGGTGGCTGCGTCCGCTGGTGGGCGCGATGGCGCTGGGACCGTTCTGTGCGTCAGCGCAGAACAATCTGAGCTTCTCCGGCTGGATTCGCGCTGATATCGCGATTGCTTCCAATGGCGATGAGAACCCCTTCAATCAGCGTGGAAATCTTTTCAATGGCGTGCCGGTGACGCGCGATCCGGTGGTCGGAGAAGATGACCTTGCCGTCCGCAACGGTGAGCCGGCCAGCAACGCGTTCAATCTGCTGCAACTGCGTACGCAGCTCAACGCCAAGTGGCGGTTGACGCCGTCGCTGGATCTGGTCGGCAAGCTCGCCGGTGTGTTCGATCCGGCACTCTACGACGAGTTCGATCCGGACGCGGTCGACAGTCAGGCCGTGGGCCGGCTGTATGCCGCGCCGGACTATTTCCGCTACGACGTCGAAGGGCGGACGCGCCCGATACCGCTGGAATGGAGCGGCGACGACGGCATGGTGTATCTGCCCGAGTTTTACCTGAGCTATTCGAACGGGCCTTTCATCCTCAGCGCAGGCCAACAGCAGATCGCGTGGGGCCAGGCCTTGTTCTTTCGCGTGCTGGATGTGCCGAACGGGCTCGATCTGCGTCGTCATTCGATGCTGGACTACGCGCCGGAGGAATTCCAGGACAAGCGCGTGCCGTCACTGGCCCTGCGTGCTGGATACCAGTTTTCGGAAGCGTGGCTGGTCGATGCCTTTGTCGAAAAGTTTCAGCCAACGGTGTATTCGAATCCCAACACGCCGTACAACGTCATTGCGTCGCAGTTCACGATCCATGATCGGTATGACAACTATGACGACAAGCTTGGCTACGGGTTGCGCGTGAAGGGATCGCTCGGCGATGTCGGCGTGCAGGCGATTGCGGTGCGCCGCTACAACCCGGACGGCGTCTACCGCTGGACCGAGTCTGGAGTCAATCGTGATCTCGCCGCTGCGCCGGGCAGCGGTGCGCTGATGGCGGGGACGCCGTTCGAGGTCGACACTACGGGCGTATGGTCGGCAGACGAGTGGTTTAACTACGCGGCGATGGCACGCCTCAACGGCGTTACCGGCCTCAACTCAGCGGTCAGCGAGTTCGAGGCGGCACAGACTTTGGGCGCTTACGAGGTCGATAGTCGCGACGCTGCCGCGCAGGAGCTGGATTATTTCTTTCAGGCTTCCGGCAGCGGTCTGCGCGGACACCTTGCGCGCGAATACGTGGCAGAGACCGATCTCGGGGCGGGCTTCAGCTATGTCACCCGCGCCGCGCCGGGCTCCTGGCTGGATCAGCTGATCATCAACGTCGAAGCGCTGTACGTGCCGGATCGTGCCTTCACCAATCCATCACTGAGCCGCGAATATCTGCGCGAGGATGAATGGACCACTGCGGTGGTCATGGAAAAATACCAACGACTGTCGACGCGATTTCCGGCCAGCTACTTCGTGCTGCAGTGGCTGCACAAGACGCGCAGCGATCTGTTCGGCCGACATCTGAGTGGAACGAACGGCGACGTCGGGACGCCGCCGCCGGGAGAGTCCGGTGGTTATGACGCGGTGGCCTTCGCGGTACAGCAGGCGTTTCCTGATCTGATCTGGCGTGCCGATCTGTCGGTGCTGTACGACCTCGGCGGCGGCCTCCTGGTGCAGCCGGCACTGCGCTGGAAGCCGCGTGGGGAAATTACGGTCGAGGCGTTCTATAACTTCGTCGATGGCAGCCTCGGCGGCAACCCCAACGGTAACGCGCTGTCGACCGCGGACTTCGCCGACGAGCTGGCGCTGCGGGTGGGTTATCAGTTCTGAGCCGTGGTTGTTCGAGGTCCCGTTCCGAACCGCTGCTGCTGCGCTCTCAGCGCCGCAGCAGCGGTTTGAGGAATCGACCGGTATGCGAGCCACGCTTTTTCGCGACGGCTTCCGGGGTGCCGACGGCAACGATCTGACCGCCACCGTCGCCGCCCTCGGGACCCAGATCGATGATCCAGTCAGCGCGTTTGATCACGTCCAGATTGTGCTCGATGATCACCACGGTGTTGCCGTGATCGCGCAGACGCTCCAGTACCTTGAGTAGCTGCGCGACGTCGTGAAAGTGCAGGCCGGTGGTCGGCTCGTCGAGGATGTACAAGGTCTGCCCGGTGTCGCGGCGCGAAAGCTCCTTGGCCAGCTTGACGCGCTGTGCTTCACCACCTGACAGGGTCGTCGCATTCTGGCCCAAGGTGATGTAGGTCAGGCCGACGTCCATCAATGTATCGAGCTTGCGGTGGATCGCCGGCACCGGTTTGAAGAACTCGCTGGCTTCCTCGACCGTCATGTCCAGCACCTGGTCGATGCTCTTGCCCTTGTAGCGGATCTCCAGAGTCTCGCGGTTGTACCGTCGTCCGCGGCAGGTGTCGCAGGTGACGTAGATGTCTGGCAGAAAGTGCATCTCGACCTTGATGACCCCGTCGCCCTGGCAGGTCTCGCAGCGTCCGCCCTTGACGTTGAAGCTGAAGCGACCAGGCAGGTAGCCGCGTGCACGGGACTCCGGCACCCCCGCGAACAGCTCGCGGATCGGCGTGAACAGCTGCGTGTAGGTCGCCGGATTCGAACGTGGCGTGCGGCCGATTGGTGACTGGTCGATGTCGATGACCTTGTCCAGATGCTCCAGGCCTTCGACTGCGTCGCACTCGGCGTGATGGGTCGATGCGTTGTTCAACTGGCGCGCGGCATAGCCATGCAAGGTGTCGTTGATCAGGGTCGACTTGCCGGAGCCGGAGACGCCAGTGACGCAGGTGATCAGACCGATGGGAATCTCGGCGTCGACATTTTTCAGGTTATTGCCACGCGCGCCGCGAATCTTGATCGAACGATCAGGTTGCGGCGGATGGCGCAGGTCCTGGATTTCGACGCGCGAGCGGCCGGACAGATAGCGGCCGGTGATCGAATCAGGGCTGGCTTCGATCTGCGCCGGGGTGCCTTCGGCAACCACGCTACCGCCGTGAACTCCGGCTCCCGGGCCAATGTCCACCACGTAGTCCGCGTGCCGGATCGCATCTTCGTCATGCTCGACCACGATCACGGTATTGCCGAGATCGCGAAGACGGAACAGGGTCTGCAGCAGGCGCTCGTTGTCGCGCTGATGCAGCCCGATGCTGGGTTCGTCGAGTACGTACATCACGCCAACCAGGCCGGCACCGATCTGCGACGCCAGCCGGATGCGCTGCGCTTCGCCGCCGGACAGGGTTTCGGCGCTGCGCGCCAGGGTCAGATAGTCGAGTCCGACATTGTTCAGAAAGCCCAGGCGTGCGCGGATTTCCTTGAGAATTTTGTCGGCAATTTCGCCCTTGTGCCCCGGCAGCTTCATGGACTTGAAGAAGGCCTCAGCGTCACGCACCGACAACGCCGTCAGCACCGGCAAGCTGCGATCGGCGACAAACACATGGCGCGCCGCGCGATTCAGGCGCTGGCCGCCGCATTCCGGGCAGGGTTTGTTACTCAGGTACTTGGACAGCTCCTCGCGCACGGCATCGGATTCCGTTTCGCGGTAGCGGCGTTCCAGATTCGGCACGATGCCTTCGAAGCGGTGCGTGCGTGTCTGCAAGCGTCCACGTTCATCCGGATACTCGAACACGATGCGTTCGTCACCACTGCCATGCAGCAGCACCTGGCGCACCTTTTCGCTGAGTTTGTTGAATGGTTTTTCCGGGTCGAAGCTGTAGTGCTTGGCCAGCGAGCTGATGAAATGCCAGTAGTACGGATTGCGCTTGTCCCACGAGCGGATGGCGCCAGAGGCCAGCGACAATTCCGGATGTGCCACCACGCGGTCTTCGTCGAAGACCTGCAAATTGCCGAGGCCGTCGCATTTGGGGCAGGCGCCGTGCGGGGCGTTGAATGAGAACAGCCGCGGTTCCAGTTCCTCCAGCGAATAGCCGCAGTGCGCGCAGGCCATGCGCGACGAGAACGTCAGCGCTTCCGCTTCATGTTTGAACGGGGTGACGTAGGCGAGTCCATCGGACAGGCGCAGCGCGGTTTCGAATGATTCTGCAAGGCGTTGTTTCAGGCCAGGCTCGCCCTCGGCGCTGTCGGCACGCACGCGGAAGCGGTCGACCACGACTTCGATGTCGTGTTTGAGCTTGCGGTTGAGCACCGGAACTTCGTCAAGTTCGTATACGGTGCCGTCCACGCGTACCCGCACGAAGCCCTGACTGCGAGCCTGTTCAAACCATTCCAGGTGCTCGCCCTTGCGTCCGCGAACCACGGGTGCCAGCAGCAGCCAGGCGCTGTCCTGCGGCAGCGCCAGCACCAGATCCACCATCTGGGAAACGCTCTGCGCCTCCAGCGTGACGCCATGATCAGGACAGCGCGCGGTGCCGACACGCGCAAACAGCAGACGCAGGTAGTCGTAGATCTCGGTGACCGTGCCGACGGTTGAGCGTGGATTGTGCGAGGTCGATTTCTGCTCGATCGAGATCGCCGGCGACAGGCCTTCGATGACGTCGACGTCCGGTTTCTGCATCATCGACAGGAACTGACGTGCATACGCCGACAGCGACTCGACGTAGCGGCGCTGGCCTTCGGCGTACAGCGTGTCGAATGCCAGGGAAGACTTTCCGGACCCGGACAGGCCGGTCACGACGATCAGCTTGTCGCGCGGCAGATCCAGCGAAATGTTCTTCAGATTGTGCGTGCGGGCACCGCGGATGCGGATGTTTTCCATCGGGGAGCGGGTCGGGAGTCTCAAACGGGCTAATATATGCCCCCTGCACTGGGCACGACAGAGGCACAGCCTGCCTGAAGTTCGTGTCCGCCGGCCGCGCAGCGGCGCGGTTCGTGCTTGGACCGTTTCGAAATCCTCTACAGGGCAAGACGTTCGCGATGAATGCACTGGAATGGCGCGCCGTAGTTTCTCTCGGTGCGATCTACGCGTTGCGCATGATTGGCATGTTCATGGTGTTGCCGGTGTTTGCGCTATACGCCGGTGCGTTGCCATATCCCGCCGAACCGTGGCAGATCGGGCTGGCCATTGGCATCTATGGCCTGACCCAGGCGTGTTTGCAGATTCCGATGGGCATGGCTTCGGACCGCTTCGGCCGCAAACGGGTGATCGCCGCGGGTATGGTGGTGTTTGCGGCGGGCAGCTGGCTTGCGGGTTCGACTCACGATATCGAATGGATCATTTTCGGTCGGGCATTGCAGGGCGCCGGAGCAGTGTCCTCCGCGGTCGCCGCGTTGCTTGCCGATGTCACCCGCGACGTGGTCCGCACCACGGCCATGGCGATACTCGGTGCCGGCATGGGGCTGGCCTTCGTGCTGGCGCTGGTGATGGGGCCGCTGGTTTCGGGCTGGATCGGCGTTGACGGCATCTTCCAGCTGACCGGGGCACTGGCGCTGCTGACCTTGCCGGTACTGTTGTTTGCCGTCCCAACGCCAACCGAGCAACGCAGCAGTGCCGGGCGTCTGCGCGAAGTTCTGGCCAACGGCCAGCTGCTGCGGCTGGATGCGGGAATTTTCCTGCTGCATGCCTGCATGACCACGGTATTTACGGTCGCTCCGCTGGCGATTGTGGAAACCCTGGGGCTGCCCAGCGCGCAACATTGGAAGCTGTACCTGCCGGTGCTGCTGCTGAGCCTGATTCCGGTGTTCCCGCTGATTCGCATGGCCGAGCAGCGCGGGCGCTTCAAGCCCGCGTTCATCGGCGCGATCTGTGTGCTGGCGATGGCGCTGGCGCTGGCCGCCGCGGAGCATTCGTCGGCCATGTTGCTGGTGCTGGCGCTGTTCCTGTACTTCGTCGGCTTCAATTTCCTTGAAGGTGCGCTGCCGTCGCTGATTTCGCGCAAGGCGCCGCCGGAGCAGAAGGGCGCTGCGCTGGGGATCTATTCCAGTGCGCAGTTCCTGGGCGCATTCGCCGGAGGTACCCTTGGCGGGCTGGCCATGCAGCGCGGCGGAATCGGCGCAGCTTTCGCGCTGGCGGCAACCTTGCCCATAATCTGGCTTGGCGTCGCTGCCAAGCTCGCACCGCCCGCTGCGGTAGAACATTCACATTCCAATTAAGCAGGAGAGACGACCATGGCACGTGGCGTGAACAAGGTCATTCTGATCGGCAACCTCGGCAAAGATCCGGAGGTGCGTTACTTCCCCAATGGAGACGCGGTCTGCAACGTTACCGTGGCGACCTCCGACAGCTGGACCGACAAGCAGTCCGGGGAGAAAAAGGAGCGCACGGAATGGCATAACGTCGTATTCACGCGCAAGCTTGCCGAGATCGCTGGCCAGTACCTGAAGAAGGGTGCCAAGGTCTACGTTGAGGGCTCGCTGCGGACCCGCAAATGGGAGAAGGACGGGGTCGAGCGCTACACCACCGAAATCATGGTCAACGACATGCAGATGCTCGACGGTCGCAGCGGCGGCTCGGCGCCGATGTCCGGCGGCGGTGGCTACGAGTCGCAGTCCTCCTCGCGTCCGGCGCCATCGCGCGCGCCCGCCGCTGCGCCAGCGGCGTCGGCGGCTATGGATGCGCCGTTCGAGGACGACGATATTCCGTTCTAGTCCGGCTTTTGTCTGCCCCGGCTGCGCTCAGTGCGATATCTGAATGGGGCGGAGCTTGGGGCTGGCTGTCTCGCTGGGCCGGATCAACTTCGGACGGTTTGTGATGCTGAGTCGAATTCTCATCGTATGCACGGGCAACATCTGCCGCAGCCCGATGGCCGAGGCGCTGATGCGCGCGCGGGTCAAGGATCGGGCTGAGCAGGTGCAGTCGGCCGGGACCGGCGCCCTGGTTGGGCATCCGGCCGATCCGGATGCGGTGGCGGTGGCTGCCGAACACGGTCTGGATCTGTCCGCACACCGTGCGCAGCAGGCCAGCGCGCCGCTGCTGGCGGCGATGGATCTGATCCTGACGCTGGACCAAAGCCACAGCGACTGGCTCAACCGGCAGTATCCGCAGCTGCGTGGTCGAGTCCATAAGCTTTTGAAATGGCAGAATAATGCGGACATCATGGATCCGTACCGTCAGCCTCGCGCGGCATTTGTCAGGGCCTTCGAGGAAATCGAGCTCGGCGTCGAGGACTGGCTGGCGCGGTTGTAGCCGACCCGGTTGTACTTAAATCCACAGCAGAATCGGGAGCTTGGCGGTCCCGTCGTCTATAATGGTCCGCCATTACACGCGACGGCCGCTGTCGGCCGCACTCGATGTCCAAGAAGTTGTACCTGATTACCTACGGCTGCCAGATGAACGAGTACGACTCGTCCAAGATGGCCGATGTGTTGGCCGCGTCGCACGGCTATGAGCGCACGCAAAATCCCGACGAAGCCGATCTGCTGCTGCTGAATACCTGTTCGGTGCGCGAAAAAGCGCAGGAAAAGGTCTTTTCAGAGCTGGGCCGCTGGAAGGAATGGAAAAGCGCCGATCCTGATCGCATCATTGGCGTCGGCGGTTGCGTGGCGTCGCA
This sequence comes from Sinimarinibacterium arenosum, assembly GCF_005047655.1. Classification (GTDB taxonomy): domain Bacteria; phylum Pseudomonadota; class Gammaproteobacteria; order Nevskiales; family Nevskiaceae; genus Solimonas. The sequence continues at coordinate 227,648 of NZ_SUKF01000010.1, read as the reverse complement.
GGAAGGTCAGGCGATCATCGAGCGTGCGCCCTATGTCGATCTGGTGTTTGGCCCGCAGACCCTGCATCGCCTGCCCGAGCTGCTGACATCCACCCGGCAGACCCGCAAGCACGCGGTCGACATCAGCTTCCCGGAAATCGAGAAATTCGACCGCCTTCCAGAGCCACGCGCGGAGGGTTGCACTGCATTTGTCAGCATCATGGAAGGCTGCTCCAAGTACTGCACCTTTTGTGTTGTGCCGTATACGCGCGGCGAGGAAGTCTCACGTCCGCTGGACGACGTCTTGACCGAAGTGGCCCAGCTGGCGGCGCAGGGCGTGCGGGAAATCACCTTGCTGGGCCAGAACGTCAACGCCTATCGCGGGCGCATGGGCGAAACCGCGGAGCGCTGTGATCTGGCGCTGCTGATCACCTATATCGCGCGCATTCCCGGTATCGATCGCATTCGTTACACGACCTCGCATCCGGCCGAATTCACTGACGCGCTGATCGACGCCTTCGCCGACGAGCCGAAGCTGGCGAGTTACTTGCACCTTCCGGTGCAGGCAGGGTCGGATCGTATCCTCGGCATGATGAAACGCGGCTATACGCGCGCGCAGTACCTGGACAAGATCCGCCGGATTCGCGCCGCGCGGCCGGATCTTTCATTGTCGACGGATTTCATCATCGGATTTCCGACCGAGTCCGAGGACGATTTCATCCAGACCATGGATCTGATCGCTGAGGCCGGCATCGATGGGGCTTATAGCTTCATCTACAGTCCGCGACCGGGTACCCCGGCGTCGAATCTGCGTGATGGGGTCCCCCTCGAGGAGAAACAGCGCCGTCTGAGCATACTGCAGGATCGCATTCGTGCGCAGGACGAAGCATTCAAGCGGGGCATGCTTGGTACCCGGCAGCGCGTGCTGGTTGAGCGCGCCGCGCGCAAGGGCGAGGGCTTCATCGCCGGGCGCACCTCGACCAATCGCATGGTCAATTTCGAAGGGCCGCAGTCGCTGATCGGGCGCTTCGTCGATGTCACCGTGACCGAGGCAACGCCGAACGCGCTGCGCGGACGCCTGCTTGATGCAGGTGCTGTGGCATGAGTGCGCGGCCATCTCAGGTCAGTGCCGAACTGCTGTTCGACGCCGATGAGTCACAGCGCTTGGTCAATATGAATGGCCCGTTCGACGCGCATCTGCGCCAGATCGAGCTGCGCTTGGGCATCGAGATTCGCAATCGCGGCAATCGCTATCAACTGCTGGGCAGCCGTCAAGATGTTCGGGTCGGCGAGGCGGTCTTGAATCAGCTGTTCAATCAGACGCTGGATGACGTCATCACCACCGAGCATGTGCATCTGGCGCTGACCGAGCACAGTGCCGACCTCTCGGGCGCTCCAGACAGCGCCGCCTCCGGTGGAGGTCACGACGAAGTGGTCGTTCGCACCAAGCGCGGGGTCGTGCGCGGTCGAGGGATGCAGCAGAAGGCCTATCTCAAGGCTATCGCAACCTATGATCTGAACTTCGGGGTTGGCCCGGCCGGCACGGGCAAGACCTATCTGGCGGTCGCCAGCGCCGTACAGGCACTGGAGCGTGACCGGGTCCGCCGCATCGTGCTGGTGCGGCCGGCGGTTGAAGCCGGCGAGAAGCTTGGGTTCCTGCCCGGCGACATGGCGGACAAGGTCAGCCCGTACTTGCGCCCTCTGTACGACGCCTTGTACGAGATGCTTGGCTTTGAGCGCGTCGAGCGGCTGGTGGAGAAGAGCGTGATCGAAGTAGCGCCGCTGGCGTTCATGCGCGGGCGTACTTTGAACGAGTCGTTCATCATTCTCGACGAAGCGCAGAACACTTCAGTTGAGCAGATGAAGATGTTTCTGACGCGCATCGGATTCGGCAGCGTCGCGGTCGTCACGGGTGACATGACCCAGATCGATCTGCCCAAGCATCAGGCTTCAGGCCTCAAACATGCCCTGTCGGTACTGGCCGGCGTCCCCGGAATCAGTACGACCCTGTTCCGCAAGGAGGACGTGGTGCGACACCCGCTGGTGCAGGCGATTGTGCAGGCCTACGAGGAACACGAGCTTGCTGATCAGGCGTCGCGGGCATGAGCGCCGAAGCAGGTCAGATCGTGATTCAACGTTGCGTATCGCCGGCGGGCATTCCGTCCGCAAGCAGCTTGCGGGCGTTCGCTCAGGCCGCGCTGCCGCGCCGCCACGGCGAGCTGACCATCCGCATTGTCGATGCTGACGAGAGCCGCACATTCAACCGTGAGTATCGGGGCAAGGACAAACCCACCAATGTCCTGTCCTTTGACGGTGATGGCGAGGTGCTGGGCGATCTGGTGATCTGCGCGCCTGTCGTTGCGCAGGAAGCGCTTGAACAGGGCAAGCCCGCGCGTGCGCACTGGGCACACATGGTCGTGCACGGCTGCCTGCATCTGCAAGGCTACGATCATGAGCACGACGCCGACGCGACGCGCATGGAAGCGCGCGAAATCCGTATTCTGAAAACTTTGGGCTTTAAAGACCCGTACCAATGAGCGACGACGAAAATCATAAACCGGGGGGCGACAACGCCCTGACTCAGTGGTGGCGGCGGGTCACCCACAGCCTCGCCGGTGGGCCACGCACGCGCGAAGACTTGATGAGCCTGCTGGGTGAGGCGCGCAGCGCCGAATTGATGGACGCCGATGCGCTGTCGATGTTCGAAGGTATCCTGGAAACGGCCGAAACCCAGGTCCGCGACGTCATGGTGCCGCGCGCGCAGATGGTCGTCGTCGAGCATGACTGGGCGCTGGATCAGGTAATCGGCGTGGTGGTGGAGTCCGGGCATTCGCGTTTTCCGGTGATCGGGGAATCCAAGGACGAGGTTGTCGGCATACTGCTGGCCAAAGACTTGCTGAAATTCAGCGCTACCGGCGATGGCGTCGCTGCATCAACTTTCGATCTGGAGCAGCTGATGCGGCCGGCCGTGTTCGTGCCGGAATCCAAGCGGCTGAATGTCTTGCTGAAGGATTTCAGGCGTGGGCGCAATCACATGGCGCTGGTCGTCGACGAGTACGGTGGCGTGGCCGGTCTGGTCACCATCGAGGACGTGCTGGAGCAGATCGTCGGCGATATCGATGACGAATACGACGAGGCCGAGAGCGCACCCATCCTCAAACAGGATGAACGCCGCTATCTGGTCAACGCACTGACGCCGATCGAGGACTTCAACGAATATTTCCGCACCACGTTTTCCGACGAAGAGTTCGATACCGTCGGCGGCATGGTCACGCACCGCTTCGGCCACATGCCGAAGCGTGGCGAAAGCGTGCGTATCGAGCGTTTCAACTTCAACGTGCAGCGCGCCGACAGCCGCCGCGTCTATCTGTTCCAGGTCACTGTTTCGCCGGCTTGAGCTGGGTCTCTCGAAGCCAGAGGTGACGATCACGTTGCTGCAAGCCAGGATCGCTAGACTGCACGTCGCCCGCGTCGAGAGTTCGAGCCGAACATGCTGAAGTCATTGCTGTCTGCTGTCGCCGCCAGCGTGCTTGGCGCAGTCATGACTTTGGCGTTCGCCCCGATGGCTTATCTGCCACTGATCCCGCTGTGCCTGGCCGCGTTGTTTCTGTTGGTGCGGTCCTGTTCTGCGCGCCGCGCCTGGCTGCTGGGCTGGCTGTTCGGGGTCGGCCATTTTCTCGGCGGTGTCTACTGGGTTTTCATCAGCACGCATACCTATGGCGGGGCGCCGGCCTGGGTCAGCGTTCTGATGCTGATGGCTCTGGTCGCCTATCTGGGGCTGTTTCCGGCATTCGTGTTGTATGCCGCCGCACGTCTGCGCTTGTGGCAGTCGTCGTGGGGCTGGGGGGGGCTGGCCGCGTTATGGCTGCTGTCTGAGCTGGCGCGCGGCTGGTTGCTGACCGGATTTCCCTGGCTCAGTCTGGGCTACGCCGCCACCGATGCGCCTCTGGCGCGGCTGGCGCCGCTGCTGGGTGTGCACGGGATCTCAGTGCTGCTGGTGTTATCGGCGGCGTTGATCGAGCGTGCGATGCCGCGCGTGATGCCGTTGTCACCCCCACGGCGTGCAGTGCTGCTGGTGTTGGCGGCGCTGCCGTGGTGGCTGCCGCCGTTGCTGCCGACGGCGTCGGCGTGGACCCGACCGAATGGCGCCGCGCTGAGTGTTGCAGTGGTTCAGGGCAACATTTCACAGGATCAGAAATGGGATCGAGACCTGGTGGGGCCGATCCTCGATCGCTACCTGCGCATGACCGAGTCGGCGCTGGGAGCCGATCTGGTGGTCTGGCCCGAGGTTGCCGTGACGCAGCCGTATCAGGCAATCCGTCTGCCCTATCTGGAGGCGTTGTCGGCACAGGCGCGACAGGCCGGTTCGGCGGTGTTGGCCGGAATGATCATTCACGCCGATGACGGCCGTGGATACTACAACGGCGTCGAAGTGCTGGGCCGTGGCAGTGGGCGTTACACCAAGCGCCACCTGGTGCCGTTCGGGGAATACTTTCCAATCCCGGATTTTCTGCGTCCGGTGATGGCCTGGATCGGCACCCCATATGACGACCTTTTGTCGGGCGGTGACGAGCAAGCCCCGATTGCGGTGCATGGCGAACGGTTGGGGCTGTCGATCTGCTTCGAAGATGCGTTTGGTCGCGAATTGCGGCATGGCGTCGGTTCGCAAAGTCTGCTGGTCAATCTGACCAACGATGCCTGGTTCGAGGGTTCGTCAGCGCCGGCGCAGCACCTGCAGATCGCGCGCATGCGTGCATTGGAGACCGGGCGCATGCTGGTGCGTGCGGCCAATACCGGCATCAGTGCGCTGATCGATGCCGACGGACGTGTGCTGGACAGCGCCGGCTGGAACCGCACTGAAATCCTCAAAGGCCAGATCCAACCGCGCGCCGGCCTGACGCCTTACGCGCGCTGGGGTGACTGGCCGCTGGCCGTCCTGGCACTGGGCTTGCTGGCGGCACTCGTCGTCGGCGCGCGCCGAAGACCCGACGCTCAGTCGCGGTAGCCCGGATCGAGCCGGTCCAGTCGGCGCAGCAGACCTGGCCAGGCCAGTGCGCCGCCGAGTCCGCGCGTGACCTGTTGTGCCTGTGCCTGGATGCCGTCGACCAGTGCTTGCGCAATCGGAATCGTCGGACCGCCGCCGCTCTGTGCGCGGACCTGGATCGTGCAGGCGGCTTCGAAGATGTACATCGCCAGAAATGCATCGGCCGCGGAGGCGCCGACCGTCAGCAGGCCGTGATTGCGCAGCATCAGGAAGCTGCGCTCCCCTAGATCGGCGACCAGCCGCGGTTTCTCGGCCTCGTTCAGTGCCACGCCTTCATAGGTGTGATAGCCCAGCGACGCCAGCACGAACAGCGACTGCTGTGACAGCGGCAGCAATCCGCCTTGCTGCGCCGAGACTGCGACGCCGTTGAGCGAGTGCGTGTGCATCACGCATTGCACGTCCGGTCGCGCGGCATGCACGGCGCTGTGAATCGTGAATCCCGCTGGATTGATCATGTGGGGCGAGTCCATGACCTTGTTGCCGTGGAGGTCGATCTTGACCAGCGAACTGGCGGTGATTTCCTCGAACAGGAAGCCGTAAGGATTGATCAGGAAGTGGTGGTCGCTGCCCGGCACGCGTGCCGAGATGTGCGTAAACACCAGATCGTCCCAGCCAAAGTCTGCGACCAGGCGATATGCGGCGGCAAGATCAACGCGTGCCTGCCATTCTTCGGGCGAAACCTGTTCACGTACGTTCACGTTAGTATCCGTCATGTCCGTCTCCTCGCGCGGATCTTGTCTGAAGGTGCACCCTAGCGCATTTTCGACAGCCAGCCGGGGACTTTGAGCAGAATTTATCCGGAGGATGTGTGGGGGAGAGTGCACGGAACGACGGCGCGCTGTTGCCGGCGCAGCTGGTGCTGGCGTCGCGCTCGCCGCGGCGGCGCGAGCTGTTGACGCAGTGCGGACTGCGCTTTGCCGTTGTCGACGTTGACGTTGAGGAATATCCGGGATCCGCTGAGTCGGCGGCTGACTACGCCTGCCGCGTGGCGCTGGACAAGGCGCGTGCCGGCGCCAGGCGGGTCGGTCGTGCGCTTCCGGTGCTGGGCGCGGATACCGATGTCGTACTCGACGGCGAGATTCTCGGCAAGCCGCGTGATCGGGAGCATGCGCTGGAGCTGCTGTCTCGGTTGTCCGGTCGCAGTCATCAAGTCTATTCCGCCGTTGCGGTGGCGTGCTCCGGACGCGAGGCAGTACGGCTGTCGGTGACCGATGTGTGCTTTGGACCCATTTCACCGCAGCGGGCTGTGGCCTACTGGGACAGCGGCGAACCGGCGGGTAAGGCCGGCGCTTATGCGATCCAGGGTTTTGGCGCGGTGTTTGTACGCGAGATTCGCGGCAGTTACAGCGGCGTCGTCGGATTGCCACTGTTCGAGACAGCCGAACTGCTGGCCGAATGCGGTATCGAAATACTGACTCCGCCTGCGCTGCGATGAAGCTGCTGCCAGGACGTCATACGAATTGCTGTTCATATTTTCTGCATCCAGGCGCGTCATTCCATCATGAGCACAGAGATACTGGTCAATATCGGTCCGCAGGAGACTCGCGTCGCGCTGGTCGAAGGGGGGGCGGCGCAGGAGGTCCACGTTCAGCGCGCTTCGCGCCATGGTCTCACCGGCAACATCTACAAGGGTTCGATTCAAAGGGTGCTGCCTGGCATGCAGGCGGCGTTCGTCGAAATCGGTCTGGAGCGCACCGCATTCCTGCATGTGGCAGACATGTTGCCGCTCAATGGCGATGCCGAGACACCAAGCATCACGCAGTTGTTGCACGAGGGTCAGCACGTGCTGGTGCAGGTGTTGAAAGATCCGATGGGGTCCAAAGGCGCACGTCTGTCATCGCTGTTGTCGGTACCGTCGCGTTATCTGGTGCTGCTGCCGCACGAGCGCCATGTTGGCGTGTCGGCGCGGATTGAGGACGAGGCGGAGCGTGAGCGGTTACGCGCGATCCTGGAAGGCGCGCATTCACTGCAGGCCCCGCAGTTCGGCCTGATTGCCCGCACCGCCGCTGAAGGCGTGGAAGCCGAGGCGCTGGAGGCCGATCTGACCTTTCTGCTGCGCCTGTGGAACTCGATCAGCAAACAGGCCGGTGAGGCCAAGCCGGGAACGCTGGTTCATGGCGATCTGCCGCTGTCGATGCGCATCCTGCGGGATCTGCTGGGCACCGACGTGGAGCGGGTACGCATTGACAGCGCGGAGGAGGCCCGCCGGGTCAAACAGTTCGCGCAGTTGTTCGTGCCGCGAGCGGCACCGCTGATCGAGGTCTACCAGGGTGCGGCACCGATCTTCGATCTGTACGGCGTCGAGGACGACATCAATCGTGCGCTGGATCGCCGGGTCGATCTGAAGTCCGGCGGACATCTGGTGATCGATCAGACCGAGGCGATGACCACGATCGACGTCAATACCGGTGGCTATACCGGGCACCGGAATCTCGAAGAAACCGTGCTCAAGACCAATCTGGAGGCCGCGCAGGCGATCGCGCGACAGCTCCGGCTGCGCAATCTTGGGGGCATCATCATTCTCGATTTCATCGACATGAAGTCCGAAGATCATCGTGCTCAGGTCCTGCGCGCACTGGAACGCGCGCTGGCAAGCGATCATGCGCGCACGCAGATTCATCCGTTCTCGCCACTGGGATTGATCGAGATGACGCGCAAGCGCACGCGCGAATCGCTCGGCCACATCCTGTGCGAGCCGTGCCCCACCTGTCAGGGGCGGGCGACCATCAAGACTGTGGAAACCGTGTGTCATGAGGTCACGCGTGAAGTCCAGCGTGCCGCGCGCCAGTTCGAAGCCAAGGGCTTCCTGGTGCTGGCCGCACCCAACGTGATTCAGCGCCTGGTTGAAGAGGAATCGATGGGCTTGGCCGATCTTGAGGCCAATCTGCGACGCCCGATCCGGCTGCAATCCGAGAGTGCCTATTCTCAGGAAAGCTACGACGTGGTGCCGCTGTAGTGTCGTGCAGGCGGTCTCAGCAACCGATACTGGACGCGGTATGCGCCGGCATCAGTGGCCGAGCGTCCGGTGTGGCGCGACAATAACCCTTCATCCTTACTGAACCTAGCCGTCTCCGATCATTCATGGAACGCGTCAAACGCCGCTGGTGGACCTGGGCGATTTCGCTGATCACCACCACGGTGCTGACCGGGGCGGTGTTGAGCGGGTTGTTCCAGCTCGCGGTGCTGGCCATTCCAAGCTACCGCGAGGAGCTCGCGAACTGGGTCAGTGACGCCACCGGCCGGCCGGTGCAGATCGGGGGCATCAGCCTGGCGTGGAGTGGATTGAGTCCGCGTTTTGATCTCACCGGCATCACGCTGTACAGCGACGACGGCGACGAACAGCTGCGCGTCGAGCGCCTGAGTATCGGCATCAGTGTGATGCGGCTGCTGACCGGCAATGTGGTGCCGACGCGACTGGTGCTTGCCGGGCTGCGCGTTTCTGCCGAAGTGGACGAGCAGCGGCGCATCCGCATCGCCGGTTTCGAGCCGGGCGATGGTGATCTGCCGCTCAGCGCGCGGCGTGAGCAATGGCTGCGCGACCTGGAGCGCTTCAAGCAGGTGCGACTGGAGGATTGCGAGCTGCGCGTGCTGCATCCCGCCTTTGCGGACAGCCCGCTGACGTTTGCCATCGAACATGCCGAACTGGCGGCGCGTGCCGGCGGGTTCGAACTGGATGCAGCGCTGCTGTTGCCGCCGGATCGTGGTGGCAAGGTGCAGCTTGAAGCCGAAATCGACGGCAGCGTCGCGCAGTTGCGCAGCTGGCAGGGGCGTTTCGATCTGGAGGTCGATGGCCTGGTTCCGCAGGGGTGGTTGCGTCCCTGGCTGCTGGCCGGTACCCAGATCGGTGTCGCGGATCTGCAGGGCGAGATCAGTGGTGATATCACCGAGGGGCGTATCACGCGTGCACGCATGGCGTTCGACTCCGGTCCGATGGTGCTGGCGCGCGCCGGGGTGCTGTCCAGCGCGCAGCAGACGCGGGCGGTCGTCGACTATCTGCGCGATCCGCGCGGTTGGCGCGTCGATGTGACCGACTTGAGTTTTGACGACGCGCTGCTGCTGCACGGCAGTCTGCGCCGCAGTGATCTGGACGGGGTCGCCGCCTATGACCTGGATGCCGATCGCCTGAATCTGACGCAGCTGTCGCCCTGGTTGGGGATCTGGCGCGACGCGCCGGCCTGGACCCAGACGGCCGGGCGCAGCAGCGGTCTGATCGAAGGTTTGGTCGCGCGTGTGCGGGTGCCGCCGAGCGCCGACCCGATGCAGCCCACCACGCCGCGCTACTCGGTACGGGCGCAACTGAATGATGCCGGCCTTCGCGCGGATCGGAATTTCGGCGTTGCGGGCATTGCTGGCGAACTGACCGCAGACGAAAACGGTGGGCAGGTGCAGTTGTCGCGGGCTCCGATGCTGCTGAAGTTGCCGCAGATCATGGAGTCGGATCTGTCGTTCGATGCGTTCTCCGCGGTCCTGCGATGGACCCGCACCAGCGACAGCTGGCGGATCTCGGCGGACTCGTTTGACTGGCAACTTGCCGGCACCCAGGGCCAGGGGCAGCTCTCGCTGGATCTACCGGCGGACGCCAATGCGTCACCGGTGCTGACGTTGCAGGCCGAGTTTTCCGGTGAAGATGCCACCGCAGCCAAAGGCCTGATGCCGCGGCATTGGCCGGACAGCCTGAAGCGCTGGCTCAGCGATGCCATCGTGGCTGGGCGCGTGCCACATGGCGCGCTCAAGATTGAGGGCCCGCTGCATGACTTTCCTTTCGTCAATCATCCGACCGGCGCCTGGAATCTGGATCTGGACGTGACCGATGGCGCGCTGGAGTTCTTGCCGGACTGGCCGCGGATCGAGGGTCTGGCCGCGCAACTGCATTTCACCGGCAGCAGTCTGGGAATCTTTGTCGACCATGGCTCCTCAATGGGCAACGCGGTCAAGCGTGCCGAGGTGCGCTTTGACGATTTCGCTGAGCAACGCTTCAGCGTGAGCGCAAGTCTGGACGGCGAGCTGTCGCAATTCTACGCCTACCTGCGTGCTTCACCTCTGCGCAAAGTCCTGCGGGGCTTGCTTGACCACACTGAAGCCAGCGGCGCTGCCGCTGTTGCCTTGCAGCTCGATATTCCGCTGCAGGAGCATCAGATGCCGGTGGTTCACGGCACGGTTGATCTGAATGACGCCCAGCTGAAGTACACGACGCTCGATCCGGCCATCACAGGACTGAACGGTCAGCTGGCTTTCGACAATGAAGGTGTGCGTGCGACAGCGCTCAAGGCGCGCTATGCCGATGTTCCACTGCGGTTGCGGATCGATCCGCAGGACGGAACCCGCGGGGTCGTGCGCGGCAGCTTTGCGTTTACGCCGAAAGCTGATGGCAGTGGTGCATCGAAATACATTCCCGAGATCCTGCGCCCCCGATTGCATGGCGCCAGCGGCTGGAACCTGGAGCTGCCGCTGAAGGATACCGACAGCGAGTTGCTCCTGAGTTCCGATCTGAGTGGGACCGTTGTCGATCTGCCGCAACCCCTCGGCAAGCCAGGGGACGTGACGGAGGCGCTGACTGTTCGGGTGCATGAAGGCCGGTTTGCGCCGGTCGCGGTCGATCTGGCCTATGGCGATCGGTTCGGAGTCGCGCTGGAAATTGGCCCGACGCGGACCGACGGTCGTGACGGCGATGCGCTGGCGGGTCTGTCCGCGCGCGTGGGGACGAAGCTTGCGCCGCCGGTGCAAGCGGGGCGATTCCTGCTGGACGGGCGAGTGGCGCAATTGGATGTGGAGTCATGGATTGCCGTGATCACAGCCGGTGATCATGGCGGCGTGGGACTGGACAGCGCCGAGATCGAGACCGATCAACTGATATGGGGGGCACAATCGACGCTGGCAACGAGGTTGCGCTACCAGCCGTTGAGCGATGGCTGGCGCACCGATTTCAGCGGCGAGGGTGTCGGTGGCTCGGTGGTCTGGACTCACGCAGGCGGAGATCGCGTGGTCGCGCGGCTGGATCATCTGGGACTGAAGCTGGCCATGCCGGCGGCGTCGGCGTCACCGGCTGCTGCGACGCCGACCGTGACCGACCCGGCAAGCCTGCCGGTACTGGATATTCAGTGTCAGGCGCTGCGTGTCGGCACCGCGGATCTGGGGCGTTTGAACCTGCGTTCCGAACGCGTTCCGGGTGGTCAGCGTCTGATCCAGGCTCGGCTGGCGGAGGGCATTGTTGACCTGAGCGCGGGCGGGCAGTGGCGGCGTACCGAAGGGCAGTCGACCGCCAACCTCAAGTTCGACCTCAACACCACCGACATCGACGCACTGCTGCAGGCATTCGACTATGCGCCGAGCTTACAGGCCGAGCGCACGCAGTTTCTGGGGGACCTGAACTGGCACAACACCGGGACCGGGCTGGACTGGCGCATGGCGTCGGGGCGCATTGATGTCGACGCAAACAAGGGTCAGTTGCGGGCAGTGCAGCCGGGCGCCAGCCGCGTGCTGGGACTGATCAATTTCTACGCCTTGCCGCGACGCTTAACCCTGAATTTCGATGACGTTGTGGGTGACGGTCTCGCGTTCGATACGATCAAGGGGCACTTCGAACTGGCCAACGGAGTTGCCCACACAGACGATCTGCACATGGAAGCGCCGTCGCTGCGAATGGACGTCCGTGGTGCTGTCGGCATCGCCGCGCGTGACTACGACCAACGAGTGACCGTGTATCCGGATGTGTCGGCCGGCGTCACGCTGGGTGCGGTGCTGCTCGGCGGTCCGGTCGTCGGTGGTCTGGTGCTGCTGGCGCAGGAGTTGCTGGACAAGCCGCTGGATCAAGTGACCCAGCTCAGTTACCGAATCACCGGCAGCTGGGACAATCCCAAAGTGGAAAAGCTGGATTCGAATAGCCCGTAGGGCATGAGTGAGATGAGTTGATGACGACAACACAGCAGGCGGCGGTGATCCAGATGAGCAGTGGCCCGGATCGTGATGCCAATCTGGCGTCTGCGGCGTCGCTGCTGCAGAGCGCGGCGGCCAGTGGCGCGGCGCTCGCCGTGTTGCCGGAGAATTTTGCGTTGATGGGGGCCCGCGACACCGACAAGCTGGCGATTGCCGAGGTCGAAGGGGCTGGCCCGATCCAGGAGTTCCTGTCCCGTACGGCGCGGGAGCTCAATCTGTGGATTGTCGGGGGCACCATCCCGCTGACGTCGTCGGACCCGGGGCATGTGTATGCCGCCTGCTGCGTCTACAACGCGCGCGGCGAGCGCGTCGCGCGCTACGACAAGATCCACTTGTTCGATGTTGATCTGCCGGACGGACGGGGCGAGCGCTATCGCGAGTCGTCGACCATTGCAGCCGGAGCACCGAAGCCGGTCGTGGTCGATACGCCGCTGGGGCGACTCGGCTTGTCGGTCTGCTACGACCTGCGCTTTGCCGAGTTGTACCGTGCACTGGTTGCGCAGGGCGCCGAGCTGTTGTGTGTGCCTTCGGCATTCACCGAGGCGACAGGACGCGCGCACTGGGAGGTATTGCTGCGCGCGCGCGCGATCGAAAATCTGTGTCATGTGCTGGCGTCCGGTCAATGCGGCAGCCACTCCGGCAGCCGGCATACCTGGGGCCACAGCTGCATCATCGATCCCTGGGGCGGCGTGCTGGCCGACTGCGGTGATCGTCCGGGTGCCGCGCTGGCGACCATCGACGCCGAGCGGCGCGCGCGCCTGCGTCACGAGTTTCCCGTGCTGGGCCATCGTCGGCTAAGCTGATCAACCCTTCGCTGACGGACGCCCAACCCTCACCATGACTCAGGCGCTGACGCTTGCCCGCAAGACGCTGCTCGAACCCACCGGTCTGGATCAGGCTGCTGTTGAACAGGTGCTATCGCGCCTGATGAAACCCGGCGTCGATGCCGCCGATCTGTATTTCCAGCAGGCTTACACCGAGACCTGGTCACTGGAAGACGGATTGGTCAAATCCGGAGCGCATCATGTGGAGCAGGGCGTGGGCGTACGGGCCTGCGCCGGCGACAAGCAGGGTCTCGCCTATTCGGATGCGATCGAGCTGAGTGCGTTGACCGATGCGGCGCAGGCCGCCGGTGCGATTGTGCGCCATGGCGAGCAGGGCAGTGTGCGCCGCCAGAGCGAGCTTGCACTGAAACCGCTGTATCCGGCGATCAATCCGCTGCCGGGTTTGGAGACCGATGCCAAGCTGGCCCTGATGCACCGTGCCGACGCGGCAGCGCGAGCGGCCGACCCGCGTGTGGTGCAGGTCATGGTCAATCTCGCGGCCAATGCCGAGACCGTACTGATCGCCGCCACCGACGGCACCTTTTGCGCCGATGTGCGCCCGCTGGTGCGGATGGATGTCAGCGTGATCATCGAACATCAGGGGCGCCGCGAGCAGGGCCACGCCGGCGGCGGCGGCCGCGGCGGCTATCTGGACTTTCTCGGTGGCGATGCGCCGGAGCGATTTGCGCGTGAAGCGGTGCGTCTGGCCGATGTCGCGCTGGAAGCCGTTCCGGCGCCTGCCGGGACCCTCACCGTAGTGCTTGGTCCGGGCTGGCCGGGCGTGCTGCTGCACGAAGCGATCGGCCACGGTCTCGAAGGTGATTTCAACCGCAAGGGTTCGTCAGCGTTCACCGGCCGTATCGGCCAGAAGGTCGCATCGGATCTGTGTACCGTGGTTGACGACGGCACGCTGCCGGGTCGGCGCGGTTCGCTTACGGTCGACGACGAGGGTACGCCGAGCCAGTGCACCACCTTGATCGAAAATGGCGTACTCAAGGGCTACCTGCAGGACAAGCTGAACGCCCGTCTGATGGGGATGGCGCCCACCGGCAATGGTCGTCGCGAATCGTACGCGGCGCTGCCGATGCCGCGCATGACCAACACCTACATGCTGGCCGGTCCGCACGATCCGAAGGAAATCATCGCTTCGGTCGAACGAGGGATCTACGCCGCCAATTTCGGCGGGGGGCAGGTCGACATCACCAGCGGCAATTTCGTGTTCTCGGCGTCCGAGGCCTACATGATCGAAAATGGCAAGCTGGGGCGCCCGCTCAAAGGCGCCACGCTGATCGGCAATGGTCCCGAGGTGCTGACACGCGTATCGATGGTCGGCACTGATCTGGCGCTCGACGCGGGTGTCGGGGTCTGTGGCAAGGACGGACAGAGTGTGCCGGTTGGCGTCGGTCAGCCGACCCTGAAGATCGACGGCCTGACGGTCGGCGGTACGCAGGGCGGGTGAGTCGGTCGATTCCGACGAATATGCCGCGGGGCGGTTGACGCCCGCGACAAGCTCGATAAAGTCGCAGCCATGGCGCAGGCGGAATGCATGGTTCGTGACAGGCGGAGCAAAGACCGATGACGAATCGCGGTTCAGGAAAGCGTGATCTTGGAAAGTTGCGGGTCATCGGCGGGCAATGGCGCTCGCGGGTGATCGAATTTGATGCGGCCGACGGTGTGCGTGCGACGCCGGATCGGGTACGCCAGACCGTTTTCGACTGGTTGACGCCACTGATTGCAGGCTCGCGCTGCCTTGATCTATTCGCCGGCAGCGGCGCGATGGGCATTGAGGCACTGTCGCGTGGGGCCGCGCACTGCACGTTTGTAGATCAGGGTGGCCCACAGTGCCAGCGGATCAAGTCGACGCTGGAAACCTTCAAAGCGACGGGTGCGGAAGTCACGCGCATGGATGCGATCTATTTCATCCAGCAGACCTGGCATCGCTACAACATTGTCTTTCTCGATCCGCCCTACGAATCCGATCTGCTGGCGCAGGCCTTGCCCGAGCTTGCGAAAATTCTCAATCCGGTCAGCAATCGCGTTTACATGGAATGGACGGGTGCCAAGGCGCCGACCTTGCCCCCAGGATTCGAATTTGTGCGGGAGAAACGGGCCGGTCAGGTATGCTTCGGCCTGGCAACATTTCATTCTGCTGCATAACCGCCTGATACAGAGCAGGCCGATTGGGGGCAAGCCATGGTGACCGCGGCCTACAGCGGGACGTTTGATCCGATCACGCTGGGACACTACGACATCATCGAGCGTGCATCGAGGATGTACGAGCGCCTGATCGTAGCGGTGGGTCTGAATCCGGCAAAGAACCCCAGGTTCACCTTGGACGAGCGCGTCGCGCTGATCCGGGAAGTGGTCAAGGACCTCGACAACGTCGAGGTGATCGGGTTCTCGGGACTGGTCGTCGACTTTGCGCGCGACAACCATGTCACGGTCCTGGTCCGTGGTGTGCGCACCGTCGGTGACTTCGACTATGAAAAACAGATGGCGGTGATGAATCGTGATCTGTATCCACAACTCGATACGGTGATGTTTACGCCGTCTCCGGAATATGCACACCTGTCGTCGTCGCTGGTGCGTGAGCTGGCGAGCCTGGGAGCCCCGGTGGAGAAGCTGGTTCCGGCCGCGGTGATGCCGGCACTGCAGAAGCGCGTCGGCAGCAAGTAGCGGATCAACAGGCAGCACGATGGCGCTGAAGATCACCGACGAATGCATCAACTGCGATGTCTGCGAGCCGGTGTGCCCGAACCACGCGATTTCTCAGGGCATCGAGTTCTATGAGATCGAGCCGCAGTTGTGCACCGAATGTGTCGGCCATTTCGATCAGCCGCAGTGCCGAACGGTGTGCCCGGTGGATTGCATTCCGCTGGATCCCGCGCACGTTGAGACGCCTGAGCAGCTGATGGAAAAATACCAGCGTCTGGTTGCGGTCGAATCGTGATGAACCCGATTCGAGTGTGGATGCACCGGCTGGCCTGCACTGCTGTGGGCGTGCTGTTTGGCGGTGCTGCCGTGGCCGCACAGCCGCCGGGCTACGCCTGCGCTACTGCGCATCCGTTGGCAACGCAGGCTTGCATGGAGATCCTGGCAGGTGGCGGCAACGCCTTTGATGCCGCGGTCGCTGCCAGCGCCGCGATCGCCGTGGTCGAGCCGACAGGCTCGGGACTGGGCGGGGGCGGTTTCTGGTTGCTGCATCGGCAGGCGGACGCGCTGGATGTGTTCATTGATGGTCGCGAGACTGCGCCCGCCGCTGCCTCGCGCGACATGTATCTCGACGCTGACGGTCAGGCCGATTCAAAGCGTTCGCGTTTCGGTCCGCTGGCCGCCGGCATTCCGGGCGAACCTGCGGCGCTTGAGCACATTGCTGAGCACTACGGCAGCCTGCCGCTGTCCACCGTGCTGGCGCCGGCGATCCGTTATGCCGCGGATGGCTTTGCGGTGGATGCCAAGCTGGCGGGTGCGATCGAGCGCTTCGCCGGCACGATGTCGCCCGCCGCGCGCGCGGTCTTTCTGAAGAACGAACATCCGCTCGGTGTGGGTGAACTGCTGCAGCAGCCCGATCTGGCCTGGACCTTGCGGCGTCTGGCTTCTGAAGGCGCCGAAGACTTCTACCGCGGACAGATCGCGCAGCGCCTGCTGGCCGCGGTGCATGAGGCCGGTGGCGGCTGGAGTGCGGAGGATCTGGCGCGCTACGCGATCGTCGAGCGCGCGCCGATCGTGAGCTGGTTTCTTGGTAACCGCATCGTCAGCAGTCCGCCGCCTTCAGCGGGCGGATTGGCACTGGCCCAAGTGTTGCAGCAGCTGGAGGTGCTGGGCTGGCGTGACGACGGTACGCCGGCTTCGCGGCATCTGCTGATCGAGACCTTGCGTCGCGCGTATCGCGACCGCGCCGCATGGCTCGGCGATCCGGATTTCGTACATATCCCGCTGATGCATCTGGCTTCGCGCAGCTATGCCCGCGAACTGGCGCGAAGCATCGATCCGGCGCGCGCCACGCCCAGCTCGGCCTTGCCGCCGGCGGTGCCATCGAGCGAGGGCTACAACACCACGCATCTTTCGGTGCTCGACGCCGCCGGCAATCGTGTCGCCGCGACCCTGTCGATCAATCTGCCGTTCGGCTCCGGCTTGATGGCCGCCGGAACCGGTGTGTTGCTGAACGACGAGATGGACGATTTTTCCAGCGCTCCAGGTGTAGCCAATGCTTACGGGTTGGTCGGCTCGGAGCCGAATTCGATTGCGCCGCTCAAGCGGCCGTTGTCATCGATGACGCCCACTTTCGTCGAAGGTCCGCGCGGGCTGCTGATTGTCGGCACGCCTGGAGGCAGCCGTATCGTGACCATGGTGATCCAGGCGGTATTGGCCTGGATCGGTGGCGCCGAACTTCGGGATGTCGTGGAGGCACCGCGCCTGCATCAGCAATATCTGCCTGATGTGGTGGAACTCGAGCCGGACTACGCCGACGCCAGCGCACAGGCGGCGTTGAGCGCAATGGGGTATACGTTAAAGCTGTCAGAACGGCCGTGGGGCAATATGCAGGCCGTGGCCTGGTACCCCGCGCGCGGGGAGATTGACGCCGCCAGTGACCCGCGTGCGGTTGGTCAGGCGGCGGTGGCCGCGGTGCGGAAGCAGGACTAGCCATGTTGCTGGAAAGTTTGCGCCTGGGCGGCACACCGATGGTGTTGCTGTTGCTGTTGTCGCTGGCTGCCGCGACGCTAGTCATCGTCAAGCTCTGGGAGTTCTGGGAGTGCCGTATTGCCCGGCGGGCGTTTGTCGCTCCGCTGCTGGATGCCTGGCGCAGCGGTCGGGACGACCGCTGTCGCGCGATCCTGGCACAGGAGCGCTCGCCGCTGGCGGCCGTGCTGGCGGACGCTCTGGCGGCGCTGGGCGATGCACGACTCGACGATGCGCAAGTGCGCGAGCACGTCGAGATCAGTGCGAGGCACCGACTGGATGCTGCACGCAGCTTCTTTCGCGCGCTGGAGCTGATCGTGCAGCTCGCGCCCTTGCTCGGTCTGTTCGGCACCGTGCTGGGCATGATCGATGCGTTTCGCCAGTTGCAGCTGGCCGGTGGCGCGGTCGAGCCGGCTGCGCTGGCCGGCGGTATATGGCAGGCCTTGTTGACGACGGCTGCCGGTCTGGCGGTGGCAATGCCGGTGATGGCTGCGCTGCAGGGATTCGAGCGCCTGGTCGACGCTTTGCGGCTGGCGATGGAGGCAGCGCTGACCGAGCTGCTGGCGGTGCCGCGTCGCGTGGCAGTCCATGCAGCTTGAGTCCGCCCCTGCCTCGCGCAGGCGCATGCTGGGGCTGACCTCGCTGGTCGATGTGGTGTTCATTCTGCTGTTCTTCTTCATGCTCGCCGCACGCGAGTCGGCCCCGCAGGCGCTGTCGCTGACGGTCAGTGACGCCACGGAAACCTCTGCAGCTGCCAGTACGTCGCAGGGCCTGTTGCGCGTACTTGGCAGCGGACGCATCGAACTCGATGGTCGGGTGCTCGAACTGAGCGCGCTGATGCCTGTGTTACGCGCGGGGGCACGCGATCAGGTGAAGGTGGCGGTTGCGCCAGCGGCACAGTTGCAGGATCTGATCGATGTCCTGGAGCCGCTGCGTGCCGCCGGCATCGGTGTCCATCTGCTGGCGCCGGCGGCATGAGATTGCCCCGCGCTGCGGTGCCGCGAACCGGTTTGGACCTGCTGCCGCTGCTCAACGTGGTGCTGTTGCTGTTGGGCTTCTTTCTACTGCTCGCGCGGATCGATCGAGGTGCGCCGGAGGTCGGCCTGCCAATTGCCGGGGCTGCACAGGCGATCCAGTCGCCGGCCAGCCTGAGCCTGCGACTCGACGCCAGCGGTGATTTGTTCATGGGCGACCGCCCCCTGGGTGAGCGGCTGGATGCCGCTGCCCTGAGCGCGCTTCAGGCCGCGGCCGCGACAGCAGGTCCGGTTGAACTGCACGCGGATGCCGCGGTTCCGGCGGCGCGGGTACTGATGCTGTTGCAGACCCTGCAGCGCATCGGAGTTCGCGATTTGCGCATCCTGACGCGCCCCCGGGAATGAGTGCAGCCATCGTCCGCGGGACTGTCGGTGCGCGGCCGCAGCGGCGCTGGTGGGCGGCGTTGCTGTTGGCCTCGTTGCTGCACGCGCTGTTGCTGCTGCGACTGCCGGTGATGGATTCGCGCAGTGTCGGCGAGGGGCCGTCACCGATCGGGCAGGGTAGCGATCCGCAGCTGCAACAGCGCGTGCTGGACCTGCGCCTGTCGAAGCCGCTCGCGGTGTCGGGTGCAGGCGCAGCGTCGCCAGCCGCTGCGCCGATATCCACGCAGCCGGTCGCTGGCGTCGATGCCGACGGCGCGACGGCGGATTCTTCCGCGGCGCGCGCGCACTACTACGCCCAACTGCGTGCCCATCTTCAACGCTTTCGGCGTGTGCCGGAGGGAGGTGCGCAGCTGAGGGGGCGCGCGCTGGTGAGTTTCAGCGTCGCGGCGGATGGCTCGGTTTCGGTATTACGCCTGGTACACAGCGCGGGGGATGCGCTCCTGGATGACGAAGCGCTGGCGCTGATCTGTCGTGCCGCGCCGGTGCCGACGCCGCCTCTGGGCGGCGAGCTGCGACTCAGCGTGCCGATCGTCTTCGAGTAGCGGGCGGCGCTCAGGTGGCTGTGGCTGCGAGCTCTGCAACCAGCGGTGCATGATCGGATGGCCGTTCGAGCCGACGCGGTGCCAGATCGATCGCGCAGCCGGTGCAGCGGGCCGCCAGCGGGGCGGAGAGCAGGATGTGGTCGATGCGCAGGCCCAGGTTGCGACGAAAACCGGCCTGGCGATAGTCCCACCATGTGAAGCTTTTATCAGGTTGATCGAACAGCCGGAAGCTGTCCTGCAGGCCGAGTGCCAGCAGTCGCTGCAATGCTTCGCGCTCGGGGTCGGAGCACAGGATCTGGCCTTCCCAGACCGCGGGATCGTGAGTGTCTTCCGGTGCCGGCGCGATATTGAAATCGCCGGTAACCGCCAGCAGCGGGTAGCGCTTGATCTCCTCAGCAAGATAGTCGTGTAGCGCCGCCAGCCAGCGCAGCTTGTAGGCGTATTTCTCGCTGCCGACGGCCTGGCCGTTGACGACATACACGTTGACCACACGGACGTCGCCGACAGTGGCGGCGATCACGCGTTTCTGCTCGTCATTGAATCCCGGAATGTCGCGACTGACGTCCTGCAGCGGCTGGCGCGCGACCAGTGCCACGCCGTTATAGGTCTTCTGGCCGTTATGAACGGCGTGCAGACCGGCTGCTTCCAGTTCAGCAAACGGAAAGGCGTCTTCGGTCAGTTTGGTCTCCTGAATGCCGACAACGTCAACTGGCTGCTGGTCGAGCCAGTCGAGCAGGTGAGGGAGTCGGACACGCAGGGAATTGACGTTCCAGGTCGCGATTTTCATGGCGAGGTGTGCAGGGCGTGGGCGGCAAGGATAGCGGTAGCTTGTCAGGACCGGTAGGCGTGCATGACCGCCCGTTGATCTGCTTTCAACCGTTGGGCCGGCTTCCGCAGATGAACCCGTCCGTATCTTGCATGGTCTCTACCGTGGTCGGCGTTGGCGTCAAAGAGGTCGCGAAGGTCGGAAGCGCGTCAGTACATGAACTGGCACGATTCCTGAGTGTCAATCTAGGCAGGACAGGTAAATCATGGTGAGCCGCGTTATTCTGTAGGCCACTCGCGGAAGGTCACGCAGCTATCGAGATGGAGGTTGCTGATGAGCATTCTGGAAAGCTTTCGAAGTCACTATCTGAAGGCACGCGAAGAAGAGATGTCGCTGTTGGACTATCTCGAATTGTGTCGCACCGACCCGATGGCCTATGCGACCCCTGCCGAGCGCATGCTCGCGTCGATTGGCGAGCCTGAAATCATCGATACCCGCGAAGACGCACGTCTGTCGCGCATCTTCTCCAATCGCGTGATCCGGCGGTATCCGGCCTTTGCCGAGTTCTACGGCATGGAGGATGTGATCGCGCAGATCGTTGCGTACTTCAAGCACGCGGCGCAGGGTCTGGAGGAACGCAAGCAGATCCTGTATCTGCTTGGTCCGGTTGGCGGCGGAAAGTCGTCGATCGCCGAGCGACTCAAGGCCTTGATGGAAACGTATCCGATCTACGCGCTGAAAGGTTCGCCGATCAACGAATCCCCACTGGGTCTGTTTGCGGCCGATCGCGATGGTCCGATGTTGGAGAAGGAATACGGCATTCCGCAGCGCTATCTGAGCACCATTGCATCGCCGTGGGCGATCAAGCGACTGGCCGAGTACGAAGGCGATCTGACGCAGTTCAAGGTCGTGCGCATCCAGCCGTCGGTGCTCAAGCAGATTGCCGTGACCAAGACCGAGCCGGGCGACGAGAACAATCAGGATATTTCCTCGCTGGTCGGCAAGGTGGATATCCGCAAGCTGGAGATGTTCTCGCAGGACGATCCGGATGCGTATTCGTATTCCGGCGGTCTGTGTCTGGCCAATCAGGGCATGCTCGAGTTCGTCGAGATGTTCAAGGCGCCGATCAAGATGCTGCACCCGCTGCTGACGGCCACGCAGGAAGGCAACTTCAAGGGCACCGAGGGCTTTTCGGCAATTCCGTTCAACGGCATCATCCTGGCGCACTCCAACGAATCCGAGTGGCAGAGCTTCCGCAACAACAAGCACAACGAGGCCTTCCTCGATCGCGTTTACATCGTCAAGGTGCCGTACTGCCTGCAGGTCACTGAAGAGCAGCAGATCTATGAGAAGCTGCTGCGACACAGTTCGCTGGCTGAAGCGCCATGCGCGCCCGGCACCCTGGAGATGATGGCGCAGTGGTCGGTGCTGACCCGGCTCAAGGAGCCGGAGAACTCCAGCATCTATTCAAAGATGCGGGTCTACGACGGCGAGAATCTGAAGGACACCGATCCGGCAGCGAAGTCATTGCAGGAATATCGCGATTACGCCGGTGTTGACGAAGGCATGGACGGAATGTCCACGCGCTTTGCCTACAAGGTGCTATCCGCGGTATTCAACTATGACCAAGTGGAGGTTGCAGCCAATCCGGTGCACCTGATGTATGTGCTGGAACAGCGCGTGCTACGCGAGCATCTGCCGGACGACAAGCAGCGCCACTATCTCGAATTCATCAAAGCCTGGCTGGCGCCGCGCTATGCCGAGTTCATCGGCAAGGAAATCCAGACGGCCTATCTCGAGTCCTACGGCGAATACGGGCAGAACATCTTTGATCGTTATGTCACCTTTGCCGACTACTGGATTCAGGACGAGGACTACCGCGATCAGGAAACCGGTGAGTCGTTCGATCGCGCGGCCCTGAATACCGAGCTGGAAAAGATCGAAAAGCCTGCCGGGATTGCCAATCCCAAGGACTTCCGCAACGAGATCGTGAACTTCGTGCTGCGCGCGCGCGCGCAGAGCGGCGGCAAGAAGCCCAACTGGACCAGCTACGAGAAGTTGCGCGAGGTAATCGAGAAGAAGATGTTCTCGTCGACCGAGGAACTGCTGCCGGTGATCTCGTTCAATGCCAAGGCTTCCGCTGAGGATCAGAAGAAGCACGAGAACTTCGTCGGTCGGATGGTGGCGAAGGGCTACACCGAGAAGCAGGTTCGGTTGCTGTCGGAGTGGTATCTGCGAGTACGCAAGTCGCAGTAGCCGCATGGACACTACAGCGCGGTAGGGGGTCGTCATGTCGATCATCATCGATCGCAGACTCAATGACCGGAACAAGAACGCGGTCAACCGGTCGCGTTTCCTGCGACGCTACAAGGAACAGATCCAGCACTCGGTCGACGAGATGGTGACGAAGCGCTCCATTACCGATATGGAGCGCGGAGGCACGGTCAATATTCCGCTGAAGGACATCTCGGAGCCGAGCTTCCGGCACGGACCAGGTGGCGACAACGAGAGCGTGCATCCGGGCAACCGCAGTTTTTCCGAGGGAGATCGTCTGCCGCGTCCTCCCAGCGGGGGTGGAGGTCAGGGCGGGCAGGGGCAGGGCGACGGCGAAGACGACTTCACGTTCAGCCTGTCGCGCGAAGAATTCATGAATCTGTTCTTCGACGATCTCGAACTGCCGCGACTGGCGCGTACCGTGTTGGGCGACGTGCGAGAGTTCAAGTGGCGCCGTGCGGGTTACACGCCCAGCGGCGTGCCGTCGAACCTGTCCGTGCTGCGCTCGTTGCGCAACGCCTCGGCGCGGCGCATTGCGGTCAGCGCCGCCGTTCGGCGTGAACTGGCGGAGGTCGAGCAGCAACTTGTGCGCGCACCGGATCCCGAGCTGGAGCTGCGGGCGACTGAGCTACGCAAGCGTCTCGACGCCGTGCCGTTTCTGGACGATATCGATCTGCGCTTCCGCAATCGTGTGCGTGAACCGCAGCCGATGGCGCGTGCGGCGATGTTCTGCCTGATGGACGTGTCGGCCTCGATGACGGAGGACAAGAAGGATCTGGCCAAGCGCTTCTTCACCCTGCTGTATCTGTTCCTGTCACGCAAATACGAACGGGTCGATCTGATCTTCGTGCGACATACCGACAATGCACAGGAAGTCGATGAGGAAACCTTCTTCTACGGCACACAAAGCGGTGGCACCATCGTGCTGTCCGCACTGAAACTGACCGACGAGATCATCGAGGCGCGATACAGTCCAAGTACTTGGAATCTGTACTGCGCGCAGGTTTCGGATGGCGACGCCTTTGGCGCCGACCCGGAAAAGAGCCGCGCCTTTCTGCAGGATCGGCTGCTGCCGCAGCTGCGCTATTTTGCCTACGTTGAAATTCCGGACGAACCGGAGCATCTGGGCTCATTGGCCCATGCCTATGCCCGGATTGACGATCAGCGCTTTGCAATGAAGAGCGTAACGGAGCGCGGCGAAATCTTCCCGGTGTTGCGCGAGTTGTTCAGCAAGGAGACCGCATGAGCGCTGTGCCCGCGGTACACACGCTGTCCACCGGCGCTGAGTGGAGTTTCGATCTGCTCGACACCTATGACCGTGCGATACGCGAGATCGCCGTCGGTGAGTTCAAACTGGACTGCTATCCGAATCAGATCGAGGTCATCGCGTCTGAGCAGATGCTGGATGCCTATGCGTCGCTGGGACTGCCGATCGGCTATGCGCACTGGAGCTTCGGCAAGGAGTTCATTCGCAATGAACATCTGTACCGGAAGGGGCACCAGGGGCTTGCCTACGAAATCGTGATCAATTCGAACCCCTGTATCGCCTATCTGATGGAAGAGAACACCATGGCGATGCAGGCGTTGGTCATTGCGCACGCATGCTATGGCCACAATTCGTTTTTCAAGGGCAATTACCTGTTCCGGCAATGGACCGATGCCGACGCCATCATCGACTACATGGTGTTCGCCAAGAAGTACGTGATGCAGTGCGAGCAGCGTTTTGGTGAAGAGGCGGTCGAGGAGGTGCTTGATTCGTGTCATGCGCTGATGAGCCACGGCGTTGACCGCTATCACCATCCGGCGCCGCTATCGGTTGAAGACGAGCAGCGTCGCCACATCGAGCGGGAGAAGCACGCCTGGAAACAGTTCGACGACATCTGGCGCACTTTGCCGAAAAAAGATGCAGGTCCCGATCAGCGTCGACGCGAGCGTCAATTCCCGCCGGAGCCGCAGGAGAACCTGCTGTACTTCGTCGAGAAGCATTCTCCCAAGCTCGAGCCATGGCAGGCGGAAATCGTCCGCATCGTGCGCAAGATGGCGCAGTACTTCTATCCGCAGGGCCAGACCAAGGTCATGAACGAGGGCTGGGCCACCTTCTGGCACTACACCCTGTTGCACCGTCTCTTCGATAAAGGCCTGGTCGATTCAGGCTTCATGCTTGAAGTGCTCAGTGCACACACCAATGTGATCGCGCAGCGCGGGTATGACCAGCGCGGTTACGGTGGCCTGAATCCGTATGCGTTGGGCTTTGCGATGTTTACGGATCTGCGCCGGATCTGTGAGCACCCGACGGCCGAAGATCGCCAGTGGTTTCCGGAGTTCGCTGGCGGTGACTGGCAGAAAGTGCTCGATTTCGCGATGCGCAACTACAAGGACGAATCGTTCATCGGGCAGTACCTGAGCCCGAAATTGATACGCGATTTTCACCTGTTCGCCGTGGCTGACCACGAGTCCGACGACAAGCTGGTGATCGACGCGATCCACAACGAACATGGCTACCGCAAGCTGCGGCGCCTGCTGGCCGCACAATACAACCGCGACAACCAGATCCCGGACATCCAGATCGTCAACTACAACCGGCGTGGCGACCGGTCGCTGACCTTGCGACACCGCCAGCATCGGGGGCGTCCGTTGAACGAGGCGACCGAGGAGGTGCTGAAGCATCTGCATCGGCTGTGGGGATTCAACGTACGTCTGGTCACTGTCGACGACGCGGACAAGGAGTTGGGCGTACGCGAGGTGCGCGCCGCTTGAGGTCGCAGCTTTCGGCCGCGACCTCAAAGGGCTGCGCGAGGCAAATCTGATGCGCCGCGGATGGCCTTAGGCGTGCGCTTCGCTCAGGCCGCTGTGACGCAGCAGGGCGTCAACGGTGGGTTTGCGACCGCGGAATTCGATGAACAGCTCCATGGCTTCCTTGGAGCCGCCCTGCGCCAGGACCGTGTCGCGGAAGCGGATGCCGGTTTCTGGTGCGAACCCGGTTTCCTCGAATGCTGCGAAGGCATCGGCAGACAGCACTTCGGCCCACTTGTAGCTGTAGTAGCCCGCTGCGTAGCCACCCGCAAAAATATGGCTGAAGCTCCACGGCATGCGGTTGAACGCCGGCGGGTGCATGACGGCGACTTCGTCGCGAACGGCCTGAATGGTATCGAGTACGCGGGCGCCGATTGACGGATCGTAGTCGCGGTGCAAACGCAGGTCGAACAGGCCGAACTCCAGCTGCCGCAGGGTCGCCAGGCCGGACTGGAAGCTGCGCGACGCGCGCA
The DNA here is from genome assembly GCF_005047655.1 of Sinimarinibacterium arenosum. Classification (GTDB taxonomy): domain Bacteria; phylum Pseudomonadota; class Gammaproteobacteria; order Nevskiales; family Nevskiaceae; genus Solimonas. Next base: position 201,922 of record NZ_SUKF01000010.1, on the reverse strand, counting down.
GCTTTTCGATTTGGTCGTCCGGCAGGGCGGCACCGCTTTCCCAATGACGCGCGAATCCGCGCAGGGTGGCAGGGTCATAGCACCAGTTCTCCATGAACTGGCTGGGCAACTCGACCGCATCCCAGGCCACGCCGCGGATCCCGGATACGGAACCTTCCTCGACGGCGGTCAGCAGGTGATGCAGACCGTGCCCGAATTCGTGGAACAGGGTCAGCACTTCGTCGTGCGTCAGCAGTGCGGGTTTTCCAGCCGGCGGTGGCGTGAAGTTGCAGACCAGATACGCCGAAGGATGTTGCAGGCCATCGGGGGTGCGACGGCGGCTGATGCATTCGTCCATCCATGCGCCGCTGCGTTTTTCCGGGCGTGCGTAGGGATCAAGATAGAACAGGCCGAACTCGATGCCTTCGGCATTCTTGAGGGCCCAGGTCGTGACGTCGGCATGCCAGGTCGCAATCCCGGGGGCTTCCTCGATACGGATGCCGTACAGGCGTTCGACCAGTGCGAACATGCCTCGCAACACCCCGGGAATCGGGAAGTAGGGGCGCAGCGCTTCCTCGCTCAGCCCCAGTTTTTCGGTCTTGAGCTTTTCGGAGTAATACGCGATATCCCAGGGCTGCAGGGTATCGATCCCGTCGAGACGCAGCGCAAATGCGCGCAGCTCATCGAGTTCGGCCTGGGCCCGCGGTTTGGCGCGATGCGCCAGATCCGCCAGGAAGCTGTCTACTTCCGTCGGCGACTCGGCCATCTTGGTCGTCAGCGAAAGCTCTGCGTAGTTGGCGAAGCCTAGCAGCTGCGCCAGCGTGTGGCGCAGCGACAGGATTTCGTCCATCAGCGGGCCATTGTCGAACTGTCCGGCCTGGGGGCCCTGGTCGGATGCGCGCGTGGCGTAGGCGGTATACAGCTCTTCACGCAGCGCCCGGTTGTCGGCGTAGGTAATGACGGCATCGAAGCTCGGAAAGTCGAGCGTCAGCAACCAGCCCTGCAGATCCTTGGACTTGGCCTTTTCGGCGGCGGCCTGCCGTGCTGCCTCGCTCATGCCGGCAAGCAGAGACTCATCGGTGACGAGTTTGCTCCAGGCCTGGATGGCATCGATCAGGTGTTCCTCGAACTTGGTCTGCAGTTCGGACAGCTTCAACGATACGGTCTTGTAGCGTTCCTTGTCGGCGTCGGGCAGTCCGATGCCGGACAGTTTGAAGTCGCGCAGCGCGTCGGTAATGACCTTGCGCCGTGGTGTGGAGTAGTCGGCGAATTCGGCACTGTTCGAAAGTGCCAGATAGGCCTGGTACAGCGCTTCCGACTGCGACACTTCGATGCTGTACTCGGTGAGCTTCGGCAGGCAGACGTTGTAGACCTCGCGCCAGGCCGGTGTGTTGTTGACACTGAACAGATGCGAAACCGGTCCCCAGGCACGCTGTATGCGATCACTCATCGTCTCCAGCGGCTCGATCAGGGTGTTCCAGGTGGGCGTTTGCCCGGCGGCAAGCAAGGCGGCGAGCTGCGCGCGATTCTGTTCCAGCACGGCGTCCAGAGCCGGTTCGGCGTGTTCGGGTTGCAGCTGATCAAATGCGGGCAGTGGTTGTGTGATGGGGTCGTTGAGCAGGGGATTGGGCATGATGAGGCAGGTCAATCGATCAGAGCGCCGAGTGCCGGCGGAAGCATCATGGTGGGGCCGGACCGTCGGCTTTTCCAGTGAATTTTCGCTAATGAGCTGATTTAAAAAAGCTTGCTCGAGCTGGCAGCGCCGGCGCCGCGGACAAGGTCCGCAGCCTGTGAAGGTTTCCGGAGCGCTAGAGCAGCCCGCGAGCAATCAGGCTGAGCGTGCCTGTGGCGCCGAGCGCGATCGAACCCAGCAGGGCGGTGATCGCGGAGATGCGCCAGCGCCGAGTCAGCTGCTCCTGGGTCAGCGTGGACAGCAGAAACGGTCGTCGGTCCGGCGGGCGCGACAGCACGTGCAGGTCGGGGTCCAGCGCGTGCTCCAGGTGGGCGGCCTGAATCTGGTCCAGTGCCGCGCGGCGCACCGCTTCCCATTCCTGCAGGTCGATCTGGCCATCCTGATTGGCATCGAAGCGTTCCAGCAGCGCGCGCTGGTCTGCCTTCCACTCGCGCAGCAGCTCGGAAACCTCGGCGGCTTCGTCCTGCTGGCGGTGCGCGGTCTGGCTGCGAAACCAGCCGATCGCGTACAAGGGGTCGCCGATGTTGACCAGGGCCTCCTCGTAACGGTATTCGCCGAACTGCAGCCATGGGGTTTTCGCCGGAACCCGGTCGGGCCGGCGGCCGTTGCCGCGCCAGTTCCGGCGCAGACTTGGGTATACGGTGCCGCCTTCGGGATCAATCACGCAGTCGCCGGTGTCATCGGCGAGCAGAAACAGCTCGTCGCTGGTTCCGGACTCGATCGTGCGCCACTGCGTCGTGCGTTTGCCGTTTTGCCAGGAGCTTTCCTGGCGTTGCACCCGATAGCGCCACCAGCAGCAACGCGCGTTCGACAGCGGGGAGCGGATTTCGGGCCCGGGCATCAGTCGGGCGTAGCCGCGCAGTTCGACATAACCCTGGGCGGCGGAACGGACGCGTGAAGTGGGCGTGTTCTCGATCAGGCGCGCCTTGTGCAGCGCGAGGAAGCCGCCGACAAAACAGGCGATCGAGGCGGCCAGGCTGAGCCCGGTCCACAGCCAGAATTCTCCGGGCTCCAGTTCGGCAATGCTGGCGGCGTACTGTTGCAGCCACAGGGGGGCGCCGGACACCGCGTGATGACTCCAGCAGGGCGAAGCTTACGAGCGGAACAGGCTGCGCAGATCGACGTCGGTCTTTTCTTCCTCGCCGAACACCAGCAGTTCGGCGGGACGGAACGCGAACAGGCGCGCAACGATGACGTCCGGGAACTGCTCGATGCGGACGTTATTGATGTTGACTGTCTCGTTGTAGAACTCGCGACGGTCGGCGATGGCGTTCTCCAGGCCCGTGATGCGGCCAAGTAGCTGTTGAATCGACTGATTGGCCTTCAGTTCGGGATACGCCTCGACGGTGGCAACAATGTTGCCGAGGCCCAGGCGCATGGCGCCCTCGGCCTGGCCGACGCCTTTGACGTCGCCGGATTGGCGCGCATTGTTGGCCGCAGAGCGCGCGGACATGACCTTTTCCAGGGTTTCACGTTCGAACTGCATGTACTGCTTGCAGGTCTCGACCAGTTTCGGCAACTCGTCATGGCGCTGCTTGAGCAGCACGTCGATATTGCTCCACGCCTTGGAGACGCCGTGTTTGAGCGACACCAAGCCGTTGTAAAGAATAATCAGGTACACCGCCAGCGCTGCGGCGATGGCGAGCCAGATAAACATCGTGATCATGACCAGCCCCCGATACCGGTCCAACAAGTCGGCGAAAGGATGCGGGAATTCATCGCCGCGCGCTACCATTGCGCTTGAACGAACCGACGCAAGACGATGATTTCACGCTTAGTGGCCTATTTCGCGCTGTTGGCCGCAGCGCTGGTTGGCGGTTGCGCCTCGCAGCAGGTACTGAATTCGCTGTCGAGCGATGAAGGGTTTCAGCGGGCCGAGAACGTGCCTTATGACGCCGCGACCGGTCTGACGCTCGATGTCTATCGCCCAACCGGTCCCGGACCTGCGCCGGTGGTCGTGTTTTTCTATGGCGGGCGGTGGAGCTCGGGCGACAAGAGCGAGTACAAATTCGTCGGGCAGGCGCTGGCATCGCGCGGATTCGTTGCAGTGGTGCCGAATCTGCGCGAATACCCCACGGTACGCTTTCCCGAGTTCGTCAACGACGGGGCCCGCGCTGTACGCTGGACCCGCGACAACATTGCCAACTATGGGGGCAATCCGCAGACACTGTTCATCATGGGACACTCGTCCGGTGCGCATGTCGCGGCGATGCTGGCGCTCAACGGCGAATACCTGAAAAAGGCTGGCATGCAGCGTTCGGACCTCAAGGGCATGATCGGTCTGGCTGGGCCCTACGATTTCCTGCCAATTACCGCGCCGGACCTGCGTGACATCTTTGGCCCGCCCGAAAAATTCCAGTATTCGCAGCCGATCTTCTTTGTCGATGGAAAGAACCCGCCACTATTGCTGGTCCATGGGCGCAATGATGACGTCATCTTCGCCGACAACACCTTGAACCTGGCGCGTGCCGTGTCCAAGGCGGGCGGGGCGGTGGAAACGGTGCTGTACGACAATCTGTCGCACAGCATGATCATCGGCTCGCTGGCGTCGTACCTGCGCGGTCGTGCCGATGTACTGGATCAGATCGAGGACTTCATCAAGCGCACGATTGCCGCGCCGCCGCGCGCGGCTGAGCCGGAAATTCGTGGCACGCCGCTGGACGTCGCCAATCCGCCGGCAGGTGGAGGCGTTGCCGCGCAGCCCCTGGAGTTTGGTGCGCAGCCGCCGGCCCAGGCATTGGACGTCTCGCCGCTGCAGATCGAGCCGGACCCGGTTCCGCTGGCTGCGCCAGGTGTTGGAAGCGATGGGGTTTCGCCGTACGGCACTGGTGGGGTGCAGCAGTCTCCCGAGGTGATGCCGACGGCGCCGCCAGGTGCAACGCCGCTGACGCCGATTCCCCTGCCGGGCAGCCAGCAGGTGCCAGAGGCCTGGTCGGCTGCGCCGCAGCCGACCCCGCAGATGCCCGAAGGCTATCCGACGACCGTCAATGGGGCACCGGTTGTAGCGCCGACACCGTTCCCGACGCCGGCGGCGAATCTGCCGTTGACGGTGCCGCCGCTGCCGCCTGGACAATGATCCGCGCGTTTCGCGGGGTGCGCCCGCGGCTGGGTGCGCGCGTCTTCGTCGATCCCAGTGCACAACTGGTGGGCGACATCGACATCGGCGATGACGCGTCGATTTGGCCGCTGGTGGCCGCTCGCGGTGACGTCAACCGCATTCTGATCGGCGCGCGCAGCAATGTGCAGGACAACAGCGTGTTGCATGTCACGCATGATGGACCCTATTCACCCGGCGGAGTCATGCTCAAGATTGGCGAGGACGTTACAGTTGGCCATGGGGTGATTCTGCACGCCTGCACCATCGGCAACCGTTGCCTGATCGGCATGGGCGCGATCGTCATGGATGAGGTGGTGGTCGAGGACGAGTGCTATATCGCCGCAGGCAGTCTGGTGCCGCCACGCAAGCATCTGAAAAGTGGCTGGCTGTATCGGGGTTCACCTGCAGTCGCTGCGCGCGAATTGAGCCCGCGGGAACGCGAGCAGCTGCTTTATTCGGCGCAGCACTATGTCCGTTTGAAGGACGCCTATCTGGAGGGCGGGGATGACTGAGCCTGCCGAAACAATGGTTTCTGGCGCTGCCGTGCGCATCGTCGAAGTCGGCCCGCGGGACGGTTTGCAGAATGAGGCGCAACAGGTCGCGACGTCGGTCAAGATTGAATTGATCGAGCGTCTGTCCGACTGCGGATTGCGCACGATCGAGGCGACCAGCTTCGTCTCGCCCAAATGGGTGCCGCAGATGGCCGATGCCGACGCGGTGCTGGCCGGCCTGCAGCGACGCGACGGCGTGCGCTATCCGGTACTGGTGCCGAATCAGCAGGGACTGCAGCGCGCACTGGCTGCTGGTGTCGACGAGATCGCCATCTTCACTGCGGCCAGCGATGCGTTCAATCGCAAGAACATCAATGCCAGTATCGACGAGTCGCTGCAACGCCTGGCGCCGGTGGTCGAGGCGGCACGCGCGCAGGGACTGGCGGTGCGCGCTTATGTGTCGACAGTGCTCGGCTGCCCCTACCAGGGCGCCGTGCCGCTGACCGATGTCGTGCGCGTGGTCGAGGCCGTCGCCGCGATGGGCTGCTACGAAATCTCGCTGGGCGACACCATCGGCGTCGGCACTGCGCATCAGGCCCGCACGATGCTGCAGGCCTGTGCGGCGGCAGTCGGCATGCAGCGGCTCGCGGTTCACTTTCACGACACCTACGGCCAGGCGCTGGCCAATACGCTGGCCTGCCTCGAGGCCGGCGTGCGCGTCGTTGATGCCAGTGTCGGCGGCCTGGGCGGCTGTCCGTACGCACGGGGTGCCTCCGGCAATCTGGCGACTGAGGATCTGCTGTACATGCTCAACGGACTGGGCGTCGACACCGGCGTTGACCTGCCGCGCCTGGTGGAGGCGGCGCGCTGGATCAGCGAAGTACTCGGTCGCGCGACGGCCAGCCGTCTGGGTCGAATTGGGATGAACACGGGAGCCTGTACATGAATACCGACGTCGAGCCGATCTGGGCGCCCTCACCGCAGCGCATCGAGGCGTCGTTGCTGACGGCGTTTGCCGAGCCGCTGGGATTTGCCGCGCCGGACTACGCCAGCCTGCATCGCTGGTCGGTCGAGCAGCCGGCGGCCTTCTGGCGTGCGGTCTGGAACGACGGCGGTGTGGTGGCACAGACGCCGGCCGAGATCGAACTGGAGCATCCGCAGGCGATGCCGGGTGCGCGCTGGTTTCCCGGCAGCCGCCTGAACTTCGCCGAGAACCTGCTGCGGCATCGTGGCGGGCAGGAAGCGGTGGTTGCGCTGGATGAACGCGGTCGCCGCCGCGTGCTGAGCCGTGATCAACTGCGCGAGCGCGTTGCACAGGTGGCGGCCGCGTTGAAGGCGGACGGCGTGGTTGCCGGCGACCGCGTGGCGGCGTTCATGCCCAACACCCTAGAAACCGTGGTCGGCATGCTGGCGGCGACCTCGCTGGGTGCGGTGTGGTCGTCGTGCTCGCCGGATTTCGGGGAGGCCGGCGTGCTCGAACGCTTTGGCCAGATCGAGCCCAAGGTGTTGTTCGCCTGCGACGGCTATCTGTACGCGGGCAAGCGCATCGATACGCGGGAGCGTGTGGCGCGGATCTGCGCGGCGCTGCCGAGCCTGCAGCGCCTGGTCGTGGTGCCGTTCATGGACGACACGCCGGACCTCGGCGCGCTGTCGCGGGCGGTGGCCATGCCGGATTACGGCGTTGTCGGTGCCGCATCTGAATTCGTCGCGGTGGCGTTCGACGCGCCGCTGTACGTGATGTACTCCTCTGGAACCACAGGCAAGCCCAAGTGCATCGTGCACGGCGTTGGCGGCACCCTGCTGCAGCATCTGAAGGAGCACCGGCTGCAGTCCGACGTGCGCCCGGGTGACCGGCTGTTCTTCTTCACCACCTGTGGCTGGATGATGTGGAACTGGCTGGTGTCGGGGCTCGCGGCCGGCGCGACGCTGGTGCTGTACGACGGCTCGCCGTTTCACGTCGATGGCGTATCTGCGCCGCAGGCGCTGTGGCAGATCGCGCAGCAGGAGCGTCTGAGCCAGTTCGGCACCAGTCCGAAATACCTGTCGGCGCTGGAGAAGGAAGGCTATCGGCCGGCGCAGCATCACGATTTGAGCGCGCTGCGCACGATCTTCTCGACCGGCTCGCCGCTGGCGCCGGAGCAGTACGACTTTGTACGCGACGCGATCAAGGCCGACCTGCAGCTGGCATCGATCTCCGGCGGTACCGACATCATCTCCTGCTTTGCGCTGGGCAATCCGTGGTCGCCGGTCTATCGCGGCGAGCTGCAGGGGCCGGGACTGGGCATGGCGCTGGATGTGTTTGACGCCGACGGTCGACCGCTGCGTGGCGAAGCGGGCGAGCTGGTCTGCACCCAGCCGTTTCCGTCGATGCCGGTCGGGTTCTGGAATGATCCCGACGGCAGCCGTTATCGCGCGGCGTACTTCGAGCGCTTTCCCGGCGTCTGGCATCACGGCGACTTCGCCGAACTGACCCCGCACGGCGGGGTCATCATCAGCGGGCGCTCGGACGCGACGCTGAATCCCGGCGGGGTGCGTATCGGCACGGCCGAGATCTATCGCATTGTCGATGCGCAGCCGGAAGTCCTCGAGTCGGTCGTCGTCGGCTACCAGCACGACAACGACGAGCAGGTGATCCTGTTCGTGCGGATGCGCGAAGGCGTGGTGCTCGACGACACCCTGGTGCAGCGGATCAAGCGCGCCGTGCGCGGTGAGCTGACGCCGCGGCACGTGCCGGCGCGGATTCTGGCCTGTCCCGAGGTGCCGCGGACGATCAGCGGTAAAATCACCGAACTGGCCGTGCGGCACCTGCTGCATGGCCGCACGGTGCAGAACTCCGAGGCGCTGGCCAATCCGCAGGCGCTGGACTATTTCCGCACGCTTCCGCCCAGCGCGCTGCGCTGAGCATTCAACTCACGATCAGAACGGCAGACACACGACATGACGCACAAGCTCGTCCTCCTGCGCCACGGCCAGAGCCAGTGGAATCTCGACAACCGTTTCACCGGCTGGGTCGACGTCGACATCACCGAGCAGGGTCGCAACGAGGCGATCAAGGCCGGCGAGCTGATGCGCAACGAGGGCCTGAAGTTCGATGTTGCGCATACCTCGGTGCTGAAGCGTGCAATCCGCACGATGTACGCGGCTCTGGAGGTGATGGATCAGCTGTGGTTGCCGGTGACCAAGACCTGGCGTCTGAACGAGCGCCACTATGGCGCACTGCAGGGGTTGGACAAGGCGGAAACCACCGCGCGCCATGGCGAGGATCAGGTCAAGGTCTGGCGCCGCTCGTACGACATTCCGCCGCCGCCGATGCCGTCGGACGATCCGGGGCACCCGCGCTTCGACCGCCGCTACGCCGGTCTGGACGCCAAAGTGCTGCCGGCGACTGAGTCACTCGCGACGACGCTGGAGCGCGTGCTGCCGTACTGGCACGACGCGATTGCGCCGCAGCTGAAGGAAGGGCAGACCGTCCTGGTCACCGCACACGGCAATTCGTTGCGCGCGCTGTACAAGTACCTGAACGGCGTGCCGGACGATGAGATCGTCGCGCTGAACATCCCGACCGGCATACCGTTGCTGTTCGAGCTCGACGATGCACTGAACGTGCAGAGCTATCGCTACCTCGGGGATCCGGAGGCCGCACGCAAGGCGGCCGAGGCCGTGGCCAACCAGGCTAAAGCCAAGACCTGAATCGTCGCGCAGTGGCCGTGTCCGGGCGAGGTCCGGGCACGGCCTTGTCGTTTCTGGCGCTCCATGAATCAGCATTTGGTCCGCCGGTGCGGGCCGTGCAGCGGTGTGCGAAACTACATACCAAACGGTACGTAATGGATCGACTCGCCACTGTGCGGGCCGCGGGGGACGATGATGGAAGCAGGGATCGCTGCATTTCTGGTGCGGTATCGATTGGGTCTGATGCTGGCGGCACTGGTTGCCTTGCTGGCGATCCTGTTCGGTGCGCGTGATCTGTGGTTCGAGAGCAGCTACCGCATCTTCTTTGCGGCCGACGATCCGTATCTGGTGGCTTATGACGACGTCGAGAACGCCTACACCAAGGCGGACAATGTTGTTTTCATTGTCGCGCCGCATGACGGCGAGATATTCAAGCGCGAAACTCTGCGCGCGCTGCGCGAGCTGACCGATGCGGGCTGGACCATTCCGCGCTCGATCCGGGTCGATTCGATTACCAACTTCCAGCATTCGGTGGCCGACGGTGACGATCTGATCGTCAACGATCTGGTGCCAGATCCCGATACGCTCAGCGACACACAGATCCAGGCATTGCAACGCACCGCGCTGGGTGAACCGGCGCTGGTGCGCAGTTTGCTATCGGACCGAGCGCATGTGGCTTCGGTCAATGTGCGCCTGGAGATGCCCGGTGCGAGCCGCGAGACCACCAATGCCAACAAGGAGGTCATGACGGCAGCGCGCGTCATCCGCGACCAGTTTGAACAACGCTATCCGGATCTCAGAATCCATCTGTCCGGCCAGGTTGCGGTCAATCAGGCGTTCAACGAGCTGTCCGAGCACGATGCGGTCACCCTGGTGCCGGCGATGTTCATTGCCGTGATCCTGCTGGTTGGATTGTTCCTGCGCTCGGCGGCGGCGACGGTGACGACCGCGGTGGTGATCGTGTTCAGCATCCTGGCGACCGTCGGCGTGCTGGGTTGGCTCGGCATGCAGATCAATCAGATCAATGTCTCGGCGCCGGTGATCATCCTGACCCTGGCGGTATCCGACTGCGTGCATCTGCTGGTTTTTTACCTCAACGAGCTGCGCAGCGGCAGCCAGAAGCTGGAGGCGATGCGCCACACGATCGAGGTCAATGTCGTGCCCGTATTCCTGACCAGTCTGACCACGGCTATCGGTTTCTTCTCGCTCAACACCAGCGATTCGCCGCCGTTTCGCGAGCTCGGAACCGTGGTTGGGATTGGTGTGTTTGGCGCGATGCTGTTCACCCTCGCGGTGTTGCCGGGTCTGATGCTGCTGCTGCCGGCACGTGCGCGAACCCAGTCGCGATTCCAGCAGTTCAATCTTGCAGGTCTGGCGGACATCGTGTTGCGCCATCACCGTGGCTACGCGCTCGGTGCGCTCGGCATGGCAGCGATCCTGATCGCATTCGCTCCGCGCAATCAGTTGAACGACGATACGGTGGAATACTTCAATCCGGCCCTTGAGATCCGCCAGAGCATCGATTTCATCCAGGCGAACCTGACCGGTGTTGATTCGATTACCTATTCACTGAGCGCAGGCGAGTCCGGCGGAATCAACGAGCCGACGTATCTGAAGAAAGTCGAGGCATTCAAGCAATGGCTGGAGCAGCAGCCCGGCGTGACGCATGTTTCGAGCTTTGTCGATGTGGTGCGTCGCCTCAATCGCAATCTGCATGCTGACGATCCGGCATTTGATCGTATCCCTGACGATCGCGAAACGATCGCGCAGTACGTGTTGCTGTACGAGCTGTCGCTGCCGCAGGGGCTCGACCTGAACGACTCGATCAACTTCGACAAGTCGGCGACACGGCTGTCTGTCAATATTGCCAACATGGCGTCGCGTGAACTGATCGCTTTCGAGCGCAGCGCCGCGCAGTGGCTGGAGCAGAATGCACCCGAGTTCGAGGCGCATGGCTCCAGCGTCAGCGTGATGTTTGCGCATATCGGTCAGAACAACATCGTCAGCATGCTCAAGGGGTCTGCATTGGCGCTGCTGCTGATCGCGGTCACGCTGATCGTGGCGCTACGTTCGTTCAAGTTCGGCCTGCTGTCGCTGCTGCCCAATGCGTTCCCGGCCGGCATGGCCTACGGTGTCTGGGCGGTGCTCAACGGGCAGGTCAATCTGGCGGCGGCTGCCGTGTTTTCGATCACCTTGGGCATCGTCGTCGACAACACCATCCATTTCCTCAGCAAGTATCTGTACGCACGGCGTTCACGCGGCTTTGCTCCGACCGACGCGATTCGGTATGCCTTCTCGACCGTCGGTGCTGCGTTGCTGGTGACAACAGCGGCGCTGTCGCTGGGCTTTCTGATCCTGGCGACGTCCAATTTCGACGTCAATGCGACCATGGGGCTGTTGACTGCCATGGTGATCGGCATCGCGCTGGTCTTCGATCTGCTGTTCCTGCCGGGGTTGCTGATGCACTTCGATCGCGATCCGTCAGCGCCAGCCGGTTCATCGTCGACCGCATCGACGACGGATATGTAAAGATTTCGGCTGTTCGAGGTCGCATTGTCACACGGCGCCCTCGCCGAGGAGACGTCGGATGACTATTGCAGAGAGTTTCGTCACGCACGCGGTCGAGAATCAGCCCGAGCCGCTGTCCAACTACAACGCTTTCCTGAGCGACATTGCGCTGCGCGAAGCCGTGCAGCGCGAGGGCGGGAGCTGGGCAGACGCGCATCTGAGCACATTCGGGGCAGTCGCAGGCGGCGAGCTGATGACGCTGGGTTATACGGCCAATGAACATCGGCCCCAACTCAAGGCTTTCGACCGCTACGGCCGGCGTATCGACGAGGTCGAGTTCCACCCGGCGTATCACCGCGTCATGAGTCTGGCGATGCAGCATGGTGTGCATGCTTACGCTTGGCGCAATGCCGACAGGACCGGCGCGCACGTTGCGCGTGCGGCGCTGTCGTATATGCACACGCAGGCAGAGGCCGGCAGCGGTTGTCCGCTCACCATGACCCATTCGGCGGTACCGGCCCTGCAGCATGAGCCTGAGCTGGCCGCGGTGTGGGTGCCGCGAATTACCAGCTACGATTACGATTCGCGCGTGCTGCCTGCGGCGCAGAAAACCGGCTGCACGATCGGAATGGGGATGACCGAGAAGCAGGGGGGCTCGGACGTTCGCAGCAATACCACGCGGGCGCATCGCCAGCTCGACGGCAGCTACGAGATCGTCGGGCACAAATGGTTTTTCTCCGCGCCAATGTGTGATGCCTGGCTGGTGCTGGCGCAGACAGAAGGCGGGATCACCTGTTTCCTGATGCCGAAGCTGCGTCCGGACGGGTCGCGTAATGCGATTCGCATTCAGCGCCTGAAGGACAAGCTGGGGGACTGGAGCAATGCGTCGTCTGAAGTCGAATTCTTCGGCGCTTGGGCGCAGCGTGTCGGCGCTGAGGGGCGTGGAATCGCCACGATCCTGGAAATGGTTTCGCTGACGCGACTGGACTGCATGATCGGCTCCAGCGGACTGATGCGTCAGGCGGTGGTGCAGGCGCTGCATCACGCGGGCAGGCGCAAGGCGTTTGGCAAGCTGCTGATCGAGCAGCCGCTGATGCGCAATGTGCTGGCCGATCTGGCCCTGGAGTCAGAGGCGTCGATGGCGTTGACGATGCGTGTTGCGCGGGCGGTCGATGCATCGTCACGCGACGCGTCGGAGGCGGCATTCGCGCGCATCGCCACCGCGATCGGCAAGTACTGGGTGTGCAAGCGTTGTCCGCCGCTGGTGAACGAGGCACAGGAGTGCCTGGGCGGCATCGGGTATGTCGAAGAGACCAGCCTGCCGCGGCTGTACCGACAGGCGCCGCTGAACTCGATCTGGGAAGGCAGCGGCAATATCCAATGTCTGGATGTCTTGCGTGCACTGTCCCGCGAACCGGAGACACGCGAAGCGTTTTTTGCCGAGCTGTTCGCGGTGCGCGGCGAGCACGCCGATCTGGATCGCGAAATCGGCTGGCTGTCGCAGGCATTTGATGATCGCGAGACCCTCGAGCTGCGTTCGCGCAATGTTGTCGAGCGAATGGCGCTGGCGTTGCAGGCGTCCGTGTTGCTGCGTGGCGGGAATGCTGAAATCGCCGGAGTCTGGTGCAGCTCCCGCCTCGGCGGTGAGCATGGCGTCAACTACGGAACCTTGTCGTCGACTGCCCCAATGGGCGCCTTGATTCGGCGCGCAACTGTCGAAATCTGAACGGTGCAGGATGTGCCGGACAAAAAGGTCCGGTCGCCGCCCAGCGCTCGGGAATCCGAACGCGTCACGCCATTTGGCTGAAAGGTTGGTCGGTGCGTTAGAGTGAATGCCGGTTCCCGACGGGGGAGGCGAAGCCACAGTGTGGCTTCGGCGGCGATGAACGCCCGAAGCTGTGCGAAGGGCCGGGAATCCGAGCGTCTCACGCAACGTGTCTGAAAATTTGGTCGGGGCGAGAGGATTTGAACCTCCGACCACTTCCACCCCAAGGAAGTGCGCTACCAGGCTGCGCTACGCCCCGAACATTGAAACTTACTACGAAAGGGCGCGCAGTGTAGCCGAGCTCCGCCGGCAATTAAAGCCGACCGATAAAACAGACGGTTTCAGTCCGGCAGCAGCCGCAGTAACGATTCCAGCTCGTCACGCAGCGCCTTGATCTCGTGCTGGCGCTCGGCCGCCTGTGCTTGTGCGCTGGCGATTTGCGGCGCGTCATTGGCCGCTCCGGAACGCGCCATATCGCGCAGGCGTTGACGCGCGCCGCCGATCGTGAAGCCCTGCTCGTACAACAGGCTCCGGATGCGGCGGACCATCAACACATCATCCTGCTGGTAGTACCGACGGTTGCCGCGACGCTTGACCGGCTTGAGCTGCGGGAATTCTTGCTCCCAGTAGCGCAGCACATGCGGCTTGACGTCACACAGCTCACTGACTTCGCCGATGGCGAAGTAGCGCTTGCGCGGAATTTCCGGCAGCGGAGCCAGAGCCTTATCGGCGGGCGACATCGGTTTCTACCCTCAGACGAAGTTTCTGGCCGGGACGGAACGTGACCACGCGACGTGCCGAAATCGGAATCTCTTCGCCGGTTTTTGGATTACGTCCGGGGCGTTGATTTTTCGAGCGCAACTCGAAATTTCCGAATCCGGACAGCTTGACCTCTTCGCCAGTTTCCAAGCGCCTGCGAATCTCCTCGAAGAAGAGATCGACAAACTCCTTGGCCTCGCGCTTGTTCAGACCCAACTCATCGAACAGCGCTTCGGCCAGCTCGGCCTTGGTCAATGCCACTCAACGTCCCCAGGAGCGATTATTGTCTGATGACAGCGCGCAACTGCTGAGTCAAAGACTCAACGACATCTGCCGTTGCTGCATCAATGTCCTCGACTGTAAGCGTGCGCGAATAGTCATTGAAAATCAAGCCCAAAGCTACGCTTTTGCAGGCATTTCCTACAGCTTCGCCGCGGTAAATGTCGAATACGAACGCGCGCCGGAGCAGGGCTCCGCCGGCAGCGCGGACACAGTCCAGCAGCTGATCTGCCGTAATGGCTTCGTCGACCACGACCGCAAGGTCGCGGCGCGATGACGGAAATTCGGAGAGTGCCTGTGCGACCGGCACACGGGTTGTGGCGACCGCTGCCCAGTCGATTTCAAACAGGACCGGAACCTGCGGTACGTCCAGCTGCTGGACGACACGAGGGTGCAGTTCGCCGAGCCAGCCGACGACCTGCTCGCCACGCAGGATGCGCGCGCAGCGTCCCGGATGCAGTGCAGGGTTGGAAGCGGCCTCGAAGCGGAATTCGGCGTCATCCGGCGCAAAGAGGGCGGTCAGCTCTGCCTTGACGTCGTAGAAGTCGACAGGGCGTTCCGGTGCACCCCACTGTTCGGGTACGGCGGTGCCGACGGCGAGGCCGCTGATGCGGCTGGTTTCGTGGACAGTGCCATTCTGGTCAGCGAAGCACACGCCGGTTTCAAACAGGCGCATGCGGCCGATCTGTCGCTGGCGATTGTGCAGCCAAGACTGGATAAGGCCGGGCCACAGGGTTGTGCGCATTGCCGACAAGTTTTCGGCAATCGGGTTGTCCAGTTTGACCGACGCGGTGTCGGGGGCGAGCAGGGTCTGCATCGACGGATCAACGAATGCCAGTGAGATCGTCTCCTGCCAGCCACGAGCGCACAGCGTCGCGCGGGCATTGTCCAGTGTGCGTCGTGCTTCGGGCGGGCGTGATGGCGCCAAGGCCGCTGCATAAGGACGTGCAGGAATGTCGTCATAGCCGTACAGGCGAGCCACTTCCTCGATCAGATCGACTTCGATGCGCAGGTCGTAGCGATAGCTGGGGATGCGTGCCAGCCAGACGCCGCCGACTTCGTTGCGGGTAACGATGTTCAGGCGTGCAAGCAGTGCTTCGACGGTCTTGGCGGGAATCTCGTGTCCCAGCAGCTCGTTCAGGCGTGAATGGCGCAGGCGAATGCTGATCGGGTCGGGTTGCGTGCGGCCGGCTTGAGCGATCGGATGGACTTCGCCGCCGCAGATGTCGGCGATCAACTGCGATGCGCGGTCGATCGCCGTGCGATGGAGAGCTGGGTCGACGCCGCGCTCGTAGCGGTAAGCTGCATCTGAGGTCAGTTTGTGACGTCGAGCGGTACCAGTGATCGCGGTTGGTGCGAAGCAGGCGGACTCGAGGAAGATTGTTGTCGTGACTTCGGTTACGCCGGAATCCATGCCGCCCATGACGCCCGCCAGCGCGATCGGTCCGCTGTCGTCGGTAATGAGCAGTTCGCCGTGATTCAGGGTCAGCGCCTCGCCGGTCAACACGGTGATCTGCTCGCCGGCGCGCGCACGGCGGACGCTGATGCTGCCGCGCAGTTTGTCACGGTCGAAAGCATGCAGCGGCTGACCCAGTTCCAGCATCACGTAGTTGGTGGTGTCGACCACCGGGTTGATGCAGCGCAGGCCGGAGCGGCGCAAGCGCTCGCGCATCCAGTCCGGCGTACGCGCTGTTGTTTTGATCTTCGAGATGATGCGACCCGAGTAGGTTGGGCAGGTTTCGACATCTTCGACCTCAACACGCAGGCGTTGGTCGCCGACGACCACCGCAGCCGGCAGATTCGGGCGCTTGAGGTTGACGTCGAACAATGCGGCGACGTCCCGTGCCAGGCCCAGGACCGACAGGCAATCGCCGCGATTGGGCGTGATTTCCAGGTTCAGTACGTTGTCCTGGAGGTTCAGGTAGTCAGTGATCGGCTGACCTGGCTTGGCATTGAGGTCCAGTTCGAGCAGTCCGTCGGATTTGTCTGACAGCGACAGTTCCTTGGCCGAGCACAGCATCCCGGCGCTGTCGACTCCGCGCAGCTTGGCTTGGGTGATCTCCAATCCGCCTGGCAGGCGCGCGCCGACGCGCGCGCAAGGCACCTTGATGCCGGGGCGGGCGTTGGGCGCGCCGCAGACGATCTGCAGGGTTTCACCGGTTCCGACGTCAACGCCGCAAACCTGCAGCCGGTCCGCTTGGGGATGCTTTTCGGTGCTGACGATGCAGCCGACGACCACGCCTTCGGGCAGCGTGTCGATCGCGGGTTCGATTTCCAGTTCCAGACCGCCCATGATCAGGCGGTCGGCAATTTCATGGATCGTTGCGTTCGGGCTGGCCCACTCGCGCAACCAGTTTTCGCTGAGTTTCATGTTGTGAGATTCCTGTGTTCTTCGGTTTTATGTGCGCAGCGAACGGTTCACTTGAACTGTTCGAGGAAGCGCAGGTCGTTGTTGAAGAACAATCTGAGATCGTCGACGCCGTAGCGCAGCATCGCGAGACGTTCGACGCCCATGCCAAAGGCGTAGCCGGTGTAGCGTTCCGGGTCGATGCCGACCGCTTCGAACACCTTCGGATGCACCATGCCGCAGCCGCCAACCTCCAGCCAGCGGCCTTTCTCGTCCTTGATATCCATCTCGGCCGACGGTTCGGTGAAGGGGAAGAATGACGGCCGCAAACGCACCTCGACTTCGCGCTCGAAGAAGCGTGAATGAAACATCTGCAGGTCGTACTTCATGTCGGCGAATGTGACTTTTTCAGCCACGTAGAGGCCTTCGACCTGATGGAACATCGGGCTGTGGGTGCGATCCGAGTCGCAGCGGTAGACGCGTCCCGGGCAGATGATTCGGATCGGTGGCTGGCGCTGCTGCATCGTGCGGATCTGCACCGGGGAGGTGTGCGTGCGCAGAACGCGCGCGGCATCCATCACGTAGAACGTGTCCTGCATAGCGCGTGCGGGATGCAGCTCAGGAATGTTCAGCGCTGTGAAATTGTGGAAGTCGTCCTCGATTTCCGGACCCTCGACGGTTTCGAAGCCGAGCTCGCCAAACAGATGGCGCATGCGATTGATTGTTCGCGTGATCGGATGCAGCCCTCCACTGCCGTCGCCCCGTCCGGGCAGGGTCACGTCGATACGCTCCGCAGCGAGTTTGGCCTGCAGGTCGGCATCGGCCAGTGTTTTGGCGCGCGCTTCGATCAGGTCGCTAACGGCCGACTTGACCTTGTTGATGCGTTCGCCAAAGGCCTTGCGCTCGTAGCCCTGCAGGGTGCCGAGCTGCTTCATCTGTTCGGTAATGCTGCCCTTCTTGCCGAGCAGGTCCACGCGTAGCTGTTCCAGTACGCGGCTATCGGTGGCAGCGCTGACGGCAGTCTGCGCGGACTGCAGCAGTTGTTCGAGTTGGTCGGTCATTGATCGAGTTTCGCAAAAAAGCAAAAGGGGAGCGGCTGCTCGCCGCTCCCCTCGAATGCAACATCAATACGACAGGGTGACGCTTAGGCGATGCCGAGCTGGGCCTTGGCCTGGGCCACCAGGGCGCTGAACGCTGCCTTGTCGTGAACCGCGAGATCCGCGAGAACCTTGCGATCGAGGGCAACGCCGGCCTTGGCGAGCCCGTTGATAAATCGGCTGTACGACAGGCCGAGTTCGTTGCTCGCGGCGCCGATGCGGATGATCCACAGCGCGCGGAATTCGCGCTTCTTGACCCGGCGATCGCGATAAGCGTACTGGCCGGACTTCATCACCTGCTGCTTGGCCACGCGGAACACGCGTGACTTGGCGCCGTAATAACCCTTGGCCTTCTTCAGAACCTTCTTGTGCTTGGCGTGCGCGGTGACGCCTCTCTTGACACGTGCCATCTATAGTCTCCTGATCTGATTAGGCGTAGGGCAGCATGTGCCGCACTTCGCGCACGTCGGAGCCGTTAACCTGGGCTTCGCCGCGCAGCTGGCGGATACGCTTGCCAGACATCTTGGTCAGGATGTGGCGCTTGTGAGAGTGTCCGCGCTTGAAGCCGCCTTTGCCAGTCTTGGCAAAGCGCTTCGCTGCGCCTTTTACCGTCTTCATCTTTGGCATTTCTATACTCCTAAGTTAGGTCCAGTGCCGGCTGCGCATCCTTGCCACGGAGCTGACCGGGCCCCTCATGCAGCAGAGGGGGCTTCCATTGCGGGGATGCGATTCTGGAATCGCTTCACCGCTTCCGCAGGGACAAAAAAGGTGTCCCTGCGGAGATGCGATCTGGCCTCAAATCGAAGCCAAGCCGCGAATTCTACTTGCGTTTCGGCGAAATCACCATCACCGACTGGCGGCCTTCCATCTTCGGCCACTGCTCGATCTGGACCGTCTCGCCCAGTTCGTTGCGCAGGCGCTCCATCACTTGCATGCCGAGTTCCTGGTGGGCCATTTCGCGGCCGCGGAAGCGGACGACGATCTTGACCTTGTCACCTTCCTCCAGGAAGCGGGTGATCGAGCGGAACTTGGTCTGGAAGTCCGCTTCCTCTGTGGAGGGGCGGAACTTGATCTCCTTGACCTGGATCTGCTTCTGCTTCTTCTTAGCGGCGTGGGCGGCTTTGTCCTTCTGGTAAAGGTACTTGCCGTAATCCATGACCTTGCAGACGGGCGGTTCGGCGTTGGGCGATACCTCGACCAAATCCATCCCTTCTTCTTCCGCGCGCGCCAAAGCATCGCGCGTCAGCATGATCCCCATCTGGGTGCCGTCGTCCAAGATGACACGTACGCGCGGCGCCGAGATCTGATGATTGCGCCGGTCTTCACGTTCTAAAGCGATGCGAAATCTCCTGAGTCAAACCCGATCTCCGGTCCAGAACCTGGTCCGGTTCACCCCATGCCGCGTGCAGCGCATATTGCCAACATGTCGCATAAGAGGGATGTCCCGCGCGACCGGGCAGTCGGGCAGGGCCGCGCATTGTACGGGGGGGGCGATGGCTTCACAAGAGTCTGGCTGACGTGAATCTCCGGGTTTGGGAGGGGTGCAGCGCAATGTTGGCTATTGGTAGCGGTTCGGTTGCGTCGGGATAAACCGTCTGCGTACACTTTCAACTCGACAGCGCGGTGTAAGCGCTTCATACAAAAAGCAAAGTAGGAAGTCCACAAGTCGGCTTCTAGTGTGAACGGAGGAGTGTCCGGTGCAGGGGCCTGTGCCGGTGAGCGCTCCTTCCTGTTCGATGCGGGCCGTTGCGGGTCAGTGCAGACAACGAAAGCAGGGGGAGCGGGGATGAAATCGGTCAGCGGTGTTGGACGTCTGGGGTATTGCGCTCGTTACTTAGCTGCAGCGACGTTGTTGGTTTCCGGAGCCGCAGCAGCGATGGAACTGACCATCGCCGATACCACGGTTCGGATCGAAAACCTGGTGTCGATCGGCGCGTCGATGCGCATGCAGGAGCGGGATTCCGGGCTCGTCGGCAAGTCCAATTTGAATCCGGGGCTTTGCGTCGCGCGCGTTACACCTGCCGGAGATTCGCCAGATCCAGGCGGGAACAATACGTTCTCCGGCGATACCTGCTCCGGAACGGTTGACGATGCGGAATATGGCAATCGCAACAACTACTTTGTTGCTCAGCCCGGCAGTTACCAGCCGAACGGCGATAACGGCAACCTCAATTTCGATCAGTACGACATCGTTCACGCGACGGCCAAGCTGACCACGGATCTGACGATTGATCTGTTCGGCTTCAACGTCTTTGCGCGCGGGCTGTATTTCTACGACGGGCGGTATTCCGATTTCGAGGAACGCCATCCGGACACGACGATGCAACCCTCACGCACCGACTACCCGAATTCGGCGGTGGGCACCAACGGTAACGGGTTCGAGATGCTGGACTATTTCGTCAGTCGGACCTTCGAGGTTGGCGACCGTCTGGCGAGCTTCAAACTCGGCAATCACGTGCTCAACTGGGGCGAGAGCGGCTTCCTGGCGCTGAACAGCCTCAATACCGTGAATCCCTTGAATCAGGCGTTATTGCGCCTGCCCGGATTCGATATCAAGGAGCTGTTCCAGCCGGTCGGCATGGTTTCGCTGAACGCCGAAATCATGGATGGACTCAATGCCGAAGTGTTCTATCAGTACGACTGGCAGCCGTTCGTGGTCGACCCGGCGGGCAGCTACTTCTCGTCTGCGGATCTGCTCGGGGCTGGAGCAAGTTACGCGATGCTGTCGTTCGGAAAGGCGCCGGAAGATCCGCTGGAGTTGTATCAGCCGTGGCGTAATCCGGATGATCCAGCCTCATTGCTGGGCTCGGTGTCCGATCGAACGATGACCCGTGCCTTCGATGAGGAGCATAAGCGCCGACCGGATGATGGCGGTCAGTACGGCGCATCGCTGAAGATGTATTTCGACCAGATCAACAACGGCACCGAGATCGGTCTGTACTTTGCCAATTACCATTCGCGGATTCCGTCGATCTCGATCATCGCTGCGGAGGCGACGTGCATTCCGGACGGCAGCATCGTCAGCCAGGTTCCGGTATTCGGCAATGCGCTGGATGGGTTGCTCTCTGCGCTGCCAACCGGAACGGCGTTGAATGTCGTGAGCCTGCTGACGCCGCAGGCCGCTGGAGGTTGCGGCCTGCCGGTCGGCAATTTGCTGGCGGCGGCGGGGGTGCCAGGCGCGAGTCTGTCACCAACGGGTTCTTTTGACGACCCTGCCTATAAGGACCCGCTGCCGGTCGGTACGATCCAGTACTTCGCTGAGTATCCGGAAGACATCCACGTCTATGGGTTGTCGTTCAACACGACGCTGGGTGACGTTGCGTGGTCCGGCGAATACGCGTTTCGTGACAACTTGCCGGTACAGATCCACATCACCGATCTGGTATTCGCAGGGTTGCAGCCGGCATTTCCGGCGCAGGACTTCAGTCTCGAGCCGCTGGCAACCTTGCCTGGCCGGCGCACTGCAGTGCCGGACTTCACTTCGGTGTATCGAGGCGTCGAATACGGCCCCGGAGACTATATTGCCGGCTATGAGCGCATGAAGGTCGGTCAGCTCGGGACAACTTTTCTGAAGACTTTCGGCGGCACCAATCCAATCGGCGCAACGCAGATTGTCGCCTTGCTGGAAATGGGCATGACCCAGGTGTTTGGCATGCCTTCGATCGACAAGCTTCAGTTTCAGGGCGCTGGCGTCAATACACATGTGTCCAGCGGAGCCGATGGCAGCGCGGGCATCAATCCGATCGATGTCCGTACCGACCCGAACGACCCAAGCACCAACCGATCGGATCCGAATCTTCGGCAGAACCCGACGGCACATCCGGATCTGGCTGGATTCGGCACGGCCATCTCCTATGGTTATCGATTCGTCACGCTGACGCGCTATGACGACGCGTTCTTCGGCGTCAACCTGGAACTGCTGAACGCGTTTTTCCACGACGTCGAGGGTGTGGCGCCGGGCCTGGGGCAGAACTTTGTTGAGGGACGCAAGCAGATTTTGTCGGGCATTCGCTGGGACTACCTGTCAAAATACAACGGCGAGATCCGGTATACCTGGTACACCGGTAATCACCGGCGCGACTCATTGCATGATCGCGATTATCTGCTGCTCTACCTAGGTTATCAGTTCTGATGCACAAGCCTGTTGTTCGGGGACTCCGCGGAATGCGTTACCCCCGTTGGGCCGCGGTCGCGGTCTTGGCCATCATATCGTCGGCCGCCGTAGCGAAAGTGCCTGAGGATCAGGCGGCGCGACTGGGGGTGGAATTGACTCCGGTCGGGGCTGAAGCCGGGCCCAGTGCAGATGGCGTGATTCCAGCCTGGAATGGAGGCGTGACGCGGCCACCGGCGTGCTTCACCGGGACCGGAGGGCGGTACTGCGATCCGTATCCGGACGATCTCCCTCTGTTCGTCATCACCGCGAAGAATGCTGAGCAATACCGTGAGCATCTGAGTGCCGGGCAGTTGGCGCTGCTTCAGCGCAATCCAGACACCTACCGGATGCCGGTCTATTCGACGCGGCGCAGTTTTGCCAATCCTCCGGCGGAGTATGCGGCGAGCCGGACCAATGCGCTGAACGCGGAGTTGCTGGCCAATGGCGAAGCGATAGCCGGTGCGTCACTGGGGGTGCCGTTTCCGATCCCATCAAACGGCCACGAGGTGATCTGGAATCACAAGACTCGATTCCGCGATGTCTCGGTTCAGCGCTGGCGCAACCAGTTTGCTGTTGCGGCATCGGGAGACTACAACCGGACGCGCCTGCGTGAGGATGTGTTGTTCAACTATAGCCGTAGCGACATCGAGCCGGCCGATCGGGGCGATGTTCTGCTGTACTTGCTTCAGGTCGTGACCGACCCCGAACGTCTTGCGGGATCGGTGGTCCTGATCCATGAAACCATGAATCCTCTCGATCAGGAGCGGCGCGCGTGGCAGTACAGCCCGGGCCAGCGACGTCTGCGGCGTGCGCCGAATCTCGCCTACGACAATCCCTTGGTGGGGGCCGACGGATTGGGCACCACCGATCAGAACGACATGTTCAATGGCGCGATGGATCGCTATGAATGGAAATTGATCGGAAAACAGACTCTGTATGTGCCGGCCAACAGCTACCGCCTGCATGACGATCGCCGACGGTACCCCGACATCGTCCAGCGTAATCATCTGGCGCAGGATCTGACGCGCTACGAACTGCGTCGGGTCTGGGTGGTCGAAGCCACGCTGCGACCTAATACGATTCATCAGTACCGCAAGCGTCGCTTCTATGTCGATGAAGACGGTTGGCAGATCAGGGTAGTCGACGTCTTTGATGGGCGCGATCACCTTTGGCGCGTGCAGGAGGCACATACCGTGATCGCTTACGATGTGCCTTACGAGCTCCCGATTTGTGAAACAGTGTACGATCTCCAGAGCAATCGTTATCTTGTGCAAGCGCTCAACAACGAAGATCCGGAGACGGTCGCGATGCCATTCGATGTGGACCATTTCGCGCCCGGTAGTGTTTCAAGGTTGGCGAAAAACTGAGCAGAAAAGCAGTCGGGCCGACGCGGTGGCGGGCCAGCCTCGATCGGGTGGAGAGAAATCACTGTTGTTGTTTTCGCGCTGATCGCGCGAACGTTGAGGGGATCTTATGAGCATCTATCGGAGAACGTGGCTTGCTGTTGCCGGAGCTGCGGTGCTCGCTCTGAGCAGCTGGGCCAGTGCACAGGACGAAGCACAGGACACGCCACCTGATTCGAGCGAGCCTGTACAGGAAATCGTCAAGTCCCTGCCGTCTGAAGTCATGCCATTGACTTCCGGCAGTCTGCTGCTCGACATCGTCAACACCGGGGAGCATCTGGTTGCAGTGGGTGATCGCGGTGCCGTCATCGTTTCAAACGACGGACGAAATTGGGCGCAGGTCCAGGTTCCAACGCGTTCGCCGCTGACCTCGGTGACATTTGTTGACGCCGACAATGGCTGGGCAGTCGGGCATGATGCAGTGATCCTGCATACCACTGATGGCGGGCAGAGCTGGACTCTGCAGAATTTCGCTCCGGAACTGGAGAAGCCGTTCCTGGATGTCCTTTTCCTCGACGATCAGCGCGGCTTTGCTGTTGGTGCTTACTCGCTGTTCTATGAGACCACGGACGGCGGACAGAACTGGACCGAGGTTGAGTCTCCAATCCGTGAGGACGAGTGGCATTTCAATGCCATCACCGCGCTTGGTAACGGCACGCTGATGATTGTCGGCGAGTCCGGCACTTTGGCGCTTTCGACCGATCAGGGACAAACCTGGAGCAAGCTCGAGTCGCCCTATGACAGCTCGTTGTTCGGCGCAGTTCCGCTGGGCGAAAAGGGCGCATTGATTTATGGCCTGCGCGGCAACATGTTTGTGGCGGATGACGTCGCTGCCGGAAATTGGACCGAGGTGACGACCGAGTCAGTGGCCTCGATGTTCGGGTCTGCGCGTACCGATGACGGCAAGATTGTGCTGGTCGGACTCAATGGAAATGTGCTGGACATGGACGGAACTGCGCAGGACGTGCGCGTGGTCAAATCCAAGGCGGGAACGCCGCTTTCGTCGGCGATCGTGTTCGGAGGGGAACTGCTCGCTGTGGGTGAATCCGGCGTGCAGCACATCGGCTTGCAGTAAGCCGCGGCACTTTTTCTCGCATTCGATTTAGGGGGCACAGCTTATGGCTGGCAAAGCAATGTTTTCGCAGGAAAGGATCCTCGCAGTCGTCGAACCTGTGGTTTACGGCAAGCGCGTGCTGATGCTGGTGCTGCTCGGGCTGCTGACCATGGTTTTTGCATGGTTCGCGGCGGGCACGCATGTCGACGCCGGTTTCGATAAGTCGATTCCGCTGGATCATCCGTACATGCAAGTGCTCAAGCAGTACGAAGATGATTTTGGCGGTGCCAATACAGTGCTGGTGGCCTTGATCCAGAAGGACAAGTCCCATGACATGTACAACGAGCACTTCCTGAGCAAGCTCAAGCAGGTCACGGACGAGATTTTCTTCCTGCCGGGCATTGACCGTTCACGTGTGTCATCGCTGTTCACCCCGGATGTGCGCTACATCGAGGTGGTCGAAGGCGGCTTCGCTGGCGGCAACGTGATTCCCGCCGAATACCAGCCCACCGACTACTACTTCAACCTGGTCCGCGGCAATGTCGGCAAGGGCGGCCATGTCGGGCGCTACACGACCAAGGATCAGCGCGGCGCAATGGTGTTCGCCGAGCTGCTCGAAGTCGATCCGATCACGGGCAAGAAGCTCGACTACCGGGATGTGGCCAAGCAGCTGGAAGAAAAAATCCGGCAGAAGTATCAGGATGACCAGATTGATATTCACATTCTGGGATTCGCCAAGGTCATCGGTGACGTGACCGATGCGGCCAACGAAGTGGTGATGTATTTCTTCGTTGCACTGGCGATGACTTTTGTCCTGCTGGTGCTGTATCTCGGCAGCCTCAAGCTCGCGATCATGCCATTGGTATGTTCGTTCATCGCAGTGATCTGGGAATTCGGCCTGCTCACGGCATCAGGCTACGGACTTGATCCGTTTGCGATCCTGGTGCCATTCCTGATCCTGTCGGTGTCCGTGTCGCACGGCGTGCAGTACACCAGTTCGTGGGTGCACGAGCTGGCGGCCGGAAAGAACAGCTACGACGCCTCGCTTGAAACTTTCCGGCGACTGGCCATTCCAGGCACTACCGCGCTGATCACCGACTTGGCCGGCTTTCTGACGATCCTGCTGATTCCGATCGACATCATTCGGGAGATGGCGATCAATGCCTCGTTCGGCATGGCTGCGATCATCATCACCAACAAGATCCTGATGCCGATCTGGTTGACCTATACCAAGGTCAAGAACGTCGAGGAGTTCGTCAAGAAGCAGGAGCGGCGCGAAGCGGCGCTCAATCCGGTGTTCCGTGCAATGACGATCGTGACCAAGCCGATTCCTGCGGCGGTGATCATTGTGGCGACGGCGGTGGTGTACGGATGGGCGACCTGGAAGAGCGAAGGCATGCTGTACGGCGATTCACAGGCCGGTGTGCCGGAGCTGCGTCCGGATTCGCGCTACAACAAGGACACCGAGGCGGTGGTCAACAACTTTGCGATCGGGACCGATATTCTCAAGGTGATCGCCGAGACCGATCCGGAGTCGTGCATCAAGTACGACGTGATGGAGCAGATTGATCGCTTTACCTGGCACATGGAAAACGAACCGGGCATTCAGTCGACGTTGTCGCTGCCCGGCATCGCCAAGCAGGTCAACTCGGCATTTTCTGAGGCGGTGCCCAAGTTTCGCGTGCTGCCGCGCAATCAGTATGTGATGGTGCAGGCGATCACGCCGGTGCCGACCTCCTCCGGCTTGCTCAATCCGAACTGTTCGGCCATGGCGCTGTTCCTGTTCACCGAGGACCATAAGGCGGTGACGATTGACCACCTGACCGACAAGGTCAAGGAGTTCAATGCGACCAATGCCGAGACCTGGTTCTCAACCCACCCGGGTGTGGACGCCGCGTACTGCGCCGACAAGCTGGCAGCTCGGCGTGAATGGGGTGACGCGCGGGTCGCAATGAAGACGCGACAGACTTCTTTGAAGGCGCAGAACTTCACTGATCTTGAGGTGGATGCGGATCCTTCTGTGCTCGATATCCGCAAGCGGATCGACGAGGCCAAGGTCAAGCTCGACGGTTTCAGCAAGCCCTGTCCGGTCAATTTCGCCTTGGCGTCGGCCAATGTTGGCGTAATGGCGGCGTCCAACGAGGTTGTGCACGCCAAGGACAAGCCGATTGTCTACTACGTCTACGCGGTCATCATCATTTTCCTGTGGCTGTCGTTCCGCAACGCGGCCGGCGTGTTTTCGATTCTGCTGCCCTTGTATACGGTGTCCTCGCTGATTCTGGCGATGATGACGATCAAAGGCATCGGCATGAAGGTGGCCACCTTGCCGGTCGCGGCGCTCGCTGTGGGTATCGGCGTCGACTACGGGATTTACATCTACTCAACGATCGAGGAGTTCGTGAAGAAGGGCATGAGTCTGACGGATGCCTACTTCGAGACTTTGCGCATGACCGGAAAACCGGTGATGTTCACCGGGCTGGTGCTGTCGGGGTCGGTTGCGACGTGGCTGTGGTCCGGCCTGCAGTTCCAGGCGGATATGGGTCTGCTGCTGACCTTCGCGTTCTTCGCCAACATGATCGGTGCGGTGGTGATCTGCCCGGCGATTTGCCGTTACCTGATGAAACTCCCGCATGGCTGATGTGCCCTGCGATGAAAAAACCCCGCGGCAACGCGGGGTTTTTTCTGGCGCTCCCCCGCATCATCGGCATGGCGGGGGAATGGCCGACACGACACTGCAGGATGATTTATCCATAATGTGCCCGTGATGCAGGGGAACGCCTGCAGTGGGGTTCAAGGGGACGGTGCGCGTTACGCGCGAAGAATCAACGAGGAACACCGATGTCAATGATGGGAGTCCGAATTCTCGGATTCTGTACTGCAGCGCTCGCATCCGTTTGCGTCACTACGGCCGCTGTCGCCGCGTCGCCAACTGCGAACGATCTGGCTGACTTGCTGACGGCCAGTAATGACGCGTTGCAGTACAACCCCGAGTACGTCGCTGCCCGGGCCGAGTTCGTCGCAGCGCGTGAACTGGTGCCGCAGGCCAAGGGCAAGCTTCTGCCCCAGCTGGGATTGAAATCCCAATATGACTTCGTACACGAGTCGGTTTCCGGGGACTACTACGGCGTCGTCGATATTGATCGTGACGACGATTACCATCGCTGGACCTATGGTGCGCAACTGCAGCAGGCGTTGTATCACCCTGAATTGACGATCGGCCTTGATCAGGCTGACCTCAAGCTGCAGCAGGCAGGGTACAAGCTGCAGGCGGCGCAGGACGCGCTGCTGATTGGTGTCTCGGATGCCTATTTCGGTTTGCTCGCTGCGGATGATGCAGTGCGTTTTGCCGATGCCGAATTGCGGGCGGTGGGGGAGCAGCTGGATCAGGTACGGGTGCGTGCGAGCTCGGGGCTGGCCACCGACGCTGACGTCAAGGACGCCCTGGCCCAGTTCGAGCTGGCCAATGCCAGCCAGACTGACGCCCAGAATGCGCAGGCCAATGCGATTGCGCGCCTTGAGGCGCTGACCGGGCGCAGCTACGCGCACGTCAAACGTCTTCCGGCAACATTGAAGCTGGTGCCGCCGCAGCCTCTGGATGAAACCGTGTGGACCGCGCGCGCCGAGCAGGTCAGTGTTGCGGTGCTGTTGCAGAAAGTCACACTGCAGATCGCGGACCTCGACCATGAAAAGGCTCGCAAGATGGCTTGGCCGAAAGTTGATCTGGTCGGTGCCGCATTCGGGCTTGATTCCTCCGGCGGCATCTCAGGGGAGCGCGACGAGGATCAGGAACGGATCGGCGTCATGATGAATATGCCGCTGTATACCGGCGGGCAGATCAGTGCGACCAAACGCCAGACGCTTGCGATGCAGGAACGCGCGCAGGCGCTGTACGACAACGCTGTCGTTTCAGCGGTGCGCGATACGCGGATTGCCTATCGCAACAGCGCTTCGGGGCTGCAGCGAGTGGAAGCTCTGAAGCGTGCGGTTGACGCCACCATTGCGTCAGAGGATGCCATGCGTGCCGGGTTCGATGCTGGAACACGGACCACAGCCGATGTGCTGGCGGCAGTGGAGCGGCGCTATGCGGCCGAGCGTGACTACGCTGCCGCGCGCTACAAGTTTCTGGTCAACTCTCTGCGGTTGAAACAGGTGTCCGGCAATCTGCTGGTGGCCGACCTTGCGCAGATCAATCGCCTGCTGCAAGCCCCCTGAGCCGTAGCATCAATCAGTCATGTTCGGCAGCCGTTACCGACGCTTTGTCCCGATCAGCCAGACACCGTTGACGCACGGTGTCGAGCTCTTGGCGGAGGGTGAAACCGAGCCGGTGCGGCTGGACGCTGACGATCTGGCACTGGCGCAACTGTTTGACGGTCAGCGGAATGCCACCACGATCAGGCAGATTGCACGCGAGCAACTGGGACGTGTGCTGAGCGCGGAGGAACTTGAAGGCTTCGCTGCCGAGCTGTGCCGTTATCGTCTGCTCGCCGCCGGCACGCACGATCCGCTGCCCATTCCGGTGCACACGCTGGAGCAGGCCCACGCCTTGGGCTGGACCGGGCGCGAGCCGGCCTTTGCGGCAACCACCGTGCAGCCACCGTCGACGGTTCCGGGCTCGCTGGCGGCACCTGCACTGCTCGGCGGACTGACGGGGCTGCTCGGGAAACAGCGCGGTGTGGCGAATCGAATCGATATCCCACTGAATGCGTGGCCGCTGATCTTGATCGGCCGGGTTCTGATCTGGCCACTGGCATCACGCTGGGCGCTGGGTCTGTTCGTGCTGCTGCTGGTGGCGGGGGGATTCGGGCTGTATGGCAATCGGCATGAAGCAATTGGTCATGTCACTGATCTGCTGACGGGGTATCGACCGCTGCTTGGCGGCCTGCTCGGATTCATGCTGGTCAACCTGTTCGCCAGCGCAGCCCGGGCGGCAGCGATCGATCGCTACACGCCCGAGCGCGTGCAGTCCGGGGTGGTTTTCGGATTCCTGTGGATTCCTCGGCTGTTTGTCTACAGCGGCGGCGCAGCCGAGCACAGCGGGCGCATCGATCGCCTGCGCATCATTGGCGCCGGACTGGTCGGTATGGCCGCGCTGCTTGGTTTGTGCATGCTGGTCTGGTTTCTGGATGCGTCGGTACGACCGCTGGTTGCGACCGCTGCGCTCGCGGTGATGGCGGTCTGTTTGGGGGTTCTCCTCATTCAGCTCAATCCGCTGACCAAGCGAGATGGCTATTTCCTGCTGGCCCATTGGCTGAACGCACCTGACTTGCGTGAGCAGGCGTTGACCGGTGTGTTCGGTTTCGATCGGCCGTGGTTCAATCAGGCCAGGAAGTTGCCGAGACGCGTTCTGCGTACCTACGGTATTGCCATTGGGGCTTACTGGATTTTTGTCGTGAGCTGGGTGGTGGCGGGAATCGGCAGCTGGCTTGCTGATCACTTCCGCGGCAGCGGCTTTCTGCTTTTGATGATGGTGATGGGGGCATACATGTACAGGCAGTTCAACAAGGCAGCGGGGACGCGCAGCAATCTCGGCTGGAAGCGCAACTGGATGCCGTCTCGGCGCAGCCTGCTGATTGCCGGTGGCATCCTGCTGCTATGCCTGATTCCATATCGCTATGAGCCCAGCGGCGAGTTTGTGGTGCTGCCGCAGGCGCGAGCCGATGTTCGGGCGCTGGTTCCGGGCGACGTCCGCGAGGTCCTCGTGGAAGAGGGCAGCACGGTCAAGGCGGGCGACGTCATCGCGCGCCTCAGCGATGACGAGCAACGCGCGAAAGTGGCCGCCAGCAAAGCCCAGCTGGCGCAGCTGCGCGCCGACCTTGCCCTGGCGCGCAGCGGCGGCAAACCTGAGGAAGTCGAGGTTGCGCGGCAACGGGTGGAGACCGCCCGCAAGCGTGCCGAGGTTGCTCGTACCAACGCGGATCGCCTGTCGCAGGCTTACAGCCGTCGCGCGGTGACCGCGCAGGAATACGAGCATGCGCGCGGCGCCGCCGATGTCGCGGCGCAGGAATTGGTTGAAGCCGAACGTTCGCGGGATCTGGTGTCGAGCCCCGCAGCGTCGGAACGCATCCAGGCGATCGAGGCTCAGATCGAGGAGGCTGGGGCGACTCTGGCCTATAACGAACAGGAACTGAAGAACACGCGGGTCACGGCGCCGATCAGTGGACGTGTGGTGTCGCGGGCCTTGCTGTTCTCGGTCGGAAACTATCTGAACCGCGGTGAACTGCTGGCGGTGGTTGAAGACAGCGCCAAGCGTCAGGTCGAGATCAAGTTGCCTGAAGCCGGTATCGGTGAGGTGAAGCTGGACAGCCGCAGCTACGCCAAAGTCTGGGCGTTTCCGGGGACGACCTTTCGCGGCAGCGTCACCAGCATTTCGCCAGCGGCTGAAGACGGGAAGTACGGCAAGGTAGTGCGTGTCTATGCCGTTGTCGAGGATCCGGACGATGTCCTGAAGTCGGGGATGACCGGCAACGCCAAGGTTCAGGGTGAATGGCACCTGGCGATCGTGGTGTTCACGCGCGCACTGATGCGCTTCCTGTTCGTTGAGGTCTGGTCCTGGCTGCCCTGAGCATGACCGTAGGTGCCGAGCATCGCCTGAGCGAAGCTGACTTTCGTCTGATCTGCGAGAGCGGGTTCGGCGACGGCTGGAACCACTATGCTCACAGCATGGCGTGGTTCGAGGGGCGCATTTACGTGGGCACCACGCGCGCGACCATGGCCGCGAACAAGTGGAATGTGCCGCGACCGGCGTGGCACCCCTGGCCGGTCGACAGCGCCGAATACATCTACGATGTGCCGCGCCAGGCCGAGATCTGGGCCTATACGCCCGAGATCGATCAGTGGGAGCGCCTTTATCAGGCGCCGATGGTTGCGTCCAAGCGCAGCAGTCATCCGGTGCCGCGCTACATCGGGTTTCGGGGCATGACGGTATTCCAGGGTGCGTCGGATACAAAGCCATGCCTGTATGTGTCGACCTGGGCGCCGATGCTGGCGGAGCCGCCGGATGTGCTGCGTTGCGAGGATGGCATCACGTTCGAGCCGGTTCCGCGCCCCCCGTTTTCGCCCGCCGTGCGTTCGTTCCGTACCTTGCAGGTATTCAACGGACGCGTGCATACGACCCCGACCAGTTCGACCGCCGGCGCTCGCCGTGCTTCGGACAGCCTTGGTTCGGAAGCGACGATCTATGCCACGGATGATCTGCAGAGTGCGGACTGGAAAGCCGCGAGCGAGGAAGGCTTCGGTGACCCCAACAACCTGACCGTTTTCGAGATGCACGTCTTTGACGGTCATCTGTACGGGGCCACGGTCAACGGCAAGAACGGCTTTGAACTGTGGAAAACCCGCGGCGGCGAGTTGCCGTATCAATGGACGCGGGTACTGCAGCACGGCGCCTGGCGCGGGCCGTTCAACGAAGTCGGCGTCAGCCTGTGCGAGTTCAACGGTGCGTTGTATATAGGCACGGGCATTCTCAATGGCGGCTACCACCGCGCGTTCGATCTTGGGCCGGCGGCGGCGGAGTTGATTCGCGTCTGGCCGGATGATTCCTGGGAACTGCTGATGGGGGATCCGCGGCTGACGCCCGACGGCATTCGATATCCGCTTTCCGGGTATTCGTCCGGATTCGACCAGCTGTTCAATGGCTATGTCTGGCGTATGGGCGTGCATCAGGGCTATCTCTATGCCGGAACCTTCTGCTGGGCCAATTCCCTGCCGTATCTGCCGATGCAGGTGTGGCCGGAAGACGTGCTGGCACTGATAGATCGCTGGGGCGTCGACAAGCTGGTGCGTTACCACGGCGGCTGCGAGTTGTGGCGCAGCCCGGACGGCATCCGCTGGGAGCCGGTGACGCGTTCCGGCTTCGGCAACGTCTACAACTGGGGTGTGCGCAATATCCAGTCGACGCCGCACGGCCTGTTTGTGGCCACGGCGAATCCGTTTGGGCCGACGATCGCGCAGCGTCAGGCCAACGGCGAGTGGGAATATGTGCCGAACCCGCGCGGTGGCTGCGAAGTCTGGCTGGCCAAGGACACCAACCCGAGTTCGCATGAGACCCGTTGATCCCATCTTCATTCTGGCGGCGCCATTTTCCGGCGCGTCTTTTGCCGCCGCGATCCTGGGACAGCATCCGTCACTCTTCGCAGTGCCGCAGCTGGACCTGTTCATGGCCGATTACGTTGGCGAGCTGCTGGAGATTGTCGATATCGGGCAGGGCGCACACGGCGATGGATTGATGCGGGCTCTGGCGGTTCTAGAATTCGGCGGTCAGGACGATGACCACATCGAACGGGCGCGCCGGTGGCTGCAATCGCGTGCCGATGTTTCGACGGCAGAAATTCTGCATACGCTGGCGACGATGGCTGCACCGCGTCGGTTGGTGGTGCCGGATGTCGAGACGCCGCTGCGAACCTCTGATCTGCTGCGCCTGCGGACTGCCGCGCCAAGAGCAGAAATTCTGCAGCTGCTGCGACATCCGTATGCACAGGGATTGGTGCAGGCGGCGTGGCTGCGTGAGCGACTGTTTGTTCCGGCTGATTTCAAGGATCACTCCAGACAGCCGCCGGTGATTGATCCCCAGCTCGGCTGGTTCCGGGTTCACCACAACATTGAGCGTTTGCTCGCGCACGAGGCTCAGATTCGGATTGTGCGTCAGCGCATTGAAGACATTGATGTGGCTTCAGTGGCGTCGCTGCATGCACTGTGCACTGCGCTTGGCCTTCCGGCGGAAGACGTGGCGCTGGCCGCGATGGCGCAGCCCGACGACTGGTCGTTTGCCGGGTTTGGCCCGCCGTCGGCGCCTTATGGTCTCGAGGCGGATGTGCTCGAATCGATCACGCTGCCGCGGCGTTGGGATCAGACGCCAAGGCTCGAGGGAGTGTTGCCGTGGCGCGACGACGGCTGCGCATTTTCTCCGGATCTGGTCGAGCTTGCGCGCGATCTCGGTTATGCCTGAAACCCTGAGGGCTTAGTGGCAACCGTAGCCGCCGTCGATGGACAGCATGTGGCCATTGATGAAGGAGGCTTCCGGTGAGCTCAGCCAGACCACCGCTGAGGCCACCTCTGCTGCAGTACCCGGGCGCGCCATCGGGTGCATATCAATCAGGCTCCGGACCACTTCCGGTGGGCGTGACAAGACTTTCAGCCCCAGGCCGGCGTCAATCAGACCCGGGCATACCGCGTTGACGCGAATGCCTTTCGAGGCATAGCTCAGCGCTCCGGTCTTGGTCAGTCCGGCGATACCGTGTTTGCTGGCGGTATACGGTGCGCTGGCGCCGCCATGCAGGCCGAGAATCGAGCAGTTGTTGACGATGCTGCCGTAGCCTTGCGCCGACATGATCTTCAATTCCTGCTTCATGCACAGGAAGGTGCCCGTCAGATTGACCTGAATGCAGGCATGCCACAGATCATCCTCGGTTTCAGTCAGCGGTACCGCACCACCACCCCGTCCGGCGTTGTTGAATGCGGCGTCGATGCGTCCGAAGCGGTCGATCACCCGATCGAACAAGCGTCCGACCGAGTGCGCGTCGGTGATATCGCAGGCAAAGCCCTCGACATCGACGCCTTGCTCGGCTAGGCGTGACGCCTGCTCGCTGACCTGATCCAGATCCAGATCCGTGAGTGCCAAGCGGTAGTGATGTTTCGCAAAGAGATCGGCAGTGACCTTGCCGATGCCCCCGCATGAACCGGTGACAAGCACCACCGGCGCTGATTCCCCAACCATCGCAGATTCCCCCATCGCGGCGCCCCATGTCGGGGTCTCCTGCATCGTCGCCTGGCGGCGGTTCAATGCAGTCCTATGGTGATGCTGCGCGTAGTCGATCGCTTACGCAATAGGAGAATTATCCCCGGTGGGGTCCGGAATTCAACGGGCGGCTGGTGTCGCGGATCGGGCAATCTGGGTGCCAAAGAACTGGCCGATGGCTCGGCTGGCGTCCCATGTTGCGGTATTTTGACCAAGCAATCGGGGCAGGTAAGTGGCGCCGCCGGGCCACTGGTGACCGACGCCTGCCAGTCCGCACCACTGCAGCGTTTCTCGGCAGCTACTGCGTGCACTGCAGCTGACAGCGCCTTTCTGCTCAATGACCTGTTCGCCGGCGCCACAGCCATTGCGCTGCGCCAGCGAGTTCACCACATCCGCCATTGATGGCCGGTAGCTGTCATCGAACACGCCGCCGTTCCACGGAATTCGCGGGTCGTCGCGGCCTTGGATCAGCAGCGCGGAGACACCGCTGCGTGCGGCGCAGGGGCTGAGCATGATGCCGCCGGAGACCGGTGCGATCGCGCTGAAGGTGTCGGGGGCCTCGCAGGCGATGCGGTGCAGCAGCATCGCCCCGTTGGAAAATCCGGTGCCGAAAATATGCGCGGTATCGACGGCATAGTCCCGTCGAACCTGCGCGATCACCGCGCGGACGAAGCCGACATCGTCGATCCGCTTCTCCATCGCCGGCCCACAACAGCGCCCGGCGTTCCAGGTGCGCCCGATTCCATCCGGATACGCGACCAAAAATCCACGCGCCTCGGCAACACGATTGAAGCCGGTCTGCTCCGCCATGATTTCGCCGCTGCCCAGACCGCCATGCAGCGCGACGACCAGTGGCATCGGTCGCTGCGCCGAATAGCCAGGAGGGATGAATATCCGGTAGCTGCGAACGCCATCCGCTGTCGATAACGTGCTTGAGCGCATCGCGCTGTCCGCGGGTGTGGCGGTGGGTGCGCGTGGAACACTGCACGCGCAGAGCATCAGAAGCACCGCCGTCAGCAGGCCGATGCGACGGCAGAAACGACTACGATGCATCGCCAGCGAAGTCCTGCAACACGGCCGCGACGGTGGCGGCGTGGCTGACCGGGAAGAAGTGGCCGGCGCCAGCCAATTCCTGATACCGCGGGGCAGGGAGCAGCTCCTTCAGGGCTGCGGCCGACGGCAGGCAGCGTGAGCCCTGCGCATACATCAACAGACTCGGCATCGTCAGCCGGCGCAGGACTTCGGTCTCGGCGCCGGGCTCGGCGAATTCATCACGTGCCCGCGTTTCGTCGAGTAGACGTAACCACTGGCGTGCGGCGCGCACGGCGCCGCGGCCTTCGCCGAACGGCGTGAAGCTATCACGCAGATCGGCGTCGAGCGCATCGGCCCGCAGGCGCGCGGTCGCCTCGAGAAAGCGGAAGCCGACCTGAGTCTCAGCATCCCAGTCATAGCCGTACGCACGGGTGCTGGCGTCGGCAACGGCACGCTCGTAGGCACTTAGGGGC
This sequence comes from Sinimarinibacterium arenosum, assembly GCF_005047655.1. GTDB lineage: Bacteria > Pseudomonadota > Gammaproteobacteria > Nevskiales > Nevskiaceae > Solimonas. Next base: position 166,390 of record NZ_SUKF01000010.1, on the reverse strand, counting down.
AGATCATGCATGCGCATCTGCGGCTGCAGGCGCTGTATCCGCGAGTCGAACAATGCCAGGCGGGTACACCGCTGCGGTGCCTGAGCAGCAGCTTCCAGTGCGATGGCGCCGCCATAGCTGTGACCGGCGAGCACTGCGGCGTCGATATCCAAGGCATCCATCAGCTGCAGCAGATCGCCTGCCATGGCGCTAGCGGAGTAGCCGTCGGCAGCGCGACTGCTGTAGCCGTGCCCGCGCAGGTCATACAGGGTCACGCGAAAGCGCGGCGCCAGCGCGGTCGCAGCCGCAAACCAGAATGCGCGGTTGGCCGCGAGGCCATGGACCAGGATCAGATCCGGCCCGTCGCCAAGCTGTTGCCAGGCCAGCTGTGCGCCGTTGATGTCGGCCTGGGCCATGCCTGATTTCAGCCGCGAACGAAGGCGCTGAGAAAATCTGCGATCTGGCCAATGCTGAGGTCGTCGACATAGCGGCCGTCCTTCATCAGCAGCTTGTCGAACGGTGTTTTCGACAGGCCGAAGTCTTCTTCGATGGCGACCGTCAGCTGGATGATGTCCACCGATTCGAAACCGAGATCGGCGAGCAGGCGACTGTCGGCGCTCATGGCGGCGTCGAGGTCGTTGTCCCAGTCCTGGGTAAAGTCCTCAAGCAGGACGATCAGTTTGCCGACGATGGCGTCACGGTCTAGAGGCATGGTCAAGTCTTGGAGGGGGGAATGGAAATGGGTCGGTGTCGCTGCAGAACAGCGGCTTTGACAATCGCTCGAAGCGCAGGGCTTCGCCAGCGGGCGTCACACGATAGGTGTCCGGCATCAGTTCGGCAAGGTCGTTGTCCGCGAGGCGCTGTTCGAAAAATTCCAGGGTCGCCTCGACCTGCGAGAAATCGACCTGATGCTTGAACGGAGCAAGATCATAGCGCCACCACTGCAATTGCAGCAGGCGCTCGACGATGCGCTCGTCGAAACGCAGTCGGATCACCCGCGCCGGGCTGCCAACTGCGATCGCGTAGGGCGGGATGTTGCGGGTAACCACGCTGCGTGCGCCGATACAGGCGCCATGGCCGATACTGACGCCGCGTTTGATAAAGGATCCAGCGCCCACATAAGCCTCGTGCCCAATGTAGGTATCGTTGGGTTGCTGGTCGGCCCAGGCGGATTCGTCGCTAGCTTCCGGTCCGAGCCGCACAAAATCCGGCGTCGAATAGATGTTCGGCATGTGCTCCGGCCGAGTGAATGCGAACGGATGCGAGCTGAACCAGTCCATCGGATGCTCCGGTGGACCGATGATCGACGATTCGCCGATCTGCGAGTAGCGTCCAAACGTCACGCGATAGGCGCTGGTGGAGCCGGCCGCGTTGAAATACGCGAACGCACCGACAGTACAGTTCTTCAGCCGATGCCGATAAATGTACGCCGGCCGTTCGTAACTCAGTTCGCCGTGAATCATGCGGCCGTCACCGGCCAACAGGCCTCGCGCCGACAACTCGGTCAACGGCACCAACTGCATATCACCCATCACAAGACTCCTTGACGGACGCGTTAACGTCCGGACATGACCCGGGCTCCCCCCGGTTCTGCCAACATCCCGGAGTCGTTATTCCATGTAGCCGAGCATCTGCAGCTGCTCGATCATCTTTTTCTTTTCCTCTTCATCCATCTCTTCACGGGCTTCACCGCTGCGCTCCAGGCGCGTCTTGGCGCCTTGCTTGACCGGGTTCTCAGCCATGTATTCCGCAGCAAAGAAACTGGTTGGAACTTCGCCCTCGAGGTCCGATGGTACCGAAAGACCGAGGCTATACAGCAGCGTCGAAGCGACGTCGACGATCTGGCGCAGTTCGACTTCCTGGCCGGTTGCGTCGATGCCCTTGCCGTACGCCATGAAGATTCCGTCGGGGTGATGTGTCCCGGCGGCATTGGGGCGCTGGACGACGGCCGGCTTGTAGTTGCGTATCGAAACGAAGCCGTTGTCGCTCAGCACCAAGGTCAAGTCGCAGGCCTCCTTCATGTGCGGACCCGGGAACCATTCTTCGCGCTTGAGCACGTCGACAATGATTTGCTTGCCCGTTTCAGGGTCCTTCAGCGACATCAGGTCGGCAATCAGCTTGTCGCGGAAGGCGACATAGTCTTCCGGCTTGATGCCCGGATCGCCGGGATTTTCGGCGACGCGGATGTGGATGCCGTTGGATGACGGCGTGCGGCAATAGGCCGTGGTCTTCGACCAATCGAGATTGGCGAAGTCGCTGGCTTCACGGCGCAGCGCCTGCTCGCTGCCGTCGCTCTCGGCCCACTTCAGATAGCCCAGGTCTTCCAGCAGGCTGTTGATGCGCAGCACGAAGTTCGATGCGGTGAACCCGTGATCCGAGGCGAAGAACACCTGCGCTTCAGGGCCGGCCAGGGTCACCAGGCGCTCGATGTAGCGGTCGAGATTGCGGAAGTATTCCAGGCACACCGCGCGCATGCGGGCTTCCCAGCCCTGCGGGTTAGCCGGAACCAGTGCGGGATCGAGGAACTGCCAGGCTTGATGCTGGATCTTGTCAGTGCCATCGAACATCACGGCCATCAGGTCGGGACGTTCGCTGTCGAGGATGTACTCGGCAATCTTGAACCACTGTTCTTCGCGCGGCAGGTGATAGCGCACCCAGTTTTCGGTGTCCTCCGGCGACAGCACTTCCAGCGCCTGCTTTTCGTTGTCGAAATCCCACGCCAGTTCCTTGGGATCGAAGCCGGGAATGTTCTGCTTCATGCGCTCGAACAGTTCGCGCGGATGCGTATTGCGACGCAAGTGCTTGGCCGGAATGAAGCCCGGCACAATGAAGCCGTTGATGTTGCCCGGGGGCGGCGCCGTCAGCGGGAAATTCAGTGCGGCAATGCGCTTTTTCTTGCGGCTGGCGACCGACCAGATCGTTTCCGAATCGACATCGCGCGCGTCATACAACGTCCAGAACACTTCGCCGCCTTTATCCTCGGCACGGATGAAGTCGAACACGCCGTGCTGGCCAGGGCCCTTGCCAGTCTGGATGCTGGTCCATGCCGGGGGAGTCAAGGGATTGGGGGTCGAGCGCAGCTTCGCGCGGACGCCGCCTTCGACGACGCGTTTCATGAAAGGCATCGTCACGCCTTCACCGGGCAGGTCGCGAATCATCTGATCGAGAACGGTGAAAGTGCAGCCGTCGAGGCCGATGAACAGGGTGCGGGTCATGGGGGGTGATCCTTGGGTATAACGGAGCTCGAATGGAGTCGGACGATCGACGGCTTCTAGGCCGCAGTCTCCGCCCGGGGACGCTGCAGCACGGACTGCCCGACACGGCAGACCGCAACGACTTCATGGGGGCCAGGGAAACGGACGTCGATGTCGAAAGTCTGACCCTGATACTCGATCTGTATCGATGCCCGCGCACTGTCGAAGCGTGCGTGGGTGACGGTCCAGTCCAACGGCCGGCCTTGCAGGCCGGTTCCGACCGCCTTGGCGGCCGCTTCCTTGGCGCACCACAACGCGGCTGTGCGACGCAGGTGCTCGCCATGGTCGGCATGTGCGGCCAGCGGTCGCTCGGCTTCGGACAGTCCACCGGTGGAAAGGTGGCCGACGTCGATCCCTTCGAGGCGCTGATAGTCCAGACCGAGCATCGTGCCCGCCGGTGCCAGAGCAGCCACCGCCCAATAGCGGCTGTGACTGATCGACAGCGTCGGCAGTGCGTGGCCATGCAGCGCCGGGCAGACGATGCGGGGTGCGCCGTCCGCGTCGTTGGCGATTTCGATATCAGCAGCGCACAACGAAACACCGAGGCTCGCGGCCCAGTCGCGGACGACGTCCTTGGCCGCGGCGCGGCCCATCAGCCATTCCTCGCGGCGTGGACCGGTCTGCGGCAGCGCATAGAAACTGCGGCGCTCGGCGTGGCTCAGCAGCATGTGCGCCAGCATGCGTTTCCAGATTGCACCACCCTCGTCGAGAAAGTGCTGCGGAAACGGTTCCATCTGCCGCATCAGGATCTCTGGCGGCAATTCAGCGGAGAGATAAGGCTGCGTCATGAACTCGCGATCCGGACGGATGCGGAATTCGTAAAGCCGCTGCGGCACGGCGAACTTGCGGTCTTCCCAGCCGTCAGCGCGCATGATCACCGCACCATCGGCGCCGATCATGTCGAACTGGGCTTCCAGAATGGTTTCGTCGGTGAAGCGGACGTCACCGCGGCAGATTACGCGCGTTCCCGCCGCAGGCGGCGGGCCGTACAGGCTGAAACGACCGAGCCGGAACGGGAAGCAGTTGAAGCCCCAGGTGTGCTTTTCGGTCAGCCAATAGCCCGCGAGCTGGCCGGCAGCGTCGAGCATCGCGGCGTCGAACTGGAAGTGCGGCGCCTGGGTGAACGAGAAATAGTCGTGGGTCGGGATGGCTTCGAGGTCGGCTTCGATCGAGTCGGAGCCCCAGCGTCGCACATGTTTGACACCCTGCAGGCGCGGGCCGTGAAACATGCCGTGGCTGTACAGCTCGCCATCCGGATTGTTGGCCGGTGCAAACTCGTCGGAGGACGACCACGGGCGTGCGGCAGGAGCGGGTGGGTACTGCTCCGCCAGCAATACCGTGCCTTCAAACACCAGCATGCCACCTTGCGGTCCTTTGCCGAGCATGAAGATGCGCACGTTGACGCGCTCATCGGCGGTGCTGGTGGCGTCGCGGACTGCGACGATGCGCAGTCGTACCGAGTCGTCATCCAGTGACAGCCAGCGATTGCCGCGGGACTGTTCGATCGCCACGACAACCCGGTCGTCGCGCCCGATCAGACGCATCGCCGCTTCGGCCAGGATTTCCATGCTGAAAGTGAACGGAATCACGGCGATCGGCAGCAGGTCCGGATCACGCAGCGACGGCGCTCCACCGATGGTGTGGTCGCGCAGAAACAGATCGCGGGACAGCGAGAATTCACGCTCGATGACCAGGCGCGTCGGCTCCTGTTCGACGATGGTTCCCAGCATCGGGAAGTCGTCCTGGCGCCGGGTTTGCACCGGGGGCGGGCTGGTCGCCGCCGCCGCCGCCGCTGCCGGCACTGCGGCAGCGTCTGGTGCTGCGGGGGGGGCGCCTGCAAGTCCGAGCACGCGAGCCTGACTGTCGAGAAATTCCTGCATCAGTGCGAAGTGCGTTTGCAGGAACGTCGAGCGCGGGTCGTTGCTGGCGGCTGCCACGGGGATTGCCGGCGCCACTTGCGCTGGAGACGACGACGGCGCAACGACCGTGCCCAGGATCGGCAACGGCGGCACCGGGATTGACTCGGGCCAGTGCAACTTCGGCATCATCAGGTTCAAGCTCGGACGCCGTTTGACCGCAGGCGGCGTTGCTTCAAGATCCATTGGATCGATGTTGCGGAACGCAAACAGCTGGCGCGGATCAATCGCTACGCCGGTTGTGTACAGCTGAGCCAGTGCGTGCTGCAACTGGCTGATGCCGGATTTACGGCGGCTGTTGCTGGCAATTGCGATGACATCGTCGCGGCCACGCAGGATGTCGGAAACAAAGGATGTCAGGTTGCCGCTGGGGCCGGCCTCGACAAACACGCGATAGCCATCGTCGTAGAGGCGCTGAACCGTTTCGGTGAACCGCACCCGGCTTTCCCATTGACTGGCGACCAGCTCACGGATTGCGTCGGCGTCGTCAGGAAATGGACCGACACTGCAGGCGCTGTACAGCGTCGCAACGCCGGGTCCGAAGCCGATGGATGCAAAATAGCGCCGGTAGGCGTCGCCAATCGGCTTGAACAACTCGGTGTGATACGCGCGACCGAACGGCAATTCGACGCAGATCGCGCCTTCGCCGGACAGCTCGGTCTTCAGCGCGTGGATATCCTCGCGACTGCCGAACAGCACCAACTGGTTCGGGCAGTTGTCCATCGCCACCTGCAGCTTGCCGTCGGCGCGGGCCAGCAGGGCTTCACGCTGAGGCGGCTTGAGCGCGCCGACCGTCAGCAGTGCGCCTTCGACGATCGCACCCTGTTCGTCGAGGTCGCGATAGATGCGGTTGAGATCACGCACGGTATCTGCGATCTCGCTGCGGTTCTCGAAGCGTCGCACCCGCGATGCCGTCAGCGCGGTGTTCTCGCCGGTGGAGTGGCCGAGCATCGCGTCCGGTTGCAGACCCAGTGTGCTGAGAATCTCGTACAGCGCCATGCTCGCGGTGAATACGGATTCCGCGCCGTAATCCATTTCGTGCAGCTGAGCTTCCAGCCCGGCACGGGTCTGCTCGTCGATCGTGGTCGGAACCGGAAAGATCACGGGTGCGCGCGCACCGCGGCCTTCTGTGGTGCTCTCCAGAAAATCAAACCAGCTGCGCGCCTGCGGGAAATGCACGCAGACGTCTGCCAGCATGTTGGTGTACTGCGCGCCTTCACCGGGGAACAAAACGCAGACTTTGCCAGGCGCATTGCCGATGCCGTAGTACAGACCGCCACGGGTCTTGAACGGACCGACCGCAGGATCGTGCAGCTTGTCCGCAGCCTGTTCGAGACGCTTCAGCAGTTCGGCCTTGTCGGCTGCGACGATCGCAAGGCGGTGCTCGCCTTCGGAGCGCTCGGCGCAGGCTTTGGCCAGCGACGGCAGCGATGCCAGCGGTGAACGCTGCAGGGTTTCACGCAGCGCACCGACCGCGGCCAGCAGATCGGAGCGCGACGCTGCACCCAGCACGACCAGCTCGGACTCTGACGGCGCGTGCATCACCGGCACCTGTACCGCGGTGCCGTTGCTTGGCCGGTATTCCTCAAGAATCACGTGCGCATTGATGCCGCCGAAGCCAAAGGCGTCGACTCCGGCACGGCGCGGCGTGCGGTCATCGTGGATCCACGGCCGCGTCTCGTTGTTGATGTAGAACGGCGTTTTCTCGAGTTCCAGTTCCGGCGCCGGCTCGTCGCACAGCGTCGGCGGCAGCACCTTCTGGTACAGCGACAAGGCCATCTTGATCATGCTGGCCGCGCCCGATGCTGGAATTGCGTGGCTGATCATCGATTTGACCGAGCCCAGTGCGATCCGCGGCAGTGCGCCGTCACGTGCGCCAAACTGGGTCGACAGCGAGCGCACTTCAGTGCGATCGCCCAGCGCGATGCCGGTGGCATGCGCTTCGATCAGGCCGATCGTTGCAGGGTCAATGCCGCAGGATTCATAAGCGCGACGCAGTGCCACGACCTGGCCTTCCTGACGCGGCGCGAACAGGCCCTTGGCCTTGCCGTCGCTGGCGACGCCGATGCCCTTGATCACTGCATAGATGCGGTCACCGTCGCGCTCGGCGTCTTCGAGGCGCTTCAGCACCAGTACGCCGCAGCCTTCGCCGAGCAGCGTGCCGTTGGCGCCTTTCTGGAACGGCCGGATCTGATCGCGTGCCAATGCGTTGATCTGCGAAAAGATCATGTAGGTCTGCGGTGGCGTCTGCGCGTGTACGCCGCCGGACAGCATCAGGTCGCAGCGGCCTGAACGCAGTTCGCGTGCGGCGTGTTCGATCGCTACCAGCGACGACGCACAGGCGGCGTCGACGATGTAGTTCGGCCCCATCAGGTCGAGCCGGTTGGCGATGATGCCGGTCGTGATGTTCGGGATCAGGCCCGGCAGCATTTCCGGATTGAACGGAGGCAATTGGGCGCGGAGGCCTTCACGCAGCGCGTCGATTTCGTCGGCACTGAAGTCGGGGCGAACCGTCGCCACCAGTTCGACCACCTGATCAAGCAGGCTGCCGTGGGCCAGCAGAGTAGCCTGACCGCGATTGGTGTTGTTGCCGCGACCGAGCACGATGCCGGCGCGCTCGTGATTGAACGGCTTGTCCAGGTATCCCGAGTCCGCCAGGGCATCGCGCGCGTTCTGCAATGCCAGAAAATGGTCGGGTTCGCGGCCGTCGACCGCGTTGGGCATGACGCCGAATTCGCGCGGGTCGAATTCGGCGAGGTCATGCAGCCAGCCACCTTGTGAGGTGTAGATGCGGTTGGATGCCGTGGAGTCCGGATCCAGGTACGGCTGCGCCCAGTCCGGCGACGCATCGGTGACCGAATACACCTTGTTGAGGATGTTCTGCCAAAAGGTCGTGACGTTGCGTGCACCGGCATAGCGGCCGGCCATACCGATGATGGCAATATCGAGCGGTTTCGAGTCCATGGACGTCACTGTTGTCCGGCGAGTCGGTTCAGCGCGGCGCTCATGGTGCCTTCGAGCTGCAGCATCTCCAGCACCACGCGACCGTCTGCATCGACGAACCAGGCGTCATAGATCACCGCATGTTCGTGCGGGGCCGGCCGCATGCGCATCAGTAGCCGCAGCGGACCGGCGGCACTGCCGCGATAACGGCGGATCGAACCGAATGCAGAGGGCAACGCGGTCATTTCGTGATGCTTGCGGGACCACACAATCGCCAACTGTGGCGGCACATCCATCAAACCCGGATCGAACAGCCAGTCGCCGCCGTCGGTTCCCAGCCAATGTGCGACCGATGACCGATGCACGGCAGCATCAACGCCAGCCGGTGCAAGTGCGTCAATCGCATCGACCAGCCGGAAGCGGTCGCCGTGGAACAGATACTCGGCGTAGGCGCGTTGCGGCGAAAACGGTTCGGCGCCGTCCAGTGCCGCCAGATTCGGTGCCAGCGGCGCTTCGGGCAGCTGCTGCACCAGCACCACCGTCGCACGGTACGCCGGCAGCTTGCGCGCGGCATCGACGATTTCAACCGTGACCGCCTGACTGCCCGGATCGGAATGACTCGATGCGCGCGCGCGCAACTGCACATCGCGGCCGCTCTCGGTGTCGATGACGATGCCGTTGAACATGCGCAGATCGCGCACCTCGCTGACCATCCAGCCCGGCCAGGCGCTGGTGGCAAATTGCGCGATCCACTCGACCGCACCCGCAGCGGGCATGACCGGTTTGCCGTCGAGGCGGTGGTCGTCCAGATACGGGTCGGCTTGCAGACTGAGGCGGTGGTCCAGCGTCATGCTGCCGCCGGGGCCGATGCGCGAGGTCGCGCGGATCAGCGGCAAGTCGGAGGCCTGAGTCGGATTGACCGGCGGTGACGTCAGGGTTGTGCCCCAGGTACCACGGCCCGCGACCAGTTCGACTTCATGCCGCGGTCCGAGCGCCAGTTCTTCGCGGAACATGCGGCGACCGGCCGCGACCGGAATCGGTTCGATGCCCTGGTCGCGGAACGCCTGCTTGACGCCTTCGCTGGCCATGCCCGCATCCCACGGACCCCAGTTGATCGCAATGACCCGGGTCTCGGGCCAGCGACGCTGTAGATCCCAGGCCATGCGGTTGAGTGTTTCATTGGCCGCGGCATAGTCGGTCTGTCCACGGTTGCCATAACGTCCGGCGACCGAGGTGAACAGGGCCAGACATTTCAGCGAATCCGGGCGCAGCTTGCGGCTGAGCACAAAGGCGGCGTCGAGCTTCGTCGACAACACGCGTTCGAACGACTCTGCGGTCTTGTCGGCCAGCAGTCGGTCTTCGATGACGCCCGCGCCGTGAATTGCAACGTCGATACGGCCAGCGCGAGCGTAGACATCGTCGATCAGCGCGCTGAAGGCCTTTTCATCGCGAACGTCACAGGCGAGATATTCAACCGTCGCCCCCGCCGTGCGCAGTCGCTGGATATTCGCGCGAATTTCGCGATCGGCCAGCAGCCGTGACAGGGTGCGATCGATATCGGCCGGCTTGGGTTTCTCGCCGCGAGCGATCTGCGCATTGATCAGAATCTTGCGCAGTGCCTGCGGATCGCTGGCGTTCCGGGTGGAGGCATCTTCAGGTGCCGGTTCGCTGGAACGGCCCAGCAGCACCAGGCGCATGCCGGGTCGCACCAGCCCTTCAAGAATTTCCGCAGTGATGCCGCGGGCGCCGCCGGTGGCCAGCACGACCCATTCACCCTTGGGCTCCAGATGCGGAGCAAAGGCACTGTCAGCGAGTGGCTTTTCGACGGTCGCAGCACCCAGGCGCTCCAGTCCGACATAACCGGCTTCGGGTTGCGCGTCGTTGCTGCGCAGTTCCGTCAGCAGCAGCGTCGCAATGTCATCGTCGGATTGCCCGTCAAAATCGACCGTGCGCATTGTCGCGTTGGGGAATTCGTGACGCAGGCAGTTGGTCATGCCCACCAGTCCGCCGGCAGTGATCGATCCGCTGCCCATGGTGTCGCGGCCGAAAGTGCCGCCGAGCCGGGTTGCGGCGATCAGATGCACGGTCCGGATGTCGTCACCCAGGGCCTGCGCCGCATGGAACAGTGTCAGCAGATTGCGCTGATACTTTTCGCGCCACTGCGCCAGCGACTCGGCTACCTGGGGGCTCAGGCCATGCAGGTACAGCATCGCCTGGACCGCGCCGTGACGGGCACGAGCTTCGGTGATGGCGTCGCGCACCCGTTCCGGTTCGGTGGCTGCAATCATGACCGGGGTTGCGCCCTCGGCCTTGATTGCTGCGATCAGCGTGCTGCTGATCGCGGTGGAATCACCCAGCAACAACACCAGCCCCGACAGCGGCGTGCTGTCGCCGCTCAACGGCGCTGGCGTCGGCTTCAAAACATAGCGCGGGATCGTCGTTGAGGCCGCGGCGCCGGTCGTTGCCGACGTCATTGCCGCTGACGTCATTGCCGGCTGCGGCGTCGACGGCGAAGGAGTCAGCGCCTGGATCTCGGCGAGGATGGCGTTCAGGGTCTTGGCGCGGGTGAAACGTTCCATCGCCGCCTGGACGTTGCCACCGAGTTCACCAGGAAGGGCCTTCTGGAACGCGCCGAGGATTTCGACACGCTTGATCGAGTCGATGCCGAGATCGGCTTCGAGATCGGCGTCGAGCCCGAGCATGTCGTCCGGATAGCCGGTGCGTTCGGCGACGATGCCGAGCAGCAGCGCCTTGAAGTCGATTGCCGGCGTTGCAGCCACTGCGGCAGCTGCCGCAACAGCAACCGGCGCCGCAACCGCGGGTGCCAGCGCCTGGATCTCGGCGAGGATGGCGTTCAGGGTCTTGGCGCGGGTGAAACGTTCCATCGCCGCCTGGACGTTGCCGCCGAGTTCGCCGGGCAGGGCCTTCTGGAATGCACCAAGGATTTCGACGCGCTTGATCGAGTCGATGCCGAGATCGGCTTCGAGATCGGCGTCGAGCCCGAGCATGTCTTCCGGATAGCCGGTGCGTTCGGCGACGATGCCGAGCAGCAGCGCCTTGAAGTCGATTGCCGGCGTTGCCGCCACTGCGGCAGCTGCCGCAACAGCAACCGGCGCCGCAACCGCGGGTGCCAGCGCCTGAATCTCGGCGAGGATGGCGTTCAGGGTCTTGGCGCGGGTGAAACGTTCCATCGCCGCCTGGACGTTGCCGCCGAGTTCACCGGGCAGGGCTTTCTGGAATGCGCCAAGGATTTCGACGCGCTTGATCGAGTCGATGCCGAGATCGGCTTCGAGATCAGCGTCCAGCCCGAGCATGTCTTCCGGATAGCCGGTGCGTTCGGCGACGATGCCGAGCAGGATCGACTTGTAGTCAATCGTGGTGACGCGTGCGTCTGCCGCCGTAGCTGCGGGCTCAACGATCTCAGCACCGCCGGTTTCAGGCGCCAGGGCCCGAACTTCGTTCAGGATGGTGTTGAGTGTCTTGGCGCGGGTGAAGCGTTCCATCGCCGTCTGGATGTTGCCGCCAAAGTCACCGGGCAGGGCTTTCTGGAACGCGCCGAGGATTTCGACGCGCTTGATCGAGTCGATGCCGAGATCGGCTTCGAGATCGGCGTCGAGCCCGAGCATGTCTTCGGGGTAGCCGGTGCGTTCGGCGACAATGCCGAGCAGTACAGCCTTGAAATCAACGCGTGGCGCGCTGCTGTGGCTCGGTACCGGCTTGACGATGGCCGGTGACGGAGACACTGCAGCAGGCGCAGGCGCAGGCGCAGGCGCGACCGCAGATCGTGAAGTCGCTGGTGCTGCGACTGCGGACGGCGTGGTGTTGGCGATCGGCAATGGTGCCGAGATCTGAGGCAGGGCTGCCGACGTGGAAGGGGCCCCACCGCCCAGGAACTGCTGGACCACGCGTTCCTGCAGCTGCAGGAATTGGCGCATGGTCTGCTGATAGGCAACCACGGCTTCACTGTTCAGGGCTGCGTTAACGGGCGCCACAGTGCTGGACGGCATCGGAGACGCAGCGCTTGCAGGCGCTGCCGCAGCGGCGGACTGCGCCGCGGCCTGGAGCTCGGCTGCGCGCTTGGCCTGGGCGGCTTCTGCAGTGGCCTTGTTCAGCGCGGGCTGACGGCCGGTGCGAATCTGCGGGTCGGTGATCTGGCGTGCGCAACCTCCGCTGACCATCCAGGTATGCTGCGGCAGCGACAACGGCTGCGCCATCTGCGCCAGCTCGTTCAGATCCAGCAGTGCCAGATCACGTCCATCGAACAGATTCAGGATGTCGAGTTGCACGCCGGCTGCGCACAGATCGGCGATCCCCTGCAGGGTTCCACGCAGGCTGCCGCCGGCGTCCAGCGATACCGCCAAAGCCTCACGCCCTCCGAGAATCTGCCGCACCATGTTGCTGCAGATGCTCTTGGGGCCCAGTTCCAGGAACACACGACAGCCGGCGGCATACATCGCCTCGATTTCGCTGACGAACTCGACGCTGTTGAGCAGATGGTCATCCAGCAGTGCCTGGATCGCATCCGGAGCTTCCGGGTAGGGGGCACCGCGGCTGTTCGAGTAGACCGGGCACTGCGCCGGCGCAAATTGCGTTGCACGGATTGCGGTAGACAGCGGTGTGCGTGCCGCGGCGACCAGCTCGGTATGAAACGCGCCGGATACCGGCAGCATGACTGCGCGAATCCCGGCTTCCGCCAGTTTTGCGACCGCCTGCTCAACGCCTGCGCGTGCGCCCGAAATCACGCTTTGTTCGGGTGCGTTGTGATTGGCAATACGGACGCCGTCGATGCCTTCAATCAGCTCGGCGATGCGTTCGCGCTTTGCCTGCACCGCGGCCATGGTGCCGGGTGCCGAGGTGGTTGCGGCCTCTGCCATGGCGCGGCCGCGAACGGCGGACAGATACAGCAGGCTTTCGGCGTCGAACACGCCGGCGGCGTGCAGCGCCGCGTATTCGCCGTAGCTGTGCCCGGCGGTCGCCACCGGGTTCAGCCCCAGGCGATGCGCCAAGCGCAGATAGCCCAATGCCAGCGCACCGATGGCCGGCTGCGCAACGCGGGTATCGGTCAGCGCCTGCTGCTGAGCAGTCTCTGCGGCCGGGTCGAACGCTGCCGGGGGCATCACGTAAGACGACAACCGCTCGGGGAACTCGCTGCGCAGACTGCGATCAGCCAGTTCCAGTGCGCTGCGCAGATCGTCCAGATAGAGCGCCGATTCGCGGCCCATGTTGACGTACTGAGCCCCCTGGCCGGGGAACAGGAACGCGACGTCGGGCGACTGCGCCGGGGTTTGCCGGTTCAGCCGCGCGGTCGGAGGCAAGGGTTTGCTGGCGTCATGCAGATGCGCCACCACCGCGTCGATCTCGGACAGCAGCGCGCTGGCCTGAGTCGCGACCAGGCACAGCGTCAGTGCTGCGCCGCGGCGTGCTTCGGCCGCGCGAGCCAGCGCAAACGCGAGTTCGCCCAGGACCACACGACTTCCGGGCTGCAGCATTCCGCGCAGTTTTTCGAGGTCCCGCGCCAGGCTGGCGCTGTCGGCGGCTCGCAGCAGCAGCAGTTCGGCCGGCCAGCGGCCCTGACCGATGACCGGCGCGGTTGACGCGTACTCCTCAAGCACCGCATGGAAATTGGTGCCGCCGAAGCCGAACGCGGACACGCCACCGCGGCGCGGGTGGTCCGGATGCGCCAGCCACGGCCGCGCATCCTTCAGCAGGTAGGCGGGCGAGGCGGGGTCGGCGATGGTGTCGATCGGCTGACTGACGCCGTGATGCGCCGGCAGGACGCGGTGATACAGCGACAGCGTGACCTTGATCAGTCCGGCGACACCGGCGCTGGCCTTGGTGTGGCCGATCAGCGTCTTGACCGAACCCAGTGCGACGCTCTTGGGCGCAGCGGATTCGGCGATCAAGGCGCTGGTAATCGTCTGCGCCTCGGCGCGATCGCCGACAGCGGTGCCGGTGCCGTGCGCTTCGATCAGGCTCAAGGTCGAAGGAGAGAAACCTGCCTTGGCGTAGGCGCGATGCAGTGCCCGCACCTGGCCTTCCGGGCGCGGCGCGGTCAGGCCGAGTGCCTTGCCGTCGCTGGAGCCGGAAACTGCCTTGATCACCGCGTAGATGCGGTCGCCGTCACGCTCGGCATCGGCCAGACGCTTCAGGGCCACGACCGCGAGGCCTTCGCTGATCGCAATGCCGTCGGCGTTCTTGTCAAAAGTCTTCGGCTGGCCGCTTGGGGACAGCGCCTGGGTTTTCGAAAAACACAGGTAACCGAACGGCGACTGCACCGTATCGATGCCGCCAGCCAGCACCATCGAGCTGCGACCCGATTCGAGTTCACCCACCGCCAGACTGATGGCTGCCAGTGATGACGCGCACGCGGCATCGACGGTGAAGTTCACGCCGCCAAAATCGAGGCGGTTGGCGACGCGGCCCGCAGCGACGTTCAGCAGGGTGCCGGCGAAGGATTCTTCGGTCCACTCGGGCAGCCGGTCCCAGGTTTCGTCGGAAATGTTGTCGACGAAGCGGGGCAGTTCAGCACGGACGCCGTATTGCAGGCCGAGGTCGCCCAGGCCGCCGCCCGCACCGAGGATGATCGAGGTGGTTTCACGTGCAAAGCCGCCGTCGCGATAACCGGCGTCGTCCAGCGCGCGACTGGCCACTTCCAGCGTCAACAGCTGCATCGGGTCGATGGATTTCATCGACTTGGGCGGAATGCCGAAGCGCATCGGATCGAAGGCGACCTCGTCGATGAAGCCGCCCCAGCGCGAATAGACCTTGTCCCGCGCCTTGCGGTCGGCGTCGAAGTACTGCTTCCAGTCCCAGCGTGAACTCGGCACTTCGCCGATTCCGCCGATCTTGTGAACGATGTGATCCCAGTAGTCCTGCGGCGAGTCCGCCTTGGGCAGCAGCACGCCGATACCGACGATGGCCACGTCCGACGGCTGTGCCGCCTGGACCCGCATCTTGTGCGCGGCAGCCAGCGTTTCGAGCATGGCCTGACCGTCGTGACTGACTTCGGTGTGCAGCGCTTCGACGCTCAACACGTGATCGCGCAGGGTGGCGACCTGACCGATCATGTACATGCCATCCGTCAGCTGCTGCTGCGGATCGATTGGCACGATCTTGCCGTCGCCACTGCGGTCCACGCCCTTGGACGCAATGCGCAGGCGGCCCAGATTGAGATCCTCGAGGATGTCGCGGATTTCCTCGGCGCTCTTTCCTTCGCCAATCAGGCGCTTGCGGGTTTCATAGAAGTCGTGGGCAAACTTGGTGTCGACGCAGCGGGTCGCGTGTCCCGGTCCGGTTTCCAGGCTCATTGTGCGATGACACTTCAGGGCTTCGGCCTGGAATCCCTCGACCACAGCGCCCGATTGCACGATTTCCTGGGTGAACAGATAGGCCGTGCCCATCAGGGCGCCGACCTTCATGCCGCGCGCAGCCAGCGGCGCGGCCATGGCCGCGATCATCGCGCCGGAAGTGGCGTCGTGAATGCCGCCTGCAAACAGGACGTGGACCTTCGATTCTTCGCCGGCCGGCACATCGGTCAGCAGCACTTCGATCATCTGCTCCCACAACGGGAAGCTGGCCAGCGGACCAATATGACCGCCGCATTCGCGGCCTTCGAACACGAAGCGGCGCGCGCCCTGTTCGAGATACATCTTCAGCAGCGCCGGTGCCGGTGCGTGGATGTAGGTTGCGATGCCGCGCTTCTCAAATTCAGCCGCCTGATCGGGGCGACCGCCGGCGATCAGCGCAAACGGCGGTTTGCATTTCCAGATTTCGGCGCATTGCTCTTCGCGCAGGGCGTGAGGAACAAAGCCAAGCATGCCGACGCCCCAGGGGCGATCGCCGATCTGCGCGCGCGTCTGCTCTAGCATCTGCGCAACCTGCGGTCCGCGCATCAGCGCCAGCGCAAGAAACGGCAGTGCGCCGCCCTTGGCGACGTCGACCGCGAATTCAGGGCTGTCCGATACACGGGTCATCGGCCCCTGGCACAGCGGGAAGCGGGTGCCGTGTGAACGCGCCAGTGGGCCGTCTTCGCCTATGAAACCCAATTCTGCAGCCTGTTCCGCCTGCTGGCGCGACGCGCGGCGCATGGCCTGCACCAGGCGTGCGACGCTGCGGTACTGCTTGCGGTACTGTGCGGCCAGACCGATGCCCTGGCCCAGCGGCAGAACGCGGCTGGAGTCGGCGCTCCAGCCCAGGCTTTCGCTGAGCCGATGCGTCCACTCTTCGACCGTCAGGCTGCCGCCTTCGGCGGTGCGGGTGAGTTCCTCCGCCGCTTTCAGTGCAGGGCTGTTCGGGCGACCATAGACCCGGCACGGGCGGCCGAGTAGCTCGCCAAGCAGGCGGGTCTCGGCGCCGTTGAGACGGCCCAGTTCGCTTTTCTGCGTCTCAGTCAGCGGAGACTCGGCCAGCAACAACAGGGTATCGTCGAGGACGACACCTGCCGCGCCGGCAACGCGGCATGCGGCTGCGGCGCGCACGCCAATGCCGCCCTGGACGTAAATCGGCCGTTGTGTGCGACGGCGCACCTTCTGCAGCAGGATGTAGCTGGTGTCGTCGCCGACCCAGCCACCGGATTCGTGACCGCGCAGCAGCAGCGCTGCGCAATGGGGTGTCACGGTATCGACATCGTCGGCCGAGGTGATCTCCGCGAGGCAGAAATCCTGATCCCGAAGTTGGAGTTTCTTGCGCAGCGCCGGAAGCTCGGTTGCCGCTCCTGCCAGCACAACAGTCAACGCGCGTGCACCGGCGGTGGCAATGATTTCAGCCGCGAGCGACGCCTGCGCTGCAACGACGCGCAGACCAATGCGGGCATCAGTGGCCTCGAACAGTCGCCGCAGGTTGTTCCGCGCCTGGCCGGTATCTGTCACGAATTCCAGGTCGAGCAGACCGGTGGCACCCGACCGCGCCAGTGCCAGCGCCAAGCCCGGATGAGCCATATCTGCGGGAACAATGCCCGCAATCTCGAACGTCTTGTCTGTCATCTTCCCCGCTCCGTGTACTGCTTACGGCTCTGTGCCGCTCTAACGTCGGCACTCGTGCCCTGACTATCGTTTCTTGCCTTCCAGGAACGGTACTTCCAGTACCTTTTCGTGAACGATCGGTCCGTGGCCGAAATAGCCACCCTCGCCGAAACATTCGCCATGGTCGGCGGTAATGATGAAATGGGTGCCTACCGGCGCCTTGCTGATCAGTTCGTCCAGCAGCCCGTCGACATGTTCGACCGTCTTTATCTGCTGTTGATGCAGCATCTTCATCTGATCGTCGTCGAAAAACACGTCTTCTGTCGGCTTTCCGAGGTCATCGTCCATGCGCTTGAACACGCCATGCACGCCCGAGATGTGCGGCAGACTACCGGGATCCAACATATACGGATAATGCGTCTCGCCCAGGTTAAGAAAGTGGAAGCTGGGTTCGTCCTCGTCGAACTCGACTTCCTTGATGATGCCGCCGAAGTCATTGTGATTGGACATCAGCTTGTAATCGTCGAAATGACGATTCAGGTGACTCATCGGGTTGAGTACGGGCAGCGATACACGTGCAACCGTGCGGTACCCCTCGTCCTGCAGCACCTTGGGCAGGGACAAGGTCGGCACAAAGCTCTTAAACGACATGTCGTCGACGCCGAGGCGATCGACCCAGCGCACGAAGTCCTTCTTATAGACCTCGGAAGCGAATACGCCCTTGGGGCTGTCGTGCGGGATCATGCCCATCAGGTAGGTGTAATGCGACGGCGAGGTCCAGGATGCATAGGCATAGCGGCGGTCGCCGATTCCGATGCGGTCCATGTTGGGGGTTCGCGCAGCGGCATAGCTGTCGAAGCGGCAGCTATCCATGACAATGAAAATCAGATTGTTGCTCATATCATTTCGGTGGCGATGGGCGGCTGCTGCGGACTGTAGTCTCTGCAAAGGACGAATTGATGACCTGCATGCGACGCTAGGCCAAAGCGTCCAAAAAAATTGAGCATGGCGTCACGATTTTCTGAAGCCAGAGCCGTGCCATTCATGAAAAATTGGGTTCAAATGCATGCGATAACGGCGTTAGCAGCAGCCGCGTGTCGGAGCAATGGCAATATTAACCCCGGCAAATCTGGGCATGCTGTAGGAATATCTCCATACTCGAGCCTGACTCGAGATGTCATTCCGTACGCGAAGTCACCTGAAACAGGCAGCGATCCTCCAGACGCAAGGCCGTCATCGCGCCACCCCAGACATAACCCGTGTCTAGGCCAACGACATTCCATTGTGGCCAGGTGATTTGGCCCAGCGTGGACCAATGCCCAAAGATGATGGTAGTGCCGATGCTGCACCGATTTGGGGCGGAGAACCAAGGCAATAAGACTTCTGGCTGGGTGCCTGGCGTTCCCTTGCTGCGGAATTCAAAGCTGCCGTCGGCGCTGCAGTAGCGTGCCCGGGTCAGGCAATTGATCGTGAAGCGCTGTGCCTCGACGGCATCGAGATCGTCTCGCCATTGTGTGGGCTGGTTGCCATACATCTGCGGCAGGAAGGCCTGCAGCGCATCGACGTCCCGCAGGGTGGCTTCAACCCTGCTTGCGGCGTGCTGCGCATCGGCGATATGCCATTGCGGTGGCAGACCGGCGTGAATGACCAGCACATTGTGAGTCGGATCGTGCCAGGTCAAGGGCAGGTTGCGCAGCCAGTCACGCAGGATGTCGCGATCATCGGCAGCGAGGATGGCTTGCAGGCTGGCATCGGCGTCAGCGTGACCGTACAGCGCCGCGAGCAGGTGGAGATCATGGTTGCCTAGAACCGAAATGGCTGCAGTCCCCAAAGCGCGGACAAAGCGCAGCGTCTCCAGTGATGCCGAACCGCGTGCGACCAGATCCCCGGTGAGCACCAAGCGATCGGAGCCAGGATCGAACGCGCAAAGCTCCAGCAGGCGCCGCAATCCGTCAAGGCAGCCTTGCACATCGCCGATGACATAAGTGGACATCAGGAAAGCTTCGGGATGAATGTCATGAAAATGTTAACGATTACCGACAAACGGTAGCGTTGCTGCCAATCAAGAACTTTGACGCCTTTGCGCTTCGGCACGATAGTATGACCGCCGGCTGAGTGGTGTCGGTGTTCCGAGTGGAGTGATTTCGATGGTTAAGGTATTCAACAAGTTTCTGCGGGATGAAGAGGGCGCAAGCGCGGTCGAGTACGGTCTCATTGTGGGTCTGATTGCAGTCGCACTGATTGTGGTTCTGACGGCGCTGGGTGGAACGAGCACTTCTGGCTTGAAAGGCCTGTTTACCCAAGTCAAGGACTCAGTTGATACGGTGCAGACACCGACGCCGTAACGATGACATGGCGCAGCGATGATTTCCGTGCTGCGACCGCCGTCCGGGAACGTCGTTTCCGATGATCCTTGCGCAGTGGCTGCTGAGCGGGTGGTCTGTGGCCGTGATCGTTGCGGATTGGCATGCGCGACGGATTCCGAACGGCTTGTTGCTGGCTGTTTGCGGTGGGGTCGTGCTGTACTGGGGATGGGCCGGGGAGGGCGTATTGGGGCAGACGTGGCGCTCCTCCCTGATCGGTTTCGGCCTTGGCGTGACGGTCTGGCTTCCCGGGTATCTGTGGGGGCAGGTCGGAGCCGCTGATGTCAAGCTTGCCGCGTGCTGCGGACTTGTACTGGGGGCTTATCCGACCGTCGTCTGGCTGTTGCTGAGCTCGTTGCTGCTGGGCTGCGTCTCGATAGTGGTGAAAGTGGCACCGGGACTGGCGCAGCGTCTGCGTCAGCGCGACGCACAAGCGGGCAGGGTCATCCCGGCAGGAGCCTGTATGATGCCGGCCTTCGTCGCAGTCATGTGGTGGCCGGCGTTCGCCGGATCAGGGCTATCTGGATAGCAGCCATGGGTCGCAGCAGACATCAAGTCGGGATTCGGTCGGTCGGAAATTGGCGGCGGATACGCGGCGCGGTCGCGGTGGAATTCGCTTTCATTTTTCCGATCCTGTTCCTGCTGGTCTACGGCACCATCGTCTACGCCTATGTTTTTGTGCTGCAGCAGTCGATCACACATGCGGCACAGGAAGCAGCCGAAGCGGCGGTCGCGATTGTTCCCGGTCGCGAGAACACCAATACACTTCGTGAGGCTGCGGTACGATCAACTGCGGTCGCAGCCCTGTCCTGGCTGCCGCAAAGCCAGCGACAGCGCGTGCTAGGTGATTCCGGCAGTGCGGTGCTGGTTCAGCCCTGTCCGGCCGGCGCTGAAAACTGCCCATCCGACAGCGAGGGGCTGCGGGTGACGCTAAAGTTCAATTTGAAGACGCCGACGATGCTATTTCCGGTGATCAATCTTTACCTCGTCGGGGAAATACCACCGCTGCCCGATACGCTGACCGCTTCGGCGGTGGTCAGGATCTAGAATAAGACGTGCCGGTTTCGGACTGAAACCATCATTGCGGGAGTCGCACGAGATGAGCAGTACAGTTCTGAAAATCATCGCGGTGGTGTCGGTACTGCTTGCTGTCATCCTGGCGGCGATCGGCTACAAGGTCAGTCGCGGGTACGCCGAGCGCGCCGAACAGGTTGAAGTGCAGGTTCAGCAGCAGCAGGCGCAGCAGGTGCTTGCGGTGGTTGCTTTGAAACCCTTGTCCGCCTATCGGGCGATTGCGCGGGATGATGTGGCACTGGTGCCGGTTTCGGTCTCGCCGGCGGATCCCTACACCAATCTCGACGATGTCGTAAACAAAGTGCCGCTGGTTGATATCGATGCCGGAGCGCCGGTGACCCAGCGCTATTTCAAGGAAGGCAACGTGCTGGCGCGGATCATTCCGCCCGATCATCTGGCGCTGTCGGTCGAGGTCAATGACGTCATCGCGGTCGGCGGATTTGTGCGACCGGGCGATATTGTCGATGTGTTGCTGTATCTGCGCGGTGGCGCCGCGGGGGTTTCGCCGCAGTCGCGAGTGCTGCTGAAAGCGGCGCGGGTGCTGGCGTACGAAGAACGCATCATCGATCGTCCGGAAGGGATCAAGGACGACGATAAGAAGCCTTCAAGGGTGCGGACTGCAGTGCTGGCCGTACCCCAGAAGGAGACCACCAAATTGATGCTCGGCGCCAGCATAGGCGAGTTGCGGCTGGCTTTGCACGGTCAGGCGGCTGAAGCGGGCGAGTCCCCTGTGTCCGAGAAGACAGAATTGCCACTGACCCCGGAGGCAGTGACCGCCAAGACGGACAATGTTGCGCCAGAACAGGCGATCAGTCTGGAGGAACTTGGACGGATCAAGCCGCCGCCGTCCCGTGCTCGCGTAGCGCCAAGACCGCGAGTCGAGATTGTGCGGGGCACCGCCAGTGAAGTCGTGACCACCAAATAAGGCTTGCTATGAATCAGATCATGATCCGTCTCTGCATCCTTGTTGCGTGTGCCTTGTATGCGCCGTTGTCGCTGGCAGTTTCGGCCAACGACGTGATTCTGGTCGAAGTGGATACGCACAGGCTTCACCGCGTGACCGGTGAAGTTTCGCGAGTCGCCGTGGGGAACCCTCTGATTGCCGACGTCTCCGTAATCAACCGCCGCGAGGTATTGATTACCGGCAAGAAGCTCGGGATCACCAGTCTGATGGTCTGGACCAAGGGGTCGGACTTTCCGCGCGAGTATCGCGTGCGTGTCGGGGCGGTACAGGATCCGCTCAAGGCGGCGACACCGGATCCCGAGTTGAGCCGCGCAGTAGTCGAAACGGGCAGCAGCCTGTCGGGCAAGTTGCCGAATCTGTTGGCGCATCGTCGTGCCCAGCTTTCGGCACAAACGTCGAAGGATGGACAGATCGCCGACCGCAGTGCGGTCGACCTTGAGACCCAGGTGCTGACTTCGGTCAAGATTGCCGAAGTCAGCCGCAGTACGTTGCAGAAATATGGACTCAACGTACTGGTCAATCGAGGGACTACCGGCGGTGTGTTCGCGCCGGGCGGCTTCAACAACTCGGCGCCGACATCGAACGGGTTTTCGATCAATCCCACCAGTGGGATCGCGGCGCCATTGAGTGACGCTTTCAATCTGGTGGTTGGCGACGGTAGCAGCAATATCCTGGGCATTCTGAGCCTGCTCGAAGGCAAGGGGTTGGCGCGGACCCTGGCTGAACCGAGTCTGGTTGCCATGAGCGGACAGACAGCAAGCTATCTGGCGGGTGGCGAGTTTCCGGTGCCTGTGAGCCAGGGCGGCGCCACTGCCGGTGGAATCTCGATCCAGTACAAGGAATTCGGCGTGCGCCTGACGCTGTCGCCGACGGTACTGGCACGCGATCGCATTGCTCTGAAGGTGGCCCCGGAGGTCAGTGATCTCGATTTTTCGGCGGGCATTCAGGTCGGTGGTGTTTCAGTGCCGGCGCTGCGTGTACGCCGGACCGATACCACGATCGAACTCGGCGACAATGAAAGCTTCGTGATCTCCGGATTGATCAGCTCCAGTCTGATCAACAATGTCGACAAATTGCCCTGGCTCGGCGACGTGCCGGTACTTGGCGCATTGTTCCGGTCCACCAGTATCCAGCGCGAGGATCGCGAACTGATCATGGTGGTCACGCCGCACTTGGTGCGTCCGTTGGCGGCGGGCGTGCGTCCGCCTGCGCTGCCCGGTTCCGAATACAACAACTACCGGCCGAGCGCCGCACGTTCGGTGTTCCTTGAAAACGGCGACTTCGACTCCGGGTTCAGTCGTTAGAATTCTCTGAAAGAACCCAGACAGGACGCGAATTGCGCACATGAAATCCCAGGCCATAGTCATTGCTGACGATCCGGTCTACCTGAGCTGGCTGGAAAACTCTGCCGGCGATGCCGCCGAATTCTCATTGATCCGGCCGCTGGATGCTGAGGACCTGATCGAGCGGGTGCAGTCGATGGGACGCATCGATGTTGCGTTCTTCCAGTTCGAGAGCGCCAATCTCGATGCTCGGATCAGCATGATGGAGCGATTGGCCGAACGTATGCCGGACTTGCCGGTGGCTGGGCTTGGGGCAGACAGCAATCCGGACATTGTGTTGTCGGCGATGCGTGCCGGCGCGCGCGACTTCCTGGTGTTGCGACGGGATGAGGGCGATGTTGCGGCGCTGCTGGCAAAGCTGCTGCGGCGAACGACGCCAATGGCACGCGCGGCACAGAAGCAGGGCCAGATGTTTGCGGTGTTTGCAGCCAATCCGGTCGATACCATTGCATTTGTTGCAGAACACATTGCGTTGGCGATTGCCGAAGCCTCCCCCAAACCGGAATCGGTTCTGCTGGTCGACATCGCGACCCCCCCCGGTGCAGCGGCCATTTTCCTGAACATCAACCAGTCGTACAGCGTGCTGGATGCGATCAACGATGTATATCGATGTGATCAGACACTGATCGATACCGCATTCGCCAAGCACGCCAGCGGGGTCTATTTGTTGAGCCTGCCGGAGGATCTGGTTGGGCGCCCCTCTGCGAACTACGAAGAATTCATCAAGCTGCTGCAAGTATTGCGCGGCCTGTTTACCAGCATCGTCGTCGCATTCGACGGACATCTGCCGCTGGATACGATCGCAGGCATCGTGACGCAGGCGGATCGGTCGGTGTTGCTGACCGATCAGTCGATTATCAAGTCGCGGCACAGCAAATACCTGCTGCGGGCATTGCGTCTGGAAGATTGCCCGCTGGATCGCGCCGCACTGGTGGTGGACAACTATCGCCATCGGCTGGGACTTGAGCCCGGGCATCTGGCAGAGATCCTCGACATCCCGTTGCTCGGAACCTTGCCGGCGAGTCCCGGCAACGGCCGCATTCACGCGATGAATGCTGGTGAGCCGATGTACACCGTTGCGCCCAAGGATCCATTCTGTGCGGGTACGCGCAGTCTGGCTGCCGCTTTGCTGGCCGGACAGCCGCGCATGGAGCAGCCCGGTCAGGGCGTCCTCAGCCGCCTGTTCGGGTGAGCCCATCTCGCTATAGGCTGCCGTGAGCAATTCAGACCCGCAGATCACCCGGTTCCGCCTGTCTGATCAGTATCAGCAGCTGAAGAACAACTTTCATCGGCATCTGATCCAGCAGATCGAGGAGCGCAATCTCGACATCGATCAGTGGGATGAAACCAAGATTGAACGTTTCGTCACCGAGCAGATGCGGCGCTACGTCGTCGATCAGCGTCTGCCGGTCAACCAGCGCGAGTCAGAGGCACTGGCGCGGGACGCACGCGACGAGCTGATGGGCTTCGGTCCAATCCAGTCGCTGGTCGATGACGATAGTGTCAACGACATCGTCGTCAATGGTCCGAATAACGTCTTCGTCGAGCGCGAAGGGCGCCTCTATAGTGCGCCGGTCAGGTTCTTCAACGATACGCATGTCGTGCGTGTGATTCAGCGCATCCTGGCTCCAATCGGCCGTCGCGTTGACGAGTCGACGCCGATGGTAGACGCACGTCTGGCCGATGGCTCGCGCGTCAACGCGATCATTCCGCCGATTGCGCTGGATGGTCCGTGCCTTTCAATTCGCAAATTTCGCAAGCAACCGCTGACTGCGGACGATTTGTTGCGCAGCGGGACGCTGAATCAGGCGGAGCTCGACTATCTGCGCGATCGTGTCGACCGGCGCACCAATCTCCTCGTCGTTGGCGGTACCGGGACTGGAAAGACCACCTTTCTGAATCTGCTGTCGACCTGGATTTCCGAAGAGGAGCGCGTAGTTACAATCGAGGATGCTGCCGAGCTGCGATTGAATCATCGGCACGTCGTCCGCCTGGAAACGCGTCCGCCGAATCTGGAGGGGCAGCGCGCAGTCACTGCACGCGATCTGGTCCGTAACGCATTGCGCATGCGACCGGATCGCATCATCGTCGGCGAGGTTCGCGGCGATGAGGTGCTGGACATGTTGCAGGCGATGAATACGGGCCACGACGGCTCGATGACCACACTGCACGCCAATAGTTGTCGCGATGCTGTCCATCGGCTTGAACTGCTCGCCGGTTTCGCCGGCTATACCGGCAGCGAAACAACGTTTTTGGGACAGGTGGCTTCGGCAATTCAGCTTATGGTCCATGTTGGCCGCCTGAAAAGCGGCGAGCGGCGAGTGATGGCGATCACCGAAGTGCTGGGGTCGCGCGGCAACGAGCTGATCATGCGCGATCTGTTTCGCTATGACATCGAGACGCGCAGTCACATCGACTGCCGGGGAGACCTGTAATGGCGCTGGCGCTGCTGTTCCTGGTTGCAGTGGTGGCAGGCGGGGCGGCGATCGCGCTGTTCATTCGAGCAGGGCAGCGCGAGCGCGAGGAAGAGGTGCTGCTGCGTCTGCGTGCGATGGGCAGCGAGGAGAACGCCGCGCTGAGCGTACAGATGAGCGCTCGCATCGGAAATCCGCTGGTACGCTGGGCCTGTCACCTGGTCTGGCGGACGGGTGCCGAACTGACGCCACAAACGGTGGGGCGTATTTTGCTGGTGTTGATGCTGCTGATTCCGGCCGCGCTGCTTATTCTCGGCTGGCTCGGCGGCATGCTGGCAGTGGCCTTGCTGCTGGTTATTGGGTGGGCCTATCTGAACCGGATGGCGGCTTTGCGCCGAGCCCGCATTGTCGAGCAGCTGCCAAATTTCCTCGATGCCGTGATTCGGGTTCTTGCTGCAGGCAATACGCTCGATGAAGCCTTGGCGTCAGCTGCACGCGAAAGCCCAGATCCGAGCAAGCAACTATTTCTCAGTGTCAGCCGTCAGGTGCGACTGGGGGCAGCGGTCGAGACCGTCTTGCTGGAGACTGCCGAGATTCATCGGCTGCGCGAGCTCAAGGTGATGGCCTTGGCGTCAGCAATCAACCGCAAGTACGGCGGCAGCCTGCGCAACGTTCTGCGCAGCCTGATCCAGGCGGTGCGTTCGCGCGATTCGGCCGCGCGCGAGCTGCGCGCGTTGACAGCAGAGACCCGGTTCTCAGCGGTGGTGCTTTCTGTCATTCCGGTGGCCCTGACTCTGTTCATCCTGGTTCAGAACCCGGACTACTACACCAACATGTGGCAGGACAACGTCGGCCGTATCCTGCTGGTTGTATCGATCCTGTTGCAGATCAGCGGCGCTGCGGTGATCTACAGGATGATGCGATCGACAGAGGAGTTCGCATGAGCCCCGCGGTCTTCGCATTGATTGTGTCGCTGGCGGTTCTTGTGGCCGTCATCGGCGTGCTGGCGGCTGTGACCTTGGGCTTGCGCGCACGTGGTACTGCGCGCATTCGGCGGCGGCTGACACCAGATGATGCCGACGTCAGTGATTTTGAAGACGTCGACCAGGCGCCGGTCATTGCTGCCATGGCCCGTGGTGGTCGGGCGATGGAAGCCTGGGTCGACAGCGAAGGTGAAAGCAATTTGCTACTGCTGCGTGCGGGATGGCGCAGCGGTGAGCGTCGCCTGATGTGGTATGTGTTCCAGGCGGTGTTGCCATTCGCACTGTTTGGATTGGTGCTGGCGTACTGGCTGTTTGCCGAGATCCAGAACAAGGGCCTGATTCTGATCCTGTTGCTGGCATCGGCGGCGGTATTGTCGTTTCTGGCGCCGCGTTGGATTCTTCGCGCCGTTGCGGCGGCACGCCAACGGCGTATCAAGTCCGAAGTGCCTCTGTTGATCCACCTGCTGGTCCTGCTGTTCGAGGCGGGTTTGTCCATTCGGCAAGCGCTGTCGAGCCTGGTCCGCGAAGGGGGTGGGGTGCTGCCCGAACTGGGTCGTGAGGTCGAGATTGTCATACGGCAACTCGACGCTGGCGCTGAAACCAGTGAAGCGCTGAAGAACTTGTCAGATGTCCTGGCCGTCGAGGATCTGACCACGGTGCTTGCGACCCTGCGCCAAGTCGACCGCTACGGCGGTGAAATCCGTGAGCCGCTGCTTGAAGTCCTGGACGTGATCGAGGAGCGGCGCAGTCTGGATCTGCGTGAGCGGGTCAATCACATGTCCGGCCGTATGACGGTCGTCATGGTGTTGTTCTTCTTTCCGGCCTTGATGATCTTCGTCGCCGGGCCGGCATTTCTGTCGATCATTCGTGCACTGGCAGAAGTCAATGCGAAATGAGCGTGTCATAACGCTGATGTTTTTCGCGGCACTGGGTTGCAGTGCCTGCGCCTTGCCGCGTCCGCTTGATTCGACATCGTCAGGTTCGCAAGCGAGCAAGACCAAGGGCGCAGAGGATTCGGTGGATCGTGCGGTTTACCGGGATCTGATTGGGTCGATGCTGGATCAGCATCAGTACTACGCCGCGTTGGCGCATGTGCAGCAACAGCAACAGCGGAGCGGCAACACGCCCGAGCTGAAATATCTTGAAGCCGAGGCGAGGCGTAATCTGGGTCAGGTGGCACAGGCTGATGCGCTGTATCGCTCGTTGTTGCGCAGCGACATGGCGGCGGAGGCCTATCACGGACTTGGCCTGCTGCATGCGCGCCAGCGGCCCGCACAGGCCGTTGCCTATCTGCAGGAAGCTGCGCGGCGGCGACCGACCGATGCCGAAATTCGCAACGATCTGGGTTATGCGCTACTGAGCATGCGGCGTTACGACGAGGCACTGCCGGAGTTTTCGACCGCGGTAGAGCTGGCCCCCGGTTTGGAGCGAGCGCGTAACAATCTGCTGCTGCTGCTGTTGGCGCGCCGTGATGAAGCGGCCGCCAGCAAGATGATTCGTGAGGCTGGAATTTCGTCAGATACGGTGGCGCGTCTTCGACGCCAGGCAAGCAGTTTTATGGCCCCGCAACGGGCCGTTGGAGGTGTGCAATGAAAAGATGGGCAATTGCAGCGGCGTTGGCATTGGCAAGCGCGACAGCCTGGGCGGCAGATGACGCACAGGCCTTGCCGCAGATTGGCGACAGCACACGTGCTTGGCTGGAACTGCAGTCCAGCGGCAATGCTTCGCTGGGTGCGGTGAGACCGATGCCGGGAGAGGTGGCGGAGAAGGTGTATCAGCGCTATCTGAAGAGCTTCGAGAAAGAGATCCCGGATAAGTTTGATCGCGAGCAGTTTGTCTCCAGTTCCGGTTCCTGAGCATGCGTCGCTGGCGCGCTCGACAACGTGGCGCAGCGGCAATTTTTGCTGCGATTGCGGCGGGCGCGTGTCTGATCGCGGTCGCGCTGGTGATCGATATCGGGCGTTTGTATTCCGCACAACGCGATCTGCAGCGCATGGCCAATCTGTCCGCGCTGGATGCCGCGAGAATCGCGGGCGGATGCATGGGCGTTCCCGGCAATCCGCAGGGTGCGGCGTTCAGTGAAGTGTCCGACAGCATCGTCCGCAATGGTGCGCGTAAAGGCGTCATCACGGTCGATTCGGTCCTGCTGGGGCGGCAGTACGATTCTCCGGATGGCGTGCGACGGTTTGTCATCACAGAGCCGGGAAAAATCAATGAAGCGGTGCGTGTCGAGCTGTCGCGCCCGGTACCGCGCGCCCTGTTGCCGTTTGCCCGCGCCGGCGGCGGCACGTTGCGCGCGAGTGCGGCGGCATATTCGCGGCCCAGTGCTAGCGTAAAAATAGGGACCCGGTTGGCTGAAGTCGATCCTGACTTCCTGAACAAATTTCTAAGCGCAGCGCTGGGCGGCCCGGTGAAGCTGGACGCCGTGGGCTATGCCAGCTTGATCGACGCAAAGCTGCCGCTGGACGAACTGATCGATCAGCTCGACGATGCAGGTCAGGGCAATGTCTTGTTCGAACGCATCAGTATCCATGGACTTCTGCATGCGACTGCCGATGCGTTGTCGGCAAGCGGGCAGAGCGTGGCGAGTGCCACGGCGCAGCAGATGGCTGATGTTGCGACCACCAGCGCCACGGTTGTGCCCGCTGAACTGGTTTCGCTCGAGCGGGACCTGTCAGCGGCTGTGGGTTCGTCCCTGATTGACGTTGGCGAGCTGACGCTCGCTACGGCGCAGGTGGCGACGCAGTCTTCCGCGGTGCGATTTGCCTACGCCTTGCCGCCGCCCTTGGGTGACAGTGACATCCTGATCCGGGTCCTCCAGGCAGCGCAGCAGGGCCCGGCGATTGCTCCGGCGCTTCCCGGAGAGGATGCAGAGCCGGAATATGTATCGAACGCTCAAGGTCTGGTGCAGACCAATCTGAGCGTGAGTTTCGCTCCTCTTGGCGTCACGGCAAAACTGCCGCTGTGGTTTGAGTTGGCGCAGGGGACTGCAGAAGTCACCAATATCGAATGCGCGCGCGAGGGTGTGGCTTACGATCGGGTCGCCGTACTTGCGCGCACCAGTCTGAGCCGTCTCGGCATCGGCGAATTCGACGACATCAACGCACCCGAGCCGAAGGTTCGGCCGGCTGCACTGGTCGACGCTGATTTCAGCGCTGGCCTGCTCGGCATTCCGCTGCCGGTTCATGTGCGTATTACTGCGCTGGCACTTCACGCTGTCACCAGCGGGCAGGATGCTCTGGTGTTTCAATCGCCATTCGAGGATCCGCAGACGGCGGGAGGATCACTGGAATTGGCGGATGCGATTGCGCAGTTGCCCGGCGCTGTCGATCTGAACGTGGAAATTACGCCGTTGGGCAGCAATGCCCTGCCACTGCTGTCAGGCGTGGTCGATCCCACACTGGATGCCGCGCTGGCATCGGCCAAGAGTGCGATTGAGGCGGCCCTGCGCAATCGCCTGGCCGAATTGACACTGCCGATGGCCGATGCGCTGTCGCGCAATATTCTGAGCGGCGCCGGCCTTTCCGTAGGCAACGCCGACGTGTGGGTCTTTGGCGTCAACGTGACAGAGCCATACTTGTTTACGCACTGAAGACGACAGGGGGCGGCATGCGGCTTCAGGGCCGTCAAGCAGACTTGCGCTACTGGGCTACCGGTTTGGCGGGCGTGTGCGCGCTCCTGCTGGCGATGCAGGCGTTGCTGTGTCTGTGGCAGGCGCGTGCGTTGCAGCTGAATCTGGATCATCTGTATGTGTCTGCTGCGGCTGAGCACAGTCTGGCAGACGCACTGGCGCAGGATTCTGGTGAGCGCAGCCTGCGGCCGTTGCTGGACTCCCTGATGCAACGTGGCGATCTGGGATTGCGCTTCCTGGCGGTGCGTGATGCAGAAGGCGTCGTGCTGACCCGGGCGGGCATCTTCGAGTCATGGCAGTTGCCCCGGCTTCCGCAGTCGCTGATGCGGCAGATGCGCGATCGGCTGTATCAGATCGTTGGCAGCGGCGGTAGCCGCCGTATCGTTTCCGCGCAAAATCGATTGCTGGGCAGCGTTGAATACCGTATCGCTCCCGGTGAAGTGCAGGGGGTTCGTGTCGAAGCGGTAGCAGCACTGCGACTGGCGGGATGGATGTCCGCTGGTGTCATGATGGTGCTCGGTGTGATGGCGCTCATCGGCTGGCAACGTCTGCGCAAGCAGCAGCCGCAGTGGGCCGGACGTGCGAATCCACAACGACGCGAAGAGGAAGAAAGCCGCAGCATTGAGCTGGAGCAGCTCGGCGGGCGTGGTGGCGCGCTGATGCAGACGCTGGACTACGGCTTGATTGTGACCGATCGCGAGACGCAGGTGCGGTATTGCAACGGCATCGCCGAACGTCTGACGGGGTGGCCATCAGCCGATGCTGCAGGGCGCCTGCTGTCGTCGATCCTGCACGTGGTCGAGGAGGGTGGTGCGGTTCGCGATGGCCCGGTTGAGGCTGCGATGAAGCAGGGGCGCAAGTTTTCCGCGCTGGTCAAGTTGCGCGGGCGCAACGGTGAATCGCGTCCGGTCGATGTGACCGTGAGCCTGCTGCGCGGCACGCGCGGACACACTGACGGCTGGGCCATCGCCTTGCGCGACGCCAGCGTGAAGTTGCGCGAGATAGAAGGGCTGCGACGAGAAGCGCGCCTGTCGCAGGCTGTTGTGGACCATCTCGAAGAAGGTTTGCTGACGACGGATACAGCCGGCGTCGTGCGCTCTGCCAATGCGCGCGCCGAACGCATGTTCGGCTATTCCCGTGATCAACTGGTCGGATTTACTGTCACCAAGCTGATGCCGGTGCCGTTTCTGAATGTCCCTGGTGTACGCATTACCGACTACGTCGTTGGACGCAGTAGCGGCAAGTTGCCCAAGGTCGTGGGCTGGCGACGGGACGCAACGACATTTCCGGCCGAACTGTGGGTGCAGTCGATGCGCGTCGATGAGGCCGACGGACTGGTTGTCATCGTGCGCGACATCAGTGAGCGCTTGCGCGGCGAGAATCTGGCGACACGCTTGGGTCGCTTGCTCGACAGTGCTGTCGAGGAGGTCTACATCTTTGATGCCCAGACCCTGCGCTTCCTCGAGGTCAACCGCGGGGCGCGCAATAATCTCGAATATCCCGCTGAAGCTTTGGCGCGCATGACCCCGCTGGATATCAGCGACGATCTCTCCGAGGAAACGTTCAACGGTTACATCGAGCGACTGCGCGATGGAGACCGGGATCACCTGATCTATCGTTGCCGGCACAAACGCGCCAATGGTGAAAGTTATCCGGTTGAGGTGCGTCTCAATTTTTCGCGTGAAGAGGAGCCGCCGGTATTTATGGCGATTGCGGTGGACATCAGCGATCGGCTTGCCGCAGAGGAACGGCTCAACCAGTTGGCACACTACGACGCTTTGACCGGGCTGCCTAACCGCATCACCCTGTACGACCGTTTGCAGCAGGCAATGCTTGCAGCGCAGCGCGATCCACGCGTGCTCGGCGTGTTCTTTCTAGATCTTGATCGTTTCAAGGCGATCAACGATGAGCACGGGCATGAGATGGGCGATCAGGTGTTGAAGACGGCGGCCGAACGCATGCAATCGACCGTGCGTCCCACTGACACGGTCGCGCGCCTGGCTGGCGATGAGTTTGTCATCATTGCGCCCGGCTTACGGTCGGCAGACGATGCGCGCTTCCTGGCGCAGAAGCTGCTCGCCCGGTTTGATCAGCCGCTGGATCTTCCGGGCCTGTCGCTGACGACCCGTGCCAGTATCGGCATCACGCTGTATCCGCTTGACGACAGTGACATCGAGGGTCTGCTGCGACACGCCGACAGCGCGATGTACGATGCCAAGCAGGCTGGCCGCGGCTGTTTTCGCATGTTCAACAGCGAGATCGATCCGCAGCGTCGGCGCCGGCTCGAACTTGAACGCGAGATCCATGTTGCCGTCGCGCTCAACCAGTTCGACTTGCTGCTGTCGCCGGCTTTGGCGGCCGATGGTCAGGTTCTGGCGGTACTCTCTGGACTGCACTGGAATCACCCGCGCTATGGTGATGTTGGGCACGATGAAGTGATGCAGGCGGCTGGGCGCGCGGGTTTGGTCGCCGATCTGGAGCTATGGCAGATCTGCCAGGTCTGTGAGGTGCTCAATGCCCCGAATCTGCGACCGCTGTCGCTGCCATGTGTCGTGGCGGTTTCGGGTTGGCAATTGCGTGATCCTGAATTCAGCCGTCATGTAATCGACCTGTTGCAGCGCTACTCGATCTCCGGAGAGCGGTTGATTCTTGCGCTCAGTCCGGACGGTCTGGCCGAAGCGCAGACTGCACCAGCGGATCCGCGTGCCTTGATCGCACGGGGTATCCGTTTCGCGCTGCGGGATTTCAATGCGGTCCCGGAAGCGAAAGGACAGATTCCGCTGACGTTTGCGCTGGTCAATGCGGCCGACCCTGAGGTACTCGAATCGCTGTCCCACCGGCGCGCCGAGTCGACCGGCGCAGTGCGCTGGATTACCTACGGCATCGCAAGTGAGAGCGCGAAAAGGCGGGCTTATGCCGCAGGAATCGATGCCTGCTCGGGTTCTGCGGTGGCCGGTGTGCGCGGTGCTTCAGCGCTTGAGGCATGGCTTGAGACACGCAAGCCGGACTGAAGCCGGCAGAGAGGCACGTATTTCAGTGCTGTGCTGTGACGCTGCTGCGCATGAGTACAAGGTGGACGAGGTGCCGCGCAGCCCATCAGGACAAGTGAACTGCCAGGACGTCACAACGCGCGCGCTGGACGATGTCTTCCTCGGTGTGACTGAACAGTGCCGCCAGACCGTGACGTGGGTGATGACCCACAACGATCAGATCGATCTGGAGATCGGCGGCGGCGCGATGGACTTCGGCGGCGACGCCGCCACTGACGATGCGTTGCTGATCGACGGCAAGATTGCAGCGCTCGCACAAATCCATCAGCCGCGACTGGGCCTGCGACTGTAGCTGTGTAGCCAGATCGGGAGGCGCCGCCATCAGGGCTTCGCCGGTTTCCAGCGGGATATATTCGACGATGTGGATCACGGACAAGCGCGCTCCGAACTGTCGCGCCAGATCGCCGGCGCGCAGCAGCACGCGTTCACCGAGTTCGTCCAGCGAGATCGCCGCAAGCAGGTGTTGATAGGCTGACATCGAGGGGCTCCGCAGCGTGAATACAGCTGCAGTATCCATGGCGCAGCGTTGACGTCAACGGCTGATCTGATTGGCCAGGCGCGCAAAGTCCGCGGCGTACAGTTTTTCGGCGCGCAGCTTCGGATCGATGCCTGCGGCTGCAAAGTCTTCCGGGGTTGCGGTGCCTTTGAGCGAGTTGGACAGTGTCTTGCGCCGCTGCGAAAACGCCTGCGCGACGAGTCGATCGAAGCTGCCCCAGTCGCGCACTTCGAACGCCGGTGGGCGCGGCGTGAGCCTGACGACTGCAGAGTGAACCTTGGGCGCTGGCTTGAATGCGCCGGGGCCGACATCAATCAAGTGGGCCACTTCGCAGCGTGCGGCGAGGGCCACGCTGAGGCGCCCGTAGGCGTCGTCTTCCGGCGTAGCACACATGCGATCAACCACCTCTTTCTGCAGCATGAAGTGCATGTCGCGGATTACATCGGCTTGATTCAGCAGGTGAAACAGCAGCGGTGTTGAGATGTTGTACGGCAGGTTACCGACAAGTCGCAGCGGCGCGCCGTCGACGACGAAGCGGCGATAGTCCAGTTTGAGTGCGTCGGCCTGGGTGATGCGCAGGCCCGGATGATCGCCACAGATTGCACGCAGATGCGGGATCACGTCGCGATCGATCTCGACGACATCCAGCTGCCCGCAGCGGGCCAGTAGAGGGACGGTCAGTGCGCCCATCCCGGGGCCGATCTCGACCAGCGTCTGCCCTGGCTTCGGTGCAATCGCACGAATGATGCGTTCGATCACATCGGGATCATGCAGAAAATTCTGGCCGAAGCGCTTCTTGGCGGTGTGCCCCTCGACATGGATATCAGATTTCATATGCCGTCCGGTCGCTGCGTTTGGCCGCAAGATTCATCGCCAGTTCCAATGCGGCACACAGGCTGCCGCTGTCGGCGCGACCGGTGCCGGCCAGATCCAGTGCCGTGCCGTGATCGACCGAGGTGCGGATGATGGGCAAGCCCAGGGTGACGTTCACGGCGGACCCGAATCCTGCGTGTTTGAGCACCGGCAGGCCTTGGTCGTGATACATCGCCAGCACGGCATCAGCCTGGCGCAGACGTGAGGGCACGAACAGCGTGTCTGCCGGGAGTGGGCCTTCGAGTTGCAGGCCCTCGCTGCGCAGACGGTCGAGGACCGGAATGATGATGTCGATTTCTTCGCGTCCCAGGTGCCCGCCTTCGCCGGCATGCGGGTTGAGTCCACACACCAGGATGCGCGGTTGCGTGATGCCGAACCGTGCGCGTAGTGAGTGATCGAGCGTGCGCAGACAGTAGTCGAGCACTTCGGCGTTGATTGCATCGGCCACGGCGCGAAGCGGCAGGTGCGTGGTCACCAGCGCAACCCGCAGATCTCCGGCGACCAGCATCATCACCGGCTGCACGTTGCCGCAGCGTTGCGCCAGAAATTCGGTGTGACCGGAGAAATGGCCGGATGGATCGACGCCGGCGTCGTTGATGACGCTTTTCTGCACCGGACCGGTGACCAGGGCATCGGCACGCTGATCCAGACAGCGATCGCAGGCCTGTCTCAGGGTTTCCAGCACGTAGCCAGCGTTGCCAGGATCAAGATGCCCCGGTGTTGCAGGCCGTTTCAGGACCACCGGGAGTACTGGAAGTTGACCCGCGCGATGGGGCTGTCGCTCGAGCGCATCGTCGACGGCAACGACTTCCAGCGGCAGGCCGAGCTGACGCGCACGTTCGCGCATCAGCTCGGGATCGGCTACCGCGATCAGCTGCGCGGGCCAGTCTTTCATGGCCAACGCGCAGACCAGATCGGGGCCGACGCCGGCGGGCTCTCCTGGCGTGACCAGGACGCGTGCAGTGACGTGAGGTTCAGGCGGCATTCGGCAGCGTCCGACTGTGGGACGCGACGACTCGATGCGCCGCGCTCACAGAATGCTCCGCTCAGCCGTCCTTGGACGCTTCTGCAGCGGACGCGTCGGTCGGCAGACGGTATTCGACATAGGCTTCGTTGCGCAGGCGGCGCAGCCAGATGTCATATTCCTCGGCTGCTTTGCGATTTCCGATCGCGGCACGCGCACGAGCGCGGCGGGTTTCGTCGGTGGTGTCACGGGTGCGGCGGTCGATTACCCCCGCGACATGCCAGCCGAACTGCGTACGAAACGGAGGCGACAGTTCGCCCGGCTTCAGCTGATCGATGCGGACCTGGAATTCCGGCGCGAACACGCCTGGTGGCTGGAAGCCCAGGTCGCCGCCGCTGTTCTTCGAGCCTGGATCGTCGGAATACTGCTTTGCCAGCGCCGCAAAATCATCGCCACCCGCAAGGCGGTCGTAGATTTCGCGCGCAAGCACGCGGGCCTGTTCGTCGGTGCGGACGGCGTTGGTGGTGATCAGAATGTGGCGTGCATGGGTTTCCGTCACAGTCTTGCGCTCTTCGCCACCGCGCACTTCATCGAGCTTGATGATGTGGTAGCCGCCGGAAGTTTCCAGAATGTCGCTGAGCTGTCCGGCGGTGAGCTTGGCTGCGGTCTGAGAAAACAGCTGCGGCAGGTCGGCGCTGCGCCGCCAGCCGAGATCACCGCCCTGCAACGCCTGTTGGCCGTCAGAATGCGAAATGGCGACTTCGGCGAAGTCTTCGCCCGACTTCAGACGCTGCAGCAGCGTGTCAGCCTTCTTGCGCGCCTGCTCCCGGGC
Organism: Sinimarinibacterium arenosum; assembly: GCF_005047655.1. Classification (GTDB taxonomy): domain Bacteria; phylum Pseudomonadota; class Gammaproteobacteria; order Nevskiales; family Nevskiaceae; genus Solimonas. The sequence continues at coordinate 130,351 of NZ_SUKF01000010.1, read as the reverse complement.
CTCGGCGCTGGCACCGTCAGGCAGGGACACCAGAATGTGCGACAGGTGATATTCGATGTCTGCATTGGCGCCCTGGGTGCTCAGCAGATTGTCGACATCCTGGTCGGTGACGGTGACGCGACTCTCGACTTCTCGGGTACGCAGACGCTGGATCATGACCTCGTCGCGAATCTGTTCGCGCACGGCGAGGTAGTCGAGGCCGTCGCCACGAATGGCATCGGCGAACTCGGACAGGTTCATGCCGTTCTGTTTGGCGAGGTTGGTCATCACCTCGTTGAGCTCACGGTCGTCCACGCGGATGCCGGCCTGCATCGCGCGCTGGGTTTGCACGGTGTTCAGGATCAGGCGTTCCAGAACCTGGGCACGCAACGCGTCTTCCGGCGGCGCGGCAATCCCACGATTGCGGATCTGCAATCGCGCATCATCCAGCGCGCGATCCAGCTCGCTTTGCAGGATGACACCGTCGTTGACGACGACGATGATGCGATCCAGCGGCTGGGCGGCGGCACCCGCAACGGCGCTGAAGCTGAGTGCGAGCGCAGCCAGGGCGGCAGCGAGCAGGGGTCGGAGGGACAGCAGCTTCATAGGGGCGCGAGTCTCGAGAATGCGTTGAAGCCGGCATTATCGCCTATTGGGCGAGGTTGCCGGGAGTGGGTGGATCCTGCTGGGTCCAGGGCTTGGGGTTCATTCGACAGCACTATGCGGCAGAAGGTTCTGCAGGCCGGTGCCGACGCGGGCCAGGCCCTTGAGCTCCAGTTGCAGATAGACGCCGGAATTGAAATCGCCTGCGGTGTTGCTGACATAGCGCCGATAGGCCGCCTGGACGCCCCAGCAGCAGGTTTCGTACTGGAGTCCGGCGACTGTATCCAGCGACTGGCGATCCGACAGCGAATAGCGCCAGCGGCCAAGCATGCTGACGCCGTTGTACAGCGGGGTTGCCAGCAGGACATCGGTCTGTTCGAGCAGACCTGCACGATAGCGGTAGGCCAGCTGCAGCGTGCGCAGGTCGGAGTGATAGCGCATGGCGACGCTGCTGCGGCTGAATTCCGCGTTTTCCGGCGACCACTGCGTATCCAGCCCCACGCTCAGCGTCTCGGACAGATGGTAGTCCAGGCTGCCGATGAAATCGGTTGCGCCCTGCTGTGGGCTGCTGTCGTCCGGCAGCTGCACCCGGGGTGCTGTAAACCGGAACAGCTGCCCAATGCTGCCGCTGACGAGCTCCGCTCCGGTCTGCGAGTCCAGATGTCTGCCGGTGACGGCAATGGCCATGTGGTTGGCATCAGAAATGCGGTCAGCACCAGAAAAGCGGTTGCGTGCGAACAGCTGGGTGTAGTCGAAATCGGGTTCGCCGCTGTCGAAGATCGGCAGATCGTCCTGGTTCGCGTAGGGGGTGTACAGGTAGAACACGTGCGGCTCCAGTGTCTGGACCGCACCGCCGTCCGTAATGCGTTCAAAGCGCAGGCCGTATTCCGCGCTATAGCTGTACAGCGCGCGATCGGGATTCTGCGATTGCAGCGCTGATTCGTTGGCGAGCTGGTAGGCGGTGTAACGGAAGTCGATCTGGCTTTTGATGAACCATGCCAGCCAGTCCTTTTCCATGCGCAGGAACGGATGCAAGTCGACACGTTGACCTTCGGTCGAATTGTCACGCGCAAAGTTGACGTACTCGCCCTCGACGCCTGCTCGCGTGTCCCACAGGGCATTGCGCGTGATCGCGTCGAAGCGCACCTGCGGCAGGCGTTGGTACGGATCGTCCGTCGTGGCCAGATTACTGGCGATGGTCTGATAGTCCTGGAACAGCATCTGCACCGTGTAGGCGGCCGGTGCAGCGTAGGTGAAGCGTGCACTGCGCTCCAGGTGGGTGATCGCGCTGAGATCGATATTGCCGCCGAAATCCTCAAAATACCTGCGATCGCTGGCTTCGGCGAAGCGGATATCGGCACCCAGCCTGCGGCTGATCAGACCCCGGTGATTGAAGTAGCCGTAGGCTCGGGTTTCACCGTTCTGATTGTCGCTTTCCAGGTACTCGTAGCCCATGGAGCCTTCGGCGCGCGGCATCAGATAACGACCTTCGCCGTTGAGCTGCAAGCCACGATCACTCATGTAGCGCGGGGTCAGCGTGGCGTCATAGTTGGGTGCCAGATTCAGGTACACCGGTTGGCGGTAGTCCCAGCCGGTGCGATCGGAGCGGCCGATAGTCGGAAACAGCAGTCCGGTGCGGCGGCGATCATCGATCGGAAACTGGAACCAGGGGGCGTAGAAAATCGGCACACCCATCAGGCGTAAGCGCGCATTGCGTGCAGTGCCCAGGCCCTCTTCGTGATCGAGATGAATGGTGCCGGCCTCCAGGTACCACGCGTTGGAGCCCGGCGCGCAGGTCGTGTAGCGCACGCCATCCAGTTCTGCTGTGCCTGCGCGTGACAGGCGAATTTCCCTAGAGTCGCCGCGGGCCGCACGCTGCGGCAGCACGAACTCGGTGCCACTGAACAGGCCGGTTTCGTCGTCCAGATCGAACTCCGCGCTACTGGAACGGATCGTCAGCTCGCGGTTGCGGAACAACGACTCCGCGTGAATCTGAACGACGCGTTCGATTTCGTCGAAGTCGAGCTGATCGGCGGTCAATTCCTTGTCACCCTGGCGCAGGCGGACTGATCCTAGCAGCCGCGACAGGCCGTCCGCGGAGGCGTCGACGGAGTCCGCGGTCAGCTCAAGTTGCGGATCGGAGCTCAACTCCAGTGCTGGCAGGGTGTCGGTCAGCTGTGCACACACGCCCGTGTCGCCATGCGCCTTGGGCGCGGCGAGCAGACAGATGCTGAGTGCAAACGGCAAGGACCTGCGCACGGCTGACATCGGGCGGGGGACGATGGCGGTAGCCGGCAAGTATCGGTGCAGGCCGCGCCTCGACGCAATCTTCGAATGGCCAGCGCGTGCGTCTGGCGCCCCGAAGCACTAAGCTGCCGCCGCTGCGACCACTGACCCGATTCATTGCATGAAACCGACTCAGACTGATGTCATTTCCGCGCTGGATGCGCGCGCTGTCGAGGGCCGCGACTGGGCTCTGGCAAAGATTGGCGGCGATGCCGAGGTGGCGTTCCGCCCAGCTTCTGCCGATGCCAGCTTTCGGCGCTATTTTCGCCTGAGTGACGGTGATGCCAGCTGGATCCTGATGGATGCGCCGCCGCAGCAGGAAGATACTGCACCTTTCGTGCGGGTTGCCGAGCTGATGCATCAGGCTGGGTTGAATGCGCCGCGCGTACTGGCTCAGGACAGTGCACGTGGCTACTTGCTGCTGAGCGATCTCGGAAAGCAGACCTTTCTGGACGTGATCAGGGCTGATGGAACGACGCCGGAAGCCGCCGAGACGCTGATGCTGGCCGCGATTGATGCGCTGCTGGAGTGGCAGCAGTCCAGTCGCCCCGGGGTGCTGCCACCCTACGACGCTGCGCTGCTGCAGCGGGAGCTGGACCTGTTCGAGGATTGGTACGTTGCCCGACATCTGCAGCGCACGCTGACGCCGCCGCAGAAAGCCGCGCTGCGCGGCATACAGCAGCTTCTGATCGACTCGGCGCTGGCCCAGGCCCCTGTTTTCGTGCACCGCGACTACATGCCGCGCAATCTGATGGTGTCAGCATCGGGGCCTGGAATTCTCGATTTTCAGGATGCGGTCGAAGGCCCGATCAGCTATGACGTCGTTTCGTTGGTGCGTGACGCATTCTGGTCATGGCCGGCGGACCGGGTCGATGCCTGGATGCGACGGTATTGGGCGCTGGCGCGCGAGCGTGGACTGCCGGTCGACGCCGATTACGCCGAATTCCGCCGCGCCGCAGACTGGATGGGGCTGCAGCGACATCTGAAAGTGATCGGCATCTTTGCGCGCATCAACTATCGCGACGGCAAGCCGCACTACCTGGCTGATGTGCCGCGATTCATTGCCTATGTGCGCTCGGTGGCTGCGGACTATCCGGCCATGGCGCCGCTGCTGCAGCTGTTCGACGAACTCGACCTGCGCGCGAGCTCATGACGCCGAAGGCTTTCATACTCGCCGCCGGCCGTGGTGAGCGCATGCGGCCGCTGACCGACCACACCCCCAAGCCGTTGCTGCAGGTCGGCGGGCAAAGTCTGATCGTGCGCCACTTGCAGCAACTGGCCTCGGCGGGTGTGCGTGAGGTGGTGATCAATCTGGGTTGGCTGGGTGCGCAGATTCGCGAAGCGCTCGGGGATGGTCGGGACTATGGCGTGACGATCGCCTACTCCGACGAGGGCTGGCCGGCGCTGGAGACCGGCGGCGGCATTCATCACGCGCTGGCCTTGCTCGGCGATGCGCCGTTCATCGTCATCAACGGTGATGTTAGGACCGACTTCCCGCTGCGGCGCTTGGTGGAGCGGGCACAGACAATGTCGGCCAGCGATCAGGCGCATCTGGTGCTGGTGCCGAATCCGGAGCATCACCCGCAGGGCGACTTTGTGCTGTCGAATGGCCGTGTCGTCGAGCCGGCCGATGCCGCGACATCACGACACACCTTCAGTGGATTGTCGGTGCTGACGCCGACCTTGTTTGCAACTGCCCAGGCGGGGGCCTTCGGACTGGCGCCATTGCTGCGCTGCGCCGCTGCGGCGGGGGCGGTAAGCGGTGAGCTGCACAGCGGAGCGTGGTCGGACGTGGGTACACCGCAGCGTTTGGCGGCGTTGAACGCATAATTCGAAGCGGGCGCTGCCGCGCAGGATGCTAACCTGCGCGCTCCTCCGCCAACGATCCGACATGAACGACTCCGCCGTCGCCCTGCCCAGCGAATCCGAACTCCAGACCCGCGTCGCCCTGGCGCTTGACGCCGCTCGCGTTGCCGGCGCCACCGAAGCCGAGGCCAGCATATCGGCCAGCCGCGGGCTGACCGTCAGTGTGCGCAAGGGCGAGGTCGAAAGCCTTGAATTCCAGCAGGACCGTGATCTGGGGGTGACCGTTTATGTCGGTCGGCGCAAAGGCAACGCCACCACGGGTGATCTCAGCGATGCCGGCATCCGCTCTGCGATTGACGCCGCGATGGCGATTGCGCGCTTTACCGGCGAGGATCCGTACAACGGACTGGCTGATCCGTCATTGCTTGCGCGCGGCCCATTTCCGGACCTGGATCTGGACCACCCTTGGACGATCAATGCCGATCAGGCCGTTGATCTGGCCATCGAATGCGAGGCCGCCGCACTGGCGGTGGATCCGCGCATCACCGGCAGTGAGGGGGCGTCCGTCAACACCCACCGTGGCACCTCGATCTACGCCAACAGCAATGGATTTGTTGGCTATCGTCAGGGCACGCATCACAGTCTCAGCTGCGCCGTCATCGCCAGTGATGCCAACGGCATGCAGCGTGACTACTGGTACAGCAGCACGCGCCGCCCGCAGGATTTGATGGCTGCGGATGCGCTGGGAGCCAAGGCCGGACGCCGCGCGCTGGCACGCCTGGGTGCGCAGCGGATGGCAACCTGTCAGGCGCCGGTGCTGTTTCCGGCCGAGCTGGCACGAGGATTCTGGGGGCATTTGCTGCAGGCAATTTCCGGCAGTGCGCTGTATCGCAAGGCCAGCTTTCTGCTGGACAAGCTGGACCAGCCGGTTTGTGCCGACTGCGTGACTCTGGAACAGCGTCCGCTGATCCCGATCGGCGCCGGCAGTGCTGCATTCGACAGCGAGGGCGTGGCCACGCGCGAGCGCACGCTGGTCGATGCCGGAGTGCTCAAAGGCTGGCTCCTGGGCAGCTACTCCGCGCGCAAGCTCGGCCTGCAGACCACCGGCAACGCCGGCGGCGTGTTCAATCTGCTGGTGACGCCGGGAACCGACGATTTCGAGGCGCTGGTGCGCCGCATGCACCGCGGACTGATCGTCAGCGAGTTGCTGGGCCATGGCGTCAATCTGATCACCGGCGACTATTCGCGCGGTGCTGCCGGTTTCTGGGTCGAGAACGGTGAAATCGTGCATCCCGTCGAGGAAATCACGATCGCGGCCAACCTGGCTGACATGTATCGCGGCATCGTCGCGATCGGCAACGATATCGAACCCTTTTCGAATGTGCGGACCGGATCGGTGCTGATCGAGCAGATGACGCTGGCGGGGCACTGAAGCCGGCGACGCGCCGCTCAAGTCAGGATCAGGCTTCCCAGTCCCAGCAGCGCAAAGAAACCGATCACGTCGGTGACGGTGGTCAGGACCACCGAACCGGCGAGGGCAGGGTCGATGCCGATGCGTTTGAGCAGCAGCGGAATGAAGACGCCAGCGGCGGCGGCAATGACCTGATTGATCACCAGCGCCAATGCAATCACCAGTGCCAGCAGCCCACTGCGGAACCACAGGCCGGCGATCAGTGCGACCACCAGCGCCCATAGCAGGCCGTTGATGGCTGCGACCGCCAGCTCCTTGCGCAGCAGAAAGCGCATGTTGGCGGCATCGACCTGACCCATCGCGAGGCTGCGAATCATCAGCGTCAGGGTCTGGCTGCCGCCGATGCCACCCATGCTGGCGACCACCGGCATCAGCACGGCCAGAGCAACAACCTGTGCGATCGTCGCTTCGAAATAGCCGACCACCCAGGCGGCGGCGAACGCGGTCAGCAGGTTGATGCCCAGCCATACCGCACGGCGTCGCGCGGCGCCGCGTACCGGCGCGAACAGATCCTCGTCCTCGTGCAGGCCGGCCATCGACATCATGTTGTGTTCGGCTTCGGCGCGGATCACGTCGACGACGTCATCGATGGTGATGCGTCCGACCAGGATGCCTTTGGCGTTGACGACCGGCGCGGCCACCAGATCCGCACTCTCAAAGCGGCGGGCAATCTGACGTTCGGTGTCCGTGTCCGCGACCGCAGGCGGTTCACGCTCCATAGCGTTGGCGACGATCTCATCGGGCGCGCGTGTCAGGATCTTGTCCAGCGACAGCGCGCCCAGGTAGGCGCCGTAGCGGTCGACCACGTACAAGGCATCGGTATGCGCCGGCAGTTCGCCGCGCAGACGCAGGTACCGTTGCACCACATCCAGCGACACATCCGGGCGGACGGTCACCGTGTCGGTGTTCATCAGGCCGCCGGCGGTGTCGGGCTCGTAGGCCAGCACTTGTTCCAGGCGCGCGCGATCGTCCGCGTCCAGCGCCTTGAGTACCTGCTGTGTGACCGTCTCGGGCAAATGCTCGAGAAAGTCGGCGAGATCGTCGATCTCGAGTTCTTCGGCGGCCTTGATCAGTTCGGCCGTGTCCATCTGCCGAATCAGTGCGGTACGCACCTCGTCGGGGACGTGCAGCAGCACCTCGCCGTCGTCCTCCGGGCTGACCATTTCCCAGACCAGATTGCGCTCATGCGGCGGTAGCGATACCAGCAGGTTGGCAATCTCGGCGGGATTCAGCGCGTGCAGCGTCCGCTTGACCGGCAGCATCTTGCCGTCCGCGAGGGTTTCGCGCAGACGTTTAAGTGCCGCATCTGAATGATTGCGTTCGCTCATGCCATGGACGGTCTGGAACCGGACGAGAATAGCATCGCGAGCTTTCGCTGCGCTGACTGCGATACGGCGTTTGCCGGGTCTGCTGAGCGCGTTGGCTCAGTGTGTGTGCAGTCGGTCCAGCTCTGCGATGCGGTCGCGCATCTGTTGTGGTTCCTCGCATTCGAGCAACTCGGCAACGGCGCTGCGCAGGCGCCCGATGTCGGACTCGACCACGATCTGCTTGACCTCCAGCACGCTGGCCGGATGCATCGAAAAATCGGTCAGGCCCAGGCCCAGCAGCAGTCGCGTGAAGCGTGGGTCGCCGGCCATTTCGCCGCACATGGCGACCGGGATGCCGGCTTTGCGGCCTGAATCGATGGTATGGCGGATCAGCTGCAGCACGGCCGGATGCAGTGGGTCGTACAGGTAGTTGACCTCGTCGTCGACACGGTCGATCGCCAGGGTGTACTGGATCAGGTCGTTGGTGCCGATCGAAAAGAAGCGCGCATGCCGAGCGAGAATCGGTGCGGCAATGGCCGCTGCTGGAACCTCAATCATCGCGCCGATCGGCACATGTTTGTCGCAGGCAATCCCTTCGGCAAGCAGCTCATCGCGTGCACTGTCAATCAGTGTGCGCGCCTGACGGAATTCCTGCAGGTTCGAGATCATCGGCAGCATGATCTGGATCTTGCCGTGCGCAGAAGCGCGCAGCAGCGCGCGGACCTGAACCCGGAACAGTTCGGGCTCCTTCAGGCACAAGCGAATCGCACGCAGTCCCAGCGCCGGATTGGTTGGCAGGGGACCGTGCGAGCGCCCGCTGTCGACCTGCTTGTCGGCGCCCAGATCCAACGTGCGGATCGTGATCGGACCTTTGACCGCGGCGACGATGCGCGAGTAGGCCTCGTACTGCTCGTCCTCGGTCGGCAGCTCGCGCCGGTTCATGTACAGAAATTCGGTTCGATACAGACCGACGCCCTCGGCGCCGTTTTCCTCAGCGACCTTGGCGTCTTCCGGCATCTCGATATTGGCGAGCAGATGAATGTGCACGCCATCGCGCGAGATCGCGTCGCGGCCCTTTAGCTTGACCAGGTCGGCGCGATGGCGCTGCTGTGCTGCCTGCTTGTCGCGATAGAACTGCAGCGCCAGCTCGTCCGGATCGGCCAGCACGTGGCCGGCTTCGCCGTCGATGATCAGCAATTCGTTCTCGCGGATCAGCCGGCGTGCATCACGCAGACCGACCACGGCCGGAATACCGAGACTGCGCGCCAGAATCGCGGTATGCGAAAGCGGTCCGCCGTACTCGGTGACAAAGGCGGCGACCTGCTGCTGCGACAGCAGAATGATGTCGGCCGGGGTCACGTCGTCGGCGACGATCATGAAGGGTTCGGCGTGTTCACTGCGCGTCGGCAGCTGCTTTTCCGATTTCAGCAGAATGCGCAGGATGCGGCTGCAGACGTGTTCGACATCGTCGCGCCGGGTGCGCAGATAGGGATCATCCATCTGCTCGAAAACCGCAATCAGCGCGTCGCGGGTGCGGCGCAGCGCCGCCTCGGCGTTGATGCGTTCGTTGCGGATGTGCCCGACCGTCGTATCGGTGATGGAGCGGTCATCCATCATCAGGATATGCGTGTCGATGAATGCGGCGATATCGCTGGGCGTGTTTTCCGGAATCCGCGCGCGGACCTCGCGCAACTGCTCCTGCGCACGCTTGTGTGCGCCGTAGAAGCGCACGACTTCGCCATCGACGTCATTGGCTGCCAGCGCGTACTCGGGAATATCGAGTTCACCGCCGTGCATTTTCTGCACGCGTGCGATGGCAATTCCACGCGATACACCAATGCCCGAAAGCCACAAGCTCATGCGCACACTCCGGTGGCGCAGTTTCGAGTCGGATGTTTCCAGATTCCAGAAGACGCGACAGCAGGCGCTGTTACGGGACGCTGGCAGCTGGCAGCTGGCATCCGCGATTTCATTCGTCTTCTCCGAATCGCGCAGCCACCAGTTGCGCAAGCTCGTCCAGTGCCTGCCCGGCATCATCGCCCTCGGCGACGAGGGTGATCTGCGTGCCCTTGGCGGCGGCGAGCATCATCACGCCCATGATCGACTTGCCACTGACCTCTCGACCGTCCTTGCGTACACGGACGTCGGATTCGAATTTGCTGGCCAGGGTCACCAGTTTGGCGGCGGCGCGTGCATGCAGGCCGAGTAGGTTGACGATGGTGACCGTGCGTTCCACTGCTGACTCCTTCATGAATCGGATCCGGGACAGACGATGATGCCGCGACTGCCGCCCTCGACTGCGCTGCGGGTCATCGCTGCGAGATCAAGGCTGGGGTAATTGAAGATGCGCACCAGCATCGGCAGGTTGACGCCGGCGACGACCGAGATCGGGCCCGCGTGGCGCAGCTTGTTGGCGATGTTGCTGGGGGTTGAGCCAAACGCGTCAGTCAGGACCAGTACGCCGTCGCCGGAATCGAGTCGCTCAAGCATCTTGCGGCCCTGGCTGATCAGGACTTCATGTGCCGAGACCCGGCGAACTTCGAGTACGTCCGCCGCCAGCGGCAGTTCGCCCATCATTTCGTGCAGCGTGTCGAGCAGGTGATGCCCGAGTTTGCCGTGTGTGACCAGCAGCAATCCGACGCTCAATTTTTCTTCTCCACATCATTCTGGCGCTGTTGTCCGCGCCATAGTTCACGATGCCGGACGGTGATCTGATCCAGGCGTTCCGCGTAATCGGCGGCGAGTGTCTCGACCACGAACACGCTGCGATGCTGCCCCCCCGTGCAGCCGATGGCAATGGTCAGGTAGGCGCGATCCTGCTTGCGCAGTTCCGGCAGCCAGCGGTCAAGGAAGCCGCGAATGTCATCGACCATGCGCACAACCGCCGGGTCACGGCCGAGCCAGGCCGCGACCGGGGCGTCGCGACCGCTGAGTGCGCGCAGCTCTGGTTCCCAGTGCGGATTGGGCAGGCAGCGGACATCGAACACGAAATCGGCGTCGGTGGGGATGCCGTTGCGGAAGCCGAAGGATTCGAACTGGATCGACAGTTTGCCGGAACCGCCGCCGGGAACCTGTGAGAGGATTTCCTCGCGCAGGCCATGCAGATTCTTCAATGTTGTGTCGATCGTCGCATCGGCCAGATTCGCGATCGGCGACAGCAGCGATTGTTCGAGCTCGATTGCGTCGGCGAGGGTGACATCGCCATGTGCCAGCGGGTGGCGCCGGCGTGTTTCGGAATAGCGCTGCAGCAAGACTGTCGTGTCGGCGCGCAGGAACAGCACATGCGTCTGGATGCCACGATCATGCAGACGCTGCAGGTAACGTGGGAAGCGTGCGATCTGCTGGGGGCTTTCACGCGCATCGACACTGATTGCGAGGCGCTCGTAGCGTTCATCGGCGGACTTCAGGCCGTGCCGAGACAGTGGGCCGAGCAGCAGCAGCGGCAGATTGTCGATGCAGTGATAGCCGATGTCTTCGTACTGCTTCAGCGCGACGGTCTTGCCGGCGCCGGACAGGCCACTGACGATGACCAGCTTCATGGCGCAGGGCGCCGCCGGGTCTGGCGGCGGATGGCTGACATCTGCCGGCGCGTCATGTCTTCGTCCGCGCGGTAGCCGGCGCGTCGCAACTTGTAGTCGCGGCACGCAGCTTCGACCAGTACAGCGAGATTGTGGCCCAGGCGCAGCGGAATCGAGATCTGCTCGATGTCGGTGCCGAGAATGCGGCACTGACTTCTGCGGCCGGACAGCCGTTCGATCCCGGATTCTGAATGTTGTGCGGCCTGGTCCAGGGCGATGACCAGTTCCAGCGTGACTGAGTCGAGCAGGCTGCGGCGACCGTACAGGCGACCGATGTTCAGAATGCCGAGGCTGCGGGCTTCGAGAAAGCCGCGCAACAGTGGCGGGCAACGCCCGCGCACTTTTTCACGTTCGATCGAAAATTCGGCGGCGTCGTCCGCGATCAGACGATGCCCGCGGCTGAGCAGTTCGAGCGCCAGTTCGCTTTTGCCGACGCCGCTGGCGCCGGTCAGCAGAACGCCGACGCCATGCACGCGCATCAGGACGCCATGCAGCGTCGCGGAGGGATCAGCGGCGCGGCGCGGCATCGCTCGGCGCTGTCGGTCAGCCGCCCGGCGTATAGGCGCTGAGCAACTTGAACAAAGCACCTTCGTCGGCGGCTTCGCGTGCCTGCGCGCAGAACGCATTGTCCGAAAACATCTCGGCGATGGCGGCCAGATGTTTCAGGTGGGCCTCGGTCGCGCCTTGAGGGACCAGAAGGCCGAACACCAGATCAACCGGCTGACCGTCGTGGGCGTCGTAGTCCAGCGGGTGTTTCAGGCGCATGAAGGCGCCGACGCTCTGGGTTACGCCCGGCATGCGGCCGTGGGGAATCGCGACACCATGGCCGAGGCCGGTGCTGCCGAGTTTTTCGCGCGCTGACAGGCTGGTCAGGATGTCCGCGGACAGAACGCCGGGCACGCCGCGAGCCAACAGCAGTGAGAGTTCCTCCAGCGCCTTCTTCTTGCTGGTAAAGGTATGGCCCTGGCTGACACGATCCGGGGAGAGGATTTCAGCAATTTTCATTGTCGGTTCCTGAGCTAGCTAAAGGGCCCGGACATGGTAATGGCCGGGCCCTGGCAAGCGTGATTCTACTGAAGTCTTAGTGCGCCTGCGTCAAGACTCCATACGCTTGTGCGCTTCCTTCTGATGATGGTCGCGCATTTTTTCCTTGTGCTTACGGGTCTGCTGATCGAGCTTGTCGGTCATCAGGTCGATTGCCGCGTAGAGATCCCCGTCGGTGGCTTCAGCGTGCAGATTGGCGCCGCTGGCATGGACCGTCGCCTCGGCTTTCTGACGCTGCTTTTCCACGCTCAACACCACCTCGGCACTGATCAGATTGTCGAAATGCCGTTCCAGCCTCTTCAGCTTGGAAACAACGTAATCGCGCATCGGAACAGTGATGTCGACATGGTGACCGGAGATGTTCAGGTTCATCGTGACCTCCTGACTGGGGATATGCCGGTTATCAGACCGGCGGCTTACGTTCGTGCGAGGGGGGGATCCCCAGGCCTTCACGGTATTTTGCGACAGTCCGGCGCGCGACCTGGATGCCTTCTTTCAGCAGCAATTCTGAAAGGGTCGCATCGGACAGCGGGCGCGCCGGGTTTTCGGCTGTGATCATGCGTTTGATCATGGCCTGAATGGCAGTTGCCGAGCAGACGCCGCCGCCGGTGGTCTGCACGTGGCTCGAGAAGAAGTATTTAAGTTCGAAGAGCCCACGCGGAGTGAGCATGTACTTGTTGGCAGTGGCGCGAGAAACGGTTGATTCATGTATGCCAAGCTGTTCTGCGATATCGCGAAGGACCAACGGCCGCATCGCTTCAGGTCCATAGTCAAGGAAAGCGCGCTGTTCTTCAACTATTGACTGCGCAACCCGCAGAAGAGTTTCATTGCGGGCTTCGAGACTGTTCAGGAAGTAGCGGGCTTCCTGCAGGTGCTGCTTGAGCATCTGCTGATCGCGGGAACTGTCCGCGCGCCGGATCAGGCCCTGGTAGTGGCTATTGATTCTCAGCCGCGGCGTGTGTTCCGGGTTCAGGCTCACCACCCAGCGGCCACTGCGCTTGGCAACGAAAACATCGGGCGTGATGTAGTCCGACTCGTGGGCCTGGAAAGGACGTCCAGGGTGCGGCTGCAGCGTGCGAATCAAGGTCAGTGCGGCGTGCACCTCGGCAACGGGTTCATTGCATGCGCGTGCCAGTGCTTCGATATCGCCGCGGGCAAGTAGCGACAGATGATCGTCGACGATCTTCAGCGCTGCGAACGCGCCCGGCGTGCGCGCCGGCATCGCTTCGATTTGCAGGCGCAGGCACTCGGACAGATCGCGTGCGCCGACGCCGGTCGGATCGAAATCCTGTACCAGTGCGAGCACGGCATCGCATTCCTCGGGGCTGGCGCCGTTTCGTGCGTGGATCTGCTGGAGCAGGTCGGACCAGCTCTGCAGGTAGCCGTCCGCGTCGATCGCATCGATCAGATACTCGGCAATCTGCGCCTGACGATCTGTGAAAGGCGCCATCCGCGCCTGATCAATCAGGTGCTCGTGCAGTCCCATCGAGCGGCGCAGGTTGGCCTCAAGGAAATCCCGCAGCTCGTCATCGTCGGACGAGCGAGGCTGGATTGGGAGGTCGTCGTAGACGTCCTCCCAATCGGCGTCGACCGGCATCTCGGCCGGGATCTCGGCATCTTCGCGCAGTTCGAGCGAGGGCGTGTCGTCCGATCCGGATGCGGTGTCTTCGGTGCTGGATGACGACGTCGGGCTGTTGGTTTCGGCCGCCGAGTCCGCCGAATCGGCGGCGGTGTCGTCGTCGTCGCGTTCCAGCAGGATGTTGGAATCCAGAACCTGCTCGATTTCCTGCTGCAGATCGAGACTGGACAGCTGTAGCAGCCGGATCGCCTGCTGCAGCGCTGGCGTCATCGTCAGTGACTGGCCCAGCCGCAGTCCAAGTGAAGACTTCATAAAGGTGTATCGACCCGAAAGTGCTAGAGCTTTATCTGATAGTCGGACTTTGACCCGACCGGAGGACGGTGCAAACGACGGCTCGACAGGCAGTGCCGGCGATTCCGGCAGGGCCTGTCGGTGACCGCGGCATTGAACATTTGGATTCCGGCATGCCTACTTTGCTGCCTTGACCGTGATGGTGATCTTGTCGGACATCAGGGCCGGATTTTGCGGCTGATGTTTCCAGTCACCGAGCAGCAGTTGCAGTGTATGGGTGCCGGGCGCCAGATTCAGCGTGGTTTCGGTCTGGCCACCGCCGAAGTGCTTGATCTGGTCAGTTGCCGGCAACGGTTGCGCGAAATCGACGGTCGGACTGTCGATCAGCAGATGGTGGTGGCCGGTGTTGGGTTGATTGACGCCTGCCGGTGCCACCCCCATGCCGCCGAGGCCGAACACGACATGGACAGGGCCGGTGACGATGTCGCCGTCTTTGGGGCTGATCAGATAGACCTTGGCGCCAGCCGGCGCCGCCTGTGGGAGGTTCAGCGATTCTTCGGCCTTCTGCGCAGCCTGCTGCTTGGCGACGTCCTTCAGGTCCTTCCAGGTGTCGGCGTGGACGGGGAGGGTGATCGTTCCAATCAAGAACGCCGTGCTGGCGGCGAACCGGAACAGGGTCAGCGGGGATCGCGACATCGGTCTCTCCTGGGTTTGGTCAAAAAATCGGCACATTCCTTGCTTGCCTTAGCATGACAGATTAGGTGAATCCGCACAGGGCCGCTATACTGCCTGCCGTTTGTGCAGCGCATCACCGGTTTGCGCTCTTCGCCCGGCCCCGTTCTTCGACGGGGCCTCTTGCCGCAAACCCCTCGGCCGCTAGGCCGTAAATATCTATCCAGCCTGAACCGGCCTGGGCCTCGGTCTTCGAGTCCAAGTGGGCGTGTTTTCAGGAGTTTTTCATGTTGTTTTCTGATCTGGGCCTTGCCCCGGAACTGCTACGCGCGGTTGCCGGACAGGGCTACGAAACGCCCACGCCGATTCAGCAGCGTGCCATCCCCGAGATTCTCGCGGGCCATGATCTGCTGGCTGCGGCGCAGACCGGCACCGGAAAGACGGCGGCGTTCACGCTGCCGATGCTGCACCGTCTGCAGCAGGCGGCACCCGCGGCTGATGGCCGGCGTGCGGTACGGGCGCTGGTTCTGGTGCCGACCCGCGAACTGGCCGCGCAAGTCGAGGAAAGCGTGCGCACTTATGGTGCGCAGCTGAAGGCATTGCGAACCGTGCTGATCTTTGGCGGCGTCAGCATCAATCCGCAGATTGACGCGCTGCGCCGCGGCGCGGATCTGATTGTGGCGACGCCAGGCCGATTGCTGGACCACCTCGGTCAGCGCACGGTCGATCTGTCGAAAGTCGAGTTTTTTGTGCTCGATGAAGCCGATCGCATGCTGGACATGGGTTTCATCCGTGACATCCGCAAGATCATCGAGCGGCTGCCACAGCGCAGGCAGAACCTGATGTTCTCGGCGACGTTCTCGCCGGATATCCGCAAGCTGGCCCAGGGCCTGCTGCACAATCCGGCGACGATCGACATTGCGCCGCGCAACAGCGCCGCTGAATCAGTCGAGCAGCGTTCGATTTTCGTCGACAAGGCCAACAAGTCCGCGTTGCTGTCGTACATGATCGGACACTTCAACTGGCGGCAGGTGCTGGTGTTCACCCGCACCAAGCACGGTGCCAACCGCCTGACCGATCGCCTGAATCGCGACGGCATTCCGGCTGCGGCGCTGCATGGAAACAAGAGCCAGAACGCGCGGACCAAGGCCTTGGCTCAATTCAAGGCGGGCGAGATCCGGACGCTGGTAGCGACCGATATCGCCGCGCGCGGGCTGGATATCGACCAGCTGCCCCATGTGGTGAATTTTGAATTGCCGTCGGTGCCGGAAGACTATGTTCATCGGATCGGCCGCACCGGACGTGCGGGCGATCAGGGCGAAGCCGTTTCGCTGGTCAGCCCGGATGAGTACGACGAATGGCGCGCGATTGAGAAACTGCTGAAGCGCACCATTCAAGCCTATGAAGTGGAGGGCTTTCGTCCCAGCCCTGCAGGTTCGGCAGCGTCGGAGCACGGTGCGCCGTCGCCGCGAAACAATGCCGAGCGTGCGCCGCAGAAGCGGCGTGGACGGCGGTCCGGCCCCAGCAAGGCTGCGCCGACATCGAACCCGGATCGCAAGCAGACGCGGCCCGGTGGGCGTTCCCAGCGGCCCGCCCGATAACACTATGAAAGACGATCGACCAGGAGCCAGATCATGAAGCGCATATTCGCCGGAAACCTGCCCGAAGACACCACCGAGCGCGAGCTCACCGAGATCTTTACCGGTTTCGGTCGCGTGTTTTCAATCAAGCTGATGCAGGATGTGTTCAGCGGCAAGTGCCGCGGTTTCGGCTTTGTGGAGATGGAGGGACATGAAGCGCGCGCGGCCATTGCCGGACTCAACGGCAAGGAGCTGCGTGGAAAGCCGATGAAGGTCAACGAGGAACAGCCGCGCGACAACAAGCGTGGCGGCGGTAGCCGTCGGCGCTAAGGCGCTCGCATTTGTGATTCAAGGCCCGCCGGGATGTTGATCCCGGCGGGCTTTCTTGTATGGGCTACGCGGCTGTCTGGATGCGAGTTCCGGATGCGGCGCCGACGATCAGCACGTCAGCCGGCCGTTGTGCGAACAGGCCGACGCAGACGACCCCGGCCAGTCCGTTGATGCGGCTTTCCAGCTCGACTGCATTGAGAATTTCCAGGCCGTGGACGTCGAGGATCACATTGCCGTTGTCAGTGGTGAAACCGGCGCGCAGTTCCGGGCGGCCGCCGAGCTTGACCAGTTCACGTGCAACGTACGAGCGCGCCATCGGGATGACCTCGATCGGCAGCGGGAATTTGCCGAGTACCCCAACCAGCTTGGATTCGTCGACGATGCAGACAAACTTGCGACTGGCTGCAGCGACGATTTTTTCGCGCGTCAGCGCGCCGCCACCGCCCTTGATCAGCTGTAGATGCTTGTTGGCTTCGTCGGCGCCGTCGACATAGACCGAGAGTGTGCCGGCGCTATTGAGATCGAGCACGGTGATACCCGCTTTTTTCAGTCGCGCGGTGCTCGCCTCCGATGACGATACGGCTCCGGCGATATCGTTTTTCCGTTCGGCCAGCAGATCGATGAAGTGGTTGACCGTGGAACCGGTACCAACGCCGAGTACTTCGCCCGGTTCAAGATAGGCGAGGGCGGCTTCGGCGGCTTTGCGTTTGGCAGCGTCTTGAGACATGTCGATTCAATCAGAAGAGGCGGTAAGGGGCGTCAGTATGGCGATCTGTGGCCGATGCTGCAGCACCCGGCAGAGCGGGATTGCGGACTTCGGTTCTAGCCGCGGTGGCCAAATATTGCCGTGCCGACGCGGACAATCGTCGAACCCTCGGCAATTGCCGCCTCAAGGTCGTCGGACATGCCGGCTGACAAGGTATCGAGCGCCAGACCGGTGCGCTGAAGTTCGGTTTGAAGCGTTCGCAGCTGGCGGAATGCGAGCCGTGGATCGGTGCCGCCGCTCGCGGGAGCGGGTACCGCCATCAGGCCGCGTAACTTCAGACGCGGCAGGGATGCAACCGCCTGCGCCAGAGCGGGTAACTCCTGCGGAGTGCAGCCGGACTTGCTGGCTTCGCCGGAAATATTGACCTGCAGGCAGATATTCAGCGGCGGCAGGTCTGCTGGACGCTGGTCCGACAGCCGCCGGGCAATTTTCAGGCGGTCGACGCTGTGGACCCAGTCAAAGCTTTCGGCGACTTCCCGCGTCTTGTTCGACTGCAGTGGGCCAATGAAGTGGCAGATGCAAGCCAGATCGGTCAGCTGGTCGCGCTTTTCGTGCCAGTCCTGGACATAGCTTTCTCCAAAGTCGCGCTGTCCGGCGGCGTATGCTGCGCGGATCGCACTGGCGGGAAAGGTCTTGCTGACCGCCAGCAAGGTCACCTCATCCGACGTTCGTCCGGCGGCCAGGCACGCTCGCTGGATTCGCGCACGCACGGTCTCCAGATTCGCGGCAATCTCTGTTGCTGATAACGGCATGTTGCCTCGGTGTGTAAATGCCTTTAACGTCTGTTGGCGCCTCTGATCATTAGACAACAAAGTACGGAAAGACCGCATGGACATTGCGCAGTTACTGACTTTCAGTGTCAAACAGGGGGCATCTGACCTTCACCTGTCGGCCGGGATTGAACCCATGATTCGCGTTGACGGTGACGTCAAGCGCATCAATCTGCCGCCGCTGGACCACAAACAGGTCCACGACATGGTGTATGACATCATGAACGACAAGCAGCGCA
Organism: Sinimarinibacterium arenosum; assembly: GCF_005047655.1. Lineage (GTDB taxonomy): Bacteria > Pseudomonadota > Gammaproteobacteria > Nevskiales > Nevskiaceae > Solimonas. The sequence goes on along the minus strand of NZ_SUKF01000010.1, from coordinate 112,050 downwards.
AGGCCTGGGATGAGTTTCTGGAGACCGACTTTTCGTTCGAGATTCCCGGACTGGCGCGTTTCCGTGTCAATGCTTTCACGCACTCGCGCGGCTCCGGTGCGGTGTTTCGAACGATTCCGTCCAAGATTCTGTCGCTGGAAGACCTCAAGTGTCCGTCGATCTTCAAGGACATCTGCGAGTATCCGCGCGGCATTGTGCTGGTGACCGGGCCGACCGGCTCGGGCAAGTCGACGACTCTGGCGGCGATGGTGGATCACATCAACGAGCACGAGTTCGCGCATATCCTCACGGTTGAGGATCCGATCGAATTCGTGCATCCCTCGAAGAAATGCCTGATCAACCAGCGCGAGGTGCATCGCGATACCTTGGGTTTCAACGAAGCACTGCGTTCAGCGCTGCGCGAAGATCCCGACGTGATCCTGGTCGGCGAAATGCGCGATCTGGAAACGATTCGTCTGGCACTGACCGCGGCAGAGACCGGTCATCTGGTGTTCGGCACCCTGCATACCTCGTCCGCCGCCAAGACGGTGGATCGCATCGTCGACGTATTCCCAGCGGCAGAGAAGGACATGGTGCGTGCGATGTTGTCCGAGTCGCTTCGCGCAGTCATTGCGCAAACGCTGCTGAAGAAGAAGGGTGGCGGGCGCGTGGCTGCGCACGAAATCATGATCGGCACGCCGGCAATCCGGAACCTGATCCGCGAAAACAAGATCGCGCAGATGTACTCGGCGATTCAGACCGGTCAAAAGGAAGGCATGCAGACCCTGGATCAATGCCTGCGGGATCTGGTGCGCAAAGGCATGACCAGTGTCGAGGAGGCGCGCTACAAGTCGGCAGACCCCCGTAACTTCACTGCCAACTAGCGGCGGCCCCGACCACACAGAGGAACACACAGGATGGAGCGCGAACAGGCAGTCAAGCTGGTGCAACAGCTGCTGACGTTGATGAAGCAGAAAAACGCGTCGGACTTGTTCATCACGGCCGGATTTCCGCCGGCGATCAAGGTGGATGGACAGATGACGCCAGTAATGGATAAGCCTTTGCCGCCTGAAACGTCGTCGATCATCATGCGTTCGCTGATGAACGACCGGCAGATCAAAGAATTCGAATCGACCAACGAGTGCAATTTCGCGATCTCACCCCCCGGTATCGGGCGCTTTCGTGTCAATGCCTTTGTCCAGCAGAACCGCGTTGGCGGCGTCTTGCGTACGATCAACACTGAAATCCCGACCTTCGAGGCGCTGGGGCTGCCGCAGCAGCTTCAGGGCATTGTCATGGAGAAGCGCGGTCTGGTGTTGATGGTTGGTGCCACCGGCTCAGGAAAGTCGACTTCGCTGGCGGCGATGGTGGGTTACCGCAACCGGAATTCCCGCGGGCACATCATCACCATCGAGGATCCGATCGAGTACGTGCATCCGCACATCGGATGCATGATCACCCAGCGCGAGGTTGGAACCGATACGTTCAACTGGGAAAACGCGCTGAAAAACACGCTGCGACAGGCGCCCGATGTCATTCTCATCGGTGAGATCCGTACGCGTGAGGGCATGGAGTACGCCGTCAACTTCGCCGAAACCGGCCATCTGGTGCTGGCGACGCTGCACGCGAACAGTGCCAACCAGGCGCTGGACCGCATCATCAACTTCTTCCCAGAGGAAAAACGCGAACAGTTGCTGATGGATCTGTCGCTGAATCTGAAGGCGATCATTTCTCAACGCCTCATCCGCAAGGAAGGCGGCGGGCGTGTCGCGGCGATGGAAATCCTGATCAATTCACCGCTGATTGCGGATCTGATCGACAAGGGTGAAGTGGCGTCGATCAAGGAAGTCATGGCGCGGTCCAATGAGCAGGGCATGATCACTTTCGATCAGTTCCTCTTCGGCCTCTTCGAGGACGGATTGATCAGCTATGAAGAAGCCGTGCGCAATGCCGACTCCCAGAATGAGCTGCGGCTCAAAGTCAAACTGGAATCGAAGCGTGCGCGTCAGAACATTCTGGAAGACGAAGGTGTACGCAAGATGCAGATGAAGGATGATGATCAGGCCAATCTGCTGCGGCGCTGACGAACGGATCGCGCGGAGACCTGCATGCTGAAGATTCTTCCGTACCTCAAGCTGTGCATCGAGAAGAACGGCTCTGATTTGTTCTTCACCGCCAATGCGCCTGCACAGTTGAAGATCGAAGGCGAGCTGATGCCGATCGGCAAGTCGCTGCTGACGCGCGAGTTCATCAAGGAGCTCGCTTTCAGCATTCTGACGCCGGAGCAGCAGGCGCATCTGCACGAACATCTTGAAATCGATCTGGCGACCGAGGCGGGCGGCCTCGGTCGTTTCCGCGTGAATATTTTCAATCAGCGTGGATCACTGGGCATCGTGATGCGCTACGTCAAGTCGCGTGTGCCGCGACTGGACGAAATCGATGGCATGCCGTCGGTTCTGAAGGAATTGATCCTCAACAAACGCGGCATGGTCCTGATGGTTGGCGCTACCGGTTCCGGTAAGTCGACCACGCTGGCGGCGATGATCAATCATCGCAACGAGACGATGCAGGGCCATATCCTGACGATCGAGGATCCGATTGAGTTCCTGCACCCGAATGTCCGCAGCATCATCAATCAGCGCGAAGTCGGGCAGGACACCGTCAGTTATGAGCGAGCGCTGAAAAGTTCGCTGCGCGAAGCGCCGGACGTGATACTGATTGGTGAAATCCGTACGCGCGAGACCATGGATGCCTGCCTTCAACTGGCCAATACGGGGCATCTGGCAATCTCGACCTTGCATGCCAACAACGCTTACCAAGCGCTGCAGCGTATCGTCAATCTGTATCCAGAAGAGCTGCGCGCCCAGCTGTACATGGATTTGTCGATGACTCTTCGCGCGATCATTTCGCAGCGTCTGGTGCGACGCAAAGATGGCACACGCTGTGCGGCGATGGAGGTCATGATGAATACGCCGTATATCCAGGACCTGATCCTTGCGCGCCGGATCGACGAGATCAAGGAAGCGATGAATCAGTCGTCGGACAAGGGCATGCTGACTTTCGACAACTCGCTATACAAACTCTACAAGTCGGGCACGATCACAATCGACGAGGCGCTGACCAACGCCGATTCGCGAACAAACCTGGAAGCCAAGATCAACTTCGGCGGGTGAACGCCCCGCAATTCGGGAAGTCCAGTGGACTTCCCGGCGGGGTGGGGCCTTGAGTTTCTTGGGGGCGCGGCAGTGCCCCGGGGCAATTCGCGAGCGTGGCGAGCCAACCCTGATCGCTTCGGGACGTCCGGTGGATTCCCTACCTGGGGCGGCGCTCGAAGGCGTCGCGCTATTCGCACACGCCCGGTGCGGCCAACCAGACCAGTGCGGTCACCACGACGATCGCAAACAAATTCAGTACCAGGCCCGTGCGCGCCATTTGTCCGATCGTGACCCGCCCCGAGGCGAAGACGATCGCATTTGGCGGGGTTGCTACCGGCATCATGAAGGCGTAATTGGCGCCAATGCCGATGGCCAGTAGCGCCAGCATCGGCGAGCCGCCCAGGCCCAGCGCCACTGCCGCCAGGATGGGGGCGAATGTGGTGGCCACCGCCGTATTGCTGGTCAGCTCGGTGACGCTGATCACCAGGGCGACAATGGCCAGCAACAACACCAGCGGCGGCAACTCACCGAGGCTGCCGAGTGTTCCTGCGATGAACTGGTCGACGTGATGAGCGGAGATGGCTGCTGCCAGGCTGAGTCCGCCACCAAACAGCAGTAGCACGCCCCACGGCAGGCGCACCGCGGTGTCCCAATCCAGCGTGGCGACGCCGCGACGGACCGGAATCAGAAACAGCAGACTGGCGGCGATGATCGCAATGCCGGTGTCGCTCAGGCCCGGCATGCCGATCCAGCCGGCGAGTTGCGGGCGCAGCATCCATGCGAGGGCGGTCGTCGAAAACACTGCCGCGACAATCTTCTCGCCGCGTTGCATCGGGCCCAGCGCGTGCAGGGCCGAGCGGATCTGTTCACGTCCGACGGGAATGGCGTGAGCGTCGAAGGGAAATGCGATCCGGGTTAGATAGAGCCACGCCAGGGGAAGCATCAGCAGGACCGATGGGATGCCGAAGCGCATCCAGTCCAGCATGCCGATCTCGCAATCCAGCTGTTGCGAGGCGTAGCTCGCCACGACCAGATTCGGCGGGGACCCGATCAGCGTGCCAGCGCCGCCGATCGAGGCGCTGTAGGCAATCGACAGCGTCAGGCAGGTTGCGAAGCGCCGGGCTGAGAGTGGATCGATGTCGTCGCGATTCAGCATCAGCGTGACAACGCTCTGTGCCACGGGCAACAGAATGATCGTGGTCGCGGTATTGGAGATCCACATGCTCAGGAAGGCAGTTGCGATCATGAAGCCCGCGACCAGCCGGCGTGGGGCGGTGCCGACGGCAAGAATGATCGAGAGGGCCAGGCGCCGGTGCAGGCCCCAGCGCTCCATGGCCAGTCCCAGCATGAAGCCGCCCATGAACAGGAAAATCACGCTGTCGGCATAAGGCCGGGCGGTGGTTGCGATCGGCGTCACGCCCAGCAGCGGGAACAGTGCCAGCGGCAACATCGCCGTAATCGGCAGTGGCAGCGCTTCGGTCAGCCACCAGCAGGCCATCAGCACCCCGATCGCCGCGGTCGCGCGGCCGGCCTCGCTCAGTGCGGTGTCACCGGTGGCAGGCAATGCGGCGTACACTGACAAAGCCAGCAACGGTCCCAAGGCCAGGCCCAGGCGGCGTCGCAGCAGTCCCTCGGGTTCGGCAATGGCTTCGTTCAACTTGGTTTCCTGCGCCCGGAACGGTTCTTTTCGGCGCGTCTTGCGCCCGGAGGACGCGACGGATACAATCCGCGACCCTTTTTCGAGGTTGTGCGGCCTGTGCGGTGTACAACTGAACTATAACTAACGATTGGATAGGACCGATGAAGACTGTCTTCGCGAAGTCTGAAACCGTCAAGCGCGATTGGTACGTGATTGACGCAACGGACAAGGCACTCGGCCGGTTGGCCACGGAAGTCGCTCGCCGCCTGCGCGGCAAGCACAAGCCCGAATACACCCCCAACTGCGACACCGGCGATTACATCGTCGTCGTCAACGCTGAGAAGGTGAAAGCCACCGGCAACAAGCTCAAGGGCAAGGTGTACTACCGTCACACCGAGTACCCGGGCGGCATCCGCAGCGAAACGCTGGAAGAGGTGCTGGAGAAGTACCCCGAGCGTGCGATCGAGCGAGCAGTCAAGGGCATGCTGCCGAAGGGCCCGCTGGGCTACGCGCAGTTCCGCAAGCTGAAGGTCTATGCCGGTGCCGAGCATCCGCACACCGCGCAGCAGCCCCAGGTTCTCAACTTCTGATCCGGTCCAGCTCAATGTCCAAGAACGTCGACTACAAGTACGGCACCGGCCGCCGCAAGACTGCAACGGCACGTGTGTTCCTGAAGCCCGGCAAGGGCGACATCACCATCAACAACAAGACCGTCGAAGACTATTTCGGTCGCGAGACCTCGCGCATGCTGGTTCGCCAGCCGCTCGAGATTTCCGAATCGCTTGACCGCTTCGACCTGAAGATCACCGTTGCCGGCGGCGGCCCCAACGGCCAGGCTGGCGCGATCCGCCACGGCATTACCCGTGCGCTGATCGACTACGACGAAAACCTGCGCAAGCCGCTGCGTGATGCTGGCCTGGTCACCCGCGACGCCCGTGAGGTCGAGCGTAAGAAGATCGGTCTGCACAAGGCACGTCGCGGACCTCAGTACTCCAAGCGCTAATCGCGTTACGGTCTCGAATCGGTGTGGGTCTGCAGGTTATAATTGCAGACCCACAGCACAAGTCACCGTGCGCCGCTTCATTGGGGGATCGTCTAATGGTAGGACTGCAGACTCTGACTCTGCCTATCTAGGTTCGAATCCTAGTCCCCCAGCCAACACCGCTTCCGAGGTGTTCCAAGTCAGACCGGAAGCACAAATAACCCTGCAGAAATGCGGGGTTTTTTGTGCCTGACGCTTCCGGAGGTGTCTAATCCGGGACTACAGTTTGCGTATCAAAAATTGGGGGGCGCTTGGGGCGAGGTGAGTCCTTCGTAGTTCGGCGTGCGCGTAGAGAGACTCCTGGCCGTGGCGGCTGTTGTGTGCGGCCACTTGCCGCTGGTCGGTACGGCACTTCCCTTTGTCGTTGCTGGACTGTGACGGCGCGTTGACAGGCCTCAGGATGCAATACGTTTCCCCACACAAAGCGGGTACGGGTTGCCCCGGCGATGTCAGCTTCCGAATTCACAATTCCCCAAGGCCTTGCACCGCGAGCTTTCCTTGAAAGCCTGCGCAATCGCATGCTGCGAGTGACTACAGGAATGCGGCCGGGTGCACAGCGGCTTGAGCTGGCGATCGAGGTGTTCTGGACGGTCGCACTGGAGACGTTGCGGGCCATGCCGGGTTCTTCAATTCCGTGGGAGACTTTTGCGACGCCGGGACATCCGCTGCGCGGTCTGCTGGAGCCGATCCGTCTGATGATTCGCTCGGAGCTGATTCAGTCGGGTATGTCGCAGCCTGATACGCTGACGCATGAGGTGTTGCTGCGCATTCTGGATGTTGCGGAACGCGAAACGTCCAAGCAGAAGCCGGATCACGCGGCACGGGAGCTGCTGTATCGCTGGCTTGAGCGTTGCCTCCATCAAGGTCGCAGTGCTGCCGTGGCGCCCCCGTTGGCCGCTCAGGCAGCCTGAGTTTTTCGGCTGGCGCGCCGTCTCGACAGCTGGGGCTGTCATCGCGGCGATTGCATCACCCCCCGCAAACGCCGACAGTCGACGGATTCAAACGATTCCGTGCGGGGGAGACTTTCAATGACACCGAATCCAAATGCCGGTGTACGCGCATGAGCGACGTTCAAGCGCGTGACGTGGTCCGTTTTCGTGATCTGGTTCGGGGCATTGCCGGCGCATTGCCGGATTCATGGACGATCAACCGTGGCCTTTACCAATTGCTGCGGGCCAAGCCTGATCGAGTCGGTTCAATCGGCCTGCGGCTGCAACACTGGGCTGACGCCACGCCGGATCAGCCGGCGCTCGTTTTCGAAGGCCGCAGCTGGACTTACGCAGAGTTCAACGCCTGGGCCAACCGCGTTGCGGAAGTTTTGAGGCGGTCGGGTGTAGGTGCTGGGGACGCGGTTGCGATTCTGCTGGATAATCGGCCGGAGTCTCTGGTTTGTGCCGCTGCCGTGGTCAAGTTGGGCGCCATTGCGGCGATGATCAACCACAATCAGCGTGGCGAGGTGCTGGCACACAGCCTCCGTCTGACCGGCGCCAAGGTGGTGGTTTCTTCGGCAGAGGGAGCGGAGACATTGGCAGGTACGGGCTTTGCGCCTGGCGAGGCCGATGGTCTCGTGCATCTGTGCTGTGATCCGGATGAGTCGCCCGCAGGCTGGCAGAGTCTTGATGCGTTGACTCAAACCGCTTCGGCCGCCAATCCACCTGAGGCGCAACGGGTGACGATGCGCCAGCCATGCTTCTACATCTTTACCTCCGGGACGACCGGAATGCCGAAAGCCTCGGTGATGACGCACTACCGCTGGTTGCGCGGCATGGCTGGTCTCGGCCAGATGACGTTACGGCTGCACGCAGATGACACGCTGTATTGCTGCCTGCCGCTGTATCACAACAATGCGCTGACGGTGTCGTGGGGCGCGGTACTGGGTGCCGGCGCAACGTTCGCACTGGGGCGCAAGTTCAGTGCGTCCAAATTCTGGGATGAAGTCAGGGTTACGGGCTCGACAGCGTTCTGCTACATCGGCGAGTTGTGCCGCTATCTGTTGAACCGCCCGGCCAGTCCGCGTGACCGCGATCACCGTGTGCGCGTGATCGTCGGCAACGGGCTGCGTCCGGAAATCTGGGACGACTTCAAGTCGCGGTTCGGCATTGACCGGGTCTGCGAGTTCTACGGCGCCAGCGAGAGCAACCTGGCGTTTTCCAACGGCTTCGATGTCGATCGCACCGCGGGCTATTGTCCGATGGCGTTTGCGATCGTCGAGTTCGACGCCGAGGAGGAGAAGCCGAGACGCGGCGCCAAGGGATTCATGCGCAAGGTGGCGCGGGGCGGTGTCGGACTGTTGATGACCGAAGTCAGCGATGCCGCGCCGTTCGACGGGTATACCGATGCGGGCGCCAGCGAGGCCAAACTGGTGCGCAATGTATTCAAGCGTGGCGACTGCTGGTTCAACACGGGCGACCTCGTTCGCGACCAGGGCTATCGGCACATTCAGTTCGTCGACCGGGTTGGCGATACCTTCCGCTGGAAAGGCGAGAACGTTGCGACAACTGAAGTTGAAGCGGCATTGAACCGGTTCTCCGGGGTTGAACATGCCGTGGTTTACGGCGTGCAGATTCCCGGAACCGATGGACGTGCCGGCATGGCCGCTCTGACGCTGGATGGTGAGGTGACACCCCAGCGGATGCAGGCGCTGGCGACGCATCTGGAAACACAGCTGCCTGCTTATGCGGTGCCGGTTTTCCTGCGGATGCGCGAAGAGCATGAGACCACCGCTACGTTCAAGTTCCGCAAGAGCGACCTGAAGCAGCAGGGTTTCGATCCATCGGTTGTGTCGGAGCCGTTGTACGTGCTGGTCGACCGTGCTCGCGGGTACGAGCCGTTGACTGACTCGCTGCTGGCCGGGATACGGGACGGCAGCGTGCGCGTTTAGCGAGCATGACGATCGGTGTGTGCCGTGATTGGCCGCACCGACCGTGACCGTGTTCAGTCGGCCAAGGTTGAACGCCGGTCGAGCTGCCACGCTAGCTTCGAATGGTGCCGAAGGAAGGAGCGGCATGAAAATCGAAATCAGTATTGCACGCAGTGTCGAAGTTCCTGCGCCGATCGATCGCGTCAATTCCCTGCTGGAAAATTACGAGCAGACGATTCGACGCTTCCCCAAGCTGCGCAAACTGACGCCCTTGGGAGAGGATGCATTCCTGTGGGAGATGGCCCCAATCGGTTCGAAGATCGCCAACATTGCACACCAGGTCAGTTACGCTGCCCGCTATCAGGTTGACCCGCGAAATGGGCGCCTGAGCTGGAAGCCCGTGCCCGGGCACGGCAACGCACACATTGAAGGGCAATTCAGTTTGGTCGATGCGGGCGCGGCGACGCGGCTCGACTTTGAAGTGCGCGGGCAGCTTCGAGAAGTGCCGGTGCCGCTGATCTATCGTCTCGTCGCGCCGCCCTTCATCCAGGGCAAATTCACGCGACTTGTGGATGTCTTTCTCGAGCAGACACGCGACGCGATGAGCTGATCGGGACGTCATACACGCGCAGAAAATACACCGAGGAGAGCGACATGAGTCTGACGTCGAACGCGATGGGATTGGGGCTGCGTGCGCTGAACCGGCTCGCCGGCTTGCCGCTGGTCGACAAGCTGGGTCTGCGGCGCACTACCGAGCGCGCCATGTACACCGGCGCACGTGTCGGCTTTCGTGCCGCGGGCGCTGTTGGCCGCAGTTTCAAGGCGACCCAGACCTTATTGAAACCGGCACGCCTGGCAGGTGCGCCATCGCGGAGTCTGTTTGATCTGACTCCGGACGACGATCAGGTCATGTTGCGCGAAGCGGTACTGAGTTATGCGCAAGAGCAGTTGCGCCCGGCTGCCGCAGCTGCCGATGCCGCAACATCGGCGCCGGATGAGCTGCTGACCGCTGCAGCGGAACTGGGTATTGCCCAACTCGGCATCCCCGAATCGCTGGGGGGTGCGGGCGCTCAGCGCAACGCGGTGACCAATGTGCTGATCGCGGAGGCGATGGCGCAGGGCGATCTGTCGCTGGCTGTGGCCTGCCTGGCCCCTTCGGCGGTGTCCAATGCATTGGTGCTGTGGGGCAATCCGGAGCAGCAGGCGACTTATCTGCCCGCCTTCGCCGGTGAACATACGCCGGGCGCTGCACTGGCAATTCTTGAGCCGCAGCCGTTGTTCGATCCTCTGGCGCTGCGCGCGCGTGCACGCGCGGTCGGCGGCGGCTTTGTACTGGACGGCGTCAAGTCGCTGGTGCCGCGAGCTGCAAGCGCCGAGCTATTCATCATTGCGGCTGAACTTGAGGGCCGTGGGCCGGCGCTGTTTCTGGTTGAGTCGTCGAGCGCAGGCCTCAGCATCGAAGCCGAGCCGGCAATGGGGCTGCGTGCAGCGTCCACCGCGCGCGTTCATCTTCAGGGAGTGCAGCTGCCGGCCACGGCGCTGATCGCCGATGCCGACGCTCAGGTTTATCGGGACTGTCTGAATCTTGGCCGCCTTGGCTGGTGTGCGCTGTCAGTGGGTACGGCACAGGCGGCACTGGATTACGTGATTCCCTACGTTAATGAGCGTACCGCGTTCGGTGAGCCGATCAGCCATCGCCAGTCGGTTGCATTTGCAGTGGCCAATATCGGGATCGAGCTTGAGGGAATGCGTCTGACCACCTTGCGTGCCGCGAGCCGTGCCGAGCAGGGCTTGGCGTTTTCGCAGCAGACAGCGGTTGCGCGGCGACTGTGTATCGAGAAAGGCGTGCAGATCGGATCAGACGCAGTGCAGTTGCTTGGAGGGCACGGCTTCGTCAAGGAGCATCCGGTCGAACGCTGGTATCGCGATCTGCGTGCGGCCGGTGTCGTCGAAGGCGTATTGCTGGTCTGACGGAGTCGAACATGATCAATCTCGAAACGCCCAAGAAATTCCGCATGCTGGTTGAACAGGCGCATCAGGTCGCGCGTGAGATCTTCCGTCCCAATTCGCGTCGTTACGATCTGGCGGAACACGAGTATCCGAAGGAACTCGACATGCTCGGCGCGCTGCTCGACGGCATGAATGCGGGTGGCGGCAGTGAAGGAGCCGGCGCCGCGGGCGTGCGGCGTGACAAGCTCGACTCCGACGGCAATCGCAACGGCAGCAATATGTCGACCGCCCTCGGTGCGATGGAACTGTGCTGGGGCGACGTCGGCTTTCTGCTGACGATGCCGCGCCAGGGACTGGGCAATTCGGCGATCGCGTCGGTGGCGAGCGATGAACAGCTCAAGCGTTTCGAAGGGCGCTGGGCCGCGATGGCCATCACCGAGCCGCACTGTGGTTCGGACTCGGCCGCGATTCGCACCACGGCGACGCTCGACGGCGATCACTATGTGCTCAATGGCGACAAGATATTTGTCACGTCCGGCGAGCGCGCTGATCTGGTGGTGGTGTGGGCGACACTGGATCGCCACGCCGGTCGTGCCGCGATCAAGTCCTTTGTCGTCGAGAAGGGCACGCCGGGATTCGAGCTGGTGCGCCTGGAGCACAAGCTGGGCATTCGCGCTTCGGATACCGCGCAGTTTGCGCTGCGTGACTGTCGGGTGCCCAAGGAGAATCTGCTCGGCGAGCCGACAATCAATGTCGAGAAGGGCTTCGCGGGAGTCATGCAAACCTTCGACAACACGCGTCCGCTGGTTGCTGCGATGGGCGTGGGTCTGGCGCGTGCGTGCCTTGATGAGACGCGGCGCATCCTCGGTGAAGCGGGGGTGGAGGTGGACTACGATCGTCCGGCGCTGGTGCAGTCGGCGGCGGTGGCCGAAATGTTGCGAATGGAGGCGGACTATGAGGCGGCGCGCCTGCTGACCTTGCAGGCTGCGTGGATGGCGGACAATCGCAAGCCGAATTCACTGCAGGCCAGCATGGCCAAGGCCAAGGCGGGACGCAGCTGCGTCGACATCGCGCTCAAGTGCGTCGAACTGTGTGGCAGTGTTGGCTATGGTGAAAGTGAGTTGCTGGAGAAATGGGCGCGCGACGCCAAGATTCTGGACATCTTTGAAGGCACGCAGCAGATCCAATTGCTGATTGTGGCTCGACGTCTGCTCGGCAAGACCTCCAGCGAATTACACTGAGGCTGTACTTCACGAGAACGCCCGCGTTAGCGGGCGTTTTCGTTCCCGCAGGCTGAGGTCTCAGGCCACCAAAGCCGGTTCCGAGATCTTGATCGGCGCAACCCATTCGGCCATGCGCTCGAGTTGCGCGCGGTTGTCGTGATCCCATGGGTGAAAGTCGCGGCGGAAATAGTCCAGCCATGGCCGCGCGATGTTCGGAAACAGGCCTTCCCTGGGATGCCAAAGCATCGAGACCACATCGCCCCAGCCACGTATGCGCGGCGCTTTCCGATCGGCCCGGATCAGGCTGAGATGAAAGGCCAGCACCAGCGGCCAGAACAGTGCGGTTGCGCCGATCAAGCCCGTGCATCGCTGCAGATAGGCGGCGGTGCCGCGACCGAATACGCGATCGTAGACGTCGAAGGCGACTGCCTTGTGTTCGGTTTCTTCCAGCGCGTGCCAGCGCCAAAGCGCGCGGTAATTCGGATCCGCGTCGTCTATCCACTGCGGGTGGTTCAACAGTGCATCGGCGATGATCGCGGTCAGGTGCTCGAGGGCGATGGTCGTGGATAACTGCATCTGCGCCGGCAGTTTCCGCTTCAGACGCTCCAGAAGTGCAGTGACGATGGATTCGAGTGCATGAACCGGCAGTCCGGCGGCCTGCATGGCTTCGTTGTACTCGGTGTGTTCGCGGCCGTGCATGGCTTCCTGGCCGATGAAGGCGGTGACCGCCTGCTGCAGTTCAGGGTCGCTGATGCGATCGCGGTAGTGGCGCACGCTGTGAATGAAGAAGCGCTCGCCCTCAGGAAAGAAAATCGACAGCGCATTGTAGAAATGGGTGGTTTTGCGATCGGCATTGCGCCAGGTGCAGATCAGGTTTGGATCGAGCCGAAAATGCAGGTCACGACGGGTCGGAAGCATGTGTGTTTCCGTTGATGGAACAATGTCATTGAACAATGGCAATATGGTCGATCTTTGTCAATTCTTGGAAGTATTGATTTCCCTTGGCTGTCGTCGCGCAACAAATAGGCGTTGCGCTGCACTGCTGACTGACACGTTTCGCCAAGCGGGTGGCGCTCGGGCTATCATCGCGGCATGGCAAGTCCAAGAAAATCAAAAGCCTCCGTCAAGGCTCGTGCAGAGCCGGACGCCGCGGTTGAAGATCCGCGGCGCAGTATCGAGTTCAGCATCGAGGAGCTGGCACGAACAGCACGCACGTCGGTGCGCAATGTGCGCGCGTACCAGGATCGCGGCCTGATTCCGCCGCCGGAGCGCCGCGGTCGCATTGCGGTATACGGTGAGGCGCATCTTTCGCGGCTGCGCATCATTGGCCAGCTGCTGGCGCGCGGATTTACCTTGAGCAGCATCGGTGAACTGCTGGAGGCGTGGGAGCGTGGGTCCGATCTGGCCGGTGTGTTCGGACTCGAGTCGGCGGTATCCAGTCCCTGGACCGACGAGGTCCCGAAGCAGTTTTCGCTGACCGAGCTGGTAAAAATGTTCGGCGGCAGCTTCGATGTGCGCTGGCTGGTCAAGGCCTCCGATCTGAAAATCCTGGTGCCCGAGGGCGCGCGTTTCCGTGCGCCGAGTCCTCGCATGATCCAGGCCGGTGCCGAACTGGTGAAGGCAGGTATTCCGCTGGACGAGATGCTGGATGTCGTCAGCCACCTGCGGGCGAACGTGGAGCTGGCTTCCGAGCGCATGGTGCAGCTGGTCGAGAAGTATTTGTTCGATCGTTACGGCAAAGGCCTGCCGCCGTCTGAAGAAGTCGCGCGCCTCGGCGACATCATCTGGCGGCTGCGGCCGCTGGTAGAGATGGCCGTGCTCTCTGAAGTGGCGCGGGCGATGGAGATCGCTGCCACGGCGCACATGGGCGATCGTTTGGCTGCAGTGCTCGATCAGTTGTCACAACGCTCGACGGTGAAGCCGGAAAAGGTTGACGCCAGCCGCGTCCGCGGACGCAAGAAAGCCTAGTCGCGCGCAGCGCTCGGGCGCTCCCGCTGATGCCTTTGCCTGAATGCACGAGGGTGTCCGGCTTCACGAACATGCAAGCAAGAAAAAATGCGGGGCTTTCGCCCCGCATTGAAAGGGATTCAACCGGCTGAATCGCTGATCAGGGTTCCGGGCGGATATGGGCCAGATGACTTTCGCCGGCTTCCGGGGTCCGATGCAGGAACGCTGCGATGGACGGCAGCACGAAGATCGCGCCCAGCATGTTGGCAGTGAACATGAACAGCAGCAGCTTGCCCATGTCGATCTGGAATTGCAGTTCAGACATCAGCCAGGTCAGGACCGAGGCGCCCAGAGTCAGGCCCGTAAAGATGACCGCCTTGCCGGTCCCGCGCAGCGTTTCGTAATAGGCCTGACGCAGGGGCTTGCCCTCATCGAGCGCGCCGGCCATGACGCCGTAGACGTAGATGCCGTAATCGACGCCGATACCGACCGCCAGTGCCAGCACGGGGAGGGTGGCGACTTTCATTCCGATGTCGAGCGTGGCCATCACGCCGTAACCCAGTTCCGAGACCAGGGCCAGCGGCAGGACGACGCAGACGATGGCGCGCCAGTTGCGGAACGACAGCCACAACAGGACCAGGATCACGGCGTAGACCCAAAGCACGATCTGGCCTTCCTCGGCCTTGACCACTTCGTTGGTTGCCGCCATGACACCGACATTGCCGGTGGCGAGCGCGAAGTTGACCGGGCAATCGTGGCTCATCTCGTCGTACTTGGACTGCAGCGCGTTACGCTGCTCCTGAGCCTGCCGCAGTTTCTCCGGGTCCTGTGCGCTGTCTTCGGCCAACGCAAACACCTCGGCATTGGCGCGTTTGAGTTGCTGGAACGTGTCGTACTTGGTGTCGCAGTATTCCGGCGTCACATCGGTCGCGCGTGCGAAGAAGTCCGCGCGGTTCTCCGCGTTGAATTTCTTCACCTCGTCGACGATGTGGCTGATCGTTTCGGCGCGATGGTCCTTGGTGAACATGTAGACCGCCAGGGCATCACAGTCATCGTTGAGCAGGCCCGTACTGGTAGGGACCAGCGCGGTAGCCTGTGCCAATGCGAAGTGATTGCGCGGCAGCACCAGCGCATTGAGGCGGCCTTCGGACAGACCCTGGTAGACCAGCTTGGCGAAGGTCTGCAGCGACAGCGTCGACTGCACGCCTGCGGTGTTTTCCATCTGCCAGGTGAAACGGTCGATCTGGTTCATCAGCTGGTAGTCGATGCAGCCGTTGGGCTTGCTTTCGGCGATGACCTTGAAGATGTCGACCGCGATCTGGAAATTGTCGGTGATCGCGTTGAAGTCCTGATTGAAGCGCGAATCGGGGCGCAGTTCGGGGACGCCCTTGAGCGCATCGCCGATCTTCAGGTCCTCCTTGGCCCAAAACGCCCAACCGGCAATGACCGCACAGATGATCAGCACGGTCGCGGCAACCGGTGTGCGCGTTACGCCCGACATGCGCCACCAGAGTTTGTCGAGCACGGCGTCGCGTTTGTTCTGGCGCTCGATGAAGGCGTTGACATCCTTGAGCCGGATCATCGTCAGCCAGATCGGCACGAACATCTTGTTGGCGATGATGATCGCAAGGCCGCCGAGCACGGCATTGATCGACATCTCGCGGATGATCTGGATTTCGATCAGGTAGATCGTCGCAAAGCCGGCCACATCGGTGGCCAGAGCGATGGTGCCGGCAATCGCCAGACGGCGGAAGGTTTCCAGCGAGGCGTCGTAGCTGTTGCGACCGGCGTGGACTTCGTCGACCCAGGAATTGACGTACTGAACGCCGTGACTGACCGAGACCGCGAGGATCAGAAACGGCACCAGGATCGCGAACGGATCCAGGCCATAGCCGAACGAGCGCAGCAGACCCATCTCCCAGATCACGGCGACGATGGAGGAGCCCAGCGGAATGATGCCCAGCTTCCATGAGCCGCAGTAGGCCCACAGCAGCAGACCGGTGATGATCAATGTCAGCCCGAAGAAGCCGGCGACTTCGAGCGACGCGTTGGTCATGTCATCGACGATCTTGGCGAAGCCGATGATGTGGACCGTGATGCCGTCCTTCTCGTACTTCGCGCGCAGCTTCTCGAGATAGCCGCCGACTTCGCGGTAGTCGAGCTTCTCGCCGGTACGCGGATCAACTTCCAGCAGCTCGGCCATGATCATCGCGCCGCGCTGATCGTTGGTGACCAGGCGACCGATGACCTGCGCCTTGGCGACATTGGAGCGGACTTTTTCGAGCACCTCAGGTGTCGGTTTGTAGTCCGGTGGAATCACCGTCGCGCCGGCGAGGCCTCCCTCGACGTTCTCGACATAGTTGACGTTGGGCGTGAACAGCGACATCACGCGCGCACGGTCCACGCCGGGGGTGAAGAACACGTCATCGGTTGCCTGCTGCAGCTGGTCCATGAAGTGTTCGTTGTAGATGTCGCCGTCCTTCTGGATCAGCGCGAACAGCACGCTGTTGGCGCCGCCGAAGTCTCGGTAGTACTCGCGAAACTTCTGCATGTAAGGATGATTCAGCGGCACCGACTTGAGCCAGCCGGCATCCGGTTGCAGGCGCGTGGTCTGGAATGCGAAGAACGCGGTTAGCAGAATCAGAATGATGTGCGTGATGTGACGGCGGCCGTAGATGATCGGCTCCACCACACGCAGAATGCGGTCGGTAATCGGCCCGCTGATAGCGGCTCCTGCCATGACGTATCTCCCCCGAAATAGGTGGTCAGTGCGACCAGTGCAGGCGCTGGACGCCGGACGTGCCGACGACGATCAGGCTGTCTCCGGCGACGAGGCCGGCATTCATATTGATGTCGGTATTGGCGTTTGCATCCAGCGGCAGGCGCGACAGCTTGGCCTGCGTCAGATCGGCCTGCATGACGTGTCCGT
Organism: Sinimarinibacterium arenosum; assembly: GCF_005047655.1. GTDB lineage: Bacteria > Pseudomonadota > Gammaproteobacteria > Nevskiales > Nevskiaceae > Solimonas. The sequence continues at coordinate 95,326 of NZ_SUKF01000010.1, read as the reverse complement.
TCATGCCGAACAGCAGCACGGTGCCGTCCGCTGTGAGCGTGCCGCCGAACAAACTCTCGAATGAATCGCTGGCCAGTTCGGTCCAGCCAGCGACGGTACTGACCGGGTTGGCGGCACCGGTGGCGGCCTCGGGATCAAACGCGGCCTCGCGCATCGCCTCGACGTCCTCCGGCGTCAGGATCGCCGCTTGTGCCAGATCTGCTGCGTAGAACGCGTTGCCGCGCAGACCGAAGATCACGGCCCCCGACGGGTTGATCGGCAGTGCGCCGAAGAACGAGCCGGTGTAAGGCGACTTCAGACGCTGCCAGGTCTCTCCGCGGTCACCTGAAAGTGCAAGGAATCCACGTTCGCCAGCCAGCAGGAGGCTGCCGTCGCCGAGCGTGATCAGGTTGTACAGATTGGGGCCGTCTTCCAGGGCGTCGGTATCGATGTCCTGCCAGGACATGCCGCCGTCGCTGCTGCGCTTGAGCACGCCGTTGGCGCCTGCGAGCAGGCCGGTGCTGGCGTCGAAGAAATGGATGTCGTAGTAGGGCTTGCCCCAGGCGGCGTCGTGCTGCAGCAGGGTCCAGTGCTCGCCGCCGTCAGTGGTGCCGAGTACCGTGCCGTCGTAGCCGATGGCCCAGCCGGTATTCGCGTCGACGAAGCGAACGCGGGTTAGGGTTGCGTCGTTGGGAACAGGAACCTGCTTCCACTGTGTGCCATCGGCGGACAGCAGGATATTTCCGCGCTGACCGACGACCACGTAGTGGTCGCCGGCGCGTGTGATGTCCAGCAGCAGCGATGACTCCGAGCGTGGCGCGATTACCGCCGGGCGCGGCTCCAGTGTCGTGTCGATCCCGACCTCATCGTCCTGAGCCCACACCAGCGTTCCAAACAGAACGCTCACGACCCCTAGCGTAGCCGCGCCAATACGGCAGACGCGGCTGCGTTCGTGCTTCTGAGTCATCGTCTTCTCCCCCGAGATACGGCAGACGCGTTATTTGCTTTGAGCCTTGCGGGCCAGACCATTGGGCGCGAAATCGCGATCGTTGAAGTCGATCTTGAAGTCGCTGATCTTGTCCTCGTTCTGCAGGGCAGTGACGAAATAACGCCCGCTTTGCAGGTCATAGATGATTTCGGGGATCGCAGTCACTGTCGGCACGAACGGCACCGTGATCAACTGGCCTTCCTGGACCTTCCACAGCTGGTCGCGGTTGTCGTAGCAGTCCACCGCGGCGATGGCCCAGCTGTCTTCATCCACATAGAAGCGGCGCTTTTTGAACTGATGGCGCAGGCCCTGGCGCAGCGTAGCCTCGACGATCCAGACGCGATGCATCTCGTAACGCGCGAGGTTCTGGTTGATATGACCCGGACGGATAATGTCCTTGTACTTGATCAACGGCGCGTTGATCAGGAAGGAGTTGTACGGGATGTACATGTCCTTCTTGCCGACCAGCTTCCAGTCGTAGCGATCGAGTGCGCCATTGAACAGGTCGACCTGATCATTGAACTGCTCGCCGTCGGTGCCGATGTACGGGTTGTCGTAGCCGACGTCAGGTGCGCGATTGACGCGACCCAGACCCGGGTTATAGATCCAGGCATCGCGGCCGCTACCTTCGGCTCCCGAAGTCTCATGCACCAGGATCAGCTGTCCGGCAACACGCGGCGGCGAGAGCACTTCCGAGAGGTAATACAGCAGGATCTTGGTGCCCGGATTGGCTTCCTGCAGGTTGGCGTACTTGAACTTCACATCCTCGACCAGCTTGCTGATCTTGTAGCTGCCATCGAGTTTGACAATCGCCTGATTGTTGTAGCGTCGCACGGCGCTGCCGCGAAAGCGCATTTTGTGGTTCCACAACACTTCAGCGCCACTCTTCGGAATCGGGAACGGGAAGCCGAGCACAGCACCTTCGACCTCGTCAGTGCCCTTGAGTGAGGCTGTTGTCGCATTCTTGATCGTGGCCTGCTCAACTTCCGTCGGGAAGTAGGCCGTGCGCAGTGACGGATACACGATCATCCGGTAGTCGGGGTACTTGGCGAACATCGCCTTCTGACCTTCGGTCAGGTGCTCGGCGTACTTCGCCATCGTGTCCTTGGTGATGATGAACTGCGGGGCCTCGTACTTGCCGCCGCCACCGATCTGCTCGCGCTGCTTCTTGGCCAGGGCCTGCTGGTCCGCGGGCAGCTTGGCGATGATCGCGTCGATCTGCTTGGAGATCGCTGGATAGTCTTCGATCTTGAAATTATCGAGATACTTCAGCAACGCGTCGAAGTCCTGCGGGCTCTTGGTGCGCACGTCCTCGAATTGCTGGCGCAGTGCTTCGAGACTGGCCGGAGTCTGCTTGCGGATGGTGTCGTCGAAATATTTGCCGCCGATCCACTCCGGAATGCTGCCATCGGCATTACCGGCGCGGGTCGCACCGACCGGCGTCAGATCCTTGCCGAGGCGTGCGGCTTCGTCAGCCGACGCTTTGGCGAACGCGCCCGAAGTCGAACCCAGTGCCGCAGCCGCAATCAGCGGTATCCACCAATGTCTTTTTTGAATCATGCGCCTCTCTCCTTGCCAAACCCGTTATCGCGCGACCGTGGCCGTTTGATTGTCTTGCTGTTCCCGGTATCGCTTGCTCAGAACGTGTACGACACCGCAAATCCTGCGAAGTCCTTGTCCTTGTAGCCGTTGACGGTTCCGCCGCCGGCCCAGCCCTGGTAGAACACCTGAGCGCCGAGCTTGTTGGTGATTTCGACATCGGTGGCGAGCTGATAAAGCATCGTGCCCTCGATGAAGTTCTGCGACGGACTGATCGCAATGCCGTAGACGTCGTGCGACCAGACGATCTGCGGTTTGTAGGTCCAGCCGAACAACAGGTTGTTGTATTCGGCGCGGACGATGATGCGATAGCCGCCGGCGAAGTCGTCGGCAAAGCCGCTGGTCTGCTGCTTCGGGTTCAGGCGCATGGTTGCCGGCGAGCCATCGGCGGGCAAGCCGCCGCTGCCGTCGGCGCCGGGGCTGGCGTGCGTGTTGTTGTAGTCGCCGCCTTCGAACTGCAACTTGCTGCGATCCGGCATGTCCATGGCCCAGGTAAAGCCGGCCTCGGTGATCAGCGTGACCTGATCTGCGCCGATCGGGTTCTCGCTGTTGCCGAAGATGCGGATGCCGGTCATGTCCATCTGCATCACTTGCAGGCGTTCATAGCCTCGAATCAGCTGGTTGGCTTGCACCGTGTCCCAGCCGCGGTAGTCCTTCAGATAGCTTGGGACTGCATGATCACGAGCGGGCAGCGCAAAATCGCTGCCGGCGTTGGCGGCGATCTGGCCCAGCAGGTTAAGCGTCGACGGCGACGTCAGGACCGCCAATGCAGTGCCCGGTTCCAGTCCCAGCGAGATCAGGCCGTCCAGTGTCAGCTGCGATACCGAACCCAGTCCCAGCACAATGTCATTGGCCGGTAGAGCCGGCTGCAATGCAGTGAAGACAACATCGGTGATCTGGATCTGTACCGGCAGATTAGGGCGATACGACACCTCGCCGGCGAGCGACCACTTGCCGACCGTGGTGTTGAAGCTGATGCCGTACATCTGGATGTCCTCGGGGTAGTCGAGGAAGATCCGGGAGCTGTCGATCGGTGCAGGTTCGAGGCCGTTCGGAGTCAGTTTCATGCCGTCGCAGTCGGCCGTGGCCTTCAGCACATCGGTGGTGCTGTCCTGGATACAGGTGTGGTCTGCGGCATACATGCTCAGATACGGCAGGCGGCTGTGGTAATTCAGCGCATAGAAACTGAATTCAGTGCCGCCGTTGAAGTCGGCCGCGTACCACGTTAGCTTGCCGCCGAACTGGCCGTCATCGCGCGGTTCACCCTCCTTCTGTGATACCGAAACCGCCACCGAAGTGTCGGAGATGTCTGCGCCAATGCCGGGCAGCCGCTGCAGTCCGTCCGGGTCTTCGTGGAACTGGCCCAGGGTCAGCTGCGCGGTGTCGCGGCCGATGACGTCAAACGGTGCAAAGAAACTGCCGCCCTTGGGAACGACAACGCCATCCCAGGCGAGTTGATAGACCAGATCGATCGAGACACTGTCGTTCAGCGCCGTGGTCAACACGGCTGCGGGGGTGGTACGGAATACTGCTGCGATCTGTGTGCCCGGCTGATACAGGTAACGCGCGTCCGGAGCGTTGAGTTCGCTGATGCTGTTGAGCGCAATCAGGGTCGATTCACCCCAGCGGATGTGCTGATAACCGACGGCAGCCGAGAACTCGTGATCGAACAGAGAAAATACGCCGCTGACCAGCAGATTTCCGATCGTGTAGTCGTAGCCGACATTGTGTTCGACGGTGTCGTTTCGCAGCGTGCGGCGCGGTTGATAGGTGGTGTCTGGATGGAATTCGTCGAAGTCGTAGTTGACGGGATCGAAGAACACCGTGCCGCCGGCCTTGAAGGTCCAGTCACCGTAGGAGGTGGTCAGTTCCGAACTCACCTTGGACACTGCTGCGACAATATCGCCCTGGTCATAGTTGAGATTGCCGTCGTCCTTGTTGAGGGCAAAGAACGAACCTGGCGCGTCGACCAACTTCTGATTCAGGCTGGCGTTCTCGTTGAACGAGAGGCAGGCGTCATTGACACCGCTGCCGCAGAGGGTCGGGTCAAGATTGTTCTTGTCGATCAGGCGCGGATCGCGATTCTCGATGCGCCACGATGCGCCCAAGGAAATTCGCGTTTTCAGGCTGCCGCTGATATCGCCGTAATCAAACTCGAATGCTGTCGCTGAGCCGCAGCAAGCCACGCCCGCCATTCCGAATCCGACCAGAATCAATCCGCGCATCGTTCTCCCCCGAGCACTCGATGACCGGTATTTCACCGGCGAAATTCCATTTGCCGGCAACTTTTTCGGCTCCTGTCGGAGCCGTACTATGCCGGATACTTTGCCATTGATTGCTGACATTGTCATCAGTCAATGTTCTGGTTGACCTGTGTTCAAGCGGCCGGTGAGGCGGCGGTGCGGATGGCCTGGGTCAATTGCGTCACCACATCCGGCCCCAGACGTTCGGCGATGCTGGCCGCACGACTTTGGGTCGGTGACGGCATGTTGGCGACCAGGGGCAGCAGTTGCGGCCATAGCATGCCTTGATGCGCAGCGAGGATCAGCGACTCCAGCATGGCGTCATTGTCCAGCGCGGCCAGACGCGCCAGATGTGCATGCTGCGCCGTCGCCATTTCAGCGACGATCGGCAGCAATGCCGGCCACAGCGACTGGCGGTGCGTGCGTTCGAGCATGCGCGTCAGCATGGCATCGCCCAGGTCGGCGGCGAGCGCCGCCATGTGACGGCGTTGCGGGGTGGCGATGCCATTGATCAGATTCATCGCTTCCGGCCACAGCTCGTCGTCGCCCTCGATGGCCGAAGCGATCATGTTGCGCAGCCGGGCGTCCGGCAGCATCGCGATCACTGCGCTGAGCTGGGCCGGGTCCTCGACGAAGAAACCGATCTGCAGCAACGCGACGTCGTCGCGCAGCGCGGCCAGAATCGCGCGCATCGCGGTTTCCGGCAGGCAATCGACGAAGCGGGCCATGGCGATATGTTCGCGGCGGCCGGCTAGCTCCCGTGCGACATCGACCACGCGGTCCAGCGGCATTCCCGCGATCAGCTCGCGGATATGGCGCGGGTCGATCTCCAGGCAGACGTCGGCCAGAAAGGGTGTGTGCAGACGTTTGGCAATATCGACCGCACGATCCGCTGGCAGCAAGCCGGCGATGCGGGCACACAGCAGCGAGCCCAGTGCTTTTTCCGCGATCAGGGCGGTGATCTTTCCAGGCAGCAGACGACTGGAGGCGGCGACGCGGTGGAACAGGTGCTGGTCAGCGTCAAACAGGCTGCCAGTAATGCGTTCGCGCAGCTGCCGAATGGATGCTGCATCCAGCTTTTCGAGATACGCCAGCTGCCCCGGGGTGGTCGCGAGCACTCGCGCCAGCTTCAGAATTTCTGCGTGTTGGGCCAACGTCGCCATTGCGCTCGCCTCTACGGGAAGAGGATCTTGCGCACGGGACCGCGCAGCAGTGCGGGAATGTGTCCGAGTGCGGCCTCGAAGGCGCGGGCCAGCTGTTGTTTCTGGTGCACACGTGCGGCGCGGATACTCTGGCGCAGCAGTTCGATCTCGGCAGTCGTCAGCGCGTCGAGCGCAGGCAACGGCTGTGAGCCCAGCTCATCGGCCAGGGGGTGCGCAGCGGACATTCGTTCTCCTCCAAATGGCCTTCATACTGGATTCGTCGATCCGTCTAGTGCGGTCGATCCCGAACACAGTATGCGCAATCGCGCCGGCTTGCATTGACCCTGCCGCCGCGCCGCGTGTCCGCAAGGTCGCGCGGAAATCGCTGACTCAGGATCCCGCGGGTGGGGCGCGATGTGACTCGCGATACTGTACCGGTGTCATGCCACACCAGCGCTTGAAGGCACGGTAGAAGGTACTGGGTTCGGAAAAGCCGGTCAGATAGACAATGTTGTCAATCGGCTCTTCGGTGCGGGCCAGCAGCTTGCGCGCGAGCGCATAGCGGAAATCGGTGACGATCTGGCTGAAGCTGGTCCCCGCACGCGACAGCTCGAAGCGCAGGCGTCGCGGGGCCAGGCCGACTTCGCGGGCGACATCATCGAGGTCGCAGGTTTCCAGTTCCAGCCGCTGCGAGAGCACCTTGCGGATCTGTTCGACGAGGTCGCGTCGGTGCAGGTCAGACAGGCGTTTCTGCGCGAATTCCTCGTGCAGCTTCAGCAGATCCGGGTCCCAGCGGGGTGAGCGAAATTCCAGTAGCGCCGGGTTGAACCAGATCTCGCTTTCCAGCCCGTCGAATTCGACCGGACAGCCGAAGACCGCGTCGTAATCGCTTTGCGGGCTGCGGCGGCTGCAGCGCAGTTTGACCCGCAGCGGCGCATACCGCAGTTCGGTGACGGACTGCGCAAACTGGATCAGCTCGTAAACGACGCAGATCTCGGTATGGCGCAGCTGCGGTGCGTCCAGAGTGCTGCCGATGACGGCAATGCGTGCGCCCTGTTCGTCATGGACCAGCCGAACGCTGAGTGCGTCGCTGACCAGACGGATGTACTTCAGCGCGCGCAGGATGCCTTCGCCGAAGGTGGGACTGCTGAACATCAGGTATTCGATCACCTCGCCGCGGAACAGCGGCAGGTGGGGGCACAGGTGCAGGCCGACGTCGGGATCGCTGGTTACGCCCTCGACCACCTGCCAGAACAGTGCCTGCTGCTGGTGCGGCGTGCGCAGTTCCCGCAGAGGCAGCTTCTCGGCGTCGTAACCGAGCCGGGTGTAAATCGCGTTGACGTCGATGCCGGCCTTGACCATGGCCTCGTGCACAACCAGCAGAAATTGTCCGGAGTCCCGCATCACCCGTTTGACCCTTCTTGTTATGAGTGCGCGCCGGGGTCGGTACGGGAGCCCGATCCTTCCGGGTTCCGCGGCCGGCCGCATTCACGACACCGGGCTAGTTTGCCGGAATGACAGTCGAAGGTCATTCATCGGTCAGTTGGCGAGGGTGATCCGCAGTGTTAAGTTCACGTCCGAGCGCACTATTAAAAGCTTGAACGAGGCGCTGCGGGGACCATCCATTCACGTTGCCGGGCCGCTGGCGCAGCGCGCCGGCCGCGGAGTTGCCATGTTTGAAATTGCAGCGGAACAGTCGATCTGGAAGACGCTCAGCATTCCGCTGGTTGCCGCCGCAGTCGGCGGCGTGACCAACTGGCTGGCGGTGTGGATGACATTCCACCCGCTGGAATTCGTTGGCGTCAAACCACCGTATCTGGGCTGGCAGGGCATCATCCCGTCCAAGGCGCGGCGCATGGCGGGTCTTGCGGTGCAGTCGATTCTGTCCAAGCTGATCACGCTGCACGAGCTGATCGAGGTGCTGGATCCGAAGAAAATTGCCGATCAGATCGTGGTTGGCGTCGATCCGATGCTGGAGCCGTGGGTCGACGAGCTGATGAATGAGCACTATCCGGTGCTGTGGGCCAATCTTCCGATGTTCGTCCGTCGTCAGATCTACGCGCGAGTACGCTCGCAGATGCCGCAGCAGGTCGACGCATTGATGAAGGATGTGACGCTCAATATCGATCATCTGCTCGACATGAAGCCGATGGTCGAGGATCAGCTGGAGCGCAACAAGGTCCTTTTGAACCGCGTTTTTCTGGAGTGCGGCGAGGTGGAGTTCCGCTTCCTGGTCCGCTCCGGCTGGTACTTTGGCGGCGCGTTCGGCTTGATCCAGGCGGTCCAGTGGTACTTCTATCCGGTCTGGTGGACCTTGCCACTGGCGGGACTGATTGTGGGCTATGCCACCAACTGGATTGCACTGAATCTGATCTTCCGGCCGCTGAATCCGATCAAGCTGGGGCCGTTCTCGATTCAGGGTCTGTTTCTGAAGCGGCAGAAGGCGGTTTCGGAGTCGTTCTGCCGCATTGTCATTGAAGAGATCGTGACCTTGCCGCTGCTGATCGACGCGATGTTGAACGGACCGTACCAGGATCGGTCGCGTGCCTTGTTGCGGCGGCACGTCAAACCGCTGGTGGATCGTGTCGCCGGCGGGCTCGGCGGTATGACCAAACTGGCGGTGCAGACCACGCTGGGCCCTGCCGGTTTCGCCCAGATCAAGGATTCGGTTGCGGCCAAGGCCGAAGCCGAGGCCGGCCTGCCGTTCGAGGATCGTGATTTTCTGCGGGAGCGCGGTCAGCTGATGCAGCAGGTGATCCAGTCGCGCATGGAAAAGCTGCCACCGGAAGAGTTTCAGGATCTGTTACGTCCGTGCTTCCAGGAGGACGAGCTGAAACTGATCCTGGTGGGTGCCGCGTTGGGAGCAGCGGCAGGGATGGCACAGCTGGTGCTGGTCTTTGCGCTCTAGTCTGTCCTTGAAGTTTCTCTAACGCCTGAATCTCCTGCGATGTCCCCTGAAGACCCCACACGGTTGACCGTGTCTGCGCTGCTGGACAGCGCGCGCGATTTTCTGCGCAGCCTGCTCGATCTGCGTTTTGAGCAACTGATCACGCCGCGCATGCTGCCGACGCTGTACATGCTGGCGATTGCTGCCAGCGCATATGGAATGCTGACCTACGCGATTGGAGGATTCACGCAATCGCTGGCGGTAGGCCTGTTTCGTCTGCTGCTGGTTGCCCCTGTGGGCTTCGTGGTGCTGGTGACGCTGTGCCGGATCGGACTTGAATTCCTGATGGTGGTGTTCAGGCTGGCGGTGAATGTCAGCGAGATGGCGGGTCATACCGGAGACATCGCCAGCGGTCTGCCGCGGATCCAGTTCTGGAAGGGGCTGCTCGGCGGGAGCGGCAAGCCGCGCCCGCGCGAGTGATCCGTCTCAGCCACGCGAAACACGAAATCTCCGTGCTTCGATGATCGAGCGCGCCGCATGTCGACGTTCGAAGCGCGACAGCGACCATGCACGGTTACTGGCTGCGCGTCGGCACTGGGGTTTCAGCAGATAGCACCAGGCCCAGCGTGCGTTGTCGGTTTCGTCACGGACGTGTACCCGTCTCCGAACGTATAAATCGTTTTCATAGGCGTCCAGAACGCGCAGTTCGCGTGGGCTGATCCGGATAAGAGCGCCGGGGATTTCTTTCAGCTGCACAGCGGTGCGTGGCAAAGCAGCCGGCATCGCGGGCACCACGGCGGGAAAGGCCTCGCTGCGCAGGGCGATTCGGCGATAACCATAGAGCCACGCCGGACTCGCGGGGACCGGACGTCCGAGCAGGGCGTGTCGAATGTCTGGATGCAGCAGGCTGCCATAAATCAGTAGCGGACAGCGCGCCATCATCGAAGCGGGCCGCGCAATGGCTTCAAATGCGTTCACCGCAGGCCCATGCCAGAGCGTCAGCCTGACGCTCGTTGCCCCAGAACAGCTCACCGTCGACCCAATAGCTGGGTGCGCCAAAAATACCGAGCGTGCGCGCCTGGTCGGTGTTCTGGCGCAGGCGTTCCTTCAAGGGCGACTGCGCGACGGATGCCAGCAGCGTGTCGGCGTCCTGGCCGATCGAGACCAGGCAGGTCTGGATGACGCCGTCATCAGCAATGTCCTGATCGTTGGCAAAGTTTGCGGTATACACCGCGCGCACGAAATCGCCGATCCACGGCGCGTCGCCGTACGCGGCGACGATCCGTGCCGCGCTCACGCTGGTGCGTGGAAACGACGACGGCTGCCGGTACGGCAGATCCATGCGAGCGCACAGGCGCTGAATGTCCCGCCACATATAGCGTCCCTTGGCGGGAAACTGGATGAACGGCGAGCTGTCGTAGCCTTGTTCCCGGAAGACCGGCCCCAGCAGAAAGGCGCGCCACTGCACTGACACACCCGCGGCTGCGGCTGCGGCCTCCAGTGTCATCGCTGCGGGGTAGGAATAGGTGCTGGCAAATTCGAACCAGAACTGCACGACGCGGGGCATGGAGTGCTCCTGTGGCTTGGTCGAATAGCGTAGCCGGAACCCCAGCGCGCCGCCGTTTGCAGCATTTGTGGTGACGTCACCGCGCGGTACTTACCGCACAGCCGCTCGTCGCGTTGTCTACGGCCAATGTCGGAATTCACGGTTACCATCACACTCCCGCGCGTTTTTTGATCCGATCTGAGGTGACGTCATGCCGGCTTACAAGGCCCCGCTGCGCGATATGCGTTTTCTGCTGAACGAAGTGTTCGACTACCCCGGACACTATGCCGAGCTGTCCAACGGCAAGGATGCCGATCCGGATACGGTGAGCGCGATCATCGAGGAATGCGCCAAGCTGTGCGAGGAAGTACTGGCACCGCTGAACCTGCCGGGCGACGAGGAAGGCTGTCACCTGGAAAACGGCGAAGTACGCACGCCCAAGGGCTTCAAGGAAGCCTATGCCCAGTTTGTCGAAGGCGGCTGGCAGGGGCTGTCGCATCCGACCGAATACGGTGGTCAGGGCATGCCGATGTCGCTGGGCCTGCTCAAGGCCGAGATGATGGGGACGGCCAACTGGTCGTTCAGCATGTATCCGGGCCTGTCGCTGGGCGCGATGAACACGGTGATGCAGCACGCCACACCTGAGCAGAAGGCGATCTACATGCCGCCGATGTGCGAAGGGCGCTGGTCCGGCACGATGTGCCTGACCGAGCCGCAGTGCGGCACCGATCTGGGTCAGGTCAAGACCAAGGCTGAACCGCAGCCGGACGGCACCTACAAGATTACGGGCACCAAGATCTTCATCTCGGCAGGCGAACACGACCTGACCGAGAATATCGTGCACATCGTGCTGGCGCGTCTGCCGGACGCACCGCCCGGAACCCGTGGCATCTCGCTGTTCATCGTGCCCAAGATCAGGGTCAACGCCGACGGCAGCCTGGGTGAGCGCAACGAGGTTGTCTGCAGCGCCATCGAACACAAGATGGGCATCAAGGCGTCGGCCACCTGCGTGATCAACTTTGATGGCGCCGAAGGCATCATGATCGCGGAGCCCAACAAGGGCCTCGAAGCGATGTTCACGTTCATGAACACCGCGCGCATTGGCACCGCGATCCAGGGGGTGTGCCACGCCGAAGCCTCGTTCCAGGGCGCCGTGGCGTATGCCAAGGATCGCCGCTCGATGCGCGCCCTGCGTGGCAAGCAGGAGCCGGACAAGGTCGCGGACGCGCTGATCCATCACGCCGACGTGCGTCGCATGCTGCTGACGCAGAAGGCCTTCGCCGAGGGCGGCCGCGCGATGATCTATTTTGCCGCGCAGTACGCCGATCACATGACCAATGGCGTCACTGAAGGCGACGCCAAGAAGTACAAGTACTGGGACGATAAGCTCGGCTTCTTCACCCCGATCCTGAAGGGTTTTCTGACGGAAATGGGTCTGGAGGCGGCAAACCAGGGCATCCAGGTGTTCGGTGGTCACGGCTACATCAAGGAACACGGCATGGAGCAGATCGCGCGTGACGCGCGCATTGCGACCCTGTACGAAGGCACCACCGGCATCCAGGCGCTGGATCTGCTGGGCCGCAAGGTGCTGGTGATGACCCGCGGCAAGGCCGTGCGCGAGTTCACCGGCATGATCGCCAAGTTTGCGATGGAGCACATGTCCGATCCCAAACTGCGCCGCTACGCGGCATCACTGGCCGGTCTGGCTGCAGAGTGGAACGTGCTGACGATGCGCATCATGCTGATCGCGCGCAAGGACCGCGAGCAGGTCAGCGCCGCTAGCCATCACTTCCTGATGTTCTCGGGTTACGTGACGATGGCGTACTTCTGGGCGCTGCAGGCTGCCGTGGCCAGCAAGCGTCTGGCCGAAGGCGGCGCCGAGAGTCCGGAGTTCTACAAAGCCAAGATCGCCACGGCGCGGTTCTACTTCGATCACATCCTGCCGCGGACCAAGGGTCATGCGACTTCAATGCTGAAGCCGAGCAAGTCGTTGACCAAGCTGCCGATCGACAGTTTCATCTTCGAGTAAGCGACGCACTGGCCATTGGCCAAACAACAAGGGCGCCGGTCGGCGCCCTTGTTGTTTGTGTCGCTGAGGAAACTCGGGTCTTCAGCGCCGCTGCCGTCGCAGCAGTGCTACCAGCAGCATCGGCAGCAGCAGCATGGGGGCAGTAGTGCCGCCGAAACGGCTGGAGTCCCTGCCGCCGGAGTTGCCACCACCATTGTCGCCGCCACCGTCATCACCACCGCCCGTGGCCTGACCCACCTGGATCACGCGTTCGGCCCGGTTGATGCTGGTGTTGCCTGCGCTGTCGGTCACGCTCAGTCGTGCCGGATACGCGCCGTCGTCGCTGTAGCTATGACCGATTGTCAGTGCGCCGGCGCCATCGAAGTTGCCTTCGCTGGTTTGGCCGTCGCCGAAGCTGAGGGCGTAGCTCTGCAGGCTCAGCCCCGGTTCGTTGACGCCGCCGGTGACGGTGAAATTGACGCTCAGCGGTGCGCTTCCGCTCTGCTTGTCCGCGCCCAGCAGCGCGGTCGGTGCATTGCCGACAATACAGGCGGAAGTGCCACGGACAACGTAGTCGCCAACTGCAAGGGTGTCGCGACTTGGCACGACATCAGCACCAGAGCGGGTGCGCACGTCAATCGGAGATATCGCATCGCCGGGTTGCAGATCGCCGAACAGGGTCTTGTCTGCAACCAGATAGATATGGCCGTCGGTGTTGTAGGTGCTGGCTTCGTGCAGATCGCCGACATAGGTGAATGTCAGCAGTCCGGCAGTGCCCGCGACATAGGTGCCATAGCTGTAGGCCGGTGTGCCGGTTGACGTGTCCATCGACAGGTACAGGTTCTCGCCGGCATCTGTGCTGGTCAGCACCAACCAGTAATTGCCGGGCAGGGGAACCGGATCGAGGCTGTCGACCTGGACATCGAATACCAGCTGATCTGGAAGTGACGACAGTTCGGCAACGCTGACCTTGATCAGATCGGTCTGTGGGGTGCAGCCATCCGCGCTGCAGTTGCCGGCCTCGCCTTCGCTCACTGTAATGCCGGGCAGAGCGCAGCTGGTTTCCGGCAGCGGCGCCACACCAATCGGCAGATCCAGCACATTGCCTGCTGCGCTGCCGTTGGAGTTCTTCGCGACCACCCGATAGAAGTAATGTTCAACGGCGGGATCGGCGGTCGTATCCTCGAATGCGGCCTTGCCTGCCGTCGAACCGATCAGGGTGCTGACATCGCCGGCTGTGGTCCCGCGGTAGACGTCATAGCCGGTAATCGCGCTGCCGCCGTCGTCCGGCGCTCTCCAGTTCAGCAACACCGACGCGCCGGTGCGTTCGCCGGACAGGCAGGCGCCACCCGGCGCTGCGGGTTCGACGGGGTCGAAGGCGGCAAACAGACTGCGTCCGCCCTGCTGACGGACGATCACGCCGTCATCGGTGAACGAGTTCTTGCTCGGATCCAGGATGCAGGCGCCGATGCATCCGTCGGAAAACCCGAACAGCACGCGGCCGTGGTCATCCTTGATGATGTCGTTGAAGTCGAGCAGGTTGCGGTTGGAACCGCAGGTGGTGCCGGACAGGCAGATGCCACCCGCGCCCTGCACCGGATCGGTGGGCGACACGTTGACCGTGTGCCAGGACTGGCCGCTGTCGTAGGTGGTTGCCACGTAGGGATACCACACGCCTTCGAAGTCGAGCGACTCCGGATTGCCCTCGTCGCGGGTGCCGATGAAGGCGCAGGCGGCGCGGTCGGCGTCCCCTGCGGTGGCGGTCGGGAATACCGCGTGCTTGATGCCGACACGGGCACCGATGTCATAGTCGTTGACCCAGGTCTCGCCCTTGTCGTGCGAAATCGTGACGTGCGGACTTCCGGTGCCATTGATGTAGCAGAAGTATGCGGTGCCGTCGGCGGCGATGCCGACGCCAGGGTCATCGCCGGGTTCGGATTGCGGAATCTGTCGGACGGTCCAGGTGACGCCGCTGTCGCTCGAAACGGTGACGGCCTGCGTGCCGCCGCAGGAGCCGAATGGGACATACACGGTTCCATCCGGGGCGACCTGCACGTGCCCATGCAGCGCGCCGATGGTGCCGCCTTCGCAGTCCAGCGCGGGTTCGAAAATCGGTACGCCGGGGCCGAAGGTCTGGCCGCCATCGTCGCTGCGTGCGCAGAACGCCACCGCGGTGGACTGCGAGCAGTAGTAGACCGCATAGCCGTCCGGATTCCGCAGGCCGACGAACTCTTCGGAGTAGGGCCCCGTGCCGACGGTCTGGTGATCAACGCCGCCATTGGGCGGACCAATCTGGCCAGGTGTCCAGGTTTCGCCGTCGTCATCGGTGTAGGCAAAGAGACTGTTGGCGCCTGTCAGCTGAGACGAGAACGTACGACCGCTGTCCTGGTTGGTTTCCAGGATCGGATCCAGTGTATTGACCGCCAGCGGGTACGACACATCTTCCCAGGTGGCGTCGCAGCTGTCGGGCAGCGGGTTGCCGGCTGCGTCCAGCTCGCCGGAATTCTCGGCAAAGGTCACGCGATCGGTTTCCAGCGCGGCAATGAACATCGCGCGACCGGTAAGCGGGTTGAAGCCGATGGTGGGTTCGCCCGCGCCGTCGGCCAATCCATTGGGAGACTGGTGGTAGGCAAAGCGTGGGGCGATGCCGCTGGCCTCAGGAGGGAGCGCCGAGGCTCCGCCGTCAGCGGCGCCGGCCTCCAGCGTGATCAAGGTGCTGGTGCTGCTGCCGGTCACCGTGTAGGGGACGATGCGGACCGTCAGTGCCCGCGCGCCGGCCCCGGCGCTGATGGTCATGACTTCCGGGTTGGCGCTGCTGGCCGACTGCGCAATGATCGAGTCGCCGTCGTACAAGAAGATGTCGAAGTCGTCTGCCGGTGCATCCCAGCCCACCGCCACACGAATGACGGCTCCTGGGTTGGTCTGATCGTAGTCGTCGGGCAGCGCGACGTTCAGGGCGAAGTCGTCACACGGCAGGGCCGGATCAATGCAGTCGGGCGCCCCGTTGGCGGTGACCCCCACCGGATTGGAAACGATGAACGGCCCGGAGGTGTAGCTCAGTTCCGACGTCGTCGGTGACAGGGTGCCGCTGGACGGGTCGGCCGCGAAGACGACGGCGGGTAATGCCGACAATGCGATGAAAAGTCCCCAGGGGGATACGGTCTTGATGCTCATGGTCAATTCCTCGATTGCGACGGTCCAATGGCACGTCGCTTTAGTCCGGGAATGGTGCAGCCTTGGCTGCCGTGGAGCAATCGGGAAATTTACCTATAAAATCAAAATGTTAATAAATAGTAAACAAAACCGCCAGAATCCAGCGCGGATCCTGACGGCTGTGAACATCCTGCCGCGAGTGGAGTCGAGGTTTCTCTTAACGCCCGCCCAGTCCGCCCAATGGGCGTGCCGGCAGGTTTACTCCGCCACTGGGCATCTGCAGGCGTTTGGTCGGTTGCGAGATCGCCGCACCGGACTGCGCCGCCACCGGGGCTTGCGGATCGGTGCCGGGAGGCGGGCTCACGTAGTAGACGCGGTAGTAGTACGGATAGAACCCATACGGCGGCCAGAACGGATCAACGATGTAGGTTCGCGGCGTGTCGCTTTCCTTCTTCCATAAATGGATGTATTCCGCAGCGAGTTTCGGATAGGTGTACTCGAATTCACCGACCTTGCGTTTCTCGGTGCCGGTCACCGTACCGATCACGGTGACGATGCGGCCCGGCTTGTAAATCTCCGGGTCCTTGAAATCGCTGGCGCAGGTCAGGAAGCGACCCAGTTCCTCGTCGGTCGACTTCGGCTTGCCGCTACTGTCGAGCGGACGGCTGAGGATCTCAAAGCAGCTGCCGTCTGCCGCATTTTCCATCGACAGGATGGTTCCGCCCCAGCGTACCTTGCTGCCAGCATCGGGTGATGTTGCCTGGCTCGAGATCTGAGCCGGTGTGGTGTCCGGAAAGTCCCCGCGCAGCGCTTCGGGAGTGGCGCAGGCTGACAGGATCAGACCTGTCAGCAGGATGGGTAGTCGTCGTGTCAACATGGTATTCCTCAACCTTCGCCGGCCGATTTCAGTTCAGATCCGATCGTCTCAACCGGCGCATTCTGATCGGAGTGGGGCAGCACAGGCTTCATTCATACTGAATTCAACATGAATGGCTTGTTAATGATCCTACAGTCAGTTACGGGGCGCTGGCCGTAGTGGATGCGGTTCAGGGTGATTCGGACGGCAGCCCGCGGGTGTTGATCTGTTCAATGATCTTCGGGCGCGCGGCATTCCAGATCGTGATGCCGCGATCCATGTCCGCATTGATCAGCAGGATGGCGGCATAGCGGCGGTCGAAATCCATCCACGGTACGCTGCCGAATAGCCCCGGATCGCTCAATTCGGGGCCGATGCTGCCAGGGTGGTTTGCCGCATCGGAGATCCACCAGCCGAAGCTGTAGCCATTCAGGCCGCTGCCTGCGGGCGTCGGCGAGTAGTATTTTGGCAGTCCGGCAATCTGGTTGCTGCGTACGCTGCTGGCCAGGTTCGCGCTGAGCACTTGGTGTCCGTTGGCTCGCCCGTCGTCGAGGAATAGCTGCAGCAGCTTGAGGTAGTCGGTCGGGGCAATGGTGTATGCGCCGCCGCCGATGCGGGGATTTTGCGTGGTCCCGTAGCTGAACAGATTCATGCCCAGCGGTGTGGCAATACGTGTCTGGAACAGTGTGTTCCAGTTTTGTCCGCTGACAACTTCAGCGATCAGGCCGAGCACCTGATAGCCAGCACCGCTATAGCCGAAGCGGGTGCCCGGTGTGAAATTCAGACTGAGGTTCGCGATTTCCTGAACGCAGGCGCTGAGCGTGGTTGCGTTGTCGCTCAGGCAGCTCGAATCAAACGGCAGGCCGGACGTATTGTTCAGCAGCATGCGCGTGGTGATCGTCGCCTTGTCCGCTGGCCAGGTCACGCTACTTCCGATGTAGGTGGATACTGGCGTGTCGAGGTCGATCAGACCGGAATTGACCAGACTCAGAATGGCGCTGGCTGAGGCGGCCTTGGTGGCTGAGGCAAGTGCAACCACAGTGTTGTTGTCGAGGTCTCCCGCGGCGCGCTGGAATACTGTGCGGCCGGCTACATTGACGGCGAAGCGATAGCCACTTTCGGGGCCGCCGTTGCTATTGAGAAAGCTGTCCAGCGTGGATTGCAGCGCGGTCCAGTCATAACTGATCACGGCCAGAGAGACAGAGGCGTTAATGCTGCCGCCTGCACCTGTGGCAGTGATCTTGTAGTCGGTTGATACCGCCGGCGATACGGACACCGAACCGTTGAGCGATTGACCGCCGATGCCATTGTCGATGCTGACGCTAGTTGCGTTCTGCGTGGTCCAGCGCAGGTTGGTCGATTCCCCTGCGAGGATCGCTGTGGCATCGATCGTGAACGATACCGATGGGGGTGTCGGCGTTGGCGTCGGTGTCGGTGTAGATGTCGGAGTGGGCGTCGGCGTTGGGGTTGGCGAGGGTGTCGGAGACGGTGTTGGCGTGGGTGTCGGTGTCGGAACCGCCGTCGGCGTCGGTGTTGGGGTCGGACTGGGTGTCGGGCTCGGCGTGGGTGTTGGCGTAACCACGGTGACAGTGGTTTGCGCGGTGCTGTTGCCCCCGCGGCCCGTAGCGATCAGGTGATAGGTCGTGGTCGAAGAAGGTGCAATGACGACACTGCCGTTCGCTTCACGCGCACCGATACCACCATCGATGCTGACGCTGGTGGCGTCGCTCGTGCTCCAGCTCAGCGTGGCACTGGCGCCGGCGCTGATCGACTGCGGTGTCGCGTTGAACGCAAGCACCTGCGGGGCGGGCGGCTCGGTTCCGCCACCGCCGCCGCCGCAGCCGCCCAGTACCAGAGCGGCACCCAATGTCAGCAGGGTGGCGAGTTCACGCAGAGGGTTCTGTCCGGGCACGGGTCCATCCTTGGAGAAAGGCGAGGCTTCTCCGAGTCTACGCCAGCTTTGACGAGCCATTGGCACTGAATTGCCGCCTCGGTGACAGGGTTGTGCGCCGAGCCGATCAGCGGCAGGGGAGCGCTGACACCCTTTTGTGCGTCAGGCTGAAGCGCTTGGACGTGCAGACACTTCGGCGTACCAGCGCAACAGGTCGGTATGGGTATCCGGCACTGTGCGTTTGACCCATTTGGCGAAATCGACCACGCATAGCGCACTGATGTCAGCCGCCGTGTAGCTGTCACCTGCCAGATAGGACGATTCCGCCAAGCGCTGATTCAGACGATTGAAGTAGCGTGTGATGCTGGCGTGGCCGCGATCCACCAGGGCTTCGATGGCGGGCACCGGCTCGTCGGCGCCCGGCAGTCCCGCCTTGGCGAATGCCGGCGTCGAATTGCGAAACGCGTCGGCGACCGCGAGAAAGCCATCGAAATCCGCATGGCGTACCCAGGAGTCAACCATCGCCTTGCTCTTGGCGTCAGTGCCCATCAGGGGCGGTTCCGGCTGGAGTTCCTCGAAGTAGCGGCAGATTGCGATGCTCTCGTCGATGCAGGTGCCATCGTCAAGCTGCAGAACCGGCACAACGCCGCGCGGATTGAGTGCGCGGAACTCGGGTTTCAGATGCTGACCGGTGCGCAGATCCACCTCGATGCGTTCGATCTCCAGTCCCTTTTCGGCGAGAAAGATGCGTACGCGCCGTGGACTGGGTGCGGCGCCGTAGTCATAGAGTTTCATGCGGGTCTCCTCGAGTCATTCATATCGCTAATCTGGATTCTGCGCCGCGCCGTGTCGATGGGGCCGACCCGGTTGGGTAGGCTGCGCCGATTACAACGTCGCCGCCAGTCGTGACGCCTGATTGATGGCGCGCTTGGCGTCGAGCTCGGACGCGACATCGGCGCCACCGATCAGGTGAGTCGACACGCCGGCACTCAGCAGCGGCTCCTGCAGCGTGCGCAAGGGCTCCTGGCCAGCGCAGATGACGATGGTGTCGACTTCCAGCAGCGTCGCGTTCTCGCGCTTGTCGCCATGGCTGATCAGCAAGCCACGCGCGTCGATGGCTTCGTAGTTGACCCCCCCAATCATCTCCACCTTTTTCATCTTCAGTGATGCGCGATGGATCCAGCCAGTGGTCTTGCCCAGACGCTTGCCGAGGCTCTCGGCCTTGCGCTGCAGCAAGGTGACCTGCCGCGCCGGTGGCGTGATTTCGGGCTTTCCGACGCCGCCGCGGCTGACCGACGGGTCGACCACACCCCATTCGCGAGTCCACGCCTTGAGGTCCAGCGTGGGTGAGTGTCCGGAGTGCACCAGGAATTCGGCGATGTCGAAGCCGATGCCGCCGGCGCCGATCACCGCCACGCGCTGGCCGACGGGCTTGTCATGCAACAGGACGTCGATATAGCTCAGTACCTTGCCACTGGCTTCTTGTTCCGCCTGTCCTGGAATCGACAGCTTGCGCGGTGCCACGCCGGTGGCCAGCAATACTTCGTCATAGCCGCCTGCAATCAGCTCGTCGGCGCTGACACGGTGGCCCAGCTTGAGTGCGACGCCGGTCGTTTCAATCTGGTTGCGGAAGTAGCGAAGTGTTTCGTGGAACTCTTCCTTGCCGGGAATGCGCTTGGCCATGTTGAACTGGCCGCCAATTTCCTGCGCTGCGTCGAACAGGTCGACCGTGTGACCGCGGCTGGCCAGGGTCGTCGCTGCAGCAAGGCCGGCAGGACCGGCGCCGACGACCGCAATTTTCTTGGGATGTGTCGTCGGCAGGTAATTTAGTTCGGTTTCGTGACAGGCGCGCGGATTCACCAGGCAGCTCGCGGTCTTGGCCGAGAACGTGTGATCGAGGCAGGCCTGGTTGCAGGCAATGCAGGTATTAATGCTCTGGGGTCTTCCGGAGGCCGCCTTGTTGACGAAATCCGGATCGGCCAGCAGCGGTCGCGCCATCGAGATCATGTCGGCGGCACCCTCGGCCAGTGCCTGTTCGGCAACCGCAGGGTCGTTGAAGCGGTTCGTGGTGCACAGTGGGATGCTCACTTCCTGCTTGAGCTTGTGAGTGACCCAGGCAAACGCTGCGCGCGGCACGGACGTGGCGATGGTCGGAATTCGCGCCTCGTGCCAACCCACACCGGTGTTGATGATGGTGGCGCCGGCCTTCTCGATCGATTTGGCCAGCGTGACGGTTTCATCCCAGGTCTGACCGTCTGGAATCAGATCCAGCATCGACAGTCGATAGACGATGATGAAGTCCTTGCCGACGGCTTCGCGTGCGCGGGTCACGATCTCGACCGGTAGGCGCATGCGATTCTCGAAGCTGCCGCCCCAGCGGTCCGTGCGCTTATTGACGTGCGTGACCAGGAACTGGTTGATGAAGTAACCCTCGGATCCCATGATCTCGACGCCGTCGTAGCCGGCTTCGCGCGCCAGTGCCGCACAACGGACAAACGACTTGATCTGGCGTTCGATGCCGGCGCTGGACAATGCGCGCGGAGAGAACGGCGTGATCGGTGATTTCACCTTCGATGCAGAGACCGAAAGCGGGGTGTAGCCGTAACGCCCTGCATGCAGGATCTGCAGTGCGATCTTGCCGCCCTCCGCATGGACTGCGTCGGTGATCTGGCGGTGCGAGCGCGCTGCCGAGTGACTGGTCAGCTTGGATGCGAACGGGAATAGCCAGCCTTCGATGTTTGGTGCGAAACCTCCGGTGACCATCAGACCCACGCCGCCGCGAGCGCGTTCGGCAAAGTAGCGCGACAGGCGCGGGAAGTTCTTTTCGCGATCTTCGAGGCCGGTGTGCATCGAGCCCATCAGCACGCGGTTCTTCAGCGTGGTGAAACCCAGGTCAAGCGGCTGCAGTAAATGCGGGTAAGGGCTGGCCACATCGGTCTCCATCAGGGCTGGTGTGTGCGGCCAGGATTCTGGCGCGCAGGGATGATAACGGCGCACGCATGGCGTGTCGGGTAAGAGAAATTTCCGGTGCCGCATGCAGCGTGCTGCGCCACAATCGGCGCACGGATCAATGGGAGAAGCAGCGCATGGAATCGCCACGTGTGATCGTGGACGTTCAGGACGGTATTGCCACCGTGACGATGAACCGTCCGGACAAGCTTAACGGTCTGGACTTCGCAATGTTCGACGCGCTGGTTGCTGCGGCGCGCCAGATTCGTCGTGATCGGTCGGTCCGAGCGGTGATCCTTCAGGGGGCCGGTCGCGGTTTCTGTGCGGGTCTGGATTTCGCGTCGGTAATGACCCAGCGCGGGCGCATGATGCGCAGCTTCTTCAAATGGGGCGTCAAGAAGACCAACCTGTACCAGGAAGCGTGCTGGTGCTGGCGTGAACTGCCGGTGCCCGTGATCGCCGTCGTGCACGGCATCTGCTACGGCGGTGGCATGCAGATCGCACTGGCGGCCGACATGCGCATCGTCGCTCCCGATGCCGACTGCTCCATCATGGAGGCGAAGTGGGGCCTGGTTCCGGATATGTCCGGCTCCGTGACGCTGCGTGAACTGATTCCGATGGATCTGGCGATGCGTCTGACCATGACTGGCGAGCGATTCAGTGGCGTTCAGGCGCAAGCCTGGGGGCTGATGAGTGAAGTCAGCGAGACACCGCTGCAACGCGCCGAAGCGCTGGCGCGAGAAATCGCCACGCGTTCGCCGGATTCTGTGGCCTACACCAAGGCGCTGTTCCAGCGCAGCTGGACCGCAGGGGTGCGTCGCGCCTTCCGCATCGAAAGCGCCTTGCAATTGCGTTTGATGATGGGGCGCAATCATCGCGAGGCGGTGGCGGCTAACCGGCAGAAGCGCGCACCGAAGTTCAGTGCCCGTACAGTCGGCTGATTCAGCCATCAGCTGCCGGCCTTGAGTTCGGCAGACAGCAGATCCTGCGCCTGATGCCAGCGTTCTAGATACTCAGGCAACGCGGGTGATGCGTAGTCGTGGCCCGCGAGTTCCAGTACTTTGCGGGTGGGTACCTTGCCGCGCTTGCTGACGAATAAGTAGCGCACCAGGACAGTGGCGCAGACACGGCCGCGGCTTTCATAGCGGTGCTCGCAAAAGAACCATTTGTCATCCCAGCCCAGCAAGGTCGAATTCAGGGTGTAGCGTTCGAACGGCTGCAGCGAGCGGCTGTAGCGCGCGTTGGAGTCGCCGGCCATCGGGCGCCAGCCACGTCGAAGGGCGCTGCGCCAGACGTTGCTGCGCAGACCCCAGTCGAGACGGCCAAGGTCGGCGATCGTGAAGTAGCGGCCGTTGTTCATGTGGAAGTTGAGGTCCAGATCGCCCGGCCACACCCGCAGACGCAGGCGGCTGTGCTCGAACAGATCCAGCCGACCGCGACGGCGATAGGTCAGCCAGATCCATGCGCTACGCCAGAACGCGATCATTCAATGCATCTCCCCAGAGCAAGTGGAGAGCAGCCTAGGCGTCACGCCGTGTGCAGACATTGGCTGCGCGGACAGCAAGGCCTGACGCCTGTCAAGCTTCGCTTGGAGTGCGGAGATGCGTGACCTGCGGCGCTATGCTGGGCCATCGATCCTGACAGGAGGCGCTCGTGACGACACCGGTTTCCGTTCGCAGCGGCAGTTTCAAGGTCGCCGGCCACAAGCTGGCGTATGAGGTTTACGGTGATTCGGGTGTTCCCTGCGTGCTGATGCACGGTGTGTTGTTCGATTCGCTGCTGAACCGGGATCTGGCCGCGCGCTTCGCCGCCGCCGGCTATCAGGTGGCACTGCTGGATCTGCTCGGCCATGGCCGCAGCGACAAATGCACGGATCCCAAGGAGCATCGGGTTGATTTCTATGCACAGCAGATGCTGGCGCTGATGGATCATCTGGGGTGGGAGCGTGCGCTGGTGGGCGGTGTCTCGCTCGGCTGTATCACGGCGCTGACTGCGGCGACGCAGGCGCCGGATCGCATCCTTGGTCTGTATCTGGAGATGCCGGTGATGGAGTGGTCCGCGCCGTGGGCGGCGGTGATTCTGGGGCCGATCCTGCTGATGACCCGCTACGGCCGCGTGGCGTACACGCCGTTCGCGCGCTGGCTGTCGCGGCGCCCGCGTCCGGCGTTGGCTCCACTGGCGAGTCTGATGAACGCTCTGTCGAACAATCCAAAGACCATCACCGCGATTCTGCATGGCGTACTGGTCGGGCCCATCGCACCGCCCGTGGCGGCGCGCCGTGCCTTGCAGATGCCTGCTCTGATCATCGGTCACGCACGCGACAAGCTGCACCACAATCGCGACGCCGCAGCGCTGGCACAGCAGATGCCGAATGCGCGCTTGCTCAATGCCCGTTCGATTGTCGAACTGCGTCTGCGTCCGGAGCGTCTGTGGCCTCGGATCGAAAGCTTCCTTGATGAAGTGCGCGGTGCCTCAGGACCGACGGCCGCTGCGACGACGACGTCCCGGTCACGGCGCAAGCCGTGAGCCGAGCGCGCACGCACCGGTGAGTGTGCGGAGCGCAGAGGCAGGGTCAAGGGGGAAGCGCGAGGCGCGCGGTGACCGCTGATCGGTCGATTCCTACCGCTGTCGGGAGTGCCCCGACAGACGGCGTTTTCCGCTGCTTCGGCGGACACCATCTCTAGCCTGTTTTGCCGTCAACTTGAGTAACGGACAAACGATACGTCCGTTGCACAGTGGGCAGCGAGGAGATGGGTCATGGCACAGCAGACAGACACTCGGCATTCACGGCATTTGTCGATTGGCGAGCGAATCCGCCAACTGCCGATGCAGTCGGTTTATGCATTGCTGGGTCTGGTCGGCGTGCTGATGTGGATGCTGATGCATTTGCCACTCGGCAGCCGGGTGCGTGAGGCGGCGGTTACAGCAATGGCGGCCAGCGTCGGATTGTTCACGCTGGGCTGGCGCATGTTGGGCGCGCAGCGTGCCGGAACCTCGCGCTCCTGATTGCTGCACGGCCGGTTTCGTATCGGCGGTTGCGAAAGCTCCGGATCTGATAACCACGACCAGCGCAGCATTGATCCTCGTGCACGGCGCGTAGGAGACACACTCAGGTTCTCAGTTTGTCCAGCGCCTGATCCAGCGGCATCGGCCGCGCGAAGTGATATCCCTGTGCGTAGCGGATGCCCTGGGCGCCACAGATCTGCGCCTGCTCCTCCGATTCGATGCCTTCGACCACGGTATACATGCCCAGGTCGGTTGCAAGAAGTGCGAGCGCTCGCACGATCACCGTAGCGCGCGCGTTTTCCGTGATTTCGGTAATGAAGCTGCGGTCAAGCTTGATCGCATCGACCGGCAGCTGGTGCAAGTAGGACAGCGAGCTGTAGCCGGTGCCGAAGTCGTCCACCAACAGTGGGCATCCCAGAGCGCGGCACTGATGCAGCAGCGCCTGCGTTGCGGCCATATCCCCCAGTACCATCGACTCGGTGATTTCCAGGCGCAGTTGCGATGGAACCAGCTGGTAGCGCTGCAGCGCGTCGCGGATGGCCGGAAACAGCAGTGGATCGCTGAATTGTCGCGGCGACAGGTTGATCGAGCAGAACGGTCGCTCCGGCAGCGGCAGCTGATTCATGCGCTGCAAAGCCGCAGCGGCCGTGTCGATGATCCAGTGTCCGATTTCGACGATCAGGTCGGAATCCTCCGCGACATCGACGAATTCCGATGGCGGAATCAGCTGGCCGTCGTTGCTACGCCAGCGGATCAGGCTTTCGAAGCCGGCAATGCGCGTGCTGTTGATCTCGACAATGGGCTGGTAATGCAATTCGAGCGCCTGGTCACGCAGCGCGTCACGCAGATTGTGTTCGGTGCGCAGCCGACGGACCGCCAGATCGCGATCGATGTGCTCGAACTCAGGCGTCGGCGTCTCGGTGCGAGTCGGGCCGCCGTCGAGCTGGCGTAGCGAGTCACGGCTGCGTGCCATTGTGACCCGCAGCAGATGGCGCAGCACCGGTGGGGCACGGCGCATCTGATCGCTGAGCAGTTCATGGGTGATGACCAGCAGTTCGGTGGGTATGTCGGCGCGCGCGCTGGCTGTACGCGTGTGGTCGCCGACCAATGCCATCTCGCCAAAGAGGTCGTCACGACCGAGGCGAGCGATCGAGATTTCGCTACCGTCGCGCTGCTGAAAGATTTCGATGGCGCCAGACTCAATGAGATAGGCCTCCTGGCCGCTGTCCCCGGTCTGAAACAGCACCTCGCCCGCGGTGAGACGACGTCGATTCAACCCGGCGGTCATGCGCATCTCCCGATCCATAAGCTTCGGTCAACAGCGTGGCGTGTCAGTTCAGCCAATGCGCGCCGGAATGCGAACACGCAATTCTTCGCCTGCCAGTACGCAGGCCTTGAGTGTAGCGCGGCCATGGCGAAGCAGGCGAAGTCAATCCAGGTGAGGAGATCCAATCGATGGCCGAGATTGCAATCGAGCTGAGACGGAAATTTCAGGTGGGCGTGCCCGCCGAGCACGCTTTCGACTTGTTGGCGGATGTCCCGCGGTCGGTCGGGCATTTCCCCAAGCTGAAGCAGCTGGTCGAGCTCGGAGACAACGCGTACCGTTGGGAAATGGAGCCGATGGGTACTGCGGGCATTTCGCACCAGGTGGTGTATGCCTGCCGCTATCAACCGGATGCTCAGCAACGCAGCGTGGTCTGGACGCCAGTGCCCAAGGTCGGCAACGGTCGCATTCAGGGGCAGTGGACGCTGACGCCGATTGCGGCGGGTACCGCCATCGCGTTTCACACCCATGGGGCTCTGGACGTGCCGGTTCCGCGCTTGCTGCGTTCCGTGGCTGAACCGTTCGTCACGGCGGAGTTCACCCGTAGCGTGGACACCTATATCAGCCGTTTGTGCGAGACCCTGGGCGGGCGCACCGGCTGAATGCAGCGCTACGACATTCACGCTAAAGAGTATCGAAGTCATGACTGATTCACTGCAAACGCGGTTCCAGGCCGCGGTCGAGAAAGTCCGTACCGCACCGGCAGACGGTGCATTCAAGCCGGATACCGACTACAAGCTGCGGATGTACGCGCTGTTCCGGCAGGCGACCGACGGCGATGTCAGCGGCAAGCGGCCGGGCATGCTGGATGTGATCGGTCGATTCAAGTACGACGCCTGGGCCAAGCTCAAGGGCACCTCGCGGGACGCGGCAATGCAGCGCTACATCGCGGAGGTTGAGTCGGTGGAACAGCGCTACGGCTGAATGCCGGGCAAGCGGGATAGGGCAGCGTCTCAGTGGGCGCACACAGCCCGCTTGACGATATATTTTTCGGCGTAACGGTCACTTCGACGCCGATCCGGGCTTTCAGTCCATCAGTACGGGAATTGCCCGCAGCAGTCGCCGGACCTGCAGGCGCAACTGCTGGATGCTGTAAAAGCTTGCTTCACTTCCGACGCATGCGAACACTGGTGAGTCTGCGGTGGCGCGTGTGACGCACGGTGCAGCGATGGTGTTCGGGCTGGCCGCGGTATGCTGTCCGTTACTGGGGCACGGTTCCGGACCTCAGGATGCAGGGGGTGATCATGCAGATTCATCAACAGCCCGCGGGCTGGTACGCACCGCTGGTGTTGGGCACGCTCGTATGGATCTGCGGGTTTGGCACCACTGCGCGGGCCGCGGAAGGGCTATGGACCCTGGACAATCTGCCAGTTGCGCAGATCAAAGCGAAGTACGGATTTGAGCCGGACGCGGGGTGGACCGAACGCGTGATGCAGTCCACGGTGCGGCTGGCCAGCGGCTGCTCTGGCGCGTTTGTGTCCGCCGATGGCCTGGTGTTGACCAACGCGCACTGCGTACTCGACTGCGCGCGGGAGCTTTCAGGAGGCAAGCGCGATGTCGTCAATAACGGCTTTGTCGCGCACAAGCGGGATCAGGAACTGGCCTGTCCATCGGCAGAGGTCAATCGGCTGGATGCCATCACCGACGTCACTGCGAGCATCAATGCCGCCACTGAGGGACTGGAAGGGCGGGCGTTTGTCGAAGCGCGCAATACGCAAATTGCCGATCTTGAATCGACTTGCGTCGGAGCGGAGTCTGCGACGGTCCATTGCGACGTGGTCGAGTTGTATAACGGCGGACGCTATGCCCTGTACCGCTATTACCGGCTCCGGGACGTGCGTCTGGTGTTTTCGCCCGAATACCGCGCCGGCTTCTTTGGTGGCGACCCCGATCATTTCAATTTCCCGCGCTACACCTTCGACATAGGGCTTCTGCGCGCCTATGAGAACGGAAAACCAGCGTCGGTTGCTCACCACCTCAAGCTGAATCCGGCCGGCGCGCAGCCGGGCGAGCTGACGATGATCACGGGTCACCCCGGAGATGGCGAGCGCCAGCTGACGGTGGCCCAGCTGCTGCGCATGCGCGACGTCGATCTGACCGAGTATCTCGCGTATTACTCCGAGCAGCGCGGGCTGTTGTGGCAGTACAGCCGCGGCAGTGCCGAGGCAGCACGGCAGGCGCAGGCCGATCTGGCCCATGCCGAAAGTCATCTGAAGGAGTTTCGCGGCGAGCTGGATGCCTTGCTCGATCCGGCGCTGCTGGAACAGAAACGCGCGCAGGAAGAGGCGCTCCGCTCAGCCTACAAAGGAACCGCGGACAACGATCCCTGGATTGCGATTGCGAACGCGCAGCGGCGTTACCGTGAGATTGAGGCGCCGTACCGGCTGCTGGAAGGCCGGCGCGGGCTGTATTCCCGCTATTTCACGATCGCGCGTCATCTGGTTCGCGCGGCCGAGGAGCGCGCGAAGCCGAACGCAGAGCGGTTGCCGGAATATCAGGACGCGTCGCTGCCGCGCTTGCAGCAGATCCTGTTCAGCACTACGCCGATCTATCCGGACTACGAGAAAACCAAGCTGGCGTGGTCGCTGGACACCATGCGCACGCAACTCGGCGCTGACGATCCGGTGGTCAAGCTGGTGCTGGCGCGTGAGTCGCCCGAAGTGGTGTCGGAGCATCTGGTCGACGGCACGCAGCTGGGCGAGGTCGCCGTGCGACAGCGCCTCTGGGCCGAAGGCGTTGAAGCCATAGCGAAGTCGAAGGATCCATTCATCCAGCTGGCGCGCGCGGTCGATACGATCTCGCGTGATCTGCGTTCACGCTACGAGTCGGAGGTCGAGGCAGTTGAAGCCCACAACGCGGCAACCATCGAGCAACTGCGTCTCGCGCAGTTCGGGACCTCGGCATATCCGGATGCGACGTCTACATTGCGCCTGTCCTACGGAGAGGTGCGCGGCTGGATCGAGAAGGGGCAGGCGGTGGAGCCTTTCACCACGTTGAAAGAGATTTTCGACCGCGCGACCGGGTTCGACCCGTTTCGTTTGCCGGATGGCTGGCTGGCAGCCAGAACCACGCTCGACCTGGATACGCGATTCAATTTCGTCACGACCAACGATGTCTTCGGAGACAACACCAGTGGTCCGGTGATCAATCGCGAAGCCGAAGTGGTTGGTCTGGCATTCGACGGCAACATCCATTCGCTGAGTGGAAAGTTCTGGTTCGATGAGGCGCGGAGTCGCAGCGTCGCCGTGCACAGTGCGGCCATCGCCGAAGTGCTGACGAAGGTGTATCACGCCGAAAGTCTCGTCCAGGAAATGACGCACGACTGATCCCGGAGGCATTGGGAAGCGCTGGGCGATGGGAGCGCGCGGCCCGCGATTGCCTGCACGCTAACCCGTAGTTGACTCAACCGTTGCGGCGGAACACCGACAGGACGTTGCCGATCGACGATCCGGTATCTCCGATCAGGCCTTTTTCGGTGATCAGCAGATCCTCGGGCGGGAAAAGCGGTGGCCGGCCCACGCGCACCTGGGATGGAAAGCTGAAGCTGCCGATGTCGGTATTGGCGATGACTGAACCCTGTGGATCGATCAAGGCGATCTGGCCGCTCAGATACCAGCTGCTGAGGATGTAGTTGTCGATCAGACTGAAGTCGTCGGGCACGCTGAGGAAGCTCGCGAGCTGGGTCGAGGCACCGGCAGTATTGTCGGCGTTGATCGTGACGGTCCGAATTTCGCCGAGGCCACCCAGGCCGGTATTGCTCACATACAGGGTACGTCCGCTCCGCTGCAGTCCGTTGGGGCCAAGCAGGCCGGCACTGAACCAGTCTGTCTGCTCCTGTACGGTGAACGGATCGGCCGGGTCGAGCGTGAGCCGTACGATTTTCGGATCGGGCAACGCCGTTGTCGCGAGCGGGCCGTTGACCAGATACAGGTCATGGTCCGGCCCGGCGACCAGACCGTTGGGTGCGGCCAGCCCCAGTGCATGGATCGGCTGCAATGCCGGAGCGGCAGTCAGGCGTGCCGCGTACAAGCGGCCGTCGAAACAATTGGCGTAGAGCACGTCGCCGATGATGGCCAGGCCGGTGAAATTGCAGCTGCCCTGATACAGCGCATTCGCGACAAGGCCGCCGTCATCGCGGGTGATCTCGTAAACGTTCAGGCCGCCCGAGACGAACAGGCGACCATCGTCACTGAACAGGATGTTTTCGGCGTCCGGAATGGTCAGCTGTTCGACCACGCTGCCGCAGTCGCTGCTGACACACAGCGTGGCGGGATCAACCGCTGCGGCGCCCGCATGGTCGTGCTGCTCCGGGCCGCACGCCGCGGTCAGCAGCGCAAGCGCTGCCAGCGCGGCGAGTTTCGGCCCCCTGGGATGGATCACAGCATCTCGAATGCGACTGCGACGGCTTCGCCGCCGCCGATGCACAGGCTCGCAATGCCGCGTTTGCCGCCGGTTTTCTTCAGCGCGCCCAGCAGCGTCGCAGCGATGCGTGCGCCGCTGGCGCCGATCGGGTGGCCCAGCGCGCAGGCGCCGCCATGGATGTTGACGGTGTCATGCGCCAGGCCGTGTTCTTTCATCGCCGCCATCGTGACAACGGCGAAGGCTTCGTTGATCTCCCACAGATCCACATCGCCGACGCTCCAGCCGGCTTTGGCGAGGACGTCGCTGATCGCGTAGACCGGCGCGATGGAAAACTCTGCGGGCAGGCGCGCGTGGGTCGCATGCGCGACGATGCGTGCGAGCGGCCGCGCGCCCAGCTTGTCAGCGCGCGACGCCGACATGACCGTCAGTGCAGCGCCACCGTCAGAGATCGAGCTGGCATTCGCCGCAGTAATGGTGCCGTCCTTTTTGAACGCGGGCTTGAGCGTGGGAATCTTGTCCGGCCGGCCCTTGAACGGCTGTTCGTCGCGTTCGATGCGCTCGACGCCATCGCGACCGGCGATCTCCACCGGCGCCATCTCGAACGCGAAACTGCCGTCCTCATTGGCCCGCTTTGCGCGCGCCAGCGATGCGATCGCAAATTCGTCCTGCTGCTCTCGGCTGAAGCCGAACTGCTCGGCGGTGCGTTCGGCGAATACCCCCATCGGGGTGCGCTTCTCGTAGGCGTCCTCCAACCCGTCCAGCGCCAGGTGGTCGAGCAGCTCACTGTGGCCGTACCGATATCCCGAGCGGCCCTTGAGCATCAGATACGGCGCATTGGTCATGCTCTCCATGCCGCCGGCGACGACAATGCCAGCACTGCCGGCCTTGATCAGATCGTGTGCCAGCATCACCGCCTTGAGGCCGGAGCCGCACATTTTGTTGATCGTGGTGGCGCCCGTGGCGTCAGCGAGTCCGGCGCCGCGTACCGCCTGCCGCGCCGGAGCCTGACCCTGTCCAGCCGGAAGGCAGCAGCCCATGATCGCTTCGTCGACGGCATCAGCTGCCAGGCCACTGCGCTCGATCGCAGCCTTGATCGCGAATGCGCCCAGCTGTGCGCCGGAAAGAGGCGACAGCATTCCGAGCATGCCGCCCATCGGCGTGCGGGTGGCGGCGGTAACGACGATCGGATCGTTTGTGGACATGGGCATTCCTGAGGATGAACGGGAATTTCGATTCTAACTGGGTTCGAATTGCCTTGGCCCAGCCATTGGACTGGTTTGCTGAATCCAATGAGCGAATTCGTCCGTATACCCCGACTCAGCCAGTGAAAAGCGGCGTGGCCGCGGGGAGAGATTCATGCAACAACTCAGTTTGAGTGTGTCAACCGCGTTGGTCCTTGCGCTTAGCGCCGGCCTTGCGCACGCGTCGAGTCATCGTGAAGCCCCATTCATCACCACGGCGCCGAAAGTCGATGGCACCGATTTCTACATGTTTCGCAGTTACGAAAGCGGCAAGTCCGATACGGTGACCCTGATCGCCAACTATCTGCCGCTGCAGGATGCCTACGGTGGTCCGAATTACTTCTCGCTGGATCCGAACGCGCTGTACGAGATTCTGATCGACAACAGCGGCGATGGTGTCGAGGACGTCACCTTCCAGTTTCGCTTCAACACGGTCACACGCGGGCTCGCCGTGATGGCGGGTGACAAGCTGGTCCCGGTGCCGCTGGCCAATATCGGCGTCATCAGCGCAGCGGACAATTCGGCGCAGAACGTGCTCGAGAGCTACACCGTCGATGTGGTCTACGGCGACCGCCGTACCGGCATGCGAATGCCGGTCAGCGACAAGATGGACGGTACGCGCAGTCTGTCCAAGCCCATCGACAACATCGGCAACAAGTCGATTGCCGACTATCCCGCCTACGCATCCAGCTTTGTGCACACCGTCTCGATTCCGAACTGCGGTGATGCGCGCGTGTTCGTCGGTCAGCGGCGCGAAGGTTTTGTCGTGAACCTGGGGGAGACCTTCGATCTGGTCAACATCGCAGCCCCGGTCGAGGAACTGGGGGGCGGTGAAGTGGCGCGCAGTGCCGAGCAGAACACCATTGCCGACAAGAACGTCACCTCGCTGGCGCTGGAGGTGCCGATCAGCTGTCTGACGCGGGATGATAACAGTCCGATTATCGGTGGGTGGACTACGGCCAGTCTGCGTCAGGCGCGTGTCGTCAATCCGATGCCGCAGCGTCGAACGCAGGATGCCCCTGCCACCAATACTGGCGCAGTGCTCGAGGGCGGCGCCTGGACCCAGGTGTCGCGTCTGGGCTCGCCGCTGGTCAACGAAGTGGTGATCGGTCTGCCCGACAAGGATCTGTTCAATGCGACCGAACCCAAGGATGACGCTGCACGCTTTGCAGACTACGTGTTCAATCCGACACTGCCGGAGCTGCTCGAAATCCTGTTCGGCGGCGCGGGAGTGAAGGCGCCGGACGTTTTTCCGCGTACGGACCTGATCGCGGTGTTTCTGACCGGCGTCGACGGCTTGACCAAGACTGATGATTCCAACTCAGTGCCCTCGGAGATGCTGCGTCTGAATACCTCGATCGCACCGACGACGGTGGAGAATCAGCAGGATCTCGGTGTGCTCGCCGGGGACCTGGCCGGGTTCCCCAATGGACGTCGACCGATCGACGATGTCGTGGACATTGCGCTGCGCGCAGCGATGGGTGTGCTGATTCCTGCGGACGTCGATCCGGATTCCGCGGCCTCACGCCAGCTCAAGTACACCGACGGCGCGCGGCCGAATCCGGACGACTATCTGACGGCATTTCCGTACTTGAACAATCCGCTGCCCGGCTCGCCGAGCACGCAGCCTGTCGCCAGCCGGAGCTAGGTCATGCCGGAACCAAAGAGCTGGATCAGCGCTGCGGCGGTATCGGTTTGCGTGTTGCTGCTGTCGGCCTGCGGCAATGACGACAACGGTTCCGGAGGCGGCAATACGCCGCCTCCGTCATCCTCGACGACTGCGGCTGTTGCGGGACTGGCGCAGTCGAGTCCTGAGGACGCCGAGCCGTTTCCGATCAACGACGGGGCATTTGCGTTCAACGACACCGACGACACCACCGATCCGCTGCCGGTGTCGCGCTAAAGCATGCCGAGTAACCGTTCCAGGTACCCCCGCCGTGCGCGGGGGTTTTTGTTGCTCGGCGTCGCGTCGATACTGAATGCGGCGGTGGTCGCCGCGGCACCGTACCGACCGCAGGACGACGCCATGATTCTGGCGTCACTTCCGGCGTCGGTTCCCCGCGTGCCGGGCGGAACCGACCGGGCCCTGCCGCCGGCGACGGCGGCGGAGGTTGCCCGCATTCTGATCGAACGATTCCGCGCCAGCGGAGATCCCCGCGAGCTGGGGCATGCGCAGGCAGTGTT
This sequence comes from Sinimarinibacterium arenosum, assembly GCF_005047655.1. Lineage (GTDB taxonomy): Bacteria > Pseudomonadota > Gammaproteobacteria > Nevskiales > Nevskiaceae > Solimonas. The sequence goes on along the minus strand of NZ_SUKF01000010.1, from coordinate 61,968 downwards.
GGGGCCGTGGTGGCGCATCGAGGATGCGCCGGACGACATTCTGCTGATACGTGCGACGCTGCAGCAGTCGCAACACGCGTTCGACGCGGCGCTGGCCGATCTCGATCGATTGCTGCGCCGCCGCCCGGATCATGCCCAGGCGTGGCTGACCCGGGCCACCGTCCTGCGCGTGCGGGGCGAGTTCGAACCCGCGGCGGACGCCTGCGCGAAGCTGGAAGGCCTGGGCACGCCGTTTGTCGCGGAGTTGTGTTCGGCATCGGTGCAGGCGCTGTCAGGCGGCTTGAGTGCGGCGCGGGTGCGGATGGACCGGCTCGCGCAGCAGCGTGTGCGGCAGCCCCAGGCCATCGACGCCTGGTTCGCTGCCGAGCAGCTGGAGATGAGTGTGCGCGCCGGCGATGTCGAGTCGGCGATCGCGCAGGCGGCGGATGCATTGTCCCGGCATCCGAACGATCTCGGCCTGCAGGCCGCACAGGCTGATCGGTTGCTGGATCGGGGAGATCCGCAGGCGGTGATCGAGATGATTCCTGCGGAGACCCCGGTGGATGCATTGCGGCTGCGCCTGGCTCTGGCGTTCCATCAGGCCGGCGATGCGCGCTTTGCCCAGCTGGATGCCTTGATCATGGACGGCTTTGCCGCTGCGCATCGGCGTGGTGATGTTCCGCATCTGCGCGAGGAGGCGCGCTACCGTCTCGACACCGGGCGCGATCCGCAGGCCGCGTTGGCTCTTGCGCAGCGCAACTGGGAGATCCAGCGTGAGCCCTGGGATCTGCGCATCCTGCTGGAGGCCGCGATCGCCGCGGCGCGCGCGGATGTTGAAACGGCCGCGTGGCAGTGGGCAGATCGCAACGGCGTGGTGGACGCCCGCCTGCCTGCGCGCAGGCCAGGCTGATGCTGTTCCGGAGATTCAGCTGGATTAAGTCGCTGGCCGCGCTGATTCTGGCCTGCATCGCAGGCCCCGCCGATGCGCACCGGCCGAGCGATGCATTTCTGGACCTGTCAGTCCAGGCGGACCATGTTGAAGGGCATTGGGAAATCGCCCTGCGTGATCTGGCGTCACTGGTCGTGCTGGACCGCGATGGTGACCACGCGCTGAGCTGGGGCGAACTTCGCGCGGCGCAGCCGGCGCTGGCCAGGCGACTGCTTGCTGCACTCAGCGTGACCGCTGGCGGGCAGGTCTGTGACCTCGAGGTGACCGATCTGCAGATCAACGACCGACTGGATGGACGCTACGCCTGGTTTGGTCTCCGCGCGCAGTGTTCGGTCACGGTGACTGCATTGCGTCTCGACTATGCGTTGCTGTTCGATCCGGATCCGACGCACCGTGGCATCGTCGTGCTGCATGCAGGCGACGCGGTCCATGCCGCAGTGCTGTCGCCGCAGCATCCGAGTCTGGACGTCATGCTGGAAACACCGTCGCGGTGGCGCAGCTTCGTTGATTTTCTGTACGAAGGTGTGTGGCACATCTGGATCGGCTACGACCACATCCTGTTCCTGATCGCACTGTTGCTGCCCGCGGTCTGGCGCCGGCAGCAGGGGCACTGGATTGCGGTCGAGCGTCTGGCCCCCGCGTTGCGAGAGGTGGCGATGGTGGTATCGGCCTTTACCGTGGCGCATTCGATCACCTTGTCGCTGGCGGCGCTGGAATGGGTGAATCTTCCGGGGCGGTGGGTTGAGCTGGCGATCGCTGCGTCGGTGCTGCTGGCCGCGCTGAACAATCTCACCGCACTGATCGGCAACGGCCGCTGGATGCTGGCCTTCGCCTTCGGGCTGATTCACGGTTTCGGTTTTGCCGGTGTGCTGGGCGAACTCGGCCTGCCACAGTCCGGGCGCGTGCTGGCATTGCTGGCCTTCAATCTCGGGGTCGAGCTGGGGCAGCTGAGCATTGTCGTGTCGCTGGTCCCGATCATGTTCCGTCTGCGTGCGACGCGGTTCTATCGGGACGGGATATTTACCCTCGGATCAATTGCGGTGGCAGCCGTCGCCTGTGTATGGATGGTGCAGCGGGCAACCGGAGCGGCGTAGCGGTCGAGCCGTGGCGGTCCGCAGCGGGAGCGTGCTCGCTACAATGGCCGCTCAGCCCAGCGGACCGCGTTCATGCCTTTGTTCGAGCATCCGGAATTCGACCACCACGAGACCGTGAGCTATTGCCATGACGCAGCCAGCGGTCTGCGTGGAATCATTGCCGTGCACAGCACGCATCTCGGCGCCGGGCTCGGTGGCTGCCGCATGTGGCCGTACCGGAGTGAGGATGAAGCGCTGACGGATGTGCTGCGACTGTCGCGCGGCATGACCTACAAGGCGGCGCTGGCCGGGTTGCCGCAGGGGGGCGGCAAGAGCGTCATCATCGGTGATCCGCGCAAGGACAAGACGCCCGAGTTGATCCGGGCGATGGCGCGCGCGATCGAGCGGCTCAACGGCGCCTATGTGGTCGCCGAGGATTCCGGAACCAGCGTCGCCGACATGCGCGTCATGGCCGAAGTCACCCGGCATGTGGGCGGGCTGGCCGATGCGGCGGCGCAGGCGGCCGGACGCACCGGCGATCCATCGCCGGCAACGGCGCTGGGCGTTTTCATCGGAATCCAGGCGGCGGTACGCCACCAGTTCGGGCGTGACGACCTGAAGGGTCTGCGCGTTGCGGTGCAGGGGCTGGGCAATGTCGGTTATCGGCTGTGCCGGCATCTGCACGAGGCGGGCGCGCAGCTGTGGGTGACCGACCTGTACCTGCCGGCCGTCGAGCGGTGTGTGAACGAGTTCGGTGCCACCGCCGTGGCGATGGACCAGATCGCACTTCTGGATGTCGACGTTTACGCGCCGTGCGCGCTCGGCGCCGTGCTCGACGATGCGACGATCCCAGCGATCAGGGCGCGCGTCGTCGCCGGCGCGGCGAACAATCAGCTCGCGTTGCCGCGACACGATCACGCGCTGCGCGAGCGCGGCATTCTCTATGCGCCGGATTACTGCATCAATGCCGGCGGCATCATCGATATCTACTACGAAGGGCCGGATTACGATCCTGCTGCGGTCGATGCGCATCTGCGACGTATCGGCACCACCTTGAGCGAGATCTTCTCGACCGCTGACGCTGAGAACCGGCCAACCGGAGAGATCGCAGATCGCATGGCCGAAGCGCGGTTTCGTCCGCAATGAGTGCCCTTACCGACGCGCTGGTGGAACCGATCGCGCTTCAGCTGGAGCAACACGGGCAGACTCTGGCGGTCGCTGAATCCTGCACTGGTGGAATGATCGCCGCGGCATTGACCGATCGTGCAGGTTCATCGATGTGGTTCGACCGCGGCTATGTGACGTATTCGAATGCGGCCAAGCAGGATCTGCTGGGCGTGCCGGAGGCAGTCATCGCCATCCATGGCGCGGTCAGTCAGGCCACTGCGCTGGCGATGGCCGGGGGGGTCCTGGTCCGCGCACCGGTGCACTGGGCAATCGCGGTGACCGGCATCGCCGGCCCGGGTGGTGGTTCGGAGGACAAGCCAGTCGGGACGGTCTGGATTGCCTGGGCTGAGCGTGGCGGCCGCACTGTCGCGCAGCAGTTTGCGTTTGACGGGGATCGAGCGGCGATCCGCGCACAGAGTGTCGCTGCGGCGCTGGGTGGATTGCTGCAGCGTCTGAACGGAGACGGCGAATCATCCTGAGCTGGTCGACATGCATCTGAATCGCCTGTTCTTCGCATTGTGGCCTGACGATGCGGTACGTTCCGCAGCCGCCGACGTGGCGCGTGGCGTGCGCATTCGGATGTCGCCGGGCGGGCATCCGACTCCGGTGGAGCAGTATCACGTGACGGTGCTGTTTCTGGGCAGCGCCCTGAGCGACGCGCAGGAAGCCGCCGCGCGGCAGGCGGCAAGCCGGATCAAGGTGCCGCCGTTCGAGTGGGTGCTGGACCACGCAGGCAGTTTTCGCGCCGGTCGCCGGGTGCCTTGGTGGCTCGGTGCGCATGCAGAACCTCCGGAGCTGCGACTGCTGCATGAGCGCTTGCGGCAGGCGATGCAGGCTGTTGGCATCAGCCTTGAGCGGGGCCGTTTCGTGCCGCATCTGACGATCCAGCGCGGCGCAGAGCAATTGCTGCCCAAGACCGCCATCGCGCCGATCCGCTGGAAAGCCGACGAGTTCGTGCTGGTGCGCAGCCACCTTGATCGCGAGCCCGGCGGCTACGAGATCATCGCGCGCTGGGCTCTGGACGGAGCGCCCGACGCCGAGCGCGAGCCGCCGGATCAGCTGTCGCTGTGGTGAGCCGCAGGTCAGGCCGGCAGGCCGTTACGGTAACGTCCTGCCGGCTTGCTTGTGGGCGCCAGCGGCGCCGCTCTACGGGCGTCGCTGGGATTCGAAAAATGCCCAGATTGCCTGGTCACCGTTAAAGTCTTGGGCGACTCGGCCGAGGTTGAATGGCGAAATCGTTGGTGACCATTGTGGCCACGTATGGCCACCGCCTTCGACGGTATAGAGCGCGGTGTCACCGGTACAGCCGACCCCATGGGAGATGACCGTGCGGGTGCCGTCATCGGCGACGTCCGGAACGTCCTCAAGGTCCACTGCCGACGGATCGCAACCGTTGATTTGCGCCCAGAATCGGAAGGTGTCCTGCGCCGACAGCAGGCCCAGGCGTGCGTCGTACCAGACATACGGGTCGCTGGTGCCGAGGACCAGCATCATCGGCATGGTCTGCGCGGGCGCACAGGCGCGGGACTGCGAGGTGCGCATCGATGCAGCGACCGAGGCCACAGCCGCGATCAGCTCGGGGCGCTCGCAGGCCAGACGGGTTGCCATGAAGCCGCCATTGGACATGCCGGCAACGTAGATGCGGGTGGGATCAATCGGATAGCGCGCGGTTGCGGTTTCGATGACCTTGGCCAGGTAGCCCACGTCGTCGGCGCCGGTGGCCGATTCCGGATCGTCGTTCCAGCGGTGGTTCTGACCCTCGGGGACGATAGCCCAGGCGCCGGTGGCGGCGACCAGATCGCCGATGCGGGTGGCGTTGGCAATGTCCTCGGACGTGCCGGTGGCATAGTGCAGCAGAATGATGGCCGGGACCGGCTCCACCGGATCGGCCAGCGGGCGGATATAGAGCGCACGACGGCCGACACCCTCGTGTTCGACAGCTTCTTCAAACGAAATCGTGCCATCGGTTGGAAACAAGTAGCTGTGCTGCAGCCGCGCAAGGCCGATCTCCAGCTGCTCCTGGGCGTTCTGCCAACCCTCGGTCAGGTTCGTCTGCAAAGTTTGCAGCGAGTTCTGCAGGTTGCCCTGCAGGGTCTGCAGTGAACTCTGCAGGTTGTTCTGCAGCGTTTGCAGGGAATCGGCAAGGCTCGCAGAGGCGTTGCCCGAGAACAGGCCAAGACAGATGGTCACAGAAATAAGAAAGTGACGGCGCACGAAAACCCCCAATGAGTGCAACGGCTCCGGCCATTATGTACCTGAACTGATGTAGGAATGTTCCGTAACAGGTTGATTTCCATTGATTCGATGCGGATGTCCCGGCGGGGCAGGTGCTGGGCGGAGGTCTGTGGGAGAATGCGCGTCTCAGAGAGCACCCATCGGCCGCTGCGGGATCACACGAGACCAAAACGGGAGGGCTTCGCCAGCCGATCGGGTCTCCGCCGCAGGCTCAGGTAATGAGACAGCGGCCGGGCATACTGATGTCGACCCCCTTTTCAACAGATCGAAACGCTATGGACGAAAACCGCAAGAAAGCTCTGGAAGCCGCGCTGAGCCAGATCGAACGTCAGTTCGGCAAGGGCGCCATCATGAAGATGTCGCCGGACGGCTTCGTGCCGGACGTCGAAGTCATTTCCACCGGTTCGCTGAATCTGGATTCCGCGCTGGGCATCGGCGGTTTGCCACGCGGTCGCGTGGTCGAGATCTACGGCCCGGAATCGTCGGGTAAGACCACGTTGACGTTGCACGTGATTGCCGAGTGTCAGAAGGCGGGCGGCGTTGCCGCATTCATCGACGCCGAGCACGCGCTGGACGTCAAGTACGCCGCCAAGCTCGGCGTCAAGGTTGAAGACCTGGTGATCTCGCAGCCGGACACCGGCGAGCAGGCGCTGGAAATCTGCGACATGCTGGTGCGCTCCAACAGCGTGGATATCGTTGTCATCGACTCGGTCGCGGCGCTGGTGCCGAAGGCCGAAATCGAAGGTGAGATGGGCGATTCCAGCGTTGGCGTTCAGGCGCGACTGATGTCGCAAGCGCTGCGCAAACTGACCGGCAACATCTCGCGCTCCAAGTGCATGGTGGTCTTCATCAACCAGATCCGCATGAAGATCGGCGTGATGTACGGTTCGCCCGAAACCACCACCGGTGGCAATGCGCTCAAGTTCTATGCTTCGGTGCGTCTGGATATCCGCCGCACCGGTGCGATCAAGAAGGGCGACGAGGTCATCGGCAACGAAACCCGCGTCAAGGTCGTCAAGAACAAGATGGCACCGCCATTCCGTGAGGCGCATTTCGAGATTCTGTACAACGAAGGCATCTCCAAGCTCGGTGAGTTGATCGATCTGGGTGTGCAGAACGGACTGGTCGACAAATCCGGGTCGTGGTTCGCGTACAAGGGCGACAAGATCGGCCAGGGCAAGGAGAACGCACGCAACTTCCTGCGTGAGAATCCGGAGATCGCGGCAGAGCTGGAACTGGCAATCCGAGCCAAGTTGCTGCCGCCGAGCAGCGCAGCCCCGGCCGCGGATGCCGCCGCGGAAAAGTAAGGAGCTGACCGAGCAGGGCGCCCGCGACGCGGCGTTGCGGGCGCTAGCACGGCGCGAGCACAGCGCGGCTGAACTGGCCTACAAGCTCAAGCAGCGGGGTCATGCAGACGATGTTGCACAGTCCGTGGTCGACGCAGTCGGCGAGGCGGGTTGGCAATCCGATGCGCGCTACGCGGAAATGTTGGTGCGCAATCGGATCGAGCAGGGCTACGGTCCGCTGCGGATCCGTGCCGAGCTGCAGGCCGCGGGCGTTGCCGACACTGTGGCACGCGAGGCACTGGACGCTGCGGATATCGACTGGTGTGAACGCGTGCGCGCAGTGCATCAGCGCCGCTTCAGCGGGCCGGCGTCCAGCGCCAAGCAGTGGCAGCAGCAGTATCGGTTTCTCGCCGGGCGCGGATTTGCGTCCGAGCATATCCGTATGGTCCTGAAGGGCCTTTCCGACTTCGATTGAACCGGCAGGGCCGACCGCCACCGTCGATGCGCCGGAAATACGCGAGTTCATGATATTGAGATCGAATATCATTCATATTACTATTTGTATGGGGCGCCGCCCGGCTGCCGGATATCCCGCAGGCCGTATTGCTGGGTTTTCGGAGTGCGTGCGTGGCGGCCAGAACATCAGGACCCATCGATCGGGGCCGGCCATCCATGTGCAGGCCGCCCTGCCACGGAGAAGAGCCTTGAATTTACTGACGCGCGGCGCGGCCGCAATTTACTCTGCGGGTTTGCTGGCGCTGGCATCGACCGCGCCGGCATCGGCCCAGTCCCAACCGCCGAGCAATGCGGAGCTGTTCGAGATCATCCAGGCCTTGCAGGCGGAGGTGAAATCCCTGCGCGAGCAGCTCGCGGAGGAGCGCGAGGATCGTGCGGACGCACCGCAGGTTGGCGCGCTGAAACAGCAGGTTGACGCTCAGCAGGCTAGGATCGATGCCCTGGCGGATGTTGCGCAGGGGGGCGGAAACGGTCCCTCGGCAGTGCATTTCGGCGGCTATGGCGAGCTGCACTACAACCAGTTGCGTGCGGACGATGCGGCCAACGATCTGGACATGATCGATCTGCATCGATTCGTGCTGTACACCGGCTACGACTTCTCCGATCGCGTCCGCTTCGTATCCGAGCTGGAGGTCGAGCACTCGATTGCCGGCGACGGGCAGGATGGGGAAGTCGAAGTCGAGCAGGCCTACGTGGAGTTCGACGTCAACACCTCGCTGTCGGCCCGCGGCGGACTCATGCTGATTCCCGTCGGCATCCTCAACGAGACGCACGAGCCGACGACGTTCTACGGCGTCGAGCGCAATGACGTCGAGAGCATCATCATTCCCAGCACCTGGTGGGCCGGCGGCGCCGGCGCGACCTATCGGTTTGCCCAAGGTCTGCAGTGGGATGTCATGATCCACGAGGGGCTGGCAATTCCGACCGACGGCAGCAGCGCGTTCCGGGTGCGTTCCGGGCGTCAGAAGACCTCCGAGGCCGATGCTTCGGATCTCGCGTACACCACGCGCCTGCGCTATACCGGGGTCCCCGGACTGGAGCTGGCGGGTACGCTGCAATGGCAATCCGATGCCAGCCAGGCCGACGGCGACGGTCTGGACGAAGCCCTGCTGTACACCGCGCACGCGATCTGGACGCGGGGTGCATTCGGGTTGCGGGCACTGTATGCCGGCTGGGATCTGTCGGGTGACGCGGCTGAGCTGGCCGATGCCGATCGCCAGAGTGGCTGGTACGTCGAGCCGAGTTATCGGATTGCCGAGCCTTTCGGACTCTATGTGCGCTATGAGGAAGTCGATGGCGTGCGGGCGCAGGACCAGTTTTCGCAGTGGGAAGGTGGATTCAACTACTATCCCCATCCGCAGGTCGTGCTGAAGGCGGACTACCGTGTCCGCGAGCATGACCTGTCGTCCGAGAATGGACGCGATTTCGACGGATTCGACCTGGGTCTTGGCTACAACTTCTAATTCACGTCTGAACAAGCGATCCCGTGCCGTGATCGCGGTCGGCCTGCTGCTGGCCGCGATCACCACCGCGGTGGCCGCGGTCGATGCGGAAGGATCGGTGTTCCTGACGCCGGAGGCATTTGTCGCCTCGGCTTTCGACGGATCCTCGCCGGAACCGCAGCTTCTGTGGTTGACCGGCGAGCTGCGCGATCAGGTTGCCGACGTGCTGGGCCATCCGCCCGGAGTCGTGCGTTTGCGGTATTGGCAGTCTGCTGCGCGCAGTGCCTGGATTCTCGAGGAAATCGGCAAGGAGCGCCCAATCACTGTCGGCATTGTCGTGGATCAGGGCCGGATTCAGGCGCTGCGCATTCTGATCTATCGGGAAAGCCGCGGATGGGAAGTGCGCAACGACTTTTTCACCCGACGCTTCTCTGGCGCCATTCTCGATGCCGATGATCAACTGGATCGGCGGATCGACAACATCGCGGGTGCGACCCTGTCGGTCAACGCGGTGCGCAAGCTTGCGCGCGTTGCGCTGATGCTCGACCGGCATTTGCGAAGCGAATGACCCATAGCGTCCGCATTCGCATGCGGCGCTGGCATCGCAGCGCCGGCGCCCTGGCAGCGATCGGCGTGCTGTTGCTGGTGGTGACCGGCATGCTGCTGAACCATGCGCCGTCGCTGGGACTTGACCAGCGTCCGGTCCGGGCGGATTGGGTGCTGGATCGCTATGGCATCCAGATCGCGGCGCCGATGGGGTACTTTGTCGCGCCGTTCTGGATCAGCGTCAGCGGCGGCCAGCTCTATGTCGATGCCAATGCGGCGGGGACGCTCGATCGTTTGCGGGGTGCCGTGACGCTCGAGGGCATGATCTTCGCCGGCGGCGGTGACGCGCTGGTGGTTCTCGACGGTGCGGGGCATCGGATCGATCAGCTGGATCGGGCTTCCCTACCGGGCGCAATCGATGCGATCGCGGCAAGCGCAGATCGCGTGCTGATCGAGACCGGGGAGCTGTGGCATGCCAGTGACAGCAGTCTGCTGGCCTGGACCCCGAGTGCAGCGCCGGATGCCGTGACCGGTGCCCGCCCGCTGCCGGTGTCGCTGGCCCGGGCTGTCGTCGCGGATGCGCGCAGCCGTCAGCTCAATTGGGAGCGCGTGCTGCTCGACCTGCACAGCGGGCGGCTGCTGGGTGCCTGGGGGCCCTGGGTGGTCGATGTGTTCGCGCTGCTGTTCGCGCTGCTGGCGGTCAGCGGATTCTGGTTGTGGCTGAGGAGCCGGCACCGTCCGCGCGCGTGAGCGCGTCAGCTGGCTGCTGTCACCTGTTTCAGTCGGTGCGGCATCGGCGTGACGGTGACCCGACCCTGATCGCGCATTCCGGGTCGCGTTCGCGGGCGCTGCAGGGTAGGGTGGGCGTGGCCGGAAGGCTCCGTCAGCGCCAGTGCGCACACGCCGCGTGTGGCGGCAACATCGGGGCTTGGCTACCATAACGCCCCTTTTTGTTTCGAATCCGGTCTTTACCGCCGCATTCCCGAACGCTGCCTTTCCGAACTGTTATTCCCATGAACAGCAACGAGCTTCGTGCCCGCTTTCTGGAGTACTTCCGTCAGCAGGCTCACACCGTCGTCGCGTCGAGCCCGCTGGTTCCGGGTAACGACCCGACCCTGCTGTTCACCAATGCCGGAATGGTGCAGTTCAAGGACGTCTTCACCGGGCAGGACACGCGGCCGTACACGCGCGCCGTCAGCAGCCAGAAGTGCGTGCGCGCAGGCGGCAAGCACAACGATCTGGAGAATGTCGGCTATACCGCGCGGCATCACACCTTCTTCGAGATGCTCGGCAATTTCAGCTTCGGCGATTACTTCAAGCTGGAAGCGATCCGTTTTGCCTGGGAGTTCATCACCGGCAAGGACTGGTTGGCGATCGACCCGGCACGCCTGCTGGTCACGGTGTACCAGGAAGACGACGAAGCCTTCGAGATCTGGAACAAAGAGATTGGCGTGCCGGCGGACCGCATCATCCGCATTGGAGACAACAAGGGCGCGCGCTACGCCTCCGACAATTTCTGGAGCATGGGCGACACCGGCCCCTGCGGCCCGTGCACCGAGATCTTCTACGACCATGATCCGGATGGCAGCAAGGGCATCTGGGGCGGGCCGCCGGGCTCGGCCGAAGAGGACGGTGATCGCTGGATCGAGATCTGGAACATCGTGTTCATGCAGTTCGACCGCGCGGCCGATGGCACGATGTCACCGCTGCCGGCGCCCAGCGTCGATACCGGCATGGGTCTGGAGCGCATCAGCGCGCTGATGCAGGGCACGCACGACAACTACCAGATCGACGTATTCCGGCACTTGATCGAGGCCGTGGCGAAACTGGCCGGGGCAGAGCCCTATTCGAGCCCGTCGCAGAAGGTCATCGCCGACCATATCCGCGCCACGGCATTCCTGATGGCTGACGGCGTCCTGCCGTCCAACGAAGGTCGCGGCTACGTGCTGCGCCGGATCATGCGCCGCGCGATCCGTCACGGTTACAAGCTTGGCGTGACTGACGCGTTCTTCCATGCGCTGGTGAAGCCGCTGGTCGAGATCATGGGCGAAGCCTATCCGCAGCTGGTTGAGCAGCAGGCGCAGATCGAAAAGGCGATCCGTGCCGAAGAGGACAGCTTCGCGGTGACCCTGGACAAGGGCATGAAGTTGCTCGACGAGGCGATTGCCGGCATTGCCGACAAGACCATCCCCGGCGAGGTCGTGTTCAAGCTGTATGACACCTACGGGTTCCCGCTGGACCTGACGGCCGATATCGCGCGCGAGCGTGAGTTGAGCCTGGATATGGACGGCTATGAGCGCGAGATGGAAGCGCAGCGCACGCGTGCCCGCGCTGCCAGCAGTTTCAAGACCGGCCAGAGTCTGAGTTACACCGGGGCCGATACACGCTTTACCGGATACGACGCGTTGCAGGGCGAGGCGACCGTCGTCGCGCTGTACCGCGACGGCGCGTCGGTTGACGCGCTCAACGCCGGCGAATCGGGTGTCGTCGTGCTGGATGCCACGCCGTTCTATGCCGAGTCTGGTGGTCAGGTCGGTGATCGTGGCGTGCTGTCCGCGGCGACGATGCGTTTCGATGTCGCGGACACGCAGAAGATCAAGGGCTCGGTGTTCGGTCATCACGGCGGCCTGGCATCAGGCACGCTGAGGGTCGGCGATTCCGTCAAGGCCGAGGTCACCGAAAGCTTGCGCCGCGCAACCATGCGCAATCACTCGGCCACGCACCTGTTGCATCGCGTCTTGCGCGACGTGCTTGGTGCGCACGTGGCGCAGAAGGGGTCGCTGGTGGATGCCCAGCGCACGCGTTTCGATTTTTCGCACAACCAGCCGATCACGGCTGAGGAACTGGCCGAGATCGAACGTCGTGTGAACACGGCGGTGCTGGCGAATGTGCCGGTCGAAACCGCCCTGATGAGCTACGACGACGCGATCAAGGCTGGCGCGATGGCGCTGTTCGGTGAAAAGTACGGTGACGAAGTACGCGTGCTGACAATGGGCGGCTATTCGACCGAACTCTGTGGTGGCACGCATGTCGCGCGCACAGGCGATATTGGCCTGTTCAAGATTGTGTCGGAAGGCGGCGTTGCCGCCGGCGTGCGTCGCGTCGAGGCGATCACCGGAGACAATGCGCTGAACTATCTGCGCGAGCTGGAACAGCGTCTGCGCCACGCGGCGGAGTTGTTGCGCGCGTCTCCGGACGAACTGGTGTCCAAGATCGAGCAGCTGCAGGATCGCAGCAAGCAGCTGGACAAGGAACTGGCGGCGCTCAAATCCAAGCTGGCGTCCAGCGCCGGCGGTGATCTGGTGGGGCAGGCGCGCGACATCAGCGGGACCAAGGTGCTGTCGGCCAGCGTCGAAGGAGTCGACGGCGGCGGTCTGCGCGATCTGATGGATCAGCTGAAGGACAAGCTCGGCTCTGGCGTGATCCTGCTCGGCGCAGCCAATGGCGACAAGGTCAGTCTGATCGCCGGGGTGACCAAGGATCTGACCGGCAAGGTCAAGGCCGGCGAGTTGGTCAATTTTGTCGCTGGTCAGGTTGGTGGCAAGGGTGGTGGTCGACCGGACATGGCGCAGGCCGGCGGCACGCTGCCAGCGGCACTGCCGGCGGCAATCGACAGCGTCTACGGCTGGGTCGAGCAGAAGCTTCAATAACGGCATTCGGTTTCCAGTTGCCGGGCCACCGTTTCAGTTCACCGAAACGGGAATGCGCTCCAGGGACTGGAAACACCTCACTGGAAACTGCTTTTCAAATGGCACTCATCGTTCAGAAATATGGCGGCACCTCAATGGGCTCGGTCGAGCGCATCGAGCATGTCGCGCGCAAGGTCGCCTCGTGGCATGGACAGGGGCATCAGGTCGTGGTGGTGGTGTCGGCGATGTCCGGCGAAACCGACCGCCTGCTGAAGCTGGCGAAGTCGATCGATCCGCGAGGATCGCAGCGTGAGTTCGACCAGATCGCCGCCACTGGTGAGCAGGTCACGATCGGGCTGCTGGCGCTGGCGCTCGGGAAGGTCGGCGTTTCGGCGCGCTCGTACACGGGCTGGCAGGTTCCGATTCGCACGGATGGCTCGCACATGAAAGCGCGCATCCAGGAAATCGATGCAGAACGCCTGCGCAGCGATTGCGAGGCCGGCATCGTACCAGTGGTTGCCGGCTTCCAGGGTATCTGCGACGACAACAGCGTCACCACACTGGGACGTGGTGGTTCGGATACGACCGGTGTGGCACTGGCTGCGGCGCTGAAGGCGGACGAGTGCCAGATCTACACCGACGTCGACGGCGTCTATACCACTGATCCGCGGGTTGAACCGAAGGCGCGGCGCCTGGATCACATCACCTTCGAGGAAATGCTCGAGCTGGCAAGTCTCGGCTCCAAGGTGCTGCAGATCCGTTCGGTCGAATTCGCAGGTAAATACAAGGTTCCGCTGCGTGTGCTGTCCACCTTCGTGGATGGCCCAGGCACTCTGATTACGCTTGAGGACAACAAGATGGAAGAGCCCCTGATCTCTGGCATCGCATTCAACCGCGACGAGGCCCAGATCACCATGAGCGGCGTGCCGGACCGCCCGGGTATTGCCGCGGCCATTCTTGGCCCGGTGGGCGAGGCCAACATCGAAGTCGACATGATCGTTCAGAACGTCGGCGGCGACGGCGCCACCGATTTCACCTTCACCGTGCATCGCAATGACTACGAGCGCACGCTGGAAGTGATGAGCCGACTAGGGGCCGAGCTAGGCGCCAAGGGCGTCGCCAGCGCCACGGACATCGTCAAGGTGTCGCTGGTCGGTGTCGGCATGCGTAGCCACGCCGGTATTGCGTCGAAGATGTTCAAGGCGCTCGCCGCGGCCGGCATCAACATCCGGATGATTTCGACCTCCGAGATCAAGATCTCGGTGGTGATCGAGGAAATGTATCTGGAGCTGGCCGTGCGGACCTTGCACAAGGCCTTCGGACTGGAGACGGCGCCGGCCGCCTGAGTCACTTATCCACAGGCGGTGGGCCATCGCTCAGGATTGGACCCACCGTCGCATTCTCTGACACTGCACCCATGCAGTCATGGAGGATGGTGGAATGTTGATACTGACACGGCGCGTCGGTGAGACCCTGATGATCGGCGATCAGGTGGAAGTGACGGTGCTTGGCATCAAAGGCAATCAGGTGCGCATTGGCGTCAAAGCGCCCCGTGACATCAGCGTGCATCGCGAGGAAGTTTTCGAACGATTGCACCATGACGATGTTGAAAACCTGTCGAAAGCGGCCGCCTGACAAATTCGCTGCAACTTTCTCTTTACCTTCACTAGCGAGGCCGCTAGAATCGCGGCCCCTGTAGCGTTGTTTGCAGGGAATGCGCGCCCGTAGCTCAGCTGGATAGAGCACCAGGCTACGAACTTGGGGGTCGGAGGTTCGAATCCTTCCGGGCGCACCATTATTTAAATGGACTGTGCTGTCGATCGTGTAAATCAGATCGACAGAAGTGCTTCGATAAGTCGGTTGTGACTGACAGATCGAAGCCAACCGGGGCCACGTTGCGATGCTCCGGTCATTCGAAAGATTGATCGAGGTGTGTGCAGGGTGAGAGCCCTGGCTGATCGTCCCGGAGAGATGGCCGAGTGGACGAAGGCGCTCCCCTGCTAAGGGAGTATACGGCTTATACCCGTATCGAGGGTTCGAATCCCTCTCTCTCCGCCAATTCAAACAGAAAGCCCCCGCGCGGGGCTTTTTGTTTGGCCGGGGTTCGGCGTTTTAACCTTCGATACCGTATTTGGGGCGCGACTGCGCGCAGCAGCCCTCATCGCAAACCATGACGCCTCAGAATGGCTGTATGGAGAGCGCGGCAACCTGTTTCACGTCATCCCGATCTTGGTGCGGAGCCAGTGGTGGCGATGGACTGCGATGTCAGCGATCGCAGTGTCTGCACGCTGCGTGACCCTGAGGAATGCGTCGCGCGGTCTCCGCTCATCCGTCCCGCCTGTTCGGTGGGGAGTGCATCGCAAGGCCGGTGTTGCCTTGGCCTTGTCAGGCCGGCGTGCGGCCGATGTCGCGATGGATGCGGCAGCAACAAAAAAGGCCCCTTGCACAAGGGGCCTTTTTTGCGAGAACGGACCTTATGCCAGCTTCTTGTGCCGTGCGCGGCGATTGACGCCGGGCTCGCTGCCGGTGCGGCGGCGGAAGTCTTCCTCGTAGTCCTGGTAGTTGCCTTCGTGCCAGACCACGTCGCCGGAATCCTCGAAAGCGAGGATGTGCGTGGCGACGCGATCGAGGAACCAACGGTCATGCGAGATCACCATCACGCAGCCCGGGAAGTCGAGCACGGCTTCTTCCAGCGCACGCAGGGTTTCGACATCCAGGTCGTTGGTCGGCTCGTCGAGCAGCAGGACGTTGCCGCCGCTGAGCAGCAACTTGGCCAGATGCACGCGGTTGCGTTCGCCGCCGGACAGCTCCCTGATGCGCTTGCTCTGTGCTTCGCCCTTGAAATTGAAGCGGCCGATGTACGCGCGGGAAGGCATTTCAAAGTTTCCGACGCGCAGGATGTCCTGGCCGCCGGCGATTTCCTGGAAGACAGTCTTCTCGCCATCCAGTGCGTCGCGTGACTGGTCGACGTGGGCGAACTTCACCGTATCGCCGATCTTGATCGTGCCGCCGTCCGGTTTTTCGTCTCCGGTGAGCATGCGGAACAGGGTGGTCTTACCCATGCCGTTGGCACCGATGATGCCGACGATGGCCCCGCGCGGCACCGAGAAGTTGACGCCCTCATACAGCACGCGATCGCCGAACTGCTTCTTGAGGTTGTTGACCTCGATGACGACGTCACCCAGGCGCGGGCCCGGCGGGATGTACAGTTCCTTCGTTTCGGAGCGCTTCTGGAACTCGGCGGAAGCAAGCTCTTCGAACGCTTTGACGCGGGCCTTGGATTTGGCCTGGCGTCCCTTCGGATTCTTGCGCACCCACTCCAGTTCTTCCTTCATCGCGCGGGTGTGCGCGTCTTCGGACTTCTGTTCCTGTTCGAGGCGCTTTTCCTTCTGCTCCAGCCAGGTCGAATAGTTGCCCTGCCAGGGAATGCCGTGACCGCGATCCAGCTCCAGAATCCAGCCGGCAACGTTGTCGAGGAAGTAGCGGTCGTGCGTGACTGCGATGATGGTGCCGGGGAAATCCTTGAGGAACTTCTCCAGCCATGCGACTGACTCGGCGTCCAGATGGTTGGTGGGCTCGTCGAGCAGAATCATGTCGGGCTTGGACAGCAGTAGCCGGCATAGCGCCACGCGGCGGCGTTCACCGCCCGAGAGCTTGGTGACGTCGGCATCCCACGGCGGCAGGTTCAGTGCCTCGGCGGCCTTGTCCATGATGACGTCGAGGTTGTGGCCATCGCCCGCGGCCAGAATCGCCTCCAGCTCCTGCTGGCGCGCCGAAAGCTTGTCGAAATCCGCGTCCGGTTCTGCGTAGGCGGCGTAGACCTGATCCAGCTCGGCCTGGGCGTTCTTGATGACCGACAGCGCCTCTTCAACATTCTCGCGGACGGTCTTTTTCGGGTCGAGCTGCGGTTCCTGCGGCAGGTAGCCGACCTTGAGTCCCGGCATGGGCCGCGCTTCGCCGTGAAAGTCCTTGTCGACGCCGGCCATGATGCGCAACAGCGTGGACTTGCCCGCGCCGTTATAGCCGAGCACACCGATCTTGGCGCCGGGAAAGAACGACAGCGAGATGTCGCGGAGGATTTCCTTCTTCGGCGGGACGGTCTTGCCGACCCGGTTCATGGTGTAGACGTACTGGGACATATGCGTTCTGGATGAGTTCTGGAATTTCCGGGGCGCTGATTATCCAGTAGTGGCCGCGGGCCTGTCATGCGCCATCGGCGCGCCAATGGGTGGAATCCCCGTCGCGGCTCGCTGCGGGGTCGGCAACAATCAACGGGCCGCTCCTGATCGCGATGGGACTGGCGCCATAACTACCAGTGGGGCGGGGAAGCAAACATGGACCAGATCTCAGTCGAGCGGCGCACTGCTGCACGTCGTCGTGCCGTGTACTTGGGCAGCTCGATGCTTGTAGTGGTGGCCTGTGCCGCTGCGGCACACAAGTTCCAGATTCACAGTCCGCGGCAGGTCTACGATCTGGCGCGCTTTGCCGTGTCAGGCGAATGTCCTCCGGGCACGCGCCGCGTTGGCGGTGACGTTGAAACCAATGGCGAGCGTGAGGGCGCCGCCTGTTTGCGGGGCCGCGGATTCGAGCCGGCACACGAACGCGTCAGTCTTGAGCGCGAATTTTCGTTCCGCCGCGGCGTGCCCGCGCCGGGCGCGATGCAAGCGGCTGTGGCGCAAAAGGCCGTGTTGAGTTCCGAGAAAGCTCAGGTGGCGGGTGCGGGCGGCATCTGGGAGCCACATGGCGGCGGTCCGGTGATCGCCAACGATCCGCGTTATGGCGCGGTCAATGGCGAAGGCCTGGCCAAGGTTGCCGGGCGCATCGACACCTTCGACTTTGATCCGGTCGCACGACGTTTGTTCGCCAGCGTCGGCAACGGTGGCGTATGGATGAGCGAGGATCTCGCCCAGAACTGGGTCTCGATCGGCGACACGCTGCCGTCGCAGACCATCGGCGCGGTGGGCTGGTCGTCAGCCGGTGGCGGAACAGTCGTCGCGTTGGGCGGCGAGCCCAGCATGGGCGGTGGCACCTATGTCGGGCTCGGGGCTTTCTGGTCCAATAATCTCGGTCAGAGCTGGACGCTGGCCAGCGGGGTGCCGGACGGCATCATGGGATTCAAGGTCGCGGTCGATCATGCGGATCCGAACATCGTTTACCTCGGCACCAGCAAGGGTCTGTACCGCTCCACCGATGCCGGTCGCAGCTACAGCCTGATCAGTCTTCCGGTCGGCGGCGGCTGCGACGGGCGCTACGACGGCGAATGCCAGTTCGCCAATTTCGTCACAGACGTCATCGTCAAGGAGCCCGGCGGCGCTACCGACGAAGCCGGTGGCCAGGTGCTGGCGGCCGTGGGTTATCGAGCCGGCAACACCAAGCTGTATCCGGATGGCAAACCGCATTCGCCCGGCAACGGCCTGTACTTCTCGGCGACGGGCGCGGCCGGCACCTTTGCCAAACTCGACATTGCCGCGCCGGATTCGCTTCTGCCCAATGGATTTGCGGCGCAGGACCGCACCGGCCGCATCGCGCTGGGACCGGCCATCGGTGCAGAACAGGATCACAACATCGTCTACGCGATGGTCGAGGACGCCGTGCTGTTCAACGGCGGTTTTCCCTTGCTGGACCTGCCGGAAGCGCTGTACGACCCGACCGGTCTCGGCGGGCTGCTGAATTCGTCGCTGTTCAACGGGCTGTATGTGTCGCTGGACTTCGGCCAGTCGTGGACGCGCATGGCCGATACGCTGGAGATCATCGCGCCCGGCAGCGGCTCGGCGCTGCTGACGCAGAGCGCGCTCGGCTATGCGCCGGGCGTTCAGGCGTACTACAACCTGTGGGTCCATCCCGATCCAACGCGCACGCTGGATGGCGTGCCGACGCGCCTGGTGTTCGGGCTTGAGGAAGTCTGGATGAACCGGCTGACCGATGTGCCGCTCAATGGCACGCTGCAGGCCGGGCCCGGTGATTTCATGGTGATCGGTGACTACTTTGCCGGCGAGACCTGCGGGGCGCTAAGTCTCGGCTTGCCGGCTTGTCCGTTGAGCAACGAGCCTTTGCCGCATACGACCACGCATCCAGACCAGCACGCCGGGGTGTTCATCCTGGATACAGATGGCAGTGGTGGGGTCACGCTGATCGTCGGCAACGACGGCGGTGCATACGCGCAGCATGTCGACAGCAGCAACGATTTCGCCAACGACGGCTGGGGCGATGGCGCTAACGACGGCTTCAATACGACCCTGCCGTACGGCATCGCGGCGGCCAAGGACGGCGTGGTCTGGTTCGGCCTGCAAGACAATGGCTCGGGCAAAGTCGATACCGACGGCCAGTACTACATGACCTACGGCGGCGACGGCTTCTATGCGGCCGTCGATCCGGACAACAGCGATGTCGCTTACACCGAGTACACCTACGGCGACATCCGCGTGACGCAGGACGGCGGACAGAGCTGGTCCGGCATTGCGCCGTCGCTGACCGGTGCGATGTTCGGCACGGTGTTCGTGATGGACCCGCTGGACGCCAATCACCTGATGACCGGCGGACAGGAGATCGTGGAACGTCTGCAAGGCCCCGACGGTAGCTGGACCGAGGTATTCAATCTCGGCACGGCGGCCAGCGGCGCGACCAATGTGATGTCGACGCTGGATGTCCATGGCGACGCGGCCTATGTGGGCTTCTGCGGTGTGTGCGACATCCTCAATCACACCGACGAAGGGTTCCATAGCGGTATCGCGACCAACGTCGGCGGTGACGCCGCGCCGCAGAAGGGCAGCAGTCAGGGCTGGCACATCGCGACCGCGGCGGGATTGCCGAATCGCTACATCAGCGGCATCGATATCGACCCGCAGGATCCGAACACGGTTTACGTTGCACTGGCCGGCTATGCCAATCGCCAGTGGGTGGTCCCGGGCTCGTACCTGGACAGCAACGCCGACATCGGTAGCGGTCATGTCTACAAGTCCACCGATGCGGGCGAGACCTTCACCGACATTTCCGGGGAGCTGCCCGACGTGCCGTTCCAGGCGGTAACCGTCCGCAATGGCCAGGTCATCGTGGGAACTGACATCGGCGCGTTCATTTCCAGCGATACCGACGGCAGCCACTGGAGTGTGCTCGGTGCGGGGCTGCCGAGCACGCCGATTACGTGGCTGCAGCGCGGGCCGGGTGACGACACGCTGCTGTATGCCTCGGTGTACGGGCGCGGCGTCTACCGCTATCGCTTCGCTGATGCGGGAACGGATGTGGGGGGTGGAACCGGCGGCACCGACGCCGGTCGCTTTGGCAGTGGCGCCGCAGCGCCGGCCAGCTTGCTGCTGTTGCTGGCCATGGTGGCGTTGCGCATGCGGCGGCGGATCGCCAGCGGCTTGGCGCGCTGACCGGTTGCTGTTCGCGGCGCAATGCGAATGATCCGCCCGCCGCTGCGCTGCACCTATAATGCCGCGCATGTGCGGTCGAGCCAGCATTGGAATCGCAGCGTGGATCTCATGCGCCATGGGGTGCCTTGCGTGGGCGCCTGTGGCGCGGGCTGCCGATGAGGTTTATCGCTGCCAGGTGGATGGCGCCACGGTGTTTTCCGACAAGCCCTGTGGCGATTCGGCAGAGCGTATCGACGTGCCGCCGCCGATGATCCTGCCGCCGCCGTCCGGCCCGAAGGTGGACCTGCTGGGCGAGGCCGAGCGTCGCGACCAGCGCGCCGCGGAGCGCAAGGCCAAGGCCGATGCCGAGTGGACGGCCGACTATCAGGCGCGCAAGGAGCAGGAGGAGAAGCTCCGCGCGGCACGGATTGCCGATGAAATCGTCACCGGCATGACCCCCGAGGATGTGCGGCGGATGCGGGGTGATCCGATCACCGTGGCGACTTCGCAGAGCGGCAAGTCGCAACGCATGACCTGGAGTTATCTGCTCGACGACGGCAGCCGGCTGCATGTGAAGTTCACCGATGGCGTGGTCAGTTCGACCTCTCTGCGTCAGGAGAAGAAGTAGTGGCCGCTGCCTTGATCAGTCTGGACGACGTGTGTCGCGCCGCAGCGGTGCTGGACGGCCAGATCGTGCGCACGCCCTGCACGCATTCGCGCGTGCTGTCGAAGATTACCGGAGCCGAAGTCTGGCTCAAGTTCGAGAATTTCCAGTTCACCGCTTCGTTCAAAGAGCGCGGCGCACTGAACAAACTGTCGCACCTGACGGAGGCTGAGCGCGCAGCGGGCGTGTGCGCGATGTCGGCCGGGAACCACGCGCAGGGCGTGGCCTACCATGCGACGCGCCTGGGCATCCGCAGCGTGATCGTGATGCCGCGCAATACGCCGTTTACCAAGGTGCGCAACACCCGCGAGCTGGGCGGCGAGGTGATCCTGCATGGCGAAACCCTGGCCGATGCGCAGGAATATCTGGAGCGCGAACTGGTCGCCGGAAAAGGCATGACCCTGGTTCATCCCTATGACGATCCCCTGATCATTGCGGGTCAGGGAACGGTAGCGCTGGAGATGATGGAGCAGGCGCCGGGTCTGGATACGCTGGTGGTGCCGATCGGCGGGGGCGGCTTGATTGCCGGCATGTCGATCGCCGCGCACGGCCTTGATCCCAATGTGCGCATGATCGGTGTCGAGTCGTCGGGTTATCCCTCGGCTTACGCGGCGTTGCAGAACGATCCCGAGCTGGTGCGCGGTGGACAGACCATCGCCGAAGGCATCGCCGTCAAGAATATCGGTCGTCTGACGATCGAGATTATCCGCGAGCAGGTGGCCGAGCTGATGCGGGTCGACGAAGCGACGATCGAGCGCGCGATCGGTCTGCTGGCGTCGATTGAAAAAGTCATTGTCGAAGGTGCCGGCGCCACCGGGCTTGCCGCGATGCTGAGCGATCCGGCACGTTTCGTCGGCCGCAAGGTCGGGCTGGTCCTGTGCGGTGGCAATATCGATACGCGGTTGCTGGCGTCGGTACTGCTGCGCCAGCTGGTCAACGAGCAGCGTCTGATCAGTCTGTCGGTCGACATTGAGGATCAGCCAGGAATCCTTGCGCGGGTCGCAGGCCGTATCGGCGAGTCCGGCGGCAACATCGTGCAGGTTCATCATGAACGCCTGCATCGTGGTCATGCCAAGGGGGCGACCCTGGAAGTCATGGTCGAGGCGCAGGACATGGCGCATGCGCGGCAGATCTTCGATGATCTGATCGCTTCCGGATTCACCGTGCGCCTGGGCACCGGCGGCATGGAATTCGACTGACCCCGAAATCATCATGAAACGCACGCTGTCTTTGTTCGAGTCCGCGACCGGACGTGGTCGCGTCGTGCGACAGGGTGATCTGGTGCAGATCATCATCGATGGGGGCGGTGCGCTGGTGACGACCTCGGTCGACTTTCGGGCTGCGCAGAAGTGGGCGCAGTCGAAGCCGGCAACCGGCAATTTGATCACCGATCGCGGGCGTTTCTTCGAGCAGATCGGTGCACTGGTGTCACGCCCTGGCACGATGGTGCCGACGCGGGGCAACAGCAAACAGCTTGAGGGGCTGGCACGGCTGATGAAGCAGGGCGGCTTCGATCTGGGCGAGTGGATGCTGCCACCGGAGCTGAAGAATGTCGGTCACGTGACGCTGCCCGGTCCGCAGGCGGCACGCGATGCCAAGGACGAAGGACAACCGGATCCTGTCGACGATCAGGCGACCGGCTCAGGCGACAAAGCCACGGAGTGACCGGGGCGCAGTCGCTGATTCGATCGGCTAGGAGATCACGGGTCTGCGCGGTGCCGCAGATGCAGGGACGAAAATGTCCTTGTACGCGGTGAACACCGACAGCAGCATTACCGGGGCCAGCACCAGCAGCCCCAGTCCCAGCGGAATCATGGCCAGTATCAGCAGCGCCAGCAGGGCGATGCCGTACACCAGTAGCGGAATGACATTGCGCAGGCAGGCGGCAAAGCTGGTCTGAAGGGCAGCAACCGGATCCATGCTGCTTAGCACGACCAGCGTCGGCGCGAACCAGGTGGCCATGCCCATCAGCGCGGACATCAGCAGCACCACCAAGGCGCCGAGAAGGACCCCGCTGGCTGCGGCCACGTCAGCGTGGTCGCCGCTCAGCGCAGAAACGCTGACGGCCGAGCCGAATACCAGCACCATGGCAACGACGACGATGATCGCGCCCATCACCACGTAGGCTACGCCGAGCAGCAGCAAAGGCTGCAGGTGCGGTGACTGCATCCCCGCCCACAGATATTCGAGTTTGAAGCGTTCACCGCGATCCTGTGCCTGCGCACCCAGCGCAATGCCGCCGAACAGGACCGGTGCAAACAGATTGATCAGCAGCGATCCGAGCAACGGCAGGCTGCTGACGACGATGGTGACGACAAAGACCACGATCATCGCGGCGATCCAGGCGCCGGCATCGGCGCGAAACAGACGGAACGCATCGGTGATCCAGCGCCATCCGGCACCGGCCGGTGCGGTGTGAATCGGCTGCTGCGGCTGCATGAACGCCTCCCGTGGGTAACGTGGGGTCAGGTGTGCCTGGCACGCAGCATAGCGGGTCCGCGAGGGCGGAGCGCTACGCGGGCGGTGATGTCGACAGACGTCCGAGACGGAAGGCGCGGACACCGAGCGTGACCGCGCCGGCGCCGGCCAGGGTGATCAGGGCGACGACGCCCGGCCAATGTGCGAGGCGCCAAATCAACGCCGGCAAAATGCCGCCCACGGTGCCACCGATGTAGTAGCTGGTGACGTACAGGCCGACCGCGGTTGCGCGCGCCTGCGGCACGGCCTCGCCGACAAACGTTGTGACTGTGGCTTGCGCGATGAACAGCCCAGTCGAGAACAGACACAGTCCGATGACGACGGCCCCGAGCCGGTCCGGTACGGTCACCAGCAGGCCGACGATCGCCAGTGACCACGCCGAGACCAGCATTGCGGTATGACCGTAGCGGTTCATCAGGCGGCCGGACCACGGCGTGACGATGACGCTGAGCAGGTAGACGGTGAAGATCAGCGACAGCTGTGCCGGCCCCAGTTCGAAGGGAGCTTCTGCCAGACGCAACGTGATGTAAGTAAAGCCCGCCACCAGTGCAAACAATGCGGCAAAGCCGGCAGCACAGGCGGCGCGCAGCTGCGGCAGGGCCAGCAGGCTCAACATCGGTGGGCGCGCTGTCGTCTCGGTGCGCTGCCGCGCCTGCTCCGGCGTCAGCCATGCGACGATCGCCCAGGCCAGCGCCAGCTGCAACATCGCCAGCGCCGCGAACGCCCAGCGCCATCCAGCAAGCTCGGCGACCATGCCGGCGAGCATGCGGCCCGCATATCCGCCGCCAATGGTGCCGGCGACATACAGCGCAGTGACCGGACGGGCCTGCACCGCCGGCCACTCCTGTGCGATGTAGGCGACCGTGACGGCGAAGATGCCGGGCAGCACCAGCCCCTGCAGAAATCGCGCAACGATCAGGAAGCCGGCCGATGGGGCCAGTGCGCACAGAAGTCCGGGCAGCGCCGCAAACAGCGCGGCGAATACGATCACGCGACGATGGCCGAGGCGATCGGCGATGACGCCGGCGAAAGGTGCGGCGAGCGCGACTCCGGCGGTGCCGGCAGACATGATCGCGCCGGCCAGCGCCACGTCCTGGCCCATCCATGCGCGTAGCAGGGGCAGCAGCGATTGCGGCGAGTACAGCGGCACGAAAGCCGCGGCCCCCGCCAGACACACCGCAATGCGGCGGCGATCCATACGGTTCCGGCAAAAACGACGAGGGGCGCCACCTTAGTGGCGCCCCTCGTCGATGTCCATACAGCCAGGGAAGGACTTATCGTCCCACCAGGGCGCGGGCGATGACTTCCTTCATGATCTCGTTGGTACCGCCGTAGATGCGCTGCACGCGGGCGTCGGCCCAGTAGCGCGAGATCGGGTATTCGGTCATGTAGCCGTAGCCGCCGAACAGCTGCAGGCAGGCGTCGACCACGCGGCCTTCCATCTCGCTGGTCGCGAGCTTGATCATCGCCGCGGTCGGCACGTCGAGCTTGCCCTCGACGTAGAGCCGGCAGCATTTCTCATAGAACGCGCGGGCGACCTCGATCTCGGTCTTGATCCGGGCCAGTTCGAAGCGGGTGTTCTGGAAGCTGGCGACCGGCTGTCCGAAGGCCTTGCGCTCCTTGACGTACGCGATGGTGCGCTCCAGCGCGCCCTCGGCGTGGGCCACCGCGGATACGGCCAGCATCAGGCGCTCGCGAGGCAGTTCGTCAATCAGGTGGCCAAAGCCGCCGCCGAGGCGGCCCAGCACGGCGTCGGGGCCGAGGCGGACGTCGTCGAAGAACAGTTCCGAGGTGTCGGCGGCATGCATGCCGACCTTCTCGAGGTTGCGGCCGCGCTTGAAGCCCGGCAGGTCGGTGTCGACCAGGAACAGGGTCATGCCCTTGGCGCCAGCCGCGGGGTCGGTTTTGGCGGCGACGATAACGACGTCGGCGTTCTGGCCGTTGGTGATGAAGGTCTTTGAACCGTTGAGGCGATAGCCGTCGCCGTCCGGAATCGCCGTCGTCTTAATCGCCTGCAAGTCCGAGCCGGTGCCTGGTTCGGTCATCGCGAGGGCGCCGAAGCACTCGCCGCTGATCATGCGCGGGAGATACTTCTGCTTTTGCGCCTCGGTGCCTAGATGGGAGATGTACGGCACGACGATGTCGGAGTGCATCATCACGTTGGTCACGAGCGACATGTAGCCTAGGCGTGCCGCCTCCTCCGCGATGGCGAAGGAGAACTCCAGCGGTGCCTCTGCGCCGCCGTAGGCTGCGGGAGCGTCCACACACAGCAGTCCGGCGTCGCCCATCTTGCGGTACAGCGATTTGGGCACGATGCCGTCGCGTTCCCACTGTTCGTAGTGCGGCTCTACCTCGTCGGCCAGAAAGCGCAGGATGGTATCGCGCCAGTCGGCCAACTCGGCGGCCATCGAATCGGACATCGGGTGATCAGCAGCAGTCATGGTTCCAGGTTCGTATAGGAGGGGGGGGGAGATCATCATCATTGACGCGCAGGGCGCCCGCCTCCCCGGATCGAGGGAGAATGGGTGGCCGCGCATCGGGGGCACCCGGGCTGCGGTGAGCCCGGATGCCGCTCGGATGCCGGCTCAGCGGCCGACCAGCGACCGCGCGATGACTTCTTTCATGATCTCGCTGGTGCCGCCGTAGACGCGCTGGATGCGCGCGTCGGCCCAGAAGCGCGAGATCGCGTATTCGGTCATGTAGCCGTAGCCGCCGAACAGCTGCAGGCAGGCATCGGTGACGCGGCCTTCCATTTCGGTGGTGGCGAACTTGACCATCGCCGCAGTCGGCACGTCCAGCGTGTTGTCGGCGTACTGCTGCGTGCACTTCTCGACGAAGGCGCGATGGACCTCAATTTCCGTCTTGCAGGTCGCAAGTACGAAGCGCGTGTTCTGGAAGCTGGCGATCGGCTGGCCGAAGGCCTTGCGCTGGGTCACGTACTCGATGGTTTTTTCCAGTGCACCCTGGGCGTGGGCAACGGCCGACACGGCCAGCACCAGACGCTCGCGCGGCAGCTCGTCAATCAGGTGGCCAAAGCCGCCGCCGAGGCGGCCGAGAATCTCGTCTTTGGAAATGCGCAGGTTGTCGAAGAACAGTTCGGACGTATCGGCCGAATGCAGGCCGGCCTTCTCAAGATTGCGTCCGCGCTTGAAGCCGGGCAGCGATGTGTCCACGGTGAACAGCGTCGTGCCCTTGGCGCCGGCCTTGGGGTCGGTCTTGGTCGCCAGGACCACGACGCCCGCATGCTGGCCGTTGGTGATGAAGGTCTTGGAGCCGTTGATGATGTAGTCGTCACCGTCTGCCGTGGCACTGGTCTTCATGCCCTGCAGATCGGAACCGGCGCCGGGCTCGGTCATGCCGATCGCGCCGATGCATTCGCCGGTTGCCATCTTCGGCAGGTACTTCTGCTTCTGCGCTTCGGTGCCCAGATGCAGGATGTACGGAGCGGCGATGTCGGAATGCACCGTCAGATTCGAGGCCAGCGCCAGGAAACCCATGCGCGCCGCTTCCTCGACAACCACGCAGGAGAAGGCGAACGGGGCGCCGATGCCGCCGTATTCCTCCGGCATGTCCACGCACAGCAGACCGGCTTCGCCCATCTTCAGGTACAGATCCTTCGGATAGATGCCGTCCTTTTCCCACTGCTCGTAATAGGGCTCGACGGTGTCCTTGAAGAAGCGGACGACGTTGTCGCGAAACAGTTCAAGTTCTTCGTTATGCATGCTCATGAGTCTTCTGCAATGGAGTTGAGAGGGGTCGTGGAGGAAGTCGGAGGGATCAGGGGCAGGTGCGGCGCCGCATCGGGAAGCGCAGCGCCATCGGCTGGCCGTTGGAGGTGCCTTCGATACGCGCATTGAGCTGATCCGGCGCGGTGAATTCGTAGACGATCCGGGACGGAAATTCGTTGCTCGGGTTGTCGAATACGACGCTGTGATTGGTCATCGACGCGGTATTGAAGCGGGTCTCGCTCTCGCCCTTGGGCATGGCGATGTAGTCGAAGCCGCCGCCACCGCTGGTGACAATCCGCAGGAACTCGAACTCGCGGGTGAAGCCGTTTTCGATGCGGCGTGAAACGCCGAGCATGCTGTTGCCAGTGGGGGCGGTCCAGTTCTCCTCGTAACTGCCGGTTTCGGTATCAAAGCCCCAGCAACCGCTCATCCAGGCAAAGCGGTTGACCCGAGCGGCATCGTCGGCGCCTGCCGTTGTGGCGGCGACCGAGAGCGCGAGCGCGCAGGCCAATTTCTTCAGCATTGCTGGCTCCTCCTGTTCGTGCCCCATTGTGGGGGCGTGCAGACACTGACGCGTGCAGTGCCGAGCGGGAGCCGCGCCCGGCCCCCTAGTCGCGAAAGCGACGGGTCAGGTCGCCATACGCATCAATGCGCCGGTCCCGCAGGAACGGCCACCAGCGCCGGACGTTTTCGCTGCGCTGCAGATCGATGTCGACCAGCAGCACTTCTTCGCGTTCGTCGCCCACTGCTAGCAATTCACCCTGGGGTCCGGCGGCGAAGCTGTGTCCCCAGAACTGCGCACCCGGCCATTGACCGGTCGGGTCCGGCTCGAAGCCGACGCGATTGGCCACCAGCACCGGCAGGCCATTGGCCACCGCATGTGCACGCTGGATCGTAACCCAGGCATCGCGCTGCCGACCCTGCTCTTCGGTAGGGTCTTGCGGGTTCCAGCCAATCGCGGTGGGGTAGAGCAGCAGGTCGGCGCCGGCCAGCGCCATCAGCCGCGCGGCCTCCGGATACCACTGGTCCCAGCACACCAGCACCCCGAGGCGGCCGACACTGGTGTCGATCGGGGCAAAGCCCGGACCGCTGCTGGCAGATGCAGCGTCGCCGGGGGTGAAATAGAACTTCTCGTAGTA
The DNA here is from genome assembly GCF_005047655.1 of Sinimarinibacterium arenosum. Lineage (GTDB taxonomy): Bacteria > Pseudomonadota > Gammaproteobacteria > Nevskiales > Nevskiaceae > Solimonas. Next base: position 33,785 of record NZ_SUKF01000010.1, on the reverse strand, counting down.
CCCCGGATCGTCCGGGATGTGCATCTTGCGGTAGATGCCGGCGAGGCTGCCGTCACGCTCCAGCACCACCGCGGTGTTGTGGTACAGGCCCGGGGCACGGCGCTCGAACAGCGAACCGACGATGACCACACCCAGTTCCGACGCCAGGGCGCCGAGAAAGTCACTGCTGGGGCCCGGAATCGGTTCGGCCAGGTCAAACAGGTCCGTGGACTCGTGCTGACAGAAATACAGACTGGTATGCAGTTCCTGTAACAGCACCAATTGCGCACCTTGTGCGGCAGCGGCGCGGATCGCGGCTTCGGAGGTGCGGAGATTGACGCTGGGGTCTTCGACGCAGGCGTGCTGGACGATGCCGACGCGGAGTTGTTTGGAGGTCATGCTGCGGCGCTCGGGATTTGCATGGTCACACAGTGCAGACTGCCATACTGGGCAATCAGTGCACGGCAATCAATGCCGATGACTTTCCGATCAGGGAAGCAGGGGCGCAGGCGTGAAAGCGCTTCTTCGTCGTTGATGTCGGCGTAGATCGGCACCAGCACCGCGCCGTTCAGGATCAGGAAGTTGGCATAGCCGGCCGGCAGGCGGCGACCGTCGTCGGCATGGATCGGTTGTGGCAAGGGCAGCGGCACTAGGCGATATGGCTTGCCGTCGGCAGTGCGCAGCGCGCGCAGCTCCTCGGCCATCGCCCCCAGATCGGCGTAGTGCGGATCGCTGGCGTCGTCGCACGCCTGGTAGGCGATCGTGCGGGCATCGCAGAAGCGGGCCACCGTGTCGATGTGGCCATCGGTATCGTCGCCCAACAGATCGCCATGGCGCAGCCACAGGATCCGCTGCAGTCCGAACCACTGCTGCAGCCTGGCTTCGATCTGCGCCTTGTCGAACTGTGGATTGCGCGTGGGGGCGAGCAGGCAGCGTTCAGTGGTCAGCAGCGTGCCCTGGCCGTCGGACTCGATGCCGCCGCCCTCCAATACGAAGTCCAGCGATTCCACCGGTGCATTCCAGCACTGCTGCGCGGCCAGCGCGCGCGTGACCTGATTGTCCAGCGTGGCGTCGAACTTGCCGCCCCAGCCGTTGAACACGAAGTCCAGGTGCACCGCATCGCCGTCGCGAAAAACAGTGATCGGCCCATGGTCGCGGGCCCAGACATCGTCGGCCGGCACCGGATACAGCTGCAGGCGTTCGGCCTGTGCGCCGGCGGCGGTCAGGTGCTCCCGCAGACCGTCGACATCTTCGCCGCAGGCCACGATCAGGTTCTCGAAACGGGTGATCGCCACCGCGATCTGCGTGAAGTTCGCTTCGACCTCGGCAAAGATGTCGGCGAAGTCGCCGTCGGGGCGCGGCCAGGTCAGCTGCACCGCGCGTTGCGGGGCCCACTCCGCCGGTAAGACGATGGTCATGATCGGTCCGTATTGGGTGATGGACATGGAAAGGGGCGCTGATGCGCCCCCGGAATAGTGCTTCGGCAGCGTTTCGGCGCAATGGCGGCGACGCTGCGGACAGGCGTGAATTTTACGGACCGTCGCTGAGCTCGTCCACGTGAGACAGCGGCGCCGGGGCATCCTTGACCACGATATCGATCACCGTACTGTTTTCGAAGAACACCGAAAAGCCGTCGTAATCCCAGCGCGTGATCGGCGGCGTTTTCGGGCCACCGCCGCCGGCCGGGGCGTGGCGTTGCAGCGGCTCGCCAAACTGGCGGGTGACGGCGTTCATCGTCATGCCGCGCTGGGGCAGTGAGGATGGCGCGGCAGGGGTTGCTGACTCGGCTTCGGGCAGCGTCAGAACATCCGCATGCAGGGCTGGCGCGGCACCGAGTGCAGCCATCGTCAGTAGCAGAAAAATCTTTCTCATGAGCGCACTTGCGATATATAGCTGGCTTTGAATATAGCACCGGAACGGCCCCTTGGCAGCGTTCACTGCCGCGATGCCAGACACTCCCGGCCGGCGGTATCATCCTTCTGTCGGTTCACAAGGGGAGGGAACAGAATGAATCGGATCGGTATTGCCGCGTTCGCGGCCGTTTGTGCGTTGGCTGCCTCCGGGGTTGAGGCGTCAGGTGACGCTGGCGATTTCTGGGTCAGCCTGGGGGCTGGCGTCTATGGTGCGCAGGACTACGATGCGCCGTCGGGGCAGCAGAAGGGGGATGCCCAGCGTACCGGCGGTGGTGAGGGCGTACTCGCGATGAGCTACGCGGGGCCGGTGCTATTGCGACTGCGTGCCAGCTGGATGCTGGAGTTCACCAGCAACACCGCCGAGGAAGTAGGCGGGCTGATCGGCCTGCCGGTGGTGCCGTCAAAGGTTTTCGTTGCCGCCGGCGTCAGTCGCCTGACCGATGTGTCCAATCGCCAGCAGTCGCCGACGGTGGGCGTGCCGATCGAGCTGCTGTTCTATCCCACGCGCGGGCTGGAAATGGGCATTCACGGCAATTTCAATCCGGACAGCGATTTCATTGGCGTGACCCTGTCCGGCGTGTTCGGCAAGAAGCGCGCGCCCTAGCGTACGCGCGGTGATTCGACGGGGCCGCGCCGTGCGCCGGACGCGAACTGAATGCCACGGGCAACTTGCCCGTGGCATTCACTGGATCGATCAGCGGTGCGGCGGCAGCGCGCCGATGTAGCCCAGATACGAACGACGCTCCGCACTGTCGGTGGTGACCTTGTCCTCGTCGCTTTCACCGTACGGGTGCTGAACCACGGCCATGATGTAGCCGAAGCCGTCGATTTCCGGGTAGTAGTAGACCGAGGTGGTTTCCGCGCCGTATGGCGTGGTCGCAATGCGGGTCAGCTTGCCGCTGTCGGTGCGATAGGCCCAGACCATGTCGTTCTGGTGGCCGCTGCCGGTGTCCTCGCCGATCAGCAGCATGTTCTGCCCCGGCATCACGCTGACGTTGTCCGGATTGGCCAAGCCGTCGACGTCGCAGCTGCTGTTGGCAAACGGACTGTCGGACGGGTAGGCGTCGATCGTGGTCGGATTCAGGCGCTCGGGATCGGCCACGGTGGTCATGCGTCCGGCAATCATGCCGTGTGCGGACTGCGCGACAAACGGGCTGCCGATATCGCTGTCCTCACCGACCGTGAAACGGTAGACCGCACCGCAGCTGTTGAACAGCGCCTTGACGTCGTTGGACGTGCCGACGTCGTACTTGGTGCTGTCGGCGCCGTTCTTCTTGTTGTCCTCCATGCCGTACTGAACTTCCGAGTAGGCCACATAGAGCTGATTGTGGCGTGCGTCGAAGCTGATGCCTTCTTCCTTGCGCAATTCGGTCGTCGCGCCCAGGTAGCCTGCGTAGCGGCGGGTCTCCAGGAACGCGGCGGCCTGCTCCATGCCGGGGTTGAGCTTGAGGCATTCCTCGCCGATGCCATTGGCGTTCACGGAGGTGTAGGCGCCGGGGCAGGTGCCGTCCGCGGCGGGATCGACCGTCGCGAAGATGTCGCTGAACTGGATGCCGTCGGCGATCAGCGCATCGATCTCGGCATCGCTGGCGTGGCCGAGCTTGATCCAGCTCAGGTCGGCGTCGATCAGATCCGACTCCCCGGCCGGCGTGGTCTGATGCCACTTGACGGCATACAGCGCGCCGGAGGAAAGGTCGGACGCAGTGTCGGCGACATACATGAACAGGCCGACATTGGTGCCATCGTCGGTGCCGTAGACGGTGCGCTCGTCCGGCATCACATAGGACAGCTCGTGGGCGAACCGGCCCATCGAGTAGTGCTTGACCACGCTGTGCGCGCCGCTGGTGTCAGTGACGCGGACTTCGACCGGATAACCGTAGCGATAGGCCTGGACCTTCGAGGTGTCGCCGCCGAAGAACGAAGCCATCGCTTCGGCGGAGGCGTCGCCGCTGCGCGCGTCCGGCTCGTACTCTTCGCTGCCGAGGTGGCTGCCCCACGGCGTGACGCTGCCCGCGCAGGGATTCCAGATGCCGTAGATCCCGGACAGATCCAGCGCCGTGGTGGACTCGGCGCTGAGACGGCCGCTGCTGGGATCCTGCGCCAGTGCGGTCAGGTACATCGTTCCGGGAATGCTTTCGAACTGCGACACCGAGAACAGCTTGCTGCCGACCTGCAGGATCGACGAGAAGTCATTGGAGTCGGCGATCGTGGTCGAACCGTCGGTCTGCATGATCGGCGTCTGGGTCTGATCCAGAACCTGGCCGAACACGTTCAGCTGTTCGCTGTCGCCGCGCTGTTCGCCCGAGCGCAGCAGGGTAACAAAGCCGATGTCGGCTCGCTTTCCTCCGAGAGTTACCGATTCGCTGGCGCGAACGGCACGCTTCTCACCGTCGGTCTGCGCGGCGCTGACCGGTTCGAAGCGGGTATCGACCGTCGGGCTATTGCAGGCTGTCAGGAACACGGTGCCGAGCGCAAGCAGCGCGGCGGCGGAGGGCGTCAGGGAGAACTGCGGGGAGCGGATCATGGCAAGACTCGATGAGGTTGAAGAGAGAGATGACGCTGAAGCGGAACGGCGACGGTTGATACGAATCAGGGCGCACCCAGCCGCGGTGCCGGCAGCGGTGTGACAATGCCGGTGGGCTGATCCATGTCGACGTCGCGCAGTACGTTGTCGCTGGGCGAGATCACCGGATCCCGGCCCTTGGCGAAGGACTGCTCGCGCACGACCAGCCAGTAGGCCTTGTTCAGCAGCAGAGCGCGCTCCGGCGACGGCAGCATCAGGCTTTCGAGATCCGTGGCGAGCGTGGCGAAGGCGGCTGCGCGCGGGGCGCCGTTTTCGTCGAAGAAGCGCTGACGGACTTCGGCATTGGCCCGGAATTCGTCGCCGGCCTGGTTCGCCAGCAAATAGCTGCGGAACTCGGTCTGGCCGTCGGTACGCAGCGGATCGGGCAGCTGCCGGAACGGACGCGATCCCCAATATTCCCAACCATGATTGTTCCCGCGATTGATCTTGCGCGGGAACGCGAAGGCACCGTCTTCAGTGGCGGACAGTCCAGAATGACAGCCGACACAGAACTGCGATTCCTCCTGCGTCTGCGGGCGCAGACGCCCGCGGGCGTCCTCGATATAGCCCTGGTAGGCCCAGCCCAATGGGCTGATCAGTCCGCGTTCCGGGTCGCCCAGATACTGCTCGGGCCGATCCGGGTTGAGATCGGCTTCCTTGATGTCTTTGAGCGATTGCGAGTACAGATCCGAGTAGGTCAGCCAGCGACGCTTGCGGCTATAGCGCAGTTCCTTCATGCGGGGCGCGGCAACCACGACGCCGGTTGCATCAAGGTCGAGGTAGCGCACGCTGTGCAGGAATTCGGTGCCCTCGGGAAACAGGCCCGCGGCGAGGTGAACCTGCCCGGCATCCTGCGCCGTGGAGGCTTGGCCGACGTAATGCATGTAGCGCTTTTCCAGCGGCGCCCAGTCGAAAGTGACCTGCGTGGCGGTGCCGAGCACGCCGTCCTTGTCCAGATCGACTCCTAATGCAGTTTCGTCAGTTGCCGTGATCGGCGTGTTGCGCCGCGTGATCAGGCTTTCGACGATGGCCAGATTGGTGGTGTAGACGGTCTCGCTGGGCTTGCCGTCGCGGTCCTGACGGAACACTTCCGGCAATCGGATCAGAACGTCGTCGAAGGCACCGTTGGTAGGCATGAAGGCGCCGGGAAACGGGTAATAGACGAACGCGCGCCAGCCGGTCATTTTGCCGCCGGCCGTACGGTCGTAGCCCTGAGCGTCGAAGCGGAACTGCGCATCGGGAACGTAGCCGTCCCAGCTACCGTTGCCGTTGACGTCCCAGTGCGCCGGCACGTTCTTGAGTCGTTCGGTTAGCTCGATGGCGCCGGCCTGATTGCGGTAGTTGTCGCCGCGGACGTAGCTCAGCGTGTCGTCGTCGGTGATGGCAGCAATCTGCCTACCGCGATCGATGAACAGATTGCTCCAGTCGTTGTGCGTTGTGCTGCCCGCGTGAACCTGCGGAAACGCATAGGCAAGCTGCAGCTCGGGTTGCGACTGGTAATTCGGCTCCGGCGCCTCGGCATGGCAGACATAGCAGGGATTCTGCACCGCCTTGCTGCCGGCATCCTGTGTGCGGGTGAAGCATTGCGGCGGAATATTGGCGATTGTGTTGGCGACCGGGCGCACGGTCAGGTTGACGCCGCCGTCGTCCTGCGGCGCGGGTGCTGGCTGGCGGCAAGCGGACATCGAAATCACCAGCCCCAGAAGGCAGCTCCGGTGCAGACCCGCTCGGGTAACCGAGCGCACAGTCATCTGGCGTTCTGGGTGACGACGATGCACGGCCATAAAAAAGAAAAGAGGTCCCGGCGCTTTGCCGGGACCGAGTCGGGGACAGATCGAAAATTGGACTGAGGGTTCAGCTGGCGATATCGCCGCTATCGTCCTTGGTGATCACGATGGTTGCCGAACGTGGGCGACTGTTGGCGGTGCCGACAGCCGTGGCGTCACCGGTGATCGAGGGCCAGTTGCTGGTCGGCGCTTCCGGTGAACCGTCCTCACCCGGATGCTGAATGTTTACGAACATGGTCTTGCGGTCCGGCGTCATCGTGATGCCGGTGATTTCGCATTCCTTCGGACCGACCAGGAAGCGACGCAGGGTGTCGTCGCTCGGCAGGGCGCCGATATAGGTCTTCTGGTCGCCGATGGTGATCTCGCCGCCGTCACCGACCTTGCCGGGCACCGCAGCCAGCATCATGCAGTTGGTCGTATCGGTGTAGGCGCCGTCGTCAGTCTGGATCCACAGCATGCCGCTGCTGTCGAACCACAGACCGTCCGGGCTCGAGAAATCATTCGCCGCGGTCAGTCCGGACACGTTGATGCTGACGCCATAGGTCGAACGGGCACCGAAGAGGAAGATGTCCCATTCAAACGTGGTTGACGAGGACATGCCGCCGTCTTCACGCCAGCGGATGATGTGTCCATTGACGTTGCCGTCCAGGTCCGGGTTGCCGTCGGTGCCGGCGTCATACGAGCGCGGATTGGCTGCGTCGACCGGCTGCGAGCCGGCGCCGCCCTGGCCGCGACCGCTGGAGCTGCTGGAGCTGTTGGTCAGTGTGAAGTAAACCTCGCCGCTCTTGTGATGGACCGCACCCCACTCGGGGCGATCCATCTTGGTAGCACCGACCGAATCTGCGGCCAGACGAGTTCCGACCATGACCGCGGCCTGGCTGCTGAAGGGATATTTGGCATTGCTTTCATCAAGGCCATTGCTCTGGTAGGCCAGCGCAATCCATTCACCCGTGCCGTCGGCGTTGAACTTCGCGACATACAGCGTGCCGCTGTTCAGGTACTTGTCGCCGGCGTCCAGGCCGCCCTCGGCGTCAGCGGGATCCCAATTCGCATTCGAGACGTACTTGTAGATGTACTCGTTGCGGGAGTCGTCCCCGGTGTAGGCAACGATCGGCTCGCCCTTCTTCGCTGGCGCGAAGATGCAGCCTTCGTGGCCCAGACGTCCCATGGCCGAGCGCTTACGCGGTGCTGAATCCGGGGTATAGGGGTCGATCTCGACGATCCATCCGTAAGTATAGGCTTCGTTGCGATAGTCCGCACCGGCCGAGGCGCCACTCACAGTGATGTCGAGGCGCTGGAACTGGTCGCCGGCGGCGGTGGTCCAGCCGTAGTTGCCGGCAGCGCCCGGGTTGATTCCGTAGCGCGACAGCAGCGCGTTGTCGGCGCTGTTGCGGTTGGCGTCGTCGCCGGTTGCCCGCTTGAAATAGTACGCCCAGTTCTCTTCGCAGGTCAGGTAGGTGCCCCACGGCGTCTGGCCGTTGGCGCAGTTGTTCAGCGTGCCGCGGGTCGTGCTGCCATCAGTGGAGTACTTGGTGACGGCAAATCCGCTGTTGCGCAACGGGCCATGCAATTCCATTTGCGTGAACGGCGTGATGCGGCGGTTGTACAGAGAGTCCTGAACGACCAACCAGACACCGCCGGTTTTCTTGATCTCGATGACGCTGACGCCGTGGCAGTTCATTTCCTTAAGCACTTCCGCTTGTGGGCGGACGCCGCCGTTGGACGTTGCACCGGCCACGTGCAGGTAGTCCTGCGTAATGTTTTCGTGGTTGATGCACAGCAGCCCGTTATCCGAGGCGCTTGAACCGTTCGGCAGCGGGAAGTACGACATGCCGTCGTGATGGTCGCCCGCGCGCTGGTCGAAGTCGGCATCAAGTCCGGCGTTGCTGTAGGCGCCGATTCCAGCCTTGATCGGATCGCCCAGGGCGTAAAGCACCGCTGCCGAGTAGCCGCTGGGAATCGACACGAAGTCGGCTTTGCTGTGCGCAACCGCGCTGAACCCGAGCTTGGGGGATGCGCCGTTGTCATCGTCGCTGCAGCCGACAAGGCCGACACTGCCGAACATCGCCGCGGTCGTGGCCGACAAGCCACCAAATACCGCCTGTCGGCGAGTGATACGTGCGTTCAGGACGTCGGAGATGTGGGGATTAGAAGAGAAATTGGTGACAGGTTCGTCGTCGTGTCTGCTCACGGGTTGCTTCCTTGGCGAGTTCTGGGCTGGGTTGACGCGCGGATGCTAAAGAGCCCGTGTTGCGTATTGCTTACCGTTTTGTGTCACCGGAACGATCCTGTGGGTGTCATCTGCAATGGATCGCCGGATCCGTCCCGCAGCGCGTCGGGCCTATCGCTATACTCATCCGCTGCAACAATTGACCGATCCCCCGTGCACAATCCCTACGAGTTGTATGCCGGCCTGCGCTATACGCGCGCCAAGCGGCGCAACCATTTCATTTCCTTCATCTCGATGGCGTCGATGCTCGGTATCGCGATCGGCGTGACCGCACTGATCACAGTGCTGTCGGTGATGAACGGCTTCGAGCGCGAGCTGCGGACGCGCATCCTCGGCATGGCTTCGCACGCATCGATTTCAGCGTTTCGCGGTAGCCTTGAAGACTGGCCGCAGGTGGCCGATTCGGCGATGAAAAATTCCTCGATCGAAGGCGTTGCGCCGTATATCGAGGGCGAGGGCATGGTCAAGGTTGGTGGTGAACTCTCGGGGACGCTGCTGCGCGGCATTCTGCCGGAGGAGGAGGTCAAGGTCTCCGATATCGGCGCCAACATGAAGGCGGGTTCGCTGGATTCGCTGCAGCCAGGGGCCTACAACATCATCCTGGGCTATGAACTGGCAACATCGCTGGGCGCGACCCTGGGCGATCATGTCGATTTGATGATTCCGCAGGCCAGTGTGACGCCGGCCGGTGTGCTGCCACGGTTTCGCCGTTTCACAGTGACCGGCATCTTCCAGGTTGGCATGTACGAGTTCGACCGCGGTCTGGTGCTGGTTCATATGAAGGATGCCCAGGCGCTGCTGCGTCTGGGCGAGGGCGTCACTGGCGTGCGCCTGAAACTGTTCGACCTGTTCCAGGCGCCGCAGGTCGCGCGCGATCTGGCCGGAACCTTGCCGGGCATGTTCTACGTGTCCGACTGGACCCGCAGCCACGCCAATTTCTTCCGCGCAGTGAAGACCGAGAAGATGGTGATGTTCATCATCCTGTCGCTGATCGTCGGCGTCGCCGCGTTCAATATCGTGTCGACCCTGGTGATGGTGGTTCAGGACAAGCAGGCCGACATCGCGATTCTGCGCACGCTCGGCGCGACGCCGCGTTCGATCATGGCGATCTTCATGGTGCAGGGGTCGATCATCGGCATCGTCGGTACCCTGCTGGGCGTCGCTGGCGGCATTGCGCTGGCGCTCAACGTCGAGAGTCTGGTGCCGCTGCTGGAGCGATTGATGGGACAGCAGTTCCTGTCGCCGGATGTGTACTACATCAGCGAACTGCCGTCGCAGCTGGAGCCGGGCGACGTGATCCGGATCGCCGGCCTTTCGCTGGCACTGGGCCTGTTCTCGACCCTGTATCCGGCCTGGCGTGGCTCGCGCGTCCAACCGGCGGAGGCGCTGCGGTATGAGTAAGCCCCTGAACAGCGTGGAGGGGCCCCAGGCACAGCCTGGGGATCGTAGCGTCGTGAAGGGGCAGCCCCAATGGAAAAGAGTCGAAGGCCTCGGGTGCAGTCCAGGGATCGTGGCCTCACAAGTGGACTGTGCGGCGCTGGGGGAGTGCGGGAATGACCGATAGCATTCTCAAAGCCTCCGGTCTGTCCAAGACGTTCGATGACGGACGCCTGCATCTGGATGTGCTGAAGGCCATCAACCTCGAAGTTGCCGCGGGCGAACGTGTCGCCATCGTTGGTGCCAGTGGCAGCGGAAAATCGACCCTGCTGCATTGCCTCGGCGGCCTTGAAACGCCCACCGCCGGCGAAGTCTGGGTCGCCGGCCAACGCATGTCGGCGCTGTCGGATGCGGAGCGTGGACGCTTGCGCAACCGCGCGCTGGGCTTTGTCTACCAGTTTCATCATCTGCTGCCAGAATTCAGCGCGCTCGAAAATGTGGCGCTGCCGCTGCTGATCCGCCGCGATCCCGAGCGCGACGCCTATGCGCGTGCGCGCGATGTGCTGGAACGCGTGGGCCTGGGCGAACGCCTGCAGCACAAGCCGGGTGAGTTGTCCGGCGGTGAACGCCAGCGTGCCGCGGTGGCGCGTGCATTGGTGACGCAGCCGGCCTGCGTGTTGGCCGATGAGCCGACCGGCAATCTGGATGCGCGCACGGCCGAGCGCGTGTTCGACCTGATGGTGTCGCTGAATCAGGAGTTCGGTACCAGTCTTGTCGTGGTGACGCACGACTTGAATCTGGCACGACGCATGGATCGCGTCTTGACCTTGGACGCCTCCGGGCTTAATACACCTCTCGAATAGATAACAACGCGCGCCGCTCATTGTGGTCGGACGTGTGTGGGAGGGGTGGCGGGTGTGGGACTCGATTCAGCGTGTCCTGAAGCCGCGCGCCGCGGTGGACCCGCTGCATATGGTGCCGGGCTTCACTGTCGGTGTGCTGTGTGTGCATGCCCTGCCGGAGCTGCCGACGCTGCTGCTCCTGTGCATTGCCGCCGTCTCGACTTTGCTGCCGTGGCGCGGCCGTGCGCTATGGGGCGCCCTGGTGCTCGGGCTGCTGCTGACCACCTGGCAGGCGCAGCGTTATCTGGATCAGCGCTGGCCCGCCCGGCGGCACGGCGAAACGGTCGAGCTTCGCGGCGTGATCTCGTCGCTGCCGGAGCGACGGCAACACGCGGATGAGGAGTTGCCCACGTGGCGCTTCTTGTTTACTCCGGATGCAGGCGCGGTCGGAAACGACTTTCCTCGCCGCATCCGCGTCAGCTGGTATCGCAGCGAGGCCGAGCCGAGCGGGGCGCAGTGCTGGGTGTTGCGTCTGCGCATGCGCAGTCCCCATGGCTCGCTCAATCCCGGCGGATTCGACTACGAAGCGTGGTTGCTGCGCGAGGGTATCGGCGCGACCGCCAGCGTGGTCGAGGGCAGGCCGTGCACGGAAGTCCATCGGGATGTGGTACTGAGTCTGCGCCAGAGTGTGGTCGATCGCGTCCATGCGGTGCTGGGTCGCGGAACGCCGGCAGCGCTGATTCTGGCGCTGAGCGTGGGCGACACGTCGGATTTGCGTGATGCTGACTGGGATCGCTACCGACTCACCGGCACCACGCATCTGATCGCGATCTCGGGCTTCAATCTGGCCATCGTCGGCGGTTTCGCCTTCCTGTTGCTGCGCTGGACCTGGTCGCTGTGGCCGCGCCTGTGTCTTGTTGTCCCGGCGCAGCGGGTCGGTCTGGTGGGTTCGGCGATGGTGGCAACGGTATACGCATTGCTCGCCGGTTTTGAGCCGCCGGTGACACGCGCACTGATCATGCTGCTCGTCCTGGTGGCGGCCTCGCTGCTGGCGAGACGCAGCCGTCCGCTGCGTTCGCTGGGCTACGCCTGGGCACTGATCCTGATGCTCGACCCGATGGCGGTGTTGAGTCCCGGCTTATGGCTGTCCTTTGGTGCCGTCACCGCGATTTTCTATGTCACTTTGGGGCGTTGGCGTGCCATGCCGGCGTGGCGGACCGTTCTGGTCGTACAGTTGTTTCTCAGCCTGATGCTGATGCCGCTGACGGTGTATTTCTTCGGCGGCCTCGCATGGCTGTCACCGCTCGCGAATCTGATGGCGGTGCCGGTATTTACCGTGCTGACGCCGGTGGTTCTGATCGCAACGCTACTGGCGATGGGTTCGACCACGGTAGGGCCCCTGTCCCTGCAGCTCAGCGCCTGGGCGCTGGACCGGGTTGATGTGGCACTGCAATGGGCTGCGCAGATAGCGCCGCAGGCCTGGATTCCTGCCGGTGCCGATGTTGCGACCCTCGCGCTGGCCTGCATCGGCGCGATCCTGGCGTTTGCGCCGCGAGGCCTGCCGCTGCGGCATCTGGCTCTGATCGGATTGCTGCCGCTGGCGTGGCCGCAGACACAGGAGGTCGAACGCCTGCAGCTGACGGTACTGGATGTGGGGCAGGGGCTGGCCGTCGTGGTGCGGACCGCGAATCACACACTGCTGTTCGATGCCGGCCCTGCGTGGGACGAAGGTTTCGATGCCGGGCGCTCTGTGGTGGTGCCGTATCTGCTACAGCAAGGCGTGCGTCGGATCGATCGCCTGCTGTTGTCGCACGGCGACAATGACCATGCCGGCGGCGTCGCAGCGGTTCGATCACTGCTTGATGTCGGCGACGAGATCGGTACGGATCAGGGGCGGCCCTGCCTTGAGGGTGAAGCCTGGACCTGGGATGGCGTGCAATTCGAGCTGCTGCATCCGGACGGTGGTGCGTGGTCCGATAACAATGGTTCCTGCGTGCTGCATATCGATGGCGTATTCGATGTGCTGTTGCCAGGAGACATCGAGCACGGTGCCGAGAAGCAGCTGCTACGAGCGCATCCGCAGCAGCTGCATGCCGATGTGCTGATTGCCCCGCATCATGGCAGCCGCACGTCGTCGACACGGGCCTTCGTCGCTGCGGTGCAGCCTCAGTGGGTCGTGTTCCCCGCCGGATGGCGCAGCCGCTACGGTCACCCCAAGCCGGAGGTCGTGGCGCGCTACCGCGAGCGTGGGGCGGTGCTGTTCACGACCGGAGTTGAGGGCGCGATCACAATCACCATGGGGCCGGACGGTGAGCCGGTGGCCGAGGCATGGCGCCGCCAACATCGACATTGGTGGAACACCGCGGCCGAGCCTTGAAAGCAGTTTATCGCTTCCGCAGCGCCGCTCAGGCGCTAGCCTGGAAACCGGAAACTACAAACTGGAAACTGCTGCTACAGCTTGGTCGGATTCGGCGCGTCGCCGTAGATTTCCTTCGGATCGAAGGTCTTCTCGGCTTCCTCGAATGCCAGTTCGCGCACGTCCGGTCCTGTGCCAACCGGCACCGAACGGTAGAAGCACGAGCGGAAGCCGACGTGGCAGCTGGCGTCGCCGACGACGTCCACACGCAGCCAGATTGCATCCTGGTCGTCGTCGACGCGCAGTTCGACCACTTTCTGCACCAGGCCGCTGGTCGCGCCCTTGTGCCACAGCACCTGACGTGAACGGGACCAGTAGTGTGCTTCACCGGTGGCGATGGTGCGCTTGAGCGCTTCGGCATTCATGTAGCCGAGCATCAACACCTCACCGGACTGCGCGGCGGTCGTGACACAGGGGATCAGACCTTCTTCGTCGAATTTCGGGGCAAGTTCCTTGCCTTCCTCGACCTGCTCGATGCTGACCCGGGGGAAAAAGTGAATGTCTGCGGCCATGGGGGATGCGCTGGGCTGCAAAAAATGGGGCGCTTTTATACCACAAATGCCTGATTCGGCTCTCGGCCGGCAGGCTCCTGCGCAGGAGCGCTCATCGCTGGCGTTGGCGCTCGGCGTCGACGTCACGCTGGGTCTGTCGTTCCGGACGCTCCCGGCGTTCTGTGCCCGGTTTCGGCGCGACGTCGCGCTCCGGATCGCGTTCCCGTATGACCCGTCCGGGTGTCGGGCGCGGTGTGGGCTGTGGCGCGGTCCGCGGCGGCGGCGTGATGCTCTGCCGTTGCTGGCGCGGCGGATTATTGTCGATGCGATGGTCGGTCCGTGGCGGCGGCTGGTTCGACTGATTGCTGCCCGGCCGGGGTTTCACGATGGGTTGCGCGATGCCCGCCCAGCCGCCATTTGCCGGTGGCCGGTTCGTTGGTGGGCGTGAGCCGTGATTGCCATCATGGTCGTTGTCGTGGTCATGACCTTCGCCAGGGCGATAAACATGACCGGGCGGTGGGCGTCGATGATCGTTGCGGTGGTCATCGTCCCAACCGTAGCCGTACCACGGCGACGGGCGCGAATAAAGATAGGGTGCGCCAGAATAGTTGTAGTAGTTGTAGCTGGAATAGCCGTAGGGTCGGTAACCGTACGGATACTGGTCGTAGTACGACCAATGGTTGTCGTTGTAGACGGGGTAGCCGTAACTCTGTCCATAGACCGCGCCGCCGTAGACTTCTCCGGGGCCATAGACTGGATAGCCGACGCAGCCTGTCAGGCTCAGCGCGCCGCCGAGGATCAGCAGAACAGATGCGGTTTTCCGACTCATGCCCGACAGTCTGCACCGCTGCAGCTGAATCCGGCGTGAATGGAAAGACTTACCCGCGTTGTTCCGCAACCGCGCCTTTCATCACCCCTTCGTACGCCCGGACCTGCACCGTGCGGCCTGGGCGCAGCGGCGCCAGCAGCCGTGCCAGGTGCTCGGCGATGCGTTCGACCGTGGTATCGCCGTCGAACAGGTCGACGTGGGATTCGGGCAGCGCCAGTTGGTAGTGGCCCTGGGGGGCGGTGTAGGCAAATCGCATGCGGCCATTGCCGCGCGCGACAAGATCCTCGCGACTGCCGAGATAAACATCGAGCCAGCCGCTGGCGACGCGCATTTCCAGTGCGGCGTCGCGTTCGCCGTCGACACGGATTTCGATCTTGGAACGATGTCCATGGGCAATACGCTGGCACGCTCCGGCATGTTTCTTCAGGCCGTGCGCGTAGTGATAGTAGGCGCCTGGAATGACTTCGGTGCGCAGTTGCAGATTGACCGCGCGCACGCTCTCCGGCAGCTGCGCATGCAACAGCGGGCGCAGATGGGCGCAAACCGCCTCGGCGTCGATTTCGTCGGTATCGATCAGGGTGACCGAAGCGGCAGGTGAGATGTGCTCGATCGCGCCCAGATCCGAGCGGAACAGCAGGTGCAGGCTGTCATCGCCGTTCTGCACCATCAATTCGGTGGCCTGCGCCGGCACCAGAAGGCTGTGGTCGACGCTCTGGTCGATCAGCTGCTTGCAGCGTTTCTTGACCTCGCCGAAGTCCAGCACCATCGATTGGTCGTCGAGGTCGCCATCCAGCTCGATGTCGACGATCCAGCTTTCACCGACCAAGCCGCGGGCCGCGTCGAGGAAGGCGCAGTCAATGACAGTCAGCTGTTCGACAAACAGACGGGACATAAATGAAGGGTTTGCTCGGCGGGGGTGCGGGGGCAGGGCGCCGATAGTCTAAAATGTGCGGCTTCCAAAGCGCGCGCTGCGGATCGGGAGGCCCGGAACGAGAATTCTAGGCTGGTCTTCCCGCCGCTTCCAGGCGTGCCCATGCACGAACTACCCAGAAAATGACCGCCAGTTCTTCGATTACCACGCGTTTTGCGCCCAGCCCGACCGGCTTTCTTCACATTGGCGGTGCGCGCACTGCGCTGTTTTCCTACCTTTATGCCAAGCGCCACGGCGGCAAATTTCTGCTGCGGATCGAGGATACCGATATCGAGCGCTCGACCCAGGAAGCGGTCGACGCGATCTTCGAGGGCATGGACTGGCTGGGCCTGAAGTCCGATTTCGAACCGATCTACCAGACCCAGCGTTTCGACCGCTACAAGACCGTGATTGCGCAGATGCTCGAAGCCGGCACGGCGTATCACTGCTATTGCACGCGCGACGAGCTGGACCAGATGCGCAACGAACAGATGGCGCGCAAGGAGAAGCCGCGCTACGACGGTCGCTGGCGCCCGGAACCCGGCAAGACCCTGCCGCCGCCGCCGGACGGCGTGCCGCCGGTGGTGCGCTTCCGCAATCCAGCGGAGGGTCAGGTCGTAATCGATGACCTGATCAAGGGCCAGATCGTGTTCGACAACCGTGAACTCGACGATCTCATCATTGCACGCGCAGACGGCACGCCGACCTACAACTTCTGCGTTGTCATTGACGACTGGGACATGGGCATCACCCAGGTCATTCGTGGTGACGACCACGTCAACAATACGCCGCGTCAGATCAACATCTTCAAGGCGCTGGGTGCGCCGACGCCGCAGTATGCGCATGTATCGATGATCCTTGGCTCTGACGGATCCAAACTGTCGAAGCGCCACGGTGCGCTCGGCGTGATGGAATATCGCGCGATGGGCTTCCTCCCCGAGGCGATGCTGAATTATCTGGTGCGTCTGGGCTGGTCGCATGGCGACCAGGAGTTGTTCACGCGCGAGGAAATGATCAATCTGTTCGATTTCCGCAATGTGTCCAGTTCGGCTTCGCGCTTCGACATGGAGAAGGCGTACTGGGTCAATCACCAGTATCTGAAGACAGCGGATGTAGCGGTAGTCGCGCCCGAATTCGAGTGGCATCTGCGCCGCATGGGGCTCGATCTCGCGAACGGCCCCAGGATCGAAGACGTCATTCTGGCGCAGCGCGAGCGGTGCAGGACCTTGCTGGAAATGGCGGAGAAATCGCACTTCCTCTACGACGAGCTGAGCGGCTACAACGAGAAGGACGCCGCCAAGCATCTCACTGCGGACGCGGCAGAGATCCTGGACGCCTTGGTGGAAGCGCTGTCGTCACTGCTGGAGTGGACGCCGGAGGCGGTACACCAGGCGGTGCATGGCGTCGCCGAAGCGCGCCAGCTGGGTCTCGGCAAGGTTGCCCAGCCCATCCGTGTTGCCGTGGTCGGCATGGCGGTGTCGCCGCCGATCGATCAGACCCTGGTGCTGTTGGGACGAACGCGAACGCTCGAGCGGCTGACGGCCGCCGCAGCGTATATCCGCAATCGATCCTGAACGACACCAACATCAGAAGAATTCATCATGGCAATTGAAATCACTTTCCCCGACGGCAACGTCAAGGCCTTCGACGCGCCGGTGACCGGTATGGACATCGCTCGCGGCATTTCTCCCGGGCTGGCCAAGAAGGCCGCTGTCATTACGGTAGACGGCGAGCAGTGGGATCTGAGCCGGCCGATCGACCGCAACGCGGCGATCAGCATCATCACCCGCGACAAGCCCGAAGCGCTGGAAGTCATCCGCCACGACGCCGCGCATGTTCTGGCGCAGGCGGTACAGGAGCTGTTTCCGGGCACCCAGATCACCTTCGGGCCGGCGACCGACGTCGGGTTCTATTACGACTTCGCCCGTGATACGCCATTTACCGAGGCGGATCTTGAGGCGATCGAGCAGCGTATGCGGGACATCGTCAAGCGCGATCTGCCCATTACCCGCGAGGTCTGGGCGCGTGAGGCCGCAATCGCGCACTTTGAAGCGCAGGGCGAATCGTTCAAGGCCGAATGGATTCGCGAAGGCATCGGCGCCGACGAAGAACTGACGATCTACAAGCAGGGCGACAACTGGCTCGACATGTGCCTGGGTCCGCATCTGCCGTCCACCGGCAAGCTCGGCAGCGCGTTCAAGCTGATCCGAGTCGGCGGTGTGTACTGGCGCGGCGATGCAAACAACGCGCAGCTGCAGCGTATCTACGGCGTGTGCTTCGCGAACGACGACGAGCTCAAGGCCTATCTGAAGCAGGTCGAGGAGGCGGAGAAGCGCGACCACCGCAAGCTGGCCAAGCAGCTCGACCTGTTTCATCAGCAGGAAGAGGCGCCGGGTATGGTGTTCTGGCACCCCAAGGGTTGGGCGATCTGGCAGGCCGTCGAGCAGTATGTTCGCGGCGTGTACCGCGACAGCGGCTACCAGGAAGTCCGTGGCCCCCAGATCATGGACGTCAGCTTGTGGAAGAAGTCCGGTCACTGGGACAACTATCACGAGAACATGTTCTTCACCGAATCGGAAAAGCGCACCTACGCGGTCAAGCCGATGAACTGCCCGGGCCACGTGCAGATCTACAACGCCGGCCTGCACAGCTACCGCGACTTGCCGATCCGCTACGCCGAGTTTGGCGGCTGCCACCGCAACGAGCCCAGCGGCGCGCTGCACGGCATCATGCGCGTGCGTGCGTTCACCCAGGATGACGGCCACATTTTCTGCACCGAAGCCCAGGTTGAATCCGAGGTGACCGCATTCCATCGGCAGGCGATGAAGGTCTACGAGGACTTCGGCTTCACCGATCTGTCGATCAAGATCGCGCTGCGTCCCGACAAGCGTCTGGGCTCCGATGCGGTGTGGGACCGTGCCGAGAGCGCCCTGCGCGCGGCGCTACGCGCCGCCGGTGTCGAGTGGACCGAGCTACCCGGCGAGGGTGCGTTCTATGGTCCGAAGATCGAATACCACCTGAAGGACTCGATTGGCCGAGCCTGGCAGGTCGGCACGATGCAGGTCGACTTCATGATGCCGGAGCGCCTCGGCGCCGAATACGTTGACGAACAGTCGCAGCGCCAGCATCCGGTCATGCTGCACCGTGCGATCGTCGGCTCAATGGAACGTTTCATTGGCATCCTGATCGAGCACCATGCCGGCAGCCTGCCGTACTGGCTGTCACCGGTGCAGGCGGTTGTGGCCCCGATCGTGTCGGACGCCGACGGCTATGCCGGTGAGGTGACTCAGGCGCTGCGCCAGGCCGGCGTGCGCGTGCAGAGCGACCTTCGCAACGAGAAGATCAACTACAAGATTCGTGAGCACGCGACGCAGAAGGTGCCGGTGATCGTCGTTGTCGGGCGCAAGGAAGCCGAGGAGCGCACGGTGACCTTGCGTCTGCGCGGCACCGAACAGCAGGAAACGCTGCCGCTGGCGGACGCCGTTCGACGCCTGGTTGACGGCGTCTGACCCGGCGCTCGCTCCCGGACTGCCGGGGGTGCGATGATGCGGTGACCTGTGTTCCACAAGGCGCCGCATGAACGCTGACGACAACGGTTCCGCTCAGCCGGTGCAGGCTTCAATCGATCCGCGTTGGTATCGCGATCTGGTGGAGTCTGCGCCGGATGGCATGGTGCTGATCGACGCCGAGGGGCGGATCGTGCTGGTCAACGCGCAGGCCGAGCGCTTGTTCGGCTACAGCCGGCACGAGCTGATTGGTCTGGCGGTTGAACAGCTGGTCCCCGACAAGTATCGCAGCGGGCACCTGATGCGGCGTGAAGGCTTCTTTGCCGAGCCGCGTGCGCGGGAAATGGGGGTTGGCGTCGAACTGCCGGGCCGGCGCAAGGACGGTACCGAATTTCCGGTCGAGATCAGCCTGAGTCCGATCCGGACCGATCGTGGGCTGTTCGTGATGGCGGCAATCCGCAATGCCTCGGATCGCAAGCGCGCGAATGACAAGTTCCGTGCGTTGCTGGAGACGGCTCCGGACGCCATCGTCATCATCGACGACAAAGGGGTGATTCGCCTGGTCAACGCGCAGACCGAGCGCCTGTTCGGCTATCACCGTGATTCGCTGATCGGCAAGCCGATCGAGGTACTGATCCCCGAGCGCCTGCGTGCACGGCATATCGATCACCGTGTTGGCTATTTCGATACGCCTAAGGTGCGTGAGATGGGCGCCGGCCAGGAGCTGCTGGGTCGGCGCAAGGACAGCAGCGAATTCCCCGTCGAGATCAGCCTCAGTCCGCTCGACACCGAGGAGGGGACGTGGGCCACCGCTGCCGTGCGCGATGTGTCCGATCGCAAGCGTGAACGCGATGCGGCCACGCGGCTTGCGGCCATCGTCGAATCGTCCAATGACGCGATCCTGGGCAAGGACATCAATGGACGCATTACCAGCTGGAACAAGGCCGCCGAGCTGATGTACGGCTATGCGGCCGAGGAGATCATCGGCCAGCCGGTGGAGCTGCTGTGTCCGCCCGAGCGCCAGGGCGAGGAAATGGAGATCCTCGAGCGTGTGCGGCGTGGCGAGCAGATCAAGCACTACGAAACTGAACGCATCAATAAATCCGGACGCCGGGTCGAGATGTCATTGACGATTTCGCCGATCCGCGATGCCCAGGGCCGCATCGTCGGTGCGTCGACCATTGGTCGTGACATCAGCGAGTACAAAAAGGCCGAGAGCAAGTTCCGCGACCTGCTGGAGACGGCTCCGGATGCGATGGTGATCATTGATACACGGGGAAGGATTGCGCTGGTCAACGCGCGTGCCGAGCGGGTGTTCGGGTTCAGTCGCGACGAAATGATCGGGCAACCGATCGAGACCCTGATTCCGGAACGTCTGCGCGAGCAACACGAGGCACATCGCAACCGCTTCATTGGCGATCCGCGCCAGAGACCGATGGGGACCGGGCTGGATCTGTGGGCGCGACGCAAGGATGGCAGCGAATTCCCGGTTGAGATCAGTCTGGGGCCATTGCAGACCTCGGAAGGTTCGCTGGTGACCGCAGCGGTACGCGATATCACCGAGCGCAAGGCGTTCGAGCAGCAGCTTGCCGACTACGCGGAAAGCCTGAAACGCAGCAACCGCGAACTGGAGCAGTTCGCCTATGTCGCTTCGCATGATCTGCGTGCGCCTCTGCGCAGTCTGTCCGGCTTTTCGCAGCTGCTGCAGAAACGTTACGGCGACCAGCTCGATGCACAGGCCGCGGAATTTCTCAGCTATATCACGCAGAGCGCCGAGCACATGCAGGCCTTGATCGACGATCTGCTGGCGTTCTCACGCGTCAGTACCGTCGACAAGTCGATGTCCGATGTCGATTGTGAGGCAGTGCTGGCACAGGTCGAGCGCCAGCTGCGCGCACAGATCGAATCGCGCGGGGCGCGCATCACTCACGATCCGCTGCCACGCGTCACCGGTATCGAGCATGAATTGGTGCAGCTGATGCAGAATCTGGTGTCCAACGGCATCAAGTTCCAGCCGGGAGAGCACCCGCATGTCCATGTCAGCGCCCAGCGGCTGGGTGAGTTCTGGCAATTTTCGGTGCGCGACAATGGCATCGGTCTGGCACCGGAATACCGCGAGAAGATCTTCCTAATATTCCAGCGACTGCACACCAGTGAGGAATACGAGGGCACCGGGGTTGGTTTGGCGATCTGCAAGAAGATCGTAGAGCATCACGGTGGCAATATCTGGGTGGAGTCGGAGCCGGGCAAAGGCGCGACCTTCTTCTTTACGCTGAAATCCATCTGACCCGAATTCAGTTCAGTCAATCTTATGAATGCAAGAGTGGTTTTTGCCGCGCTGTGTTGTGCCTGGGGTTTCTGGGCGTCGTCGGCGCAGGCCGAGGACTTAGCGCAATCGTCGTTGCAGATGGCAGGGCAATGGACACAGGGCGGCGTGATCGTCGGGCAGGCCATGCCGGGGACGGCAGTCTGGCTTGATGGCAAGGCGCTGAGGCTGACGGACGACGGGCGTTTCGTGCTCGGTCTGGATCGCGATGCGCCGGCGAGCGTCGAGCTCAAGGTGCAGCTTCCGGGCGCGGCGCCGACGATCCTAAAGCAGGCGGTCTCCCCGCGCGACTACCAGATTCAGCGCATCGATGGCTTGCCGCAGAACATGGTGAGCCCCCCGGCCAAGGTGCTGCAGCGGATCCGCGAGGATCAGAAGCTGGTGGCCGCCGCGCGTGCGCGCGATACCGATATCGACGCTTTTTCCGAGGCGTTTCTCTGGCCGTGCCAGGGGCGCATCTCCGGCGTGTTCGGTTCGCAGCGCATCCTCAACGGCCAGCCCAAGCAGCCGCACTATGGCGTCGATGTGGCGGTTCCGGTGGGGACCAAGGTATATGCACCCGCTGGCGGCATCGTCAGCCTGGCGCATCCGGATATGTACTACACCGGCGCGACGCTGATGATCGATCATGGACATGGCCTGTCTTCGGCCCTCCTGCATCTGTCGAAGCTGCTGGTCAGTGTCGGGCAGGAGGTCAAGCAGGGCGATCTGATCGCGCTGTCGGGCGTCAGCGGCCGGGCCACCGGACCGCACCTGGACTGGCGCGTGAACTGGTTCGATGCGCGGGTCGATGCCGCGCTGCTGGTCCCGCCGATGACGTCCGCTCAGGCGCAGTAAATCCTGCGAATTCCGCCCGAACCTTGCTCGGGCGGGGCGGCAAATTGCTGGCATCTATTGTAATGCGAATTATTCTCATATAGGATTAATTCGCTTCCAGGCAGTCTTCACTCCCGGCCCACCCAGAAGCGCATCGCAGCACGCGCGCTGGGGACGGTGTCGCGTGCGCGCTTCCAACGATTCGCGCAACAGAGAGCCTGCCACTATGGAATTCCGCTTGAGCCGTATTGCGGCCGCGATGTTTGCGGCCTATGCCTTGCCTGCCGTCGCCCAGCAGACGTCCGCGACGACGACGACCGCCGACACCGCCGCGGCCGCGGCCGCGAAGGATCAAGCCACGCAGCTGCCAGAGATCAAGGTCGAGGCAAACGGCGCCGCGCCGTACAAGGCCGACGCGGTGCAGTCGACGAAATTCACGCAGCCGCTGCGCGACACGCCGCAGACGATCCAGGTCATCACCAGCGACCTGTTCAGCCAGCAGGGGGCCACCACGCTGACCGAGGCGCTGCGCAACAGTCCGGCGGTGGGCACCTTTTACGCCGGTGAAAACGGCAACACCGCGACCGGGGATGCCGTCTACATGCGCGGTTTCGACACCTCCAGCAGCATCTTCGTCGACGGCGTGCGCGATCTGGGCTCGATCTCGCGCGACGTGTTCAACATCGATCAGATCGAGGTCGAGAAGGGGCCGGCCGGCACCGACAACGGCCGCAGCGCGCCGACCGGCGCGATCAATCTGGTCAGCAAGCAGGCGCTCCTGGGCAACGCGGTGTCCGGTTCCGTATCCATCGGCACCGACGGGCAGCAGCGCGCCACGGCCGATTTGAACCAGACGCTGGGCGATCTGGCCGGCAGCGCGTTGCGGCTGAATGTGCTGTGGCAGGACAGCGAAGTGCCCGGTCGTGATCACGTCGAGAACAAGCGCACCGGCATCGCGCCGTCGCTGGGCTTCGGACTGGGTGGCGCCACGCGCGCCTACGTCAATCTGCTCTACGTGCAGCAGGACAACATTCCGGACGGCTTCGTGCCGACGATCGGACTACCCGGCTGGACGCCGCAGCCGGGTCTGGAGCCACTCGCCGGACATCCGGTGGATCCGGAGAATTTCTACGGCACGCGCGACGACCACGACTCCGTCACCGCGCAGATGGCGACGGTGCGGTTCGAACATGATTTTTCAGATGCATTGAAGCTGAGCAACATTGCGCGCTGGGGACAGACCACGCAGGACTATCTGCTGACGGCATTCATGACCACCAGTGCGCTGGACGAGGACGGCAATCCGACCGGCAACGTGCAGTGGACGGATCCTGATGACTTGTCGACCTACACCTTTGCGCGCAGCCTCTCCACGTTCAGGGACCAGCAGAACCGGATTCTGGCGGACCAGCTGAATCTGCGGGTGGACATCGCCACCGGCGGCATTACGCACAACCTCAGCGCCGGCGTCGAGATCACGCGTGAGGAGCAGACCACGCACAGCATCAGCTCCAGTGGCAGCCGGCCTGCAACCAGTCTTTACGATCCGGACTGGAGCCAGGAGGGTGATCTGTCGTGGTCACGCAATGGCGCCGGTGCCGAAGGGCAGACCGATACCATCTCGCTGTACGTGTTCGACACGCTGAAGTTCGGGTCTCAGTTTCTGGTCACCGGGGGCCTGCGTGCGGATCGCTACGAGACCGAATACCGCGGCACCGCAGTCTGTAATGATGGCAGCGGGCGCGGCGCGGTCTCCTGCAACGGCGCGCCGATCGGCACGATTGTCGAAACCATCGACGCCCAGGCCGACGATACGCTGATCAACTGGAAGCTGGGTGCGGTGTACAAGCCGCTGGAAACCGGCAGCTTCTACGCCAACTACGCGATCTCGCAGCAACCGCCGGGCGGCGCGAATTTCCAGCTCAGTACCTCGGCCAGCAACCTCAACAATCCGAACATGGACCCGCAGAAGGCTGAGACCATCGAGGTCGGCACCAAGTGGGATCTGCTGGATGAGGCGCTGACCGTGAATCTGGCGCTGTTCCGCACCAACGTCACCAACGAGATCAACACCCAGGTCACCGACGACGACGGCAATCCGACCCAGACCGGCGAGAAGCGGGTAGAGGGCGTCGAGCTGTCCGCGGTCGGCAGCATCACCGAGAACTGGTCGGTTTCGGCCGGCTACACGCACATGAAGACCAGCGTCGAGGAAGGCGCGACGGTGGCCGTCGACGGCACTTCCAATCTGACCTATACGCCCGACGACGCCTTCACTGGATGGAGCACCTACCGTTTCCCGTTCGGGCTGACCGTCGGCGCCGGCGCGCGCTACTCCGATGGGCTGCATCGCGGCAACGATGGCGCCGTGGGAACGCCGACGACGACTGAGTCGTACACGGTTTACGACGCCGTCGTGTCCTATGCGGCCACCTCGAACGTGGTGTTGCGCGTGAATGGTTACAACCTCTCCGACGAGGAATACGTCGCGTCGATCAACAAGAGCGGCTACCGCTATACGCCGGGCACGCCGCGCACGTTCCTGATCAGCGCGGACTTCCGTTTCTAGCGCCGTCGCGGACGCACCGCTCACTTCGTTCAATGCCAGGAATCTCTCAGCCCATGGACGTCCGATCGCTATTGCGGAATCCACTCAATTGCAGGAACCGTCCGCGTCATCGCGTACGCGGGTTCAGGACAGTGCGTCGCGGAGCTGCCGCATCATGATGCTGCAGATTCCGGGGGTGCTGGGTCAGGATGAGCTGTCCGCGATCCGCAGCGCATTGGACGCGGCCGACTGGACCGATGGTCGCGAGACCGTCGGTGTGCAGGGCGCCCAGGTCAAGCGCAACGAGCAGCTGCCGGATGCCTCACCGCTGAAGGCGGAGCTGGGACGCATCGTGTCGGCAGCGCTGGAGCGCAATCCGCTGTTCTTCGCGGCGGCCTTTCCGCTGCGGGTACTACCGCCGCGGTTCAATCGCTATCAGGGCGGCGGCACTTACGGCTTTCACGTCGATGGTTCGGTGATGCAGATCGGCCGTGCCGCCGGCGGCAGCCTGCATGTGCGCTCGGACGTTTCCTGCACAGTGTTCCTGGCGGAGCCGGACGAATACGACGGCGGCGAGCTGGTGATCGCGGATACCTACGGCGAACACACGGTCAAGCTGCCGGCGGGCGACATGGTGCTGTATCCGTCCAGCAGTCTGCACCAGGTCAATCCGGTGACGCGCGGAGCACGGCTGGCGTCGTTCTTCTGGGTGCAGAGCATGGTGCGCAGCGAGGAACGTCGGCGCCTGCTGTTCGAGATGGACACGTCGATCGAGACACTGCGCCGCAGTGGCGCCGATGCCGCCGCAGTGTTGCGGCTGACCGGCGTCTACCACAACCTGCTGCGCAGCTGGGCGGAAGTCTGAGCGTGAGTGCCGCGGCGATAACACGCATCGACCTGCGCACGCCGCAGGTGATCGACCGGCGGCGCCTGCTGGCGTTTGCCGCGCGGGACGTGGTGCGGCCGCTGGTGGACCAGCCGTTGCAGGTCGCGTTCATCGTGCAGGCTGCTGTCGTCACCCCGGCGACTGCGCCATGACGCCGGCAAGATCGGCCCAGACCGTTGTGGATAGCAGCGCCCGTGCGAATGGTGCGCAGCGACGTGCGGCGTGGTCGAGAACGCTGCGGCAATGGCACGGGATCAGCTCGGCGGTGTGTCTGGCGGCGATGCTGTTGTTCAGCCTGACCGGCATCACGCTGAACCATGCCGCCCAGATTAGCAGCCGTCCGGCGGTGACCACGCTGACGGCAACGCTGCCGGATGCGGTTCTGCGCAGCGTGCGTGCGGCGGCAGACGAGCAGGGCGCGTTGCCGCCGGCGTTGCGGCATTGGATGGACGCGCAATGGTCGCTGCGCATCGGTCTGCGCCCGGCCGAGTGGTCCGACGACGAGGTGTATCTGAGCCTTCCGCGCCCCGGCGGCGATGCCTGGCTCAGTGTGACGCTGGACCACGGCCGCATCGAATACGAGCGCACCGATCGCGGTTGGATCGCCTACTTCAACGACCTGCACAAGGGACGTAACACCGGCGCCGCCTGGGGCTGGTTCATCGATGTGTTTGCGGTGGCCTGTGTGATTTTCTCACTGAGCGGGCTGCTGCTGCTGAAGCTGCATGCGGCGCAGCGGGGCGCGACCTGGCCGATGGTCGGTCTCGGCGTTGTCGCGCCGCTGCTGCTCGCCATCGTGTTCATTCATTAAGAAGGTTTCCTGAGGATTGTCATGCGTTATCTGTCCATGAGCGTTTTGTGGTTCGGTGTACTGGCGGCGGCGCCTGTCGCGGCGCAGCAGTTCGAAGTCGCGGTGCAGATTCCGCAGCTGGAGGTTGCCGAGTATCACCGGCCCTACGTGGCCGCCTGGATCGAGGACAGCGACCGTCAGGTCGCGGCCCATCTGATGGTCTGGTATCAGCAGGATCGCAAGGGCGGCGGCGCAGGCCCGGAAGTCGGCAATGCCGAGCGCGGGACCAAGTGGCTGCCCGATCTGCGCCAGTGGTGGCGCCGTGGCGGACGCGCGCTGGAGATGCCGATGGACGGTGTCAGCGGCGCCACGCGCGCGGTCGGTGACCATCAGGTGCGTTTCGTTCCCGGCGAGGGCGCACTGCCTGCGTTTACCGCGGGCACCTACACCTTGCGCGTCGAGGCGGCGCGCGAGGAAGGCGGTCGCGAACTGCTGGAAATTCCGTTCGCATGGCCGCCGGCCGCTGCGCAGACGCTGACCGCCGAGGGCCACAGTGAGCTGGGAACACTCAGCCTGCGCTTCGCCCCCTGACCCGGAACCCCGTTCCGAATCCAGACTGTTTCAGGAGAACACCATGAAGATTCGTCATCGGGCCGTTGCGGCACTGCCGGCCTTGTTGCTGCCGGTCGCTGCGCTCGCACACAACACCTGGCTGCAGCCGTCCAAGACCGTCCTGAGTACGGGGCAGTGGGTGACCTTCGACGGCGGCGCGTCGACCCAGCCCTTCGTCAAGGACCATGCACCGCTGCGTCTGGACCATCTGCAGATCACGGCGCCGGACGGCACGTCGGCGCAGCCGGAGAACGTTTCCACCGGCACGCTGCGCAGCAGCTTCGATTTGCAGCTGGCCCAGGAAGGCACCTACAGGATCGCCATCGTCATGCAGGGCATGTCAGCGATGTGGGAGGAAGCTCAGCAGCGCCGGCGCTGGCCGGGGCGGGGTGAGGCTTTTACCGCGGAAGGATTCGCCAAGGCGGTGCCGGCCGATGCGCAGAATCTGCGTGTCAGTGAAATGATCCGTCGCCTTGAGACCTACGTGACCGCCGGTCAACCCAACGACACCGCGCTCAAGCCCAGCGGCAAGGGTCTGGAGCTGACACCGGTGACTGCGTTCAATGACCTCTACGCCAACGAGTCGGCGACGTTCCGGCTGGTGCTGGACGGCAAGCCGGCACGCGACCTCGCAGTCGAGGTGATTGCCGACGGCATCCGCTATCGCGACGCCGTACAGCCGATCGAACTGAAGACCGATGCCGACGGTCGCTTAACCATCGCGTGGCCGGGACCGGGCCTGTACTGGGTCAATGCGTCGGTGCAGGACGATCACGCCACGCCGCCGGCGACATCGCGCAGTGCGAGCTACACCGGCGTGTTCGAAGTGCTGTCGCCCTGAGCGATTGCACGGCATCCCCGCTCGGAATGTCACGCGTCCCGGTGTTTTCCGTGCGGTGGGGTCCGATCGGACTGCCAGCGGTTCTGCTGGGGATCGCCGCGCTGGCTGCGGTGACGCAGCCCGAGGCCTGGGTCTGGGACATTCCCGACACCCGCCGGGGAATGGCGGCCGCGCTCGTCGTGCTGCTGTATCTGGGCGCCTGCACGGCAGGGGCCTGGCGCCGTCGCAGCCGAAACGCCGTCGTGGTCCCGGCGGCCGGCATCCGTATCCTCCACGCCAGCCAGACCGGGACCGCGGAACGCATCGCGCTGCGCAGCGCCGATCAGCTGCGGCAGGCCGGCGTGTCGACTGCCTGTGCTGCGCTGGGCGCACTGGATGCTTCGGCACTGGAGACGGGCGGAACCTGCCTGTTCGTCATCAGTACCACCGGCGAGGGCGAGCCGCCAGACAATGCGTTTGCGTTCGAGCGCGGGGCGATGCGCACACGGCCCGATCTTTCGCGACTGCATTACGGCCTGCTGGCGCTGGGCGACCGCGGCTACGCCCGCTATTGCGGCTTTGGCGTCGAATTGGATGTCTGGTTGCGGGATTGCGGCGCGCGGCCGGTGTTCGACCGCATCGAAGTCGATCGGGGCGATCCGCGCGCGCTGCGTCAGTGGCAACAGGCGCTGTCAGCGCTGGGGGGTGTGCCGGCGGCTGCAGACCGGGTGTCACCCCGCTATGACCGATGGCGTCTGCAGGCCCGAGAGCATCTGAATCCTGGAAGTGTCGGCGGAGCGGTGTTCCGGCTCGTGCTGGAGCCTGAAGCGGAGGCGCCGGGCTGGACCCCGGGCGATCTGGTCGAGATCCGTGTGCCGGTGAGTGGCGAGACTGTTCAGCGGACTTACTCAATTGCGTCGACGGCCGATGACGGCCGCATTGAACTCATGGTGCGCCAGGTCCGCCATCCGAACGGGCGAACTGGCACCGGTTCCGGCTGGTTGACCGAGCAGGCGCCGCTGGGCGCCGACATCGCGTTGCGGGTGCGCGAGAATCACGGCTTTCACCCGCCGCCGGCCGACGTGCCGATGATTCTGATCGGAAACGGCACCGGCCTCGCCGGGCTGCGGGCTCATCTGCGCGAAAGGGCGCAGCTTGCGGCGGCGCCGTGCTGGCTACTGTTCGGCGAACGCAGCCGTCGCCACGATTTTCTGTGTCGGAACGAGATCGAGGCATGGTGCGCTGGGGGTGTTCTGGCGCGCGTCGATCTGGCGTTTTCGCGCGACGGCGAGCCCGTGCGCTACGTGCAGGACGCCCTGCGCGCGGCGGCAGACACGCTGCGCGAGTGGATCGCCGGCGGCGCCTGCCTCTATGTCTGCGGCAGCCTGCACGGCATGGCACCTGGCGTCGATGCGGTCTTGCGTGAGGTGCTGGGCGCCGACGCCGTCGACGCGCTGCGGACGCAAGGCCGGTATCGGCGGGATGTGTACTGAATGCCGCGCCGGCACGGGCGAGCAGATGGCCAGGCTCGGCTCAGCCGGGCGGCCACTTCATCGGACGGCCGGCAAGCCCCGGCTCGCGTGCGAGCCGATCAGACAATGGATGCAAATGCAGATTCTTGCCGGTGCAGGCACTCAGCCGGAACGCGGTGAATGACAGTAGCGGCTCAGCCGGGCGGCCACTTCATCGGACGGCCGGCAAGAATATGCAAATGCAGATGAAACACCGACTGTCCGGCGGCGGCGCCGTTGTTGACGACCAGCCGGAACGCGTCGCCATACCCCTCGGCCGCAGCAATCTTGGGTGCGGTCAGCATCAGATGGCCGAGCAAGGCCTGATCGGAAGGTTCGGCGTCGGACAGCTTCACCATCGGCTGGCGCGGGACCAGCAGGATATGGGTCGGCGCGCCGGGGTTGATGTCGCGAAAGGCGACGCACAGCTCGTCCTCGTAGACGATCGTGGCGGGGAGTTCGCGGTCGATGATCTTTTCGAATAGCGTTTTGGACATCGTGGAGCCTTGCGGGGCGGGTTCTGCCGGCAGTGTAGGCGAATTGGTAGCATAGGCGCCCCCGAACCGCCCAGGCGCATGAAGAACAAACACATCGCGGACGATATCCCCGAGGAGGCCATTCTCAAGCCATGGCCCACCTACCGGCGGCTGCTGAACTATTCACTGCCGCACTGGCGGGTGATGTTGCTGGCGTCCCTGGCGACTGCGGGATTCGCAGCGATCGATGCCAGTTTTGCGGCGATGATCAAGCCGCTGCTGGACAAGGCCTTCGTCGAGCAGAACCCGACCTACATCCGCGCGATGCCGCTGATGATCGTCGGCCTGTTCCTGTTGCGTGCGATTAGCATGTTCGCGTCGAGCTATGGCATGGCGTGGGTCGCACGGCGTGTGGTCAAAGACGTGCGCGCCGAGCTGTTCGGCAAGCTGTTGAGCCTGCCGGTGCGTTTCTACGACCGCGTCAGCTCGAGCCAGCTGATTGCGCGGGCGACCTATCACGTCGAGCAGCTGGCGGACGCCTCAAGCACCGTACTGACCAATGTGCTGAAGGACAGCCTGACGATCCTGTTCTACATCCTGCTGATGTTCTGGCTGAACTGGAAGCTGACCACGTTTGCGTTCGTGGTGGTGCCGGTCATCGCCTTGATCATCCGCTACGTCAGCGTGCGCTTCCGCAAGATCAGCGGTCGCATCCAGACCTCGGTCAGTGATGTCACCGAGGCTGTCGACGAAGCGGTGAGCGGTCAGCGCGTGGTCAAGATCTACAACGGCCAAGCGTTCGAGTCCGAGCAATTCAGCCGCGTCAACGAGAGGAATCGCTGGCTCAGCATGAAGATTGTGGCGACGCGATCCGGCAGCGCCGCGGTGATCCAGTTCATCGCCGCGTGGGCGGTGGCGGCGATTGTCTACTTCGCGACGCAGCCGGGCATGATCGAGAACATGACCGCCGGGACCTTCGGCGCGTTCATGCTGGCGATGCTGTCGCTGATGCAGCCGATGAAGAACATGGGCTCGGTCAACGAGCGCCTGCAGCGCGGCATCTCAGCGGCGGCGTCGATCTTTGCCACGCTGGATGAGCCGAGCGAACCGGTTGATGGCAAGCGCACGCTGGAGCGCGCGCAGGGCGCGATCGAGTTCCGCGACGTCAGCTTCAGTTATCGCGACGAGCTGGGTGATGCGCTCAAGCATGTCAGTCTGCAGATCCAGCCAGGGCAGACCATCGCGTTCGTCGGCCGCTCGGGAAGCGGCAAGTCGACACTGCTGTCGCTGCTGCCACGCTTCTACGATGTGAAGCAGGGCGCAATCCTGGTCGACGGTCACGACCTGCGCGATTACCGTCTGGCCGATCTGCGCCGGCAGATTGCGCTGGTTGATCAGCAGGTGCGGCTGTTCAATGTCAGCGTCGCTGACAACATCGCCTATGGCATGGAGCCGCGGCCAGACGATGCAGCGATCATGGATGCCGCGCGCCGCGCGCACGCCTGGGAGTTCATCGAGAAACTGCCGCAGGGCCTGCAGACGCCGATCGGACAGAACGGTGCCGCGTTGTCCGGCGGCCAGCGTCAGCGCCTGGCGATCGCGCGTGCCTTGCTGAAGAACGCCCCGATCCTGATCCTCGACGAGGCAACCTCGGCGCTGGATACCGAATCGGAACGCCTGATCCAGGCGGCGCTGGAGGAACTGGTCGAAGGGCGCACGACGCTGGTGATCGCGCATCGGTTGTCGACGATCCAGGACGCCGATCTGATCGTGGCGATGCAGGATGGTCGGATCGTCGAAAGCGGCAGTCACGCCGAGCTGCTGGCGCAAAACGGTCTTTACGCGGCGCTGCACCGCATGCAGTTCGAAGACGCGGCGTGAGCGAGGCGCTGCTGCGGCGCTGGTACTCAAAGCGTCCGCCTCCGCTGCTGTTGCAGCCGCTGGCGGCGCTGTACGGCGCTATCACGCGCCGGCGTCGTCAGCGATTGTCCGCCGTCGCCGCTCCCTTGGCGGTGCCGGTGATCGTGGTCGGCAACATCTCCGTTGGCGGAACTGGCAAGACGCCGCTGGTGATCTGGCTGGTCGAGCACCTGCGTGAGTGGGGCTGGCGGCCGGGCGTGATCAGTCGCGGCTACGGAGCACGTGCGCCGGTGTATCCGTATCGGGTACGCGCCGACGGCGATGCACGCGCCTGCGGCGATGAGCCTCTGCTGATCGTGCAGCGCACGGGTTGCCCGCTGATGATTGCACCGCAGCGTCGGGACGCCGCGCAGGCGTTGATCGACAGCGGAGAGGTCGACGTGCTGGTCGCGGATGACGGACTGCAGCACTATCGGCTCGCGCGTGATCTGGAGCTTTGCGTTGTCGATGGGGCGCGCGGCCTTGGCAATGGGGCGTTGCTGCCCGCCGGGCCGCTGCGCGAGCCGGCGCAGCGTCTGCATGAAGTGGATTGGGTGGTCGTCAACGGCGGTCTCGAAGCGGATCTGCAAGGCTGGCGTGATCCTGCGCTGCCAGTGGTGCAGATGCAGTTGACCTTGTCCAAGGCAATCAATCTGCAAGGCGGGGACGTTCGGGCGCTGACGGCCTTCGCCGGACAGCGCGTGCATGCGGTGGCCGGCATCGGTCATCCGCCGCGTTTTTTTGAAGCACTGCGCGGGCAGGGGATCGATGTCATCCCGCACGGGTTCCCAGATCACCATGCGTACAGTGCGGACGACCTGGCATTTGGCGACACGTTGCCGGTGTTGATGACGGAAAAGGACGCGGTCAAATGCCGCGGATTCGCGCAAGCGCAGTGGTGGCAGGTGCCGGCTGTGGCGGAGCTGTCCGCCGCGGATACGGCGCGTATGAAACAATCGCTGCAACGACTGAGGAAAGCGTAGTGATCGACAAGCGACTGCTGGACATTCTGGTGTGCCCGGTGACCAAGGCGCCGCTGGAATGGCGCCCGGACCGCAACGAACTGTGGTGCAAGGCCTCGCGCCTGGCGTACCCGGTGCGTGACGGCATTCCGGTCATGCTGGAAGAGGAGGCGCGTCCTCTGACGGATGAGGAGCTGGCGCGGTGATCGCCGTGGAAGCCGCATTCAAGGTGGTGATCCCGGCGCGTCTGGGTTCGACCCGCTTGCCGCGCAAGGTGTTGCTGGATCTTGCGGGTAAACCGGTGGTACGACACGTCTGGGAACTGGCGCGCCGCTCCGGTGCGGAAGAAGTCGTCATCGCCACCGATTCACAGGAAGTCTGCGATGTCTGCAGTGCCTTCGGAGCGGACGTGCGCATGACGTCGGCGCAACACCAATCCGGCACTGATCGGGCCGATGAAGTTGCGCGGATGGCCGGCTGGAATCCGGATGCGATCGTCGTCAATCTGCAGGGTGATGAGCCTTTGATGCCGCCTGCACTGGTGCGTCAGGCCGCCGCGCTGCTGGCGGACGATCCGCAGGCGCAGGTCGCATCGCTATGCCATCCGCTGGAGCGGCTCGACGAGTGGCTCAATCCCAATGTCGTCAAGGTTGTGATGGACCGCCGCGGTTACGCGCTGTATTTCTCGCGCGCGCCGATTCCGTGGCAGCGCGACGGCGCTACGCGCGAGGCGCCGAAGCTGCCGTCGGCGCTCGCCTTCCGCCATATCGGCCTGTATGCCTATCGCGTAGCGTCGCTGGCCGAATTCAGTGCCCTGTCACCGGCACCTTTGGAAGAATGTGAGGCACTGGAACAGCTGCGTGCGCTGACCCATGGGCTGCGCATCCGCATGGGCATTACCGACAACGCTCCGCCACGCGGCATTGATACCGAGGAAGATCTGCGTGCTGCTGCGGCGCACCTGAGCAGCTAGGCTCCCGCTACACCAACGCACTTTTCCCGCGTTTATTTTTATTTCTGGCCTGATTCATCCGGCGCATCATCCAGATGCCGGTGATGGAGAGTGCGAGTGCGGAGAGCCCGACGCAGTTGATGACCCAGGGCCCGAAGCGTCCGAACAGACGTCCGGAGTGGGCATCGATCAACACCTGCTCCAGCGGCATCGACGGTCGCGTGTACGGCAGGATCTGCTTCTGACGCTCGGCCGACAGATCAGCCGGCTCGACCCAGGTGATGGACGCATTGGCCGGCAGCGCCTGCCAGTCCAGACCATCGACGGTGGCAAAGACATCCAGA
>NZ_SUKF01000001.1:236744-719926 GCF_005047655.1 Sinimarinibacterium arenosum | reverse complement strand
TCATCAGCGACTGGATCCAGTTCTACAACCATCGGCGCCCTCACCAGGCGCTGAAGATGAAAACACCCGCTGAAGCATTTGCTTTAGCGGCATGACCTGTGCAGGTTTCGGTGGGTCATTACACGAGCCGCAACGCATCCCGGAGAATCATGCAGCCACTGAACGCAGGCAGATCATCCATAGTCGGTCCGAAAAAGATCGTTCAGTACAGACTGCATTCCCGGCGGGTTGCCGTTTTCCATCACTTCACCCGATGTCAGGCCCTCACAGAGCTTGTCGCCCCCCCCCCGCAGCCATGCATCTGCCAGTTCGAGATTGTTGAGATAGAGAGGCTGGAGCAGCCTGAATATCGCCATCAGCATGTCCACATGTGAATGCCGTTAGTCCTGCTACCCGAGCAGGGCACCAATCACATTGTCCGGGACGTTCCATTTCGTGCGCGCACACGATGCCAGGTGCTCCCTCTCCGACGCACTGGACGGAAGATTCAGCTACGACGGTATGTCTGCATTGCTGATCATCGCCCTATTCCGACGTATCACGCCGATGAACCCTACTCCGCTTCGTTCTCAAATCTTGAGACAGCGCTATTGAAAAGTATCCATCGCGTATCTCAGAACGGCTCGGACATCTCCACCCTGAAGCAGAAACTCCCTGGGCGAAACTCCCCCGGCAAGATCCTCATTGGGCGTCACCCACCACGAAAGCACTTCCACGGCATCCATGCCCTGGGGAAGCGCACGTAGGACATCGCTCAAGTTTGGAACCTCCGCGCCGTGATCGAACTGCAGTGCCGGAATGCGAACTTGGCCGTTCGATGAGATGGCCAGCAGCGTTCCGGCTTCGACACGCCTGAGTACCTGCTCCGAATCGATCGCAAGCAAAGTTGCCGCTTCATCGATCGGGAGTGCTGTCCGGAACAGGTAAGCGACGACTTCCTGCGCCTGCCACCTCGCCGTTCTCGCGTCCTCATCCGCAGATGCATTCCGGACCATTCCGACAACGGCCAGCGTCCCCTGCTCCGCAAGCGTGAACTGACCCGCGTGAGGATTTGAATCCTCGGCGACAGGGAGGTTGATCCGTTCACGGGACTTCCCGTGTTCACTCTCGGTCAGTCCTGCCATTTCCAGCAGGACGTTGTTCCGCCGCTTTGAGCTCACGATCGCTCACCATCATCCTCAGCGTCCGATTTCACTCGGACCTGTCTGATCGCCCATGGCTCCGACTCGATCTCGAACATGCTCATGAGCTCGTCTTTCAGGTACGGACCAAAGTCGGGTGTCCCCATCAGCCGATAGATGTAAAGCCACCCCTCATCATCTTCGAGAACACGTAACTCCTGGTCCGGAACATTGCGCAACCGGAAGTGAAGCATCCGTTGAAAGTTCGGCATCTTGGACTGGGACATCAGTCTTTCTCCGCTGCAGGCGCGCTGCACCTCGCAGCACGCAGATCAATGAGATAGCTGTAAAGGTCGCCCCGCAACTGACCCGAGGACTGACGTCGTGACCGCCCTTCCCTCTCGCCTGTTGGCCCGGCGCCCTTCGGCGCACGCCCTCCTCGTTCTTAAAATGCACTTCCTCCTCAGTACGGGAAGGCATCCCGCAAGCAGCTCAACCGACGGTTGAGTCGCTTGGACAACTCATCAAGCGCACCCACGTCCTGCGTGGCGCGGTCTCCCTTGATCTGGCGAAGGGTCCAGTGTCGAAGGGCTTCCTCGTTGTTCCGGCATTTCGCATTGGCCAGCCAGCACACCAGATCGATGCCGCATGGATTGATCTGGAACTGCCGCATCAGCGTCGCGGCCAGCGCCACTGACCGCTGTTTCAGATCACGATCCTGGCGATCCTGTTGAATGAACGCAGCAACTTTGGCCTTAGACATGACTGTTCTCCTGGGAAGAAATGGACGTGTACTGATTTGCACTGGGCTGTGTCTGCAATGCGGCTGAAACCATGTGATCGAACGCGGATCCATCACGGCGCGTGAGGTTTGGAACAAATCGGCTGTAGACGCGAAACAGCATTTCGGTAGTGGTGTGGCCAAGCTGCCGGGCAATCCATTCCGGATTTTCTCCAGCACCCAGCCACAAGGTCGCGCAGGTGTGGCGCATCTGATACGGGCGTCGTGGCTTCAGGCCGAGGTGACGGAGCAACGGATTCCAGACTCGATTGACGAAGTTGTGGTTGTCGATCGGCAGTCCATTCCTGGAGCAGAAGACATAGGCACCGATCGCACGTGTTCGCGCTTCCATCCGCCTGAGGGCTTCGTACACCGGGTTGGACATTTGAATCTCGCGTTGCGAACCGTCCGTCTTGGTGTACTCCGTCCGACCTCTGACGAACGTTTCGCGAATGCGAATCTCGCGACGCTCAAAATCAATGTGTTCCCACCTCAGCCCGTTGGCTTCGCCGCTGCGCATGCCGGTAAAGAAGCGCACCGCGAGATAGTCCGAGTAGTCCGGTCGCACACGGCTGATCAGCAGGCGAACCTCGTCGATCGAGAAGGGTTCGATGTCGACACGCTGGACCTTGAGTCGCTTCACGGAAACCAGCGGATTGGCAATGCCATGCCGCAGGTTGGCCTCGTCGCAGATCATGCTCAGAATGCCCATGATCCGATTGACGGTGGCGGGCTTCCTGGCCTTGCCCCCTTCCCGCTCTGTTCCCGATGCGAGGCGGGCGCGCAATGCCATTACGCTGGAACGATCAATCTGTCCAAGGCGCTTGTCGCCAAGCGCAGGCAGGAGGTGCTTGTTCAGGATGCTTTCGACCGATTCGCGATAGCTGTGTCGCCACTCGACGCTTCTATCCCGCATCCAGTCGTCGACGAAATCCCGTAGCAGCGGTGTGCCATCGCTCAATCCGGGATCGGATTCGGCCTTGCTTGCTGAATCCAGATCCCTGAAGTGCTGGGCCATCGACGAATTCGGAAAATATTTTCCGTAGTCGAACGTACCCAGTGCGATGTCCTGCTCGATCTTCTTGAGCACGCCCTGAAGACGGTTGCGATTGGCAGGTGTATCGCCCAGTGCGGTCAGCTCGCGACAGCGAACGCCGCGATACCTGAAATCAAAAAAGAGCCGTCCCTGCCGAGTTCGAATACTAGCCATGGCACACCCCACCCGACGCCATGGGAATCATGCAGACGCGATCATCACGTCCTCCGATGTCCTCGCGAATCGCCTCCCAAATAAAGAGGATCTTTCTCCCTCCGAATGGACGGATGTAGTGCCGCCCCTCCAG
The DNA here is from genome assembly GCF_005047655.1 of Sinimarinibacterium arenosum. Classification (GTDB taxonomy): domain Bacteria; phylum Pseudomonadota; class Gammaproteobacteria; order Nevskiales; family Nevskiaceae; genus Solimonas. The sequence goes on along the minus strand of NZ_SUKF01000001.1, from coordinate 716,681 downwards.
CAGTACCGAGTCCTTCAGCCGCTCCCGAATCGTTCGCGGGTCGTACTTGATCCGTGCCGATAGCTCCTCGGTTGTCAGGTATGTCTGCTCTTGCATTTCGACGCCCTCCAAAACATGATTTCGACCTGGACGCATTTAAGTCGATCTTTTCGACTTGATGTCATCCTGAACGACATCCTACTCGTCAAAACGACGTTGTCAAGAACTTTTTGTCGTTCTGTTCGACTTTTTGGAGACTAAAGTGATTCGATGCCATCTATCTCGCATGATGGGCGAACGAAAACTGCGCGTAATAGACGTTTCGCGCATGACGGGCATTCACCGAAATATGGTGACGCTGCTCTATCGGGAGACTGCCACTCGCGTCGACATTGACGCACTCGATCGGCTGTGCCGCTTGTTCAACTGCACAGTTGGAGACTTACTCGAGTTCGTTAACGAACCCGATCAGAACTAATGCCCGCAGCTAAAGCTGCATGGTCAACACGGGCACGGGAAGCGAGGGTCAATTCTGCTTCGTTCGCAAATCACATGGGCACGGATGGGCACAGTTTGGGCACCAGATGGGCACCGGCGGATCACGCCTGACTTTCGTGTGCAGGTAAAATGTTGAGCGCCCATCATTGATGCAAGCAGTTGGTAGAGCGCAAGTGATTGAAACAAAAAGCCCCCGGCACATCGCTGTGCCGAGGGCGTCTTGTTTGAATTCTGGTGGACAGTACAGGGATTGAACCTGTGACCCCCGCCGTGTGAAAGCGATGCTCTACCGCTGAGCTAACTGTCCAGAAAACTTCCCCGATTCGGGGGGCGGAATGATAGTGAGGAGCCGCGCGTCCGTCAATCCGGCGGCCTCAGGCCCGGTCTGCCCCTGCGGCGCCGCCCGGACCGGCCGTTTCAGCCAGCCGGCGTTGCAGAAATCGCCGCTCCGGCGCCTGATGTGCCAGGGCCAGGGCCTGTGTCCAGGCCGCCCGTGCGTCGGCATGGTGACCGATGCGATGACACAGTTCGGCGCGGGCCGAATGGGCGAACAGATAGCCGTTCAACTCGCCGCGAGCGAGCAGCGCGTCGATCAGCGCGAGGCCTGCCTGCGGTCCGTCGCGCATGGCGACAGCAACGGCACGGTTGAGCTCGATCACCGGCGACGGCTCGATGCGCAGCAGCAGGTCATACAGGCCGACGATCTGCGGCCAGTCGGTCTCGGCGGCTGTCCTGGCTTCGGCGTGCACGGCGGCGATGGCCGCCTGCACCGTGTACGGCCCGAACCGGCGCGAACGCAGAGCGCGCTGCACCAGCGCCGAACCTTCGGCAATCTGCGCCTGATTCCACAAGCCGCGATCCTGATGCTCCAGCAAGACGACATCGCCGTCAGCGGTGCTGCGTGCGGCGCTGCGCGATTCCTGCAGCAGCATCAGTGCGAGCAGACCGGCCACTTCCGGATCAGGCAGCAGCTCCAGCAACAAACGTCCGATCCGGATCGCCTCGACCGACAGGTCCTGCCGTGTCACGGCGTGACCGGAAGACGCCGAGTAGCCTTCGTTGAACACCAGATAGATCACCCGCAGGACGCTGTCGAGGCGTTCGGGCAACTCGGCGCGATCGGGCACCGCATACGGAATGCGTGCATCGCGGATCTTGGCCTTGGCGCGCACGATGCGCTGGGCCAGGGTCGACGACGGCATCAGAAATGCCCGGGCGATCTCCTCGGTGGTCAGACCGCAGACCTCGCGCAGGGTCAGCGCGATCTGCGCGTCCGGCGTCAGCGCCGGATGGCAGCAGGTGAAGATCAGCCGCAGGCGGTCGTCCTCGACGCTGTCATCGTCTGCGGTGGCCGGATCACCGGCACTCAGGTCCATCTGATCGATCAGGTGCTGCTGCGAGGCATCGAAGCGCGCACGACGGCGGATGTTGTCGATGGCCTTGAAACGCCCTGCCGACACCAGCCACGCACGCGGATTCGACGGGATGCCGTCCCGCGGCCACTGCTCGATGGCGGCGGCGAAGGCATCGTGCAACGCTTCCTCGGCCAGCTCGAAATCGCCGAGCAGACGGATCAGTGTGGCGAGCACGCGGCGCGACTCGTTGCGGTAAACCGCCTCGGCCTGCCGGTGCGCCTCGCTTACGTCGCCCATCCCCTGCGTCCTGCTGCCGATGAGGACGCCGATTACGCCGTCTCGCGGTCGATAATTCAAGCCGCCGAGCCGGAGCTACAGATCGACCAGCCCCTTGAAACCGCCATAGATCATGCGCTTGGCATCGAACGGCATGCACTGGGGCTGCATCATGTCGCCAAGCCTCGGGTCCTGCATCACCCTGGCATTGACCTTGTCGCGGTGCGCGCGATTCCTGAACACGATGTAGGAGAACATCACCGTCTCGCCCGGCTTCAACTTGACGCTCTGCGGGAACGAGGTCCACTTGCCCGGCTTGACGTCATCCGCCACCGATTCAAAGAAGGCCAGCGCACCATGTTCGCGCCAGATCCTGCCGGCCTTGCGCGCCATACGCGTGTAATCCGGCAGCCGCTCCAGCGGCACCGGCACAATGAATCCATCCACATAGGCCATCGAAGGTCTCCGCTTGATTGAACGATAGGGGCGAGCTACATCTCGCGCATCGCGCGCTGCATGTCGTCGAATGTCAGGTCACGCTGATGCGTCGCCACCGACCAGTGATGTCCGAACGGATCGATGACGATGCCGTAGCGATCACCCCAGAACATGTCGGCGACCGGCATCATCACGGTGGCACCGGCGGCCACCGCCTGCGCCACCACCGCATCGACATCCTCGACGTACAGATGCACCGTCACCGGCGAGCCCTTCAGGGATAGCGGTCCGAGCGCACCGTGCTCGGGCATCTCGTCGACCAGCATCACCACCGAATCGCCGATCCGTACCGCGGCGTGCATCAGGCGCCCGTCCGGTGCCGGCAAGCGATGTAGTTCCTCGGCGCCAAAGGCCTTGGCGTAGAAGTCGATGGCGGCTGCTGCGCCGGCGCAGACCAGATGCGGCGTCACCGTGTGCATGCCTTCGGGCCGATAGTTCACTGTGCTCATGTCCTTGTCTCCGTTGAATGCGGTCTTACGGCTGTGTCGGCATCGCCGTCATGTCGACGTACGCCAATTCCCAGACGTGTCCATCGAGATCGCGGAACGCATGGCCGTACATGAAGCCGTGATCCTCGGGCTCGCGAAAGGTCGAACCGCCTGCGGCCAGCGCCTTGCGCACGAGTTCATCCACCTCGTTGCGGCTGTCGCAACTCAGGCACACCAGCACTTCAGTGCTTTGCCTGGCATCGCAAATGGGGCCCGGGGTGAATCCGGAAAATTTCTCGTGCGTCAGCAGCATCACGAAAATGCTGTCGGAGACGACCATGCACGCGGCGGTGGCGTCGGTGAACTGCGGATTGAAGGTGAAGCCGAGCTGCCCGAAGAAAGCCTTGGCCCTGTCCAGATCCCGGACCGGCAGATTGACGAAGATCTGTTTTGACATCGTGTCTCTCCAAATCAGCTGATGACTGTGTGCGCGGGACCGGCGCTCAGCGCTGACCGATCGCCTCCTGCATGTCGCGAAAACCCGCCGCGGCCTGTTGCACGTCGTCCGGAAATTCCTCGAACTCCTGGACCTGACGGATCTCAATGATTTCGTTGTCAGACGCCGGGCAGCGCTTGGCCCATTCGATCGCCTCCTCGCGCGAGTTCACGCGGATCATCCAGTAGCCGCCCAGCACTTCCTTGACCTCGGCGAACGGACCGTCGGTGACCACCGGCTTGCCACCCTTGAACGAAACCCGCGCGCCGGCGGACGGCGGATGCAGGCCGTCCAGGCTCACCAGCACGCCGGCCTGCTGCAACGCCTCGTTGTACTTCATCATCGCCGCCACAGCGTCGGCGTCCGGCATCGTTCCCGGTGCGGCGGTCTCATATCCCTTGGGGATCATCAGCATCATGAATCGCATGTCTGTACTCCGGATCAATGAGTGTTTGGCACCCGACTCGCGATGCGCCCGGCGGCGGTGCTGCAGCGCCTCCCCATATCGTCGAATCAGCACGCCGGAAATCGACATCGCATCACGCTAGTTCGGCATCATCGCCAGATACGGCTGCGCCTCCGCCAGCACGCGCGCGTACGACGGGCGCGCACTGAGGCGCTGCAGATACGCCGCGGCGATCGGATGGCTGTCGGCGAACGGCTGCACAACATTGGCGTAGTACAGGGCGGGCGCGGCCGCGCAGTCGGCCATGGTGAAGGTCTCGCCCATCACCCAGGTTCGACCGCGCATGTCGTGCTCGATCATGTCCAGCGCCGTGTACAGCTGGGCACGCGCCTGCGCCACCCCGAAGGCGTCGCCCTGCCCTTCCGGCCGCAGGCGGTCGGTGACGATCTTCTGCATCGGCGTATTCACGTACAGGTCAAAGAAGCGGTCGTACATGCGCATCTGCCGCGCCCCGCCGGGATCCTTGGGAATCAGCGGCGTCGGCCCGGGATAGTGCTGATGCAGGTACTCGATGATGATGCTGGCTTCGGGCACGACGTGATTGCGCGCCGCGTCGTGCAGCACCGGAAACTTGCCGATCGGCCACAGGGCCAGCAGCCGCGCACGCGATGCCGGGTCGGACAGATCGATGAACTCCGGCGTGAATGGCACCGCATTCTCGTACAGCGCGATCAGCGCCTTGTGGCAGAACGACGACAGCGGGTGGAAATACAGACTCAGGGACATCGGCTTCACTCCGGTTTACTCAGTGCAAAGGTCGCCTGCGGCGGGTTCAGCTGGGTGCGCCATAGCGGCTTTCGGCGCGCAGTGCGTCGGCCAGCGGACGCACTTCAATGCTGCCGAAGCGTGCCGACGGCCAGCGCCCCGCGATCTGGATCGCCTCGTTCAGATCGCGGGCCTCGATGATGAAAAACCCGCCCAGGGTCTCCTTGGTTTCGGTGTAGGGACCGTCCGTCGCGGACAGCCTGCCATTGCGGACGCGCACGGTCGTTGCCGTGCGCACGGACTCCAGCGGCGCCGACGCCTGATGGTGACCACTGCGCGTCAGCGCCTCGACGTACTCCAGCGTCTCCTCGCGCAGCGCCGCCCATTCCTCGGACGACAGCGCATCCAGAATCGCCTCATCCTCATAGGCCAGACAGATGTATTTCATACCTCGGAACTCCTGCTGCGTATCGATTGATACGCCTGGATGGATATCCCTGGTCGAACACGGCACGCTGATTTCGACAGCGGCGAGAAAACTCCCGCTCCCGCCTCAGGGCGCCAGCTGCCGGATCGGCCGTACCTCGATGCTGCCGACCCGTGCCGGTGGAATCTTCGCGGCGATCTTCAGCGCTTCGTCCAGATCCGCCGCCTCGATCAGATAGAAGCCGGCCAGCTGCTCCTTGGTTTCGGCAAACGGGCCATCGGTGATCGAGACCTTGCCGTCACGCACGCGCAACGTCGTCGCCGTCGCCACCGGCTGCAGCGCCTCGGCCGCAATCATCTGCCCGCTCGCACGCAGGGCGTCGCCGCAGGCCATGCATTCGGCATCGGGAAACCCTTCCAGCGCGCGTTCGTCGCTGTAGACCAGACACAGATATTTCATCATCGCCTCCACTGGGTCGTTGCACGAGCGTGTTGCCCGGACTTTGCCGCGGCTTTCAGGGCCACTCCCGCATTGTCGTTCGGCGGACGGGTAAATCGACATCCCACGTCCACTCATTGGACGGCGGTTTGGATACCATCCCGGCCCACAGATCGCCCCGACAGCGGGCGGCACCTAATGCGCCCTGGAGGAGACCCGGCGATGCAATTCAGATCATCTGTGGCGCTGGCCGCACTGGCACTGCTGTTGGCCGCCTGCGGCGGCAGCGACACGGGCGCAGAGAAAATGGCCCTGCGCGATGACGGCTGGGTCGGCGTCTGGGCGGCCGCGCCGTATGGCCCCTATCCGGCCGGTCCATTGTCCAGTGCGCTGCCGATCGACCCGCTGGGCTTCACCACCTATTTTCCGGACAACCAGGCCAGCGACCAGAGCTTCCGCATGGTCGTGCATCCGACCCGGGGCGGCAGCACGCTGCGCATCCGCCTGTCCAACCTGATGGGCACACAGCCGGTGCACTTTGAACCGGTGCGCATTGCCCGCCGCGCCGCCGGCCCGGCGCTGGTGCCGGGAACCGACACCGCCGTGCCGTTCGGCGGTGCCGACGGCGTGACCATCGCGCCGGGCGCCGAAGCCATCAGCGACGCCGTCGCGCTGTCGTTCGCCGACGGCGACGATCTGGCCATCAGCTTTCGCGTCGTCGGCAACAGCGGACCGATGACCTGGCATGCAGTGTCGTTCGGCCTGAACTACGTCAGCCTGCCGGGCGGCGGTGACGTCACCCTCGACCCGACCGGCGCGCAGTTCACGCAAGTCAGCGTCGGCTGGTTCTTCGTCAGCGGTGTCGATGTGCTGGCGCCCGAATCCGACGGCGCCATCGTCACGCTCGGCGACTCGATCACCGACGGCGCCTACGAGGTGCCCGAAACCAACACGCGCTGGCCCGACTTTCTGGCGCAGCGTCTGGACACTGCCGGCGTCGACATGGCGGTGCTGAACCAGGGCATCAACAGCAACACTGTGACCGAAGCCGCGGTGTTCGACGGCGAAGTGTTCAAGGGTCCGGCGGCTGAAGCGCGCTTCGACCGCGACGTGCTCGGCCGCTCCGGCGTGCGTGCGATCGTGATCTTCGAAGGCACCAATGATCTGACCTCCGGCATCAACGGCGACGCGGTGTATGCCGGGCTGCGCCGGCTTGCCGACCGCGCCCAGGCCGCTGGCCTGTGCGTGGTGATGGGCACGCTGATGCCGCGCGACGATCTGATCTTCGGCTGGGATCGCGCGACGATGGAAGCAGAGCGGCAGACCGTCAACGCACGGATCCGCGCCGATGCAAACCTTGAAGGCCTCGCCGACTTCGACGCCGTGATGAGCAATCCGATCGATCCGACGCGTCCCAACCCGCTGTACTACTCGCCGGACCTGCTGCACCCGACGTCGATCGGCTTCCAGGTCATGGCCAACGCCGTGCCGCTTGAAGCGCTGGTGCCGCCACCGCTCGGACGCTGCCCGCGCTGATCAGACCGCCGACCTATCAGGCCGCGCTTTCACGCAAACGCGAGGCAAGGCGGCTGGCAAAGCGTTCGGCCAGCGCGGTGATGGTCAGGCTCGGATTGACGCCGAGATTGGCCGCGACCACCGAGCCGTCCATCACGTACAGGCCCGGATAGCCGTGCACCTCGTGATCGCTGTCTATCACGCCATCCGCCGCACTGTGCCCCATCCGGCAGCCACCGAGAATGTGCGCGGTCACCGCCGTGCCGAACAGACTTTCCGGCGCCACGTTGTAGGCCTCGCCCCCGCAAGCCTGGGCCAGTGCCCGGGCTGCCGCGTTGGCCTCGGGGATATAAGTCGGCGCTTCGTGCCCCGGCACCGCCTGCGAGTACAGACCGCGACGGCCGAACGCAAGCCAGCGCCTGCCGAAGCGCAGCTGCAACTGGTTGTCCAGATGCTGCATCACCGTCAGCACACTGATGCGACGCGTCCAGTGGCGGCCGAACCAGTTGCGCCAGAGCGGTTGTTTCAGCCCGGCCCACAGCGTGCGCAGCGCGCGTCGCAGAGGGCGATCGTCGTCGACCAGGCGCGTCATGTACCAGCGCATGAAGTGGTAATTCTCGGGAAAGCGGTTCTGTGTGATGTGCGTGTGCGGATTCGGATAGAAATCCGACGACACCGCGATGCCGTCGCTCAGATCCCGCTGTGCATCCGGATGCAGCGCGGCGACGATCGCCTCGCTGTTGGTGCGCACGCCGTCGCCCAGCCGCGGTGACAACGCCGGCAGGCTGCGCGCGGCATCGCGCGCGCTGAACAGCAGACGCAGGGTGCCGACCACCCCGGCCGACAGCACCACCCGCCGCGCCCGCAACTCACGGCCCTGGCCGAAGCGCCAGGGATGCCGCACCCGCAGCGCATAGCCTCCACCGTGCAGCGGCCGCAGCCCGACCACCTGCTGCTCGGGCAGCACCCGCGCGCCATGGCGCTGTGCCAGATGCAGGTAGTTGTAGTCGAGGGAATTCTTCGAACCGTAAGCGCATCCAGTCAGGCAGCTGCCGCAGAACCGGCAGGTCGTCCGCTCCGGACCGTCTCCGCCGAAGAACGGATCGGGCACCCGTTGTCCGGGTAACTGGCCATCCCCGGCAAACAGGATGCCGACCGGCGTCGCGCCGAAGCTGTCCTCCGCGCCCATCGTTCTCGCGGTCTGCCGCAGCAGTTCGTCCATCTCGGTCAGACGCGGATTGCGCGCACGCCCGAGCATGCGCTTGGCCGTTTCGTAGTGCGGCTGCAGTTCGGCGTGCCAGTCGACGCCGAGCTGCGACCACGCAGGGTCCTGATAGAACGCCGGCTTGGGTTCGAGCAGCACGCTGGCCCAGACCAGCGAGCCGCCGCCGACGCCGACACCGCCGACCAGTCCGACGTGACGGAACAGCGTCTGCGCAAAGAATCCGCGCAGGCCCAGCGCGGGCATCCACAGCAGCTTGAACAGATTGCGTTTGGCCGCGGCGATCTGCTCGGGCCCGATGCGACGCCCCTGCTCCAGCACCAGGACCGACTGCCCTTGCTCCGCCAGTCTCAGTGCCGTGACGGCGCCGCCGAATCCGCTGCCGACAACGATGACGTCAGCGTCAAAGTGCGCGGTCATCAGGAACCCGGCGCAACAGGAAGGGCAGCCCCAAACGCCGCAGCAGCGGCAGACGGAACGTCATCATGCCGAGCAGGGTGTCATCGCCGAGCTGGCGGAATTCGTCTTCGACATAGCGCAGCGACAGCGGCGTCTCGTTGCCATAGGTCGCGACCACTGCCGGCAGACCGTCCAGCCTGGAGGGCTGCCGCACTTCACGCATCGGCACGATGCCCAAGACGCGGCCGTCGCGGCGCACCAGATTCTCGCCGTAGCCGGACGAATCGAAGCGCTTGCCGCACCAGCCGCGCAGCACCGACAGCGGCATGAACCACGACGCCAGCCGCGGCAGCCAGCGCGGCCCGACCAGCTCCGCGCTCCAGACACCGGCGAGTGCGGACGGCGGCGACAGCTGTGCAAACAGTGCGCGGGCGGAGGCCAGGGATTGATGCAGCCGGGGATCGAGTTCATGCATGGCGGCGGCAGTGTACGCAAGGCCTTTTGGTCAGGGGGATTACCCAAAAAACGACGATCCGGCTACCCTGCGCACCCTGCCATTCCGCCCGATCGCCTGGAGCCCCCCCATGAGTGCCGTCCGCCCGCTGATGCTCGCTATTCAGAACCGCGACGCCGAAGCCGCGCGCGCCGCGCTGGAGCGCGACGCCAGCCAGGCCACTGATCCGCTGCCCGGTGGACTGTCGCCGCTGATGTTCGCGCTGTACAACGGCGCACACGAGATCGTCGAACTGCTGAAGCCCTTTCGCGCACTGGACGTCTTCGAATGCGCCGCCAGCAATGATGCCTGGGGTCTGACGCGACACCTGGTCGATGACCCGGCGCTGCTGCAGGCGCACAGCGTCGATGGCTGGACACCGCTGCATCTGGCCGCGTTCTTCGGTGCGCGCGAAACGACGCTGACGCTGGTCGGGCTCGGCGCTGAGCTGGATGCCGTGTCAACCAACCCGATGGCCAATACCCCGATGCACGCGGCGATCGCCGGCGCCGCCGGAGAAAGTCTGGCGCCGCTGCTGATCGCGCTGGGGGCGGATGTGAGCTACGTCGGTGGCAGCGGCGTCAATGCGCTGCATCTGGCCGCTTCGCGTGGCTTCGAATCGCTGTGCAATCTGCTGACAGCCCGCGGCATCGACCGCACCCAGGTCACCGAAGATGGAAAGACCGCCGCAGAGATCGCGCGCGAGCGCGGCCACCTCGCGGTGGCGGCGTCGCTGGATCTGCTACCGGGCTGAGCCCGGCATCGCCACCGCGGTCGGACGCGCCTCTGGCAGCACCTGCGCGGTGCCGGAGGCGATCTCGACCCGCTCCAGATTCTGCTGCGCCAGCGCGTAATAGCTTGGCGACAGTGCGATGGCCTGCTGCAGGTACTGACGCGCGGCAGCCAGATCGCCCTTCATGTACAGCAAATAGCCGACGTTGTTGTAGGCCTGATACGGCTTCATCGTTTCGTTGAAGGCCTGCACGCCACCGCGATAGTCGCCCATGCGCACACGCGCCAGCGCCAGGTTGGACCACGCCACGGCATAGTCCGGATTGATGGCCAGCGCACGTTCGAAGGTCGAAGCCGCAGCGCGATAGTTTCCGGCGAGGTACATCGAGTAGCCGTAGTTGTTCAGCAAGCTCGCGTCGTTCGGCCGCTGCTGCATCGCGGCGCGATAGTACGTCTGCGCCTGCATCGGCAGATGTCCCAGATCCGACAACACACCCAGGCCCACCTGCGCACGCCAGCATCGCGCATCGGCCGCGACGGCCTGCTGCAGATAGCTGCGCGCCGCATCCGGCTGATGGCTCTTCAGCAGAATCAGACCGACGCCTTCGAGTGCGGGCGCCAGACGCGGATTGATCTTCAGCGCATCCTCGTACGCCTGCCGGGCAGCGGAGAGATCGCCCCGCTGCTCATGCAGCGCGCCAATGCTGGCGCGGATCTCCGCGCTGTCCGGACGGATGCGCAGCGCCTCGACGTAGTCGACCAGTGCGGCATCGACGTCGCCGTTGCGCACCGCCAGTTGCGCGCGCTCGATCAGCGGCTGCGCCTCGGCGGGATTCATCGGCTTGTCAGCCTTCGCATTGCGAGTCGCGTCCGTCGAATGGTCTGAATCCACACGATGCAGCGCGCAACCGCTGCTCAGCAGCATCAGACTCGCGGCAACAACGGCTGCGGAAAACTTGTTGAACGGATTCATGTCGATGTCCGGTTAGAAATCGGAAGCAGCGAGCGCGCGAATCGCGCCGATCACCGCGGGGCCGACGGCGATGATGAAAAAGGACGGAAAGATGCAGAAGCACAGCGGAAAGATCAGCTTGGTACCGACCATCGCCGCCTGCTCCTCCGCGCGCTGACTGCGCTTGTCGCGAAACTCGTCCGCATAGATGCGCAGAATTTCGGCAATCGGACTGCCAAAGCGCAGCGACTGCGACAGCAGCGACACCAGTCCCCGGATCTCGTCCAGCCCGGTACGCTCGGTCAGATTTTTCAGGGCCACGATGCGGTCGACGCCGCCACGGATCTCGGCATTGACCTGCTCCAGCTCCTGCGCCAGCAGCGGGCTGCTAAGACCCAACTGACGCGCCACACGTTGCAGCGCGCCATTCAGACCCAAACCCGCCTCGGTGCAGGACACCAGCAGATCCAGGGCATCCGGCAGGGCATTGAGCATCTCGTTGTGTCGTGTCGAGATGCGCGCATTCAGATACGCATTCGGCAGCATCATGCCAATAAAGGCGGCGAGGAAGCCGAACAGCGGCAGGTACACCCAGGGCAGATCGCGTTCGACCACCAGCCACACCACCAAGACCAGCGGAAACACCACGCCGAGCACCGCTTTCAGCGCGTAGAAGCCAATCGCCGCGATGTCCGAACGCATTCCGGCACGCAGCAGTTTCACGCGCAGCGTCTCACGCTCTTTCTCTTTCTTCGGCAGCAGATATGGCGCCAGCGGCCGCAGTACATTGCGCAGTCCCGACGCGCGACTGTTGTGGCCATGCGTCTCGACCTTGCCAAGCGCAGCCAGGCGCCGGCGCAATGGATCGCCGCGCATTCCCGCCAGACCGAAGACTGCACTCGCCGCGAGCATCACCACCACACCGACCACTGCAGCCAGTGCCCAGGTCATTGAACTCCCCGCAAGCCATTGGACCATGGTCGTCTCCCTCAGTAGCGCACGCGGATCACGCGGCGGATCCACAACACACCCACGCTCATGATCACCAGCGCCGCGACGATCATGCGTACCCCCGCCGGATCGTCCACCAGCAATGGCAGATAGTCAGGCGACGTGATCGCGAGCACCAATGCCAGCACGAACGGCATCAGCACCAGAATCCACGCCGACATGCGGCCCTCCGCGGTCAGAGTGCGCAAACGCCGCTGAAAACGCTGACGCTGGCGCAGCGTATACGCGACCCGATCAAAGATCTCGGCCATGTTGCCGCCGGTTTCGCGCTGCACCAGCACCGCGGTCACCATCGCCGACAGGCTGATGCTCGGCACACGCTCCAGCAGCGCCATGAAGCCGGACTTCACGCTCAGGCCATAGTTGATATCCGAAAAGGTGATGCCGAGCTCGGTCGCGACCGGATCACTCATCTCCTGCGACACCACCTTCAATGTCTCGTTGAACGGGTTGCCCGCGCGCAATGCCCGACTCATGACATCGAGCGCATCCGGCAGGTCGGCCTCGAACTGCTGCAGGCGCTGGTTACGGTCCCTCAGCAGCTTTGCGTACGGCAGCGGCAGCACCAGCAGAAACAGCACTGCACCCATCAGCGGTCGCCCGGCGAGCGTGAATCCCAGCCCCACCAGCAGCGCCAATACCAATGAAAGAAGCACCAGCCGATACGCCGGCGCCGGCCTGCCGGCCTGTTCGCACAAGGTTTCGACCCTGCGCATGCCCGGCAGACTTTCGAGCCAGAGCTCGAATGGATTGAGATCGCGCAGATACTGCTCGCGCAACAAGGACTGCGCCTTCTCGCCGTCAGCCTGGTTGACGCCAATGCGCTGCATGCGATCCCGCAGTTGCTGCTTGCGATCGCGTCCGGTGAATGCAGCCACGGCCAGGGTCGCTGCGAACACCGCAGTGAATGCAAGAACGGGAATCAGCCAGGGCATATGCGTCAGAGTCATGGCGCGTCTACAGTTTGCGATCCGGATCAAACATCGCCAGGTCGAGCTCCAGACCGCGGCGGCGCAGATGATCGTGAAAGTGCGGCACCAGGCCGGTGGCGACGAATGCGCCGACGACGTTGCCATCGGCATCCAGGCCCTCGCGCTCAAAGCGGAAGATTTCGGCCATGGTCACGATGTCGCCCTCCATGCCCTGGATTTCCTGCAGGCTGACCAATCGGCGACGACCATCCTCCATGCGTTCAAGCTGGATCACGATGTCGATCGCCGAGGCAATCTGTGAGCGTACTGCCTTGGTCGGCAGATCCACGCCGGCCATGGCGACCATGTTCTCGATACGGGACAGCGCGTCACGCGGGGTATTGGCGTGGATCGTCGTCAGCGAACCATCGTGCCCGGTGTTCATCGCCTGCAGCATGTCCAGCGCCTCACCGCCACGAACCTCGCCGACAATGATGCGATCCGGCCGCATGCGCAGCGCGTTGCGAACCAGATCGCGCTGGGTGACGTTGCCGCGACCTTCAATATTTGCGGGCCGGGTTTCCATGCGGCCGACATGCGGCTGACGCAGCTGCAGCTCGGCAGAGTCCTCGATCGTCAGAATGCGTTCGTTGGCGGGAATGAACCCTGACATCACATTCAGCATCGTGGTCTTGCCGGAACCGGTTCCGCCGGAGATCAGCACGTTGAGGCGACAGCGCACGATGCCTTCAAGCACGCGCGCGATCGGCTCGGTCAGCGTGCCGATGCGGATGAAATCCTCGATCGCCATGCGGTCACGCGCGAAGCGACGGATCGACAGCATTGCGCCATCCAGCGCCAGCGGCGGAATGATGGCATTGACGCGGGAACCGTCCGGCAGACGCGCATCCACCATTGGCGAGGCTTCGTCGATGCGGCGGCCAACCCGGGTGACGATGCGGTCAATGATCGTCATCAGATGGGCTTCGTCGCGAAAGCGCAGCGCCGTCGGCTCCAGCTTGCCACCACGTTCGACGAAGACCTTCTCCGGCCCGTTGACCAGAATGTCCGACACCGTCGGGTCCAGCAGCAATGGCTCCAGCGGACCCAGGCCCAGGATTTCATCCTCGATGCGCTGCGCCATCTGCTGGCGTACATGCACCGACAACGGCACCGACAAGTCAGTCATCATGCGCAGGGCTTGTTCACGAATCTCGCGACGCGCCGCCGCTTCATCGAGCAAACCCAGACGCGACAGCTCCAGCTGCTGCAGCAGAGCCTGATGAATACGCCGCAGCCATTCCTCCTCCTGCGGCGTCGGTATCCACGGTTCGATCGCGGCCGGAGCCGGCGGCGCCGTCGGACTGGCACCCGGCCTGACCGGCGCCGGGCGCATCGGAGCAGATTTGTTTCCGAATCCGAGCATGGTCGATTACCGCATGCCCAGCACGCGCTGCAAGGCGCGCTTGACCGGCCGCTCGGCCTGCCGCGGCGGCGCGTCCGCCGCAGCAACACCGGCGTCGACGCGCTCGGCAATCGCACACAGCGCGCGGGTCAGCGGTGCATTGCGCGCACCTTCGTACACCGGCACACCGAGGTTCTGCGCTTCGGTGGCGACGACAAAATCATTCGGAATCAGCACCAGATTCTGCGGGCGAACCGCCGCACGAATGTCGTCGGTGGTGATCGGGTTCTTCTCGACGTAGCGGTTGACCACCAGGGAAATGCGTTCCGGCGGCACCCCGACATAGCCCTGCAGCAGTTCGAACATGCGCTTGGTATCGCGCAGATGCGAGAAGCTCTGCTGGCTGACCACCAGCACGTTGTCGGCGGCGCCGAGCACCATGGTGGTCAGTGCATCGATCTGTCGAGGCAGATCGACCACCACATGCTGGTAGGTCTGCAACGCCAGACCGAGCAGGCGATGTACCGCCTCCACCGACACTTCGGATGGAATCGCCAGCTGATCCGAGATCGCACCCAGCACATGCAGGCCGCTCTCGTGCTTGGTCATGTACCCGGTCAGTGCCACCGGATCGAGCTGATCGACGGCGGCGATCGCATCGAACAAGGTGTCGCGGCTGTGCAGATCCAGCGACAACGGCAAGGCGCCGAACTGCAGATCCATATCGATCAGCGCGACGCTGCGCTGCTGATGCACAGTCAGGATGTGCGCCAGATTGCACGCCACAAACGAGCCGCCTGAGCCGCCCTTGGCGGTGATCACTGCGGTGAGCTTGCCGCCGGTACCGGGCGCGTGGCTGATGATGCGTTCACTGAGGACCTGGCGAATCGCACTGACTAACAGCTCTGATGTCAGCGGCGGCGACAGATAGTCGCGCGCGCCCAGTTGCATCGCACGCCGCATCGTCTGCGGATCGTTGGCGGGACCGATGACGATCAACGGCGTGTTGGCGCCGCGCAAATCCCAGTCGTTCAGCAACGCGCCGCCGCGATCACCGAGGTCAGCAATGACCAGATGCGCCGCGCTCTTGCCGTCGCCGAGCGGATCGATATGACCATCAATCACCACCTGCGTCCGCACATCCAGGTCGCGCTCGGCGGCGAGCATGGCGGACACCTGCTCGGCTGCGGCCAGGGTCGGCGCGGCCACCAGCACGATGGCTCTGTTGGATGCAGTCAGTTCGGATTGGGCGCTCATGAGCATCATTCCGCAACCTTGATTTTCATGGTCTGCTGCACGTCCTCGGGATTGCCGACGTATTCGCGATAGGTCTTGAGGACCGCCTCACTGTGCACGCCATCCAGCCCTGTCACCACCGGCGCCGGTGTGCGCGCCGCTTCAGGGTTGTAGGTCTGCGCCGAGATCATCTGGCGCACCGACTTGCCGAAATCGTCTTCAACCTTGGTCGGATCCGTCGAGGTCACACAGCCGCCGAGCAACAGCGCCGGCAGGCAGATCGCAGCAGGCAGGAATTTCAGGTTCATGGCAGTTCCTCGATCAGAAGTCGTGTCCGAAGCGAGCCGCTTCGGGGCCGCCCTTGGAGCTTTGAATCCGATGCGGCAGCAATGCGGCGCCTTCTTCCATGCGACCCATCAGGTAAAAGTCGCGATCGCTCGGCGGCACAAAGCTGTCGGTCGGCAAGCGCGGGCGACCACTGGCGATGGGTTGCGCCAGATGCGGCGTGACAAAGATCACCAGCTCGGTCTGGCCAGACAGAAATTCCTGGCTGCGGAACAGCGCACCGAGGCCCGGGATGTCGCCGAGGCCGGGCAGCTTGTCGACGAACTCACGAACGTTGTCGCTGATCAAGCCGGCAATGCCAATGGTCTGGCCGTCGCCCAGCTCGACCGTGCTCATCGCGCTGCGCTTGCTCAGCGAGGGAATCACGAAACTGCTGGTCGTGCCAGACGACGACAGCGCAACGTTGTTGTCCTGCGACAGTTCGCTGACGCTGACGTTAAGCTTGAGATTGATGCGTCCTGAATCCAGCACCACCGGTAGAAACTTCACGCCGACACCGAATTCCTTGAACTGGATCGTGACCGCGTTGTTGGAGCCGCCCTGCGGTACCGGAATCGGAAATTCGCCGCCGGACAGGAATTCAGCTTCCTGGCCATTGAGCGTGGTCAGCGTCGGCTCCGACAGAATCTTGGCCAGACCGTTGCGGCGCGAAATATCCAGCACCGCCTGCAGGAACAGATCGCCCTTCAGATAGTTCAGGAAGATACCGGCCGACTCGATCACCGGCATTGATGGATCAAACTTGTCCACCACCGGACCGATCGCCCCGGCAGAGCCATTGAGCGACCCCAGAATCGGCGTTTCGAGTCCGTCGGGATTCAGCGCGTTGGGAAAGCTCGCCCCGCCCTGCACCGCCCCGATACCGCCGTTGCGACCCAGATTGAAGATGTTGAAGTTGGCGTCCATGCGCTTGAGCACCGTGCGCGCCATTTCGGCCACGGTAATGTGCAACATCACCTGCTGCGCCCCGCCGACCTGCATCAGGTTGACCACCTTGCCCTTGTCGCAGTCCTGGCCTTCGCCGGTGCCGGGCAGCACTTTCTGGACCGAGCCACCTTCACTGGTCTCGGCCTTGATGCATTCCGGCAAAAAGCTTTCGGCCAATGCAATCGCCGCCTGCAGGCGCGCCATGTTGCCGACCTCTCCAGACAGGATGATGTTCTCCTGTGCCGATCGGACTTCGATCGGGTCGCCCGGCAGCAGCGCGTGCAGCTTGCTCTTCAGCGTATTGAGGTCATGCACGACCTCGATGTTGTAGACCGACAGCACGCGACCGTCCTTGCCCCACAGCATCAGATTGGTCGCGCCCAGCGCCTTGCCGACAATCTGCAGCTCGCGATCGCCCAGCACCACAATGTCGGCGACACCCGGATTGCCAACCGAAGCGCGCTTGGCCGGAGCGTTCAGGCTGACCGAAACCGACTTGTTCATCGGCACCGCCAGCTCGATCGCGGCGCCGGCAGCCCACGACGCCAACGGCGCCCACAGCAGTGCACAGGCCAGTGCCATCGATCCAAAGTGACGACGGCGGAATGAAATTTTCATGGACGGGAGCTCCTTATGCGCACTGCATCAGTTGCGGCTGTCGTCGACGCCGTCGACGCGAGTCCCGCGGATGACGGTCATTCCCGCCTCCTTGCGTGGGCGCACCGTCTTGGGCGTGGACTTCGACACCGGCGGCTGCACCATGGCCACCTCCGGCACCGATTCATCTTCGGGATTGCGCAGCGCCAGTTGCACGCTGCCTTCGATGGTCGCCTGCACCAGCACCTCCGCCTCGCTCGGATCGGTTTCCAGGGTCACCGCGCGCACCACCACCGGCTTGTCCTCAGCACCGGCCGATGCGGTCTGGTCCACAGCCAGTACCCGCAAGTTGTGCAGGATCGTTCGCGTCTGATACTCCTGCCGCTCGTTCTGCTTGGACGCCACTACGTCAACGCGACTGCCCGGCAGCAGGAAGCCGCCGACACCCACGACGTCATCCACGCGGACCGTCACCGCTCGCTTGTTGGGTCCGATCAGGCTTGCCATCAAGGGACTGGTGGCTGGGTCGGCAATGCGCTGCGCGAGGACCGGTTCGCCGGGAAAGATCTGGTACTTCGACACCATGCCGACAACCTGGTCGATCTGATTGAAGGCACCCTTCGGCACCGCATCCGCCGGCCAGCGCGCGGTGCGCAACTGCCCGGCATCAATGCGTTTGCCGAACGCCAGTTCCTGATCGGCAACGACGACTTCTGTGATGTCACGGCTCGCCTGCGCTTCGGCTGCGGCCATGCTCTGCCGTGCCCAGCGCTGTGCGAACATCGCCGCGGCGATGCCCAGCACCAGGGCTACGGCGAGAAAAATGAGGGAATTGCGCTTGTTGCTCATGAACCCTGCTCCCTGCTGCGCACTACGCCGTGACCGGCGTCGCGTGTGTGACGCGCCACAGCGCGACCGTCATGCAACCCATGGCAATGGCTGCGGCGTAGGGAAACCGCCGTGCTGCGGCGCTGTCCGCCGGCGCCGGCACCCAGACCCTGGCCATTGCGTAATCGAAAAACTGGCGTCCTGTAGCAAGTACGCCGCGACGCAGGCCGTCGCCGTGCAGCAGGATCGCGAACGCCATCACACCGCCGGCAATCAGAGACCAGCCGGTGGCCCAGGCCGCATCGACCGGACCCAGAAACGCACCAGCGGCCGCCATCAACTTGACGTCACCAGCCGCCATGCCGCCGCGCGCATAAAACGGCAGCAGCAATAGCAGCCCGACCGCGAGCCCCCCTAGCGACGAAGCAATGCCGGGGAGTCCGGCAGCAATGGCATTCAATGTCAGGGCCGCAACGATGCCGCCCAGAACAATGCCGTTGTCGATTCGATGCCAGCGCAGATCGCGCCAGACTGCCGCGATCAGCAGCAACGCCAGTGACCACTGCAGGATCGCATTGGCGGCGAACGTGGAGTCGAGGTCAGGCATCGTCAGTGCTTTTCTTATTGGTGTTGGCGATCGTGGCGCCCGGTGACCGGACCGTGGAATACGCCCCACGGTCCGATTCCGGCCAATGCCTTACTTATTCAGCTCGGTGTTGATGCCGGTGATCTTCTTGTCGACGGTGCCGCCCAGCAGCGCGAACGCCGCAACAACCGCAGCTGCGATCAAGCCGCCGGCGACCGCGTACTCAACGGTCGTGAGGCCTTCTTCATCACGCAGAAACCGCACAATGCTTTCCCGAATGGACATGGTGAATCTCCTAGAACCCTGCTCAGATGCTCAAACGAGAGGCCCATGCCGCCAACGCCAGAATCACCCCGCGTGGAATACGTCTATGGCCTGCTCTCTTCGGTTGCGACGCCGTCAGACATCAGTAGCGAACGGCGCCGTAAACCTTGCAGCCAAGTTAAGCGGCGGTTCAGAGAGCGTCAAGGGTATACCCTGTAGATATTAATGCCCAGCCATGGCTTTCCATGTAGTCGCGTTCGAAGATGTTCTTCGCCAACACAAGGACTTAGCGAAACAAGCGGACGATTGGCCGCAGAATCGCGTCATTGCAGGCGTGTGAAAGCTATGGCTATCATTCGCTCAGTCGAGGGTATACCCGGTATGACAAGCAACGGCACCATTCACATCATCGAGCCAGACGACGCACTCCGCGGCTCGCTGCAACAGTTCCTCTCCGCCATGGCACTGGAGACCCGGACCTATGCGCGCGCTGAGGATTTCGTTTCGCAAGACGGCAGTGCCGAACCGGGCTGCGTCGTCACCGAAGTGTTCTTGCCCGGCATGACCGGGCTGGAACTGCAGCAGCAGCTCAACGGTGCGGGCGAATCGATGCCGATCATCTTTGTGTCGGAATTTGCCGACGTCGATACGGCTGTGCGCGCAGTGCAGGCCGGAGCGGTCGGATTCCTGACCAAGCCTTTCTCGCGTCACGCCCTGCTGGAAAATGTGCGGGCCGCGCTGGAGCGCGATCAACTCCGCCGCCGCCGTGAGGCCGAGCGCAGCGTGGCGCTGGCGCACATTGACAGCCTCAGCACCCGCGAACGCGAACTGCTCGATTGCGTCATGCAAGGCATGAAGAACCGCGAAATCGCGGAAAAGCTCGGCCTGAACCTGAAGACCATCGAGATGCACCGCGGTCGCATGATGTCCAAGATGCACGCCGACAATCTGATCGACCTGATCAAGCACTACCAACTGGCCTATCCGGCGATGCTCGCCGATGGCAGCGCCATCGATCGGCGTACGCGCAACGCCTGAGCGTCACACTGTCGCGGACGCTGCGCAGCCGCCATAATGAAGCCTGACATTTGAGGCCCGGCGTCAATTCGACGCGGCGAATCGCTTCGGATTGAACATGGCGTCGATCGAACTCTCCACCGAAGATGCAGCGCTGATCGTGCTGGCCCTGGCATCCGACCGCTTCGGTGCCGCCGCGCAGCTGGACGTCGGCATCCTGCGCGAGCACTGGCGCAACCTGGGGCTGCGCGCCGACGATCTGATCCAGGGGATCGCCGCACTGGCTCGAGATGGTCGCGCAACGGCGCATAGCCGCGATCAAAATCCGTTCATTGCCCTGTCCGCCGATTGCGCCGATTCCCTGTGTCCCGATCAGGGGGTCTCTGGCCTGCCGCAGCGCCTGCGCGACATGCTGTCCGTCGCCGCTGAACGCGGCACCCAGCCGAGCGAAAACCAGTCCGGCGAGCGCCGCGACGGCTTCCGCTAGCCCGGCTCGAAAAGCCGGACATGCCGGGACCGACGTCCGGCATAGCGCAAATTCTCTATAGCGCAATACAGGGTTTACCCTGAAACTGACCGCTGTCGATCGTGGGCAACCCGTGTGCGGACCACGTTCCAGCGGAGTCGCTTCATGCAATCCAGAACTCAGCGCAAATGCGCAACACCCGTCCAGCGATGCCATCGTCGGGGCCGCGGACTGGTCGTGGTCGAACTGGCGATCCTGATGCCGGTGTTCATCCTGATGATCTTTGCCATGCTCGATTTCAGCCGCATGATGTTCACCAAGATCACCTTGCAGCACGCGATGCGCGAGGCCGGTCGCTTTGGCGTGACCGGCCGCAGCCTGCCGGATCCCAATCACCCGGAAACCCTGCAATCGCGGCTCGCCTCGATCAAGCAGGTCGTGCGCGAGAAGGCGATTGGCGTACAGGTCGATCCCAACGCCATCTACATTTCCAGTGTCAGCGGTGGCGCCAACAACGCGGGCGGCCCGGGCGACACTTTCACGCTTTCGCTGGACTACGAATTCCATTTCATCACGCCGTTTGTCGGCAAGTACTTCGACAACGGCGGCCACGCGTTCACGGTCAGCACGACGTTCCGCAATGAGCCATTCCCGCCGGGAGCCGAACTTTGAACGTGCCGGCGAAAACCCGGCGCCGGCATCGTGCGATGCGCGGCGTTGCTGTGGTGGAAATGGTGATGGTGTTGCCGATCCTGCTGGTGCTGATGTTCGGTGTCATCGACATCGGCCGTTCGATCCTGTCGCATCAGGTGCTGATCAATCTCAGCCGTGAGGCCGCCAATCTCACCTCGCGCGGCACCAGCCTGGATGATGCCATCGCGGCGATTCAGGTCTCCGCCGCACCATTGAACATCGAACGCGACGGTTATGTGCTGATCACCGAAGTACTGCGCGATGCGAGTGGCCGCCTCAGCATCGTGCAGCAACGCGCAGCCGGTGGCGAAGTGCACGCCAGCCGCATCGGCACCGGCGTCGGCAATACCGCTGTACTGCCACCGACCTCCACCGCCATTCCTCCGATCGGCCGCAACCTGTTTGCCGCAGAGGTGTTCTACCACTCGGAGCCGATCACCCCGCTCGGCAGCCTGGTCGACATCAACACCGGTGGCGTCTACTACGACGTCGCGTTCTTCTGAGGCGCGCCGCCATGCCTGCAAACCGATCCACTCCCAACCGACAACGCGGCGTCATCCTGGTGACGTTCCTGATCAGCGCCATCGCCATGCTGCTGTTCTTCGGTCTGGCCATCGACGTCGGCTTCCTCTACATGAGCCGCGCCGCACTCGCCAAGAGCGTCGACGCCGCCGCCTTGACCGGCGTGCGCAATCTGTCGGACGGCGACGCCACCGCGCGCGCGATCGCCGAGAGCGCGTTCGGAATGAACTACGCCGCATCCGGCATGACCACGCGCCAGTCGTCAGAACCCACGGTCAACGTCACCTTCAGCACCGACGAACTCGGCAACAAGCGCGTGGGCGTCGAAGCCAACGTCCTGCTGAATACCTATTTCATCCGTCTGCTGCCGCAATGGCAGACGATCAACGTCAAAGCCTACGCACAGGCCTCACGGGCGCGACTGGTCATGGGCATCGCCCTCGATCGCTCCGGCTCCATGAGCAGCAACGGTGGCGCAGCCGCGCTGCCGGGCGCGGTCACCACCTTCATCAACTACTTTGACGACGCCAACGACCGCGCCGCGCTTTCGAGCTACGCAGACCATGCACGGCTCGATGTGTCGATGCGCCATAACTTCAAGGCGCTGATTCGCACCGCTGCTAACAATCTGCGCTTCGGTGGCTGGACCTATTCGCACGGGGGTATCGACATTGCCCGAGACCAGATCGTCAATGCGCCGCTCGAACTCAACGAGAACGTCCTCAAGGTGCTGATCTTCTTCACCGACGGCTACGCCAATTCATTTCTGGGCGATGTCGAGTGCTCGACCAGGAACGTGTTCCGCAGTCTGGTACTGGTTCCCGGCAGTGGTGAATACGATTTTCGTGATCCATCCAGCGGCGACACCGTTCGCTGCAGGCGCGACCCGGCCACCTTCTATTCGCAGGAGTACGCGGCAAACCGCACGCGCAATAGCGGCAATGTCACTGCCGAAGGAAAATTCCGCGCCGAGCAGGCGGCCGCGCAGGCACGGGAGTCCGGAATCCTGGTTTTCGCCATCGGCCTGGGCAACAGCATCGATCGCGACTCGCTGCGCAAGATGGCCAATGATCCGGCCAGCGGCAGCTTCAATCCGGACCAGCCCGCCGGCGTCGCCGTCTTCGCACCCACGGCGGCGGACCTGGATACCGCGTTCCGTCAGATCGCCGCGAAGATCCTGTTGCGCCTGACGCAGTAGCGCGATCGGCTAGCCGCGGCGGCTTCGAAAGAAGGTGCGCAACAGCTGCGCACACTCGTCTTCGAGTACGCCCCCGCGCCAGAGCAGGCGATGGTTCAGCCGCGGCGCGGCGATAACGTCGTACACCGACGACACCGCGCCGGCCTTGGGGTCGTAGGCGCCGAACACCAACCGCGAAACGCGCGCATGCACGATAGCGCCGGCGCACATCACACAAGGCTCCAGCGTGACGTACAGCGTGGTATCGAGCACCCGGTAATTCTGATCCGCCGCCGCCGCGGCGCGCAGCGCAACGATCTCCGCATGCGCGCTGGGATCGTGCGTGCCGATCGGACGGTTCCAGCCCTCCCCCACGACGCGATCCCCGCGCACCACCACGGCACCGACCGGGACTTCACCCGCCGCCTCGGCGCGGTGCGCCAGCAGCATGGCATGCCGCATCCAGTACAGGTCGCGCGCCTGCGGATCGATGTCGTCAGTCCGGTCCATGCCCTCAGGAATCCAGATACCCGCGACGCCTCCTTGCCGGCAGCGACGCGCAAATGATTGTCGGAACGCGTTCGAGATCCATGATCGGAATGTCCCGCTTCACCGGTCCCCGAAAGCCGGCGCGCACGGTAGCAGAGTCGCCGCGCGCGGTCAGGCCGCAGACGCCTGCCGCCACCGTGAACCGCGTCAAACCCGGCGGTGCACCGCATCGCGCCATGAACGGACGGGCGTGATCAGATTCAGGCCCCGGAGCTTCCGTCAATCCCGGTGCGTCAGCAAATCAGCGACGGGCGGAAGCGGCTCATCCTTCATAGCGGGGTGTTCTGAAAAAGTTAACAGTGTTAGATTAACAGTGTCAATATTATTCCAGATGCATTGTCCAGCTCCGCTTGCGAAGGAACAGGTCGTGGCCAGAACACCGTATTCAGTGGGTGTGTGCAGTCAACGCCGGGAGGCGATCCTGGACCTCTGCACCCAGGCCATTACCCGCCACGGGTTCCGGATCGGGGGCATGGGCGGGTTTGTTTGGAATGGTCCGGTCCGTCCGGACCGGGGCGTGACGACGAGACCCTCACGCCAGTGGTGATTCAGACCTTGTGTGCTGGCAGGAAGATGACTTCCCCGGCAGATACCGCTGCGCACGGCCCGCTCATGGAGACGACACGATATGCATAAGCCATCGACTCGCCAGTACCCCATCCCCCAGCCCCGCAAAATCCCCTTCGAGTTTCCGGATGATCTGCAGCCGGTCTGGAAAGCACACGATCCGGAGTTCTGCGCCATGGTCAACGGGGCGTCGATCACCATGCCGTATCTCGAGCCGTTTCTGATCAAGACGGTGCGCGAGGCCACGGCCGATATGGACGACGGCTACGTCAAGGACTCGGGCCGTGCCTTCAACACCCAGGAGCAGTATCACTTCACGACCCACCGTCGCTTCAACGAGCTGCTCAAGGCCAAAGGCTATGCCGAACTGGCGGATATCGAGCAGGACCTGACGCGTCATTACGCCAAGCTCCAGCGCCAGTCGCTGCGCAAGCGGATGGCCTACACCGCCGGCTTCGAAGCCATGACCCTTGGGGTGACCAAATGGCTGATCGAACAGCGCGTTGATCTCTTCAGCGGTGCGGATACCCGCGTGGCGTCCTTCATCCTGTGGCACTTTGTGGAGGAGTCCGAGCACAAATGCGTTGCCCACGACGTCTATCAGACCCGATTCGGCGGCAGCATTGGCGCCTATTTCGTGCGCATGCTCGGCGTGTTCCATGGCTCCGGTGCGGTGGCGTGGTATTCCATGCGCGGCTACAAGACGATCCTCAAGAAGGATGGCCGCTGGCACAGCGTGCGCTCACGTCTGCGCCTGGCTCGCCGACTGTGGGGCTTTATCCGCTATGTCGCGCCCTATCTGCTGCGTGCCGCCCTGCCGGGGCATGACCCGCGCAACGAAAAAGAACTGCGCTGGGTCGAGGACTGGATCGCCGGGTACCGCCAGTGGCCGGAAGACCAGGTGCCGCTGCTCGACACGCGCCATCCCGACATTCCGGTGCCATTTCTGGCCCGCACGGCGTAGCACACCCCGTTTACGACAGGAGCACGCGCGGCATCTTTGCGGCGCGCAAAAACACGAGGAGAAAAAATGCGAAATCAATTGTGGGTCACAACCGCGGGCGGATTCACCGATCAGATCAACGGCAAGTTGCTGGTGCACTGCTTTGTGATGATGTTCCTGGGTTTTTTTGGCGGCTTCGCCTGGCTGATTTCACTCGCCGACAATGTGTTTCACATCCTGCCCCTGCCGCGGATGGAAATCCCGGTGCCGGATCAGAAGGAGCTGCTGCGCAACACGCATACCGGGCCGCTCATGAATGCGATGTACGTCATGATCGTGGTGCTGCTGGGTCCCATCCTCAAGTTCACCGCGCGTCAAGCCAAGTGGGTCTACTACGGCGCCATCGTCACACTGTGGGGGAATGCCGTGGGCTACTCCGCCGCGGTGTATGCACCGGAACGCGGTCTGCAGCCGATCGGGGACTGGCC
Organism: Sinimarinibacterium arenosum; assembly: GCF_005047655.1. GTDB lineage: Bacteria > Pseudomonadota > Gammaproteobacteria > Nevskiales > Nevskiaceae > Solimonas. The sequence goes on along the minus strand of NZ_SUKF01000001.1, from coordinate 691,270 downwards.
CAATCTGCTGTCCTACGCATCCTTTTACGTCGCCGTCGTAGGGGTCACGACACTCACCGCGATCTGCTTGTTCAGCGCGGTGCGTCTGGCCAGAGTCCGGTCACTCGGGTAACAACCAGCTCCGGCACCGTCGCGCGCAACCGGATCGCCGGCCGGCATACAGGTGCGAGTCTCGCGGTCGGGCGCGATGCGGCGGGCGCGATGCCCGTGCGCTCGGGATGCGATGCATCCCGGCTCACGGGTGCCGTGAGGCCAGTGAGACAGGCTCGTCCGGTGACGAGGGTCTTATTCCCACTCTATTGTAAACAAGACATTTTTATCTTTTATATTCAATGGCTTATTTTCCTGCTAATTGGTAATACCATGAAAAATACCATGCTCAGAAAAGGCTTAACAATATTTTGAAAAATTGCCTACTGAGCGCTGCCGCACAGCTCCATAGGCCGCTTTCCTGGCTTTGCTTCCAGATGTATGCTCTTCTGCTCCTGCAGCTAATGGATCACCGCAAACAGGTTACTCGCCTGGGGATTCCCTTTCGACCCGAGCATCCGTATGAGACTCATGCTCGATTATTATTATTATAGAAGCCCCCATGAATAAATCGCTCATCATTTTCGGCATCGTCAACATAACCTCGGACAGTTTCTCCGATGGAGGCCGGTATCTGGCGCCAGACGCAGCCATTGCGCAGGCGCGTAAGCTGATGGCCGAGGGGGCAGATGTGATCGACCTCGGTCCGGCATCCAGCAATCCCGACGCCGCGCCTGTTTCGTCCGACACAGAAATCGCGCGTATCGCGCCGGTGCTGGACGCGCTCAAGGCAGATGGCATTCCCGTCTCGCTCGACAGTTATCAACCCGCGACGCAAGCCTATGCCTTGTCGCGTGGTGTGGCCTATCTCAATGATATTCGCGGTTTTCCAGACGCTGCGTTCTATCCGCAATTGGCGAAATCATCTGCCAAACTCGTCGTTATGCATTCGGTGCAAGACGGGCAGGCAGATCGGCGCGAGGCACCCGCTGGCGACATCATGGATCACATTGCGGCGTTCTTTGACGCGCGCATCGCGGCGCTGACGGGTGCCGGTATCAAACGCAACCGCCTTGTCCTTGATCCCGGCATGGGGTTTTTTCTGGGGGCTGCTCCCGAAACCTCGCTCTCGGTGCTGGCGCGGTTCGATGAATTGCGGCTGCGCTTCGATTTGCCGGTGCTTCTGTCTGTTTCGCGCAAATCCTTTCTGCGCGCGCTCACAGGCCGTGGTCCGGGGGATGTCGGGGCCGCGACACTCGCTGCAGAGCTTGCCGCCGCCGCAGGTGGAGCTGACTTCATCCGCACACACGAGCCGCGCCCCTTGCGCGACGGGCTGGCGGTATTGGCGGCGCTGAAAGAAACCGCAAGAATTCGTTAACTGCACATTCGGGATATTTCTCTATATTCGCGGTTCAGCAGGCATGTCCCCTTTGAGGGCGACCCGACGACAGGATAATCGACCTTATGGTGCGCAAATATTTCGGCACAGACGGTATTCGTGGCAAAGCCAACGAAGGCGCGATGACGGCGGAAACCGCCTTGCGCGTCGGCATGGCGGCTGGCCGTGTCTTTCGTCGCGGTGACCACCGCCATCGTGTCGTGATCGGCAAGGATACGCGCCTGTCGGGCTATATGCTTGAACCCGCGCTCACAGCCGGTTTCACCTCGATGGGCATGGACGTATTCCTTTTTGGCCCGCTGCCGACAACGTATAGGAAGAATAAACGCCCTTTTCACCCAAGTCCAACAGCTTTGGACCGCAGTTGACTCTTTCGACACCCCTGCGATGCAACCCAATCCGGCTGACGGGGAGCCAGCAACGCTGAAAATTTACCCTCCTCTTTCCCACTAGCGGCTCCTTTTCCGACAACCAGCACGGCGGATCCCTGCCGCGGCGCTGTGAACGCAGCATTTTGATTGGTATCGTTGGCCTTCAGGCTCGTCAGTCAAACAGACCCAGGAGCAGCTCAGCCGGTGGCGCCCGGCTTTCGGGTAACGCCCTGGTCCCGCTGGTTTCGGCTTTGTGCTTCAGGTGATCAAGGATCTGCTTGATCACTATAGGGTCTTCAATGCAGGCGATGACTTTCATGGCGCCGCCGCAGCCGCTGCAGGTCTCGATGTCGATATTGAAAACACGCTTGAGCCGTTGCGCCCATGTCATCGACGCTCGCCGTTGTGCTGGTGTTGCCGGTTCATCAGCCACCCTGACCTTGTTGCCCCTGCCCCGTTTTGCCGGCGTGACCAACGCCCGGTGCCGACTGTTGGGTGCGAACACCCCGTGGAAGCGGGTTAGGTTGACTCTGGGCTTCGGTACCAGGGCGGCCAGCCTTGCAATGAAATCCAATGGTTCGAAAATGACGTGCGTGGTGCCGTCCCGGTACGGCGTCTTGAGCTGGTAGCGCACGTTGCCGCCTCGTGTTAACGACAGCCGCTTCTCGGATACCGCCGGGCGGCTGATGTACCGGCACAGCCGTTCGAGCTTCTTGCGTTCATCGGCCCTGGCCGCCACGCCGGCGTGCAGGCTGGACCCGGCTACCTTGCCAATCCCGTCACCGAACGGATCACCACTGGTCGGCAGAGTTTGCAAAGTGAACACCTTTCGCCCCGCCTGTGAACCGACAGCGATACGGTAAGTGATCGAGTGCCCCAGCAGGGGTGTCATCGGGTCGTCATCCACCGCATCCGAGGCCAGATAGCTGTTTTCGACATCCCGTTCCAGCAGGCCTTGCCGTTCCAGATAGCGACCCACCCGGTGGGCGATGGTGTGCGTCAGCTGGGTGAGCTCTGGGCTGGTCGGCGCCTTGACCCAGCGGAAACGCGCTGAGCCGTGGGATTGCTCGACATACACACCGTCGAGAAACAGCATGTGGAAGTGAACATTCAGATTGAGCGCCGATCCAAAACGCTGGATCAGGGTGACCGCGCCCGTCTTGGCCACTTGGTGGGTATGGCCCGCTTTCTTGACCAGGTGCGTGGCAATGACGCGGTAAACGATGCCCAGCACCCACCCCATGATCTCGGGCCGGCTGGCAAACAGGAAACGCAGCTGAAACGGGAAGCTCAACACCCACTGACGCATGGGTTGTTCAGGCAGTACTTCATCAACCAGCAAGGCGGCACTTTCGGCCATCCGCCGCGCCCCACAGCTCGGGCAGAAACCGCGACGCTTACAGCTGAAAGCGACCAGGTGCTCGGCGTGGCAAGACTCGCAGCGAACCCGTAGAAAGCCATGCTCCAGCCGCCCGCATTGGAGAAATTCTTCAAATTCCCGTTGCACATAGCCCGGCAATTCCTTTCCCTGCTCTGCCATAAGCGCAGCGAATGCCGGGTAATACTCGTCAACGATCTGATAGAGAAGGGTTTGCTCGGGTCGGTGGCTCTGGTAACGACCAGTATCCCGATCCCGGCTGGCCGTCCTGGCCGCCACATGAGGCATGTTCCGCGTCCTTGCAATACTGTGTTTACATACAGTCTATCGCTTAGCGGAAAGTTCTTTTACCCTCAGCCGAAATGCCTGCCGTTGCTAGACATTGCCAGCCAGTGCCCGTCACTCCCACTCGATTGTAAACAAGCACACAAAACCCTTTAGTGACAACAATTTGCAAGAACTATCAGGCTCAGTGCCATGAAAAATACCATGACCAGATCATGAGGTTGAACACGGCTTGCGCCGGCAGCGTTCACGCTCCTGGTCGGCGATCTCGCCCGGCTGCAATGCTAGCTCAGCATCGGTCATGCGCTCCAGCACGTCGCGTAGGCGGATGGTGCAAGGAATGGGCGGCAGCTCGAACTCATAGCCGCCGGCGATCATTTCGGCCGCAATCTCCTCGGTGATGAAAAACGGCTCGTCGTCTTGGTTCGGCTTCTTCATGCCCTTTCCTCCTGGCGCTCATCCTGGCCGACAGCGGCCAGGGCATCGGCTTCCGTCAATGCGTCCTCCACGAACGCGCCGTGCTGCTTCGCTTCGGCCTGGCTGACCTCGGCCCATATCCGTTTCACCTGGGCCGCACTGTACCCGGCCAGCTCGGCGGTCTTGTTGATGCTGTAGCCGGACTTGCGCAGCGCGACAACTTGGGCGCGGCGCTTCGGATCAGCACGGCGGCCCTTGTACCGCCCGGCCTGGCGGGCCAACTCAATGCCTTGGCGCTGGCGTTCGCGCCTGTCCTCGTAGTCGTCGCGGGCCATCTGCAAGGCCAGGCGAAAAAGCATGATCTGCACGGCTTCCAGCACGATCTTGGCGACGCCCTGGGCCTCGGCCGCCAGGTCGGATAGATCGACCACGCCAGGGACGGCCAGGCGTGCGCCTTTGGCCTGTATCGAGGCCACCAGGCGCTCGGCCTCGGGCAAAGGTAGGCGGCTGATGCGGTCGATCTTCTCGGCAATGACCACCTCGCCGGGCTGTAGGTCGCCGATCATGCGCAGCAGCTCAGGCCGGTCGGCGCGTGCGCCGGATGCCTTCTCACGGTAGATGCCGGCGACGTAGTAGCCGGCGGCCTTCGCGGCCGTAGTGATCGCCTCTTGGCGTTCCAAGTCCTGCGCGTCGGTGCTGACGCGCAGATAGACCCGCGCCACCATCGGCGCGGCTACTGGCTTCGTCCTGCGCATACTTGCGGGCTCCTTTGGGCATACTCAAATGCACCCATCTTAAACTGGCAGGCCAATTTATCACATATCGATCTAAATGCGCCTAGCTCATTTTTACAGCTTAAATGAGCTATTGAGCACACTCCATATTTCGACTATTATTGAAACATGGAAACGATAAATGCTGTAGCCGCCCTGGCGGCCATCGCTCAAGAATCGCGCCTCGCGGTGTTCCGGCTTCTCGTCCAGGCCGGCCCCGCCGGCATGGCCGCCGGAAAAATCAGCGAAGCGGCCGGCATCCCGCCGTCTTCGCTATCCTTCCACCTGAAAGAGCTGGCACACGCCGGCATGGTCACGTCGCGGCAAGAAGGCCGATTTGTGATCTACGAGGCGAACTTTTCGACGGCCACTAACCTGGTGGCCTTTCTCACGGAAAACTGCTGCGGCGGCCAGGTGTGCAACCTGTCTTGCACCACGGAAGCCGGGAAGGTGTTGGCATGAGACTTCGCCATCTTTCCGACCCCGATTCTTTGCCCGCTTTGGACAAATCCTTTGCCATCGAGCGCCCGGCGCTCGGGCTGGCACCCGACGCCCCGCCGGTGCGTATCCTGCTGCTGTATGGCTCGCTGCGCGCCCGCTCGTTCTCACGGCTGGCCGTCGAGGAAGCGGCCCGGCTGCTGCAATTCTTTGGCGCAGAAACACGCATCTTCGACCCGTCCGATTTGCCGTTGCCCGATCAAGTGCAAAGCGACGATCACCCGGCCGTCAAGGAGCTGCGCGCCCTGTCCGAGTGGTCAGAGGGACAAGTCTGGTGCAGCCCGGAACGCCACGGTCAGATTACCAGTGTCATGAAGGCGCAGATTGACCATCTGCCGCTTGAAATGGCCGGCATCCGGCCGACCCAAGGCCGCACCCTGGCCGTGATGCAGGTATCCGGCGGCTCGCAGAGCTTCAACGCCGTGAACACCTTGCGTCTGCTCGGCCGCTGGATGCGAATGTTCACCATTCCGAACCAGTCGAGTATCGCCAAAGCGTTCCAAGAGTTCGACGCGGCGGGCCGCATGAAGCCCTCGCCGTACTACGACCGAATAGCCGATGTGATGGAAGAACTGGTGCGCTTCACGGCGCTGGTACGGCCGCACCGTGAAGCACTGACAGACCGCTATTCCGAACGGAAAGCGGCCGGCCACGTCATCGACGAGGCCACCGATCTTTCATCCATCGCCATTGCTCCCCAGCCACTACCAGAAAGCGAAACATCATGACCGAAAGAATCTATAACGTCCTCATCCTCTGCACCGGCAATTCGGCGCGCAGCATCATGGCCGAAGCTCTCATCAACACGATGGGGCAAGGGCGCTTCCGCGCCTACAGCGCCGGCAGTCACCCAACCGGCAAGGTCAATCCCTTCGCCGTCGAAAAGGTGGAGTCGGTGAATTACCCGACCGAGAATCTGCGCAGCAAGAGCTGGGACGAGTACGCCACGCCCGACGCACCGAAGATGGACTTCATCATCACCGTCTGCGACAACGCCGCCGGCGAAATGTGTCCGGTGTGGCCTGGTCAGCCGATCTCGGCGCATTGGGGATTTGAAGACCCGGCCGCCGTCGAAGGCACTGACGCCGAGAAGCGCCGGGCCTTCGAACAAACCTTCCGGCACATGATGAACCGCGTCCGCCTGTTCGTGAATCTGCCTCTCAAAATGCTTGACCAGACGGCCATCAAGCGCGAGCTGGCGAACATCGGCAAGACCGAGCAGGAAGCATGAGCGCCGGCGCACAGGCCATCGCCGCGAAGCCGCGCCAGGCCCCGATGAGCGGCTTCGAGCGTTACCTGACGCTGTGGGTGGCCCTGTGCATCGTCGCCGGTGTTGCGCTCGGCCAGGGCCTTCCTGACGTGTTCCAGGCCATAGGCCGCATGGAAGTGGCCCAGGTCAATTTGCCGGTGGGCCTGCTGATTTGGGTAATGATCGTCCCGATGCTGGTCAAGATCGACTTCGGGGCGCTGCACCAGGTCAAAGAGCATTGGCGCGGCATCGGCGTCACGCTGTTCGTGAATTGGGCCGTCAAGCCATTCTCGATGGCCCTGCTGGGGTGGCTGTTCATCCGACAAGTGTTCGCTCCGTTCCTGCCGGCCGATCAACTGGACAGCTACATCGCGGGCTTGATCTTGCTGGCCGCCGCGCCCTGCACGGCAATGGTGTTCGTGTGGAGCCGCCTTACCAACGGCGACCCGCTTTTCACGCTCTCGCAAGTGGCTCTGAACGACGCCATCATGATCGTGGCCTTCGCGCCCATCGTCGGCCTGCTGCTGGGCATGTCCTCGATCTCGGTGCCTTGGGACACGCTGCTGATTTCGGTCGTGCTCTACATCATCGTGCCGGTGATCCTGGCGCAGCTCTTGCGGCGGCATCTGCTCAAGCAAGGACAGGCCGCCTTTGAACGGGCCATGCAGAAGATCGGGCCGTGGTCGATGGCCGCGCTGCTGCTGACGTTGGTTCTACTGTTCGCCTTCCAGGGCGAGGCCATCATCCGGCAGCCGTTAGTGATCGCCATGCTAGCCGTGCCGATCTTGATTCAAGTGTTCTTCAATTCCGGGTTAGCCTACTGGCTGAACAAGCGGGCGGGGGAAAAGCACTCTGTCGCCTGTCCTTCGGCCCTGATCGGTGCCAGCAACTTCTTCGAGCTGGCCGTGGCGGCCGCCATCAGCTTGTTCGGTCTGCACTCCGGCGCTGCATTGGCAACCGTGGTCGGCGTCCTGGTCGAAGTGCCGGTGATGCTGCTGGTCGTGCGCGTGGTGAATCGCTCGAAGAGCTGGTACGAACGAGGTTGAACATGAGTAGGAAAAAACTGAGGAAATGATTGCAGATTGCCGCGCCGGCCGCTTCCTGGCGCATTCGATCACTGACCTGGAACACCTAGTATCCATGCTTGCTGAGGTCGCCCGATGACAGACCCAAAGAACCTAGAGAACAGGCTGCATGAGAAGGCCGACCCGGCCCGCGCCGTTTCCACTGGTCGGGTGCGCTACACACTGGCCGAACTACTGGCCGACGCGGAAGCATCCGGGGCTTACCCGCTGCCGCCGGAGGAACGCGAATGGATGGATGCGCCGTCTGTGGGTCGGGAATGGCCAAACAGTGAAGATTGAAAAAGGCGGCCAGTTCGAGTGGCCGCCCTTTCGTCATTAGCTGCACGCTTGGCGCAAGGCGTTCATTGCTTCTTGAAAATCAGCCTGTGTCGCCCGGCCCGTTTCAGCTTGGTAGTACACCACCATAAAAGCATTAGCGACGGCTTCGGCCAATGGCCCAAGGCTCCGCGCTTCCGCTTGGTTGATGTACTCCAAAGAAGAAAGAATAGCCGCTGCTTGATGCACTGCTTGCCCTGGTTCGATAATATGTTGTGTTGTCATAATTCACCTCTCCAGTAGGTGTTGATTGAAAGTGCCGGGCTGGTTGTGGCCAGCCCGGTGCGCCTACAGGTACAGCCCCGCCGCCTCCGCGAATGCTGACCGCTCATTCCTGCCGCCATTAACCTCAATACTTATCGGCTTAGTTTCGCTCTCTCTCATAGGGTCTGGCCGTGATACAAAAGCGGCTGTTTCTGTCTCTGCATCGACCTCGGTCGATTGATCACCCAGCGGCGAAATAAATACCTGGCTGACTTCTTCCCTTGGCGCTTCATCCAGGGCCGCCAATGCGGCCATGTATGTTGATGTCGTCATCGTGCTAACTCCTGACTTCGTTACTATCTGGGCCAGAATCGGCGCCCAAGCTATTGCCCTCGAACTGGCCAGATTGGCTTGCTTCTTTCGGCTCCATGCTTTCGCGTATCGAAGCAGCCAGTTTTCCGCCTGTGGTTTCGCTCACTCGCTCCTGGAATCCCTGCTTCACTTGAGAGCCGACACCCTTGGCTAACTCGGAGGCCGTGCCTGTGGCCAGCTTCGCGGCCTTGGCAAAGCCGCCACCGCTTGAGCTACTGCCGCTGTCACCAAAGCCAGCCGCTTGGGCGAATGGGCTACTGCCAGCAGTACCCGCTTCACCACCACCGTTTCCGCCACTGCTGACAACTGACCCCATGCTGGACATGTCACCGCCGGTTTCCATACTCGCTGATGCTTTCTGAAAAGCCGCTTGGAGTGCACTTGCACCTCCGGCTGCACCGGCTGCGGCACCCATAACCGCTTTACCTGCCAGGGCAGCGCCGCCAGTTGCCATACTGGCCGCCGTCACCGCCGCCCCAACTGCCGCACCCGCACCGAAGTTTCCAATTCCACCGGCTGCGCCAATACCACCACCAGACACAAGACCAGAAATCATCGGCGGAACTTTGTTGACCAAGAAAAGCAAGATGACCGATATAACCAACATCACGGCCAGTTCCTGGGATGCCATGTTCTCGCTGATTTGCGTGTAGTAGTGATTGATGAACTCTTTGCCAATCGCAACCAGAAGCACCATTGCCATAAGCTGTGCGGCCAGGCCCAGCACGGTCTTGTAGTAATTGATCGCCATGTCGGAAGTCCAACGACTTCCACCAAAGCCAAGGAAGAACACACCGGCATACAACAGAATCCAGGCTGATGCGAGCAACAGCAACAGGTTGACCGCAATCAACGCCAGGACAAACAAAACAGCCAGGGCCATTAGCTCCATGACCAGAGCAGTTGCCATCTGCCGCCATCCCAGCTCCGAGGTGGCCTGTACTGTGCGGTTGTATAACTCGAAACCAAGATCAAGGATGCTGGAGGGCCCAAGATTGCTATTGGAAAGTCCCCCCGCCTGCGCGCCCAGAGTTTGCAATGACTGAACAATCGTACCGGCGATATTCATGCCCTGGTTCGCATTCGTCAGCAACCACCAGAAAAAGCCGGTGAAGATCGTGAAGCGAACGAACTCCGCGAAGAACTCGCCAATGTCGGCCTTGCGCAAAGCCATCATGCCGAATGTCCAGACCATCGAAATCACAACCAGCGTCCAGAACAAACGCGATGCAGCGGACTCAATAGCTGGCCCCCATGTTGCGGCAGCATCATGAAAACGCTTGAGCACATCATTCATAACACCGCTGCTACTTAGCTCCTGCGCCATTGCAGGTTCAGCCAGCACCATTGTGGCGACCATCATCAAGCCACCTAGAGCAATTTTCTTTCTCATGGCGACCACCTCAATAATCATCTTTAGGGCTGGGCTTGAACTCCCACTGACGCATCTGCTTGGCCTTCTGGAATGCTCTGCATTCCTCGGTAAAGGCCTCTCGGTTCGCTTCGCTGCGCATTTCATTCAGTGCTGCCTGGAACGCATCGGGGGCACACGTCGCCGCATTTGGTTCGGGCATCCTTTCCTGTTCACATCCAGCCAACAACAGCAACGTAGCCGCGGTAGTAAAAAAGATTTTTTTCATCTCACCGCCTCCCTAGTAGTTGTCTGCCGGACTCGGGCGAAACGTCCAGGTACGCATTTGCTCGGCCCTGGCATCACCTCGCGCCTCGGCATCGAGTTCTGCTGCAATCCGGGCTGCCTCCGCGTTGTGTTGGGCGGTCAACATGGTGCGAATCTGCAAGAGCTGATTGGCCTGCTGGCTGGCGAGCTGGTTGGCGTAGCCGATGGCCTGTAGCTGGCCAGTTGCACCCTGGGCCGCGCCTTGCAGCCGCTCCAGGGTACGGGCGTCATCCTTCAAAGCCTTTTGCTGGTCGGCAACGGTCTGGAACAGGGCATCGTTGGCCTTCTTTTGCGACTCTGACGCCAGGCGGCGGTTCTCTTCCATCGCTGCCTTTTCGGCCGGCGTGCATCCGCCGCTGCCGTTGAAGCATGGCGAGCTGCGGTAATAGGCCACGTCCTGAAACTTGGCCAGGTAACGATCCAGGCTGCCTAGCTGGTTCTCGTAATAGGCCAGCGTGTTTTGCGCGGCAATCAGCCGGTTGATCGTAGTCTGCGCCTGATCCCAGATATACGCGGCTGGGGCCATCGTGTTCTGGAGCTGATTTTCGTACTGCTGCAACTGGGTCTGGTACTGCTCAATCTGCTTGAGCGTCTGCGCCACCGACTCGATGGCCGTCATGATGTTCTGGGCCAGGTTGCCGCCGTCGATGACGGGGATACCAGCTTGCACAGGGGCGGTGGTAGTGGTGATAAAGCCGGTTGCGAGTGCAACGGCTAGAGCGGTTTTTTTAGCCGCTAAAATTTTGGACTTCATGGTCGTACTCCGTCGATGAAAAGAAGGCATTGCCTTGACCAAGCGTTGTGCTTGTTCTCGGCAACGTTTCATCGAAGAGCTACGCCACTAGCTGATCGGTATTGCCCTTGGCGCTGAGGCCCGGACTTACAAACGTAAAACTACTCTGTTTTTTTATCGCTTTCGGACAAGCCAACTTCCCGGCCAATCTCTTCAAGCTCTAGCGGCTGTACTGCCGCCGTCAGTATTTCGCGTATTTCCGCGTCGGTGCTCCTATCGTTGAGCGCTGCTCGAACTTTCAACGCACGGTGCACCTCGGCGGGTAAATTCCTGATAAGCACATTTGCCATATCAATACCCTTTTGGTGTACCCGACAACCATGCTATCAAAGATATTAAAAATAGCAAGACCTATACTCTTGCAACCGGCGGTAGCCGATCAGCCCCGCAGGGCAGGATTCCCGTTGAGTGCCCCCGGCGCGAATAAGGGACAGTGAAGATAGATAACCGGCTTGCCGGTTAGCTAACTTCACCCATCCTGCCCGCATTTCACCCACTATTGAAAATCTAGCGCATATCGAACGTAAAGCGTTTTATCGTCAAACAAACACCGATTCTTGGCAACATAACCGTAATCGTCACCAAATCGGCCTGCAATCGACATAGTCGCTTCAAAATCGCTGCTCAATCGGCTTTAAATCGGAACCTAAAATGCCAACAATCGACACAAACCATTCGCCCCGATGGGGCGAGTTGGACGCCAAAAAAGAAGGGCATAACCCGCCCCTCAAGTGTCAATGAACACAAGAAATTTGCCTCCCCTCCCGTCATACCACTAAGGCGACGTATTGATACTTGAGGGGCAACCTTTCCTGATGTTGACACCTTCACGCAGGTTACTGGTTATGGGCGTCCAACACACACGGCTCATTCCTGCTTGGTAATAATAAGAATAATAATCTTCTTATTATTCTTACCGAACGAATGGGCACTGCTTAGCCATTTCACGTTTCGAGCCAAGGTTTCAGTACAGATAACTACAAGTGCACACAGCGGCCCTCCAGCACCGTTAGACGCAGATTCTGCTTCAGCTCATGGAATAAGGGACTCCGGGTTGTTTTCCCCTCTCACAAGGCGTTTCAGCGGCCACTGAAGCCGCCTTCTCTTCTTGGCGTTAAACCATCGGCCTATGGCCGATTGATAAAGCCCGCCAGGGCTTTATTGGCAAGGTCAGAACGCGCCCTCAAGGCGCGAGCTGCACCGCGCATGATGGATTATCTTTAGATAATCTTGGATGGATTTCCCAAACTGCCCGCAAAGCAGCGCACCGTCTGGGTTTTCCAAATTGGGACGGGGAACGTTACGACGGCAGAAGGGGAGCGTTACGACGGTAACAAGGGAACGTTACGACGGTAAACGGGTGCAGTTGCCGTGGGGCCAGGCCTCTTGATCTCCCATTTTCCCTTGGCGTATTCGTTCACTACCCAACCCACGGCGGCAAGTTCGGCCAGTGCCTTCCGGGCAGTCTGACGGCGTTTTTTCATAGCTTCGGCATTGGCTTCATCTGGCCAGACATAGCCGCAAAGCGTGTCCAGTTCCACGCGCCCGGATTTGCCGGGGTCGATCCAGCCGCATAGCCGTTGGTGCATCAGCCGTGCCGGATCAGTCTGTAGCACCCGCACTTCCGCCATGTCGATACGGGCATATGGACGATGCCCCAGGATCGCTTCGGCAATACGCGGATTCAGGGCAACCCATAGCCTGCCGTCCGTCTCGTCAAAAGCATGACTCATCAGGTGGAACGCGGCTTGCCGCCGTCCCTTCGTCACAAGGATGGTGACGTTCGACATGCGCAGCAGGCTGGCTTTGAGCGCCTTGATGTTGTCGCCGCTATCCGTCATGCCCGTTTCTGAGAGCAGTTTGGTCAGGCTCTCACGAACCACCAAGCCGTCTTGCTCAATGGCTTCGAAACGGGGTTCAAGGAATAGCCGTAGCTGTCGCCCCGTCTCACTGGTCGGTTCCGGGGTTAGCAAGATGCCGTTCGGGCCGCCAAGGGCCACGATGCCTTGCAAAAGACGCATATCATCGGCCCCGAGAGGTTCGAATCCGACGAAACGCATGGATTCGTCCTCGCCAAAGGTGTAGGTCACGTCCAGCTTGCAGCGTTTGCGATCGCCACGCTTGAGGCTGCGGAACAGGCCAGGTGCCAAACAGTGCGCGGGATCATGTCGGACGTGGGTCAGGTCATGCTTAGGCTTCTTCACGCTGTCTCCTTTTCACCTTGCACTGCCGCTCCAGTACAGCAGGCTTCAACACGCCGCCGTCGTGCCGTCTAAACCAGAGTTCTTGAAAAGGTGCGCCATAGTTGGCCTTGCTGACGCCAAAGCGGACAAAATACCCACGCTGACAATCATCGACCCCCAGTATCTCGGCCTCGCCTTGCGTCATGCCGGATAGGTACGATTGCCAACGGATGTTATCAACCAGTACGGACGATCCACGACTGGCCTGCTGTTGATCGCCCGACCCCATCATGGCTGCGCTTTTACTCGCGTGGTGCAGAAACACAATGGAGCAGCCTGTATCAGCGGCTATGGCCTCCATGTGCCCAACAACCTGCGCCATCGGCCCGCTAGCGTTCTCCTCCTCAATGTGGAAGCGCCGCAAAGTGTCCAAGATCATCAAGCGACGACCTTCAGCGGCTCGTTTGAGAGCATCGAACCAGCTAGCAGCCATGATGTTTGGGCATTTACCGATCAAGGGTTCAATGAGCAAACCATCAGCCACGGCTTGCCGTTCCGCTGCGCTGAGGTGTGCCCCAAGGGCGTGCAGACGATGGTGAATAGCGGCCGGTGGATCTTCAGCAGGCAGATAGACCACTTGCCCGGTGGGAAACTCGCCTATTTCAAGTAAATCAGGCCCGCCTGCAATCTGTGCAGCCAATTGAAGGGCCAACATGGATTTACCAGCCCCACCAGGCGACACAAGAGCACCAACAGTGCCAGCAACCATATTAGGCAGAACATAATCAATGGGTGGCGGCAATTCCGTGAAAGCCGCCATAAGATCAAGAGCCATATAACTAGCCCTCTATAGGGCCAGGTCGCGCAGCTTGATCACCCGATGATTTACGTGCCTCAATCCACTCTTCGACCTCTGACAAATCCCAGGCGACATTTCTACTGGTTAACGCGATACGGCGTGGAAAATCCCCTCGCTGCTCCAGGTTATAAATTGTTCGTGTCGAAAGCGGGATCATCTCCAGGAGCTTCTTCCTGTTGATGAGGGTCTTTATATTTTGCATGGGTCAATACCTCTCAAATGAATAGTTGCTATTCATCGAGTAGCTGCGCGAAGCAGCTAATCGGTAATTGACCTGCCCGATGCCAATGGCGGCCTTATTTATAAATTCACGGCATCAACTTCAATGCTATCAAAGATAGCAAAAACATCAACCCTTACTGCCTCCCGAAGTCCACTCATCAATCATATCGGCCCAATCCTGCAACATCGCCGCCCGCTGCTCGCGGTACTCAGCCTTGTTGTAGACAGCCCTCACGCCCTTCTGCTCGTGCGCCAGGCACTTCTCGATCCAGTCGGTGTTGTAGCCGGCCTCATGCAACAGCGTGCTGGCTGTGCGCCGCAAATCATGCGGTCCGAACTTGGTAAGTGACTTCCCATCTTTCTGCGCCGCCTTGTAAGTCAGCGTCAGCACCTGGTTAAGTGTGGCAGCGCTCATCGGCGCATCCGAGTCGTACCGTGATGGCAAAACGAAGTCGGAACCACCGGCAAAGGTTTTCATGGCAATGAAAATATCCAGAGCCTGCTGGGACAGAAATACCAGGTGCGGGTTACGGCGTTTCATCCGCTCCTTTGGAATCGTCCACAACGCTTCGCTGAAATTGATCTCGCTCCAGGTCGCATTGGTCAGCTCGCTCTTGCGCACCATCGTCAGCAATAACAGCTTGGCCGCCGCACGGTTTGTTGGGCTTGTGCCCACTCGCTCCATGTACTGGTACATCAGCCCAATTTCTTCTGGCGTCAACGCTCGGTCACGTGGCTCGAATCGAGCGATGCTTGTTGGGCGCACCAGTTCTGCCGGGTTTTCGACCTTCTGCCCACGCTCGATGGCCCAGCGAAATACCTGCAACACGATTTCACGCACATGAACGGCGGTGGCCGGTGCGCCTCGCTCAACAATGGCATCAGCCAGCGCCCGCAAGTCTTCGTGGGTGATCTCCACCAGCTTCTGATTGCTGAATTTCGGCTTCAGCTCACGCTCATAAACCGAGCGGCGCATATCGCGGGTGGAGTCGGCCATCTGGTAGCCACGCAGCCACTTCTCCGCCCAGGCACCGAACGTCTCTGCATCTTTCACCCGCGCCTTGTCTCGGGCTTTCTCCTTGGCCGGCGACTTGCCCGCCGCAACCATCTTCTTGGCGTCACCCAACAGCTCGCGGGCTTCGGCCAGGGTGATGCCACCGACACCATAACGCCCAAAGGTGATGGTCTCCTGCCGACCGTTGATTGAGTAGTTGTAACGGAACGAGATGGAGCCGGCTGGAGTCACTGCCACATAGAGACCTTCCCGGTCATTCACTTTGTAGAGTTTGTCCCTGGGCTTGAGATTGCGCAGCTTGGTATCGGTCAGCATGTACCTTGTCCTTCTTCGTCTCCGATACCATGCTGAAAAAATCTCGAATTTATCGTATTTTTTCTTACGAAACAGTAACTTATAGAATATTAATACCATGAACACACAAAAGAACGCAGCATGGTATCGGCATCAATCATGGCATCGCCAAACCATAATACCAGCTTTAATGCCATGCTCAAACGGTGCTTGGCGCTTCCTCCCGTTGCCAGATCGTGCCAAACACAAACAAAAAAAAGCCCGCAATTACGCGGGCTTAGCGGCATTTCATGCCATCAGGTGCCTGGCTGTGCCAGACGCGGAATCATTCCCACTCGATCGTCGCCGGCGGCTTGCCGGAGACGTCATAGACGACGCGGGAGACGCCGGGGATTTCGTTGACGATGCGCCGTGAGCAGACGTCCAGCAGCTCATAGGGAAGATGCGCCCACTGTGCGGTCATGAAGTCGATGGTCTGCACCGCGCGCAGCGCGATCACCGGTTCATAGCGGCGGCCGTCGCCGGTCACACCGACCGACTTCACCGGCAGGAACACGGCGAAGGCCTGACTGGTCTTGTCGTACCAGCCGGACTTGCGCAGCTCCTCGATGAAGATGTGGTCGGCCAGACGCAGTGTGTCGGCGGCGGCCTTGGTGACTTCGCCCAGAATGCGCACGCCCAGACCCGGACCCGGGAACGGATGACGATAGACCATCTCGCGCGGCAGACCGAGTTCGACACCGATCTCGCGCACTTCGTCCTTGAACAGTTCGCGCAGCGGCTCGACCAGCTGCATCTTCATGTGCTCGGGCAGACCGCCGACGTTGTGATGGCTCTTGATCACATGCGCCTTCTTGGTCTTGGCGCCGGCCGACTCGATGACATCCGGATAGATCGTGCCCTGCGCCAGGAAGTCGATGCCTTCGAGCTTGTTCGATTCCTGCTCGAACACTTCGACGAACAGGCGGCCGATGATCTTGCGCTTGGCCTCCGGGTCTGCCTCGCCTTGCAGTTCACTCAGGAAGCGCTCTTCGGCATTGACGCGGATGACCTTCACGCCGAGATGATCGGCGAAGATCTTCATGACCTGATCGCCTTCCTGATGCCGCAGCAGGCCGTGGTCAACGAACACGCAGGTCAGCTGATCGCCGATCGCGCGATGCAGCAGCGCGGCGACCACCGAGGAATCGACGCCGCCGGACAGGCCCAGCAGCACCTTGCGGTCACCGACCTGGGCGCGCACGCGTGCGATCGCATCCTCGATGATGTTGTCCGCGGTCCAGGCATTGCCGCAGCCGCAGATGTCGTGAACGAAGCGCGAATAGATGCGCTTGCCCTGAGTCGTATGGGTGACTTCCGGATGGAACTGCAGCGCGTAGTAGCCGCGATCCTCGTCGGCGATGCCGGCAATCGGCACGTCCTTGGTCGAGGCGATCAGCTTGAATCCGGCCGGCAGTTCAGTGACGTGATCGCCATGCGACATCCAGACGTCGAGCAGCCCGTGGCCCTCGTCGTTGACGCGGTCCTCAATGTCCTTCAGCAGCTTCGAGTGCCCGCGCGCACGAATCTCGGCGTAACCGAATTCCTTCACCGTGCCCGGCGCCACCGCACCGCCGAGTTGCGCGGCCATCGTCTGCATGCCGTAGCAGATGCCCAGCACCGGTACCTGCAGATCCCACACCGCCTGCGGCGCCCGCGGCGAACCGTCTTCGAGCACCGATTCGGGCCCGCCGGACAGGATCACACCGCTCGGCGCAAATGCGCGGAGTTCGGCGTCGTCCATGTCCCAGGGATGCAGTTCGCAATAGACCCCGAGTTCTCGCACCCGGCGCGCAATCAGCTGGGTGTACTGACTGCCGAAATCCAGGATCAGGATCTTGTCGGAATGGATGTTCTTCAAGCGTGTGGTTCCCAACTGAAAAGCCCCGGCGAACCGGGGCGGAGGCCAATCATTCGACGCGGTAGTTCGGCGCTTCCTTGGTGATCGTCACGTCGTGTACGTGCGACTCCTTGACGCCGGCCGAGGTGATCTTGACGAACTGGGTCTTGGTCCGCAGCTCTTCGATGCTCTTGCAGCCGGTGTAGCCCATGCTGGCACGCAGGCCGCCGACCATCTGATGCACGATCGCCGACATCGGACCCTTGTACGGCACGCGGCCTTCGATGCCTTCCGGCACCAGCTTCTCGACTTCCGAGGTGGTGTCCTGGAAGTAGCGGTCCTTGGAACCCTGCGCCATCGCACCCAGCGAGCCCATGCCGCGGTAGGACTTGTACGACCGGCCCTGATACAGCTCCACCTCGCCCGGCGCTTCTTCGGTACCGGCCAGCATCGAACCGACCATGACCACATAGGCCCCCGCTGCGAGCGCCTTGGAGAAGTCACCGGAATAGCGCACGCCGCCATCGGCGATCAGCGGCAGGCCCTTGGACTTGAGCGCCTCGGCCACCTGCATGACTGCGCTGATCTGCGGCACACCGACGCCGGCGACCACACGTGTGGTGCAGATCGACCCCGGGCCGATCCCGACCTTGACCGCATCCGCGCCGGCATCCGCCAGCGCCAGTGCCGCGTCGCCGGTGGCGATGTTGCCGCCGATGACCTGCAGTGCGTCACCGTACTGCTTCTTGATCTGCGCCACGCGCTGAATCACACCCAGCGAATGGCCATGCGCAGTGTCGACCACGACCACGTCCACTCCGGCTTCGACCAGCGCTGCGACGCGCTCGTCGGTATCCGCGCCGGTGCCCACCGCGGCACCCACGCGCAGCCTGCCCTTCTCGTCCTTGCAGGCGCTGGGAAAGTCGGTCGACTTCTGGATGTCCTTGACGGTGATCATGCCGCGCAGTTCAAAGCGGTCATTGATCACCAGCACCTTTTCGATGCGATGCTCGTGCAGCTTGGAAATGACTTCTTCCTTGGACGCGCCTTCCTTGACCGTGACCAGACGCGCCTTCGGCGTCATCACGCGCGACACCGGCTCGTCGTAGCGGGTCTCAAAACGCAGGTCGCGGCTGGTGACGATGCCGACCAGCGCCTTGCCGTCCACCACCGGCACGCCGGAAATGCGGTTGGCGCGAGTCAGCTTGAGCACTTCACCGACGGTCATCGTCGGCGGCACCGTGATCGGATCGACGATCACGCCGGATTCGTATTTCTTGACCTGGCGGACTTCCAGCGCCTGGCGCTCGGCCGACATGTTCTTGTGAATGATGCCGAGGCCGCCTTCCTGTGCCAGCGCGATCGCCAGCTTGGCCTCGGTCACCGTATCCATCGCCGCGGAAACCAGCGGAACGTTCAGGGTGATACGGCGGGTCAGCGCGGTGCGCAAATCAACCTGGCGAGGCAGAACATCCGAAAACGCCGGGAGGAGGAGTACGTCGTCGAAGGTCAGAGCTTCGGTCTGGATCCGCATGGCAGGTCCGGGAGGAGATGAAGCGGCTCATTATAGGCGATGACGGGGCGCTTGCGCCGCTCCGACCGTTCCGATTGGCGCGCAAACACCACCAATAGACACTAAGCTGTGCGCCCCCATGAGCCGACTTGCCGATCAAGCCGCCCCCACCGGCAACCGCACCGTTTACCAGGTCTCCGAACTGGCCGAGACCTTGCGCGCACTGATTGAAGGCGCGCTTCCGCGGGTCTGGGTCCAGGGCGAGATCTCCAATCTGTCGCGACCGGCGTCCGGACATTGGTATTTCACGCTAAAGGACGCCAATGCACAGTTGCGCAGCGCGATGTTCCGCAATACCAATTTCCATGTGCGTCCAGTGCCCAGCAACGGCGACCAGGTCCTGGTCCGCGCCCAGGTCAGTCTCTACACCGCCCGCGGCGACCTGCAGCTGATCTGCGAGCACATGGAACCGGCCGGCGAAGGTGCGCTGCTGCGCGCTTTCGAGGAGCTCAAGAAACGTCTGGCCGCCGAAGGCCTGTTCGCGCCCGAACTCAAGCGCCCGATTCCGGCCGTGCCGCGCGCCATCGGAATCATCACTTCGGCCACTGGCGCGGCGATCCAGGACATCACCAGCACGCTGGCGCGGCGCTTCCCGCTGGCCCCGGTCTATCTGTATCCGGTGCCGGTCCAGGGCAGCGAAGCGGCGCCGGCGATCGTGCGCGCACTGGCCGAACTGCCGCGGCGGGTTGCGGTGGACGTGATCCTGCTGGCGCGCGGCGGGGGCTCGCTAGAAGACCTGTGGGCGTTCAACGAGGAAACCGTCGCGCGCGCAATCCGCGCCTGCACAGTGCCGGTGGTCAGCGGCGTCGGTCACGAAACCGATACCACCATCGCCGATTACGTGGCGGACCTGCGCGCACCGACGCCCACCGGGGCGGCCGAGCGCATCAGCCCGGATATCGCCGACTGGCACCGCAACCTAGTGCAGCAACAGACCCGTGCGCAGGCTGCGCTGCAGCGGCGCCTGCGCAGCGATGCCGAACGCCTGCACGGTCTGCTGCAGCGCATGCATCATCAGCACCCGGAACGCCGACTGCAGGAACGCTCGCAACGCCTGGATGAATCGGCACAGCGCAGCGCGCAAGCGATCAGCAAGCTGTTGCGCGAACGCGAACGTCATCTGCAGCAGTTGCAGGCGCGCCTGCACGCCAGCGCGCCGGCAACCCGCCTGCAACTGCGCCGCGCCGAACTGGCCACGCTGCGGCATCGACTGCTAGCGGCCGGTCGCCGCCGCATCGAAACCGCTCGGGCGCAGTGGCAGCGTCAGCAATCGGCGCTCGATTCCCTGAGTCCGCGCGCCGTACTGGCACGCGGCTATTCAATCGCGCTCGATGCCGACGGCCGCGCGCTGACCGACACCGCGGGCCTGCAGCGCGGCGACGCACTGCGCGTGCTGCTGGCACGCGGCGCCGTCGATGCCACCGTGCAGCACACCGATCCCGATCAATCCCCTTCCATCAGCCGCGAGTCCTGACAATGGCCTGGCTACAACTGCGGGTTCAAACCGCACACCCGGAATTTGCCGACGAACTGCTGCTGGCGCATGGCGCCCAGGCGGTCAGCTTCATCGATGCCGAGGACAACCCGGTACTGGAGCCGGCGCCGGGCGAAACCCGGCTGTGGTCGCGCACGGTCACCATCGGCCTGTTCACGGACGACACCGATCTCAACCCGGTGATCACCGGTCTGCGCGAACTGCTGCCGGATGGCGCCGACGCCGCATTTGCCGACGAATTGATCGAGGACCAGGACTGGATCCGCATCTGGCTCAAGGACTGCCCGCCACTGAAATTCGGCGAACGCCTGTGGGTGGTGCCACACGAGAAAGCATCCGAAGTCACCCAGTCCGATGCCGTGCTGCTGCGCCTGGACCCCGGCCTGGCATTCGGCACCGGCACCCACCCCACCACTGCACTGTGCCTGGAATGGCTGGCGACGCAGGACCTCAGCGGCAAGACCGTGCTCGACTACGGCTGCGGCTCCGGTGTGCTGGCGATCGCCGCCCTGCTGCTTGGCGCTGAACGCGCGGTCTGTGTCGACATCGACCCGCAGGCACTGACCGCCACGCGCAGCAACGCCGCCGACAACGGCGTCGCCGACCGCGTCACCACACTGCTGCCGGCCGACTTCGTGCCGTTCCCCGCCGACATCGTTGTTGCCAATATTCTCGCCGGCCCACTGCTGCAACTGGCGCCGCTGCTGGCCAGCAGCATTACACCCGGCGGACGGCTGGCACTGGCCGGGCTGCTCGATCGGCACGCACAGGAAATCCGCGACGCCTACGACGCCTGGTTCGACTGTGATGACGATGTCTCGCGCGAAGGCTGGACCCGGATCAGCGCGCAATGCCGCATGCCGGCGCTGATCGCGCTGCACCGCTATGGCCCCTTGCTGGCATCGGCCGGGCAACCGCAGCCACTGCACTTCCCGGTGCTGGCGCAGGCCGGCTACACGGCGGTGATCAATCTGGCGATGCCGACGTCGCCGAATTATCTCGACGACGAAGCGCAACTGTGCGCGAACGCTGGCCTCAGCTACCACGCGATCCCGGTGCCGTTCGATGCGCCGACGCCGCAGCATGCACAGCAGTTTCTGGATCTGATGAAAACCCTGTCCGGGCAGAAAGTGCTGGTGCACTGCGCCCTGAATCTGCGCGCGTCCGCGTTCGTCTTTCTCCATCGCGTCCTGAACTTAGGCGACAGTGTGGAAGCAGCTCGCCAGGAGTTGCACACGATCTGGCAACCCGCCCCCGCATGGTCGAAGCTGATCGAAACCATGCTGGCAACGGACGCCAATTGAGTGTCACATCTCGCGCCCGGAAACGACTCAGGAAAATCCCTGCTTTTTCCGGCACCGGCTTGGGGGTATGATTGCCGCCCTTTTCGCCGAGCCGCCGCAGCGTTTGCGCGTGTTTGAGAACGAAACCCATGTCCTCCCTTCGATCTTCAGACATCAAACCCTTGGGCCATTCGGTTCAGGATTCTCTGGATGATTTCTTCCGCACGCTGAACGGGCACGCGCCGAAGAACCTCTACGACCTGTTCCTGGATCAGGTCGAGCCCCCCTTGCTGCTGGCGACCCTGCGCTATTGCTTCGGCAATCAGTCGCGCGCCGCTGAGATGCTGGGGCTGAACCGCGCCACGCTGCGCAAGAAACTCAAACAGCACAAGATCGATCCCGACACGCTCAAGCTCTGAAGCGTGATCGCAGCCGGCCTGCGACGGTGTCGCACCGGCATTAATTACTCTTTTCCTGACTGACTACGGACACTGCGGCCCATGAAAACTCCGGTCCGACGCGCACTCCTTTCTGTTTCCGACAAGGCCGGCATCGTCGAATTCGCGCAAGAACTGGCGCAGCGCGGCGTCGCCCTGCTCTCCACCGGCGGCACCTACAAACTGCTGCGCGACAGCGGCCTCGAAGTCACCGAGGTCAGCCGCCACACCGGCTTTCCCGAGATCATGGACGGCCGCGTCAAGACCCTGCACCCGAAGATTCATGGCGGCCTGCTCGGCCGGCGCGACATCGACGAAAGCGTGATGGCCGAGCACGGCATCGCGCCGATCGATCTGTTGGTGGTGAACCTGTATCCGTTCGAAGCCACGGTCGCCAAATCCGACTGCACGCGGGAAGACGCGATCGAGAACATCGACATCGGCGGTCCGGCGATGCTGCGCGCGGCCGCCAAGAATCATGCGTGGGTCAGCGTGCTGACCGACCCGGCGGACTATCCGCAGGTGCTGGCTGAAATCGACGCCGGCGGTGTCGAGCAGGCCACACGCGAACGCCTCGCGCTGAAAACCTACGCGCTGACCTCCCGCTACGACGCCGCAGTCTCGGCCTATCTGTCGAGCCTGCTCGACGATGGCACGCGCAGCGCCTTCCCTGGTGTGTTCGGCCTGCAGTTCGACAAGCAGCAGGATCTGCGCTACGGCGAGAACCCGCACCAGAACGCCGCGTTCTACCGCGAACGCAACGCCGAAACCGGCACGATTTCGGCGGCGAACCAGTTGCAGGGCAAGGAACTGTCGTACAACAACATCGCCGACGCCGACGCCGCGCTGGAATGCGTGAAGTCGTTCGATGCGCCGGCCTGCGTGATCGTCAAGCACGCAAACCCCTGCGGCGTCGCTGTGCGCAGCACGATCGGTGAAGCCTATGAACAAGCCTTCATCACCGATCCGACCTCGGCCTTCGGCGGCATCATTGCCTTCAACCGCGAACTCGACGGCGAGACCGCCAAGCGCATCGTCGAACGTCAGTTCGTCGAAGTCATCATTGCGCCGAGCATCAGCGCGGCCGCACGCAACGCCGTCGCCGCCAAGCAGAACGTACGCCTGCTCGAATGCGGCCAGTGGCCGGCACAGCGCGCGCGCAGTTTTGACTACAAGCGCGTCGCCGGCGGCCTGCTGGTGCAGGATGTCGACGCTGCCGTGGTGCAGGCGGGTGAACTCAAGGTCGTCAGCAAGCGCGCACCGACCGAAGCCGAACTGCGCGATCTGATCTTTGCCTGGCGCGTCGCCAAGTTCGTCAAATCCAACGCGATCGTCTACGCACGCAATGAAATGACCATTGGAGTCGGCGCCGGACAGATGAGTCGCGTGTATTCGGCCAAGATTGCCGGCATCAAGGCTGCCGACGAGAAGCTCGAAGTCCCGGGTTCGGTGATGGCCTCGGACGCGTTCTTCCCGTTCCGCGACGGCATCGACGCCGCCGCTGCGGCCGGCATCACTGCGGTGATCCAGCCCGGCGGCTCGATGCGCGATGCCGAAGTCATTGCCGCGGCCGATGAGGCCGGCATGGCAATGGTGTTCACCGGGATCCGTCACTTCCGGCACTAAGGGCTCGAGTCGCAGCAAAAAGCCCGCGCTGAAGCGCGGGCTTTTTTGTGTACGCAGCCCGGCCGCGGTTCAGCGCTTGCCGAGTCGGATGTCGCCACTGAAGCTGTGCAGATCGATCTGGCCCTTGCCGTCACCCAGCACGGCGTCGAACTTGCGCGTATCCCCGCTTTGGGGCCCGAACTCGCCGCCCAGCTCGCCGCTGAAAGTCTTCAAAGAGATCGAAGCGTTCGGCGTCTGCGCCAGACGGACGTTGATGTCGCCGGAGAGGGATTCGGCGCTTAGCTCACTGCGGCCGCCCAGCGCGCAGTCAACAATGATGTCACCGGACACCGCTTCAGCCGACACCGACTCGAACGGTCCGCCTGAAATTTTTACGTCGCCGGACACCGACTCGCTCTTGACGCTGCCACGCCCGCCCTCGACATTGATGTCACCGCTGACCGTGTGCAGCTCAGCGCGCTGCGAGGGTGCACGCAGGTTGATGTCGCCACTGACGGTTTCCAGTGAGATATCCCTGGATTCGACCTCGGCCTGCACTTCGCCACTGACGCTGCTGGCGTGCAGCTCGCCCTCGATCCCATTGATCCTCAGATCGGCGCTGACCGCTTCAAGCGTGACCGCCGCAGCGCGCGGAACATTGAGCTTCAGCAGCGTCTCCTCAACCCGATTGCGGTTGTTGCGCGGATAACGCACATAAATCTTGAGACTGCCGGCATCGCCGCTGATGTCGAGCTTCTCGACGTCGGCGCCGAGTTCGCCGGAGATCGAGACCTCCTTCTTGTCCCAGGCGCTGACAACAATTTCACCGGCGAGATTGTTGACGCTGACACGCCCGTCCGCCTGCAGCGGCCGGGTTTCATTGATCGGGGTGCCGGCCCAGGCCGGAGCCAGTACGGTGCCGGCAATCACTGCGGCAATGATCCAATCCAGTTTCAACATGGTTTTTGCTCCGAAATGCAGGCTCTAGATGGCCTGCTGCAATTGCTGGTGCAGCTCGCTGCGCTGTTCACGGACCGATGCCAGCAGGCGCTGCAGAGACGCCGACTCCGGATCGCTGTCCAGTGCGTAACGCAGCTGACGTTCCGCGTCCTTGACGATCGCCAGATTCGCCTTCAGCAGGGCTTTTTCCTGCGGCGCCACGACGCCGGCGACCCGCGCGACCACCGCCGGCGTCGCAGTCGAAACTGCCTCAGTCGCAGGCCGCTGCAACCAGATGCCGGCGGCCATGATTCCGGCAAACCCGGCTGCGGCCGCGTAGCCGAGCCAGTCGCCCAGCGACCGGCGACGTCGCAGCCGCGGCGCGATCGTCAGCCACAGATCGCGCTCCGGCGCTTGCGCCAGATCCAGCCGCTGCAGCGCCGCGATGACATCGTCGTCAGCGTCGGCCCGCGCGTCCGGCGGCGTCTGGGTCCTCATGCGAGCCACTCCTTCATCAATTTGCGTGCGCGATGCAGCTGCGCCTTGGACGTACCGACCGCGATGCCGGTCAGCGCCGCGATTTCCTCATGCCGATAGCCCTCGACGTCGTGCAGCATGATCACCGCGCGTGCACCTTTAGGCAGCCGCGCCAGTGCGCGTTCGACATCGAGCCGTTCTCCGCTCGATCGATGCGGATCGTGACCGGGCTCGTTGCCCGCCTGCTCGGCCAGATGGTCGTCAAAACTGACCCAGCGACGCAGCAGTCGATACTCGCCGAGCACCAGATTCACCGCCAGGCGATGCAGCCAGGTGCTGAACTGAGCTTCGCCACGAAAGCTGCCAAGCTTCTCCCAGGCCCGCACGAATACATCCTGCGTGTAGTGCTCGGCCTTGCCGCGATCACCGTCGACCAAACGCACGCACAAGCCAAAAACGCGGTCGACGTGGCGCCGGTACAACTGCTCGAACGCCGCCGCATCGCCGGCCACTGCCGCGCGAACCCAGTCCGCATCTGTCGGTTGCGCTGCCTGCGCGACATGTTCATTCGCCCGAGCTGACTGCACGCCGGTCCCCCTGCCGTCTGCCCATCCGCTGGTCCATGTCGGTGTGATCATCGCCGATATGACGCCCGACAGGCGAAAAGGGTTTGAACCGGCCGGTTTTTTGCCCACACGAGCCGGCTTCACCGCAGCCCCTTTGGCGTCCGCAACGGCCGCAGCCTTGCGGTCGGTCCGTGCATAATGGTCGACTCGACACCTGCCCGACCGGAGACCGTCCATGCAGCATGCGCTCAACGTCGCCAGCTCCGTGCTGACCAGCACCGCTGCACTGTGGCGCGGCACCGATGCGTTCCGGCCGGCACGGAAGCAGCCCGAACAGCCGCTCGCGCTGTACGAGTTCGAAGGCTGTCCATATTGCCGCATGCTGCGCTCGGCGCTGACCGAGCTGGATCTGGACGTGATGATCTATCCGTGCCCCAAGAACGGGACGCGCTTCCGCCCCAAGGTTGCAACCCTCGGTGGCAAGACCCAGTTCCCGTTTCTGCACGATCCGAATACCGGTGCGCGACTCTACGAATCGGCTGACATTGCCGAATATCTGGCGCGCACCTACGACGGGAAGCTCCGCGCCGAGCGCGCGCTACCGCATTCACTGAGCCTGCTCGGAAGCATGACTGCGAGCGCGACACGTCCGCACGCCGGCATGCGCGCACGGCCGTCACGCGCACCGGAGCAACCGCTGGAGCTGTACAGCTTCGAATCCAGTCCGTACTCGCGTCTGGTACGTGAAAAACTCTGCGAACTGGAACTGCCGTACCTGCTGCACAACACCGGCAAGGCACGCTGGAGCGACATGGGTCCGCCGCAGATGCGCGACCGCCTGTTCAAGGGCCCCAAGGACGGCAGCCGCAATCGCCGCGCACTGCTGGAGCGCACCGGACGGGTGCAGGTGCCCTATCTGATTGATCCGAATACCGGCAGCGAGATGTACGAGTCGGCCGCGATCATCGATTACCTGCAGCGCACCTACGCGCTGTAGCCGGTTGCTGCCGTGGGCTTCAGCGTCGACCCGCGACTCACGCCCGGTGCCGCGCTGCACCAGGCCGCACGGCGCGAACTGGACCTGGCGCTTGCGGGCCTGCGCGAACCATCGGCTGAAACAGTCCATCAGGCCCGCAAGAGCCTGAAGAAGCTGCGCGCGTGGCTGCGGCTGCTGCGCGGTGAACTCGCCACGCACTACGTGCTGCTGAACCGTCTGCTGCGCGATGCCGGACGCAGCCTGTCCGGGCAACGCGATGCCGTTGTTGCGCTGCAGACCTTGCGGCGCCTGCGTCTCGGGCGTCAGCTGACACAGCCGCAATACCACGCGCTGCGCAGCTTGCTGTCGCGCCAGATCGAAGCCAGCGACCTCAGTGCAGCAGCGTCGCGCTCACGTCAGCTGATGAAGGCGGCGCGGCTCTATCTCGATGACATTGACCTCGGCTCCCTGGATGCCGACAGCGGCGACCTCACGCTGCGGCGCCATCTGCGCAACCAGCATTCACGCTGCCGCCGTCAATTGCAGCGCGTCGGCGCACGCCCGCAGGCTGAACTGCTGCACAACTGGCGCAAGCAGGTGAAGTACCTCGGCTATCAACACGGCCTGCTGGCCCCGCGTCTGCGCGAAGCCGGCGCTGACGTTGGCGCGCTCAAGGCCCTGGGCGAGACCCTGGGCCTGCATCACGATTTTCATGCACTGGCGCAACGGCTGGAGCGCTGCGCGCAGCAACGCGACGCCGACCAGCTGGTTCTGCTGCGCTCACGCGAACTGATCCAGCAGCGCCTGTCCAGCCTGAGTGACACCGCATTGCGTCAGGGGCACGCGCTGTTCGACACCACGCCGAAACGATCGTCGACACACACTACCAGCGCCCACAGCAATCCCATGCACAACCGCACATGAGCCAAGCTGTCACCACCTGGTATCTGGAAATGCGCACGCGCGCGGCACTGCGCCGCGCCGACGTGCCGAGCCCCGCGCCGCTGATCCTGCGAGCGCAGCACGCGCAACCGGCCCTGAATCGTTTTCTGTACACCGCGGTCGGCGGACACTGGCACTGGCGCGACCGGCTCAGCTGGTCGCACGCGCGCTGGATGCGTTATCTCGATCGGCCGGAGGTACAGACCTGGGTGATGTATTGCGACGGCACGCCGGCCGGATACATCGAGCTTGAACGCCAGTACGACAACGACGTCGAGATCGCCTACTTCGGGTTGATGCCCGAGTTCACCGGACGCGGCCTCGGCGGACACCTGCTCAGCGTCGGGATCGATCGCGCCTGGTCGATGGGCGCGGTGCGTGTCTGGGTCCACACCTGCACGCTCGACGGACCGCACGCACTGGCCAACTATCAGGCGCGCGGCATGGAGCTGTATCACCAGGAGACGCGCCAGCTCGTCCTGCCGGTCAATACGGACGGACCCTGGCCGGGCTGGGACACCGAAGCAGCGGAATGAGCGCGCTGACCGAATCCTCAGGCTGGGCAATCTTCAGCGCGGTCGCTGCAGCACACGCGCTGGGCGTGATGTCGCCAGGTCCCGACTTCGCCATGGTGGTCCGGCAGTCGCTGGCACAAGGACGCGGCGCCGGCCTGTGGACCGCAGCCGGCATCGGCAGCGGCATTCTGTTTCACGTCAGCTACGGCTTGTTCGGCCTCAGCTGGCTGGTCCACAAGCTGCCGGGATCGATGCGCGTGATCGCCGTCGCTGGCGCGCTGTTCCTGTTGTGGATGGGCATTCAGGCGCTGCGCGCGGAGCCGCTGACAGCGCAGTCGGAAACCGCCGGCGGCACCCCACAACGCAGCAGCGCACAAAACTACTGGATCGGCCTGGCGACCAACGTACTCAATCCCAAGGCGACACTGTTCTTCGTTGCGCTGTTCACCGCGGTGATCAGCGGCCCCGTCAGCACTGATCTCAAACTGGCGCTGGCACTGTGGCTGCCGCTGACAACCTTCGGCTGGTTCGCGACCGTCGCATTGATGCTGTCGCATCCGGCCCTGCGTCGCGCACTGCGCGCGCACGCCCATCAACTCGATCACGCGATGGGCGTGATCCTGATCGCGCTCGGCACCATGGTCCTGATCGAAACACTGCGCAGTCTGTAGCTGCGCAGGCCGCGGCGGCGCTCGAGTTCAGGCGTTCTGCTGCAACCACTCCAGCCGCCGCTGCAGACGCTGCCGGCGTTCCGGCGCCAGGCCCGGCGTTTCAATCACACGCTGCATCTGTGCCGCACTCGGACGATGCAATGCACGCAGATCCCAGAACGCGCGCAGGCTGACCGGATCAGTGTTGCGTTCGACCAGCGTGATCGCATCACCGGCGCGAACCTGCCCGCGCTCGATCACGCGGTAGTACCAGCCGGCAATGCCCTCGCGCTCGATGAACTGCGCCATGCCGTCGACACCGTGGCGCGCGTCGATCTTCCAGCACGGCGAACGCGGCTGCCCCAGCTGCAGCAACACGGTCCCGGCGCGAAAAATGTCGCCGATACAGACTTCCGCCTCGTCCCAGGCATCCGTCGAAAAATTCTCGCCCATGCAGCCCGGTACCAGCTGCGCGGCAATGTCCGGAAACTGCGCGCGCAGACGCTCGAGATTGCGCGCCGGAAAATGATGCACCGCCTTTTCCAGCCCGCCATGAACGCGGAGATCCGCCTGCGTATCGCCGATCAATCCCTCCGGCCCAACATCCACAACCGTCGTCACCGGCTGCTTGAAGATCGCGGTCGGCCGTCCATCGTCCGGCATCGGCTGCACCCGGCCGAGATAGACGCTGTTGATGCATGTCGATTGCATGGCGGGAGTCTAAGGGTTCACCGCGGTGTCACGGACTGAGAGGCGCCTCGAAACCGGCATTGCGCGGCTGCGGCAGCGGTATCTGAGCGCGAGCCAAGTCGGCCGGCGCCATCTCCGCTGGCACGCCGACCAGACTGATCTGGTCGACATGGACCTCACCCTGACCGCGCTGCAAGGTCACTCCCAGCGCGATCGCCTCAGCATCAACGGGCACATCGAGAGTGACATCAACAGGCTGCCAGTCCTGTATGCCGGTCACGATCACTACCTGAGAATCAGTGCGATCTTGCGCGGCAACGACGTCAGCAGCGCCGGCGCGCAGCCACAGTTGCGCGTATCCCTGAACCAGATTCGGACGCAGCATGCCGCGCAGACGCAGACGCAGGCCGCGATACGGGGCAGCCGGCAATGTCTGGCGCAGTTCGATCCACCCCAGACCCGACCCTCCCTGCAGCAGCGCGGCTGCTCCGCCGGCATACGGTGCTGAAAGATCGACACCGACCCGGTTTTCACCCTCCGGCGACTGCGCAACGATCCACGCCGCAGGCGCGACCCAACGCTTCGTGTCGGCGCGATTCTCGTCCGTTTCCTCGCTCAGAACCGGTGCTGCGGCCGCATCCGCCATTTCGCTGCGTGACGCTGTCGTCAATGATTGCATCGCAACCGCAGGGGCAGCTTGTGCCGACGGCGTGGCGGCCCGTGCAGCAACAGCAGGCACCTCTCGATCAGGCGTTGACGGGAGCACCGAGGGCTCCGGCGCAGCGGCAATCTGCGCGGAACGCTTGAGGGATCGCTGCGGTGGCGGCATCTCCTTTGCCGGCGACTCGGCGGCGGCACCCAGCGCTGCACCAGCGTCGTCACTCGTCGTGGCACCTCCGCTGCGTTCGAATGCGTCCAGTGGCTGCTGCGGCGGCGCCGGAGCCATTGCGACCGACTCTTCATGCACGCGCGGCGCCTGCCGCGTGACGTTCCACGCCAGCGGCACACCGATCAGCAGCGTTGCCGCAAGCGCCAGCGGCAGCTGCCAGCGCGATGCGCGTCGACGACGCGGCGCCGCAGCCTGCGCCATCCGCAGCACCGCTCGGTCGAGCTCCGGCGGCGTGACTTCGCGCGATTCGTCACGGTAGCCACGACTCAGCGAAGAGACGCCCGCCAGATACTGCTGCAGCTGATCGTCGTCCGGCAGCTGCGGTGGCGATTGCTTACTCATCGAGCACCTCCCGCAATTTGGCCAGCGCGTAGCGCAGGCGGCTCTTGACGGTTTCACGACCGACGCCCTGGATCTGCGCAATCTGCTCCAGCGTCAGCTCGCGCTCTTCGCGCAACACGATGATCTCGCGCTGCTCCAACGGCAGAGCGTTCAATGCCGACAACACGCGGCCAACCGTCTGTTGGCGCTGAGCGATGGCTTCGGGCTGCAGCGTCGCATCCGCCGGCATCATGTCGTTCAACTCCGCGCCGGGCCGACTACGCCGGAAGTGATCCATCAAACGATTGTGTGCCAGCGCAAACAGCCAGGCACGAAACGGCGCGTCGGGACGGTAGCGCGCACGCGCATTCACCAGATTCCTCCACACGTCCTGAAACAGTTCGGAAGCGTCGGCCGCATCGACGTGGCGCAGGAAGTAGCGGTACAGCGCATCCTTGTGCCGGCGATACAGCGGCTCGAACGCTGCCGCATCGCCGGCGGCATAGGCCAGCATCAGTGATTCATCGGCTGGGTCCGGCGCTTCGGCAACGCCGGCACCCCAGTCCGCCTCAGCCGCAGTCGTCGGATTCACACCCGATCGCGCTCCCTGGTTTCACGGTGGTGGCATCCAGGCTGGCCGCGAGCTGCACCAGTTGCAGGAACTCGCCGCGCCAACCCTGATCATCGGACCCACGTGCGTTGCGCGCCAGCGCCAGCACGTCGTCGTATCCGAAGGATTCAGTGTAGCGTCCGCCGCGCAGCAGTTGGCCGAATCCAGCCACCGCCGCCGCGAAGCGGAAGTCGGCATCGGTGCGGTCGACACCGGCCAGCTGATCGCGCAAACGCAGTGGCCGTTCAATCAACTGGCTGCGATCTTCACCGGGACGCTTGTACCGCAGGCGCAGGAACGCCAGCTCGTCGGACACGGCTTCCGTCCCGGGCGTGGCGCCGTAGCGCAGCGGATCGACCTGCGTGCCTGCACTGCCAACCAGCGCGATCTCATACAGGGCAGTCACACTGTGCCCGGCGCCGATCTCGCCGGCATCCACCTTGTCGTTGTTGAAATCCTCGCGCGCCAGCGCACGGTTCTCGTAACCGATCAGGCGATACTCGGCCACCACCGCCGGATTGAATTCGATCTGGATCTTCACGTCCTGCGCAATCGTCTGCAGCATGGCTGCGCGCGAATGCACCAGCGCGCGACGCGCTTCTTCCAGACTGTCGATGTAGCTGTAGTTGCCGTTGCCGGCATCGGCCAGCTGCTCCATCAGCTGATCGTTGTAGTTGCCGCCGCCGAAGCCCAGGGTTGACAGCGCCACACCGGTCGCGCGCTTGCGCTCGGCCAGATCCTTGAGCTGTTCGAAGTTCACCGTGCCGACATTGAAGTCGCCGTCGGTCGCCAGCAGCACGCGATTGATTCCGCCGTCGATATGCGCCTGCTGTGCCAGCGCGTAAGCGGTTTCGATTCCTGCGGCACCGTTGGTACTGCCGCCGGCCTCGAGCTGGTCGATTGCGGCGATGATCTCGGCCTTCCGATTTCCCGGAGTCGGCGGCAACACCACACCGGACGCCCCGGCATACACCACCAGACTGATGCGGTCGCGCGCATCGAGCTGTTGGGTCAGCAGTTTCAGCGCCGACTTCGCCAGTGCCAGCTTGTCCGGTGACTGCATCGAACCGGAGACATCGACCAGGAACACCAGATTCGCCGGCGGCAATGCGCCCGACGGCTTCCAGCCCTGCACACCGATCCGCAGCAATCGCGTGTCGCGATTCCACGGCGTCGGCGCGAGCTGCGTATGCACCGCGAAAGGCGTCGCGCGATCGCTCGGCGGCGCATAGTCATATTCAAAGTAGTTGATCAGCTCTTCCACTCGCACCGCGTCCTGCGGCGGCAGCCGGCCCTCGCGCAACATGCGCCGCAGGTTGGCGTAGGCCCCGGTATCGACATCGATACTGAACGTGGACACCGGATGCTCCGCCGCGAGCAGCACGCCGGCATCGTCAAAATGCGCATAGGTTTCCCGGTCCTGCGACGGCATTGCGGCATACGCTGGCGCGAAGCCGCCGACCTGCTGCTTGGACAGCATCAGCGTCGGCGCGGCGCGCAGCGATTGCACTGCGGCGGCTCCAACCTCCGCCATCGCGTCCGTCATCTCCGCCGGCGCAGGGGCCGCAGCAGCGGTCGCTACATCCTCCTCTACAACGTTGCGCGCTTCACGCTCGGCCGGCGTCTGCGCGCAGGCGACTACGAGGACCGCGACGAGGGCGGCGTACGACATCTGCATTATTTTCATGGATCG
This sequence comes from Sinimarinibacterium arenosum, assembly GCF_005047655.1. Lineage (GTDB taxonomy): Bacteria > Pseudomonadota > Gammaproteobacteria > Nevskiales > Nevskiaceae > Solimonas. Next base: position 658,310 of record NZ_SUKF01000001.1, on the reverse strand, counting down.
CTCCGGTCAAAATTCGGTAGGGACAGGATCGATAACGCGGGCAACGCGCGAATGGGGTTAAATGTGGGCTCAACTTTTTCAATTCAGCGCCGCATCGCGCCGAACGCCGACGGAGTCCGCATGAGCAAGCCCTTCAAATCGGTCGAGTTTTTCAGCCACGGCACGACGATCCGGGGCGCCTGGTTTCCGGCCGCCGACAAGTCCCTGCTCAGCGCGCGCGGCACCCCCTGCGTGGTCATGGCGCATGGCCTCGGCGGAACCCGCGCAGCACGGCTGGACGCGTTTGCCGAGCGCTTCGCAGCCGCCGGCATGAACGTGCTGGTATTCGACTACCGCTGCTTCGGCGCCAGCGACGGCGAACCGCGCCAGCATCTGAACATCCGCGCACAGCTCGACGATTGGGCGGCCGCCATCGCCTACGCCCGTTCAGTCGATAGCGTCGACACCACGCGCATCGCGTTGTGGGGCAGTTCGTTCTCGGGCGGGCATGTCGTCACTGCGGCGGTCGAGGACGGCACGGTTGCAGCGATCAGCAGTCAGGGCCCGATGATGGACGGCCTGGCCGCGTTCACCAACCTGATCCGTTACGCCGGACTCGGCAATGCGCTGAAGCTCACCGCACACGCCGCCTGGGATGTATTCGGCACCATCGCCGGTCAGCGCCACCTGATCCCGATCGTGGGTAAACCCGGCGAACTTGCAGCGATGACCTCCAGCGACGCCGACGCCGGCTATCGTGCGATCGTGCCGGATGACTGGAGCGACCAGATCACTGCCTCGTGGATGCTGGAACTGCCGTTGTATCGGCCCCTGCTCAAAGCGGCGCACCTTCCATGTCCGGCGTTGATCTGCATCTGCCTGCGCGACTCGGTGGCCCCGGCCCAAGCCGCCGAAGCCGCCGCCGCCCGCGCGGGCGACAAAGCCGAGGTCAAACGCTACGACATCGGCCACTTCGACATCTATGTCGGCGACGGCTTCGAGCAGGCGGTCAGCGATCAGGTGGAGTTCTTTACCCGCGTGCTGAAACCGGCGGAGTGAAGGCAGCGCATCAAACCGGCTTGGCGATCGCCCGCCACAGCATCTCGAACAGGATGTTGGCCTGCTGGGTCAGCGGCTTCTTCATGCCACGCAACACATAGCTCTGACCGAGCCGGAACAGCACGCCAAAGATGTAGTCGAGCAGGATCTTTTCATCGACTTCGTCGGTCAACACGCCCTTGGAGCGACCTTCGCCCAGCACCTTGATGAAAGTTCCGAACAGCTCAGGGTTCTGGTACTCGCCCTGCTCACGCCAGGTATTGATGTAGACCGAGCTCATCACCAGCTGCACGATCTTGGGGTTCTTCTCGATGAAATCGAGCGCGACCCAGAACACTTTGCGCAGGCGTTCCTTGTAGTCCTCGATACCCTGCAGGTGATCGATCATGCGTTCGGCAAGCTTGCCGAGCCAGGTATCCAGGCTGGAAAACAGCAGCGCTTCCTTGCTGCCGTAGTACTTGTAGATCGTCTGCAAGGAGACGTTCGCGCCGCGCGCGATCTCGATCAGACCGACGCGGTGAAACTCGCGCTCGGCAAAGATATCCAGCACCGCCTGCTCGATCCGCACCCGCGTTTCGGGGTCGAGATGATGACGATCCACTGTTACCGATTCTGTCCTGCGCATGCATCCATCCCTATTTGTGTAATAACTGTTACTGCAAGTACCTCGACATCTTTCTGTAGTGCATTGACCGCTCGATCAAGCCTCACTTAAGCTCGGACCCGTGTTTGGTGCACCTGCAGGCACTCCGTCCCGCGAGCATCAATGCCATCGATGGCTGAATGGTAATTTACCTTACCAGCTGTCGCAAGTACTCCCAACTGACGAGGGCCCCATGGCCGAAGCATTCATCTACGACGCCGTGCGCACGCCGCGCGGCAAAGGCAAGAAAGACGGCAGCCTGCATCAGGTCACGCCGATCCATCTGGTAGCGACCTGCCTGAACGCGCTGCAGCAGCGCAATGGCCTGGACACCGCGTACGTCGACGATCTGGTGCTAGGCTGCGTGACGCCGGTCGGCGAACAGGGCGCAGATCTGGCGCGCATCGCCGTGCTGTATGCCGGCTGGGATGAATCGGTTGCCGGCGTGACGCAGTCGCGCTTCTGCGCGTCCGGCCTGGAATCGGTCAACCTGGCAGCGATGAAGGTTCTGTCCGGCTTCGAGGATCTGGTCGTCGGCGGCGGTGTCGAGAGCATGTCGCGCTGGCCGATGGGCAGCGACGGCGGCGCCTGGGCCATGGACCCGAAAGTCAACCAGATCACCGGCTTTGCGCCGCAGGGCATCGGCGCCGACACCATCGCCACGCTGGAAGGCTTTTCACGCCAGGACGTCGATACCTTTGCACTGCGCTCGCAGCAGCGCGCGGCGCGGGCCTGGGCCGAAGGCCGCTTCGGAAAATCGATCGTGCCGGTCAGGGATCTCAACGGTCTCACCGTGCTCGATCACGACGAATTCATCCGGGCGGATACCACGCTGGAAGGCCTGGCTCAGCTCAAACCTTCGTTCGAGCAGATGGGGCAGATGGCATTCGACGCCACGATCATGCGCAAGTACACGACGCTGGAGAAGATCAACCACGTGCACCACGCCGGCAACAGCTCCGGCATCGTCGACGGTGCCGCCGCGGTCCTGGTCGGCAACAAGAAAATCGGCAAGAAGCTAGGCCTGACGCCGCGGGCGCGCATCCGCGCCACGGCGGTCATGGGCTCGGAGCCGACGATCATGCTGACCGGCATCGGTCCCGCCTCGAAGAAGGCGCTGTCCAAGGCCGGCATGAGCGCCAGGGACATCGACCTGTTCGAGATCAACGAAGCCTTTGCTGCCGTGGTCATGCGCGCGGCTCGTGATCTTGAGATCGACATGGATCGGGTCAACGTCAACGGCGGCGCCATTGCGATGGGCCATCCGCTCGGCGCCACCGGCGCAATGATTCTCGGCACCGTGCTCGACGAACTCGAACGCACCGGCAAGCAGACCGGCCTGGTCTCGCTGTGCGTCGGCGGCGGCATGGGTATCGCCACCATCATCGAACGCGTCTAACGCCAACCGGGAACAAACATGACTGCAGTGCAATACAACAAGGACGCAGACGGCATCGTCACGCTGGTGCTGGACATGCCTGGCCGTTCGATGAACGTACTCAATGAGGAACTCACCGGCCCGTTCGGCGACGCGATCACTCAGATCGAAAACGATGCTTCGGTGACCGGCGTGATCCTGACCTCCGGCAAGAAGGAGTTTCTCGCCGGCGCGGACATCGAGAAGGTCTACGCGATGACCGATCCGCAGCAGGCCTTCGAGATGGCCGAAGCCTATAAGGCCTTCCTGCGCCGGCTGGAAAAATGCGGTCGCCCGGTGGTCGCGGCGCTCAATGGCACGGCGCTGGGCGGCGGCCTGGAACTCGCTCTGGCCTGCCACTACCGCGTCGCGATCAACGATCCGAAAACCAAGATCGGCCTGCCCGAGGTCAAGCTCGGCCTGCTGCCCGGCGGCGGCGGTACGCAGCGCCTGCCGCGTCTGATCGGCATCCAGGCGTCATTGCCGCTGATGCTCGAAGGCAAGGAGCTGAATCCGGAGAAAGCCAAGGCGGCCGGCATCATTCATGAACTGGCCAGCGACCACGACGACATGCTGGCCAAGGCGCGCGCCTGGATCGTCGCCAACCCGAAGGCGATGCAGCCGTGGGACGACAAGAAGTTCAAATGGCCTGGCGGTGATTCCAAGAGCCCCGCCAACGTACAGATGTGGGCGATTGCGCCGTCGATGGCCAGCGCCAAGAGCCAGGGCAACTATCCGGCGCTGACACACATCATGTCCTGTGTCTTCGAAGGCGGCATCACCGACTTCGAAACCGGCTGCCGCGTCGAGTCCCGCTACTTCGCCGCCTGCGTGGTATCGCAAGTGTCGAAGAACATGATCGGCACCCTGTGGTTCCAGCTGGGCGGCATCAACAAGGGCAGCTCGCGGCCGGACGGCATCGAGCGCTCGAAAGTCGGCAAGCTCGGCATCCTCGGCGCCGGCATGATGGGCGCCGGCATCGCCTATGCCGCAGCCAAAGTCGGCATCGAAACCGTACTGCTCGATACCAGCCAGGACAACGCCGACAAGGGCAAGGCCTATTCAGCCGCACTGCTCGACAAGCAGATCAAGCGCGGACGCATGACGGCGCAGGGCAAGGATGAGTTTCTGGCGAGGATCAAGGCCACGACCGACTACGCCGATCTGAAAGGCTGCGACCTGGTCATCGAAGCAGTATTCGAGGACCGCGGAATCAAGGCCGATGTCACACAGAAGGCCGAAGCCCTGTTGGGCAAGAACGCGATCTTCGCGTCCAATACCTCAACGCTGCCGATCACGGGGCTGGCGCAGGCCTCGGTGCGGCCGAGGAACTTCATCGGCCTGCATTTCTTCTCGCCGGTCGACAAGATGCCGCTGGTCGAGATCATCAAGGGCAAGAAGACTGCACCTGAAACGCTGGCACGCGCCTTCGACTTCGTGCAGCAGATCAAGAAGACCCCGATCGTGGTCAACGACGCGCGCGGCTTCTATACCTCGCGCTGCTTCGCGACCTACCCGATGGAAGGCATGACCCTGCTCGCCGAAGGCCAGCATCCGCGTGCCATCGAAATGGCTGGCCTGCAGGCGGGCATGCCGGTCGGTCCGCTGGCGGTGCAGGACGAGGTCTCGCTGTCACTGTCGATGCATGTACTCGAACAGACGCGCAAGGACTACGCCGCCGAAGGCAAGACGATGTCCGAGCACCCCGGTGTCGCCGTGGTCGAGAAGATGTGCAAGACGCTCGATCGTCCCGGCAAGAAGGCCGGCAAGGGCTTCTACGACTATCCCGCCGGCGGACAGAAGCACCTGTGGTCCGGACTGACCGAACAGTTTCCGCTCGCCGAGCAGCTGCCGCAGCAGGAGCTGATCGACCGCCTGATGTTTGCGCAGGCAAACGAAGCGGCGAAGTGTTACGAGGAAAAAGTGGTGGAGTCCGTCGCCGACACCAACATCGGCTCGATCTTTGGTTGGGGCTTCGCGCCGTTCCAGGGTGGCGCCCTGCAGTTCATCAATGCCTACGGCGTCGACAATTTCGTCAAGCGCTCGAAGGAGCTGGCGAAGCAATACGGCGAGCGCTTCAAGCCGGCACGCATCCTCGTGCGCATGGCGAAGGAAGGGAGCACATTCAATGCATAACAAGCTACTGGCGCAGGGCGCCTACATGACCGACGAGCTGCGGATGTTCCAGGACACCGCACGCCGCTTCATGGAAGCCGAGGTCGGGCCTCACGTCACACGCTGGGACGAGCAAGGCTGCGTCGATCGCGAACTATGGAACAAGGCCGGTGAGCTCGGGCTGCTGTGCCCGAGCATTCCCTCCGAGTATGGCGGTGGCGACGGCAATTTCGCGTTCGAGAAGATCCTGATCGAGGAACAGGCCAAGGTCGGCTGCAGCGCCTGGGGACTGTCTCTGCACAACGGCATCGTTGCGCACTACATCCTCAACTACGGCACCGAGGCCCAGAAAAAGGCGTGGCTGCCGAAGCTGGCGTCGGGCAAACTGGTCAGCGCGATTGCGATGACCGAGCCCGGCACAGGCTCCGATCTGCAGAGCGTGCGCACGACGGCCATTGCGGATGGTGACGACTACATCATCAACGGCCAGAAGGTGTTCATCACCAACGGCCAGCAGGCGGGCCTGATCATCGTCGTCGCCAAGACCAACCCGGAGGAGAAAGCCAAGGGGGTGTCGCTGATCGTGGTCGAGACCGACAAGGTCGACGGCTTCCGCCGCGGACGCAATCTGGAAAAGATCGGCATGCACGGCCAGGACACCTCGGAGCTGTTCTTCGAGAACGTGCGTGTGCCCAAATCCAATCTGCTTGGGCCGGGCGAAGGCATGGGCTTCGTGCAGCTGATGGAGCAGTTGCCGCAGGAGCGCCTGATCGTCGCCATTGCAGCGGTTGCGGCGATCGAACTGGCACTCGACATCACCACCACCTACGTCAAGGACCGCAAGGCGTTCGGCAAGCGCGTGATCGACTTCCAGAACACCCGCTTCCAGCTCGCCGAGGCGCGCACCGAGGCGACGCTCGGCCGCGTGCTGATCGAACGTTGCACCGAATTGTTGCTGGTCAAGAAACTCGATGCCGTCACTGCGGCCATGGCCAAGTACTGGACCACTGACAAACAGTTCGAGATCGCCGATCTGTGCCTGCAGCTGCATGGCGGCTACGGCTACATGGACGAGTATCCGATCTCGCGCCTGTGGCGGGATTCACGCGTCCAGCGGATCTACGGCGGCACCAACGAGATCATGAAAGAGTTGATCGGCCGCTTTCTCTAGTCAGTCATCACCGGGGCGACGCGCGAGCGTCGCCCCTTGCTGATGCCATCACGGCTTCGCGCAGGCCATGGCGGCCTGTCCCTTCCCTGAGCAAACACGACGTCGCGCCATCGCCGCACTGCGCCCAATGCCTGGCTCCGCATTCGCGTCGTCAACACGCATCTCGCGTCTGCCGCGCTTGGTGAACGCAGGACAGCCATCGGGACGGCAGGCGCACACGTTCAGTGCCGCGGGGTTCAGTGACGCAGGTGCTCCGCCCAGCGCTGAGCGAACAGAGGAATGCCGGTTGCCGGGACCGGGCGCGCGGCAACATAGCCCTGGGCAACGTCACAGCCCATATCCTCGAGCAGATGCCAGTCGACCCACGCTTCAACGCCCTCGGCGACGACATCCATGCGCAGACGTCGGCCGAGGTCAACGCTGGTTTCCAGAATCGAGCGCATGTCCTCATCACTGGACGCACCATTGACGAAAGAACGGTCGATCTTGAGCTCAGTGAATGGCAGGCGCTTGAGCCGCTTCAGGCTCGAATGTCCGGTGCCGTAATCATCGATCGACAGCTTGAAGCCTCGCAGGCGGAAGCGCGAAACAATGTGCAGAATCTCGGCACTGCCCATGACCTGACTCTCGGTCAGCTCCAGGGTAATGCGGTCGTTCGCTACGCCGGCACGCTGAGCCATCTCCTCAACGATGTCGGGAAGATCGAGCCGGCGGATCGCCAGGGTCGACATGTTGATCGCCATGCCGAGATCGAGGCCGCTGCGGTGCCAGATTCCCGCCTGGCTGATCGCCCGCTCCAGCACGCTCAGCGTCAGCTTGGTGATGCGCTGCGGGGATTCTTCAGCCAAGGGAATGAAGGCATCGGGCTCGATCACGCCATAAGCCGGGTGATGCATCCGCGCCAGGGCTTCTACGCCAGTGACGACGCGATCGGACAGGCGAATCTTGGGTTGGTAGTAGACATCGATGCGATCCGAGTGCAGGGCTTCATCCAGCTCCTCGCGCGTGATCATCAACGCCGGTCGCCGTGACGGAATCGCGCGCGCGCGACGAAAACGCTCGATCATCGCGGCGATCTGCGGCTGGCGGAACGGCTTGGAAATGGTGCCCAGCACCCGCAGACCGAGCTGCTCGGCCATATCCGCCACGGTCGCCATCAGCTTCGGATCCATGCCCGACAGCAGCACAATGCCGGCTTCCAGGCGACGCGTTGCCAGTCCCCGCATGGTTTCGACGCCGTCGACACCGGGCATTGCCAGATCACAGAACAACAGATCCACCGGCCATTCTGATTGTTCGATCCGCTGAAATGCCGAGACGCCGTCCTCCGCCTGCATCACCCGCCCGACGCCGAGGTCCTCCAGCATGGCGCTGACCAACTCGCGAATCGACGGGGAATCATCAACCACCAGAGCAGTCAGATCAGCATTGGTGGTTAGCATGGCGAAGCTCCAGGTAGACAAGCGATGACGTGCGGGCGCCTCACCACGGTGGGAACCCTGTCCGCACGGTAACGCCCGGACGCTGTGCCGTGACAGCGGTCAGCAGCGCGGGCGGGCATGGTTCGGCGTCGAACGGTGGACAAGCGGAGCAGACTCATCCGCACGCCGTTCACCGCCGCTCCAGTCCCTCGCCCCAGCTTCGGTACGACGACGGGCCTGACGCAGACTGCGCAAGTCTTCAAGATCTTCTTCTGCCGTGGGCAATCGGTAGGCCGCCGCCAGCAGACGCGCTGAGCCGGCTGCAGTCAGCACGACGTAGTTGCTGCCGTCGACCGGCTGCAGCGCCAACAGGCCGCGATGCAGCAGCAACCGCAGCGCATCACGGAAATCATCGTTGCGCAGGCCGGTCTGGTGCCACGCCTGCTCCAGCTCGTGCAACGAACGGCCTCGTTCAGGCACGGCCAATTTCGCGCTGCACAAGTCCAGCAACGCCCGCTCCAACGTCGTATCTGCCACCCGCATGGCGGTCTCTTTCTGGGTATCTGCAGATACAGCGGCCGCTGCCGTCAGATCTGAAGACCGCGGCAGACACAAAAAGGCCCCGGGCGAGCCAGTCGACCGGGGCCGGTATACCGCTTGTCGCTGACTAGAAAATCGAGCGGGTCAACGTCGTCGAAGCGTTCTTGCCGGAGGCGGCTGCGGTGATCGTGGTATTGCCGGGACTGCTTCCCGCTGTCGCCAGGCCTTTCGAACCATCCGCATTGGAGATCGTCGCAACGCTGGTGTTCGACGAACTCCAGATGGCGTCACGGGTGATGTCGAGGACCAAGGTGCTGCCGCCGTCGTCAAAATTGCCCGTCGCGGTGTACTGCAGCGTGTCACCGACTCCGAACGTCGCGTCGAGCGGCGAAACGGTGATCGACGTCAGGCCTCCGGGGATCACCGTCAGGCTCAGCGTTCCGGTCTTGCCGGCGTAATTGGCGACCACGGTGGTGGTTCCGGCGGTCACGCCCGCTGCGAGGCCCTTGTCGGTATCCGAATTGCCCACCGTCGCGGTTGCCGCACTCAGCGTGCTCCAGTCCACGTTCTGGGTGATGTCGATCTCCTGACCATCGCTGAACGCGCCAATCGCACGATGCTGCAGGTGGTAGCCGATCGCCACCTTGCGCTCGACCGAGGACTGCACCTCGATGCCCTGCAACACGGCCGCACTCACCGTCAGCGGCTGCGAACCGGACTTCATCGTGCCCGGATCCAGTGCCGTGATCGTGGCACTACCGGCCGCCTTGCCGAAGACCAAGCCCTTGCTCGTGCCACTGTTGCTGACCTCGGCAACCGCAGTATTGCTGCTGCTCCAGGTCACGGTATCGGTCAGATCCTGGGTCGTGCCATTCGAGTAATGTCCGGTCGCCGTCAGTTGGGTCGACAAACCCGCCGGCACGCTGGGATTGACCGGCGCAACGGTCACCGAATCAAGCACCGCCGCGGTTACCGTCAGGTCGGCCGTGTCGGAAATCGCCGCCGTTCCCGGCGCCGTCGCGGTGATCGTCACCACGCCCTCCCCGGTACCCGTCGCAAGTCCCGATTCGCCGGCAGCATTGCTGATCGTTGCGATCGTCTGATCTGCCGACGTCCACTGCACCAGCGAAGTCACATCACGCGAGCTGCCATCGGTGTAGGTCCCGGTCGCGGTGAACTGCGCGTTGCGACCGTTGGCCACACTCGTTGCCGCCGGAGCCACATCGATGCTGACCAGCTCTTCGGCGGTGACATTGAACGTCGCCGTACCTGAGACGTCGGTTGCCGTGTCGAGTGCGCGAATCGTGGCCGACCCGACTTCCAATGCTGTTGCCAGACCCTCACTGCCGCCGGCGTTGCTGACCTGCGCGACCCCGGTGGCACTGCTGCTCCAGGTCACAGAGGTGGTGATGTCCTGCACCGATCCATCGGTGAAGGTTCCCATCGCGGTGTACTGCTGCGTTTCGCCCTTCGGCGCCGTCGCCGTGGCCGGAGTCACTGCAATCGCCTGCACCACTGCCGCGGTGACCGTGACACTGGCGGAACCGCTGACCGCGTCACGCGTGGCAGTGATGTCGACCGGACCGCCGGGTGCAGCGGCCGTCACCACACCCTTTGATCCATCCGCATTGCTGACGCTGGCGGTCATGGAATCACTGCTGCTCCACGAGACCTGGGTGGTCAAATCCTGCGTCGTGCCGTCCGAGAACGTGCCCGTTGCAGTCAAAGCCCGGGTCAGTCCCTTGGGCAGGGTCACTGAAGCCGGAGTCACGCCGATCGCGGTCAGCGTGGCGTTGGTCACCGTCATCACGACCGTGGTGTACAACGAACCCGCCTGCGCACCGATCCCCACGATTCCAGGCGCGACGCCGGTGGCGACGCCTTCACTGCCGGCAACGTTGCTGATGGTTGCAATCGCGCTGTCGGAAGTGCTCCAGATCACGTCGCTGGTCACATCGCGGTGCGTGTTGTCGGAGAACAGGGCGGTCGCCGTGAACGGGCGATCAAATCCTGCGGCCAGCTTGCTGTCTGCCGGAGAAATCTGAATCGAGGTCATGACCGCGTCATTGACCGTGACCGTGGTGCTCCCGGTCATGCCATCGAAGCTTGCGGAAATGGTGGTTTCGCCGACCATCTTCGCTGCCGCGAGGCCCTTGGAGCCGTCGGCATTGCTGACATCCAGCACGTCGATGTCGCCGCTGACCCACGCGGCATCGTCGGTCAGATCCTGATTGCTGCCATCGGAGAACACACCAATCAGATTGAACTGCTGCGTGCTGCCGTTCGGAATCTCTGCATTCAGCGGCGTGATGTACACCTCTGTCAGCGCCACCGGCGTCACCGTCAGACCCGCCGAACTGTTTCGGCCCTGATAGCTCGCAGTGACCGTCGTCGTGCCCTGCGCAATCGCCGTTACGCGCCCACGCGTGCCCGCCGTGTTGCTGATCGTCGCCGCGCTGGAGTTCGAGGAAGTCCAGGTCGCCAACTCGGTGACATTCTGGGTGGACGAGTCGGAGAACAGGGCCGTCGCCGTGTATTGCAGCGTCGTGCCTTGTGCGGTCGTGGTCGATACCGGCGTCACCTCCAGCCGGGTGATCAGGACGCCCGAAACATTGACCACGGCGGTCGCGCTGAAGCCGGCAAACGAGGCGGTCACGGTAGTGCCGCCCGCGCTGACCCCGGTCACAACTCCGCGAGTGGATGCGGTGTTGGATACCGTGGCGACAGCAGGGTTACCGCTGATCCAATTGGCCTGTTCGGTGATATCCGCGAACGAGCCATCGGCGTAGTACAGCGTCGCGCTCAGCGCCTTGGTTGCGCCCGCCTCGATCGTCGAACTGACGGGCGTCACCGCAACATGATCGATATGGGCCGAATCGTTGCTGCTACTGCCACTGCTGCAGCCACTGACCAAGGTCAGCGCCGTCAGTCCCAGTACCCAGGCCTTGCCCAATGAAAAAAGCGCTGCTCGCATGGAATCCCCTCCAGAACCGCCCAATTTGAACGGATTAATCTCGCGAAGTGTACTCGACCTATCAGAAAACGAGCAGCCCGGCAGCCATTGAATTCAGTCTTGAAGCATTATCCCAGCAGCATTGCGGCCCGGGATTCCACTGACGCCGCCACCCGGGTGCGCGCCGGCGCCACAGAAGTACACGCCGGCGACCGGCGTGCGATAGTCGCTCCAGCCGGGCACCGGACGGAAGCCGAACAGCTGATGCAGGGGCATGGCGCCGTGGAAGATGTTGCCACCCGTGAGGGCAAAGCGACGTTCCAGATCCAGAGGCGACAGCACCTGCCGATGCAGCACTGCATCACGGAAGTTCGGCGCATAGGCGTCGACCGCATCGATGCAGCGATCGGCGAATGCGTCCTTGATCTCGTCCCAGTCAGCACCGGCCAGCTTGTAGGGTGCGTACTGAACAAACATCTGCACGATGTGATGCCCTGGCGGTGCCAGTGTGGTGTCGACCGAGGTCGGGATCGTCAACTCGATCACCGGATGACGTGACGGCAGACCACGGCGCGCGTCCTCATACGCGGTCTCGATGTATTCCAGGGTCGGGCTGATATGGATCGTGCCTCGATGCTGCGGGCCGACCGCATCCTTCCCGGGGCAGCAGCGGAAATCCGGCAGTTCGCTGAGCGCCAGATTGATCTTCATCGATGCACTGGAATAGTCGATTCGCGCAACCGCCTCGCAAAAGGCCGGCGGCAGCACCGCCCGATCGAGCAGCTGCGTGAATGTCACCTCCGGTGTCGCATTGGACGCGATCTGCGCAGCGCCAATGCGCTCACCCGAAGCCAGCCGCACGCCCGTTGCGCGCCCGCCCTCGGTCTCGATACCGACCACCGCACAGCCTGTCCGGATTCGGGCTCCAGCATCTTCCGCCGCCTGGCGCACTGCCGCGGTCAGTGCGCCCATGCCGCCCTCAACATAGCCCCAGACCCCACGCGCCCCACCCGCCGTACCCATGACATGGTGCAGCAGCACATAGCCGGTCCCTGCAGCCGAAGGCGGCGCCATCGCGCCGATGATGGCGTCCGTCGCCAAGGTCGCCTTCAGCACGTCGGACTCGAACCAGCGGTCCAGAATCGGCCGTGCGGGTCCACTGAGCAGTTCCAGCGCCGACGGCAGGTCTGCGCCCAGCCGCTTCAATGCACGATGAAAGCGCCAGCCACGACGCAGGTTGGCCCAGCGTTGCGACAGGCTGCGCTGACGAAAATCCGCGGGCAGTGGCAGCAAATCCGGCGGCACGTCGTCGAGCACCGTCTCCAGCGCCTCTGCGATGCGCGTCAGCCACGCCTCGTAGCGCGGGTACGCCGCCGCATCGGCGGCCGAAAACTTGCTGATTTCCCGTTGATTCAGTTCAGCGTCCGGTCCCAGCAACAGATACCCGTCACCCGCCCCCGGCAACGGCGTGAACGACGACGGATTGCGCCCCAGCACACGATAGCCGTAACGGGCCAGCTGCAGCTCGCGCTCGATCGCTGGCTGCAGTAGCGAGATCAGGTACGACGCGGTTGATGCCCGGTAGCCCGGCGCAATGGCTTCAGTGATCGCAGCGCCGCCAACCACATCGCTGCGCTCCAGCACCAGCACCTTGCGGCCAGCACGAGCCAGATAGGCGGCGCAGACCAGACCATTGTGCCCGGCCCCGACAATGATGCAGTCGTAGTCCTCGGGCCGCTGCGGCATCAGCGCGGAACGTCCGCCAGCGGCCAGCCGAGGCGACCGATCGCCGTCGCGGTCAGGCTGCCGAAGTACAGCGCATCGCCAAATGCCTCGACGCTGGTGATCGGCGCATACGCGCCGTCGCTGGCGTCCTGCAGGTTGGCGACAACCTTGCCATCGAGATCCAGCGCCAGGGCCCAGCCGTGCATCACCGGCCCCGGCTGCAACGCCTTGGGCAAGCGCGACACAATTTTGCGCAGCGCCGGACGCGGCAGCAGCTCATCCAGCATCGCGGTGCGCGGCGCGTAGATTGCCAGCCAGAAGCGATCGTGTCCGTCAAAATTGATGTTGTCCGGAAAGCCGGGCAGATTGTCGATGAAGATGTCCGAGGTTCCCGCCTTGTCGCCCTTGAGCCAGTAGCGGCGGACGCGGTAAGCCGAGGTCTCATTGACCAGCACGTAGGCATCATCCGGGCCGACCGCGACTCCATTTGCGAAGTACAGATCCTTCAGCAGGGTGGTCGTCTGCCCCGTATCGAAATCGTATTGCAGCAAGCGACCGTTGGCGCCGTGCTCGAGCACGTCATCCATGACCTCATGCACGCCGAAGCGCGACGAAGCATCGCTGAAGAAAACCTTGTGTCCGTTACGCTGCGCGTCGACGTCGTCGACGAAGCGGAACGGCACGCCATCAGACTCTGTCGAAAGAATGTGCTGATTGCCCTTGGCGCTGATCTGCAATAGTCCTTTGACCGCGTCCGCCACCAATACGCCGCCGCGCGGCCCGAACCCGATTCCGAGCGGACGCCCCCCGGTGTTCGCCAGCTCCAGCCCACCGCTGCCATCCCGGTTGAACATCATCACGCGGCCGTCATCGTAGCCCGCGTAAATGCGCCCTGCGGCGTCTATGGCGATCCCCTCTGGTCCGCGGCCGACGCCCCCAGCCAGCCGCTGCATCGGCTTGAGCGCCTCGTTATACGCATAGGTCGGACCACTCGGCAGCACCGACGGTGTCCACGCCTGCGGGGCAATCCGCGCCGGCCACAGCAGCAGATAGGCCACCATTGCAATTAACACCAACGCCAGAAACCCCAACAATCGCATCCGCCCACTCCTTATATATATAGATTCCGGCATCGACCGGGACTCGGCGCAAGACCGTCACATGGCATCCACAGTCGCAGCGGCCCCCTGCTTTCCCACTTATAATGCCAGCCCTGTCGCGACCGGCACATGATGCCCGGCCCACGACACCGGTGCGACGTCTGGGGGAGACGACGCAGCGCGCTTTTTTTTGCCAGATCCAATCGTAACGGGGGCATGCATGTCGCTTAAGAATCCGGTTGAAATGTTGCTGCACTGGGCGCAGGAACGTCCCAACCAAACCTGGCTGCATCAACCGGTAGATGGGGTCTGGAAGAAGTACAGCTGGGCGGAATGCGACGCGCAGGTGCGCTCGATGGCCACGGCACTGCGACAATTGGGCCTGCCGGATGGCGCACGCATCGCGATCTCCGGACGCAATACCGCGCACTGGTTCATGGCCGATCTGGCGATTGCCATGGCCGGCTATGTCAGTGTCGGGCTGTACCCGAAGCAGGCGGCGGACGCCGTGCGCTACATTCTCGAGCACAGCGAAACCAAGGCATTGTTTGTCGGACCGATGCCCGACGTCGATGAATTCATGGGCGCGTTGCCCCAAGGCATCACCACGATTGGCTTCCCGTACGCGGATGTCCCCGGATGCGACAAGCAATGGGACGATCTGGTGCGCGCCAGCGAGCCGTTTGCCGGCTACCAGGCGCCGGACCCGGACTCGCTGCACACACTGATCTACACCTCCGGCACCACCGGCCACCCCAAAGGCGTGATGATCACCGGCGCGAATATGATGTTCGCGACCCAAGGGCTCCTCAAGACCATGCCGGCGCAAGGCCAGGAGCGCTTCTTCTCGTATCTTCCGCTGGCACACGCCTTCGAACGCGGCGCACTGGAGCTGGCCTCGCTGTATCTGGGCGCCGAGGTGTTCTTCCTCGAAAACCTCGACAAGCTCGCAGAACAGCTCAAGGAAGTCGCACCGACACGCTTTTTCGGCGTCCCGCTGGTCTACAACCGCATTCAAGCCGGCATTCTGAAGAAGATGCCGCAGGCCAAGCTCGACCGCCTGCTGAGGATTCCGGTGCTGTCGACCTACGTCAAGAAGAAGATCCGCCAGGGTGCCGGCCTGCAGAACGCACGCTACCTGTTCGTCGGCGCCGCACCAATGCCGATTCCGCTGATGCAGTGGTTCGAGAAAGTCGGCATCACCGTGCTGCAGGGCTACGGCATGACCGAAAACAATATCTACGCGACGGCGAACCTGCCCGGCGCCAATCGCATCGGTTCCGTCGGTCGCGCGATGCCGGGCGCGGACATGCGGATCGCCGACGACGGCGAGATCCAGTACAAGCACCCGGCAGTGACACCCGGTTACTACAAGGACCCGGAGAAAACCGCCGAGCTGTTCACCGCCGACAGCTGGCTGCGCACCGGCGACAAGGGCCGCATCGACGAAGACGGCTATCTGTACATCACGGGCCGCACCAAGGACATCTTCAAGACCCTGAAGGGCAAATATGTCGCACCGGCACCGATCGAAGGCGCGCTGTCGCGCAATACCGATATCGATCAGCTGTGCTTCGTCGGCGCAGGCCTGAAGCAGCCAATCATGGTGGTCACGCTGTCTGCGGGCGGCATGACCAAGCCGCGTGAAGCAATCGAAGCCGAACTGAAGGCCGACATGGATGCCGTCAACGCATCGCTGGAGCCACACGAGCAGATCGCCAAGGTCATCGTGGCACGTGAGCCGTGGTCGATCGACAACGGCATCATGACGCCAACGATGAAGGTCAAGCGCAACGAAGTCGAGAAGAAATTCACCGCGCTGCTGGAACAGCACGCCAACGACTACAAGACCAAGGTCGTCTGGGAGTGAGCCCGGGATTTCAAGGATGGCCTGTGGCCATCCTTGCTGGGTGAACGGACGGGGTTGGTGCCCCGCCCAGAAGTCGAAGCAAAATGCCGCCTCCCAGGCCGCACTTTCATGTCCGCAACGCCTAGGTGAACACGATCGTCTTGTTGCCGTTGACGATGATGCGATCCTCGACGTGCCAACGCACCGCTCGCGCCAGCACCTGACGTTCGAGATCGCGCCCCAACTCGCGCAAGTCCGGGACTTCACGACGGTGGGACACACGCGCCGTGTCCTGCTCGATGATCGGTCCCTGGTCCAGATCCGCGGTGACGTAGTGCGCCGTCGCCCCGATCAGCTTGACGCCGCGATCATAGGCCTGGCGGTACGGATCCGCTCCGGCGAACGCTGGCAGAAACGAGTGATGGATATTGATGATGCGGCTCGGAAAGCGCTCGACAAAAGCCGGTGACAGGATGCGCATGTAGCGCGCCAGCACCAGAAAATCCGCTGACGATTCCAGCAATGCCAGCATCCGCTGCTCGGCATCCGCGTGTGTGGCGGCATCGATCGGCACGTGCTCGAAGCGCACGCCGAAGCGCTCGACCGCATCGCGCAAATCCGCATGATTCGAGATCACCAGCGGGATATCGACCGCCAGCTCCCCGCGCTGCCAGCGCCACAGCAATTCCATCAGGGCGTGGTCGTGTCGCGACACCAGAATGGCCATGCGCGGACGCTCGACCGCATAGCTGACGTGCCAGTTCATGCCGAAACCCTGGGCAACCGTCTGATCGAACGCTGCCGGCAGCACGTCACGCGGGACGTCCAGATGTGGCGTCTGGAACTCCAGCCGCATGAAGAAGCGCCCGCCCTCGGGATCGGTCGAATGCTGGTCCAGCTCGGTGATGTTGGCGCCGTGATCGAACAGAAAGCGCGTGACCGCGGCAACGATGCCCGGGCGGTCCGGACAGGCAATCAGCAGACGTGCGGTGGTATCAACTTCGACAGTCATGGGCTCGACATCAATCCTCGCGGTCGCGCTTTATACCGCTTCCGCGACGACTCCGCGATTCGGTCGCACACGCCCTACCCTTTGGGGTCGAGCAAAGCCTTGAGCGCCGCAGCCTCGGCCTCGAACCAGGGACCATTGGCCTTCAGGGTCTGCGCCACAACTTTTCGCGCGTCGCGATCACGCCCCAGCTGCTGTAATGCCTGCACCCGTTGCTCGGCGACCTTGAGGCGATTGATCCCGTACGCCTGCTTTGCCGCGCGTTCCAGATACGGCAACGCGGCTTCGGCAGCGCCGCGCGCCAGCAGACTGCGGCCGTAGCGGAACGGATAGACGTAGTCATCGGGATAGGCCTTGATCAGCTCGACCATCAGCGCATCGAGTTCATCAACGCTGCCGTAGCGTTCCAGATAGACCCGCAGGTTGTCAGCCAGATTGCGGTCAGACGCCAGGTTCTCGCCAACGCTGCGACGCGCCTGGTCAATAGCCCGTTTGAGCAATGCGTCGGCCGCGCCGGTATCTCCAATGGCCTGATACAGATCGACCGCGGTCAACACGATCGAGCGCTGATCGGCACAGGCTTTCGCCCCGAACACCCCGGATTCAACCAGCTGCGACATCGCCGCTCGCTGGTTCCGCAGCAGATCGCGTGAGTCGGACTGCTCACCGGCGCACGCCAGGTAGCGCTGCAACTCATACGGGCGTTCACAACCGAGATCGCCTGCCAACACCTCGGAGCCGTCAGCCAGACAGGCCCACGTGTCCTTGGCTGCGGCATCCTGGATCAGCTTGAGCCGGGCCAGGGTCAGGCGCACACCCGGATCCTGGTCCAGCTTTGCACGCAGTTCCGGTGTCAGCTCCGCATACCAGTCCAGCCCACCATCGGCATCCTGCCGGGCCAGAAAGGCCGCGAGCACCTTGTGCGCGGCGGCAGGCGCGGCTGCATCGCCGCGACGCGCTGCAAGCTTCAGCGCATCGACGCTGTCGCCATGATCCAGCAACGCCTTCAGCGTCGAATAGAAATCTGCGCGGGTCTGCTCGCCGAGGATGCGTCCGATTTCGCCGCCCTGAGCATCCAACACCAGATATGCCGGCAGCGCCTTGATATCCCACCGCGCCATCAATGCAGCGCCGTCCGGCGCATCGGCATCGGCTTCAATAACCACCGCACGTTTGCCGACCGCAGTCCATTCAGGGCCGGTCAATACATGGCTGGCCATGTAATAGCAGGAATAGCACCATGGGGCATGGAAATCGACGATGACCGCCGAACCCTGCACACCCGCACGGGCCAGTGCCGCCTGCAACGGATCAGCCGCAGATGAGGTGCCGGCCGCAGCAGCACCCTGTGTGACAACGGCAAGGGTCATCAACAAACAGCTGAGGAGGTTTCGCACTCAAGCTCCAGCGGCGGCAGTTGCGCCACTTCTTTGGGAGGCTTTGAATAGTACGCGATGCGCGCCACATAGGCCTCGCCTGTCGCAGGATCACGCAGATTCGAAATGCCGCGATATTCCAGCAGATCCCGTGTCTGCGGATCGTAAGTCAGCTCCAGTGGATCAATCAGCAGCCGGAACAGGGAGTCGAGCTCGACCTTGAAGCGGACAGCGTCGCGACCCTCGAAGCGAGTGTCGTCAATCCGGCGCGCGCGGAACTTGAACGCATCCAGACTGCCGGCGACCACCATGCGGAAATGCACTGTCTCGCCGCGCATCAAATCACCGAAGTGCGCAAGCAGGTAGCTGTGAAACCCGGAATCAGCCGTCATGTCCGCACCTTGCTCGAGCGGCTTCTGCTCCAGCTTTCCGCCGGCGCCGACTCGCCGCTGCATCTGGATCATGCTGCCGTTGTCGGTGATCGCCTCGACATACATTGGGCGCTGCAATGCCATCCGATAGACCGGAACGAACGTATCACCACTGAAGTCGAGCCGCTTGATGCCCAGCGAGCTGCCATCGGGTGCGTAATAACTGATCGTTCCCCCGACCCACTGATCGCCCTCGATGCGCTGGCGATGTACCTCGGTATACAGATAGCGGCCACTCTGCAGGTCATAGGCATAGCCGTAGAACGCCCGGACTTCAGTCTGCGCGGAACCGTCTGCAGCGGCGAGCATCGGGATCAGCGTCAATAGAACCAGTGCACGTCGAAGCCTCAGCATCACTTCAGCCTCCGCGGCTCGAACAGATAGTGGGCGACACCCCACTCGTTGCCGCCGGCGTAACCGAACAACTCGGCCACAGCCATGTAGAACATGCGCCAGCGCTGAAACCAGACGGTGGCATCGCGCTCGCCGTAGCCGCGCCGGAACACGTCCATGATGGCGTCGCGATTGGCATCCATCCCTGCCAGCCAGTGGTTTGCGGTGCGCTCGTAGTGCGTACCGCTGACCCACCACTGCTGCTGCAGTTTCAGATCATCCTGAAAATTCAACAGCAGATTCTCGCTCGGCATGGTGCCCCCGGTGAAAAAGTACTGGCTCATCCAGTCAGTCTGATTCTCCACCTGGAAATGGTAGGCCAGCAGCTTGTGCACGAAGATATGAACGAACAACTTGGCGTCCGGCTTCATCCAGCGCGCGATCTTGGCCAGCAGCAGGCCGTAGTTCTTCATGTGCTCGAACATTTCGATTGACAGCACGCGATCGAACTGGGCCTGATCGGCAGAGAACTCAAAATCGACGATATTGCCGGTGACGATCGACAGATTGCCCAGGCCACGTTCCGCAGCACGCGCGAGGATGTCGGCGCGTTGTCCATGGGAATTGGACAGACCGATCACCTGTGAATTCGGGTACCGTTCGGCCAGCCACAGCGACAGCGAACCCCACCCGCACCCGAGATCCAGCATGCGCTGGCCGTCGACCAGCCCCGCTCGTTCTGCGTAGAGCCGGAACATCAGTTCCTCGGCCTGCGCCAGGGTTTCGCGGCCGGTCGGATACAGCGCACAGGAGTACTTCAACCTCGGTCCGAGGTGCCGATGGAAGAACTCCGCCGGCACCTCATAGTGCTGGTCGTTGGCAGCGCCGGTTTCCACTGCAATCGGACTGGCGCGCAGTTCGGCCAGAAACTGATTGAAGCGCTGTGATCTGCGCTCCCCGTCACCGTTGTTCTCATCCCGCAGGCGCCGTTTCATCAGCTGCTGCATGCCCAGTCGGGCCAGACGATCGGGCACACGCCCGCGCTCACACCAGTCGATGAGATTCATCCAAACACTCCGCTATTTCGAATTGCGCGCCCGAAGACGGGCCGCGCCGTGGGATTAACCGGTCGGCGTCGCGGCGGTCAGCCGTGCCGTGGCGGCCATGGAATCAATGCGTTGGTCGTGCGCACATAGTCGGCGTAGCCGCGCTTGCGCTGAATCATTTCCGCTTCCAGCAGCGGCACCCCGGACAGTCGCATCAACAGAAACGCCATCACCGCGGGGGCCGCCAGCGAGATCCAGCCCCACGGCGCACCCCAGGCCAGCGGCACATACGCAAGCCAGTGCAGACACTCGAAGAAGTAGTTGGGATGCCGCGAATAGCGCCACAGTCCGCGCCGGCAAACACGTCCACTGTTCATGGGGTCGGCACGAAAACGGGCCATCTGCAGGTCAGCCACTGCCTCGCCGACCACAGCCAGCACCCAGATCGCGATCGCCGCCCCGAAAGCCGCTGCGGTGGGCAGGTCGGGACGAAACGCAACCGGCGCAAACGCTGCTGCCGACAACATCAGAGTGAACAGGTTCTGGAACTGAAAGAACCAGAACATGTTGCGATCGGCATGCATCCCCCAATCGGCGCGAAAGCGGGCGTAGCGCCAATCTTCCGGCTGCCGGTAATTACGGCGCCACAGATGCCATCCCAGTCGCAGACCCCAGACACCGCCCATCAACGCGAGCACCAGGCGCAGCTGGGGATCAGCGGTACCGAATCCGGCATAGACCAGCGCCAGAAAACCCAGTGTCCAGGCCCAGATGGCATCGACCAGACCGGCGTTGCGGCTGCGCAGCTGCCATCCCCACGCTGCCGATTTGGCAGCAACGGCAATGCAGGCGGTCAGCAGGAGTGTGTTTGAAAAAGTCATGGCATCGAGAAGTCCCAGATGCCTCACTATACGAAGCGGCCTGCACGCCGGATGCAGCAGCCGTACGTCCGCAAGGCCCCGGCCGCCGAACGGATGGGGCGGTACCGGCCCGGGGCTGCTCAGCGGGATATCAGACCGGCAATGCGCTGAGCGCTGTCCGAAAGGGCCTTGGCCCAGGGAAGTCCGACGATCTCGCGTCCGGTCTCGGCGTCGGTGAACGGCAGCCGCTCGCCGTCGCCAATGACATAGCGATAGTCCATCGTCACCTCGGTGCCGGCAGGCAGATCGCTCAGCGCAAAGATGAAGCCCAGGTGCCATTGCGCGGTCGGCCGGAACGAGTGGTTGACGTAGCACTCGTCCGACCACTCCGGCGTCAGCGAGAACTGGTCCTCGAACCAGCGCACGCTGGATTCGACTTCGATCGAATCCGGTGCGTACTGGCGCAGACGCGACTCCGACCACACCGTGTGCACATTGTCCGGCGCCACGATCACCGAACCGCGCGGGACCGGCTGATCAAGAAACAATCCTTTGCCCGCACCGGGAATCCGTGACGGTTCAATCTGATAGCGAGGCAGGATCATGCGTGAGTGAACCGGCGGCTCAGTGGCGGGTCAGGCTGTCGGGCTGCATCCGCGCAGCCAGGAACAATTCGTCCACGTCAGCACGGGTGAACTGGTACTCGCGACCGCAGAACTCGCAGGTCACGTCGACCTGGGCATGCTCTGCCAGATGCTCATTCAGCTCGTCCTCTCCCAGCGACAGCAACATCACCGCAATGCTCTTGCGGCTGCAGCGACACATCAGATTCACTGGTCGCGGCTCGTAGACGCGCAGCGCCTCCTCATGGAACAGCCGGCGCAGCAGGGTCTCGGCATCCACCGCCGCCAGCTCGGGCTCGCCCAGCGTGCCGAACAGGGCACAAACGTGATCCCAGTGATCCACACTGCTGTTCTTTTCACCCAGCGGCAGACGCTGCAGCACAATGCCGCGGATGCGACCGCCGTCGCTGGCCAGCAGCAGGCGTGACGGAATCTGCTCGGAGCGCTCGTAGTAGGCTTCCAGCGCCGACGCCAGGCTGTGTCCCTCGATGGCGACAGTGGCCTGATAATTCTGCTCGCCACGCTCCGGTTCCAGCAGCAAGCCCAGCAGACCGCCGTGCATCAGCTCTGCGAAATCTCCACTGGCATCGGCGTCCGCCTTGGCCATCGCGCGCACCTGCAGTCCGGCATCGATCTGCGCCACCAGCATCTTCAGCGCACGCTTGCCCTGAAACTGCAGGCTCATGCGCCCTTCGAACTTGGTATTGGCCGACAGCAGCGCCATCGCCGCCAGAGAGTGCGCCAGCAGGCGGCGCACGTCGGGTGGATACGGCCGCGCGCCCAGCATGTCCTCGACACCGCTGTCGAACTCGACAATGGCACCGCGAACCCCGAGCTCAGGCATCAGGAATTCATGCAGCGTGTTGGCCATGCTTCAGCCGGCAAGCTTGTCTTTGAGCAGACGATTGACCGCATCCGGGTTGGCCTTGCCGCCGCTGACGCGCATGACCTGGCCCACGAAGAAGCCGAACAGCTTGTCCTTGCCGCCGCGATAGTCAGCGAGCTGTTTGGGATTGGCTGCCATCACCTCGTCGATGACCTTGACGATCGCCGACTCGTCGGTGATCTGCACCAGTCCCTTGGCCTGGATGATTGCATCGGCATCGCCTTCGCCCGCAAGCATGGCCTCGAATACATCCTTGGCGATCTTGCCGGAAATGGTGCTATCGACAATGCGCGCGATCAGACCCGCCAGCTGCTCGGCACTGACCGGCGAGCTTTCAATGTCCTTGCCCAGCTTGTTCAGTGCGCCCAGCAAATCGGTGGTGACCCAGTTCGAGCAGGTCTTCGGGTCGGCGCCGGAAGCCTTGACCACGACTTCGTAGTAGTCGGCCAGCGCCTGCTCCCCGGTCAGGACGGTCGCGTCGTATTTCGGCAGCCCGAACTGCTCCATGAAGCGGTTGCGCTTGGCCTCCGGCAGCTCCGGCATCGTCGCACGCACGCGCGCGATATCGTCCTGTGTGACCACCACCGGCAACAGGTCCGGATCGGGGAAGTAGCGGTAATCGTTGGCGTCTTCCTTGGTCCGCATCGAGCGCGTTTCGCCGGTGCCCGGATCGAACAGCCGGGTTTCCTGCACGATGGTGCCGCCGGCCTCGATCACTTCGATCTGGCGCTCGATCTCGTATTCGATCGCCTTTTCAACATAACGGAACGAGTTGACGTTCTTGGTCTCGGTGCGGGTGCCGAACTTCTCGGTCCCGCGGCGACGCACCGAAACGTTGGCATCGCAGCGGAACGAACCTTCCTGCATGTTGCCGTCGCAGATGCCGAGATACACCACCAGCTGATGCAGCTTCTTCAGGTAGGCGACCGCTTCGGCGGCGGTGCGGATATCCGGCTCCGACACGATCTCGATCAACGGCGTGCCGGCGCGGTTGAGGTCGATGCCGCTGGTGCCGACGAAGCCTTCATGCATCGACTTGCCGGCGTCCTCTTCCATGTGTGCGCGGGTAATGCCGATGCGCTTCACCGAACCATCGCCGAGTTCGATGTCGAGATGGCCGTTACCGACGATCGGCAGCTCGTACTGCGAGATCTGATAGCCCTTGGGCAAATCCGGATAGAAGTAATGCTTGCGCGCGAAAACGCAGCGCTCGGCCACTTCGGCGTCCACCGACAGGCCGAACTTGATCGCCATCTGCAGCGCGGTGCCGTTAAGCACCGGCAGCACACCGGGCAGGCCCAGGGTCACCGCATCGGCCTGCGTGTTCGGCGCAGCGCCGTAGGTGGTCGAGGCGCCCGAGAAAATTTTCGTGTTGGTTCGCAGCTGGCAATGGACTTCGAGTCCGATCACCGCTTCCCATTCAGTATTGTGCGTCATGCTGTGCCGGGCCCCTGTTATGCGTAGCCGTGGGGACGTTGGGTGTGCCAGTCCGTTGCCTGCTGATACTGATGTGCAGCGTTCAGCAAACGTGCCTCGTCGAAGAAATTGCCCATCAGCTGCAGGCCGACCGGCAGGCCGTCGACGAATCCGCAGGACAGGCTCATCGCCGGAATGCCCGCAAGATTGGCGGCGATGGTGTAGATGTCGTTCAGGTACATCGACACCGGATCATCCGTCTTGGACCCGAGCTTGAACGCAATGTCCGTCGCGGTCGGTCCGAGAATCACGTCAACCGACGCGTAGGCGCGGCGGAAATCCTCGTAGATCAGCTTGCGGACTTTCTGCGCCTGCAGGTAGTAGGCATCGTAGTAGCCGTGACTCAGCACATAGGTGCCGATCATGATGCGACGCTGCACTTCGGCGCCGAAGCCTTCGCCGCGCGATCGCTTGTACAGCTGCTCCAGCGTCTTGACGCCGTCCGCACGGTGTCCGAAACGAACGCCGTCGTAGCGCGACAGGTTCGAGCTGGCCTCTGCCGGCGCCACGACATAGTAGGTCGGCACCGACAGCGGCGAGTTCGGCAGCGAGACTTCGGACACGACTGCCCCCAGCGCCTTGAACTGCTCGACCGCCGCCATCACGCGCTCGCGCACGCCGTCCGCCAGTCCTTCGGCGAAGTATTCCTTCGGCAGACCAATGCGCAGGCCCTTGATGGATTGGCCCAACCCACTGACCAGATCGTCGACCGGACGTTCGATGCTGGTGGAGTCCTTGGTATCGAAACCGGACATCGCCTGCAGCACATAGGCGGCATCCTCGGCGGTGCGCGCGACCACCCCCGCCTGATCGAGACTGGAGGCGAACGCGATCATGCCGAAGCGCGAAACCCGCCCGTAGGTCGGCTTGATGCCGGTCAGATTGGTCAGGGCAGCCGGTTGGCGGATCGATCCGCCAGTGTCTGTCGCCGTTGCCGCGGGCGCGAGGCCCGCCGCGACAGCCGCCACAGAGCCGCCAGACGAGCCGCCGGGCACGCGCTCAAGATCCCAGGGATTCTTGACCGGACCGTACCAGCTGGTTTCGTTGGACGAGCCCATGGCGAATTCGTCCATGTTGCACTTGCCCAGCATCACCATGCCGGCGCCGTCCGGAGCGTGCAGCTTGTCGACGATCGTCGCGTTATACGGCGCGACGAAACTGTCGAGCATCTTCGAGGCGCAGCTGGTACGCACGCCCTCGGTGCAGAAAATATCCTTCTGCGCCAAAGGAATACCCGTCAGCACGCCGGCATTGCCTGCAGCCAGTCGCGCGTCTGCCGCGTCCGCCTGCGCCAGCGCCACATCGGTGGTCACGGTGATGAAACTGTTGAGCGCCGGATCGAGGGACTCGATGCGGCCAAGATAATGCTGGGTCAGCTCGCGCGAAGAAAACTTCTTCGCCCGCAAACCCTCGGAAAGCTGCTTGATCGATAGCGTATGCATGGACATCACAGGTAATGATCAGGAGTGCAGTCGGCGCCGGCGGAGGAGGAGGACCGCCCCATCACCGGCCGGCTGCTCTATTCAATGACTTTGGGAACGATGTAGAGCCCGTCTTCCACCGCCGGAGCGATACTCTGGAAGACCTCGCGACGGTCGGATTCGGTCACCACATCCGGCCGCAGCCGCTGATGCATCTCCAGCGGGTGCGCCATCGGCTCGACCCCCGCCGTATCGGCACGCGTCAGCTGGCCCACCAGCTCAAGAATGCTGGAAAGCTGCTTGGCGTAGTGATCGGCCTGACCAGGCAGCATCTCCAGCCGGGCCAGGTGGGCAACTTGATTCAATTGTTCGATGCTCAGGCTCATGCGTGCGCTCTGGAGACTCTTTGTAGATCAATTATTTCAATGCCTTGGGGGCATGTATCGCGATGTAATGCCGGCACTTCCCCGATTTTGCGGGGCGCACATGCATCAATGCCTGCCCGGCCGGAAAAATCGTTTAAGATGTGCGGATGCACAATTCTAGCCCGAATGCTTGGCCTAGGGGGTCGCACTGCGATACAGGCCGGCATTCCAGGGTGAAATCTTGCTGACGTCTTCCATTCAAACTCAATAACTGCATCAGGCCCACCGCGATGTTCGACGCCGTTCGCCGTCTCTTTGTCAACGATCTTTCCATCGACCTCGGCACTGCCAACACTTTGGTGTATGTGCGCGATGAGGGCATCGTTCTGAACGAGCCTTCGGTCGTGGCCATCCGTATGGATGCCCGCGGCGCCAAGAAGGTTGAAGCTGTCGGTATCGAAGCCAAGCAAATGCTGGGCCGCACGCCGACCAACATCACCACCGTCCGCCCGCTGCGCGACGGCGTCATCGCCGACTACACCGTCACGGAGAAGATGCTGCAGCATTTCATCCGCAAGGTGCAGAAGGGCCGGATGATGCGCCCGATGACCCGCGTGGTCGTCTGCGTGCCCTACGGCTCGACCCAGGTTGAACGCCGCGCGATCCGCGAATCGGTCGAAAACGCTGGCGCGCGCAAGGTATGGGTCATTGAGGAGCCGATCGCCGCCGCACTGGGCGCCGGCATCCCGATCGGCGAGGCCCGCGGCTCGATGGTCGTCGACATCGGCGGCGGCACCTCGGAAGTGGCCGTGATCTCGCTTAATGGCATCGTCTACGCCGAATCCGTGCGCATCGGCGGCGACAAGTTCGACGAAGCCATCGTCAGCTACGTACGCCGTCAGTACAACATGCTGATCGGCGAAGCGACCGCCGAGCGCATCAAGATCCAGATCGGCACAGCGTTTCCGGGCCATGAAGTGCAGGAAATCGACGTCGTCGGCCGCCATCTGGCCGCCGGCGTTCCGCGCAACTTCACCATGAACTCCAACGAGATCCTGGATTCACTGCAGGAACCGCTGTCCGGCATCGTCAAGGCGGTCAAGCAGGCGCTGGAACGCACCCCGCCGGAACTGGGTTCCGACGTCGCCGAGCGTGGCATCGTCCTGACCGGCGGTGGCGCGCTGCTGCGCGACCTGGACAAGCTGATCTCCGAGGAAACCGGCCTGCCGGTCATCATCGCCGACGATCCGCTGACCTGTGTCGCCCGTGGCGGCGGCATGGTGCTCGACATGCTGGATCGGCAGTCCGATTTCTATAGCCTGGACTGATCTGAACACGGCACGCGCGCGGCCGGCCAGCCGCGCGTTGCCGCAGATCGCTGCGCCCCCTATCCTTTTGGCCACACCATAACGTAGCCAACCCAGCGCGC
The DNA here is from genome assembly GCF_005047655.1 of Sinimarinibacterium arenosum. Lineage (GTDB taxonomy): Bacteria > Pseudomonadota > Gammaproteobacteria > Nevskiales > Nevskiaceae > Solimonas. Next base: position 631,083 of record NZ_SUKF01000001.1, on the reverse strand, counting down.
GATCTTGAACACGCTGCCCGAGACTTATCGCCGACCCCTATTCCCGCGCGGTCCGGGCCTGGGATTGAAGACGATTCTGCTGATCGTGGTATCGCTGGTGCTGATCTTCAACGACACCCGCGGCCCCGGACTGCAACCTGTGCGCTCGGCGCTGTCGGTGGTGCTGTCACCGCTGATCTGGCTGGCCAGCATGCCCAGCGACATGCTCAATGCCGCGGGTGACATCGCCACCCGTGAGACCCTCGAGCGCGAGAACCGCGAGCTCAAGGAAAGCCAGCTGCTGCTTGAGGCGCGGCTGCAGAAGTTCCAGGCTCTGGAAGCCGAAAACCGCCGTATCCGCGAACTTTTGGCGTCCGCCGCACGTATCGACGATGAAGTCCTGATTGCAGAAATCATTGCAATCAATCAGGACCCCTACCGCAGCCAGATCACGCTGAACAAGGGCGAACGCGACGGCGTGTATGCCGGGCAGGCACTGGTCGATGCGCATGGAGTACTCGGGCAGATCACTCGGGTGGGCCGCACTCGCTCGCAGGCGCTGTTGATCATTGACCCGGATCACGGCATCCCGGTCGAGATCAATCGCACTGGCATGCAGACCATCGCGGTCGGTGGCGGCACCGAACGCGGGCTGCGGCTGCCTTTCCTTGCCAGCAACGCCGATATCCAGGTGGGCGACCTTCTGGTGTCGTCATCGCTGGGCGGCCGCTTTCCCGCCGGGTATCCGGTCGGCACGGTCTACGATGTACGCCACGTCGCCGGCGAGCATTTCATGGAAGCCTATGCCTCTCCGGCGGCACACATGAATCAGGGGCGCCAGGCGCTGCTGGTCTGGAGCGAGAACCAGCGCTCGTCGGATGGCAACGTCGAGGTCGATGACAAGCCGGCGGAAACCGACCCCGATGCAGAAACTCCCGCCGCAGCCGGGACCGCGCCATGATCACAACCCGCGGACTGTACCTGGGATTCACTTTGAGTCTGCTGCTGGCGCTGATCTTCAGTCTGCTTGAGCTGCCGGATCTGCTGGCGGCAGCGCGACCGATGTGGGTGCCGCTGATGCTGGCCTACTGGGCCCTGCGCGAACCGCGCCTGTCGGCATTGTTCCCTGCGTTCATGCTCGGCATTGCGCTGGATGTGATGTTTGCCACGCCACTGGGCCAGCATGCGATGGGACTGGTCATCCTGGTCTATCTGGTCGAGCGCCTGCGTGGAATCTTCATCCTGTTCCCGCTGTGGCAGGCAACCTTTGCCCTGATTCCAGCCTGGGCTCTCTACAGTTTCCTGATGTTCTGGATCGACGGCGCCTCGCAACACCAGGCCTTCAGCTGGCTGCGCTGGCTGCCGGTGGTCTCAACCACGCTGTTCTGGCCTCTGCTGTTCAGCGTCATGGAGCTGATGCACCAGCAGCTCGACGATGAGTAGGCCCATCTGATGATCTTTGGCTCCCGCCGCCGTCGCGATGCGCTGAAGAACGTCCACGCCGAACGCGACACGTTCACCGGACGCGCCGTCGCTGCCGTCCTGTTCTGCATGGTCTGCATCGTGCTGCTGGTCATGCGCCTGGTCGACCTGCAGGTCGTAGAACACGCGTATTTCTCGACGCGCGCCGACGAAAACCGCATGCGCGTCACGCCGGTCGCCCCGGTACGCGGCCTGATCTACGACCGCAACGGTACCGTCCTGGCCCAGAATCAGCCGGCCTTCGTCCTTGAAATCACGCCCGAGCAAGTCAAGGACATGGATGCCCTGCTCGCACGTCTGGCGCGGATCGTGACGATCAGCGAAGCCGATATCGAGCGCTTCAAGGATCGCGCCCGCAAGACGCCGCGCTACCGCGGCGTCCCGCTGCGCAACAACCTGTCGATGGAAGAGGTCGCGCGCTACGAGATTCGCCGACACGAATTCCCGGGCGTCGAAGTCACGGCTGGACTGTCGCGCAACTACCCTCTTTCCACCAGCGCAGCGCATGTCGTCGGTTACGTCGGCGGCATCACCGAGGAGGAACTGCAGAAGGTTGAAGAGCGCGCCTACCAGGGGATCAATCAGATCGGCAAGGTCGGCGTCGAGAGAAGCCAGGAAGACGAACTGCGCGGCGCGCCGGGTGCCAAGATCATCGAGGCCAACGCCTACGGCCGGCCTTTGCGCGAACTCGATTACCGCCGTGGCTATCCTGGCCGCAACGCCTACCTGTCGCTGGACGCCAAGGTGCAGCTGGTCGCAGAAGAAGCCCTTGGAGAACTCAATGGCGCAGTCGTCGCGCTCGACCCGCGCAACGGCGAAGTCATCGCCCTGGTGAGCAAGCCCGGCTTTGATCCGCACTACTTCGTTGAAGGCATCAGCTCGGCAGACTACAAGACCCTGCTGAACGACCCTTCGCGACCGCTGTTCAATCGTGCTTTGCAGGGCACTTATCCACCCGGGTCCACGATCAAACCGGCGATGGCCCTGTCCGGACTCGAATTCAACGCCGTCGATTCACAGCATCGCGAATTCTGTCGCGGTCAGATGTCGCTGCCGGGCTCCAGCCGCAAGTACCGCTGCTGGAAACGCTCCGGGCACGGCTGGGTCGACATGCACACCGCCGTGATGCGCTCCTGCGATATCTACTTCTATCAGCTCGCCATGACCCTCGGCATCGATCGCATGCATGAGGCGATGACCGGCTTCGGGCTCGGACATCTGACCGGGATCGATCTGCCCCTGGAAAAGGCCGGCGTTTATCCGTCACGCGAGTGGAAACAACGCACACGCCGCGAAAACTGGTACCCGGGCGAAACACTCAGCGTCGGCATTGGCCAGGGATATACCAACGTGACCCCGCTGCAGCTCGCACAAATGACTGCGCGCATCGCGATGCGGGGACTGGGCTTCGTCCCGCACGTGCTGCATTCCACGGAGGATCCCATCACCAAGGAAGTGCGCACGATCGAATCCGAGTCCCTGCCGAAGGTTGTGCTGAAAAACGAGTCCGATTGGGAAACCGTGATCTCTGCAATGCAGGACGTCGTGCACACCCAGTCCGGTACCGCCTACAGGATCGGTCGTGACGCGCCGTACCGGATCGCCGCAAAAACCGGCACTGCCCAGGTTGTCGGCCTCAAGCAGGACGAAGCCGCGCCCAAGGAACACGAAATTCCACTGCGCTTCCGCGACCACGCACTGTTCATCGCCTTTGCCCCCGCAGAGGCGCCGACGATTGCCGTGGCGGTCATTGCCGAGCACGGCAGCCACGGTGGCTCCACGGCCGGCCCGGTTGCGCGCAAAGTGATGGATCAGTATCTGCTGGGGAAGGTTCTGTACGATGAGCCGGCACCCATCACGGTTCCCGCCCCGACCCCACGTCCCCGGGCAACACCCGGCCCCACGGAGAGCACGGAATGATTGCCGACCTGCTGCACTCGGGGCGCAAGCGCAAGCCCGAGCCCGGCATCAGCGACTGGCTGACCGCATGGCATATTGACCTGCCGTTGCTGTTTCTGCTGGTCGCTGTGGCCAGCATTGGCCTGGTCGTGCAGTACTCGGCTTCAGGTCACTCCATGGATGCAGTCTGGAGTCAGACCCAGCGTATCGCGCTCGGGCTGTTCGCGATGTTTGCGGTGGCGCAGGCGCCCCCCGATGTGTACCGCGCTGTGGCCCCGTGGGCCTATGCCCTGACCTGCGTTCTGCTGGTGCTGGTGCTGGTATTGGGCGATACCGCAAAAGGCGCTCAGCGCTGGCTCGACTTCGGCGTGTTGCGATTCCAGCCCTCCGAGCTGATGAAACTGGCGATGCCGATGACTGCCGCCGCCTTTCTGCACCATCGGCGCCTGCCCCCCAGCCTGTTCACGATCGGCCTGACCCTGATCATCATCGGTCTGCCTGCCGGCTTGATCATCGACCAGCCGGACCTCGGCACCGCCTTGCTGGTGCTCACCTCCGGAGGCTTTGCACTGTTCTTCGCCGGCCTGCAATGGCGCTGGATTCTGGGCAGCCTCGGTGCCGCAGCCGCCGCAGCGCCGCTGCTGTGGGAACGCCTTCACGACTATCAGCGCCAACGCATTCTGACCCTGCTGGATCCCGAGAGCGATCCGCTCGGCACCGGCTATCACATTACCCAGTCTAAGATCGCGATTGGCTCCGGCGGCATCTTCGGCAAGGGCTGGATGCACGGCACCCAGGCCAATCTCGATTTTCTGCCCGAGGCTCATACGGACTTCATCTTCGCCGTCTTCGCCGAGGAAATGGGACTGCTCAGCGTGCTGTTGCTGCTGACCTTGTACATGGCGATCGTCGGGCGCTGCCTGTGGATCGCCTTGCGCGCGCAGGACACTTTTCAGCGCCTGCTGTGCGGCAGCCTCGCACTGACTTTCTTCATCTACGTCTTCATCAATGTCGGCATGGTCATCGGGCTGCTACCCGTCGTGGGCGTGCCTCTGCCGCTGGTCAGTTACGGCGGCACCTCCGCGGTGTCATTGCTGGCCTGTTTCGGCATGATGATGTCGGTCCATACCCATCGGAAATTACTAACCAAATGAGGATTGCCCGACCGACCTGCGCCATGGGGCTGCTGACTGCAGCACTGTGCGCACCGGCATTCGCCGACTACAGCACAGCGCCGGAAACACCGGCGCTGCTGAAACGCCTGCAGCACGACTATGGCTTTTCCAAACAGGACCTGAATCAGGTCAAGGTCGCGCTGGCCGATGCCAAGCGGCTGCCACAGCTGGTCGAACGCGAGCAGAAGGCTCCGGAAAAAACCGAAACCTGGGATGTCTATGCACGCCGCATCGACGACAGTCGCGTTCAGCGCGGCACCGAGGTCCTGCAGGAGCTTCAATCGGCTTTTGCTCAGGCCGAAACCGAATACGGCGTGCCCCCCGCCGTGATTGCCGGCATTCTCGGGATTGAAACCCGTTACGGGCGCATTACCGGATCAGTGCGGGTCCTCGACTCGCTGGCGACGCAGGGCTTCGATCATCCCACCCGCAACCGCTTTTTCATGAGCGAGTTGGTCGAGTTTTTCGCATTCTGCCGTGACTTCGGCTATGACCCGAAATCTCCGCTGGGGTCCTATGCCGGAGCGATGGGCGCAGCACAGTTCATGCCCAGCAACTATCGCCGGCTGTCGGTGGATTTCGACGGCGACGGCAAACGTGATCTATGGTCGTTGCCGGATGCGATTGGTTCGATTGCACTCTATCTGACGCAGTACGACCCGGCACGGGCGTGGCGCCGTGGTGAACCCCTTGCAGTACCGGCGACACTGACCGTCGCGGCATTGCCTGCCGGCACCGAAATCAACGGCCGTCAGGTGCGTTACACCGCGGGCGAGCTGAAACAACTGGGGCTCACGCCGTCGGTGGAACTACCCGCCGAAACGCCGGTCGGAATCGTTCAACTGCCATTGCAGGATGGCAGCGTCGAATACTGGATCGGCTTGGCGAATTTCTATTCCGTGATGACTTACAACCCGCGGGTGTTTTACGGCATGGCCGTGACACAACTGGCTCAACGCATTGAACAGCGCGTCGCAACATTGCGCACCGAGGATCCGAACAGGTGAAAAGGCTGCGGTGGCGACCGCTGCTGGCATTGAGTGCCAGTATCGCCGCAAGTCTGGCAACTGCCTGCACAACACCGCAGCCGCGCGCTCCGGATTCCGGCGTGCGCACCGTCCCGGTGGCGCATACGACCAACGCCGGGCGTTATTCGATGCAGACCGACGCACCGCCCGAGAGCAGCGAAATTCCGGACGATGTCGCCTCGGTGCCCGACGCAGTGCCCCAGATCGAGCCGCGCTCGGCCAGCGGGAATTCCCCGATCTATGAAGTCTTCGGCAAGAAATACCGCGTGCTCGACTCTGCCAAGGACTTCAGCCAACGTGGAACGGCCTCCTGGTATGGAAAGAAATTCCACGGCCACCAAACCGCCAGCGGAGAGCCGTACGACATGTTCAAGATGACAGCGGCACACAAGTCGCTGCCGCTGCCGAGCTATGTTCGCGTGACCCGGGTCGACGACGGTCGCAGCATCGTCGTCCGCGTCAATGACCGCGGCCCGTTTCACTCGGGGCGCATCATTGATCTGTCCTATGCCGCAGCCTCCAAGCTCGACATGATCCAGCATGGACAGACACTGGTCGACATCGTCGCACTGACGCCGGAACCCGATGATGCTCCGCCCGCGATGCCCACCGGAATCGCTACGTCCGCTCCGTCTGCGCAAGCGCCGGCCGCACCGGAATGGTTACAGCTCGCGGTTTATGCGGATCCGATCAATGCGGTGGCAATGCGTGAACAGCTCAGTCAGAAAGGTGTCGACAACGCAAAAATCCTGACTGGCGAAGAGGACGGCGTAACCGTGCATCGCGTGGTCCTTGGACCGTTCCGCGATCGCGCCACGGCCGACGACGAGCGCAATCGCCTGCGCACTCGCGGCATCGGCGCGGTCCGGCTGGCGCAATAGAGCGCACTGCATGCGCTAGACTGCGCCACACCTGCACTGACGCGCCTGCACTGACGCGCCTGCACGTCAATCCCTGATTTCCCTTTCGATTCCCACTGAAATCGCAATGAAGTTTTTCACCACGATCCTGCCGCTGTTACTGCTTTCGCTGACTGCAACCGCAGCCGTACCCGAGCCACCGCAGCTCGAAGCCAAAAGCTACGTGTTGCTCGACTTTCAAAGCGGCCAGGTTCTCGCGCAGAGCAACGCGCACCAGCGTGTCGAGCCGGCCAGCATCACCAAGATCATGACTGCCTATGTGGCCTTCGACGAGTTGCGTCAGGGACACGTGTCAATGGACGATCAGGTCCTGATCAGCGAGAAAGCCTGGCGCACACCCGGATCACGCACCTTTGTCGAGGTCGGCAAACGCGTCGCCTTCAGTGACCTGCTGCATGGCAGCATCATCCAGTCCGGCAATGACGCCACCGTTGCGATTGCCGAGCACATCGCCGGCGACGAATCCGTCTTCGCCCAGCTGATGAATGAGCACGCATCCAAGCTCGGCATGAAGGACACCCATTACGTCAACGCCGACGGCCTGCCAGACCCGGATCACTACACCAGTGCCTATGACGTCGCCCTGCTATCGCAGGCGCTGATCCGAGATTTTCCGGAAGGCTACAAGCTGTTCAGCCAGCGGACGTTCACGTTCGGACATCGCAGCGAGATCACCCAGCACAATCGCAATCTGCTGCTGGACATGGACAGTTCGGCCGACGGCATCAAGACCGGACATACCGACAGCGCCGGCTACTGCCTGGCCGGATCGGCGATCCGCGACGGCCGCCGCCTGATCACCGCGGTGATGGGCACGGGCAGCACCCAGCAACGTGCGCAGGCGTCCAAGGCATTGCTGGACTACGGCTTCCGCTTCTTCGACACCGTGGCTCTGTTTGGACCCGACAAACCCGTCAATACCGTCCGCATCTGGAAAGGCGAAAGCGAGTCGCTCCCGGTCGGCGTCGCTGAGCCCTTGATGCTGTCACTGCCACGCGGCAGCGCCGACCAGCTCACAGTGACCCCGGTGATCGACGGCATCATCGTCGCTCCGGTCGCCGCAGGCCAGACCGTCGGCAAGGTGTCGGTTTCGCTGGACGGAGAGACACTGCGCACGGTGCCTCTGGTTGCCCTGCAGCCCATCGCCGAAGGCGGCCTGATGCAACGCCTGATTGACAGCGTTCGCCTGTGGATCGACAGCTGATTCCAGCGTCGTACTCGGGTCCGCCACCGGTCCTGCGGAATCTCGGAACGGTCGCCTACGCGGAAACGTTTGCGCGCATGCGCGCGCTGACCGACACCCGCGATGAACACACGGCCGACGAGATCTGGCTGCTGCAGCACCCGCCAGTGTTTACGCAAGGGCAGGCCGGCCGGGCCGAACACCTGCTCGCGCCGGGCGACATCCCGGTGGTGCAGTCGGACCGCGGCGGCCAGGTGACCTACCACGGCCCTGGGCAACTGGTCGTGTACTTCCTGCTGGATTTGCGCCGGCTCGGTTACGGCATCCGCAGTCTCGTTACCCATATCGAACAGTCGATGATCGACTTGCTCGGTGGCTACGGGATCAGTGCCTACGCGGATCCGCAGGCGCCGGGCGTTTACGTCGACGGCGCCGAGGGCCTGCCGGGCCGAGCCAAGATCGGCTCCCTGGGACTACGGGTCCGGCGCTGCTGCACTTATCACGGACTGTCGCTCAATGTGGCAATGGATCTGACCCCGTTCGAACGAATTAATCCCTGCGGGTACAGTGGCTTGCGGATGACTGACGTGGCACGGCTGGGCGGCCCCGCCGACATTGATCAGGTCGGCGCCGAACTCCGGCCGCTGCTGCTCAGACACCTGGGCTACCGCGTGTCCGATTCGACGGCGAGCGCAGTCAGCTCCGCATCCGGATCAGGTCACACTGCGTAACTCGGTTGCAAACAGTGTGTCGGCTACACTACGCGCACAACAAAATTCGAACCCGGCGCTTTTCCGCACCCCCATGAGCGGCGAACAAACTTCCGAAGACCTGCTGGTCAGCGTACGCGAGCTGAATTTCGGCTACGCCAACCGCGTCATTTACGACGGCATCAACGTCGATATCCGGCGTGGCAAGGTGACCGCAATCATGGGCCCGTCGGGTACCGGCAAGACCACACTGCTGCGTATCATCGGCGGCCAGTGGCACCCGAGTCATGGTCAAGTCCTGTTTGACGGTGTCGATGTGCACCGTGAAAGCCGTCGCGGCCTGTACCGCCTGCGACAGCGCATGGGCATGCTGTTTCAGAACGGCGCGCTGCTGACCGACCTAACCGTTTTCGAGAACGTCGCCTACCCGCTGCGCGAACACACCAAACTGCCCGATTCGATGATTCGCGACATCGTCCTGATGAAGCTCGAGGCGGTCGGCTTACGCGGAGCCCGCGATCTCTACCCCGAAGAGCTGTCGGGCGGCATGGCACGGCGCGTCGCGCTGGCACGCGCGATTGCGCTGGATCCGGACATGGTGATGTACGACGAACCCTTCACGGGCCAGGATCCGATCAGCATGGGCGTGCTGATGCGTCTGATCCGCTCACTGAATCAGTCCCTGGGCATTACAAGCATTGTCGTGTCGCATGATGTCGGCGAGGTGCTGTCGATCTCGGACTACGCCTATATCGTGTCCGCCGGCAAAGTGCTCGACCATGGCACGCCGGATCAGATCCGCAATTCCAAGTCGGAGTTGGTGCAGCAGTTCCTGCAAGGCAGACCGGACGGGCCAATCCCGTTCCACTACAAGGCCGAACCGCTCACCAGCGAGCTGATGGGAGACGCGCAATGACCGGCTCGATCGCAATCATCAGCAATCTGCTGTCAGGCCTCGGCCGCGCACAGTTCTTCCTGTTTAACATTCTTTCGGCAATCGGCCCGGCGCTGTTGCGTCCGCGCATCATCGTTCGGCAGATCTACATGATTGGCGTGCAGTCGCTGGTCATCATCGTGATCTCCGGCATGTTCATCGGCATGGTGCTGGCGCTGCAGATGGCGAACACACTGGACCGCTTCGGCGCTGAAGATTCGGTCGGCGTGATCGTGGCGCTCGCGGTTATCCGCGAGCTCGGCCCGGTCGTGGCAGGCCTGTTGTTCGCAGGACGCGCCGGCTCGGCACTGGCCGCCGAGATCGGACTGATGCGCGCAACTGACCAGCTCTCGGCAATGGAAATGATGGCGGTTGATCCCATGCGCCGCGTGGTTGCACCTCGATTCATCGCCGGACTGATCTCGCTGCCGTTGCTGACTGCGATTTTCTCACTCATGGCGATTGGCGTTGCCGGTGGCCACCTGATTGCGGTGGACCTGCTTGGGGGCGATTCCGGCACCTATTGGTCGCAAATCCACGCCAACGTCGAGCTCAGCGATCTGCGCCAGTGCTTTGTCAAAGCCGGCGTGTTCGGCATGGTCGTCAACTGGATCGCGATGTATCAGGGATACAACGCGCCGCCGACGTCCGAGGGCGTGTCAAACGCCACCACTTCAACCGTCGTTGTCTCGTCGCTGAGCATCCTCGCGCTGGACTTCGTTCTCACAGCATTCATGTTCAGTTAAGTCGAACAAGGTAGACATCGATCATGCAAACCAGATCATTGGAGATTCTCGTTGGCTTCTTTGTCTGTCTCGGCGTTGCCGCGGTGTTCGTCATGACCTTTCGTGTCGCAAGCCTGGATACGGTCGGTCGCGGCGAAGGCACCTACAGCGTCAGCGGCGTGTTCCAGAACATTGGCGGCCTCAAGGTCGGCGCATCGGTCACCATGGCCGGCGTCAAGATCGGCCGCGTGCGCGACATCGAAATCGACCCGTCTAGCTTCCAGGCCCGCGTGTCGATCGACATTTCCAAGCGCTACGACAAGATCCCGGAAGACACCAGTGCCAAGATCCTCACCGCCGGGTTGCTGGGCGACCAGTACATCGGGCTGGAACCGGGCGGCATGGACGACTACCTGGCTGACGGCTCGGAGCTGACGCTGACCCAGGGCGCACTGGTGCTTGAAAATCTGATCGGCCAGTTCGTCGCAGGGCAATCCGATTCCAAGGAAGACAAACTGGCAGAGGCCATTGGCCAGCTGGCCGATTCGCTGAAATCATCATCCGAGGCAAAGCAAGGAGCACACCCATGAACACAGCCATGCAACGATTTGCGCGGACGGCATTGTTTGCGGTGGCTGCGGTATTGAACACCGCTGGAGCTGCGTGGGCGATGGACACACCGGAAAAGGTGATTGAGTCCACCACCAGCACCATTCGGGAAGACATCTCGCATCACGTCGAGACCTACCAGACCGACAAGAACGCGTTCTACACCATGGTGGATGCGGCGATCGTGCCGCATTTCGATACCACCTACATTGCCAAAGTCATCCTTGGCGCACATCTGAAAGACGCCTCCGCCGAGCAAATCGGCCAGTTCGAACGTGCATTCAAGGACATGCTGGTACACAGCTATGCCGACAAGCTGCTGGAGTACTACGACAGCGTCGAAATCGAGGTCAAACCGGCACGCATCGATGGCACCGGAAAGAAGGCCAGCGTCGATACGACCATCGTCCGCAAGGATGGCAAACCTCCGATTCCGGTGACCTTTTCGATGCGCCTGGTCGACGGTTCCTGGAAAGTCTGGGATATCAAGGCGGAGAACATCTCGCTGGTCCTGAATTTCCGAACACAGCTCGACGGCGAGATCCGCAAGACCAGCGTTGCCGACGTCATTCAGCGCCTGACCGCCAATCAGTTATCGGTTTCCACCGATGCCGTCGCCGACCCGGCGACCACGCCGGGCTCATGATTTCAATTCACGGCAGCCTCAGCTTTGACACGGTGTCGCAGTGGTTGCCGCAAGCCGATGCCATCGTCACGGATGGCACGCTGGACCTGGCTGAAGTCAGTCAGTGCGACAGCGCCGGCGCAGCACTGCTGCTGGAGTTGGCGCGGCGTTCGAAACAACGTGGCAGCCCTCTGCAGTTGATCAACGCACCAAAGCAGCTGCACGATTTTGCGGTGTTCTTTGGAATCGATACCATGCTGGGACTGCCGTCACAGTAAGCAGCGACCGAACGGGGAGCTGGGGGAATCACATGAAGCAGTTCATGCAGGCGGGGGCTGTGTGTCTAGTTGGCGCGTTGCTTGCTGCCTGCGCCCACAATTCACCGTACGAACCGGCAGATCCGCTGGAAGTCGTCAATCGGCCGATTTTTGCCTTTAACCAGACGGCGGACAAATATGTGCTGCGTCCGGTCACCTTAGGCTATGTCGCGGTGGTGCCATCACCGGTGCGTGGCTCGGTCAGTAATTTCTTCGACAATCTGACCTACCCGACGGTCATCATCAACGACCTGTTGCAGGCCAAATTCGTCCAGTCGGGCAAAGACCTGACGCGGCTGCTTCTGAATACGACCTTCGGCCTCGCCGGCTTTTTCGATCCGGCGACAATGGTGGGGCTGCACAAGAACGACGAAGATCTTGGACAAACCCTGGGCCACTGGGGCGTCGGCGAAGGCTGGTATCTGATGCTGCCTCTGCTCGGCCCGAGCACCAATCGCGACCTGGTCGGCCTCGTTGGCGACAACTGGACCGGGCCACTGCAGTACGTGGAAGAACTCGATACCACCGACCGTATCGTTATTTTTGCGGCGCAGTCGGTCGATAATCGATCGCATCTGCTCGACCTCGACAGCCTGCTGGCGCAGCAGCTCGATCCGTATCTGTTTGTCCGTACCGCGTACTTGCAGTCGCGCCTCAACGATATCTACGACGGCAACGTCCCCGACGATCTGCTGGACCTGGGCCTGCCTGAATAGCCGAAACAGCAGCGTCCGTCAGCGCACCCACTTGCGTGCGTTGACGAACATCTGGAACCACGGCGTCTTGGCACCGCGCTGCTGCGGCCACCACGATCCAGCGACACCGTGCACGGTGCGTTCCGGATGAGGCATCAACACGGTAATGCGCCCATCGGCGTTGCATACCGACGTGACGCCTTCAGGCGAACCATTCGGGTTGTACGGATAGCGACTCGCCGGAGCACCGTCCGGGCCGAGATAGCGCATCGACAGCTGTCCGGCCGCACGTAGCACATCCAGATCGGCAACCGAATCAAATACCGCGCGGCCCTCGCCATGCGCGACAGCGATCGGCAGCTTCGAGCCTTGCATACCGGCAAAGAACAGCGATTTCGATTCGGTAATCTCGACCTGGGACCAGCGCGCTTCGAACTGCTCGCTGCGATTACGTCGGAATGTCGGCCAGTGCGCAGCCCCGGGAACAATTTCCTTCAATGCGGCAAACATCTGGCAGCCGTTGCAGACCCCGAGCGCAAAGCGGTCGTCGCGTGCGAGAAACTCGGCGACCGCGTCACGCGCCTGCGCGTGGAACAGAATGGTCTTGGCCCAGCCCTGCCCGGCGCCCAGCACATCGCCATACGAAAAACCGCCACAGGCGACCAAGCCGCTGAAGTCGCTCAGCTGCACCCGTCCGGCAAGGACATCGCTCATGTGCACATCGACCGACTCGAAGCCGGCCGCGTGGAACGCATAGGCCATCTCATACTGGCTGTTGACGCCCTGCTCACGCAGGATCGCCACCTTGGGCCGCCCGATCAGTGCCGGCGCGGAAACTTCAGCCGGATCGAAGCTCAACACGACCTGCAGACCGTGATTGTCGGCGGCTCCGATCGACTCGAACTCCTCCGCAGCGCATTCCGGATCATCACGCAGCGCCGCGATGCGGTGGCTGGTCTCGGCCCAGCGACGATGCAGCGCGCTGCGCGCCTCTGCATACAGGCGACGCGCACCGGCATCAATGCTCAGCTTATCCTCAGCGGTCACCGCACCGATGTCGTGCACCGGCACCCCCGCGGCGCGAGCTGCCGCCAGCACCTCTGATACATCATCCGCGCGAACCTGCAACACGGCACCGAGCTCTTCGGCGAACAGCGCCGCAACCGGATCGGGGCCGAGATCGGCAATCTGCAACGTAACACCGCAATGTCCAGCGAATGCCATCTCCGCAACCGTCACCAGCAATCCACCGTCGCTGCGATCGTGGTACGCCAGCACGCGGCCATCCTGATTCAGCGACTGGATCAGCGCGAAAGCCTGTTTGAGCTGTTGCGGATCGTCGAGATCCGGCGCACGGTCACCCACCTGTGCATACACCTGCGCGAGTGCCGAACCGCCGATGCGATTCCGCCCCGCTCCGAGGTCCAGCAGCAGCAGCCGGGTGTCACCGGCATCGGTACGCAGCTGCGGCGTCAGACTCATCCGCACATCCGCCACTGGCGCAAACGACGAGACAATCAGCGACAGCGGCGCCGTCTGCGCCTGTGCCGTCCCGTCCTGTGACCACACACTCTTCATCGACAGCGAATCCTTGCCCACCGGAATCGCAATGCCGAGTGCCGGGCACAGCTCGGCGCCGACAGCCTTGACCGTATCAAACAGGCGCGCATCTTCATCGCCCTGTCCGCACGCGGCCATCCAGTTGGCCGACAGCCGGATATCACCGATGCGGCCGATCCGCGCGGCCGCGATATTCATCACCGCCTCACCCACGGCCATGCGCCCGGACGCCGCCGCATCGATCAAGGCCAGCGGCGTGCGCTCGCCCATCGCCATGGCTTCACCGGTGATCGCCTCGAACCCCGTCGCGGTCACCGCACAGTCGGCCACCGGCACCTGCCACGGCCCTACCATCTGATCGCGCACGGTCAGGCCGCCCACCGTTCGATCGCCGATGGTGATCAGAAAGCTCTTTGACGCCACGCTCGGCAAAGCCAGCACACGCTGCACGGCTTCACGCAGGTCGATCTGCGCGGTATTCAGACCGTCGAATTGCTGCGGCGCACGCCGCGTTCGGCGTTGCATCCGCGGCGGCTTGCCGAGCAACACGGGCATCGGCATATCGACTGCACGGTTGCCGTCCAGAGCGTCCTCAACGATCAGCTGGCGTTCGGCGGTCGCGGTGCCAACCACTGCGTAGGGGCAGCGCTCGCGCGCGCACAGCGCCACGAAACGCTCGATGTCCTGTGGTGCGATCGCCAGCACATAGCGTTCCTGCGATTCGTTGCACCAGATCTCCATCGGCGACAGCGCGGGATCGGCACTATTGACCTCGCGCAGCTGGAAGCGCCCGCCTCGATCGTCAGCATCAACCAGTTCCGGCAGCGCGTTGGAAATCCCGCCGGCTCCGACGTCGTGAATCGACAGGATCGGATTGGCGTCGCCCATCGCCCAGCAGGCGTCCACCACTTCCTGACAGCGCCGCTCCAGTTCGGGATTGGCACGCTGTACGGACGCGAAATCCAGGGCTTCAGAGCTGGTGCCAGTCGCCATTGACGAGGCCGCACCGCCGCCCAGACCGATCAGCATCGCGGGGCCGCCCAGCACCACCAGCTGTGTGCCTTCGACCACCTCCAGCTTTTCGACATGCGGCGTACGGATGTTGCCGTAGCCGCCGGCGATCATGATCGGCTTGTGATAGCCACGATTGCGGCCATCCGGCGCGATCAGTTCGAAACTGCGGAAATAGCCGTTGAGATTCGGCCGACCGAATTCGTTGTTGTAGGCCGCAGCGCCGATCGGGCCCTCGAGCATGATCGACAGTGCCGATGCCATCCGCTGCGGGCGCCCACGCGAAACCAGCTCTGCCGTCTGCTCCCAGGGCTGCTCGAACCCGGGAATGCGAAGATTCGAGACGCTGAATCCGCTCAAACCGGCCTTGGGCTTGCCCCCGCGCCCCGTCGCAGCCTCATCGCGAATCTCGCCGCCGGCACCAGTGGCGGCGCCCGGATGCGGCGAGATACCCGTCGGATGGTTGTGCGTCTCGACCTTCATCAGGATCGCGACGTCTTCTTCGTGCGCGCGCCAGATGCGGTCGGCGTCCGGGAACCAGCGCATCGCCGACCAGCCTTCAATGACGGCTGCATTGTCCTTGTACGCCGACAGCACGCCCTGCGGCGCAGCGGCGTGTGTCATGCGAATCATGTCGAACAACGAATGCGGTTGAGCCTCGCCATCGACGGTAAATTCGGCGTTGAAGATTTTGTGCCGGCAGTGCTCGCTGTTGACCTGCGCGAACATCATCAGCTCTGCGTCGGTCGGGTTCGCGCCGGTACTGCTGTAGTGCGCTGCCAGATATGCGATTTCGTCCTCCGACAGCGCAAGCCCCCACTCGGTGTTGGCCGCGGCCAGTGCCGCAGCACCGCCGCCGAGCACATCCACCGTGCGCAGCGACCTGCGTGGCTGGGCATCAAAGATATGCTGCAGCGCTGCAACGTTGTCCAGCACCGATTCCATCATCGGATCATGCAGCAGCGCCAACGCCTCGGCCGGCAGTGCAGTCACTCCGTGGAGACGATAGGCACGGCCATGCTCGATCCGGCGCACGCCGTCGAGCCCGCAGACTCGGGCGATGTCGGTGGCTTTGCTCGACCATGGGGACGTCGTGCCCAGACGAGGGACTACATACAGCACCAGATCAGCCGCTTCGATTTCCGCCGGCCCGTCGCCCAACAGCTGGCGCAGTGCCGCTGTGTCAACGCCGTCCGCGTCGATCAGGAACAGATCGCTCTCGACTACCGACTGCAGATTCGGCGCGAAGCGGCGCAACTGCGCGAGCAGACGGGCGATACGGAATGCCGAGAGCGTTTCGGCACCGGGGAGCACGGTCAGAGCCATGAAGTTCCTTGGGTCGGCCCCCGCCAGCCGGGCAGATAGGGCCAGGTGACGGGATGTGGGTTCGCGAGCGCCCTATTTTCGCACGTCCGGGCCGAAAACCGTCAGACCAGTTCGCGCCATTGCAGTCCATCGGCCTGATCGGCACAGACCAGCCAGGGCGCGTCGCCTTCCAACGCAGAAACTACGGCCGCACGCGCAAGTTCAGGGGTATTGTTGGCCTCGGACAGGTGGGTCAGCACCAGATGCTGCAGCCGCCGGCGCGCCGCGGGACTGAGCAACTGCGCCGCCTGCTGATTGGACAGATGCCCGCGGTTGCCGCCAACCCGGCGCTTCAACGCATCAGGATAGGGACCGTCGCGCAGCATGACGGGGTCGTGATTGCATTCGAGCAACAGCGCGTCACAATCAGCCAGAACTTCGCGCACGTGGGCCGTGATGTGGCCCAGATCCGACAGCACGCCCAAGCTCAGAGAGCCCGCGCCCAGTCGGTACTGACAAGGCTCTCGGGCATCATGGGGCACCGGATACGGCTGCACCTCCAGTGCCCCGATGCGAAATGCCTGGTGCGGGCTGAAACGCAGACAGTGCGGAACCTGGGTATCCTTCCATGCCGCGTAAGTGCCGTGCGTCATCCACACCGGAATCCGATGCTTTCGCGCGAGCCGCCCAACACCGCTCAGATGATCGCCGTGCTCGTGCGTGACCAGAATCGCGTCCAGCGACGCAGCCTCCACCCCCAGCCTGGCGAGGCGCATTTCGGTTTCTGCCAGAGTAAAGCCGCAGTCGATCAACAGACGCGTGCCTCCGGCCTCGATCAGCGTCGCATTGCCTTTCGAGCCACTGCCCAGCATCGCAAATCGCATCAGGCTCCCACTTTCAGGCGCGCCGCCGTCGCATCACTGTTTTCCATCGCCACCAAAGGTGTAAAGCGGAAACGGCGTCACCTTTGAGCCGCTTTCGCTGCCGCCGACGATGCGTGCGGGGCCCTGCTTGCTGACCTCGTCGATCCGGATCACCGCATGGACTGGAACGTAGAAGCGTTCGACATTGGAAAATTCGTCCTTCAGCTTCTCTTCGCTGGTATCCACCACCACGGTGGTTTTTTCGCCAAATACGAGCTTGGCCACCTCGACAAAGCCGAGCATGCCGCCATGACTCACTTCGCGGGCATAAATCTCGTAAACCTGCCCCTGATTCATGAACGAAACACGATAGAGACGTTGCTTGGCAGCCATGTGCGTTGTTTGACCGGCAGAGCTATGGAGTGATGACGGCAGGCTCAAAGTGTATGCCATTGCGACAGGCGTCGAAGCACACACTAGCCCCTCCCGCGAATTCGTCCATCCCCCACCGAACCGGGCGAATCCTGAGGGCATTGGCCATCATGTGAGCCCTGAGCCAGCATGACTCAAACAAAAACGGGCCCGATGGGCCCGATTTCGTTTGTATGGCGGAGAGGGTGGGATTCGAACCCACGGTACGTTTGCACGTACGCCTGATTTCGAGTCAGGTACATTCGACCACTCTGCCACCTCTCCGTAAGACTCGAATACCGCAAAGACGCTGCGATATCGCATGCCCGGCAGCCCAGCACGCGGCGCATAGTGTAGCTGATGTGCATCGCAACAGCCTGCACAATACTCACTTCAGAACAACCGTTCGACCTGCCCGGAGCGTCGCTTGCGACAGCCAGAGCACGCGTTGAGGAAACCTGTTGTGCTAGCGTGCGGTCGATACGGCAGCCCGACCGGGCGCGAATTCTAAATGACCCGAACCGCGAAAACCAATACCGATGTAAATCCCGCGCCCAAAGCGCTGCGGATGGCTGCATTCGCGGTCATGGCCGCATGCATCACGGTGGTTTCGACCTGTTCCCCGAGACAGTCCCTCGTCGACGAAATCCGCGCGTCCGGCACGCTGAAAGTGGCCACGGTCAACAGCCCGACCACCTATTACCTCGGGCCGGATGGCGAACCGACCGGATTCGAATACGATCTGGTCTCCGAACTGGCGCAGCTGATCGGCGTCAAACTGGAGTTGGTTCTGGCATCGACGCCGCCCGAGGCCATCCAGATGGCACTCTCGGGGAAAGCGCAGATGGCTGCTGCCGGCATCGGGGTCAATCCGGAACGCAGCGCTGAAATCCGATTTGGCACCCCGCTGCACGAGGTGGTTCCGTTGCTGGTTTACCGCAACGGGACACCGAAGCCGAGTTCTCTGGGCGATCTGAAGGGAACGCTGGCCGTAGTCGATGGCGGCATTCACGCACAACGCCTGCGCGAACTGCGCACTGCCGAGTTCCCGAATCTAAGCTGGCAGGAAATTCCGGACGTCGAATCCGAGGAATTGCTGTTCCGGGTCTCCAGCGGCGACCTCGACTACACGATCGCCAATTCTGATTTGCTGGCAATCAACCAGCGCTACTACCCGAATCTGCGCGTCGCGTTTCAAGTCGCCGAGTCACAGCCCCTGGCCTGGGCATTTCCGGCCAATCGCGATGACAGCCTGTATCAGCTGGCCAACGAATATATTGGCCAACTGGAGAAGTCAGAACTTTCGCGCCTGCGCGACCGCTACTTCGGGCACATTGATCAGGTCGACAGCTACGGCGCGCTGACGCTAGCGAACGATGTCGAAAGCCGTTTGCCACGCTATCGGGCCCAGTTCGAGAAAGTCGCCGAGAAGGTCGGACTGGATTGGCGCCTGCTGGCCGCGATCGGCTACCAGGAATCCCACTGGGATCCTTCGGCCACCAGCCCGACCGGGGTGCGCGGCATCATGCAGCTGACGAATGCCACCGCCAGTCTGATGAAAATCGACAACCGCGACGATCCGGCACAAAGCATCAGCGGCGGTGCCCGCTATTTCCGCATGCTGCTTGACCAGCTTCCGCCCGAAGTGCGGGAACCCGATCGCACCTGGTTGGCTTTGGCTGCTTACAACATCGGTTACGGCCACCTGCTCGATGCCCGCACATTGGTCCGTCAACAGGGCGGCGACCCGGACCGATGGCTCGATATCCGAGAGCGGCTGCCTTTGTTGACGCAGAGCCGCTGGCATAGCAAGACGAAATACGGGTATGCGCGGGGTCACGAAGCCGTGACCTACGTCGGCAATGTCCGCACCTACTACGACATGCTGGTCTGGATGACCGGCGTGCCCGTGACGCCACCGCAGCCGGCGACCCCGGCGGTAGAGGCGCCGCAACAAAACGACACCAAGAACCCGCTGGGCATCGACTCCCCGATCCTCTGAGCTGGAATAAATGCGCGCCTGGATAGCGCGGGACCTCGGCTTCTACTGATCGGGCAGGCGCAACCGATCAACGATCTCGCCGTCACGCAGATGACGTTCGACGATTTCGTCGATGTCTTCCTCGTCGAGATAGCGATACCAGACACCCTGCGGATAAACCACGATGCAAGGCCCCAGCTCGCAACGATCAAGACAGCCGGACTGATTAATCCGCACCTTTCCGGCTCCGCTCAGCCCCAGTGCCTTGACCTTTTCCTTGGCGTAGCCCCGCAGCTCACTGGCTCCTTTGTCGTTACAGCACGTGCGTGCACCCGGCGCGCGCTGATTGCAGCAGAAGAACACGTGATGCTGGTAGTAGCTCATGGTTCAGTTCCTTGAGACGCTCATTTGCCGAAGCTGTAGGACAGATTCACCGCGGTAAAGGTGTCGGTCTTTTCATTCCCAGGCGGAACATCGCTGTTGTGATGCACCGTATACGACAGTACCGCGTACAGTTGGCCGACAATCGCCAGCTTCAGTTCCGAGAGAAATTCGACATAGGTGTTCGATTCACCCGACTCGGCCTTGAGTGACTGCCGAAACCGGCTGGTCTCAGACAACGCGAGCTGGTAGGCCGCCTTGCCCCGCACGATCGTGTCGTTCTGCCGTTCGCCGGTGTCATTCGCCTGGGTCTGACGCACACCAGCGCCAAACTCGACGTCCAGCTTGTGCGTCGGTCCCATCAACACATGGCGACCGTAACCTGCCGACTCAGACAAGCGTTCCCGCACGCCGCCGAACAAATCCTTTTCCCAGTCCACCGCTGCGAACAGATAGTCACGTGCAGTCACATCGCAGCTCAGCGTATCAGCCGCGGCATAGCGTTCAGCCGAGGTTTCGCCTTCATCGGTGGTGTACACACCGGAAGCGATCAGCGCGTTCTTCCACTGATCCCCGGCATAGTCGAGTCCGAACTTGCCGTTGAGCGACTCGGTCTGCGTATTTCCTGAACTGGCCAGATAGCCGAACTCCAGCTCCCCGGACCAGCCGGCATCGGCCGGCCCCACGCACAGCAGACCGCACAACAACAGCAACCGTCCCAGCACACCAATCTCCCTGAAGTCGAATCTAGAACTAGAGTTTTACGATGACGGGGCCCAATTCGATGCACCCTGCCGCGCTGCAATCAATCACAACGGTCAGTGCGCGGCATCGGCTGGGGCATCGGCGGCCAATGCCGCTCCTTCTTCACGGTGGCTTGCCTGCGTCTCCAGTCGCAGCATCATCAACTCGGCGAGCTGGGTCTGAATGAATTCACGCAAGCGCGCTTCCTCAGCTTCCTTGGCCAATACCTGCGCCGGCTGGAAGCTGTAGTCGCGGGTCAGCCGCAGCTCGTCAGGCCCTGCAAGAACTCGCCCGCCCGCGTAAGCGGCATAACGAACGCTGGTCACCAGCCGATACTCAAGCGCCTTGCCATCGATGCCGATCGACAGCACTTCTCGCCGCTCATTCAGGTCGCTCAGGCGAATGATCGTGGTGCCGGCGCCGGCACTCCCGCGGACCGTTGCCCCGCGACGCTGCAATATCGAACGCAGCGAGCTTTCAAGTGGCGGCGGCACCACCTGATAGGGCGTGATGACTTCAATATAAACATCGCGCAAGGTCTCGGGCAGCGGCCGTGTGCCCGCCAGACGAAATCCGCAGCCGCTCAAGAGCAGTGCAGCGAGACAACATGCGGCGAGACGGAGGCTCACGACGTCAGACCACGAAGTTGACGAGTTTGCCCGGAACCACGATCTGCTTGCGAACAGGCTGATCTCCGATGAATCGCTGGACATTCTCCTGCTGCATCGCAGCCGCAAGAATGTCCTCTTTGCTCGCGGCAACGGGCACCGTGATATTCGCGCGCAGCTTGCCGTTGACCTGCACCACCATCGCAATCTCGTCCTTCTCGAGTGCATTGCGATCAACCTGCGGCCAGGGCTGATCCAGCAGCGACTCGCCACCGCGCAGCGCCTGCCACAGCGCGTGGCAAACATGCGGCACGATCGGCTGCAGCATCAAGGTCACCGACTCCCACAGCTCCTGCAGCACGGCACGACCCTGTGGCGTGACGTCATCGAAGCGACTGGCGTCGTTCATCAACTCCATGATTGCCGCAATGGCGGTGTTGAACGTCTTGCGCCGTCCATAGTCATCGCTGACTTTGGCGATCGTCTCATGCAGCTTGCGCCGCAGCGCCTTCTGTTCGGGATTCAATGCACCCAGATCCAGCGCCACTGTGGCGCCACCCGTGACCTGTGTGTGGACGCCGCGCCACAGCCGCCGCAAGAATCGTGAAGCGCCATCGACCCCGTCATCGCGCCATTCCAGCGACGCATCCGGCGGCGCTGCAAACATCGCGAACAGGCGGACGGTATCGGCACCGTAGCGACTGATCAGAGCCTGCGGATCGACGCCGTTGTTCTTGGACTTCGACATCTTCTCGACGCCACCGATGACCACCGGCTGACCGTCGCTACGCAGCACGGCACTCAGCGGCTGGCCCTTGGCGTCGAGTTCCAGATCCACATCCGCCGGACTCAGCCAGAGCTTCTTCCCGGCCTCGTCTTCGCGATAGTAAGTCTCCTTGATCACCATGCCCTGGGTCAGCAGGTTGGTGAACGGCTCATCAGAACTGACCAGACCTTCGTCACGCATCAGCTTGTGGAAGAAGCGTGCGTACAGCAGATGCAGAATCGCGTGCTCGATCCCGCCGATGTACTGGTCCACCGGCAGCCAATAGTCGGCGCGCGCGTCAAGCATCTGCTCGGTGTTGTCCGGACAAGCGTAGCGCGCGAAATACCAGCTCGACTCCATGAAGGTGTCGAAGGTATCGGTCTCGCGCGTGGCCGGGCCGCCGCAGCACGGGCAGGTGGTCCGCGCCCAGTCCGGATCGGCCTTGATGGGTGATTTCACGCCGGTGAACTCGACATTCTCCGGCAACACCACCGGCAGCTGATCCTCCGGCACCGGCACCGAATCGCAACTGGGGCAATAGATCATCGGGATCGGACAGCCCCAATAGCGCTGACGCGACACACCCCAGTCGCGCAGGCGGAAATTCACCCGCCGCTGCCCCTTGCCATCGCGCTCGAACTGCTCGGCCAGCGCGTCGAAGGCCTCGCGGTAGCTCATGCCATCGAAGGCGCCTGAGTTGACGACCTTCATGTGCTGGTGCGTCTTGTCGGCGTACCAGTCCTGCCAAGCCGCGGGATCGTAGGTCTGACCTTCGATCGCGATCACCTGCTTGATCGGCAGGCCATACGCGTGAGCGAACGCAAAGTCACGCTCGTCATGCGCCGGCACTGCCATCACCGCACCGGTGCCGTACCCCATCAGGACAAAATTGGCCGCCCACACCGGCACCTTTTCGCCGGTGATCGGGTGGATCGCGGAAATGCCCAGGGCCATGCCCTTCTTTTCCGCCGTTTCCATTTCGGCCTCGGCGACGCCACTGCGCGCGGCATCCTTGAGGAACTCCGCCAATGCGGGGTTCCCGGCCGCCGCCTTCTGCGCCAGCGGATGCTCTGCCGCCACCGCAACATAGGTCACACCCATCAAGGTGTCGGGCCGCGTGGTAAAGACCGTCAACGGCTCGGACTCTCCCTCGACCGCAAACTGCAGCTCCAGACCTTCCGAGCGCCCGATCCAGTTGCGCTGCATGGTCTTGACCGCGTCCGGCCAGCCCTCGAGCCGGTCCAGATCGTCCAGCAACTCCTGCGCGTAGGCCGTGATCTTCAGGAACCATTGCGGGATTTCCTTGCGCTCGACCAGGGCGCCTGAGCGCCAGCCACGGCCATCGACCACCTGCTCATTGGCCAGCACGGTCTGATCAACCGGATCCCAGTTCACCACCGCGTTCTTGCGGTAGACCATCCCCTTCTTGAACAACCGCGTGAACAGCAGCTGCTCCCAGCGGTAGTATTCCGGCCGGCAGGTCGCCAGTTCACGTGACCAGTCATACGCCAATCCCAGCTGCTGCAGCTGGGTGCGCATGTAGTCCATGTTGGCGTAAGTCCACGTCGCCGGCTGCGTGTTATTCGCAATCGCCGCGTTTTCCGCCGGCAAGCCGAACGCATCGAAACCCATCGGCTGCAGCACGTTCTTGCCCAGCATGCGCTGGTAGCGGCTGATCACATCGCCGATCGTGTAGTTGCGCACGTGCCCCATATGCAGCTTGCCGCTGGGGTACGGGAACATCGCCAGGCAATAAAACTTCTCCCGCGACGAATCCTCCGTCACTTCAAAGGACTTGTTCTGGGACCAAAATGCCTGAACCGCCTGTTCGATCTCGGCGGGGGTGTACTGCTCTTGCATGGATACGCTGCGACCAAGGGCTTGATAAGTCGGCTAGTTTAGCAGCGTGAGCCACCAGTTCGATCACGCTGTCTGATATCCCCGAAGCCCCGCAGGTCTCCCCGCCGCGTGACCAAAACTGACATTTAGCGTCATCAACTGACAATAAAGTCACGGCTTCGGACATGCCGAATCAAGTTGTCCACATGGCAACTCATTGCTTTATCTAGGTTTGAAGCGGATTCCGCTCAGTGGCACAGCCCCTGCTGTAGGAATATACGCACAGGCACAATTCCTGCGGCGCCAATCGTCCACCTTCTGGAGAGTGTTCATGAAGAAGCAGCAAGGCTTTACCCTGATCGAACTGATGATCGTCGTCGCCATCATCGGCATTCTGGCCGCCATCGCGCTGCCGGCGTATCAGGATTACACGGTGCGCGCACGCGTCTCCGAGCTCGCCGTGATGGCGTCAGGTGCAAAAGCCACCATTGGTGAGAACATTGCAAATGGCGGCGGAACGATCGACGCCACCGCCTGCAACGGCGTCAATACTTTTTCGACTGCCACCAAGAATGCAGCCTCACTGGCATGCGCCAGTGGAGTGATTACGGTCACCGGCACAGCTGCCGCGAAAAGTGTTGTCCTAACCTACACACCTAGCACTGTCTCGGCAGGTATCGCATGGCTCTGCGAAGTTTCGGATGCTGCAAATAATAAGTATGTCCCGGCCGAGTGCCGTGTCTAAGATGATGCTTGGCAGTTACTCTGTCTAGCAGTTTGGACGCCGCCACTTTGGCGGCGTCTTCATTTGAGCCTGCGCGCACGGCATGACATTACATCAACGCACAACGCTGTTGTTACTTGTAGCGATATCCGCATATGCGCACTGGGCCCTAGCAAGCACAAGTTTTTCGATTCAACTGGATAGCACAAAAGCCGCAGGCTTTGCCTGGAATACCTTCGTCTCACAGCCACACGCCTTTATTGATTTCGGCTCGCAGATCATCTTTGCGCTTGCCCTGTATGGCGCGTATTTCTGGGTAATTGCACAACTTTCCCGCCCAAGCAATAGTTTTAACAGAAGTTCGACCCGCCCGGTTGCTCTCGTAATCGCAACCTGGACTGCGGTTAGTTGGCTGATCCTCAGGTGGAACCAGCTTTGGTTTCCTGGTTCAGTCTGGGCATGGGCAATTGAACCCATAACTCAACAAAATTCTGCGCTTGTACTCGATTTTGCATGCATAGTTTGGACGTCCTGGCGAATTGGGTTACGAACCCACGCATCTATTCGAACTATGCGGTGGCATCGGTCCATGCCATCAATGCGCGTCTCCCTTCTTATGATTATTGTTGTCGGCGCGACACTTTACGGAACTATAAGCGCGCGATTTTCAACACCCACACAAAGTGCATACGCCTCCCAGCGCAATCAGCCCAACGTCGTAGTCATCGGATTGGACTCACTACGCCGCGATGTCGCGCTGTCGGACGATCCGGTGCAGATGCCAACGCTGCAGAGGCTACGCCGTAATTCTTTTGTGCAAAGCAATGTTGTTTCACCGCTAGCACGCACATTCCCAGCATGGGTAACAATGCTGACTGGGAAGTCCGCCCGTGATTCAGGTATTCGAGGAAATCTCGTTACTGCAGGCAATGCAGGCAAAAGCAGCGTAGCGTGGAATTTCCGCCAGCATGGATACCGAACCATTTATGCAACGGACGAAACTAGATTCAGCAATATTGAAGAGAAGTTTGGCTTCGATCAGGTCGTTAGCCCGCTTCCGGGCGTGTCCGACTTCCTGCTAGGACAATTCGGAGACCAGCCACTGATCAATCTCGCGATTCAAGCGCCAGGAGCCGAATTCCTTTTCCCGTCGCTGGTTGGGAATCGGGCATTTTCCCAGGCATACCGACCCTCGCGATTTATTAGACGCCTGAAAGCGGCAATCGGACCGGCAGGGAATCGGCCAACGTTTATTGCGATACATCTGTGTCTCGCTCATTGGCCTTACCACTCCTCCATGGACGAGACTCCCGGAAGCTCGTACTACAACTCCACCAGGGTGTTGGATGATCAGCTGAATGAGCTCCATCAAGCTTTAGAGGTGCTGAACTATATCAACAAAAATACCATCGTCGTCTTGCTTGCTGATCATGGCGAAGGACTCCAGCCATCTAGTAATGGATCAAAAGTCCAACAAACGCTTTATGGAGCGCGGCACCCGGTCACACCGCAGATGGGCGGGCACGGAGGGACACTACTGGATGCAATTCAATGGCAGGTATTCTTCATGTTTAGCGGCCGGTCGGTCGCCGGAAAGATTCCACCTGGGCAGTCAGATCAACTACTCTCGCTACAGGATTTGCCGATAGCACTTGAAGCTCTTGCGGGAATTCCTATCCAAACAGCACTCGATGGAGTGACGCCAGATGTCGTCTTCAAAACGATAGGAACTAACAAGGCGCCTATAGGCAGAATTCGAACCGAGGTTGAAATCGAAACGGGCTTTACGCCAAAAGGATTTAATCTGACTCATCCAGACGGAGATGCTGCTCTACGAATTGCTGAGAGCACATACGATATTACTGAGGATGGCCGCCTGGAAATGAAGCAGACCGCGCTTCGACAAGCGACTAATCTGAAGGACTACGGCGTAACTGACGGACAGCGCGTACTTGCTCTAATGCGTAACGGTCCAGAACCTCAACTGGTCTTTGCAAATGGCCCCAATTGGGATGTCTATCCAGTCGACGTGAGACCTGCTGGCGTCGAGAACCCACCGCTGCTTGAGGCTGCCTGTAAGAATCCTGACATGCGCCCCCGAATTGAGGCATGGTGCGATTCGATGCCTTATTCAGCGCCGCCGGCCTTGCTGCGCGGCCAGATAGGCGCAGGTCAGCACGACAAGGGTTAGGGGTATCGCGTGGTAGAAAATTCCGTCGACCAATGCGTACACCAGCAGTGCCAGCAGCAATGCCGCAGCGGTCTTTTGCGAACTGAGCTCCGAATTACCGGCTAGCACCCCCAGTGCCTGCCTGCAAGATGTAGCCAAAACACCAACAATGGCCAATGTCCCCACGACGCCAAACTCAAGCAACCATTGAATGATGGCGCTGTGTGGCTGCACGATTCCGCCGTTGCCGGGCAAGTTTGCTGGAATTCCGAGCCGAAGTAACGCATCCGGCCCGTATCCAAAAAAAACTGCTGGGGTTGACTGCATCAGCCGTTCGAGGCTGCCGGTCCAGATGCCAATCCTTCCGGAAGAGATGTGATTTACCGATCCTGAAAGAGTTTGGTCAACTCGCATCGCCAGTCGGTCGGCATTGCCATCCAGCGTCGTCAGCAGGCATCCGAGCAAAAAGAACCCGAATGGAAGTAGATTCCGCCCCCCCCAGAACTCACGCTTGCTGGAGGCAACAAGCACAGCAACAAAAACAGCAAGAGCGAGCATGCCCCCACGCCCAGCCGACCAAGTAGTGAGATAGCCCAAAGCCAAAAATAATAGGGCAAACTGCCAGCGCGTCTTGGTCGGAGCAACAGAGCTGAAATAAATTGCCAGCGCTGTCACTGCAAATAGGTCGTAGCTGAGATGTCGAACATGCCGGTATATCGGTGTATGTCGAAAAATCCTTTGCCCGTCGGCTGTGTCGTCAAGCAGCCACCATGTCAGCCCGATCCATACCATCGCGACCACCAAAGCGACCGCCTTGGCGCGGAAAACCCACTCAAATCCCGTATCCTTCACTTGACGGAACCAGCCTACCGCTGCGGCTGCGAACAGAATAAGCACGAGATAGTCGCTGCTTCTGGGAATTGCCAGAAATGGCCCCTGGAAAAAGTGCCAAGATGCCATGCAGAGCATTGACGCAAACGCTGCGATACGCATGACCCTGAACGACCAAGCATGCTTAAGCTCTATCGCCGCTTCTGGCGCCATGACTAGCACAAATGCAAACTGCAGCGCAGCTGCAAAATCGTTTGTGCTTACGCTACCAAGCCAGACAGTTCCAATAACTGGCAAGACGACCGCCAGCCAGAGCAAACCGCTGGCAATGGTGATCCGAAGCGGCGCAGGCGATCGCCCCAATGCTGCGGCCTCCATTCCTAATGAATTCATTGATGGGCCTTCCAAGTGTCGCGCTTTCTATATATTTAATTCGCCACGTAGTACCAGTGCGCCGGAACCTGCGGAGCACCAATTCGCGAGAAAAAACATTTTTGACGTCCCTTCAGACTGACATCATCAGGGATAAAGACCCGAATTGACGCTTGCCCATGGCCTGCTTAGAGTCACCGTATACCTAGGCGTCAGGAACGCGTCAACAAACATGGCAACAGGACAGCAACCCGTCAATCCTTCGTTCCTTGGAGGCTTGGCACGACGTCTCGTCGCTGACAAGCTCCTCACAGAGGATCAGGCGCGCGACGTGCAGCAGAAGTCCCTCAAGGGCGGCAAGCCGTTGGTGTCCCTCCTGGTTGAATCCAAGATCGTCACACCAAGTGCCATCGCAGAGGCCGCAAGCCAGGAGTTTGGAGCACCCCTCATCGATTTGGGCGCAGTCGAGATCGATCCGGAAATCGCACGCCAGGTCAGCGAACGAGTCCTTCGCAAGGTCCACGCGCTTCCGATATTCCAGCGCGGAAAAAAGATCTATGTCGCAGTTTCCGATCCGACAAATTTACAGGCCCTGGACGAAATCAAATTTGCCACTGGGTGCCAGACTGAATCCGTTCTGGTCACCGAAGACAAGCTGATCCGGGCCATTGATGTCGCTGCAACCGCAGCGGAATCTCAGCAGATGGATCTCGGCGACGAGGATCTCGAGAACCTGGAAATTTCCGAAGGTGGCGAGGAAGGTGGCGGGCACGATGTTACTCGAGCGGATGCTGAAGATGCACCGATCATTCGTTATGTCAATAAAATCATGGTCGATGCCATCAATCAGGGAGCGTCTGATATTCACTTCGAGCCATATGAAAAGACATACCGCATCCGGTATCGGCGTGACGGCGAGCTGAAAACTATTGCCACGCCTCCAGTCAGCCAAGCCGGCCGCTTGGCTGCTCGCGTCAAAGTGATGTCGCGACTGGATCTCGCGGAACGGCGCGTCCCCCAGGACGGCCGAATCAAACTCTATATTTCCAAGACTCGCGCCATCGACTTCCGTGTAAGTTCCTGCCCGACGCTTTTCGGTGAAAAAATCGTCTGCCGTATTCTGGACCCGTCCAGCGCCAAGCTCGGAATTGATGCATTGGGCTACGAGCCTGAGCAGAAAGCGGAGTTCATGAAAGCCCTGGACCGCCCCCAAGGAATGATTCTGGTCACGGGACCGACCGGGTCAGGCAAGACCGTTTCGCTCTATACCGGGCTGAACATCCTGAATACCGAGGATGCGAATATTTCCACAGCCGAGGATCCGGCTGAAATTAACTTGCCAGGCATCAATCAGGTCAACGTCAATCCCAGGGTCGGACTCACCTTCGCAGCAGCGCTGAAAGCGTTCCTCCGCCAGGATCCTGACATCATCATGGTTGGCGAAATTCGCGACCTGGAAACAGCCGAAATTGCCATTAAAGCCGCTCAAACCGGCCATTTGGTCCTCTCGACCTTGCATACGAATGACGCCCCGCAGACGATTGTGCGTCTGATGAACATGGGCGTACCGGCATACAACATCGCTTCCACGCTGAGCCTGATCATCGCCCAGCGGTTGGCGCGCAAGTTGTGCAGCAGCTGCAAACGGCCGGCGAGCATTCCGAAAGCAGAGTTGATTAAACAAGGGTTTACCGAGGAAGAACTCTCTGCGTCGGATTTCACCATCTTTGAAGCGGTGGGCTGTGATCAGTGTGACAGCGGCTACAAAGGCCGCACAGGTATTTATCAGGTCATGCCATTTTCAGACGAAATGGGACGCATCATCATGGAAGGCGGCAGTGCCATCGAAATCGCGGACCAGGCCAAGAAGGAAGGTGTCGCCGATCTTCGACAGTCCGCACTGAAGAAAGTGCGCCACGGCGTCATTGATTTACTGCAGGCCAACGCCTGTACCATGGGCGAATAGTGCGGGCACCCTGAGGCATTGAACCAATGGCGACAGCAGCAACGGCGGCAGTCAAGGAATATACCTTCAAGTGGGAAGGTACGGATCGCAAGGGCAACCGCGTCAAGGGAACGTCTGGGGGGCCATCGGACCACTTCATCAAGATGCAGCTGCGCAAGCAGGGCATCAATCCGATTTCCGTTCGCAAGCAATCAACATTGCTCGCACCGAGAAAACGGAAGATCACTTCTGGTGATATCGCGATCTTCTTACGCCAAATGGCAACTATGATGGCGGCTGGAGTCCCCTTGGTTCAGTCGCTCGAAATCGTGGGGCGCGGCCATGAAAATCCCAGCATGGGTGAAATGATCATGGCGATCAAGGGCCACATCGAAGGAGGCGCCTCATTCACTGAAGCGCTGAAAAAATTTCCGCTCCATTTTGATGATCTCGTAGTAAATCTAGTTGATGCAGGAGAGAAGTCCGGAACATTGGAAGCGCTGCTCGACAAAATTGCGGTTTACAAAGAAAAGACGGAAGCCATCAAGAAAAAAGTTAAGAAAGCCATGACCTATCCCGCGGCAGTGATGGTCGTCGCCGTTATAGTAACGGGCATCTTGTTGTACTTTGTTGTGCCACAATTCAAAAGCTTGTTCGAAGGCTTTGGTGCCGATCTTCCGGCATTCACCCAAATGGTTGTGAGTCTTTCGGAGTTTGTTCAGAACAAGTGGTGGTTGGTGCTGCTCATCGTAGGCGGTGCGATTTTTGCGTTCCTTGAGTCGCACAAGCGATCAGCGACCTTCCGACGCTTTCTTGACCGGATAATGCTAAAAGTTCCAGTGGTCGGCGACATTCTTTATAAATCGGCAGTCGCCCGATTCGCACGCACTCTATCAACCATGTTCGCAGCGGGCGTCCCGCTTGTCGAAGCCATGGAGCCAGTAGCAAAGGCCGCAGGCAATATTGTATTTACCGATGCGATTTTGGTCATGCGCGACCAAGTATCAACTGGGCAACAGCTTCAATTGACCATGCAGCAATCCGGCCTGTTCCCGAATATGGCAACCCAAATGGTCGCCATTGGTGAAGAATCCGGATCTCTCGACGCGATGTGCGCAAAGGTGGCC
Source organism: Sinimarinibacterium arenosum (assembly GCF_005047655.1). GTDB lineage: Bacteria > Pseudomonadota > Gammaproteobacteria > Nevskiales > Nevskiaceae > Solimonas. The sequence goes on along the minus strand of NZ_SUKF01000001.1, from coordinate 600,164 downwards.
GATTTTTACGAAGCCGAGGTCGACAACCTCGTCGATGCACTATCCAGCCTACTGGAGCCAATGATCATGGTAATTCTTGGCGTTCTTGTAGGCGGATTGGTCGTAGCAATGTACTTGCCAATCTTTAAGATCGGCCAAGCAATCTAAATAAGAAGGCGAAATTTGCCGGTATGACCTTACTTGACGGGCTGCGCGACAGCCCCGCCCTTCTGCTCGCCTGTACTGTCGTGTTGGGCTTGCTCGTCGGCAGCTTTCTGAATGTCGTGATCCTGCGGGTTCCACGCATGCTGGAGCAAAGCTGGCGCCGCGAAGCTCGGGAGATTCTGGAACTCGCTCCGGTCTCCGAGGAGCGCATTTCGTTGGTCCGACCGGCGTCGCGCTGCCCCTCGTGCTCGGCACCCATCAGGCCGTGGCAGAACGTTCCGATCATCAGCTGGATGCTGCTCCGCGGCCGCTGTGCCGCCTGCCGCGCGCCAATTTCAGTGCAATACCCGCTGGTGGAGGCTGCCTCAGGAGTGCTGGCAGGTCTCTGTGCGTGGCACTTCGGCTGGGGGCCCCAACTGGCTGCGGCGCTGATCATCACGTGGATGCTGCTGGCCTTGGCGTTGATCGATTTGCACACCCAGCTACTGCCCGATGACCTGACCTTGCCGCTGCTGTGGCTGGGCCTGGCCGCGAGCTTGGTTCCTGTATTCGTCGCGCCTGAAACCGCGATTATCGGTGCCATGGCCGGATATCTGAGTCTGTGGGCGGTATTCCACCTGTTCCGCCTGGTGACCGGCAAGGAAGGCATGGGCTACGGCGACTTCAAGCTGCTCGCCGCCCTCGGAGCCTGGCTGGGCTGGCAGGCGTTGCCGATGGTGATTCTGCTGTCATCACTGGTTGGGGCAACGATTGGCATCGGGCTGGTCGTTTTTCGTCGGCACGATCGGCAAGTACCGATCCCGTTTGGCCCCTATCTGGCAGCAGCGGGCTGGTTGGCCATGGTCTACGGCCAACAGATTCAGTCCGCATATTTCCGCGTCAGCGGCCTAGGCTGAGGCTGAGGCACAGACGGTGGCCACAATTCTGCGCGTTGGCCTTACCGGCGGCATCGCCAGTGGCAAGTCCACCGTACAGGACGAGTTCATTCAACTCGGCGTCCCGGTGCTGGACGCGGACCAGGTGGCCCGTGACGTCGTCGCCCCCGGAAAACCTGCTCTGGCGCAAATTGTGGCTGCTTTTGGCGCAGATATGCTGCTGAAGGACGGCTCACTGGATCGAGCACGCATGCGTCAACGCGTGTTTGCACACCCCGACGCGCGACGGCAACTCGAGTCCATCACCCATCCCGCAATTCGCCAACAGATGACCGCTTGGCTGGCGCAGCAGCAGGGCCCCTACTGCATCCTCAGCGTTGCCATCCTGGTGGAAGCCGGCATGCGTCCGCTGGTTGACCGCGTACTGGTGGTGGATGCCGATGAAGCGGTCCAGCTCCGGCGACTGTGCCAGCGCGACGGCATCGATGACAGCCTGGCCAGGCAGATGCTTGCCGCTCAAGCCTCGCGCCAGCAGCGTCTGGACGCGGCTGACGATGTGATCGTCAACAACACCGACCTCGCCACTCTGCGAGAAGCGGCGTCGACGCTGCACCAGTTTTACCTGCGCCTCGCGGCCGAGGGAGCGCCGAATGCGGCCGGCCTGCGATTGCCCATGTCCGTGATCTAAGTCACAATGTTTTTTTTCCACGTGGATGTCTGTGCGCTGTGCCGGAGGCCGGAGAATTCATCACCTTCGAGCAACCCCTAACGGAGCGGGTTCGCACCTTCTTGCGCCTCGAATTCCTGTTTGCGCAGCACCGTCACCACCGGCAGGACGCCAGCGAATTTGGCATTCGCGCAACGCTGAACACGCTGCTGGATACCCTCGTCGTACTGTCGCGATCGGATCTTAAGAATGACATCCTCAAAGAGCTGAGTGATCAGCATGCGCACTTGACGCGCCTGGCGGCCCGACCCGGCATTGATCAGCAGCGGCTGGACAGCATCCTGTCCGAAATCACCCGAACCCAGAATGGCCTGCAGCAGCTGGCAACGCAGTTTGCCGGCTCGCTACTGCGTGAAAGCGATTTCCTGACCGGCATTCTGAATCGCTCCGGCATCCCCGGCGGCACCTGCGGCTTCGACCTGGCGCACTACCATTACTGGCTTTCGCAGCCGCGCGAACGCGTGCACCGCGACCTTGACGCCTGGCACGCCGATGTTCAGCCGTTCGAGGACGCGATCAACCTGAATCTGCGCATGCTCCGCGCGAGCGTCGAAGCTCAGCCGGCAATCGCACGCAGCGGCATGTACGTAATCACCCCGCCCGGACCCTGCCAGCTGATCCGGGTCTTGGTTCCTTATGATGCCGGTGTATACCCAGAGATCAGCGCCGGCAAGCATCGCTGCACCGTACGCTTCATGGACGCCCGCGACGCCAATGCTCGCGCGCATCAGGCGATGCACGATATCGCATTCCGTATCCAGTTCTGCGCGCTGTAACCCGATGTCATCCTCGGCTGAACGATTGCGGATCGCCGCATGCCCTCAATGCGGTCAATCGACCCGACTGGACCCAAGCAATCGCTGGCGTCCGTTCTGCAGCGAGCGCTGCAAGCTGATTGACCTGGGTGCCTGGTTCAGCGAGCAGCGCAGCCTGCCGGCAGACGACGCACCGGATGCCCTGGACCCGGGCACCACTGACGACCGGAATTAACGCCCCGGCAGGGACCTGCGGTACCGCCCCGACTCAGCGCCAGTAAGCAGAAATCCCGGCCACGCCCTGCGCATAGGCCGAAAATGCCGCGGGCAGATCTGCCGACCCCACCCCGCCGATCGCGTAAACCGGCATCGGCACGCCAAAGGTTTCGCGCTCGAATCCTGTCCAGCCCAACGGCGGCGCCTTCGGATGGGTTTTCGTCACGCCGACGTTACCCAAAACCGCGGCATCGCAGCCCAGCTGCACGGCACGTTCCAGGTCGCGACGATGATGCGCGGAGGCAATGACCTTTAGCCCCTCAGTATTCAACGCCTCCGGCTGATACAACCGCGCCGCGGACAGGTGCAAGCCCCAAGCTCCAAGTTCAACCGCCATGCTCGCATCGCGATCCAGCACCAGGCGGACTTCCGTGCCGCGCAGGGCATCAGCCAGGCGCACGGCAACCTCCCGATAAGCTGCATCGTCAAGCGACGGCAGGCGCAGTCGCAGCAATGCGTCGCTCGGAAGTCGGGATATTCCGGACTGCAGCTGCGCCAGCGTCGCATCCGGCGGACTGAAAACGTACTGCTCCGGCAACTGCAGAGCCCGAACAATCGGCGCATCGGCGGCCAACAGCGGGTACTGCGTCAACGCCTCTGGTCGGCACCACGCGAACGCCTGCTGTTCGCGCCCGTGCGGCTCTCCGCGCCACGCCCCAACCTTCCAGACGTCAAGCAGCACGGTACGACTGGAGTAGGCGTGCTGGAGTCGCATCAATGGCCGAGCCGCCTCAACTTCGATACCCAGTTCCTCATGCAGCTCACGATCCAGTGCCGCCCGCGGACTTTCGCCCGCTTCAATCTTGCCGCCGGGAAACTCCCACAGTCCTGCGGCAATCTTGTCGGTCGGACGCTGTGCGATCAGCACCGCTCCGGAATCCGCCATTAGTACACCGCAGGCGACGGCGATGACCGCGTCCTTGGCCGGCGTCATGTGCGGTATTCGGCGTTGATCTTGACGTAGTCGTAGCTCAGGTCGCAGGTCCAGATCCGAGTTTGCGCATCACCGCGACCAAGCCTGATCGACACGGTGTATTCGGATTTGGCAAACACCGCCGCCCCCCGCGCCTCCGCGTAGGCCGGGTCCGGTTCACCGCCTCGGATCAGCGCAACATCATCGATATCGATATCGATGCGGCCCACATCCAGCTCAGGCACGCCGCTGCGTCCGACCGCCGCAAGTATGCGGCCCCAGTTGGCATCACCAGCGAATGCGGCCGTTTTGAACAACGGGGAATGCGCCAGGGTGTAGGCCACCATCCGGGCTTCAGCCTCGGAACCAGCACCTGAAACCTCGACGGTAATCAGCCGCGTTGCGCCCTCGCCATCACGGATCACCGCCTGTGCCAGTTCTATGCAAACCGCAGCGACGGCATCACAGATCAGCGGAAAATCCGCGTCGTCCTGCGCCAGCTCGCGACCGCCAACCGCTCCGGTAGAAAACAGGACGACACTGTCATTGGTCGAAGTGTCGCCATCCACGGTCACGCAATTGAACGACTGCGCCACCGCTGCTTGCAGGCACCGCTGGGTTGCCTCGGCACTCAAACGAGCATCGGTACCAATGAAAGCAAGCAAGGTCGCCATATCCGGACAGATCATGCCCGCACCCTTGGCAATGCCGGTCACGGTCACGGTTCCCGCCGCGGTCTGGACCTGACGACTCGCGCCCTTCATCACCGTATCGGTGGTCATGATCGCCTGGCCGGCAGCAATCCAGCCGTCTCCGACAAGGCCGGACTGAGCCCGCGGCATCGCTGCAGTCATGCGCTCGTCCGGCAGCGCTTGTCCGATCACCCCTGTCGAAAACGGCAACACTTGGCCGGCGTCGCAGTCCAGCGCCGCCGCTGCAGCCGCCAGACTGCGACGCGCCCGCAGCAGACCCTCCTGGCCTGTTCCTGCATTGGCGTTGCCAGAATTGATCAGCAGGCCGCGCACCGGGACCCCCGTGGCCAGAACTTCACGACAGATCTGTACCGGAGCGGCGCAAAAAGCGTTGCGCGTAAACACGCCGGCCACCTGCGTCCCTTGCACCAGCTCGATCAGCAGCATGTCCTTGCGACCCGGGCGCTTGATTGCAGCCTCGGCGACACCCAGTCGGGCGCCCGCGATCGGCAATAGGGTCGAAGGAGCTTGAAGATTGACGGCCATGGCTGCATTCCCGATTCAGGCAAAAAAGAAAGGCGCCCGGTAACCCCGGCGCCTTTTCTTATTCTGCGGTCTTCGCGCCCGCGGCACCAGTGCCGGGGCGATGAATCAGATCAACGCACCGTGACAGTGCTTGAATTTCTTACCGCTGCCGCAGGGACAGGGATCGTTGCGCCCAACCTTGGGCATGTCCCGAACGACGGTTTCCGGCCGGGGAGTTACAGCCGTAGCGGCCTCGAGACGGCGGCCGCCCGCAGCCTGTGCGCCACCACCTGCCTCAAAATCACCGGAAGAAACCTGCGCGTCCACTGCAGGCGCAGCCTCATGCTGCATGCGCATTTTTTGCTCCAACGCCTCGGCCTGACGCCGGCGCTGCTCCTCGACAGCACGCACTTCCTCTTCACTCTGGATGCGCACACGCGCCAGCAGCGCAGTAACGTCATGCTTGTAGCGCGACAGCATGTCGTTGAACATGGTGAAGGCTTCGCGCTTGAACTCCTGTTTCGGATCCTTCTGCGCATAACCACGCAGGTGAATACCCTGTCGCAGGTAATCCATCGCGGCCAGGTGTTCGCGCCAGAGATTGTCTAGGGTCTGCAGCATCGCGGCCTTCTCGAAATGCTCCAGCACCGCTGCGCCAGCCTGATCCTTCTTCTGCTGGTAGGCAGATTGCAGGGTCTCGATGATCCGCGCACGCAAGGATTTCTCGTTGAGATCGCCTTCCTTGTCCAGCCATTCACGGATCGGCAGGTCGAGCGCGAAGTCACGTTTAAGCGTGTCCTGCAGCCCGTCGACATTCCACATGTCTTCAATCGTCTGCGGCGGAATATAGGCATCAATAACTGCGTTGACGACGTCGGGACGAATGTCGTCGACCATCGAAGTCACGCGCTCGGCGCCCATGATTCCGTTGCGCAGCTCATAGATTGCCTTGCGCTGATCGTTGGCGACGTTGTCGAATTCCAGCAAGTGCTTGCGGATGTCGAAGTTGTGCGCCTCGACCTTGCGCTGAGCGGTTTCGATCGCACGCGTCACCCAGCGATGCTCTATCGCTTCGCCTTCCGCCATGCCCAGACGCTGCAGCATCGCCCGCATCCGCGGGGGCGTGAAGATGCGCATCAGGGTGTCATCCAGCGACAGGAAGAAACGCGACGCCCCGGGATCACCCTGACGCCCGGAACGTCCGCGCAGCTGGTTGTCGATACGCCGGGATTCGTGACGTTCCGAGCCGATCACATACAAGCCGCCAGCCTGCAGGACCTGATCGTGACGCTGCTGCCAGGCATCCCGCGCAGCATCCCGTGCCGCTGCCTCCTCGACCGGAATCGCCGCCAGCTCCGCCTCCAGGCTGCCGCCCAGCACGATATCGGTACCACGGCCAGCCATGTTGGTCGCGATCGTGACCGCTCCCGGACGCCCGGCCTGCGCCACGATGTCTGCCTCGCGCTCATGCTGCTTGGCGTTGAGAACCTCGTGAACAATGCCGGCCTTGGTCAACAGGGACGACAGCAGCTCGGAGGTCTCGATGCTTGCAGTACCGACCAGCACCGGCTGCTGCTTGGCATGAGCGTCCTTGATCTCGGAAATAACGGCCTCGAACTTCTCCTTGGCGGTCATGAACACCAAATCGCCGAAGTCCTTGCGCAGCATTTCGCGATTGGTCGGAATCACCACGACTTCCAAGCCGTAAATGCTCTGGAATTCGAATGCCTCGGTATCCGCAGTGCCTGTCATGCCGGACAGCTTTTCGTACAGCCGGAAATAGTTCTGGAACGTGATGCTCGCCAGCGTCTGGTTTTCCTGCTGGATCTGCACGCCTTCCTTGGCTTCGACCGCCTGATGCAGGCCATCGCTCCAGCGACGACCGGACATCATGCGCCCGGTGAACTCGTCGATGATGATGACCTGACCGCCGCGCACGATGTATTCGACGTCGCGCTTGTACAGATGATGCGCACGCAGCAGTGCGTTGAGGTGATGCAGCAGGATGACATTGGCCGCGTCGTAAAGGCTGTCTTCCTCGCCGAGCAGCTGCGCAGAACGCATCAGCTCCTCGACCTTCTCGTGCCCTTCTTCGGTCAGATGAACCTGCTTGGATTTTTCCTCCAGCGAAAAATCACCCGGGCCTTCCTCTTCCTGCTGCGGCACCAGCTTGGGAATCAGCGCGTTGATGCGGCGATACAGTTCCGGATCATCGTCCGCCGGACCGCTGATGATCAGCGGCGTGCGCGCCTCGTCGATCAGAATCGAGTCAACCTCGTCGACAATGGCGTAGAACGGCGGTCGCTGGACCTTGTCGTCCAGCGAAAACGCCATGTTATCGCGCAGATAGTCGAAACCCAGCTCGTTATTGGTGGCGTAAGTAATGTCGCAGGCGTAGGCCTCGCGCTTCTCGGCGCTGGTCTGTCCCGACACCACGACGCCGACCGTCAGTCCGAGGAAGCGGAAGATCCGCCCCATCCACTCGGAATCGCGTCGCGCCAGATAGTCGTTGACGGTAACAACATGCACGCCCTTCGCCGGCAGCGCATTCAGGTAGGCCGACAGGGTGGCAACCAGTGTCTTGCCCTCACCGGTGCGCATTTCGGCGATCTTGCCCTGATGCAGCACCGCCCCGCCGATGAGCTGGACATCAAAGTGGCGCATGTTGAGCACGCGCTTGCCCGCCTCGCGCACCAGGGCAAATGCCTCTGGCTGGAGCTGATCAAGAGTCTCACCCTTGGCCAGCCGCTCACGGAACAGACGCGTCTGATCGGCCAGCTCAGCATCGCTAAATCCCGCAAAGCGAGCCTCGTGTGCGCCCACATCGACGACAAGGCGATCAAGCCGCTTGAGAATACGCTTGTTGCGGCTCCCGAATACGCGAGCCAGCAGATTGTTAACCATAGGTATCGTCGGTAAAGCCGCGCTCGTTGACGCGGATGGGCGTGTGAACCGTCGTGTGCGGCGTATTATGCCTAACTGGGGACGGCTTCCGGCCCGTTCAAGTTCACGTTGAGCGCCACGGCCCGGCCGGAATCAGCGCGCCGCGTGAATGTACTGGTCCGGGTTGACCAGCGAGCCGTTGTACAGAACCTCGAAATGCACGTGCGGCCCGGTGGAACGTCCCGTCGATCCCATCAGGGCGATCCGTTGTCCCTTGGCAACCTTGTCGCCAATCTTCACCTTGATCGCCTTGTTGTGCCCGTAACGCGTCGTGTAGCCGTTGCCGTGATTGATTTCGACCAGGTTGCCGTAGCCATCATGGGAACCCGCCTCCGTCACGATTCCGGCGGCGACCGCCATCACATCGGATCCATCGCGACCCGCGAAATCGATACCCATGTGGCGCGTCAGACGTCCGGTGAACGGATCGGTCCGCACGCCGAACAGCGAGCTGATGAAGCCGCTGCGGATCGGCCAGCCGGACGGCCGGACCTGACGCTGCATCCGGCTGGATAGCAGGAGATCTTCCAAAACCCTCAACTGGCGTTCGCGGTCGGCGAGCTGGCGCTCGAAACCGTCCAGCGACGTGAAGACTGAGCTGACATCGCTATCAGCAAAAGCGACCGATTCGGGGCCACCAACTGGCGGATTCTGGTCGAAGTTGAATTCGCCCTCGTCCAGTCCGGCAATCTCGGTCAGGCGCTGACCCGCGGCGTCGAGACGCATCACATGGGCCTGAAGCTGGGCGATACGTCGCGCCAGTGCCGCCGAGTTCTGCTCGGCCTCGGAACGCGCGCTGGCGAGCGCCTCGCGCTGCTGCCGCACTTCCTGTGCCCAGTCGGCCACCAGCGATGAGGGCAGCGCGGTATTCTTGCTGCTCAGCAGCGGTACTGACTCGAAAAACTGACCGGCCTTGAAGGACACCGCCGCAATGGCGAAAACCACGGCAACCAGCGGCAACCACACGAAGACATGGCGCGGATTGAGCGCAAACTTCCAGGTGCGACCGCGTCGGTGGCTGACGACAATAATGTCCATATTTATACGCTTATGATCCCCGATCCACGTGAGCCTAGAAGCGTCAAGCAACTGCCGAGCCATGACCAACAGTCGATCGGCAGCCTGCTACGGCGGGCGCAGACTTTTGCGGACATCAACCGGACCCTGAGCGAATGGTGCTCTGAACCCTGGACCGACCACGTCAGACTGGCCAATGTGCGCGACGAAACCGCCGTGCTGTACGCCACAACCGCTGCGGCGCTGGTGCAGCTGCGCCACCGAAATCGTTCACTGCTTGCTTGGCTCAATGACCGTCACCATCTGCATTGCACCCGCATCGAGGCGAAGGTGCTTCCCCCAGCAACGGACATCTGACCGAGTTTACTGCCCGCATCCAGGTGACGCAAGGCAAGTGGCTGAAACTGCGCAATTTCCCGCTGGGCGGCTGCACCTGGGGTTCAAACCGCCGCTCAAGCTGCCGCCAGACTGCCCCTGACGAAGGTGATCGGCGCCGGCTGGTTCTCGTCCTCGAAGGTCACGATCTCGAACGCAGAGCGATCTTCCAGCACCGCCCGGACCAGCTTGTTGTTCAGGGCGTGTCCCGATTTGTAAGCGGTATATGCCCCAATTACCGGATGCCCGAGCAGATAGAGATCGCCGATCGCGTCCAGAATCTTGTGGCGGACAAACTCGTCTTCGTAGCGCAGGCCATCGTGATTGACGACCCGGTACTCGTCCAATGCCACCACGTTGTCCAGGCTTGCACCCAGACCCAGATTGGCGGCACGCAAGGTGTCGAGTTCGCGCATGAAACCAAAAGTCCGCGCGCGGCTGACCTCACGGACATAGGTCGCCGAGGAAAAATCGATGACCCGATTCTGCGCCGAGGCGCGAAACGCCGGATGCCGGAAATCGATGGAAAACGACAACCGGAACCCATCGAACGGCTCGAATCGCGCCCACTTGTCCCCTTCGGCCACCTGCACCGGCTGACGGATGCGGATGAAGCGCTTGGGCGCGTCCTGCTCGTGGATTCCGGCAGACTGGATCAGGAATACGAACGGCCCGGAACTGCCATCGAGAATCGGCACTTCAGGCGAGGACAATTCGACCAGACAGTTATCAATCCCCAGGCCGGCAAAGGCCGACATCAGGTGCTCGACCGTCATGATCTTGTCGCCGGCGTCGCTGACCAGCGTGCTGCACATCACCGCCTCGCGCAGCAGATGCGCCTGCGCAGGAACTTCAGCGTGCGGATTGAGATCGGTGCGCCGGAACACGATTCCAGTGTCCGGACCGGCGGGCAGCAGGGACATGTACACCTTGCGGCCAGAGTGCAGACCGATGCCGCTGGCGCGGACCGCCTGCTTGAGCGTGCGTTGTCGGATCATCGCGTATCAATTGGGGAAAAAAGTCGGGCGCAGCACGATGTGCACTGCGCCCAATTGACACGGAAGTCTAACACGGGTTTCTGAATTCGCCCTGAATCCCGAACCGGCGTTCAGGGCAAACCCGTTGCGTTGCGGAGGCCTGCGGAGGCCCCTTTAGTCCGCCTGGTTCCGCAGAAACGCGGGAATATTGATGATGTCTTCGTCCAGCAGCGGGAATGCCCCGCCATTGCCGCCGACGGCGACCTTGCGCTGCTGACGATGCACGGCTGGAATATCGAGACTCGGCGAACCCAGATTCGGCATCACCGGCATCTGCATCTCAGGCCGCACAAACTGTGCAACGCGCGGGTTCTGCTGCGCCATCTGCGGCGACTGCTGCTGTGAGTGCTTGTTGCCCGGCAGTCCGGTTGCCACCACCGTCACGCGCAGCACGCCATCCAGGTTCGGGTTCATCGACATGCCGCACTTGGCGTCGGCTTCATCGGAAGCAATCTCGGAAACACGCGAGTTGATGTACTCGAGCTCTTCCATCGTCAGCGACTCGTCGCAGGTCACGTTAACCAGCAAACCGCGTGCGCCGTGCAGCTCGATGTCATCCAGCAGCGGGCTCGACAGAGCCATTTCAACTGCTTTCTCGGCGCGGCTCTCACCGCTGGCCTCGCCGATACCCATCATCGACATGCCGCGGTTGGACATCACTGTGCGCACGTCCGCGAAGTCGACGTTGACCAAACCAGGACGCGTAATGAGGTCCGAAATGCCCTGCACTGCGTTCTGCAGCACGTCGTTGGCAGCCTTGAAACAGTTCAGCACGGTGATCTTGGTGCCCAGCACCAAGCCGAGCTTCTCGTTCGGGATCATGATCAGCGAATCGGTGTACTGACGCAGATCGTCGACACCCTTCATCGCCACCGCCATGCGCTTCTTGCCTTCGTGTGTGAACGGCTTGGTCACGACCGCGACGGTCAGGATGCCCAGTTCCTTGGCGATCTCGGCAATCACCGGCGCAGCGCCGGTACCGGTGCCGCCACCCATGCCCGCCGTAACGAATAGCAGGTCGGTGCCCTGGATCATCTCGCGGATGCGATCACGGTCTTCTTCGGCAGCCTGGCGCCCGACTTCCGGATTGGAGCCGGCACCCAGTCCGCGCGTGATCTCAACGCCGAGCTGAATCTGGTTAGTCGGCACGCAGCGTTCCAGATGATCCCGATCCGTGTTGGCACAGACGAAGTCGACACCTTCGATGCCCGCCTGCGACATCTGGTTGACGGTGTTGCACCCACCGCCGCCAACGCCGATCACGCGAATCACAGCGCGCTTACGTTGGCCGTCCTCTAATTCAAAAATCTCTCTTGCGTGTCCCATGTTCTTGCTCCTGCGCGTGAACGCGATTTCCGTGTGTGTCGTTTACCCGTCCGCAACAACTGCGTTGGTCGTGGCGTCAGGTGTTTTTTTATATCTACTAATCCGCAATCTTAGTGTGTTTAAAAACTGTGTAAATGTCAATAATTTAGTAATGAAATTGTTTAATAAAAAACAGCAGCTTGATACGCAAAATGTGTCGCGGCGCGGCGCTCAGAAACTGCCCCGGAACCAGTCGCCGACGCGCTGCGCCCAGTAGCCCATGCCTTGCGTCGGCGCCTTCGCGATTTGCGGCTTGGAGGAACGGCCATACAGCAGCAGGCCCACCGCTGTGGAGTACGCCGGGCTGCGCGTCACATCCTTGAGTCCGTCGACGTTGTGCGGCGTCCCCAGACGCACCGGAAGCTCGAAGATCTCCTCGGCCAGTTCAACCACACCGGGCATTTGCGCAGAACCGCCGGTCAGCACGACACCCCCAGCGATCAAGTCGTACCAATCGGAACGGTGCAGCTCCTTGCGAATGAAGCGGAACAGTTCCTCGTAGCGCGGCTTGATCACCTCCGCCAGGGTGAGACGAGACAGCCGCCGCGGCGGCTGATCACCAACGCCCTTGACTTCGATCTCGTCGTCGCCGGCCGCAAATTCCGGCAGTGCCACGCCGTACTTGACCTTGATCTCCTCCGCGTAGGGCGCCGGGGTGCGGAATGCCACACTGATGTCGTTGGTGACCTGATTGCCGGCGATCGGCAGCACAGCGGTATGCCGGATCGTGCCGCCCTTGAACACCGCAATATCCGAAGTACCGCCACCGATGTCGACCATGCACACACCAAGGTCGCGCTCATCTGGCAGCAGTGTCGCGTAGCTCGATGCCAGGTGCTGCAGGATCAGCTTGTCGACCTTGAGCCCGCAGGACTCGACGCATTTGTGAATGTTCTGCGCCGCCGAGATCGAACCCGTAACGATGTGCACCTTGGCTTCCAGGCGCACGCCGTGCATGCCGATCGGATCGTGAATGCCCTCACGGCCATCGACGACGAATTCCTGCGGGATCACATGCAAGATCTTCTGGTCGGCCGGGATTGCGATCGCGCGTGCCGCATCCATTACGCTGTCGACGTCACGTTCCGACACGCTGCCCGCACGCACCGGCGCGACGCCGGTCGAATTCAGGCTGCGGATGTGAGTCCCCGAGATTCCAACGAAGACCGACTGCGCACGGCAGTTCGCCATGTGCTCGGCATTCTCGACCGCGCGTTTGATCGCCTGAGTGGTCAGCTCGATATTGACCACATCGCCGCGATTCATGCCGCGCGAGACATGCTCACCGCGACCGACCACTTCTACCTGACCTTCCGGTGTGACCTGGCCGACTACCGCCACGCACTTGGATGTACCGATGTCGAGTCCGACCAGGAGATTGCGCTCCTCACGTCGTGCCATGTCTATTTCCCCTGTGTAGCGGAGGACGGCTCACGCCAGCCCACCGAAAAACCATTGGTGTAACGAAGATCCACATGCGCAACCTCGGGCAGTCGTTGCGACAAGGTCTGCAGCACGGGACCCAGCAGTGTTGGCAGTGACGCGGTCGGATCGCTGCGGCCGAAGCGCAGCTCGATGCCGGACACAGTGATGCCGGTCCAGTCACCGCGCGCATCCTGGTGCAGTCCGTTCAGCGCCAGCGGCGTATCGCCGAGTTGCGCCTGCATGCGGCGATACATCCCGATCACCTGCGATGCGGTTCCGGACGCCCCCGACAGCAGCGGCAAATCCGCCGGGACCTCTCGCTCGCCGGGATCGAAGACCTGGGCATCGAGGTCAAGCAGAGAATGCTCGCCCCAACGTGCAACCGGCTCGCGCTCCCAGACGTGCAGACGCACCGTCGCCGGCCAGGCGCGCTCCACCCGGACCCGTGCGATCCACGACAGCGCGGCCACCGCCGCGTGCACCTGATTCAGATCGACTTCGATGAATCGGGTATCCAGCAACGGCCGCACGACGGTATCGATGTCCTGTGGCCGCACGCGGTCCAGATGCCCTTCGATGCGCAGCTGCGACACCGTCTGCGTCCCGGTGACACGAAATACCGCCCAGCCGCCGAGACCAATCGCAAGCAGGGCGGCCGCGCCCAGCAGCATCCGCCCGAGACCATAACGATCGGTTGCCTCGCTGTCGCGGAAGTCGTCGGCAGTCATGGTCAGCGCGCTCACGCAGCCTCGCCCTGATCGCACAACGTGGTCTCGAGAATCGCCCAGCACAATGCGGCGTAGTCCATGCCCACTGCGCGTGCCGCCATCGGCACCAGACTGTGCGAGGTCATCCCGGGCACCGTGTTGACCTCGATCAGCCACGGCTGCTGCGCAGAATCAAGCATGAAATCGACACGACCCCAACCCTCGGCGCCGACGAGCTCGAAGGCCTGCAGACAAGTCTGCTGGATCTGCGCCTCCAGGCGCGGATCGAGACCCGCGGGACAGTGATAGCGCGTCGCGTCGGACAGATACTTGGCGTTGTAGTCGTAGAACTCGCCATCCGGTTCGATCCGGATCACCGGCAACGCAACGCCATCCAGCATTGAACAGGTGTACTCGCTGCCGTCGACAAAACGCTCTGCAATGACCGTGCGTCGCATACCCGATGCGCTGCGCGCGGCGTTCTCGAATGCAGCGACCGCAGTGTCGGCGTGCTTGACCTTGTTCACCCCGACGCTGGAGCCCTCTTCGGCGGGTTTGACGAAATAGGGGTAACCCAATCGCGAACCGGCAGCGCGGGCGTCATCGGCGGTATGCAGCACCATCCAGTCCGGCGTTGGCAGACCTTCGGCTTTCCACATGCGCTTGGTCCGCAGCTTGTCCATCGCCAGCGCGGATGCCAGCACGCCACTGCCGGTATACGGAATGTTCTGCAGATCCAGCACCGCCTGCACGGTGCCGTCTTCGCCGCCGGTACCATGCAACACATTGAACGCCCGGTCGAAGCCCAGCTCGCCCAGGCGCAGCACGGTGGCACGATCGGCATCGACCGCTTTCGCATCGACGCCAAGCGACTTCAATGCGTCGGTCACGCCCTGCCCGGACCACAACGAAACCTCGCGCTCCGATGACCAGCCGCCCATCAGCACGGCAACGCGCCCGAATGCAGCGGGATCGGTAACACGTCTACGCATGAACTGGTTCTCCAACGATACGAACCTCGGGGTGAAGCTCCACACCGGTCTGCAGCTGCACGGTGCGGCGAATGTGCTCGATCAATTGCTCGATGTCGGACGCGCGGGTTCCGACTTCGGCAATGATGAAATTGGCGTGCTGCGGGGATACTTCGGCACCGCCAACGCGGTGCCCTTTGAGGCCGCAGGATTCGATCAGGCGCGCAGCGTGATCACCGGGCGGATTGCGGAAGGTGCTGCCAGCACTGGGCTTGCCGACCGGCTGCGATGCCTTGCGCCGCGCCAGTGACTCACGGGTATAGCGCGCATGCTCACCATCAGGATCCTCGCTGACGCGCAGCCGCGCCGCCAGAAAGCCCAGCGCCTGCGACGGCATCTCGACGTGCCGATAGCCGTAGTGAAAGTCCGCTGCCGGCAACCACTGCGTGCTGCCGTCACGCCGCACCACTTCAGCCACTTCGACCTGAGCCCAGGTCTCGCCGCCCCAGGCGCCGGCATTCATTGCCAGAGCGCCGCCGACGCTGCCGGGAATTCCAGCCATGAAGCCCAGGCCGGCCTTGGCGTGCTGCTGCGCGAACTTTGCCAGCCGAGCGCAATGCACACCGGCCTCGGCGTAGATCATCGACTCCGATTCCAGCCGCAGTTCATCGACCGCGCCATGCAGTGCGATCACGGTGCCGCGCCAGCCCCCATCGCGCACCAGCAGGTTGCTGCCCAGCCCCAGCCAAAGCACCGGCTCGTCGGCCGGAAGCTGCTGCACAAATGCGATCAGGTCGGCACGATCCGCAGGCTCGAAATAGGTTGCCGCCGGTCCGCCGACGCGCCACGAGGTGTGACGCGACATCGGTTCGTCGTGGCGCAGCACACCGCGCGGCTTCAGATCTCGCGCCAGCGCGTTCATGGCTTTTCCGCCGCGGACTTGAGCAACAATGCCGGCAGGCTGCCGATATCGCCGGCACCCAGGGTCAGCAATACGTCACCGTCGGTCAGGATGCGCGCCAGCACCGCCGGCAGCTCGCCCACGCCGCCGGGCACGAACACCGGCTCGACCTGACCGCGTGCACGAATACCGCGTGCCAGTGCTCGCGCATCGGCCCCTTCGATCGGCTGTTCGCCCGCGGCGTAGACCTCACTCAGCACCAATGCGTCAGCCCCGCCCAGAACCGCGCAGAAATCGTCGAACAGATCGCGCGTACGGCTGTATCGATGCGGCTGGAACGCGACCACCAGCCGTCGGTCCGGATACGCCGAACGCATGGCCTGCAAGGTCGCCGCAATCTCGCGCGGGTGATGCCCGTAATCGTCGACCAACAGCGCAGTGCCACCGCTGACAGCAATGTCACCGTGCTGTTCGCAGCGGCGGCCAATACCCTGGAAGCCGCTGAGCGCGCGTTGCATCGCCTGGGCGTCGACGCCCAGCTCGCGCGCGATTGCTATCGCAACCAGCGCGTTCTGCACGTTGTGACGCCCCGGCAGATTCAGGTGAAAGGTTTCGCGAAAACCGTCGCTGCCAACGGCAACAAAATGCGCGCCACTTCCCTCCGGGCGCAGATCGATTGCCCGCAGATCAGCATCTTCGGAAAAGCCATACGTCAACACTGGGCGACCCACTTCCGGCAGCGTCTCGCGAATCACCGGATCGTCGATGCACATCACCACCAGACCGTAAAACGGCAGGCGGTGCAGGAACTCGACAAACGTTGCACGCAGCCGTCGAAAATCGCCGCCATAGGTTTCCAGATGGTCGGCATCGATGTTGGTCACTGCCGCCATCATCGGCATCAGATGCAGGAACGAGGCGTCGCTCTCATCCGCCTCTGCAACCAGATAGCCGCCAGCGCCGAGACGGGCGTTGGCGTCGGCTGATTTCAACTTGCCGCCGATCACATACGTCGGATCCAGGCCCCCTTCGGCCAGCACGCTGGCCACCAGACTGGTTGTCGTGGTTTTGCCGTGCGTGCCGGCAATCGCGATGCCGTAGCGAAAGCGCATCAGCTCCGCCAGCATTTCCGCACGTCGTACCACCGGAATCCGGTGTTCGTGCGCGAAAACCAGTTCCGGGTTGTCCGCCTTGACCGCGGTCGACACGACCACGACGTCGGCGCCGATCGCATTTTCGGCGCGATGGCCAAAATGAATGGTGGCGCCAAGAGCGCTCAGGCGCTGCGTCGCCGCGCCGTCCTTCAGATCGGTTCCGCTGACGACATAACCGAGATTGATCAGCACTTCGGCGATGCCGGCCATGCCGGAACCCCCGATGCCGAGCATGTGAATCCGGCGCACGCGGCGCATCGGCCGCGTCATCAGGGCTTCAAGTGTGTCGCTCATGCGCGTACTCCTTCAGCGCAGCGCAGGCAGGCATCGGCAATGCGCGCGGTGGCGTCGGGCCACGCCGTTCCCCGCGCCGCCTCGGCCATGCGCCGCAGTCGCTCGCGATCTCCCAGCAGCTCTCGCAGCTGACTCGCCAGCCGGGCCGGCGTCAGCTCGGATTCCTGGATCATGACCGCGGCGCCAGCGCCGACCAGGTAGGCGCCGTTGCGGGTCTGGTGGTCGTCGACCGCGTAGGGAAACGGCACCAGCACGCTGGCAACGCCCGCTGCACTGAGCTCGGCCACGGTTGACGCACCGGAGCGGCACACCACCAGATCAGCCCATGCCATCGCCGCCGGCATATCGTCGATGAAGGCGTCGATCTGCGCCTCGACACCGGACGCGCGATACGCCGCCTGCGCGACATCCAGCGTGCGCCCGGCCTGGTGTCGCACCAGCGGGCGTTCAACCGGCGCCAGCAATGCCAGTGCCTCGGGCACGCGTTCGTTTAAAGCCTTGGCGCCCTGACTGCCGCCGATGACCAGCACATGCGGTTCACCCGCGTGTGCCAGGCGTTGCTGTGGCTGCGGCAACGCACTGAAACCTTCGCGCACCGGATTGCCGACGGCCACGCCGCGCTCGAAGGTATTGGGGAACGCCTGCAGCACGCAGCGAGCGATCCGGCTGAGCAGGCGATTGGTCATGCCCGGTGCCGCGTTCTGTTCGTGAATCACCAATGGCGTGCGCAGCAGCCACGCCGCAACGCCGCCGGGACCGGCCGCAAAGCCACCCATGCCCAGCACCGCCTGCGGTCGTTGCCGCCGCAGCACCGCGGCGGCCTGCCATACCGCACGCAGCAGCAACAGCGGCGCGGTCAGCAGCTTGCGCACCCCCTTGCCACGGAGGCCGCTGACGCGGACGAATTCAATCGGGAAGCCGTGTGCCGGCACCACGCGCGCCTCGAAGCTGTCGGGCGCGCCCATCCACACGATCTGATGCCCTTGCGCACGCAGGTAGTCGGCGACGGCGAGCGCCGGATACACGTGTCCGCCGGTGCCACCCGCCATGATCAGAAGTTTCATGACGGATCCTCGGCAGACGTGACACCGAACGCTGCAGCGCGGTTTTCGTAGTCGACCCGCAACAGCAAACCGAGCATCGCGCAGACAGTCAGCAGCGACGAGCCGCCATAGCTGATCAGCGGCAAGGTCAGGCCCTTGGTCGGCAACAGGCCCATGTTGACGGCCATGTTGATCAGCGCCTGCAGACCGATCCATCCGCTCAAGCCGTAGCTCAGGTACGCCGCAAACAGGCGACCGTTGACCTCGGCGGTGCGTGCGATCGCGAAGCCGCGCCAGATGATCACGGCAAACAGCGCCATCAGGATGGCGATGCCGACCAGTCCCATTTCCTCGGCCAGAATGGCGAAGATGAAATCGGTGTGCATTTCCGGCAGATACAGCAGCTTCTGCACGCTGTTGCCAAGACCGACGCCAGCCCAGTCGCCGCGGCCCACCGCGATCAGCGATTGTGCAAGCTGCCAACCACCGTTCTCGACATCAGCCCAGGGATCAGTGAAGTTCAGCAGACGTCGCAGCCGATACGGCGCCGCAATCGCGATCAGGCCCAGGCCGACCAATGCCAGCAGCAGGACGCCGGCGTAGTAACCCAGCCGCGCGCCGCCCAGGAACAGCATCAAAAACACCACTCCAAGCAGGATCGCAGTCGCTCCGAAATCGGGCTCGGCCAGCAGCAATGCGCAGGGCAACAGCAGTGCCGCAACCGGCACGATCAGCCCCTTGGGGCTGTGCTGCAGCACCACCTGACGTCGCGTGATGTAGCCGGCGACGAACATGATCAGCGCCAGACGCACCGGCTCTGACGCCTGCAGACGGAATACGCCGAGATCGATCCAGCGTCGCGCGGCATTGACGGTCACACCGATGCCCGGAATCAGCACCATCACCAGCAGGAACAACGCAAAGAAGTACAGCCAGCGACTACTGCTCTGCCACTGCCGCATCGGCACGCAATACATCACCACACCCAAGGCGACGCCGAGGCCCACAAACAGCAGCTGCCGATAGAAAAAGTAGAACGGATCGCCGGTAATTTTCTCCGCCTGCGCGACCGACGCCGAGGCCACCATGATCAGCCCCCAAGCCAGCAGCGCTGCCGTCGCGCCGCACAGCCAGGCGTCGAGGCCGAAGCGCGCCTGCGGCATCGGCAAACGCAGATCCAGCTGACCGAGCTTGGGCAACTGCAGGCCGGGCAGATTCATGCAAGCGCTCCGACCATCGCGCGAAACTGATCGCCGCGGTCCACGTAACTGCGGAACTGGTCGAAGCTGGCGCAGGCCGGCGACAGCAGAACCTGGTCACGCGGCTGCGCCAGAGTTCGCGCGCGCGCCAACGCCGCTGACATATCCGGCTCACGGTAGATCGGCAATGCACCGAAAACATCCGATTCGATCCGTTCGGCGTCTTCTCCGAAGACGATCGCCGCACGGCCCTTGCCGGCTAGCGCCTCACGCAGCGGCGCAAACGACTGCCCCTTGCCCTGTCCTCCGCCCAGCCAGACGATTAGCGCCGGCAGGCCATTGAGCGCTGCCAGGGTCGAACCGACGTTGGTGCCCTTGGAGTCATTGAAATAGCGCACGCCGTCGAGTTCGCGCACAAACTCGCAGCGATGCGGAAGGCCTCGGAATTGCCGCAGCGCCTGCAGGCACGCCGCGCGCTCGATCCCGGCAGCCTCCGTCAGCGCCAGCGCGGCCAATGCGTTGCTTAGATTGTGCAGGCCGAAGATTCCCAGTTCGGAATCGTCCAGCGTGAAACTGCGTTCGGCGTCGGTCAGCGTGTAATCGCCGCCGTGCTGCAGCAATCCGTACTGCCGCGGCAGCAGCGGCATGTCGGTTCCGAAACTGAGCACGCGATGGCCAGCGGAAGGCGCCAGCATCGCCATCACCTGCGGATCATCGCGATTCACCACTGCGGTGTCGCAATGCTCGAAAATGCGGGCCTTGACCGCAGCGTAGTGCGCCATCGTGTGATGGCGATCGAGGTGATCCTGCGACAGATTCAGCACCGTCGCCGCAACGCAGTGCAGATGCTGGGTCGTCTCCAGCTGGAAGCTCGAAAGCTCCAGCACGTAGAGCTCGACGTCGTCGGCCAGCAGATCGAGCGCGGGCGTTCCGAGATTGCCGCCAACGGCCGTGCGCAACCCGGCCGCACGCGCCATTTCGCCGACCAGGGTGGTCACGGTCGACTTGCCATTGGAGCCCGTGATACCGATCACCGGTGCGCCCGCGGCGCGAGCAAACAGCTCGATATCGCCGACGATCTCGACACCCGCGTCTCGTAGCGCAGCCACAAACGGCTCATCCAGAGAAACGCCGGGAGACAGCACTGCCAGCTTGAACTGAGTCAGTGGCTGCGGTGCCGAGAAACTTCCGAGATGAAATTCAACTTCGGGAAATTGCGTGCGCAGCACATCGATTCCCGCTGGCGCCGCGCGCGAGTCGGTAACGACCAACTGCGCACCGCAAGCCGCAAGGTAACGCAATGCAGAGGTTCCGGACACGCCCAAGCCGACCACCAGCACGCGCTGGCCGTCATAACGACGACAATCGACGTTGGCGGAGTCAAGACTGGGCATGGCTGGCGTCATCAGCGGACTTTCAGCGAAGCCAGGCCGATCAGCACCAGGATCAATGTCACGATCCAGAAGCGCACGATGATCTTCGGTTCCGGCCAGCCCTTGAGCTCGTAGTGATGATGCAGCGGCGCCATGCGGAAGATGCGCTTGCCGCCGCTGTACTTGAAATACAACACCTGCAGCGCGACCGACAAAGTTTCGGCAACGAACACGCCGCCCATGATCGCCAGCACGATTTCCTGGCGCACGATCACCGCGACGACGCCAAGTGCGGCCCCGAGTGCCAGCGCACCGACATCACCCATGAATACCTGCGCCGGGTAGGCGTTGAACCACAGAAAGCCGAGACCGGCGCCGGCGATTGCGGTGCAGAAAATGGCCAGCTCACCCACACCGGCGATGTAGGGAATGCCGAGATACGCCGCGATCTTGACGTGTCCGCTCGCGTAGGCAAACACGCCCAGCGCCGACGCCACCATCACTGTCGGCATGATCGCCAGACCGTCGAGGCCGTCGGTCAGATTGACCGCATTGCTGGAGCCGACGATGACCAGATACGACCACGGAATGAAGAAGATGCCCAACGAAATCGCGATGTCCTTCACGAACGGCAGGATGACGGTGGTCTCGACCGGTTCCTTGGCCATCATGAAGATCAGGGTCGACACCCCGAAGCCGGCCAGTGACAGCCAGAAGTATTTCTTGCGTGCCGGCAGGCCCTTGGGGTTCTTCTGCTTGATCTTGATGTAGTCGTCGGCAAAGCCGACCGCACCGAACGCCACCGTCACCAGCAGCGCGAACCAGACGAAGCGGCTACCCAGATCGGCCCACAGCAACGTGGCGACGCTGATTGCGGACAGGATCAGCACGCCGCCCATCGTCGGCGTTCCGGTTTTCTTCAGATGCGTCGCCGGTCCGTCCTCGCGCACCGGCTGGCCGAACTTGAAACGATACAGGCGTTCGATCATCCACGGCCCGAATGCGAACGAGAAGGCCAGTGCGGTCAGAATGCCCAGCACGCTGCGCAAGGTCAGATAGGTCAGCACATTGAAGCCGCTGACGTATTGCTTCAGATACTCGGCGAGTGCGTAGAGCATCAGTGCGTGTCCCCGTAAACTTGTTCTGTCAGTGCTGCAACGACGCGTTCCATCTGTGCGGCACGCGATCCCTTGACCAACACCACCGTGTCGCTGCCCAGCTGCGTACGCAGCGTCGCGATCAGCGCGTCGATGGATTCAAAATAAATTCCGGCATCTCCGAAGCCCTGCACGGCATGGCGTGCCAGCTCGCCGTGTGCGTAGAGCTGGTCGATGCCGAGCGCGCGCGCCTGCTGCCCGGCTTCGTAATGCCGCTGCACCGCGTCGGCACCGACCTCAGCCATCGCGCCGAGCACCAGAACGCGCCGGCCCGGCAGGCTCGCCAGCAGCTCCATCGCGGCACGCAGGGACGTCGGATTGGCGTTGTAGCTGTCGTCGAGCAGACGACCGCCCTGTGCCAGCGCATGCCAATTCAGACGACCACGCGCCGCCTCGACCCGCGACAGGCCCTCGGCGATCTCCGTCGGATCCATTGCCAGTGCGACACCGCATGCAGCAGCGGCCAGCGCGTTCATGACGTTGTGCCGACCCGGCAGCGGCAGATGCACGGCAGCCTTGCCGGACGGCGTGCGCAAGGTGAAACGCGTTGCGTCGGCATCGCCGTGCAGATCCAGCGCCTGCACGTCTGCGGTATCGGACAGACCGAATCCGAGGACCGAAGCCTTCTGCGCCATCTGCCGCCAGAGCGGCGCATAGACGTCATCGACATTGATCACGGCAACGCCGCCGTTGAGCGCCGTGAACATCTCGCCCTTGGCCTTCGCCACCCCGTCGCGCGAGCCGAAGCCCTCGAGGTGTGCATCGCCGGCATGCGTAACCACGCCGACGTCCGGCCGGGCCAGCTCGCACAGCTGCGCGATCTCGCCGGCGTGATTGGCGCCCATCTCGATCACGGCGGTGCGATGCGACTCGCGCAGTGCCAGCAAGGTCAGCGGCACCCCGATGTGATTGTTCAGATTGCCCTGCGTCGCCAGCACCGGTCCGCGTGCCGCAAACACCGAAGCCAGCAGCTGCTTGGTCGTGGTCTTGCCATTGCTGCCAGTCACCGCCACCACAGGCATTGAAAAACGCTGACGCCAGCCGGCGGCCATCTGCTGCAGACCGAGCAGGGTGTCGTCGACACGCAGCTGCGGTATCGATGCATCAACCCAGTCAGAAACCAGCGCGGCCACGGCACCCGCCTGCAGCGCGCGCTCGACGAAGCCGTGGCCGTCATGATGCTCACCGCGCAAAGCGACGAACAGGTCACCCGCCGCAACCACGCGACTGTCGATGACGACACGCTCGAAGCGCACATCCTCGCCACGGCACTCGCCGCCGATCATCGCGCTCAATTCGGACAGACGCATCATGCCGTCAGCTCCGTTCCCAGCAGCTCGGCGACAAAGTGACGGTCACTGAAGGACCGCACCTCGGCTCCATAGGTTTGCGTCTGCTCGTGACCCTTGCCGGCAATCACAACGATGTCGCCCGCGTCTGCCGCGGCCACCGCGCGACGGATGGCGTCGGCGCGGTCATGCACGGTGGCAACCCGTTCGCGCTGGGCCGCGTCGATACCGGCGACGATCTGGGCAGCAATCTGTGCCGGATCTTCGCTGCGCGGGTTGTCGTCAGTGACGATGATCCGGTCAGCCAGCTCCGCCGCAACTGCACCCATCAGCGGACGCTTGCCGCGATCGCGATCACCGCCGCAGCCGAACACGCACAACAAGCGCTGCGGCGCATGCGCGCGCAGCGCGCGCAGGATCTGGCCGAGCGCCTCAGGCGTGTGTGCGTAGTCGACAACCACCAGCGGACCGGCTGCACCGCGGATGCCCTCGATGCGGCCCGGCACGGTGCGCAGCTGCTCGATCGCAGCCAAAGCGTCGGCGAGTGCGACTTTTCTGCTCAGCAGGACGCCCAGCACCGCCATCAGGTTGTAGGCATTGAAGCGTCCGAGCAGTCGGCTGCGCAGCTCGGCCTCCCCCCAGGAGGTGCGTAGCTGCAAACGCAGGCCGGCAGGATCCAGTTCGAGCGCATCGCCCAACACATAGGTGCCGTGTTTCGGCAACTCGCCGCCGAGCCCGTAATGCATCACCGGCACATTCAGTTCGTCGGCCCAACGCGCGCCGCAGGCATCGTCGCGATTGAGCACCGCAACTTCCAGTTCCGGACGCGCAAACAGCTGGCGCTTGGCAGCTGCGTAGTGCTCAACGGTGCCGTGATAATCCAGATGGTCGCGTGTGACGTTGGTCAGCACCGCAACATCGAACGCAACGCCGGACACGCGCTTCTGATCCAGGGCATGCGACGACACTTCCATCGCGCAAGACCGTGCTCCGGACGCCAGCGCTCGCGCCAGTTGCGACTGCAAGGTCACCGCGTCGGGGGTCGTGTGAGTAGCCTGATCAAGTTCACCGATCCGCCCGAACCCCAGTGTGCCGACGTAGGCGCATGGCAAGTTCAGTCGATCCAACGCCTGCGCCAGCAGGTACGCAGTCGAAGTCTTGCCGTCAGTGCCGGTAATCCCGACGCAGTACAGCTGCCGAGACGGCTCACCCAGGCAGCGCGACGCGATTTCGCCAACGCGCTCGGCCAGATGCGGAACCGCGACTTCGGGAATCTCTGTCTGCGGCGGTGCCCAGCCGGGAGCGGGCTCCCATGCCACCGCCACGGCGCCACGCTGCAACGCCTGGTCCAGATGGGCCAAGCCGTGCGTGCCACGACCACGGCACGCCAGAAACAGGTCGCCCGGCGACACTCGGCGTGAATCGACCGCAACGCCGGTCACCTCGACCTCTGGCGGCACCGGCACACCGTAGCCAGCGAGCAGTTGCGTCAACGACTGAAGATTGCGCCCGCTCATGTCTGCGGCCGTCCTGCGGTCGCAACCTGCGGCAATGCAACGGTCCGCGCTGCAGGTTCCGGCACGGTCGGAGCGTCGTCACCGGGCGGAATCTGCAGCAGACGCGCGGCGCCTTGCATGACACTGGCAAACACCGGCGCCGCGACCAGACCGCCGTAATAGCCGTCGGCGCTGGGCTCGTCGATCATCACCAGACCGACCAGGCGCGGATGCTCCACTGGCACCATACCGACAAACAGCGCCTGATGCTTGTTGCCGGCATAGCCACCCGTTTCAGCGACTTTGCGCACGGTTCCGGTCTTGCCGGCAACGCGGTAGCCGGCAACAGCCGCGCGCCGTGCCGTTCCGGTCGGCGCCACCACATGCTCCAGCATATGCCGCACGGCGCGCGCGGTATTGGCCGATACCGCGCGCTGCGGCGGCAATGTGCGACCGTCGCGAATCAGCTTCAGCTGCGACATCAGTCCATCGTTTGCGAGTGCCGCGTAGGCGCGCACCAGATGCAACGCATTCAACGAGAAGCCGTAGCCGTACGAAGCCGTCGCCGTAGCGATCTGGCCCCACTCTTTGAAATTGCGCAACACCGGGGTCGCCTCACCGGGAAAGCCGGTGTAGACCGGCTCGCCGAAACCGAAGCGCTGATAGCCGGACCAGACCGCTTCCGCGCCGATCGTCATGCCGATCTTCGCGGCACCCACATTGCTCGACTTGCTCAGTAGTGTGGTCAGGTCGACAACGCCCTGCGGATGCACGTCGCGCACCGTCAGCGCCCCGACCTTGAAGACGCCCGGGGTAGTGTCGATCAGGCTGCCTGGCTGGAATGCGCCCAGCTCGAGCGCCTGCGAGACCAGCAGCGGTTTGACCGTGGACCCCGGTTCGAACGAATCGACGATGGCGCGATTGCGCGTACCTTTGGACGCACGCTCCGCCGGATTGTTCGGGTTGAAGCCAGGCTGCGACGCGATCGCCAGAATCTCACCGGTGCTGCTGTCGGCAATGACGATGACGCCGCCCTTGGCCTTGTTCTTGGCCACCGCATTCTTCAGCTCGCGATAGGCCAGGTACTGCACGCGCAGATCGATCGTCAGCGCAACATCATCGCCCGGCTCTGCCTCGCGATATTCGCCGCTGTCCTCGACCACTCGGCCGGCGCGATCACGGATCACGCGGCGCTCGCCGGCATGACCGGCAAGCAGCGACTCCTGCGCTTTCTCGATCCCCTCCAGCCCATTGCCGTCACGACCACAGAAGCCGACCAGCTGGCCGGCGATTTCACCGGCGGGGTAGTAGCGCGCGTACGACGGTTCCGAAAAGACGCCCGGCGCCTTCAGCGACAGCACACGCTGCGCCTCAGCTGGCGACAGCGGGTCGCTGACGTACACGAAGCGGCGATCCTTGCGCGCGGTCAAATACTTGCTGAACTCACCGGGCTGACGGTTCAACAGCTTGGCCAGCGCGGTGACGTGCGCCGGCGACTCGAGCAGCGCCGACGGCACCACCCAGATCGATTCCACCGGCGCTGACAGCGCCAGCGGCTCGCCGCGTCGATCGACGATCGCGCCGCGATGCGCCGGAATCTCCATCGTGCGGATATGGCGCTTGTTGCCTTCGCCGGTCAGAAAATCGCGCTCCAGAATCTGCAGCTGAAACGCACGGCCGAGCACCACCACCGCACCCAGCGCCAGCAACCCCAGCACAGCGGCCGAGCGCCATGCACCGACTGGTGTGGCTGACCGATTGCGAACCGCAGTCATCGGTCCGCACTCACGATGACGTAGTCCGACGGCTCGGTCATACCGAGCTGTTCGGTCGCGATCTTCTCGACCCGATTGTTATGGGCCAGGGTCGCTTCCTCAAGCTGCAGCTGCGCCCACTCCATGTCGAGACGCTCATGCTCGTCACGCAGCGAC
The DNA here is from genome assembly GCF_005047655.1 of Sinimarinibacterium arenosum. Taxonomy (GTDB): domain Bacteria; phylum Pseudomonadota; class Gammaproteobacteria; order Nevskiales; family Nevskiaceae; genus Solimonas. Next base: position 573,580 of record NZ_SUKF01000001.1, on the reverse strand, counting down.
TCCAGCTCCGACACCAGCGCGCGGTTCTCGTGCTTGGTGCGAATCACCACCAGCGCAGACGCGAACACGGCAGTGGCGAGCATCAACGGCACCATCAGTTCGCCGCGCTTCACAGCGGAGACTCCGCAAGCTTTTCGGCAATGCGCAGCACCGCGCTGCGCGAACGCGGATTCACGCCGCGTTCCTCGTCAGACGGAAACTGCTTGCCGAGCAGCTTCAGCTGCGGGTGATCGCTGCGCGCAACGTCCCGCAGCGTGCGCTTGACGATGCGATCTTCCAGCGAGTGAAAGCTGATCACGACCAGACGACCACCGGGCTGCAGCACCTCGATCGCCTGCGCCAGCGCATCGCGCAGCACATCCAGCTCCCGGTTGATGAAGATGCGGATCGCCTGGAAGCTGCGTGTCGCCGGGTGAATCTTGTGACTGCGCGGGCCTGGCACCGACGCAATCAGCTGCGCCAGTTGCGCCGTCGACGTCAGCGGCTGCGTCGCGCGCGATTCGACGATGCGACGCGCAATACGGCGGCTGTTGCGCTCCTCACCGTACTGATACAGCACGTCGGCAATCTCGACATCGTCCGCGCGCGCCAGCCACGCCGAAGCCGGCTCACCGGCCTGCGGATTCATTCGCATGTCCAGCGGGCCATCCTTGCCGAAACTGAAGCCGCGCTCGGCGGTATCCAGCTGCGGCGACGACACGCCCAGATCCATCAGAATGCCAGCGACCCGACCGTAGAATCCGGCGGACTTCGCAACGTCCCTGAGCTGGGCAAAATTGGCGTGGTGAATGCTGAAATTGGCGTCATTGGCAAACGCCGAGGCGGCGTACTCGATCGCTTCGGGGTCCTGATCGATTGCATGCAGCGTGCCGCGACCGCCGAGGGCGTCGAGAATGGCGCGACTGTGTCCGCCGCGACCAAAGGTGCAATCGACGTAGATCGCGTCCGCGGGCACATCCGCGTCGCCGAGGGCAAGGCCGGCGAGCGATTCTGCGAGCATCACCGGCCGATGGGCTGTCATGAGCGGATCAGACCCAACGGTGCAATCGATGGGCGCGGGGTCGAAAGCCATGTGCGCGCCTCACCGCTTGAGCGTCCGGAAAGCGTCTTCCAGCGACGCGAGCAGATCCGAGTTTTCGCCGAAGCGGGTTTCCCAGACGTCCTGCGGCCAGACATCAAAGCGCGAGTCCTGCCCCATCAGTACCACTGCACCGTCCAGGCGCGTGCGCTTGCGCAGCATGGGGGGCAACAGCACGCGACCCTGCTTATCCATTTCAGTCTCGACCGCGAACCCGACAAACACCTGCTTCAGCAGCTCGGCGGTATGCCGATCCTCCATCGCCTGGATGTCCTGAACGATGCGGAGGAACTCCGGTGCGGGGTAGATCTCGAGACAGGGATTCGGGCCTTTGGTGATGACCAGCTGCGCCCCGCATAGATCGGACAGCGGCTGACGAAAGCGCGCCGGAATAGCCAGGCGCCCCTTGTCATCGACCATCAATTGATGCGAGCCCGCGAACATAGTCGTTGTAGGGACAACTCCCCCACTCTCTCCCACTTTCCACCACACTGCGACGACTATACCCCACCGACCTCCCCCCCGCAAGCGCGTAAACGGGCAAAATCATTGGCAAAACAAAAGCTTATCAGCAAGCAGTGGGCTGTCTTATCTTCTTTATTAGAAACAGTAAATTAGCGCACAAACTTCAAGTGACCGAAGGCGGCATCCCAGGATTTCCGCACTTCGGGGCGGTCGCGTGTACGCAAGCTTGGGCGCTGCAGAGTCGAATTGTGATATTTAAATAAATAAAGATTTATTTAAAATCTAATTATCTCAAACCAACAACCGCACGGGCACAGACAAGCCTGCCGTCAGGGGGACAGCGCGTCATAGTGGAAGAAAATGGGGAGTCGGCCTGTAAGCCGGGTTCTGTGCAGGCACTTGCGTGCCTGCGGCAATCATTCCTCTAGGCGCGACGTCACCGTCACGCTCAAGCAACCTACCCGGAAGGCACGCGGGCCACGCGTCGTACACCCGAAGGTGCACACCTTCCCTATTTGGTCTTGCTCCAAGTGGGGTTTGCCGTGCCGCTCCCGTTGCCGGTCGCGCGGTGCGCTCTTACCGCACCGTTTCACCCTTACCACGCCCTCTGCCCTGCCTTACGGCGAAGCAAAGGCGTTCGGCGGTCTGTTCTCTGTTGCACTTTCCGTCGGCTCGCGCCGCCCAGGCGTTACCTGGCACTCTGCCCTGCGGAGCCCGGACTTTCCTCCACCGCTTGCGCGACAGCGATTGCCCGGCCGACTCCCGCAGCCATTATCGTTCATTTATTGCCGCACAGGGACCGCGCCGTAGCTTCCGTCCCTTGCTACAGTCTGCGCCCGCATTGGCCTGAACCGGAGTCTGCATGCCGTCCCAGGAAGTCCGCCTACGCAAACGGGTCAACGCCCCGATCGGCAGTGTGTTCGAGTTCTTCGCCGATCACGAGCGCTTCGCGACCTTGTTTGGTGCGCGCTGCCGCCGGATACGCGTGGGCGACGACGATCCCAACGGCCTGCACTCGGTCCGCAGCATGGGGCCTGGACCGCTGGCTTTCGAGGAAACCATTGTCGAATTCGAACCCATGCAGCGCATCGCCTATCAGATCACGCGCGGCAGCCCTTTGAAGAACCATATCGGCATCATCAACTTCACCGATGAAGGCAACAGCACCCTGATCGACTACGTGATCCGGTTCGACGGCAAGCTGCCCGGTGTCGGACCGCTGATCGCCCGCATCTTGGGTATGGCCTGGCGCCATCACGCGCCCAAGGCGCTGGCTCAGATTGAATCCTGAGGTTCCGATCGAGCGTGCGCGTCGTTTCACATACCTGTTCGAATACCGAGATCGTTTGCGCACTGGGCTGCGCTGACCTGCTGATTGCGGTCGACAACGATTCCGACTTTCCGCCGGAGGTTGTCGGCACGCTGCCGCAACTCGGTCGCGACCTGAATCTGGACATTGACGCCGTCTGCGCGCTCAAACCGGATCTGGTCCTGACCTCGCTGACCGTCCCCGGTCATGAACGAGTCGTCGCCGAGATCGCCGAGGCTGGACTGCCGCATCGCATCATCGATCCGCACAGCCTGGATGATGTGTTTGCCAGCATCCTCGAGATCGCCGAGGCGCTGGGCGTGCCCGAACGCGGCGCGGCGCTGGTGCAGCAGATGCAGACTGCGATGCCGCCCATCGCGGCCGCACCGAACGCACCCCGCATCCTGGTCGAGTGGTGGCCCAAACCGGTGATCGGGGCCGCACGCCAATCGTGGGTACACGATCTGATCGAACGTGCCGGCGGCCTCAACGCTCTGTCGGCGGTTCAGGCTCCGACCCTGTCCTGCGATCCGCAGCAGGCGCCCGGCTTCGCGGTCGACGCCGTGGCGATGTCCTGGTGCGGCGTGCAGGTGGAGAAATATCGCGCCGACGTGGTGCTGCAGCGTCCCGGCTGGCAGGACACCGGCGCCATCCGCCAGCGCCGGGTGCACGCCATCAGCGAAGCCTATCTGGGCCGCCCCGGACCGCGGCTGGTCGAGGGCTACCGCGCGCTGCGGTGGATCGTCGAATCGATCGGGTAGTGCCGGCTCAGCCGCGATCGCGCGCCGACTGCGCGTGGGCCTGCAGGCCCTCGGCGTCGGCAATGCACCCGGCAATCTGCGCCAGCGGGCGCGCACCGTCCGGCGTGCATTCGATCAGACTGCTGCGCTTCTGGAATTCGTAGACGCCCAGCGGATTGGAGAACCGCGCGGCGCGTGATGTGGGCAGCACGTGATTGGGCCCGGCGCAGTAGTCGCCGAAGGCTTCCGGCGTGTGGCGGCCGATGAAGATCGCACCGGCGTGACGGATCTTCGGCAGCAGCGCGCGCGCATCCTCGACGGCGAGCTCCAGATGCTCCGGCGCGATGCGATTGGATACCGCGCAGGCCTGATCCAGATCGGCCACGTGAATCAGGGCGCCACGTTCGCGGATCGAGGTACGCACAGTGGCCTCGCGCGGCAGTGTCTGCACGCGCGCGGCCATCGCCGCGGCGACGCGTTCAAGGAATTCCGCGTCCGGCGAGATCAGGATCGACTCGGAATCCTCGCCGTGCTCGGCCTGCGAGAACAGGTCCATCGCGATCCAGTCCGGATCGCTGTCGCCATCACTGATGACGACAATTTCCGAAGGCCCGGCGATCGAGTCGATGCCGACCTTGCCGAACACCGCACGCTTGGCCGCGGCCACATAGGCGTTGCCCGGACCGACGATCTTGTCCACGGCGGGAATCGTTGCGGTGCCGTAAGCCAGTGCCGCCACCGCCTGCGCGCCGCCGACGGTAAACACACGATCCACCTCGGCCAGATGCGCGGCCGCCAGCACCACCGGATTGAGCTCGCCGCCCGGCGCGGGCACCACCATGATGATTTCGTCAACGCCGGCGACGCGCGCCGGGATGGCGTTCATCAGCACCGATGACGGATACGCCGCCTTGCCGCCCGGCACATAGATGCCGACGCGCTCCAGCGGAGTGACCTGCTGACCGAGGCGGTTGCCCAGCGCATCGGTGAATTCGAAGCCGGCGAGCTTCTGGTGCTCGGCGTAAGCGCGGATACGCGTCGCCGCTTGTTCCAATGCATCGCGCAAACCCGAATCCAGCGCATCCCAGGCCGCCTGGCGCTGCGCCCGATCGATCTCCAGCTCGGTCGCCGCGGTGACGCTGCGACGATCGAAGCGGTTGGTCAATTCGACCAGCGCGCTATCGCCACGTGCGCGCACGTCGGCAACGATGGCATCGACCGCACTGACCACACCGGCATCGGCCTCGGGGGCACGGTCCAGCAGCGCATCAAGCTCGGCGTCGAAGCCGGGCGCCGCCGCGTCCAGCCGCCTCACCTCAATCATTTGCCCTTCCCCGGGCGCGTCTTTCCGGCCTGAACCCGCTCGGCGATCTGCGCGATCAGGGTCTGAATCGCGGCGTTCTTCATCTTCATCGCCGCCTTGTTGACCACCAGGCGTGAGGTCACCTGGCAGATGGTCTCGATCTCGACCAGACCATTGGCCTTCAAGGTGCTGCCAGTGGCGACCAGGTCCACGATCAGATCCGCCAGGCCGACCAGCGGCGCCAGCTCCATCGAGCCGTACAGCTTGATGATCTCGACCTGCTCGCCCTTGGCCGCAAAATGCCGGCGCGTGATCTCGGGATACTTGGTGGCGACGCGCAGGCGACGCACGCCGTCCGGGCGCGGGCCGTCCTTCTTCGCGGCGACCGACAGCCGGCACTGTGCGATGCCCAGATCCAGCGGCTCGTACAGTGCCGAACCGCCATGCTCCATCAGCACGTCCTTGCCGACCACGCCAAGATCGGCCGCACCGTACTCGACATAGGTCGGCACATCCGACGCGCGCACGATCAGCAGCGAGACGTCCTTGTTGCGCGATGGCACACGCAGTAGACGGTCGATGTCGCCGGCGGGGTCCATGCCCAGTGCTGCCAGCAGCGGCAGGGTTTCGTCGAAAATGCGTCCCTTGGACAGGGCGATGGTCAATGCGGTCATGACGATGGCGACAACAGGCTGTAGCGAGGAGCGCGCGATTGTAGCCGCCTGAGACTACCGCCGCTTGTCAGCGCGCCCTTCGGATTTTCCGTCACGGGCTGCCTCGGCCAGGCGCAGATAGATTGCCTTGCTGCGGCCATCGGCCAGTTTGCGCTCGTCGATTTCGAACAGGCCCAGCGCACCGACCAGTTCGCCGAGCTTCTTGTACCCGTAGTTGCGCGGGTCGAAATCCGGCGCCTGCTTGCTGATGTTGCTGCCCACTTCCCCCAGCTGCGCCCAGCCATCATCGTCGCTGGCGGCGCTCTGCGCTTCACGCAGCAGCCGCGCAAGCTTGTGGTCGCGGCGCAGGGTGGTGCGGTCCTTGGGGGTGGGCTTGCCGCCGTCGGCGACGTCCTCGCGCAGCACATCCAGATAGACGAACTTGTCGCAGGCCGAAACCAGCGACTGCGGCGTCTTGTGCTCCCCGAAACCGTAGACAATCTTGCCAGCCTGCCGCAGCCGCTGGGCCAGACCGGTGAAATCACTGTCGCTGGAGACCAGGCAGAAGCCATCGTAGATCCCGGTATACAGCAGATCCATCGCATCAATGATCATCGCGCCGTCGGTCGCGTTCTTGCCGGTGGTGTAGCCGAACTGCTGCACCGGCTGGATCGCCGACACCGTCAGCACATCCTTCCAGCCTTTAAGGTTCGGCTGGGTCCAGTCGCCGTAGGCGCGGCGCACGCTGGCCACGCCGTAGTTGGCAATCTCCTTCAGCAAGGCCTCCGAAATCGACGGCTGGGTGTTGTCGGCGTCGATCAGGACCGCAAGCTTGGCCATCTGCGTGTTCGTGGACATCGGTAGCTCCTGCGGTGAAATTCGAAAGTGCCGCGGATTCCAGCCTGCCGGATCAGCCGGCGACGCGCTCGATACGCGCGCCGAGCTGTGCAAACTTGGCCTCGATGCGCTCGTAGCCGCGATCCAGATGATAAATGCGCTCGACCGTGGTCTGCCCCTCGGCGGCCAGTCCGGCAGCGACCAGCGCGGCCGACGCGCGCAGATCGGTCGCCATCACCGGCGCGCCGGTCAGGCATTCGCAGCCGGTAACGATCGCCGTATGACCTTCGAGCTTGATCTGCGCGCCCATGCGCTGCAGCTCCAGCGCGTGCTGGAAACGGTTCTCGAAGATCGTCTCGGTGACGACGCCAGTGCCTTCGGCCACGCAATCCAGCGCCATCAACTGCGCCTGCATGTCGGTCGGAAAACCGGGATGCGGCATCGTGTGCACGTTCACCGACTTCGCACGCTGCCCGAGCATGTCGAGCTCAATGAAGTCCTCACCGGTGCGGATCTGCGCGCCGGCCTGCTGCAGCTTGACCAGCACCGCATCCAGCAGATTCGGATCGGTGTGGGTCACACGCACCTGCCCTCGCGTCATCGCCGCAGCGACCAGAAAGGTGCCGGTCTCGATGCGGTCCGGCAGCACCGTGTGCTGCGCGGCGTGAAGACGTTCAACCCCGTCGATAACGATGGTCGTGGTGCCGGCACCACGGATGCGGGCGCCCATCGCCATCAGGCAGCGCGCCAGATCGACCACTTCGGGTTCACGCGCGGCATTTTCCAGCACGGTCTGACCGTCGGCCAACGCCGCAGCCATCATCAGGTTCTCGGTGCCTGTGACCGTGACCGTGTCAAACATGATGTGGGCACCGCGCAAGCGCGACGCCTTAGCGTGGATGAAGCCGGACTCGACCTTGATCTCCGCCCCCATCGCCTCGAGACCCATCAGGTGCAGATTGACCGGGCGCGCACCGATCGCGCAGCCGCCAGGCAGCGACACCTGCGCCTCGCCGTAGCGGGCCAGCAACGGGCCCAGTACCAGAATCGACGCACGCATGGTCTTGACCAGTTCGTACGGCGCGATATGCGTGTTCAGGTTTGCGGCACAGGCCTCGACCTGATCACCGTTGCGCGTCACCTGCACGCCCATCTGCTCCAGCAGACGCAAGGTCGTGCGCACGTCCTGCAGCGCCGGCACATTGCTCAGGGCCAGCGTTTCCGGGCACAGAATCGCTGCGCACAGAATCGGCAAAGCCGCGTTCTTCGCACCGGAGGCGCGGACTTCACCGGCCAGACGGGCGCCGCCCGTGATCAGCAGTTTGTCCATGATCGGAAATCAGCTGGCGCGCGTGCGCAGACGCAACGCATGGATCTCGCGGCCCATGGTCTCGCCCAGCGTCGCGTAGACCATGCGATGCTGCGCCAGCATCGGCTTGCCGGCAAAGTCCGCGCAGATCACCTCGGCCTCGAAGTGCTGGCCATCATCGCCGTACACCGTGACCTGCGCATCGGGCAGGCCGGTCTGGATCATTGTCTGGATCTGTTCTTTAGTCATGTCACTTCTTGAGCTTGTAGCCGGTGATCAGCATGCGCAGACACACGGCCGATGACAACACGAAAAACCCCGCGCACCAGGCCAGGCTCAGCGCGATCGGCGCATCAGCCTGACCGAAGAAGCCATAGCGGAAGCCGTCGATCATGTAGAAAAACGGATTCAGGTGGCTGGCCTGATACCACAGCGTCGGCAGCGCGTGCACCGAATAGAACACGCCGGACAGGAACGACAACGGCACGATGAAGAAGTTGGTGAATGCGGCAATGTGATCGAACTTCTCGGCGACGATGCCGGCAATCAGGCCGATCACCGCCAGACTCGAGCCGGACAGCAGGAACACCGCCAGCAGCGCCCACGGGGCCTGAATCGGCAGCGAAACAAACGGCAGGGTCACCGCCAGCATCGCCATCGCGACCAGCGTCACCCGCAGCAAGGCTGCCAGCAGATAGGCGCCAAACCACTCGAACGGCCCCAGCGGCGCCATCTGCAGGAACACCAGATTGCCCATGATTTTGGACTGCACAATCGACGATGAGGTGTTGGCAAATGCGTTCTGGATTACCGCCATCATGACCAGGCCCGGCAGCAGGAACTGGGTGTAGCTGATGCCGTCGTAGGCCGAGGAGCGGTCCTTCATCGCCTGGGCGAACACCAGCAGATACAGAACGGTCGTGATCACCGGCGCGGTCACGGTCTGACCCAGCACCGACCAGAAGCGCTTGACCTCTTTTTTCAGCAGCGTGAGAAACCCGATCTGATCCGGACTCATGCGCCGGCCTCCTGCGGTCGCGCGTGCTCGCCGGTGAGCTCGACGAAGATGTCCTCCAGGTCCGGCTCGCGCGTCTGCACGTCCTCAATCGCGATACCGGCATCGCGCAGCGCGACAAAGACGCCGGCGATCGGGTGCTTGCCGGATTCCAGCTTCAGCTCGATCGCGCCATTGACCTCGCCGACAACCATCGGCCGCAGGCTTTCCGGCAAGACCGAACCGTCGGCCAGTTTCAACCGCAGAAACCGGAACGGATGGCGTGCCAGCAGTTGCGGCGTAGTCTCAATCACCTGCAGCGCGCCCTTGTCCAGGATCGCAATGCGCTCGCACAACTCCTGGGCCTCTTCCAGATAATGCGTGGTCAGCACCACGGTCGTACCCTGGCGGTGCAGCTCGGTGGTGAATTCCCACAGCGTGCGGCGCAGCTCAACGTCGACACCCGCGGTCGGCTCGTCGAGGATCACCACCGGCGGCCGATGCACCAGCGCCTGGGCGATCAGCACGCGACGTTTCATGCCCCCGGACAGCGCGCGCATTGAACTGCCGGCCTTCTCGCTCAGATCCAGCCGTTCCAGCATTTCGTCGATCCACGGCCAGGCTTCGCGGCCACAGCCGTAGTAACCGGCCTGAATCCGAAGCATGTCGCGCACCGTAAAGAATGGATCGAACACCAGTTCCTGCGGGACCACGCCGAGCTGCCGACGCGCCTGGCGAAACTGCAGCACGGTGTCGTAACCCATCACGCTGACCTGACCCGCGTCCATGCGCGTCAGACCCGCGATGATGCTGATCAGAGTGGATTTGCCGGCGCCATTGGGACCCAGCAACCCGAAAAACTCGCCCTGCCGGATCGAGAAATCGATCCCACGCAGAGCAGTCAGACGGCCGTAGGTTTTGCGGACACCGGCAATAGCGATGGCCGTTTGCATAGGCCGCGGATTATAGGGGCTTTCGATTTGGCCAGCTGGAACGAGATACCGACGACATGACACACGACTGCGCGCTGCTTTGGTTCCGCCGCGACCTGCGCCTGACGGACAATCCCGCCTTGCAAGCTGCGCTGGAGAGCGCCCGAACGGTCATTCCGGTCTACATTCACGACGACGACAGCCTCGACGCCTGGTCCACCGGCGCCGCCAGCCGCTGGTGGCTGCATCACAGCTTGGCCGCCCTGGCGGCCGATCTCGCGGCCCGTGGCAGCGCGCTGGTCATCCTGCAGGGCGATGCCTTGTCACAGCTGAACGCGCTGTCGGAACGGACTGGCGCCACCGCGGTGCTCTGGAACAGGTTGTACGAACCGGCTGCAATTGCGCGCGATCGCGCCATCAAGTCGGCGCTGCGCGCACAGGGCATCGACGTGCAAAGCTTTCAGGCCAATCTTTGGCACGAACCGGCACTGATCCGCACCGCGACCGGGGACCCCTACCGTGTCTTCACCCCGTTCTGGCGCAGGCTTTCGACACAGCTGCCGCTGCCATCGCCCATTCCGGCGCCTGCTCAAATCCCGTCGCCAACACAGCGACCCACCGGCGAACCGCTGGCCGCTCTCGGATTACTGCCCAGGATCGGCTGGGATCAGGGGTTTTATGCACACTGGACTCCCGGCGAGGCCGGTGCGCTGCATCGATTGCGGACATTCGCCGACACTGCACTGGCGGACTACCACCAGGGGCGCGACTATCCCGACCGCTCCTCGGTATCGCGACTGTCACCACATCTGCATTTCGGCGAACTGTCACCCCGGCAAATTCACGCCGCGGTACTGACCGAGCAGGCCGAGTCGCCCCACCTGGCGACCGACGCCGAACATTTCCTGCGCGAACTGGGCTGGCGCGAGTTTGCCCATCACCTGCTGTTTCACTTTCCGTACTCCCCTGATGCGCCCCTGCATGCGCGCTTCGCGGACTTCCCGTGGCGCCAGGGCGATGCGGCGGAGGCGGATCTGCACGCCTGGCAACAGGGTCGCACCGGCATTCCGATCGTCGACGCCGGCATGCGCGAGCTGTGGACCACCGGATGGATGCACAACCGTGTGCGCATGATCGTTGCCAGCGTCCTGACCAAGAACCTGCTGATCCCCTGGCAGGCGGGCGCACGCTGGTTCTGGGACACGCTGGTTGATGCCGATCTGGCCAGCAATACGCTGGGCTGGCAGTGGGTCGCCGGTTGCGGCGCCGATGCCGCGCCGTACTTCCGCATCTTCAATCCGGCGCTGCAGTCACAGAGATTCGACGCCGAGGGCCATTACATTGCGCGCTGGGTGCCGGAGCTGACCGCGCTGCCGGCCGCACAGCGGCACGCCCCGCCGACGGCACAGGCGCAGAAGCGGGGCTATCCGGCACCGATCGTCGATCTCCGCGCCAGCCGTGAACGCGCACTGGCGGCGTATGCGGCGCTGCGCCAGATCGCGGTTCCCGCATGAGGAACGCGGCGCGATACGTCAGCCCGCTGGCGCCGGAGGCAGCGCGCTTCCGCTAAGATTCCGCTCCCCCGGTCACCGGATCCCCCATGCTTCTGTCTGTCGCTGCCGTCGTTGCGGGTCTCGCCCTGCTGGTCTGGTCCGCCGACCGCTTCGTGCTGGGCGCGTCCGGCCTGGCCCGTGCCGCGGGCCTGTCCCCGCTGGTGATCGGCATGGTCGTGGTCGGCTTCGGTACGTCCAGCCCGGAGCTGGCGGTCTCGACGATGGCGTCGATCGAGGGCAACAGCGGCATCGCCTTGGGCAACGTAGTGGGCTCGAACATCGCCAACGTCGCACTGATCCTCGGCATCTGCGCCTTGATCCGACCGCTGGACGTGCAGTCCGGCATCCTGCGTCGCGAGCTGCCGATGGCGCTGGCGGCCAGTGTCGCCCTGCTGCTGATGGTGCTCGACGGAGCGCTGACACGCATCGACGGCCTGCTGCTGGCGTCAGGGCTGATCGCATTCCTGGTTTGGAGCGTGCGCGCGGCCCGGCGCGGCACTGCCGATCCCCTGGCCAGTGAAATGGCCGTGGAAGTCCCTCCGGCCATCAGCACCGGACGCGCGCTGCTCTGGATCGCGCTCGGCCTGCTAATGCTGGTCGCTTCGTCGCAGCTGCTGATCTGGGGCGCGGTCAACCTGGCGCGAATGATGGGCGTGTCCGACCTGGTGATCGGCCTGACCATCGTTGCCATCGGCACCAGCCTGCCGGAGCTGGCCGCCAGCGTCGCAGGGGTGCTGAAAAACGAGCACGACATTGCCATCGGCAACATCCTCGGCTCGAACCTGTTCAACATCCTGGCCATCCTGATCGCGCCAGCGCTGATCGTACCCGGCGCGATACCAGATCACATGCTGTTGTGGCGTGACATTCCGATCATGATCGCGACGATGCTGCTGCTTTTCGCCTCGGCCTCGGGGCTGCGCGGCCACCCACTGAAAGTCGAACGCGTCGACGGTGCGCTGCTGCTCGGCGTCTACATCGCCTACACCCTTATACTGCTGGCTTCCGCAGCCTCCGGCTAGAACCGGCTCGACATGGATCCAGAAAAACTCAAAGCCCTTGGGCGCCGTGCGCTGGAAATCGAACGCGACGCGCTGACCGCGCTGCTCGCCCGCGTTGACGACAGTTTCGTCCGCGCCTGCCAGATCATGCTCGGCTGCAAGGGTCGCATCGTCGTCACCGGCATGGGCAAATCCGGACATATCGGCGGCAAGCTGGCGGCGACGCTGGCCTCGACCGGCACCCCGGCGTTCTTCGTGCATCCCGGAGAAGCCAGCCACGGGGATCTCGGCATGATCACGCGCCAGGACGTCGTCCTCGCCATTTCGTACTCGGGTGAAACCGGAGAGCTCATCACCCTGCTGCCGCTGTTCAAACGCATGCGCGCGCCGATGATCGCGATGACCGGCAAGCCGCAGTCAACCCTGGCGCAGGCAGCTGACGTGCATGTCGACGTTTCGGTCGCACTGGAGGCCTGCCCTCTGAATCTGGCGCCGACCGCGAGCACCACCGCGACCTTGGCGATGGGCGATGCGCTGGCCGTCTCACTGCTTGAAGCCCGCGGCTTCACTCCTGAGGATTTCGCGCTGTCCCATCCAGGCGGCTCGCTGGGCCGACGTCTGCTGCTGAAGATTTCCGATGTGATGCACCGAGGGGAGCGCCTGCCGGTGGTCGCGCCTGAAACGCCATTGACCGCGGCGCTGCTCGAAATGACGCGCAAGGGCCTGGGCATGACCGCGGTGCTCGACAACGAGCGCAAGGTCATCGGCCTGTTCACCGACGGCGACCTGCGTCGCATCCTCGATCAGGGCATCGACGTGCGCACCGCTTCGATTGCCGATGTCATGACCGCGGGCGGCTACTCGATCACGTCGGACAAGCTGGCAGCCGAAGCCGTGGCCATGATGGAACAGCACAAGATCACGGCACTGCTGGTCAAGGATGCCGACCAGCATCTGGTCGGTATCGTGCACATGCACGATCTGCTACGCGCCGGAGTGGTGTGATGACGCGGCCCGACGAAGCCCAGATCCACGAGCGCGCGCAGGCCATCCGCTGCGTGTTCCTCGATATCGACGGCGTCCTCACCGACGGCAAGCTCTATATCGGACCGAACGGCGAAGAGACCAAGACCAACTACGTCCGCGACGGCTACGGCATCAAGCTGGCCCTCAAACAGGGACTGCACATCGCCGTCATCAGCGGACGCCCCTCCGAGTCGATGCGACAGCGACTGCAATGGCTGGGGATCGATCACATTGCGCTCGACACCGAAGACAAGGAGCCCGCGTATCTGCGCATTCGCACCGAACTGGGCCTGACCGATGCAGAGTGCGCGCACATCGGTGACGACGTGCCCGACCTGCCGCTGCTGCGGCGCGTGGGCCTGGCAATGACCGTCGCCGACGCCCACCCCAGCGCGCTCGAATGCGCGCACTGGGTCAGCCGCTACAGCGGCGGCCACGGCGCCGTGCGCGAAGCGATCGATCTGATCCTCGCGGCGCAGCAGCGCCTGCCGTACTGACGTGCCGCGCAACGTCGTCCTGCTGCCGGGCCTCGCCCTGATGTTGGCGCTGTCTGTGTGGCTGACACTGCGCAGCTTCCAGCCGCAGGAACTGGCGGAGCCGGAGGCAACCGTCCAGCGCCCCCGCTACCATCTCGAAGGCGCTGACTGGATGCGCTATGACGATACCGGCGCTGCATTGTTCGAAGTTACTGCGAACAGCGTCGACTATTTCGATGATGCCTCGATGCTGCTGCAAGCCGTGTCGGTGCGGCACCTCGGCGGCACTCAGGGCGCGTGGCTGTTGACCTCGGATCGCGGTAGCGTTCCGGCCGGTCAGAAGCGTCTGTTGCTGGAACCACAGGTCATCGTCGATGGTCAGGCGCCACAGCAGGATGACGTGACTTTGCACACGCCGCAGCTGTGGGTGAATTTTGACGCACGCACGATCAGCAGCCCGGCGGCCGTTCGCGCCGAAGCCCCGGGACGCAGCCTGGACGCCATCGGCATGCAGGCAGACTGGACAGGAGAACGCGTGGAATTTCTGGATCAAGTCGAGGTGCACCATGCGCCGCTGCAGTGACTGCATGCTAGGGCTGACGCTCGCCGTCACGCTGGCCGTAAGCGGAAGCGCCTGGGCGCAGTCCGGTTCTCGCGATGAGCTCAACGCGCTGCGCCCGACCGGCCCGGTCACGCTGACGGCCGATCGCGCCGAATGGGTGCAGGGTGGCACCGCGCAATACAGCGGAAACGTCTCGCTCAGCTCGGAAAACCTGCAACTGCGCGGCAGCAGCATGACCGTCATTCAGGGCGCGGGAAACAACTTCGAAGCACACATCACCGGCTCGCCGGCCCGCCTCAATCATCGCGGCACCGCCGGTGCCGAAGGCCTGACTGCGCAACCGGTCAGCGCGCAGGCGCAGCAGATCGACTACGACTCGCGCACCGGTGTCGTCCGTCTGACCGGTGGCGCCGAGTTGACACGTGGCGGCGATCAGATCAACGGCGAGCAGATCGACTACATCGTGGCACAGCGCCGGATTCGTGCTTCCGGCGGTGACAGCGGCCAGGTCCGCATTGTGATTCAACCACCGGAGCACGACGTCGCACCGGAAGCCGAGACCCCACCGATCCCGAGTCCGGACACCACGCCCCCGGCGAGCGATGACCGCGGAGAAACGCCGTGACATCCAGGCTGGTCGCAGAGAATCTGTTCAAGCGCTACAAGAAGCGCACCGTCGTGCGAGACGTGTCACTGAACCTTGAAGCCGGCGAAATCGTCGGCCTGCTTGGACCCAACGGCGCCGGCAAGACCACCTCGTTCTACATGATCGTCGGCCTGGTTGGCGCCGACAGCGGTCGCATCCTGCTGAACGACCGAGACATCACGGCGTTGCCGATGCACGCACGCGCCCGCCTCGGCATTGGTTATCTGCCCCAGGAAGCCAGCGTCTTCCGCAAGCTTTCAGTAGCCGACAACGTCATGGCGATCCTGGAACTGCGCGACGACCTCAAGAGCAGCCAGCGCAAGGTGGAACTGGACCGCCTGCTCGGCGAACTGCACATCACGCATATTCGCGAAGCCGAAGGCCAATCGCTTTCCGGCGGCGAGCGTCGGCGCGTCGAGATCGCCCGTGCGCTCGCGGCGAATCCGCATTTCATTCTGCTCGACGAACCCTTTGCCGGCGTTGATCCGATCGCCGTCGCCGACATTCAGGCCATCGTTTATCAACTGAGCGAGCGCGGCATCGGCGTTTTGATCACTGACCACAACGTGCGCGAGACCCTCGGCATCTGCAGCCGCGCCTACATCCTGGCTGAAGGTCAGGTCATTGCCGAAGGGGCGCCGGATGTCCTGCTGCAGAACGAGACCGTGCGCAAGGTCTACCTCGGCGAATCGTTCCACCTCTGAGCTTGCTTCAAGCGCAAGCACCGATCCCGAGCGGTGCAGGACTAATGATCGGTCACCTCGCCAGCAATACGTTCAGCTTGTTCCGCATTGCTGAAGCACCGCCGCGGGCAGCGCAGGGGTCCAGAGTCAGCAGTGATGCAAGCGACCGCGAGTGGCGGGGCATTTCACAGCGGATGCTGCGCCAGGAAGGCAAGGACCTCGTCGGCGAAGCGTTCGGGCTGTTCGCATTGCATGAAGTACCGCCATGAGCAGCGCGCAGGGCCCCCGCGTCAGCGGGGATGCAAGCGACCGCGAGTGGCGGGGCATTTCACAGCGGATGCTGCGCCAGGAAGGCGAGGACTTCGTTGGCGAAGCGTTCGGGTTGTTCGCATTGCATGAAATGCCCCGCCCCCTCGAAACGAACCGGCTCATAGTCCGCACCAAAACAATACGTCTGGTCTGCAAACAGCTCGGCACCCATGCAACCGTCCTCGGACCCGTAGATCACCTTTGCCGGAACGGGTAAAGGCTGTCGAATCAGCGACCAATTCAGCCGGCTGGCCAGCAGCCCTGGCAGCGCACGGTAATAAGCCAAGGCAGCAGCGAGGTGCGCGGGCTGTGACAGGGTTGCCTTCAGAGGCTCGAGATCAGCCTCGGTAAACGCCCAGCTCGGCGACCAACGCCGGATCAACTGCAGCAACCAGGCAAAGTCATCCGCGACGATGCGGCGCTCGGGGATTCCGCGCAGCTGGAAATAGGCGATGTAACGCGAACGGTTCAGCTGCTGCAGTGTCGGGCGCAACAGGAAATGATGCAGATGCGGAATGGCCCCGGTAACGACGGCAGGTACACGTTGCGGATCCATCGTCGCGGCGAAATACGTTGCGATCGCACCCCAGTCGTGGCCAACCAGTAGCGCGCGACGTTCACCCAGCGCGTCGATCAGGTGCAGCATGTCCTGTGCAATGGTCGTAATCCGGTAATCGCCGTCGCGCGCCAAGCCGCTGGGAGCATAGCCTGGCATGAACGGCGCGACCACGCGGTAGCCTGCTGCAGCAATCCGCTGCATCACCGGTACAAAACTGTATGCGGTGTCCGGGAAACCGTGCAGGCACAGCACCAGCGGCCCTTGGCCGTGCTCCAGATAGGCCAGCTCTATCCGACCCAGATCCATCCGCTGGATCGCTTCTTCCGTACTCATTGCTCACGCTCCGCTCGGCTGTGTCCCGGAGCGTGTTCGTTATCATGCCCCTCGCACTCAATATGGAGACTGTAATGGACTTTTCGCTGGACCGGATCGGTGAAGCCTCGCAATGGGTCGACCTCGCGTTGCCCCTGGGGGTACGACTGGTCTCTGCGCTTGCAATATTCGTTGT
Source organism: Sinimarinibacterium arenosum (assembly GCF_005047655.1). Taxonomy (GTDB): domain Bacteria; phylum Pseudomonadota; class Gammaproteobacteria; order Nevskiales; family Nevskiaceae; genus Solimonas. Next base: position 556,637 of record NZ_SUKF01000001.1, on the reverse strand, counting down.
CGGCAAGTGGCTGGCCGGCCTGCTGGTGCGCTTGCTGCAGGGCGCGATGCGTCGCGGCAAGATTGACGAAACCCTGACGTCGTTCCTCGGCAACGTCGCTTATGGCGTCGCACTGGCCATTGTCGTGATTTCGGCACTGGGCCAGCTCGGGGTCAACACCACTTCCGCCGCGGCAGTCCTCGGTGGCGCCGCATTGGCGATCGGCCTGTCGTTGCAGGGACAGCTGTCGTCGCTGGCGGCCGGCGTGATGATCATCCTGTTCCGTCCATTCAAGGTCGGCGACGTTGTCGAGATCGGTGGCATCCTCGGCACCGTCGATGAGATCAAGATCATCCACTGCATCCTGAAGACGCCGGACAACCAGATCGTGGTGGTACCCAACTCCAGTGTGACCGGCAACACCATCACCAATTTCAGTGCGCTGCCGACGCGACGGATCGATTTGACGATCGGGATCGGTTACGGCTCGGACCTGCTCCAGGCCAAGCGGATCCTGGATCGCCTGCTGGCCGAAGAGAAGCGCATCCTGGCGCAGCCTGAGCGCAGCGTGCAGGTCAAGGAACTTGCCGACAGCTCGGTCAATTTTGCCGTACGCGGCTGGGTCAACAGCGGCGACTGGTGGGCGACGCGCTGCGATCTGACCGAGCGCATCAAACTCGCGTTCGACGCCGAAGGTATCGAGATTCCGTTCCCGCAGATGACCGTGCACCTGCCGACACCCCCGACTGGCGCCTGATCACCTTCCGCAAACGAGAACGCCCCCGCGGACGCGATGTCCGCGGGGGCGTCTGACGGCTTCAAGCGTCGATCAGGCCGGCTTGGCAGCGTAGGCGCGGCACCAGCCGCCCGAAGCAACCACCTTGCCCGGGAATGCGGCGCACGGCGCATGGCCGCCGCTTTCCTGCGCGGTCTGATACAGCGCGCACGAGTGGCATGCGCTGCCGGCCTTGTACGCTGCTTCCTTGGCCGAATTGATCTTGGTCGCGTCGATAACGTAACCCAGCGCCTGCGCGCTCGGATCGGTCTCCGACAGCGTTGCCGCGTCGGCAGCGGCAGCGGAACCGAGCTGCAGTGCCGGCAGCACCGCAAGACCGGTGGCAAAACCGCGCAGCAGTGCGCGACGGGACATGGTGTTCTGATTCATGGCTGGCCTCTTCTTCGATCAATGGCTGGCTAATGACGGCACTATACGCCGCCGGACCGAATCCTAACCTGATTCACATCAACGCCGCGTCACAAATCGGCACCCAAAGCGGGGAACTGGGGGGAGTATCTGACGAACGGCGCTTTGTCAGCGGGCACAGCCCTTCAGGTTCATCTGGCATTCAGGAACCGGGCGCCTCATCGGGCAATCCGAACTCTGTTCCAGAGCGTCGCGCTGATCAATCGAGAGAGATGTGCGGATCACGCCGACACGGTGCCCTGTACCGGGTACGCCCGGCACAGGTGGGTGCGGGAGGCGTGAAAAGCCTGCGCAGGGAAACGCTGCGCAGGACTCACCACGTTAGAACTTATCGCTGATCGCGCTTGGCTGCGGTGCGCGGATCACGCCGACACGGTGCCCTGTACCGGGCGCGCCCGGTACAGGTGGGTGCGGGAGGCGTGAAAAGCCTGCGCAGGGAAACGGTGCGCAGGACTCACCACGTTAGAACTTATCGCTGATCGCGCTTGGCCGAGGTGCGCAGGCGCAGCCCGTTCAGACGGATGAAGCCCTCGGCATCCTTCTGGTTGTAGGCGCCGCGATCGTCCTCGAAGGTCGACAGGGTCGCGTCGAACAGGGAATCGTCCGAGCGCCGTCCGGCGTTGTAGACGCTGCCCTTGAACAGCTTCAGACGCACCTCGCCATTGACCCGCTGCTGGGTGTCATCAATCAGAGCCTGCAGTGCCCGGCGTTCCGGAGAGAACCAGTAGCCGTTGTAGATCAGATGCGCATAGCGCGGCATCATCTCATCCTTCAGGTGAGCCTGTTCGCGATCAAGGCACAGGGACTCGATCGCCCGGTGGGCCTTCAGCAGAATGGTGCCTCCCGGTGTTTCGTAGCAGCCTCGCGACTTGATGCCGACGTAGCGGTTCTCGACGATGTCGAGCCTGCCGATGCCGTGACGGCCACCGAGTCGGTTCAGCGCGTCCAGCACGCCGAAAGGACTCAGCGGCTGGCCGTTGACGGCCACTGCGTCACCACGATCGAACGTGATCGTGACGATCTCAGCTTCGTCCGGCGCGTCTTCAGGGTTGGCCGTCAGGCGCCAGATGTCATCCGGCGGGCACCACCACGGATCCTCCAGGCCGCCCCCTTCATAGGAGATATGCAGCGCATTGGCGTCCATCGAGTACGGCGAGCCGCCGTCCTTCTTCTTGGCGATGGGAATGCCGTGCGTCTCGGCATAGGCCAGCAGCTTTTCGCGCGAGTTCAGGTCCCACTCGCGCCACGGCGCGATCACCTTGGCCTCGGGCCAGAGCGCGTATGCACCGAGCTCGAACCGGACCTGATCGTTGCCCTTGCCGGTGGCGCCATGGGCGATGGCATCACATCCGGTTTCCCGTGCGATGTCGACCAGGCGTTTGGCGATCAGCGGTCGAGCGATCGAAGTGCCAAGCAGATACTCGCCTTCATAGACGGCATTGGCGCGAAACATCGGGAACACGAAATCGCGCACGAATTCTTCGCGCAGGTCGTCAATGAAGATTTCCTTGACGCCAAACTGCTGCGCTTTCGGCCGCACCGAGTCGAGCTCCTCGCCCTGACCGATATCGGCGGTGAAGGTGACGACTTCGGCCTGATAGACATCCTGCAGCCACTTGAGAATGACCGAAGTATCCAGACCACCGGAATAGGCCAGCGCAATCTTGCGCACGGCCGAGCCCTGCTTGCTCATAGGTAAAACCCTGCGATTGGACGGTCGCGCCGACGATCGGCGCGGGGGGCGAGATTATATGTCCCGCGGTGCCGCTGCGGGGCCGCGAACCGACCCGGCGGGTGATTCCGGATATCCTATAACGCTACTACGACCCCGCGCTCATGGACTCTTCCGCACCCAAAACCAAAGTTGGTCACCGTTTCCGCGGCTTTCTGCCGGTGGTTGTCGACGTCGAAACCGGCGGATTCAATTCGCGCACCGACGCGCTGCTCGAGATCGCTGCGGTGATCCTCGGGGTGGAGGAGGACGGCACGCTGGTACGCCGACAGACCGTATTCGCGCACGTCGAACCGTTTCCCGGCGCCAACATCGAAGCGGCGGCGCTGGAGGTCAACGGCATCCGGATCGACAATCCACTGCGGCTGGCACTGCCCGAACGCGAGGCGCTGGATCACGTGTTCCGGCCAATTCGCAAAGCCGTGTCCGAAAACGGGTGTACACGCGCGATTCTGGTGGGGCACAACGCCCACTTCGATCTCGGCTTCGTGAATGCTGCGGTCGAGCGCACCGCGACCAAGCGCTGCCCGTTCCATCCGTTCAGCGTGTTCGACACGGCCACCCTGGCCGGCGCCGCACTGGGGCAGACGGTGCTGGCGCGCGCACTACAGGCCACCGGGCTGGGCTACGACGCGGAAGCGGCGCATTCGGCCATCTACGATGCCGAGAGCACGGCGGACCTCTATTGCCTGCTAGTCAATCGCATGCGCCCGCTTTACGACGAGTTCAGCCAGGCGCGCAACTCTCCCGCCGACCCCTGATCCCGAGCCGGCCATGCGCGCTTTGATCAAAGCCGTCATCGTTCTTGTGATTCTGCTCGGCGGCGTGGCGGGCACCCTGAGGTGGCAGTACGGCGGCGGCGGCGATTTTCCCGACCGCCATACGGGAGAACCGCGCCTTCCGGAATCCGCGCTGGAGGTCGTCGCAGAACTGCCAACGCCGCCGGGGAACATCGCGGTTTCCGCCGACGGGCGCGTGTTCGTCACGTTGCATCCGGAAGCACACCCAAAGTGGAGCGTGGTCGAGTTGGTCGACGGCCGCATGCAGCCCTGGCCTTCGGCCGAATTCCAGCAGGCCAACACCGCACCCCGGCACTTCCGCGACGTGCTGTCGCTGCGCATCGACCGCCAGAACCGCCTGTGGACCTTGGACAACGGCCAGCACGGCCTGCATCCCGCGCGTCTGCTGGCTTTCGATCTGACCCACGGCGAGGTCGTGCACGAGTTCGAATTTCCTCGCGAGATCGCCGGCCTCGGTTCGCACCTGAACGATTTTCAGGTATCGCCGGACGGCCAATGGGTCTACATCGCCGACGCCAGTTTTTTCGGCAAGCGCCCGGCATTGATCGTCTATGACGTTGCAGCACGCCATTCGCGGCGCCTGCTGGATCAGCATCCCGCGGTCCTGCCGGACCTGTACGTACCCACCGTCCAGGGTCGCCGGATGGAGCTGTTCGGCCTGATCGCCATTCGCCCTGGAGTGGATTCGATCGTACTGGACCGCGACGGCGAGTGGCTGTACTTCGCTCCGGTGACCGACCTGAATCTGTACCGAATCCGCACCGCGTCGCTGCGCGACCCGCGCATCGATGCCGCCACGCTGGCCGGCAGGGTTGAAGTGTTTGCGCCCAAGACCATGACCGACGGACTCACCATCGACAACGCCGGCACGATCTACCTGTCGGATCTGGAGCATTCGGCGATCGTCGAGCTGCGCCCGGACGGGTCGATGGCCACATTGCTGCAGAGCGAGCGCCTGCGCTGGCCTGACGGATTCAGCTTCGGTACAGATGGCTGGCTCTACATTAGTTGTTCGAGCCTGCAGCATGTGCTCGGCCAGCTACCGTCCTCGATTGCCGCACACGCCCCGTATCCGGTCTACCGCGTCCGGCTGGGCGTACAGGCTGTGCCCGGTCATTAATGCTTGGCGCAGTGCCCTGTAACAGAGGCATACTTGCTGTTCTGAAACTTGACTATTGCCCGACCTATCCACACCCATGCCGGCCATCCTGCGTCGCTTTTTCGTTCTTGCGGTCCTGCTGCTGGCGCTGCCAGCCCAGGCATTCGATCTCGACGATGTTGCCAAGAAAGCGTCCAAGCTGGCTGAAAAGCCGTATGAGAAGCCCGAGGTCAAGCTGCCGCCGACGCTGGCGAACCTGAACTACGATCAGTACCGTGATATCCGCTTCCGCCCTGATCATGCAATTTGGCGCGGCACGCGCATCCCGTTCGAGATCCAGCTGCTGCATCCCGGCCGCTACTACGACCGTGCGATCCGCCTCAACCTCGTCACCGCCGATGGCGTGAAGCCATTGCGCTATGACTCGCGCGACTTCGACTACGGCAAGAATCAGATCAATGTCGACGAGCTCAAGGATCTGGGCTTTGCCGGCTTCCGCGTGCACTACCCGCTAAACAGCGACGCCTACAAGGACGAGCTGATCGTATTCCAGGGCGCGAGCTATTTCCGCGCGCTGGGCAAAGGGCAGCGCTATGGCCTGTCGGCGCGCGGGCTGGCAGTGGACACCGGCGAACTCACCGGCGAAGAGTTTCCGTCGTTCACCGAGTTCTGGATCGAATGGCCACGCGCCGAAGATCACCAGTTGACGATCTATGCGCTGCTCGACTCCCAGCGCCTGACTGGCGCCTATCGCTTCAAGGTACGCCCGGGCGAGGACACCCGTGTCGAGGTCAGCTGCAAGCTGTTCTTCCGCAGCCAGGTCAACAAGATCGGCATCGGCGCGCTGACCAGCATGTTCATGTACGGCGAGAATCAGCCGGCGCCAGTCGAGGACTACCGTCCCGAAGTACACGACTCCGACGGTCTGCTGGTGCACACCGATCAGGAATGGGTTTGGCGCCCGCTGGTCAATCCGCGCCGCCTGCTGATCACCTCGTTCGGCACCACCAACCCGCGCGGTTTCGGACTGCTGCAGCGCGACCGCGATTTCGGACACTACGAAGATCTCGAAGCGCGCTACGAAACCCGTCCCAGTGCCTGGGTCGAACCCAAGGGTGAATGGGGCAAGGGCCGGGTCGAGCTGGTCATGATTCCGACCCCGGACGAAACCAACGACAACATCGTTGCCTATTGGGTACCGGAGCGCGCGCCACAGGCCGGCGACAGCGTCGCGTTTAACTACGACCTGTACTGGCAGCTGAATCCCGAACACCATCCGGATCTTGCACGTGCCGAACAGACCCGGCGCGGTCACGGCTGGGTCAAGGACGCCGACGATTCGCTACGCTTCCATATCGACTTCGCCGGCGGTCCTCTGACTGATCTGCCCGCCGACGCCAAAATTGTTCCCGGCGTCTGGATCGGCGACGGCGGTGAGCTGCTGGAACGCCAGGCCTACCGTAACGATGTCACCGGCGGCTGGCGCCTGAGCCTGCGGATCCGGCGCACGGACGAGTCCAAACCGCTTGAGATGCGCGCGGTGCTGACCGACGGCGAGCGCAACATCTCGGAAACCTGGGCATACGTCCTGCCCGCTGCATCGACGGCGCGCCGCCTTGGCGATCTCTGAGCGGACCCAGGCGGCAGCCAGCGAACCGAGGTTGGCGGCATACCTGGAACAGCTGGAACCCGACCCGCAAAGGCGCCAGAGCCTGCAGCATCAGGCTGCACAGGCAGCGGACCCCGCTCAGGTACCGTTTTCCGCCGTGCACCATGCACTGGCCGGCGAAAGCGACGGCAGCGACACCGATGCCGTTCGGCGTTCGGCCTCCGCGCGACTGCGCGCCTATGTGAGCGGCACTCCGCGCAAGGGCGATCACGGGCTGGACCGCTACATCGTCACCGACCGCCAGGGAGAGGTCCGTCTGGTCTCGACCCCGCCGTTGCAACGCGCGTCGATGAGTCCGGTGCCATGGAACAACAATCCCTTCAAGCGCCTGTGGCAGGCGCTGCGCCGGCGCGCGCTGGGCGTTCGCGGCCAGATGCATGCGCGTGAAGCGGCGGAAGTTGTGCCGTCGCAGGCGACGCCGTGGAAATTGACCGGCCGATTCCGCCGGGCGTTGCTGGTCCTGCTGATTCTGGCGCAGAGCTACGTCGCCACCTATTACATGTCGGCGATCCTGCCCTACCACGGGCAACACCCGCTGGAAATCACCATTCTGGTCATCTACGCAGTGCTGTTCGCGTGGATTTCCGCCGGTTTCTGGACCGCGGTGCTTGGTTTCTTCGTGCTCATGCGTGGCCGCGATCGTTACGCGATTTCGGCGAGCGCCGCGGCGGACACTGCGATCGATGCGAACGCGCGCACCGCGATCCTGGTGCCGATCTGCAACGAGGATGTCGTGCGCGTATTTGCCGGCGTCCGTGCGACCTGGGATTCGATCTGCCGTCAAGGCCTGCGCGACCGCTTTGATCTGTTCATTCTCAGCGACAGCTACAACGCCGATACTCGCGTGGCGGAAATCGATGCATGGCTGAACCTGTGCCGCGATGTCGACGGCTTCGGCCGCATCTTCTATCGCCGCCGCACCCACCGCATCAAACGCAAGTCCGGGAATATTGCCGACTGGTGCCGCCGCTGGGGCAGCGCCTATCGCTATATGGTGATCCTCGACGCCGACAGCGTGATGTCCGGTGATTGCCTGCAGCGTCTGGTGCAGCTGATGGAGGCGAATCCCGGCGCGGGCATCATCCAGACCGCGCCGCGCGCGGCCGGACGCGAAACCCTGTATTCACGCATTCAGCAATTCGCCACACGCGTGTACGGCCCGCTGTTTACCGCCGGCCTGCACTGCTGGCAGCTGGGCGAATCGCACTACTGGGGACACAACGCGATCATCCGCGTGGCGCCGTTCATGGAGCACTGCGCGCTGGGCCGCCTGCCCGGTCGCGGCGCCCTGTCCGGCGAAATCATGAGCCACGACTTCGTCGAGGCGGCACTGATGCGCCGTGCCGGCTGGGGCGTGTGGATCGCCTACGACCTGCCCGGCTCCTACGAGGAAATGCCGCCGACCCTGCTCGACGAACTCAAGCGCGACCAGCGCTGGTGCCAGGGCAATCTGCAGAATTTCCGGCTGTTCTTTGCCCAAGGCCTACACCCCGCACATCGCGCCGTGTTCATGACCGGCGTGATGGCCTACCTGTCGGCGCCGCTGTGGTTCCTGTTCCTGCTGCTGTCCACCGCGCTGATTGCAGTGTTCGCGGTCGGCGAACCGCAATACTTCACCGAACCCAACCAGCTGTTTCCGAACTGGCCGAGCTGGCATCCCGAATGGGCGATCCGCCTGTTTGGCGGCACCATGACCTTGCTGCTGCTGCCCAAGCTGCTGGCAATGCTGCTGATCGTGCTGAAGCCGGATCAGTGGCGGGGTTACGGTGGCGTCTTCAAACTCGCCGCCAGCACCGTGCTGGAAATGCTGTTCTCCGCTGCACTGGCACCGATCCGCATGCTGTTCCATACGCGCTACGTGCTGAGCGCAATGGCCGGGTTCTCGGTCAAATGGCAGTCGCCTCCACGCGAGGACGCGCAGACCTTGTGGCGCGACGCCCTGCGGCGTCACGGCGGCGGCACCGTGCTGGGTTTGTGCTGGTTGGGCGCGATCTACTGGCTCAACCCGGATTTCCTGTGGTGGCTGCTTCCCGTAGCCGGCAGCTTGGTATTGGCGATCCCGCTGTCGGTCTGGAGCTCACGGGTCAGGCTCGGTCGCGGCACCCGCGATGCGCGCCTGTTCCTGATTCCGGAAGAATCGATTCCACCGCGGGAACTGCGCTGGCTGCGCGCCGGCCTGCGTCGCGCAGCCCCCCCGCCCGCGTTCCACAGCGCGGTGGGTGATCCGGCGATCAATGCCCTGCTGTGCCTGTCCGAGCATCACCGCACGCGCCTTTCGACTGCGGCACGGACGCAGCGCAACTGGACCGTGGACGAGTCCGCTCGCCTGGCCCCGCGCGAGATTGATGAGATCTCACGCAACCGGCTACTGTCGGACCCGCACAGCATGGCGCGTTTCCATCTGCGGGCCTGGACCGATCCGTTGGCCGATCCCGGCTGGCGCGCGCGCTAAACAGCGCCCGGCGTCGCCGAAAACCCTGATAGCTTGGGAGGCGCGTGTCACACAAACGACACGCTGTCGTCATGTCGTGTTTACAGTGGCTTCATAGAGTGCGTGGCATCAGAACTGGAGTGTTCTCATGTCCGCACAGATGGATGGTGACCTGCCGCGTCGACCGCGTTTCGAAGTCGGCCTGGCACAAACGCCCGAGCAAATCCTGCAAACGCAGCAGCTGCGCTACCGCATTTTCGCTGGCGAACTCGGCGCGCAAATCGATGGCGGAATCCTGGGCATCGATCACGATCAATACGATCCGCACTGCCGCCACCTGACGGTGACAGAGCCGGACAGCGGCCGCGTGGTCGCCTGCACCCGCATCCTGACCGATGAGCGTGCACCCAAGGTTGGCGGCTTCTACTCGTCTGGCGAGTTCGATCTGGCGATGATCGACTCACTGCCGGGGCGCCTGATGGAAATCGGCCGCACCTGTGTCGATCCGGAATTCCGCAACGGCGCGGTGATCGCAACGCTGTGGCAGGGCATCGCTTCGTTCATCATCAACGAAGGCTTTGACTACCTGTTCGGCTGCGCCAGCATCGGGCTGGAGGACGGGGGTGCAGCGGCTCACGCGATCCTCGCGCAGATCCGCAGCAAGCATCTCGCGCCGGATTCGCAGCGCGTACGTCCGTACATTCCGCTGCCGGCCGCCGACAGCCGTCCGACCGAGAAGCCGCGCATGCCGCCGCTGCTCAAGGCCTACCTGAGCCTTGGCGCCAAGGCCTGCGGTGACGCCTACTGGGATCGCGAATTCAACTGCGCTGACGTTTTCATGCTGCTCAACGTAAGTGATCTGCACCCACGGTATGCGCGCCACTTCCTCGGCCGCCAGGGCGAATCGGCTCCTGCGATAACCGCAGGTCACGCCTGAGCTTGCCAGCGCCAACGCGGACGCACGCCGTGCCCCGGGTCATCATGGTCTGGATACGCAGCGCAAGACTGCTCGGCCACATCGTGGCCGGAGTGGTCGCCGCGACCGCGGTCAGAATCGATCCGACCCAGCGCCTGCATCCGGAGCCGGTGGCACGTTGGTGGTCGCGCAAGCTGCTGCGCATCCTTAATCTGCAACTGACGATCCACGGCCAGGCACTCAACGGGCCGCGCGTGACCGTTGCCAACCACATCTCGTGGCTGGACATCCCGTTGCTGGCCGCTGGCGGCGATTTCCGCTTCATCGCCAAATCTGAAATCCGCACGTGGCCGGTCGCGGGATGGCTCGCCGATGCGGCCGGGACCTTCTACATCCGCCGCGGCAAGGGCGGTGCGCGCCCGCTGCTGGAACGTCTGGTCCCACATCTGATCAACGGCGGCAGCGTGGTGCTGTTTCCGGAAGGCACGACCACGGCCGGCACCGACGTTCTGCCGTTCCACGCGCGCCTGTTCGCCGCAGCGGTCGAATCCGGCACCGACGTTCAACCGGTCGCCCTGCGCTACCTGCCCACCGCGGACGGGCGCTCTATCGCCCCGTTCATTGGTGACGATGACCTGTTCAGCCACATCCTGCGCCTGTTGCGCGAGCCGAAACTGCATGCGGAGCTGATCTACGGCGGCCCGATCGCCAGCGCGACTCTGGAACGCGACGAACTCGCCCGCGTCGCGCGCCAGCAGATCAGGCATTCACTGCAGCCAGGGCTCACCGAAGACTCCGTCCCGGCACAAACCGCGACCCGGCTCGCCGCCTGAAGCGCCATCGCAGACCGATTCGAACGAGATGCTGTGCTAACGTCACAGCATGAACGCGTACCGCCCTTTCCTGCTGACTCTGGCGCTGTGTGCACTGCATCCGGCACACGCGGCGCCGCCCCCCGAAGTACAGCCCTTCACCCAGTGCCGCAGCCTCTCCGGCGACGACGAACGCCTGATTTGCTACGACAACGCCGCAGCGGCCTGGAGCGAACCCGCTGCGGTCCCGGTGACGCCGTCGTCCCCAATGCCAATCGCGCAAACCGTCAGTCCGACACCGCAGGAGCCTGCGTCAGCGCCGCCCCCGGCGACGGCGCCTGCTCCGGCCGCCCCCATCGCGGATTTCGGCGCCGAATCACTGCCGAAGACCGGCGTGGACAGGGACAAGGCTCCTCCGGACGAGATCCACTCGCGCATCCTCGGTGAGTTTCGCGGCTGGGAGGCGAAAACCCGCTTCGAGCTCGAGAACGGACAGGTCTGGGAGTGCGTGAACTGCCGCTCGGTCTCCCTGCTGAAGCAGAATCCAGAAGTCACGATCCGGCGTGGGTTCATCAGCGGATACTGGCTCAAGATCGACGGTCTGAACACGCAGGCACCAGTACGCCGGATCAAGTAGCCGCGAAGGTGACACTCCGCTGCGCGTTACAATAGCCGGGCACCGACCTGGAACCCCCATGAGCACCTCGTCCGACCAGCCCGCCAGCACGCCTGCGCCTGCTCCCGCAGCAACCACCAAACCCGCAGGGATCAAACCCGTGATCCAGGGCGAGAAACTGCGCGGCGCCGACAAGATGGCGCGCATCCCGATCAAGATCGAACCGACGGTAACGCCGTTACGCAAGCCGGAATGGATTCGCGCCAAGTCCTCGGCGACGCCGGAGGTGGCCCGGATCAAGGCCGCGCTGCGCGAGAACAAGCTGCATACGGTGTGCGAGGAAGCCGCCTGCCCCAATCTGGGAGAGTGCTTCGGCAAGGGCACCGCAACGTTCATGATCATGGGCGACATCTGCACCCGGCGCTGTCCGTTCTGCGACGTCGGCCACGGCCGGCCCAATCCGCTGGACGCCGACGAACCGGTCAATCTCGCGCGCACGATCCGCGACATGCGGCTGCGTTACGTCGTCATCACCTCAGTCGATCGCGACGACCTGCCCGACGGCGGTGCCGCGCATTTCACCGCCTGCATTCGCGAATCCCGTGCGCTGTCTCCGAACCTGACGATCGAAGTGCTAGTGCCGGACTTCCGCGGTCGCATGGACCCGGCCTTGGCGATCTTCAAGGACACACCGCCGGACGTGTTCAACCACAATCTCGAAACCGTTCCGCGGTTGTACAAGCAGGCACGGCCGGGTTCGGATTACGAATGGAGTCTGGACCTGCTGGAGCGCTTCAAGGGCATGCATCCCGAAGTTCCGACCAAGTCCGGCCTGATGCTGGGCCTGGGCGAGGAAATCGAGGAGATCGAGCAGGTCATGCGCGATCTGCGCGCGCACCAGGTCAACATGCTGACTCTGGGACAGTACCTGCAGCCGTCCAAGCATCATCTGCCGGTCTCGCGGTACGTGCGGCCCGAGGAATTCGAGCGCCTGCGCGTGCTGGGCGAACAGATGGGCTTCTCGCACGTGGCCAGCGGGCCAATGGTGCGCTCCAGTTATCACGCCGATCAGCAGGCTCACGGCGTGCTGGCGCAGGCCTGAGTCGCCACCACGACGCTCAATGGCCGACGGCCCGCTCCCCGCTGCGGAATATCTGGAGCTGATCGCGCGCGCACCGCTGGTGTCGATCGACTTGATCGTGCGCGACACCGGAGGCCGGACACTGGTGGGGATGCGGCGTAACGCCCCAGCCAAAGGCTATTGGTTCGTCCCTGGCGGGGCGATCCGCAAGGGCGAAACCCTGGATCATGCTTTCGCCCGCATCTCCCATACCGAACTCGGGCAGTCGTTCGCGCGGCGCGACGCCGCCCTGCTCGGCGTCTACGATCATCTGTATGTCGACAACTTCATGGGCGTGCCCGGCATCGGCACCCACTACGTGGTCCTGGCACATACGCTGCAGATCACCACAGCGCTCGAACTGCCACGGAGTCAGCACAGCGAGTTCCGCTGGATGACGCCGCTGGAGCTGCGCGAACACCCGCAGGTTCACGCCAATACGCGCGCATATTTCGAGACGGTCTGAGCCCTCGAGACATCCCTGAAGACGGCGGCTGCGACGGACTCGACTCAGTCGCTTTCGATCGCGCCGAGCAGACGTTGATGAATGCCGCCGAAATCGCCGTTGGACATCACCAGCACCCGATCGCCCGGCTGTGCCTCTGCCGCCACCGCCGCGATCAGAGGTTCCAGCGCATCGAACACCTGCAGACGCGGACCGACACCGGACAGCGCTGCGTGCGCGTCCCACTTCAGATCCGGCCGCGCGTAGACGAAACATTGCTGCGCATGCGTCAGGCTTTGCGCCAGCTCGGCCGACTGCGTGCCCAGACGCATGGTGTTGGAGCGCGGCTCCAGCACCGCAAGGATGCGGCCATCACCGGCGGCGCGCAGCGCATCGATCGTCACCGCAATCGCGGTCGGATGATGCGCAAAGTCGTCATAGACCGTGATCCCGCGCGCCTGCCCGACCTGCTCCAGACGCCGGCGCACATTGCGAAAACCCTTGATCCCTTCGATCAACGCCGGGATCGATACGCCAACGTGATGCGCAGCGGCAAACGCCGCCAGCACGTTGGAGCGGTTATGCGCACCCAGCAGCGGCGAGTGCACCCGCCCCTGTGGCCGACCTTCGATCAACAGTTCAAAAGTCGCGCCGTCACTGTCGTCGATTGGCAGCGCCGACCAGCCGCGCGTATCGTCGAAAGTGCACTGCTCGCTCCAGCAGCCCTGCTCCAGCACCCGCGCCAGATTGGCATCTGCGCCATTGACGATCAGGCGGCCCTGCCCCGGAACGGTACGGATCAGATGATGGAACTGGCGCTCGATTGCGGCCAGATCCGGAAAGATATCGGCGTGGTCGTATTCGAGGTTGTTCAGAATCGCCGTCCGCGGCCGGTAGTGCACGAACTTTGAACGCTTGTCGAAGAACGCGGTGTCGTACTCGTCGGCCTCGATCACGAAGTACTTCGATGTTCCGAGCCGCGCCGAGATGCCGAAGTTCTGTGGCACGCCGCCGACCAGAAAACCCGGTTCCAGCCCGGCATGCTCCAGCAGCCACGCCAGAATCGAGGTCGTCGTGGTCTTGCCATGCGTGCCCGCCACCGCCAGCACGTGACGATCACGCAACACGTTCTCGGCCAGCCACTGCGGACCCGAGGTGTACGGCAGACCGGCATTGAGCACGTATTCCATCGCCGCATTGCCGCGGCTGACGACGTTGCCGACCACGACCATGTCCGGCGCCGGCTGCAGGTGCTCCGGCAGATAGCCCTGCATCACGGTGATGCCGAGGGCTTCGAGCTGGGTCGACATCGGCGGCCACGCTGCAGCATCGGAGCCAGTCACGCGATGCCCGGCTTCGCGCGCAATCGCAGCAATACCGGCCATGAAGGTGCCACAGACCCCCAGAATATGGATGTGCATCGTCCGCCTTAGCCCATGCCGAAGAGGGTGCCGGCCAGCGTGCCGGCGAAGGCCACGACGAACAGCACCACGAAGGCGATGATCAGCGCCACGATCACGCCCACCCAGAACGGCACGTTGGCCGCGTGACGGAAGATGTGCGCGGTCACCGCGAAATTCCAGAAATTCAGCAGGTTCATCAGCAGCACGACGGACTGCGGCAACTTCAGGGTGTCCGGCTGCTCCAGCAGCTCCGGATGTTCCGCAATCTGACGCAGCATCGGCGCGACCTGCGCAAACAACGGCAGCATCAGCAGCGTTAGCACTGTCGCCGTAGCCAGCAGCGCGTGGAAGGTCTGGCTGAAGCGCTCAGGCACGCCCCGCGCACGCAGGACCGAGCGCGTCACCAGCGCGGTACCGGCAACCATCGCCGCCGCCATGGCCACCGCGCTGGACAGCGGCAGCACCTGCACGAAGACCGCGACGTTGGCGCCAGCAGCCGCCAGCATCAGCGGCCAGGTCTGGCGGGGATCGAAGGGCAGGTCTTGCGGGCCGGCGCGAAAGCTGAGAATTCTCAGTGCGGCAATGAATATCTGCGCGAACATGGGGTCGTGATTCGGTGTGAGCGGCTATTCTAGGCGTTTTACCGGACCCACCGACGGGGCCCGACGGACACCTTCATGCCTGATTCCCCTGCAATTCCCCTGATCACTCAAACCGACACACTGCTGCGCACGATCGAAAACTGGTCGCAAGCGCCGTTTCTGGCCGTGGACACCGAGTTCGTCCGCGTCGACACCTACTACGCCCGTCTGTGCCTGATCCAGGTCCAGGCCGGTGAAACCACCGCGCTGATCGACACCACGGCCTTCGACGACCTGAGTCCGCTGCTCGACGTTCTGTACGCGCCGGATCAGATCAAGGTCTTTCATGCCCCCGGGCAGGATCTGGAAATCCTCAGTCATCTGCGCAAGGCCTGCCCGCAGCCGCTGTTCGACACGCAGATCGCTGCGACCCTGCTCGGCTTCGGCGATCAGCTGGGCTATGCCGGGCTGATCGAGCGCCGGCTCGGCATCACGCTGGACAAGAGTCTGTCGCGCACTGACTGGGCGCGCCGCCCGTTGCGCCCTGCCGAGCTGGCCTACGCCGCAGCCGACGTGATTCATCTGGCTGAAATCTATCCGGCACTGCAGGATGCTTTGGCTGAACGGGGGCGCCTGGCCTGGCTGGCCGAGGACTGCGCCCGTCTGTGCGATCCGGATCAGTACGTCACGAGGCCGGATGACGCCTGGCAGCGGCTCAAAGGCATCGCGCGGCTGAACGCCCGCGAACAGACCGTCGCAGCCGCACTGGCGACGTGGCGCGAAGCCGAAGCGCAGCAACGCAATCGCCCACGCAAGTGGATCGTCGACGACGACGTCATTTACATCCTGGCCCAGCGTCGACCGCAGACCCTCGCGCAGCTCGAAGCGCTGAATGCGCTGCCGCCAAAGTCACTGGCACGGCACGGTGAGGCCCTGATCGAACTGATCGCCCACGCCAGCGCACTGCCGGAGCGTCTGTACCAGCGCGAGGACGAACCGGATGCCACGCAAAAGGCTCTGCTGAAGCATCTGCAGGGCGCAGTACAGCAGGTCGCCGCCGAACTGGAAGTGCCGGCCAGCTTCCTGGCACCGCGCGCCGACCTGATGCGACTGGTGCGTCTGGGTACCGAAGCCGATGCCGGCGTTCTGAGCGGCTGGCGTCGCGAAGTCTGCGGTACGCAATTGCTGGCATCGCTGTGATCCGCTGCCTTGATGACACAAAAAAGCCCGCCGGATGGCGGGCTTTTTTATTCCAACCTGCTCTGGCTTTTTAGTTCAACGCAGCCGTGATCCGGCTGAAAATCTCATCCAGACCGCCGGTGCCCTGCACCGTGCGTGCCTTGCCCTGCTGCTCGTAGTACGCCAGCAGCGGATGGGTTTCGGCGTTGTAGACCGCAATCCGGTTACGAATCACGTCTTCCTTGTCGTCAGCGCGGCCTTCTTTCTGCGCGCGATCGAGCAGGCGATGAATGATCTCCTCATCATCAACCGCCAGATGAATCGCACGGTCGATCGGCGGCTGGCCGAGACGCTCCAGCATCGCATCCAGCACCTGTGCCTGCGCCGTGTTGCGCGGGAAACCATCGAGCACGAAGCCCTTCTGCGCATCCGGCTGACCGAGGCGCTCTTCAACGATGCCGATGACGATGTCATTGGCCACCAGTTCCCCTGCGTCCATCGTCGCCTTGGCCTTGCGACCGAGTTCAGTCCCTGCAGCCACGGCGGCGCGCAGCGCATCGCCCGTAGAAATCTTGGGAATGCCGAAATGCGCGACCAACTTTTCGCCCTGCGTGCCCTTGCCCGAGCCGGGCGCACCCAGCAATACCATTCTCATCGTGGGTAAACCTCTGTATTCGAAAGATTTTCGCGGACGACCGAAAGCCTCCCCAAGGCCGCGCGAGCGGCAAAAGTAACCGTGCCCGCAGGCGCGCGTCAATTCGCCCTTGGGCCCATGCGAGCGGGGCCGGCGGGCTCACGATGCGCGCCAGCTGACCCAGCTCAGTCATCCTGTCGCATCGATCACCTACACTGCCAGCACGATCCTTGCTTTAGTCGACGCATGCCACGCAACGCTTTCTATGCGCAGTCCGGCGGTGTTACCGCGGTCATCAATGCCTCCGCCCAGGGGGTGATCGAAACGGCACGCCGGTATTCCGATCACATCGGCACTGTCTACGCGGGCGACAACGGCATCCTCGGTGCGCTGCACGAACGCCTGATCGACACCTCGCAGGAATTGCCAGAGACGATCGCGAGTCTGCGTCATACGCCCGGCGGCGCCTTCGGCTCCTGCCGCTACGGTCTCAAGCCCTACGAAGAAAGCACCGCGCAATACGAGCGCCTGATCGAGGTCTTCAAGGCACACAACATCGGCTACTTCTTCTACAACGGTGGCGGCGGCTCTGCAGTGCAATGCGCGCAGATTTCGGAGCTTGGCCAGCGCATGGGCTATCCAATCCAGGCGATCCACATTCCCAAGACCATCGACAACGACCTGCCGGCGACCGACTGCTGTCCGGGTTTCGGTTCGGCCGCAAAGTACGCGGCCGTGTCGATCGCAGAGGCCGGACTGGATCTGCGCAGCATGGCACTGACCTCGACCAAGGTCTTCATCCTCGAAGTGATGGGGCGCAACGCCGGCTGGATCGCTGCAGCGTCGGGCCTCGCCAGCCGCGACAAGGACCATGCACCGCACCTGATTCTGTTTCCTGAAGTCGCTTTCGATCGTGACGGATTCCTTGCCCAGGTGCGCCACTACGTCGACACCTGCGGTTGCTGCACCGTGGTCGCCAGCGAAGGCCTGCGCAATCCCGACGGCAGTCTGCTGTCGGAAACCCGGCCGCTGCACGCAGACCACGGCCGGCCGCAGCTCGGCGGGCTGGCGCCCGCACTGGCAACGCTGGTGCGCAGCCTGCTCGGCTACAAGACGCACTACGCGGTCGCCGATTATCTAATGCGGTCTGCGCGGCACATTGCGTCGAAGACTGACGTCGAACAGTCGTACGCCGTCGGCAAGGCTGCGGTCGAGCTGGCACTGCAGGGCCATTCCGGCGTGATGGTCACCATCGAACGCACCAGCGAAGCACCCTACCGCTGGTGCACCGGCACGGTGCCGGTGGCCGAGGTCGCCGGCAAGGAACGCAAACTGCCGCGCGAGTACATCACCGAGGACGGCTACTACATTACCGACGCCGCACGCCGCTACCTGCAACCGCTGATCGAGGGTGAAGAGCACCCGCCATACATCGACGGCATTCCGGCCTACGCCCATTTGCGCCGCGTCCTGGCGCCGCAGCTGACCGACACGACTTACAACCCCGACCTTTGATCGACCCGGCGACTTCCGGATCCGGAAGCCGCTCGGAAGCACAGACCAAAGGAGACCTGTAGACGGACCGCAGTCGGGGTACAATCGCGGCCCCGCACGCACATGGATCGAGACTAGAACATGGGATTCGAAGCACTGGGCCCTGGTGACAAGGCCCCCAACGAGTTCATCGTTGTCATCGAAATTCCGGCCTATGGCCCGCCGGTCAAATATGAAGTCGACAAGGAAACCGGTCTGCTGACAGTCGACCGTTTCATGAACGTGTCGATGTGCTACCCGGCCAACTACGGCTACATTCCCAAGACCCTCGCCGGCGATGGCGATCCGGTCGACGTGCTGGTGCTGACCCCGCACCCGATCGTGGCGGGTTCCGTGATCAAGTGCCGCGCCGTGGCCGTGCTCGACACTGAGGACGAAGGCGGCACCGACGCCAAGCTGCTGGCCGTGCCGACCGACAAGGTCAGCAACGGCGCCTACGATCATCTGCGCGATCTGGCTGACGTGCCGGAGCGCCTGCAGAACGAGATCCGCCACTTCTACGAGCGCTACAAGGATCTCGAGAAGGGCAAGTGGGTCAAGGTATCCGGCTGGCGCGACGCCGCCGCCGCGCGCGGCGAAATCGAAGCCGGCATCAAGGCCTACAAGGGCTGATCCCCCGCTTCACGCGCTGTACCGCACGACGGCAGGCCCACACTGGTGCCTGCCGTCGTCGTTTGCGGCTCAGCCCAGATGTTGACGCACGTGCTCGGCGGCGACATAGCTGAACGCCATGATGGTGAAGCTCGGATCCACCGATACCGGAGTCGGAAACACCGAGCTGTCGGCCACGAACAGATTGTCGAAACCATGCACGCGGTGGCTGGAGTCGGTCACCGAGTCCTTGGCACTGCGTCCCATCACACAGCCCCCCGCCGGATGCGGCGCGGCCATGAACAGGCCTCCGGCGCGGATTTCCAGCTGATCGATCTTGTCGATATCCGCGGGTGAATTCAGCTGCAGCGCATCGGCACCGGCCACCATCAGCTTGCGTGCACCAACCGCGAATTGCAGCTGCGCCTGCTTCTTGATGGTGTCGCGCAGGATTGCCTGCGTCAGCGGACCGTACGGATAGTGGACCTTGGGCGTGCCGTCCTTGGCCAGACGCAATTCGCCGAGTTCGTCGGCGGGATCATCGATCCAGGCAATCGTGCCGCCGATCCGCGGCAGCTGCGACATCCACTGTCCGAGTTCGTCACCCATCACCGGCATCATCGAACCGAGCAGACCCGGCTGGATCTGGTTCGCCATCAACAGATAGCCGCCTTCGACATAGGCCCCGGCCTCGTCGAACTTCGCCAGGCGGAAATGCTCAACACCAAACGCGGCCGGAATGTTCCGCCACAGCACGATGTCCTCGTCATACAGTCCATGCACCATCGCCGTCGGGTTCATGCCGAACTGCTTGCCCAGCATCGGCAACTGCGATTGCAGTCCGTCCTGACGCATCAGGAAAGGCGCGCTGTAGTACCCCCCGGCGGCGAGTACAAACGCCTTCGCCTCGATCGTCAGCGCAATGTCGCTGACGCGGTTGCTGGGACGATGGACAACGCGTGCATGCAGTGCCTTGACCTTGCCGCCTTCCCACACCAGCTCGCGCGCCTCGACGTCGGCGTAAACCCGCGCGCCATGCGCGACTGCCTGCGGAATATGCGTGACCAGCTGCGACTGTTTGGCTCGGTACATGCAGCCCTGCATGCAGTGACCGGACTTGACGCAGCCCTTGCGCGCCTGCGGCACCGGATGACCTTCCCAGCCGAGCTGTTCGGCGCCCGCACGCAGCAGCTGGTTCATGCGGTTGTGGTATTCCTCGGTCGCCGGATGCACGTTCAGGGTCGCGGTGATCTCGTCCCAGGCCGGCGCCAGTGCCGCCGCATCATGCCCCGTGACACCGTAGCGATCGGCCCACAGCTGCAGACGATCGTCCGGTGTGCGGTAGCTGTCCGCCCAGTAGTGCACCGAGGCGCCACCAACGTTGTTGCCAGACAGCAGCAAGGTGCCGCCATCGGCCGAGGCGCGCATGCTGCGATCCGCCGATAGCTTGGCATTCATGCCCAGCTCGCTCTGATCGAAGGTCGACTCGGGGTAATACCCGCCGCGCTCCAGCACGACAACATCGTGCCCGGCCATCGCGAGTTGCCGCGCCAGCGTCGCGCCACCGCAACCCGAGCCGATGACGCAGACCTCGGCGCGGATCGTCTGCATCTGCGTCAGATCCGTCCACTGATAAATCCGTCCCGGCGTTGGCGCGCTCATGCCGACGCTCCGGTGTGCTCGGCATACCAGCGCCGCTGATCATCCATCCGCTCGGGCAAGCGTCCGAACGGCCCATCGTAACCGGTCGCGGCCCAGGTCTTCGGATGCGCGAAGTAGAAGAACTGCACGAGGATCTTGACGTTGCCACCGATCGCCCGCAGCAGCTCGACGCGGCTGCTGCACATCTGCTGCAGCAGCGCCTGGCGCGCGGAACGGTCCAGATGCGAGAACCGTCCGAAGTGACCGTACAACGGTGGCAGGTATTCGAGCACGCCCAGCGCCGCTTTCAGATCGTCGCGAATCGACGGCGAGACAAAGCTCAGCTCCTCGTCGAAACGGCGCATCACCTCAGCCTCGCGCGCGCTCGGAAATCCGCCGGCGGTGGGTGCCACCGCTTCGGCCACGGCTTCGAGTGTGCGCGCCTGCGCGGCCGACAGCGCCAGCAGTGGCCGGCCATCCGGCCCCGGTGCGTCGTGGGCGCTGCAGGCGCCCAAGGCAAAACTGCCGCCCACCGCAGTCGGCACCAGCGCGAGTGCGCGCACCACGCGGCGCCGCGCCAGTCCCCAGCCATCCAGTTCGGAAAATGCCGGCACCCCGGCAGTCTGCTGCTCCATTCCCTGCTCTCCCATCGGAATCCGCACGCCACGTCCGGCGAACGACCGGCCAGTCAATTTAGCGTACGCGTATAGTTATTTTCTTTGGCCGGCAATGCAAGCCCGTTCTCTCACTTCGATCACGGCAGCCATTTGACGCTGATCGAGCAATTGCACAGGCTTGCGAGCCGTCGCCTTCACCCTGATGACGGTCGCCCGCCTCCACTCAAAACCAATATCACCGCCGTGAAGCCCGCTGCGCCGCGACGTCACCAGACCCAGATTCCGCGCTTCATCGGCGTCGGCCTGGCCTCCACCGCGGTGCATTACGCGGTGCTGACGACGGCGGTCGAGTTCGGCGGCTGGTGGCCGACGCCGGCCACGGCCATTGGCTTCATCGCTGGCGCGATCGTCAACTATCTGCTGAATCGCTCCCTGACATTCCACAGTGCACGCGCGCATCGCCAGGGGCTGCCGCGCTTCGCAATCATGTTCGCGATCGGCTGGACGCTGAACACGCTGCTGGTGTGGTGGCTGGCACCGCGGCTATGGCACTACCTGCTCGCGCAGATCATCGCGACCGGCGTGGTGCTGGTGTTCAACTATCTGACGCTGAACTTCTGGGTGTTTCGCGCCGAGCGCGATCCGACGCCACCGCAACGCTGACCGACTTGGTCAGATCGCCTCAGGCCACAGCCACGCCGCACCGCGCACACCGCTGCTGTCGCCGTGCATGGCCGGCACCAGCCGCGTTTCGATTCGATCGGAGAACACCCACGGCGCCCAGCGCTGCGGCACATTCCGATAAATGCGCTGCACCCGCGACAGACCACCGCCTACGACGATCACATCCGGATCCAGCAGATTGATCACCGTTGAAAACGCGCGCGCCAGGCGATCCTCCCAGCGCTGAAGGCTGGCTTCGCAGGCGTCATCCCCGGCGCTGGCGCGCGCAACGATGTCCTCCCCCTTGAGCAGTTCACCGGTCACGCGCTGGTGATCCAGTGCCAGCCCCGGACCGCAGCAATACACTTCGATCGTGCCGTGACGTCCGTCCCAGCCCAGCGGCCCCGGCACCTCGTCCCACTCCGGGCGCGGCCACGGCATCGGATTGTGACCCCACTCGCCCGCGATCGCGTTCGGGCCGGACAGCAGGCGCCCATCGACGACGATACCGCCGCCGACCCCGGTACCGAGAATTGCGCCGAACACGCAACGTGCGCCGGCGGCGGCACCATCACTGGCTTCGGACAGGGTCAGACAATCCGCATCATTGGCAATGCGCACCCGAGGACCCAGACGCGCGGTCAGATCCTCCAGCAGCGGCTGCCCGTTGAGGCAGGTCGAATTGCAGTTTTTCATGCGACCGTTGACCTTGGAGCGCGCGCCCGGCGTGCCGGCGCCAACCGTCAGCCCGGTGCAGCCGACGTCCTGCTCCAGCGCCGTCACCAACTCAACGATCGTCGACAGCGCCGCCTGATAGTCGTCCGGCGGCGTCGGCACTCGGCGTCGCGCCAGAATCTGCGAATCGGCATCCAACACCACGCCTTCGATCTTGGTGCCGCCGAGGTCGATTCCGATTCGCATGTGTCCGAATTCCCGTGCCGTTCACCGACGCAGAAACGGTCTGCGCCAGCATTCCTGGGGAGCTTAGCGTGGTCACCGCGAACGGCAAATGACGGCGGCATCGGGTCGGGTCACCCGATGCCGCCGCCCGCGTCGCTTACTCGCCGTAGCGATCCTGCGTGATCTCGACCGCCTGCTGGAACGTCGGGCGATTAATCCAGTGGATCGGCGGGACCGGCAACAAGCTGAACGAGGTGTGCTCGACCGCATCGTAGTCCTCGACCACGGCGCCATCGGAACCCTTGGCGTTCGGAATCTGACTGCCGTCCCAGTTGGCCCTGTTGGACAAGCCGCCAAGATCGCTCAACGCCTCGTCCAGCGCCGTCAGCACGGCCGTGCGGCAGTCAGCGAGAACTCCGGTGCCGGCGCACTTGAGCGCGCGATAGGTTTCGTGATCAGGCTTGTCGAGCACGGTCTGCAGCATGCGGATCATGTGCTGGAACCAACCCTCCTGGAACGCCGATCCCTGGGCACGCGGTGCGTCATAGCGACTCGTCAGCGTCGAGACACCGGACGCCGCGATGTCCGACAGCTGCGGCGTGACCGTCTCCATCAGATGCTGATACCAGGCATCCATCAGCACTACCTGCGCACGGAAGTCGTAGACGCCGTCGGCATCACGGTCGCGGCGCATCGAGCCCAGTCCCGGCGTGTCGGAGATCCAGTTGTTCGAACCCGCCGCCATCCACTGCGTCATCAGCACCACGACCTGGGCCTGATCCGCGGTGAGGCTGTCCTGCTCCATCAGCTCGATCAGCATCGGCAGCAGATCCTGTCCGCGCAGATCGGTGTAGGCCGCGTCACCCATGATTTCGATCATCGTCGCCAGCGTGTGCTTGCGACCCGACGCCTTGAATGCCTTCAGACGCTCGGACAGCATGCGCACGCGATGCGTCGGCCCATAGGTGCCGTTGCTGTCGGCCGCCCACCAACCACGCGCGCCGCTGTTGTTCCAGTTCGCCAGATAACCCTGCGGCGGATTGGTGTCCTGAATGTGCGACGCCAGCGACAGGAAGCCCGGCCATTCGAAGTAGCCCGGATTCGAGCTGCTTTGCGCTTCCGGGTAGGCGCGGCTGGGGAATGGCTTGCCGTCGGCATTGCCGTCACCGCCATAGATGTCGAAGAACGCCGTCGACAGGTTCTGATCCACCACCCACTCGAAGTTGCCATCACCCCAGACCGGCAGTTCCGGATGCTGACCCGGATTGCGCTTGGGATAGAGGCCGGACTGGATGTAGGCAATATCCTTGCGATCGGCATACAGCCAATTGAAGGTCGCGGTCATGCTGTTGAACAGCTGCTTGAAGCGCGTGTGCGTCATCGGCGCGCCCGTCGTCGTCAGCAGCGCAAACGGCGCTGCGGTGTCGACATCGGCAAAGAAGGTCGAACGCTGCGTCGAGATCGCAACCGGCTCGCCGTTGACCGTCGCGGTGCCGAATACCGGACCGTAGTGCGTGCGCAGCACGTAACGCTTGACCGTCTCCGGGAAAGGCTGGCCGCCGAGCGCCACGCTGGCGACGGTTGGTTGCGCGGTCCATTCGTCAACGCGCCTGTAGAAGCGCACGCAGTGCCCCTTGAACAGATAGCCGTCGGCGTCGGGGAAACCGTCGTCGTTGCCATCCAGCCGCGACGCCGGACTGCCGTCCATGTTGCACATCGTCGACACCCGGGTATCGGTGAAGTCCGAGCCCGCGGAGGTCGGACTCCAGGCGAAGTCGAGACCATGCCCGATGACGATGTACGGCAGATTGACGGTCGAAATGCCGCGCGCGGCAAGTTCAAACTCGGTATCGCCGCGCGACACCACGGCCGCTTCCCACAGCAACTGCGGATTGAAGTAGCCGGTCTGTGGTCCCGCGACAATGATCGGGTGACCCGACTGCGTCTGATCCGCGGCCGCAGCAATGAAGTTCGATGTCGTCAGCGGCATGCCCAGACGATTCAGCAAGGCATGCAGGCTGCCCCCGGGATTGTCCGACAGCACCAGCGCCTTGGGTTGCTCACGCTTGAACGGCACCACCGTCGCGTCGGCCGGTTCGTTCATCGCGCTGATCCACGACAGGCGTCCAAGCAGATTCAGCCCCCCGGACTTGGCAGTAGCCCCCAGACCGCCACCCGGCTCTCCCGGAATCGGCGCTTCCAACGGCAAGCCAGCCCCGTGCGTCTGCAGGGTGAAGCCCGTAAAGCTGCCGGCATCCCAGATCGCAACGCCAGCCGGCAGAGTCTGCGGACAGCTTTCGTCGACCGACGGTGGCGACTGTGTGGCGAAATTTCCGGACGCCGTCACCGGCGTATCGGCAGTCGTGGCATGGCGCAGATCACGCCACAGCTCGCAGGCTCCCTGAGCGATCTGCGTCGAGCCCGGCCCCAGTGTGGGATCAAGCTTCTGCAGCAACTTCAGATTGACGGCTTCACCACCGCCGCCAAAGCCCAGCGCGGACTGGATCAGCACTGCGTTGGCAACGATGTCGTTGACTGTAAACGGCGCGGGCGGGAACTTGGTCAGATCCAGCCCCAGCGCCAGGGTCGCGTACTCCGGGGGCGTCTCCAGCGCACCGGCGCCGAGCAGAGTGTCGATGTAGGCGTTCATGCCCGCGACGAACGTCTGCGTGTCGCTCAGGAACAGCGGCCCGAGGACTGGCCCCATCTTCGCCACGGCCGCCTGGACGATCTGCGTCAGCTCGTCCTCGCTATAACCGGCCGGCGCACCAAATTCCAGGTCCAACTCATAAGTCGTGTCAGAGGGTCCGAGCATTTCCGATGCACGGCCACGGCCCACCTTGCGCAGCAGATCGAACAGCCACAGGCGATCCTGCGCAGCGGCGAAGCCGAGGCCGAACTGTGCGGCCGTGCGGTCCTCACCGTCCACGTACGGCACGCCCCAGCCGTCGCGGCGGATGATCACGGTCTTGCCGTTGGGCGCGGTCAGTTCGCGCTTGGACACCGCGTCGGCATCGGACAAGGTCAGCGGCGCCGCCTTGAAGTAGTTGCAGGCCTGATCCGACTGCTTCTCGTGCTCGTCGATATTCTTCGGCGGCGTGCAGGCATCCGACTTCAGACCCTGCTTTGCGTAGGCGAGATTGCCGTACATGTCGAGCTGGTCGCGGAAGTTGGCCGGATAGCGGGCCACCGGCACGCCCGGCACCGGCGCACCAAGACCGCCGGCGGAATTCCCGTTCGAGCCCGGTGGCACGATCGCCATGAAGGTATTGCCGGCGATGTCCCCCGGACCGACCGTGCCGCCACCCCCGCCGTCACTGACGTCCGGAGCGGTACTGCTGCCGCAGGCGCACAGTGCGCCGGCCACGAAAATCAGACCCGCAAGTCTCCACCCACGCTTCTCATCCATTGCTTTTCTCCCCCGGCTCGTGCCCGGATGTCTGGATGGCGTCGCTGTCGCCACGCCAATATAGTTCGCGCCATTGTGAACGCGATCGTGAACATTGATCCAGTCCAGCCGGCCCCAGAACCGGAATCGGAGCCGGTGGTCGTACGCGTCCATGCGCTCGGCACCGACGCGCTGCGGGCGATGTTCGCCGAGCACGGTCTGACGCTGCACACGGTCGCCGACGACGAAGAAATCCCTGGCAGCTACTGGGGTGAAACCGAGGCAGGCCTGGTCGGCAGCACGCTGTATGTGCGTGACGACACGCCGGTGCATTCTGTGTTGCACGAAGGCTGCCACTGGCTGTGCATGGACGCCGCGCGGCGTCAGTCAGTGCATACCGACGCCAACGGCGATCAGGACGAGGAGATGGCCGTGTGCTGCCTGCAGGCGCTGCTGGCGGACCGCATTGCCGGTTACTCGCGCGCGCAGTTGTTCATCGACATGGATGCCTGGGGCTACGGCTTCGTACTCGGCAGCGCCGCCGCGTGGTTCGCGCAGGAGGGCTCTGAATCGATGGTCTGGTTGCGCAACCACGGCATGATCGACGCCGCACAGCAGTTGCTCGGCCCGCGCGTCGGCTGACGCGAGCCGGGGGAAACCCCGGACGACGAATCCGGCAAGCGCCGTTACAATCCGGCCGTCATGCGCCGGACGCTGCCGAAATTGCTGCTGCTGACATTGGCCCTGTTCATGGGCCAGTGGCTGCAGGCTGTGCACGATGTTACGCACCCGACGCTGGCCACCGACGTGCATTGCCAGATCTGCATGCACGCACCCGGCATCGACGGTGGCGCAGTGGGCAGCCGGCCGGTCGCACTGGCACCGCCAGCGACCCATGAAGCCCCGGTCGCGGGGGAATTCGTTTTGCCGCAGAACCTGCGGCGCACTACACCCCACAATCGCGGGCCGCCCGCCACCTTCGTCTGATTTTTCGCACCCACCCGCCGGCGCCATGAAGGCGTAGGCATCTGTGCATTTTTCATACGAGGTTTCCTATTCATGGATCGCATATCCATTCTTGCGCGTGGCGCGGCGCTTGCCGTGTTCGCGCCGCTGTGTGTCCCGGCGCAGGCCGCAACCGGCAACGTCTTCAACCCCAAGATCAGCCTGATTCTCAGCGGGCAGTACGCCCACTACAGCAACGACGCCGAAGCCGAGATGCCCGGCGTGGTGCTCGGCCCCGAAACCGAGTTCAAGACCAGCGGCTTCTCGCTGGGCGAAAGCGAACTGGTGATGGAATCCAACATTGACGACCGCTTTCATGGCTGGGCCACGGTCGCCTTCGAGAACGAAGGTGGCGAAACCGTGGTGGCGGTCGAAGAGGCGTACATCAACACGCTGTCCCTGCCCTACGGCCTGGCGGTGAAACTCGGCCGTTTCTATTCGGACGTCGGCTACCAGAACCACCAGCATCCGCATGCCTGGGAATTTGCCGATGCGCCACTGGTGTATCGCACCTTCCTGGCCAACCAGCTCGGCGACGACGGTGCGCAGGTGCGCTGGCTGGCCCCGACCGATGTATTCCTCGAATTCGGCACCGAGCTGCTGCGCGGCGACGGCTTCCCCGCGGGCGGCGACCAGCGCGACGGCATCGAAGCCTGGACCGCGTTCACCCACATCGGTGGTGACGTCGGCAGCGGCGGCTCCTGGCGCGTCGGCTTGTGGCACTTCGACGGCAATGCCGTCGACCGTCGCAGCGGTGAGGACGTCGAAACCGGCTTTACCGGTGACAGCCGCATCGACGGCATCGATCTGGTCTACAAATGGGCGCCGGACGGCAATCCGCTGGTGCGCAATCTGGTGCTCCAGGCCGAGGCGATGCGCCGCAGCGAAAAGGGCACCGTGGTCTACGACCCGGACGGCAGCGGCGACACCAGCGCCTACGACGGCGACCAGTTCGGCTGGTACGTGCAGGGCGTCTACCAGTTCATGCCGCGCTGGCGCGTGGGTCTGCGCTACGACCGCCTGAGCGCCAGCAACAGCGTGGCCAATCCCGTCGCGGACACCTCGCTGGCGTTGCTGGCCGACGACGCCAGCACCCCGCAGCGCTACTCGGCAATGGTCGACTTCTCCAACAGCGAGTTCTCGCGCTTCCGTATCCAGTACAACCGCGACGAATCGCGGCCGGACGGCGAGGACGCGGACAACCAGTTCATCGTGCAGTACATCGTCAGCATGGGCGCCCATCCGGCGCACCAGTTCTAAGGAAGACCCGCCATGATGAAAACCATTTCAGGTGCATTCGCCGCCGTCCTGCTGCTGCTCACGCAGCCAGCTGCGGCGCAGCTCAAGGTCTTTGCCTGTGAAGCCGAATGGGCCGCGCTGGCCAGCGCGCTCGGCGGCGACAACGTCGACGTCTATGCCGCCACCACCGCGCTGCAGGACGTGCACAAGATCCAGCCACGCCCGAGCCTGATCGCGAAGTACCGCAAGGCCGATCTGCTGGTCTGCACCGGTGCCGAACTGGAACTTGGCTGGCTGCCGCAGCTGATCGAGAAGGGCAACAACGCCCAGCTCAATCCGGGAGCGCCGGGCAACTTCGAGGCCAGCCGCTACGTCACGATGCTGGAGATTCCGGCCAAGATCGATCGCGCCCAGGGCGACGTCCACCCCTACGGCAATCCGCATATCCAGACCGATCCCCGCAACATCGGCAAGGTCGCCAAGCCGCTGGCCGACAAGCTCGCGGAGCTGGACCCCGCGCACGCCGCCGACTACGCCCGGCGCTACCAGGACTTCAACACGCGCTGGACCGCCGCGGTCGACAAGTGGACCGCCGCGGCCGCGCCGCTGAAGGGCGTGCCGGTGATCAGCGGACACAAGGCCTGGGCCTATCTGTATGACTGGCTCGGCATCCGCGAGGTCGCCACGCTCGAAGCCAAGCCCGGCATTCCGCCCAGCGGCGCGCATCTGCAGGAACTGCTCGGCGGCCTGAAGACGCAGCCGGCAAAGATGATCGTCTACGCCGCCTACCAGGATCACAAGCCGATCGAATGGATGGCCGAGCACAGCGGACTGCCCACGGCGGAACTGCCGTTCTCGCCCGGGGGCGCCAAGGGCACCGACAACGATCTGTTCGCGACCTTTGACGTCACGGTCCAGCGCCTGCTCGACGCCGCCAAGCAGAGCCCGCAGTCGTGAGTCTGTCGGACTTCGCTTTTGACTGGTCACTGATGGGCCCGCCGCTGCTGGCGGGCCTGTTGGTCGCCTCCACCCACGTGCTGCTGGGTCGGCGCGTGCTCGAACGCGGCATCATCTTCATCGACCTGACCATCGCCCAGGTCGCCGCGCTCGGCGCCATCGCCGCGACCATGCTGGCCGGCGACGAACACGCCAGCTGGAGCACCCAGATCGCCGCCGGCGCCGCCGCGCTGGTGGCCGCTGCGCTGCTGACCTGGACCGAGCATCATTTCCGCAGCCTGCAGGAAGCACTGATTGGCAGCCTCTACGTGTTCTCCGCCTGCGTGGCGCTGCTGATGCTCTCGCACAACCCGCACGGCGCCGAACACATGCAGGAACTGCTGGCCGGACAGATCCTGTGGGTCAGCTACGCGCAACTGCAGCCGGTCGCCCTGCTCTACGCCGGCGTGCTGGTGGTGTGGCTGCTGTGGGCGCGCCAGCGTCCGCGCGTGTTCTATTTCCTGTTCGCCATTGTCGTCACTGCCTCGGTGCAGCTGGTCGGCGTCTATCTGGTGTTCGCCACGCTGATCCTGCCGGCCATCGCCACCTCCGGCATGAGCGAACGACGCGGATTGCCCACCGGCTACCTCGTCGCCGCCGCCGGCTACGGCCTGGGCCTGTGGCTGTCCGTGCCCTTCGATCTGCCGGCTGGTCCGCTGATCGTCTGCATGCTGGTGACGCTGGCGGTCGCGAGTCTGCTGCTACGCCGCAGGCGCGGCTGATCCTCGCCCAATCCCCTTCGTGTCTTTCGGATCGAGTCGGCCTGCGGCGCAGGCCGACTCCAGATCGCGCACAGTCGCAGGACGCCCCACGGCGCGCTAAGCTCCACGCATCAGAACGACAGGGGGTATCGAGATGCTGCTGCTGACACTGGGTCTATTGCTGTGGGCCGTTGTTCACCTGAGCAAGGCCGTGACGCCGAACGTTCGCGCGGGCGTGATCGCCAGCATTGGCGAGTGGCCGTACAAAGGCCTGTTCGCATTACTGATCATTGGCTCGCTGGTCCTGATCGTGATGGGCTGGAAGTCCACGCCGCCGACCGCGCTGTGGAATCCGCCAGTGTGGATGCGCCACGTCACCATGCTGTTGATGCCGTTCGCGGTGATCCTGTTCATCAGCGCGCGTGCACCCACCGACATCAAGCAGTTCATCCGTCACCCGCAGCTGACCGGCGTCAAGCTGTGGGCCTTCGCGCACCTGCTGTCCAACGGTGAAATGCGCTCGGTGATCCTGTTCGCCGGACTGCTCGCCTGGGGCGTGCTGGAAGTCATCTTCATCAACCGCGGCAACCCGGAATGGAAAAAGCCGGCACCGGTCGGTGCACTGAAGACCGCCATCGCCGCGATCATTGGTCTGGTGCTGACCGGCGCGCTGGTCTGGGGGCATCCGTACTTTTCGGGGATGCCGTTGATGAAATAGAAAATAATATGGGCGTGGAACCTTAATCACTAAAGGTTCTTGCTCAAAAAAAGTCACCCAGGGAGACCAGATATATGACGACTAGAAGAATTGGACTCTTATCAGCGTGGGTTTCTGCATTTCTGCAGTTCGGTGCTTCCCAAGGCTTGATCGAACAGGGAGAAAATCCCGCAATCATTTGGTCCTTTGCAGGTCTGACAGTCGTTGCAGCTGCCTGTCTAACCAAAACACGTCGGCGCTTCTACGAAGCTCGTCTATTCTTCCTTATTTCCGCATCAATGCTACTTCTCGAAGCGCTGATTGCTTTCGGAAAATGGATATCAGTTGGGCAAGAGATCGCAGCGTTTATTCCTCTGCTGATCTCCTCAGTAATCGCCGCAATTTTCGCTATCGTGTTGATCTTCAGCGTTCGAGCCTCCGAAATGGCTAGCTATGCCAGTGACGGGGCAATGTTAGGAACACTGAGAGGATGGCTTTACATCGTCTTGGCGGTAATTGCTGGAATGTTCCTGAACGGCATTGTTACAGCAGCCATTTCTTTACTTCGTGTCTAACCGACGCCCCACCCCGCTAAACTGTTCTTGTGCCGTCCGAATATAAGCTTTAGCAGAACTCCCTCCGGACAATTCACATCCTTAGTTACTGCCCATGACGAACGGAATCTGGAAGGATAGCCTCGTCACACTGATCGACCTTATCGATACAAAAAGCATTGCCGAAGAGGGCAATGCTCGTGCTACGACACTGATGCGAAAGCTGCATTCTTTAGTGCAGAGAGAAATGGCGGTGAGCATGCGCTTACATTCTCACGCGTACTGCTGGAACGATTCAGCCTTGCTTCTTGCGCATTTGGACAGGTCCACTCAGACATCTCGAAGTGCGCTAAATGAGATATCCGCACTGAAGAAGAAAATCGATCTGAAGGTTGGACGAACCTATGCAATCTGTATCAAGGGGCGCACGTTTCCAGATAAGAACCTCCACGACTCATCGTCAGAAAATTCGGCAGATGAGCATGCAAGATGTGTTGTAATTAAAGCCTCAAGCTATGCAATGGGAAATTGCTATCGCGTGGAGGAACGCGCTAGAAGAAAGAAGCTTTGCGCAGATTGGTACATCGACTGTCGCGTTGCCAAATCAATTCCGACCAGAGCAATGCAGTACTTCTACGTCGACATGCTTCCTTCTCGGAAAAGGCGCCGAGTATATATGGCCAATGGTTATCTTCATCCCGAACCACGCAACTCGTGAAACACAGTCTGTGACTTACGCCCTGTGATACGGATGATTTGCCAGCAGACTCCACGCGCGAAACAACTGCTCGGCGACGAACACGCGCACCAGCGCGTGCGGCAGCGTGAGCTTCGATAGCGCCCACTTGCGATCGGCCCGCTGCAGCACTTCTGCAGAGTGACCGTCCGGGCCGCCGATCAGCAGACAGGTATCGCGCCCCGACTGCATCCAGTTCTGCAGTTCACCCGCCCACTGCGTGCTGTCGAGCTGCTGGCCGTGTTCGTCCAGCGCGATGACGAAGCTGTCACGCGGTAGCGCTTTCAGGATCTTCTCGCCTTCCTGCTGCTTGGCGCGGGCGATGTCGGTGTTCTTGCCGCGTTGCGCCGGCGCAATCTCGATCAGCTCCAGCCGGCATTCGTGCGGCAGACGCCCGGCGTACTCCTTGTAGCCGGTCTCCACCCAGGCCGGCATCCGCGTGCCGACGGCGATCAGATGAATCTTCATGGTGTTGCTACCTGCCCCCGCTCCGCCCAGTGTCTGAAATCCGAGTATAGGCAAGCGCGCCGCGGCACTGACGCAGCTCCGCACATCGTCACTGATTGATCCAGATCATTGCGTCGATGCGGATGGCGCCCGGATGTCCGTTTCGATCAACTTGGCTTCCGTTTCGCGCATGGTGACACCCGGATTACGGGAGGAGCATCGCTGCATGAAGACGCAGACGAGGAGACCTGCGATGACGAATGCAGATGCGCTGATGCAGGAGTCGCCTTCAACAGGCGACGGGGATGCGCTGCCGATTGAAGCGGTGCTGGACGAGGTCAGGCGCTTTGGCAGTCACGCGCTGGAGCCCGCCGTCGCCCGCCACGAACATCGCCTGGGGCCCGAGCGCCTCACTGCCCTGCGCACGACATCCAGCGAGTTCGGACTGCTCTGTCCTTCCGCGGACGAAGCCAGCGGACTCGGGCTATGGGAGGCGGTGGAGCGGAACGATGGACGGCGACTGTCGACTGCGGCCTTGCGCATGCTCGCGCAGGTCAACATGGGTTTCGCGTGGCAGCTACACCAGTTCGCGCTGTCGGGACACTTCGAGCGCCATGTGGGTTTTGCCTCAACCGCGCTGAATCTGGTTGCGCTGCAAGGCCGTTACGGTCTGGCGCGTCATGCACTGGCGCGGTATCTGACGGCCACGGCCGGCCCCGACGATCTGATCATGCTGCGCGACTATTTCGACACCACCACGGCGCCGGGCGTGCTGCTGCACGCCGCCGAGGACTGGGCGGGTGTCTGGCTACCGGAACTCGATAGCGCATCGGTACTGCAGTGGGGCCTGTGGCCACGCGAGCGCCTGGTGGTCGAGACCCATCGTCACAGTCACGGTCTGGATGAGTTGTGCAGTTTCGTGGTGTGCCGCCGCGGTGAAGCTCAGGCCGCGCACCGCACGCAGCTCGACATCGCGACCAGCCGCAGGCTGCTGACCACACTGCTGACACTCAATGCCATGGGCCAACTCGCCACTGGACTGGGCGGGCTCGACCATGCGCATCGGCTCGCGGCGGACTACGCCGCGACGCGACGCCAGGGGGGTGGCGTCATTGCCCGACATGCGGCGGTGCAGCTGCTGCTGAGCCGGGCACGGCAGATTCAGCAGCTGACGTCACACAGTCTGGAGGCGTGCTGCGCCTGCGCCCCGGACTCCGCGCAGACATTGGCCATGCTCTATCAGACCCGCGCAACGCTGCAGCCCGAACTCTGCCGCGCCACCAGCGATGCGCTGCAGGTGTTCGGCGGCATGGGCTACATGCGCGACACCGGTCTGGAAAAAATCCTGCGTGACCAGAACACGCTGCGCGTCATTCACGGCACGCCGATCGAACTGCAGCTGGCAGCGACCGCACTAGAGGAGGACACACCATGACGGGACTTCGCGATTCCGCATTGCCGCATCTGGACGGCCATCTCGCCAGCAGCGATCCGCTGTCGCCATTTGCCGCGTTTCACACGCTCGGCGCAGTGCCTCGCCGGCTGGTGAGTTACGACGCAGTCGATCAGTGGGAGGTCGAAACACGACGTCTGCCACCATCACTGCAGAAACTGCGCCGCAATGCGCGCCAGTTCGCCGAGCAGGCGCTGCGTCCGCTGGCGCTGGAGACCGACCTGGCGCCCCACGCCGAACCCGGACACCTCTCGCCGCAACTGCAGCAGCTGATCTCGAGGACCGGACGGGCCGGCCTGCTCAGCGACATGCTGCCGGCGCCACTGGGGTCCGGCGCAACATCCCGCTTCCGTCATCCGATCGTGCTGCAGCAGTGCCTCCGCGTGGAGGAACTGTCACGCGTCTGCGGCGGCCTGATGCTACTGCTGTCGGCCAACGTGCTGGGCGCGATGCCGATTCTGCTATCCGGCGACACGTCGGCGATCCGCCGTTTCCTGCTGCCGGTGTTCCGCGCGCAACAACGCGGCGAGGCCAAGCTGTTTGCGTTCGCGATTACCGAGCCCGGCGCAGGCTCGGATGCCGAGGACGGACACGGCGCACGTCACTACCGGCCGGGAGTCGTCGCACGCCGCGACACCGGGGGCTGGCGTCTGTCGGGCCGCAAGGTGTTCATCAGCGGCGGCGACGTCGCCGATACGCTGACCGTCTTCGCGGCGCTCGAAGGCGAAGGCATGGAGTCCTGGACCTGCTTCGTGGTCCGCCGCGGCATGCCCGGCTTCCGTCCGGTGCGTAACGAGCTGAAGATGGGAATGCGTGCGTCGACCGCGTCCGAACTGGAGTTCGACAACGTCTTCGTTCCCGACGATCACATCGTCGGCGGTCTGCGGCAGGGCTGGGCACTGAATCGGGCAACGCTGAATCTGTCGCGGATGCCGGTTGGCGCCCTGGCAGTCGGCTTCGCACAGGGTGCGACCGACATCGCCTTCGACTTTGCCACGCGCACGCGTCTGGGCGGCAAGGCGCTGATCCAGTTTCAGGAGGTTCAGCTGCAGCTGGCGCAGATGCTGGCCGAGACCTCGACCGCGCGTGCACTGATCTGGCAGAGCGCCAATGCCTGGACTCCGCGTCAGGCGACATCGTCGATCTGCAAGTTCCAGGCAACCGATACCGCGGTGCGGGTCGCCGATATGGCGATGGACCTGCTCGGCAACCATGCCCTGCTGCATGCCAACGGTGCCGAAAAGGTCTTTCGTGATGCCCGCCTGACGCAGATTTTCGAAGGCACCAATCAGATCAACCGCCTGGCGGTGATCGAGGATTTTCAGGACGCGTTGCTGGCACGCGCCAGCGACCCGGCCACCGTCTGATTCAAACCCCGGATTCAAGAATCGCTCTTGAGAGGAGAAGCACGATGAACGCCAAACACAACGACCCTTTCTTTCAGGTTCCACAGCAGAGCCAGGCCACCAGCGCGGGACCGGCCAAGCTGCCGATCCTGTATTTCGACGCCACCGAAGCGCAGGCGTACTTCCTGTGTGATCGCGATAAAGTCGAGCAGACACTCAAAGGCACCGGCCTCTCGCCGGGACTGGTGATCGGCAGCAAAGCCGTCGTCGGCCTGGTGTTCTTCGAGTACCGGGACACCAGCATCGGACCGTATAACGAAGTCGGATTGGCCGTTCCGGTATTGCAGCAGCCGCATCACGCCACGGTCTGGACCTGGCGCGAACCGCTGACGAGCGTTGCCGATCCACACCGCAACCTGGCCTTCCATGTCCTGCATCTGCCGGTGACGACGCAGGCCGCCAACGCGGCCGGACGCGAACTGTGGGGCCTGCCGAAATTCGTCACCGAGATTCCATTCAACTGCAGCCGCAGCCACTTCAACAGCTCGGTGCTCGACCCAGGCGACGGCTCGGAAATTGTCACGCTATTCGGCAAGCCAGGCCTCGGCATGCCTGTGCCGACACTTGATCTGCTGCTGTTTTCGAGCGTCGGGGATAAGCACTTGCGGACCAGCGTGAACGCCCGCGGCCACACCCGCGGCCTGCTGCCGGGTTCGGTGCGCCTGCATATCGGGGCTTCGAAACACCCGATGGCGACCACCTTGCGCACGCTCGGGCTGCAGGATGCCAGCCCGGCAATGCTGGCGTTCACCCCGGACTTTCAGTCACGCCTCAATGCGGGGATCGCCGAGAAAGGCCGCAGCAGCACGGTTCCCGCAAACAAACCGGCGCGCGCATAGCGCGCCGACTCAGGGGATGAAGTGATGCAGCCGCGCTGAGATCAGCGCGGCTTCTTCGCAGCCGCTTTACGCGGTGCCGCGCTACGCGCAGCGGTCTTCTTCGCCGGCGCCTTTCTGACAGCAGCCTTTTTGACGGCCGCCTTCTTGGCGGCAGGCCGTGAAGCGGTGGTGCTGCGGCCGGCCGTTTTCTTGGCGGGCGCACGCTTGGCCGCAGGTTTGGCCGCAGGTTTGGCCGCCGGCGACTTCCTGGCCGCAGTCTTCTTTGCCGCAGGCTTTTTCGCCGACGCCGCCTTGCGCGGTGCAGGCTTGGACAGCCCCCCGCCCATCGCGGACGATTTCTTGCTGGAAGCCGGCTTGCGCACCGGCGCTTCCGACTCGATCGGCTCACGCGGCGACCACAGCTTTTCGAGCTGGTAGAACGCGCGCGCCTGCAGCTGCATCACATGCACGACGACGCCGCCGAGGTCCACCAGGACCCACTCGCCGGCATCCGTGCCTTCCATGCCCATCGGCCGGAAGCCCGCCTTCTTGGCATCTTCGACCACATTCTGGGCCAGGGCTTTGACATGGCGGTTGGAGGTGCCGGTGCAGACGATCATCGTGTCGGTGACGGTGGTCAGCTCCTGCACATCGAGCACCTTGATGTCCTGACCCTTGAGGTCTTCCAGCGCAGTCAGTGCAATCTGTGCCAACTTGGTCAGCTTAGTGTGTCGTGGCATCGTCATCCTGGGTCAGTGCCGCGACGTCTGCCGCGGTCATGGTGTTGAGTATCGCATCGGGCACCAGCCCGCGCACTGAGTGTCCGCTTTTGAGCAGACGCCGGATACGCGTGGACGAGATGTCCAGCAGCGGCAGTTCAAACTGGTACCAGTGCCCCGCAATCGCGGCGTGCAGCTCGGAAACATCGTAGGCGCGACGGCGCGCCAACAGCTTGCGCGTCTCGCGCGACGGCTCCAGGGTCGAACCCGGGCGCGAAAACACCACCAGGTGTCCCAGTTCCAGCAGCTGCTCCCAGCGGCTCCAGGTGTGCAGATGCGCAAAAGCGTCCGCACCCATCAGCAGCAGCAGCGCAACCTGCGGGTATTCCTCGCGCAGCTCGATCAGCGTATCCACCGTAAACGAAGGACCGTCGCGCATGATCTCGCGCTCGTCGGCAATCAGGCCACGCTCGCGGCGCACCGCCTGTTTGATCCATTCGAGCCGCCGCAACGGCGTTACGTGCGAGTCTGGCCGATGCACCGGCTGCGCGGTCGGAATCAGGTGGACTTCATTCAACTGCAGGCGCTCACGCGCCTCGATCGCCAGGCGCAGATGGCCGTTGTGAAACGGTGCGAACGCACCGCCGAAGATGCCTATCGCTTTCATGGGGTATTCATGGCGTGTTCAAGGCGCATTCAAGGCGTCGGCTCGTAATGCGGCCGGTCGTGGCAGACCGCTTCGATGTTGTGGCCGTCCGGGTCGAGCACGAACGCGCCGTAGTAGTTGCGGTGATAGTGCGGACGCAGCCCCGGCGCGCCATTGTCACGCCCTCCCGCCGCGATCGCGGCCTGATGGAAGGCGTCGACCTGCGCGTGATCGGCGGCGCGGAATGCGACATGCACCGGCGGAATGTTGGGTGTGCCGGCATGGATCCAGAACTCGGGCTTCGGCGGAACACCAAAGCCGGCCATGTCCTGCGTGCCGCTGACTGCGGCCGTCAGTTCCATCAGCAGGTCCATGCCCAGCGGCGCCAGCGCAGCGCGGTAGAACGCTTTGCTGCGTTCAAAGTCGCTGACGACGACGCCGGTATGGTCGATCATCCGCGCAAAAGATCAGCGCACATTGCCGTCACCCAGCACGACCCATTTGACCGTGGTCAGACCTTCAAGACCGACTGGCCCACGCGCGTGGAACTTGTCGGTGCTGATGCCGATTTCGGCGCCCAGGCCGTACTCATAGCCGTCGGCGAAACGCGTCGAGGCATTGACCATCACCGAACTCGAATCAACTTCGCGCAGAAAGCGGCGCAGGGTGCTGTAGTTTTCGGTAACGATCGCATCGGTGTGATGCGAGCCGTAGGTTTCGATGTGATCGATCGCCTGATCCAGCCCGTCGACCACACGGATCGCCAGAATCGGCGCCAGGTATTCGGTATGCCAGTCTTCTTCGGTCGCCTGGCGGGCATCCGGCAAAATCCTGCGGGTGCGCTCACAGCCCCGCAACTCAACGCCGGCTTCGACGTAGATCTGCCCCAGCTGCGGCAGCACCCGGTCGGCAATGGCCTGATCGACCAGCAGCGTTTCCATCGTGTTGCAGGTGCCGTAGCGCTGGGTCTTGGCGTTGACCGCAATCGCCACCGCCTTGTCGATGTCCGCGGCGGCATCAATGTAGACATGACAGATGCCATCCAGATGCTTGATCACCGGCACGCGCGCGGCTTCGGACACGGCCGCGACCAGCCCCTTGCCGCCGCGCGGGATCACGACGTCGACGAATTCGGGCATCGCGACCAGCTCGCCCACAGCGCGGCGGTCGGTGATGTCGAGCACCTGCACCGCATCGCGCGGCAGGCCGGCGTCGGTCAGCGCGCGCTCGATGCAGCGTGCAATCGCCAGATTCGAACGCAGCGCCTCTGAACCTCCGCGCAGGATCGCGGCATTGCCGGACTTCAGGCACAGCGCCGCCGCATCGGCAGTGACGTTGGGCCGGGATTCGTAAATGATGCCGACCACACCCATCGACACGCGCATGCGGCCGACCTGGATGCCGGAGGGGCGCTGCTTCAGCTCGAACACCTCGCCGACCGGGTCGGGCAAGCCGGCGATCTGACGCACGCCGTCGGCCATCGCGACGATACGATCCGGCGTCAGTTCCAACCGGTCCAGCAGCGCCTCGTCCAGCTTGCCGGACCTGCCGTCGCGCATGTCCGCGGCGTTGGCTTCAAGGATCGCGTCGGAGGCATCGATCAGGATCTGCGCCAGCGCAAACAGCGCGGCATTCTTCTGCCCGGTTTCGGCTCGTGCCATCGCGCGCGCTGCGGCGCGGGCGCGACGACCCCGATCCTGCATGTAGGCAGCAATCGATCCATCAGAGCCGGTGGCCTTCGCCTTGCTCGCCTTGTTGCTGGAACTGGAACTCATCTAACTCTTTTAGCCCTTGCGCAAAGCCGCCCCGCTGGCGGCAAGAATCAATGTTAGCAATTCTTCCCAGGCAGCCGCCTCCCGGCCGGTCTTGACCATCTGGTCGATCTGCGCCGCACGCTGCAGCCAGCCCAGCGCGGCACCAGGCCGGGTGCGTGGAATCGCCTTCAGGTACTTGGCCTGCTGGAAACGACGGATGCCGGCCGCATCGCAGGCCGCGGCTGCATCCCGCGTCTGCACATAGCTCATCGACGCCTTGACCAGCAGACGCAGGCTCCACATCAGCGCCCCCAGAATTTCGAGCACGCCGACGCCCTCCTCGCGCAGCCGGCCGAGACTGCGGACCGCACCGGCCGCGTCGCCGTCGAGCACGCGGTCGTTCAGATCGAACGCTTCATACCGCGCGCTGTCCGCAACCGCATGCGCCAACGCCTCGACCGAAACGGTCTGCCCCGGAAACAGCAAGGCCAGCTTGGCGATGTCCTGCGCCGCCGCGAGCAGATTGCCCTCGGTCCGTTCCGCCAGCAGCTTGACCGCGTCGGCATCGGCGCTGACGCCCGCGGCGCCGAGGCGCTTCTGCAGCCACGGCAGGAACTCGGCGGATTTGACCGGCCAGGCGTAAACGCATTCACCGGCGGACTCGAGCGCCTTGAACCAGGCGGCGTCGCGCTGACGCGAATCCAGCGCCCCGCAGACCACCAGCAGCAACACGTCCTGCGGCGCATGTGCGGCCAGCTGCTGCAGGGTCTTGCGGCCGGCGTCGTCGGGACCGGCGGCCATCCGCACCTCGACGATACGGCGACTGGCGAACAGCGACATGCTCGCGCAGCTGTCGATCACGCGCTGCCACTCGAAGCCGCGCTCGACATCGAGAATTTCACGCTCGTCGTAGCCGGCCTTGCGCGCAGCCGCGCGGATCGCATCGAGGGTTTCCTGGATCAGCAGCGGTTCTTCGCCCGCGACCAGGTAGATCGGAGCAATACCCTTGGCCAGGCGGCTGGAAATTTGATCGGGCTTGATCGGCACGGGGGCGGAAAGAGACGGTTGGCGGCGGGCAGGCGTCAAGGCACCGCGGTCGCGGCATTGTAGCGGCTAGAATGTATGCCCATGAACCGCCAGCTCACCCCCGCCGACCGTCTGCTGTCCACGCTCAATCGCGGCCTGTCGCTGCTGGCCGAGCGCGGTAGCGGCACCGGTCGCAGCAATCCCGGCAAAACCCAGGCGGAAGCCGGCGACGCCGACGACGCCAGCCGCCGCCACATCGCCGGGCTGATGCGAATCAATCACGCCGGCGAAGTGGCGGCGCAGGCGCTGTATCACGGCCAGGCGCTGGTCGCGCGCAACCCGCAGACACGCCAACAGCTGCTGGCTGCGGCGCGCGAGGAACACGATCACC
The DNA here is from genome assembly GCF_005047655.1 of Sinimarinibacterium arenosum. GTDB lineage: Bacteria > Pseudomonadota > Gammaproteobacteria > Nevskiales > Nevskiaceae > Solimonas. Next base: position 516,075 of record NZ_SUKF01000001.1, on the reverse strand, counting down.
TGCGCTGGTGCGAGGAACGTCTGCACGAGCTCAACGACGCGCCAAGCCGGCTGCAACCGCTGTGGTATGCCGGCTCGTTTGCGATCGGCGCCGCGGCAGGCCTGGCCGGCGATCGCTGGAGCCTCGGCTTCATCGACGAGACCGAGCGTCAGGTGTCCGAACATCTGGGGGAACATCTGCAGCAGCTGCCGGAACAGGATCAACGCAGCCGCGCGATTCTGGAGCAGATGCGCCGCGACGAAGAACGCCATGGCCGCGAAGCGCGCGAAGCCGGCGGCCAGCCACTGCCGGCACCGGTCAAGGGCCTGATGCGGCAGGTGGCGCGGGTGATGAAGTTCGGCGCCTACCGCATCTGAGCGCGGGCGGCCGACGGGACTCGTCCTCAATCAACCCTCGGGCGCGTGTTACGAAGCCACGCTGCCCCAGTCCACTGCCGAGTAGCGAGGCATCCGCACGGTCATGACGGCTTCAGCGGGCGAAGCTGACAGGGCCTCAGGAATGCCCGGTACAGGCGTGGCGTTCCGCCTGCACCGTGACGTGCCCCACCTGATAGCGCTGCTTGACCCAGACGTTGATCTCGCGGATCACCGCGTCCTCGTCCGCACCCGGTGCCAGCACCGCATGCAGTGTCATGACCTTGCGATCCGGCGTCAGCATCCAGTGATGTACGTGGTGCACGTCGGACACGCCGGCAACGTCAGCCGAAAGCCCGCTGGCCAACGCCGCGGCGTCGAATCCTTCCGGACTGCCTTCCAGCAACACATGGGCTGACTCGCGGACGAGACGCCACGCGGTGCGCAGAATCAGTAATGCGACGACCACCGACAGCAACGGGTCGACCGGCGTCCAGTTGGTCAGCAGGATCACTCCGGCGGCGACAATGGCGGCCGCCGAGCCCAGCAGATCGCCGAGCACATGCAGGAACGCCGCACGCACATTCAGGTCGTGATGGTGTCCGCCTTGCAACACGAAAAACGCGGCGATATTGACCGCCAGGCCGGCGCAGGCGACGCCAAGCATCAGCCCCCCCTGAATCTGCGGCGGTGCCAGCAGGCGCTGCGCCGCCTCGATCGTGATCCAGGCCGCAATCAGCAGCAGCGCCAGGCCGTTGACGAAAGCCGCCAGCACCTGGGCGCGGTGGTAGCCGTACGAGCGGCGCGCATCGGCCGGGCGCGCCGCCTGTACCTGGGCCCAGACCGCCAGCGCCAGCGCCCCCGCGTCCGTCAGCATGTGTCCTGCATCAGCCAGCAGCGCCAGCGACCCGGACCACAGTCCGCCAACGACCTCGACCACCATGAACCCGGCCGTCAGGGCCAGCGCAACCTTCAGGCGCGCAGCACTGCCATGCGCATCGTGCGCATGGTGATGGGAATGATCGTGATCGTGGTGGTGCGTGGACATGCGTCGGTCTGGCGGCGGCCGGAGCCGCAGAAACGGCAGGATACCGCGGCTCCAGCCCGCAATTCACATGCCGGGGCGGCGCAGCGAAACTATCCCTGCATGTTCTTGCCGTAATAGATCTCGAGAATCTCGCGGTTGACGCGCTCCCGAATCTTCTTGGCCTCTCGCGGCGGCAGCTCGGACGCACCTTCACCGAACAGGTAGGTATCCAGGTCCAGTTCCTTCAGGCGCATCTTGGTGTGGAACATGAACTCCTGATAGACGTTGACGTCGATCATCTGATACCGATCCTTGAAGTCCGCCGAAACGAAATCCTGGATCGACTCGACCGAATGATCGATGAAGTGCTTCATGCCGCGTACATTGCGGGTGAAGCCACGCACGCGATAGTCCATCACCACAATGTCCGACTCGAATGACTTGATCAGATAGTTCAAGGCGTTCAGCGGCGAAATCTTGCCGCAGGTGGAGACATCGATGTCCGCACGGAACGTCGAAATTCCCGCATCGGGGTGCGTTTCCGGATAGGTGTGGACCGTGATGTGCGACTTGTCGAGGTGCGCAACCACCGATTCCTTCTTCTTCGTCGGCTTCGGCGTCGGCAGGCCATCGAGATGACCTTCCGAGATCAGCATCGTCACCGAGGCGCCCTGCGGATCGTAATCCTGGCGCGCAACGTTGAGGATGTTGGCGCCGATGATACGGGCCACTTCCGTCAGGATCGCGGTCAGGCGCTCGGCGTTGTAAGCCTCGTCGATGTACTCGATGTACTCCTGCTGGTGCTCCCGCGAGCGCGCATAGCAGATGTCATAGATATTGAACGACAGCGACTTCGTCAGATTGTTGAAGCCCAGCAGCTTCAACTTCGGATTATTTGTGGGCTTGGGCTTGGCCTTGGCCAATGCAGTGCTCCGGTAGAAACTCATCGACGCGCCGAAGGCGCGCATTCCCTGTCAGCAAGCCGCGCATTATGCGATAAATCGATTACGATCAGGTGAATTCCCCGCCATGCCGGCTCCCGTCGCAGCTCAGGCTGCCGCGCGGATCTCGTAGCTGTGCCGGATGTTCACGCCGCCGCGCCCCAGCATGATCGACGCCGAGCAGTATTTCTCGGCCGATAGCTCCACCGCACGGCGTACGTGATTTTCCGCCAGATCGCGTCCGATCACGACGAAATGCATGCGGATTTCGGTGAACACCTTGGGCTCGGTCTCGGCCCGGTCGGCCTCGAGTTCGACCCAGCAGTCGACAACCTGCTGGCGCGACTTCTTCAGAATCAGTGTGACATCGACCGACGAACAGGCCCCGACACCCATCAGCAGCAGTTCCATCGGACGCGGGCCGAGATTGCGACCGCCGATTTCGGGGGGGCCGTCGACGACCAGCGCATGGCCACTGCCGCTCTCGGCGACGAAGCTGGCATTTTCTGACCACTTCACACGCGCTTTCACTGGGTATCTCCGGGCTTGCCGACAGGATGGATGTGCTATTTTCGGCCAAATCGTCAACCAATCCAATTCGGCGACTATGGCCATGCAGATGACTCAGGCCGTGCACGATTACATCGCACTGGCCCACAAACGCAGCTATCCGCCCAAGCACACCATTATTCATGAAGGCGACGACCCGCAGTCGCTGTACATGATTCTGGAGGGGTCGGTCAGCATCCTGCTCGAAGACGACGACGGCCGGGAGATCGTGCTGGCATATCTGGGGCCCGGCGAATTCTTCGGCGAAATGTGCCTGTTCCCGGCGCCGAAGACGCGAACCGCCATCGTGCGCACACGCAAACCCACGCTGGTTGCCGAAGTCGGCTACGAAGCCTTTCACGGCTTCGCGCGTTCCAACCCGGACATCATGTTCGAGCTGGCCGGCCAGCTGGCCACCCGCTTGCGCGATACCACGCGCCGCCTCGGTGACCTCGCGTTTCTGGATGTTGCCGGCCGCATGGCGCACATCCTGCTTGAATTGATCAGCAAGCCTGACGCCGTGGTCCATCCACGCGGGACGATGATCAAGACCAGTCGGCAAGAACTGGCACGTCTGGTCGGTTGCTCGCGTGAAATGGCCGGCCGCGTGCTGAAGAAGCTCGAAGAGGACGGCATGCTGTATTCGCAGGGCCGCAGCATTCTGGTCTTCGGCGCCGCCGGCAAGAGCCGCTAGCGCGCATCCCAAGCTTCCGCCCGCCGCCGCCGTCGACAATCTACTGCAGCAGGGTCCGCAGCGCTGCGCCCGGACTGTCCTGCCGCATCAAGGATTCGCCGATCAGGAAACGGTGCACCCCGGCGCTGCGCATTCGCGCGATGTCGTCTGCCGTGCCGATGCCGCTTTCCGTCACGACCTCAAGACCTTCTGGAATCCGCGCCAGCAGATCCAGCGTGGTTTCCAGCCGCGTCTCGAACGTGCGCAGGTTGCGGTTGTTGATGCCCAGCAGCCAGCCATCACCGAGATCGGCGGACAACACCTGGTCCAGCTCCTCAGCGTCGTGAACTTCGACCAGGACATCCAGCTGCCACGCGCGCGCGCAGGCATAGAGCGTCTTCAGCTGCTCGGTGCTCAGCGCCGCGGCAATCAACAGCACACAGTCGGCGCCGATCGCACGCGCCTCGACCACCTGCGCTTCGTCGATCAGGAAGTCCTTGCGGATCGCCGGCAGACCGCAGGCCAGACGCGCCTGCACCAGGAAAGCGTTGTGCCCCTGGAAAAAAGATTCATCGGTCAGCACCGACAGGCAGGCGGCACCTGCGGCCGCGTATTCACGCGCGATCCACGCCGGATCGAAGTCCGCACGGATCAGCCCCTTGCTCGGCGAGGCGCGCTTGATCTCGGCGATGACACCGGCGCGACCGGACGCGACCTTGTCATTGATCGACGCGACGAAGCCCCGCACCGGATCAGCCGCGCGCGCCAGTTCCTCCAGCGTGCTGCGGCAATAACGCCGGTTCAGCAGTGCGATCTCCTCGCGCTTGCGCAGCAGAATCTTCTCAAGCACATCGGCAGCCATCACGCCACTCCCTGCATGCTGCGGGTGGCGGCGACGTACTCATCGAGTTTGCGCCGCGCAGCACCGCTGGCCAGAGCGGCACGGGCCTGCTCGATACCTTCACCGATCATGGGCGCGAGGCCGGCGACGTACAGGGCAGCGCCGGCATTGAGCGCCACGATGTCCCGCGCCACGCCATTGACGTTGTCCAGCGCCTCGAGCACGCGCTGACGCGACTCCGTCGCATCGGCAACGCGCAGGTTCTGGCTACCCGCCATCGACAGACCGAAATCCTCCGGATGGATCTCGTATTCGAGGATCCGGCCGTCGCGCAGTTCACCAACCATGGTCGCGCCACCCAGCGTGATCTCGTCCATGCCGTCCTTGCCCCAGACCACCATCGCACGCTGACTGCCGAGACGCTCCAGCACGCGGATCTGGATGCCGACCAGGTCCAGATGGAACACCCCCATCAGAATGTTCGGCGCATCGGCCGGATTGGTCAGCGGACCAAGAATGTTGAAGATCGTGCGCACACCCATCTCGCGACGCACCGGCGCGACTGCCTTCATTGCCGGATGGTGGTTCGGCGCAAACATGAACCCGATGCCGCAGGCCTCAATGCACGCGGCCACCTGTTCGGGCTGCAGATCGATCTGCGCGCCAAAGGCCTCCAGCACATCGGCACTGCCGGACTTGCTCGAAACGCTGCGGTTGCCGTGCTTGGCCACGCGCGCGCCAGCGGCGGCGGCAACGAACATCGATGCGGTCGAGATGTTGAAGCTGTGCGTGCCGTCGCCGCCAGTGCCGACGATGTCAACCAGATGCTCGCGCGTGGCATCGGCCAGCGTGACCTTGCGTGCAAACTCGCGCATCACCCGCGCTGCGCCGGTGATCTCGCCGATGGTTTCCTTCTTGACGCGCAGACCTGTCAGGATGGCCGCCATCATCACCGGCGACACTTCGCCGCGCATGATCTGCCGCATCAGCTCGATCATCTCGTCATGAAAAATCTCGCGATGATCAATCGTGCGCTGCAGCGCTTCCTGTGGCGTGATCGGCATCAGTAGCTCTCCAGAAAATTCTTCAGCAGCGCGTGGCCATGCTCGGTCAGGATCGACTCCGGATGAAACTGCACGCCCTCGATCGGCAGCGTCTTGTGACGCATGCCCATGATCTCGTCGACACCACCGGCGGCATCGGCAGTCCATGCCGTGATTTCAAAGCAGTCCGGCAAGTCTTCCTTGGCCACGATCAGCGAGTGATAGCGCGTCGCGGTATACGGCGACGGCAGCCCGCGGAACACGCCACCACCACGATGGTGTACCTGACTGACCTTGCCGTGCATGACTTCACGCGCGCGCTTGACGGTGCCTCCGAACGCCTGCCCGATCGACTGATGGCCGAGACAGACGCCAAAAATCGGAAACTGTCCCTGCAGGCGATCGATCAGTTCCAGGCAGATGCCGGCCTCGTTGGGTGTGCACGGCCCCGGCGACAGCACAATATGGCGCGGCTTCAATGCCGCAACTTCATCGACGCTGATCTGGTCATTGCGGAACACGCGCACGTCCGCGCCCAGCTCGCCGAAATACTGCACCAGGTTGTAGGTGAAGCTGTCGTAATTGTCGATCATCAACAGCATGGCCTAGCCCTCCGTCACGCTGGCTTGCGCCTGCGCAGCCGCACGAAGCATTGCCTTGGCTTTGTTCATCGTTTCTTCCCACTCGGCCTGCGGATCGGAGTCGGCGACGATGCCGCCGCCGGCCTGCACATGGATTTTTCCGTCCTTGATCACGGCCGTGCGGATCGCAATGGCCATGTCCATGTTGCCGTCCCAGCCCAGGTAACCAACCGCGCCGCCGTAGATGCCGCGTTTGACCGGCTCAAGCTCGTCGATGATCTCCATTGCCCGCACCTTCGGCGCACCTGACAGCGTGCCGGCGGGAAACGTCGCCGCCAGCGCATCCAGGGCATCGAGGCCCGGCTTCAGCGCACCGGTGACGTTGGAAACGATGTGCATGACGTGGCTGTAGCGCTCGACCGTCATCTTTTCGGTCAGGCGCACGCTGCCGATTTCGGAGACGCGGCCGACATCATTGCGACCGAGGTCGATCAGCATCAGATGCTCGGCAATCTCCTTGGGATCCGCGAGCAGTTCGCGCTCCAGCGCCTGATCTTCTTCCGGCGTTGCTCCGCGCCGACGCGTGCCAGCGATGGGCCGCACGTTGATCTCACTGTCCTGCATGTTCACCAGGATCTCCGGCGACGAGCCGACGACGTGGTGGTCACCGAGATCCATGTAATACAGATACGGCGATGGATTGAGTCGGCGAATGGCGCGGTACAGCTGCACCGGATCGGCCGAGAACGGCGCGGTCAGGCGCTGCGACGGCACCACCTGCATGACATCGCCCGCCGCCGTGTACGCCTTGATGCGCTCGACCGCCGCCTTGTAGCCGGCTTCACCCAGCCCCGACACGAATGGCAGCTCCGCATCGACCGACGCCAGCGGCGCGCGCGAGGCCACCAACGGCGCGGCCAGCAGGGACTCGATCTGGTCCAGACGCGACTGCGCGCGGCGCAGATCGGCGTCATCCGCCGGGTCCGCGTGCACTACCAGGGTCAGGGTCGCGCGCAGGGTATCGAACACCACCAGCTCGTCGGCCAGCATCAACAACACATCCGGCGTTCCAAGTGCATCCGGTTTGCGCGTTCCGGCCAGCTTGGGCTCGAAATAGCGCACGCAGTCGTAGCCGAAATAGCCGACCAGACCGCCAGAGAAACGCGGCAGGCCAGGCTCCGGACGCACCCGATAGCGAGCGGCATAGTCGCGAATCCATCCGATCGGATCGGCCGTTTCGGCGCGCTCGACGATCTCACCGTCGTGGCTGAGTTCGACGTTGTGGCCAACGACACGCAACACCTCGCGCGACGGCAGGCCAATGAAGGAATACCGCCCCCAGCGTTCACCGCCCTGCATCGATTCGAGCAGGAACGAAAACGGTCTCGGGGCGGCGCCCGGCGCCGAGGCGCGGGACAGCTTGAGGTAGGCTCCGACCGGCGTATCGAGGTCGCCGGGCAGTTCGCGCGTCAGCGCAATGCGGTTGTAGGCAGCGGTCATGATTGTGGCGATATCTGTGGCGCGCAGCGCGCGCAAAGGTGAACGAAATACAGCGGAAACGCTAGACAGCGTTCCGGTTCACCATCGCCAGTTTTCGCGCCCCATATGGCTGATGCTGGGGCACGCGGACGGTTCGATCATGACCTGCATGACCTTCAATCCGCCTTGGCAATCTGTTCGCGCATGGCTGCAATTGTAGCCGCGTAATCGGATTTGCCAAAGATTGCCGAACCGGCAACGAAGGTATCGGCTCCGGCTGCGGCAATTTCCCCGATGTTGTCGACCTTGACGCCACCGTCGATTTCGAGCCGGATCTCACGGCCGCTGGCATCGATCAGGGCGCGCGCCTCGCGCAGCTTTGCCAGCGCGGACGGCAGGAAGCTCTGCCCGCCGAAGCCCGGGTTGACCGACATCAGCAGCACCATGTCGATCTTGTCCATCACATATTTCAGGCAATCCAGCGGCGTCGCCGGATTGAACACCAGTCCGGTCTTGCAGCCGGCGTCCCTGATCGCCTGCAGGCTGCGGTCGATGTGTCGCGTCGCCTCCGGGTGGAAGGTAATGTAGCTGGCGCCGGCGGCGGCGAACTCGGCCGCCAGTGCATCAACCGGCTCGACCATCAAATGCACGTCGATCGGCGCCTGGATGCCGTACTTGCGCAGCGCGCTGCAGATCGCCGGCCCGAAGGTCAGGTTCGGCACGTAATGGTTGTCCATGACGTCGAAATGCACGATATCGGCGCCCGCGTCGAGCACGCGTGCGACGTCGTCGCCCAGACGGGCGAGATCCGCCGAAAGGATGCTGGGGGCAATCAGGGGCGTGAGCTTGGCCATCGGTCGGGTCTTCACAGGTCGAGCCAGGATGCGGCGGCGTGCATTATTCCAGATTCGCTGCGATACGACCCCCGGCCTTTACCACCCCCGGCCGCTTGTCCACAATGCCGCCTTTCGCGGCGCGTCCTGCCGCTGGAGCCGTGCATGCAAGCCCTTTTTGAATCGACCTTGACCAGCGTTCCCTTGTTGCACAAAGGCAAGGTGCGCGACATCTATGCGCTCGGCGACCGCCACATGTTGATTGTCACCAGCGATCGCCTGTCCGCCTTCGATGTGATCCTGCCACAGCCGATTCCCGGCAAGGGCGCGGTCCTGACCGCGGTCAGCAACTTCTGGATGGAGCGATTCAGCCGGATTCTGCCGAATCACCTCGCACCCGAAGTCGATCTGGCGCAGTACCTGACGCCGGCGGAGATGCAGCAGGTCGCGGGCCGCAGCAACGTCGTACGCAAGCTCAAGGCGCTCCCGATCGAAGCGGTCGCGCGCGGCTACCTGATCGGCAGCGGCTGGAAGGACTACCAGAAGACCGGCGCGGTCTGCGGCATCGCACTACCCTCCGGCCTGCGCCTTGCCGACCGGCTGCCGGCGCCGATCTTCACGCCGGCCGACAAGGCCCCGGTCGGCCAGCACGACGAGAACATCGACTTCGCCGAAGTCGAACGCCGCATCGGCGCCGATCTGGCCGCGCAGGTTCGTGACACAACACTGCGCCTGTATCGCGAAGCCGCCGAATTCGCCCTGGCCCGCGGCATCATCATTGCCGACACCAAGTTCGAGTTCGGCGTCGACGAAAAGGGCACCCTGCACCTGATCGACGAGGCACTGACCCCGGATTCTTCGCGCTTCTGGCCGGCCGAGACCTACCAGCCTGGCATCAGCCCACCCAGCTTCGACAAGCAGTTCATCCGCGACTACCTGGAAACGCTGGACTGGGACAAGAAAGCGCCCGGCCCGACGCTGCCGCAGGAGATCATCGACAAGAGCGCTGCGAAGTATCGCGAGGCCCAGCGGCTGCTGACCGGCGCCTGAGTTCGGAGTTGTGACCTTCTTCTCTGCGGTGGTGCTGCTGTTCCTGGTGATGGATCCGCTGGGCAACCTGCCGCTGTTCCTGTCAGCGTTGAAGCAAGTGCCACCGGAGCGTCAGCGCCGTGTGGTACTGCGCGAAATGCTGATCGCCCTGCTGGTCCTGATGCTTTTCCTGTTCCTCGGCGGCAGCCTGCTGCGCCTGCTGGGCTTGTCAGAACCCGCGCTGTCCGCCGCCGGCGGCATAATCCTGATGATCATCGCGCTGCGCATGGTGTTCCCGTCACGCGAGCATTCACTGGAGGAAGACGTTCCCAGCGAACCTTTCATCGTGCCGCTGGCGATCCCCTACGTTGCCGGTCCGTCATCGATGGCCACGGTGCTGCTGCTGATGAGCCGCGAGCCGGAGCGCTGGATGGAGTGGACCGGCGCGGTGCTGACCGCCTGGATCCTGTGCCTGCCGATCATGCTGTCGGCCACCAGCCTGAGCCGGCGCCTCGGCCAGCGTGGGCTGACTGCGATCGAACGCCTGATGGGACTGATCCTGGTCACGATTGCTGTCGAGATGCTGATGACCGGCGTTTCGCAGTGGTGGCAGCTGCACCGCTGATCGCAAGTCACCTCGGACGAGACGCGACTCGCCGCGCTGCTATGCTGCGGCATACCGCTAAAAATACGGGGGTTCGCATGACCGTTGCACTGTGGTGCGTCCTGGTAGCCGCACTGCTACATCTGCCGTTCACGCTGGCAGCCAAATGGAGTCGTCGCTTCGACAATGCGCGGCCGCGTGATTACATGGATCAGCTCGACGGCTGGCGCAAACGCGCGCACTGGAGCCAGCTGAACATGATCGAGGCGTTTCCGGTCTTTGCCGCCGCCGTGCTGACCGCGCACATCGTGGCGGGCCCGCAGCGCGCAGCCGACGGCCTCGCCATTGCATTCGTACTGCTGCGTCTGGCCTACGGCGTATGCTACGTCGCAGACCAGGCGACACTGCGCTCGTTAATGTGGATGGGGGCGCTGGGCTGCAGCGTTGGCCTGTTCATCGTTGCTGCCACTGCCTGAGGACACCCGACATGCAGATCAAGATCGAGATCGACGTCCGCCCGGATGAATTGCGCCGTTTCCTCGGCCTGCCGGATGTGGCCGGCCTGCAGGACGACGTCGTTGCATTCCTGCGCGACAAGATTGGCGCCGCTGGCGAGTTCGACGCCGGAGATTTCGTCAAGCACAACGTCGAAACCCTGCGCAGTAACCCGACCTGGCAGAAACTGGTGGGCAAGCTACGCATTGTCGAGGCGGTTGACGAAGTCGCCGCAGCAGCAATGGCTGCAACATCAGCGCCCAAGGCCGCGCCGGGCAAGGCGCGGGCACGCAAGACCGCAAAAACGAGCCGGCGACGTGCGAAGAAAACTGCTGAGTAAGCTGCCTGCGAAAGGCGCTCAGGCCGCCTGATCGGGAAGCTGTGCCGGCTGCGACAGATCGCGAATCAGCCCGCGCCACAAACGTCGGCGCACGTCGTGATCGCGCAGCAAGCGGTTGCGCGATTCCGGAAACAGATCCAGCTGATCGCGCAGCAGTTCACCGACGCCGCGCGCACGCCGGGCAACGCGCAGGCGTTCGCCCAGCTCGTTGACATGGCCGCGTGCCGCATCCGCTTCATGCAAAGCCAGTGTGGTGACACCACCGAACACGCGGTCGAGATGTATCTGGCGGATCTGCGCCGCCGGGCGGAATCGAGTCTTCATAGTCCAATCATCAACAAAAAGGGGCTGAAGGAATCCTCCCCCAGCCCCGTAGCCGTCATCGCGAGTGACGGCGGGAGTTCACAACTCCCCCAACAGTCGTGGCTTAGGCCGCGGCCTTGGCAACTTTCTTTGCAGCCTTACGCACGGTCTTCTTCGCAGCCTTGGTGGCCTTGGTGGCCTTGGCCTTCACCGTCGGCTTGCCGACGATGACCGAGCTGATGCTGCTGTAGCCGCCCTTGACAGTCTTGGCGAGCTGGTCACCGGTCTTGGTCACTGCGCTCAGCGACTCGGTGTAGGCGCCCACGACCGTGGTCTTGCCTTCCGGCAGATACGCGATCGGGTTGGCGGCAACAGCCTTGAAACCATCCGTCTTGGCCTTGGTGAAGCTGGCCTGGGCCAGATCGATCAGTTCCTTGCCGGCCGCAACCTGGGTCTGGACCAGGGTCTGCACGCCGTCAACAACGATGGCGTTAACCGCCTTCAGCGTCTCAAAGCCGGTTTCCAGAACTTCCTGGCCGCGCATGACCACCAGATCCGTACGCGACTTCACGTCGCCGACAATGCTCTGAACATCCATGATTCTCTCCGTTAACTACCTGATATGTAACCCGTTCAACCCCGAATGTTGCGTTGCAACATTTGCTGCATCGCATCATATTCGTGCGTCTGGAAGCTGTCAACGCGGTTCTCAGGTCAGGCGACAAACGGTCGCAGCGCATCGCAACGTCCGATTCGGCGTGCACATTCAGGCCACCCTGGCGAGCGATCTGTACCGGTTTGTGTATGCTCGCGCCCATGGGCGACTTGCTACAGCGAATTCGTGAACACCTCTGGGACAGCGCGGCAATCACCCGCTATCCGCAGCGTCTGATTGCCGTCGCGCGCTATCTGTTTGTGCTGTTGCGCGACCTGCTCGAAGGCCAGCTCAGCATGCGCGCGATGAGCCTGGTCTACACCACCCTGCTGTCGATCGTGCCGCTACTGGCACTGTCGTTCTCGGTACTCAAGGCACTTGGCGCGCACAATTCGCTCGAACCAGTGCTTCTGGAGTTCCTGCGACCACTCGGCCCCCAGGCCGAAACGCTGACCGCCAATATCATCGGATTTGTGGAAAACATCCGCGTCGGCCTGCTCGGCTCGGTCGGTGTCGCGTTGCTGATGTGGGCAGCCATCTCCCTGATCCAGAAGGTCGAGGCGGCCTTCAACTACATCTGGCGTATCGAGCGTCCACGCCCACTATCGCAACGCCTCGGCGAGTACTTTGCGGTGCTGACCGTAGGCCCGGTTGCGATCTTTCTGGCGTTGGGCGCAACCGCCAGCGTGTTGAACAGCGAAATCATGTCCCGCATCGCCGCGGTCGAGCCCCTGGGTCTGCTGATCTATATGGGAACCCGACTGCTGCCCTATGTGCTGATTGTTGGCGCATTCACCTTTCTGTACGGCTTCATGCCGAATACCCGCGTGCGTTGGTCTGCCGCCGCGGCCGGCGGCCTGGTCGCGGGCCTGCTGTGGCAGAGTGGAAGCGCGGCGTTTGCCTCCTTCGTCAGTTCGGCAACCAACTACAACGCGATCTATTCGGGCTTCGCGATCCTGATTTTCCTGCTCATCTGGCTGCACGTCGGCTGGCTGATCCTGCTGATCGGTTGCCAGCTGGCCTTTTATGTACAGCACCCCGAACACCTGAAACCGCAACGCACTCCCGCTTTGCTGTCACCCAGGGAGACCGAATTCCTTGCGCTGACGATCATGAGCCTGGTTGGCACCCGCTTCATTCGCGGCGAGTCCGGCCTGACCCAGGAACAGCTCAGCTTGAAACTGGACGCGGAACCCGAACACGTTGCGCGCGTGGTCGACGTTCTGGTTTATCACGGTCTGCTCGCCGAAGCCGGCCACGATCGCACCCAGCTGATTCCGGGCATCGATCTCGACTCAATTGAACTATCACGGCTGTGGCGTCTGGTTCGGGCCGGTCTGGGCGGACGTCCGGGCCTCCGCCTGCCGGCCGCAAGCCAGGTCAGCGAACTGCTGGACCAGAGCGAACTGGCATTCGAGGCACAAACCGGCTCGATGAGCCTCCGCCGCTGGCTTACGCAGGCGAATTCCAAACCCTGATCTGCCCGACACAAGGCGTGGCACGCCTATAATTGCCGCATTCCCAAGTCCAATCGCGAATCCGGGCCAACAGCCGGACGCGATCTTTGCAATCGGAGGAGAGTCCGAATGGAACGAGTCTGGCTGGCCGAATACCCGGCCGCGGTCCCGCATGACATCAATCCCGGCGCCTATGCATCGGTCGCCGAAGTGCTCGAGCGCACCTGTGCCGAGCATCGCGGGCAGATCGCCTATGAGTGTATGGGAGTAACCCTGAGTTATGACGACCTGGATCGCCTGAGTCAGGATTTCGCGTCCTACCTTCAAAACGTGCTCGGCTTTCACAAGGGCGACCGCGTCGCGCTGATGATGCCGAATCTGCTGCAGTACCCGGTCGCGCTGTTCGGCGTGCTGCGCGCTGGCATGACTGTCGTCAACGTCAATCCGCTATATACGCCCCGTGAGCTCGAGCATCAGCTGAAGGACAGCGGCGCGCGCGCGATCGTGATCGTCGAGAATTTCTGTCACACGCTGCAGCAGGTCATCCGCAAGACTCCGATCGAAAAGGTCATCACGACGCAGGTCGCCGATCTGGCGTCCTTTCCCAAGAGTCTGCTGATCAATGCAGCAGCCAAGTACGTCAAGAAGCTGGTCCCGAAGTGGGACATCCCGGGCGCGGTCCCGCTGCGCACGGCACTGGCACGCGGCAAGGCACAGCCTTATATGCGGATCGAGTTGAGCCACCGGGATCTCGCATTTCTGCAGTACACCGGCGGCACCACCGGACTGTCCAAGGGCGCAATGCTTTCGCACGGCAACGTGGTTGCGAATCTCGAGCAGATCTACGCCTGGATGAATCCGTTCATGCAGCGCGACAACGCGATCGTCATCACCGCACTGCCGCTGTATCACATCTTTGCGCTGGTGGTGAATTGCCTGCTGTTCGTAAAGCTCGGCGCCAAGAACGTACTGATCACCAACCCGCGCGACATGCCGGGCTTCGTCGCCGAACTCAAGCGCCATCCGTTCACCGCGATCACGGGCGTGAATACCCTGTTCAACGGCCTGCTGCATACGCCTGGATTCGACACCATCGATTTTTCAACGATGCAGCTGTCGATCGGCGGCGGCACCGCGGTTCAGCGCGCCGTCGCAGAAAAGTGGCAGCAGGTCACCGGCGTCGCACTCAGTGAAGGCTATGGCCTGACCGAATGCTCCCCGGTGGTCAGCTTCACGCCGCTGGACAAGCCGGAATGGAATGGCAGCATCGGCGTTCCCGTGCCGTCGACTCTGGTCAGCCTGCGCGACGACAACAATCAGGAAGTGCCGCTCGGCACGCCCGGCGAACTCTGCGTCAAGGGCCCGCAAGTGATGCAGGGCTATTGGCAGAAACCCAACGATGGCAGCACCTTCAGTGTTGACGGCTGGCTCAAGACCGGCGATATCGCCGTCATGGACGCCAAAGGCTACTTCACCATTGTCGACCGCAAGAAGGACATGATCCTGGTCTCGGGATTCAATGTCTTCCCCAACGAGATCGAGGCGGTCGTCGCGATGCACCCCGGCGTGCTCGAATGCGCCTGCGTCGGCATCCCTGACGAAAAGTCAGGCGAAGCCGCCAAGGTATTCGTCGTCAAGAAGGACCCGCAGCTGACCACCGAAGCACTGATGGCGTATTGCCGCGAGAATCTCACCGGCTACAAGGTGCCGCGCCACATCGTCTTCATCGATCAGCTGCCGAAGAGCAATGTCGGCAAGATCCTGCGCAAGGAACTGCGCGACGATGCCACCGCCAAGGCCTGATGCGGATGCGCATCGCGCCTGGCTGACCCGCGCGATCGAACTGGGCCGCAGCAATCTGGTCAGCGGCGACGGCGGCCCGTTCGGCGCCGTGATCGTGATGGATGGACAGGTCATCGGCGAAGGCCGCAATCAGGTTCTGCAGACGCATGACCCGACGGCGCATGCCGAAGTCATGGCTCTGCGCCAGGCCTGCACCCGGCTGGGACGGCACCAGCTACCGCAGGCGATTCTGTACAGCTCCTGCGAGCCCTGCCCGATGTGCCTGTCAGCCGCCTATTGGGCGCACATCCCACGCGTGTACTTTGCCGCGACGCGCGACGATGCGGCTGCCGCGGGTTTCATCGACGCCGAGCTGTACGCGCTGTTCGAACAACGCAAGCGCGCGACGATGGCGATCGAGCAGATCGACCTGCCCGAAGCACGCGCAGCGCTAAGCGCCTGGATCGACAGCCCGCTGCATCAGCCTTACTGAACGCGGATCGCTGCGGCAAACGCGCAGCGATCAGGTAGCGCGCATAAAATCAGGTCGCGTCAGGCAGCGTGATATTCATTTCCAGCACTTCGAGACCGTCCTCGCGCTGGACCTGAACATTCACGGCGCTGTCCGGAACCTGGACGTACTTACGCACCACCAGCAGCAGCTCTTCGCGCAACTTCGGCAGATACACCGGACCGTTGGCGCGACCTTCGCGCTGGTGCGCCACGACGACCTTGAGCCGGTCCTTGGCAATCGACGCGGTCTGCTTGGTGGGCGGCGCGCGGAATAATTTGAGCCAGTCCATCGCGCCCTCCTCAGGTCCCGAAGAGGCGACCGAAGAGCCCCTTCTTTTCAGCGGTCAGGAACCGATGCGGCCGGTCTTCGCCAAGGAAGCGCGAGACCAGATCGTCGTACGCTGCTGCCGCGTCAGTCTCCTTGGCGGTAATCACCGGCGCACCAGCATTGGACGAGGTCAGCACCGCCTGCGACTCCGGAATCACGCCGAGCAGCGGAATCGCCAGAATATCCTTGACGTCGTCGACCGAAAGCATCTCACCCTTGTCGACGCGCACCGGGTTGTAACGCGTCAGCACCAGATGCTCCTTGACCCGCCCCTCGCCCGCCTCGGCCTTGCGCGTCTTGCTCGACAGCAGCCCCAGCACGCGATCGGAATCTCGCACCGAGGACACTTCCGGGTTGGTCACCACCAACGCTTCATCGGCAAAGTACATCGCCAGATGCGCACCCTTCTCGATCCCGGCCGGAGAGTCGCAGACGACGTAATCGAACTCCTTGCCCAACTCGCCCAGCACGCGCTCGACACCTTCAGCGGTCAGCGCGTCCTTGTCACGCGTCTGACTGGCGGCAAGGATGTACAGATTGTCGAGCTGCTTGTCCTTGATCAAGGCCTGACGCAAGGTCGCTTCGCCATTGAGAACGTTGACGAAGTCGAACACAACGCGGCGCTCGCACCCCATGATCAGATCGAGATTGCGCAAGCCGACGTCAAAATCGATGACGGCGGTCCTGTGTCCGCGCATCGCAAGTCCGGTTGCAAACGAGGCACTCGTGGTGGTCTTGCCAACCCCACCCTTGCCTGAAGTGACTACCACAATCTTTGCCAAGGTACTGTCCCCTCAACGGCTCGCCCCACTCAGGAGCACAAAATGCGTTACTGCTGCGGGCCCGAGCCCGGCAGCCGCTCAATTCTCAGTTTGCCATCGACCAGAAGAACCTGCGCGGCCTTGCCACGCAATTCGCCCTGCATCTGCTCGGCCACGGCATAGACGCCGGCCACGGCGACCAGATCAGCTTCCAGCTTGCTGCAAAACACGCGCGCGGTGGTGTCACCCCGGGCGCCGGCGATCGCGCGGCCGCGCAGATGGCCGTAGACGTGGACACATCCGTCGGCGATCACCTCGGCACCAGCGCCGACCATGCTCAACACGATCAGGTCTCCATCGGTGGCATAGATCTGCTGCCCGGAGCGCACCGGCTCTGTGATGATCCGCGTCGGCTTGCGCACGGCGACTGCCGCCACCGGCTCCACAACCGTCGCTTCGGCGGCTGCAGCGGCTGCGGCACCCCGCTTGCCGCGTCCACCGGACTCTGCAGGCACCACGGCCAGTCCCCAGCTTTTCGCCGCTTCGGCCAACGGACCGTCGGCGACACCGATCGGCTGCATGCCGACCTCGCGCATTGCGGCGAGAATGCCGCCCAGCTCGCAGGCGTATTCGGACTCCAGCACCACCGGCATGCCGCGCACGGCCTGCGGCATCTGGCGCGCAAAATCCTGGAGCTGTGCACCGATCGCGGCGACGTCGGGGTCAAGGATGCGCGCACGTGTCAGTGACAGCATGCGACCCTTGAATTCAAGCGCTTTTTTCGGCGTCATGTTGGTGTTTTGTGGATGTGTGATTGTACATCCTTTTGACCCATTGCTCGTGAATCGCACTTCAACCCTGCCACTTTGGTGGTAGCGTGCTGTCAGCTTGTCGCGCATGGCGCGTGTTTTGCTTCGCGCTGTTTTACAAGACCACCGAGATCGGGAAAAAAGGCCCGCAACCATGGCCATTGACTGGCATCAGTATCGCTGCAAAGGGTATTTCGACGAGCTGTTCGAGGCCCCTGGAATTGCACGTCCGGCCGCACGGACGCTGGTGGAACATCTGGCACAGATGTCCGCTTCCGAACTATCCGAGCGGCGCATCGCTGCCGAACTGGCGATCAAGATCATGGGCGTCACGTTTACGGTCTACTCCGAAGGCCGCAACGTCGATCGTTCGTGGCCGTTCGACATCATTCCACGCACCATTGGCCGGGCGGAATGGGAACGTACCGAGCGTGGATTGCAGCAGCGCGCGACGGCCCTGAATCATTTCATTCAGGATATTTACGGCCCGCAGAAGATTGTCCGCGACAAGGTTTTTCCGGGAAGCCTGCTGAAGGAATCGGCCAATTTCAGAAAGCAGTGCATCGGCATGAAACCCCGCAACGGTGTTTGGGCCCACATCTGCGGCAGCGATCTGGTGCGCGATGGCGACGGCACCCTGTACGTGCTTGAAGACAATCTGCGCGTACCGTCCGGCGTCAGCTACATGGTGGAAAACCGGCTGGTAACCAAGCGCGTATTCCCCGAGCTGTTTCAGAACAGCACGATCCTGCCGGTCGACGATTACCCGGCTCAGCTTTACGACATGCTAGCCGCAATGTCGCCGCGCCCTGGCAATCGCCCGAGCATCGTGCTGCTGACCCCCGGCATCTTCAACTCAGCGTACTTCGAGCACTCCTGGCTGGCACAGCAGATGGGCATCGAGCTGGTGCAGGGTTCGGATCTATTCGTCGGCGATGACGATATCGTCTATATGCGCACGATCTATGGCCCTAAGCGGGTCGACGTGATTTATCGCCGCATCGACGACCTGTTCCTCGATCCCGAGGTCTTCCACAAGGACTCCATCCTCGGCGTTGCCGGACTGATGCGCGCCTGGCTGAAGAACAAGGTCGCTTTGGTCAATGCGCCTGGCGCCGGCGTCGCCGACGACAAGGTGGTCTACGCCTTCGTCCCGGAGATGATCCGTTATTACCTGGGGGAAGACGCGATCCTGCCCAACGTGCCGAGTTATCTGTGCATGCGCAAACGGGACCGCGATCATGTGCTGGCCAATCTCGACAAGTTGGTGGTCAAACCCGCCAACGAGTCGGGCGGCTACGGCATGATGATTGGACCGCGTGCGAGCAAGAAGGAACGTGAAAAATTTGCCGACCTGATCCAGGCCAACCCGCGCAATTACATGGCTCAGCCCACACTCTCGCTCTCAACTGCGCCCACTCTGGCCGACGGCGCCATCGAGCCGCGGCATCTGGACCTGCGCCCCTTCATCCTGTCGCGCGGCGACTCGGTCTACGTCACGACGGGCGGCCTGACCCGCGTGGCGATGACCAAAGGCTCGCTGGTGGTCAACAGCTCACAGGGCGGCGGCGCCAAGGACACCTGGATCGTCGATCTCGACGGCGAGCCGGAAGTATTGACCGTCAACACCCAGTCGCAGGCACAAAGCCAGACCGCACCGGCCGTCGCCAAGACACCGCGCAGCGCGCGCAAACGGAGGGCCGCCTGATGCTGTCCCGCGTTGCCGAAGACCTTTACTGGTTCGGTCGTTACATTCAACGCGCCGAAAACACCGCCCGCCTGATCGCGGTGCATTCCGACCTACTGCTGGATCTGCCCCGAAATGTGGATTTCAGCTGGTCCGTTCTGGTGCAGATCCTGGGCGTTGATGCTCAGTTCGAAGCCAGCTATGGCGACGACTACAGCGAGACCAATGTCGTCCGCTTCCTGATCATCGACGCCGAAAACCCCAGTTCGATTGCTAACTCGCTGAGGTCCGCGCGCGAGATCCTGCGCACGGTGCGCGAAGCGATGCCGCGGGACATCTGGGAGCATCTCAATGACTTGCATCTTCTGGTCCAGGATCGCGGCGACAAATTCCTGGGCCGCAGCAAGCGCCTGGAACTGCTCGGCAAGGTCGAAGATATGTCGCTGTTCATCTATGGGGTGCTGACTGCCGGGATGAGCCACGACGTTGGTTTTCAGTTCATGCGCATCGGCACCAATCTGGAGCAAGCCGACATGACAACGCGCATCGTTGATGTGCGCACCTCCGGCCTGATCCGACCGACAGCCGCCGATGAACAGCTGCGGCCGTTCCAGAACATCCAGTGGATGAGCGTGCTCAACTCTCTGGCGGCGTACCAGATGTATCGTCGTCATGAGCGCGCACGCGTCCGCGGCGCCGCGGTTTTGCGCTATCTGTCACAGGATCGCGAATTTCCGCGCTCGGTGATGTTCTGCCTGAACATGATTGCCAGCACCTTGCCGACGCTGCCGCCGAACCGCTCCCTGGAGCGCGTACTGCAGCGCACGCGCGCGCTGGTCAGCGACGCCAACCTGGAGAAACTGGCCGAGTCCGGCCTGCACGAATGGATCGACGAGATCCAGATCGGCCTGGCCAAGCTGAACGACGCGATCAGCGCCAGCTACTTCAAGGCTTAAGCCCAAGCACGCCGCGCCGGGGCAACCCGGCCGGCGCAGCTCGGGAGCTGCAATCAGTAGGATTGATCGTCCAGCAGGCTTTGCTGCGCTTCCGGCAGTTCCCACTCGAAGCGCGGCAGATTGCGGAAGGCATTGACCAGCTGCAGCCCCCAGGCTTCGCGCAGCTGCGCCAGTAATGGCGTATCCAGATCCAGCCGCAAAGTATGGGTGATGCGCAAGGCATCCCGAGGCAGAATCGCAACATCGATCGGCGGACCGACCGAAATATTCGATTTCATCGTCGAATCCAGCGACACCAACGCGCAACGCGCGGCATCTTCCAGCGACACCGGCGGCCGGATCACACGATCCAGAATCGGCTTGCCATACTTGCTCTCGCCAATCTGCAGATACGGCGTTTCCGGCGAAGTCGAGATGCAGTTGCCTTCCGGATAGATCAGATACAGACAGGGTTCTTCGCCCTGAATCTGGCCGCCCAGAATCAGCGTGGTACGCAAATCGAGCGTGCTGCCCACCTGCATCTGCGCCACGGTTTCACGCTGAGCCTTGACCGACAGCGAACCGAGATATTCCGCCGCATCGAACATATGCCGAACCTTGCGCAGGTTGGTCAGGGCATTGGGATCTTCAAGATCACGGCGCAGGTGGGCAATCACCGTTTGCGTCGTCGCCAGGTTGCCGGCCGACAGCACGACAAACACGCGCTCGCCAGGAAATTCAAATACGTGCAGCTTGTTATAGGTGCGCACATCATCGACGCCCGCGCTGGTGCGGGTATCGGCGGCGAATACCAGACCTTCGTTGACCTTGATGGCGACGCAGTAAGTCATGCGATGGTTGCTCGTACGGAAGGCTTAAAACACCCCCACCGGCGCGGCCGGCGGGATACGCGGCCGCGTAGTGTAGGGTCGCTTGGCCGCAACGTCACGACCAATTCGCGCACCGTGGCCCAAGCACAAGCTGTGCCGCGGGGGGCTGATTCGCAAGCTGGCAGCAGACCAGGCCTTTGAATCAGCCGACCAACGTCACGCCACGGCTTCACAGTGGTCGCCGCAAGTCCAAGGTGCATGGAAAGTCCGGATTGCTGCGCTCAGGCTGCACCGGCATCGGCCCCGGCGTGTGCCCGATCGGTTCGAACCGCGTCAACCGGCGCGCTTCGGCTTCGAAGGCATTGACCGGGAACGTATCGTAATTGCGACCCGCGGGGTGGGCGACGTGATAGGTACATCCGGCCAGCGCACGTCCGTTCCAGGTGTCGTACAGATCCAGCACCAGCGGCGAATGCACACCAATTGTCGGATGCAGGCACGAATGCGGTTGCCAAGCGCGGAAGCGGATGCCTGCAACGTATTCGCCTTGAATTCCAGTGGCCCGCAGGGGAAGCAAACGACCGTTGCAGGTCACCTTATGGCGATCCGGCGTCAGACCACTGACCTTGACCTGCAGACGCTCGACTGAGGAATCAACATAGCGGGTGGTGCCACCACCGCCAGCTTCCTCGCCGAGAACGATCCACGGCTCCAGCGCGTGGCGCAGCTCCAATTCCATACCCTCGTGGCGCAGCACGCCATGACACGGGAAACGGAACTCGAAATGAGGCGCAAACCACTCTGGGCGAAACGCGAACCCGGCCTGCTGCAAATCGGCAACAACCTCATTCAGATCCAGCCAGTTGTCATTGGGCAGCATCCAGCGATCATGTAGCTGCGTCCCCCAGCGCACCAACGGCCTTGTGTAAGGCGCACGCCAGAACCATGCGATCAATGCGCGCACCAGCAACTGCTGCACCAGACTCATGCGCGCATGCGGCGGCATTTCAAAACCGCGCAATTCGACCAGGCCGAGGCGGCCAGTCGGCGAGTCCGGCGAATACAGCTTGTCGATACAGAACTCGGCACGATGGGTGTTGCCGGTGAGATCGGTCAGCAGGTTGCGCAACACACGATCGACGATCCATGGCGGCATCGACTGGCCCATGGCCGGCAGCTGCGCCAAGGCCAGTTCGAGTTCGTAAATCTGGCTGTCGCGCGCCTCATCGACACGCGGATGCTGCGAGGTGGGCCCGATGAACAGACCCGAAAACAGATAGGACAGACTTGGGTGGTTCTGCCAATAGCGCAGCAGACTGCCCAGCACATCGGGACGCCGCAGGAACGGCGAATCTTCAGGGGTCGCCCCACCCAACACCACATGGTTGCCGCCACCGGTACCCACCGAACGACCGTCGACCAGAAACTTCTCAGTCGTCAGGCGACTTTGGCGAGCGATTTCGTAGACCGCCAGCGTGTTGTCACGCAATTCATTCCACGAACGCGACGGCTGCACATTGACTTCAATGACGCCGGGGTCCGGCGTGATCTTCAGCACTTCCAGCCGCGGATCCGACGGCGGAGAGTAGCCCTCGATCCGCACCGGCAAGCCGGTTTCCGCAGCAACATCCTCAACCGCAGCAACAAGATCGAGAAAATCCTCGGTGCGCGCGACCGGCGGCATGAAGACATTGATCCAGCCTTCGCGTGGCTCGACCGTGAGTGCCGTGCGCACGTTGGGTCCGTTCAGATAGGCACCCCGCTCGCGCGGCCTGGTCTGTCCCGCCTCGGGAATCTGATGCTTGGTCTGGACGGGCTCGCTGTTGCCGCTTCGGACCTGCAAATAGGGCTGACGCCGAGGGTCCGGAGCCGGCAGGTACGACGGCAGGGCGGACGGATCGCTCGGATAGGACACCGGTACCGCGTCGGGCGGCACGCTCGGCAGCGATTCCATTGGCAAGCGCAGGCCGATCGGAGAATCGCCCGGCAGCAGGAACAAACGGCCAGTGCGCAGCAACCAGCGCTCGCTCATCCAGCGCGCCTGTGACTGCCAGCGCTGAATCGGCAGTACATATCCACGCGGCGTCCCAAGGCCACGCTCGAACACCTGCAGCAGGCGCGCGCGCTCTTCCGCATCCGCCAGCCGACTGTCGCTCGGATCCAGATTGATCGGCAGCTTGCGCTCGCGCACCAGGTAATGCAGCGTGTCTTCGTAAGCCTCGCAAACATTGCGCGGATCCACATCCAGCCGCGCCACCAACCCCCGCATGAATTTGTCGGCATGCAGCAATCCCACCGGCTTCTTCGGGTCTGGTATCACTAGCGGCGTGCGCCACAGCGGTTGCTGGTCACGGCGCCAGTACAGAGAGTAGACCCAGCGCGGCAGCGATTCTCCCGGGTACCACTTGCCCTGTCCGTAGGTCAGCAGACCATTCGGTGCATAGTGGTCACGCAGCCGCACCAGCAGTTCCAGCGCGCGCTGCAATTTGTCCGGACCGACCGCGGCGGTGTTCCACTCCGCACCCTGCATATCGTCAGCGGAGATGAATGTCGGCTCACCACCCATGGTCAGGCGCACATCGTCAGCCTGCAGACGCTCATCAACCTGCAGCCCCAGCACATCGATGGCGTCCCACTGCGCATCGTCGTAGGGTTTGGTCACACGTGCGGATTCGACGATGCGTTGCACCGACATCTCATGTCCGAACGTGACCTCGCTGGCTTCGACCGCTCCACTGATCGGCGCAGCCGATGTCGGATCCGGCGTCGCACTGAGCGGAATATGCCCCTCGCCCGCAAACATTCCCGAGGTCGGATCCAGACCAATCCAGCCGGCCCCGGGCACATAGACCTCGGTCCAGGCATGCAGATCAGTGAAGTCGGATTCGGCCCCGGCCGGGCCTTCGAGCGGTTTGACGTCGGGCTTGAGCTGAATCAGGTAGCCGGACACGAAGCGAGCCGCCAGGCCCAGATTGCGCAGCACCTGCACCAGCAGCCAGGCCGTATCGCGACAGGAGCCGCTGCCGTTGGTCAGCGTTTCCTCGGGCGTCTGCACGCCCGGCTCCATGCGGATCAGATAACTGATCTGCTGCTGCAGGCGCAGATTCAGTTCCACCAGAAAATCGACCGTGCTCTCGGCGCTTTTCGGCACAGTCTGCATGAACGCCGCCAGTTGTGGCCCGATCGGTTGCGCGCGCAGATACGGCCCCAGATCCTCGCGCAAACCTTCCGGATAACTGAACGGAAACTGCGTGGCATCCGTCTCGACGAAAAAGTCGAACGGGTTGATCACCGCCAAATCGGCAACCAGATCCACCGTCACGTTGAACTCGGTGACTTTTTCCGGAAACACCACGCGTGCCTGCCAGTTGCCGAACGGATCCTGCTGCCAGTTGATGAAATGGGGGTCCGGCGAAATATGCAACGCGTAACTGAGCACTCGCGTGCGCGTATGCGGTGCCGGCCGCAGCCGGATCAACTGCGGCGACATCGACACGCGCCGGTCGTACCGGTAGGAGGTGAGGTGATGCAGTGCGACGTGGATCGACATGGGGAGCAATAACCGGCGTGGTGGTGCGTCATCTGGCAAAAGGCTTGCCATCGAAGCGCGGACGCCACTCTATACTCCATTTCTGTCCACAGCCCCTGCCAAGGATCACTCAGATATGACCGTTGCCGCCGCGCGCGCCAGCCGGCCGGATTTCGTCCGCATTCGCGGGTTGCGTTATCACGTCCGTCGCTGGGGCGATCCACAGCGTCCGATGCTGTTTCTCGGGCATGGTTGGCTCGATGTATCGGCTACATTTCAGGAGCTGGTGCAGCCGCTGCTCGACCTGTGCCAGGTTCTGGCGCCGGACTGGCGTGGATTCGGCCACACCCAATGGCCCCAGGACGGTTACTGGTTTCAGGACTACGTCGCCGACCTCGACGCCCTGTTGCAGCACTACAGCCCACAGCAGCCGGTTTGGCTGGCCGGGCACAGCATGGGTGCCCAGATCATGAGTCTGTACGCCGGACTGCGACCTCAGCGGATCAGCCGGCTGGTCTGCCTGGACGGACTGTTTCTGCCCGACATGCCTGCCGAACAGGCGCCGCGGCGATTCACTCGCTGGCTCGATCAGCAGCAAGGCAAAACCCGCTCCAAGACCTATCCATCGTTCGAATTCCTGGCCGAGCGCATTCGAATTCAACATCCGCGCCTGAGTCCGGAGCGGGCCAACTTCATTGCCCGATGCTGGGGCGCGCAGGACGGCAAGGGCCGCATCCGTCTGCTAGCCGACCCCCGACACCGCCTCGACATGCCGACCCTGTACAAATCGGCCGAGTCGATGGCGATCTGGCGACAGATCACCGCACCGACATTGTTCGTGGATGCCGCTGCTTCCAGTTTCGCCCAAGCGATCAGCGTCGATGAGCGCAGCGTGCGCCGCAGCTGCTTTCAACAACGTGAGGAGACCGCGATCGCTGACGCGGGGCACATGCTCCATTTTGATGCACCTGAAGCGACCGGCGCGGTGATCCGCACGTTTCTGGCCAAAGCGATGCCATGAACGCCCCGGAACAGACGACGGCGGTGCAATCTCCCGCGGCAGTGGCCGATGAATTCCTGTCCCGGAGCCTTGGCTGGGCTTCGAACGCCGGAGGCGGGCCCACGCTGCGAGGGCGCCGCTTCGATCGCCCCGGACCGACGCTGCACTTTGTTCACGGCAATGGCTTCTGCGGCGGCGTGTACTGGCCGTTTCTGCGTCAGCTGAACACACGCTACGGTCTGTTCTGTCACGACATCGAGGGACACGGCGCCAGCGACGCGCCCGCCCGGTTCTCCGGCGTGCGCAACGTGATCCGGCGGATAGAACCGATTATCCGCGAGCAGCAGCTGGATCGCGCCGCGCCATTGATCGGCATCGGGCATAGCTTTGGTGCGGCATTGACCTTGCGCGCAGCCGCCGCCAACCCGGGTCTGTTTCGTGCCCTGGTGCTGCTGGACCCCATTGTCATGCCGCCGGCGACCTGGTTCGGGATCAAGCTGCTGAGCGCATTCGGGCGCAATCCGATGTCGCGCGCTGCATTGCGCCGGCGCACCCGCTGGTCATCGGTCGACGAAGTACTCCAGCGCCTGCACGGCCGTGGCATCTACACAGGTTGGCGCGACGACGCCTTGCGCTGCTTTGCCGCGCACGCCACCCGCGATCTCGACGGCAAGCGCGAGTTGTGCTGCCCGCCGCGGATCGAAGCGAAGATTTTCGAATCTCCGGTGTACCCATGGCCGGCGTTCGCACAGATCGATTGTCCGGTCCTGCTGGTCTACGGCCGCAGCAGCTACGATTTCGTTCCTGTTTCGGCGCGGCGTGCGCATGGAATCAACCCCGCCATCGACGTGGTCGAGGTCGACGGTGGCCATTGCTTCATGCAGGAACACCCCGACACCTCGGCCACGCTGGTTCTGCAATGGCTGGCCGCACAGGACCTCAGCCCGGGTACCGCGCGCCCCTGAACCGTCGATCCCGCTGTCAACGGCCGTGCGACCATTTGTGTCCCTGCGGCATCTGAGTTGGCGATGAGCTCCGCATTCGACAGCCCGATCGACGACCAAACCCTCGCCCTGGCGCGTACCGGCGACGGGCGCGGCCAGGAAGCGATCTATCGTTGCTTCTCGCGCGCGGTGTTCACCCTTGCGCGGCGCATGACGCATTGTCCCGACGCCGCCGCCGACATCATGCAGAACACGTTTCTGCGCGCGTTCCGCTGTCTGCCGCAATACCGTGGCGACGCGCCGTTCGGACGCTGGCTCCGGTCGATCGCCGCAACCGAGTCACTGATGCACTTGCGCGCCGGTCGCAAAACGCTGTCGCTGTTCGAGACAGACAACCTCGAAGCCGGCGATGAACCTGCCATCGAAGATCTGTGCCAACTCGATCTCGAGAAGGCATTGTCCCTGATGCCTCCGGTTCCGCGCGCCGTGCTGTGGCTGTACCACGTTGAAGGCTACACCCACTTCGAGATCGCACAGATGTGCGGCAGGACGCCCAGCTTCTCCAAATCCCAGCTCTCGCGTGCGCATCAGCGCCTGCGCGAGCTGCTGCAGAACGATGTTCGCCAGGCTGCAGTGGCGACGGCACCGGAGGTGTCATGACTGAACTGAGTGAACGGCTGCGCGAGCTGCCGGAATTCGACCCACCAAGCGACGGCTGGACACGACTTGAGCGTGCGCTGCGTCCGCCTGCTCCGCGGCGCAGCCGCCGAAGGTGGCGTACCTGGGGTGGAAGCGTCGCACTCGCCGCCTCGCTACTGCTGGCCGTCGGCGTCTGGCACCAGACACCGCCGCAAGCTGGAAGCGGCGAGACAGCCCGGGACGTGCGCGCACTGATCGCAGAATCGCACCAGCTGGAACAGCGCCTGGATCAACTGCGACCTCAGGTCGTGGTCTGGAATGCCGCGCTGGCAGCAGGCTCAGAACGTCTCGAACAGGACCTTGCGCTGGTTGATCTGCAACTCAATTACGCCTCGACCGGCGATACCCGACAGCAGCTGTGGCGCAGCCGCGTTGCGCTGATGTCACGGCTGGTGCAGCTGCATGAAGGCGCAGAACTGCAGCCAACGCCGGCTGAAAAACCGCTTGCGGAGTGGACCCTATGACCGTGAACCTGATGCACCCACTGACACTGACCCTGGCGCTCGCCCTCGGCTTGAGCGTGCCTCCGAGCTGGGCGGGGCAAGACGCCGAAAGCGCCGCGACCCGCGCCGAACTTGAGCGCGCAACCGCCGAACTGCAGCGTGCCCAGGCTGAGCTGCAACGCGCCGCCGAAGAAATGAGCCGCGCGGTGCGCGAAGCCCACGCCGACAGCCCGAGCGCGTATGCCTTCGAGTTCCTGAGTAATCCAAACCGCGCAATGCTGGGCGTGATGATCGATGACGAAACCCAGGATCAGCGCGGCGGCATCCCGATCATCGGCGTCACCCCGGGCAGCGGGGCGGACAAGGCCGGCCTGAAGTCCGGCGATCTGCTGCTCAGCGCAAACGGGCAGTCGCTGGCATCGAGCACCGACAAGATCAGTCCTGCGCTCAAGCTGCACGACATCATGGCCACCTTGAAGCCGGGCGATACCGTCACCGTCGAATATGAGCGTGATCAACAACGGCGACATGCGGAAGTCGTGGCAACTCGCCCGGCGCTGGCGTTCGCGCCGCAGACACCTGTGGCCAGCTGGCACTGCGAAAAGGACTGCGACGTCCTGATCGCCCCGCAAGCGCCAATGCCACCGCAGGCTCCGATGCCGCCGCCCGCCCCGATCAGCGCACTGGGAGACCTGCAGTTGGCACGGCTGAGCAAAGACCTGCAGCCGTATTTCAAGACCGATGCCGGTGTTCTCGTCGTCAGCGCACCCCAAACCGGAAAACTCGGACTCAAGGACGGCGACGTCATCCGCAACATCAATGGTCGTGCGGTCGCTGATCCGATCTCCGCCTGGGACGCGCTGTCCGATATCGGAACGCAGAAGACCGTCCACCTGCAGGTCGTGCGCGCGGGCCACATGATCACGGTCGAAGGGATTGTGCCGTCGCAACCTCACCAGCACATCATCGTCAAACCACGCACCCCCTGACGCAGCGACTCTGGGGCCGCAATGATCTTCATCCCCACCCGCTGACACGTTGCAACCCGCACTGACGCCCGAACCCAAGGCGGGTCGGACGTTTTCCTACGTGCAGTTCAGTCCGAAAAAAGGGACGAACGTGGTATCTTTGAAGCCAAATACCGGCCCGTAACAACAGCCCGGTTCAAGCAAACAATCATTGATCTCTGTGACCTTTTCTGGGGAAGTTATGTACCGGACCCGTCTACGCTTGTCCTGCGCCACCGGCGCACTGCTCGCGCTCGCTGCCTCCAATGTTCACGCACTCAGTTTCGAGTTCGACGACGCTGGCGAAATCAGCGGGGTGCTGAATACGACGATGACCGCCGGCGCCGGCTGGCGCATGGAAAAGCAATCAGCCGAGCTGATCGGCAAGGCAAACCTCAATCCGGATGTCTGCACCCGCCAGTACCAGTCCTGTCAGGGCCTCTTTAGGGGACAGACCTATCCGACGGAGCATTTGGCCAGCGCTCCCGGAGCGGCAAGCATGCGCGCCGACGACGGTGATCTGAACTACAACGAAGGCGATATTTTCCAGGCACCGTTCAAGATCACGCAGGATTTCACCGTGACCTACGGTGACTTTGGCCTGTTTGCGAAGTGGCTGTATTTCTACGATTTCATCAACAACGACTTCACCGAGACGCACCCGAACCTGATTACGCCGGACAACGTGAATCAGGTCGGCTTTACCGACGATCCCGTGGCGAACCGTTACTGGACCAATGGCTTGCGCACCTACGGACCGGGCGCGCGCGTACGCAGTCAGCGTACCGACGGCGAGACACTGCGTCAGGCGGGCACCAACCTGCAGCTGCTTGATGCCAACATCTATGGCCGCCTGCCGTTCCTCGGTGAACGCGAACTGAGCTTCAAGATCGGCCGTCAGACAGTGAACTGGGGTGAATCCACGCTGCTGGCAGTCAATTCGGTCAACCAGGCCAACCCGGTCAACGCGAATAATCTTTACCGCGTCGGCTTCCAGGTCGAGGAAATCTTCACGCCGGTCGGCATGGTTTTCCTGAGCTCCGAGCCGTTCTACGGCGCAACGATTGAAGCCTACTATCAGTACGAATGGGCGCCGCTCGAGGCGCCGACACCCGGCACCTACTTCGGCTTTGCGGATCTGGGCACGAACAACCTCGGCAACAGTGTCAACCTCAGCTTCGGCGCCTCGCCTGACGACCCCGATCGCGCTTTCGTCGCCGAGCTGCCGCGCGACCAGATTGGCTATCTGGACAATCCGCTGACGCTGATCACCCCAACCTCCGGCACGCTGACGCGCTTGAAGGACTGGGAACCGAGTGATCAAGGACAGTACGGCCTGGCATTCAAGTACTACGCCGAAGAGCTGAACAACGGCACCGAGTTCGGCCTGTACTACATGAACTACCACTCGAAGCTGCCGTATATCAGCTTCTTCTCGGCGCAAGCGTCATGCGCACGCCGCGAGGGCAATTCACTGGGACTGGATGCACGCAACACCAGCGAATATCTGCGCGCCTGCCCCAACCTGCCGGTCCTCGCCAACACCGCAGCCAGCGGGCAATTGTTGCAGGACGCGCTGGTGCTTGGCCTGCAGCGTCCGGGAATCCTGGCCGACCTCGGCACCGACCTCGTCGGATTGCTAAGCCTGCTTGGCGGCAATCCGGACGAGCCGTACTCCAACGCAGTGCAGCTCGACGGCCCGATGCTGGTGTTCGAGTATCCGGAAAATCTGCACATGTTCGGCGCCAGCTTCAACACGACGCTGGGTGAATATTCGATTCAGGGCGAGGTCGCCTATCGCCCGAATGCACCGCTGCAGGTGGCGATCACTGATCTGGCCTTCGCGGCACTGGGCCCGACGCTGAGCCGCTGCCACGACGCCAGCATTGGTTGCTTCGGCACCACGGCGGGCTCCGGCTTCGATGAGAACGGCGACCGCACGATCTACGGCAGCAGCGATTTCGTCGACGCCAACGGCAACAACCCGTACACGGACACGATCAACCTGCTCGTCGGCCACGTGCCGGGCTCCGCGCGTTCGTTCCCAAGCTTCATCGTGCCGTATCGTGGCGGCACCGTCGGCGAGAATGCGCCGACCGACCTCAGCCAGCCGCTGAACTCCAAGAATCCCGGATACATCCGCGGCTACGAAGAGTTCGACACCTACCAGTTCAACTTCGGCTTCACGCGCGTCCTCGGGGCAACCGACCAGCCTTTCGGCGCCGACCAGATCCAGCTCGTTGGTGAATTCGGTGCAACCTGGGTGCCCGGCCTGCCCGCGCTGGACCAGCTGCAGATCGAGTCGCCGGGCGTCTTCTATCACGCCAGTGCCGGCGCGGACGGCTCGGGCGCCGATGGCTCGCAGCAGGCCTGCTCGACCAATCCATCCTGCTCGGTGGGCG
This sequence comes from Sinimarinibacterium arenosum, assembly GCF_005047655.1. Classification (GTDB taxonomy): domain Bacteria; phylum Pseudomonadota; class Gammaproteobacteria; order Nevskiales; family Nevskiaceae; genus Solimonas. The sequence continues at coordinate 485,203 of NZ_SUKF01000001.1, read as the reverse complement.
GCGACGGCCTTCGCTTTAACCCGCATCAAGCTGATCTCGACGCCTTTGTCGACAAGCTGTCGTGGGGCTATCGCCTGATTGCGATCGTCAAGTACGAAGGCATCTGGGGACCGATCAGCATGCAGCCCTTCATCGTTTGGGCCCAGGATGTCAGCGGCACCGCACCCGGCCCTGGCGAAAACTTCGTGGAAGGCCGTAAACAGGCTCTGCTCAACATCGAAACCCGCTACCGCAGTGCGCTGTCGCTCACGCTCGGATACGGCTGGTTCGTTGGCGGCGGCGAAAACAATCTGTATAGCGATCGCGATTTCGCACAGGCTTTCGTGAAGTACCAGTTCTGAGGTCAAAAAACGTCGCGAAACGGCGCCTGACCCGCGCCGCTTCGCGCGTCAACCTGCATCCAACACTTGCTTAGTGTAAGTCAAGGCTTACAATCAATAGGGAAAGTACCCATTTGAACGACCGTTCGTCAAAAATCAGGCACCGTTTGTCGGCTAGTCGATTCTGGCGGGTGTAGGATCACAATGGCGATTGGTTTGAAGCCTTAACATTTCGTTGATGGCTTGAAAGGCGCGCCCATCGCTCACTCTTTGGGCAACAACAACAGCTGACTTGGGGATTGCAATGCATCATTTGAAAAAATTCGCCGCTGTAACCGGTGTTCTGCTGGCCGCGCCGATCGCGCACGCCGCAACCTCGACCGAGGTCTACGCCCCCAGCTACTTGAGCGTGCTGGGCATGTACACGTTTACCGATATCGACGGCCTGGCTGACAAGCCACGCCAGGACTACATCGACCATGGCGTCGGTGTGCACGTCCTGTACGGTTCTATGGGCGAAGACGGCACCGGTTGGGGCTACGAACTGGGTGGCGCCCATGAAATCTTCGAAACCGGCTCCGCCGTGGCGACCGACTTCTACCGCAGCTACCTGGACCTGAACCTGGTCTACTCGTTCGGCGACCGCAAGACCTTCACGCCGTTCTTCCTGATCGGTGGCGGCTTGGCCTACAACGACCAGCTGCCGGACGCCAACGACGATTGGTCCGGTCTGGCCAACGCCGGCCTGGGCTTCGTCAGCGCTCCGATCACCGATGCCGGCAAGATCCGCCTGCGCATGGAAGCCCGTTACCTGTACGACTGGTTCCAGGACGAGTACGAAGATGTCCGCGTCAGCGCCGGTATCGAAATCCCGCTGTTCCTCGAGCGCACGGTTGAAATTCCGGAGCTGGAAGAGCAGGTGAAGGTGGTTGAAGTGTCCACCGGACTGACCGACACCGACGGTGACGGCGTGGTGGACGAGAAGGACCAGTGCCCGGATACCCCGGCGGGTGATCGTGTCGACGGCAACGGCTGCACCCTGCCGCAGATCATCGAACTCAAGGGCGTGACTTTCGAGTTCAACAAGACGCGCCTGCGTCCGGACGCGCAGACCATTCTGGACTGGGCGGTCGAGATCCTGAAGAAGTATCCGGACATGCAGGTTGAAGTCGCCGGCCACACCGACAGCATCGGTTCCGACGAATACAACCAGAAGCTGTCCGAAGGTCGCGCCGAATCGGTTCGCGCCTACTTTGTCGAACATGGCGTGCCGGAGAGCCAGATGACCGTCAAGGGCTACGGGGAATCCGAGCCGCGTGACACCAACGACACCGAAGAAGGCCGCGAACTCAATCGTCGCGTCGAACTGCGGGTTCAGAACTAAGCCGATCCGTAGACTTGAATAGATAGGAATGAAAGGTATGAAACTCAAAGACATTCTCAAGAGCAGCTTGGTTGCCAGCGTTGCAGTCGCCGGCGCCATCAGCCTCGCGGCCTGCCGCGCCGACAGCGATGGCAGCGCCAACGGCGGTCCCAATGGCGACGGCACGGGTGCCGTAGTCAACACCCCGGAAAATGAAGGCGGCTTCCCGAACGACGGCGGCGCCAACGGCGGCACCGTTCCTGGCGGCAGCGTCACCGAAGGCAGTGACGTTTCGGCCGACGGCACCATTAACGATCCAGGTACACCGGTCGCCGGTGGGGACTCAGGGCACAGCTTCATTTGCACCGAGACAGCACAGTCGCGTTTTGGCGCAACGACCGTGATTGCGGCTAACGGCCTCCTCGGCGGCCCGTTGTCGGATCTGCTCAACATGCTGGGTGCTGACTCGGTCACGCAGCTGACCAACAGCGTCGCCGACAAGGACCTGACGATCGACAGCTACCTGGTCACCGGCTCCAGCTTCACGCTGACCGCCAGCCTGCTGCTGAACTCGATCGACTCTCTGGACCAGTTCGTGTTCCTGCCGCAGCAGCAGCCGGCCGGCAAGTACGCCGTGTTCGCGCTGTCCTTCCCGGCAGGCACCCTGAATCTGGACCTGCTGAAGTCGATCAAGGTGACCACCTACACCGGCACCGTTGCAGCACCAGTTGCGCAGGAAGCAGTGACGTTCGATCAGGTCCAGATCGGCCTGCTCGGAGACCTCTTGGGGAACCTCGTCGGTGACACCTACGCCTACGTCGGCGTCAAGACGCTGAAGCCGTACCGCTTTGCCAGCGTCTCGCTGTCGACCTTGCTGATCAGTGCCGACGTCGGCACCGCGATGAAGGCGCACGAGTTCTGCACGGACGGTACGCTGGTCGCGAATCCGGCCTGAACCGCGTCATAGCCTGTACCCGACACCCCGCTCCGGCGGGGTGTTTTTTTGTCTGCCGGTCTTGGAGCCAACCTGCCCATCGCAGTGTCTTCGCAAATGGACGCCGTTCAGAGTTTCTCTAGAATGGCGACACAGGAGACTTCTGCATGGGACGCCGCAACCAGCATTCACGTGAGCAGCAGCGCGAGATGGCGATCGCTGCCGCCGAACTGATCCTGGTGCGCGAGGGTTTTGCGGGCCTGTCAATGCGCAAGGTGGCTGACGCCATTGGTTATACCGTTGGCAGTCTGTACCTGATTTTCCAGAACCAGGACGATCTGCTGGCGACGATTAACGAGCGCACGACCGACGCGATCTACGGTCACCTGCGCGACGCTATCGAATGGCAATCCGAACCGCTGCCGCGGCTGCAGCAGCTCGGCGCGGCCTATATCGAATTTGCGCAGACCCACCCTGCCCGTTTCCGCATGCTGTTTGAACATCGCCTGCCGCCGGAGATGGAACCGCGCACCAGCAGCGAAACACGCATCCGCCGCATGTTCGAGCTGGTCGAATCCTGCGTCGCACCGCTAATGTCGGCGGCATCTCCGCAGCAATTGCGTCGCGCCGCAACGACGCTGTGGAGTGGCGTGCACGGCATCGCAAGCCTGGCCATCAGTGGCAAATTCAAATGGGCCGGCGACGCCGAGTTTCGCGGCTACTGCGACGACCTGATCGGCACCTATGTCGCCGGCCTTCAGCAGCGCTGAGAGACGAACAGGCTGCGCCTCAGGTTTCGACGCCGTAATCCTTCAGCAGCTTCTCGGTCCGCGCCTGCGCCAGCTTGTTGATCAGCTTGCTGGCCTCGAACTGATCACGCAGCGTCTTGGCCAGTGTGAATGTCGCTCCGGTCAGAAACAGCGTGCCCAAAGCCAGGTACGCGCGGATCCAGATCGGCACCTGCCCCATCATCAGCAAACCGAACAGCATGCCGCCGAGCGCGCAGGCGAATGAAGTTTTCACAAAAAAGACCCACGACGGCGAGTCCAGTCGGGTGCTCTCGTAAACGGAATCCATGGTTATTTCTCCATGTCAGGATTTCAACACCAATGCAACGCCCAGATCCAGCAACGCGCGTCCGCCGCGCAGCACCGCCTCCGGTTCAGCAACGACAACACACACGCTCACCAGCAGCAGCGTGGACAGCAGCAGTCGCACCCCGCCGTAGCCGCGGGGCCGGTGTCGACGAGGGGGAAAGTATTGATCGATGTTCATTTAATTGCCGCAAGCATTCAAGCCGACTCCTCACCCTGCAATCTCCGCTTCAATACCTCCAGCGCAGAGTCAACGTCCGCCTTCAGATTCGCCGCGGTTGCCGCCCGATCCAGCTGCTGATCGGCATCCATCAACTCCGACGCCGCCTCCATCGTGGCTTCCAGTCCGCCGGCGCGCTGCATCAGGCGCTCCATTTCACGACCGCGCGCCTGGCTGCGGCTGTAGTGATCACCCAGATGGCATGCGATCCCTGAGGCTTCGGCGGCAGTCTGGCTCGCACTGATCTGCGCCGCTCGCAGCCGTGTCTGTTCCAGCTCGCGGCGCAGCTGGTCCACCTGATGCCTGACGCGCTGTACCGAGCAACGCGCGCTTTCAATGGAGGTGTCCTGCGCCGCGCCCCGTGCTCGCGCCAACACCGCGCGCTCCAAAGCCACCCTTGCGTTGGGTTCATCCTCCGCTTTGAGCAGCACGGCTGCCTTGCGCTCCCAGGCATCCGCATCCGCGTCACATTGGCTGCGCTCCCTTTCCAGTCGCCGCTGCGCGGCCAATGCCGTAACCAGACTCGACTGCGCACGCTGCAGGTCTTCGGTCAGTTCTCGCAGCAGCTGCTGCGCCATTGCCTGAGGATTCTCCGCCTGGTCGAGGGCCTGATGTGCCTGTGCGTTGATCATCGTACGGATGCGTGTCATCAAATTCATTGTTTTCCTCCATCAATTGAACACCGCTCATTACAACTTTAAATGAACGGCGTTCATTGTCAAGCCCACCCGCGGAGTGAAATGGACTGTCATGCAATGTTCACGTTTTTGTCACATCCGGATCACGCCTGATGGGCAGTCTGAGTCGCGATGACAAAAGCTCAACACAGCAAGAGCAAGCCCCGCCGAACCACCGGAGCCGCACGGCGTGAGCAGGGCAAGACCCACTACCGCACGATCTGGATCTCCGATGTGCATCTGGGCACTGCCGGCTGTCAGGCGGCGCATCTGGTCGATTTCCTGAAGAACCACACCTGCGACAAGCTGTACCTGGTCGGCGACATCATCGATGGATGGAAACTGCGTTCCGGCTGGTATTGGCCGCAGGAGCACACCAACGTCGTGCGCAAGATCCTGACCAAGGCCAAGCGTGAAACGCAGGTGATCTACGTCACCGGCAACCATGACGAATTCCTGCGCAAGTTCGTCGACTACAAGCTCGAGATTGGCAACATCCGTCTGGTCAACGAGGACGTGCACGAAACCGCCGACGGTCGGCAGCTGCTGGTCGTGCATGGCGACTTCTTTGACGTGATCACCCGATATCATAAGTGGATCGCGATCGCCGGCGACGCCTTGTACGAAGGCACCATGCACTTCAACCTGTGGTTCAACCGCACCCGCGCAAAACTCGGGATGGGCTACTGGTCGCTGTCGGCTTTCGCCAAGCAGCACGTCAAGACCGCGGTCAACATCGTTTCAACGTTCGAAGATTCATTGGCACGTGAGTGCCGCCGGCGCGAACTCGATGGCGTGGTCTGCGGCCATATCCATCATGCCGAGGCGCGACCGATGCATGGCGTCACCTATTACAACTGTGGCGACTGGGTCGAATCCTGTACCGCGCTGGTCGAAGACATGAACGGGCGCATCGAGGTCGTGCGCTGGGTTGAACTCGATCACCTGAATCAGGATCGCAGCAGCAAGGTCACGCCACTGACCAAAGTGCGGACGCCATCGGCCGCCTGAACGCGGTCAGTTCCAGGTCTGCGTCTCCGGATCGGCCACGCGCCATAGATACCAGCTGGCAACCGTGCGATAGGGCGCCCATTTCTGCGTAATCTGCAAGGTACGCCGGTCCGAAAGTGCCCTGCCCTTGCCATAGAGCTGATTGACACCACGCCGCAGGCCAACGTCGTCCATCGCGAACAGGTCGAGACGATGCATCGCGAACATCAGGAACATTTCCGCGGTCCAGCGGCCGATGCCGGGTAATGCGTCCAGCGTCCGGATGGCACTTTCGTCGTCCATCCGCTTCAGCACGCGGAAATCCAGCGTGCCGCTGTCGGTCGCTTCAGCGAGATGACGAATCCACTTGACCTTGGACCATGAGAGCCCTGCCGCCCGCAGTGCCTCCGGCTCGGCCGCCAGCAACAGCTGCGGCTGCAACTGCCGGGACGCGCCCACCGTGCTCATGATCCGTGCCTGAATCGTATCCGCAGCGCGGCTCGACAGCTGCTGGCTGATGATCGAGGCACACAGGACGTGAAACGGGTCGCGCTTGCGCGTCGCCAGCCCGCAGGGGCCATAGCGTTCGATCAAACCACCCATCACCGGATCCGCCGCGCCCAGATGGGCTTCGGCACTGCGCAGCTGCTGATGGATGGTCGGCATGGCCCAGAATCGTCCAGTGCAAGACCCGTTGGCGGGCGGCGCTACAATGCCACAAACCCGACCGGACTCATCACGGTGCTGTTCACCTTCTTTTTCACCCTGCGTGCCGCCGGCCTCAAGCCCAGCCTCAGCGAATTCCTGATGCTGCTGGAGGCGCTGTCGCGTCATGTCGCGGTTTTCTCGCTCGACGACTTTTACCACCTGTCGCGTGCAACCCTGGTCAAGGACGAGTCGCAGTTCGATCGTTTTGACCGTGCTTTTGCCGCGTACTTCAAGGGCGTTGAAGCGGTCACCGGAGAGCTGTTCTCGGACATTCCGGCGGACTGGCTGAAGAAAATGACCGACCGCCATTTCACTGAAGAAGAGAAAAAGAAGATCGAAGCGCTGGGTGGCCTCGACAAGCTGATGGAAACACTCAAACAGCGCCTCGAAGAACAGAAGGAACGGCACCAGGGCGGCAACAAGTGGATCGGCACCGGCGGCACCTCCCCCTTCGGCAACGGCGGCTTTAATCCTGAAGGTGTGCGCATCGGCGGACAGGGCGGAAACCGGTCAGCGGTCAAGGTCTGGGAGAAGCGCGAATTCCGCAACCTCGATGACACCATCGAGCTCGGCACACGCAACATCAAGGTGGCGCTGCGGCGCCTGCGACGCTTCGCACGTGAAGGTGCTCCGGAGGTGCTGGACCTGGACGACACCATCAGCTCCACAGCGCGCAATGCCGGCTATCTGGATATCAAGATGGTGCCGGAGCGGCACAACGCGGTGAAGGTATTGCTGTTCCTGGACGTCGGCGGCTCGATGGACCCGCACGTCCGGGTCTGCGAAGAGCTGTTCTCCGCGTGCAAGACCGAGTTCAAGCACCTGGAGTATTTCTACTTCCATAACTTCGTCTACGAAACCGTGTGGAAGGACAACGCCCGCCGCCACGCTGAGAAGATTCCGCTGTTCGACGTCCTGCACAAATACACACCCGACTACAAGGTCATCTTCGTTGGCGATGCAACGATGAGTCCCTATGAGATTCTGCAATCGGGCGGCAGCGTCGAACACTGGAACGAAGAAGCCGGCGCGGTCTGGTTCAAGCGACTGGCGGATGTTTTCCCCCATCTGGTCTGGCTCAACCCTGAATCTGAATCGCACTGGGAATACACGCCGTCGATACAGGTGACGCAGGAGCTGTTGGGCAAGGAACGCATGTTCCCGATGACGCTGTCAGGCCTGGAGCAGGCAATGCGTCGGTTGACACGATAACGACAACAACGAGGAGAACGGGGATGAGCGGATTCAGCCTGCGCCACAGCGGCGCGATGGTGGTGTGCGTGTGCCTCCTGACTGGGTGCAATAGCAGCTCGCCCCCGTCCACCGCGACAGCACCGTCAGCTTCGGCCAAGTGCGACAGCATCGCCAGCGAGGCCTATGTGACCCGCACCGAGCTTGCGCAGGGCTCACTGGGCGCAGACGCGCAGATGATGTTGCGTTTCGTCCAGTTTACTGACGATCACATCCTCGATGACGACGGCGAAGCCATCAACGGCGCGTCGATCCTGGATCCGCTGGCACCGACCTTCGAAGCGGCGCAGCGTCTGCAGGAGGAGTATTCGGACGAAGCGCTCAACGACATGATCACGCAGGTCAACGACTGCAACTCGCGCTACCCGGCCGAATTCATGATCGTGACCGGCGACAGCGCCGATCTGACCACAGTCGCCGAAACCCGCCGCTTCATCGACAACCTCGACGGCCGCCACGACCAGCTCAGCGCGTTCGAAAGCGCCTGCATCGCCGCGCTCGGCGACGGCGCCAGCGATGCCCAGATCGCGCTGCAATGCACCCGTTTCACCGGGCGCGGTCTGGCCGACACGCAGACACCCGACCCCGATCCCAACGATCCGTCGTATCAGTTGATTTTGACCCGCAGCGCACAACAGTTGTTCGCCACTGAACAGGCGGCACTGAGCGGACGTGCCGCCGACGGCAGTGTCGATCCGTCCAGGGAAACGGCCACTCGCGCGCCCGGCATGCCCGAATCACTGCGCTGCGACGCCGGCCCCGGTTGCAGCAATGTCGCGCTGCAGATGCCGTGGTACGTCGCCTTCGGCAATCACGACGGCTATCTGCGCGGCACCATCGCGTTGACGCTGGGACTCAACGAAGTGTCCCAGATCACCGGCCGCCACTACATGTTCGACGCGCATGAATTCATCGATGAATTCTTTCAGGTACAGCCCGCGCCAGGCCCGGTCGGCCACGGCTTCAACTATGTCGACATCACGCGCCGCATCGACGACGATCCCCGCAACGATGGCTACTACGCGCTGGATGCCGGTAGCGGCCGCGTGCGCCTGATCGTGCTGAACACCATCATTGATGGCCTGGATCCGCGGATTCCGATTGATCTGCTGCGCAATCCATTCGCGCTGTCCGACGGCACGATCGATCGTGTGCAGTTCGAGTGGCTGCAGACTGAACTGGCGCAGTCCGCCGGGCGCGGACAACTGGCCATTGTCTTCTCGCATCATCCGGACCTGACCTTCGCAGACTTCGGCAGTTTCGCGCCACTGGTCCCGATCGACGTCACCGCAGCCGAGCTCGACGCCGAGCTGGCGTCATGGCCGCACCTGATCGCCTGGATCGCCGGACACACCCATCAGCACCGGATCCGTGCTTTCTCCGTTCACAATGAAATCGGCAGCAACGGCGTTGTCGAGACAGCCGTGACCTGCAAATTGCCTGGCGCCTGCAGCGGCTTCTGGCAGATTGAAACCGCGTCGCTGATCGACCACCCGCAGGAGCAGCGCCTGCTTGAAGTCTTCGACAATCGCGACGGCACCGGCACGGTGCGGGCATCAGTCCTGCAGCACCGCTTTGAACGAAGCAAGACTCTGGCCGCCGCTGACGACCGCTGTGCGCTGTACCTGACCGACCCCGCCGCGGTTGCAGCCGGCATCACCGAAGCCAATCTCGGAGCGCTATGCGCCCAGGGCGGCGTCCGCGAAGGCACGCCGCAGGATCGGAATGTCGATCTGATCTTTCGCATGCCGCAGTAAAAGTTAGGGTCCGGAGTTAGGCGCACCGGCTTGGCGCTGTGCTCTAGAATGCGCCTTCGCTAATGTTCGTCATCCATCGGGGGAGTTAACACAATGTCTGCAATTACTGCACTGATCGGGTTTACCGCCTGGACGCTTGCCATCGTATTTATCGTCCTCAACTGGCGTGTCATCGAAGTCCTGCGCGGCAAACCGGCAAACAGCTGGACACGTGGCGCAGCAATCGAGAGTCCGTCATTCGTCAAACGCGCGGAACATGCGCATCTGAACTGCCTGGAAAACCTGCCGGTGTTTGCCGTCATCGTGCTGGCCGCTCAGGCTCTGGGTAAAAGTGCCGTAGTCGATGCGGTCGCCTGCTGGGTACTCTACGCACGCATCGCCCAGAGCAGCGTGCATCTGATCGGCACGCAGCCGATGCTGGTCCTGGTGCGCGCAAGCCTGTATGGCATTCAAGTTGGACTGTTCGCTTACATGCTGTGGAGACTCGCCGCCTGATGAAGCCTTCGACTCGACGCCGCCTCCGGCGCTGGGCACTGTACGGGTTCAGCGCATTCGCGCTGTTCGTCCTGCTGTGCAATCGCTGGGTCATCAACAGCACCGATGCCTATGTATTCCGTAACTGGGCGTTGTTGCCGTTCAACGATGTCGGCGTGGTCCTGGGCACCAGCAAGTACCTGGAAAGCGGCAAACCGAGTCCCGAGTTCCGCGGCCGCATCAGTGCAGCCGCGGAGCTTTACAACGCTGGAAAGGTGCGTCACCTGATCGTCAGTGGCGCAAATCCGGATTCGACCTACAACGAGCCCCGCGCGATGTATCAGGCGCTGGTCAAATCCGGCATCCCGGAGTCCGCCATCACGATGGATTTCGCCGGTTTCCGTACGCTGGACTCAATCGTCAGGGCACAGGCGATCTTCGGCCTGTCACGCTTCACCGTGATCACGCAGAAGTACCACAGCTATCGCGCCCTGTTCGTCGGCCGCAAGCTGGGCATGAGCGTGGTGGCGTACGTGGCACCGGCAACGTCCGACGGTCAGGTCGGCGCGCGTCATCCGCTGCGAGAAGTCTTTGCGCGCGCCAAAGCAGTGCTGGATGTGTTCCTGCTGAAAACCGAACCCAAGTTTCTGGGGGAGCCGGAACCGATCCAGCTGACGCCGGAAGCCGAATCCACCTGAACCTGCTGCGGAGCCGGCGCGTGGGCCGGCTCCGGAAGCATCGGTCGATCAGAAGTTGTACTTCAGCACCACATCAACAAAGTCCCGGTCGGCCAGCAGGTTGCCTGCACCGCCGCCGAAATACATCGAGTATCCGGTCTCGGCGGTCCACGACTGCAGGTAGTGCACGACCATACGTGCCGAGACCTGCTTGCGGTTTTCAACAAAGTTGACGATCGGTGACGGCGTAACCCCAGCGACGTCGTGATCGAACTTGAGGGTCGGCTCCAGCCGCAGGAACCCGAACACGTTGTTGTAGCTGGCCCGCGCGGCGATCTTGTATCCCCACGAAAATGCCGTGGCATAGCCGCCGTTCTGCACCGGCACCGCGTAACCCAGCGCTGGCAGGGTCGACGCCGACACCAGCGCCGCAACAGCGGGATCGCCGGGGTTGTACGTGCCGGGACCGTCGTAGCGCAGCGTGCCTTCCGAAGGCAGATCGTGCACATAGACCGCGGCGGCTTCGGCCACCAGGATCAGCTGATCCCACCCGGTCCATTGCAGTGGTCCCATCAGGCGCGTCAGCCCCACATCCACCTGGCTGACGTCATGACGGCGCCAGCCGCGGATGTACTTGTTGCCCAGTGCCGACCCGAGCGGCAGGGCCGGACTCGGTGTGACCTGACTCGGCAAGCCGACGCCCGCCAGCAGAACCTCGACGTCATCGATCTGCAGCGGCTGATCCACCTTGTAGCTGTACTCGCCCTGCACCGACCAGTCGCCGACGACGGTATTGAAGGACAGGCCGTAGAGCTGGATGTCCTCGGGATATTCGAGGAAATAAGTCCCTGTCGTTGACGGAGCCGCATAGCTGTTCTTGGACGTACCACTGACCACCGGCAAGCGGCTGTGATAATTCATCGCATAAAGCGAAAGGTCCATGTCATTCAGCGCGGAAACCAGTGTGCTCAGCTTGACGCCGTACTGGCCGTCGCTGCCGGGCTCGCGGTTTGGAGCACGCGGAATCGTCGTGTTCGGATAATTCTCGGGAGGCAAGCCGAAGGTGATATTGGCGCGCTGTCCGCCGATCGTGGCGAAGTCATTGGTCGACAGATACGTGCCCGCAGCGTCAATCTCGGAATGCTGCCAATCGAATTGATAGAACGCCTCGGCCGAAAGGCCTTCCATCAGCGTCATCGAAAACCACGCCATCGCCGACGGGATGAAAATCTCATCGAGCTCTGCACCCGGGACCCGCGCCTGATTGGCATCGAGCACGATCATGCTGTTGATGCCGTTGAGGACGAACGTCGATTCGCCCCAGTTCACCACCTGACGCCCCAGCTTGAACGACAGATCGCGCCGGCCAACCGGCAGGCTGCCAAACACATAGGCATCCAGCAGATCGGCATCATTGCCGACCACATCGCGAACCCGATGGGTGCGCTCACGATAGACCGAGATCGGTACTTCAGAAGGACGGCCGGTTGGCGTCAGACCCACGCCGGGATCGATTGCACCGGGGACGTAATAGTTGTCCGCGTTGAACGGCTCGAAGTCGTTCAGGGTCTGGTTGAACACATAGTTGCCACGCATGAACAGCCCGAAGTCGCCCTTGGTCAGGGTCAGATCGGACGTCAGCTTGGCCGCCGAGGAAACAACGTCACCGGCGTCGAAAGCGAGATTGCCGTCGTCACCGTTAGTTGAATTGGCACGCCCACCGTTACCGATGCCCACCAGATCCGGATCACGCGATTCGACGCGCCATGCAGCGCCGAGCGTGAAGCGATTGTCCAGTCGGAAGTCGAGGTCACTGGCACCTGCGGTAGCGGAAGACGCCGCGAACGAAGCTGCAGCAATCGCTATCAGAGTTTTCTTTATCATGGTCCGGTCTCCTCAGTAAGCCGCCTGGGCCGGGCACGGATTGCCGATCTTCAGCACCGCGCCATTGGTGGCCAGGAACGTCGCGGTTTGCCCCTGCATTTCGCAGGTCGCATCCAATGACGCCGCTGGACTGAGAATCGAGCCATGATCCCCCTGATTGAAACGAACGATGTTGTTCCGTGCTGCCGCACCGGTGATCGTCTGCGCCGCTGCCGGCACATCCAGCCCGTCGGTTGCCGCCGGTCCGGGCAGATAGCCCAGACCCATGATGCGCGCCAGCGGATCGGTTCCCGAGAGGTAGCCGGACACGGTGATCCTGTCTGCACCGCGGCACTGCGTGCTGTCGGTCAGTGAACAATTCGGCACCACGGCGTCACCCCGGACTTCGATCATGTGGAGCGGGTGCAAACTCGCCGCAGCACTGGCGTAATTGATCGGATCAGCATCATCGACTGCGGTCTGTGCGAAACGCAGGAAGGTTTCAAAGTTGTCGTTGCCTTCGACGATGCTGCCACCGCTGGCTGCAGCCAGGCCCGCCGCAATACGGGGACCGAAGCTCGCCGAGCCATCCAGCAGCTTGGCGATACCGCCCCCTGGCATCGCCAGAGTCGCGGCGCCGATGGTGTCGTTCACGCCGAGCAGGGTTCCGCCCACGATGCCGCCGAGCGAGTGCCCCACGAGACGCACCGTATCTCCGTCCAGCGCTGCTCCGGTCGGGACATAGCCCGACTCCGTCGGCGCCAGGATCAATGCCGTCGACAGCGACGCATTGAGCGTGAACAGATCGGCCACCGCCTGCCGCAGATTGTCGCGGCTGGTCAGCAGACTGCTCAAATTGATGAAATGCGTGCCGGATGCATCGACCACGCCGTCGGCGGGCGGCGCCCCGGTGCTGTTGCTCACCAGATCCAGGTCGAAGGTGCGTTCCACCGTCCCCGGCACCCGCAGCGGGTCGTTCAACCCCACCCCATGCAGCGGCAGATCGATTGCGACAACCGCGAAGCCGGCTGCCGCCAGCGCAGGTGCCAGCGGCAGCATCTGTGAACGGTTGCCGGTAATGCCGTGCTGGAAGATGACGACCGGCCAGCCTCCCTCAGGCATCGTATGCCCGCTGTTGGCGTTGGGCAGCGTCACCAGCACCGGCACCGTCTGCGTCGCGCGCGCTAACGGCTGCGGGAAGCAGCCGGTCGTGCTCTGGCTGATGCCACCGGTTTGAGACAGCGCCACACACGGCACACCGACCGGCGCGTCACCATCGGCGACCACATTCGGATCGGCATGCCAGAAGGAGTTGAGTGGATTGTCCGGCGCGCCGTTGACGAGAAAATCACCGTCTTCTGCGGTTGCGCTCGCATCCGCAAGGTAATACGGCAGCTTGAGGCTGCCGACGTAAAGGTCCGCCACCGGCGGCAGTTGCGGGATCACGTCCTGCGTAGTCAGGCCGGTCGCGATCAGCTGCATCGGCTGCGCACTCGCCTGTGCCTGCAGACGCTCCAAGGTCTTGCCCACCGACTGCGTCGTGAACGGCCAGGCAATGACCAGCGCCTCATTGCTGATGCCCGCGGCGTTCAGGCCCGGCAGGATTCGCGCCTGGTACAGCTGGCGCACACCTTCCAGCGTTGCGCGCTGCGTCGAACTCAGCAAGGTCAAGGCTGGTTCACTGCGTGCCGCAAACTGCTCGTCGACCGACTGCGCCGACAACAGAACCCGAAACAGATCGGCCGGCTCAGTCGGCACGCCATCCAGCGAACGCACGGCGCGTGTGACCGCCACCAGATACGTCGTTGCCGGTGCCAGCGGTTTCAGCGGCTCGATCAAAAGACGTGTCCGCAGCAGGTTCAGCGGGATCCCGGTTGCCGGGTCAACGGCACTCGAAGACACCACCCGATAGTCGACCCCGGGGACCAGTGGCGCGAACGTCTTGGTGTTGATCACGATGACCGCACCTGGCGCATTGGCGGTATCGGTATCGATACCCCCGATGAAATCGGTGAACGCAGAGGCAACGGTCGAGAATCCATCGAGACGATTGGCATCGTCGACAAACGACGCCGAACTCCCGTTGGGAATGTTCAAGGTGCCGTCCGTGGTGCCGCCGAACAAACCGTCGTTCGGGAATGGAATCACTGCGCTGGCAGCGACCGGATCGAACAGGGAATACGCGGCGTCCGGGCTTGCCGCAAGACCACCGTCGCCGTTATCTGCCTTGTCGCACGCCGAGAGCGCGAACGCCACCAGCAACGGCGTTAGCCTGAGTACCCTCATGTCGGATCTCCTTGTCGCACCGATTCAGGACTCGCGTCCGTTAATCACCGATCTCCGCAGAGCCGGTCGCTTGTTATCGAATGCGTAGGAGTATTGCGCGTTGCAGAGGCAGGGCCAACGCCACAAGGCAACGAAATGTCGGTACTTGTGTACCGTTCATCGGAATGCTGCAGTGCGGTACCGCTATTGCCGCACTGCGGCGTCGTTCACCTCGAGTTCCCCCTGGAGCAGTTCGCGCAATTTCGGCAGCCACTGCTGATCCGCCACCAGCAGCGATAGCGGCATGCGTCGGCGTGCGACATCGTCAATCGTGCCGGCCATCTCGTTGCGGACTGCATGCACAGCTTCAGCGGCGACAAACGTCGCCGCTGGATGAATCCGCTGGGCCAGCTCGGGACGCTCGGCGATCAACCGCAGCAAGGTATCGATGCCAGTGCCATGCCGCAGACTGATCCAGCGCGCCGCCTCGGCGTCGACACCGGCCGCGACCAGCGAAGCAATGGCCTGCGGCTGCCAGCTTTCGAACAGGACGTCAGGCGCACCCGGCAGCGCGTGCAGATGCGTGACTGAAGCAGGCGGTTTCATGCCAAGCTCGTGATAAACCGCGTCGACGATCTCGATACTGTCACTGCGTGCCGTTGTGTACTTGCCGCCCACATGCATCAGCAATCCAGGCCGTGGCTGCACCACTTCGAATTCACGCGACAACGCGGACAGCGATGAATTTTGCGCATTCTGCAGCATGCGCACGCCCGCGAAGCTGCCAATCACATCGGCTTCGGTCCAGCCAAGCCCGGGCAGCGAGCGACGCACATTGTCGAGCAGATAACGAATCTCCTCCGTGCTGGGCTGTGCATCCGACGCCTGCTTGACCTCTTCCTCGGTGGTGCCGACCAGCGTGTGTCCGTACCAGGGAATCACGAAGAAGACGCGGCCGTCGTCCGCGGTCAGCAAAAACGCTTCCTTGCAACCCTCGATCGCCGGCAGGACCAGATGAGAGCCCTTGATCAGCTTGACCTTGGGCGCTGCCGCGCCGATCAACGTCGACGCCCACGGACCGGTGCAGTTGACCACAACCCGTGCACGCACCTCGAAACTGCTATTGCTCGCGACATCGTTCAGCACGGCACCGCAGACACGACCGTCCTGTTCGAGCATGCGCTCAGCACCCACCCGATTGACGCAGACCGCACCGTGCGCCTGCGCCGCTGCGGCGACGGTCAGCGTCATGCGGGCATCATCTTCCTGGCAGTCGCCATAGCGGAATCCGCTCACCAGGTCCTTGGCATCGAGGAACGGATAACGCGTCAACAACTCGCGCTGACGAAACCGGCGATGCGGAGGCACCGGCTGATTGCCGATCGCCAACACGTCATACAGCGTCAATCCCGCCGAAATCATCAGCGGACCGACCCGTGCGCTTTTCCACATCGGCAGCACGAAATTCAGCGGACGGACCAGGTGTGGCGCGATGCGAAACAGCGTACGCCGCTCCTTCAGTGAATGGCGCACCAGACCGAACTCGTAGTTCTCCAGGTAGCGCAAGCCGCCGTGGATCAGCTTGCTGGATGCCGACGAGGTTCCGGCACCCCAATCGGTCTTTTCCACCAAGGCGACCGACAAGCCGCGGCTGGCCGCGTCGTACGCGGTCCAGGCGCCATAAATGCCGCCGCCGATGATCAGTACGTCAAAGCTGCCGTCGCGCAGCGCCGCGATATCGCGTTTGAAGGGAAAAGCTTTCATACGGGAAGTGTCCGGGTTCCGGACCCCAGTTTCCAGTCGCGAAGGCCAATCTTCCGGAATCCGGACCTTCCGTCGCGCCTGCTATTTGTACACGGTCTCGATGTCGAAGTGGCCTTTGGGCTGGTGATGAAGATCAAGAAAGGCCTGCGCAATGCGCTGCGGATCGAACTTGGTGCCATGCTGCACGAAGCCGTGCACGGTCACGGTCGCCACATGAATGCCGTGGGACCCCAGATCCTGCGCCAGCGTATATGTCAGCGAGCGTAGCGCCGCCTTGTCCATCGACAGGGAGGCGTAGTCGGCCGCCGGCTCATAGGCGAAGCCGCCGCCAGTGAACAGAATCGTGCCGCGTTTGTTCGTGATCATCGCCGGTGCAACCGCTCGCGCAGCGATCAGCGCACCCACGACATTGGTGCGGAAGTTTGCGGTGACTCGCTCAATCGGCACCGACATCGGCCGTCCGATCTCGAAGGTCGCAACGTTGTACACCAGCACTTCAGGATCGCCGAGCTCGGCCCGCGCAGCATCCAGGCCGGCACGCAACGACGCTTCATCCCCGGCATCGGCAGCAAAAGCGCGTACTTTGCGCCCGCTCTTCTTGCTGATGGCTGCGCACAATGGCAGCAGACGCTCCGGCGTACGCGCCAGCATGGCGACATCGTAGCCGTCAGCGGCAAACGCGCTGGCAACCGCGTTGCCAATGCCGGGGCCAGCCCCGACGATCACACAGCTACGCTGCGCTCCCTCTGCAGATGAGCTCATGACGCTCCTTTCGATTTATTGATTTCCGGGCGTTTTGGGTCCGCCCGCCGGCATCATAATGCGGCCGAGCCGCGCTGGCAGATGTCGACAAAAAACGGCAGACTGAGATGTGCCCGTCCGAGGCACCTCCGTCTACGACCCACGCATGAACGACACTTCCAATCTGCTTGGACAGCTGCGTATTGATCGGGAACCGCAGACTCAGACCCCGCGCCGCTGGCCTTGGGTGCTAGCCGCAGTTCTGCTGCTGGCCGTGGCCGGGATCAGCGCGATGCTGCTGCTCGCTGCCCCGGCTGCCATCCCGATTGGCATTGCCACCGCACGGACTCTCGGCAGCGGCGCCGGCCAGGCCTCGGTGCTCGACGCCTCCGGCTACGTGATTGCGCGACGCCAGGCAACGGTATCGTCCAAAGTCACCGGCAAGGTGATCGAGGTTCGCGTCGAAGAAGGCCAGGCCGTGACCGAAGGCGAAGTACTGGCGCGTATCGATGACAGCAACGCGCGCGCGCAGCTGGCGCTTGCGCAGTCCCAGCTCGACGCCGCCAAAGCTCAGCTGACCGAGGTTCGAGTCCAGCTCGGGGAGGCGCAGCGTCAGCTGCAGCGCACCCGTGAGCTGTCGGCGCGCAAGCTGGTTTCGGAGCAAGCTCTGGACACGGCACAAGCCAATGTCGACGGCCTGGCTGCTCGCCTGCAATCGACCCAGGCCAACGTCACCGTGGCTGACCGCAGCCTTGAGGTACAGCAGCGCCAGCTCGACGACACGGTGGTTCGCGCGCCGTTTACCGGCGTCATCACGATCAAGAACGCACAGCCGGGCGAAATGATTTCACCCCTTTCCGCCGGTGGCGCCGGCACCCGGACCGGCATCGGCACACTGGTCGACATGGATTCCCTGGAAGTCGAAGTCGACGTCAACGAAAACTTCATCAACCGGGTGCAAGCTGGCCAACCGGTGACTGCGCGGCTCAACGCTTATCCGGACTGGCAGATCCCATCGCACGTGATCGCGGTGATTCCGACTGCGGATCGCAGCAAGGCAACGGTCAAGGTTCGCATCGGTTTTGACGTGCGCGACCCCCGGATCCTGCCGGAAATGGGCATCCGCGTGTCGTTCATGAACGAGCCCAGCCCTGCCGGCGAAGGCAGCACACCGAAGGGCGTGCTGGTGCCCGCCGATGCAGTACTCGATGGAGTGGTTTTTGTGGTCAACGGCGAACAGGTCGAACGCCGCGCGGTCCGAATTGCTGGAACGCACGCAGACGGCGTCATCGTCGAATCCGGCTTGCGCAGTGGCGAGCGCATCGCCACTGGCGACCTCAGCCGGCTCAGCGACGGCGCAAGGGTCACGATCAAGCAATAGCGGCATCGGCACGCGATCAATCGCTGCCTGACAACCTCCAAGGGGGAGAGCATGAGCGAAGCAATCGTCAGTCTGCGCGGCGTCAGCAAGGCGTACGTGCGCGGTAAGCAGAGCGTGGAGGTGCTGCAAAGCCTGGATCTGGACATCGACCGCGGCGACTTTGTCGCCTTGATGGGTCCCAGCGGTTCCGGCAAGACCACCTTGCTGAACCTGATCGGTGGTCTCGACCAGCCCAGCGCCGGCAGCATCAGCGTGTCCGGCCAGCGCATCGACCAACTGGGTCGCGGCGCCCTGGCCAAGTGGCGCGCGGCCAACGTCGGATTTGTATTCCAGTTCTACAACCTGCTGCCGATGCTGTCAGCCGAGCGCAACGTCGAATTGCCGCTGCTGCTGACGCGACTGTCCAAAGCGGAGCGGCACAAGCGCGTGGCCATCGCCCTGCAGGTCGTCGGTCTCGACGACCGCGCGCGCCACAAACCGGGCGAGCTGTCGGGCGGACAGCAGCAGCGTGTCGCCATCGCCCGCGCGATCGTCGCCGACCCGACCCTGTTGATCTGCGACGAACCCACCGGCGATCTGGACCGCAAGACCGCAGACGAAGTGTTGCGCCTGCTGCAGACCTTGAATCGCGACCATGGCAAGACCATCGTCATGGTTACACACGACCCCAAGGCCGCCGAGTACGCCACGCATCAGCGGCATCTCGACAAGGGTGCGCTGGTCGACGAACCGACGTCGGCCTGAGGTCGCAGCGATGAAGCACTTCCCGTTGATCTGGGCTTCGTTGTGGCGCAAACGCACGCGCACCATTCTGACCTTGCTCTCGATCGTCATCGCATTCCTGCTGTTCGGCCTGCTGCAGGGCGTCAATGCCGCCTTCAGTCGCGGCGTCGAAATGGCGAACGTGGATCGTTTGGTGGTGATCAACCGGATTGCACTGACGGAACAGCTGCCGTCGGCCTTCATGACGCAGATCGAATCCGTCCCCGGGGTCAAGGGCGTCGCCTACGCCACCTGGTTCGGTGCCTACTACCAGGAACAGAAGAATTTCATTTTTGCCGCTCCGGTCGACATTGACCGCTATCTGCAGGTTGTACCCGAAGTCACCGCAGCACCGGATCAGGTCGAGGCGATGAAGCGCACGCGCACCGGCGCACTGGTCGGTCTCGAAGCAATGCAGAAGTTCGGCTGGAAAGTCGGCGACAAGATCCCCCTGCATTCGACGATCTGGCCGCACGGCACGATCAACGATCTGGACTGGACCTTCGACATCGTCGGCACCTACGACTTCCCCAGCGACCGTAGCCAGACCATGGGGATGTTCTTCAATCACGACTACTTTGACGAGGCGCGTCTGTACGGCAAGGGGACCGTCGGCTGGTATCTGGTGCGGGTAAAGGACCCAACGCAGGCCGCCGAAGTGGCCAAGAACATTGATGCGCTGTTCGCCAACTCATCAAATGAAACCAAGACGCAGAGCGAGAAGGAATTCTCGCAGTCGTTCCTGAAACAGTTTGGCGACATCAACTTCATCGTCAACGCCATCATCGGCGCCGTGTTCTTCACGCTGCTGTTCCTGACCGGCAACACGATGATGCAGTCGGTCCGCGAGCGCATTCCCGAGCTGGCGATTCTGAAGACGCTCGGCTACACCGACCGTGGCGTGCTGACGCTGGTGCTGGCCGAGTCGCTGCTGCTGTGCGTGCTCGCGGCAGTCATCGGACTCGGCTTGGCGTGGCTGGCCTTCCCGGCGCTGAAGCCGTTCATCGGCGTCGCCACTTTGCCGACCTCAGTGATCATCACCGGCCTCGCCGCGGCCGCGCTGCTGGCCGCAATCGTCGGCTTGCCGCCGGGTCTGCGCGCACAGCGCCTGCAGATCGTCGACGCGCTGGCCGGACGCTGAGGAGACCCGCCCATGTTCCAACAAATCTTCGCTGTCACCGCAATGAGCCTGCGCGGACTGCCGTCACGCTTCGGCACCTCATCGGTCATCGTCATCGGCATCGCCGGCGTCGTCGCTGTCCTGGTTTCAGTGCTGGCAATGGGGCTGGGCTTCCAGAAGACCGTTGCCGGAACCGGGCGGCCGGATCGCGCCATCGTCTTGCGCGGTGGATCCAACGCCGAACTGTCGAGCGCGCTGACGCGTGAAAACGCCCAGACCATCCTCGACGCGGCCGGCGTGCTTCGCGACGCCGACGACAAGCCGATCGGCTCCGCCGAAGCGGTGGTCATCGTCAATCTGCCCACGGTCGCCGACGGCTCCGACGCCAACGTGACGCTACGGGGCGTTGGCCGCAACGCCTTCAAGCTGCGTCCGGAAGCACGTATCGTGGAAGGCCGCATGTTCGAACCGGCAGTCCGTGAGCTGATTGTCGGCCGATCGGCCCAACGTCAGTTCCGCGGTCTGTCGGTGGGCAGCACGATTGCATTCCGGGACAGCGACTGGACCGTGGTCGGCGTGTTCGAAAGCAACGCCGACACCCACGAATCGGAACTGATGGCAGACAGCGAAACAGTGCTGTCCGCGTATCGTCGCAACGGATTTCAGTCGGTCACGGTGATGCTGGATTCGGCCTCGGCCTTCGACGCTTACAAGGATGCGCTGACCACCAATCCGACCTTGACCGTCGACGTCAAACGCGAGCCGGAGTACTACGCGGAGCAGTCGAAGCAGCTGACCAAAGTGCTGAATTTCCTGGCCTACTTCGTCGGCGGCATCATGGCGATCGGCGCCATGTTCGGTGCGCTGAACACGATGTATTCGGCGGTATCGTCACGCTCCGTCGAGATCGCCACGTTACGGGCAATCGGCTTCTCGTCCGGACCGGTGGTGATTTCGGTGCTGGTCGAAGCGCTGTTGCTGGCGGCGTTGGGCGGCACCCTCGGCGCCGCACTGGCCTGGGTCGCGTTCAACGGCAATGTCGTCAATACGCTGGGACAGAACTTCAGTCAGATCGTGTTTCGCTTGAATGTGGATCCAGCGCTGATCGGACTCGGCATTCTCTGGGCGCTGGTGATCGGTTTCCTGGGCGGTCTGTTCCCGGCGCTGCGCGCTGCGCGCCTGCCGATCGTTGAAGCCCTGCGCGCTCAGTAACGACACCGATACGATCCCCGTTCGCACCGCTCAGGGCGCGAGCCGCAGCCACAGCACGGCCGCGATCAACGCCGCGCCGAATACGATGGCGCCGGCAATGATCCACGCTGCAGTCAATCCGGCGGGCGTCGCCGGACCGAGCACACGCGGGTTTTCCGACGCTGCTGCCTTGGTCATCGCTGGGCCCGTCGGCGGCGCAGTGTCGGGCGCTGGCGCAGTATCTGGCTCATTGATCGGGCGGGTCACTGGCTCCGACGAAACAGCAAAGATCCCGGTCGCGCCCAGGCGCGGCGAATGCTCGTCCAGCAGGTCAAGCGCCGCAAACAGGTCCGCACGCATGTCGTAGGCACTGCGATAGCGATCCGCCACGGCCAGCGCCAGCCCCTTGCGCAGAACACGCTCGAATCCGGCGTCGAATCCCAGCGGCTTGGCGATCGAATCCTGCCCGACACGATCCAGCGCAGCCGGCGGCGGTGCGCCGATGACCATGCGGTACAGGGTCGCCGCCACACTGTACAAGTCGGTCCATGGCCCCAGCGGCGACCCGCGCTGGTACTGCTCCAGCGGCGCATAGCCCTCGGACAACAGCACGGCGCCCGGGCCTTCGCCGTCGGCCGCCGCCCGGGCGGCGCCGAAATCCAGCAGGATCGTGCGCCCGCCCTGTGCCAGGTAGATGTTGTGCGGCTTGACGTCGCGGTGAACGATGCCGCGGTCATGCACAAACTGCAGACCATCGAGCACCGGCGCCAGCAGTTGCGCAGCCACATCCGGCGGCACCCGTCCGCCATCGAGGCTGGCGAGATAGTCGCCGAGGCTGACGCCCTCGTAGTAGTCCATCACCAGATAGGCGGTATCGTTGGCGCGAAAGAAATTGCGCACCCTCACGATGTTCGGGTGGTCGAACCGAGCGATGACCCGCGCCTCGTTCAGGAACTGCTCCAGTCCATCCTTGAACGCTGCTTCGTGCTCGGCCGCCAGCAGCACCACACCCTCACCCTGATCGGCGCGTTTTGCCAGCGAGCGCGGCAGGTATTCCTTGATCGCAACGCGCTGCTGGAGATGCACGTCCCAGGCGATATAGGTAATACCGAAACCGCCAGGCTGACCCAGCACCTTGCCGACCCGATATTGCCCGCCAATGACCACCCCATGGGGCAGATACAGCGGCGTTCGTGGCGCGGATTCGTCATAACCGCACTGCGGGCAGACCGCGAGTCCACTCTTGTTGACGAAGCAACCGGGGCAATGCTTCTGATAGGTCACGTCTCGATCCGAGGCGGTAGCGTTTGACACGCGGGAACCCGGCCATTGTATAAAGATGCCCAGACTGTGCACCGCGGGCCGCCGAGCGGTGGGCCCGTCACGACGCAAGAACGACACACGAGTATCCTTACCCCTGTCCGCCATTCTGCTTGAGCAGTCCATAGCGTCATGACGATTCCGCAAGATGACATTCGTACCGGCGCGTTGCTGCTGGCGGAGTTCACCGATTTGCGGCGCGCTTTCGTGACCGACGCAGCGCTCAACCCGGGCGAAGTGCAGGAATTGAGCGAACACGCCCGCGCGCTGTCGGTGCTTCCGCTGGAATTCACGGCCCGCCGCATGTTGCTGTTCTTTCCGCACGCGGAAAGCGCTCTGAAAATGGCGCACGCCATTCAGGTGCTGGCTTCGCACATCCGCGGCAAAGACCCCGAACGTCATTCACTGTCCGCGCGCGTGGTGCTCGGCTACGGCCCGATGAACATCGTCAACGGACGGGCACACAGCATCTGGACTCACCGCCTCACCGGAAACATCTCTCGCGCACCTGCGCATACCGTGGTTGCACTGCAGGCATTTGTCGATGCGCTCCCTGCAGGCACCCTGAGTGCCGACGCCCAGCGTCTGGGTCCGGATCTGGTGATGCTGCACCAGCCCTCCGTGGACGCTGTCGAAACCCAGATGGCGTCCCCCTTGATGGACCCAGGTGGTGTATTCACTGCCATCACCTTGCGCGTACATGGCCGCCCACAGGTGTTCCGCATTGCCGATTGCCCAATCCTTCTGGGGCGCGACAAGCACTGCGCGGTCCAGCTGACATCCGAGACCGCATCACGGACCCATGGCCGTATCGAATACGTGCACGGGAAATTCCAGTACGTGGATGACAGCCGCAACGGCACCTACGTACTCACCTCCTCAGGGGAAGAGGTGCGCCTCTCAAGGGATCGCGTCGTCCTGACCGGCGATGGCGCACTCAGCCCAGGCGCTCCGCTGGATCAGCAAACGGGTGAAGTCGTTCGATTCAGCTGCCACTCGTCGCGACTGGGCATGGCTGACGAATCGAAGCACGACGGCGACACCCATCGCTTGGGTTGAGGGCGCACACATGGCGACAAAATTTTCCCCCATGAATTTGCGCCATCGCTTCGTCGAGGCGGCGACGGCACGGTTTGCAGCCAACGTGCCCGACTTCGTCGCGCTGCATCAGCTTGTGGTCGATCAAGGCGGCACATTCCGCAATGATCATGGCGCCATCCGCACCGCCGATCCGCAGGTCCGCGCGCTGGTACTACGCGCCGCTCAAGTCCTCGGACTACAGCGCGAGCGCGAATATGCGTTTCCGGCGAAAAAGCTGGTCTCGTTCGACCTTCAGGTGATCGGCGAGGATGCGAGTCAGTTCAAGATTTTCGTCTCGCAGGTCGACCTCGCCGCCTTCCCGGACGATGTCGCGGCACAAATCCGCAACGATTGCGCCGAGCAGGCTCAGCATGTGGATCACGGCGCATTCATCGAGCGTATCGAGCGCTTTGAAACCGACGGCACCCTCAATGCGCCAGATGCCGACGCCTTCATCGAACACTTCGTGCACCGGCTGATGAACCGAAATGGCCCGCCGATGCTGCGAAGCACTTTGGAAGCGGTCGCCGCCGTCTCCGGTGAAGCCGCGAGTGCGCTGGCGCTCGGCCCGGACTTCAATCACGTGACCATCGACGTCCGCGCTGCCGGCTTCGGCGGCATTGAGGCGATGGCCACAGCGATGCTGGACCGTGGCTTTCGCTTGTTGCCCCAGATACAGGGCGCTCCCGGAACACAGCTGCGCCAAACCGCAACGATGGCCTCCACGATGGAGACTCCCGTCCGCGAAGCGGACGGGAGCACAGGCAGCGCCCCCACCGAAAAGCAGTTCGTGGAGATCATCGAACGCGGACAAGCGGTCGATGCAGACGGTCACCGGCTGTGGCAGCAGGACGGACAGCCGTTGATCTTTCGCAACTTCCTCGCCGCCAACGCCGTGAATATTTTCGATGCCGCTTCGACCAGGATCGCTACGGCCCACCAATGACGCCCGCTTCCTCAGAGTCCCGATTGACGTCGGAGCTGCAATCGCTGCTGGCGCGTCCAATCTGGTCGCAGCGATTTTCGCGGCGTCTGGAGCTGCGTTTTCGCCGCGATGCTGCTGAACGCTCGACCCGCCTGACCCGCGGCACCTTTACTCTGGCGCTGCTGATTCTTGCGGTGTACCTGCTGATCGACGGATTGACCGTGCAACGCCTGACAGATCCGGTCTTTGCGATTCTGGTCGCGGGAATCGGCGGCTCCCTGACCTTGATCGGCGCGGCGGGCAGCTACGTTCCGCACTGGCACCACAGCCTGATGCGCCTGCTGCCGTTCATCATGCTGGTCGTCAATCTGGCCATGGTGGCGGCTGCCGGCCGCTGCCTAACGCTGGGCCTGCCCCCGCCGACCGAGTTGCTGGTGCTGCAGCTGATCAACATCCAGCTGCTCAGCGGCATGTCATTTCGGACCACCTTTCCGGTCGCACTGACCACCACGGCAGCACTGATCCTGATCGAAATCATGAACGGATCCGGATCGATATCCAGCATCCAGGACATCAGTTTCGTGATCTTCGCACTGCTGACCTGCAGTCTCGGCAGCTTTCTGAGCGAGCAGGTGATGCGGCGCAGCTGGTTGCAAGGGCGCCTGCTCGATCATCTGGCCAACCATGACGAGCTCACCGGGCTGTATAACCGGCATGCGCTGATCCAGCGCGCCGAAGTGCTGATGCAAAAAGCCGCGCACGAACACTGCGCTGTCTCGGTCATCCTCTGCGACATCGACTTTTTCAAGCGGCTCAACGATCGTCGCGGACACTTGGCCGGAGACGAAGCCTTGCGCGACGTCAGCGAGGTCTTGCACCAAGCCGCGGCGCGACGCGGGACCGATATCGCTGCGCGCTGGGGAGGCGAAGAATTTCTGCTGGTGCTGTATGACTGCGACAGTGACGCCGCCGTTGCGCGCGCCGAAGCGGCGCGCCAGCACATCGAACGTCTGCTCATTCCCAATCCCGACGCTGCGAACGGCTATCTGACCATGAGCTTCGGATGCGCCGCGCAGGAAGCTGGCGCCGACCTTGCACTCAACGCCTTGGTGGGTGCCGCCGATACCGCGCTCTATCGCGCGAAGTCAGAAGGCCGCAACCGAACCTGCGTACAAGGCGTTGCCCAGCAGACAACTCAAACGCCGAGCCCGGACGCCATCAATTCGGCAATGCAGTAGCTCCCATGGGTTGGGAGACGAGCCCAGCACAGCCCAAGCTGGAGCGACACGCCACCACGCGTTCAGCCCGCGCCGTTTTTCTTCTTGTCCGCCTTTTCCGGTTCCGAAACCACAGGCGGTGTGCGCGGTGGCCAGAAGAAATCCTGGGGACGACTGAAGAAGCGGCGCAGCACAGCCATCCACAAGCCACTGGTGTTCCTCAATGACACACGCTGCGATCGCATTGCCACGAACAGCGCGAGACCGAAACTGACCAGAAGATTCAGAAAGCCAATCACCGTCACGCCACCAATACTGGTCGCGATGCTGCGCCAGCTCATGGCATCCCCCAGCGCAGCGATCGCATAGGCGCTGTTGGCCGAAGTGAAGGTCACATGCAGCGTATCAATCGGCAGACCGAATACGCGGCCCAGCGCCCCCACCGAACCCAGCATCAGGCCGAAAAACAGACTGCCCATCAAGCCGCCTAAATTGTTCTCGACATAGGTCGCGACACGTTCAGCAACCTTCTGGCCAAACGCCTTGCGCAGCCAGCGCAGCTGCGCCACACGCGCCGGAATCCGGTCGTACACCGCCTTGTTGTCGTAGTAGCCAGAGATCAATCCCGTCGCAAACAGACAGACTCCGGTCAGCGCCGCCCAGATCCAGACATGCGGACTCAGCGGATTGACGTCTTCCAGCAGGTGCGTCGCCTTCTCGGGACTCAGGTAATGCACACCGGTACGCAGCCAGATCACCTGCGCGATGTAGACCGCCAGCGGCACCACCACGATCAGATTTCCGAGCACCGCGACGAACTGGCTCCGGAAAGTCCGCATGACGATGTCGCTGAGCACATCCAGGCGCTTGGCCGCTCCGGCCGTCTCGATCGCCTGCGCGATGCTGTTGGCAGTCATCGCCGGCTGCTTGGTCGCCAGCGAAAAATGGAACACATACATCAGTACGAATGCCAGCGCATAGTTGGCGCTGTAGACAATCGCCTCACCAAACGGCGCGCGCTGCGGGTCGTACAGCCACAGCTTGGCCAGCGAAGCTGCCACCACCACCAGGCCCGCGCCCATTGCCGAACGGAACAGGTGAAAGTAGTCGCTGCGACCGCTGGTGATGTACTGCTCACCAGCCTTGCTGGCGTTCGAAACGATACGCGTCGCCAACAGATCGACCGTCTGACTCCACAGCTCGCGAATGCTGTTGCGGCGATTCTCCGCTCGCACCACCTGCTTGAAGAAACGCACACGCAGCTCGTTGAGCTCGTGTACTGGCCGGTCTTCCAGCAACTGCAAAAGCAGCTTCAGCCGTGCAATGTTCTGCGACAGTCGCGCCAGCAGCACGGTCAGGCTGACACTGGCGCCGCTCTTGGCCGCCTGCTTGCGTACCTTGCCCACGACCTCATCGCACTGGCCCAGCAGCACCAGCAAGTGCTTGTCGTCGAGTTCCGGTGCGCGCTTGTCATTGATCGCAGCCCGGCGCTCATCGATGAACTGGCGCAATTCGACGTTCTGCGTCAGGAACGGCGATTCGTAGCGCTCGATGGACGGGTGGTTGCGCACCAGCTCCGGCTCCAGACCCATCGACGCGATGCGATATGAAATCACCTGCAACGCCTCGAGGATCTGGAACGGCATGCGCCGGTCCTGACCGGCCACCTGCACCGCTCCGAAATCCAGCGCATCAAGCAATGCGACCCAGTCAGCCTCGGCGATGGCCTCCGCCCAGAGATAGTCGTCGCTGCGCGTAAACAACATCCGCACCACATCGCGCAGCTGCGCCGGGTCGAGCTCCGCCGGCAGCACGCTCAACGACAGGCGGCGCCAGAAACCGCCAACAAAATCCTCGTTAGCCAGAATTCCGGAGTCGCTGAGCAGGCGCAGCGGCTGCTTTTCTGCAGTCAGCCACAGCAGCGCATCGCGCAGGGTGGCGCGCGGCGCAGCATTTTCGCGCAAAACCTCGGTCAACAACTGCAGCCGCGCAGCGGCGACCTCGGCATCGGTAGCACGCCGTGGCCGCACCCATCCGACCAGCGCCACCAGGGCCGGAATACGCTGGCCATTCTCCGCTGCCTGCAGTCGTTCCAGTGCCGCATCCAGGCGCTTGCGGTCGCGACCCGCCTGGGTCACCGTTTTTGACCACCATGCGCGCAGATTCATACGCGCCCCCCGACAGACGTCCACGCGCTCTGTTGATGGACAGGGCATGCACGATGCTGCAGCCGCGAGAGACGGCCATTCGGATCAAAGGTCATTCGTCAGGAAGATGTGCTGGGAGGGACAAACACAGCGGGTTGCCTTTGTGTCATGAGCCGCGGTGCACCGCAAGTCTTGACCAGGACCGCCGGCTTGGCATGTGAATGTGATAATAAGTTGCATTAAATTCTTTTAAGTGTAAAAACAGCACGCATTATCAGACAGCAAGTCAGCATTGTGATTTTTTATTTATATATGTTTTTTCTTATGTCTTAAAAATAACATTCCTGCAACTGCGCCCTGGTTCGGGTCATCCCTGAAACCCGCAGCGATACAGGCTTTTCAGTGCAAAACCCCACCAGCATGCGGCGTTTGCCGGTGACCGCGTGCAAGTCACTGGAATCATTGGCAGAGGCGCACTGCACGCATAGTTATGCACAAGATTTCCAAGGGGAATTGCACCGCTTTGGACACAAGCGCTTGGGGTTGACTGGCCTTGGAACCACAAGATATGGTTGCCACACTGCCACGAGTCACCGCTACAGGTGTCCGTGGCTTCGCCATTTGCTCCGTTTCCACGCACTTTCCGGGGGGAGATCACATCTATGCAAACCCATTCCACAGCCGCACCGACCGAAGCCCGTCGACCGCCGGAGACCCCAACCTCAACGGTCGACGTGGCCGCTACCGCGCCGGGCGCGATCAAGGTGATCCGCCGCAACGGCAAGGTCACCAGCTTCGATGCGAGCAAGATCCAGATCGCCATGACCAAGGCGTATCTGGCGGTTGAAGGCGGCGCTTCGGCAGCTTCGGCTTCGGTCCGCAGCAAGATCGAAGAGCTGACCCAGCAGGTGGTGCAGGCGCTGACCCGCCACATGTCCGGCGGCGGCACCGTACACATCGAAGACATCCAGGATCAGGTGGAACTGGCGCTGATGCGCAACGGCGAACACAAGGTCGCCCGCGCTTACGTGCTGTACCGCGCTGAACAGACGCGCAAGCGCGAGGCCGAAGCGGCCGCGCAGCCCGCCAGCGCCAAGCCAACGCTTTCGATCACCCGCGATGACGGCACCGTGGTGGCACTGGACGAAGCGCGCATGCGCCGTCTCGTCACCGAGGCCTGCGACGGTCTGGGCGGCGTCAGCGTCGATGAAATCGTCACCGCCACGCTGCGCGACCTCTACGACGGCATGCCCGAAGCCGAGGTTTCACAGGCACTGACCCTGACTGCACGCGCCCGCATCGAAAAAGAACCGAATTACACCTACGTGTCGGCGCGCCTGCTGCTCGACGCGCTGCGCCACGAAGCGCTGAAGTTCCTCGGCATGTCCGAAACGCGCCCGACCTTCGAGGAAATGAAGGCGGTCTACCCGGACTACTTCCGCGAGTACATCCACAAGGCGGTGTCGCTGGAACTGATCGACCCCAAGCTCGCGCTGTACGACCTCGAAGCGTTGGGCAAGGCGCTGATCGCCGAGCGTGACGGCAAGTTCGACTACCTCGGCATGCAGACGCTGTACGACCGCTACTTCATCCACAGCAACAAGACCCGCTTCGAGCTGCCACAGGCGTTCTTCATGCGCGTGGCAATGGGTCTGGCGATGAACGAGATCGACCGCGAAGCGCGCGCGATCGAGTTCTACCAGCTGCTGTCCAGCTTCGACTTCATGAGCAGCACGCCGACGCTGTTCAACTCCGGCACCCTCAGACCACAACTTTCGAGCTGCTACCTGACCCAGGTGCCGGATGAGCTGCACGGCATCTTCGGCGCGATCCACGACAACGCGATGCTGTCCAAGTTTGCCGGCGGCCTCGGCAACGACTGGACACCGGTACGCGGCATGGGTGGCTGGATCAAGGGCACCAACGGCAAATCCAACGGCGTCGTGCCGTTCCTGAAGGTGGCCAACGACACCTGCGTCGCGGTCAACCAGGGTGGCAAGCGCAAGGGCGCGCTGTGCGCCTACCTGGAAACCTGGCACCGCGACATCGAGGAATTCCTCGAACTGCGCAAGAACACCGGCGACGACCGCCGCCGCACGCATGACATGAACACGGCCAACTGGGTGCCGGACCTGTTCATGAAGCGCGTGATGGAAGAAGGTCCGTGGACCTTGTTCTCGCCGGACGAAACGCCGGATCTGCATGACCTGATGGGTGAAGCGTTCGAGAAACGCTACGTCGAGTACGAGAAGCTGGCCGACGAAGGCCGCCTCAAGAACTTCAAGCGCATCCAGGCACTGACGCTGTGGCGCAAGATGCTCAGCATGCTGTTCGAGACCGGCCATCCTTGGGTCACGTTCAAGGATCCGTGCAATCTGCGTTCGCCGCAGCAGCACGTCGGCGTCGTGCACAGCTCCAACCTGTGCACCGAGATCACGCTGAACACCAAGGCCGGTCAGGAAATCGCCGTGTGCAACCTCGGCTCGATCAACCTGCCCGCACACCTCGATGCAAGCGGCGCGCTGGATCTGGTCAAGCTCGAGAAGACCGTCAATACCGCGATGCGCATGCTCGACAACGTCATCGAGTACAACTACTACTCGGTAGCGACTGCGCGTAACTCCAACCTGCGCCATCGTCCGGTCGGCATGGGCCTGATGGGCTTCAACGACGCGCTGTACAAGAAGCGTCTGGCGTATGAGTCCGACGAGGCGATCAAGTTCGCCGACGAGTCGATGGAAGCGATCAGCTACTACGCAATCAAGGCGTCCAGCGACCTTGCCGCCGAGCGCGGCAAGTACTCCAGTTTCGAAGGCTCGCTGTGGAGCCAGGGCATTCTGCCGATCGACTCGATCCAGATCCTCGCCAAGCAGCGCGGCCCGCAGTACCTGCAGCAGGACACTTCAGTGTCCGGCCGCTTCGACTGGGACGCCCTGCGTGAGCGCGTGAAGACCGTGGGTGTGCGCAACAGCAACACCATGGCGATCGCCCCGACCGCGACCATCGCCAACATCACCGGCGTGTCGCAGTCGATCGAGCCGACGTACCAGAACCTGTACGTCAAATCGAACCTGTCCGGCGAGTTCACCGTCGTCAACGAGTATCTGGTCAACGACCTCAAGCAGCTCGGTCTGTGGGACGAGGTCATGGCGCATGACCTCAAGTACTTCGACGGCAGCGTGCAGAGCATCGACCGCATCCCGGCCGAGATCAAGGCGATCTACAAGTGCGCCTTCGAGATCGACGCCAAGCGTCTGGTCGACGCCGGCAGCCGCCGCCAGAAGTGGATCGATCAGGCGCAGTCGCTGAATCTGTACATGAGTCAGCCCAACGGCAAGAAGCTGGACGAGCTGTACAAGCACGCCTGGACGTCCGGCCTGAAGACCACCTACTACCTGCGCACCATGGGCGCGACGCACGCCGAGAAATCGACGATCAGCGACACCCGCCTGAACAAGGTCGGCCAGTCCAGCAGCAGTGGCGTCAGCACAGCGCCGGCCGCCAAGGCCACGCCGGCAGTGGCCGCGACGGATGTCGGCAGTGCCAAGGTCTGCTCGATCCTCGATCCCGAATGCGAGGCCTGCCAGTAAGTTAATGAGGGGTGTCTCAAGGGGACTGCGGACGCTCGGCAACGGGCGTCCGCATTTTTTCTTCTGGAACCGCG
This sequence comes from Sinimarinibacterium arenosum, assembly GCF_005047655.1. Lineage (GTDB taxonomy): Bacteria > Pseudomonadota > Gammaproteobacteria > Nevskiales > Nevskiaceae > Solimonas. Next base: position 453,298 of record NZ_SUKF01000001.1, on the reverse strand, counting down.
GCTGTGCACAAAACTGTGGGCAAGCCTGTGGGCACCCCATCGCATAAGTGTGTGCGCAAGGCTGGGGACAGCCTTGGGAAAGCTTGCGCGCAGGGTTGGGGACAAGTCTGTGCACAGGCTGGGTGCGCAGCTGCGCAACGCCTGTGCGTAAGCGGGGCATAAGTGCGGCCGCTTTTACTACATGTAGTCATCCAACCGCACCAAATCTACTACAGGTAGTGTGAACCCCCTTGACTCCACCCCAGAGCAGGCGCAATCTTGAGCGCAGCGCTGTCGCAGTGAATACAGCGCCACGCGTCAGGGGGAAGCCAGCCGAAAAAAGATCGCGCCAGCAATCACTCAGCGACAGTTCTTCAGAGACTGCGCGAGCTGCTGACGGAGCCTCATCTGCGATTGGCACCAAATTCTGAAAACGACGCGTGCGCAAACGCGACACAGACACGAAACCGTCCGGCACAGGCCGGAGACAAGAACGGAGTAGACACATGCTGGAATGGGACGACGCACCAAGCACCACCACCCAGGCTCACCTCGCCGCAGCCGAGCCCGAGCTGCGCAAGCCGCATCCGGCGGTAGTCCAGCAGAGCGCGCACGGTGAAGTCGCCGGCGCGACCGGCCTCGAAGACCTGCAGATGGGCGCACGCCGCATCCAGGTCGACGACAAGAAGATCATCAACTGCCGCGCCGACCTCAACCAGCTCGTCCCGTTCAAGTACCGCTGGGCCTGGGACAAGTATCTCGACGCCTGCAACAACCACTGGATGCCGCAGGAAATCGGCATGTCCGCCGACATCGCCATGTGGCAGGACCCCAATGGCCTGACCGATGACGAGCGCACCATCATCAAGCGCAGCCTCGGCTTCTTCAGCACCGCGGACAGCCTCGTCGCCAACAATCTGGTGCTCGCGGTTTACCGCCACCTGACCAACCCCGAGTGCCGCCAGTACCTGCTGCGCCAGGCCTTCGAGGAAGCGCTGCACACGCACGCCTACCAGTACATCATCGAAAGCCTTGGCCTCGACGAAGCCGAAGTCTTCAACATGTACCGCGAAGTCCCGTCGATCCACGAGAAGGCCGCGTGGAGTCTGCAGTTCACGCAGTCGCTCTCCGACCCGGATTTCCACACCGGCACGCCGGAAGCCGACCGCCGCCTGCTGCGCGACCTGATCGCCTTCTACGTCGTGTTCGAAGGCATCTTCTTCTACGTCGGCTTCGTGCAGCTGCTCAGCTTCGGCCGCCGCAACAAGATGATGGGCGCCTCCGAGCAGATCCAGTACATCATGCGTGACGAATCCATGCACATGAACTTCGGCATCGACGTGATCAACCAGATCAAGTTCGAGAACCCGCATTTGTGGACCGCCGAGTTCCAGGAAGAAATCAAGCACATGCTGATGGAAGCCACGGAAATGGAAATCCGCTACGCGCATGACACCATGCCGCGCGGCGTCCTCGGCCTCAACGCCAGCCAGTTCAACGACTACCTCAAGTTCATCTGCAACCGCCGCTGCGCCCAGATCGGCCTGCAGCCGATCTACCCTGGCGCGGAAAACCCGTTCCCGTGGATGAGCGAAGTCATGGACCTGAAGAAGGAAAAGAACTTCTTCGAGACCCGCGTCACCGAGTACCAGACCGGCGGCGCACTCAGCTGGGATTGATTGCCGAAACGCAGATGGCAATCCTTGGTAACCCTATTTGGCCCGGATTCTTGCGAATCCGGGCCAAATCATTTCTACCTGAGTCCGGAGTAACCAACGAAGGCAGCCTAGATCGGAGCGCCTCGCCGCAGCCACACCCAGGCAATGTCCCGGCGATGCATCTGCGTCGTCGATTCATGAACAACCTCAACGAATCGAACCTTGCCTATCAGACCCACAACAGGCGCGGCCTCCGGCTCGTTACGCAATCGCTTCGCACGCATCACACGCCCGCGGAGACAACGTCCCAATGATCCTGCGTCGCATTGTTGAGCATGTGAAGAATCAGCACTGGACGGCGATCGTCATTGATTTCGTCATCGTCGTCGTCGGCGTCTTTATCGGCCTTCAGGCGCAGGACTGGGCCGTTGAGCGGGGGCGGCAGAAAAATGAGCATGAGTATCTCGACCGTCTGCATAGTGAAGTTGAGAAGCTGATCGAAACGCGTTCAATCTATGATCGAACTCGAACGAAATTCTCCCGCGCACTGATCAATGCCGTTGACCATCTCAACAGCAGTGATACAGATCAGGTGTTGTCGCTGGAGCACTGTGACGCCATCGTCGGATCCGCCCATACGACGGTGCCGCCCGCAGAACTCCCGACGGTGATCGAGCTACTGTCGACGGGCCGGCTCGATCAGCTCACCTCGACGCCGGTCCGCACAGCCATATTGAATTACATGCAAGATGCAGCACGGGCGCGCGATCTCACCACGGCGATCAGTCGCTCCGGCCACGATCTCGGACGAGCCTTCCCGCGCCTGATCACGCATCATCTCGGCCCGTCCCGTCTTGGGGTCGACTCGCTGTGGCTCAACCCCGAATGCGATACACGCGCCATGCGTGCAGACCGCGTTTTCCGAAACGAAGTCAGCGAGAACGCATATATGTACAGCGTCTACACCGAGCGCGCAGTACTGCCGGTCAGCCGACAGCTATCGGCATTGCACGATGTGCTGGACGCAGAAATCGGCATTCATCATTCGCCTGAAAAGGCTCCGATACCATGATCCTCTCGCGCGTCATCGAACATGTGAAAGCGCAGAATTGGACCGCGGTAATCCTCGACTTCGTCATCGTTGTCGTGGGCGTCTTCATCGGTATTCAGGTCTCGAACTGGAACGAGGCACGCGTAGATCGGGCCCGAGCGCAAGCTTTCCTTGAAAGGATCGCGACCGATCTCGACACTGACATCGCCACTTATCGCGATCGCCTTCAGTTCTGGGGAGAAGTCTACGACTACGGCGCGAAAGCGGCGGCTTATGCCGAAAGCGGCGATGCAGACGGCCTTTCCCAATGGCGATTGCTGGTCGCATATTTCCAGGCAAGCCAAGTTGCCGAGTTCTACCCCGCGAATTCAACCTACGAAGAACTGAAAAGCGCCGGCGAACTCGGCCTGATCGCCAACACAAAATTGCGTGACAGCCTCGCGAAATATTACCGGTCTGCGGCCAACCCGATCATTACGGAGCGACCCGCGTATCGCATGCACGTTCGCGGACTCATTCCGCTCTCAGTGCAATCCCATATCTGGAATCACTGCTACGCGGCCGATTCAGAGATACAACGCTTGCTCGATTGCGACTCACCGATCAGCGAGGCAGACGCGCGCAGCATTGTCGAAGCCATCAGTCAGGACAAATCACTGATGAACGAATTGCGTTACTGGGCTTCGACGATGGAAGTTGCATCAATGTTCGGGACGCACTCAGTCGCCTTGGCGGTGTCGCTGCGGCAAATCGTCAAGGTAGAACTTGGCGAAACCGAGAGCGCGCCATGATCTTCCGGCGCGCCATCTAGCCCGTGAAAAAGTAGTGCTGGACGGCGCATCGGTGGACTTCGCGATCGGAAAAATGCGGCAAAAGCACAGCGGGGTGGGCCACCAAGGTCCTGCAGGCAAGTGCTGCAAATTGAGACTCTGCCCCAGGCAGCGCCTGGGTTTTTCAGGATCGAATACTCGAATTCCCAAAAATAACTTCGACACGGCGAACAAAAGCGCGTATGGTGGCCCGGCAAGTATCAAGCAGTGTACTCAGCTGGTTAGGGCCGTTGTATGTTTTTGCGGCACGAATTCCCCGATGCGTTCCTTGACCGTTTGCACCTCTGCGGGCGGTATGCCCGTTTTTAAATTTTAAGGAATGCATCCATGAGCAATGTCTCCAGCGGTACCGTTAAGTGGTTCAACGACGCCAAGGGCTTCGGCTTCATTACGCCGGCCAATGGCGGAGAAGACCTCTTTGCCCACTTCAAGGAAATCGAAGGCGGCGGCTTCAAGTCGCTGGCCGAAGGTCAGCGCGTTGAATACGTCGAAGCCCGTGGCCCGAAGGGCATGCAGGCAACGAAGATTCGCCCGCTCGCCTAAACGGCACTCCGGCTGAATCAAAGGTCGCGGCTTCTTGGAAGCCGCGGCCTTTTTTGTTGCCGCAACGGTTTGATTGCTGGAGTCATCGGGGTTCCGCATCCCCACAACCATCCCGTATCGCTGTGATCAGTTGAACCCGCAGGCGTGTTCCGCGGAAACTGACCCGATTGGATACGTGAGTGAGCGAAAATTGATCGATATAAGAATCTGGGGGCGTGTGGCTGTTCTCTGTGCTGGTCTGCTGCTTTGCGGCCAGGCAGCGGCTTATGACGGCCTCACGAGCCAGCTGTCACATGTGGCAGGCGGTGCCGTCATGGCCGGCGAAATCACTATTTGGGCGGACAAGAAAAGTGCGTCCAAAGAGCGAAGCGCATGGATCGGTTTCGGGGCCAGCTCGTTATTGTTCGCAACCATAGAGCTCGGCCAGAGCAACTCCTATAGCAATCGGCTGGATGTTGCGTCGCATATGCTCGGCTCCGCCATGGGCGCTTTTGCCACGGAGAAGTGGATCCTGCGGCCTTTCGTGAAGCGCGAAAATTCGGCCCGACCCTATATGGGCGTAGAGACCGAGCTTCACTTCTAGGTCAGCTCGGAACGCATTGACCCCGCGCATCGCATGCGCCGAATGCCACATCCTGTCGCCGAATAACCTATCGCCGCGTCCGCCGGGCTCCCTAATATCGGGTGCTCACAGCCGGAAGACGAACGATGGACAGCAACACCATTCAGACGCACATCGTGCCGCGAACCGATCTGGACTTCGGTCTGGACGGCGACATCCCGCGCTATTGGCTGGACGGGCATCCGTTCAAGACGCGCTTTGTCGACGCACTGTCGATGACCTTCCCGATCGGCGAGCGCTTCTTCATCTCCAGCGTCCGCCGTTACCGCGACCAGATCACCGACCCGCAGCAGCTCGCCGAAGTGCGCGACTTCATGCGCCAGGAAGGCCAGCACGGCATCGTCCACAACCAGTGGAATGACCGCCTGCGCGAACAGGGGGTGCCGGTCGACGCCATCGAGCAGTTCTGCGACCGCTTCTTCAAATGGCAGCTGGGCAACCTGCCGCAGTCGTGGCCGCTGGTCTACACCGCGTCGGTGGAGCATCTGACCGCGATCATGGCCGACGCCGTGTTCGGCAACGCCAGCTTCCTGCAAGGTGCGGACGAGCGCATGCGCGCCGTGTTCGCCTGGCACGCCATCGAAGAATTCGAACACAAGGCCGTGGCCTTCGACGTCATGCAGAAGACCGCCAAGGTCGGCTACTTCACCCGCGTCGGCATCATGGCCGCCGCGGTCATCACCTTCCAGGTGCTCACGCTGCACTTCCTTGGAAAGGTGCTGAAGTCCGACGGCTTCAGCTTCGGCCAGCGCGCCAGGCTCTGGGCCAGCGGCATGTGGTGGCTGTACAAGCCGGTCGGCGGTGTGTTCTCCCGCATGGCACCGGCCGTGCTGCAGTACTTCAAGCCCGGCTTCCACCCCACGCACATCAAGGAGCCGGCGTGCTACCGCGTGTGGAACGAGTCCTACGAAAACAGCGGCGATCCGCTGCAGGCCAGCCGCTCCACGTTGCTCGCAGCCTGAGGCACCACCGCATCATCCTCCCCCCGAGGACAGCCCCGGGCGGGGTGTGGCAGAGTTTCTCTCCCTTCCGCCACACCCTGCCCCGGTGCTGACTCTCAACCCGCACGTCCTGTCCCTGTTCGCACGCGTCAGCGTGATCTGCGGGTTCAATCTCGATCAGGTGCTGCGCGAGGTCAACCCCAGCGGTTACGACACCGCCGACACCGCCACCTATCCGGATATCGACGTGCTCGTGCGCCTGCACGAGTCCGCCGTCGCGCATTCGACCCGAGCGCACTTCCCCTTCGTGCTCGGCAACTACTTCGCCTTCGACCAGGCGCCGGAGATCGACGCCTACCTCGCTTCGTGCACCTCGCTGCGACAGGTCCTGCCGCTGCTGGGCAACCTGCCGATCCTGCTGAACCCCGAGCTGCACGCCGACTACGCAATCGATCCCGAGACCGTCACCATCCGCTTCGAACTGCATGGTCGCGACGAGCGTCAGGGGTACGCCACCTACATGGAAGTAGTGATCGCCGTCGTCACGCGCCTGATTGAACAGATGATGGGACAGGCGCTGGACTTTGAAGTCTTCTTTCGCCACCAGCCGATGATTGCCGCCGCCGATTACCGCAGGCAGTACCACACTGATCCGGTGTTCGGCGCCGAGCATGACGGCATCCGCTTCCCCATCCGCTATCTGGATCTGGAGCTGCCGCACCGCTCCGCCACCCTGCACGCCAAGGCTCAGCTGAGACTCGAACGCCGCCTGCAGGAACTGCGCGCTGACAGCGGCCTTGCCCACACCATCGAAGTGCTGCTGTCCCAGAAACCCTCGATGTCGATCCGGGACGTCGCCGCCCGCCTGAAGATGGGCGAACGCAGCCTGCAACGCAGCCTCAAGGACGCCGGCACTTCGTTCATCGACATCCAGACCGCCGTCCGCAGCAGCGCCGCCAGGACCATGCTGATGGACCGCGCGCTGGACATCGACGCCATCGCCACCAAGCTCGGCTTCTCCGACCGCACCACCTTCACCCGCGCCTTCACCAAGTGGACCGGCGTCTCGCCGAGCCAATACCGACGCGAAGTCTTCAAATAAGCCGCTGACGCACCGCCCGATGCCGGCTGCGGCTCAATAAGTTGACGGTGTTAAGTTAATAAGATCAACTGAGCCCTCGCCAATAGCGGACTGCTCCGAAGCGGGACCGCATCTCGGGCGAAGAGGCGCACATAAAAAGCGAGGAGAACAATGGATCATTCCCCCACTGACACGCAGGACACCGCGGCCCGCGGCCGCCTGCGCCTGCTGATGCACGGCGCCCTCATCGCCATCATCGGCCTGCTGTCCGGCTTCGGTTTCGTCTTCGTGATCCTGGAAGCCATCAGCGTCTGGCCGATCACGATCGACGCGCACGCCGTCATCCCCGGCAGCGAACGCGGCTGGCGCGTCGCCCATGTGGCCGGCGTCATGAACGGACTGATGATGATGATCGCCGGCCTCGCCCTGCCGCACATCCACGCCACCCGCCGCGCCCAGGCCTGGATCGTCTGGGGCATGGTCTACACCGGCTGGGGCAACACCATCTTTTTCCACTGTGCCAATCTATCAAATAATAGAGGATTATCTGCCGGTATCACAAAGTACGGCGAAGCCGATTGGCTCGGCACCATCGGCTATCTGGTGGGCGCGAGCACGATTCCGTTCACGATTGCGGCGCTGGCGTTGATTGGGGTGTCCGCGCTGAGATTGTTAAGGAACCGGTAGACGCCTTCAAAAAGACATTCCACTAAATCAATCTCAGCGCGGATATACATCACACACTGGCTATAAGCCCCTAAGCAGGCGGTAGGTGTTTCAGCAATCGAGCAACTCCGTTTACAAGCTAGATCAAGGGAATCAATTGATCTAGTCGCGAGTAAGTCGATAGCGCACGCATCAGAACCGTTCTCCAATGGCTGTCTCCGTAAACTGTGGCACGGTCGTTTGCCAAGTTCTGAAGAAGCAGCGATGCACTTCCCCCCCCTGCCTGCAAGTGTGCTTTGCAGCCTGCGAGTACCTCTGCAATCTCTTCGTTGCCCTCTTCTGAAAATCGTTCAAGTAGCTTCAGGCGCTTATAGTGAGAGGTCAGCAGGCTCCATTTATTTCGGCGAAATCCTGACGGGCGTCGCAGCTCAAAACTTGCACCGACACCACGCATGTCGGCAGAACTCAAGAGCTGTACGAAAAGGTACTGCTCCTCAGGAATGCAATCGAAGTAGAGATGAAGGAACTGCCGCTCGCCGGATGTCGACAACCAGTCATCGTCCTTGATCGAATTGCACTGTGAACAGCACGGGATCAAATTTAAGGCCATCACCGCGTACTCGGGGAATCTAGCGGCGGGCATGTAGTGATCGAAGGTTTTCGGCAGCGTAACCCCACACATTGGGCAATACTTCAGTTGCCGCCTCGGCTGCAATTCCTTGATCTCTTTTTTCAATGCACGCAACGCATTCGTCGGACTGTCGTAACAGTGGCGTAAGGCATTCGCGGATGTGGCGCACCTCTGACTTCGACGAACAACTTCGAGATTCCGCGATGCAGCTTGCAGCGCATAAGAATCGTATTGCCGAACGATCGGTCTGTGAATTGACTCGAGCTCAACCCGAACGTCTGCTGACTTAGAATCCCTAATTCGAAGGTACCGTTCCACGTACGAAGGGGTATTGCTCAACGGCACGAGGCGCTTCATTCGTCTGCCTCGCGATTTACTTCAGAGGCACGCAGGTAAGCCAGAAGATATGCCTGCGCGTTTAGGCTTAGGCCGAGCGGGAATCGGCGCATGATCTCCTGCGCCGATTCGTTGCCGGCGAGCTTCTTAAGCGTGTCTCGGTACAAACTCTCGACCTCTATGGTCTCGAAAACATGCCTAGTCAACTCTGAAACGCTTTCTCCGAAACTTTCTACGCTCAGGGATTCCGCGGATGTCACGTCGCCCTCTCGCGTAAACACGATCACCCGTTCAGCAGGCACCTCTTGAATAACCACCGGTGAGTGCGTGGCTACGACAGCGTACGAATCGTACTTTTTAAGAATCGCTGTCATGACCATAAATAAGCTGGCGACAGCATTTGGATGAAGGTGAGTTTCCGGCTCATCGAATAGCACCAAAGAGTTCGGCTGTATCCAAGCCAATAGAGCTGTCACAAAGTGGGACAGAATTGCTTGTCCCGAGCTCAGGAGCGACAGCTGTCCTCCGCTCGGCGTGTTTGGAGAGATCTCGGCATCCAGGAGAGCGGTCAACGATTCGCTTTGGTCTCCAAGAATCCGCTGCATGTACTCAGTCCAGTCATCGTCTCTATCCATCTCGCGAATGCGTTCTTGATTGTTCTTATAAACATCGATTAACACCCTTTGAGAAAGCGTTCCTTTGTCACTGCGAATTCCGCAATAGACATAACTACTTCTTGGGTTAGCTGCTGGCCTTCTAAACTGGTCAAAGGCGCTGTAGGAAATGGCAACAACCCTTGTAAAAATTGGCCGTCCGTCGGGAAAGCGACTGTCTCGTTGCTTGACGGATTCTTCGGAGAGCCGATCAATCTGCGCGAGGTCCTCTCCTAGTCGCGCCAAGTACCTAGTCTTTCCAACGGCATTGCGCCCAATTATGGCGACAACTCGCCCGGGCACCTTGTCTTTTGGGTCAAATCTAAACTCTGCTTCGGTAGGCCCGGCAGCTCCCAGTATCGTTCCGGAATATCTGAACTTTGGAGAGTCTTCTGGCGTTTTTCCAACAACAAGCGTGGCACCGAAGCGCCTATTCGAATGGGCAACATTGAAGCGCATCAAGGCGTTTCTAAACGCCGAACTGGTCTCGAATGGGTGAGCCAATGCTGGTTGCCACGCGATGTCTCGTAGGGCCACCAAGACTTTAGGTGCTTCCGCACCACATATCGAGTGCAGCGTTTGGTAGTAATCCGACTCATGGCCCAAAGAGATGTAGTTGTCACCCAATTCTTGAAATATATCCTCTGGAAGTTGGGTCCTATGCTCTATGTCTTTCTCCCCCTTCTTGGCCTGTAGAATTTTTATCTCACCGATTTTATTCTCGATTCCAGAGGAATCGATATACGCAAGATTGAACTGCACCTTGTAGGTGTAGTCGTCCCAGTTATCAGTTGTGAGAACAAAAACGTCTGTCTCAGAGAGGCTCTCATTACGTTGCCTAACCTTGAAGCGAATGCGTTTTGCCATCGACTAATACTTCCATTCTTCTAAAATTAAATCGATAAAACTCTTAATCGGACACTTCCTGAATCAAATATTTGATGTGGAATGGTCAATTGCGCGAGCTCTGTCGACAGCAAGCCGGCACTCTTAAAATTAAATTCTCTCTCTAGACGAAGAGCAACGAGAGCAGCCACGCTGCTCGACCTGCATCAGAGTGAAAGAGGACGTCAATATAGAAGCACCACAAAACACACTTTTCGCCTAGCAGACCTACCGCCCCTGGAACAATGCAGACGATCCGGCTTGGAAAACGCAACTTCTGAACTCAAAATACCTAGGCCAACGAACTCACTTGGCCAATAGATTGCTTCAGGCGCAGCGAAAAATCCGACTCGCCAACCTGCGTCATCACCAACCGCTCCGTTGCCCGCGTCATGCCCACATAGAGCAAGCGCGCTTCATCCGATTCATCCTCGTTCTTCCCCGGCATTTCACAAATGCGGGGAATGAACGTCGCGCCGAATTCCAAGCCTTTGCTGCTATGCAACGTCACAACCTTCACTGAGGGCTCGCCTTCAAACAGCGTGCGCTTGTCGTCCTGATCCTTGGCAACGCGCACGGGAATTCCGCGCTTCTTGAGTTGATGACTGATCGCATCCATCTGGCGCTGTTTGCGACACAACACGCCGATGTCTGACAGCGAGCGCCCATGTGCGCGCTCATCTTCAATCTGGTCGGCGATCAGCCTCGCCTCTTCATAAGGACTGGCACAGCGGATCAGCTCCGGGATGGAGCCACGGCGCCCTGCGCTTTCTGGCGCGATGATCGGGGCGTTGTCTTCATCGGATTCCTGTGGGTTCAAAAGCTCTTCGGCGAAGGCCTTGGCAACCGACAGGATTTCCAGCGTGTTTCGGTAGTTGAGCTTGAGAATCGTGGTGCGGCCCTGTGCCTGAATGCCGACGCTGGCGAAGCTGAATTTGCGGCGCTGCTTCTTGGTGTAGATGGACTGCGCATCGTCATACAACACCAGCATGGCGTTACTGTCGGGGTCGATCATCTGCACGACGAGCTTGAACCACTCCGGTTCAAAGTCATGCCCCTCATCAATCAACACGGCGCCGTACTGCGCTCGGGGGATCTGGCCGATGTCGACGCCGTGAATTGTTTTCTCGACTAGCTCGGCGGTGTAGGCGCCGTAGTCACGATCGTACTTCGGCTTCTCCAGCTGGTAGGTGGTGAGCATGTCCTTGCACCAGTCATGGAAATTGCGCACGGACACATTCGCTGCGACACCTCGCTCGCTCAGCAGCTGTTGCAAGCGCGCCGCGAGCGTGACGTTGTAGCAGAGCACGAGAATCGGCTTGCTCAGGGTGCGGGCCAGCAGCAGACAGCGATAACCGAGAATCATCGTCTTGCCGGAGCCTGCAACACCGTGAATCACGCGATGCCCGGAGCCGAGTGATCGCGCCAGCAGCTCCTGCTGCATGTCCATCACCTTGATCAGGTCCGGGATCGCGATGGACTGCTTCTCACCCTGTTCGTCAAACAAACCGAACTGCCCGCTGTCCGACGAGATGCGCAGCTCGGGGAACAGATGCCAGCGCACGCGCTCGACCTGCGGCAGGCTGAGCTTGCAGGAGAAGACCTGCGTGAACATATCCCACAGCCGTTTCTGGAAACGTTCCGCATCCACCGACTCGGTCATCTCGTCCTGGCAGATGACATTTCCCGGCGGCAGCACCTCTCCCAGGTTTGTGGATTCAAACTGCTTGCGGGTGATGTTTGCCAGCACCACGCCCCAGCCATACGGCATGATCAGCTTGCCGGCATACGGTTGGCCTGCTGACCGACGCAGCGCCGGGTCGCGCTCCAGGGCCGTCGCCACTTCCAGCGCATAGACGCGCGCCTGGGTCATGGGGTTGACCTCGTTCACGAGGCCGCGATCCGTCAGCAACGTCGCGGTGCTGAGCGTGAGGCTCTGAATCGTATCGAGCTTCCAGTCCTTGACCTCCAGCACGACATAGCCACGGCTGGGATGAAAGACGACGAAATCCGGATGCAGCTGCTTGGGGCCGACCGGCACGTTGTACCAGACGCTGTAGTCGTCCTCGAGCTTCTGCAGAATGCGCTCGGCAAAACGCCTCTCACCGGACGTCATGCGTCCAGCACTGGCGCTCAACGATGGCAGCAACACCGCCATGTACCACTCCCTATGGTGATTTAGATCACCTTTGCTGGAGGTTTACTTGATCTGGGAAGGGCTGTAAATCAGCCATTGCAGAAAGCGCACTGGCTCGCTCGGGCGAAATATTGAAAGTCCGCTTGCAGCGGGGATAGTTGCTGCAGCCGAAGAAATCTGTGAATCGGCCGTTGCCATTTCGGCGCACCATCTTGATGTCGCAGTTCGGACAGGTTGGCGTGACGTAGTCACCGCGGGTGACGTGCTTCAGCAGTTCCTGTTGCGCCTCGAACGGCAGCGACAGGATCTGCACCAGCAGCTTGCCGCCATGGATCAGGCTCAGATGCTTTTCATCGGCAAAGTGCTGGGCATCCGGGGTGAAGCCGGACAAGCCGTAGAAGATTGCGAGCTGGGCGCCGAAGTGGTCCTTGGCGCCCCAGAGCGCACGCACGGCCTCGACCCCAACCGGCTTGGCAAACCAGGACTTGCACTGGATGACGGCAAAGACCTTGGTCGGGTCTCTGCGATCGCGGATGATCACATCGACACCGCCGTCGGCACCGGGTGCGGTCAGCTCGGCGGGATAGCCCTTGGCTTTCCAGAAGCCTTCGCACAGTTCTTCAAAGCGCTTCCATTCGAGCGCCCTGATCAATGCCAGCGACCATGCATTGGATGGTTCGTCGGCGCTGATTTCGTCTGCCGGTGCAGGCTGAGGCGTCTCGTTATTGACGCGTTCATCGTGGAAAACCGGCTCGGCGTATACGAACTCACGCCGATTCACGACCGTTCGCGGGGATACCGGCTCCAATCGCTCGGGGACGCGACTGCCACACAGACGGGTCATGACGGTAAGTGCCACATAGCCGAGAACCAGAGCCGCGGCCGAGAACCCGACCAGCCGTCCCAGTAGTTCCTGTGGCGGACCACCGGTTTTGAGGGCCAGCCAAGCCCCGAGCATGACGAATACGCCGAGCACGGCTTGCGCCGGCCCGTCGTCGTTTCTGCGACGTCTTCCTGCCATACATCCCTCCCGAGTCGCGTTATGTGTCCCGTTGCCGAGACTGCGATCTGATTCGGTTGTCCTTGCGCCGGATCGTACTCGAGCTGAGTCCAAAGAGGTAGGCAGCGCTGCGCGGGCTACAAGAGCCTGCACCATTTTCCTACGCAAGCGCTTGTCAGAACGAGGGGCATATGGCGCAGCGTGCGCCAGGCCTATCCGTTTAGCTGCGAAGCACCCGCACCTCGCGTTGCGGGAATGGAATCTCGATGCCGTTCTCTCTGAGGGCTTCGAAGATCATCAGCAGCAGATCGCCGCCGACGCGGTTGCGGCCATCGTCGACTCCTTCCATCCAGAACTCGACGAACATGTTGACGCCGGAGTCGCCGAAGCTGTCGATCTCGCAGTCGGGGCGCATCTCGATCGGCAGGTGATCGCCGCTGATGACCTGCGGGTGCTGTTTGACGGTTTCGCGAATCAGTTCGCACAGCTTGCGGATATCCGTGGAGTACGCAACCGAGAAGTCCACGCGGTAACGCTGCTGATGATCCTTGTGCGTCCAGTTGGTGAAGGCCTTGGTGATGAAGGTTTCGTTGGGCACCAGCACGTTCTTGCCGTCGAAGGTTTCCAGCGTGGTGTAGCGCAGCGTCAGCTCGCGCACGTAACCCGCCTGACCGTCTTCGATCTCGACGTAGTCGCCGACCGACAACGAGCGGTCGAACAGGATGATGATGCCGCTGATGAAGTTGGACGCGATCGACTGCAGCCCGAAACCGAGGCCGACACCGAGCGCGCCGCCGAACACGGCCAGCGCAGTCAGGTTGATGCCCATAACCTGCAACAGCAGCAGGCACACCAGCACCGAAACGCCGATCTGGAACAGCTTGGCGACGACTTCGCGCGTACGCAGGTCCAGCCGCTCCTGGCGACGGATCGCCTGCAGGCCGGCGCGGTTGGACACCCAGCCGATCCAGAACAGCAGCGAGCCGAACACCAGCACGCGCAGCACGCCCCCCGCGGTGAAGCGCAGACTGCCGACCTCCACCGCCATCGATTCGAGCACGGCAGTGATTGGGCTGAGCCAGCCCATCAGATGCAGGATCAGGATCGGCAGCCCGACGACATGCAGCGCCCACGCGGCGAAGCGGCCAACCTGCAGCACGCGAATGCCAAGCTCGAACAGCCACAGCATGGCCAGCACTACGGCGCCACGCAGCAACCACTGCTCACCCATCAAGGTCTTGCACGCAGCCGCAGCAACCATCAGCAGTAGTGCTGTCATCGCCGGCATCAACAACTTGTGGCTGCGCGCAACGAGCCGTCGCAGCCAGCTCGCGTCCGAGCCGAGTGCGGCGATGCGCGAGGACAGCATCCAGGCCAACAGCACGGCCGCCACAGCAGCGCCGAGCTGCATATAGGTCTCAGGCGCGTTGAATGCGCCCTGGACGGCTGCCAGGGCCTGATGGACTGTGTCTTCCAACGCGATGGGACTCATAGGGCTTGTGCGCGCCTGCGCCGCAAAGTGCTTTCAGCAGAGACTGCCCGCGGGATGCGCGCAAGTCCAGCCGCATGACGAAGCCAGAAGGCAGCCCCGTTGCCGAGAGACTGACTCGATTGCAGCCACTGGCGACGATGCGCCAACGCCACGCCCACCCGTCCTGGACTCGACGCGCGGGTCAGTCGTTGGCGCCGTCACTGAGGCGCACAACGGTTCCGGTATCCGCGGTGATCACGAGGACATAGCCCTGCCCGAGTTTGCCGGACACCGCCGTTCCGGAGACAACCCACAGATTGTCGCGACGGAACGCGAGAAATGGCGCCTGCTCAAAGGTCTCATCCTTGCCGTAGGTTTCGGTCCACACCTCGCGCGCTGTGCGCAATGCGGCCTTGCCCGTGTCGATGGCCCCACGCGGCACCTGCCCTTCAACCCGTTCGTCCGGCTGCACCTGTTCGAGATAGTGCCCGGCCCAGGCTTGCCACTCGGCCGCTGGCGCCGCATCGGCCGCGGTGCGCGGCGGCCGCGGCTTGCGCAGGTGCAGATCGTAAGGCTTGGGGTAGCTGGTCGGCAGCGGCACCGCCTTGTCACCCAGCAGCTTGTTCAGGGCCTGGCGCGCAGCCTTGGCAACGTCGATCGGCGTCGGCGGATTGGGCGGTCGCGTATAGACGATGTTCTGCTGGCCGTCGATGACGACGAACCACGGCGTGCGCGTGATCTCGTAACTGCGGATCAGCGGATCGCCATTGAGCAACAGTGGAAAACTGAGCCCGCGATCCTTCATCGCCTGCACCGGGTCGCCGTCACGCTCCTTGATGTTGATAGTCCAGACGTTCACACCCGCGTCGCGGTAGTCCTGCCAGATGTCCTGTACATAGGGCTGCAGCGCGCGGCTGAACGGACACCACGACGGCCAGAACAGCAGCACGGTCGGTTGGCCGTGTGCGTCAGCGGGATACGACACCGTCTCGCCCGTGGGCGTCTTCAGCGTCCATGCTGGCGCCCGGGTCGGCTCGGCCATCGCCAGCTGCGATGCGCCCAGGGCCAGCATCAGTGCGGCGAATCCGCGTGCGCACAATCGAATCATTGTTGGGGTCATCAGGTTTCAGAAAAATTTCTTGGCCATGCCGAGCATGCCGGCGACGCCGCCGGCCGATTCCAGCAGGCTGCCACCGCTGCTGAACTGATTGATCAGCTGCGGCAATGTTGCTGCCGATCCGGCGGCGGCTTGATCCGGGCCGATGCCGATCTGTTCAGCGAACGCGCCGACCTTGCCGTTGCCGAAGATCGACAGGATCTGCGCCGGATCAAGCGCGGCATTGGCGCCGTCGCCCAGCCACGATTTGACCAGGTTCTGCACATTACCGTTGCTCGACAGCTGCGCAACCAACGATGCGATATCGAGTTGGCCGCCCTTTTCGCCGATCAGCTGCATCAGCGCCTTGCCGATCACATCGAGATTGCCTTGGCCATCCAAGTAGTCCTGCAGCAGCTTGGCTCCGACTTGCCGCACGTCCATGGATATTCCTCCGGTTGGGTGCGCCATCGTAGTCAGCCGAAGCCGGTCCGTCGATGCAACACGACGCAGTCAGCACAGCGTTGCACCCGATCCGGAGAGGCCCGCCGAACCTTGAACTCTGTCACACGACAGTTCTTCCATCAGCGGATACTTTGCATCCGGCGCAGTTTCTGACATTCGATTGGCGCATCCAGGAGAAAGACATGCTTCGGAATCTTCTGTTCATCACCCTGCTGACATGGGCAGCGTCGGTCACCGTTGCGACAGCCGGCGAGGACATCGCCAAGGCCAAGGATCATCCGCTGCTGACGCGCTATCCCGACGCTTACATCACCGAGTACAGCAAGAACTACAACGCCGTCGATTTTTCCGTCGGCGCCGCGGGTCAGCCCACAATGGTCGAAACGATCGAGGGGGACACCACATCTCTGCGGTATTTCTATGAAAGCGTCGAAAAGCAACCCAGTCCGCTGCAGCTGATCCGCAATTATCAGAATGCGGTCAAGTCACTGGGCGGGGAAGTTCTGTTCGAACGCAGACCCACCGACACCGATGGCGGCGAAACCACGCTGAAGGTGACGACCAACGGCAAGGATTTCTGGATCAAGGTCCTGCCGGAAATCTACAGCTCGCCGACCCAGAGCTACCAGCTGATCGTCACCGAGGTTGCCGCCATGGCCCAGGTGGTGACGGCCAACGAGCTGCTGGACGAACTGAACAAGAACGGATTCATCACGCTGTACATCAACTTCGATACCGGCAAATCCGATCTGAAAGCGGATGGCCTGGCGACTGTGAAGGAGATCGCGACGATGCTGCGTTCCAGCCCGGCCATCAAGCTCAGCGTCGAAGGGCATACCGACAACGTCGGCAATGCGGCGGCCAATCAGACCCTGTCGCAGGCGCGTGCCACCAGCGTGATGAACGCGATCGTCGCTGCGGGGATCGATGCCAGCCGCCTCAGCGCAGCCGGCTATGGCCAGGAACGACCGGTGGCGGACAACCGCACCGAAGAGGGCCGCGCCAAGAACCGGCGCGTGGAGCTGGTCAAGCAGCCCTGAGGCGGCGACGCCTCAGGATTCCAGCACCCCGCCCTTGGCCATGGTCTGGGTGCCGACGATGATCATGCGCACCATCCGCACGAGCTGACGGCTGATCTCGCCGTGCTGCTCGCGCGGCAGGTCCATCGCAGTTGCGCCGATGGCGAAGACCAGCCGCGTGATTGCCTTGGCGGTCAGTGCCGGTTCGTACAGGCCGGTCTGATTCACCTTTGCCAGCCGGATCAGATCCACCCGTAGTTCGTCTTCGAAGAACTGCAGCTCGCGCTCAACCGCCTGCTTGAACGCATCCGAGCCAACCGTACCCTCACGCAGCAGGATGTGCAGCAGGTTCTGGTCGGCGCCGAGCTGCTCCATGAAGGTTTCGACCGAGCTGCGCACAACGCTGCGCTCGGTGGTCGCACGCTGGCGTGCGGCGCCGATGATCTCGCGCAGCGAGCGGCCGGCCAGATCGATCAGCGCGATCGCCAGTTCGTCGATGTCATGAAAATGCCGGTAGAAGCTGTTGGGTGCGATGCCGGCTTCGCGTGCGACTTCGCGCAGGCTCAGGGTCGAGACACTGCGATTCGGGCCCACCAGCTTGAGTGCGGCAGCGACGATGTCATCGCGTGTGATCACCGCCTTGCGCCCAGCCAGGGTGCGGGTGTCGGATGCTGAACGCGTGCGGGTAGGACTCACGGCAGAAGTAAAGAAGCATCCGGGCTGGGAAGATCGGTTGCAATCATACCGTCACAATTAATATACAGTTGTATAGACATTTGTGCAGACGGGCGTATACTGCCTTCATTGCGACTGTCAGAGACTGCTGTGACGACAACCCCCGGCGCCATGAGCCGCCTGCTGAAACCGTTGATTGCGCCGGATGTGTTCGATTTCTGGGCCTCACGGTTCAACCCGACCTGGTCGTGGGAACGGCCGCTGGCGCGCGTGATCGAACGCCGGCAGGAAGCGCGCGACAGCGTCACCCTGGTGTTGCAACCCAACCGCCATTTCACCGGCTTCAAGCCGGGCCAGCACATCAATGTGACGGCTGAGATCGATGGTGTCCGCGTCACCCGCAGTTACAGCCCCACCGGGATTCCGCGCGCCGATCGGCGCATCGCGCTGACGGTGAAGCGCATCGACGGCGGACGGATGAGCACGCAGCTGTGCGACCACACCCAGGTTGGCGACGTGCTGGAGCTGAGCCCGGCATTCGGCGAGATGACCTGGCCACAAGCGGCTGACGGCCGCTGGCTGCTGCTCGCCGCCGGTAGCGGCATCACGCCGCTGATGAGCCTGACCCGCGCCTGGGCCGCAGCGTCGATGCCCACCGAACTGACGCTGATCTACTGGGCGCGCACCGCAGCCGATCTCTGCTTTGCCGATGAACTGCGCGCACTGGCCGCACGCGAGCCGCGCTTCCATCTGCAGCTGGTGCTGACGCGCGAAACGGCATCGCTCGATGATGTCGCATGCACTGAACACGGCGCGCATCTGACCACCGAGTGGCTGCAACAGCAGGTACCCGGCCTGGAGCAGTCCCGCGTCTACGCCTGCGGGCCAGCCAGCTTTGTCGACGACGCCCGCCAGATCGCCGGCTCGCGCGCTGAACAGTTCCATGCCGAGGCATTCACGCTGCCGGCCGTGACCGACGACATCCATGGCACCGTGCGCGTCGAACTGCGCGCCACGGGCCGTACGCTGGAGCTGCCCGCAGGACAACCGCTGCTGAGCGCGCTCGAAGCACAGGGCATCCGTCCGGCCCATGGCTGCCGCATGGGCATCTGCAACACCTGCGCCTGCGGCAAGTTCGCCGGCACCACGCAGGATCTGAATACCGGTGAACGCCACAGCGAACCGACCGCCGCACTGCGCATCTGCATCAGCCGCGCCTGCAGCGACCTGACTCTCGATCTTTGATTCCGCACACCATGACCGATACCTCAATCAATCGTCCGCTGTCCGCCGAAGAGCTGGATCGCTTCGGCGCCGAGCTCGACGCGCTGCGTGCCCGCACTGTTGCCAAGATCGGTGCCGAGGACGCGCGCTACATCCGCCGCATCGTCAAGGCGGTGCGCTACACCGAAGTCGCCGGTCGCGGTCTGCTGTTCTTCGGACTGTTCCCGCCAGCGTGGATCCTCGGCACCCTGCTGCTGGGGCTGTCCAAGATCCTCGAGAACATGGAACTGGGCCACAACGTCATTCACGGTCAGTACGACTGGATGAACGATCCCACGCTCAACGGCAAGACCTACGAGTGGGACATCGTCGGCACCGCGGACAACTGGCGCAAGACGCACAACTACAAGCATCACACCTACACCAACATCCGCGGTCTGGACGACGACATCGGGTACGGCGTGCTGCGCATCTTCCCCGAGCAGAAGTGGAAGCCGATCTATCTGGCGCAGCCGCTGTTCGCAGTGATCTTCGCGCTGCTGTTCGAGTGGGGCGTGGCCATACAGGATCTGCGCCTGGGCCGCTGGATGCAGGGCAAGATGAGCGGCGCGCAGCTGCGCAAGGAGTTTGCCCCGGTCGGTCGCAAGATGCGGCGCCAGATCATCAAGGACTACGTCGTGTTTCCGCTGCTGGCCGGTCCGTTCTTCCTGCCGGTGCTGACCGGCAACGTCGTCGCCAACATCCTGCGCAGTCTGTGGACCTACACGGTGATCTTCTGCGGCCATTTCACCGCCGACGTCGAAACCTTCCCCAAGAGCGTGCTGCGCAATGAATCGCGCGGACACTGGTATCTGCGCCAGCTGCGCGGCTCATCCAATCTCAGTGGCGGACCGCTGCTGCACATCATGACCGGCAACCTGAGCCATCAGATCGAGCACCACATGTTCCCGGACATTCCGGCACGTCGCTATGCCGAGGTGGCGCCGGAAATCCGCGAGATCTGCGCACGCTACGGCCAGCGCTACAACACCGGCTCGCTGCCGAAACAGTTCGGTCAGGTGATCTGGCGCATCCTGCGTCACTCGCTGCCGAGTCGGCCGCGCGGTGATCGTGCGCTGACGCTCGATCCGCCACGCGATGTCGCTGCGGCCTGACCCTGAGTACAGCCGGGCCGCGCGCTAGACGCGCTCGCGCCCGGCGATGTCCTCGTTCCACAGTGCCGGCTGTTCGGCGATGAAGCGGCTCATCAGCTGCTGACACTGCGCATCTTCGAGCAGCACCACGTCGACGCCGTGCTCGCGCAGGAATTCGATGTTGCCGGGAAACGAACGGTCCTCGCCGACCACCACGCGCGGGATGCCGAACTGCACCACGGTGCCGGCGCACATCATGCACGGGCTCAAGGTGGTGTAGAGCGTGACATCGCGGTAGTGCGGCCGGCGTCCAACCTTACGAAAGCAGTCCATCTCGCCGTGCGCGGTCGGGTCGCCGTCCTGCACCCGACGGTTATGCCCCTCACCGATGATTTGACCGTCGGCGACCATCACCGCACCGATCGGCAGCCCGCCTTCCCGGTACGACTTCAGCGCCTGCGCGTACGCGGCCTGCATGAGCTTCGTATGGTCTGACGTACCGGGTGAATGTTCGGATGAAGTCATGGTGGCATTCTCCTGTTCGGTGCCTGCGCTGTCCGCAGCGTTTGCCTGTTGCTAGCGTAGCGCGACGCGCACGCGCGTGGCCCGGCGGCTATGCCGCCTGTGCCTGACGCAGGAATTTCTCACGCTCGGCGCGAATGCTCGCCTCGGCCAGCGCAGCTACCTGATCCGACGTCTTTCCGGCCGGATCGATCGCGGGTAGCACACTCCAGCTCAAGGTCTCGCCGACCGACATCGGAAAGGATCCGTAGCGGTTGAGTGTCCAGGTGTCGTGGATGTAGATCGGCACCACCCACGCGCTCGGTGCATTCTTCAGCAGGATCTTGACGCCAGCGGTCTGGAACGGTGCCAGCTCACCCGTCAGTGAGCGTGTTCCCTCAGGAAAGATCACCGCTGAGCTGCGTGTCTGCTCGATCAGCTTGCCGAGGCGGCCGATTTCCTTCAGCGCCTGCCGCGGGTCGTCGCGATCGATCAGCGCCGCGCCGCTGTGGCGCAGGTTGTAGGAGATGCTGGGGATACCGCGCGCCAGTTCGATCTTGGAGACGAAGCGCGGGGTGTGCCGGCGCAGAAACCAGTTGATGCCGGAGATATCCAGCTTGTTCTGGTGATTGGCGACGAAGATGATCGGGCGATCGGTCGGCAGCCGTTCGGAGAAATGCACGCGCGTTCGGGTGCCGAGCAACCACAGCGACAACACCAGCAGACCGCACAAGGCCGCGACCACGCGTTGCTGTGCCGGACCACCGAAGAGCTTGAGCGCGACGAACTGCAATCCGTGGAACAGGTACAGCAACAGCAGCCACACGACGAGAAAGATCGGCGTCAGCACACAGCCCAGCAGTTTTTTCATCGGGATGCGCCGCCGGCGCGAGTCAGTTCGGGGGAGAAGACAATCTGCCATTGTCACCGAACTGAACTTGCGGCGCTGTCAGTCGACACCGATCACACCGCGGCTTCCTTGCTGGAACGCGACTGGCGGATCACGTTGTGAACAAAGCGCAGCTTGTCCAGCACCGGCGACGCCAACACGAACGGATACAGATCGGGCTGACCCATGCTGCGATTGATACTGTTCATCGCATAGGTCAGCGGTAGCCAGGCCTGCACCAGGGCGTCGAAGTCCGACATGCGATAGGCGTCAAAATCCGCGCGTGTCGTCAGATCCGCCGAACGCCCGGCGCGCGGACGGATGCTGATGCCATACGCGTAAGCCGTTTCGAGCACGTCGACGATATGCAGGTAATGCGCCCAGGTCTCGGCCCAGTCTTCCCAGGGGTGGGAACTGGCGTAGGCACTGACGTACTGCGTTTGCCAGGGACCCGCAGCGCCGGCGTAGTAAGTGTCGAGCGCCTGCTCGTAGTCGGTTCGCTCGTCGCCGAAAAGATCGCGGAATGGCTGTACCCATTGCGAAGGGGCAACCAGCTGCGCCCAGTAGTAGTGTCCGACTTCGTGGCGGAAGTGGCCGAGCAAGGTGCGATAGGGCTCCGCCATGGTGGCGCGCTGGCGCTCACGTTCGGCATCGTCGGCTTCGGCAATGTTCAAGGTGACGATGCCGTTGAGGTGCCCGGTCATGACCGCCGGCCCTTCGCGGAATCGCGGGTTTGGATCGCCCAGGAACTCGAATGCCAGACCGCGCCAGGCGTCCTCGGCCTTGCTGTATAGCGGCAATTTCAGCTTCAACAAGCTGTAGACGAGCCGATGCTTCGCCGATTCAAGCTTGCGCCAACGATCCTGATTGCCGAATACCCGGAGGTCAGGAATGATCTGATTCAGTGAGCAGGCGCGACACAGATTCGCGTTGCCATCCGCGTCAACCAGCCAGTTGCATACCTGGACATTGGCGTTGGCGCAGAAGCGGTAGCGCTCGCTTGCACGCGGCGCACCCAGCGGTGACCAAACATTTCCACCCACCGGAACCAGCGTCTCCAGGCGCGCGGTGCGCTCCAGGAATCCTAGCGTGTGACCACAGCGCTCGCAGTGCGAGTTCTCGAAATAGAGCAACTGCCCGCAGTTCTGGCATTCAAACGTCTGAATCTCGTGTCTCCGGGAAGCGCGCCGGGCAGCTTAGGCAGCCCCCGGCAGGGGCGCAAGCCGCTGCCGCCGCGCGGGTCTGGCACCGGCCATGAACAAACGATCCAAACCTGCCGCGCTGGACTAGACTGGCCCCATACAAAAACCGGCTCTCCACCGGAGCATCGCTGATGAAGCCATCGATCCTGCTGTGTGTTGCCGCGCTGGGCCTGTGTGCCTGCGGCATTTCACCTCAGTACGAACCCGACATGCGTTCGGAAACGACCACGGTGATGTGCCACCAGCAGCGGCAGACGCTGGTCCTGTCGGACAAGGATGCATCCCAACATCTGGTACACGGCGATACCTACGGCGCCTGCAATTGATCGCAGACCGGACCGCCGCTACAGGCTGGTGATGACGTGCTTGAGCTTGGCCTGCACGTTTTCAGCAGCGACGTGCAGTTGCGGATTGTCGATCGACTGCATCGAAGCCACCGGATCGATCGCCGCCACTTCAGTCATGCCGCCGGCAACCTCCTGCACGATGACATTGCACGGCAACATCGCACCGACCTTGTCTTCAAGCTGCAGTGCCTCGTAGGCCAGCTTCGGATTGCAGGCTCCGAGGATCCGGTATTTTCGAAAGTCGACGCCGATCTTCTGCTTCAACGTACTGGTGACGTCAATCTCGGTGATGACGCCAAAGCCTTCGGCTTTCAGCGCCATCGTGACATGAGCAAGCGCATGCTCGAAGCTCATCGGCAGAATCTTGTTGAAGTAGTAGCTCATGGCGGACTCCGGCGGAACACCGACGCACCGGCGCCTGCTCCTTTTCGACCTTTATCAGCATGCTCCATCGATTGGCGACTGCATTGATACATGTCAGGAGGATGTGCGACCGCTCGCAGCGCGAGGGACGGGAGAGCCGGCAGTGAATCGCCGCCGGCTTACGCGAAAGCCGTGACGGATCGTGGCCCGATTGCAGCGGGCCATCGATATACCCCCGGGTGCTTGACCATCCCTCGCCTGCGCCCCATGCTCGCGCCCGCTTGCATCGCCGAAGGGGCGATGCCGATCTACGACTGCAAAGGAAGAGCCGCATGAATACGATCCCACCCTGCCCGAAATGCAAGATGGAAAACACCTATCCGGACGGCGAGCTGTTCATCTGCCCGGACTGCGGGTACGAATGGTCGGCGCAGGCAGTCGAAGCAGCCGAAGAGGAAGACGACAAATTGATCGTCAAGGACGCAAACGGCAATCTGCTGGCTGACGGGGATGACGTGACCCTGATCAAGGATCTCAAGCTCAAGGGCTCGTCGACGACGATCAAGGGCGGTACCAAGGTCAGGAACATTCGCCTGGTCTCCGGCGATCACGAGATCGACTGCAAGGTCGACGGCATGGGCTTGATGCTCAAGGCCTGTTTCGTCAAGAAGGCCTGAGGCAAAGACTGTCTGACTTCCCCACGCCATGCATGCATGGCGTGGGGCTCACGACTCGTCAAACGGATCGAACGGCAACAGCAGGTCCGGACCCTCGTTGCGCGGTGCATTGATACGGCGACTGATCTCCCAGGCACGCGCTTCAGTCACGACATGCGCGTGCAGCACATCGTCGACCCAGCGCGGCTCGGAATCCCCCGGTTGAATCCATAGTGTCCAGCCATCGGGGTGCAGGATCACCGGCATACGCTCATGCACCTTGCGCACGCTGTCGCTGGCGTCGCGCGTCAGGATCGCGCAGGTCACTACCGGCTCAGCGTCGGACGCTCCACGCCACTGCGACCACAGGCCAGCGAACATAAAGCCCTTGCCGTCCGGCAAGCTCAAGGCATGCGGGCGTTTGACCGGAACATCCTCCATCCATTCGTACCAGTGTGTGGCCGGAATCAGACAGCGCTGGCGGCGCCAGGCATCGCGCCACATCGGCTTGGTTGCAGCGTCTTCACTGCGGGCGTTGATCGTATTGAATTTCGGAGGTGTGGACTGACGCCACCAGTGCGGAATCAGCCCCCATCGGGCCAACGCGACGCGTGGGCCGCCGCCTTCGATATCGCGATAGATGATCGGCACCTGCGTGCTCGGCGCGATGTTGTAGCGCGACGCCAGACTCTGCAGCGTCTGCTCAACCTCGGGACCCAGGCGCTCGCCCACCGACGCCCAGGCCCGGGCATCCGTCGGTGCCATTGCGTATCGACCACACATCTGCCGATCATGCCCGAAATCGCCCTGCAACCGTGGCGAAAATCCGAGTGACTCCCGGCCGTGCAAGATGCGGCGCCACGCAGTAGGCTTTGAACTCTATCGCCGCACACGCGGACGCTGCCGAGTATTGATGAACCAGAAAAATGCCATTTCGCCGATCGAGGAAGAGACGCCCCACGCCGACCTCGAAAAGCGCGCAGAAGCCCTGCTGAAATCGCGCTTCATGGCCGAAGCACAAAGCGAGGCTGCAGCCGAGCGCATCGACGAAGAGCTGGACGACAAGCTCGCCTCGATTCGCAGCCATGACGGCGAGCGCTACACGCGCCTGCGCAAGCTGGCCAAGCAGGCCACAGAGCTATGGGCGCAGCGCGGCACTTTGAGCCGGCAGCAGCTGATCTATCTGACCGCAGCCCTGCTGTACTTCATCAGTCCGGTCGACGCCGTGCCCGACCTGATTCCAGGTCTTGGCTATATCGATGACATCGCGGTGCTGTCGGCAATCCTGACCTTCGTCGCGAAGGGGGTGCAGAGCGCGCGGCAGCGTCTCAGCGAAAAACGGCAGGAAGTGATCGAGGAAGTCACCGACACACTGGTGGTCAAGGGCCAGGCCGCGCTGCATCAGGTGGTGGACGAACGCGCCGACGAATTGTTTGCGCGCTTCGACAAAGCCTCGGCCGACGCCGTCGACAATTCAGTGACTACGCTGGTCGTCAGCCTGTGGGGCATGACCACTGCGGCGGCGGTTTCGCTGGCCTTGTCGATTCTGTTCGGCGGCTGGTCGGCCACCTGGATGGTTTATGTCGGCGTCTCCACTGCACTGGTGCTGGCGTGGAACATCGGCGTCGCCGTCGACTACATGCGCAACTACAGGCGCCTCAGCGGCGCCTGGCAGCAGCGCTTGCGTGCGATTGTCGCCACCAAGATTGCCTGGCGTCATGGCGTTGCGATCGGCGTGCCAGTCCTGGTCCTGCTGGGCCTGGCCGCGCTGCGTCTGGCGCTGGGCCACGCCTGAATACCCTGAATGCGGCAGTGCCCCGGGGTGAAAAGCGCATGCGCAGCCACTACGCTACGCGCCGTTTGATTCGAGCCGCTTGATGCAGATTGCCCTGGCACCCATGGAAGGACTGGTCGATAACGTCCTGCGCGACGTGCTGACCCAGGTCGGCGGCATCGATTGGTGCGTCAGCGAGTTCATCCGCGTCAGTGATCGCCTGCTACCCCCTCGCGTGTTCTATGCACTGGCTCCGGAACTGCAGGACGGCGCGAAAACCCGCGCAGGCACGCCCATGCGCATTCAGCTGCTGGGCTCTGACCCGCAATGCCTGGCCGAGAACGCCGCGCTGGCCTGCACACTCGGAGCGCCGGTGATCGATCTGAATTTCGGCTGCCCGGCCAAGACCGTCAACCGTTCGCGTGGCGGTGCGGTACTGCTGAACGAACCCGAATTGCTGTTTCGCATCGTGCAGGCGGTGCGCGCAGCCGTTCCTGCCGGGATTCCGGTGACGGCAAAGATGCGTCTGGGCTGCGACAGCCCCGAGGGTGCGCTCGACAGCGCTCGCGCATTGGTTGCGGGTGGCGCATCGGAACTGGTGGTACATGCACGGACCAAAGTCCAGGGCTACCAGCCGCCGGCGCATTGGGAATGGATTGCGCGCATCCGCGACGCGGTCGACGCCACCGTGATTGCCAACGGCGAAATCTGGAGCGTCGACGACTGGCGCCGCTGCCGCGAGGTCAGCGGCGCAGAACACTTCATGCTCGGCCGCGGACTGGTTGCACGCCCGGATCTGGCATTGCAGATTCGCGCGGCAGCAGAGAACCGCACGGCGCAGACGCTGAAGTGGGACGAGTTGCTGCCGCTGGTACAGGACTACTGGTGCCAGGTGCGTGCCAAAGTCATGCCGCGCTACGCGCCCGGACGCATCAAGCAATGGCTGCACGCTCTGACGCGCGGCTATCCACAGGCAGAAGCCCTGTTCGCAGACATTCGTCGCGAGCGCGAGTGTCCGCCGATCGATGCGCTGTTGGGACTGCAGTCGGCCCCCGCAGAGACTGGTGCCGGGAAGCGATCCAGCCCTGCTGCCTTTGCACGGCTGCACCGTTCATCACCTCCACCGCCAGCGGACACGCTCCGGCTCGCGTCCTGATCGCGACGCCGTCACAACTGAAACCCCTCGATGGTCGGCACAGCGCTTCTGCTGCAAGGCGCGCAGCGACGCGATTGGCTATCGTGCGCACTACACAGTGCGTGTGAACGGAGGACAACCATGCCGCAGGCAGACATCAACGGCCAAAAGATCTATTACGAAGATACCGGCGGCTCCGGGCTTCCCGTTGTGCTCGCGCACGGCTTTCTGATGGATCTGGAGATGTTCGCGCCCCAGGTCGCGGCGCTGGCGCCCGAATTTCGGGTGATTACCTGGGATGAACGCGGCTTCGGCAAGACCGAGTTCGACGGCCAGGCCTTCACGTACTGGGACTCGGCGCGCGACTGTCTGGCCTTGCTCGATCACCTGGGCATCGACCGTGCCGTCGTCGGCGGCATGTCGCAGGGCGGCTATCTGTCACTACGCGTTGCGCTGACCGCGCCCGAGCGTGTCCTCGGACTGGTGCTGATCGACACGCAGGCGACACCCGAGGATCCGGCCCTGGCCGGCGGCTATCAGCAGATGATCGATGCATGGGCCGCAATTGGTCCCACCGACGAGCTGGCACAGACCATTGCCAAGATCATCATCGACGACCCGCAGGAGAATGCGCGATGGATCGCAAAGTGGAAGTCGCGGCCGCATGCACTGATTCGTGAACCCGGAAACTGCCTGTTGCACCGGGACGACATCACCCCGCGTCTGCCGGAAATCAACTGTCCTGCGATGGTCGTTCACGGCACCGCCGACACGGCAATTTCACTGCCGCGAATGCGGATCATGGCGAACGCGCTGCGCGATTGCGAAGTGGTTGAAATCGAAGGCGCCGCTCACGCCTCGAATCTCACGCACCCCGAACCCGTGAACGCGGCACTGCTGCCGTTTCTACGCCGCATCGCCGCCGGCTCTGTCTGAGCCGGCAACAGTCGGCGCCACGATCAATTCGCGGCGACGACGCGATCACGTCCTTCGCGCTTGGCGCTGTACAGAGCGGCGTCCGCCTGTGCGATCAGGTCACGCGCAACCATGGTCTCGCTGGGGATCACGGTTGCGCAACCGATGCTGATGGTCACGATCGGAGCGACGCCGGAGTCAATATTGGGGATTGCCATCGCCCGGATCGCCTCGTTGAGGCGCTGCGCCACCCGCAGCGCATCTTCAAGCACCGTACCCGGCAGAATCATCGCGAACTCCTCGCCGCCATAGCGTGCGGCCATGTCCCAGTCGTTGCGCACCACGCTGCGGATGCGCTGGGCAATGCGCTTGAGACATTCATCGCCTTCAATGTGACCGTAACGATCGTTGAAGCGCTTGAAGAAATCCAGATCGGCCATCAGCATCGAAATCGGTGCATTGTCCTGGCGCGCGCGCTCGAACGCTGCAGCGAGCGACGCATCGAAATGACGTCGGTTTGGAATGCCGGTCAGGCCATCGATCTGCGCCAGCTCATTCAGGCGTTGTTCCAGCCGATGCTGATCGGTCTTGTCGCGAAAAATCGCTGCGTAGTGTGTCGCCACGCCGTCATCGTCGCGCAGCACGGAAACCGATACTTCCTGCGGATAGCGCTCACCATTGCGGCGCCTGCTCCAGATCTGGCCGTCCCAGCGGCCATTGCGCTGCAGATCCTGCAGAATCGAGCGGAACAGCCCGTGACTGTTTCGCGCTGAATACAGCATGCGCAGATTGCGGCCCACGGCCTGCTGGGCGGAATGCAGCGTGATGCGTTCAAACGCCGCATTAACCGACTCGATGATTCCGCGAGCGTCAGCCACCATGACGCCGTCCCCGGTGTTCGTCAGCACCGCCGCCGCCAGTTTGAGTCGTTGATCCGACAGGCGGCGGTGTGCCAGCTCGGCTTCGAGCGCATCGTTCAGCCCGGCCAATCTCTCGGCATTGCGCTGATGCCGGTAGGCACCAAACCACAGCAGACCGAACACACTAGACGCCAGCATCGCAATCGCCAGCGCCAAGCCGTAGTGCTGTCGTAGCGCCTGCTGCCAGTGTTCGGCACTGACGTCGATCCCCAGCACCGCAATCACGGCACCGGTTTGCGGATCGACAATGGGGGCCAGCGCGCTGACCCAGCGGCCCCAACGATCCTCGTACGGGTCTTCGACCACCGGAAGTGCGGATGCCATCACCCGCTGCAGACCCTCGATCTGATCGTCGTAGACCTGACCCGGCGGTGAGTAATCCGGCGAGGTCTCGGCTTCGGCATCGGCCAGAAAGATGAAGCGTCCTGCACCGGGGCGCATCAAATAGACGAAGCGCACTTGCGGATTGACGTCGCGAATGCGCTGCAGGCGCCGGCGCACATCCTGCAGAACCGCCCCCCCGATATCGCCGGCATTGCCGCCGAGCCGGTTGACCTGATCCGGATTGATGGATGCCGCGGCGGTGACCGCCACAATTTCAAGCTCACGCTGCTCCTGCAGGCGCGCAACCCGACCCACACCGTCGACGAACGCAGCCATGCCGCCGGCCACAACCAGCAGCATTACGGCGGGCCCCCATTGGACCCACAGACTGAACTTTGACTGCAATGGAATCGCGCGACCCCTACCAACCGCTGCCTCCATTCTACGGCGTGCGCACCGACGTTATGTGTCGGCGCGCGCGCTCGGGGCCCTACTGCGGCGGCGTGGTCGATGCCTTGCGGGTTGCGCCGCTGATGCTGTCCGGCTCGGAGCCGTCCAGACCGTGTTCGATGGCCACCGCACGCCGGATGGCGCTGTCCGTGATCGAGAACAGCAGCGAAATTTCGTTCAGCATTGCCGCACGGTAGCGCGCAATCACGGCACGACCGGCTTCGGTCTGCGCCGCGTCGGCATTGGCGTCCAAGCGCAGCTGGGCCGTGACGACCGCCGGCATATGTTTCTTCTTCCAGTCACCGAACAGCGCGTTCCACATCTCCAGCTCGGTCGACAGGATCTTTTCGCGCTGCAGCAGCAGTTTCTGATTGCTCGCTGCCACCGCCGCGTTCTGACACGGGTCCGGACACGGTTGCAGCTTCTTGGTGATGCCGATCTGGCGATCGCCCATGGCCTTCTTGACCCAGCGGGTGCGCTTGCCGAGCGCTGCGCGCGGATCATCCTTGCCACTATTGCTCGCCAGGTAGGCGTTGAACTCCCTGGCAATGTTCTGCACCGCGGGGGGCACGGACGCGTCGATCCCGATCGGTTCGATCGTCGGTGGCTTTTCGCCGCCGTTGAGTTCGATGATGGCAGCGCGTTCGTCGGCGATCTTCTGGGTAAACTCGACGTACGCAGGATCGACGATCTGCTCGCCCTGCATCGCATTCATGGCGCTGACGGCATCCTCAGGTGGCGGCGGCACCTGTGCCATCAGCTCGGTCAGATCGGCGGCATGCGCTGGCATGACCAGGGTGCACAGCACAGCGATCGCAGCCAGTGCAGTGCCGCGTTTCGGGGGGGTCATCGGCGTCGTCCTGTCAATGAATCGGCCGGCAAATAAACTCCGGGCGGTATCCGGCACGCAAAAATGGGACCACGCATCGTTCGCGGCCTGCGGGCGCAGTCCCGGATAGAATTCACGCCATGAACCTTTTCGTTTTTATCGGTGGCCTGATCGGCTTCACCATCGGCCGCTTTGGCGGAATGCTGGTCGGCGCATTTATCGGCTGGTTTATCGGCCAGTCTCTGCGGAGCTCATCGCTGACCAATACGCTGCGCCAGGCGCAGGCACAGTTCATGGAGTCGACGTTCGCGGTGATGGGGGCGGTCTGCAAGGCCGACGGCCGCGTTTCCACCGACGAAATCCGTATCGCCGAACAGTTGTTCGATCGCCTGCACCTCAGCGGGACCGCACGCGAGTCCGCCAAAGCGGCGTTCAACCGCGGCAAGGCCGATGGATTCAACGTCGATGCCGAAGTCGCACGCTTCGTGCAGATCACCCGCGGCCAGCCGGCGCTGCTACAAATGTTCCTGCAGATCCAGCTGTCAGCGCTGGCGGCCGACGGCATGGTCCACCCGGCCGAGCACGAGATGCTGCTGCGCATCGCGCGCGGACTCGGCGTGCCGGAGGCTGAAGTTCTGCGGCTGGAAGCCATGCTCGGTGGGCGCGGCGGTGCCAGTGCGTCGCCGACACAGAAGCTGGAAGCGGCGTATCGCGTTCTCGGCGTTGATGCTTCGGCGTCCGATGCCGAGCTGAAAAAGGCCTATCGCCAGCTGATGAGTCAGAACCACCCGGACAAGCTTGCCTCCAAGGGACTTCCGGATAGCATGCGTGAAATGGCCGAGCAGAAGACGCGCGAAATCACCGGCGCCTACGACACCATCAAGCAGGCGCGCGGTCTGCCCTGAACCCGGTTACGCGCAATTACCATGCGCGCGCGTACTGTTCCGGTGCAGGCAATGGACAGCCGAGCGCGACCGAGGCGTGATAAGGCCAGTACGGATCGCGCAGCAGCTCGCGCGCCAGCAGCACCAGATCAGCCTCTCCTGATTCAATGATCGATTGGGCCTGCTGCGCCTCGGTGATCAATCCGACCGCCGCCGTGGCGATGTCCGCCTCGTGGCGAATCCGTGCCGCGAACGGTACCTGGAATCCGGGCGCAACCGGAATCGCCGCATTGGGCAGCGAACCGCCCGAGGATACATCGATCAGATCGACCCCCAGGGGACGCAGCTGCCGCGCCAGCGCAACGCTGTCATCGACGGTCCAGCCGCCCGCGTCGGCCCAGTCTGTAGCCGAAATGCGAACCAG
Organism: Sinimarinibacterium arenosum; assembly: GCF_005047655.1. GTDB lineage: Bacteria > Pseudomonadota > Gammaproteobacteria > Nevskiales > Nevskiaceae > Solimonas. The sequence goes on along the minus strand of NZ_SUKF01000001.1, from coordinate 421,589 downwards.
CAGCGGCAGGCGTTCCGGCCAGACCTCGCGTACTGCGGCCACGACCTCGCGCACGATGCGCGTACGGTTGTCGAAGGCACCACCGTAAGCATCGTCACGCTGGTTCGACAGCGGCGACAGAAACTGATGCAGCAGATATCCGTGCGCCGCATGGACTTCAGCCAACTGGAATCCCGCAGCGAGCGCGCGTTCCGCAGCGCTGCGGAACGCAGCCACAACGCCCGCAATACCGTCGAGCCCAAGGGCAGCGGGCACCGGATGTCCCGGCCGAAATGCCACGGCGCTGGGCGCACGCAGCGGCGACCAGCCGCCCTGCTCCGCGTCAACCGGCGCACCCCCGCGCCACGGCACGTCCGTGCTGGCCTTGCGTCCGGCATGCGCCAACTGCACACCCGGCACCGCACCGGCTTCAGTGATGAAGCGCGTGATCGGCACCCAGGCGTCGATCTGGGCGTCGCTGTACAAACCGGTGTCAGCTGGCGAAATGCGACCCTCGGCGGTCACCGAAGTCGCCTCGGAGATCACCAGCCCGGCGCCGCCGACAGCACGGCTGCCGAGGTGCACGAGATGCCAATGGTTCGGCACGCCGTCGACGGCGGAGTACTGGCACATCGGCGCCACACCAATGCGATTGCGCAGGGTGACGCCGCGCAGCTTGAGGGGATCGAACAGGTTCATCGCTGACAACCGGCTAAAAATTAAGATTGGGATCAGATCACTAGTGCGCTTCTAGCACCGTCTTGAGGGTCTGCAGATCGCGCTGCACCCAGCCGATGTCCCGCGCAAAATCCGCATCGCTCATCAACGGCTGTTTGAACAGGGTCAGGCACACCTCACTGCCGCTGGCGTTGGCGACCACGCGCAATGGCACGTACACACGCCCATCACCGGAGAACTCGATCGTGTGGTCAGCGACGCCCCAGTCGTTGGGCGCCGAAAAGTGAAGCCGTGCCGGGCCAGCGGGTGTCTGCGCATGCCACTGCCCGTCGACGCACTCCAGGGTATCGGCAAGACCGGAGGCCCACTGCGCAAAATTCTCCGGCTGTGCCAGATAGGCATAGGCCGTAGCGGGCGCGCACGCGATGCCGACGCTGAGGGTCTGCGCTGGCAGCGGAGCTCCGGCAGCCGGCGCGTTCACCGCGCGCCACCGCTGCGCAGCAGACCGGCCATGATCCCGGCGATGCGAAACACCGGCATGTCCTGATCGTCCGCCGCTCGCGCCAGATCGATTTCGATCGGCGCATAGCGTGGATTGGCCGCCTCGAGCGTGACGGTCGAACCCATGCGGCGATAGCGCTTCAAGGTAATGCGCTCGAAGCCACTGGCTCCGTCGGAGAGGCACGCCGCAATGATCTGGCCATTGCTGGCGTCCGGCTGCTGATGAATCGCAACCAGATCGCCAGGCTGGATATCAGCGTCGATCATCGAATCGCCGTCGACCCGATGCAGAAAATCGGCGCGCGGATGAAACAGCTCGGGGTCGATCTTCAACCAGTGTTCGGCGTGATCGGGCGCCGTGATCGGCGCGCCGGCAGCGATGCGCCCCAGCAACGGCAGGCCGTCAGGCGGCGCTTCGGGCGCCTTGAGCAGGCGGATACCCCGGGCATCGCTGGATGCCATTTCGATTTCGCCCTTTCGCACCAACGCCAGCAGATGATCGCGCGCGGCGTTCTGCGCAAATCCGAAGTGCTGCGCGATATCGCGCTGCGATGGCGGGTAGCCCTCCTCGCGCACCGAATCGCGGATGAAGGCGAGGATCTCAGCTTGTCTGGGCGTCAGCTCTGCCATGGCGCTTGCATCCCGTGATTGAAACGACTACTGTTCATATAACCAGTACGTGTCAGGTGAACAGTATTATGCGCCACACCGCTCCCGCAGGCCAGCGTCCCAACCGCCGCCGCAACCCTGCCGCCGCTGCCACCGCGCCGGCTCAGGACAACCGTTATCGCCGCGCACCCGTGCGCCGTCAGTCAGCCGCGGCCGCCGTCGCCATCCCCCGCGTCAGCACGACGCCGGTTGACGCGGTTTGGCCGGAATGGATCATCCCCGGTGCGATGGGCAGCGTGATGCTGATGATCAGCGTCTATCACCACTCCGCCCTGGTGGACGCGGTGCTGCGGCTGTTCTAACGCGGCGCGCAAAAAAATGGCCGACATATTGTCGGCCATGCGCGCAAACGGGAGTGGGTGTCGGCGGCGGGATGTCACCGCCTCGGCGCACCCGCTTCAGAACGCTTCAGGCTCAGCGCCATCCAGCGGCAAGCCCAACTGATCCGGACGCGCCCAGCCAATCGTGCCGGTGCTCAGCGCCAGAATCTGCTGACGCCAGGAGAACGGGCCGTCACCGCTGCCAATCAGCTTGAGGCCGGACAACACCAGGACCGGCTTGCACCGCAGATTCAGGTGCTGCGGCTTGACGTCGGCATCACGACGAAAGCATAGGCGCATGCCAATCGGCCACTGGCTGAGCGGACGGGTCGGAACAAGGATCTGTGTCGTATCGGACATGGCAACGCGAACCGGCATGGAGACGATTTCATTCTGGGTTGCTTCGGTGAGGTCGCGGTCCGGAGTCTTCGGGACATTGGGCGTAGTCCTGACGCTTTCATATTTGTAGGGATTTTCCTATATCGCCGCCGCAAGACAGGACCCGGTCTGCGGCGGTGGCCTTTTCCCCAGGTTCGCAAACCGGCTAGGCTGCAAGCGGATTTCCGCCGCCAGCCCCGTGCCCTTCCCCATGACTCTCTCGTTTCCGTTGCGTCGCAGCCTGCTGTTGCTCGGACTGTGCTGCACCACGCCGCTGCTGCACGCGCAAACCGCCGCAACCCCGGTCGAGGACACTCGCAGTGGCGCTGCGCTTCCGCGCTGGGAGGCGGGCATTGCCGGCGCCGCGTTTACGGTGCCGGACTATCCGGCGGCGGACGAATACCGCAGCCTGGCACTGCCGGCGCCGTACTTTGTCTACCGCGGTCGCGTGCTGCGTGCGGATGAAGAGGGCTCGCGCCTGCGTCGGCGTCTGGGCGCCAACCTTGAGCTGGATCTGAGCGGTGGCGGCGCCTTGTCTTCGGATTCCAGCGGCTCGGATGCCCGACGCGGCATGCCCGATCTGGGCTATCTGCTGGAACTGGGCCCGAATCTGCGCCTGACCTATCCGGGCCCGGCGCACGATTCTGCCGTGGTGGTCAATCTGCCGGTACGGGGCGTGATCTCGGTTGGCGACGGCGGATTGAACTGGCGCGGAGCGGTCCTGGCACCGGAGCTCGCCTACCGCGCGGATCGCTACCTCGACAGCCGTCTCGGCATCTGGCTGTCGTTGGCCACCGAATTCGGCAGCGGCGCGCTGCAGCGCTATTTCTACGAGGTTGCTCCGCGCTACGCCACCGTTGACCGTCCGGCGTACGATGCTGACGCCGGCTACCTCGGCAGTTCGCTGGGTCTGCGCGGTGCTTACACACTGACGCCGCGCTTGCGATTGTTCGCGTCGGTGCGCTACTACGCCTATTCCGGCGCTGCCAATCAGGACAGCCCCCTGTTCCGTCGCGATGACGGCTACACGGCTGCGATCGGCCTGTCCTGGACGGTGCTGCAGTCAAGCAAACGCGCAGTGGATATCGACCCATAGAGACTCTGCAGATGGCGGAACTGATCAATTTCAACAAGGCGCGCAAACGCAAGGCGCGCGAACAGGCCAAGCGTCAGGCAGCCGAGAATCGCGTGCGTTTCGGGCGCACCAAGGCGCAGAAGCTGCACGATGCCGAAGTTGAAGCAGAGGCACAGCGCCGCCTCGATGGCCTGCGCCGGGAACCACCCGCGGCGGCCGCCGCGGTGGACCCGAGCGCTCAGTCGTCAGCGGAACCCGACGCTGAGCCGCGCGGCTGAGCTTTGGCGTGTTTCGCCCTAGTGCGCGTCCCCGCGATTCAGACTGTCGACCTGTTCATTGAGCGTCAGAAAGTCGTACAGCAGGCCGATCAGAAACAGGCCACCGGTGCATAGATACAGCAGTCCGGTGATCCATTTACCCATATAGAAACGATGGGCGCCGAAGAGGCCAAGAAAGGTCAGCAGCAGCCACGCCACGGAGTAGTCGGTGTCGCCGGCCTGATAGCGGCGATCAGCGTCCCGGTCCATGCCGGGAATCAGGAACAGATCGACGATCCAGCCGATGAAGAACAGTCCCAGCGTGAAGAACCAGATCACGCCGGTGATCTGACGCCCGTAGTAGAAGCGGTGCGCACCGATGAATCCGAAGATCCACAGCAGGTATCCGATGACTTTGCTGTGCGTGTTGGACGTGTCGTTCATGGCTTCACCGGCAGGAAATTGCCCGCCATCAGACACAATTGCCTGCGCACTCGCAAGCGCGTGATGATCAAGCGGTCATTGCGCCGATAAAGTCATCGAACTCCTGCTGCACGCCGTCGAGTGAAAAGACATCGGTTTCCGGATCCATGCCGAGGCGTGCGAACGCCGGAACCGATGCCCGCTCGCAGCCGATGGTGCCCGCATCGTTCCGCGCGTCCAGCTGAAGAATCGCGATACTGACGATGTCGACATAGTCCGGCGCCGTGCCCAGATGCCGGCGTTGCAGATTCATGCACTGCAGCGGCACCTGCGCGATCGTGGCCGGAAAGCCCCATGCGTTCAGAATCAGCTGACCGGCACGCGGCTGCAAGGCCGTGATCGCGGCGTCGATACGTTCCGGCGCATTGCGCAGTGTTTCGGAGGGCTCGAGCAAGCGCACGATCGGCAGGATGCCGATCTGATGCAGCAATCCGGCGAGCAGCGCGACTTCCGGCTCCAGCGCGCCGTATCGCCGTGCCAGGCTCTGGCATAACGCTGCCACCTCGATGCTGCGGTTCCAGGTGTCGCGCAGTCGTTTCTGCAACACCGCCGACTCCGAACGGAACAGCTGCCGCACCGACAGGGCACTGACCAGATGCCGCGTCGCGTTGGTGCCGATGCGCATGATTGCCGTCGGCAACTGGTGAATCGTCGCATTGCAGCGAAACGCCGCGTTGTTAGCGTAACGAATGACCTGTGCCGCGATGCCGGGATCGTGGGCAAGCTCGCGTGCCAGGCAATGGGCGTCGACCTCGGGGTCCTCGGCCAGTTTTCCGATACGCAGCGCGATATCAGGCAGCGAGGGCAGATCCAGCGTGTTGTTCTGCAACTCCTGCCACAGCGCGTCCATCAGCTGTGCCGAATTTTCTATGGTTGTCACGGCGATCTCCGTCCGCAGCCGCCAAGACTTCAGAGTCCTGGCCGACTTGCTGCCACGCTGCGGCCAGAGCGGTTCAGCGTCAATAGGGCAGATTCACCGTTTTGATGTCGATCCGATGGGCGTGCCCTCCTCCGGCGTGAACGGCTTTCAACCCGCGTCGAGCGCGCCCCGGATCGCAGCCGCCTGGCGCTCCAGACGCCCGCGTCGCGCTGCAGTTTCACGCCGTGGCACCACGATCGTGGTGATGTGCCAGACCAGGCGCGTCAAGGTGTGCACCGTGTCGTTGCCGTAGCGCGGAATCACATGCAGATGAACATGCGGCACCGTCTGACTCGCGGCACGGCCGTCGTTCAGCAGAAAGTGCTGCGCCCGACTGCCGAGCCCCTGCCGCTGTGCCGCCGCAATACGCTGGCCGATACCCCAGAGGTGCTGGACAACAACCGGATCGAGCTCGTCCAGCGTTGCCACCGCCTGGATAGGCACCACCAGGGTGTGTCCCTGTGTGATCGGATTGATGTCCATGAACGCGACACACTGCGCATCGCGATAAACGAAGCTCGCTGGCAGCTCACCGGCAATGATGCGTTCGAAAATGGTCATGCCTGTCACTGTGACGACCCCGCAGCAGCAGCCACCGCACCGGCGCCTGCCGCAGCAGGCGCCGGTGCGGTGCGTTGAAGTCGTCTAGCCGCCCGCCTTGGCGCTGGTTTCGATATCCCGGTGCAGATCATGCGCGCGCTGCATCAGGTACTGGTGAACCGCCTCGACATCTTCGGGTTTGAGCAGATCCATGAACGAGGCCATCCCGCGCTGTGCGAAGGCACCGGCAAGGATGCCGTTGAATATCTGATGCTTTTCCGGCGTCAGGTAGCGCAGATCGGGAATCACGCCACCGCCGATCGCCTCGGAGCCGTGACACACCGCGCACAGGCCGTTGTACAGATAGCGCCCCTTGGCCAGCGTCGCGGCGTCGGCCTTCACCGGACCGGGCGCCGGCGGCAACACCGGCCTCGGCTTCGGCGGCGGCAGCGTGTCCTTGCCGCCGAGCTTGTAGGTCAGCACGCGCGCATCCGACTGCACCTTGGCATTCTGCGCGATGCCACCCAACACCAGCGGGAACGCACCACCCCATCCGGCCATGAAGGTCACATACTGCTCACCGTCGACCATGTAAGTCATCGGCGCAGCGACGACACCGGTATTGGCCGGCGATTCCCACAGCTTCTTGCCGGTGTCGGCCGCGTAGGCGATCACGCGCCCGTCGGCGCTGCCCTGGAACACCAGATTGCCGGCGGTACTCAGTGTGCCGCCGTTCCAGATGGTGACGTATTCCTGCGTCCACACCGGCTTGGCCGCAACCGGATCCCAGGCCACCAGCCGACCCTTGAACGAGTCCGCCGCCGCCTTGAGCTGGTCCGTCGCGGTGGGCAGTTCGAACGGCTGCGTACCGACATTGAACATCGCCTTGAACAGGTACTTTGCGTTGTCGTCCGGGGCGTACAGCGCAGCGCTTTCCTGTGCCGGGATGTAGACCAATCCAGTCTTGGGATTGAACGACATCGGATGCCAGTTATGCGCGCCCAGCGGACTGGGCATGACCACCTTGGCGCCGTTGGTCCAGTCGCCGTCCGCACTCTCAACCGGCCGGCCGGTTTTCATGTCGACGTGCGTCGCCCAGGTCGAGGGCGCGTACTTTTCCGCCGACAGCAGCTCACCGGTCTTGCGGTCGAGCACATAGAAGAACGCGTTCTTCGGCGCCTGCATCAGCACTTTGCGGACTTTTCCGCCAATCTTGAGGTCGGCCAGGATGATGTGCTGGGTGGCGGTGTAGTCCCAGGTATCCCCCGGCGTGGTCTGGTAATGCCAGACGTACTCGCCGGTGTCCGGACGCACCGCAAGAATCGACGACAGGAACAGATTGTCGCCCTTGCCTTCGCTGCGCAGCTTGCGGTTCCACATCGAGCCGTTACCGGTGCCGATGTAGAGCAGATCCAGCTCGGGATCGTAGGCCATCGAATCCCAGGCCGTGCCGCCGCCGCCCTGAACCCAGTACTGGTCGCCGAACCACGTCGGCCGTGCCAGCTTGGTCCACTGATCGTCAGGGCCGGCGTCGGGCGCACCGGGCACCGTGAAGAAGCGCCACACCTGCTTGCCGGTCTCGGCGTCATAAGCGCTCACATAGCCGCGCACGCCCATCTCGGCACCGCCGTTGCCGATGATGACCTTGCCTTTGACGATACGCGGCGCGCCAGTGATGGTGTACGCGCGATCATGATCAACCACCGTGTCGGTGGTCCACACCGGCTTGCCGGTGGCCGCGTCCAGCGCAATCAGGCGACCATCGTAGGCACCGACATAGACCTTGCCGTTCCACACCGCGACGCCGCGATTGGCCGGGCCGCAGCAGCCCTCGCGCGCCTTGATCTTCGGCACCTCGGGATCATAGGTCCACTTCAGCTTGCCGTTGCGAGCGTCGAAGGCGTAGACCACGCTGAACGCGCTGGTCGTATACATCACCCCGTCGACGACGATCGGCGTCGCCTCGGTGGTGCGATCGATCGGCAGCTTGTAACTCCACGCCAGACCGAGCTTGCCGACGTTCTTGTCGTTGATCTTGTCCAGCGGGCTGTAGCGCTGTTCGTCGTAAGTGCGCCCGGTGCTCATCCAGTTGCCCGGCTCGTGATCCGCTGCCCTGATTCGCGCAGCATTCACCGCAGGAGCGGGCTCGGGCACTGCGCCCGGCTGCGCCGCAAACGCCGGCATCAGGGTCAGCAGCAACGCCGTGCTGATGATCGCTCGCATTTCGTCTCTCCTCATCGTTCTTCGTGTCGGGGCGCTCTTGGATCGACGCCGCTCGGACGATACGCTGCACCAATCGAGCGGATTTGACCATATCCAAAGGTTGGGCTCTGGCCTGCAACGCTGGACAAGTTAGGGTTCGGCGCCCCCGCATGAGGCTGCGAGTCACAGGACGGAACGAAGACACGGCATGGAAGACTGGGTGTATCGAGCGCTGGCCAAATGGCCGAACGTTCCCGCGCTGTTCGGCTGGCTCAGCCTGGACCGCCGTGGGCGCTGGCGCATCCGTGACGAAGTGATCACGCGCCCACAGATCATCGACACCATCAACCCGAACTACGCACCCGACGAGCACGGCCGCTGGTATTTCCAGAATGGACCGCAGCGCGGCTACGTGTCGTTGGCATCCGCTCCGCTGGTACTACGCGTCGACGCCAACGGCCATCTGCATACGCACACCGGACGCGAGGTCGAGTACCCGACTGCAGCGTATCTGGATGAACAAGGCAGCGTGTTTGTGCAGACCGAACACGGCCCCAGTGCAGTTGATGACAACGATCTGGAGTGGGTTCTGCAACACCTCAGCGTCAACGGCCAGGCGATCGACGATGCGGCGCTGACGACTGCGCTGGCACAAACATCCGGGAGCACCACCGCCCTGCAACTTCAGCTCGGCCCATCGCTGATCAGGCTGCAGCGGCTCGACTTTGCAGAAATTCCCGACGTGCTCGGATTTATCCGAGAGCCACGCACCATAATTGAAGAAAAATAAATATTCACAACAACATAGGCGTATCTCACCCACATCCATCGGGTTCCTCGCCACCCGCACAACCTACCCCTTCGGGCGGGGGCGCAGGCCCCGGACGTGTGCAAAGCTCAAGCCGGCCGTAACCAATAAAGAACGTTCGGAGGAGACCGACCATGGATGGATCCAAGCGCACTGCCGCGTGGGGTATTGCCGTTGCCGCGCTGCTGGGTATCAGTTCCGCTTCCGCACAGGACGACTCGAGCGGGCTGATCATGCAGATCGGTCGCACGATCTACGTCGCGCCCATGCTGACCTTGACCGTGCCCGACGGCGCGCGTGAAACAAAGATTGGCAGCGGCGGCACCTTGGCGATCGGCACCCGCGTGTTCGACTGGGCGGCGATCGAAGCGGTGGCGCACTACAACAAGTACAACGACGACGCCGATTTCGTCTCCGGTGCGCCCACCGAAGTGGTTGGCTACGGCGGCAATCTGTTGCTGTTCCCTTTCAGCGGTACGCTGAAAAATGTGTTTGCCGTGGTTGGCGCGCAGGCGCTGGACGTGACCGACCACCCGGCAACCGTCGGCGGCGCGCCGACGCTCCTCGACTACACTTCGACCGCCTTTGAAGCCGGATTCGGTGCGCTGTCGCAGATCAATCTGTTCGGCTTCCCTGCCGCGGTTCGCTTCGAGCTGCGCTATCGGCTGGATGCGCACGACACTCAAGGACTGGGGGACGGAACGGAAGACGCGTTCTCGGACGGCATCATCAACCTGGGCCTGATGGTGCCGTTGTTCCCCCCCGCCGAGGAGCCACTGCCGCCACCTGAGCCGACACCGGTCGAGGTCGTTCCGGTGGCCGAACCGCCTCCGCCTGCAGACACCGATGGAGATGGCGTGACCGATGACCTCGACCAATGCCCTGACACGCCGACTGGCACCGCAGTCGATGCCATCGGCTGTGCGCTGCCGCCGCCCTGCGAAAGCCCCGCGCCGGGTGAACAGGCCGACCTGCGCGGCTGCAAGGCAGGCGACGTCATCGTGCTGCACGGCGTCACCTTCGAGTTCGACAAAGCCCGACTGACGGCCAACGCCAAGACGATCCTGGATCTGACCGCTGCCGCACTGGTGGCAGCACCGGAGATCAAGGTCGAGATCGGCGGACATACAGACGATAAAGGTGCGGACGCCTACAACCAGACGCTGTCGGAGCAACGCGCCCAGGCCGTGCTCGACTATCTGGCGGCCCAGGGCGTTGCACCCGAGCGCATGCACGCAGTCGGCTACGGCGAATCAAAGCCCGTCGCCGACAACGGCAGCGACGAGGGGCGCGAGCAGAATCGCCGGGTCGAGCTGACCGTCGAAAACTAGACTGCGACTCTGCCGCGGGTGCGCTCGCCCGCGGCAGAGTCGGCCCGGTTCACGCAGGGTTTCATGCAACTGTCGTCGAATCTCAACATGGGTTTGCGATGCTCGGGAATTCCCCTGCATCCTGATCCACAACGAGGTAGCGATGACGCCGTTCTCCCTTCGACTGAAACCGGCCGCCGCGCTGTTGGCCATGGCGCTCGCCGCCTGCAGCAATGATGACAACAGCGAGAAGTTCACATACCCGAGCAGCGGCGCCGCTCTGCCTTACAGCGTGCTGAAGACGCTGAGCAACGGCACTGAAATCCGCAACGGCGGCTTCGGTTCGGGCGCCACGGCACATCCGAGCAAAGCGGGACATTTCTACGCGATGACCGATCGCGGACCGAATACCGATTTCAGCGGCAGCGCAGGCGACGGCAAGAAATTCCCGGTTGCCGACTACACGCCGCGCATTGGCGAGTTCAAGCTGACGCGGGACGGCGACGTCGTCGAAGTCAAAGAGATTCTGCTGAAGGACCGCGAAGGCAATCCGATCAGCGGCCTGCCCAGCGAAACCTTCGGTGCCACCGGCGAAATTCCCTACGACGCCGACGGCAACCTGCTCGCCTACGATCCCTACGGTCTGGATTCCGAGGGCCTGGTGGCGCTGGCTGACGGTACCTTCTGGGTCAGCGACGAATACGGTCCGCACATCGTGCACTACGCAGCTGACGGCACCGAAATCGATCGCATCAATGCGTTCCCGGATGACCCCCGTACCAGCCTCAACCTGCCAGCCGAATTCGCCAACCGGCGCGCCAATCGCGGCATGGAAGGCCTGACAGTGACGCCGGACGGCAAGACCCTGGTCGGCATCATGCAGTCGACGATGTACAACCCCAACAAAACTGACGCTACCAACCGCACACTGACCCGTATTGTCACGATCAACCTCGAAACGGCAGCGATTGCTCAGTATCTGTATCGCCAGGAGGCCAGCAATCTGTCGAACTCCGAAATCGTCGCATTGACAGCAACGACATTCCTGGTCGACGAACGCGACGGCGGCTACGGTGGAGACGGCACCGCAACACGCAAGAACCTGTTCAAGATCGATCTGAGCAATGCAACCAATGTCGACACCAGCAACACGGCGCTAATCGACAGCGATGCCGAAATCACCGCCGATGCTGCCACGGGACTGCTGATCAACGGTCATGCCCTGGAAGGGACGGACTGGGACATGCTGACCGCCAAAGGCATTCAGCCGGTCGGCAAGACGCTGGTCTACGATGCACTGACTGGACTGGCTTACCCGCACGACAAGCTCGAAGGCCTGTGGCTGATCGACGCCACGCATCTGGGCATCGTCAACGACGACGACTTCGCTGTGATTCCGGATGAAAGCGGCGAGATCGTGCAGAAGGTGCTGCCCGGCAGCAATGCCGTCGACGCCAGCACACTGTACGTCGTCGAGCTGACAACGCCGTTGTTCTGATCGAGCAGTCTCGATCAGTCAGCACAGGGCGGCCATCGGCCGCCCTTTCTTGTTGTGCGGCACGTCCGCAGCGGCGAGCGATCGTGCATCATGCGCACAGCCGGCCACGATGAAGTCGGTGTCACCACCCGGAGGAGACGTGTCCGCAACCAAATCGCTGAGCCCGCTGGACTGGACCTTTCTAGCAGGCGAATCGCATGAATCGATGATGCACGTCGGCGCGCTGATGCACTTTGCGCCGCCGCCGCGCCCCAAACGCAATTTTCTGCGCGCACTGATGGACGAAGTGCGCACCGAGACTGTGGCCTATGCCCCGTGGAATCTGAAGCTGCGGCGCCCGGAGCATCCAGCGCACCCGCTGCAGGCGTGGATTGAGGACGATCTTTTCGACCCCGAGTATCACGTCCGGCGTTCCGCGCTGCCCGAGCCGGGAGATGAGCGTGAACTCGGAATTCTGGTGTCACGCCTGCACAGTCATGCGCTCGACTTTCACCGACCGCCGTGGGAAGTACACTTCATCGAAGGCCTTGAAGACGGCCGTTTCGCGATCTACTTCAAGGTGCATCACGCGCTGGTCGATGGCTATACCGGCATCAAACTGCTTTCGCACAGCCTCTCGTCGAAAGCCGATGACAAGAGCACCCCTATTTTCCACGCACGTCCACCGTCGCCACGCGGCGCGCGCGACGGCAATACTGCGCCGACGATGGAAGCCTTGCTGCATGCCGTGCGCGAGCAGCTCGGCGCAACGCGCAACATCGCCAAAGCCGTCCTGCACGTCGCCAAATCCGTGCAGCGCAAGGACCATCATTTGGTGGCGCCGATGCAGGCGCCCAAGTCGATCATCAATCAGCGCATCTCGCGCAGCCGGCGCTTCGCCACGCAACAGTTCAAAGTTGATCGGCTCAAGACCGTGGCCAAGGCGCACGGCGGCACCATCAATGACATCGTGCTGGCACTGTCTGCCGGCGCACTGCGTCGCCTGTTGCGGGAGCAGGATGCGCTGCCGGACCAGGCAATGACGGCGATGCTGCCGGTCAATATCCGGCCCAAGGACGACCCGGGCGGCGGCAACGCGGTGGGCGCCATCCTGGCGTCGCTGGCCACGGACATCGAGGATCCGGTCGAACGCTTCCACAGCATCATCGCATCCACCCGCAACGCCAAAGCCGAACTGCAGGGCATGACGCGCAACGCGATCATGCAGTACAGCGCGCTGCTGATGACCCCCCTGATTCTATCGCTGGTGCCCGCCGCGATCGGCCGCCTGCGGCCGGCGTTCAACGTGGTGATCTCAAACGTGCCGGGCCCTACGCAACCGTTGTACTTCCGCGGCTATCGGATGGAGTCCTATTACCCGCTGTCGATACCATTCAACGGCTACGGCGTGAACATTACCGTTGTCAGTTATCTGGACACCCTGAACTTCGGCTTCATCGGCTGTCGCGAAGCGCTGCCGCATCTGCAACGTCTGGCAGTCTACAGTCGCGAAACCCTGGAGGAACTGGAGGCTGCAACCGCCTGAGCCTGCCTCAGTTGGGCCCCATCACGATCGGGCGCACCGGGCCCATCGCGGCAATGATGCGATTGCAGTCGTGATAGCGAATGCGTGACTGCTCACAAGTGTCGTAGGCGGCTTCGATCAGCTGATTGAACTCACTGGTCGACAGCTGCAGTCCGGCGATGGCCTGCAGGGCCGGATCGTCACGGTCGATCGGACCGCCGAGCACCATCTTCAGCAGCAGCTCATTGAGGCCGGCGCGCTGCGCCTCGCTCATCGCGTCATAACGCCCGATCAGGCGGCTGTTCAGCGTCACCCGCTGCAGAACGCCGTCGACCCACACCTGCGCGCCGTGCTCGCCGCCAATCGAGCGCAGCGTCGTCGGCGACACGCCGTCAAACATCTGCCCCTCGGCGGTCGTGCCGGCGGCAAGTCCCTGATAGGTCGTCACCTCGTGAGCAGCCTGCGCGTTGGCGGCCAGGGCCTGTGTTCCCAGGCTCAGCGCGGCAGCGGCAACGAGAGATGACAGTGAAAATTTCATGTTCATTCGGAGCTCCTGTGCAGCAAGGACCATGCCCACGGCAACCGCAGGGGCTTTCGGCGACTGATGGAGATACGGCTACCGAACGCGCCCGGATGCAGTGTACGAAGTCGGCTCCGACGCCTCAATGCGAGCGTGCCGGCGCGGCGGACGGATGCTGCAATCAGACGATGTGCGGCGTGGGCGCCGCATCCATGCTCAAGGCCGAAACGAACCCGGAGCGAACCGCATGAGCTTGAGCCGCGAACAGGTGGAGTCCCGCGCCGAGGCACTGGCATCAGCCTTCGAGGAGGCGGCCAGACGCAACCAGTGGGCCTGGATCGCCGATGCGTTCTACGCCGAGCAGTGCACCTATCTGTGTGAGTACGGTGGCACCATGCGAGTCTTCGCCGCGAATCGCGACGAGATCCGCGCAACGCACTACGGTCGCGACATGCTCGTCGGATGGGAAGGTTGGAGTTTCCCGATCGAGCGCTACACCACGCACGGCAACCGGATCATCACGCACTGGTGGAATCGCGGTCCCGGTCGCCGCGCCGATGGCAGCTATTTCCAGACGCCTGGTGTTTCCTTCATCACCGTGGGCGACGACGGGATGTTCACTGATCAGCTGGATCTGTTCGACCTGGCGCACCAGATGCACCTGTGCGACGAGCTCGACGACACCGGGTTGCTATCGCCGCAGCTGAAGGAAAACTGGGTGATTCCGACCAAACGCCGTCTGATCGCGATGCTGAGCCGCAATCTGCCCGTTCAAAGCGCCTAAGCCGCGAGCAGCAGCGTCGTGCGCTCGTAGGCACCACGCAGATCCGGCATCTCAAGCACCTCGGCCTCCGGCCTTAGGCCGAGCTTTGCAATGGCCGGCACCCTTCCGGGATCCACCTCGGTCAATACACCTGCAGCATCGCCGCGCAACTGCAGCAACGAAACGCTGACGACATCGGCGTAGTCAGCAGGCCCATCGTGGTGCCGCAGGAAGTCGTTGGCGAGCACCGGCACCTCGACCAGCTCAGGGGGAAATTTCCACACTTTCAGCACAAAACGACCGACCGCCTGATGCATGTGAGCGATGGCCGTTTCAAGCTCTGCCTCGCTGCGCACCAGCTCCGGGTGATCGTCAACCAGCCGCACGATCGGCAAAACACCGACCAGGTGCACCAGCCCGGCCAGCATGGCCGTGTCAGGTTCCAGAATGGTCAGGCGCTCCGCCAGTACCCGACTCAGCGCGGCCACCTCGAGACTCTGCCGCCAGATCCGGCGCATGTAGGCTTTGAGTGCCGGAGATTTCGGATGAAACATCTGTTCGATCGCCATGCGGCTGACCAGCGCCCGCGTCAAGTTGAAGCCCAGCTTGGTGATCGCCCGCGTCAGGGATTCCGCTGGCGGCCCACTGCCGCTGACGGCGGCACTGTTGGCGACGCGCAACAGGCGCGCAGCCAACGCCGGATCCTTGCCGATCTCCGCCGCCAGCCGCGCAGCCGTAACGTCCTCACGCCGCACCAGCTCGCCCACCGTTGCCGCAGCTTCCGGCAGGCTGGGCAGAGTCAGACGACCCGCCGCCATCTCGGCCGCAATCCGGCTCATCAAGTTCCGCTCGACGCTCATCACCCGGTAATCCTCCGCCCCGGATCAGACCGCAAGACGGACCCTCTGCGCCATATCGGGGCGACCACGGCCGCAGCCCACCGGACCAGCGGTGTCCCTCAGACGGCGGGCCGCCTCCATCGCATCAGGGCCGCCACGCCCGTGGCGAGCAGCAACCAGGCGATGCCGCCCAACCCCAAACTGCCGCCCCCGCCGCCGCCACCGGCAGTGGGGGCAGGCGTTGCCGTCGGCGTGGGAGTGGGCGTCGGAGTCGGTGTGGGCGGCACTTCACAGGTATCCACCGCGGGCTGACCGCTGATCGAACCGGTCACGGTGGCGCCGCAGAACAGCATGATCGATCCGGCGTTGCTGAAGCTGCCGCTGTTCTCGATCGCGCCGTAACTGTCGATCAGCCCGGCTGCCGTGTTCTCGAAATTGCCGGACGCCAGATTGCGCAGCGTGCTGATCGCGTCATTGAGGATGTAGCCGCTGTTATGCACGCTGTTGGCACCGACGTTCTCGAGCACACCGCCCTGAACATTGCTGAGCGTTGCGCCGGCACCGATATTCAGCGTGCCGGTCGAAGTGTTGTTCAGGGCACCGAGATTGATCAACTGGCCGCAGTCGATCAGCGCGAGCAGGCCCGCGTTCGTCAGTCCGCCACTGTTGTTCAGAACGCCCGCCACACTCATCGTGCCGACACTTTCGAACACGCCCGCGTTGCTGAACTCCGCACCGGACACCTGCACCCAGCCGCCGGCATTGTCGATGGTTCCGTAATTGCTGACGATGCCGGCGACATTCACTTGCGCACCCGCTTCGATCACCAGCGTCCCTTCGATACGCAGCTGGCCGTTAACCGTGTAGGTACTGCCGGCAGCGACCGTCAAGGTGTCACCAAAGGCGATGACCTCGACCGCATCGGCGGCGACTTGCGCAGCCGGATCGGCTATTGCCGTCGCGCCCTGGGTCGCGAGCTCGAAGGTATAGGTGATCGGCTGACCGGTCGGTAGTGCGCCGTTGCTGCCGACTTCGCAGGTCACGACATTGCCCTGCTCAAACGGCACATAGTCGCCACTGCAGGTGGTTTCGACGTTGGAGAATCCCGCAACGGTCGCCGTTCCGGTTGCGCTGAACGTACCGCCGTCAGTCGTACCGGACACCGGCAGCCAGTCGACATTGCCGTCGAGCACGAATGCCCCGGAGACGCCGGCCTTCGGACGGACGCCGCCAAGCTTCGTGGATAGCGCCTTGCCGTCAACCCCTCGCGGGCGAGTCCCCTCGGGCTGCGTGACCTCCGCCTGCTCCGGCGGCGGCTGCACGCAGCACGCATGTCCGGCCGGATCGTCAACACTCACTTGGGAGATCAGAGAGGTCGTGGTCTTGGGCTGCCCGACGAAGCGCTGGCACATCATGAAACGCAGGGTACGGGACTGGCCATCCTGACGATTCATCTGCAGCGTACCGCTGCCGCCGGCGATCACCGCGGATGTCAGCACGCCTTCGGCACCGGTGCCTGCGGCATCATTGTTCTGGTTGAAGTCGGACGATTCGACCAGATAGCGGAAGGGCGTTGCACTGTCGACCCCCAGGATGCCGGCCGCGACGATGTTCACCGCATGCGCGCCCCCGTTCCATTGGTAGATCGCCTCGACATCCCCCTTGTTGTTCAGACAGTTGACGATATCGGGAATATTGGGGGACCCCATGAAGCTGGCTGTCGCGCTGCGATCACCTTTGGTGACCGTGACACTGCTGCGGGGGAACAGTGCCGGATTGCCGAACTCGGCCATCCAGAACATCGTCTCGACATCGTCCTGCAGGCCGTTATCGACCAGATACTCGAGCTTGCCGACGATGGCGTTGCGCTCCCACACGCCTCTTGCCCGCTCATCACGACGGTTGTTCGGATCCGGAACGCTGCGTCCCATCCGTTCCCCAAGATTGGCAACCAGCGAACCCTGACCGTCGGGACGACTCTCCCCTTCGAGCCCGGGCGTATGCGGGTGCGGCACCTCCAGATCGGTGGTGTTCTCAAGAAACTGCATACTGTTGGCCACCGACATCGGCACGCATTGATTGCGCGCGGCCTCGATGTTGGGCACGTTCTGCCGTGTGGATTCGATATTGCGCTTGGCTCCAGACACCAGACCCTGCTTGCGCGCCGACACCACGCCGCAAACCCGCATCATCGCATCCAGCGCCGCCGCATCGGCCGCCGGCGGCAGCGGCGCCGAGTCATCCTCCCCGGCGCCACCGATCGCAATTTCGATCGTTCCCACTGCAAACAGCACGGGGGTGCCGGCAGTGAAGTCGCTGATCGGATCGACAGACGCCTGTACATCGAAGCTCATCTGCGTGACATCGGTGCCCGCCGCAATGCCGAGATTCAGCTGCGTGGAGAATTGTTCGTACGGCGCCGTCTGGACCGAAAATATCGGGATATTTCGCACGACCCACTCGCCATCGCGGGCAATATTCAAGAATCCCTCCGACAGACCGGTTGCCGCACGCAGGCTCGGAAGATCGATCAGACACCACGCGGTTTCGGAGTCCGGACGTTCCGGTGCGTTGATAAAATCGGCCTGGCTGAAACTGACGCCCTGCTGCGGTTGGATCTGAACCGCCGCGCCTGCAATGGGGCTGATCAGCAGACTGCAGAAGATCAGAAAGTACGCGGAAAAATGTAAACGTGTTGTTAGCATGACTTCCCCCGGATCGCCGATTCGAAGACCGTACCGAGAAAACGCCACAAAACGCAACTTATTCGACCGCTACAGCACCGGGATCAGCCCTTGAACGTGGACAATCCGAAATCTCCAAAAGGCTCGTCGCGCTCCCGCACGGCCTGCTTGAAACCGGCCTGCATCGCCCGCTGCTGGAAGGCGTAACCCTCGGGGGTGTGGCGGGTGATGCCATCGAACACCGTGCCAAGCATCTGCGTCGTGTGCAGCCCTTGCGCCATCAGCGTCTGGTTCAGCAACAGCTTCATCATCATCAGCTGGTTGACCGGCATGCGCGCAATGCGTTCCAGCAGAATCTCGAAACGTGAATTCAGTTGATCCGGCGACGCGGATTCGATCGCCAGGCCCCACTCGACCGCCTCGCGACCATTCAGGCAATCCCCGGTGAACAACAGACGCTTGGCTTTCTCGATGCCGAGCCGATGCACCCAGATCGACGTCGTCGGCGATCCCCAGACGCGCGCTGGCGGATAGCCGATCTTGGCGTCTTCCGCGATCACCAGCAGATCGGAACACAGGGCCATGTCAGTGCCACCGGCGACACAGAATCCATGCACCTTGCACACCACCGGCTTGTTGGCGTGAAACAGGCTCATGAACCCTTTGACGTTGCGACTCATCATCGCGTAATCGGTCATCGCATCCCATTGACTGCCCGGGACGTGATTGCGCATCTGCACCCGCGGATCCAGGACCGAGCCGGGCGGTCGTGACGGATCGGGCTCACCGATCTGCAAGGCCTCGGCGCTCTCGACCAGGTCGTAGCCCCCGCAGAAGCCCGTGCCGTTTCCGGCCAGTGCAATGACGTGCACCGCGGGGTCGATGTCTGCCCGCTCGACGCAGGCAGCCAGCTCGCGTGGCATGTCCATGGTGATGCCGTTGCCGCGCTCCGGGCGGTTCAGCGTGATCCGTGCGATGCGCCCGGTGACCGCGTAGGTCAGCGTCTTGAGTGTGTCCATCGGAATGCTCCGCGTCGATGATCTTAGAAGTGGCCGTGGCGGCCGTCGCCACCCGAAAAGCGCGTGGCACCGGAAACTGTTTCGCCCGACGCCAGCGTCGAGAGGCCCTCGCGAAATTCGTTCGCGATCGCGTCGCTTTCGCTGAGACCCCATTGCGCGTAGGCACTGCGCCGATCGTTGCGCATGCACGTCTGCGGAAACGCGGCGATCTCCAATGCGAGTTTTTCAGCGGCATCCAACGCCTCTCCTGCCGGAACAATGCGATTGGCCAGACCCAGCTGCCAGGCCTCCTGCGCGTCGACCGGACGACCCGTGAGAATCAGGTCCATCGCGCGGCTCATACCGATCGCACGCGGCAGGCGCACGGTGCCACCGTCGATCAACGGCACGCCGAACCGTCGACAGAACACACCGAACACCGCTGATGCATCCGCCACTCGCAGATCGCACCACAATGCCAGCTCCAGACCGCCCGCGACGCAGTAGCCGGAGACCGCCGCGATCACCGGCTTGGACAGCTGCATCCGCGAGGGCCCCATTGGGCCGTCGCCCTGCGAGTCGATGCGGTTGGCGCGTGCGGCATCGCCACCGGCCACGGCTTTCAGATCCGCACCGGCACAGAAATGCCCGCCGGCACCGGTCAGGATCGCCACCTTCAGCTCGGCGTCACGCTCGAACGTGCGAAACGCCTCGGCCAGCGCGGCGGCAGTGGGGCCATCGACCGCATTGCGGACCTGCGGCCGGTTGATCGTGATGATGAACAGCGGCGCGCGGCGCTGCGTCAGTACCAGAGCTTCAGACATACATTGGCCCCTCAATCGGAAACGAATCCGGTTTGCGTTTGTCAGCCGGACATGGAACATTACACATAAATGCATAATCACGCACACCGTGTAACGTGATCACATGAAACCCAGGGCACGCAATCTGATTCTGGACCTGCTGCTGGCCAACGAAGGGCATGCCCTGAACGTGCGCGACCTGATCGGCGCCTGCGCTCTGTTCGAGGTCAGTGCCAATACAGTTCGCGTGGCACTGGTGCGCCTGTCAGCGGAAGGTCTGATCGAAGCGGTGGAACGCGGCAGTTACCAGCTCAGTGGCACAGCGCACCAGCTCGCGGACGATGTCGCCACCTGGCGCCACGCCGAACAACGTATCCGTCCCTGGAGCGGCGCCTATCTGGCAGTGCATTGCGGCGCACTCGGCCGTAGCGATCGCAGCGCGCTGCGCCGCCGTCACCGCGCACTGCAGATGCTGGGATTCCGCGAACTCGAGCGCGATCTGTTCGTACGTCCAGACAACATCGATGACAGTGTCACTACCGTGCGCAAACGATTGCATGCGCTGGGCCTGGACACCGACGCCTGCGTATTCGTCGCGACTGGATTCGATGCGGCACGCGAAGCGCGCATCCCGACGCTATGGGACGGCAGCGCATTGAGCGATCACTACCGGCGCCAGCGGGAACGACTCGAAGCCTGGATGCAGCGCGCACCATCGCTGGAGCCGGACGTCGCAGCGCGCGAGGCCTTTCTGATCGGCGGACAAGCCATTCGCGATGTGGTGTTTGACCCGTTGCTGCCTGAGCCGATGGTCGATACCGCGGCGCGCCACGCATTCGTTGAATCCGTCAGACGTTTCGACCGTTACGGCCACGCGATCTGGCAAAGCGCGCGCGAATACAGCGCGCAGATGAACACGCCGAAATCCTCCAGGCTTTCCACGCATTGATGACGACCGCCATGCCTCCGACCGCTTCTCACCCGTTTCCGGCATCCAGTACCACGACACGGCGACGTACAGCCGATCTGCTCAGCCGCGATGAGATCGCGGCACTGACCGAGCGCTCGAACTGGCGTGGCACCTGGGCCATCGCCTCAACCTGGTCTGTGATCGCAGCAGCGATGGCGCTGCTTGCCTACCAGCCGAATGCACTGACGTTCCTGATCGCGTTGCTGGTCATCGGTGGCCGTCAGCTGGCGCTGGCAATCCTCGAACACGAAGCGGCACACGGCACCCTTTTCCGTACGCGCTGGATGAACGCCGTGTTGGGTGACTGGCTGTGCGCGCGTCCGATCTGGCAGGACGTCGCCAAATACCGTACCCATCACATGCTTCATCACACTCACACCGGTACCGCCCAGGACAGTGACCGCTCGCTGATCGCGCCATTTCCGATTACACGTTCTGCTCTGGCACGCAAGCTTCTGCGCGATGTCACCGGACTGACCGGCTTGAAGGTTCTATACGGCCGCCTGCTGATGGACGCCGGCCTGATCCGATGGACCGTCGCCAGCGAAGTCGAATGGCTGCCGCGCAACGAACGTAGCAACCTGCAGATTGCCGGCGCTGCATTACGCAACATGATCCCGATGCTGATGACCAACGGCCTCCTGCTCGCGGCTCTCTCAGCGGCTGGCCACGCCTGGCTTTATGGCGTCTGGGTATTGGCCTACCTGACGACATTCACCTTGTTCGTGCGCATCCGCGCAATTGCCGAACACGCCTGCACTGAGAACTCACCCGACGTTCTGCGCAATACGCGCTCGACCCGCGCCGGCTGGCTCGCACGTCTGACGGTGGCGCCGATGTACGTGAATCTTCACCGGGAGCATCACCTGCTGGCGTCAGCACCATACTACCGGCTGCCGGCGCTGCATCGTCTGCTACGCGAACGCGATGCATTGCCGATGGCGCCAGGCTATCTGAGCGTGCTGCACACCGTCACTGAACCACGGACCGCTTGAACGGCACTGCGGCCCGCCTGACTATCCTCAGCACTCAGACGTCCACGGGACACGCACTATCCGGCGTGCTCCCCGTACACTGGTCTCGGAACAGTGGCTTTCGGATGTCGATGAACCAGCAGCGGACCAGCGGCACCTCATCAGCAGAAATCGGCGACGCCAGCCCAGCCTTGTCACTCGACGATGCGAAAGGTCTGGTACCGATGCTGCGCGCACTGGCCAGCAGCGGACTGGTGATCGGCCTGTACGACGCCAGCGACACACTGCGATATGCCAATGATGCGTTCGAGTCGCTGTTTCTGCGCGGCCTCGCCTTTCCGGTGAAATTTGCCGATATCCTGCGTCACGAACACGCCCATGGCTTCGGCGTCAAGGTTGACAGCGGCGACGTTGAGCGCTTCATCGCCGACGTTCTGCAGCGCAGGCGCTCGGTTCCCGAGCGCGGCTTCGAGGTCGACACGGCCGACGGCCGCTGGTTGTGGATGACCGAGATCACACTCGACGACGGCTGGTTCCTGTCGGTCGGCACCGACATTACCCAGCTCAAGCATCACGAACGCAGCCTGCGTCAGGCGCGCGATGCGGCGCTGCAGGAGTCCCTGACCGACGCCCTCACCGGCATGTCCAACCGCAGACACATGATGGGCCAGATCGACCAGGCACTGATCCAGCTGCAGAACACTGAACAGCCATTTTGTCTGGCATTGATCGACCTCGACCACTTCAAGCACATCAACGACCGGTTGGGGCACGACTGCGGCGACGCGGTACTGCAGCACTTCGCGGTGTACAGCCAGTATGGGTTGCGCCCGCAGGACTGCATTGGTCGTATCGGCGGCGAAGAGTTCCTGGTGCTGATGCACGGCATTGACCTGCTGCAGGCACTGGACGTGGTCGAGCGCCTGCGTACGCAAGTGCCCGCGGCGCCGCTGGCACACGCTGGGACTGCCGTGTCCTACACCTTTTCGGTCGGTCTGGCCGAAGCCCGACTTGATGAACCCGCGTCGACATTGATCCGCCGGGTCGATCGCGCGCTGTACGCAGCCAAGCGCGCCGGACGCAATCGCACTCAGCTGGCCGACAATTAGGCGCCTGTTCGGCGCGTGGCTTGGCTCTAGGTGCTAGGTCTGGTGACCTAAGACGGGAACTGCGATGCCTTCTATCTCAAAGGAGACCCTCTCCGTTGGCGTCGCGCACCTCGTGCCGAACAACCCTACGGCCGTTTCAGCAGCGGCCCGAGATTGCTCATGAGTTCGCGCGCGTCGAACGCAGTGGGTTGATCGGCAGACTTTGGACCGGAAAAGATCTGGATTTCAGCTGATGCGGAGTAGGCCGTCTTGTCGACCTGGGTGCTGCCGCCGAAACCGACGCTGACGCCTCCGTGGGACCCGAAGCTGAATCCGCCGAGGCCGATGCCGACCGTTGGCGAATTGGCGCTCTGGGTGCCTTCGGTCTGCGTGTTGAGAACGACAAAGTAATCGCCGTGCTGCGCTACGGTCAGTTCCGCCGCGCGGAACATCAGCGCGTTCTGCACCGCATCCAGAGACGTCGCCGCGTTGCCGCGAAAACTGACGCGGTATCGATTCGACTCCAGTTTCTGCTCGGTATAGCCGTAGCCGTCGCGCTGTTGCTGGTATGGCGTCGCGGTGGCGCATCCGCCGAGCACTCCGGCCAGCAATGCCAATAGCAGCGCTGACCGCGTCGCCCGCCTGCGCGGTGCGGCCATTCGACCGTACATTTCAGTCTGCCGACGCATCGCGTGCCCTGGCCAGCAGAGTGCGGATCTCACTCAGCTTGTCCTTGACTGCCGCCGCGTTGTCGGCGCCGAGACGGATCAGCAGTTTCTGCCCACAGGAGCGACGCTCCAGCGTCGGGTCCGCATACAGGAACATCACCTTGGGCTGAGTGAGCTCGATCGGCCCGTCTATCTGTGGCGTACTCAGCAGATGGTCGATGATCGCGATCACGCGATCGTTGAAATAGAGCCCGGGAAAGCCGAGCTGCTCATAGGCCTTCTGGAACAGGGGATAGTAACGCCGGTAGACCGCGACCAGCGTCGCGGTGTCGGCAGCCTGCATCGCCGAGACAAAAGCCTCGTAGCGGTCAGCATTGGCAGGATCAAGAGTAATGCGCTTGCCGCTGCGCTGCACGGCAAAGGCTTCCGGAATCGGCGGCACCGAGCGCACGCGCATCGGCACTGGCTCGGCGTCGAGGCTGTTGATCGTCGCCACCAGTCGCCGCACGATCTGCTGGGGAATCAGAAACGCCTCAACCGGCTGCTCGCCCAGGGCTTCAACGGCGGCGGCACGCAGTGCAGCGTCGCTGTCATCAAGGGCCGGCAGCGGTGCGCCCTGCGCGGACGATTCGTCGCCCAGTGGGTGTTCGACCGCGGGCAGTGACTGCTCCGGCAGTCCGTCCGTCTCTCCGGTATCCGCCAACGGCGCTTCAGTCATCGGCGGAGCGGCATAGTCACCGTCACCCGACGGCGGACTGCGCAACCACGCATAGCCCAACACCAACGCGATGAGCACTGCCGCCAGACCGATCCAATGTCCTGTTTTCATTTCGCCTTTCCGCTGCGACGTACATCCCTATACGCGCTTCAGCTGCACATGATAAGGATGGGACTGCGTTGACGCGCGGACGTTCCCCGCGGCCACGTTCATCCTCCAACAAATCGCTCGCACCCGCCACCTACTCCGCTCGGACGAGTCCCGGTTCTGGCAGCGTCTGTTACAAAGTCGGTCAATTAGCGAATTCGCTTCTCATAATTATATTCAGGCCACCGCTGGAGAGAACCCTTGACCACTGTCGCCCCTGCGCTTGCACACCGCGAAACACCCACTGTTCAAGGTTGGCCGCTGATCGGCAGCCTCCCCGGCATGGCCAAGGATCCAGCCAAGTTCTTTGTCGACTGCTATCGCAAGTACGGCCCGGTGTATCGCCTGAGCATTCTTGGCAACCAGTACGTCACCATCGCCGGAGTCGAAGCAGCCAATTTCCTCGGCACCCGCGAAGGCAAGGAGTGCCTGCGCTCTAAAGAATTCTGGGAAGGTCTGGTCAAGGAATATGGCGCGACCCGCACGCTGACCGGCGAAGACGGCGAAGGCCATAAAGAGCTGCGCGACATCATGCGCCGCGGCTACTCCAAGGAATCCATCAAGGGCCGCTACAACGAACTGGTCCAGATCACTGACCGGGTCATTCTGCGTGACTGGAAGGTCGGTGAGTCGGTTCCCGTTGTGCAGGCAATGCAGTACATGGTGGTTGATCAGCTTGGCACGATCCTGACCGGTGCAGCGCCCCTGGAGTATGTGAAGGACATCCGCACGACGATCCTTTACATCCTCAACGTACTGGTCACGCGCCAGCGGCCGAAAGTGCTGCTGAAGCGCCCCGAGTACAGGAAAGCCAAGGCACGCGTATTCGAACTTGGGCACAAGATGATCGAACAGGCACGGGCGCGCGTCGGCAAGGTCAAGGACGAAGACAAGAACCTGATCGACGACATCTTCGAAGCGCACGTGAAGACGCCGCATATCATGCCGGCGAGCGACCTGATCGTGACCCTGACCGGGCCCTATGTCGCCGGCCTGGACACTGTCGCCAACACCACCGCGGCAATCACCTACACCGTACTCAAGCATCCCGAGGTGAAACGGCGTGTGCTCGAAGAGGTCGATGCACTGTTCGCCAACGGCGAGATTTCCGAAGACGATCTGCTCAAGCGCCTGCCAGCGCTGCAGGGCGCGATCATGGAAACCATGCGCCTTTATCCGATCGCCGTCGCACAGATGCGCTGCGCGACCCGGGACTTCGTATTTGAAGGCCATCAGATCCGCAAAGGCGAGATGGTCTACATCGCGACCTCAGTGCCGCATTTCATGGACGAGTACTTCCCCAACGCCGACCAGTTCGACATCGACCGCTATGCCAAGCCCCGCGCCGAGCACATGCAGTCCGGCGCCTACTCGCCGTTCGGGCGTGGCCCGCACACCTGCCTGGGCAAGAGCCTGGCCGAGATCCAGATCGCGCTGTCAATGGCGCGCCTGTTCTACAAAGTAGACCTTGAGCTCGATCCGCCGGGCTACGTGCTGAAAACCAAGACCGCGCCGACGCCCGGCCCGGCGATGGACTTCAGAGTTCGCGTCAAAGGCTATCGCCACTGATTCTTGCGACTGGCGGACCAGTCCACTGAACCCATCGCAACAGCGACCGGCTCAGTGGACTGGCGACCAATATCGACAGTGTTCAAGCATCGCGCTTGATCGGCCGCCGCCGGGGTTGTGCCGCCTGTCGTCTCCACGTCCGTACCAGCAGGCCAGCAATAATCAGCAATGTTGCCGGAATGACGCGCAAGCCGGAGTCCAGACCGAACAGCGTCATCACGCCCACCAGTATGTAGACCACCGGCAAGGCGTCGTAGACGACCTTCGGAAATCGTTCACCTTGTTCAACTAGAATCGCCATTGCACCACCACTTGCCAGGCGCGGCGACCGTCCGGGCTTTGGCCGTCGCTGTCTATCCAGCTGCGCCGACCCAGCATCAGTTCGGCACTCCCGGGGATATCTGTCAGTCGATCTATGTCGAGAATCACCTGTGGATGCAGCTCTGCGCGACCGACGGTGTCGTCAAATCGAGGATCGGTCGCGCCGTACACCATGCTCAGGCCGGCGCCCGCCGTCACCGCGCTGCGCTCGTTGTGCGCGTCCGTGGCGCAGAGCTCCCAGCGCAATCCCTGATCAAGTTCGGGATCGCCGGGCTTGAGCCGAAGATACAAGCGTCCGGACGACGGCAGATCGATATCCATGCCGATCCCGCCCAGCAGGCTGCTCGGCTCGCTATAGACATAGCGTGTCTGCGTCCGCAGCAGTCCTGCGATCCGATCCAGCGCCGGCGCAATGCGCGGATCCGGACGCGTGACGTCAATGCGATATCCGGCATCGAAACCGACCCACTGCGCCGCAAGTCGTTCTATCGAGATCAGCGTACGAGTGACATGCCGCGGCAGGGGCGCTTCACCACCATCGTTCGCCGTGCTCAGGGCCGGATAGCTGCACCACAGCAGAACGCCGTACAACGCGCGGCGCAACCGGTTCGCCGGATCGCGTCGTCGTCGTTCCCGTCCGCCTGCCGCCATTGCAATCGCCCGCAGTCTTGCCCATAGCGGTTAACGGCCACGTCCGGCGTTTCTGCATAGATAATTCATACTAATCCGCGTGCGCGGAACACCAGGCATTCCCCGCCCTGAAAACGATCCGTCTGGGAACTACAGTCCGCTGGCGATCGGACGAGCGCCGCAGCGGCGCTCATTGCGGCAGCCCCAGATTTCCGGTCCGCCGGAACGGCCGGCGCGTCGCTGCATCTTGATGCCGCAAACCGGGCAGCTCGGCGTGTGGTAATCGTCCTGCGTCGCTTCCTTCAGCAAGGCCGCGCACTGCCGGGGTTCCAACTGCTGCAATTGCTCCAGCAACTGGCCGGCATCGATCAGCTTCAGATGCTTGCCCTCGGCAAAGCGCAAGGCATCTTCAGTGAACCCGGACACACTGTAGAAAATTGCCAAGGTCGCGCCGAAATGATTCCTGACGCCCCACAGGGCGCGCACGGCATCGATCGAGACCGGATGCGCGGTTGCCGCCTTGCACTGCATGACCGCAAACATTCGATCGGCGTTCTGCCGATCCTCGATCACCAGATTGACGCCGCCATCCGGCCCGGCGCCCGTCACACGCACCGGATAACCCTTGGCGCTCCAGAATCCGCCGCACAAAGCCTCGAAGCGTTTCCATTCCAGCTGCTGCAGCAACGCAATGGACCACACGTTCAACGGCGGACGCACAACGGGCGTCAGTGCCACCTCATCCGCCGGCGCGATCCGCAGCAGCGGCGGCTCGGAAGGATGCCGCGACAGGTCGGCTCCGCCGTCGATGCGCGGCTCGGGACCGAACATCCGCATCAGCAGACGCACGCCGGCACCAATGAGCACCAATACCAGCCCCCACAACAGCAGGCTCTGCAAGACCGCCATGGTGCCATCGGACCCGGCCGGGCGCAGAACCAGATAGGCCGAAAAAATGGCAGCCAGCCACAACAGCGGCCCCAGCCGACTTGTGCGGTGTCTGCTCGCCATATCTGCCTAGTGTCCCCTCAGAAAACCACAACCGGTCGTGGCGAACGCTTTATACCGGCTGGGAACCTCCAACGCCATGACCTGTAGCGTTTCAGCCCATCCGTTCGAGCACGGCGTCGAACTGGCTCGATTCGTAAAACCCGGACAGCTGCCGCCGCAGCATCGGTTCCAGCAGTTTCTTGCGCTTGAGCAGCTTGATCACATGCGGAAGATACCGCATGGCCTCGCCGCGCATATGGTCGCGCGTCACCCCGATTTCATCGAGCAATTCCGCCAGCGACGTATCCCCATAAATCTCAAACAGTACATCGATGGCCCGATCGATCATGGCCGAGTAGAACTTGGTGTTGCGCAATTCACGCCAGAACTCGTAGAAATCGACGAAAAGCTCCTCGAGATCGTCGCTGTTGATGTCTTCGCGCAGCTTCGACAGCGGCACGAACTTGTTGCGATCCCAGATTTCACGCGCCATCTTGCGCAACGCATCGTCGGTCAGATGCTTGAGCACAAATTCGGCGCTGCTGCGTGCCGTGGCTTCGACGCTGCGCGAAACGTATTTCTTCAGGCTGTCGTCAAGCGTGTCCTCCAGGCCCGGCGACGCCTTGTTCATCATGCTCTTGCCGAGCTTCATCATTGAACTGGCACCCGGAATGTTACGGGTCAGTTCACCACTGCGCGCCACATAGCCCTTGATGCCGTGATACAGCAGATCCGTCGCGAATGCGATATAGATCGGGCTCGACACCGCCTCGCGCACAAACTTCTCGCGCAGACTGCGCAGCTCCAGCAACTTTTCGATCGTCTGCTCGTAACGTGCATGCGTGACCAGATCCTTCGGCATGGTCTTGTCGTGGATCTCGTGCGCATACAGAGCGCGGGCAATTTCTGCGACCAGCTCAGGCAAGCCCCCAGCCGGCTCCATCTCCACCGCGAAGGTGCGCGCGGTGTCCTTGATCATTTTCGGCGTCACCGCGTCCTTGAGCTTGATCTTGGCGGCATCGGCCAGAGCGGCATCAATCTGAGCATCGACCAGCTCGCTCAGGGCGTCACCGCTGATCTGCTCCACCAGAAACGCGACATGTGCATCCAGCAGCGCCTTGGCAAGTGCGGACTGCGTTTTTTTTGTCATTGGAATCATTCGGTCGTCGGCTGAGTGCTGACGGTAGCCGCTTCAGCGCCTTGCTGCATTGACCGCAGAGACGCCGCCCAGGACCGGCGCTGCGCCGCCGCCTCGATTCAGTTGCGGCTCGGCGACGCCAGGATCACGCGAGCATCAATTGCGACCAGCCCCTGCGTAGCCGTCATCACCAACGGATTGATTTCAAGCTCGGCGATTTCCGGTAGCACGGTGACCAGCTCTGCGAGTCGCACGAGCACGGCCGCCAGTGCATCACGATCAACGCGCGGAAAGCCCCGAATCCCGTTGAGCAAGGCCTGAGCGCGAATCTCGCCGATCATCGCCAATGCGTCCTGATGGCTCAGCGGTACCAAGCGGAATGCAACGTCGCGATAAACCTCAACGAAGACGCCCCCGATCCCCACAATCAGCAGAGGACCAAAGTCGTGATCGCGGCGGGCGCCGACGATCAGCTCAGTGCCACTGATCTGTTGCTCGACGGCAAAACCGCGCAGGCTCGCGCCAGGCACCTTCTCCTTCACATTGTTTAATATTTCTTCACACTTGCGCCGTAACATTCCGGCGTCAGTGATGCCCAGTGCCACCGCACCGGCGTCGGTCTTGTGAATGACCTCGGGACTGACCAGTTTGAGCGCAACCGGGTAGCCAATGCGCTCGGCCATCGCCACCGCTTCATCGACATCGTGCGCGTGGCCCGCGGCGTTGTAATGGATTCCCGCCGACGTCAGCAGCGCGCGCGCCTGCGCCAGATCCAGCGCGCCGCCGCTTGCGGCCTGCAGCGGCGCAATCTGAGCACGCAGGCTTCCGACGTCCAGCGCCGCGGACGGTGGCGGAATGACGGAAGCGGACTGCGCACGCAACCAGCTGCCACGCCGCATCAGCGCTGCCATCGCGCCGACGGCGCGTTCGGGCGTGTCGAACTCCGGTATTCCGCGGCGATCGAGCAGGCGCGCCACCGTGGTCCCAGCCTGCCCGAGGAAACTCGACACGATCGGTTTGGCCGGCAGCGCAGCGCCACTGCAAACCGCCTGCACGATGGCCTGCGCCGCCTGCTCCGGATCGGTCATTGCCTGCACGGTGAGGATGACAATGATGCCGTCGACTTCCGGAGCCGCTCGCAGAATGCGCAAGGCCGCACCGAAGCGTTCGGCCGGTGCATCGCCGATGATGTCCACCGGGTTGCCGTGCGACCACACGGACGGCAACACCGCATCGAGCGCTGCGCGGGTTTCGTCCGACAACTGCGCCAGCTCCAATCCCTGCCGACTCGCCTCATCAGCCGCCAGCACACCGGGACCGCCGGCATTGGTCAGCACGGCCAGCCGCGAGCCGGGGGCCGGCGGCTGTGCCGCGAGCGCACGCGCCCACGCCATGAAGTCACCAATCGTTTGCGCCTGCAGCACGCCGGTCTGTGCAAACGCCGCGGCGTACGCGGCCTGCGATCCGGCGATGCTGCCGGTATGACTCGACGCCGCACGGGCACCCGCCGCAGAAACGCCACCCTTGAGTGCCACCACCGGCTTGACCCGCGCAACCTCGGCCATCGCTGCGAACATTGCACGCGAGTCTGCAAATGCCTCGACATAGAGTGCGATCGCGGTAGTCGCCCGATCCGAGCCCAGCCAGCGCAGCATCTGCGCATCGTCGACATCGGCCTTGTCCCCCAGCGACACTGCGGCCGACAGGCCGAAGCCTTCGCTTTGGGCATAGCTGACGATGCCGGACACCAGCGCGCCAGACTGGCTCAGCAATCCGATACCGCCGGCTGCAGGCATGGCCGCGGCAAAGCTTGCGTTCAGCGCCAGCACCGGCCGGATCACGCCCAGACAGTTCGGCCCGATGATGCGGATGCCCGCCGCACGCGCAGCCTGCAGCACCTGCTGCTGCAAGGCCGCGCCGTCGGCACCGGCTTCAGCAAACCCGGCCGAAATGATGATCGCCGCGCGCACGCCGCAAGCACCAGCCTGCTCAAGCAGCGCCGGCACTGCCGCCGGCGGGATGCAGACAACGATCAGATCAACCGGCGCGCCGATCTCGGCCAGACTGCGATAGGCGCCCAGGCCCAGAATCTCCCCGCCCTTGACGTTGACTGCGTAGACCGGTCCACCAAATGCCTGCGCTGCCGAGCCGCCACCCAACAGATTGCGCAGCACCGCATGGCCTACCGCTTCCGCGCGCGCGCTGGCGCCGATGACGGCAACTGATCGCGGGGCAAAAAATGCCTGCAGCGTTTCGGGAGCGTTCGGGTCAAAAGAATCCATGACAATCCTTGCCGGTGGGCGTCAGTACCAGCTCGCCTGCAGCGATGCCGTCACGCTGCGCAGCGGAATCTGCTGCGCGATATAGGTGTTCGAGTAGACACTGTGATCCATCACCAGATCGAGCGCGCGTTCATCGGTGAGATTGCTGCCGGCAACGATCAACGCCCAACGCCCGTCGCTGGCGCCAATCGAGATGCGACTGCCGAACAGCCAATAGCCGGACTGGAAGCTGTGCGGATCCAGGTCCGTCGCCGAGTACTGGTCACCACGATAGCTGGCGTCCACACCCCACTGCACCAGCAGGTCGCTGCTCACAGGAATGCTGACGACCGGCGACAATGACGCCGACAGATCCGGGGCGTTGGCCAGCGATTTGCCGCTGAGGTCCTGGCTGTCAGCGCCATCGGACTGCTGCTGCGCGGTCGGCGGCGCATTGGTATAGCGCAGATACTTGGCATCGCTGATGCCCAGCGACGCGTTGATCGACAGCCACTCCACCGGCGGCAACCAGCGCAGATCCATTTCCAGACCCTGCAGCCGTGCTTCTGCGGCGTTGCGCACCTGGTACGAGAAGCCGGTGAAATCGACAACCTGCAGATTGTCGATGTCGCTGCGATACAGCGTCGCGTTGACGGTCAGCGTGCCGTCTAGCAGGCGACTCTTGATACCGGCTTCCCAGCTCTGGGCACGCTCGGCTTCGAACTGCAGATTGTCGACCGTGTTGCCCTGGTCGTCCTGGGTGGTCTCTGTCTCCGCGGTGGCGTTGAAGCCGCCGCCCTTGTAGCCGCGAGTCCAGGTCGCGAACGTGGTGATGTCCCCGGTCCAGTCGTATTGCAGACCGAGTTTGGGCGAAACATCCGATTCACTGCGTTCGGGCCGGGCCTCATAGGGCTGCGCACCAACCACCTGTGCAACCAGGCCCAGGCCTTCGCTTCGCACATTGAACTGTGCGCGTTTGCGGTCATGCCCTGCGCGCAGACCGGCGATCGCCGACCAGCGCTCGGTGAAGTGCCACGTCATCTGCCCGAAAGCAGCGTAGCTGTCCGTCTGCTGCGAGAATCCACGCCGCAGGGCATCGTTGATCGCGAGGCTCGGCGGCTGCAGCAGGTCGTTGATGAAGCTGGAAGGTAGTCCCAAAGCATCAAAGCCGGCGCTGCTGGCGGCAAACGCCAGCAGATCATCGCCGGCCAGCGTATCCAGATGGCTGTCCATATCGGACCGCAGACCGTACAGGCCGATCACCAGCTGAACGTCGTGGCCAAGACCGAACAGCGAATCCGCGCCGGCCGCTGTACGCAGTTCGATCGAGTCCTGCGCGTAGTCGACGCCGAAGTCGGTGACGATGACATCGGCGGGGCTGACATCAATGTCGATGATCGTGCCCAGATCAAAACCGGCATGTCCGACTACGGCAGTGTGCGTGACATCGCGCAGTCCCAGCCAGTCACCGGCATCGTAGTCCGCACGCAGCCGCGACACGTCGGAACGCCGCTTGACGTATCCCGGCACATCAAAGGTCGTGTGCGCATCGCGCGGATTGTCCTCGGTACTAACGTCGTAGCGCTGCGCGAACGCCAGCGCGTTGGCGCTGGCGTCGTACAACTGCCATGGCGCGTAATCGACCGAAGTGTTGGAATGCTGTGTCGACGCGCGCAGGGTCCAGCGGTCGCCGGGCCGCGCCACCAGCTTGATGCGTCCGGCACTTTGCGTCAGCGTGCCCTCGGTACGACCCAGCGTACTGTTGTCGACGTCACCATCCTTGTCCCAGATCACGCCGGACAGACGCGCCGACACCGCGTCGCCGAACGGCACGCTGACCCCGGCTTCAATCCGCCGTTGATGCGGATCTCCGATCGACGCCAGCAGATTGCCGGTCAGAGCGTCGTCCGGTTCGGTCGATGCAAAGGTGATCACGCCCGCGATGGTGTTCTTGCCGAACAGGGTGCCCTGGCTGCCGCGCAGCACTTCGATGCGCTCGATGTCGAACAGCCCGTCCGGGATGAACTCGGGCCGGCCCAGCGCGAGATCGTCCATCACCAGCCCGACGGCGGGCTCGAAACCGACGTTGTCCGTTTCCGTCGCGAAGCCGCGAATGCCGATCACCGGCGCCTGCGGGTCGATATCGATCTCGACGTTCGACACCAGGTTTTCCAGCCCACCGGCATCGAAGGTCCCTGACTGCTTCAAGGTTTCGCCGTCCAGCGCGCTCACCGATACCGGCACGTCCTGGATGCTTTGTTCGGTTTTCTGCGCCGTTACCACGATTTCCTCAATCACGCGACCGGACGGCGGCGTCTGCATCCCGGGTGCGGGATCCTTGCGCAGAGGCACGACGGCGACAGTGTCCTCCAGCGTCGCGTCGGACTGACCGGCAGCACCCACTGTCGATTCCGCAGGTGCGGACTCGTTCGGCGTCAGGGCGGACGACGTATCCATGCCGGAAAACAGTTCATCCAGCTCGTCCTGCGCAAATGCGCCGAACGGCGTCAGCAGTAGAACCGCCAGAGAGATCGGCGCCAAACGCAGGCCGAAATGTCGATCAAAAGGGGACATCAAATGGTTTCTTTCAGATTCGGGCCGACACGCGAGCTTCAAAGCATGAACCGCGCCAGTGCTTCAAGGCCACGGATGGCGCCGATGGTAGCTCAGCAGTGAAGACACCGATGCGAAAGACCCCCCCACCTCACCGCGTCCGTCGATATAGGACAAACCCCTCAGGAAAGCTCAACGCGGTCATGCTAGCGTCGCGGCGGTCAAAACCGAGAATCAGGAGCATTCCATGTCCTTTGCCCGATGGCTGCCGATCCTACTGCTGTGTACCGCCTGTGCCGGCCCGGCGGTAGCGCCTGCCCCCGATGCCCCGAAAGCCGCAAACACCGGCACGGCTGAAACCTCGCAGGCGCAGCAGCTGTTCGCCGATTTCTGGCAGGAATATCTGGCACTGAATCCGATTGAGGCTACCTACGTCGGCGATCCGCGCTACAACGACCAGATGCCGAATTTCCTGGCCCCGGAGGAAATCGCACGACAGCATGCGTTCCACCAGAAGTGGCTGGATCGCGTCAGCGCACTGGATACGGCAACCCTCAGCCAGCAGGATCAGCTCAGCGTCGAGATCTTCAAGCATGACCGTCGCGAGTCGCTGGAAAGTGACGAATTCCCCGGCGAGCTGATCCCGATCAATCAGTTCTACAACATTGCCGGCCTGCTCGCGCAGCTCGGATCCGGAACCTCGGCGCAGCCGTTCGCGACCGTGCAGGACTACGACAACTGGCTCAAGCGCGTCGACGGCGTGCCGGCACTGTTCGAGCAGGCCATCGCCAACATGCGTGAAGGCGTGAAGAAAGGCGTCGTGCAACCGCGCATCCTGATGGAACGCTCGGTCGACCAGCTCGACGCGCTGATCGCAGACGACCCTACGCAGAGCCTGTTCTACAAGCCGGTCGCGAACATGCCCGAATCGTTCAGCGCCGCCGAACGTGAACGGCTGACCGCGGCGTATTCCGCGATGATCGACCGCCAGATCAATCCCAGCTACCGCCGCCTGCGCGACTACATCCGCAGTGAATATCTGCCGCGTGCGCGCAGCACCGCCGGCATGGGTGCACTGCCGATGGGCAAGGCCTGGTACGCGTACAACGTGCGCAGTGTCACCACCACCGACCTGACGCCGGAACAGATCCATCAGATCGGACTGGATGAGGTGGACCGCATCCACAAGGAAATGAAGAGCGTCATTGCGCAGGTCGGCTTCAAGGGCGATCTGCACGCGTTCTTCGAGTTCTTGAAGACCGACAAGCGCTTCGAGTTCGACAGCGAGGACGCACTGCTGGCCGCCTACAACAGCCTGCGCGAGCGCGTCGACGCCGGCGTGCCGACGCTGTTCTCGGTCACACCCAAGGCCGGTTTCGAGATCCGCCCGATCGAACCGTTCCGCGCCAAGTCCGCAGCGGGTGGTGAATACCAGTCGCCGAGCGAGGACGGCAGCCGCCCCGGCATCTTCTACGTCAACACCTACGACCTGCCGACGCGCAAGACCTGGGACATGGAAGATCTTTACCTGCACGAGGCGATTCCCGGCCACCACTTCCAGCTGGCGATCCAGCAGGAGCTGGAAGGGGTACCGGCGTTCCGCCGTTTTGGCGGCGTCACCGCCTTCGTCGAGGGCTGGGCGCTGTACACCGAATCGCTGGGCAAGGAACTGGGCGTGTACCAGGATCCGTACAGCTATTTCGGCTACCTGCAGAACGAGCTGTGGCGCGCGATCCGCCTGGTGGTCGATACCGGCCTGCACGCCAAGGGCTGGAGCCGCGAGCGGGTGATCGACTACATGCTGGCCAATTCCGCCCAGAGCAAGACCCAGTCGGTGGCCGAAGCCGAGCGCTACATGGCGATTCCCGGCCAGGCGTTGGCTTACAAGATCGGCGAACTGCGGATCAAGGCCCTGCGCATGAAAGCCGAAAAAGCACTGGGTGAGCGCTTCGACATCCGCGACTTCCATACCCAGGTGCTGAAGGACGGTGCCGTGCCGCTGGATATCCTTGAGCAGAAAATCGACCGCTGGATCGCCGAAAGATCGGCCAGCTGATCCGCGCCCGGCACCGATGAACGACCGAATTGACATCGGTGCCGGGCTGTCGCTGGCGGCTGACGAAGTCGAACTCAGCGCAATCCGCGCGCAGGGCGCCGGCGGTCAGAACGTCAACAAGACCTCCAACGCGATTCATCTGCGTTTCGACATCCCGCACTCATCATTGCCGGTGGATCATCAGCAGCGCCTGCTGGGGATGAAAGACCGCCGGATTGGCAGCGACGGTGTCCTGGTGATCAAGGCACAGCGTTTTCGCAGCCTCGAACAGAACCGCGCCGATGCGCTGGAGCGTTTGGTTGCGCTGATCCAGGCCGCCGGGCACATTCCCAAGGCACGCAAGGCAACCCGCCCCCCACGGTCGGCGCAGCGCAAGCGCGTCGACAGCAAAGTCCGGCACGGTCGGCTGAAATCGCTGCGCAGCTCCATCGACGACTGAGCCGCCATTGACCGGCATCAACGCCGCGCTTCCCGGACCGCGCGACACTGGCCGTCCAAACACACACAAGCGCACGATTCCATGACGATTGAAAAGCATGATCTGGTTCATGAATTCCCCGAGCTGCGGGACAAGATTCACGAGCTGAAAACAACGAACGCGCACTTTGCACGCCTGTTCGAGGAATACCACGACGCCGACCGCGAAGTCCGCCGGATGGAAGAAGAAATCGAAACGCCGTCGGACGACGTCGTCGAGCAAGCCAAGATGAAGCGTGTCCACCTGAAGGATCAGCTTTACGCGATGCTTACGCAGTAATCGCCGCTGCCTCGCGCGAGGGTTCGCGAGGCGATGTGGCCAACGTGCCCGGCGGCGCTTAGGCTAGCCGGGCATGCCTGCCTCCACCCCAGAATCCGCAGAATCCGGCCTCAGCGCCGGATCTTTGTTTACGTCCGCCGCCTACCTGCAACCGCTGGAGCGGCACGGTTGTGTCACGCCCGCCATCGGCTGGATCCCGACGCCCATCCGTCTGAACGATGGCGCCTGGGCGCCGTGCTATCGCAAGAGCCACTCCTGGGGCGAATTCGTATTCGATTTCCAGATCGCCCAGGCTTATCAGCAACAAGGCCTGGCCTATTACCCCAAGCTCGTCTGCTGCGTCCCGTTCACCCCGGTTCCTGGCCCACGCCTGATTGCGGCCACTGACACGGGGCGCCTGCAAATAGCCGATGCGTTCATGGATCAACTGCACGTACAGCAGGCATCCAGCGCCCATCTGTTGTACCTGCCCGCATCCGAGAGCCGGCTGCTGGCCGCACACGGCTGGCTGCAGCGGGCCCAGCTGCGTTACGTCTGGCACAACCGTGCATTCGCGGACTTTGACGCGTTTCTGGCTGTGCTGAATGCGCGGCGGCGCAAGAATATTCGCGCCGAGCGCCGCAAGCAGCTGGCGAGCGCGCTTGATATCCATTGGTGTGCCGGCGACACGCTTGATGACTCGCAGTGGAATACGGTTTATGCGCTATATGCGCGCACCTATGAGGTGCGTGGCCAGCGGCCGTATCTGAACCTCGCCTGCCTGCGTGACTGGGCCCGCAACTTCGGGGCCCGCATGCAGTTCTGTCTGGCACAGCACCGGGAACGGATCGTCGCCGCAGCCTTTTTCTTCGAAGATGGCGATACGCTGTTCGGCAGACACTGGGGTGCCGAAGCCGACATCGACGGGCTGCATTTCGAGCTGTGCTACTACCAGGGAATCGAACACGCGATTGCGCACGGACTGCAGCACTTCGACGCCGGCGTACAAGGTGAACACAAGATCCTGCGCGGCTTTGAGCCGGAGCTTGCACATTCAGCGCATCGCTTTGTCGATCCTCGCATGCACGCCGCGATCAGTCGCTATTTCGCCCAGGAACAAGCAGCCCTGCAGCACGAACTCGACGCGCTGGCACAACACACGCGACTGCACCAGGACAACGACGCGCCATCGACTTAGCGCCGATATTCGCGCAAGGTCGCCGTCAGCATCAGCAGCCCCATCAGCAGCAGCCAGGCTGCGAACCAGCGTTCTCCTGCAAACAAAGCCAGTACACCAAACAACGCAAAGGCCAGTGCCAGCGCCGTTTCCAGCTGCCGTGCCAGCGGCCAGTCGGCCACGCGAAAATGCAGGTGACGCCGGCGCACACCCATCACGGCCAGGACGAGGAAGCCCAGCACCGCAATCAGGGTCAGCAGTTCTGCCATGGGGCGAGAGCCTCAGTAGTGCGGCGGGATCTCGTCGAGCATGGATGTCTTGTTCGCGCCACCATCGGAAATCTGCAGTACGCGCTCACCCAATGAACGGCACAGACGCTGCAGATCGGATACCTGTGCCTGCAACTGCGTCACCATGGCGTTGAGCACGTGGATCGTCTCCTCCTGATAAGCCAGCTTGGTTTCGAGTTCGATCAGACGGTCTTCGTTCATCGCGCGCCAAGAGTCATGAGGCGCTCAAGCATAGCCTGCTGTCGCAGCGGCGTCCCCATCGGTTATCGTCAGGCGCCATTCATGCAATACCTTTACCGTATCGGCTACTGCCGAACCAACGGAGACTCCCCCCATGGCCCCCTCCCCACGACGCACCACCTTGGCCTGCCTGATCACACTCGCAGCAACCGCCGCTGTTTTCTCGGATACGGCCGCTGCCGCCAACAAACGCGCAAACGCTGCCGCTGAAACCGCCCGCAGCGCGCGTGAGTGCACCGCACTGGGCGATTTCTACTGGGAAATCGGCGACAAGAACGGTGTGCAAGCCTCCGGACAGATTGGCAGCGAGTACAGCGCCAGCACGGAAATGAAGATCGCCTCAGCATCGAAATGGGTCTGGGGCGCCTACGTGCTGGAGAAAATCGGCCGCAACGCCCGTCCCAGCGACGATCAGGTCGCGATGCTTGAGATGCGCTCGGGATATACCGCGTTCAATCCGGTGCGCTGCCTGCTGTCGCGCAGCGTCGGCGCCTGCATGGAAGCCCGCGGCAACGACGACAAGGAAAAAGCCAAGGTCGGCCGGTTCTCCTATGGGGGCGGCCACAGCCAGCGCCTCGCAGTATCGATGGGCCTCGGCAAGATGAGCGCCGAGCAGCTGACCGCCGAGGTCAAGGGCCGGCTCGGCGCCGAACTCGGCTTCAGCTACGACAAGCCGCAGCTGGCCGGCGGCATGCGTTCCAGCGCCAGCGACTACGCACAGTTCCTGCGCAAGATCATGAAGGGCCAGCTGCGCATGCACGATTATCTGGGCTACGACCCGGTCTGCACGTTGCCTGGTGTGTGCAAGAGTGCGGTGTCGAGCCCGGTCAAGGAAGCTTGGCACTACAGCCTGAATCACTGGGTCGAGGACGCACCGGGGACCGGCGACGGCAGCTTCAGCAGCCCCGGACTGATGGGTTTCTATCCGTGGATCTCGGCGGACAAACAGACCTACGGCATTCTTGCCCGGCAGAAGCTCTCGGCCAGCGCCTACTGGGACAGCGTCCAGTGCGGACGTGAAATCCGTAAAGCCTGGATGCAGAGCGGACGCTGAGCCACGTTGCACCGGAACAAAAAAGGGGGCGCGACGAACCCGTCGCGCCCCCCAGTATTTAAACCGCAGCCTTATTCGAGCATGTCACCCGGCGTCGGCGGCAGATGCGGCATGGTCTGTTCCGGGAACGGCCCGGACAACGACTCCAGGAAGGCGACGATGTCGGCCACCTCGGTATCCGGCAACTGCTTGCTCAGCTGCGTCACTGCCATCATGCGCACCGCCTCCGGCAGACTCTTGACCGCGCCGTTGTGCATGTAGGGTGCGGTGTAGGTCAGATTGCGCAGGGTGGGAACCCGCCACATATTCTGGTCCGCCGTCTTGCCGGTCACGGCCGCCTTGCCACCGTCATCCAGAACGCGGTACTGCGCAACCATCGGGCTATCCGGAAACACCGGGAACTTCATGAAGAAACCCGTGCCAGTGGGCAGGCTCGGTCCGCTGAAGTTCGCGCCCGAGTGACAGCCCACGCAGCCGGTATCGGCAAAAGCCTGCATGCCGCGCTGCTGCTGCGCCGTCAGTGCTTTCTTGTCGCCACGCACAAAGCGATCGTAAGCACTGTCCGGCGTGATCAGTGTGCGTTCGTACGCAGCGATCGCCTTGGCAATGGTATCGGCATCGATCGCCGACTTGGCACCGAACGCAGCATCGAAGTATGGACGATAGCCAGCGAGCTTCTGAATGCGCTCAACCGCCAGCCCCAGTTCGGGCATGCCCATTTCGATCGGATTGACGATCGGCCCCTTGGCCTGATCTTCCAGGCTTGCAGCGCGGCCATCCCAGAACTGCACGGACTGGAACGCGGCGTTCCATACGGTCGGCGCGTTGCGCCCGCCGATCTGGCCATGCACACCCACCGAGGTCGAACGGTGATCGTCTCCGCCTTCCATGACGTTGTGACAGGAGAAGCACGAGACCGTGCCAGTCGATGACAAACGCGGATCGAAGTACAGCATCTTGCCGAGTTCAACCTTGGCTGGCGTGGTCGGGTTGTCGGCAGGAGCCGGAGCCGTCTTCGGCAGCGCCTGCCAGTCGGCGGCCTGGACCGCAGGGGCCAGCAAGAGCCCTGCAACCAGTCCGCCAGCCAGCCACGACCGGGAACGCCGCTGTTCGAACATGGAATCTGATACCTGTTTTGTGTTCATCTGTGTTGATCCTGTTTTTGTGTGAGGGGACGACGCAGTCAGCACAGGCGCCGCGGTGGCGCACGCGGCGAATGCTGCACGTCCAGGGCCAGAACGAAACCCGAGGCAACGCTCAACTCGGACATCCACCACCGCGCCAGCGCCGCCACGCGGCTGGATGCGGATCCGGGCACTCGATCGAAAATCTGCGAGCTCACGTGACCGGTTGCCGCATACGGACCGCGACCGGACACCGGCACCATCGCTTCAGCGTCCATTGGACGCGGGTCATGCATGCTCGTAAACGTTGCGCGGGCACGTGGAGCCGGCAAAGAACGCAACACCGGCATGCCGATATGCAGGATCAACAGGCTCAATAGCACGCAGAAGCAGCAGCGCACGCCTCGTAGCGGCAACGCCGCAGGTCGTACACCACAGTTTCGACGCACCAGAGTCTTCATGACTTCACCTGCTGGCGTTGCCCCCAGGGACCGAAGCCTCCCTACCATACAGCCGGGAGTACCTTGAGGGAACCAGTGTGGCGCGGCACACGTCGCGGCAATGTCAATGCAAGCGCGCGCGCCCACCGGGCGGACGCGTTGATGAATGAAGTCGGAATTGGAGCTTTGGGGCGCGTCAGGCGCCCTCGGTCACCAGCGCAGCAGCACAGATCCCCAGGTCATGCCGCCACCGACGCCTTCCATCATCAGCAGCTGCCCCGGCTGGATGCGTCCGTCGCGCACAGCGCCATCCAGGGCGAGCGGGACCGATGCCGCCGAAGTGTTGCCGTGCCGGGCCACCGTGGTCACCACGCGCTCACGCGGAATGCCCATCTTGTCGGCCGTCGCATTGATGATGCGCAGATTGGCCTGATGCGGCACCAGCCAATCGACGTCGGCGCCGGTGAAGCCGTTGTGTTCCAAGGCTTCGCGCGAACACTCGTCGAGTACCCGCACGGCCAGTTTGAACACCGCCTGTCCATCCATTTCCAGGTATGGATTGCCGCGAATACGTCCCTCGGCGATGCCGCCACCGACACGGAGAATATGGCTGTAGCTGCCATCAGCGTGCAGATGAGACGAGTAGATGCCGGGCTCCTCCGACGGTTTCACGATCACCGCGCCCGCGCCGTCACCAAACAGCACGCAGGTACGACGGTCGTTCCAGTCGAGCAGGCGCGAGAACACTTCGGCACCGACCACCAGCGCGCAGCGATACGAACCACTGGCAACCATCTTGTCCGCGATTGAAAGTGCGTAGATGAAGCCGGTGCAGACGGCTTGCACATCAAACGCCGCGCCCTGCTTGACGCCGAGCTTGGCCTGCAGCAGACACGCCGTCGATGGAAACACCATGTCCGGCGTGGTCGTGGCCACGATAATCAGGTCAATCTCTGCGGGGCCAACCCCAGCGGCTTGCATCGCGCGCTGCGCCGCCGCCAGCGCCAGATCGCTGGTCAGCTCACCGTCGGCAGCAACGTGGCGCGCCTCAATTCCGGTGCGTGAAACAATCCATTCATCGCTGGTTTCGATGCGCGACTCCAGGTCGCGGTTGGTCACGATTTTTTCCGGCAGATAGCTGCCGGTGCCTATGATTTTTGAGTAGCCCATGGGCGAAGCTTAACCGAAGCCGCGACACCCAAATTGCAGGCAGAGCTCCAGGGCGAAGGCCCGGGGCCGCGCAGGATTTGGAGAACGAAGTGCTTCCGGGTCGGCAAAACGCATAAAACCGGACCCCACGTCAGCGATCGCAATCGGTGACGTGGGATCCGGCCGGGAGTGAAGCTGTTCCGCTGCGCTAGAAGTTCGAGACGAAGCGGATGTACGGCGTGCGCGATCCCGGCACGTCGTAGGTGGTCGGGTCGTAGCTGCTGGCAAATGACGAATACACCGGCGGCGGATCCTGGTCCAGCGCATTGATCACGCCAATGACCAGACGCGTATTCCAGTTCGGAACGTCATAAGACAGCTGCACGTCGTGATAGAACGTGGTCTTGATCTCGTTGAGGACACCGTAATCCGGGTGCACCGGCCCCGAACACAGTCCGTACTCATCCAGGGACAGAATCGGCGTCGGATTGCCACCGCCGGCGGCCGCACCCGGATCCTGGTAGCCGTCGTCACAGACTTCATAGACGTGATAGATGAAACGCGTGGTCCAGCTCGCCTCCCACGGTCCATTGGAATAGATCAGCTGCGCGTTCGCCTTGAAGCGCGGGATCGCGCCTTGCCCACCAAACTCGTACCCGACCAAGCCACTGCGCACATCCGGTCCGGACGAGGCCGGAACGATGGTGGTGTACTCGCTGACGTAGGATCCGTCGAGCATGACGCGGAAACTGCCCAGCTGATCCAGCCAGTCGGCGTGGATGCGCCAGTCGAGGTTGATGTCGACACCCGCCACTTCCAGCGCGGAGAAATTGACCGCACTGTTCTGGATGCTGGAAATCTCGCCGCTCGGCCCGCGCTGAACACGATCGCACAGCGCACGCTGATCCGGATCGGCGCGATAGCACAGCTCGAAGATCTGGTCGGTGCCGATAAACGAGATGAAGTCATCGAGCTGAATCTGATACCAGTCGACGGTGACGCTGAAGTCCTGGATGAAGTCAGGGCTGTAGACGAGACCCGCGGTGATCGAGGTCGCCGTTTCCGGATTCAGATCCGGATTACCGCCATAGATTGTCGGCAACTGGGCATTGGTCTGTGAGCTGGCCGCCCCGTCGGCGTCGCAATTTGCGGACACGTTCGGATCAGTGTCGCGCTCGCCCGACGCGCACGGATCATTGACTTCAGGGAAGCTGGTGACGGCACCGAGGTACAGCTCGGTGATCGACGGCGCACGGAACGCCTCTGACCAGGTCCCACGCAGCAGCAGGTTATCGAACATGCGCCATTCCAGCCCGACCTTGGAGCTGGTGTTCGAACCGATGTCGCCGTAATCCGAATAACGCGTCGCCAGACTCAGATCGAAGCTGTTGATCAGAGGCAGGTTGGCCAGAAGTGGAATGGCCAGCTCGATGTATGCCTCAAAGGCGTCATAGCTGCCATGCGTCGGGGCTGAGGCATTGGTGCTGGAAATGCCGGCAACCTTGGTCGCATCCGGTGTGCTCTCGAACGACTCGGTCCGCAGCTCGACACCGGTTGCCACGCCCAGCGCGCCCGGCAGCCAGTCGACG
This sequence comes from Sinimarinibacterium arenosum, assembly GCF_005047655.1. Lineage (GTDB taxonomy): Bacteria > Pseudomonadota > Gammaproteobacteria > Nevskiales > Nevskiaceae > Solimonas. Next base: position 377,979 of record NZ_SUKF01000001.1, on the reverse strand, counting down.
ATTGGCAGGTTGGTCGAGGCGTTGCCGTAGAACAGACGCTGCTGCTGACGCGCGGTGTCATGCGCGGTATAGGCCACATAGCCCAGCATTTCCGGCGTAATCGTTCCCGGACCGCCGAACAGATCAAACGGAACGCAGCCCGCCGCTGACGGCGGTGCGCTGTTGACGTCATCCCCGGCGCAGTCGGCAAGCGGGCCGACGGCGCGCGCGAGGCGTTCCATGTTGATCAGACCGGCCTCGGTTGTGGCCAAGGTGCTTTCCGAATACGCCGCTCCCAGGTTCCAGTCGACCGACGAACTGTACAGACCAAATTGACCATCGAAGCCGCCGCCGACGCGGTAGGTCCCCACATCCTGCTCGAACTGGCGAGGTCCGAGTTCAACCATGCGACGCAGTACCGCGCCCAGACCGATCAGACCCGTGCCCGCATCGCCACGGCCGATATCCTGCGCGGTCGTCCCCGGAATGTAATACGGGCTCTGCGGGTTGGTCGGGTTGTACGGGTTGGTGGAATCGACGTATGCCAGCGAAAACGGCGCCGGCAGGGCATCGCCAACGCCCACGGGCGTCTCGGCCAGGCGCTGCGCTGACTTGCGCAGGTTGTACAAGGCTTCACTGGTAAAGCGGATGCCGCTGTCGAATTCGTGGGTCAGCTGGCCGAAGATGCTGTAACGCTCGCTCGGCGTCAGCAGATAGTTGATCGGCGCGTAGTTGTAGGCATCGACATTCTGATCAAAGCGCACGTAGTTGCCCGAAGGATCGGTGCCCTGACCCGGACGCCGCGCCAGATCGCAGATCGTCAGCGGCGAGCCGAACGGCAGGCTCAAGCCCGGATCGTCGATACCACCAACCCCGGGATCAGGCGCTCCAGCGGTACCGAAGGGATCGCTCAGGGCACCGCCAGCCACCGCGCCGGACAGGTCGTAGCAGGCGCTGGCCGGATCCGTCTGGCCGTTGGCGATGACGTTGCCGTTGATCGCGTTGGGCACAAACAGGATGCGCCCTTGCGGCGTGAATGAACTGCCGCGGCTGATGCCGGTGCCGTAGGTCGGCACGGAGGAGAGGTCCCGATCTCCAGCGAACAGTTCGCTCTGGTTCACATAGCTCAGATCCATGAACACGCCGGTGCTGCCATTGTTGGAGCCCGCGGCATAGCTGTAGGACTGCGTCAGGCCCTTGCCATCGTCGTAGACCTGCGCCTGCCCGCGCAGCTCGGCGCCGTCGAAGTCGCGGCGCGTCTTGATGTTGACCACGCCGGCGATCGCATCCGAGCCGTAGACCGCCGAAGCGCCGTCCTTGAGCACTTCAATGCTGTCGATGATCGAGATCGGAATGGTGTTGAGATCCACCGAGTTGGTGCGCAACTGACTCAATCCACCGACCCAGCGGCGGCCATTGACCAGCACCAGCACGCGGTTCGAACCCAGATTGCGCAGATCGATCTCAACCGCGCCGTCACCACCGTTATTGAATGCGGTATTCAGTGCCGCGCCAGCCTGCGGCAGGTTCTGCAGCAGATCACCGATCGAGGTCATGCCGGACCGCTCGATATCCTGACGGCTGATCAGCAACACCGGCTGCGCGGTCTCGTAGTCGGTGCGACGAATGCGCGATCCGGTCACCTCAATGGTTTCGAGTCGCGAACGATCCTCGGCAATGGCCGAATCCTCGCCATCGGCGCGCAAGGGCTCGACACCAATCGTCGACACCGCGGCATCTTCGCTTGCAGGCGATGGCTCGCCCTGTGGCTCGCCTTCATCCGAAGCGGACTCGGTCACGACCACAGCGCTGTCGGAAAGCTCGGCCGATTCCAACTCGTAGGTCGGCACGACTTCCGCCATGGCGTCATCCTGTGCATTCGCCGGCCCAGCCAGAAGAGCAGCAAGCATCCAGCTGGCGGGCAGCAGCCCGCGCGCAAGTTTCCCGTTCATCGCAACCCCTATCCCCGGAGCACGCCGCTGTCGGCCGCACTCATATTCATGTAATCCCTTTCCTACACTACTACGAGGCAATTGCTTTCGTCATCCGGGATTCCCCCCAGATGCGATGGACATGCCGGAGTCAGAGCCCGGAGAAATGCGAAAATCACTCGCCATCCGGTATGCGCCCGGCGGAATTCATTCCCGCCTGAAGCAGGCGCACCAACCGCGAGCCCCGAAACCGACATTTCCCCGATCCATTTCCACAACGGAGTCTGATGTGCTGTTGAGCGAGGTTCTGAACACCGTGCGGGGTGACTCCGGGCGCCACTCCGCCATCGTCGGCAACGACTGGCTCCAGGGCCGCACCCTGTTCGGAGGCTTGCAGGTTGCCCTGATCGTGCGCGCCTTGCGCGCATCGGCACCCGCGGAAGTTCCTTTGCGGGTCATCCAGGCCACCTTCATCGCACCCGTTCCTGCGGGAGAGGTCCAGATTCAAACCCGCTTGCTGCGCGTGGGCAAATCGGTGATGCACTGCGAAGGACGCATCGTCGCCGGGGATCAGACACTGTGTCTGGTGATGGCGATTTTCGGTCGCGGGCGGGATTCCAGCCTGCATCTGGCGCAGACGCTGCCGGTCGATCCGGATGCGAGTACAGCGCGCGAGATTCCGTATGTCGAGGGCATCACCCCGGCATTCACCAAGCATTACCGCATGCGCTGGATCGCTGGCGGCACACCGTTCACTGGTGCCACCGAGGCGAAAACGCGCGTCCTCGTGCGCAACCGGCAGCCACAGCCGCTGGACGAGTGCCATCTACTGGGCTATGCGGATGTGATTCCCAGTCCGGCGCTGTCGATGCTGCGGCGGCCGTCTCCGGCGAGTTCACTCACCTGGACTCTGGAGTTGTTCCGCCACAAGGACGATGATGACCCAAGTGCGGATTGGTGCATGGACGCTGAAGTCACCCAGGCAGCAGACGGCTATCTGGCACAGACCGCCGCGCTGTACGCCCCGGATGGCACGCTCGCGGCACTGAGCCGACAGTGTGTCGTCGCTTTTGGATAGGAGTCGCCGATGAACTTCCGTACAGGGATTTTTCCGTCGATGCTCGGCGCTGTTGCGATGCTGACATCGATGATGGGACACGCCGGCAGCGCGTCTCAGACCGGGGCGCAGATTGTGGAAAAGATCGTCGACTATCGCATGGGTGATCGCGAACACCGCGCCTACGTCTACTACGATGACAGCATCCGCTCCTCCCGTCCGCTGCTGTTAATGGTCCCGAACTGGCTGGGCACCACCGCAGCAAACCGTAGCCAGGCGGCACAGATCGCCGGGCGTGACTATGTGGTTTTCGTTGCCGACATGTACGGCCGCGACGCACAACCGGCAGACGCTGCCGCGGCGGGCCGCACAGTCCAGGCCCTCTATGGCGACCGAGCTGATCTGCGCCGACGGATTCTGGCCGCACACGAGCAAGCGCTGGCGTGGGCCGCCCAAGCTGCCGATATTGCAGATGTGCAGCGGTTTGCGGCGATCGGTTTCTGCTTTGGCGGCGCGACGGTTCTGGAGTTGGCGCGTACAGGCACTCCACTGTCCGCAGTGGTGTCATTCCACGGCAACCTGTCATTGCCGCCGAGCGAGGTCCCCGATCAACCGCTGCGCACCCGCATCCTGGCGCTGCACGGTGACGCGGATCCCTATGTGCCGCAGCCACAGGTCGATGCCTTTGTGGAAGAAATGCGCTCAGCGGGTGCCGACTGGCAACTGGTGCGTTTCGGCGGCGCAGTGCACTCGTTTACCGATCCCGACGCCAATACGCCAGGCAAGGCGCAATACAACCCCAAGGCAGCACATCGGGCCTACGCGATGATGCGCAACTTCCTTGCCGATGCCTTTGCGGGGCGCTGAAGCAGGATCACCGTGGCACCAGATCTTCTCGAATACCGGCCGTTTACACCGCCGGTTCAGTCACGCCACCGGCAGCAGCGTGCTCACCTTCACCGGCATCCCGGATAATTTCCACGCGACCTTCAACCGATTCTTCGATCCGGCGGTTCGCATCATCAGGGTCGAGTCGCGTCACATAGACTGCAACGGTCTGCGTCGCGAGGTTGTAGACCTCGCTAATGGTGTCGCCATTCTGCGCATCGACCCGATTGACGAAGAACACGGCAGGCCCCATGCGCACGATCTTCAGCGCCTCAGTGCCCTGATCCCCTTCGCGCGTACCGTTGAGCATGCGCCAGCGGGCCTTATCCTGCGCCACGAATTCCCGCTCGACGTACTCGCCGTCAGGCATGGCGTAGCGCAGCGTGGTCCCGACCAGCTGTCGCACCGGAACTTCGCTGACGCCGACGGTGCTGCCATCGGCCATGCGGACAAAGCTCAGCAAGGACACCAGCAACAGGACCAATCCGCCGCCCAGGCGCCGGATCCAGCGATGCTGTCGACGACCGAAATTTGTCGGCGTGGATGCGTTGGATGCGTTCATATTCGGATTCCATAGGATGCCGGCGGCCGATACGGCCGCTGGCAGGCACCATTGCCATGGTGGCGGATGGTCCACAGCATGCCCGGTTGGACCTGAATCCACGCTGTCCGTTCCCGGCCGGACCTCCCGACAGCCGCCTCCTCAGGCAAACGGATCCGAACCTGCCTCCTGACGCACGAACTCCTGCAGCGCTTCGACATGGTGTGGATACAGGCGACGCAGGTCGTCCTGAGACAGAAAATCGTGATCCTCTGGATCAAAGCCGGGCACCACCACTTCGCTGACCAAGGCGTGGGGCACTCCCGGCTGCAGACGACTGGCCTTCCAGCAACCACCAGGCACCTGAAGAAACAATGCTTGGTCCGGTTCGTATCCCAGAAGCTGCCGCTGCAATACGCCTTGCTCCGACAGCGTCAGGTATTCCACCGGCCCACCGTGCTGGAGGTAATGAAGTATCGTTGAACGATTACGGTGCATCACGCCAAGCGGGCAGGCGGCCGTCAGCAGATAGTGAATCGAGCTGAGCCGCGGCCTGGACTTCGAGCCCTGCGCAGTCACAACCGGATCGGTGTAGATCCGGCGAAAGTAGCCGCCCTCGGGATGCGGCTGCAGCGCCAGCCGCTCAATCCATACGCAGGGGTCGGCAATCGAGGCGGAGTCCGGCACAGGAGATTTCATCGGTGTTCGTGTCGCGAAGTCGTTGACCAGCTGGATAACACATCACATCGGGTGTGTCGTAAAACCTGACTGACCTGCATCATCGCCGCCCCGCTCAGCCTGAAAGAAAATGTCCGCCGCTGGACAGCGCTCGCGCAGGTCCGAACAATGCATGCCCCAGAGGCTGGAGATTCGCACGTGCATCAGGATCGTTTGAAACAGGATATCGCGCAGCTGCGCAGCGAGCTGAATCAGCTTGATGCCGATGCACCCGGGCGCGAGCGACTGCTGTCGCTGGTCGAGCGTATCGAAGCTGAACTGGGCGAGTCCTCACAGCGCACCGAGCCCCTGGTGGATGGACTCAGCAGTGCGATCACCGACTTTGAAGTCGAGCATCCGCGTGCGACTGAAATCCTGCAACGCATCGTTGCCAGTCTGAGTTCGATGGGAATCTGATCAGCGCCATGATCAGCGCTACTGGCGCAGCGACGACTTGCTGCTATGCTGCAGCTTCCTTCGCATAGGGAGACTGCTGACATGCCCGCTACCCCGTCGTTCGACGCCCAGATTCAGGCGTTCAAGAAGAAGCTCAACTCTGTCACTGCATCACGCAAAAAACAGGTTGCCTCGCTGCGCACCAAAGCAGCCGACGCAGCATTGCATTGGGTCATGTCGCATCAGAGCCGCGTGACTGCATTCAAGGGCGCGGTCAAAGGAACGCCGGTCGAGTCGGCCGTCGACAAACTGATCGACATCCTCAAGACCGAAGCCAAGCCAGCCAAAGCTGCGGCAAAGAAGCCGGCCAAAAAGGCGGCTCCGAAGCCTACGAAAAAGGCGGTCAAGAAAGTGGCAAAGAAGGCTGTGAAAAAAGCGGCCAAAGCTGCTGGCTGACACGCCGACCGAATGTAACGCGGCCGTCGTGCTGGATTGGCGACGGCCGCCTTGCGTGTGGTAACGATGTCGCGCGAATGACGCCGATGATCCAGATCATCGCTGTCGTTGTGTGCGCTGAACTACACCGGTCAGACATGACCACTGGCTGCATCATTTCCCTGGCACGCGCTGGAGACTGCGTTTGAGCCAAGTTTCCCTTCAGACGCGACTTCAGGCCCTGCTGAGCGGCAACAGCCCGGCCTCGATGCGTTTGCGCTGGCTGACCCTGGCGCTGGATATTGCGCTGGTCTTCTTCTTTCTGTTCACCACCTTTGTCGAACACGGCGATTGGCTGGTGGTTGCTGACTATGTGATCGGCAGTGTGTTGCTGATTGAGTGGTTGCTGCGCTTCTGGGCCGTCAGCGATCGGGTGGGATTCATCAGCCGTCCGATGACCGTTATTGACCTGGCGGTGATCCTGTCGCTGTTCGCGCCCTCGATCACCGAAAACTTCGTATTCCTCCGCGTACTGCGCGCGCTGCGGCTGCTGCGCTCCTACCACTTACTCAGGGAACTGCGCAGCCGGCATGCATTTTTCGCAAGTCACGAACAGGTCATCTTCAGCGCCACCAACCTGTTTGTGTTCATCTTCGTTGTCTCGGCGGCGGTCTACGCGCTGCAGGTCAGGGTCAACGACCAGATCAACGATTATGTCGACGCGCTGTATTTCACCGTGACGACATTGACGACCACCGGCTTCGGCGACATCGTCATGGTCGGCAGCTGGGGGCGTCTGCTGGCCGCATTGATCATGATCGTCGGCGTGTCGCTGTTCCTGCGTCTGATCCAGTCGATCTTCCGCCCCGCCAAGGTCGACTACGAGTGCCCGGACTGCGGACTGATGCGGCATGACCCCGACGCCGTGCACTGCAAGCACTGCGGCCGCATGCTGCATATCCGCAATAGCGGTGAAGACGGCTAGTCATGACCACGCTGAGGCTGTCCGAAGCCTTGCTCTCCGGCCCGTATTGGGCGGTGGTGCTGATCACTGCGCTGCTGGTCTCGGCAGCAGCCTATCTCCACTACGAGGTACTGGAGCGACTGAATTTTTCGATGCCGCACTGGAAGCTGCAGCCACGTCCGCGCATCCTTCTGATGATCGTCATCATTCTGGCGACCGACGTTGCCGAGATCTGGATTTTTGGCCTGGGCATATTTGCCACCACGCATGCTCCGCAGCTCGGCCATATCACCGGCGTCGATCAACTGCTGTTTCTGGACGCGGTGTACGTTTCCGCAACCACGTACACCACGGTCGGCTATGGCGACCTTGCACCGGTCGGAGCAATCCGACTGATCATGGGCACCGAAGCCTTGACCGGCTTTGTGCTGATCACCTGGTCGGCGTCGTTCACGTATCTCGAAATGCAGCGCTACTGGCGTCCACGCTGACAACGCGGCCTCAGGCCCGAACCGAGGGCCGGGCGTGATCCCGCTCCGCATGCTTCAGATGATGCAGGATCAGATGCTCGATCCGCGGCAACAGCGCGCGCGGCAGGTCATGTCCCATCCCCTCGATGATTTCCAGGTGCGCGCCCGGGATATGCCGTGCCAGATCGTGCGCCGCCGCCACCGGCACCAGTGGATCCTGCTTGCCATGAATAATCAGGGTCGGCGTTTTCAGCCGCTGAAGCTGCGGCACCCGACTCGGTGACGCCATGATTGCCGCAGTCTGCCGCGCCATCCCCTGGGGATGATGATTGCGGTCGAACTGACGTTCGACCTTGGCGCGCAGCTCGTCATCATGATCCCGGTAATCCGGACTGCCGATCAGCCGCCAGGTCTGGATGCCGTGAGCGATCAGACCTTCACGATCACGCCGCTCCGGACGCCGGATCAGGCGCATCTGCAGCTTCAGGCTGGCGCCAGGCACCTTGCGGCTGCCGCTGTTGGACATGATCGAAGTCAGACTGCGGACCCGCGAACCGTACTGCGTGGCGACCTGTTGCGCGATCATGCCACCCATCGAAACACCAATCAGGTGCGCTGTCTTCAGCTTGAGCGCATCCATCACTGCGACGGTATCCGCCGCCATCTCGGCCAGGGTGTAGGGCGCCTTCAGCGGCAACCCAAGCCGATAGGCCAAACCCATGCGCAACAGTTGGGGTTTGCCCAGGTGATCGAGCTTGCTGGACAGGCCGATGTCACGATTGTCAAAGCGCACCACGTGATAACCGCCGGCAGCCAGCGCTTCGCAGAAGCTGTCCGGCCACATCACCAGCTGGCCGCCCAGTCCCATGATCAGAACAATTGCGGGGCGCGTCGCATCGCCGAACGTCTCGTATGCGAATTCCAGCCCGCCCGCTCGTATCGTCGCCATGCCTGCCCTCGTGGTTATCCGGGCATTGTGGCACGCGCCGTCATGACGATTCAGCGCCGCATCGTGGCTGCGCGCCGTCGGCGCGGGCGCAACATGCCGGCCAGCTCCAGTTCAAAATCCGCAATCAGCGTCTCGGGATCGGGAATCAGCGCGATATCCGACGACACGCCGACGCTGACATGGCCGGCGTAGCTGAACAGACTGACGCCAATGCCGATATGACCGGTCTGCGGCGGCCAGAACACCACGCTGGTCAAGCGCGAGCCGGCAAAGCGCAATTCCTGCTGTGGTCCCGGCAGATTTGACACGACGGCTGCCGCCTTGTCCGCCAGCAGGTTCACCAAACGCTTCTCCAGCGCCAGCGGCATATGCCCGGCCGCACCCAGCCCGATCAGGGTTGCACGCGCCTCAGGCGAATGCTTCAGCGCCTGCGCGCGTTCGGTCACCAGACGCAGGCGCTCGTCCAGATCTTCCACGCCCAGGGGAAGATCGAGCAGAACCAGTCCGAACCGGTTTCCCAGTTCGCCGTCATTCTCTCCGCGCAGATTGACCGGAACCGAGATCCGCAGGTTGTGCCACTGCGCAGCGTCGGCGTGGGTCCGTCGCAGATAGCGGGTAAATGCGCCGGCCAGCGCACTGACGAAGACATCGTTGATCTTGATCGCGTGCCGGCGCGCATAGCGTTTGATCGGCGCGAACTCGATGCCCCGCGTCCAGGCAACCGCCCGCTGCCCGTTCAGCGGGCGCCGAAAGCAGGCCGGATTGTCGTCAGGCAGGCTCAGCACCCGGCCGGCGGCGGCCATTACTGCACGGCTCGTACGCAGCTGATCCACGATCTGCGCGGGATGCCGCAGATCCTCCCGAATCAATTGCTGCACGGATTCGAGCTGCCGATTGACCGTCTCCAGTCCGTCGATCAAGCGCGCCAGCGGGCCATGGTGCCGCGCCCCGCCAGTTGACTCCGCCGGCGCCAGCGCGTCGTCGGTACAGCTCATCAGGACCCGGATCAGTGCTATGCCATCGGCAACCGCATGATGCGCGCGGAACAGGACCGTGACCTGTCCCGACTTCCGCACAAAGAAAGTCATCCGCCACAACGGCATCGCGCGATCGAGCGCAGCCGCCAGCTCGCGGGCCACCGCGTGCCGCAGATCGTGCTCGGGGCTGTCTTCGTTGAGGTGGTAGATCCGCAGGTGATAGGCCACGGTCAGCGGGCCATCGTCGCGCCAGAACAGGCCGGTCTTATGGTCATCAGCACGCTGCGAAAATCGGCGGTAGCGCAACAAGCCTTCCAGCAGCCGCCGCGAGAGCTGCTCGATATCGTCGACGTCCGCCAGTTCCAGAATGGCGCTGACCACCATCGGATTGTGCGGCTCGTCCATTTCGAGCCACGCGCGATCGACAGCGGCCATGGGCTCGCCGTGAACGTCTTTCGTCATTGTGTCTGAACTCCTCCGGACGCCTCCGGCACCAAGCATATAGATACGCGCCAGCCTCTCCATAGGCGATGACGCAGATCATCTGTGCCACCCGTCCGCCCGAGGCCCCTGCCGGCAATCCTGAGTGCCGGGTATGCTGACCGCCATCAAATATGGGGGAGAACCACAATGCAGCTGCGGGACCATAGTGATTACGATCCAACCTGGATGACCAAACGCCGGGTCAAGGCACCGATCCCCGACCGCGCAGACGTCGCCATTGTCGGCGCAGGCCTGGGCGGTCTGACCGCGGGCGCCTATCTGGCCAAGGCTGGCGTGCGTGTCGCGGTGTTCGATCAGCACTACGTTGCCGGCGGCTGTTGCACACAGTTCTCGCGCGGCGGTCCGCGCAATCGCTACAACTTCGACATCGGACTGCACTACATCGGCGACTGCGGCGCAGACGGCAAGATTCCCGGCATTCTTGCCGGTCTGGGCATCCAGCTGGACTACGTGCCGATGGACGCCGACGGTTTCGATACGCTGGTCTTTCCCGATTTCCAGTTTCCGATCCCGGTCGGCCACGATGCCTTTCGCGAACGTTTTGTCAGCATGTTCCCGAAAGAGCGGCGGGGTATCGACCGTTACGTACGCTTTCTGCGTGAAGTCGATGCCCTGCTCGATCGCGTCGATCGCAACAAGGGGCGCATGTCCTGGGGCATCGCCTGGCATGCGATGACGCGCGGCCGTCTGGCCGGCAAGTATCAGCACGCCACATTGCAGGACCTGCTGGATTCGTGCAGCAACGATCCACAGGTCCGCGCAGTCATGGCCGGACAGAACGGCGACTACGGACTGCCGCCGAGCAAGGTCAGCGCCGCGCTGCACGCCGGACTGTCGAACCACTATTTCCGCGGCGCCTACTACCCTCACGGCGGCGGCCAGACGATTGCGGACCGATTGTCGCAGTACATCGAAGATCACGGCGGCAGCGTGCATCTGCGGCACGGCGTTGAGCAGATTTTGGTCGAAGATGGCCGCACCGTCGGCGTGCGCACGATGAGCCACCAGGGGGTAACCCACGAGCTGCGCGCAAACGCCGTGCTGTCCAATGCCGACCTGCGCGAAACCCTGGAGCGCCTGCTTCCCGCGGAAGCGGTCCCCGCGGAATGGCAACAGCGCAGCCGCAATTTCGAAATGGCGGCGGCGATCTTCATGACCTGCCTGGGCATCCGCCGCGATATGCGCGAACGCGGCATGAAGACCTCCAATTACTGGCAGTTCGATGGCTACGACTTCGAAAGCTTCTACGACACCGCGCACGACATGGTGCCGCGCGGCGCCTACATCACCAGTGCGACCCTGAAAGACCCGACCACGACGCACCATGCTCCCCCGGGCATCAGCAACGTCGAGGCGATGACGGTGCTGTCGGGTAAACCGGAACACTGGGGACTGGATCAGGGCAGCGCCGCAGACTGGGACTACAAGCGCAATCCGCGCTACCAGGAACTCAAGGCGCGTATTGAGGACGACATGATCGCCCGCGTTGACGCCCTGTTTCCGGGTTCGGCCGCCGCGGTGGTGTTCCGCGAATCGGCGTCACCGCTGTCGCATACGCGGTATACCCACGCCACCGACGGTACCGGCTATGGCCTGGCCGCGACACCGCAGCAGTTCTTCCAGCATCGTCCAGGGTATACCGGTCCACTGCCGGGATTGTTCTTCACCGGGGCGAGCACTCGCGCCGGGCACGGCGTGCTCGGCGCCATGCTGTCGGGACAACGCTGCGCACGCCGTATTGCCCGTGAACTGGACACCGCCATCCCGGCCGCATGAAGCAGCTGCTGTTGATCTTTCACAGCCAGACCGGGAGAACGCGGCGTCTGGCGGAAGCGGTGGCAACGGGCGTGGCCGAACTGGCAGACGATGTGGAGCTGCGCGTGCGCGAAGCCCGCGCAGCCACGCTCGACGACCTGCTATGGGCGCAGGGCCTGTTGCTCGGCACACCGGAAAATTTCGGTTATATGTCCGGCGCGCTGAAAGACTTCATGGATCGGACGTATTACCCAGCGGAAGGCAAGACCATTGGCCTGCCGTATGCGGTCTTCATCAGCTGCGAGAACGATGGCCGGGGCGCCGTCTCGGCCATCGAGCGCATTGCCACTGGCTATGGCTGGCGTCAGGTCGCCGCGGCATTGATCTGCCGCGGCGACATTACTTCAGACCATGAGGCCGAGGCTCACGAGCTCGGTCAGACGCTGGCTGCGGGGCTGGCGCTGGGACTGTTCTGAGCGCCCCGGATTGACGCCCTGGATCAGCGCCCGAAGTTGTAGCGCAAGCCCGCCTCGAAGCGATCATCGTCACCGGACTGCAGGGCCGCCTGGGCGTTCCAGTTCGGGGCAAAATTGAACAGTCCGGTCAGACGCAGCGAGGTATCGCTGTTATCGAACAGATTGGTATGACGGATCTCGGGGCTCAGCTCGAAATGCTGCGCGAACGACCAGCGCAGACCGGCACGCAGACCAAAGCCGGTATCGTCGTCATGTCCGTTATCCGCCTGTTCCAGGGTAGCGCCGCCGAATACGTCGAGGGCCCTGTCGATCGGCTGATGATAGATCGCACCCGCACTGAGCTGGTCGTAGTCACCGGTCGTGGCATATTCACCGATCAGTGCAACGTTGCGCGCGACCGAGCCGGAGACGCCCAGCCGAATGCCGTCGTCATTGACGCCATGGGTATCGCGCGACACATAACCGCCTTCGACATAGCTGTAGCTGTGCGCGGCAGCCAACGGCGCAAAGACCATTGCGGCCAAGCCGGCAGAAATCAGACTCAGCGTCGGGAATATTTTTTTCATTGTGAGTGTTCCTCGTAGCGCATCAGAGTGTGCGTGCACCAGTCTGACAGCCTGAGCTGACTGGAATCTGAATCGATCCCACATGGCACGTCGATTGCTCGGTGGCATAATGCATGAACCACCACCGATTCGCCCTATGTCTCGCAATATCGTTCTACGCCGTTCCCCGATTCACGGTAACGGCGTCTTCGCCGCCCGTGACCTGCCCAAAGGCAAGCGACTGATTCAATACCGCGGCGCCCTGCGTTCCCACGACGAAGTCGACCAATGCTATGGCGGCGACGCTGACAGTGGGCATACGTTCCTGTTCACGCTCAACGAACACTATGTGATTGACGGCAACGTCAACGGCAATGTCGCACGCTGGATCAACTACAGCTGCGAACCCAACTGCGAAGCCGTTCTGTATGAATCCGACGACGGTGATCCGGCCGAAGATCGCGTATTCATTGAGGCGATACGCGACATCCGCGCCGGTGAAGAGCTGACCTACGACTACGGGATCGTGCTTGAGGAGCGCCACACACCGCGGATGAAGAAGATCTGGGCGTGCCGCTGTGGCTCGGACAAATGCACCGGGACCATGCTCAAGTCCAAGCGCTGACGGCGCGTGAATTACCGCAGATCGAACAACGACAACGGCGGCATCCTGCCACTCAATTCAGTTTGATGGCGACCGTGGCAACGTGAACCGTTCGGGATGGCGCGGCGTCATCTGGCCGTAGAACTGCGCCATGCGTTGCAGGTCCGCATCCAGGTCGCCGCTAACCTCGATCGCCGGCCCAAAGCCGACACGACGCGACGCGTAGTCCATGAACCCCAGCGCAATCGGCACACGGGCCGCTTCGGCCATGCGATAGAAGCCACTCTTCCAGCGGTCGTTGTGCCCGCGCGTGCCTTCAGGGGCTACCACCAGAACCAGCCCCGGCGCCGAAGCGAACTGCTCGGCCACCTGCTGCACCATGCCGCCAGGCTTGCTGCGGTCGATACCGATCCCGCCCATCCAGCGCAGCATCGGACCCCAAGGGCCGGTAAACAGCGTGTGCTTGCCGACCCAGTGCAGATCCAGACCCATCGCGAACGTCGCAATCAGGAACAGGATGCCGTCCATGTTGGAGGTATGCGGCACGGCGGTGACAATGAATCGCGGACAGTCCGGCGGATTCCCCACCACGCGCCAGCCGAGGACCCGCAACAGACTGCGACCCAGCCAGCGAGAGAAGCGATTTCCGCGGCGCGGCACGCTTGGACCCAGGACGGTCGTGGCATCGGGAATCGCTGGCTGGTTCATGCAGATGCATCGGTTCTGGGCGCGCGAGTGTAGCGCCAGTCCCGATGCGGTGCAGGCTGCCCCAGCGGACCCGCGACACGCTCAGCGATTTTTGCGCAAAGCCGAAGCCTCGATCACGGCACCCACCAGTTCGGTCACGACGAACGCGCCCAGCACCAGCGGTGCCTGTGCGCACAGCAAAAAGAACAGGAACGCTGCCGCCACCGCAATGCGCCCGGCAATGTCTCCAATAACCATCGGCGCAAACACCGGATAGGCCGCCCGACACCCGTTCCACAATACGGCCAGGATGCCGGCGAGCACGATGAATATTGATGCCGTCTGGGGCATCGGCAATCCTTCCGCCGGATCGCCGAACCAGCCGAATCCTGACAGCAGACCCGCCACATATACATCTGCCAACCCCGGCACAGCCATTGGCAAGGTCACGATCAGATCGAATGTGGCAACAACGCGCACGCGGGTCGGCTGGGCAACGCGCATTCTCGGGACTCCGGCATATTCGGCTCCATCGTCGCCGGCACCTGCGTGCCGTGCAAGCACCGTTGTCTGACTCAGCCTTCGGACTCTCCGAGCACTTCCGCTTCCAGACCGTAGCCGACGCCATAGACACTGCGAATCGGATCCCGTTCGTCAAAGCGCTCACGCAGCTTGCGCCGGAGGTTCTTCACATGCCCATCGATATTGCGCTCGTAACCCTCGAAGTCCGTACCCTTGGCACGCTCCAGCAGATGCGCCCGGGACCAGACGCGGCGCGGTTGTTCCAGCATCGCCTGCAGCACCGCGAATTCAATCGGCGTCAGCGTCAGATCCACGCCATTGATCTGCACGGTGTGGCTGAGCAGATCCATCTGCACCGATCCCACCAGCAGATACGAACGCCCAGCACCGCTGTGCGAGCGGATTCGACGCAGGATTGCCCTGGCCCGCGCCACGATTTCGCGCGGACTGAAGGGCTTGCAGACATAGTCATCGGCGCCCAGCTCCAGTCCCAGCAGGCGGTCGATTTCGTCAACCCGTGCCGTGAGCATCAGAATTGCGGGATCAGGACCACGCGCGCGCAATGCGCGACACACCTCCAGTCCATCCTTGCCCGGCAGCTGCAGATCGAGCACCACCAGATCGGGCGGATCCTGCGCTACCTGCGCCTCGACCTGGTCACCGCGATACAGCACCGCAACGCGAAACCCCGCGTGCTGAAAATAGTCGCGCAGCAGATGCGCAATCTTTTCCTCGTCTTCGACGATCAGCACGCTCGTGGTCATGCCGGATTCACCGGCAAGATGATCCGCACACACAGGCCTCCCAGCTCCGAGCGACTGGCTTCGATACTGCCGCCATGGGCCTCGACAATCGAACGGCAGATCGCCAGTCCGAGGCCACTGCCCCCGCGCGCACGCGCAACGTCGGCACGGAACAGTCGATCGAACAGCTTTGGCAGCAGTGCCTCCGGCACGCCGGGACCGGCATCACAGACACTGATTTCGATCCCGGATCCACGTCGACACGCGCGGAGGGCAACCGGACCCGGCTGTGCGTGACGTAGCGCGTTTTCCAGCAGATTTGCGAGCACCTGCTCGATGCGCTGCAAATCGATAGCGGCAGTCAGCGCGTCGTCATCCTCGACTGCAATCTCCAGCACGTAACCCGCATCAGCGTAACGGCCCGCAAAGCGCTGTCCCGTATCACGCACCAGCGCGGCGATGTCGTTTGGCTCACGATGCAGTGCCAGCCCCCCGGACTCGGCGCTCGACAACAGGTGCAGATCCTCGACCAGAGCGGTCAGGCGCAACGATTCCTGGTGCAGTGAGCGGACATTGGCATTGTCGGCAGGTCGCACGCCATCGATCACGGCTTCCAGCTCTCCGCGTAACACCGCCAGCGGCGTGCGCAGTTCGTGCGCAATGTCGGCCAGCCACTGGCGCTGACGCGCATCGAAGCGTTCGAGCGCCTCGGCCAGGTGATTGAACCCCTGCGCCAGCCGGCCCAGTTCATCGCCGCTGTTGACCGGCAGGCGGGTGGTGAAGCGCCGCTGCGCCAGCGCCGAAACGCCGTCAGACAGCGTGTGGATCGGACGCAGGATCATCACGGTAATCAGGCCGGCAAACAATGCCGCCAGTGGGACGGCCGCCAGCGCGACCAGCACCGCGGCACGGGTCTGCCGCTGCGAGAATCGTGCATCGTCGACACCGGCAGGGCTCTGCGGCAGCGGCGGGTGCACCACGTAGCCGATCGTCCGGTCATCGAGCTCGATCGGTTCGCGCAATGGCTCACCAGGCGAAGGGTATGGACGCTCCTGGCCGATGATCGCGCGACCCTCGCCATCCACGACGCGCAGTGGGGCCCTTCCCTGCGGTCCCACCGGCGGCGCCGCCGCGCGAGGCGGCGGCCCATTCGCATCGCGTTGTTGCCGCGCGGCGCGACGCCCCTCACGGAACACCTCGCGTGCGGCAGCGATCAGCGTATCGCCGCTGGCAACGCCCTCGGCAATGCGTTCGGCAAGTTCGCGCATCTGCGCGCGCTGCTGCAACTCGACATATTCGGAAAAGCTGTGCGCTGTGTGCGCACGCTGGATCGCCAGCGCCCCGCTGACCAGCAGCAGGGCGGCACAGACCTGCACAACGAACAGCTTCCAGAACAAGGGCGAGCGCATGCGTCCATGATAGTGGCGTGACTCCCCCCGGGCGCGGCTGTGCAGACAGATTCCGCGATTTCTACACGGTTTTCCCACAATTCAGGATTACCGTGCTGACGTCGTCCAACGCCGCCACACGGTGCTGGCGCTGCCCCCCGAATGGAGAATGATATGTACCCAGTTAGACGCTCACTCGGCCTCGTTGCCGCATTGATGCTGGCCGGATCCGCGACCTGCGCGCTTGCCGCTGACGACGCGGCGCCAGCCAAACGCCACCGTCCACCCTCTCTCGAAGGCGCAATCATGCGCAATGCCGTGCTGGAGGCGCTTTCACAGAAAACCGGCCAATCCGTCACCGCGCTCAGCGAACTGATGGACACCAGCGATCCGCGTACCACACCGATTTATGAATCGCTCAAGCTCGATCGCGCGGCAATGCGCGAAGTCCACGAACAGGCGCGCAAGAATGTGGTGGCCAAGGCATTGCAGTCGGGAATGATCACCCCGGATCAGGCCACCGAACTGGACGCCGACTGGGTGCCACGCGTCGGTCCGCGCTTCAATGGCCGTCAGGACCGCCCGGACCTCCCGGAACGGCCGAAACGTGCGGACCGTCCGATGCGGGATCAGTAGTTCAATCCAGCGGCGGCGGGCCCTGGGCTCAGGCCGCCGCCGCTGACGTCGTCGGCTCCAGCGTGTATGCGTCCGGGTCCAGAGTGCGCGTGCTGCGCCGGTACTCGAAGGTAAAGCCCGGCCAATTGTTGGTGTTCTTGCCGTCCGCCGTCTTGTACCAGCTGCTGCAACCCTGATCCCAGACGGTATGCTTGATGCGCTCCTGCAGCGCACGGTTGAAGCGCTGCTGCACCTGCGGCTTGACGTCCAGCCAGCGCATGCCGGCACGCAGCTTCTCAAGCGCCTGCATCACGTAGCCGATCTGGCTTTCGAGCATGTACACGATCGAGCTGTGACCAAGATTGGTGTTCGGGCCGTAAAGCATGAACAGGTTCGGGAAGCCCGAGACCGCCATGCCGAGATACGCCTCCGCGCCGCCCCGCCAGGCTTCATTCAGTTCCACGCCGCCAAGCCCGCGGATCTGCATCGGCGCCAGAAAGTCGGTTGCCTGGAACCCGGTGCCGTAAATCAGCACATCGGCCGCATGTTCCCGGCCGTCGCGCGTGCGGATGCCCCGCGGCGTCACACGTTCGATGGCTTCGGTCACGACCTCGACGTTGGGCCGCGCCAACGCCTCGAACCAGTCGTTGGAAATCAGCACCCGCTTGCAGCCAATCGGGTAGTCCGGCTCCAGACGCTGCCGCAGTGCCGGATCGTGAATATTGCGCTGCAGATACTTGTGAAAGCGCCAGCGGTACGGCTTCAGCAACCCGGAGAACCGCGTAAACGCGAGGGCACGGACCTCATGCGTCCAGTACTGCGCGATACGATCCATCCGCTGCACTGCGGGCAGGTGCGAATACAGCTGCTTCTCAATGACTGAATAGCGCCGGTCCGGCTTCGGCATCACATACGGTGCTGTGCGCTGATACAGATCCAGATGCCCAACCTGCTTCGCGATCTGCGGCACGAACTGGATCGCGCTGGCGCCGCTACCGATCACTGCGACACGTTTGCCGCGCAGATCGACGTCATGGTCCCAGCGCGCGGAATGAAAGCGCGGACCGGCGAAATCATCCAGGCCTTCAACCTTGGGATAGGCCGGTCGGTTCAGCTGGCCGCAGGCGGATACCAGCATGCGCGCCTCGAACACCCGATCATCGGTACTGCGCACAGTCCAGACACCGCGTTCCGCATCGAACGCCGCGGACGCGACCTCGGTACCGAAACGGATGTGAGAGCGCAGTCCGTACTTGTCCGCGCAGTGCCGCAGGTAGTCGTAGATCTCCGGCTGTGGCGCAAACTTGCGCGACCAGTCGGTCTTCGGCTCGAACGAAAACGAGTACAGATGCGACGGCACGTCACAAGCCGCGCCCGGGTAGTGATTGTCACGCCAGCAGCCGCCGACCTCGTGCGCCTTCTCCAGCAGGATGAAGTCGTCGATGCCTTCCTGCTTGAGCCGGATCGCCATGCCGAGCCCGCCAAAGCCGGTCCCGATAATGCAGACCATTGCCGTGTGTTTTTTCATGTTCCCGCACCTGTTTCGGTTTGTTTGCGCCTGCGCCACACGCACCGCCGCCTCCGATGGCCCGGTGCAATGAGGCGCAAGCCTAGCGGTCGCACGTCGATGAAACGATGGCTCTTCGGGACAGAAATTTGATACTTTCGGACATCGCCATATTCCGCTCACATGAAAGCCGCCTGGGATTTCCGCCGTAGCATCGTCAGTGCACGCCTGCTGGCCGAACTGGCCGCCGAATACGGCGTGCCGCTGGACACCGTGCTGCGGAACACTGGAATTACTGCGGACCAGCTACGCGCACCCACGGCGGAAGTCGAAGCGCGGCAGGAACTGCAGCTGATCCGCAATGTGGTTCAGGCCCTGCCCGCGGTGCCGACCTTGGGCCTGATTGCCGGCACGCGCTATCACCTGACGACCTACGGCATCTGGGGCTTTGCACTGACCTCCAGTCCCAACTTCCGCAGCGCGGTCAATGTCGCACTGCGTTACCTGCATCTGACTTACACCTTCAACCGCATGCTGCTGGAGCAGGACGCGGAGGAAACACGGCTGGTGCTGGACGATCATGAGATTCCGGACGATGTGCGTCGCTTCTGCGTCGAACGCGATGCCGCTGCGACACTGACCATCCAGCGTGAACTGGTCGGACACGCGGCGCCGCTGCGCAGCCTGCAGCTGCGGTTTCCGCGACCCTCGTATGCCGACAGCATCACCCGGCTGTTCGGCATCGAGGCGCAGTACGACGCCGCTCGAAACGTCGCGAGCTTCGAACCCGACGTCCTCGATCAGCCGCTTCTGCAGGCCAACGCGATCACCGCCGAGCTGTGCGAAGCGCAATGCCGCAAGCTGCTCAGCGAGCGCCGCAGCCGCGACGGCGTTGCCGGAAAGGTGCGCGATCGCCTGCTGCATCGCCCCGGACAGATGCCGGACATGGAAACGATCGCCGCCGAGCTGCATGTCACCACCCGCACCTTGCGCCGCAAATTGCTCGACGAGGGCAGCAGCTTCCGCGCTCTGGTCGACGAAGTGCGCGAAGCGCTGGCCGAGGAGCTTCTGCGTACCGCAGGACTGTCGATCGAGGACATCGCGGCGCGGCTCGGTTACGCCGAGACCTCCAGCTTCATCCACGCCTTCAAGCGCTGGAAAGGACAGGCGCCCAGTGTCTATCGGGCACACAGCGCAGCGCGGCCGGCCGCAAAGACCTCGTGAGTCCGGCGCGAACGGCGTTGCTGACGCTGCTGGCGATGCTCGCTTTCGCGGGCAATTCGCTGTTGTGTCGTGCCGCACTGAAACACACCGCAATCGACGCCACCAGCTTCACCAGCGTGCGTCTGATCTCCGGCGCGCTGGCGTTGTGGCTGCTCCTGCGCTGGCGCGACGCTGCAGCACGCAGCGGTGGCAGCTGGGGCTCTGCCGCCGCGTTGTTTGCGTACGCCGCATTGCTGTCCTACGCCTACATCGGCCTCGACACCGGCGTCGGCGCATTACTGCTGTTTGGCGCCGTACAGACAACGATGATCGGCACGGCCTTGCGGCGCGGCGAACGCCTGCACATTCAGCAGACACTGGGCCTGCTGCTCGCCGTTGCTGGCCTGATCGGCCTGGTGCTGCCCGGGCTGACGCGCCCGCCACTGGGCCATGCTGCGCTGATGCTGGCGTCGGGCGCGGCCTGGGGCGTGTATTCGCTGCGCGCCCGCGGCACCGGCGATCCAACGCTGGCGACCGCAGGCAATTTTCTGCGCACGGTCCCAATGGCAGTCCTGTTGAGCTCCGTGATGTTCAGGCAGGTCCAGTTTGATCCCACCGGCGCCCTCTATGCTACGGTGTCCGGCGCAATAACCTCCGGCCTGGGTTACGCACTGTGGTACGCAGCATTGCCGGGGCTGCGCACCACCAGTGCTGCCACAGTGCAACTCAGCGTTCCGGTGCTGGCATCGATCGGCGGCATCGTGCTGCTCGGCGAGGCGCTGACCCCGCGTCTGTTGCTGACTTCGATCGCGATTCTCGGGGGCATTGCCCTGGTGATCCGCCCGCGCGCAAAAGCTGCGGCTTAGAGACCGCGCAGAAAACCGTAGAACAGGATCGCAAAGCCACCGATCTCACCGGCGATAAGCGCCGCCATATAGCCACCGATCAAGACTCCGGACACCTGCCCCCGTCCAAGCACATGCGGCCGGCGCAGCTGATTGTCGGTATCGCGCAGCACCCCGTGCACGATGTACGTCACGATCGCCGAAGCAAAGAACAGCAGCGGCACGGCGACGACCCACAGCGTGACGCTCGCCGACAACGGCGAGTACGGCACGAACTCGCGCAGCAGTAATGCCGAGAACGCATACATCAGGCTGGCCCGGTGTGTGATATCGATGTAGACGGGCGCCTGAGCCTGCTCCGAGGTCATGATCGCGCGGTACTTCCACACCCCGCTCAGCAGGCCGGACAGGAAGAACACCCCCGCACCCAGCAAACAGAAATCCGCAGCGTTCATCGCGCCCCCTTGGTTGCTTCATGGTGCCTTGCGGCAGACAGACCCGCGGCGCGTCCGCGACTGCGGTAGTACGCCTTGCCGCACAGATTCTGCTGATGCCAGTACGCGTGCAGAAACAGCGGCAACTGCGGAATCCAGTAGCGGTCTTCCAGCGGCACCCGCGGCGCATGTGCACCGAGTTCGATCTCGGCCACCACCACCCCCGGCCCTTCGGCGGTCTGGCGCTGCGCCAGGACATGACCGTCGGCATCGACGATCTGGGTACAGCCGACGTACTCGGTGTCGTAGGGTGCCGACCAGGGTAGCCCCGGCGCCAGCATGAAGCCGGTACTGAAACGCCCGCAATGGGACGCCTGCAGCACCGGCGCGCCGAGCCGCCGTGCAAACTCCGCCGGCGCATTTTCAGCCAGATAGCGGTTGTACTGCCCCAGTGCCGCCAGTCCGCGGTCAACCGGCGAACCCCAGTTCGACGGCATCGTCCACCAATGCGTGCCGGTCACCGCGACATCGATACGGCCCAACATCCGCCGCACCGTCTGCGTGCGAATCAACTCCCAACACACCGCCACACCGACGCCGCCGAGGCCGGTTTCAAATACGCCGTCGTCGTGCCCCGGGCCGTAGAACGCGTTTTCCCACATCGTCGGCAGATCCTTGTCATGGCAGTGGATCGTGCCGTCGGGTTCGACGAAGTGATAGCGGTTGTAGATCTCGCCGCCTTCGGCGATCAGCATCGAAGCACCGAGCCGGCAGTGATGCCGTGCCGCCAGGCGCCGCAGCAGATCGACCGCAATATTATCGACCGGCAGCACCGCATCATGAGCACGCGGATCGAACGGCAGCCGCGAGGTGCAGAACTCCGGGATCGCGATCAGCTTGGCACCGCGCGCGGCAACCTCGTCAACCAGCCGCTCGATGCGCTCGAGATTGGTCGCGACGTTGCCGACCTCGGCTTCGAGTTGAATCGCACCCGCCAGCAACCGGCGCGATGAATTCGGCGGCGCGGGGGGTGAAGTGGATTTCATCATCAAAGCATCCCGATTCAGGTGTCAAACGCCAATCCTCGACGATTCCAGGCGGCGGCGCCATCACACCCAGCGTCAATCAATACGCCCTATCACTTGCAGTCGATGTCCGAAGCCGAATCGGACTAGCATGGCGTCATACCCGCAGTCAGGAGTGCGCAAATGTCCGACCACGTCTACAAGAAGGTGGAAATTGTCGGTTCGTCCAGGAATGGCATTGAGGATGCCATCGACAATGCCCTGCGCGAGTGCGCGCGATCGGTCCAGCACATGGAGTGGTTCGAGGTCATCGACACCCGCGGCCATATCGTCGACGGCAAGGTCGCGCATTATCAGGTCACGCTGAAAGTCGGCTTCCGGGTCGAGACCGCCTGAGCCAGGGAGCGACCATGCAGTGGTTCGGACTGTTCGTTCTATTCAACGTTCTGCTGCTGACGCTGTTGGCCATGAACGTCTCGCGCCTGCGCCTACAGGAGCGCGTCGCCAACGGTGACGGCGGCCTGATCTCGCTGAAGAAGGCGATCCGCGCACATCTGAATGGAGTTGAACACGTTGTTGTCTATGCGCTGGTCATCCTGGCGCTGAGTCTGTTGCGGGCCTCGCCGACACTGCAGGCCGTGCTGGTCATCGGTTTTTCGCTGGCGCGCGTGCTTCATGCCTATGGCATGTTGGCGGTGGCATTCAATGCGCGCCGGATCGGCGCCGGCGCGACCTATCTGTTCGAACTGTTCGGCCTGGCGACCTTGGCCGCGACGCTGTTGACCGGCTGATGCAGCGCGCCCCAGACGAAAGACGAACCGGGCCGCCTGGAATCGCGCTGCGCCGTAACACCCGCGAGGCTTAAGCCTGATTTAAGACTCGGCGCCTATCGTCGCCTCCGTAAAGTCATCACGGAGCTGCGAAATGACACGAATCCGAGTGCTTGCGGGCCTTCTGGCCGCGATGCTGGCAGGCACGGCAATGGCCGCGCCGCCAGCGACCCTGCTGCCCCCGCTGGAATCCCAGGCACGGCAGGACGACCCGGCATTTGCTGGCTTCTCGGCCGAACGCGGCGGCCGCTTCTTCGCCGACAAGCACGGCGGGAAGTGGAGCTGTGCGTCCTGCCACACCCCTGACCCGCGCAATGACGGTCGCCATGCCGCCACCGGCAGACCCATCGCCGCGCTGGCGCCCTCCGCCAATCCACAACGACTGACCGATCCGGCCAAGGTCGACAAATGGTTCCGCCGCAACTGCCGTGACGTCGTCGCACGTGAATGCAGTGCCGCTGAGAAGGGCGACGTCATCACTTACCTGTTGTCGCTGCAATGAGGGCCTTGACCATGCTGATTCGATTTTCCCGTCTTGCACTGCTGTCAGCCGGTCTGTGCGCCGTATCGATCGGCACCGCCGCAGCCGAGCAGAAACAGTTCCCCGTCGACCCCACCTGGCAGGCTGAATGCGGCAGCTGCCACGTCGCCTATCCGCCGCAACTGTTGCCGGCGGCATCATGGGATCGCATCTTCGCGACGCTGGGCGATCACTTCGGCAGCGACGCCACGCTCGATCCGGCTGTCGCGGCCGACCTGTTGCGCTACGCGCAGACGCATGCCGGCCGCGCAGCGAATCCGGCGCCGCTGCGCATCACCGAAACCCGTTGGTTCCGTCATGAACACGATGAAGTTCCGATGGCGACCTGGCAACGCAAGGCGATCGGATCGCCAGCCAATTGTGCGGCCTGCCATCGCCAGGCCGACACCGGCGATTTCAGCGAACGCGGCATCCGCATTCCCCGTTAGAATTTATTGATAGGAGCAACGCCATGAGCGCGATTCCAAGTTCCAAACCTCAATCCTCATCGAGCCCCGGCCAGACGATGCGCATCCTCGTCTGGGATGTGCCGACCCGCGTCTTTCACTGGCTGCTGGCGCTGAGCTTTGCCGGCGCCTATATCACAGCCGAGTCCGAGTCCTGGGCACTGACGCACGCAACACTGGGCTACACCTTTGCCGGCCTGATTCTGTTCCGGCTGGTCTGGGGCGTCGTCGGCACGCGTCACGCACGTTTCAGCGACTTCGCCTTCGGGCCGCGTAGTGTGATGCGTTACCTGCGCAGCCTGCTGTCATCGAAGCCCGAGCATCATGTCGGCCACAACCCGGCCGGCAGTTGGGCGATCTACGCGATTCTGCTTGGCGGGCTGGCCATCGGCCTCAGCGGCTACGCCCTGTACAACGACATCGGCGGCGAAGCCTTTGAAGAGGTGCATGAGTTCTTCGGCAACGCGGTGCTGCTCGTCGTCATCGTGCACATCCTCGGCGTCGTGGTCAGCAGCCTGCTGCATCGCGAGAACCTGCCGCGCAGCATGGTCGATGGCTACAAGCAGGGTGAGTCGGCGCAGGCCATACGCGGACCACGCTGGATCGTGGGCGCGGCCCTGGCCGCCGCAGTGTTCGGCTTCTGGCTCAATGTCAACGGCGTTCGTGACACGCTGGTCGGAGCGCCGGTCGAGCAGCTTGCGGACGCCCAGTCGACGGGGCAGGCTGGCGACCATGATGAAGACGACGACTGAGCCCGGATGCGCATCCTGATCGTCGAAGACGACGCGCTGCTGGGGGACGGCCTGCAGGCCGGCCTTCGGCAGCGCGGTTTCGACGCGGATTGGGTGCGCGACGGTAGCGCCGCCCTGCTGGCAGTACGCAGCGAATCCTATGCAGCGACGGTGCTCGATCTGGGGCTGCCCGGCATCGACGGCATGGAAGTGCTGAGCCAGCTGCGCGCGCAGCGCAGCGCCGTCCCGGTGCTGATCCTGACCGCGCGCGATGCCATCGACGACCGCATCCGCGGCCTGGATGGCGGCGCCGACGACTACGTGCTCAAACCGGTCGACATTGATGAGCTCGCAGCGCGCCTGCGCGCACTGGTGCGGCGGGCACATGGCGAAGCGCAACCCGAGCTGCGCAATGGCGAGCTCGTGCTGAATCCAGCGACACACACGGTGCATTTTCGCGGGCAGCCGGTGGAACTCGGCGCACGCGAATTCGCCCTGCTGCACGAGCTGCTCCTCGGCGCCGGCCGGGTACTGACGCGGGAACAGCTCGAGAGCCGGCTGTACGGCTGGGGCGACGAAGTCGAGAGCAACGCGATCGAAGTCCACATCCATCATCTGCGGCGCAAACTCGAACCCGAAGTCATTCGCACAGTGCGTGGCGTCGGGTATCTGATGCCGCGCGCCGACTGAGACCTGCACGTGCGATCGATCCGCGGACGTCTGTTGCTGTCTCTGCTCGGCGCCGCGGCGTTGATCTGGGCCGTGACTGCAGTGCTGGCCTATCGCGACGCGCTGCATGAAGTGGACGAGTTGCTCGACGCGCATCTGGCACAGGCCGCAACCCTGCTGATTGCCCAGAGTGGCGAACTTGATGAGCTCGATACCGACCATACGTCACTGCTGCACAAGTACAGCCGGCGCGTCGCATTCCAGGTCTGGGAACACGGAACCGAACTGCGCCTGCATTCCCTCAACGCGCCGGATCGTCGCTTGTCGAAAAGCGATGACGGCTTTTCCGACAGCCGCATCGATGGCGTGCGCTGGCGCGTATTCTCGGTCTGGAACGACGATCTGCTGATTCAGGTGGCCGAGGAGAGCCGCGCGCGTTCCTCGATCGCTCGTGGCGTCGGCCGCAATCTGATCCTGCCGATCATTCTCGGCTTGCCGATCCTCGGACTGCTGATTGCCTGGAGCGTGCGCGGCAGCCTGCGGCCCTTGTTGCAGCTATCGCAGGACGTCGGCCGGCGCGCGCCGGATCATCTCGAACCGATCGGCACCCGTGACGACATGCCCACCGAGCTGCGCCCCCTGGTTGACCGACTCAATACGCTGCTGGGGCAGCTTTCGAACTCGCTGGAGTCGGAGCGCCGCTTCACTGCCGACGCCGCGCATGAGCTGCGTACGCCGATCGCCGCGCTGAAGATCCAGGCGCAGGTCGTGCGTGATGCGATCGACGACGCCACACGCCGACACGCGCTGGATCAGGTCCTGCTGGGCTGCGATCGCGCCGCACGTCTGATCGAACAGCTGCTGACACTCGGGCGCCTGCAGCCTTCGCACCTGGACAGCCGCGCCAACCCGGTCTCACTGCGCACGCTCGCGGCGGGAGTCGTTGCCGAAATGGCGCCGGCCGCGCTGCAGCGTCAGGTCGAGCTGTCACTGGACGCGGAAGACTGTGTGGTCGACGGGTATCCCGCCCTGCTGGCGATCCTGCTGCGCAACCTGATCGACAATGCCGTGCGCTATGGCGCCGACGGCGCGCAGGTGAACGTACGCGTCGGCGTCATCGACGGCGCACCTCAGCTTCAGGTCATCGATCACGGCCCAGGCGTCGCCGCCGCCGACCGCGCACGACTCGGACAGCGCTTCCAGCGCCTGGGACGGGCCGACACCGGCGGCACCGGGCTGGGACTGTCGATCGTAAGGCGCATCGCCGACCTGCACCGGGCAGAACTGCGTTTCACCTCGGCCGAATCAGGCGGCACCGGGCTGTGTGTCAGTCTGCGTTTCACGGCGTCCAGCCCCGGCACGCAGACAACAAAAAACCCCGGCATATAGCCGGGGTCTTGTTACCGCGCGTCGTCGCTTAGAGCGGACGGATCGCTGCGGCCTGCATGCCCTTCGGGCCGCGGCGCGTTTCGAACTGCACCTTCTGGCCTTCGGTCAGGGTCTTGAAGCCCGTGCCCTGAATTTCACGGAAATGCGCGAAGAGATCTTCGCCGCCGCCTTCCGGAGTGATGAAGCCAAAGCCCTTGGCTTCGTTGAACCACTTAACGGTGCCAGTAGAAATATTCGACATAACTAACTTCCTTAACTTGAAAACAACAAAAATTACGAGCTGCCCGCCCGCTAGGGGTGCAAGCGATCAAGAAAGGTAGCCGGGGAACTTACACAGCACCGTCTGCTGAAAATTGACGGGTAAGAAAAACCGCGGAAAACACACTGCTTGAAACGACTGCGGGCGGCACTGTACACACTTGCCCCAGCGGTGTCGACTCGGTGAACTACCGTTTGTCGCCGCGTTTTCAAGGATTTGTCGCAGTTCACCGCCCGACCGCCAGGCCCGATTGCAGGCAGCCATGCCCCAGCCCGGCACAAGCTTCGGGCGCCGCGGCGCACCGCTGGCGGTCGCTGATCCTGGGATCCGGCGGACCCAGGGCTCAGCTGCGACCGACCTCGTGCAGCTTCTGCTGCAGGCTCATGCGGTCAAGCTTGTCGAACGGCAGCTCGGCAAACAGATCAATACGCCGGCGCAACGCGATCAGCGCCTGGTGGAACGCCAGCCGCTGGGCTGACTCGTCGCTGGTCACCGCAGCAGGATCCGGCAGTCCCCAGTGCGCAGTCGCCGGATGGCCCGGCCAGACCGGACAGGTCTCATTGGCGGCGTTGTCACAGACGGTGAAGATAAAATCCATGCTCGGCGCACCATCGGCCGCGAATTCATCCCAACTCTTGCTGTGCAGGCCCGCGGTGGGCAAGCCGGCATCCTGCAACATCTGCAACGCCATCGGGTGCACCTCGCCCTTGGGCTGACTGCCGGCACTGAAGCCCCGGAACTTGCCGACATGGCCGGGCACATTGTTGATCAGGGCTTCTGCCAGGATGGACCGCGCCGAATTGCCGGTGCACAGGAACAGCACGTTATAGGGATGGTGACTCATCATTTTTCTCATCAGCACGGCCGTGGCCGGACACAGGGTTTCGAATTGAGTCGTTGCGCGAATCTCTGCTGGCGCCTCGTCACGCGCAACCGGCAGAAAGCCGAACCGCGCGAAATAGTCTGCCGCCGTCGTCGTCAGCAGGTACAGCGCTTTGTATCCATCGATCCGCGCGCGCCGCTGCGCCGCCTCGATCAAGGCAGCCCCGACACCCCCTCCGCGCAGTGACTCAACCACGACCAGCGATCGCAGCAGCGCGACCGAGCCGCAAGGCTCGACGCCGACCGTGGCAACCAGACGCCCACCTTCACGCAGCACCATGAAACCTTGCGGTCGCAGCGCTTCGATATCGTCCACCGGCAGTCCGGCCGTACTGAGCAGCTGGCAGATATCGGACAGATCGGACGCGGTCGCCGCTTGTATGTTCATCGCATGGTGGTCAGCCGCAAATTCCGCGACTTTGCTGTACCCGTGCTGCAGGACGATGACGGCATCATTCGCCCGTCCCGCTCGCCGGACTTGTATGTTTGTCGATCACGACGCCGGTCACGATATTTCGATCGTTATGGAAATATAGGTCGGCGTCAAGCATTGCGGACTCGGCACACGGGGACGCTTTGCTATCATCGCCGCCCCCTGTCGATTGCCGCGCCTGCGGCGACCGACCCGTGCCGCCGCCAGCGCGGCCATTCGCTTGCCTCAACGACGCGTCCAGACACCATGTGGTTCAAGAACCTCACGATTTACCGGCTCCCCGAAGGCTGGAGCCGCACCGCCGCCGAGATCGAGACAACCCTGACCGAGTTTCCGCTGAAGCCCTGTGTCGGCCAGGCGCTGCAAACCCGTGGCTGGGTGCCGATCAACGACGCCGGGCAGATGGCTTATGGCCAGGAAAAACAAGTACTGATCGCGCTGGGCACCGAAGAAAAATTGCTGCCGGCGTCGGTGGTCAACCAGACTGCGGACGAAAAGATTCGCGCGCTGGAACAGCAGAAGGGCTTCAAGATCGGGCGCAAGCACAAGCGCGAGATCAAGGAACAGATTCAGGCTGAGCTGCTGCCGCGCGCATTCTCACGGCGCCGCGTGACCTTGGGCTGGCTCGACTTTTCCGGAGGATGGCTGGTGGTCGACACCTCGACGCCCAGCCGGGCCGACGATTTCACCCAGGCGCTGCGCGATGCCCTGGGCGAACTGCCGGCAACTCCGATGCAGTCGGAACCGTCGATGGGCGCACTGCTCACGCAGTGGCTGTCGTCGATGCAGGCGCCGGGCGCATTCGACCTCGACGACGAGTGCGAGCTCACGTCCACCGACGAAAACAAGTCGACGGTGCGTTATCTGCATCACGCACTCGACGGCAAGGACATCGCCAATCACCTGTCGCACGGTAAAGTGGTGACGCGCCTGTCACTGACCTGGAACGGGCGCATCAGTTTGCTGATCAACGACAAGCTGCAGGTCAAACGGCTGAAATTCCTCGACATCGAACGCGTGCGAGAGGAACAGGACGGCCTTGATGCCGAAGCGGAGTTCGAAGCCAATTTCACACTGATGAGTGGCGAGTACAGCGCCCTGCTGAAAGATCTGGCGACCGCGATCAACGCTCCGCGTGACTGAGGCACGTGACGCCGCACCGCGCGCAGTGGCCTCAATTGTCCATGTTGATTCCAATCTCGGCGTCGGAAGTCAGCGAGCCTTCCGAGTTTGCCGTATACGCCCGGATTGAAACATTGCCTCCGAGCAACTCTGCCGGCGTGACCAAGCCGGCATCGGTCGTACCAGTGGTCACCGATGCCAGTTCACTGTCAAGACTGCTCCAGCTGACGCTGCGACGAACAGGGCGCTCGTAGCCATCATCGAACATCCCGTAAGCCTGCAACTGCAACGTATCCGGATAGCTGAGCAACGCTGTCGATGGCGAAACCCGCAGCGATCGCAACTTCAGGTCGGCAAAGGAATACACCCGGGTCAACACCGACAGATTCAATGGCTCGTATCGCAGGCGAAACTGCGACGGCATGCCTTCCTTGTAACCGTTTACGGTCAGATATTGACCGACACCAATGGCCGCGTCGTCCTCAGCGCCGACAACCTGTTCGATCTCAAGCTGCGCAGACAGATCCTGATTTGGCGCACTGGTGTCGTCGAAAACCGCGGCAACCCTGACTTCATCTGTGATTGCCAGCGGCAAAGCCAGATCCTTTGACTGTTCGTAGCTGATCTGCAGCTCACGCACCGCACCGAGTTGCAGCGTACGGCTGACGCTGCGCTCGCAGGTAAACAGTCTCGCCTCCAGTACAAACGGTTGGTCGAGAGGATCGGACACGGCTTTCACCATCGAACCGGATAGATCAGCAGGCGCCCCGATAGTTGCCAATGACCATATCGCGCTGCTGGTCAGATCGTATTCTTCATCCCCCTCGGCAAACGTCACATACAGCGCAAACGTCACCGAAGACGAAGGCGCCATCCGCGTCAACTCTGGCGTCATGCGCAATCCGCTGATCGGACGCGCACTGACGCTGAATGACGCGCTCAAGCCGATGTAGTCGGCGCGGATCACCGCTGATCCCGGGCCACGCACAATCACGGTCCCGGCGGGAAATACCGTGCCCGATCCTGGTTCGGCCTCAATATCGCCGTTGCTCACGTCAATCACGCCGGGATTGCTAGAACGCCACCGAGCCCGAGAGCTGATATCGCTATCCTCGCTATCGGCCGCGCTGCCGCTGAAATGTGCGTTCGCGGCAAGTGCGAATGCGGCACATTCGAAGGTCTGATACTCCTGTTTCGAATCACCATAGGAAATTGAAATGCGCGTCGGCGCCGCACCGCTACCGACACCATCGCATGCGACGACAGTAGCGGCGAGGATCAGCGCCGCGCCCGCAAACCAGCACGCGCGCAAGCTGGAAATCATCAGTCGTCTGCGCAGTCACACACCGGAAACATCATCAGACGATTGTTGCTACGATCGCTGACATAGAGCACACCGTTGTGAACGTAGACACCTGACGGCCCGCTCAGGGTTCGCGCACTGGGGCTGTCGTCGGCGGAGCTGTCCTGATCGTCGTCGTTTGCGGTATTGGTTGAGAAGTTGTCGTACGCCTGTCCGTAGACCGCACTGGCCTGTGTCCCGTTTTCAATCGGAAACGAATCAAACTCGACGACGCGATTGTTCCCGGAGTCGGCGACGAAGATGCTTGTGCCATCGGACGAAATGCCGAAAGGTGTTCGCAGGGTTGACGCCGAGGTGCCTGCCGTCGAACGGCTGAACGCGGACTGTCCGATAACGTAGTCTGCCTTGCGGGCAATGCTCTGGGGAAACAAGGCCCAGTACAGCACACGGTTGTTTCCGGTATCACTGACCAGCAGACGAAAGCCGTCACTCCAAAGGCCGGCCGGACGATTCATTTCGTCAGCTTCGTCATCGTTGCCATAGCTGGTGAAATCCGGCTGTCCCAGGACCAGATCGGCTGCCGTACCGTTGCTTGTGGGCACCGCGCTCCAGATCAGTACGCGGTTGTTGTTCTGGTCCGCCACAACCAGTCGGCCGTTGGCGACAATTGCCGCGACCGGGTACGCCAGTCTCGTCGCGGTTGTTGCGGAGTTCGAGGTATCGAAATCGTCCTGACCGACAACGACATCCGGTGGCGTATTCGACGCCGTCGGCACAGCGTTCCAGATCAGCACACGGTTGTTTCCGGAATCGGCAACAACCATATATCCACCACCGATGAATACTGCACCCGGGAATGCCATGTGATCGCGTCCGGTCCCCGCTGTATTGGTCTGCATTGATGCCTGCCCGAAAACCAGGTCGGCAGCCGTACCAAGGTCGGCCGGAACACTGCTGTAGCCAAGAACGCGGTTATTGGAGGTATCAGCGACGAACAGCATTGTGCCGTCCGTTGCGACATTGCCCAATGGCTGCGACAAAGTGTCCGCAGCGACACTGCCGCCACGGTTCGGACTGGACGCGGCGAAACTGCCCTGCCCGACCACGTTGAACGCCTCAATCAGTTCGACCTTGTCACTGCTGCTGCCGCTACCGCCGCAGGCGTTCAGCATCAGACTCACGGCAAGCAGTGCCGACACTACGACGACGCCCCGAAACACTGCGGACGCCTGCACAGACCGGCGTGCCGGACCGTCGAAAAAGATCATGTATGAGTGCTCCTCAATCGCCACGTCGGATGCAGCGCGAGTTTGCGCTGTCAATGCCGTGGAGCTTGCCGAAGCGTGGAGCCTCTGTCTGAATCGAGATGTAACGAAGCGTTAATCCGTGTGTCGTATCGGAATGCGCAATTCGATGACAAAGCGCTGCTCACGCTCGCGCGGCACCATTTTCAGTTCGCCGCCGTGCATATCGGCAACGCGCCGCACGATCGCCAATCCCAGTCCGGCACCACCGTCACTGCGTTCGACACTCCCGCGTGCGAACGGCTGCAACAGGCGCTCCCAATCGGCGACCGCGATACCAGCCCCGGCGTCTTCGACCTGCAGGCAGGCACAACCGTCGGCGATAAAGGTACGCACTACCACCGGCTCGGCCCCATGCGTCCGCGCGTTGTCGACCAGGTTGCGCAATGCCCGCCGCAGCGCCGAGCTGCGCACCTGCAACGGCGTCGCTGCCGCCAGCTGCAGGCTCAGGCCTGCATCAGCGTCCGGGCGCAGCACCGAACGCACCAGATCGTCAAGACTGACCCGACTCAGCGGTTCGTCGCGACCGTCACGCGCGAAGTCGATGAACTGGCCGACGATATGATCAATCTCGCGCACATCGTGCAGGGTATCGTCCCAGCGCTCGCCATCAATTGCGCGCAGCTCCAGCGCGGCCTGGATTCGCGCCAGTGGCGATCTCAGATCATGCGACAGCCCTGCCAGCATCAGATCGCGCTCCTGCAGATTGGAGCGCAACTGCTGGCCGAGACGGCCCAGCGCGACACCGATCCGGCGCAGCTCGGTTGGGCCCGAGAATGCCCAGGCCGGCGGTACCGCCCCCTGCTCGATATCGCCAATTGCCTGCTGTACGGCACGGAACGGACGACGCAGCAGCATTGAAGCCACCCCAATCGCCAGACCCACCACCAGTGCCGAACTGATCAGATTGACGACCATGAAATGGCGTCGAATCGGAGACAGCTGCGGCCCGCCGAAGCGGAACAGCTGCCCCTGCGGACCGCCATGCGGCGGCATGCGCAAAGACGGTTGTGTGTCAGAACCGCCCCCTAGGGAAGGGCCGCGAGCGCCCCATTCCTCCAGCGGAATGCAGGGATGATCCGGCGACGGCACACCATCGGAGCAGGGCACCAGACGCACCGTGAAATCCGGCGGCGGCGACCAACGCAGCAGCACAGAGGTCGCCAACGGGACCAGCAACAGTGCAGCGGCCACCAGCAGTCCGATCAGCCAGCGCAGACTCATTGGTGCTCCTTGTGGTGGCGCAATTTTGGCGTCGGTGCACTCATGCCGGTACGTCGGGCACAAACATGTAGCCGCGGCCCCAGACGGTCTGGATATAACGCGGCGATGACGGGTCGGGCTCCAGCAGCTGCCGCAGTCTTGAAACCAGAATGTCGACGCTGCGCGAGAACGAGTCGTTGCGGCGGCCGCTGGACAGGCGCATCAATTCATCCCGATTGAGCACGCGCCGGCTGTTGCGCACCAGTACTTCAAGCAGCTGGTATTCGCCGGTGGTGATCCGCACCGGTTCGCCATCACGGCGCAGGGTGCGCGCCCACAGGTCCAGTTCGAACGGGCCGATCCGCAGGTGCTGCACATCACCCGCGGCAGGACGTTCGGGATTCCCGATGCGCCGCAGCACGGTGAAGATGCGGGCGACCAGTTCGCGCAGATTGCACGGCTTGGCCAGATAGTCGTCGGCCCCGACTTCGAGCCCGACGATGCGGTCGACATCGTCGCCCTTGGCCGACAGGATGATGATCGGCACCGTCACGCTGGCCTCGCGCAGACGCCGGCACACCGAGATGCCGTCGTCGTCCGGCAGCATCAGGTCGAGCACGACCAGATCATAGTGTTCGCGCTGCAGGCAGCGCAGCGCATGCGCCGCAGTTGGCGCGCCATCGGATTCAATGCCGTGGCGCGCCAGATATTCAGCCAGCATCTGACGCAACCGCGCATCGTCGTCTACCAGCAAAACCTTCGCTTTCATATCGACCGGACTCTCAGGGGAACGCCGCCCTCATCGGGGCGTACGGTGAGTGTGACTCAAACAAACACAGACCCGTTCCATCTGGAAACAGATTGAAACAAACGCGGACACGCCGGAAAGGACTGCCGGCATCGATCCCCCTAGAGTCCGCAAACGTTTTCATATCGCAACCGACCATGTCTGCCGCCGCAGCTTCCCCCATCTTCTTTTTCCGCTATCTGCAAATGGGTCTGATTGCCATAGCGACAGGGTTACTGTTGGGCGCCTGTCAGGGTGAACTGGTGGTCGATCTGGGCACGAGCGACACCGACGCAGTCGAGCAGGCTGTGCTGGCAGTCCCGTCGATTGACCTCCTGAGCAGCAGCGGCAACGTGGTCAATCTCGACACGGACCACACTGCAAGCTTCAATCTGCTGAACTACAGCGAAGGCGACACCTTGCGGCTGATTTCCGCCGACACCGATGACGACGACGACTTCATCGGCATCCGGCCACGTGTCGACGACACCGATGCCTACGTGCTGACCGCCGACGGCGACCGCATTCCGATCGACGTCTTTACTCAGGGCGATTACGCCACCCTGTCGTTCTCGCTAGACGATACCCACTCGGTCGCACTGGCGATGCACTTGGAGCTGCGCTTTTCATTGATCGACCGCGTTGACAGTCTCGGCGTCTACCAGTTGCTGCCGGTGGTGCGGGTGGTCGATGCGGACAGCGCCGGCACGATCGAAGGCACGCTCGCCGACGCCACGATCGAGGACGACGACTGCCATGCCGACCGCACGCTCGGCACCGGCGTGGCGATCTATCTATACGCGGGCAGCGGCATCACGCCGACCGACTACGTCGACAACGGCGCGGTGGTTTCCAGCACGCTCCCGATCGGCTCAGCCAGTGCCCGCCACGACGACAGCTCGGGCGACTGGAGCTACCGTTTCGACGACGTCGCCCCCGGCACTTATACGCTGGCGCTGACCTGCGAGGCCGACGCCGAGGACCCGACCGCAAGCGACGGCCTCAACTTCATCGCCAGCGCGGACGCCACCGTGGAAACCGCCGAGACCACCGCAGTCGACTTCTGAGGCCTGCATTCACCTCGAAGAGAACCACCGACATGCGCTCAAACATGCGCAAGGTGAATGTCACGGGATTCATGGCATTGATTTGTATGATGCCCTGAGCCCGGCTACCGTGTGCGCCGACCTCCTCTCCGGACATCCGCACATGGCATGCCGCACGACTGCCACCGCTGCCCCGTTGCCTCGAGCGCCGTTCTGAAATGGGCGCGATCTATCTGGTCCGTCATGGCCAGGCCTCGTTCGGCGCGGCCGACTACGACGCCCTGTCCGAACGGGGCATCGAACAGAGTCGCGTGCTCGGCGCCGCGCTGAAGCCGCGCATCCCGTCGGTCGATCTGTGTCTCTGTGGCGGCATGCGTCGCCACCGGCAGACCGCCGAAGGCGCATTGCAGGCCATGGGCCTGCCGCTGCAGTGGAACGACGACGACGCCTGGCGCGAGTACGACCATGTCGCGGTGCTGGCGGCGTACCGGCCGCAGTGGGCAGACCAGACCCTGATGCGCGCTGAACTTGCGCGCCTGCCCAATCCGCACCAAGCGTTCCAGACTGCGTTCGCCGCCGCGGTCGAGCGCTGGGTCAGCGGGCTGTACAACGACGACTACCCGGAAAGCTGGGCCGGTTTCTGCGCGCGGGTCGACGGCGCACTACGGGGACTGCGCGAACGCCTGGGCAAGTCGCAGACCGCGCTGGTGTTCACCTCCGGCGGCGTCATCTCCTCTGTGGCGCAGCACCTGCTGCACCTGAACGACACGCACACCTACCAGCTGAACTGGACGATGGCCAACGCCAGCGTCACCAAGCTGATCTACTCGGAGCGCAGCCTGTACCTGTCCACGCTCAACGAGCACGCGCATTTCGAAGGCGCGCTCAGCCATCTGATCACCTATCGGTAACCCTGACATGCGCAAGAACATCCTGATCACCGGCGCCAGTTCCGGCCTCGGTCGCGGCATGGCCCGCGAGTTCGCCGCCCGCGGCTGCAATCTGGCGCTGTGCGCCCGCCGGACCGAGCGCCTGGAGGAGCTGAAGGCCGAACTCACCGCGGCGCATCCGAACATCCACGTCGCCATCCGCGCGCTGGACGTGATGGACTACGATCAGGTGTTCGACGTCTTCAAGTCGTTCCGGGACGAACTCGGCACGCTGGATCGCGTGATCGTCAACGCCGGCATGGGCAAGGGCGCACCGATCGGCACCGGCTATTTCTACGCCAACCGCCAGACCGCCGAAACCAATTTCGTCGCCGCGCTGGCGCAGTGCGAAGCCGCGGTCGAAATCTTCCGCGAGCAGAATGCCGGCCACCTGGTGACGATCTCGTCGATGAGCGCGATGCGCGGCATGCCGAGGGCGCTGACGGTCTACGCCGCAACCAAGGCCGGCCTCGCCACGCTGACCGAAGGCATCCGCGCCGAGCTGATGAAAACGCCGATCAAGGTCAGCACGATCTTTCCCGGCTACATCCGCTCCGAAATCAACGAACGCGTGAAGAAGACGCCATTCATGGTCGACACTGAAACCGGCTGCCGCGCGCTGGTTGCGGCGATCGAACGCGAACCGGCCACCGCCTGTGTGCCGCGCTGGCCGTGGACTGCGATCGGGGTGCTGATGCGGAATCTGCCACTGAAAACCGTCGCCAAGATGGGCTGAGCCGGAAACGACCATGACGATGAACTGGATGATCTACGGCGCCAACGGCTACACCGGCGAACTGATTGCGCGCGAAGCCGTGCAGCGCGGCCTCAATCCAGTGCTCGCCGGCCGCAGCCGCGACAAGCTCGAACCACTGGCGCGCGAGCTGAACCTGGAATCACGCAGCTTCGGCCTGAACGATCCGGCCGACATTGCGAAAGGACTCGACGGCATTAATCTGGTGTTGCACTGCGCCGGTCCGTTCTCGGCCACCAGCGCGCCGATGATCGAAGGCTGTCTGAAAGCCAGGGCGCACTACCTCGACATCACCGGCGAGATCGCCGTGTTCGAGCATGCGCAGCGCCAGCACGCGCGGGCCGAATCCGCGGGTGTGGTGCTGTGCCCCGGCGTTGGCTTCGACGTGATTCCGACCGACTGTGTCGCCGCCGCGCTCAAAGCTGCACTTCCGGACGCAACGCATCTGGCGCTGGGCTTCGACTCGCGCTCGGGCTTTTCGCCAGGCACGGCCAAGACCTCGGTCGAGGGCCTGGCGCAGGGCTGCAAGATCCGTCGCGACGGCTCGATCATCACGGTGCCGCTGGCACACGCCGTCCGCAAGATCGACTTCGGCGACGGCGACGGCGACGGCGACGGCGACGGCGAGAAGCTTGCGATGACGATCCCCTGGGGCGACGTCTCCACCGCCTATTACTCGACCGGCATTCCGAACATCGAAGTGTTCATTCCCGGCTCGCCCGGCATGATCCGCAACGCCCGTCGCGCCAACCATCTGCGCTGGCTGCTCGGTCTCGACTTCGTTCAGAAGCAGTTGAAGAAGCGCATCGAGAAGAGCGTCAAGGGACCGGACGCAGCGACCCGCGAGCAGCTG
The DNA here is from genome assembly GCF_005047655.1 of Sinimarinibacterium arenosum. Taxonomy (GTDB): domain Bacteria; phylum Pseudomonadota; class Gammaproteobacteria; order Nevskiales; family Nevskiaceae; genus Solimonas. The sequence goes on along the minus strand of NZ_SUKF01000001.1, from coordinate 340,341 downwards.
CCGACGTTCGTCTGGGGCGAGGTGCGCAACGCCCGCGGTGAAACGCGTACGGCACGCATCCGCACCGCCAACGGCTACAGCCTGACAATCACCGGCGCGCTCGCCGTGGTGGACCACCTGATGCGGCATCGCCCGGCGGGCGGCAGCTATACTCCGTCCAAGCTCGTCGGCGCCGACCTCGTCACCCGCCTGCCCGGCTCAGGCGCGCTGCAGATTGATTGAACGTGCCGACCGGCGGTGGCGTTTGCCGGGACGACGTGTGGTTGTGACCGCCCGCCGCTGATCTGCGGCAATTCGCTGCAACCGCCGCTGCATTAGCATGCGCTCACAGCATCTGTAGACATGGACTGTGAACACACGCTGGCTCCGCAACCCACCGAACCCGCTATGCACGCTGGCCCTGGCCTGGATCGGCCTGACGGCGGCATCGACTGCAGCGGCCCAGGCGACGACGCCTGCACCCGTTTCTGAACCCCTGCCGAAGGTGTCGGCTGCAACTGCGCGCAGCTGGATCGTCGAAATGAAATCGGCGCCGCGCGGTCCGTTCTCGCGCCTGCGCTGGTTCTGTGCCGATGGCGCCGTGCTTGAACCCAGTGCCTACAACTGCGCTGATCACGGTGGCGGCGTACAGCACGGCGAGTGGACCGAGCGCACCCAGCAGCTGCGGGCGGCCGGCTACCCCATCGCCAACGTACTGGCCGATCTCAAGCCCACGGACTTCACTGGCCCCGACGCGCCGCCGGAACGGCTCAGCACGATCCTGCTGGAAAAGTTCCTGATCGCCTTCGATGACGGCTGGATCCTGCGACAGGCGCGCTTCTATCGTGGCGCGTTCCAGGAATACAACGAACGCGACAGTGCCAGCGCGATCCTGCTGGCGCTGCTCGGCGATCCGCACTGGCGCCAGCAATTCCTGATGCTGCGTGAAACCGCGCGCCTGCTGCCGCACGGCGCCGACAGCGCGGTGCTGACCGAAATGCGCGGGCTAGCGACGTCGATCGCCGCTCGCGACCCGCGCTTCGACGGCCTGCGCTCGAAGATCCACCTGGCGCCGGACGTCGATGACGCCCAGCGCGTGCTCGACTACGCCCACAGCGCTCAGTCGCGACCCGAGCTGCAAGCCGAATACCAGCAGCTGGCGCAGACGATCACCACGGCCTACACCCGCAAGCCCCTTTCGACCGCACTGCGCTCGCTGGCGGCTCGCACCCGTCCACCGGATCTGGCGCGGCAGCTGCGTGCAATGGGTACTGCGCTCGACGCCGAACCCGGGCATGAACAGCAGCTGCGCATCGCCGCCGATGCATTGGCCCTAATCCGCAGTCACCTGCTCGAACTCGGCCTGCCCAGCGTGCGCCTGATCGCGCTGGATGCCAGCCTGCAGGCCGGCGTCAACGCCTTCAGCGACAGCCGCCAGCTGCTCGATGCGGTGCCGCGCGCAAGTCGCGCCCACCTGCTTGACTGGCTCGACAGCGCATCGCAGGCCATGTACGGCATGGGCCTGCTGAGCTTTCGCGAACTCGGCGAACTATCGCAGGCCCTGGAGGCACTCGCCCGCAGCGAGGCTAGTGTCGGCGACTATCGGCGCCAGCTGCAGATACTCGAACGCGCGCCGGCGTGGGCAGCGCGACGGCTCGACTACCACTTCGGCGACGCAATCGAACGTTTCGAACCGATCGAACCGCTGGCGTCGATGTTCGTGCCTGACCGCCTGCGCGGTAGTGTGATGCTGTTCTATTCGTCGGTGGTCGAGTTGCTGGCGCGCGACGCCGATCAACTCGGCGGCACCGAACGCCTGTTGTTCGGGCGCAGCGTCGGCGGCGATCTGCGCCGTCTCAATCCGGGTCTGGCCCGTGGCGTGCTGATGACCCCGGAGGACCTGCGCCAGCCGAACGCCGATCCGTCCCACGCCATCGTGCTGGTGCCGGAAACCACCGCCGACCTGCCGGCCGTCGCCGGCATCCTCACGGCCAACGAAGGCAATGCGCTGTCGCACGTGCAGCTGCTGGCGCGCAATCTCGGAATTCCCAATGTCGTGGTCGGTCCGGCGGTGCTGGAAGAACTGCAGCGCGCACGTGGCCACGGGATCGTCGTCGCCGCCAGCCATGCCGGCGTAGTGCATATCGAACGCGACGGTCCGCAGTGGGACGCGATCTTCGGCTCCGCGACCGCTGCAGTGCCGTCGACAACCATCACCGTGGACCTGGACAAGCTGGATCTCAGAAGCCGGGAGCCGATCCCGACCCGCCAGCTGCGTTCGACCGATGCGGGCCGCATCGTCGGGCCCAAGGCCGCAGGCGTCGGCGAGCTGACGCAGGCGTTTCCGGATCATGTTTCCCCCGGCCTGGCGATTCCGTTCGGCGAATTTCGCGCGCTGCTGGATCAACCACTGAAGACCGGCACGACGGCACCGTCGATGTTCGACTGGATGCGTGCACAGTACGCCGAGCTGGCCCAGCTGAAGACCGCCGCGCCGCAGCGGTATCCGCAGCAGCTGGCCGAGTTCCTGGCGTTCGTGCGGCACTGGATCGCCCAGGCCCCGCTGGATCCGGCCTTCCTGGCGCGTCTGCATTCGGCGATGCAGGACACGTTCGGGGAAGACGGTAGCTACGGCGTGTTCGTGCGCAGCGACACCAACGTCGAGGATCTGCCGGGCTTCACTGGTGCCGGACTCAACAAGACCGTGCCGAATGTGGTCGGCTTCGACGCCATCGTTGCTGCGATCCGCACGGTCTGGGCGTCGCCGTTCAGCGAGCGAGCGTTCAGCTGGCGACAAAGCCTGATGGATCACCCCGAACACGTCTACGCCTCGGTGCTGCTGCACCGCAGCGTGCCTTCGGAAAAGTCGGGCGTGCTGGTCACCGCCGACATCGACACGGGCGACCGCGGCACGCTGACCGTGGTCACCAGCCCCGGCGTCGGCGGCGGCGTCGACGGCCAGGCCGCTGAAGCGCTGCGCATCAATATCAACAACAACGTCGTACATCTGCTGTCTTCATCCAGCGCGCGCACCCAGCGCATCCTCCCGGCCGGCGGTGGTATCAAGATGACCCGAGCCGATGCGCCGGAATACCTGCTGCACAGCAATGAGATCGCACAGCTGATCGGACTGGCACGCGCACTGCCGCGACAGATGCCCCAGCTGATCGACAGCAGCGGTCAGCCGGCGCCAGCCGATGTCGAATTCGGCTTCGTTGACAGCCGGCTGATGCTGTTCCAGATCAGACCGTTCCTGCAGAACCGTGCCGCTGCACGCAGTCAGACGCTGCTCGAGCTCGACGCCGCACTGTCGGCGGCGTCGACCCAACGCGTGAACATGATGCTGCCCCCGCTGAGCGAACTGCCATGACGCACGTGGCGCGGATACGCCCGGCCCTGGTCCTGCTCTGCGCGGCGCTGCCGTCGCTGCTGCAAGCCTACCCGCTGGACGATTACGCGCGCACGGGCATCCGCCGGCTCGACTATGCCGCCCAGGTCGAATCCGGTGAGATTCCAGGACGGCGACTGCAACCCGGGCAATACCTTCCATCCCGTGCAATCGCGCCGCGCTGGACCGCATCGGACGGTTCACGATTGCCCGCGCCAGATCCTGAATTCAGCCGCAAACTGGGCTTGCTGCTGGATGCCAATGCTCGCCCGAACTACGGCATTGCCGTCCTCGACCTGAGCGATCCGGACCATCCACGGTATGGCACGCACAACGCCGACATACGCGCCAACATCGGCAGCGTCGGAAAAATCATGGTCGCGCTGGCGCTGTTCCAGCAACTGGCCGACCTGTATCCGGACGACATCGCGGCGCGTGAACGGGTACTGCGCGAAACCCGCATCACCGCTGATATCTTCAGTCAGTACGACCACCATCATGTCGTGTTCTGGAATCCGGAGACACGCAAGCGCCAGAGCCGATCGATCCGGATCGGGGATCGGGGCAGTCTGTGGGAATACCTCGACTGGATGCTGTCGGCCAGCTCCAATTCCGCCGCAGGCATGGTGCAGAAAGAACTGATCGCGCTGCGCCATTTCGGCCGCGCCTATCCGCCCGGCACGGAACAGGAAGCGGCATTCTTCGCCGACACCCCGCGCGCGCAACTCGGCGAGATCATGCGCACGACGATGGACAGCGCGACAACGCGCAACGGCCTGGATCCGGAACAGCTGCGTCAGGGCAGCTTCTTCACCCGCTCGGGCAATCAGCGCATTCCGACGACGTCGAGCTACGGCACGCCGCAGGCCCTGGTCGAGTACCTGTTCCGGCTCGAGGCCGGCACCCTGGTCGATCCCTACAGCAGCGCCGAGATCAAGCGCCTGCTGTACATGACCCAGCGCCGCATCCGCTATGCCTCGCATCCGGCGCTCAACGATGCGGCGGTGTACTTCAAATCCGGTTCGTTCTTCCAGTGCCTGAAGCCGGGCAGCTGCGCCAAGTACAAGGGCGACAAGACCAACCGCCTGGCATCGATCGCGATCGTCGAATCGCCGGCGGGTGCGCCGCGGATTCACTATCTGGTCGCGGTGATGTCCAACGTGCTCTACGTGAACTCGGCGGTGGCGCATCAGACGCTGGCTATGCGCATTCACCGTCTGATCGAAAAACTGCACCCGCAATCCGAGGTCGAGACGCAGGTGCCCGAGCAAGCTTATCCTCAGGTCCCGGTCGACGACACCGATGACGCCAACTCGAATGGCCCTGAACAATGACTGAGAAGCCGATGGCGACCCACCGCCTGCTGCGTCATCCGGGACTCCGTTCGGGCCTGCTGTTCCTGAACTTCTTCCTGATCATCCTGGCCTATTACCAGGTCAAGCCGGCCAGTCGCTCGCTGTTCCTGGAATACGCCAGCGCCGCGCAACTGCCGTACCTGTGGACCGGCAGCGCTGCGTTGCTGATCGCCCTGATGCCGATGTACCAGCGCATGGTGCGGCGCTACAGCCGCCTGCATCTGGTGCTCGGCACCTGCGGCGTGATCGCCCTGCTGCTGATCGTGTTCCGGCTGTTGATGGTGCATCCGAGCGCCGCGGTCGCGATCGGTTTCTATCTGCTGGTCGACGTCTTCAGCGTGATTCTGGTCGAACAATTCTGGAGCCTCACCGACAGCGTGTTCCGCAGTTCGGACGGCAAGCGCTGGTATGGCCTGATCGCCAGTGGCGGCCTGGTCGGTGGCCTGGCCGGCGGCACCGTCGCCAGTGCGCTGATCCGGCTGACGCCATTGCAGACGCCGGACCTGCTGCTGGTCGCGGCGGCACTGCTGGTACTGATGATGGTGATGCTCAACGGACTGTCGCGCTTCGGCCTGTATGAACGCGGCGAACCCGAGGCACACCCCGAGGCCGAACCTGTGAGCGCCAGCCACGGCAGTGCCGCCGAAGCCTGGCGCACACTGCGCGGCAGCCGCTATCTGATGCTGATCGCGCTGATCCTGCTGTTGTCACAGGTGTGTGAACCGATCGTCGAATACCAGTTCCTGCATCTGGTGGAGCGCAGTTATACCGAGGCCGATGCGCGCACCGCATTCCTGTCGACGTTCCTGAGCGTGCTCAACGCCGTGGCACTGATGGTGAACCTGATCGTGACACCGATCGTGCACCGCGGCTTCGGCGCCATTGCCGGCTTGATGGTGCAACCCGTGGTCCTGGGGGCCGCGGCGATGCTGTTCACCATCCGCCAGCAGCTGTGGATTGCCGGCACGATGAAGATCGCCGATCGCGCCCTGTCATACTCGATCAACCGCGCGTCACGCGAGCTGCTGTACATCCCGACTGACGCAGCAACGATCTTCCGCGCCAAGGCCTGGATCGACATGGTCGGTTATCGCAGCTTCAAGATCATCGGCAACGTCGTGATCCTGCTACTGACGCAGTGGCTGGCGTGGCCGGTCAGCGACGCCGGGCTCAGCTGGGTCGTGGTCGCACTCTGTGCGGGCTGGATCTACGCCGTGTGGGCAATCCGCAACGACTATCTGCGCCTGAACGCTGCCGCTGCCGAGACGCCCCCGGCAACGGCAACCTGACTCAGGTTTTCTGATTCGCCGCCCGGGCCGCGACGCGAACCGGACGGCCGAACACGATGTCGTCCATCGCAACGATCAGCTCGCTCATCCAGGCTCCGCCATTCGGATCGTCAGCCAACCCAACCGCGATGTAACGGCGGCCGTCGCGCTCAACGATCGCGCTGTCGGCGTGATAGCTGCGCCACGAGCCGGACTTGCGGAAGATCTTCGAATCCGGATGGGTCTTCTCGAGACCGGCGACGAATTTGTGATGAATCTCCGGCGAACCCATGATTTCCTTCATCTGCCGGCTGGCTTCCGGCGAGACCAGACGCCCGGTTTCCAACAGATAGTAGAAGCGCGCCACCTGATATGCCGTGGCGCCATGCGAAATGTTATGCAGCGGATCGCGCTGGCTCGCACCACCGGCGCTGTACGGCTTGCCAACCCACAAACCACCTCCCAACGCGGGGTCATACAGCCGGTAGCGCGGCGATTGCAGCACCCCGGCCAGATACTGTGTGCCGACCTTCTGAAGCATGTCCGTCGCGGCAGCGTTGGACGACTTCCGGATCATCTGCTTGAGTTCGTCGATCGCCGCCGTATCGAGGGTCAGACCGCGTTCAGCCGCTTTCTGGAACGCACCCAGCAGGATCGCGATCTTCGGCAGACTTGCCGCATAAACCATTTTGTCGCCATTGACCTGTGCCATCCGTGGACGCTCTGGGTCAGTGATGTCGACCAGAGCAACGGCAAGCCGGCCGTTGCGCGCCGCGCGATCCAGCTGCAAGGCCTGCAGCGAACGCTCAAGCGCGGCCTGCATGTCCCCATTCAGGGCCGCCCGCAAAGCCGCGTAGGTCCCATGACCGGAGACCGATGCCGATGGTCGTGCAGTCGAGGTGCGGGTCAGATTGCCGTCGGCTGACATCACCGGCGTCGTCAACGCAGCCAAGCCGGCGCCCAGCATCACGCCACGCAGACTGCGGAAGGATTTCTTTGCCGCGGAACGCAGCTTTCGCTTCTTGCTCAATTCTCAGCCCTCTATGTTCAAGGGATCTGCGTCGAAGCGCCCGACGATCGCAGCACATCCAAAACCATTCACGCCGGTCTTTCGCCGACTGTGTCGTTTACCTGAAATGAAACCGACATTCCATATTCAAAATATAGCACCCGATTCCCGCCCTGCGCCGTAGCACCAGCCGAAGCAGCGTTCGTGCCATCTCAAAAGGATCGCAACCAACCCCCGCCTTTCAAATACGGCGAATGACAATGACCCCTATCCACCTAAGAGTCCTTCCGTGGTGCCAGAGTTCCGCAGATCGTATTGAGACACGTCGCCCGTCCGAACGCCCCTCACCACCGGTCCGGCCAGCCCTGACAGGGCAACCGTGACCGCGGCGGTGCCCCGAACATGCCACTCCCGCGGATAAACGGCAGAAGCGGGCGCGATGACCCGATAATTTGACGACTTGCGCAACGTTCCGGAACTGCACATGCTTTAGCCGTGAGCACGATCGAACATCACAGCGACGTCGAGCATCTTGCCGAAAGGACCAGCTTGAACGCTGCCGACTATTTCGACGCGCAGCTACATGCCGCCGTTGATCTGGCGCTAAAGCACTGGCCGCTGCTGCGGGAAATCGCCACACGTGACACAGCGTCCACGCCCCCTTCCCCACCGCCCCCTCCGCAATGAGCACGACCGAAGCCCGTCTGACACTCGGTATTCGGCGGCTTCCGATGGCCGTCGGGGCGATCCATCCCGGTCAGCTGTATGCGCTGGCGTGTGAAACCCCGGACCTCGCCTGCCCGCTGATCAGCGGCCTGATCGACGATGCGCGCGAACAACTTCAGCGCGTCACTGTCGTGCTTGGTGCCCGCTCACGCGCATGGCAGTCGGCGCTGGAACGCCGCGGCGCCGGTACGGCCAGCGAGCGTGAACGCCTGATCATCCTGGGGCACCAACCGCCGCCGCTACGTGATGGCGCGCGCAACAATACGATCCGTTTGATCGATGAACTCGATTTCTTCGGTGCGGCCGGCAGTGTCCTGATCCTCACCGACCCCGAAGATCTGCTGTCCAGCGATGACGCCGGATTGCGTCGGCAGCTGCGCTGGCTGCGCGACTGGGCGGCGGAAACCCTCACCGCCGTGGTGATGGTGTTCAACGACCTGGAAGCGCACAGCCGGATCGAACGGCTGCGCCAGGCCGGAGCCGGTTTCGTCGGGGTCGCCAATCTGGGTGAATACAGCGGAGATCTGGCCCTGCGCCTGGAGCTGTGGCATGGCATGCCATCGGCACATGACTATCTTCTGCGCGAAACACCGGATCACGCTTTTGAGCTGCGACCGGAACTGCCGGCAAGGCACTTCACTGAACCCGCGCAGCTGGAAGGGGCCAAGGACCGGGATCAGGTTTACATCACACGCGAAACCGCGCTGCAGGATCCACGCCCGCCGTCGGACTGGACCGTCGTCGATGAGCCCGAAGATCTGCTGAAGCGCGCCGACGCACTCGTGGCGTGCACCTGCTTTCTGGAAGCAGGCCCGCCGGAACGTTTTCGCAGCCTTGCTCTGCTGGTTTGCGCTTTGCGTCGTCAGGTGGGCTCGGGCGTCAAGATCGTGATTCGTGATCACACGCAACGGCTGCGCACCGTGCAGAAGCTGATCCTGCAACGCATGGGAGCCAATGTCGTGGTCAGCGCCACGTATGGGCCGACCCAGCTGGTGACGGTGTTCGAAGCCTTGCGTGATCAGCTGTTCCTGAAGCCCCTGCCCGACGACCCCGAAGCCGCGCTGGACGCGCTGGAGCCTCCTGCCTCGCTCGGCTTTCTGTCACTCGACGCCTTTGGCAAGCAGTGTCAGCAGAGCCTGAACAAAGCCGAGGCCAGCGGCATCGAATGCGCAATGGTGCGCTTGTTCCTGCTGCCGGATGTCCGCATGGACGAGGCAATCAGCCTATGCCGGACGCGCCGCGGCGGCGACGTTTTCACCGTCGACAATCGCAGCCTGTATGTATTCCTGTACGGCTGCTGGGAACACGACGTCGCGATGACACTGGCACGTCTGTTTGCACGTCCGATCGCCGAATTGTTCGTCGGCCACGTTCAGCACACCGATCCCTCGGCGATCCGCCGCGCATTGGCCGAACTGGAAGCGCGTGGCGCTCATCTGAACCTTCCGGACTTCACATCGGCAAGCAGCGTTGCGATGGCGCTGGATCTGAGTGAAGCGGATGAGCCGACCGCCGGAGATTCTGCAGCGCCCCAGCCAGTACGGAAAATCACAGCGGTATCGATGCCGCTACTGCCCGCGCAGAGCGAGGGCATGCCCGCATGACCGCCGCCATCACCCTCGCCCTGCTCTTGCTCAGCGCCTTGTTTGGCATCCTGGCCACCACGATTGCGCTGGCCCTGCTGCGCCCTGTGACCCTGCGTTTGCGCTGGCGCCGACTACGACGTGCCCTGGGCTTCGGCGCGCAGTGGCATCCGCAGCTGCTGCAGTCATTGCAGGCCAACCCGACCCGTACCGATCGCCCGGCTGGTCCGCGCGAAGTCGTCGTGGATCCTGAACCATGAAAGTCATCGCCATGGTGTCCTGCCTCGGTGGCAGCGGCCGAACCACCTTGACCGCGGCGCTGGCCAGCGCATTTGCACGGCGTGGACGGCCGGTGCTGGCGCTGGACCTCGATCCGGCAGACCTGTTGCCGACATACCTGGGCGCAACGGCGCCACACGACTCCGGCCTGCACGCCAGTCTGGTCGACACGTCAGGTGCAACCGCACTGAACGCCATACAGAATTCCGACGGCATCCGCATCCTCTCGGTCGGGAATACGGCTTTTCCATCGGCCCCGGCCATCTTGCGCGAACATCCTTCACGCCTGCGCGACATCCTGCGCCGACTCGGGCTGCAGGACGACACCGTAGTGCTCATCGACACGCCGCGTCAGCCCAGCGTCTATGCCGATCAGGCTCAGGCCGCCGCCGATCTGAGCGTGCAGCTCTGGCGCGCCGACGTGGCGTCCTATGCGCGGCTCGCAGCGACACTGCCGACACCCGATCGCACGCTGCATTTGATCAACCAGATGGATCCGACGCGACGCCTGCAATCCGATCTGCACGCGTTGCTGCGAGCGCGGTTGGGGTCACAGCTACTCGCGCCGATTCACCGCGATGAGGCGCTGTGCGAGTCCATCGCCGCGAATCAGAATCCCTTTGAATACGCGCCACGCAGCCGCGCGATAATGGACCTCGAGATGCTCGCCGAGCGTCTGTTGCAGGCACTGACGAGTACTGTCGTCCCGGCGCGTGTCGATGCCTGAAGCCGACGCCAAGACTTCGCGCGGCATGCTGTCACAACGCCTGGGGGTGAGCGATCCGCACCGGCTGTCCCAGTGGCTCTGGCGCCTGTTCGTCCTGCCTGCGGAGCAACGTCGGCCATTACCTCTGCTGCTGGAGCTGATCTGGCTACGTCTGCGCGTAGTCCTGATCCGCGAGCTCGGCGTGCGTAAACCAGACAGTCCTCGTGACTGGATCGCCGCATGTCTGCTGTTGCGCCCGGCAAGCCCGGATGCTCCCACCGAAGCCTGGCACGCACCACTGATTGAACTCCTGCAGCCGCTCTGGTTCGTACTGAAGTTGATGTGGTGGCCGATGCAGCGCCTGTCGGCACGACTCGACCGTGTCGACTACGGCCCGGCGGACCGCCGTCTCGAATCCTTCGCTCGACTGACCACCGAACGTTATCCGCTGATCGGCTACTTGATGGTCATCAGCGTCACGCTGCTACTGGCGGTGTGCGCAACAACACCGCTGTCGCCGGGCGCACAGTTCGCACTCCTGATTCTGATGTGGGGCACGACCTTGCTGTTGCGCCGGCTTCCGGGCAAGGTGCCGACGCTGATCATGGTCGGTTTTTCGCTGGTCGCGTCATCCCGTTACATCTGGTGGCGCCTGACCGAAACCCTGGATCTGCAGCCCGGCGCGGAAATGGTCATGGGCATCGGTCTGGTGCTGGCGGAGTGCTACACCTGGCTGGTCCTGATTCTGCGCTACGTGCAGGACGCGTGGGCCCTGAAGCGCCCGGTCGCACCGCTACCGCCGACGCCGCAGACCTGGCCCAGTGTCGACGTCTTTATCACCACCTACGACGAAGCGCTCAGCGTCATCAAGCCGACTGTACTGGCGGCACTCAGTCTCGACTGGCCCAAGGACAAGCTCAACGTCTGCATCCTCGACGACGGTCGCCGCGAGGAACTGCGTCGCTTCGCCGAAAGCGTGGGCGCGCAGTACATCATCCGCAGCAACAATTTTCACGCCAAGGCCGGCAATCTGAATCACGCCCTGAGCATGACGCGCGGTGATCTGGTGGCTGTATTCGACTGCGATCACATCCCGGTGCGCTCCTTCCTGCAGACCACCGTCGGCTGGTTCCTGCGCGACCCAAAATGCGCGCTGGTGCAGACGCCGCATCACTTCTTCTCGCCCGACCCGTTCGAGCGCAACCTCGGGACCTTTGGCCGCGTCCCCAACGAAAGCGCCTTGTTCTATGGCGTGATCCAGGACGGCAACGATCTCTGGAATGCGACGTTCTTCTGCGGGTCCTGCGCGGTCCTCAAACGCTCTGCGCTGGAACATATCGGCGGGTTTGCCGTCGAGACCCTGACCGAGGACGCGCACACGGCCCTACGGCTGCACCGGCACGGCTACACCAGTGCCTATGTCAGGCTGACCCAGGCCGCGGGTCTGGCCACCGAAACCCTGCCCAGCCACATCAAGCAGCGCATGCGCTGGGCACGCGGCATGGCGCAGATGTTCCGCATCGACAATCCGCTGTTCGGTCGTGGACTGACGTTGCTGCAACGCATCTGCTATGCGAATTCGATGATTCACTTCTTCAACGGACTGCCGCGGCTGGTGTTCCTCAGCGCACCGCTGGGCTATCTGTTCTTCGAATATCACATCATCAATGCCTGGGCCACGACCATTGCGGTCTACGTGCTTCCTCATCTGATTCAGGCGGAACTGGTGGGCTCGCGCATCCAGGGGCACTACCGTCATTCGTTCTGGGCCGAAGCCTACGAATCGGTGCTGGCGTGGTATATCGCGGTGCCCGCGATGATGGCACTGATCAATCCACGGGCTGGCCGCTTCAATATCACCGCCAAAGGCGGTTTGATCGAGCACGGTTATTTCGACTGGAAGATCTCGATCCCTTATATCGTGCTGACCGTTCTCAACAGCGCCGGATTCATCGTCGGCGTGGGTCGCCTGCTGTTCTGGAACACGCACGAGATCGGTACAGTGCTGATGAATTTGGCATGGACCGCATACAACATCCTGATGCTCGGCGCCGCGCTCGGCGTCGCTGCGGAATCACGTCAGGTGCGCGTCGCGCATCGCGTACCGCTGCGCATTCCGGCAACGCTGTATTTCGATGACGGCCGCGCCGTGGTCTGCACGACCAGTGACTACTCGACGCGGGGTCTCGGCATTTCCCTCGATGCGCCGCTGGCAGCCTCGATCGAGGCACCGGTCAAGATCGCGCTGTCGCGCGGCGACCGCGAATTTGTGTTCCAGACCACCATCACCTCGCTGACCGATACGCGCGCAGGCCTGCGATTCGAGCGCCTGAGCCTGGACGACGAACGTCACCTGATCGAATGCACCTTTGCCCGCGCCGACGCCTGGCTCGACGCCGGCGCCGACACCCCGCAGGACCGGCCGCTGGCCAGCCTCGGTGAAATCATCCGCTTTGGTGCGCTGGGATACGGCCATCTGCTCAGCAGCGCGTTCGCGTTGCTGAGCACGCGGCTTTATCGCCTGCGACGCCGCACCCCACTCACTGCGACCGCCTGAGCACCGAATACGCACATGGGCCTCTGGAGCTACTACTTCTTCGCCAAACTGTTCCTGTACTTCACCCGGTACATCGACTTTCACGTCTGGCTGAATCTCGGCTTTGCGGTGGCGCTGGTCGTGCCGCTGACTCGACGCAGCCTGCGCATCGCGCGGCAGATCATCGCGGTCCCGGCCGGCATCGCGTTGCTGTATCACGACGCGTGGATGCCACCTGCAGCGCAGGCCTTGTCGAAGTTGCCACTGCTGCTGAGTTTCGACGCGATGTATCTGCTCGAATTGCTCGGGCGTTTCGTCGACGTACGCACCCTGCTGATCCTGATCCTGATCTTTCTGATCTACACCTTGCTGAACCGCAAGCTGCGCATGTCCAGCTTTGCGATCCTGGGTATTCTGCTGGTGCCCCTGGTCACTCTGGTACAGACATCGGTGACCGCACTGACCACGCCCACGGCAGTGCCCGCGGCAACGACCACTACTACCACGCAGACGCTTCCCAGCACACCCGAGGCATTGGACGCCGCGCTGCAGAACTTTTACACCTCCGAGGCAAAACGCCGGGTGCAGTTTTCGCAAGTGCGGCAGGGCGATGCGCCCTTTGACATCGTGCTGCTGCACACCTGTTCGCTGGCCTGGGACGACATCGACTTCGTCGGCCTGCGTGAGCATCCGCTGCTGAAGCGCTTCAATGTGATGTTCAATCACTTCAACTCGGCAGCCAGCTACAGCGGTCCGGCCGCGATCCGGGTACTGCGTGCACCCTGCGGCCAGCAGAAACATTCCACGCTGTACAACGAAGCCGATGCCAGCTGCCTGTTGATGCGGCAACTGCAGCAGTCCGGCTTCTCGCCGGAATGGGAGATGAACCACGATGGCGCCTTCGGCGGTTTCGCCGATCAGGTCCGTGCCAACCTCGGAGTCGATGCCCAGTACCGCGAAGACCGCGATGCCGAAGTGATACAGCGTGCCTTCGACGGTTCGCCGGTCTATGACGACTATGACGTGCTGTCGCACTGGTGGACCCAGCGCGAACAATCGGCGGAGCCTCGCGTCGCGCTGTACTACAGCGGCGTCAGCCTGCATGACGGCAACCGCGCCATCGGCAATCGCCCCAGCTCGAACAAGGACTACTACAAGCAACGCCTGACGCGCTATCTCGACGATCTGGAGCGTTTCATCCAGCTGATTGAGCAGTCCCATCGGCGTGCCGTGGTGGTGCTGGTTCCGGAGCATGGCGCCGCCGTGCGCGGCGACCGCATGCAGATTTCCGGCCTGCGTGAAATTCCGACACCGGCCATCACCCATGTTCCGCTGGGGATTGCACTGATCGGCCCGGAATTCACCCCGGATCCGCAGCCCCTGACAGTCGACCAGCCCAGTAGTTTCCTGGCCCTGGCACAGCTGCTTTCCAACGTCATCGGCAACGATCCATTCTCGCCGTCACGCCCGCCACTGAGCGACTACGTTACTGCCCTGCCGCAAACGCAGTTTGTGTCGGAAAACGAGAACACCGTGATCATGCAGGTCGGCGATCGCTTCATGATGCGCACACCGGATGGCAGCTGGACGGAGTACGACTCGACGCAACGCTGAGGGCGACCACGCCCCTTCGGCTGACGCCGTGCGACTAGAAGTCGGAGTACAGTGCAGGCGCTCTCGGGGGCCGCTCGGGCTGACTGCGCGGCGTGAACTCCCGTCGCACATAGACACCGAAGGATTCCGGCTCGTAGTAATCGGAACGATCGATCTGTGCACGTGCACCCAGGAACCATTCCGGCGTCAGGCCATATTCAATCGCACCTTGCGCTGACAGGCCGACACCATCACCCCCACCGGCGCGATACACCGGCGCGCTGAAATTTCCCGGGGCATCAGGCTGCGCCTGCGCCGCAGCCTGCAACGCAGGGTCGGTCGGATACACCAGCGCCGCATCCTCGCGACTGGACGAGTAAGTCACAGCGCCCCGCAGGACGTAGCTGAGCTGATCCGCACGACCGCGCAAATCCAGCGGCAGCGAAACCGAGACATAGCGCTGCGGGCTGTAATACCCCCCATGCCCGAAACTGTAATAGCGCTGATTCTCGTCGTAGTGCCAGTAGTTCAGGGTCAGACCTGCTGACAGTTCCCAATCCGCCCCGCCGACAATACGGTGATCCGCAGCCAGCCGCGCGCCGGCATAACGATTGTCGAGAACGTTACGCCCCTGCAACCAGCGATACTCCAGACTGCCGCTGAAACTGTAGTCCGCCTCATAACGCCCGGCGCGCACACCGACGCCAGTAGAACGCACGCCACCCCAGGTTTCTCCGCTGACCGGATCGACGATGCCCGCATAGGACAGCAGACTGCTGGTCACCGGCCGGCGTGACACATCCAGCGCCAGATCGAGGCGGCCGACATCGAAGTACAGCTGCGCCCCTCCGACCACATCCTCGACTTCAAATCCCAGCGGAGTTGAACCAATGTCAATGCGCAGCCGATCGGACCGGTAACCGACGCCAACGGCAACACCGCGATCCTCAACCGCATAGCCCGCCGGGAACTGATTCACCGCACTGGGGCCCGCCGCGTAGACCGTGCCGAAGCCACCCGCCGCGTCATAGTCCGCGGGCAGTGTGCCGGCCGAAAGATCGACGCCATCGGCAAGCGCGAACCAGTGGCTGCGGGCGTTGATGGTGAAGCGGGCTTCGACCGGAACGATGACAGCGTTGAGCTTCGATACGCCATCGCTGCCGGGTTTGTGCATTGCATCGAAGCCGGCAGCGATCCAGCCCCGGTTCGCAGAGGCAATGCGTTCTGCCTGGCCGCGGTACTCCGCAGCACGAGTCGCACTGGCTTCGTCACCGCGCGCGACCAGCAGATCCGCGGACTGACGGAATGCGGAAACCGCCGCGTCCGAACGGCCGCGCGCACGTGCCAGTTCTGCGGACGCCGCGACAATTTCGGGATCATTCGGATACCGCTGCAACTGGGTATTGATGACCCGCTGCGCGCCGGCATAGTCGTCCAGACCATAGCGACGCCAGAACAGCAGCTGGCGATAACCGCGGTCGTCGTCGCCGAGTTGCGCCTCGATCTGATCGAGTTGTGCGATCGCCGCGGCACGCTGCCCGAGCTGCGCCAGCGCTCCGGCATAGTCGAAGCGCAGACCAATATCGTCCGGGGCGTCATCGAGCAGGCGCATGTACAGCGCCACGGCATCACGCGGCCGCCCACGCTCAACCAGCAGATCGGCCCGCAAGTGCTGCAGCGACGCAGACTGCGGCGTCTGCTGGAGCGCGGCTTCGACCCGGGCCAGCGCCTGCCGGGTCTGCCCGGCATCACGCAATTGTTCAATCGCCAGGCGCTCGGCCCGCTGCTGCAGCTGCGCATACTCCTGCGTCTGCTCCGGGGTCATCGCCGTACCGCTGCCCAGCGCTGCCAGCAGGGCTTCCAACGCCTCGCGCTCGGGTACCTCGGCATACAGACGACCCAGTGCCAACTGCAGGTCGACCCGATCTTTGGCCCCAACCCCCGATGCCCCGCTCAGCAGAGCATAGGCACGCTGCCGCTGTCCGGCCGCAACCCATGCACGCGCCACCACCAACAGCTGCTGAGGATTCCGTCGCGCCAGCGTCTGTGCGCGCATCAGCACCTGATCCGCCTGATCCTGGTGTTGCGCATCGCGCAATTCCACAGCCTGATCCAGCAGGGCCGGAATCTGCAGTTCCCCAAGCATGCGATTCATGCTGTCGGAGCGCTGAGCCGGAGGGATCGCCTGCAGCGCGTCCAAGGCCGCCTGATGATCATCAAGCAATGAGAGATACAAAGCCTGCGCATAGCGCGCGTCGGCCTTGTTCGCCGCCGCAATCACGCCGTCATTCATCAACGACCGGCCGCGCTCGGCCAGTCCCAGCCGCCGATACAGGCGTGCGAGGTCATAGCGCAACCACGCATCGCCCGGATTCAGCTGCAGCGCCGCTTCAAAGTCGCGCAAGGCTGCTCCGGTCTGGTCGTTATCGAGCGCACGCTGCGCACGTACCGCCAGCACCTTGGCGCGGATCTCCGGCGAATCGTCGGTGCCCGCAGTAACCAGCGCGTCGTACATGCGACCCTGGGCGGCAAGCAGGCCCACCAATCCGCTGCGCATCGCCGTACTGTCCGGCTCGATATCCAGTGCCTCGCGGTAGCGTACTTCGGCCACCGTCGGATCGAGCACACCCAATGCCTGCATCGCATCCCCGGCGGCATACAGGCGACCATCCCAGGCCAATAGCGCCAGCTCCAGCTGCAACTGGGCACGCGACCAGTCGCCCTGGCCTTCGGCAATCACGCCAAGGCGCCACCAGTGCAACCCCAGGGCCTGCTCACGCAGATGCTGAACGCGACGACGTCCATCGACATCACGCGGCAGGCTCTGCAAGCGCGCCAACGGCCATGCCTGCAGCGAATCGCCGACAACCACGTTCTCCCGGAGACGCGCTGCAGACGTCGGCACCGATCCCGGATCAAGCGCGCGCAAGCGCTGATCCAGTTCGCGATGTGCGCTGCCGATGCGCTGACGCAGTGCGGCATCGTCGATGCGGCCCAGGTCCGGCGCCGCGAGAAAGCGGCGATTGCGTTGCAACTGCCGCTGGCGCGCAAGCGCCTGCGCATCGTCCGGACGCGCTCCCGTCTGCGACGAAACCGCTGCACTCGGGCTTGGCTGGTTCGCCAGCGCAGTCGCCGCAGCGTCGGTCGTCACGTCCTGCTCACGACTCAGTGCTTTGAGCATCTCGACACCCTGCGCGCGCGTCTGCGGCTGACGCAGCAGATGCCGCGCCAGCGCCAGGCGATAGCGCGGGTTCTCCGGGTCCTGCCGCACCAGCGCTTCGAACCCGTCGCGCGCCACGGCCCAGGACGCATCATCCTTCGCGACCACCTGGAAATATTCGAGACCCAGATCAAACCCGGGTGGCCCCTCCGGGAACAGTTCGCGCAACAACATCATTGCCTGACCGAACTGCTGGATTTCCAACAGACGCCGTATCGAAGCCATGCGCATACGGTCCTGCGTCGCAACGCGATAGGCAATCTGCAACTGCTGGGTTTCGAATGTCTGCGGAAACTGCACCTGCATCTGCGCCAGCACGTCGGCCGCGTGCTTGAGCTGATCGGCGCGTACATCGAGCAACCCGATCCGCAACTGCGCCAAGGCGCTATCCGCCTGCGTCAAGCGCGCTTTCTGCAGGGTTTGCAGCGCAAGATCGTAACGCCCGCTGGTTTCCCACAGCCGCGCACTGCGCAGCAGCTCGGATACCGCGGCATCGGCCGCGGTCACGATCGCCGGCATCAGCGCAGCGCCATGAACGCCCAGGACCAGCAGCACCACCCCCAAGCGACGCCGACTCAGCATGGGCGACTCCATGCCGGCAGCAGATCGCCGGCAGCATCAAATTGATAATGCTGCCCTGCGCCCAGACCGAACAGGCTCAGCACCGCGTCGTAATAGCCGCTGAACTGCGGACCACGCTGCTGCTGGATCTGCCGCTGCAGTCGCGCCGCTGCATCAGCTTCCGCCGACGCTTTCAGAAACGGGACCAGTGCCGCGGAAAACCCAACCGGGCCATCGCCCGAAACGACCCCACTGGCGGTGTCGATCGACGCCGGCGGCAGTGCGCGCGTGCGCAGCAATACCGCCATCGGCGCGAAGTGCCGCAACAATGCGGCGCGATCCTGCGCCTTTACCGACATCAACCCCAGCCACAGATACACACGGATGGCGTCATAGCTGCCGACACCAGCGGTCGCTTCGTCGACAACAAAACCGTGATCGCCGCGGTAAGCAACCCAGTCCGGCGCAAAACCCCTGGGGGCACTGCCAACGAGCAACCGCAACGCACTGTCGTGTAATGCGCGCCAATCGTGCTCGGGCTGATGCCGCGCCAGCGCCGACAACAGCATCGGCGGCAGATAACTCGGATTCAGCCGCCACAGATCGTCCTGCGGCTGGAATCCGAACGGTGCGGGCAGCAAGGTCAGCCCGAGCTCCGGCAACGTCGCGGTTTCGCGCGCGAACACCCGGGCGCCGATCACCGCCGCCAGCGTGCGGTAGTACGGCTGCTGCCACAGGCGCCCGGCCTGATCCAGCGTATAGACCAGCCAGACATCGGCATCCGATGCCGAGTTGGCGTCGATCACACCCCAACTGCCGTCAGCACGACGACCCCAATGCCATGCCGGCAAGGCCTGGGTCAGATCGCCGTCCGCCAGATTGTTTTCAGTCCAGCGCAGCAACTGCTCGAACGTCGCGCGGTCGTTCGCCACCAGCGCAAAGAACAGGGCATACGCCTGCCCCTCGGACACGGTGCGCGCATCCGTGCGCGACGGATCGATCACGCGGCCATCCGCACTCAGGTATTGCAGCTTGAACCGCCGCCAGTCGGTCCACGCGCCGTCGCAACGCGGCGCCTGCGCGGATGGCGCCGCGCCGGCGTTGCCCAACAGCAACGACACTACGGCGATCATCACCGCCGCAACGCCGGACCGGCGGCGACGCCGGTCGCGATTCATTGCGGCAGGCGTCGCGCCGCGGATCGGCGCAGAGCCCCGTAGAGCCAGAAGGCGAACAGGATGCCGGCAAGCATGCCGAGCAGCACCACCGCCAGCGGCACCTGCGAGATATAGAACCACAGCCACATCCACCAGCTGAGTTCACCGACGTGATAAACCGGTTCGGACTCGAAGCTGACCACCTGGTCGCCACGGACCACGGCGGTATCACCCCGCACCATGCGCACACGACCGTCATCCTCAAGCACGTCGGCGATCACCGATTCGCCGCCGGGCTGCGTCGCCATCAGCGCAATCACCGTGCGCTTGCTCTTGAGTGGCGACTCAAACCCGACCAGCGCCGCCAGCGCGCCCTTGCTCGACAGCCGCACCGAAGCCTCCGGCGCCGGTCCGGCGTGCAGCCGCAGCGGGTCCATCGGCAGACCGGTCTTCGGATCAAGTACCGTCGCCTGCCGCTGGCCTTGATCGAACACCAGCTTCGGCGCGTGCTGCCACTTCGCCAGCAACTCCTCTTCACCCGATCCATTGACCATCAGCAGATCGCGATCCGCAACGCTGTCGACCTGTGTGCGATTGACCAGTGCGTAACGGATCGCCGGAACTCCGGTGATCCGCCCCAGGCGCCCGAGCATGAACAACATCGTCTCGATCTCGCCCGCCTGCGGCTGCGGCGAGATCAGCAGCGCGGTCTCGGCCAGATCGCCGTATTTGGCGAACGGGAATCCGGCATTGGCGAACAGCGCCAGATTAGGCATCGCCGTGTAATGCGCGAAGCCGGAGAAATCCAGCGTCGAATCCGGATCGATCGCACCGCGTGAAGGATCGTAGGCGGTATCGCGGCACCAGCCACGCTTCTGATATTCGATCAGGAACTGGAACTGCAGCTGGTTGCGCGAGCCGATCTGCAGCGATGGAATCACCAGCGACTTTTCGTCATGCGCCAGACCGTCGTCGAATAGCGGCACCAGCAGCTTGCCGACAACCTGATCATCGCTTTCGGCCGGATGCAGATGGAACGCCTTCAGCAGTTGATCATTGATTTTGACCATCAGCATCGAGTTGTCGCGTTCGACCGGCGGCGTGTAGCGATACTTGATATCCAGCGGCACGCCTTCGCGGTTCCAGGTCAGCAGATCCGGCGGTACCTGCAGATTGATCCGCACCGGCGCCGCAACGTAGCCGCTGGCCTGCAGTGCCTGCGGGTCCTGCACCAGCTCGCCCAGTTTCACGGGACGGTCGGTACGCACCCAGTTCGGCGTATCGAACAGTCCGCGGGCTGGGCCGTAGTCAATGTTTTCAACCGTGGCGGAGTGACCTGAAATCACGTACTGCCCCAGTACCAGAGCATCGGCAGCCAGCTTGAGCTGGGCGTCGTCACGGCCCTGGATCAGCAACAGCTTGACGCCGGGTTTTGCCGGATGCTCGATCACCGAAATCGTCGGCGCATCGACGGGCGGCACGGTTTTCAGATCCAGGCCCTGCGGGCGCTGCTCACCGGAGAGGAATACGACGGCGTTGCGCTCCGGCAGGGAGTCGATGCTGACCGGAAAACGTGCGCTGCGATAAGCCGCCAGCGCACCGAACCACGAGGCGACCACACCGGCGCTGCGCAGTGTTTCCTGTGACGCGCCCTGCGGCAGCACCACCGGCAGCTCAAGACGCCGGTTGTCACGCGCATCGAAGAACGGCGCCGGCAGCAGCGCCAGTTCATCGCCCAGCGCCAGCGGGCGCAGATTCAGTTCCAGCGTGCTCTGCTCGCTGATCGATGCCCACAGACTCGAATGCACCGGATCCTCGCATTCCCAGCTGTAGTGCCCGATCAGATCGAAACGCAGATTGTTGTAGTCAACGAACAGGCGTGGATCGAGCGTGATATCGCGCGTCACTTCATGCCCGGCCTCTTCCTTGGTCATCGGCAGCGCCGCGACCACCTGATTGTTCATCAGCACCCGCAGATGCGACAGCTCAGGAATCAAAGCCGGCGAATAGCTGTAGCGCAGATGCAAGGTTGCCGAGCTGACCACTTCATCGAGGCGCACGCCGAATGGCAGATTCATCACGCCCTCGACACCGCGCAGCTGCACCGGCCCGTACCAGCCCATGTCCTGAAAATCGAGCGTGCGCGACTGCAGCGGTGGCGGCACCGCCTCCGGCGTGAGCTCAGTATCGGCTGCCCACGCCGACAGCTGGATCAGTGCGGCAAGCAAACTTCCCCAAATGCGAGCGTGCCATTGGCGCATGATGGTTTCCCTTATGTCGACGTTCTACTGTGGCAGCTTACCGTCGCACTCAGAGACACGCCATGACCTGATGTCGATCAAACATCCCATCGCAGCCACATCATCCCACCGTCGGTCGGACGATACCCGGTCATCACACCCGCGCCCCGGCGGATTGACAGTCACTCACGATTCAATCACTGTATATTTCTACAGTATTGGATCGCGCCATGGACCCGCTGACATCGCGGCAGACCGAAATCCTTGATTTCATCCGCAGACAGATTGCCGAACAGGGCCTGCCGCCGACACGCGCAGAGATCGTCAACGCGTTCGGCTTCCGCTCGCTGACCGCGGCGGACGATCATCTGCGTGCGCTGGCGCGCAAGGGCGCGATCGAGCTGCGCCCCGGCGCCTCGCGCGGCATCCGCCTGCTCGACGAGCCGACGCTGGCCGCGGCGGCCAATGACGAGGACAGCCTGCCGCTGGTCGGCAAGGTCGCCGCCGGCGTGCCGATCACCGCGATCGAGCAGATCGAATCCTGGTACCGCCTCGACCGTCATCTGTTCCACCCGCAACCGGACTTCCTGCTGCGGGTGCAGGGCTGGTCGATGCGCGACGCCGGCATCCTGCCGGGCGACCTGCTCGCAGTGCAGCGCACCGCTATCGCCGAGAACGGCCAGATCGTCGTCGCCCGCCTCGGCGACGAAGTCACGGTCAAGCGCTTCCAGCGCCGCGGCGAGCAGGTGCAGCTGCTGCCGGCCAATCCGGACTTCACGCCGATCCGCATCGACCTGCGCCGGGAGGAGCTGGCCATCGAAGGCCGCGCCGTCGGCCTGCTGCGCACCGGCGGCTTCGTGCTGGCATGACCCCGGCAACACAGACGCAAGCGGCGCTGCCGCTGCAGGCGTTGCTGCGCGATCGCCGCCTGTGGCGCGGCGACAGCGTCGCGCCCGTGCGCGCGCAGGCCAGCGAACATCCCGCGCTGGATGCGGTCCTGCCCGGACAAGGCTGGCCGCTGGGCGCGCTCAGCGAAATCCTCTACGCCCGCAGCGGCGTCGGCGAGCTGTCACTGGTCCTGCCGCTGCTGCGCCAGCTGACCCGGGCCGGCACGCCGGTGGCGATGATCCGCCCGGCGCATCTGCCCTATGCGCCGGCCCTGGCCGCCGCCGGCGTGGCCTTGCCGCAGCTGCTGGTGGTGACGCCGCAGACCGACACCGACGCCCTGTGGTCGGCCGAACAACTGCTGCACGCCGGCGCCGGCGCAGTGCTGCTGTGGCTGGAGCGGATCGAACTGACCGCATCACGCCGCCTGCAACTGGCCGCCGAAGCCGGCGACGGCATCGCGCTGCTGCTGCGGCCGGCGACACCGGCGAACCTGGCGCAGGGCGGCATCGCCGCGCTGCGCCTGCAGATCGAACGCCGTCACGGCCAATCGCAGGTACAGGTGCTCAAATGCCGCGGCATGCGCCCGCCCGGACGCTACGCACTGAGCGCGTGACGATCCCATGCTCTGGCTCTGTCTTTCATTCCCGCAGCTGCCGGCGGAGGCTCAGGGCCTCCGCGATCCGCTGGATGTCATCACCGACAGCCGCAGCGCGCAACGCTGGCTGATCACCGCCAGTGAAGGATGCGCGCCCGGCATGGCGCTGGCCGACGCCTTGGCCCTGCGCCCGGCGCTGCGCGCGCATCCGCGCAAACTCAATGCCGAACGCGCGCTGCTGAAAAGCCTCGCGCATTGGATCTACCGCTACGGCAGTCCGGTGCATCTGCAGATCGACGATCCGGCCGAACCCGGCCGCGCGCCGCGCTATCTGCTGTGGGTCGAGATCGGCGCCAGCGAACGCCTGTTCGGCGGCCTCGACGCGCTGCTGACAGCGATCCGCAACGACCTCGCCGAGCTGCAGCCGGTCGCCCGCCTGGCAATCGCGCCGACGCGCGGCGGTGCCGCCCTGCTGACACTGGAAGACAACCCGGCACCGGTCTACGGGCTCGACGCACTGGAGACCCGGCTGAGCGCGTTGCCCAGCGCATGGCTGCCGTGGCCGCAGGCACAACTGGACGCGCTGCACGGCGTCGGCCTGCGCCGCATCGGCGATCTGTTCGAACTGCCGCGCGCAGCCTTTGCACGCCGCTTCGGGGTCGAACGCCTGCGTGCGCTGGACCGGCTGCGCGGACTGCAACCAGACCCGGCGCCGGCGATCGTGCCGCCCCCGGTCTTCCGGCGCCGCTTCGAACTGCCCGGCGAAATCGAATCCACCGAAAGTTTATTGTTCCCGCTGCGGCGCCTGACGCAGGAGCTGCAGGCCTGGCTGCGCAGCCGCGACGTCGGCGTGCGCAGCATCGAACTGCAGTTCGAGCATGCCAACCGTCAGCGCTCGGTGATGCGCCTGCGCTTTCTGAGCGCGCATCGCGACGGCCAGCGCATCTTTACCGCGCTGCGCGAACGCCTCGAACGCCAGGCGCCGGCAGCCGCGGTGCGCGCACTGCTGCTGAAAGCCGAGGACCTGGCCACCGCCGCGCTCGGTCAGGGCAATCTGTTCGACGCCGCCACCGACACCCAGCAGCAGTGGACCGAGACCGTCGAGCGGCTGCTGGCACGCCTCGGCGAGTCAGCGCTGTGGAGCCCGGTGCTGCACGAGGATCATCGCCCCGAGCGCGCGATGGCGCGCGCCACCCCCGGCGCCAGCGGCAGAACGCCGGCCACCGTCGCGCAGCGGCGCCCGCTGTGGCTGCTGCCGACGCCGGTGCCGCTCCCGCGCGCACCGCAGGTCGCCGGCGAGCCCGAACGCATCGAGGCGGGCTGGTGGGATGCCGGCGATCTGCGTCGCGATTACTACACTGCAGAGATGGGCGCCGAAATGGGCACCGAGGTCGGCGCCATCGGACATGACGCACGCGCCTGGGTGTTCCGCGATCACATCGACCAGCGCTGGTATCTGCATGGATGGTGGGCATGAGCCATGTATGCAGAGCTGCATGCCCTGTCCGCCTTCAGTTTCCAGCGCGGCGCCTCGCTGCCGCCGGAGCTGGTCGAGCGCGCCGCTGAACTCGGCTACCGCGCACTCGCGCTGACCGACGAGTGTTCGATGGCCGGCGCCGTGCGCGCCTGGCAGGCCGGCCGCGACTGCGGCCTGCCGGTCATCGCCGGCAGCGAGTTCACCCTCCACGATGGCCCCAAACTCGTCCTGCTCGCCGAAACCCAGCGCGGCTACGCCGGCATCTGCGGGGCGATCACGCGCGGCCGCCGCGCGGCCATCAAGGGTCGGTACAACCTGCAGCGCCGCGATCTGGACGCCCCCATCCCGGAGGTCTGTGCGCTGTGGATTCCCCGCGGCCCCGGTGACGTCGAGGAACTCGCGTGGTTGCGCGAGCGCTATGCCGGCCGCCTGTGGATCGCGGTCGAGCTGCATCGCGACGGTCGCGACGCCGAGCAGTTGCAGCGCCTGCAGGCCCTGTCCCAACGCTTCGCCGTTCCGCGGGTCGCCAGCGGCGATGTGCACATGCACGTGCGTGCGCGCCGCGCATTGCAGGACGTGCTGACGGCCCTGCGTCATCATCAGCCGGTCGCGCGCTGCGGACATCGCCTGTTCGCCAATGGCGAGCGCCACCTGCGCACGCTGCAGGATCTGCAGGCGCTGTATCCGCCCGCGCTGTTGCGTGAAACGCTGCACATCGCCGAGCGCTGCGCGTTCCGGCTCGGCACGCTGAAGTACGACTACCCGCGCGAGATCGTGCCGGCGGGACACACCCTGCAAAGCTGGCTGCGCGCACTGGTCGAACAGCACATCCCCGAGCGCTGGCCACAGGGCTGTCCGCCGGAGGTGCGCGCACTGATCGAGAAGGAACTCACGCTGATCACGCAGAAGCGCTACGAGGCCTTCTTCCTGACCGTCTACGACATCGTCCTATACGCGCGGAAACAGAACATCCTGTGCCAGGGCCGCGGCAGCGCCGCCAACTCGGTGGTCTGTTACACCCTGGGCATCACCGCGGTGGATCCGGGCTTCACCGATCTGCTGTTCGAGCGCTTCGTCTCCAACGAACGCGACGAGCCGCCGGACATCGACGTCGACTTCGAGCACGAGCGTCGCGAAGAGGTCATCCAGTACGTCTACGACAAGTACGGCCGCGAGCGCGCGGCGATCGCCGCCACGGTGATCCGCTACCGACCACGTTCGGCGCTACGCGACGTCGGCCGCGCGCTCGACATCAGCGCGGAGGTCATCGACCGCGTCGCCAAGTCGTTGGCCTGGTGGGACGACCCGGACGGCCTGCCCGAACGCCTGCGCAGCATCGGCGTCGATCCGAAGGCCCGCGCAATCCGGCTGTGGCTGCGTCTGGCGCGCGACCTGCTGGAGTTCCCGCGACATCTGTCGCAGCACGTCGGCGGCTTCGTGATCTCCGACGCGCCGCTGTCCGAACTCGTCCCGGTCGAGAACGCGGCAATGCCGGATCGCACGATCATCCAGTGGGACAAGGACGACCTCGAAGCGCTCGGTCTGCTGAAAGTCGACGTGCTGGCGCTGGGCATGCTCAGCGCACTGCGCCGGACCTTCGAGCACCTGCGCACCTTCGACGGTACCGCGCTCGATCTGCAGCGGATTCCGACAGACGACGCGGCGACCTACGCCATGATCGGCCGTGCCGAAACCCTCGGCGTGTTCCAGATCGAATCGCGGGCGCAGATGTCGATGCTGCCGCGGCTGAGGCCCGAGAACCTCTACGACCTGACCGTGCAGGTCGCGATCGTGCGCCCGGGACCGATCGAAGGCGACATGGTGCATCCCTACCTGCGCCGGCGCGCCGGGCTCGAGGCGGTCGACTATCCGCCACGCCTGAAAAGCGTGCTCGGCCGCACCTATGGCGTGCCGATCTTCCAGGAACAGGTGATGCGCATCGCCATGGTCGCCGCCGGCTTCTCCGCCGACGAGGCCGACCAGGTGCGCCGCTCGATGGCAGCGTGGAAACGCTCCGGCGGCCTGGAGAAATTCGAACGCAAGCTCAAGGACGGCATGGCAGCGCGCGGCTATGACGCCGACTTCGCCGAACGCATCTACAAGCAGATCCTCGGCTTCGGCAGCTACGGCTTTCCGGAAAGCCATGCGGCCAGCTTCGCCCTGCTCGCCTACGCCTCGGCTTGGCTCAAGTGTCACCATCCGGCCGCGTTCCTCTGTGGCCTGATCAACAGCCAGCCGATGGGCTTCTATCCGGTGTCGATGCTGGTCGGCGAGGCCCGAAGACTCGGGGTCAAGGTCGGCGCGGTCGATGTGCGCGCCAGCCACTGGGACTGCGCGCTGGTGCCGGATCGGCAACAGCGACCGGCGATCCGGCTCGGGCTACGACTGGTTTCCGGCTTCAACGTGCATGCCGGCCTGCGGCTGGCCGATGCGCGACGCACACGGCCCTTCGACAGCGTCGAGGATCTGGCGCGGCGCACACAGCTCAATGCCCGCGAACTCGAAGCGCTGGCCGCCGCCGACGCGCTGCGCGGACTCGCCGGTCATCGCTATCACGCCCGCTGGCAGACGCGTGGACACGCACGCCTTGACGGCCTGCTGCAAGACGCCGCGCTGCCGGACGACCCGGTGCAGTTGACGACGCCGGCCGAAGGTGAAGAGATTCTCGCCGACTACCGCAGCACCGGCCTGTCCCTGCGCCGGCATCCCTCCGCCTTGCTGCGCGAGCGACTCGAACGCCACCACGTCGTGCCCAATGCGCAGCTGCAGCAGATCGACAATGGCCAACCAGTGCGGGTCGCCGGCATCGTGATGTTCCGCCAGCGACCTGGCACCGCGAAGGGCACGATGTTCATGACCCTGGAAGACGACACCGGCATCGTCAACCTGATCATCTGGCCCCGACTGATCGAGCGTCAGCGTGACATCATCGTCGGCGCCGGTTTCGTGCTGGTGCGCGGCAAACTGCAACGCGAGCAGGGCGTGACGCATGTGCTGGCCGAAGCTTTCGCCGACCGCTCACACTGGCTCGCCGGTCTGCCACATCTGTCACGCGATTTCCGCTGAGCCACGACACCGCCCGGCGGCGCGTGATCACTCGCGATACTTGGCGATCACAGCCTCCAGCGCTCCGCTGCCCTTGCGGGCCTGCAGCGCCGCATCGAGCTTGTCCATCGTCGAAGCATCGAGCCCGGCCTTGGAATACATCAGCGACACTTCACCGCTGGTGATCTCCTGCGGATGCTGCACGATCTGCTGATCCCAGCCCTTGCGCCGCATTACGGCGGCGGCGACAAAGGGATCGTCCAGCAGCGCATCGATCTCACCGGCGACCAGACGCGTGTAGTTCAGCTCGACCAGCGGCGCCGTCACGAACGCAGCGGCCGTTGCCTCGTCAAGGATCAGCTGGGTTGCCACCGGCCCGTAGTAGTAGCCGTCCGTCACGCCGATATGGCGGCCGGTCTGCGTCAGTTGCGTCAGCGTCTTCGGCGCCAGCGCCTCGGCATCGTCCTTGCGCGTAAACAGCGCAAAGGTTTCATGCCGGTACGACGGCGAAAATCGCGCATAGGCCTGACGTTCGGCGGTCGGCGTCGCGCCCATCAGAATGTCGACAGTGCCGTCGCGAACCTGGGCCAGCAGGTCCTGCCAACTACCGCGCACGAAGGACACGCCGCAATCTGCGTCCGCCGCCAGCTGTCTGATGATTTCCACATCCATGCCGCTGACCGCGCCGCCGGCATCCTCATACTGGTATGGCTCCCAGGGATCCCAGCCGACGTTGAGCATGCATGCCGCCTGCGCTGGCGGCGACACCGCGGCCACCGGGGTTTCGGACGATGACGGCTGGCAGGCCGCCAGCACCAGAGACACACCACCGAACAACAACCGTGCTGTACGCATTCTTCTGAGTCTCCTCGAGAGCCCGATGGTGTCGCGGGATCGGCGCGCAGTATGCGCCGCGCAGCAGGGGCACGCGCGCGTGCCCCTGCCCGCACAGATGCGCCAGCGCGACAAAGGGTTGCAATGCCCTGCGCCAGCTCCGTTCCACTTTGCGACAATGCCGGCGATGACGACCCCGACCACCACCACCGACGACGCGACGCCGCCGATGCGCGACGGCGTCGGCGCCAGCACGGTGTGGCTGCCTGCCGGCGATTGGCCGTCACCGCTGGCGTTTCTGTCAGCACGCTTTCCGGCCATCGATACCGGTCAATGGCGCTCGCGGTTTGAACGCGGGCTGGTCTGCGACGCCAGCGGCGCGCCCCTCGACGCCGACGCCCCCTACACCGCAGGTCAGCATCTGTACTACTTCCGCGAACTGCCGCCGGAGCCCCGGATTCCATTCGACGCCGAGGTGCTGCACCGCGACGAACATCTGCTGGTCGCGGACAAGCCGCATTTTCTGCCGGTCCTGCCTTCGGGCCGCTTTCTGCAGCAGACCCTGCTGGTGCGCCTGCGCCGGGAGCTGAACCTGCCCGAGCTGACCCCGCTGCACCGCATCGATCGCGGCACTGCCGGGCTGGTGATCTTCTCGGTCAATCGCCACAGCCGCGGACGCTACCAGCAGCTGTTCGCCACCCGCGCCATCGAGAAAGGCTATCTGGCACTGGCGCCGGCAATACACGGTGTCGAGCTGCCGCTGACGCGACGCAGCCGTCTGGTGCGAGGAGAACCCTTCTTCCGCAGCTGCGAAACCGAGGGCCCGGCCAACAGCGAGACGGTGATCGAGTCCGCCACGGCACATGGCACACTGCAGTGCTACCGGCTGCGCCCGGTCACCGGCAAGAAACACCAGTTGCGGGTGCATATGGCCGCACTCGGCGCCCCCATTGCCAATGATCCGATGTACCCCGTGGTGCAGCAGACGGACGTCGAGACCTATGACCGCCCGTTGAAATTGCTGGCACACTCGATCGCCTTCATTGACCCCCTGAGTCAGCGCGCGCTGCGGTTCACCAGCCGCCGCACGCTGTAGAGAGAATGTTTCTGATGCCCGTCACTCCACCTTCGCTGTCGTCCACCACGATCGTCAACGCCGACCATCCTGAGGTGATCGCTTTCGCCCACGCCCATCGCGGCAGCGCAGCGGATCCACGCAGCCAGGCGGTCTCGCTGTATTACGCCGTACGCGACAGCATCCGCTACGACCCCTATGAGCTGGATCTGACACCTCAGGGCCTCAGCGCCAGCCGTGTGCTGCAGACCGGCCGGGGCTGGTGTGTCACCAAGTCGGTTCTGCTGGCTGCCGTGTGTCGCGTCGTCAGCATCCCGGCACGCCTGGGCTTCGCCGACGTGCGTAATCACCTGTCGACCGAACGCCTGCGCCAGACCATGAAGACCGATGTGTTCTACTGGCACGGCTATACCGCGATCCAGCTCGACGGCCAATGGCTGAAGGCAACCCCGGCCTTCAATATCGAGTTATGCGACCGCTTCGGCATGTTGCCGCTGGAGTTCGACGGCACGGCCGATTCGATCTATCACCCGTTCGACCGCGCCGGCAACCGGCACATGGAATACCTGAATCTGCGCGGCGAGCATGACGACGTACCGCTGGCCGACATGCGCGCCACATTTGCCGAGCATTACGCCCACATGAGCCGCCTGGGCGACGCCGATTTCGACGCCGACGTCGCACTCGAAACGGCCTCCTAGGGCCATTCCGGCGACAGCGATCCGTTCGCTCGGGGGCCTCTAGCGCAGCGAGCCCGGACAGGATCAGAATGGCGCGGCATGCAGGAGCATGTGCCAGGGTCAGTGCCTATGTTGCATATCGCGCATCATGTCCGCGCCAGTGCGATCGCGGGAGTGGGCTTGTTCTCGTCCGAGTTCGTGCCGGCAGGCAGCGTCATCTATACCTGCGATCCGCGTACGACCCGGATCATTGCTGATGCCGAAATCGCGTCGTACCCGCTGCAGGTCCGCGACAGCATCCTGCGCTACTGCTATCGGGGCCGTGGCATTCACCGCCTCAGCGGTGCCTACTATTTCTGCATCGACGATGCGCGCTTCTTCAATCACAGCGACACGCCGAACTGTCTGTGGCAGGAAGACCGCGAGTGCTATATCGCGGTCGGAGACATCGCTGCCGGCACCGAGCTGACCTGCGATTACTTCGATTTCAACGAACCCGAAGATATTCCCTATCTGCGCGCGCCGCGCGTCGCGGCCTGAGCCCTACAGCAGATATGGAATGACGGCCTTGCGCTGCACCGGATAGTCGGGAAATTTTTCGCGATACCAGCGGTGATTGGTCAGCGCGCGTGGCAGCAGATTGGCCAGTGTCCACAGCAGGAACGCAAGGCCACCCCACGACCATGTCGCAATCGCCCATCCACTCCAGATCAGGAACTCGCCGAAGTAGTTCGGACAGCTGATCCGTTCGTACAACCAGCCGCGCGGAATCTTGTAGCCGGTTTCGCCGGGCCTGCGCAGCGCGGCCAGCATCGCGTCGGCCTTGCGGTTGATGCGATAGCCGACGACGAAGAGCAACGCGCCGATAACGAAGCGCGGATCGGTGAGCCAGCTTGCCGGATAGCCGTGGCCGATGCCGTCCCACGACAGAATCGCCGCATTCAGGAACGAAACCATCAGGTTGGTGACGACAGCGATCACCGGAATTGAAACCGGTGTGGTATCGCCCGGCCGCACCTTGATCCGGAACGGAAAGATGAAACTGCGCTGGAAGTAGTGCGCCTGCCACATCGCGAACAGAATCAGCGGCGCCCACTGCAGCGCGTGGGCGCCGGCGAAGAAGATTGCCGCGAAGCCCAGTGACGATGGCGCTTCCATGATGACCCAGGACCAGCGCGTCGGGATGCCCGGCCCCCACCACTTGCTGTGTCCCTGCTTGTGGCGTCCGTAGGCGGCGGGCAGCAGCATCAGCACGCCAAACACGACCGGCGACGACAGCAGGATCGCCCACAGCGTCCACTCGTACCACTGCGCCGGCGTCATTGTTGTCATCTGCTGGATCCGCGCGGGAAGTCCGCCGAGACTAGTGCAGCGGGTTGCGCCGGGCAATGCCGGCGCAACGCCGGGTCAATGCGCGGCAGCGGCCCCTTTGGCACGCGTGGTCGCCGACTGCATCAGCTTGTCGGTCCAGGCAATTCCGACCGCCGAGACGATGAAGGTCAGGTGGATGATGGTCTGCCACATCACGCCTTCGGCGGTGATCGTGGTGCACTTGACCCCGGCCTCGACGGTTGCACACAGCGGCAGCCCCCCGATCGAGCCGGCCTCGATGAAGGTCTTCAGCAGATGGATCGACGAGATGCCGATGATCGCCATGGCCAGTTTGACCTTGAGCACCGAGGCGTTGACGTGACTGAGCCACTCCGGCTGATCCGGATGACCTTCCAGCCCCAGCCGCGAGACGAAGGTCTCGTAGCCGCCGACGATGACCATCACCAGCAGGTTCGAGATCATCACCACGTCGATCAGCGCCAGCACGATCAGCATGACTTCCTGCTCGCCCAGCGCGAATGCGCCGTGGGTCAGGTGCAACAGCTCCTTGACGAACAGGATGACGTAGACCGCCTGCGCCACGATCAGGCCCAGATACAGCGGCAGCTGCATCCAGCGCGATGAGAAAATGACGGATGGCAGGGGACCCAGCGACTTCGGCGTTTGCAGCGACATGGATGGGCGACTCGAATGATGTGAGGTAACGGAGCGGGATTCTAGCGAAGTTCCCCATTCGCCCGCGTGACACCCGGCGCTTTGCCACCCAACGCTATCCCGATTCGCGCAGCACCGCTCAGCCCACCGGCGGCTGACGCCCGGCAAACAGGCTCTGCACCTTGTCCGCCCCCAACTGCAGCACCAAGGTGGAAGTGGCGACGAAGCGCGTGGCGGTCATCTTCCAGGCGCCATCGATTTTGCGGTACTCGTCTTCGTAATAGCCGCCAAGCTGGGTCACGGTCCCGGCCTGTGTGTTGATCAAGCCGTACTGCAGACTCCAGGTCCCGCGTGCCCGGCTGGCATCCAGCACCTCAATCTGCGGGTTGGCGCCGTGATGCATCTCGACCATATGGTCATGGCAGCCGATTTCCCTGAACACCTGCACCAGCGCGTCAGCGCTCGTGAAGGTCCCGATGACACCGTAGTCGATCTGAACCTCGCCATCGGCGAAGCAGGCGCGCATGCCGGCGGTATCCTTGCGGTCGCAGCTGAACAGATAGCGCGCCTTCAGTGTACGAATCGCCTCGGCGTCTTCCAGCGCCTGCAGTCTTGCTTCGATGCGGCTGATATCCACGTCATTTCCCCCGATCAGTCTGTAGCTTCGAGCTGCAGTTGACCGCAGCACCACGACGACCGAATCCCCCGTTCGGCGTATGTCGGCTACTGCAAACAGATGACGCCGCAGCCCGATCACAGCGCTAATTTCGTCTTCTGAAGAGGTCCGCACGACGGAACCTCCGAGTTGCTGGGGGAAAAGACCACGGAAGGTCGCGAGATGGCAGTCAATGAACGGCCGTCCGAACACAGTGCGTAAGGATGGGGATCCACAGATGACTTGGCGCAAACTGCTGCCCCCGCTGGCGCTGCTGCTGGCTGCAGGGGCGATCGGCCTGCTGGCGTTTCTGGCGCAGCGCACCCAGGCGGTCGACAACACATTGCATCTTCAGCGACTCCATCAGATCCGCGTCGTCGATGCGCTCGATGTGGGCCTGAACCGCGCCGTGACACAGGTCGGCGTCAGCACCATGGTCAACGTCACCAACGACCGCGCAACGACCACCGCGCAACTGGGCGACGCACTCAACGCGCTGGAGCAGGGCCCCACCTCGCTGCGGGGACTCAGTCCTGCACTGGACCAGGCGCTCGACACCTTCCTCGACACCGTCGAATCCAAATTCGAGCTCGCCTTCGATTTCGAGGCCCGCAACATCCTGGTCAACCAGCGCCTGATCGCGGGCATCGACGCGGTGCCCGTGATGGCTGACGCGGTGCTCGCGGCTGCAGACACGGCGACGCACGACATGGTCGCCGGCCTGCTGCGTCAGCTCCGCACCGAGGTGAACACCTTTGGCGTCGTCCAGACCCCGGTCAACGAAGACCGCATTCATGCGTTGCTGACCCAGCTCGACGCGCTCGCGCCCGGACAGTCGGAAGCATTCGTTGGTGCGCTGCGTTCACTGCGTGCGCGCAGTGCCGACGTCATTGCCGACAAGCAGGAACTGGTCGGGCGTCTGGGCAACTTTCTGGCGCGCCCGACCGCGCCGCAGCTGCACGCGGTCGAACAGGCGTACATGGACTGGCACGGCACGCAGGTCGCGGTCGCCAATCAGTATCGATCGTGGCTGGCCGCTTATGCGGCAATCCTGCTGCTGGTACTGGCGTGGCTGGGCCTGCGTCTGCGTCGCAGCTATCGCGACCTGGATCGCGCCAATGCAGAGCTGTCGCACGCCAACGAACATCTGGAGGAACAAGTCGATGCGCGCACTCATGACCTCCAGGCAGCGCTCAAGGAACTGCAGGCATCACAGGCGCAGCTGATCCAGTCGGAGAAGATGGCATCGCTGGGCCAGATGGTGGCCGGCGTCGCCCACGAGATCAACACACCGCTGGGCTATGCGCGCAGCAACGCCGAGATCGTGCGCACCTCGCTGGCCGACATCCGCAGCCTGGTCGACGCGCAGAGCCGCGCATTGAATCTGCTGACGCAGGACGATGCCAGCGACGACGACATCGCGCAGTCCGTTGCGGCCGCACAGGGCATCGCCGAATCGATTGGCGCCTCCGAGCTGGTGGATGAACTCGACACCCTGCTCGGCGATACCGATCACGGCCTGGCACAGATCTCCGATCTGGTCGGCAGCCTCAAGGACTTTTCCCGCGTCGACCGCTCGCGCACGGATCTGTTCGACGTCAACGACGGCCTCGAGGCAGCACTGAAGATCTGCCACAACCAGCTCAAGCATCGCATCGAAGTGGTGAAGTCCTACGCCCAGCTGCCGGCCATCGAGTGCTCGCCATCGCAGCTGAACCAGGTCTTCCTGAATCTGTTCAACAACGCCGCGCAGGCCATCGAAGGCGAAGGCAAGCTGTACATCCATACCGCGCCCGGCCCGCGCGGCGTCGCGATCCGCATTCTGGATACCGGCAGCGGCATGGCCGAGGACGTCCGCGCCCGCATCTTCGAACCATTCTTCACCACCAAGCCGGTGGGTAAAGGCACCGGACTGGGACTGTCGATCGTGTTCCGCATCATCGAAGACCACGGCGGACACATTGATGTGCGCTCGACCCCCGGCAAGGGCAGCGAATTCGCGATTCATCTGCCGCTGAAGCAGGCGCGTCCCGAAACGCCGCCGGCCACCGAAGCCCTCGCCGCCTGAGACCGCGCATGAACGAAACCGCCGAACCCACTGCCCGCGCCCGCGTTCTGTTCGTCGACGATGAGCCGCGTGTGCTGACGACGATGCGCATGCTGTTCCGCAACCGCTACGAGCTGCATTTTTCGGAAAGCGGCGCAAAGGCCCTGGACTTTCTGCGCTCGACCCCGGTCGACGTCATCGTCAGCGATCAGCGCATGCCAGGCATGACTGGCATCGAACTGTTGCGCGCTGCACGCGAACTCAATCCGGATGCCATGCGCATCCTGCTGACCGGCTATTCGGATCTGAACGCAATCATCGGCTCGATCAACGAAGGCGAGATCTTCCGCTTCGTCAACAAGCCGTGGTCGAACGAAGACCTGACGCAGACCGTCGCTCGCGCGGTGACGGCGGCACGCGCCAGTGCCGACGCCACACGCGCCGGCGACACCACACCGACTTCGCTCGGCGCGGAGCCAGGCATTCTGGTGGTCGATGACGACCCCCGCGTGCCGGCACAGATCCAGTCCATCCTCGGCGACGCAATCCGCGTGCTCAGCGCCACCAGCATGGACGATGCGGTATCAACGCTTGAACGCGAGCGCATCGGCGTCGTCGTGTCGGACACACGTGTACAGGACCAGGCGGTGATCGGCCTGATCAGCACGCTGAAACAGCATCATCCCGAACTGGTCTCGGTGATCCTGACCGAGCGTGCCGATGCCGGCACAGCGATTGATTTGATCAATCAGGGACAGATCTATCGCTTCATCACCAAACCGCTGCACGAAAGTCAGTGCAAGATCACGGTGTCCTCGGCGTTGCGTCAGCATCAGCGCCTGAGTCAGGCGCCGCAACTGCTGCAGCGCTACGAGGTCGTCGCCGCACCCGAACCGGCCCCGGCCTCAACGACAGGCCGCTTGATGGATCGGATCCGTTCGTTGCGCAGCGTCGTCAAACGACTGATGTAGGGCACCAAAACCCCCTCATGCAAACAGATGAAGCGGTGACGGCACGGCCTGCTTAAGGTCATGACCTTAACTCAAGGCGCAGCACCCGCGCAGACGGGAGGAGACCGGCATGAGCCAGAACAAGGATATCGACGACGCCGTTGTCAGCGGCCAGGCCTGGGAAGCATTCTGTGATCGCCTGAAACAGGCCGGACAGCAGATTCTGCGCGCCGAAGCGCCGGATACCCCGCTGGATCGGGCCGAAGGCTATCGCTATCTGACGCGCCTGCTGCGCATCGGTCTGGAAATGCATCTGGAGTTTGCCGATCCGGACTTCCCGGGCTTCTTCGCGCCGTCGCACGAAACCGGCAAGATCGGCGCCGACAACCCGGACAATCTGTACCTGATGGGACGCCTCAACGGGTGCAACGAGTACATCATCCGTGGCCAGCGCGGCACGGTGCCGTATCTCAGCTTTGGCACGCAGAAGGGCGGCTACGAAACCAACGGCAAGATGGAACAGACTGGTTTCCTTGATGCCCGCGACCTCGAGCTTGATGCCGACGGCAACTTTGAGGTCGTGCTGAGCCAGACCCCACGGCCGCGCAACTGGGTTCGCCTTGAACCCGAATCCAACGCAGTGATCGTGCGCCAGACCTTTCTTGACCGCAAAGCCGAGCGTCCGGCGCAAATGAGCATCGCGCGCCTGGGTAGCGACGCTGCGCCACAGCCCCTGTCGACCGAACGCCTGATGACCGGCCTGACGCGCACCGCAGACTTCGTCGAAGGCACCGCACGCCTGTTCGCCAACTGGGCACAGAGCTATCTGCCGCACAGCAATGCGTTGCCACCGTCGGATCAAGCACTGTGCCAGTCGGTCGGCGGCGATCCGAACATCGTCTACTACCACTCGCACTGGCGCCTGGCGCCGGATGAAGCGCTGGTCATCCATGTGCCGCGGGTCCCGGAATGCCGCTTCTGGAATCTGCAGATCAACAACTACTGGATGGAATCGCTGGATTACCGGTATCACCGCATCTGCCTGAACCAGCACTCCGCCCGCCTCGACACCGACGGCGGCGTCACGATGGTGCTGGCGCATACCGACCCGGGACATCCGAACTGGCTGCAGACAGCCGGCCATGACAGCGGCACGATGTGCCTGCGCTGGGTGGGGGCCGACGTTCAGGTCGACCCACTCACCCAGATCATCAAGCTGAACGATCTCGAACAAACCCTCTCGACCAAGGCACTCGCCGCATGAGCACACCCGCGCGATTCGAACCCGCAGCCCTGATGCAGGAAGCCCGCGACAAGACCGGGCTCAACGACTTCGGCGACCCGGCATTTCTCGAAGGCCTGGAAAAGTTCTGCAGCGCACTGGAATCCGACGCCAATCTCTCCGACTTCGGACGCGGACTGCTGCACCAGAAGTTCATCGAGCTGTTGAGCAACCGGCTCGGCATTGAAGACTGGTATCGCCGTCATCCCGAGATCGAAGACGAGGTGATCGAAGCGCCACTGGTCATCGTCGGCCTGCCGCGCACCGGCACGACTCTGCTGCAGCGCATTCTGGCCTGCGATCCGCAGTTCTACTCGATGCAGTGGTGGGAAACACGCTACCCGGTGCCGTTCGCCGGGGAATCGCTGCAAGATCCCGAGCAGCGCATCGGCCAGGCCCGCGCCGAGGTCAAGATCATGATCGAGGCGATGCCCAAGCTGCTGACGATCCATCCGATGGATGCCGATCAGGCCGACGAGGAAGTCGTGCTGATGGAGCATTCGTTCATCGCCGCGATGAACACTTATGCCTACATCCCCAGCTACATGAATTGGCTGGCGCAGACCGACGAACGCCCGGCCTATACCTATCTGAAGCGGATGATGAAGTTCCTGCAGTGGCAGAAACGCCAGCGCGGGATCGTTGGCCAGCGCTGGGTACTGAAGGCGCCGCACCATCTGCTGCGCATGCACCTGCTGCTGGAGCTGTTCCCCGGCGTCAAGGTGATCCAGACCCACCGCGATCCGATCGACACCATTCCGTCGATCGCCAGCTTCCTGCATACGCTGTGGGCAATCTACGGCGCCGATGCTCGCAAGGAAGCCGCCGGCGAGGAATGGAATGCGCTGATGGCGCGCGCCCTCAAGCACACGATGGCCGTGCGCGAACAGGCACCGGATCAGTTCTTCGACGTTCAGTTCATCGACACGGTCAAGCGTCCGTTCGAGATCGTACGTGAGATCTACGCCTTTGCCGGCCTGACGCTGACGCCGGAAACCGAAGCCGCGATGCACCGCTGGATGGAGGCCAACCGTCGCGACGACCGCGGCTCGCATGAATACACGATGCAGGAGTACGGCCTCAGCGAAGCGCAGATCAAACGTGATTTTGCCGAGTACCGCGCGCGCTACGTCGAACCCTATCTGCGCTGAACCATTCGGATACTGGAAGGAGAATCCTATGCTGCTGCAGGACAAAGTGGTCATCGTTTCGGGTATCGGACCGGGTCTCGGCATCAAGCTGGCCATTGAAGCCGCGCGCGAAGGCGCCAAGGCGGTCGCGGTCGCCGCGCGCAGCGCCGAGAAGCTGGACGAGGCCGAAGCCCGCATCCGCGCACTGGGCGGCAACACCCAGGTGCTCAAATGCGTCACCGACATCACCGACCGCCAGCAATGCGAAGCGCTGGCCGGGCAAACCGCTGAGCGTTTCGGCCGCATCGACGCGCTGGTCAACAGTGCGTTCTTTCATGGCGCGATGGACTATGTCTCCAGCGCCGATCTCGACAGCTGGAACGCCGTGCTCGGCACCAACCTGCTCGGCACCCTGAAGCTGACGCAGTCCGTTCTGCCGCAGATGAAAAAGCAGGGCGGCGGCGCAATCGTGATGATCAACACCATGGCCGCACGTCAGGTGCCACCGCTGGGCGAGGCCGGCTACGCAGCCTCCAAGGCCGCACTGGCCAACTCGGTGAAGTATCTGGCCAAGGAAGTCGGTGGCGACAACATCCGCGTCAACTCGGTCCACATGGGCTGGATGTGGGGCGCCCCGGTGCAGGGTTACGTCACCTGGCAGGCCGGCGAACTCGGCGTGCCCGAGGAGCAGCTCAAGCAGCAGATTGCCTCGGGCATCCCGCTGGGCCGAATTCCGACGGACGATGAATGCGCGCGCGCAGCATTGTTCCTGGTTTCGGACTACGCCAGCGCCGTCACCGGTGCCGCGCTGGACGCCAATGGCGGCGCCTACATGCCCTGATCAGCATGCATTGAAGAAGTGCGCGACGACGACGGGGGCGCAACCGTCTGTCCCGCCCGAACGGCCGCCGGTGAACCCGGTGGCCGTTTTTGCATGCGCGCCTGCTTGAATGGCGTCTGAGCCGATGTCGTCGTTTTGGGAAATGACGCAGCTCGGCTGGGGACCAAAAGGGACAAGGGGCGCACCCATGCAGACGATGACGCTGTTTTTCGGGCTGATGTTGCTGGTCGCGGCAGCCATGCTGTATCTGGCCTTCGGA
Source organism: Sinimarinibacterium arenosum (assembly GCF_005047655.1). Taxonomy (GTDB): domain Bacteria; phylum Pseudomonadota; class Gammaproteobacteria; order Nevskiales; family Nevskiaceae; genus Solimonas. The sequence continues at coordinate 300,997 of NZ_SUKF01000001.1, read as the reverse complement.
TCCTGGTCATCGCCGCGCACAGGCGCGCGCGCACGACGGCAATCCACAAGTCCATCGCAGCAAGAACCAGGGGTGTCCTGGCTGCTGGGATCACCGCTGGGTGAAATGCTGCGCAATCGCAGAATTGATGTCTGGACATTTCTGGCCGCAACGCCCGGCGCACAAATCGAGTCTGCGGTGGCCAACTGCCTGCGCTGTCCGTTTTCCGGCCGCTGCGACCGCCCCGAAAGCCGTCGCGCAGCGAGCACGCCGCCATCGTTCTGCCTGAATCGCGATGCGATCCTGCGCGCCCTTCATTTGCGCTGAGCAGTCAACCGCTGCCGCGGACTACTCGTAGCGATAGATCAGATCAATGCCGATGGTGCGCGGATCACCCCAGATCACCGCACGGTCAGCCTGCGGCAGGTTGTCGATCGCAGTCAGCTCGTATTCCTTGTCGAGCAGGTTCTTGCCCCACAACGCGACGTCCAGCGAACCCTTGTTGCCGAAGCGGATGCCGTTGGCCATCAGCCGCGCGTTGAGCATCCCGTAACCGTCAATCGCGGTGAGGCCGCGCCGCGCCTCAGTAATGACGAAGCCGGTGCGATCACCGATGTAATTCCAGCTCGCATACGCGCGCAGATCGCCCCAGCCGAGTCGAGCGACGGTCCAGTCGGCAAACAGCACACCGGAGTGCGGCGGCGCTGCGATGAAGGGATAAAGATTGGCAACGTTGTTGCCGTTGATGTCGATGACTTCCAACACCTCGGCATCCAGATAGGCGTACTGGAAGCCGAGCATCAGATTCTCGGCTGGAATAAACGCGCCTTCGAGCTCGAGACCGGTCATCCGTGCCTTGCCGGCGTTGCGCGCCTTGGTATCGGAGATCGTGCCGGAGATCATGAAGTTGGTCTGCATGTCGCTGTAGTCGCTGTAGAACGCTGCGGCATTGAGGCGCAACGCACGCTGCAGCCACTCGCTCTTCAACCCGAGCTCCCAGGACTTCACGCGCTCCGGCTTGAACCCCTCGACAAATCCGAACCCGTAGTTGGTCCCATCAGACGCCGCCCCCGAGTCGCCCGAGATCTGCGGATCGCGCAGATTGAAGCCGCCGCTCTTGTACGCCGTGGAATACGACAGGTACGTCGTCGCCATGTCGGTGATGTCGAACTGGATGTTCGCCGACGGCGAAAAATCGTCGTATTCACTGTGGGCCTCGACGCCGACAAAGTCATCCGGCCCACCGACCGCTGCGGACGGCACCGGAACCGCGGCCAGACTCGCATCGGCCAAGCGCACTTCGACGTACTGGCGCTGGATGAAGTCCTTGATCGCGTAACGCTTGTCATGCGATGCACGCAGGCCGATGGTGAAATTCAGGCGGCGGTCGAACAGCTGCGGCCGGAAGCTGAGCTGACTATAGGCCGCGTAGGCCTCGTTCTCGATGCCGTAGAGGTAGTCCCAGTAGGCAGACAGTCGCGGCAACACATTGTCCTGCAGCTGACCGCGCAGTTCCGCCGGTAGCAGGCCGAGAACGACATCGGCCTGCTGAGGATCGATTGTTGCGCTCTGGATGTGATGTATCGGTCCACCATCCTCGCCGCCCTCCTCGGTGAAGTAGTAAAGCCCGGCGATATAGCTCAGGCGATCATCCCAGAGGCTGCCGCTGAGCTGCAGCTCGTGCGACCACTGGGACTGGAACGTGGTGGGAATCACCAGGGGCGTCGGTTCGCCGTTGTTGACCATGCGCGCTGCTGCGCTGTCGTAGACGTTGAGATCAATGCGATACCCGGTGTCGCCGCCACCACCGCTGAGATCGGGATACTGCGAATCCTCGAGCTTGCGGTAGGCCCCGATGTACTTCAGCTCGAAACCATCGAACTGCTGCGCCAAAGTCAGTGTATGGCCGCTGACCTTGGCAGTGGACGCCTCCATCGGCGCACCGGAAGCCAGCGCATCCAGGCGGTGACGCGAGTACACGGAATTGGCAACCGCATAGGGCTTGAAGTACTCCGCCAGACCGTGATTGGTCTCAGGCAGCAGCACGCCCTGGAACATGTAGTTCACATACTCCAGATCGGTGTAGTCGTAACCATAGTCGACAGTCAGTGAATCCGTCGGCAGCCAGCGCGTGTCGAAACGCAGCCCCAAGGCCTTGCGATCACCGAAGTCCTCGCCCTCGCCGGTGTTGTCGACGAAGCCGTCGCTGGTCCGCGCCAGAAACGCAAATTTCACCGCCAGCTCATCCGATAGCGGCACGTTGAACGAGCTCTTGCCAACCCACAGGTTGCGTTCGCCGATGGTGATCTTGTGATTCATGCTGAACGCTGACGGGTCGGGCCGCTTGGTGATGATGTTCACCGCCCCGCCGGTGGAGTTGCGTCCGTACAGCACGCCCTGCGGACCCCGCAGCACTTCCATGCGTTCGATGTCGGCAAGGTCCAGTGCCAGACCCACCGAGCGCGCGAGATAGACGCCGTCGATGTAAATGCCCACCGCAGGGTCTTGCGTGACCTGCGAGTCAGTGATGCCGACGCCGCGAATGGTGATGCGCAGGGTCGTGTTCGACAGCGGGTGCGGCTCAACCACCATGCTCGGCACATTCGAGCCCAGATCCTCGAGCCCTCCAATGCCGCGCAACTCCATCTTCTCGGAGCCGAAGGCTTCAATCGAAATCGGCGTGTCCTGCAGCGACGACGCCTTCTTCTGTGCGGTAACGATGATCTCTTCGAGCTGTCGCCCACGTTCCGGCTTGTGCACCGGTTCAGCCACTTCGGGCTCTGCCTGCGGCACCGGAATGACAGCGGCATAGACTTCAGGCGCGTCCGGCATCGCGGCGTCGCCAGCGTCAGGCGCGCTGGATGACTCAGCCGCGGCTTGTACCGGTGCCGAATCATCCTGCGACTGCACGGATTCGTTCGGTTTGCCTCCCTGCGTCGCGTCCCCCTGCGCCGCCGTGGCATCGCTGTCCTGCCACAGAAAATCCAGATCATCCTGCGCCGAGACCGGCGTATGCACGACGGCAGCCAACGCCACGAACAGCGCGTGTTGAGCCAGCTTCATTGTTCTCTCTCCAGCATCTCTCGCGCGGCGCTACGATGGCGCTCGCGTCAAATAAGCGTGCGCGAGTCGCGCACGCTTGCCCTCATCTGATCAATGACGCCCTTCTTGAGACCTGCCGCTTAGAACAAGCACGCGTTAGTGCGCACCATGGACTGCCCCCTAGCCCACCTGCGTATCCTTTGCCCAGAGCACATCCGCACCGCGTTCGTCGACAACACCGAGCAGCCGGTTCAGCGTGGTTTTGAGAATGGCCGCATCCGCGGTACCGAGGCGCTCGAGTACTTGGGACTCGACCGCCTTGGCCGCTGAAATCAACCGGATCGCGGCTTCGCGACCACTGTCGGTCAATTCAAAACCCTCCGGAGTGCGGCGCGCGAATCCCCGTTCGACCAGACCATCGACCGCGCGCAGCCGCCGCTCGTCGAGCACTCCCGCCATGCCTTCGGCAATCTGGCCTTCCGTCAGCAACGGCCGTAGTGTCAACGTGGACAGGACATAGAACTCCATGTCGTCCAGACCTTCCTTTTCCAGGAAGGGACGAATCTGCGCAAAGAAGCGGAAATGACTACGCCCCAGCAGATAGCCCAGGAAGTCCTCGCCGAAACTGCCTGCCAGATGCGCGCTGCGCGGCTTTTGCCCGGGCGGGTCGCGGCGTGTGGCATGGGCATACTTGCCGCCGTGAAAAACCAGCGGCGCTGCTTCGTCGCGTGCGAAACGCAGGACTTCGCCGATGAAGATCAGATGATCGCCCCCCTGGTACTGCGACGCCGTCCGGCATTCGAAACGCGCCGCACAACCGCGCAGCAGCGGCACGCCGCCGAGACCCTCCTCGGTATCCAGTCCCGAAAACTTGTCCTCGCCGCGACGCGCGAAACGGCCGGAAAGATCTTCCTGATCCGATCCGAGCACGTGCACCGCCCAATGCTCGGCGCTGCGGAAAGCGTCGAAGCTCCCGGCATTGTTGGCCAGACTCCACAGCACCAGCGGCGGATCGAGCGACACCGAATTGAAGCTGTTGGCGGTCAGCCCCAAAGGGGTGCCATCCGCCGCGCGCGTGGTGATGATCGTTACCCCGGTGGCAAAGCTCCCGAGCGCCTTGCGGAACTCCATGGGATCAAACGACTCGGGAGTGGAACGGTTGCTCATGCTTTTGGGATCGTTGCAGTTCGCCGGGTGGCGAGTGAATGGCCTTACAGGTTGTATTTGATCGACAGACTGACGTAGTCGCGGTCTGCGACCGGGTTCGTCGGAATCGGACTGTCACGCATCGTGGCGCGCGGATTGCCGAGGAACCAGTTGTAGCTCACGGCCAATTCCAGATTCTGCAGATACTGCGCGGTCACGCTCAGCCCGATGCGCTTGTCGCCCTCGCCAAACAGGGCGCCGAAGGTTCCGGCGGTCGAAGCGTATCCATTGGCGGCGTGCGCAAACGCGATTGGCGTACCGATATCCCAGCCCGGCAGCACGTTGCGGCCCTTGGGCAGCATCAGCAGCTGATAGGCCCAGGCGTTGCGGTCGTAGAACAACTCGGTGCCATCGCCACGCGGAACCTGCCCGTTGAACTCGGGGATCGGATCAACCTTGTCGACGTACAGATACGCGGCTTCGCTGACAATGACGAATTCGTCATAGAAGAGAAACTTCGGATTCGACACGTACAGGCTGGAAATATTCGCCTGATAGGTATTGGCACGGGTGAACACCGGGCTCAATACGCCGGAGATATCCGCGGCCGCAGATACATCGACGCCATCGCGATAGATGAACTCACCCGCGACATTCAAACCCAGCAAGGTCGTCGAGTAGCTCATCGCCATCATTTCGATGTCGCCGAAATACTTGATGTTGTAGCTGACCGGAACCGCCTGGTTGATCACGCCGGTGGTGACCGGGGTATCACCGATGTAGCCGATTTCGGCAAAGCCGAAGTTCAGGTTCACCGTCGGATTGTGGTTGTGATAGCGCAGATAGTAGGCACCGATGCTGGTGTCCGTGGTGATCTGGCTCTTCAAGCCAACTCCCCACTGGCCCTCGCTATCCGGACGGATGTCGGCTTCGCGCGGTACGTTGATTGTCCGCGGCGCGTTCAGCACGGTCCCGCCGACACCGTTGCCCAAGGTACACAGGAAGCTGAAGTCCGCAACACCCGGCACACTCAGCAGTCCGGGGCACTCTTCGGCGTAGGCCGGATTGCCCGATCCGTACGCGAATTCAGCCCCGGGGCCCACCACATCCGCCACCGAGAAGAAATCACCCACCGGAAACACTTCCGTCGGCTGGTAATCAAACTGGTAATAGCCCAGCAGCGACAGCTTGTAGCCCAGGGCCAGCTGGAATGAGACCTGGTTGACCGGCAGCAGGATCTCCTTGATCTCGGCACCTGGCACAAAAGCCTTGGTCGCGTCATTGGGCGCCTGCGCACTGACGATGCCGGGGAAGAACAGACTTTCGCCCCAGGCCACCAGATGCTTGCCCAGACGGACGTTCATTGCGATCGAATCGGTCAGATAGAAGTCCGCGTAGGCATAGGCCTCGAGCATGCGCGAGCGCTCGCCGTTGTAGTACTTGGCGCCCTCGGTGAATTCGTTGTTATCGCCAGTGGTCTTGTTGACCGTGTCCGGCGAATCATTGTCGTTGGTCTGGTGAAACACCCAGTCATAGAAGCCTGAGCCGCTGGCGAGAAACCCGTAGTTGTCCTTGTGCAGGTTCAGCTGCCAGAACGCACTGAGCCGGTTGTTGATCGGCGCCCAGCGATCGAAGTTGCGATCGCCGTCGTCGAGGTTGATCGTGGTCGGTAAGCCGGTGTGCGAAAAGCCCACAAGGCGCACGTCGCCCCCACCCGGAGGAAAGACTTCCGACTGAAACGGATCAACTGGCCCATTGATCAGCGCCTGCGCCTGATCCTGTGTGCGCACCGCGAGCGCATACGTCGTGGTCACCTTGTAGTCCGCATCAATATCGAACGGCAGATCCATCGAACCTGCCTGCGCAACGATCGGCGTTGCCGCGATCAGCGACAGTCCAACAGCGGCGCGCGCGTGCCATGCACGCCCCCCAAAAGCACGACCGCAATTCAAAGCTATCCCCCGCACGCCCGCCATGGTGTGTCTCCTCCATCTCTATCGTTATCGGTATCCCGCATCCGAAAACGTAGTGGGAGTTGCGACCGCGAGCCTCACCCGAACTGACTAGGGGTGCTTCAGGCATGGCTTTCCGGCCCCTTGGGCGGAACAAATTACAGGTTGTATTTGAGGGTAAATGCCACGTAGTCGCGGTCCGCGTAAGGTCGGTCGGTAAAATCAGGCTTGCCCAGGAAGACGTTGTAGCTGATGCCCACCTGCAGGCTCTGCAGCCGGGTGAAGTTGAAGCCGATGCTGGTGCGCCGGTCGCCTTCCCCCATCAGCGATCCCAGCCCGGAGATCAGCGAAGAGTGACCGCTGCCAATCGCAGCGTAGGTCACCGGAATCTGCAGATCCCAGCCGCTGAACACGTTCTTGCGATCGATCAGGCCGAGGATCGAATAACCCCACGCATCTCGCGAATAGGTCAGGTCCTTCGAGCAATTGGTGGGGCCGCAGGCCTGATCGACATCGAGCACATGGACATAGCCCACCTCGGTCACCAGGGTCAACGCGTCCCAGAACAGCTTGGGTCCGGTGGTGTACAGGCTCGACAGCAGACCCTGCGTGACACGGCCGCGGGTCGGTGTCGGCACCGGCCCCAGCAACCCGCCGTCAACGTCGACCAGAATGTCGACGCCGTCGCGGAAGATGGCTTCACCGCCGATGTTCATTCCGAACAGCGTGGTCGAGAAGCTCAGCGCACTCAGATCGATGCCGTCGAAGTAGCGGATGTTGTAGGTCACCGGCACCTGCAGGCCCAAAGCCTGCGTGGTCAAATCCGGCAGACCGCCGACACCCGGCAGCAGCACGGCGTAGCCGTAGTTCTGCACCGGCGCCGGCGTGGTGTTGTGATAGCGCAGCTGGTACAGACCCAGCGTGGTCTCCCACGTAAGGCGGTACTTCAGCCCCAGACCCCACTGACCAAAATCGCTGGGCCGCTTGTCCGCCTCGCGCACCACGTTGATGTAATGCGGTGCATTCGGCTGATTGATCGCGTCCAGCGGCAAGGTCACATCCGGCAACAGCGGATCGAGGCGGCTGAGCACATCGCCCAGCAGCTGTGTCAGCTGACCCGTCGGAAGATCCGGCGCCAGCAGATCCACGACCAGCTGCACCGCCTCCGGCACGTCAGACGACAGCAGGTTCAGATCGGAGAAGTTGGCCAGATACAGCGGATTCTCGATCCCCCAGATGAACTGCGCGCCGGGACCGACCACATCCGACACCGAGAAATATTCACCGACCGGATTGAGTTCGACCGGTTTGAACTCGAGCTTGTACTGCCCCAGCAGGGTCAGCTTGTCGTTGACCGCCAGCTGCATCGAGATCTGGTTGACCGGCAGCAGAATGCTTTTGACATCGGCACCCGGCACCGAAGCCTTGGTGGCATCCGCCGGCGACTGGGCCAGCGCGACCCCCGAGAAGAACAGGCTCTCGCCCCACGCCGCGATGTGCCTGCCGACACGGAGATTCAGCGCCGAACTGTCACCCAGATACCACGACCCGTAGGCATAGGCGTCGAGCAACCGCGAACGTCCACCGCTGTAGTAGCGCGCGGCATCGCTGAATTCATTGACAGTGCCTTCGAACGGATATTGCGGATCGCCGTTGGTGCGATTGATCGTGTCTGGCGAGTTGTTGTCATTGGCGCGGTGATAGACCTGATCGTAGAAGGTATCGCCACGTACCAGGATGCCGTACTCGTCTTTTTCCAGCTGCAGCTCGCCGATCATGCTCAGGCGGTTGTTGACCACCGCGCCCCGCTTGAAATTGCGATCGCCGTCGTCGTAGTTGTTGGACTCGTTGAACTTTATGTAGTCCGGAATCGGAATCTCGTCGCTGGGCGGCGTATCGATGATGCCGCTATGCGGCTTTTCGGTGCGCACCGCGTAGGCGTAGGTGGCCTGCACTTGATACGACCCGTCGAGCCCGAACAGGTCGAACGATCCCGCATGCGCGCTGCCCGACGCCAGCAGCGCCAACACAGCCGCCACGGACGCTCTCCGGATCAAGCCTTGATTGCAAGCCACAAGCATCCTTTCGCGAGTCTGGCTGAGGGCAGCCATCGCGTCTCCTCATCGTTGGGGGTGTTCTGCTTGGGATGTTAAGAAGAGGTACATGCTCGGGCATCACCCGAATTGACGAAACTGCTGCCGCAAACACTGCCCAATCGTCGCCTCATGCAGTAAGCCCTTTCCTACTCCGGTGGGGTGACGCCAACTCTGGTCCCGCACGGCACTGTGGCGATGCCCTGGGTTTTCGGGCAACGTATGCGCACAGACGCAGGGAAAATCACCTGTGGGAGGAGACAAAATAAAATGAATTACCTGAGTCCGATCGACGCGGCATTTCTGCGCATGGAGTCGATCAATACGCCGATGCATGTCGGCGCAATGATGACATTCAAGCTGCCGGAACATGCGCCTCGCGACTTTCTGCAGCGGTTGCTGGCGCAGATGCGCGAACATCCGTTCATGCCCAAGCCGTTCGACTGCAAGCTCGCGCACACGCGCTTGTCAGGGCTTGCGCCGGCCTGGGTCGAGACCGAAGTCGACATGGACTACCACCTGCGTCACTCCGCGCTGCCGTTTCCCGGCGGCGAACGTGAGCTGGGCATCCTGGTCGCACGCCTGCATTCGCATCCGCTCGATCTGTCGCGCCCGCTGTGGGAGTGCCACATCATCGAAGGTTTGGAGAACCATCGCTTTGCGATCTACTTCAAGGCTCACCACTGCGCAATCGACGGCATGGGCGCGATGCGCATGGTGCAGCGCTGGCTGTCGCATGACCCCAACGAGACCAGCGCCGAAGGTCCGTGGGTGCTCGCCGCCAAGCCGCCAGAACACGCAGCGACAAGCAAGAAGCAGGCGTTTCTGAATCGACTCAAGCAGCCGGTCAAGCTCGCCGGCGAGCAGGTCCGCTCGCTACCGGACCTGGCGCGCGCGCTGGTGAAGATGAGCAAAGGCGAGGACGCGCAGACGCGCGCCGCATTGACCACACCACGCAGCCTGTTCAATGTTCCGATCACGCAGCAGCGGCGCCTGGGCACGCAGATCCTCGATCTGTCCAGAATCAAGGCGATCGGTGAAAAGGCCCGCACCTCGACCAATGACGTGCTGATGGCCATCTGCGGCGGTGCGATTCGTCGCTATCTGCTCGAGCACGGCGCACTGCCTGAGCGCTCGCTGCTGGCTTCGGTGCCGATGGGTCTGGCCCGGCCCGACGGCAAGGCCGGCAATGCCGTCGCCGGATTCGTCTGTGCGCTCGGCACCGAAATGGCCGATCCCGCCGAGCGCCTTGCACGCATTCATCGCATCAGCGTGCGCGCCAAGGAAGAGCTCTCGGAGATGTCGCCGATCGCGCTGTCGCAGTTCGCCTTGATCGGCATGTCGCCGCTGATCCTCGGGCAGATGACCGGCGCATTGCCGAAGCTGCCGCCGATCTTCAACTTCGTGCTGTCGAACGTCGTCCTGTCGAAGAAACCGATGTACCTGATGGGCGCCGAACTCGAAGCGATGTATCCGGTGTCATTCCTGTTCGATGGCTATGCGCTCAACATCACCCTGGTTGGATACGCCGACAAGGTTGCGGTCGGCTTCCTGGGATGTCGTGATGCCATCCCGCGACTGCAACGCCTGGCGGTCTATACCAGCGACGCCCTGACCGAGCTGGAGCAGGCCGTCGGCATTGCCCCCCCGGCGGCGACCAAGAAAGCGGCACGCAAGTCGGCACCGGCAAAGAAAGCCAAGAAGGCGACCAAGACAGCACCCCGCGGGACCGGCCACAGCGCCCGCTGAGCGTTATGCCGTCGCGGTTGATGCAGATCATTGCTCAGGCGCGCCGACGGTGCTCGCCGGTGATTGCTGCAGCGAAATGTGCTCAGATGATTGCGGCCGCACAGCCAAGGAGGGTGTCATGAAACTGGTACACGACCTGTTCACGTCCGACGTCGGATTGATGAGCGCAGGCGTCATCGCATTCGTCATCGTCATGGGCTTCTATATCAACGGTTTCGTCCGTCGAAAGATTCGCGAAGACGAGGCGGCTGCAGCCAAGCGCTGACGCAGACTCGCGGCTTCTTCCGCACTCACGACTGGTCGCGCAGCGCCTGACTATACTGCGCGGCATAACAAAAGTCGGAGGAGTGCCGCGTGGATCGATCAACGTGGGCAGGGGTGGCCCTGGCTGCGGCAGGGATGTTGTCTGCCTGCGGCAGCAGTAGCGATGTAGCACCACCAAGCGCTGCGAATCCCGATGGTCCGGCGCCGAGTACGTCGACGGTGTTCAACCGTTTCCCCGGCATTCGCAGCTTGCCGGACATTACCTGTCCCGAAGACTATCTCGGCAGCACCGGACTGATCGTTGCGCCGCCTGTCGACCTGGGGAATTACAACGTCACCACCGACGGTGAGCTGGCGAGCGAAGCGGTTGCGGCAACGTTGCCGCAGCGGATAGCTCTGCGCGGCCGCACCGAGACCTATACCGTGGACTACTACTTCGCCATCCGCGACGGCCGCATCTATCTGAAGCCGAACCTCGAAGTCACCGGAATCGATGCGCCGTGGCGCGCGCTGCTGATGCCGCGCTGTCTTGACGGCCAGGTCAGTGAAATTTCCGCCGACGGATATGTTCTGCTCGCGCTGAATGCACAACGCGATGTCTACACCCTCGATATCGGACAAGCCGACATCGGCATCAGTCCGTGGACGCGCCGCTGGGGGCCGTTCTTCTGGACTGACCTTGGCGCAAGCATCCCCGGCGATGTACGCGACTGGGCCGCGTCCGAACTGCATTCCGGAGTCGACCAGTACTTCATCGACGGCGGCGGCCGGCAGCAGAAGCCCTGGGGCATTCTCACGGTCTATCTGCTGCGCGGCGATGGCCGCCACATCACCTACCTTGATCCATGGTTGCCGGTCGACGACAGCCGCGAGGTGTGCCCGCCGGAGCGCGGAACGGTTGCACTGGCCGGACTGTCTGGCAGCGGCTCGACCGTGATGGTGGTGACGGCGGACGGAGAAATCTATACACGACTCCACGAGTTCGACGTCTCCGGCGCCAACAGCGTATTTCTCGACTATTCCTGGCGCGATCAGGACGGCGTTGAATCTCCGTTGATCCAGTTGCCCGGGCCGGACTGGATTCATCATCCGCGTGTGCCCGGCACCATCACCGACCGCATCAGCCTGCGCAAACTCAGTCCGGGCACCGAGCACCGGCTCATGCGCATCGAAGGCCAGGACGCGTCCGGCAACACGGGCTACTGGCAGAAGGACCAGGCCGAAACCGGTTCTGACGCATGGCATTTCGTGCTCACTGGCGAACCTCTGCAAGGTCGTGCGCTGCCGCTGGATACCCGCACCCGCGTCGCTGCGGAAGACTTCGTCTACCAAGGCAGTATCGACGGCTACCCCGCAACGCTGACCGGCTTCAATCCGTACTGCTCGCCGACAACCTTGCGCGTTAACATCAACGGCGATCCGCTCGATCTGGTGCTGCACTCGACCGATGGTCTGCGCCAGGAACGCCGTGCACGCGGACTCGACCTGTACCCGCGCTACTACCGCGGCGCTGTAGAGGTGCCCCACGCCGTCTGGGACGCACGCGAACAGCTGCCGGACGCGCAACAAGCCTTTCTTGCCAGCCACTTCGGCAACGAGCGCTTCATCGTGGGCGCGCTGCTGGCCGACCTGCATCAGGTGCAGATCAGCGAACCGTGCTGGACCTTCACCCGCCCGGTCGACGATCCCTTGGCGGCACTGACGCAACCGCCGCTGCCGGATGCCGGCATCGTACTGGCCGAGGTGATGGCCCAGCAGGAAGAAGGGCGCTCGCCGTCGTTGTGCGTTCCGGTCGAGGCGCTGTACGCGCCATAAGCGGCAGCACCCGAGTCACAGACGCTCAGACCGGCGGACAGGCCCTCGTGATCGCTGCCACCAGTGCCGCAGTACGCAGCAGCCCGGTGGGCGATACCGACTTGCCGGTATTGAGCATCGCGACTGAAATGTCGCGCTGCGGGTCCGCCCAGCACAACACGGTCATGAAGCCGATGTGGCCGAATGCGCTCTTGCAGTTCGGCCCCCACAGACCCACCGGGCTTTCACCCAGCATGAAGCCCGGAGAAAAACGCAGCGGAAGCCCTAGGGTGCCGTCGAACTGGATGCCGCCCGCGGGGCGGATCGACTCGGCGACGGTATGCGGCTGCATGACCTGTACACCGTTGAAACTACCGCGGTCGAGCAACATCTGAAAAATCCGGCCGATGTCGTCAGCGCTGGCGAAGATATTGCCGGCCGGAACCACGCTGGACAGATAGGCTTCGTCGTTGGACGCAGACACCGCGCGCGCAAAGTCCACGCCAAGCACGCGCTTGGCGATGGCGGTCAGTGGCCAGCCCGGCGTCGGGCCCGTCAGGTGATGACGCGGCGCCAGATGGCGCAGTTCCGGTGCCAGTCCGTAATCGAGATAGCGCAGACCCAGCGGCTCGGTGATCTGTGTGCGCAACACCTCACGCAACGGTCGTCCGCTGACCCGCTGCACCAGTTCACCGATGATGAAGCCGCTGGTCAATGCGTGGTAGGCCTGCTTCTCGAACCGAGGATCGAACGGCGGCGCCAGACACAGCATGTGCACCATGGCATCCCAGTGCCGCAGCAGGCTCGGATCGGGATGATGAATCGGTAATTTTGGAATGCCGGCCCGATGCGCCAGCAGCGCACGGATCGTGACGCGATCCTTACCGTGCGCACCGAACTCGGGGATGTAGTCGACCACGCGATCGTCAAGCTTCAGCTTGCCCTGCTCCGCCAGCTGATGCACCAGCAGCGCCGTCACTGCCTTGGATGCGGAGAACAGACAGATCGGCGAATCCGGCTGCAGCACCTCGATCGGACCACTTTCGCCGGGGCCGTTGCCACGCACCGCGCCGATCGACCGCTTCATCACCACCTTACCGCCCCGGCGCAACACCAGGGTGATCGCCGGTTGCAGGCCGCTGCGGTACAGGTGCTGGACTGCGCGCCATATCCGGGCAACGCCATCGCTGCTCATGCCCGCCTCTTCGGGGCGACACTCTGCCGCATGATCGATCCGGCTCAGCACCGAAAGATCCTTGGGTACCGTCACCAACTGACTCATCGCCACCAGTCCTAAAGCCATTCAGAGCGTTCCTTCTGCCGCGCAGCCATAGCGGTCATTGCTCGCACCGCCAATGCGCTGGCGATACACCTGTCGACTACTGCGCATACGACTTCAGCGGCGGCTCTTCGCTGGTCAGATGCAGCCCCGGCAACCCGCTTTCCTGCACCACCGCACCGACCACGCCCGACAGCAGGTCCGGCAACGGCGCCACCACCAGATCCGGCACGATCGGCAGTGCATTGCACAGTGCCGCGCCTCCAGCGCGCTCGACATCCGCGGGTCCCGGATGCTCGATCGCGTCCAGCGACAGCGCAAAAGCGACCGCGTCGAGCAGACCGATCGTGACATGATCGACGAAGCGTCCCGGGCAGATATCCTGGATCAGGATGTTGCTGACTTTCGGATTGTCGACACCATATTCGAGCGCGGCGGTCGGCACCGGACTGACTGGCTGCACCAGTTCGTCGAACTGCGTGTACAAGGCGGTGTAGGAAATATCGCCGGGGGTCTCGTCACCGGCGTTGGTCGCGGCCATGAACTGCGAGTCCGGCGCGAACTGGAAGAACACCGCAGGCAGGCCCACCAGACCGCCGGTCAAGGCCGGTACGGTCGCGGTCAGCAGGGTCATGTCCGTGCCGTGATTGGGGCCGGCCTGCAGCACGAAATCGTCGACCGCGTCGCGCGCTGATGGCCACCACTTGATGGCCCACCGCGGCACGCTGACGCCCTGGCTGTGGCCGATCATTGCGACCTTGCGCCCGCTGCCGTGGTGGATCTTGCGCAGGGCGTAGACAACGTACTCGGCCGAGATCTGCATGTCGCCGAAGCCGCGATCCGGATAAGTCACCGTGCAGACATCGTAGCCGCGCTCGATCAGCAACGGCCTGTAGGTCCAGTCGTACTGTTCGAAGCCGGTGGTGAAGGTGCCGTGGACCAGCAGGACCGGGGGCTTGTCCGGGTGCTCGAAGGCGGTGCAGTCCAGCGCCGCGTCCAGAGTCGCTGAATCGGTTTCCAGCGCCGGTTCAACTGTGCCAGACGACGAGCCGGAAGGCGTGGTCGTGCTATTACAGGCGCATAGCAGCAGTGCGGTCGTCGCCGCTATCCATCGTGTCCCCATGTGGTCGTTTCTCCTCGGTAGACGACCCAGTTTTTTTCTGTCTCGTGCAGCTTTATTTCGTACAGCAACTCGCCGAAGTGTTCTTTCAGCACGGTCCAGAACAGTACCGCCAGGTTCTCAACGGTCGGATTGAGTCCCCTACACAGTACTGAATCATGGTTCAGATGCCGGTGATCGACATCGTCCAAAAGCAGGTCTCGCGTGGCATCGCGAATCTGAGTGACATTGACCACAACACCGGTCTTCGGATCGATGGCGCCACGCACGGTGACTTCCAGCACATAGTTGTGCCCATGCCCGAATTCGCGTGCGCAGTGGCCAAACAACGCATGATTCTCGGCATCACTGAGCTGATCGGACCACAGACGATGTGCTGCGCAGAACGTCTCGCGCCGGGTCAGATACACGACTGGACGGGTGTCAGTCGTCATTGCAGTGAATCTCCACCGTGGTTCCGTTCAGCGGCGCCGAGCGAGCGCGATCGAGCAGGAATTCGATCGTCGGCACCACGTCCTCGACCGTCGTCGACGGCTGCAGCCCCAGCTGCTGCGTCATCGCCGTGCGCATCGTGCCGGGCGCCACCGCGTTGACACGAATGCCGTAGGGCTTGCCCTCGATCGCGAGCGCTTCAGTCAGCCCAATTACCGCGTGCTTGGAGGAAGCGTAGGCAGCAAATCCCGGAAACCGCTGCATCCCGCGCAGTCCGCCGAGCGATGAAACATTGACGATGTCGCCGTGGATGCTGCGCGCCTGCCACAGACGCATTGCCGCACGACAGGCGTTGAACGTGCCGGAGACATTGATGGCATGAACCTCGGCAAAACGCTCGGCGTCGAGATCGCCGTAGACGCTGCCCTGCCCCAGGATGGCCGCACAGCACACCAGCGCATCCGGAGCAAAACCGTCAATCGCCGCCTCGACGGCTTCAGCGTCGGACACGTCCAGCACGAAGGCCTGCGCACCGGTGCGGTCGGACACTTCCTGCAGCCGCTCGGAGCGTCGCCCGGCAATGGCGACGTTCCAGTCGAGCCGGGTCAGCGCCTGCGCCAGCGCGGCGCCGAGGCCGCTGCCGCCGCCGGTGATGAAGACATTACGAAACGCGGGCGTATTGCCGCCCGCTTCATGTGCGGAGGGCATATGTGAGGTACTCATGGGAGCATATTAACGCCATGGTCGCCGCCGCTGCCTGACATCACAGATAGCGCACACCGGTCAGATCCTGCGAGCGTTCCCACAGCTGCGTGGCCAGCTGCGAATCGCGCGCCTTCGGCCGGCAGTCGACCGCGGTCGGATAACCGCGAAACTGCATCAGCCCGCGCGGGCCATAGTAATCCCCGCCACGCACCCCCTCCGCTGTCAGCGCATACAGCTGCGGCAGCGCTCCCATATCAGCCGGCTGCGCGATGATCGAGTTGCCGATGTGCATGACAAAGCGGCCGATGGCACTGCGCGTAAACGCGGTGCCGTTGAAGCCCAGATTGGTTGCGGCATAGCCTGGATGCGCGGCCGCCGCGATGGCGCCCAGCCCCTGCTGCTTGAGGCGCCGGTCCAGTTCGAAGGTGAACAACAGATTCGCCAGCTTGCTGCGGCCGTAGGATTCCCAGTCGCTGTAACGCCCGCGCTCCCAGTTCAGATCGTCGACATCGAAACCCTTGGCCGCACGGTGCGCCAGACTGGCGACACTGACGACGCGCGCCGCCGGCGCTGCGCGCAGGCGATCCAGCAACAGACCGGTCAACGCAAAGTGACCCAGATGGTTGGTTCCCATCTGCATCTCGAAGCCATCAACCGTACGCTCCAGCGGCAGCGCCATGACCCCGGCGTTGTTGCACAGCAGGTCCAGCTTGCCGAAGCGCGCATTGAACGCCATTGCAAACGCGCGGATGGACGCCAGGCTCGCCAGATCCAGCGGCATCAGCTCGACCTGCGCCTTGGGGTGCAATTGCCGCACCTGGGCCACTGCCGGCTCCGCACGCGCCGGCGTGCGACAGGCCATCACCACCTGCGCACCCGCACCCGCCAATGCCGCCGCGGTCTCCAGCCCCAGGCCACTGCTGGCTCCGGTGACGATCGCCACCTTGCCCTGCTGCGACGGCATATCCGCCACGATCCACTTACCCGCCATCTGTCAGTCTCCCCCTGGTTTTCTGGCGACGCCGTCCGCTGGCCTACGTCGCGGTATTGCGCGACTTCAGCGCAGTTTCGATTTCTTCGAGAATCCGCGGATCGTCGATCGTCGCTGGTACCGCGTAGTCGCGATGGTCGGCAATCGCACGCATCGTGGCGCGCAGCACCTTGCCGGACCGCGTCTTCGGCAGGCGCTGCACGACATAGGCTTCCTTGAACGCGGCAACGGCGCCGATCTGCGCGCGCACGCGGGCAATCAATTCCTTGACGATCTCGTGCTCGGGCCGGGTGACACCGGTCTTCAGCACCACCAGCCCCACCGGCAGCTGACCCTTCATGTCATCGGCCGCACCGACCACGGCACATTCGGCCACATCCGGATGGCCCGCCAGCACTTCCTCCATCGCACCGGTCGACAGACGATGGCCAGCGACGTTGATGATGTCGTCGATGCGCGACATGATCCAGACGTAGCCGTCCTTGTCGATGTAGCCGGCATCGCCGGTCAGGTAGTAGCCCGGATAGCGATCCAGGTAATTTTCCTTGTAGCCGGCCTCGTTGTTCCACATTGTCAGCAACGCTCCAGGCGGCAGCGGCAGCTTGATCGCCAGATTGCCGATCTCATCGCGCTGCATGACGGCACCATCGGCATCCAGCACCTGCAGGTCAAAACCCGGCACCGGCACCGATGACGATCCCGGCTTGACCGGCATCGGTTCGATGCCCTGGCAGTTGGCGATCGCCGGCCAGCCCAGCTCGGTCTGCCACCAGTGATCGACCACGGGCACCTTGAGCATGGCCTGTGCCCACTGGATCGTGTCCGGATCGGAACGCTCGCCAGCCAGGAACAGCGTCTGCAGACAGGAAATGTCGTAGCGCTTCAGCAACTCGCCGTTCGGATCTTCCTTCTTGATCGCGCGGAACGCGGTCGGCGCGGTGAAGAACGCCTTGACCTTGTATTCCGAAATCACGCGCCAGAACGCGCCGGCGTCCGGTGTCCCGACCGGTTTGCCTTCATACAGAATCGTGGTGCAGCCATACAGCAACGGGCCGTAAACAATGTAGGAGTGGCCGACCACCCAGCCCACATCCGACGCCGCCCAGAACACATCGCCGGGCTTGACGTTGTAGACCGCCTGCATCGAATAGCTCAGCGCGACGGCGTGCCCCCCGTGGTCGCGCACCACACCCTTGGGCTTGCCGGTGGTGCCCGAGGTATAGAGCACATACAGCGGATCCGTCGCGGCGACGGTCTCGCAGGCCGCAGGTTCGGCTGCGGCCTCAAGCGCGCGCCAGTCAAAATCACGGCCCTCGACCAGCGACGCCTGGCACTGCGGCCGCTGCAGGATGATGCAGGCCCTGACCTTGTGCGCCGCCAATTCCAGTGCCTGATCGAGCAGCGGCTTGTAGTTGATCTGACGCCCCGGCTCGATGCCGCAGGACGCGGTCACCACCAGCACCGGCTTGGCGTCGTCAACGCGCTTGGCCAGCTCCGGTGCGGCAAAGCCGCCGAACACCACCGAATGGATCGCACCGATACGCGCGCAGGCCAGCATCGCGATCGCCGCTTCCGGAACCATCGGCATGTAGATCACCACCCGCTCGCCCTTCTGCACACCCTGCGCCTTCAGCGCGCCGGCGAAGTGCGCAACGCGGTCGCGCAATTCGCGATAGGTGAACGTCTGTTTGCTGCCGGTTAGCGGGCTGTCATAGATCAGCGCCAGCTGATCGGCGCGACCGCCCTCAACGTGACGATCGAGCGCGTTGTAGCAGGTGTTGAATTGCGCCCCGGCAAACCAGCAATACATCGGCGCATTGCTGTCATCAAGCACGGTATCCCAGCGACGGTCCCAGTGCAGCGCCTCGGCCTGCTCGGCCCAGAACGCGGCGGGCTCGCGCTGGGAACGACGATACTCATTCAGGTAGGGCGAATCGGCCATCTCGCAATTCCTCCGGTCGCCAGGCGACCCCATGGTTGGTTTACTTGATCACCCGCAGCCCGGGTGAAACGGCGACACCCGCGCCCGCCTCTTCAGGCAGGCAGCGGCGCATGAATGCCGCGATATCGTGCCGCGCGATCTTCGCTTCGGGTAGAAGACTTTCGAATAAGGGGAACGCATGCGGCATCAGCGGCCAGACGTCGACGCGGGCGTCGACGCCGGCGGCGACCGCCTGGCGCACCGCCATCACCGAGTCGTCCAGCAGCACCTCAGTCTCTCCGGCCAGGAAGAACAACGGCGGGAAGCCGGTGTAATCGGCGTACAGCGGCGACAGTTCCGGATCGGACGCGTCCCAGTCGCCGGCATAGAGATCGTCGACCATGGACATCGCCTTGATCGGAATCATCGGGTCGCGCCTGGCATTGAGACCGCGTGACGGCGGAAAGTGCGCGCGCCCCAGTTCAGTGACTGGCGAGATCGGCACAGCGCAGGCCGGCATCGGCCAGCCGTGCCTGCGGATGCGCTGCAGCAGCCCCAGGGTCAGATTGCCCCCGGCCGAATCCCCGCAGACCACAATGCGTTCGGCGTCAAAACCCAGATCGAGCAGGCCCCGGTACGCGCGTTCACAGTCGTCCAGAGATGCCGGAAAGCGATTGAACGGCGCCAGCCGGTAATCGGGCATGAAGCCAACGGCATCCAGATCGCGGCACAGTCGCGCCAGCGTCGGCACATGCGCATCGTT
The DNA here is from genome assembly GCF_005047655.1 of Sinimarinibacterium arenosum. Taxonomy (GTDB): domain Bacteria; phylum Pseudomonadota; class Gammaproteobacteria; order Nevskiales; family Nevskiaceae; genus Solimonas. The sequence continues at coordinate 281,767 of NZ_SUKF01000001.1, read as the reverse complement.
CGACGCCGGAATCACGAAAGCACCCCCGTGCAGCCACAGGATCGCGGTCTTGCTGGTGTTGTCGAAGTCACCGATGACCGGCCCTGGCACGCGGTTGATGATGCGGTATTCCCAGCTCAGGCCAGCGGTGTAGCGGATCGGCCGGCTGCCGAGAAAGAGCTGCACCCTGGAAATCTTGGAATGCGAGGCCTTGATCACCCGCCCCAGCCACGGCTTCAGGATCCAGCGGAAAATCACGATCCAGAATCGCGTCTTGAAACTGATCTGGATCTGCTTGTAGTTGACCGACACCTGCGCTTCCCCTGCGAACCGGTCCGACAGTGTAGCCCCGGCCCGATCGACCGCGTCGTCTGTTCATGCGAGAGCCGGAACGCGAACGTCGACGCGCTCTCAGTCCGGTGAACGCTCACCGCGGCGTGCGCGCCACGCCGCGCCCGCGCCGAGCACCACGACCATCAGCGCGAAACCCGCAGCGATCTGACCCCCGACGGCAAACAGCGGATTTCCGGTGACGTCATGCAGCACCATGCACAGCACCCCGATAAGCACCGGTGCCAGTAGCAGCCACCCCATCAGGCCGGACATGCGCCTTGATCCTCGCGCGGTTCAGGCATCGAGAGCGGGCGTCCGCTGCGTGCGCTGATACTCACGCGGACTGCAGCCGGACCAGCCACGAAACGCCGCCGAGAATGCGCTCTGCTCGGCATATCCGAGCAACAGCGCCACTTCCACCACGCTCAAGCCCGGATCGCGCAGATACGCCTTTGCCTGCTCGTAACGGACCTGATTCAACACCGACTGGAAATTGCCCCCTTCCGCCTGCAGGTGTCGCCGCAGGCTGCGCTCGCTCATGCCGACGGACGCGGCAACCGCGGCGATGCTGCACTCCCCGCGCGGCAGGCGCTGCCGGATTTCGGAAACCACCTGCCGCAGCAGCGGCGACATCGCCTGCAGCTGGTCGATCTGGCTTTGCGCGCGTGCTTCCATCAGCTGGCGCAGCTCGTCATCGTGCTGGACCAACGGCACCTCCAGCAGCGCGGCATCGAACACCAGCGCATTGTCGTCGCAATCAAAGTCCGGACGGATGCCGAAGAATTCGGTATAGGCCCCGAGCCGCTCGGGCGCCGCGTGGCGGAATCTCACTTGCTCGATCGGCGCTTCGCGGCCGGTGATCCAGCGCCCATACGCAAGCCAGCCGGCGACAATCGCCTCGTTCAGCGGACGCACGCTCGGGGCCGCAGGGTCCGGCAAGGCGGCGGCCCAGCACAGATGGACGCGCGTACCCTCGCGCCGCAGCGTCGTCGTCCCACCGTCGTAGACCACGCCCTCGTACCGCGGGATCAGCTCCACCGCCTCGCCCAGGGTGCGACAACTCATCGCCGCATACCCCAGCGCATTGAAGCTGCGCGGCTGGGCCTGCATGCCCATGTGCAAGCCGATCATCGAATCCGCCGTGACGCGCATCGCCGCGTCGAACAGATCCAGCATGCGTACGACCGCGATACGCCCCGCGTTGTGCGCCAACGCCGTCGCGTCGATTCCCGCCGCAGCGAGCAACCCGTCGCGATCGACGCCGGCGCGCGTGGCGACTTCAAGCAGGGTATTCAGATAGGCCGCGGACACCGTGCCCGCGCCCATTGTGGTCGGCTTCTGGCCGGGATTCGCAAGCCGGTGGCCGGTTTGCGCGAGCATCACCGGCGCCCGCGTTTGTATAGTCATCGGATTCTCCTGAGGCGACTGTGCGATGACTCCTTCCGCAACGCAATCCCTGGCGCATCTGCGCGATCCGGCAACCTTCCAGTGGTACGTGATACCGCTGTTGCTGGTGGTGATGTATCTGTATGCCGACAACATCGCCGCGCGCCGCTACAACGTCGTGCTCGGCGCGCTGGCGTTCTGGCTGATGGACTGGGTCAACGAGATCTGGAACGGCCTGCTTGCCCACTTCAGCGGCTTCGCTCCGGCCTGGGGCACCCCCGGACCGTCGGCGTTCCAGATTTTCATCGGCCTGAACATCGAGATCAGCTTCATGTTCGCGATGATGGGCCTCTACGCGATGCGCCTGCTGCCGGAGGATCGCAAGCTGCGCATCCTCGGCATCAACAACCGCCTGTTCCTTGCGGTCATCAACTCCATCGCCTGCGTCGGCGTCGAAATCGTGCTGAACCGCATCGGCGCACTGACCTGGGACTGGCGCGGCTGGAACGCCGGCGCCCCGTGGCTGATCTTCCTGGTCGGCTATCTGCCGTTCTATCTGGTCGGCTACTGGGTGCATGATCTGCCGACCCGACGTCAGCAGATCACCGTGGTCGGCGCACTGGCGAGCATCGTGACCCTTGCCGCCCTCAGCTTTGGAACTCTCGGATGGATCTGAAAGTCGTTGCACTGATTGCGACACTGGCACTGGGCGCCTGCAGTGGCAGCTCGGACCCCGGCAGCGCGTCACCCGGAACCGACTTCGTTCCGAATCCCGGCGGCCCATTCGCGACCAAGGTCAACCACGACGCTGACGTCGGCGCCTGCGTGCTGCCGGGCGGCACCATCGGCACGCCTGATCCGGTGGCGATCGACATCCTGCCCGACACCGGCAACGGCCTCGCCGCCGACGCCGTCACCGATGCGCCCGCCGACCTCCCGGTCGGCAGCTTCGTGCGCGGCGATACTGAAACCTACAACCGCCGCTACGACTTCGCGCTGCGCGACGGCGTCATCTGGTTCCGCTCGCATGCCGAAGTCACCGGGATCAATCAGCCCTGGGACCGCGTGCAGATGCCGGCGTGCCTGGAAGGCACCGTCATCGGCATCGCGGTGGACGACGACGAGATGACGGCGATCCGTGCCGACGGCGCGATCTACGGCATGGACAACGCGCTCAACGCCCCCGAGTGGTTCAACTGGACCTCGCGCTGGGGCCCGCCGACCTGGCTCGGCAGCGGCCACCAGATCCGCGAGAACTATCGGGCCTGGACCTGGACCGTGATCTCTCCGGCCGAGGACAAGAACTGGACCGATCCTGCCGGCAACCTGCATGCAATCGGCCAGGGCAAGGTCTCGCACATCTGGATTCTCGCCGACGACGGCCAGGACCTCATCTACGTCGACCCGTGGCTGCCGCGCGACGAAAGCTACGGCATGTGCGCCCCCGAAGGCGGCCGCCTGCAGATGGTCAACCTCACCGCCAGCGGCTCCACCGTTGCCGCCATCACGCGCTACGGCGACATCTACACCCGGCATTACGACTTCGACCTGGCCGGTGCCGACAACGTGTTCTTCAGCTACAGCTACGAAGACCAGCGGGGTGTGCCCGATCCGGTGATCCAGCTGCCGAGCTATGACTGGGTCAAGCAGCCGCGCATCGAGGGCCGCATCACCCATCACTTCGGCATCCACAAGCTCGGCGAGAACATGATCCACCGCGTGCTGCGGGTGGAAGGCATCGATGCCGCCGGTCACACCGGTTACTGGCAGCGCGACATCGTCGCCGAGGACGATCACTGGACCTTTGTGCGCACCGACGCCGCGCTCAAGGGCACCGAGCTCGACAACACCGGCGACAACAGCGTCGCCCGCGTGCTCGGCCCCGCGCCCGGTCTGGACTACGGCTACAACCTCGACGCGCTGCCGACGCTCGGCGACCGCGAACACATCGAAGGCGACGACGACTGGGCCGCCGAACTGCTCGGCTTCAGCACCTATTGCTCACCGACGACCCTGCGCATCCACACCGGACCGAACCAGCACTTCGATCTGATCCTGCACACGACCGACGTCATCCGCCAGCTCGAACGTGCCCGCGGACTCGACGATCAGCCGCGCAGCTTCCGCGGCGCAATCGAAATACCGCAGACGCTCTACGACAACCTCGCCAATCAGCCGGCGAAGGTGCAGGAGTTCGTCGCGCGTTATCTCGGCCCGACGCGCTTCACCGAGATCCAGCTCAGCGGCGTCACCGGCACCATCACCTTCAGCGATCAGGGTTGGGCGTTCACGCGATAAGCGCGCAGCAGCGCGGAACCGGCACGGGGGCGGCCTACTCCTTGCCGGGCATCGCCTGCACGATCGTCATGGTCTCCACGCTGACGGTCGTCACCCGCTGCAACAGGTCGATGACCACGTCCTTATAGTTGGCGAAACGGTAGGTGTTGAACTTCTCGCGAATCGTCGGATCTTTGGGCGTCTTTTCCTTGTACTGGTCCAGCACCCACTCCAGCGCACTGCGATCGCCGAGCCGATAGTCCCAGGCGACTTGATGAACGTCAGATCGTGCGATCGGGCCCAGGCCTTCAGCAAGTCCTTGAAGGCCTCGCGAACGACGGATTCACGATGCGTGCCGGATATCTTGCGCAGCTTTGCCAGTTCGTTGAGGTACTTCTGAATCAGCAACTGGCTCATGTACCGCTCCCTTATTCGATTTCATTCGGGTCTTCGCCCGGCTCTGCCATTGCTTTGAGCACATCTTGTGCGACGTAAAGCTTTCCCCACTGCCGGCCGGTCACTTCCCGCAGCACTCCGGCCGCCGTCAACTTGCGCAGCAAGGTCCTGGCGGTCGGGTCACTGACTCCGGTGAGCTGCACGACGCGCAACGGCACGAAGTAGGGGTTCTCGAATAAAGCATCAACCAGCGGCAACGCCTTTGGAATAGCGGCCAAGCGCTGTCGCATGCTTTCACGCAGGTCGATCAGTTGACTGGCCTGCCGGATAGCCCGGCTCGCACTCCAGCGCACGCCATTCAGGAAGTACAGCAACCAGCCCTGCCAGTCTCCATGGGTACGCACGGCTTGCAGGTGGAAGTAGTAGTCGGCCTTGTATCGCTCGATGAACTCCGAGAGGTACAGCAGTGGCTGACTAAGTCGACCGCGCTCGATCAGGAACAACGTGATCAGCAGACGGCCGACGCGTCCGTTGCCATCAAGAAAAGGGTGCAGGGCCTCGAAGTGCTCGTGCATCAATGCACACTGGATCAGCTCCGGCATCGTGCCGCGTTGGTGCAGAAACTTTTCCCATTCGCCCAAGGCCTCCTTCATTTCGGCAACGGGAGGCGGAACATAGGGTGCCGTGACCGGTGTACTGCCCGGCGGACCAATCCAGTTCTGCGATCGCCGGAATTCGCCCGGAGTGGCATGTTGCCCACGGACACCTGCCATCAGGCGTGCATGCAGTTCGCCGACCAGCCGCAGGGACAACGGCAGGTCCGTGAGCCGCTCGATCCCGTATTCCAACGCGACGACGTAGTTCCGCACTTCCTGTACATCATCGGCCGGGGTCTCGGTCGGCTGGCCCGCTTCATCGACCAGAAGGTCGGAAAGACTGGCTTGCGTGCCCTCGATACGGGACGACAGCACGGCTTCGCGGCGAACATACGGCGCAATCAGCAAGCGCGGGTTGGGCAGAACGCGCCCGAGGCCCGAAAGCTCACTCAAAGCCGCATCTGCGGCCGACAGTGCCAGAACCAACGCTTCGGAATAGTCGAGTTGGGGCGGCAGGGGCGCGGGCACGAAAGCGGCATAACCCTGCGCCGTCTTGACCACGCGACCTGCCTGCGGCGCTTTGAAGTCCGCGGGATTCATCTCCCCACCCTTGGGCTGAATTTAATAAGTGCAGTGTGCCTTTTTAAATTTTACCGTGCAAACTTAAATTTCATCAAGCGCAATTTAAGTTTCGTTGGATAGGGGGAGCCTTGCACCAGCGGTCTCCGGCCCCGCTCCCGCAAGCGGGAGAGGGGAAAAGACGGCTACATCCGGAACACGCCGTAGCGCGGATCGCCGATCGGTGTGTTCAGCGCGGCAGAAATCGAGATGCCGAGGGCGTTGCGGGTGTCGGCCGGGTCGATGATGCCGTCGTCCCAGATTTCCGACGTCGCCCAGTAGGCGGACTGCTTGCGCTTGAACTCGCCCAGCACCGGGTCACGGATCGCGTCGATGTCGGCCTGGCTCAGCTCGACACCCTGCTTGCGCAGCTGGCGGATCTTGACGTCAGCCAGCGTGTTGGCGGCCTGCTCGGCGCCCATCACCGAGATCTGGTGATTCGGCCAGCTGAACAGCATGCGTGAGTCGAAGGCGCGGCCGCTCATGCCGTAGTTGCCGGCACCGAAGGAGCCGTGACACATCACGGTGAACTTGGGTACCTCGCAGTTGGACACCGCCATGATCATCTTGGCGCCGTCCTTGGTGATGCCACGGCGCTCGTATTCCTTGCCGACCATGAAGCCGGTGATGTTCTGCAGGAACACGATCGGCGTGCGGTTCTGGTTGCACAGCTCGATGAAGTGCGCGCCCTTCAGTGCACTGTCGTTGAACAGCACGCCGTTGTTGGCGAGGATGCCGACCTTGTAGCCCCAGATGTGGGCGTAGCCGCAGATCAGCGTCTTGCCGTAGTTGGGCTGGTACTCGTGGAAACGTGAGCCGTCGACGATGCGCGCGATGACTTCGTGCATGTCGAACTGCTGCTTGATGTCCTGCGGCAGCACGCCGTAAAGCTCGCTCGGATCGTAGTACGGCGCTTCCGGCGGCTGCCATTCGGTGTGCGCCTTCTGCGGCCGCTTGAACTGCGCAACGATGTCACGCGCGATGGCGATCGCTTCTTCCTCGCTCGACGCCGGATAGTCGGCGGTGCCGGAGACGCTGGTGTGCATGTCGCAGCCGCCCAGCTCGTCGACGGTGACGTCCTCGCCAGTCGCCGCCTTTACCAGCGGCGGACCCGCGAGGAAGATCGCCCCGGTGCCGCGCACGATGACGTTGTAATCGGACAGTCCTGGGACGTAGGCGCCGCCGGCGGTGCAATGCCCCAGCACCACGGACACCTGCTGCACGCCCATCTTCGACAGCATGCACTGATTGCGGAAGATGCGGCCGGCGTAATACTTGTCCGCGAACAGCTCGGCCTGCTCCGGCAGGAAGCCGCCGGCGGAGTCGCACAGGTGCACCACCGGCAGGCGGTTCTCGATCGCGATGTCCAGCGTGCGCACGGTCTTCTTCACCGTCAGCGGATACCACGCGCCGCCCTTGACCGAGGCGTCGCCAGCGTTGATGACGACTTCGCGCCCGGACACGATGCCGATGCCGGTGACGCAGGCCGCGCCCGGCACTTCGCCGTCATACAGCTCGTTGGCGGCGAGCGACGACAGCTCCAGGAACGGCGTGCCCGGATCCAGCAGCAGATCGATGCGCTCACGCACCAGCAGCTTGTTCTGCTTGCGCAGGCGGTCGATGTCGCGCTGCGGACGCTCGTAGCGCACCTTGCGCTGCTTTTCGCGGAACTCCTCGACCAGCCGGCGGTTGTGCGCAGCGTTGGCCTGGAATTCGGCGGACGCGGTATTGAGTTTGGATTCGATGCGCTTCACGCGGCTTTCTCCTGCGGCTCCAGACTCAGCAACAGCGCGTCGCGGTCGAAGGTCTGTCCCGGTTCGAAACTGACGCCGGCGATCACGCCGTCACGCGGCGAACCGATCGTCGTCTCCATCTTCATGCTCTCCATCACCAGCAGGGTCTGGCCCTTGACGACGCTGTCACCGGCCTTGACCGCGACACTGACGATGCTGCCGGGCATCGGCGCGAGAATGCTGTCCTCAGCCGAAGTGCCCGACTGTGCGGCAAGCCGGTCCAGCGGATGCTCGTAACGCAGCTGATACGCCTCACCGTCAAGATGCACAAAGACGTCGTCGCCACGTGTGGCGATAACCACTTCCAGGTGCTGCTTGCCCAGCGTCAGCCAGGCGCGACCGTCCGCGCCGGTCTTCAGATCGATGTCGATGACCTCGCCGCCCAGATGCAGGCGGTAGGCGTCGGCCGAGCGTGACAGCTCGACGTTGTGCTCGGCGTCGCCGAGCTTGAATGCGTGATGCATGGTCGTTCCCCGAATGCGTTAGTTGCGCCAGCCGCCCATCGCTGCATGCATGTCCGGCACGCTGTCGGCCATGTCACGCATCGGGCGTGTGCTCAGACTGGCTGCGGCCAGCAGCGCCTGTACCGTCTGCATCGGCAATTCCGGTTCGGCAGCAATCTGCGGATTGGCGTCGAGGAAGCCGGTGTGGACATCGCCGGAGACGAAAGCCGGATGCCCGATCAGGCGGCGCAGGAACGCGGTGTTGGTCTTGCAGCCCAGCAGCACGGTGTCGCGCAGCGCGCGATCGGCCTTGGCGATCGCATCGGCGCGATCACGGCCGCGCACGATCAGCTTGGCAATCATCGGATCGAACGCGGAGGTCACTTCGCCACCCTGCAGGATGCCGCTGTCCCAGCGCACGCCCTCGCCCTGCGGCGGATGCAGCACCAGTACCGGCCCGGTGGTCGGCGTGTAACCGCGCGCGGCGTCCTCGGCGTAGATGCGAAGCTCGATCGAATGGCCCTGGGCGGTCACGTCGGCCTGCGTGTACCCCAGCGTCTCGCCGGCGGCGATGCGCAGCTGCTGCGCCACCAGATCGATCCCGGTGATCTCCTCGGTCACGGGATGTTCGACCTGCAGGCGCGTGTTCATCTCCAGGAAATAGAACTCGCCTGCCTGTCCGAAGATGAATTCAACCGTGCCCGCATTGCGATAGTCGATTGAACGCGCGATGCCGGCGGCGGTCTCGCAGATCTTCTCGCGCAGCGCCGCGTCCAGCGCCGGCGACGGCGTCTCTTCCACGATCTTCTGGAAGCGGCGTTGCACCGAGCATTCACGCTCGAACACATGCACGACACCGCCTTGGCCGTCGCCGAGCACCTGCACTTCGATGTGGCGCGGATTCTCAATGTAGCGTTCGACGTACAGGCGGCCGTCGCCGAAATAGCGCTGGCCTTCGCTGCGGGCGCGTTCAATCTCCTGCTCCAGCACCGACAGGTCCCGCACGATGCGCATGCCCTTGCCGCCACCGCCAGCGCTGGGCTTGATCAGCAGCGGCGCACCGACTGCGCGCGCACGCTCGACGAAGCTTGCCGGATCGTCATCCTCGATCGCACTGGGCGCGACCGGGAAGCCGCCCTTCTCGACGAAGTTACGCGCACGCACCTTGTCGCCCATCAGATCGATCTGCTCGGGCCTGGGTCCGATGAAGCGGATGCCCGCGGCCTCGACCGCTTCGCAGAAGGTCTTGTTCTCGGACAGGAAGCCATAGCCCGGATGAATCGCACCCGCACCGCAGGCCTGGGCTGCCGCGATGATCTGCGCGCCGTCGAGATACGCCGCGACCGGCGTACCGCCGGTGATCTCGATCGCATGGTCGGCCATCTGCACCGCGGCCGTACCGCGATCGGCCGCGTGATAGACGACCGCGCCGCGCATGCCGAGCTGCTGCACCGTGCGCAGGACGCGCACGGCGATCTCGCCGCGATTGGCGACCAGCACGCAGTCGAACGGCCAGGCGCTCACCTGCTCCGGCGTCGGAAATGAAGGGGAAGTCATTGATGCATCCTCATGACGTTTGATTGTCCAGGGTGTCCGCCAGCGTCATCAGACGCTGCGCTTCCAGTCGCAGCGCCTCAGCGCCGCGACGTCGGGTAATGCCATCGGCAACAATGTCGGTGATGGCCTTGGCGATGCGGTCGATGTCGATTGCGCCGTCGCCGCAGAGATAGCGCCAGGCGTGATGCTCGATGCCGCCGTAGACCATGTCACGCAGCAGCGCCGGATCGAGGTCATCGCGAAACGCACCGGCATTGATGCCTTCCTCGATCACCTCGGTCAGGAACTGCGTGTAGCGCCGGTTCATCTCGTACAGCGCCGATCCGCGATAGGCGCTGTCGGCACGAAACTCCATGAACATCAAGCGGCACAGCTGCGGGTATTCGCGCACCGTGCGCAGGTGACGCCAGATCAGCAGCTGCAGACGCTGGCGATTGCCTTCGACCCCGGCGAGGTCGCGGGCGTAATCGCCGAACATCTCCTCGTACCAGTGCTCCAGCACCTTGAGCAGCAGCTCGCGCTTGGTCGCGAAGTACTTGTAGATCGTGCCCTCGACCACGCCGATGCGCGCCGCGATCTCCGACACCAGCGTCTGCTCGTAACCCTTCTCGCAAAAGGTCTCACGCGCCGCCTGCAGGATGTCGAGCACGCGCTGTTCGCGCGCGACCCGGACACCCGCACGCGGCGGCGTGCGCTGGGCAGCGTTGCGGCTCACGCCTCGACGGCGCCCGCGGTGACGTTCAGCCCGAAGCGCACGATCCAGTCTTCCGGCACCTGGATCGGATAGTCCATCAGGATCTGCGCCATCATCTTGCCCTGCGGGTCGTAGCGCAGCGAGGCCATGCCGCCGCCGCCCAGCGCGTTCTCCATCAGGAAGTTGAAGCCGTGCAGACCGGGCCATTCAAAGCGCGTCACCGGCCCTTCAGCGAAGTGCGCGAAGTAGTGCTTGACCTTGTCCGCGGTCAGCTGCTCACGCAGCAGACCGACAAACTCCGGCTTGCGGGCCAGCACGCCGATGTTGGACGCGTCGCCCTTGTCGCCGCTGCGACCATAGGCCAGCGCAATCAGCGGCACCGCACGGGTCACGTGACTGGCCGAAACCTCCTCGACCACCACCGGATCGGGATCGGCCACGGCCGGCGTCGCCACCGGCTGCGCCGCATGCAGCACCGAAATGCTTTCGACGTCCACCGTCGCCGGCACCTGCGCCTTTGGCACCAGGCAGGAGAACAGACGCACCAGCGGCGTCGGGGCCGGACGTCCACCGGAGAACCCGGTAATGCCCTGCGCCATCGCCGTCGCGGCCGGGATCACTTCGCGCGAGAAAATCTCCAGCGCCTTCTTGTCGTCGTGATGCACCGACAGCTTCAGAATCACTTCGCGGGTATGACGGGTACGCGCGTGCGCGCCCCAGTTCGACTCGGCGCCGAGCACTTCGACGTCGGTCCGCCGGTAATCCGTCAGTCCGCGCTCGCCGAACAGCCGCCGCGTGCGCTTGAGAATCGCCGCCGCAACCTTCTCGGCCTTGGCGCGCGCATCCACGCCGCCGATCATCATCGTGCCGGTGGCACGGAAGCCGTCCTGATAGGTCACCGAGGCCTTGTACTGATCGGTCGGCGCACGTCCGCGCGCGCCACTGACGCGCACCCGGTCCTCGCCGACGGACTCCAGCGACACATGGCGGAAGTCGCAGGTCACATCCGGCAGCAGGTAGGCGCCGGGATCGCCGATCTCGTAGACGATCTGCTCGGCCACGGTATCGGTGCCGACGCGGCCGCCGGTGCGCTTGGGCTTGGTGACGACGAACGAACCGTCGGCCGCGCATTCGGCGATCGGAAAGCCCATGTCGTCCCAGCTGTCGGCCACGCTCTGCCAGTCGGTGCAGATGCCACCGGTGGCCTGCGCGCCGCATTCAACGACATGCCCAGCGAGACTTCCGGCGGCGAGCTTGTCGTAGTCCTCGGGCGACCACTTGAAGCGCTGGATCAACGGCCCGAGTGCCAGCGCGCTGTCGACGCAGCGGCCGGTGATGACGATGTCCGCACCCTCTTCCAGCGCGGCAGCAATCGGAAACGCACCGAGATAGGCGTTGGCACTCCACGGCTTGTCGGGGAAGGTGTCGCCAGTGAACATCTCGCGGATGCCCTGCTCGCGCAGCGCATCAACCTGCGGCAGCAGGTCGTCGCCGGTCACGATGCCGATGGTCAGGTCGACACCGGCCTCTTTCAGCAACGCCGCCAGTGCCGCGCGGCAGGCCTGCGGATTGACGCCGCCGGCGTTGGTCACGACCTTGATGCCCTGCTGCTTGATCTGCGGCGCCAGCGCTGCGATCACCTTGGGGAAATCCGTGGCATAGCCCAGCGACGAATCCTTGCCGCGCGCACGTGCGAGCAGGGACATCGTGATCTCGGCCAGATAGTCGAGCACCAGCACATGAATCTGGCCGGACTCGACCAGCTGTCGCGGCGCTTCGCCGCTGTCGCCCCAGAAGCCGGCGCCACACCCGATATTCAATGTTGTGGTCATGGCTCAGCGCCCCGTCCAGTTCGGGCTGCGCTTTTCCTGGAAGGCGCCCATGCCTTCCTTGGCGTCCGCCGTGCTCGACATCACCGGCACCATCACCTGCGCGTATTCCAGCGACTCGCGCAGCCCCATGTCGCGCATCGCGTTGTAGGCCTGCTTGCCGAGACGGATCGCGGTCGAGGACTTGTTGGTCACGCGTGACAGCAGCCAGTCGATCTTGGCATCCAGCTCTGCGCGCGGCACCACGTAATTGACCACGCCCCACTCCAGCGCCTCCTGGGCACTGAACTGCTCACCGGTGATGCACATCTCCTGCAGCTTACGCGCCGGCAGGATGCGCAGCATGTACGGCAGGATCATCATCGGCGTGACGCCGATCTTGGCTTCCGTCGTGCCGATGCGGATGTCGTCCGCGGCGATCGCCATGTCACAGGCGCACAGCAGGCCGAAGCCGCCGGCCATGACATGGCCGTTCACACGCGCAATCACCGGCAGCGTGCATTCCTGCAATCGCTTGAACAGGTCGACGATGTAGTGCTTGGGCCGTGAGAAGTCGACGTCGAAGGCGAAACCCTTGGCGTTCTTGGCCAGATCCGCGCCGGCACAGAACGCCTTGTCACCGATGCCGGTGATGACGATCGCCCGGCACTCGCGATCGTTGTTGGCCTCGGCGATGGCCGCGTCGATGGTCCGCACCACCTGCTCATTGAGCGCATTGCGGCGCTCCTCGCGATTGAGCGTGATCCAGCACACCGCGCCGCGGCGTTCGATCAGAACCGGTTCGGACATTGAGACCTCCTGAAGCCTTGAAAGGGATTAAATGAGCCTTCCTCACCCCGATGATCCGCATGATGACTGAGTTTCAGGTCATGCGCCTCAGCCGGATGAGGGAGTTTTCCGCTATTTGGTGAGTCAATCTCACTACTTTGCGTCAGTCCGCCCGTGCCGGTCAACCGCGAGCCCAACCCAGGCGCGCCCAAAGACCGGCGCACGGGCCGGCATCTCATCCGTTCAGGGGTCGCCGCGCCGAACCCGGCCCGGACAATGAACAGGGTTTCCACTTCTGGAGTGCGCGATGTCTGCAGTGCCATCCACGGTCCTTATCACCGGCGCCGCCGGCACCCTCGGCCGCGCCCTGGCGGCGCACTTCGACGGGCTGGGCGCCGCGCAGGTCCTGGTGGATCAGGACATCGCCGCACTGCAGCGCAGCTATCCGGAGCCCAGCGCCCGGCGCTGGCTGGTGGCCGCCAATCTGCTGGAGGCCGACGCCGTCAACGCTGTCGCCGCCGGCGCGCTCGAGCGCTACGGCCGCATCGACGCGGTCTGCAACATCGCAGGCGGCTTTGCGATGGGACCGGCCGTGCACGAAACCAGCGCCGCGGACTGGCAGAAGATGCAGGACATCAACGTCGGCACGCTGCTCAACGTGGTGCGCGCCGTGGTCCCGGCGCTGCTGACAGCCGGCGGTGGGCGCATCGTCAACGTCGCCGCGCTCGGCGGACTGCACGGCGGCGCACAGATGGCCGCCTACAGCGCGTCCAAGAGTGCGGTGATCCGCATCACCGAAGCGATGTCGGATGAACTGCGCGAGCGTGGCATCAACGTCAACTGCGTGCTGCCGAGCATCATCGACACCGCACCGAATCGCGCGGCCATGCCGGACGCCGATCCGCAGCGCTGGGTCGCGCCGCAGGATCTGGCCAGCGTCATCGGTTTCCTGTGCTCGGACGCCGCACGCGCGGTGCACGGCGCCGCGATTCCCGTACGAGGACTGAGCTGATGAACACGTTGACCCGCGAACAGCAACTCGACGCACTGCTCGACAAGCAGGCGATCCACGAACTGGTCATGGCCTACTGCAACGCGGCCGATCGTCACGATCAGGACAAGATGCGCGCGCTGTACCACGAGGATGCCATCGACGAGCATGGGCACTTCGCCAAGGGTCCGGCGATGGAGTTCATCGACAAGCTGCCGCAGATCCAGGCGCCGATGGCGATCCTGCATCACAACGTCACCACGGTGAATCTGAAGCTGGACGGAGATAAGGCCGAGGGCGAGGTCTACATCATCGCCTTCCACCAGGTGCGTACACCGGCGACCGACGACGCGCCGGAATCCCTGCTCGATGTGCTGATCGGCGGCCGCTACTTCGACAAGTACGAAAAGCGCGACGGCGTCTGGAAATTCAGCCACCGCTCCATCGTCGCCGACTGGTGTTATCCGGCCGCGCCGTCCAAGGTCGATCTGCAGCATCCGTTCCTGCACGGCGCCCACATCGGCAAGCCCGGCGCGGAAGACCCGTCCTACGGATTCTTCAGCTTGCTGCAGCGCGGACAGCGCTAAGATCTTGATCCTCCGCCACAACCCTGTGGCATGCCACCCAGTGACATGGCCTCTGAATTGCAGCCTCTGAGCGCGATCCTGCTCGCAACCGAAGTGCCCGGCGCCGGACCGGAACTGTCACCGCTGTCGGCGTCGGCATACATCGCGCTGGATCTCGACGCCGCATCGCTCGACGCCGAGGCGCAAACTCGCGTTGCGGCGTGGATCCGCAGCGCGCCGGGACCGGTGCTCGGCGTCGGCGGCACTGCTGCCAACCGGATCGTTGCCGAGGCCTGTGACGCGCATGTCGTGCAGAAGGCCGATCTCGCACCGTTGATCGCCAACATCCAGCGCAGTCCGATTGCCGCCGCGGTGATGGTCCGCCTGCTCCGCACGACCGAAGGCCTGGCGATCGAAGACGCGCTGCTGGTCGAATCGCTGGCCTACTCGACGCTGCAGACCGGACCGGAATACCAGCGCTGGCTCGCCGAACACCGCGCAGCGGCACCCTTTGAGCACCGCGACGCGGGCCCGGCCGTTCTGATCGAGCGCGACCGCACGACCCTCACGCTATCCCTGAACCGCCCGTCCAACCGCAACGGCATGACCGTGGAAATGCGCGACGCCCTGGTCGAGGCACTGCAGCTGGTGCAGACCGACCCGGACATCGAGCGAGCCGTGCTGCGCGGCGAAGGCAAATGCTTTTCCACCGGCGGCGATCTGACCGAATTCGGCACCGCGCCCGATCCCGCCACCGCGCACGCGGTGCGCACGCTGCGCCTGCCCGGGCGCGAGCTGGCCGCCTGCGCCAGCCGCGTCGAGGCGCAGCTGCACGGCGCCTGCATCGGCTCCGGCATCGAATTTCCGGCCTTCGCCGGGCGCGTCGTCGCTGACGCCTCGACCCACTTCCAGCTACCCGAGCTCAAGTTCGGACTGATTCCGGGCGCCGGCGGTTGCGTCTCGATCCCGCGTCGCATCGGCCGCCAGCGCACAGCGTGGTGGGTGCTGTCCGGCCAGCGCATCAACGTGCGCCAGGCACTGGACTGGGGACTGATCGACGCCATCGTCTGAGCCGGCGTACCCTGCCGGGCGATGAATTTCCTGGCCCACCTGTGGATCGCCGATGTCACCGGCACCTCGATGCCCGGCGCCATCCTCGGCGACGTCGTGCGCGGCTCGGATTTGTCGATGTATTCTCACAGCGTTGCGGAGGGCATCCGCCTGCACCGGCGAATCGATGCCGCCACCGATCGCCATCCGCTGCTAATCGAAGCCCGCAGCGGTTTCGCCGACGGTGAACGTCGTTATGCCGGCATCGTGCTCGACCTGGCCTGCGATTTCGCGCTCGCGGGGGACTGGCCGCAACACCACCCGGCGTCGATGGAAGCCTTCTGCGCGCGCGCCGCGCAGGCCGTTGCCGTGGATACCGCTTCGTTTCGCGCGGCCGGCGCCGAGGCGCCTGAAGCCCGCCGGTTTACCCAATTGCTGCAGTCGTACGGCCGCGAGGACGGCATCGAGCGCGCGTTGCAACGCATCGCATTACGCCTGCGCCGCCCGGACGCAATGCTGCATGCGGCGCGATCCTGGCGCACCCAGGCCGAATCGCTGCGCGCGACACTGCCCCGGCTGCTCGATGATCTGCGCCAGCTTGCCCCGCCACAGACGCCACGCCCCTGAGCATCATCTTATTGGACGAAGCGGCGCGGGCGCCGGCTTGGGTATCGTCGGTAAGTCAGACTCACTTACAGTGCACTTCCATGTCCAATACCGAACGCCCCAGTGTCATGCAGGCCTTTACCGGTCTGTCCACCGACGAAATCGAAATCCTCGCCCAGGCCGACCGCTTTGCGCAGGCGGAGCTGTATCCGCTGGCGCAGCGCATGGACGACGAGGAATGGTGGCCGACTGAAGCCTTTCCAAAAATCGGCGAGACCGGCTACTTCGGCGTCACCGCGCCGGAGGCTTACGGCGGTGCCGGCATGGATGTCTTCACGTCCGGCCTGATCCTGCAGGCCTTCGGCCGCTGGAACCACGCGATGGCGCTGGCCTGGGTTGCGCACGAGAACCTGTGCCTGCACAACATCCTGCGCAATGCCAACGAGGCGCAGAAGCAGAAGTACCTGCCGGGCCTGTGCAAGGGCACGCTGATCGGCGCACTGGGTCTGACCGAACCGGGCGCCGGCTCCGACGCACTCGGCTCGATGCGCACGACAGCCCGGCGCGAGGGCGGCTACTACATCCTCAACGGCTCGAAGATCTACATCACCAACGGCCCGGTCGCCGACGTGCTGCTGGTCTATGCCAAGACCGACAAGGACAAGGGCGCGCAGGGCATTTCCGCGTTCATCGTCGAGAAGGACTTCCCCGGTTTCAAGGTCGCGCAGAAGCTGATCAAGATGGGCTTCCGCGGCTCGCAGACCGCCGAGCTGGTGTTCGAGGACTGCAAGGTGCCGGCCGAGAACCTGGTCGGCGAGGAGAACCGTGGCGTCAAGGTCGTGATGTCGGGCCTGGATCTGGAACGCTCGATGATCTCGCCGATCTGCCTGGGCATCGCCGAGCGCGCGCTGCAGCTGGCGCTGGACTACTCCAAGCAGCGCAAGCAGTTCGGGCGTCCGATCTCCGACTTCCAGATGATCCAGGCCAAGCTCGCCGAGATGTATACGCGCGTCGAAGCGATGCGCCTGTTCACGTATCAGGTGCTGCGCGCGGCCAACGTCATCGGCGAGGACGAAGGCGGCCGCGGCGAGATCCACAAGCTGACCGCCGCTGGCGTGCTGTTCGTTGCCGAGACCATGAACCAGGTGCTCAACGACGCGGTGCAGGTCCACGGCGGCACCGGCTACATCTGGGAATCCGAAATCAACCGCCTGTACCGCTCGATCAAGCTGCTGGAAATCGGCGCCGGTACCAGCGAAGTGCGCAAGATGATCATCAGCGGCGAAATGCTGCGCGGCTGAGGCGACGATGGAACTGGATATCGACACGCTCAACGCGCCCGAGGCGCTGTGGGCCAGCGACACTGTTTTCCGGCACGACCTGTTCGCGGGTCGCGTTGCACTGGTTTCCGGCGGCGGCAGCGGCCTCGGCCGTGCGCTCGCGCTGCTGTTCGCGCGCCTCGGCGCCACCGTGGTGATCTGCGGCCGCACGTTCGAGAAGCTGCAGGCGGTGGTCGACTTCGCGACCGCCAAGGGCGCGACGATGGTCGCGATGCCGGTCAACGTGCGTGAGCCCGAAGCGGTGAACGAACTGTTCACCGCGATCCACGCCCGCTTCGGCCGGCTCGACTATGTCGTCAACAATGCCGGCGGCCAGTTTCCGCAGGATGCGATCGACTACGCACCCAAGGGCTGGACCGCGGTCATCAACAACAACCTCAACGGCACCTGGTACATGATGCAGCGCGCCGCGCAGTACTGGCGCGACTGCGGCACCGCACCGGAGCCGGAACCGCCGATGGCGCGCTCGATCGTCAACGTGGTGGTCGTCACCGAGCGTGGCATGCCGGGCGTTGCCCACACCGTGGCCGCGCGCGCCGGAATCATCGGCGCCAGCCGCACGGTTGCAGTGGAATGGGCGCCGCTGGGCATCCGCGTCAACTGTGTCGCGCCAGGCCTGACCGCAACCGAAGGCCTGCGCGTCTACCCGCCGGAAGCGCAGAAGGAATTCCCGCTGGCCAACCCGATGAAACGTCCTGGCACGCCGATGGAGATCGCCGAGGCCTGCATCTACCTGAGCGCATCCAGTGGCAGCTTCGTCACCGGCGAAGTGCTGACCGTCGACGGCGGCGGCAAGCTCTGGGGCGAGCTGTGGACCGCAGGCCGCCCGGACTATTACCGCGCCGACAGTTAGTCCGCCACGCACGTTCCGCGAAGCCTATCGAAGGGTGGGGGACACCCCGCGTTCCGACTCCGACAATGGCACCATGAGGCGAAATTAGCGTCCACGCTCAGCCCATCGCTGACCGCGTTGGCCTTGCGGATTTGCAGCCCCATGGATCAACCACACGAGGAGAGAACAGCATGATCGGTTACGTCACCCTGGGAACGCGGGATCTGCCCCGCGCCACCGCGTTCTACGATGCACTGATGAGCGAGATGGGCGCACAGCGCGGCTTCGACACTGAGCGCCTGAAGCTGTGGTGGACCGCCCCGGGCGCGCCCGGCCTGGCCGTCTGCACCCCGTTCGACGGCAAGGAAGCGACCATCGGCAATGGCGACATGGTCGCGCTGGCCGCCAAGAACCGCGAGCAGGTCGATGCGCTTTACAACAAGGCCATTGAACTCGGCGCAACCGACGAGGGCGCCCCGGGCGAACGCTTCCCCGGTTTCTACGCCGGCTACTTCCGCGATCTCGACGGCAACAAGCTGAACTTCTTCTTCATGGGGTAAGCACCGCAACATAGCGACACCCCTCGAAGGGGACGCCAGAGCGCACTATGCTTGGCGTCCCCTTCGCGTTTCAGTCTTTCTTCCGACAGGTGCCGCCGATGAATTCATCCCCCGACAGCTGGCTGCCACAACTCTTTGCCAGCATTGACGCGCGCGACGCCGCAGCCTTCTGCGAATTTCTCACTGAGGACGCGGTGTTCCGCTATGGCAATGCCGATCCGGTCAGCGGACGCGACGCCATCCGCAGCTTTGTCGGCGGCTTCTTCGAGGCAATCGCCGGACTCGAGCATCGCATCGAGCGCCACTGGTCAGAACCCGATGCGGTGATTTGCCACGGCACGGTCAGCTATACCCGCCACGACCGCTCCACCTTGACGGTCCCGTTTGCGAACATCCTCAAACTCGGCGACAACCGCGTTCGCGATTATCTGATCTTCGTCGACGCCTCGGCCCTGTTCGCTCCGGGCTGATTCGGCTGCGGGCTCAGCGACCCGCTGCAGGCTCATTCCAGCGCAACAACACACGACACAGCGCCGGCCCCAACAGGACCGCGCCGAACATGTTGGCCAGGAACATCACCACCAGCAGCAGGCCCATGTCGCGCTGGAACTGCAAGCCTGAGAACAGCCAGGCAAACACACCGCCCGCCAGACACAGGCCGGTGAACATCACCGCCTTGCCGGTCTGACGCAGGGTCGTGATGTAGGCCTCACGCAGACTCATGCGGTCATCATCCAGATGATGTCGCAGCACGTCGTAGACATAGATGCCGTAGTCGACGCCGATGCCCACAGCCAGCGTCACCACCGGCAAGGTTGCGACCTTCAGGCCGATGCCGAAGAACGCCATCAGCGCGTTGGCAAAGATCGACACCAGAAACAGCGGAATGCCGATGATCAGAAAGCCCTTGAACGAACGATACGACAGCAGGATCAGGACGCCGATCACGGCGTAGACCCACAGCACGGTCTTCAGCTCGTTGTCCTCGATCACCTCGTTGGTTGCCGCCATCACGCCGACGTTGCCGGAGGCCATCGCGAAGTTCAGCGGACACGGCGTGCCGTCATCGACAGTCTGTGCCTCGCGCCGCAGACGTTGACGCTCCGCACAGACCTTTGGATCGGCATCGGCGTGCGTTGCGTAGAACTCGGTTGCGTTCTGCGCATTGAAGCGTTCGACCGCCGCGGTGATGCCGTGAATCGTCGTCGCCCGATGATCCGTGGTGTAGACGTAGACCGGAATCGCACTGCAATCGATATTGAGCAAGCCGGTCGTGGTATCCACCGGCTTGGTCGACAGCACCAGAGAATCATGATTGCGCGGAAGCACGCGCATCTTGATGTGGCCTTCCCAGAATCCGGAATAGATCTGCTTGGCGATCTGCGGCAACTGGCGTGTTGCCGATACCCCGGGCGTGTTCTGCATTGCCCAGGCAAAGCGATCGATCTGATCGAGCGTGTCGTAGTCGATACAGCCCCAGGGGTCGGCTTCCGAGATGACCGTGAAGATATCGGTCGCGACGGTGAAGTTTTCGGCGATCGCGCGCGAATCCCGGTTGTAGACCGAATCCGGCCGCAGCTCGGGCACACCGGCCTGCGCGTCGCCGATGATGCGGTGCTGCTGTCCGTAGAAACTTGCAGCCAGCACCAAAGCCGCCAGCGCGAGCAAAGCGAGCGCGGCCGGGCGCGTCGTCACCATCGCCATGCGCTGCCACAGACCGTCTCCGGCCTGCGCCAGACGCGCACGACGCGCGCGAAACGCTTCGAGGTCACGTACATTCAGCCGCGACAGCCAGATCGGCATCATCACCTTGTTGGTGACGATCACCGCCAGCATGCCCAGGCAGGCATTGGCAGACATCTCACGAATCACACCGATCGGTACCAGCGCGATGGTCAGAAAGCCGGCGACATTCGTGATCAGCGCGATGCTCCCGGGAATGAACAGCCGGCGGAACGTCTGTCGCGACGCCTCGAACGGCGCGCGTCCGTGCACGATTTCGTCAGCCCAGGTGTTGACGTACTGCACGCCATGCGAGGTCGAGATCGCCAGCACCAGGAACGGCACCATGATCGCGAATGGATCGAGCCCGAGCCCGAAGCTGTGCAGCAGTCCCATCTCCCAGATCACGGCGACGATTGAGCACACCATCGGCAGCCATGCCAGCCGCAGATCGCGCAGATAGATCAGCAGCGCAAAAAACGTGGCCAATACTGTCAGCAGGAAGAACAGCGCGACTTCGATGGTGGCATCGGAAACGTCACCGACGACTTTGGCGAAGCCGATGATGTGTACCGAAATGTCCGGATCGTAGGCAGGATTGTCGACCCGCTCCACCGTGATCCAGCGTCCCGGCACCCTGATCGTCGAACGTGCCCGCAGCGTATCCATGTGTTCGACGTTCAGCGTCTGCAGGAAAAGGCGCCAGCCCGGATCAAGGTAACGCTCCGCAACGACATCGCCGGCCTTCAACGGGGGCAGATCGCGCGTCAGGCGCAGGATGAATTTTTCGGGACTGGTCAGCTGCCCACGGACCTTGTCCTCGAGTTCATGCGCCAGTCGCACGTAGTCGGTGTGCGTGCGCGTCGCCGGATCGCGCTCCAGCACCTCGGCGTAGACCATCGCACCGCGCTGATCTTCACTGACCAGACGCCCGATCACCCCGGCCTTGCCGACATGCTCGCGGATCAACGCGAACATCTCGGGCGACGGCGCATACGACGCAGGAATCACGTCCTCCGAACGAAAACCGCCGTCGACGACTTCCAGATAACGCACGTTGCGCGTATAGATCGATGACAGCCGCGTACGGTCGATACCCTTGGCGAACTCGACCTCGGACGTGGCCTTGCTCAGGCTGTCGAGAAACCGCGCGTTGTAGATGTCGCTTTCCACCGCCCCGGGTTTGAGCATCAGCGCGACCAGAATGGCATTGGCGCCACCGAGGTCCTGCCGGTACTGCTCGAACACCTGCATGTACGGGTGCCCGGAGGGTACGGTCTTGTCGAAGCCCGCGTCCGGTTGCAGCTGCAGCACCTGCCACCCCATGACCACAGTCATCACCGCGAGCGCGCCGATGCTGAGGCGTCGCCCGCGCGGCGAGTACAGCAGCGGCTCCACCCATCGCAGGATGGTCTGCGCGTTCAATGCCATCCGCGGTACTCCTCCGATGGTTGGCGTGTGATGCGTTGCCCCGGGCGATTTGTGCAACCGCCCGGGGAGGTTCCGGCTCTTTTTTATCCGTGCGCTTCGATCCCGCGCGCCGCTGCAGCGGCACGTACTGCGCTGTAGTCACGTCCGATGAACAGGTACATCGCCGGCACCACGTACAACGTGAACAGCGTACCGATGGTCATTCCGGAGACGATGACCAGGCCCATCGAAAAGCGCGACGCAGCGCCAGGCCCTGCGGCCATCAGCAACGGCACCATCGCCACCACCAGCGCCGCAGTTGTCATCAATACCGGACGCAGGCGAATGCTCGCCGCCTCCTCGATCGCTTCGCGCTTGCCCAGGCCCTGCTCCTGCAGCTTGTTTGCGAATTCCACGATCAGGATGCCGTGCTTCGAGATGACGCCGACCAGCGTGATCAAGCCAACCTGGGTGTAGATGTTCAGCGTCATGCCGGGGAAATCGGTCAACTGCATCCCGTTGGTGATGCTGAAGATGTTGATGAACAGCAGCGCCCCGCAGATCGACATCGGCACCGTCACCAGCATGATGATCGGATCGCGGAATGACTCGAACTGTGCCGCCAGCACCAGGTAGATGATGATCAGTGCGAATACGAAGGTCAGCGCCAGGGCTGCGCCCTCCTGTTTGAACTGACGCGACGGACCGGCATAGTCGGCCTGGAAGCCAGCGGGAGCGAGCTCCGCATACAGGTCCTCGAAGATCTTCAGTGCGTCGCCCTGTGGCACGTCCGGCCGCGGTACCGCAATGATGGTGTTCGAGTTGAGCTGCTGGAAATGCTCGATCGTACGCGGCACCGTGCGACTGCCAACCTTCACCAGCGTCGAGATCGGAATCAGTTCGCCGTTGGACGCGCGGGTGTAGTAGCCCTCAAGCTGCTGCGGGTTGATGCGATCGCCGCGATCGACCTGCTGGATCACCTTGTACGAGCGGCTGTCGTAGGCAAAGCGGTTGATTTCACCGCCTGCCAGCAGTGCCGACAGATCGGCCGACAGCTGCTGCATGTCAACGCCGAGCAAGGCCGCCTTCTCGCGGTCGACTTCGACCATGCCCTCCGGCTTGTCGATGCGCAGGCGTCCGGCGACGAAGAAGAACTTCTTGGTCGCCTTCGCCCGCGCGATGATCTCTTCACCGACCTGCGCCAACGTTTCCGGCGGCGCGGTCGACTTCAGCACGAATTCGACCGGATAGCCCTGTCCCGGCGTCGGCAACGCCGGCGGCTGGATACCGGCCCAGCGCAGGCCGGAAATCTGGCTCATCTTGCCCTGCAAGTCGGCCAGGATCTGCTTGGTTCCGCGGGTACGCTGCGTCCACTCGCGCATGATCATGCCGATGAAGCCGGTGTTCGAGCTGCCGCCCTCATTGAGGCTGAATCCGAAGGTGTGCATCACATCCGGATCGTCCAGCGTTGTCTTCTCGGCCGCCTTGAAGTACTGCTCGAGATATTCCGGCGAGGCATAACCATCGGTCTCATTGATCGAGAAGGCAAAACCGAAATCTTCCTGCGGCGCCAGCTCCGACGGCGTCGACACGTACAGGAAGTAGCACGACCCCAGCACCACGGCACCGAACACGATGATGACGTAACGCGTATCCAGGGCGCTGTTCAACCGGCGCTTGAACGCGTTGCGCCAGGTATCAAACTTGGCATCCAGATAGTCGGCCAGTTTGTTGGGCTCGGCGCCTTCACCGTGTGTCGGCTTGAGCAGGCGGCTGCACATCATCGGCGTCAGCGTCAGCGCGACCACGCCGGAAATGAGGACGGCACCCGCCAGCGTAAAGGCGAATTCAGTGAACAGTTTTCCGGTAATGCCGGTGAGAAAACCAATCGGCGCGTACACCGATACCAGCGTGATCGTCATTGCGATCACTGGCCCGACGAGTTCGCGGGCGCCGCGGATCGAGGCATCGTAGGGCGTCATGCCTTCCTCGATGTGGCGATGCACGTTTTCCAGAACGATGATGGCATCGTCCACAACCATGCCGATCGCCAGCACCATCGCCAGCAGGGTCAGCAGATTGATCGAAAAGCCCATCGTGTACATCAGGAACAAGGCACCGACCAGTGACAACGGCACTGTCACCGCTGGAATCAACGCACTGCGAGCCGAGCCGAGGAACAGGAAGATGACTGCGAGAACAATCGCCACCGCTTCGATCAAGGTCGCGCGCACCTCGGAGATCGCTTCGCGGATGTACTCGGTACTGTCATAACCGATCTGCGCATCCAGGCCTTCGGGCAGGCCTTGCAGAATTGAAGGCCAGACCTCACGAACCTGCGCGATGACATCAAGTACGTTGGCATCCGGCCGGACATCGATGGCGACGAAGGTTGCAGGGGTTCCGTCCCAGGCGGCGCCGCCATCGTAGTTTTCGGCGCCGAGGACGACGTCCGCGACATCACCCAGGCGCACAATCGTTTCGCCGTCGCTGCGCAAGACGAGCTGCTTGAATTCATCAGCGCTGCGCAGATCGGTTCGTGCCGACAATCCGATGCGCACGAAATTGCCCTTCGCCTCGCCGACCGCCGACAGCACGTTCTGACTGCGGATTCGGCCCAGCACTTCGCTCGCGGTCATGTTGAACGCAGCCAGACGATCCGGCTTCAGCCAGATGCGCATCGCATACGTGCGCTCACCGAGGATCTTGGCCTTCTCGACACCGGGCAGCGATGCCAGTTGCGGCTCGACGACACGAATCAGATAGTCGGTGATCTGACTCTTGTCGAGGACATCGGAGTAGAACGACAGATACATCGCCGATGTCCCGCCGCCTTCGGCGATCTCGATGACCGGATCCTCCGAACCCTGCGGAAGCTGATTACGCAGTCTGTTGACCTTCGCCGAGATCTCCGTCAACGCCTCGTTCGGATCCTTGTCCAGTCGCAGATTGGCGGTGATCGTCGCCACGCCTTGCGCGGTGCTGGAGGTCATGAAGTCAATGCCGTCCGCCGACGCGATCTCGCGTTCCAGCGGTGTCGTGACAAAGCCATCCATCAGCGCCGCTTCGGCGCCGGGATAGGCCACGCTGACATTCAGCTGTGCATTCTGCAGCTCCGGATATTCGCGGATCGTCAGGTCGAAACCTGCGCGCAGACCCAGCAGCAGAATGACCAGGCTGACGACGGTCGCCAGTACCGGACGCTTGATGAAGATGTCGGTGAACTGCATGAGAGCACCTGCTTGAACATTGTGTGAGGTAGCGGCGTGCCGCTACTCCCCTGTCCCCGCGCCACTGCGCGAGGGTGAGTTGAGATCAGGTCTGCGGCGGCTTCGGCGCCAGCTGCGCATCCGGTGCGTTGTCGTTGTTGACGATTACCGGCTGCTGGTTGCGTAGCTTGAGCAGCCCTGAAGTCGCGACCTGCTCGCCCGGCTGCAGACCGTCGACGATGGCAACAAAATCACCGCGACTATTGCCGACATGCACGAAGCGCTGAACCACTTCGAGATCGGTTGTCGGCCCCTGGGCCGGAGGTGCCGCGGGCGCTGCTTCCGCCGCGTCGGCCGCGGGTTTCATTTTCTGCACCACGAACACCGATGTGCCGTAGGAGTTGTAGCTGATCGCAGTACGCGGAACCGCGGCCACCTTCTGCTCGCCCGGCAGGCTCAATA
The DNA here is from genome assembly GCF_005047655.1 of Sinimarinibacterium arenosum. GTDB lineage: Bacteria > Pseudomonadota > Gammaproteobacteria > Nevskiales > Nevskiaceae > Solimonas. Next base: position 256,350 of record NZ_SUKF01000001.1, on the reverse strand, counting down.
CAACGCGGCCAAACTGGCCAGGGCGCAGCAGCTCATCCGGGTTGTCCAGGCGCGCACGCAGACCGAAATTGCGGGTCGCCGTATCCACGCGCGGTTCAACCGCCAGCACCGTACCGCTGAACGTGCGGTCCGGATAGGCATCGATGCGTACGGTCACGCCAAATCCGGGCGCGACGGAGCCGGTGTACTGCTCGGGCAGACTGAAGTCGACATCGATCGGATCCAGCGACTGCAGCGAGACGATCGGGGTGCCGGCCGCAACGTACTGGCCGACGTTGACCTTGCGAATGCCCAGACGCCCGGCGAACGGTGCGCGAATCTCCTTCTGCGCAACGCGGCCGGCCTGCGCTTCGACCGCAGCCTTGGCAGCATTGGCTTCGGCCACCGCAGCGTCATAGTCCGACTTGGAAATCGCCTCGAGCTTGAACAACTGCTCGCGGCGTTTGCGATTGAGTTCGGACAACTCGGCCTGAGCACGCAGGCGCTTGAGATCGCCCTGCTCATTGGCCGAATCCAGCGACACCAGCAACTGCCCCTTCGACACCTGTGCACCCGACTCGACGTGAATCGCTTGCACGATGCCGCCAGACTCAGTGGTGAGCTCGGCACCGTTGACCGGCACCAGCGTGCCGATGGCTTCAAGACGATTGTCCCAGACCATCTGCGCCACCGCGGTCGCGGAAATCGTCGCCGGTGGCGTCGGCATGTTTTCCAGGTACTGCACCATCATCTTGTTGCCGAACCATTTCATGCCGAAGACGCCGCCGAACAGGACCAGCGCCAGCAGCAACAATACAACCAGTCGCACGACGGCCTTGCGGCGCAGGGATCCCGCATCATCGCCGGCGGCAGTCACGGCGTTCGTTCTTGAAGTGAAGTCGTTCATAAACGGTTCCTGAAATACGTTTGCACAGGATTCTGTGTGCGGGGGCTAGCGAAGCAATTGATCGATCTGCGCGAAGTCCTGCTCCGACAGCGCGCCAGTAGCGCTCTTGAGCTGGACCAGATTCAGCAGCAGGTTGTAGCGCGAGGCGTTCATCTCGCGCCGCGCCTGCGTGACATTCGACTTGGCATCGAGCACGTCGGTGATCGTGCGGGTTCCGGCGTCATAGCCCGCCTGCGTCGCAGCTTCGGCTGACAGTGCCGACTCCAGCGAACGCTGGTAGGCCTCCGACTCGGCGTAGGCGGTCTGCGCCCTGCGATACAGCTGACGCGTAGTGCGCTCGGTTTCGAGCACGATTCGATTCAGATCCGCCTGGGCCGCACGCACGCTGGCATCGGCTTGCCGCAGCAACGCGCGGGTGGCGCCGCCGGCGTAAATCGGAACATTCAACTCGACGCCCACACGCGCATCGTCGACTTTCTGCCCGAATGTGTAATCGCTGGTGTCCTGTCGGCTCGCACTCGCCACCAGGTCCAAGGTAGGCATGGCGTCTGACAGGCGACTCTTGCGATCGGCCGCGGCAACGATCGCCGCCTGCTGAGCCAGCAGCACCGAAGGATTGTGCTCGCGTGCTGCCGTCACCCACGGCTCCAGTTCAGACGGAGTCAGCGAAGGAAAGACCACATCCTCCGGCAGTCGCGGCAATTCGACGTAGCCGCTGCCGGTAATTTCATCCAGGGCATCCTGGGCGGTTTCCAGCGCGGTTCGCGCCGACAGCAGATGCGCATGGGCCAGGTCGTCGCGTGCCTGTGCCTCCTTCAGGTCGGTGCCGGGCACCAGCTCGACGGCGTAGCGCTTGCGCGTGTCTTCCAGCGACTCGCGCACGGCATGCGCTTCGGCTTGCGCCTGGGCCAGTTGATCCTGGGCATCCAGCACGCTGAAGTAGCGCTCCGCAACGCGTTCCAGAATCTGCAGATGACGCTGCTGGTATGCCACGTCGGCCCGGCTGTCGAGCGCGCGGGCGCGATCGCCGCGCGCAAACCAGTCCAGCCGGAACAAGGGCTGCCGTGCTTCGAGCTGCGCGCCCCAGCTCGGATACTTGTCCTGGCTGGCGCCGAAGACACCGACCGAGTCGGTGTCGGCATATCGATAGTTGCCGTTGGCAGTCACGATCGGAAGGCGGCTGGCGCGATCAATGGCTGAGGATTCGCGGTCAACAGCGTACTGCGCTTCTGCCACCGTTGCGGCAGGGTCGCGCGCCAGCGCCAGCTTCAGCGCCTCGCTCAGTCCCATCGCCGACGCTGACGTTGATGCGGTCGCAGCGCATAGCGCTGCGGCGATCAAGGTCGCACGGCTACTTTTCGCAGCACAGATCATGGAATACCTCGTCCTTGATTCGATCAATCAATTTATCCAAAGCCTGGTCATCTGCAGGATCAGCCAACGGCCGCCACCCATAGCCGTTCAATAGCAGTTGCAAATGACGGCACATCAGCCGGTACGGCTCTCGCACATCGAAGTCTTCCAGCACGCCTTCGGCGTGAACCAGATTGTGCGTGCCATTGACCAGCGCCCAGGTGCCGATCGTTAGCTGCTCAGGACTCATGCCGTTCAGGTCCAGATCGCCGGCGGCAACAGCTGCATTAACAATGCCAACAACAATGTCGGCAATCGGATCGCCGGCATCGATCAATTCCTGCCGGCGTTCGGGTGACGCGGCACGCCAGACCACTTCACACAGCGCGTACTGGGCAATCCGGAAGTGTTCAGGATTGCGCTGCACGAAAATCTTGTCGGCAACACCGATCGCGAACATGCGATCCCGCGGGCTCGCGTTCCAGCGAGCCACCCGCTCGAACAAGGCCAGATGCTCATGCGAGCTGGCCGTGGTCAGCGCCAGCAGCAAATCTTCCTTGCTGGCGAAGTGCTGATACAGAGTCCCGACCGCGTATTCACCCTTTTCGGCGACCCGCGACATCTGCAGGCTCAGCAGACCGTTTTCGCGAATCAGTTCGCGCGCCGTATCGAGAAACAGTTGCTCTCGCTCGGCGAATTGACGTTGACGGCGTTCCTTGGTGCCCACCGGGCGGCGCCTCTGGAGCAAGCGGACGCGGATTTTGAATCGGATTCAATTTTCAGTCAACGTTCATTTTGTGACTGAGAGGTTTCCCGGAGGCGTGTCAGCTTTTTCCGCCAACCAAAAAACAATTGGCCCCTGTCGTGCGCACACGACATGGGCCAATGACTCAGAAAATCAGAATCTTATCTGTATCAACTCAACCCCACGGCGCCAGTTCGGCCTCGGTCGGCGCGACCGGCGCCATCAGCGGAATCGGCAGGAACCCGCCGCCACTGCCGCAGCTGTTGGCATCCGCATCCGCAAAATCAGCGACATGGTTGTCGATCCAGTCCGTAAACAGACTGACAGCCTCCGTTTCCATCACGCTCCGGGCGATCGGCGGCATCTTGATCCCGGCCTCGGTCGATGCCACGCGGTTGATCAGAATCGAGACGCCCGCATCACCCGGCTGGATGTCGTAATCGCCGGCGTCGGCACCGCGACCCGCGGCGATCGGCGGCTTGCAGATGCCATGACCCTGGTCCATCGGCTCGGCAAACGCATCCAGTCGCAGGCCCGAGTTCTGCGCGCCACCCGCCGGGTTGTGGCAGTGCATGCAATTGACCTCCAGGAACGCGCGTGCGCGCTTGTGGATGTCGACCGCGGAATTCGGAGTGTCGCCACCACTACCGGGAACATTCCATTTGACCATGCGCTCCAGCTGGTCCGGCACGGTGCCGGCGGGCAGATCCAGCATGCCGCGCGACTGCAGATAGGCCAGCTGGTTCATCGTGCCGACATCGGCGTAGTCGTGGTCCTTGTTCAGGTTGCGCACCTTCGGCCCGATCGGCGCGGTACCGGCTTCCCGATCGTCGCCGCCGTGGCACAGCAGACACGCCGCGGCACTGGGGACCGCATAGTGATCGGTTGCACCGGTGTAATGCGGGTGATTGCCCTGGGCATCGACCGCTTCCGGATCCGGGTCGTCATAGTCCCAGCTGACGCTATGCGTACTGCCTTCCAGACGCAGATTGGCGACACGCTTGCCGTTGGCATCGGTGGCCCACTCATAGGCGAAGCCGACCCATGCAATCGAACCATCGGCCTTCTGCCGCTTGATCAACAGCCGTGTCTCGATCACATCCAGCGTATCGCCCGTCTGGAACGCGAAGTTCTTCGCCAGAACCGTCCCGACCGGGAACGCCAAGGTTGCGGTGTAGCAGTTGTAGACGTTGAGCGTTTCGCAGTGCTCGTGATCCTGGTACGTCGCCTTCTGCGGCTTGCCGCTGGCATCCGGCGGCAGGAACAGGAAGCGCGACTTGCTCGCATAGTCGGAGAACAGAATCGTATTCAGATCAAACGGTACCCCGAAGCCGTTCGGATTCTTCGTCGGATCTTCCGCATCGGCGAACAGGTGATACTGATCCAGCCGCGGACAGTTGTATCGGGCCAGCGCCGCATAGTTCACCTGGCCCGGCGTGCCGCCATCGCAGACCGCCGACAGCTCCGCATCACTCGGACGCGGATCGTTCGCCGGATTCGGCACGTAGGTTTCGATCACCGGATTGAACTGCGGCAGCAACGCCGGTTCAACAATCGGACAATCGGTCGGAATGTCATGTGTCGCCAGTGCCAGATTGCCCTCCGCCGTGGGATCGGCCGTCGCAAAGTGGATGTTGGCGTAATCGTCGACCAGCAGGGCCAGCGGCGTGGTCTTGTTGAAGGTGTTGTTCTCGATGCACATGCCATTCTGCGGCCGCTTCAGTTCGCCCTGGTCATTGAACTTCCACGCGTTGTACTTGCACTCCGGTTCCGGATCGAACTGGTACAGGTTCGGCCGACCGCGTTCGTCCATGCGCGCCTCGTAACGCTGCGCGCGCGTTTCGTTCGGATTCGGCTGGTTCAGCGGAATACCGTCGGCATCGACCGGGAACGAGGTGCAGTCGTTGGGGCTGTCCACCGCACCGTCCCAGATGATCTGCGCGGACTTGCCCAGATTCTTCAGCTGGATGATCGTCACCAGCAGGCCGGCGTTGTCGGTCAGGCACAGCGGATCGTCGCCGGGCCCGGGCAGCCCGCCCGGTCCAGTGCAGCTGCTGCGCTCAGGGTCAGGCAGCTGCGGCTGCGTGCCGTTGTTGGTGAAGGTGTTGTTGTAGATGTGCATGCCTTCCGGATAGAAGTCATAGCGCTTCTGCGACTGGTTGGCGTCGGCCAGGCCGTAGTTCACGATGACCAGGCCGGTCGTGTTGTTGTCCTGGATGTCGTTGTCGTAGAACTCCAGCTGGTCGGACGCCAGTACCAGCGCGCCGGTACCGGACGGCACATAGGCGACGATCGCTCCGCGCGGGGCGAACTGCGGGATGTTGTTGTGATACGAGCGGTTGCGATGAACGAGGTTCTTCTCGCCGAACTGCACGCGACCGGGCAGATCGAAGATCAGGAAGCCGCCAACGTTGTCGTGCGCATAGTTGTCGACGAACTCGGCGCGATAAGTGTTCTCGAACTCGAAGCCGGCAACGTTGTGGAACGCCTCGGTGCGCCGCACGAGAATGTCTGACGACTGCCCGACATAGACGCCAGCGTCGGATGATCCGACCGAGATTGAATCCTCGATCAGGACCTGATGACAGATCACCGGATAGAACGCGTACGCGCCGTTCTTGCTCCAGGTGCTCGGATCAGCATTATAGGTGCCGATGCCGTAGACCTCGTCGGCATGCGGATCGGAAATGGTCCATCCGACACGCACGTCACGGATCGTGATGTAGTCCGAGCGGAACACGCGCAGTCCGTTACCCGGCGCGTCATAGATCGTCAGGCCCTCGACGGTGACGCCGGTCATCTGGTTCAGGTTGAAACCATCCTGATCGGAACTCTGCTTGAAGCGCAGATGGGTCTTGTCCTTGCCGGCGCCCTTGATCGTGATGCCCTTCTTGCCGAACATGATCAGGCCAACGGTGAAATCGAATTCGCCTTCGCAGAATTCGATGGTGTCGCCTTCATGGGCATCGAAGAACGCCAGAATCGCTTCGGTCTGGGCGTTGGGCCCCGGACAGATGCGATAGGTCTTGACCTGGGCATCACCGCCGCCACTGCTCGGAACCGCGCCAACCGGCGAACTGCTGCCGCAGGCGCCCAGCAACACGGCAAGAATCGTGACGGCGAGCGCGCGCACGAGCATTGAACTGTTCATCTGTCATTCCCCCCGGAGCCGTCGACGCGGCAACCGATCATGCTGGCAGCAACAATGAGCGTGCTGGTCGTATAACGGTAACGGCAGCCTGCGTCGCACACCAGTAGTAAATACTCCCACGCAGGCGGCTGCCGATGTCGTCGACCCTGGTGGATTACCCCCTTGCGACCCACGCACACAGGCCGCCGCTTCTCACGACGCATCCCGCGGTCGCGATATAGTGGAGAGCCACCAGCGGCACGATCCGCTGGTGGCCGAGCAGTACATAACGACAGGAGGAGAGCATGGGGATCGCAAGACTGGCGGCAGTGGTGGCATTTGCGCTGGGCATTCAAGGCTGCGGCAATTCCGAAGCACCAGCTGCCACGGCTCAGCCCGGAGCGCAGTTCTCGGCAACAGTGACCCGCACGACGCTGGGCATCCCGCATATCCAGGCCAACGACTTCGGCAGTCTCGGCTACGGCTACGGTTACGCTTTTGCCGAAGACAACCTGTGCGTGCTGCAGGAGGATCTGGTGACGATTCGCGGCCTGCGTGCACGCTACTTCGGTCGCGACGGCAGCTACACGATCGTGCCCAACGGCGTCACCGCCAACAACGTCGACAGCGACTTCTTCTGGCGCATGGCCGCCAGCGAGGAAGCGGTGGCCCCGACCCGTGCCAACACGCTGCCGGAATTCAAGCTGGTGACCCACGGTTTCGTCAGCGGCTACAACCGCTACATCCGTGAGCTCAAGGCCGGCGAACACGCGGGGCGGCATGCCGCCTGCCGCGACGCCGACTGGCTTTTCGAGATCGACGACGACGATCTGTATCGCCGCTATCTGCGGCTGGCGCTGATCGCCAGTTCGTCGGTGTTCATCAACGAGATCGCCAATGCGCAGCCGCTGCTGAATGTGGCCAAGTCGTCCGAGCCGACGGACGCACAGAAAGCGGCCGCGCTGCGCGCCGACCCCGGCCCACTGAAATATTTCACCGATCTGCGCGGCAAGCGCTTCGGCAGCAACATGTATGCGCTGTCCAAGGATGCGACGCAGGACGGCTCCAGCATGCTCTGGGGCAACCCGCATTTTCCGTGGACCGGAACCGAGCGCCTGTATCTGGCGCACCTGACCCTTTCCGACGGATTCAACATCATGGGCGCGTCCCTCTACGGCGTGCCAGCGGCGCTGATCGGCTTCAACGACCACTTCGCCTGGAGTCACACCGTCTCCACAGCGTACCGCTTCACGCTGTACGAACTGACGCTGAACCCGCTGAATCCCCACCAGTACATCTACGGCAATGAGATCCGGGACATGCAGGCGGTGCCGATCACGATTCAGATCAAGGAGAGCAACGGCTCGCTGAGTGAAGAATCACGCACGCTGTATCGCTCGCACTTTGGTCCGATGCTGGTGCTCGAAGCCTCGGGCATTCCGGTGCTCGGCTGGACTCCAGCGAAGGCCTACACACTGCGCGATGCCAACGCCGAGAACGATCGGCTGATCAACCAGTTCGCGAAATGGAACATGGCCACCTCGCTGGACGAGTTCATTCGTCTGCATGCCGAAGTGCTCGGCATTCCCTGGGTCAATACCGTTGCAACCGGCCCCGGCGGCAAAGCCTATTACGGTGACGTCAGCGTTGTACCGAACGTATCCGACGACAAGGTCCTGACCTGCGGCGCGATCCCGATCAACACCGTGATCGGTCAGCTGGTGCCGGGTCTGCCGGTGCTGGATGGTTCGCGCAGTGCCTGCGAATGGGATACCGATGCGGATGCGCCGGTGCCGGGGATCTTCGGGCCGTCGCACCTTCCGACCCTGCAACGCGATGACTGGGTCGCCAACAACAATGACTCCTACTGGCTGACGCATCCGGACCAGCCCATCACCGGCTACGCCCGCATCATCGGTGACGAGGGCACCGAACGCAGCTTCCGCACGCGGCAGTCGATCGTGCAGGTGCAGCGCCGTCTCGACGGCAGCGACGGCCTCGGCGGGACTGGCTTCACGATCCCGCTGCTGCAGCAGATCGGCCTGTCGGCACAGGTGCGCACCGCCGAACTGGGGCTCTCAAATGTTCTAAACGAAATCTGTCCGTCCGCTACGGGCGACGAGGCCGCTGCCTGCGCCGCGCTGGCGCAGTGGGACGGCACCGCCAATCTGGATTCGATCGGCGCGCACGTCTGGCGTGAGTTCTGGTACGCGCTCAACAGTGACGACCGCGGCGGCAGCTACTGGCGCGTCCCGTTCGACGTCGCCGATCCGGTCAATACTCCGCGCGATCTGGACGCTGGCGCCAACGCCGTCGCCACCGCGTTCAGCGCTGGCGTCGCTGCGGTCAAGGCCTCGGGATTCGCGTTCGACGCGCCGCTGGGCCAGATTCAGCATCCGTGCTGCATCATGAACGACATCCCGATCTTCGGCGGCCAGTTCTATGAAGGTGCATTCACGATCGCCGACTCGCAGCCGTTATCGTCTGACGGATATGAAGTCGAATACGGCAACAGCTATATCCAGAGCGTGACCTGGGACACCGACGGGGTTGCTGCCTGGGCCTTCGTGACCTATTCGGAGTCCACCGACCCGGCCAACCCGCATTTTGACGATTACACCCGTGAATACTCGGCCAAGCGCTGGAAGCGCCTGCCATTCACGCCGGCACAGATCCAGGCGGACCAGATCGAGCACTACACGCTGAGCGAGTGAACCGTTCAGTGCGCAATCGGTCTATCATCGTCCCATGCGCGTGATATCGACCCTGCTGCTGTTGCTGACCCTGCTCACGCAGGGTCAGGCAGTCGCGTGGGCAACGCCGCAGGTACTGGCAACCAAGTGTGCCGGGCACGCGCATCAGACGCACGCGATCACCATGACCTCGGCCTCGAGTGCGATGCCGTGTCATCACCATCAACTATCGCATCAGGCCGCGCCGGCGACGAAGACCGTCTCCATGCCGTGCTGCGGCAAGACACAGAAGTGCCACTGCGACGCCGGGTGCATCGCCGGCGTCGCGCTGCCGGTCACGCTGGCAAGATTGGGCGTGCCTGCCGGCGAGCACGCCACTCCGGACGTGCTGGATACCGGCCTGTTGCCGGCATTTGCACGCGCCCTGATCCGACCGCCCAGTCCGCGCCTCCTTTGATGGTTTCGTCGCACGCCTGATGCGTGCGTTCGTCATTCCTTCAGGAGGAGGCCATGCGCACTCCGCGATTGATCCACGCGCTCGTCGCGTGGACGAGTTTGATCCTATTCGGGTTTGCGTCAGCGGCGCATGCCGGTGACGCTGCACTGACGCTGGAGCGGGCAATCGAGCTGGCCAGCAGCCAGCAACCCATGCTCGCAGCAGCGGCAGCACAGCAGCAGGCTGCGCGAGAACGCGCCAAGGCTGCAGGTCAGCTGCCCGACCCCAAACTGCAGTTCGGCTTCAACAACGTCTCGGTGGATCAACCCGATCCGTTCGCCAGCGACGCCGAACGCATGAGCATGACCACGGCCGGTCTGATGCAGGAATTCCCCAATCGGGCCAAGCGTCAGCAGCAAGCCCAGCGCGCATCGGCGCGCGTTGGCGCGGCCACCGCCGCGCTGGAGCTGACGCGCCTGCGTGTGACGCGCGACACTGGACTGGCCTGGACCGCACTGTGGCAGGCCACGCAGGCTCGCAGCGTGCTGGACGCTCAGCTGGAAGAAGCACAACGTCAGCTCGAGGCCAGCACCATCGGCTATCGCAGCGATCGCCTGCGCCAGAGCGCCGTGCATACGGCGCAGATCGAGTGGGGCCTGTTGCGTGACCGTCAGCATCAGCTGCGCCAGCAGCTGGAGGATGCGCGGGCGCAACTCGCCCGGTGGATCGGCGACGATGCCGAAGCGGTCGACATCGGCCAGCTCCCTGAGCTCCCAGATCCCCCGTCTCTTGATACAGCATTGCACGCAGTCGATCGCCATCCCGCAGTGCTGCAGAGCCGTAGCGATACCCGAACCGCGAGTGCTGACGTCGCCTTGGCACAAGCCGCATATCGACCGGATTGGCGCGTTGAAGCCATGTATGGCTACCGGCGCCCGTATGACGACATGGTGTCGCTGCAATTCGGCATTGATCTGCCGCTATTCACCCGCAACCGGCAGGATCCCGCGCTTGCGGCCGCGCGCGCCGACGAGATCGCTGCCGAAGATCGGGTCGACGATCTCCAGCGTGACTTGCAGCGCCAGCTGCGCAGCGCCTACGCCGACTGGAACGCCGCCCGCGACCGTCTTGCCGACTATGACGCCCAGCTGATTCCAGCGGCACAGGCACGCAGCGACAGCGCTCTGGCGGCCTACCGCAGTGGCAGCGGGGATATCGATGCAGTGCTGACAGCGCGGCGCGGCCAGCTCGACATAGCGCTGATGCGTATCGACCTCTGCGCCATGCAACTGCGCAGCCGCCTGCAGCTGCGTTACCTGCTCTCCGGGGAATGAACATGAAAACTGGAACTCTTGTCACCGGCGCGGCACTGCTGCTGGCCATTGGTGGCACCCTGCTCTGGACGACGCGACACGCCGCTGCGCCGGAATCCACGCCCACCGCCGATCACGTTGCGGCGCCAGAATCTGCAGCGCCCGCCAAGGTGCTGTACTGGTACGACCCGATGAAGCCCGAAGTCCACTTCGACAAGCCGGGCAAATCACCCTTCATGGACATGCAGCTGAAGCCGAAGTACGCCAGCTCCGGTTCATCGAACCAGGCCGCGCAAGCAACCATCACTGTGTCTTCACAGATGACGCAAAGTCTGGGAATCCGCACCGAGATGGCGATGCGCGGAACCTTCTGGCAACGCGTCGACACCGTCGGCAATGTCGAGATCAATCCGCATCTGATCCGTGTCATCGAGAGCCGCGCCACGGGCTGGATCGAACAGCAGGCCATCCACACCGTCGGGGCGCAGGTCCATCAGGGCCAGGCCGTGGCCGGAGTCTATGCACCAGATCTATACGCCGCCCAGCAGGAGCTGGTGTTGGCGACACGCTCCGGCGACGCGGCGCTGGCCGACGCTGCACGCCAGCGCTTGCTGCTGCTGGGCGCAGACCCGGCCCAGTTGAGCCAGATCCAACGCAGCGGCAAAGCGCAGCGGAGCCTGAACCTGGTATCGCCTATTGACGGCGTGGTACTGGATATCTCTGCGCACGAAGGCAAGCAGATCGGTCCGGGCATGCCGTTGATGCGCGTGGCGGACCTGTCGCAAGTCTGGATCATCGCCCAGGTTCCGGAGTCACAGAGCGCCTGGGTGACGGCAGGCCGGCCTGCGGAGGCACGGCTGGCCGCAATGCCGGGGGAAGTGTTCGAGGGCCGGGTCGACTACGTCTATCCGAGCGTGGACGCCGCCACGCGGACGCTGTCGATGCGTCTGGTTTTCGACAATCCCCAGCAGCGTCTGAAACCCGGCATGTTCGCTGACGTGGCCTTGTTCGGCGGCGCCCGCCGCGACGTGATGATGATCCCGAGCGAAGCCTTGATTCGAACCGGCACGCGCAACACCGTGATCGTTGCGGACGACGAACAGCACTTCCGTCCGGTCAGTGTTGAAGCCGGACCTGAACGCAATGGCATGACCGTGATCCTGTCCGGGCTCGACGAAGGACAGCGCGTCGTGGTCTCCGGTCAGTTCCTGATCGACTCCGAAGCCAACCTGCGCGGCGCATTCCGCCGCATCAACGGTGCCACGCCGGCACCGGACAGCGATCCGATGGTGCAGCCATGATCGCGCGACTGATTTACGGTTCGATCAACAACCGCATGATGGTGCTGATACTGTCCCTGATCGCGGTCGCATGGGGTGCGTGGTCGGCACTGCGCACGCCACTGGATGCGATCCCCGATCTGTCCGACGTCCAGGTGATCATACGCACAACCTATGCCGGACAGGCGCCGCAGGTGGTCGAGGACCAGGTCACCTACCCGCTGACGACAACGATGCTGTCTGTCCCTCACGCCAAGAGCGTTCGGGGCTACTCGATGTTTGGCGAATCGCTGGTCTACATCCTGTTTGACGATGATACGGATCTCTACTGGGCGAGATCACGCGTCCTCGAATATTTGTCACAGGTACAGAGCCGACTTCCTGAAGGCGCGACCAGCGCCCTGGGCCCGGATGCCACTGGCGTCGGCTGGATCTACGAGTACGCGCTGGTCGATCGCACAGGCGCGCATGACATCAGCGAGCTGCGCACGATCCAGGACTGGTTCCTGAAGTACGAACTGAAAAGCGTTCCCGGGGTTGCCGAGGTTGCGACGCTGGGCGGTCAGACACGCCAATATCAGGTCGTACTCGACCCGGATCGTTTGCGGGCGTATGGCGTCACACTTGAACGGGCGATCAGCGCGCTGCGCAACGCCAACACTGAAGTCGGGGGTTCGGTACTGGAGCTTTCAGAGGCCGAATACATGGTGCGCATGCGCGGCTATCTGAAGGACCTCGAAGACTTTCGCACCATCCCGGTCGGCCTCGGCCCCAACGGCACGCCGGTATTGCTTGGAGACGTAGCGACGATCCGGATCGGCCCGCAGCTGCGACGCGGCATCGCGGAACTGGATGGTGAGGGTGAGGTTGTCGGCGGCGTAGTCGTGATGCGCTACGGCGACAATGCACTGGACACCATCAAGGCGGTCAAGCAAAAGATCGCCGCAATCAGAAGCGGTTTACCTGCGGGCGTCGAACTGGTTGAAACCTACGACCGTTCGGGCCTGATCGAGCGCGCAGTCAAAAATCTGGGAACCAAGCTGATCGAAGAGTTCGTCGTCGTCGCCGTGATCTGCACGCTGTTCCTGTTCCACCTGCGCTCGGCCTTGGTCGCAATCCTGACGCTTCCCGTTGGCATTCTGATCGCGTTCATCGTCATGCATCGACAGGGCGTCAATGCCAACATCATGTCGCTGGGCGGCATCGCCATCGCCATTGGCGCGATGGTCGACGCGGCTGTGGTGATGATCGAAAACGCGCACAAGAAGCTCGAGCAGTGGCGACACGCACATCCGAATGAATCCTTGCCGAGCGACACTCGGCAGCGTTTGATCGCCGACGCGGCTGCCGAAGTCGGTCCGGCATTGTTCTTCTCGCTATTGATCATCACGCTGTCGTTCATCCCGGTGTTCACCCTGCAAGCGCAGGAGGGGCGCCTGTTTGCACCGCTGGCGTTCACCAAGACCTACGCGATGGCCGCTGCCGCGGCGCTGTCAGTCACCCTGATCCCGGTGCTGATGACCCTGTTCATCCGCGGCAAACTCCGCGATGAGCACGACAATCCACTGAGTCGCTGGCTGACCTCGGCATACCGTCCACTGATCGAACGCGTACTGCGGTATCCACGGACGACGCTTGGCATCGCGTTGCTGTCACTACTCGCCACTGCATGGCCCGCCAGCCGTCTCGGCAGCGAGTTCATTCCACCGCTGGATGAAGGCGACCTGCTGTATATGCCAACGGCGTTGCCCGGTCTGTCTGCCGGCAAGGCGGCACAGCTGCTGCAGCAAACCGATCGCATCATCAAATCTTTTCCTGAAGTCAACCGCGTATTCGGCAAGATCGGCAGAGCGGAGACAGCAACCGACCCGGCGCCACTGGAGATGATCGAGACCACTATCCAGCTGAAGCCGCGCGATCAATGGCGTCCGGGAATGACTTCCGACGACTTGATTGCAGAGATGGATGCAGCGTTGCAGATCCCGGGCATGGGCAATGTCTGGGTGCAGCCCATCCGTAACCGGATCGACATGCTGGCCACCGGAATCAAGTCGCCAGTCGGGATCAAGATCGCAGGTCCGGATCTGGCCCAGATCGATCAGCTTGGCGCCAGGATCGAATCCGTCGTCAGCAAGGTGCCGGGTGCTGTCTCCGTTTTCGCTGAAAGAACCACGGGTGGGCGCTATATCGAAGTCCGCCCCGATCGCCTGGCGACCGCGCGTCTCGGCCTGTCGATAGAAGACGTCCAGCGCGTCATCGCATTCGCCGTCGGCGGACGCAATGTTGGCGAACTGGTGGATGGCCTCGCGCGCTATCCGATCAACGTGCGCTATCCCCGCGCGCTGCGTGACTCACCCGACGCCTTGCGCGCACTGCCGATCCTCACCGCCGCCGGAGCAACCGTCACGCTGGGACAGATCGCTCAGATTGCGATTGTCGATGGTCCTCCGATGATCCGCAGCGAGAATGCACGCCCTGCCGGATATGTCTACGTCGACATTCGCAATCGGGATCTCGGCTCGTTCGTGGCGGATGCCCAAGCCGCTGTGCATGACCAGATTGAACTGCCTTCGGGCTATTCCATCGCGTGGTCCGGTCAGTTCGAGTACCTCGAGCGGGCCAGCGACCGACTGAAGCTGGTTGTGCCGCTGACCCTGGCAATCATCTTCCTGCTGTTGTTCATGATTTTCGGCCGCGCGGGTGAAGCCGCGCTGATCATGTCGACACTGCCATTCGCGCTGGTTGGTGGGTACTGGCTGATTTACCTGCTCGGCCATCACCTGTCGATTGCGTCCGCTGTCGGCTTCATCGCCCTGAGTGGAGTGGCCGCAGAGTTCGGTGTCGTTATGCTGATCTACCTTCAGCATGCGCTGAGTGCGCGCGCGACAGAGAATCGTCTGCAGACTGATGCTGACCTGCGCGCGGCGATCATCGAAGGCGCGGTTCTGCGAGTTCGCCCAAAAGCGATGACCGTCGCCGTCATCATCGCGGGCCTGCTGCCGCTGTTCTGGCATCTGGGCGGCTCCGCCACCGGCTCGGAAATGATGCAGCGCATTGCAGCGCCCATGATCGGGGGCATGCTGACGGCCCCGCTGCTGTCAATGCTGGTGTTACCCGCCGCTTACCTGCTGATCGGCCGCCGGCGCTTGGCGCGACAACATTTGCCCGCATAATCCAGTCATGGCGTCGAGCCAACTACGTAGGGATACAGACATGCAGGCAATCGCTGCGCCTGAGCTTTCAATCCTGACCTTGAACATCCAGGTTGGGATGCCAACCAATGACTACCGCCACTATGTCACCGGCGCATGGCGTCACGTGCTGCCGTCCAAGAGCGCGCGCCATAATCTGGATCGCATTGCCGAGCTGGCATCGCAGTATGACGTCGTGGCCCTGCAGGAGGCCGATGCCGGCAGCCTGAGAACGAGCCAGATCAATCAGGTCGAGTATCTGGCGCGTCGTGCAGGCTTCACGCATTGGCGTGCGGCAGTGAATCGCAATCTGGGGCCACTCGCGCAGCATGCCATCGGGCTGATGTCGCGACATCCACTGACCGATGTGCATCACCATCCTCTGCCCGGACGCTTTCCCGGTCGCGGGGCATTGGAAGCCCATATCCGTGAGCCCGGGCACGCCCCCGTACATTTGATGGTGGCGCATCTTGCGCTGGGTCGAATGTCGCGCACGCGGCAGCTCAGCTATCTCGCGGGACTTGCGGATCCGAAGGCAGACACCTTGCTGGTGGGCGACTTCAACTGCGAGCCGATTGAGCTTGCCGAGCATCCTGAACTTCGCAAGATCGGATTTCGTCCCGTCCACCAAGCGCCCACCTATCCAAGCTGGCGACCGGTGCGCAGCATCGATCACATGCTGGTGTCGCCGTCGGTAGATTCATACGACACCCAGGTCCTGGACAACCGGCTGTCAGACCATCTGCCGGTTTCGACCCGGATTCGTCTGCGGTCGACATGAGCGACGTCGACACTTCATTGCCATCATGGTCATGGTCGGCTGTCCTGCTGACGCTATGGGCTGGCATCGCCCTTTACGCAGCGGGTCATGCGCTGCTGACCAAACGCGAGCCGCGCAGTGCATGGGGGTGGATCGCCGTGTGCTGGCTATTTCCCTTTGCCGGTCCAACGCTGTACTTCCTGTTCGGCATCAACCGGCTGCAGACCCGTGCCCGGGCGATCAGCCCCGAGCGACGTAAATCACAAACCGTCGGAACGGCACACGCAATCGACGCGCGCAACAGTGCCCGTCCAACTTGCAGCTGGCTACCGGAATCACTGGTGCAGATTGCGCATACGGCTGATGTCGTCACCGGCCTTCCCCTGCTCGACGGCAATCGTATCCTTGCGTTGCACAATGGCGAGCAGGCTTACCCAGCCATGCTTGCTGCCATTGACAGCGCACAGCGCTGGATCGCTCTCGCAACCTACATCTTCGACAACGATGACGTCGGCCAGCGTTTCGTCGATGCGCTGTCGCGGGCACGGGCCCGTGGGGTCGAGGTGCGCGTGCTGATCGATGGCGTCGGCGAGCGCTACTCGTGGCACCGCATGACGCCCGTCCTTCGACGCCAAGGAATCGACGTTGCCATTTTCAATCCGCTACGACTGGTGCCGCCGTCGCTGCATCTGAACCTGCGCAACCACCGCAAACTGTTGCTGGTTGATGGAAATATCGGATTCACCGGCGGTATGAATATCGGACGTCGCCATGAGCTCGGGGCCCTGCCACGTTGGAACGCCGCCAGCGATATCCAGTTCCAGGTCAGTGGCGCTGTCCTTAACCAGCTGCTTGATGTCTTCGTTGAGGATTGGAACTACAGCAGCCGATCGGCTTGGTCGGTGCCTCCATTCAGTCCAAGCCACGCAGACAAGGAGCTGACGCCCTTAGCGATCTGTCGGGCGATTCCGGCAGGACCTAATGAAGACGACGATCATCTGTCTCTGGTCCTGCAGGCTGCCGTGTCCGCGGCGCAGCATCACATCTTGATGATGACACCCTACTTTTTGCCGCCTGCCGAACTGCTGGCTGAGCTGCAAGCGGCAGCGCTGCGTGGCGTCGACGTGCAAATCATCCTGCCTGCACGCAACAACCTTCCATTCGTGCATTGGGCAACACGCAACGTGCTAGGAGAACTGCTTCGGTATGGCGTGCGCGTGTACTACCAACCGCCGCCGTTCTGCCATACCAAGCTATTTGTAATTGATTCTGCCTATAGCCAAATCGGTTCGGCCAACATGGATGCACGCAGCCTCAAGCTGAATTTCGAGCTGGTCATGGAGGTCTATGATCAAAAGCTCGCAGGAACGCTGACCCAACACTTCGATCATGTGCGAACCGCTTCGAAGTGCCTCGACGCTCAAGAGCTTCGCCGACGTAGCCTGCCTGTGCGTGTGCGCGACGCGTTCTTCTGGCTGTTCTCGCCGTATCTGTAATCAGCTGTAGATTTGATCCCGACGACGACGGGGCACCCGCCGTTTATTTCTGCTGAAATTTTTACGCAGTGCGACGGGAAAAGAAGCGGCCACTCGAGACTTGGGTCGGGCAGCCGCAGCGTAAAGTTAAGCGATTGCTGTCGGTTTGTTCTAAATCGGGCGGCTGGCTGAAAACTCTACAGCCAGCTTGGGCCGCCCGTGCGGTATGCAGCCCGCTTACTTCTTCGCTGCGGACTTTGCTTTCTTAACAACCTTCTTGGCAGCCTTCTTTGTGGCCTTCTTTGCAACCTTCTTGACGGCCTTCTTTGCTGCGACCTTCTTGGTTGCCTTCTTTGCAGCCGGCTTCTTGGCGACAGCCTTCTTCACAACCTTCTTCGCAGCCGCCTTCTTCACAGCCTTCTTGACGACCTTCTTTGCAGCTTTCTTAACAACCTTCTTCGCAGCTTTCTTCTTCGTTGCCATTACACACCTCCACTCTTGCGGACAATCACGGAACACTCCGTGGGGATCTGGAAGCGCATTCATCGCGTTTCCACAGTGTGAATTTTTACCGATAAAAAAATATCAAATCAATGCCTTTGTATTGCCGCACAATATCGCCACTGCTTTTAACGGTGCCGTTAAATGAAATTCGCAAGCTCAATTCTGCTGCTCCTTTTCATTGCATCGTGCGCAACCAATACCGCAGATAGTGCAAGTTCTCCTACGTTGAGTTGGAATTTGGAGAAAACGCTTCCTCACGACACATCGCATTTCACGCAAGGTCTAGAGATAGACGGTGACCGAATTTTTGAAAGCTCTGGTCGCTACGGATTTTCCTCGATCTACGAAAAAAAACTCGCCACTGGAGTCGTTTTGCGCAAACGCGCGCTTGATCGACGCTGGTTTGCCGAGGGTCTAACGGTTTGGAATTCCAAGCTGATCGTGCTGACATGGAGGGAACAGATCGCGCAGGTCTTCGACCAACTCCTTCAGCCGATTCACCGCATTCACTACGAAGGCGAAGGTTGGGGACTTACTCATGATCGCGATCATCTGATCATGAGTGATGGCAGTGCGGCATTGAGCTTTCGCGATCCCGCAAGCTTCGATGTTATCCGTCGGGTTCATGTCAGCGATCGCGGCAAGTCGGTCCCGCAACTCAATGAGCTCGAGTATGTCGACGGATGGATTTTTGCGAACGTCTGGAAATCAAATCGAATTGCGGTGATTGCACCCACTGACGGTTCGGTGCGTGCGTGGATCGATCTCACGGCACTGCATGACGCGCTGCCAAAGGGTTCGTTGTGGGATGAATCAGAGTTCGTGCTCAACGGTATCGCTTATGACCCCCATTCGAAGCTGCTCTACGTCACCGGAAAATGTTGGCCACAAATGTTTGCGCTGAGTGTCGCCCCAATGGCTGAGCGTGCGGAGACCGCGGCCATTCAAGACTGAAGTGCCTCTCGCATATGGACTGCGCAATTCCTCAGTGTGGAGGGGAGAGTCCGAACGTTACTGAAGATCATTGAAGCGCCTTGACTCGCACATCCTGTGCTGCGTGAAGTCCCGTCCGTCATCGCGGTAAAGCGTCACCCTTGAACATTGCGAGCGCCCGAACGCATCGGTCATTCAACCGATATCTCTCGAATCGATTACAGAAGTGCACGCGGCTTGTACAAGTACTTGCACGCCCCCTGTCGCTATTGGCGAAGCGACCACCTCGGAACACTGTCTCCGCTATCGACGCAGTCTCCAAGCGCGTGCGTTTACACGGTGACGCTCCCACCAGCATTCGATTCATTCGGCAGCAATCGGCGATGTTGACTAGACGGTAATAGTTCGTTCCACCCAATTCAAACAGAATTCTGCAGTTATAAGCTATGCTTCAGACTATAGCTGGGGTCACTATTCATTCGATTTGGACGGAGATTGGTAATGCTTCTTACTCATGAACATGAAGAGCTGTACAGAACAACAAAGAAATTTGTTGAAGATGAACTCAATCCTCATGTCGATGAATGGGAAGCGGCCGGCATCTGGCCGGCACACGAAATCCTACGCCGCATGGGTGAGCTTGGATTGCTGGGGATCAACAAGCCAACGGCGTACGGTGGACTCGGGCTCGATTATTCCTATCAGGTCGTGTTCGCGCAGGCGCTGGGAAATTGCACCTGTGGCGGCGTACCCATGGGGGTCGGCGTGCAAACCGATATGGCCACACCAGCACTGGCTCGTTTCGGATCCGATGCGCTGAAACAGGAATTCCTGGCTCCCGCGATCAAAGGCGAGCAAGTAGTGTCGATCGCAGTTTCGGAGCCCGGAGCCGGATCCGATGTTTCAA
>NZ_SUKF01000001.1:224244-234244 GCF_005047655.1 Sinimarinibacterium arenosum | reverse complement strand
ACCTTTCAGAATTGATCTCCCGGATTTGCCTAAGAGACCTTCCTACGGGCTTAAACTGCCATCCAACAGACAGCTACCCTAACCTTCTCCGTCACCCCATCGCAGCACCAGCAAGTACAGGAATATTAACCTGTTTTCCATCGACTACGCCTCTCGGCCTCGCCTTAGGATCCGACTCACCCAGCGCCGATTACCGTTGCGCTGGAAACCTTGGGCTTACGGCGATCGGGTTTTTCACCCGAATTGTCGTTACTCATGTCAGCATTCGCACTTCTGATACCTCCAGCAACCCTTACGAGTCACCTTCACAGGCTTACAGAACGCTCCTCTACCGCGCATAGCAAGCTATGCACCCGCAGCTTCGGTATATCGCTTGAGCCCCGTTACATCTTCCGCGCGGGCCGACTCGACCAGTGAGCTATTACGCTTTCTTTAAATGATGGCTGCTTCTAAGCCAACATCCTGGCTGTCTTAGCCTTCCCACATCGTTTCCCACTTAGCGATAATTTTGGGACCTTAGCTGGCGGTTAGGGCTGTTTCCCTTTTCACGACGAAATTTAGCTCCCGCCGTGTGTCTCCCGTGATTGCACTTGTAGGTATTCGGAGTTTGCAACAGCCGGGTAGATCCTTGTGGACCCCCCAAACCGTGACAGTGCTCTACCCCCTACAGTGATACACGAGGCGCTACCTAAATAGCTTTCGAGGAGAACCAGCTATCACCTGCCTTGATTAGCCTTTCACTCCTATCCACAACTCATCTCCGACTTTTTCAACAGGCGTGAGTTCGGGCCTCCATTGTGTGTTACCACAACTTCACCCTGGTCATGGATAGATCGACAGGTTTCGGGTCTACAGCCTGCAACTAAGCGCCCTATTCAGACTCGGTTTCCCTACGCCTCCCCTATACGGTTAGGCTTGCTACAGACTAGTAAGTCGCTGACCCATTATACAAAAGGTACGCCATCACCCCGAAGGGCTCTGACTGCTTGTACGCATCCGGTTTCAGGTTCTATTTCACTCCCCTCGCCGGGGTTCTTTTCGCCTTTCCCTCACGGTACTGGTTCACTATCGGTCGGCAACGAGTATTTAGCCTTGGAGGATGGTCCCCCCATATTCAGACAAGGTTTCACGTGCCTCGCCTTACTCGATTTCACTCTAAATGTCCTTTCGCATACGGGGCTATCACCCACTATGGCAAAACTTTCCAGAATTTTCTGCTAGAACAAATAGAGCTTAAGGGCTACTCCGCGTTCGCTCGCCACTACTTGCGGAATCTCGGTTGATTTCTTTTCCTTCGGGTACTTAGATGTTTCAGTTCCCCGAGTTCGCCTCCGCACCCTATGTATTCAGGTACGGATACAGCCGAAGCTGTGGGTTGCCCCATTCGGAAATTCACGGATCAAAGCTTGTTTGCCAGCTCCCCGTGACTTATCGCAGGCTACTACGTCCTTCATCGCCTGTTGCCGCCAAGGCATCCACCAGATGCGCTTGGTCACTTGACCATATAACCTCAAACATTCTCGCGAATGACTTCGGTCATACAGCTTGCAACCTCATAACAATTTACATCGCCGTTAAGCACCTAAGCATTGAGACTGATTAACTTGCGTCAATCAGATATGACTATCAGTGTTCAACTACAAACCTTATTGTTAAAGAACTAATCCACTTGCGTAGACTGAAGAAAATCTGCCGCCGGCAGACTTACTTCAATCAACATGGTGGAGCCAGTCGGGATCGAACCGACGACCCTCTGCTTGCAAAGCAGATGCTCTCCCAGCTGAGCTATGGCCCCGGTATGGATGTCGACCCAAGTCTGCAGCGAGATGGTGGGTCTGGCTGGATTTGAACCAGCGACCCCACGCTTATCAAGCGTGTGCTCTAACCAACTGAGCTACAGACCCCCGGATAAATACCCGCATCGGGTTGAGGCGCCAGTGTCTCGGCGACTCCGACTGTTCTAAGCAAGTAACTTGTGTGGGCGCTCCCGTAACGCTTGGAAGCATTCTTGAAAGGAGGTGATCCAGCCGCAGGTTCCCCTACGGCTACCTTGTTACGACTTCACCCCAGTCATCGGCCACACCGTGGTAAGCGCCCTCCTTGCGGTTAGACTACCTACTTCTGGTGCAGCAGACTTCCATGGTGTGACGGGCGGTGTGTACAAGGCCCGGGAACGTATTCACCGCCGCAAATGCTGATCGGCGATTACTAGCGATTCCGACTTCATGGAGTCGAGTTGCAGACTCCAATCCGGACTAAGATCGGCTTTCTGGGATTAGCTCCCCCTCGCGGGTTGGCAACCCTCTGTACCGACCATTGTAGTACGTGTGTAGCCCTGGCCATAAGGGCCATGATGACTTGACGTCATCCCCACCTTCCTCCGGTTTGTCACCGGCGGTCCCCTTAGAGTGCTCAACTTAATGGGGGCAACTAAGGGCAAGGGTTGCGCTCGTTGCGGGACTTAACCCAACATCTCACGACACGAGCTGACGACAGCCATGCAGCACCTGTGTTCTGATTCCCGAAGGCACTCCCGCATCTCTGCAGGATTCCAGACATGTCAAGGCCAGGTAAGGTTCTTCGCGTTGCATCGAATTAAACCACATACTCCACCGCTTGTGCGGGCCCCCGTCAATTCCTTTGAGTTTCAACCTTGCGGCCGTACTCCCCAGGCGGAGAACTTATCGCGTTAGCTACGACACCGACACGCAGAGCATGCCGACGTCAAGTTCTCATCGTTTACGGCGTGGACTACCAGGGTATCTAATCCTGTTTGATCCCCACGCTTTCGTGTCTCAGTGTCAGTACAGGCCCAGGCGGCTGCCTTCGCCATTGGTGTTCCTTCCGATATCTACGCATTTCACCGCTACACCGGAAATTCCACCGCCCTCTACCGTACTCTAGCGACACAGTCTCGGAAGCAATTCCCAGGTTGAGCCCGGGGCTTTCACAACCGACTTGTGTTGCCACCTACACACGCTTTACGCCCAGTAAATCCGATTAACGCTCGCACCCTCTGTATTACCGCGGCTGCTGGCACAGAGTTAGCCGGTGCTTATTCTCCAGGTACCGTCAACACTCAAGATATTAGCTTGAGCTTTTTCTTCCCTGGCTAAAGTGCTTTACAACCCGAAGGCCTTCTTCACACACGCGGCATTGCTGGATCAGGCTTTCGCCCATTGTCCAATATTCCCCACTGCTGCCTCCCGTAGGAGTCCGGACCGTGTCTCAGTTCCGGTGTGACTGATCGTCCTCTCAGACCAGTTACTGATCGTCGCCTTGGTGGGCCATTACCCCGCCAACTAGCTAATCAGACGTAGGCTCCTCTTAGAGCGCAAGGCCTTGCGGTCCCCTGCTTTGCTCCATAGAGATCATGCGGTATTAATCCGGGTTTCCCCGGGCTATCCCCCACTCTAAGGCAGATTCCTACGTATTCCTCACCCGTCCGCCACTAGGGTATTGCTACCCCCGTTCGACTTGCATGTGTTAGGCATGCCGCCAGCGTTCAATCTGAGCCAGGATCAAACTCTCCACTTAAAGTGTAAAGATTTAATCCTAAAACACCTTCGATGCGGCTAAGCATCTCAGGTGCGAAGAGTTATCTTCGAAAACTCAATTAACTTGGCTTACGTTGATACTCTCGTGTTGCTGTGGCTTCTGCCACGTCCACGGGAGCACCCACACAAATTACTTGCTTTGTTTTTTAATGAGCTGGCTGGGGGGCTTCGTCTTGCGTCGTTGCCGTCAGCGGGAGGCGAATAATAGGGCTTTTTCAGAGAACGTCAACGCTAATTTTTCACGAACAACTTAAGTCCCTGTGTTTGAACAGTTTATGGTTTTGAAGCGGCCCTTTCTGTGCGCTTCCTTGCGCTGATTCGGGTCATTTAATGACCTGTTTTTGAACACTTTGTGCTCGGCACAGAAGGGCACAGGACCGCTCCACCCCCAAATCACCCGCCCGCAACCAGCGTGGCGCGAACAAACCGGCGGCTCCCAACCTGCAGCAAATAGGTACGCCCCGCCAGCAGCCGCAGCTCCCGGTCCTCAACCTTCTCCTGCTCAACGCGTACCGCACGCTGCTGAATCATGCGCAAGATCGTCCTTGTCTCGATTGGCGGAGGCGCGGACGAGATCATGCTGGGGATCATTGCGAAGATGATGGGGATACTGCCGAGCAAGAAGCGCGCGTCCGGCGGCGCATGAGCACGGGGCTTGAGCGGCCTGGGGTGTCGACCAGGCCGCTCAGGTCGGGGACGGAAGTGATCGTTGGGTGATGCACGATTCAGAATCGCGAACAAGAAAAAACCCCGAAGCATAAGCTTCGGGGTTTTTGATTTAAGACCCTGGCAGTGTCCTACTTTCACATGGCAGCTGCCACACTATCATCGGCGCTGAGTCGTTTCACTTCCGTGTTCGGGATGGGAACGGGTGGTTCCAACTCGCTATGGCCGCCAGGGAAACTGGCTGACCGCACAGACGCTTTGGCGTCTGCTCGATCTAATTTGGTTTGTAGTGAACACTTCAAGTCCTCAATGCAAGGACTTAACGTCGAAAATGTTTGAGCGTTATATGGTCAAGTCGCACGAGCAATTAGTACACGTTAGCTTCATACATTACTGTACTTCCACACCGTGCCTATCAACCTTGTGGTCTACAAGGGCTCTTTAGGAGGCTTAAAGCCTCGCGAGATCTCATCTTAGGGTGGGCTTCCCGCTTAGATGCTTTCAGCGGTTATCCCGTCCATACATAGCTACCCAGCGATGCCACTGGCGTGACAACTGGAACACCAGAGGTACGTTCCACCCGGTCCTCTCGTACTAAGGTGAACTCCCTTCAAATCTCGAACGCCCACGGCAGATAGGGACCGAACTGTCTCACGACGTTCTGAACCCAGCTCGCGTACCACTTTAATCGGCGAACAGCCGAACCCTTGGGACCGACTACAGCCCCAGGATGTGATGAGCCGACATCGAGGTGCCAAACACTGCCGTCGATATGGACTCTTGGGCAGTATCAGCCTGTTATCCCCGGAGTACCTTTTATCCGTTGAGCGATGGCCCTTCCATACAGAACCACCGGATCACTTAGACCTACTTTCGTACCTGCTCGACTTGTTTGTCTCGCAGTCAAGCTAGCTTATGCCTATGCACTCTAGAGCGCGATTTCCGACCGCGCTGAGCTAACCTTCGCACTCCTCCGTTACTCTTTGGGAGGAGACCGCCCCAGTCAAACTACCCGCCACACAATGTCCCTGTCCCGGATAACGGGACGAGGTTAGAACTCCGAGTTTGTCAGGGTGGTATTTCAAGGACGCCTCCACGCAAGCTAGCGCCTGCGCTTCAAAGGCTCCCACCTATCCTACACAAACAAACTCAAAATCCACTGTGAAGTTATAGTAAAGGTTCACGGGGTCTTTCCGTCTTGCCGCGGGAACACTGCATCGTCACAGCGATTTCAATTTCACTGAGCCTCGGATGGAGACAGTGGGGCGATCGTTACGCCATTCGTGCAGGTCGGAACTTACCCGACAAGGAATTTCGCTACCTTAGGACCGTTATAGTTACGGCCGCCGTTTACCGGGGCTTCGATCAAGAGCTTCGCTTTCGCTGACCCCATCAATTAACCTTCCGGCACCGGGCAGGCGTCAGACCCTATACGTCCACTTTCGTGTTTGCAGAGTCCTGTGTTTTTGATAAACAGTCGCCACCCCCTCTTCACTGCGGCCCACTTGCGTGGGCGTGCCTTCTCCCGAAGTTACGGCACTATTTTGCCGAGTTCCTTCATCCGAGTTGTCTCAAACGCCTTAGGATACTCTCCTCGCCCACCTGTGTCGGTTTGGGGTACGGATTCCTGGTGCCTGAAGCTTAGAGGTTTTTCTTGGAAGCTGGGTATCAGGTACTTCGCCGCAATAGCGGCTCGTCATCACCTTTCAGAATTGATCTCCCGGATTTGCCTAAGAGACCTTCCTACGGGCTTAAACTGCCATCCAACAGACAGCTACCCTAACCTTCTCCGTCACCCCATCGCAGCACCAGCAAGTACAGGAATATTAACCTGTTTTCCATCGACTACGCCTCTCGGCCTCGCCTTAGGATCCGACTCACCCAGCGCCGATTACCGTTGCGCTGGAAACCTTGGGCTTACGGCGATCGGGTTTTTCACCCGAATTGTCGTTACTCATGTCAGCATTCGCACTTCTGATACCTCCAGCAACCCTTACGAGTCACCTTCACAGGCTTACAGAACGCTCCTCTACCGCGCATAGCAAGCTATGCACCCGCAGCTTCGGTATATCGCTTGAGCCCCGTTACATCTTCCGCGCGGGCCGACTCGACCAGTGAGCTATTACGCTTTCTTTAAATGATGGCTGCTTCTAAGCCAACATCCTGGCTGTCTTAGCCTTCCCACATCGTTTCCCACTTAGCGATAATTTTGGGACCTTAGCTGGCGGTTAGGGCTGTTTCCCTTTTCACGACGAAATTTAGCTCCCGCCGTGTGTCTCCCGTGATTGCACTTGTAGGTATTCGGAGTTTGCAACAGCCGGGTAGATCCTTGTGGACCCCCCAAACCGTGACAGTGCTCTACCCCCTACAGTGATACACGAGGCGCTACCTAAATAGCTTTCGAGGAGAACCAGCTATCACCTGCCTTGATTAGCCTTTCACTCCTATCCACAACTCATCTCCGACTTTTTCAACAGGCGTGAGTTCGGGCCTCCATTGTGTGTTACCACAACTTCACCCTGGTCATGGATAGATCGACAGGTTTCGGGTCTACAGCCTGCAACTAAGCGCCCTATTCAGACTCGGTTTCCCTACGCCTCCCCTATACGGTTAGGCTTGCTACAGACTAGTAAGTCGCTGACCCATTATACAAAAGGTACGCCATCACCCCGAAGGGCTCTGACTGCTTGTACGCATCCGGTTTCAGGTTCTATTTCACTCCCCTCGCCGGGGTTCTTTTCGCCTTTCCCTCACGGTACTGGTTCACTATCGGTCGGCAACGAGTATTTAGCCTTGGAGGATGGTCCCCCCATATTCAGACAAGGTTTCACGTGCCTCGCCTTACTCGATTTCACTCTAAATGTCCTTTCGCATACGGGGCTATCACCCACTATGGCAAAACTTTCCAGAATTTTCTGCTAGAACAAATAGAGCTTAAGGGCTACTCCGCGTTCGCTCGCCACTACTTGCGGAATCTCGGTTGATTTCTTTTCCTTCGGGTACTTAGATGTTTCAGTTCCCCGAGTTCGCCTCCGCACCCTATGTATTCAGGTACGGATACAGCCGAAGCTGTGGGTTGCCCCATTCGGAAATTCACGGATCAAAGCTTGTTTGCCAGCTCCCCGTGACTTATCGCAGGCTACTACGTCCTTCATCGCCTGTTGCCGCCAAGGCATCCACCAGATGCGCTTGGTCACTTGACCATATAACCTCAAACATTCTCGCGAATGACTTCGGTCATACAGCTTGCAACCTCATAACAATTTACATCGCCGTTAAGCACCTAAGCATTGAGACTGATTAACTTGCGTCAATCAGATATGACTATCAGTGTTCAACTACAAACCTTATTGTTAAAGAACTAATCCACTTGCGTAGACTGAAGAAAATCTGCCGCCGGCAGACTTACTTCAATCAACATGGTGGAGCCAGTCGGGATCGAACCGACGACCCTCTGCTTGCAAAGCAGATGCTCTCCCAGCTGAGCTATGGCCCCGGTATGGATGTCGACCCAAGTCTGCAGCGAGATGGTGGGTCTGGCTGGATTTGAACCAGCGACCCCACGCTTATCAAGCGTGTGCTCTAACCAACTGAGCTACAGACCCCCGGATAAATACCCGCATCGGGTTGAGGCGCCAGTGTCTCGGCGACTCCGACTGTTCTAAGCAAGTAACTTGTGTGGGCGCTCCCGTAACGCTTGGAAGCATTCTTGAAAGGAGGTGATCCAGCCGCAGGTTCCCCTACGGCTACCTTGTTACGACTTCACCCCAGTCATCGGCCACACCGTGGTAAGCGCCCTCCTTGCGGTTAGACTACCTACTTCTGGTGCAGCAGACTTCCATGGTGTGACGGGCGGTGTGTACAAGGCCCGGGAACGTATTCACCGCCGCAAATGCTGATCGGCGATTACTAGCGATTCCGACTTCATGGAGTCGAGTTGCAGACTCCAATCCGGACTAAGATCGGCTTTCTGGGATTAGCTCCCCCTCGCGGGTTGGCAACCCTCTGTACCGACCATTGTAGTACGTGTGTAGCCCTGGCCATAAGGGCCATGATGACTTGACGTCATCCCCACCTTCCTCCGGTTTGTCACCGGCGGTCCCCTTAGAGTGCTCAACTTAATGGGGGCAACTAAGGGCAAGGGTTGCGCTCGTTGCGGGACTTAACCCAACATCTCACGACACGAGCTGACGACAGCCATGCAGCACCTGTGTTCTGATTCCCGAAGGCACTCCCGCATCTCTGCAGGATTCCAGACATGTCAAGGCCAGGTAAGGTTCTTCGCGTTGCATCGAATTAAACCACATACTCCACCGCTTGTGCGGGCCCCCGTCAATTCCTTTGAGTTTCAACCTTGCGGCCGTACTCCCCAGGCGGAGAACTTATCGCGTTAGCTACGACACCGACACGCAGAGCATGCCGACGTCAAGTTCTCATCGTTTACGGCGTGGACTACCAGGGTATCTAATCCTGTTTGATCCCCACGCTTTCGTGTCTCAGTGTCAGTACAGGCCCAGGCGGCTGCCTTCGCCATTGGTGTTCCTTCCGATATCTACGCATTTCACCGCTACACCGGAAATTCCACCGCCCTCTACCGTACTCTAGCGACACAGTCTCGGAAGCAATTCCCAGGTTGAGCCCGGGGCTTTCACAACCGACTTGTGTTGCCACCTACACACGCTTTACGCCCAGTAAATCCGATTAACGCTCGCACCCTCTGTATTACCGCGGCTGCTGGCACAGAGTTAGCCGGTGCTTATTCTCCAGGTACCGTCAACACTCAAGATATTAGCTTGAGCTTTTTCTTCCCTGGCTAAAGTGCTTTACAACCCGAAGGCCTTCTTCACACACGCGGCATTGCTGGATCAGGCTTTCGCCCATTGTCCAATATTCCCCACTGCTGCCTCCCGTAGGAGTCCGGACCGTGTCTCAGTTCCGGTGTGACTGATCGTCCTCTCAGACCAGTTACTGATCGTCGCCTTGGTGGGCCATTACCCCGCCAACTAGCTAATCAGACGTAGGCTCCTCTTAGAGCGCAAGGCCTTGCGGTCCCCTGCTTTGCTCCATAGAGATCATGCGGTATTAATCCGGGTTTCCCCGGGCTATCCCCCACTCTAAGGCAGATTCCTACGTATTCCTCACCCGTCCGCCACTAGGGTATTGCTACCCCCGTTCGACTTGCATGTGTTAGGCATGCCGCCAGCGTTCAATCTGAGCCAGGATCAAACTCTCCACTTAAAGTGTAAAGATTTAATCCTAAAACACCTTCGATGCGGCTAAGCATCTCAGGTGCGAAGAGTTATCTTCGAAAACTCAATTAACTTGGCTTACGTTGATACTCTCGTGTTGCTGTGGCTTCTGCCACGTCCACGGGAGCACCCACACAAATTACTTGCTTTGTTTTTTAATGAGCTGGCTGGGGGGCTTCGTCTTGCGTCGTTGCCGTCAGCGGGAGGCGAATAATAGGGCTTTTTCAGAGAACGTCAACGCTAATTTTTCACGAACAACTTAAGTCCCTGTGTTTGAACAGTTTATGGTTTTGAAGCGGCCCTTTCTGTGCGCTTCCTTGCGCTGATTCGGGTCATTTAATGACCTGTTTTTGAACACTTTGTGCTCGGCACAGAAGGGCACAGGACCGCTCCACCCCCAAATCACCCGCCCGCAACCAGCGTGGCGCGAACAAACCGGCGGCTCCCAACCTGCAGCAAATAGGTACGCCCCGCCAGCAGCCGCAGCTCCCGGTCCTCAACCTTCTCCTGCTCAACGCGTACCGCGCG
>NZ_SUKF01000001.1:0-224147 GCF_005047655.1 Sinimarinibacterium arenosum | reverse complement strand
TCACCCGCCCGCAACCAGCGTGGCGCGAACAAACCGGCGGCTCCCAACCTGCAGCAAATAGGTACGCCCCGCCAGCAGCCGCAGCTCCCGGTCCTCAACCTTCTCCTGCTCAACGCGTACCGCGCGCTGCTGAATCATGCGCATGCCTTCGCCGTTGCTCGAGACTAGTCCTGCTTCTTTCAGGACACGGGCCAGCGCCATGCCGTCCGCAGGGACCGCAATGGTGACTTCCGTAATGTCTGCGGGTAAGGCGCCCTTGGAAAACTGAGCGATAAATGCGGCCTTGGCCGCCTCTCCCGAGCCTGCGGGATGGAAACGATCAACCAGCTCAATCCCCAGTTCCATTTTGACGTCCCGCGGATTGCCGCCCTCCTCAACTCGCTCCCGCAGTCTTTGAATTTCAGACAACGGCCGGAACGACAGGAGTTCAAAGTAGCGCCACATCAGGGTGTCCGAGATCGACATGAGTTTGCCGAACATATCTCCAGGGGAATCGTTGACCCCTATGTAGTTGTTCAGACTCTTAGACATCTTCTGGACGCCGTCCAAGCCCTCCAAAATGGGCACGGTCGCAATGCACTGTGCCCGCTGTCCGTAGGCATGCTGCAGATGGCGCCCAACGAGCAGGTTGAATTTCTGATCGGTCCCCCCGAGCTCCACATCCGCTTTCAGTGCAACTGAGTCGTAGCCCTGCAACAACGGATAGAGGAACTCATGCACGGCAATCGGCTGACCCCCTGCGTAACGTATTGCAAAATCGTCCCGCTCAAGCATTCGCGCGACTGTGTGTTGCGCCGCCAGACGTATCAGCCCCTCGGCTCCGAGCGGATCCAACCAGCGACTGTTGAACTCGATCTTGGTTTTTTGCGGATCCAAGATCTTGAAAACCTGCTCTTTGTAGGTTTGCGCGTTCTCCTCAACCTGCTCACGTGTGAGAGGCTTGCGCGTCTCGTTCTTACCGGTCGGGTCTCCGATCATTCCGGTAAAGTCTCCGATCAGGAAAATCGCCTCATGACCGGCCTCCTGAAATGCCCGCAAGCGATTCAAGAGCAGGGTATGCCCAAGGTGCAAGTCCTTCGCCGTAGGGTCGAACCCCGCCTTAATTCTGAGCGACTGTCCGCTTTGCGCAGCCTCCCGCATCCGCGCCCGAAACTCAGCCTCGGGCAAGATTTCATGGGTGCCGCGTTCGAGCTCGGAAAGGTCAATGGTATTTGGCATCAGCGTGTCAGTCCTGCGAGCTGAGGGTCTTCCCCCAGCCAAGAAAGATAAGGGTGAAATTCCTAGTGAGATCTGCTTGCAAAGGATAGGAAACTATGTTTCCTTACGCCTCAAGAAGCGTCCCAATATTGTTAGCACACCGAGGACGCCACGGGTGCCGGACCGCACACTCGAAGTGTGTGGCCTCAATTCGTTTTTCGGGTCAGAGAATGCAACTGGATTATAGCCCAGCCAAACCGGCTCACCGCCGGCCGGCACGTCGTTCCGTATTGGCTGCAACAATGTGCCTGGTCATGCTGACCGCAGTTGCCACCCGGGAATCGGTCGCCAACCGGCACAGCGCGCTGAGGGACGCAAGCGTTCCTGAGTCCACCCTCCCGGCATTCTCGTCACAAACCGAAGCCGCGTTCGACGAAACTGTACAGGGCGCGCTTGCCGACCCTCTGGAAGCCCCCCCCGCGAGCGAGTGGACAACTATCACGGTCAAGCCCGGCCAGACGCTGTCGGACATCTTTGAAAGCCAGGATCTGGGATTCTCAGAAGCCATGGCTGTCGTCAAACTCGGCAAACGCACCGAAGAACTGAAGAGGCTGCGCGCAGGCGAGAAGCTGCTACTGAAGAAGACGCCCGAGCAGAAACTGGAGGAGTTGCGCTACGAACTGGATGAAGCCAACGTGCTGCAGGTTCGCAGAACCGACGATGGCTTGGAGGCGATCACGCTCGCAGCCGAAATCGAACGGCATCAGACAGCAGTCTCCGGTGTCATCGAGAATTCCCTGTTCCTGGATGGACAACGCGCCGGGCTGTCTAATCGGCTGCTGATGCAAATGGCGGAAATGTTCGCCTATGACATCGATTTCGCACTTGATCTTCGTGCCGGCGACCGGTTTGGCGTGGTCTACGAGGAGCTGTACAAGGACGGACAAAAGCTGCGTGACGGCGACATTCTGGCCGCTGAATTCGTAAACCGCGGCCAAAGCCACCGCGCAGTTCGTTACATGGACGCCGATGGCAACATTGCGTACTACTCCCCTGAGGGCGACTCCCTGCGCAAGGCGTTCATTCGAACCCCGGTCGATTTTGCCCGGGTGAGCTCCGGATTCAATCCACATCGCCGCCATCCGATCTTGAACACGATTCGGGCACACAAGGGCGTCGACTACGCCGCCGCGACGGGCACTCCGGTCAAGGCCACCGGCGATGGACGCGTGGAGTTCATCGGGGTCAAGGGCGGATACGGACGCGTCGTCGTCCTCAAGCACGGATCGCAGTACACGACACTCTATGCCCATCTTTCCCGCTATCGCTCTGGACTTAAGGCCGGCGCAGCAGTCCGACAGGGCCAAGTGATCGGTTACGTTGGCGCTTCGGGCCTGGCCACCGCACCTCACTTGCACTACGAATTCCGCATCAATGGTGTCCACAAGAACCCGATGACGGTTGCCCTGCCGCGCTCGAACCCACTCCCGCGTAGCGTCTCCGCACAGTGGCGTCATGAAATGACGCCAGAACTGGCCCAGCTGGACGCGATGGCGGCTTCCGCCCAACTCGCGCAAGCGCCCGGAGACGCGGCAGCATCACGCTGATCGCGCCTTTATTCCGAACATGCGCAGCGAGTTCCAGCGCTGCATAGGCCTCATGTCCGGCACCAGCATGGATGCCGTAGACGCTGCGCTGTGCCGCTTCGATTCATCGGGCAAGCTGCTGGAAATCGAATCCACCTGCAGCCTGGAATATGGATCGAAGCTGCGCGCAGCGTTGTTGCGGATTCAGCTTGACCCTGATCACCTCCTGAGTCTTCGAACGATGGCCGATCTCGACCAGCAGATCGCAGGGGCGTTTGCTGAGTGCGCGGCAACGTTGATTGCCCAGTGTTCGCTAAGCCCGGCCGATATTCTGGTCATTGGATCACACGGGCAGACTGTCTTTCACGACGCGCTCAATCTCGGCAACAGCCTGCAACTGGGCAATCCGAGCCTGATTGCAGCGCGTTGCGGTGTTCCGGTCGTCGCAGACTTCCGGCGTGCCGATATAGCTGCTGGCGGGCAAGGCGCGCCGCTGGTCCCGGCGTTTCATCTCGATCAGTTCGGGTCCCGAGCTCCGTGCGCCGTGCTCAACATCGGCGGCATCGCAAACTTAACGCTGCTGGATGGCGAATCGGTCACCGGCTTTGACACCGGCCCCGGCAACGGATTGATGGACGAATGGATCCAGGTCCATCGCGCAGAACCCTTCGATCGTGGCGGCAGCTGGGCTGCGCAGGGAAAAGTAGTCGAGGCTCTGGTTACTGCGTGCCTGAACGATCCCTACTTTGCCTCTGCCCCCCCCAAGAGCACCGGGCGCGATCAGTTCAATTTGGCTTGGTTACGTCGGCGCTACCCGGCACTTGACCAGCTGCCTGCGGTCGACGTGCAACGCAGCCTTTGCGAACTCACCGCTCGCAGCATCAGCAACAGCCTGCTCTCAGCGGCATCTGGCGTCAGCCGGATCTACGTCTGCGGCGGCGGAACAGCAAACATTCTGTTGCTCGAGAGCCTACGGCGGCACTTGCCAGGGACCCGTGTCGAAACCACGCAGGCGGCCGGCCTTGATCCGCTATGGGTAGAGGCCAGCGCATTCGCATGGCTGGCTTGGCGCACAGCGCACGGACGTGCAGGTAACTTAACGAGCGTTACAGGCGCCGGCCGCGAAGTTGTACTTGGCGGGGTCTTCCGGCCCTAAGCGGCGTCACACCGAGAACGAATTCCCGCAACCACAGCTCGTTGTTGCATTCGGGTTACGGATGACGAACTGCGCACCCTCAATGCTTTCCTTGTAATCAATCTCGGCGCCGATGAGGTATTGCACACTCATCGGATCCACCAGCAGCGTGACGCCGTTCTTGACGACCAACGTGTCGCCTTCCTCAGGCTGCTTCTCGAACTTGAAGCCGTACTGAAAGCCGGAGCAGCCGCCGCCAGTGACGAAAACACGCAGCATCTGCTCGGGATCGTCTTCCTCCCGCAGCAGCGCACTCACCTTATCGGCTGCAGCATCCGAAAAGATCACTGGCACTTCCGTTTCTACGCTTGTCTCGGACATGGCTTTACTTCAACCGCCAATCACGGTGCTTTTGACTCGGCGAGCCTCGCTGAGTTCATCAGGTGTCGCGTCGTCCATCGATCGCCCCGTCAACGCCGAGAAACCGTCCGCCGCTGCGCCGGTGCCATCGTCGTGAACCAGCTGACCGTTGACCTGCGCACCACCCTCCATTTCGATAATGCGATAAAACACGTTGCCGGTCACGCGTGCTTTTGCTGAGAGCGTGATCTTGGTCGACGCGTGCACGTCCCCGACCACGCTGCCGTTCAGCACTATGCTGGGCACACGAACATCCCCTTCGATGGAGCCGCTATCGCTCACGGAAAGGGCCGATGCCTTGTCACTCGCCGCAATGACCTTGCCCTTGACCTTGCCATCAATGTGCAAGCCGCCGCTGAAATGGACATCGCCCAATATCTCGGTCTGACGCCCCACCAGCGTATCAACCGTCGTCGAAGTGCTGGTGTTCTTACTGGATTTGTTGCCGCCCAACATCACTGTCCTCCTGTACCGCCAGTCAGGCGATCCCAGTCGTAGGATTCCTCGACATTCGGCGCACCGTTTTCGTCCGGAACCAGGGTTACTTCAATTCGAGTCGGCTTGAAAGCGCCTGGAAGCTGGAACTCGCCAGCGAATTCCTCGAAGTACTTCAAGGAAAATAGCAGATTTCGGGTGGAATCGTCGGTAATTAGATCGTGCAACGGATAGCGCGCGTCCCCTTTGCTTCCGCGCCCGACCAGGTTGACCTGAATGCGGCCAGCCACCCGTTGCTCGTGCCTGACCGACTGGATCAGCACCAGATCAAAGCGGTACCGCCCCGGCTGAGCTCCGGCCGACAGTTTGAACTCGTATATGCGAACGCCGGCACGCGATTGTTCCGGCTCAACAATTCCGCGGTAAAAGGCAAGCTGCTCGCGCAGCTCTGAGGCCTCGGCCTGCGCCTGCGTCATCGAATCTCGAACGGCGGAACATGCCTGCGTATCGATGTCCTGAGACTGCTGGATATAAGCAGCCTGTTGCTCGAGCTCCGCCACGCGCTCACGTGCCGCACGCAAATCACGGGTCAGACTGCGGCGCTCTTCCCGCAGTTGCTCAACCTCCAGCTGGGCTCTTTCGAAATCACTGACAGTCGACGCTCGTGTGTAGCTGTACAGCGCCCAGGCCGCAACCGCAATCAGGCAGGTGCCGCCACCAATGATCCACGCTCGCAGCCACGGTCGGTGCCGGGTGACGACGATTCTAGGCTGCATCGCCGCGATGCCCTAAGGCGCAAGCGGTGGCGCATCAAGTCCGCAGCGCTCGTCGAATCCGAACATGAGGTTCAGATTCTGCACCGCCTGACCGGACGCTCCCTTGACCAGATTGTCGATGACACTCAGCACGATTGCTGTCCGACCGCCCTGCTGCCGATGGACCGCAATCCGGCACTGATTGGACGCACGTACACCGCGGGTCTCGGGATGTTCGCCGGCAGCGAGCAGGTCGACGAAGGGTTCATCGTTGAAGCGCTTTTCGTAAATCGACTGCAGGTCGATTGCCGGGTCGGTCAGTCGCGCATAGAGCGTTGCATGGATGCCTCGATTCATCGGCACCAGATGCGGCACAAAGGTGAGCCCCACTGCCTGCCCTGCCATCTGGGTCAGTCCCTGGGCGATCTCGGGCAGATGACGATGCCCCGACACTCCATACGCCTTGAACGAATCGCTGGCTTCACAGAACAGCGAACCCACCTTGGCCTCCCGGCCGGCGCCGCTGACGCCCGACTTGCAGTCGGCAATGATGTCCCCCAGCTCGACCGCGCCAGCCTCGATCAAAGGCAACAAGCCCAGCTGCACGGCAGTCGGATAACACCCGGGATTGGCGACAACCCGGGCCTCGCGAATCTGCGCGCGGTTGACTTCAGGCAAGCCATAGACCGATTCAGCCAGCAGATCGGGACAGCTATGCGGCATGCCATACCAGTGCGAAAACGTCTCGACGTCACGCAGCCGGAAATCCGCCGACAGATCGATCACCCGGACGCCCGCCGCCACCAATTGGGGCGCCAACGACATTGCGGTGCCATGCGGCGTCGCAAAAAACACGGCATCGCAGGTAGCCAGGGTATCCAGCTCCGGCACCACAAACGACAGATCGCAGTAGCCACGCAGATGCGGAAACAACGCATCCGCCCGACGCCCTTGCTCCTTGCGTGAGGTCAGCAGCTTCACCCGCACCTGAGGATGTGCCGCCAGCAAGCGCAACAGTTCGGCTCCCGTGTATCCGGTGCCCCCGACGATTCCGACCTCGATCATGGCTCTATGCTTACGCCGTTCAAACAGATTTGAAGGCGGCGATGATACGCGCCGCGGCCTACCCCTGCATCAGCCCGCGAGCCTCGAGCTGCTAGACTTCGTTGTCGATTCGGCCCGGAAACGCGACACCCATGCTTTGGCTCAAAGCCGTTCACATCATCTTCGTTGTCGCCTGGTTCGCCGGCCTGTTCTACATGCCCAGACTGTTCGTCTATCACACCCAGGCTCTGGCTTCGCCGTCGATGACCGACGCGGAGCATGCGCGGTTCTGCGTGATGGAGCGCAAGCTCTATGGCATCACCACGATCGGAATGATCGGCACCTGGGCGTTCGGCATCGCGACGCTACTCAGCGCGGACACTAACTATGCCAAAGCCCTGTACTGGGGCATGGGCTGGCTGCACGTAAAGATCGCGCTGGTGCTCGCACTTTCGGGATATCACGGCTGGCTCAAAGTCACTGCACGTCGCTTCGCTGCCCATGCCAATACGCGCAGCGAGCGCTATTACCGCATCGTCAACGAAGTGCCAGCGCTGATCCTGATCGCGGTGGTCCTGCTGGTCGTGACCAAGCCTTTCTAGCGACTTTGAGATCCATCAGTCCCTGCACGTCGCCAGGGACGGCAGTCCAGCTCAGCTCGCGGGCATCTCGCCAACGGCAGTCTGGATGTAATTCTCCAGCCCCATGCGCTCAATCAAACCCAGCTGGGTTTCGATCCAGTCGATGTGCTCTTCTTCGCTTTCCTGGATCTCGACCAACAGGTCGCGCGTCACGTAGTCACGCACGGTCTCGCAATGGGCAATCGCCGCCTGGTACATCGGATGCGCTTCCTTTTCGCGCTTGAGGTCGCATTCGAGGATTTCCTTGACGTCCTCGCCGATAAACAGCTTGCCGAGATCCTGCAGGTTGGGCAGCCCTTCGAGAAACAGAATCCGCTCGATCAACCGGTCGGCGTGCTTCATCTCGTCGATCGACTCTTCGTACTCGTGCTTGCCCAGGCGCTTCATGCCCCAGTTGTCCAGCATGCGGGCATGCAGAAAATACTGATTGACCGAAGTCAATTCGTTCTTGAGCGCCTGATTCAGATGTTCAATAACTTGGGTATCGCCTCGCATGGCAAGGACTCCATCGCAAAAAGGGCATCGGAGTATAGGCAGGCTTCGACACCGATGACGAAGCGGGAGCGTTGCGAATTTTTCTCGCGCCAGCCCGATCGCCGAAGCAGCGATCGCCTGAGCGTTAAAGAAGCACCCTAGGCGGCGACGGAAGCATTCAGTCGCGCGGACCCCACCCGAACTGGGGGCACCGTTTCCGTGCTGCGCACCTGGGCCAGCATTTCGCGAATTTCCGGAACGCATTTTCCGCAACAGGTTCCGACACCGTGCCGTCGCGATAGCTCGCGCAGGGTGACGACGCCATCGTTCGCGACGGCGCGGCGAATGGCGCGGTCAGAAACGGCTTTGCAGATGCAGACATACATGATGTCCGTACTGTAATTGCCAATGAGAATGATTGTCAAGACGATCAGGGAATGCTTCCCGATCCGCTCAGCCCATCGTACGCCGGATGGCGGCAGGTGCGTCGGCCTGGACACCCAGCATCGGCGCCAGCTCGATCAGCGCCCGCCGGTAGACCTCGCGTTTGAACTCGACCACTTCCGTCAGCGGATGCCAGTAGTCGACCCAGCGCCAGCCATCGAATTCCGGTTTGTCGCTGCCGTCCAGGCACACCGCATCTTCCGAACTCAGCAGACGCAGCGCGAACCACTTCTGCTTTTGCCCAATGCATAAACGGCCGCGCGTTCTGCGCAGATATCGACTGGGCAGGCGATAACGCAACCAGCCCGATGTCACTCCGATGATCTCGACCTGCGGCGCGTGCAAACCCAGTTCCTCGTGCAATTCCCGATACAGCGCATCGCGCGGGCTCTCGCCGCGCTTGATACCACCCTGCGGGAACTGCCAAGCGTCCTGGTTAATACGCTTGGCCCACAGCAGACGCCCGTCAGCACCGCTGACGATAATTCCGACATTTGGGCGAAAGCCATCCGCGTCAATCACTTGCAAGACTCAACCGAAGCTCAGCTCAAACGATTCTTTCACAGCCTTGCAATAGGCGGCAATTCAGTCCTCGAGACACTGCTATCCTGCGCCGCCTAAATCTGATTGCGACTGATCGAGCCGACCATGCGTCTTGCCGTCTTTGATCTCGACAACACCCTGCTTGCCGGTGACAGCGACTATCTGTGGGGACGCTTCCAGGTCGAGCAGGGCGTGGTCGATGCTGACACTTACGAGCGCGAAAACCAGCGCTTCTATCGCGAATATCAGGCCGGCACGCTGGATATTCATGAATACGCTGCGTTTGCGCTGCAGAGTCTGGTTGCTCAGGACTTCGCGCACATGCAGGCGCTGCGCTCGCGCTTCGTAAGCGAATGCATCGCACCGATCGTCGCAACCGGCACTCCCGCATTGCTGGAACGCCACCGCGCACAGGGCGATACGCTGATCATCACCACTGCGACCAATCGCTTCGTCACCGAGCCGATCGCGGCCCTGCTGGGCATCGATCATCTGCTGGCGACCGACCCCGAGATTGTCGACGGTCGCTACACCGGACGCATCGCCGGCATTCCGAACTTCCAGGCAGGGAAAGTCGTGCGACTACGCCAGTGGATTGAAAGCCGCTCAGAAGCCTGCGAGCACATGAGCTGCTACAGCGATTCGCACAACGACATTCCACTGCTGGAGATGGCGCAGGCTGCTGTCGCAGTCGATCCGGATGCAGTACTGCAGGCCACCGCCGCACGCCGCGGCTGGTCCATCATCAGCCTGCGCGGAAACGCCGCGGTCGGACATTAACGCAGCGACAACGACTCCAGCGCGTCGTGCAAACGCCCGTTGGTCGCGCGCACGGTGCGAATATCCAGGCCGACCGGCCCGCCATTCAGATCGGTCAGGATCCCTCCTGCTTCGCGCACGATGACGGCCAGCGCTGCGATATCCAGGATGTTGACGTCGGATTCGACCACTGCATCAATCCGCCCCGCCGCCAGCAGGTGGTAGTGCAGAAAATCACCGTAGCCGCGAATGCGATGCAGCTGCGGGATCAATGCCCCCAGCGCCGCCCACTGCGGCGCGCGCGCCAAGGTCGCCAGATTTCCGGTCGACAACGTTGCTTTTTCGATGCGGTCAACCGTCGATACCTGCAGACGCTCGAATGCCTCCAGCGGCGTATTCAGATCACCGCGCCACGCGCCCTGCCCGCGCTGTGCCCACAACAGCTCACCCGCCGGCTCGTTCCAGCACGGGGCACAGGACACGCCGAGCTCCAGCTCGCCACGATGCATCAGCGCGATCTGCACCGAGAACATCGGATAGCCGCGCACAAATGACTTGGTGCCGTCGATCGGATCGACCAGCCACAGATACTCGGCATCGGCGTGGTCCTTGCCGGTTTCCTCGCCGAAGAAGCCGTATCCGGGAAACCGTGCCTGCAGCACCGCCTTGATCGCATGCTCGGCAGCGACGTCGACCTCCGTCACGGGACTGGCATCAGCCTTGTAGTCAACCGAGAAGTTGCCACGGTAGGCCTTGCGGATGATGTCGGCAGCGGCACGGGCCGCTTCCAGGGCAACTGCGAGCTGGTGGGTGGACATATCGATCTCTCCTTGGCGGCGCGCATGATACCCGGCCGCCGCACGGCGTGAATTCCTCTCAGGTACTACAGCCCGCGTATAATCTCGCCCCAGCAGGTGCCGCACGATGCGTGCGGTGAAACGGGAAGTGGGTGAGATGCCCACGCTGCCCCCGCAACGGTAACTGGCAAAGCCCCACCGTCGAAGCCACTGGCCCCGTGCCGGGAAGACTTCAGACCCAAGAATGCGCCAGGAGCCCGGAGACCGGCCTGCGAGGCCCGGCACTTCGCCGGTAATTGGGTTTCAAAACACCGCGGGGATGCGGTGTGGGAGCATGATCTTGAATATTCGTATCCGTGCCGCGCTCGCGGCGACGCTGTCTGCTGCCTGTCATTCGGCATACGCAGACAGCGTTGAACAACTTTCCCCCATTACTGTTACCGCTACACGCACACCCGTCGCCGAACCCGACGCCTGGGCCAGCACCACCGTGCTGAACCGTGCCGATATCGAACGCGCACAGGCAACCGATCTTGCCGAGCTGTTGCGCGACGTCACCGGCGTCGACATCGCCCGCAATGGCGGCCCTGGCCAGGTCACTTCCGTGTTTCTACGCGGAGGCGAGTCAAATCACACACTGGTGCTGATCGACGGCGTTCGCGTCAATCCGGCCACCGCCGGTGGCGCAGCCGTGCAAAATCTTTCACCCGAGCTGATCGAACGCATCGAGATCGTCAAAGGCCCGCGCGCCACCCTGTATGGTTCCGACGCCATTGCTGGCGTCATCAACATCATCACCCGGACGCCGCAGCGCAGCGGGGTCGGTGCCAGTCTGCGCGCCGGCGCGCTCGACACACGCGAAGCCTCAGGCTATGCGTCACTGGCTGGCGACACCTCCGGCATCAACCTTCAGGCTCAGAGCACGCACAGCGACGGATTACCGCCGTGCAGCTTTGGCGGCCCGGATCGTGGGTACGACCGCAACAGCCTCACCCTGGGCGCACGTGGCAGCGCGATCGGAATCGATTTCGACGCGCGGATTTATCACACCGAAGGCAATGTCGAGTACGTCGATTACTGCGACGCTGATTTCGGCAACAACCCGCTGGATCAGGACTTCCGCAATCAAGTGGTCCAAGTCGGCGCCAGCGCGCGGCCGCTGTCCGGCTGGACTTCCCAGCTGAGCCTGAGCCGCATGGTCGACGACATCGAGCAGCAGCAGCAAAACTATCTGGGCGCCTACGATTTCGTGCGCACCGAGCGGCCGAGTCTGGATTGGCACAACGTCGTCGAACTCGGGTCGATGCAACGCTTCAGCGGCGGCCTGATGCTGGCGCGGGAATCCGTCGATGCGCTGAGCTACGGGATACGCATAGAAGAGGATCGTGACCTGTGGTCGGCCTATCTGCAGGACGAAATCAGCCTCGGCGCACAGCATGTACTGCTGGCGGCCAGCTATGCGGACCACGACGCTTTCGGCAGCGAAATCACCTGGAACGCCGAGTATCGCTGGGACATCAGCGCGCAGACCCAGGTGCAGGCATCCGCCGGCACCGGGTTCCGCGCGCCGGACGCGACCGACCGTTTCGGCTTTGGGGGCAACCCGGATCTGGATCCGGAACAAGCAACCAACTTCGAACTGGCGCTGCACCAGTTGATCGGGACCGCGCAGTCGCTGCGTCTGAGCCTGTTCCAGTCTGACGTCGACGATCTGATTGCCGTGGTGTTCGATCCGGCGGCACCGGCAGACGACCCGAGCTTCGGTTTCCACGCGGTCAACATCGATCGCTATCGCAATCGTGGCGCCGAAATCGATTACGCGCTGAACCTGGACAGCGTGTCGCTGCGCGTCGGCGGCATCTGGCAGAAACCAGAAGACCGCAGCACCGGTGAAGCGCTGCTACGACGTGCCGAACGCTCGGCGCATGCGGATCTGGTGCTGCCTCTGGGTCCCCACGAGATCGGGCTGCAGCTGCTAGCCGTCGGTGACCGTCCGGATGTTGACGCCTCCAGCGGCAACGACGTTAGCCGAGGCGGCTATGCCCTGCTTAATTTGAACGGGCGTCTGCAGTTCTCATCCGCATGGTCAGTGCTGGCACGGATCGAAAATGCCCTGGACAAGGATTACCAGACAGCGGCCGGCTTCAATCAGCCCGGCACTGGCGCGTATCTAACGCTGCGCTATTCCAACTGATAGGCTGCGGCCGCGGGGTTTCGGCCCCGCGGCCTTTCAGCGGAGACACGTCACATCATGGGTCACAGACTGAGCAAGATCGTTACGCGGACCGGAGACACCGGCACCTCCGGACTCGCAGATGGATCACGCCTGCCGAAATGGGATTTGCGCTTTGAAGCGATGGGGGATGTCGATGAGCTCAACAGCCACCTCGGCGTGCTGCTGACGCTAAACCTGCCGCAAGAGCTTGCAACCGTTCTGCTCGATGTGCAGCAGCGCCTGTTCGATATCGGCGGCGAATTGGCGATGCCGGAGTATCACGCGATACGCGAGGAGCACCTGGCAACACTGGATGCGGCGCTGGAACAGTTCAACGCTTCATTACCACCACTGAAAGAGTTCATCCTGCCTGGCGGCAGCCCAGCAGCAGCACAGGCGCATCTTGCCCGCGCCGTTGCGCGACGGGCCGAACGCGCGCTGTGGCGCACGCACGAGAACACGCCATTGCAGCACACGTTCAGCCTGCGCTTCCTGAACCGCCTGTCCGATCTGCTGTTCGTGATGGCGCGAGTGCTCGGGCGCTCCGCCGGTGCGGCCGAATCAACCTGGCAAAAGCGCGGCGGCTGATCAATCGGCGAGCGTATTGCGCACGCGGTCAATTCCCGCACATAGCTGCGCAATGCCGCCGAGCACCCGCGGCGACTGCCGCGTCAGTGTGTTGGCATCGACGATGACGTGACGCGCCGGGTCCGCCGCCGGCATCACCGACAGGCGGGACCACAGGCGCGCGATCGCTGCAGGATCTTCCTGCTGTGCATAGATCACCACCTGCGGATTCGCCGCGACAATCGCTTCCAGACTGATGGCGCCAGCGATCGCCGGCATCTCCGCGAACACATTGTCCGCCCCGCACAGGTCCAATGCGGCGTGAATCGGACTGCTGCGATTGACACTGAAGGGCGGATCCGTTTCGGTGTGATAGAACGCACGCAGACGTCTGCGGCCCGCGTACTGTGCGCGCAGTGTCGCCAGTTGCCGACGATAAGCCTGCGCCGCCCGCTGCGCCACAGGCGTGTCTCCGGTCAGCGCGCCGACGCGTTCCAGTGCATCGGCGATGTCATCAAGGCCACGCACCGTCACCGCCTCGACATGCAGCTTCAACGGTTGCAGTCTGCGCAACAATTCCGGACTGTTGCCGCCATCCCAGCTCAACACCAGATCCGGATGCAGCGCCAGCACCGCTTCGAGATTGACGCTGTATGCGTTACCGACCTGCGGTCGCGCAGCGGCCTGTGGCGGAGCGTCGGTATAGGCAGCGACACCGACCAGACGATCGCAGGCCCCCACCGCGCACACCAGTTCGGCCAGATGCGGCGCCAGCGTCACGATGCGCTCGGCCGCCTGTGCAGACACCGCCGCCAGCAGCAGCGCAGCAGCAGCCATCAGGCGCATCAAAGCAGGGTGCCAGTCGCGACCAGGACGAAGCCGGCGAGCAGAATCAGCAGGCTGCGGGTCTGCATATGCAGCACCTCGTGCATCATCGCCTCGAGGCTGGCCGGCACCACCGGCGAACCATCTCCTTCTTCGGAGCCCAGCGACGCCGCCGGAATTTCCGCCAGTAACGCCCAGGTCTGCGTGCGCCATTCGTGTTCGGGCTCGCGCAGCAGGCGGCGCCAGGCCTGCAGCGCATCGTCGAGGCTGCCTGCCAAGGCATAAACCAGTGCCGTGATGCGCGCCGGAATCCATGCCAGACCGGCGTGCAGCCGATCCGCGGTCCACAGCGCCGTACTGTCGGGCGCATTTTCCGAAAGATAGCGCGGCAAACGGCTCGCCAAGCGATACAACACGGCGCCCGCAGGGCCGGCAACGAAAAACCAGATCAGCACACCAAACAGCTTTTCATGCGACTGGATGAACAGCGCGCCCATCAGCGAGCGATGGCTTTCGCCCGGATTGGGTCCACGCTGCAGCGCGCGTGACAGCTGGGTCACCCGCACCAGATCGCCGTGCTCGCGCGCACGCAACAGTTCGTGCACCTCTTCCGCCAGGTCGCGGGGCCCCAGACACAGCAGCAGAATGGCCGCGGAAACACTCAGTTCAATCAGCGGGTCTTCGAGCTGCCCGCGCAGCCACCAGGTCACTGCGGTCGGCAGCGCCACGACCACCAGCGGCAGAATCCCTGACTGCCACAGCCGCTCGGGAGTCAGCACATGGACGCCGCGCATCACGCCGAGAAAAATCACCGGTCGGCCCCACCCCGGCACGTGGCCCAACAGGCGTTCCATGCCCAGCGCA
Organism: Sinimarinibacterium arenosum; assembly: GCF_005047655.1. Taxonomy (GTDB): domain Bacteria; phylum Pseudomonadota; class Gammaproteobacteria; order Nevskiales; family Nevskiaceae; genus Solimonas. Next base: position 209,446 of record NZ_SUKF01000001.1, on the reverse strand, counting down.
ATGAGGATACCGATCAAGGTCATGGCAGCTACTTTATCCGATCACGCAAACCAACCCGGAAGCGTGGCCAGTCGAACGCCGGCCCCGGATCAGTCTTGCGACCCGGCGCGATATCGCTGTGCCCCACGATGCGCTCCGGCTTGATCCGCGGATAGGTCCGCAGCAACGCAGCACTGACGCGAATCAGCTGCGCGTACTGCCGCGCCGTATAAGGCGTCGTGTCAGCACCTTCAAGCTCGATGCCGATGGAGAAATCGTTGCAGCGCTCGCGCCCGCTGAAAGTCGACACGCCGGCATGCCACGCGCGCTGATCGAACGCGACGTACTGCGTCAACCGGCCATCGCGACGGATGCACAGGTGCGCGGACACGCGCAGCTGGCTGATCGTTTGAAAGTACGGGTCCGCCGTGGGGTCGAGCGTGTTGGTGAAGAGCGCGTCGATCCACGGGCCGCCGAAGCGCCCCGGGGGCAGCGAGATGCCGTGAATCACCAGCAGGCTGATGTCGTCAGGGTCTGGACGGTCATCGCAATTCGGTGACGGCACGCGTCGCGCGCGCTTGAGCCAGCCGCGGTCGCAGTCCAGACTTGGGGTTCCGGAACCTTTCCGACGCTTCGCACTCAATTCAGTCATTGGCGCACAGTTTCGCCGAAATCCTCAGGGGACATCATGACCGACGCAACGCGCTGGATGAAAGCCATCCGCATCGCGACCGTGACCATTGCGGCATTGCTGGCCAGCGGCATCAGCCACGCCGCCGAATCCGATTTTCCGGATCTGAAAATTCCCTACGAGCGCCATGTGCTTTCCAACGGACTGACCCTGCTGATTCACGAGGATCACAAGGCTCCGGTGGTGGCGGTAAACGTCTGGTATCACGTTGGCAGCAAGGATGAGCGACCGGGACGCACCGGCTTCGCGCACTTGTTCGAGCATCTGATGTTCAACGGCTCGGAGAACTACAACGACGAGTTCTTCCGCCCGCTGGAGCCAGCCGGCGCAACGCAGATGAACGGCACGACCTGGTACGACCGCACCAACTATTTCCAGAATGTACCGACCAGCGCGCTCGACATGACCCTCTGGCTGGAATCCGATCGCATGGGGCACCTGCTCGGCGCCATTGATCAGGCCCGGCTGGATGAGCAACGCGAGGTGGTACTGAACGAGAAGCGCCAGGGTGAGAACGAACCCTACGGCAAAGTCGATGAACTGATTGCCGACGCAACCTATCCAGCAGGGCACCCCTACTCGTGGACCACGATCGGCTCGGCCGACGACCTGAACGCAGCAACGCTGGATGACGTCAAACAATGGTTCCGCGACAACTATGGCGCGGCCAATGCCGTGCTGGTCGTCGCCGGCGACATCGATCCGAAAACCATCCAGGCCAAGGTCGAGCACTATTTCGGCGACATTCCGCCGGGACCGACGCGCGAACACCCCGGCGCCTGGGTTGCAAAGATGCACGGCACCAAGCGCGCCACCCTGCAGGACCGCGTACCGCAGGCGCGCATCTACAAGGTCTGGAACATTCCCGGCTTCTGTGAAACCGACGCCAACCTGTTGTCGATGGTTGCGGCCGTACTCGGAGACGGCAAGAACAGCCGCCTGTACAAGCGCCTGGTCTACCGGGATCGCAGCGCAACCGCGGTCGATGTAAGCATCGGCCCGTTTGAGATCGCCTCGCAATTCACGATCGACGCCACTGTCGCCCCCGGCGCAGATCCTGCCGCGGTCGAGCGCGCGATCGACGAAGAGGTCGCGAGTCTGCTGAAGGATGGACCAACGCGCGCAGAACTCGAACGCGTGCAGACCAAAGTCTTCGCCGGTGCGGTGCGCGGGCTGGAGCGCATCGATGGCTTCGGCGGCAAGTCCGCGACCTTGGCGCAGTATCAGGTCTACTGCGGCACACCGGATCGCTACACCGAGGAACTGCGTGAAATTCGCGACGCCAGCTCCAAGCAACTGCGCACGGTGGCACGCCGCTGGCTCGACGACGGTCAATTCGTGCTCAACGTCGAACCGTTCCCCGAATACACCTCGGCAAAGGAAGGGGCCGATCGCAGCAAGCTGCCGCCGCTGGGCAAACCGCCGGCATTGAAGCTGCCGCCGCTGCAACGGGTACAACTGGCCAATGGCCTGACCTTGGCAGTTGCCGAGCGGCACGCTGCACCGGTCGTGCAATTCACCCTGATCGCGGACGCCGGCTTTGCCGCCGACGCCGGCGCCAAGGCCGGCACCGCGCGACTGACCATGGACATGATCGACGAAGGCGCCGGCGACTACGATGCCCTGGCCCTGTCGGCGCGTGCGGAGGCGCTCGGCGCGGTGATCGGTGCCGGCTCGAATCTCGACACCTCCTACATCGGCCTGAATGCGTTGAAGGCCAAGCTTGATCCAAGCCTGGACCTGTACGCCGATGTCGTTTTGCGACCGCAATTCCCGGCCAAGGAGCTGGAGCGCTTGCGCCAGCTGCAACTGGCGCGGATTCAGCAGGAAAAGGCGCAGCCCTACGGCATCGCCTCCCGCCTGTATACGCGCCTGATCTACGGCGAAGGCCACGCCTACGCCAATCCGCGCAGCGGCAATGGCACCGAGGCCAGCGTCGCCACGATCAGCACCGACGACTTGCGCGCGTTCTATCAGCACTGGGTGCGTCCGGATCAGGCAACCTTGCTGGTGGTCGGCGACACCACCTTGGACGAAATCCGTCCACTGATCGAGAAGCGCTTCGGTAGCTGGACCGCACCCGACACCGCGGCGCCGAAGAAGCAATTGGACACGGTGGCACTGCCGAAGCAGCCGCGCATCTTCCTGATCAACCGCACCGCAGCCGAGCAGTCGCTGATCCTGGCGGCGCATCTCGCCCCGCCGAAATCCGATCCGGACGATCTGGCGATGGAAGTCGCCAATACCGCACTTGGCGGCAACTTTGTGTCGCGCATGAACATGAACCTGCGTGAGGACAAACACTGGAGCTACGGTGCGTACACTGTGGTCTCCGGCGCCAAGGCGCAGCGCCCGTTCTTTGCCTACGCGCCGGTGCAAACCGACAAGACTGTCGAGTCATTGGTGGAAACGCGCAAAGAGCTGGAACGTGTGATCGGCAAGCAGCCGCTGTCGGAGGACGAACTCGAGTTTGCGCGCGACAGCCTGGTGCGGTCGCTGCCCGGCAACAACGAGACCGCAGGCGACATCGCCGGCTCCTACACCACTGTGCTCAGCTACGGCCTGCCGGACAGCTACTGGAACGACTATGTAACCCGCGCGGAGGCATTGGATCTGCAGCAGGTCAACGCCGCAGTGAAGCGTCTGGTGCACCCGGATGCGCTGACCTGGATCGTGGTCGGCGATCTGTCCAAGATCGAAGCCCCCATCCGCAAACTGGGTTGGGGCGAAGTCACCGTGCTGGATACCGATGGCAAGGTCGTGCGCTGAATGCGCATGACCTTCAGTCAGGAAGGCGCTCCAGCAAGGCGGTCAGGCTGAGCCAGAACAGCTCGTCATTGGCGTAGCCGCTGAAGCGGCCGATTTCCCGGCCAGCGTCGATCAGCACAAAGGTCGGCGCGACAGCCGGCACCTCGACGCCATACAAATCATCAGGTTGCGCGGCGTGGATTTCGACGCGTCGCAGCGGCGCCCGCTGGTGTTCGGCTGTCTTGGCGTAGATGCCGCCGACTTCATGCTCGAACAGGCGGCAGGGACCGCAGCTGGGATCGGTGTACATCAGCAGTTCTGCCGCCGAAAGCGGCGACGCAATGGCGGACAACAGTAGCGCCACCGCCAGGGCACGCACGGATGCGTCAGGCAGGTGATGCCCTATTGCTTCCCGCATGCGAGATTGGCCGGCACTGCAATATCCATCAAACGCGGATTCGGCAGATTCAGTGAAGTCATGATCTGCACATACTCGTCCTCGGTCTTGCCGGCCAATCGTGGATTGGCGCGCTTCTCTTCGCCGATGCTCGATGCGGTCCAGCCCTTGTAGTCGTGTCCGGGGTAAACCAGCGTATCGTCGTCGAGACGGAAAAGAGTGTTGACGATCGAATTCCAGGACTTGCGGGGATCGCCGCCCTGAAAGTCGGTGCGCCCTGTGCCACGGATCAGCAACACGTCGCCGGTGAAGACCGCTTTCGGTCGATCCGGTTGCAGCACAAAGCTGAACGATTCATCCGTGTGTCCCGGCGTGTACAGCGCCTGCAGACGGATGCCGTCGACATCAAGCATCTGACCATCGACGACGCGGCTCGACACGCACTGCGCGCGGGTGAATTCGCCCATCACGGTCACACAGCCGGTGCTGTCGCGCAGATCACCCAGCGCCGTGATGTGATCGGCATGCGTATGCGTATCGATCGCCGTCACCAGCTTGAGGTCCAGATCGCGGATCAGTGCGAGGTAGTGCGGCAGCTGTTCCTTGACCGGGTCGATGATCAAGGCTTCACGTCCGCGCGCGGAAGCCAGCACGTAGGTGTACGTGCTCGAAGCCGCATCGAACAGCTGCCGGAAAATCACGCCGTAACTCGCGTCTGCAGTCGCATGTCTACGAGCCGGAAAGATTCGATGCGGACGGCAAGCCCGCACGCATCATCTGTCGCCGGGTCTGCAACAGGGTCACGCGATCGCTCAACCACATGCCGGCAATCATCGCTGCAACAAACACGAAGAACTGCGGCACGCCAGTCGCCAGCGCAACGATCGCAGGTCCGGGGCACAGCCCGGTGATGCCCCAGCCGATTCCAAACAGCGCGGAACCCGCAAGCAGATTGAAATCCAGATCCTGCTTGGTCGGCAGAACGAACCGCTCTTCGAACATCGGCCGCTTCAGCCGCAGCAACCAACGGAAAGCCGGCGTGGTCAGCAACAAAGCGCCTCCCATGACAAACGCCAGCGACGGATCCCAATGCCCGGCGAGATCGAGGAATGCGACAACCTTGGCCGGGTCAGTCATTCCGCCCAGACTCAGGCCAATTCCGAATAGCAGGCCGCAAAGCAGTGCCGACAGGGATTTTCTGAGCGTCATAGCACGTGATGCACGATAAAGACGGTAAGCATGCCGCAAGCCATGAACGTGATAGTCGCCACGATCGAACGCCGCGATGTACGCGCGATGCCGCAAACCCCGTGCCCCGAAGTGCAGCCACTGCCCATCCGCGTTCCGAATCCGACGATCAGCCCGGCCAGAGCCATGCCGGTCCAGCCGGTCTGCAAGGTGTGCTGCAGTGCGCCCGGCCACAGCAGCGCGAACACCGCTCCGCCCAGGATCAGGCCGACGATGAACATCGCGCGCCAGGACCACTCCGACATCACTCGGGCAGACGGCAGAATGCCGGCCAGAATGCTGCTGATCCCGGCAATGCGACCATTAATGCCCAATAGCAGCACCGCCGAAAAACCTATCAACAAGCCACCGGCCAGCGAGCGCAACCACTGCTCCGGTTGAATCACAATCTCCACGTCTGCCTCCCCTCATTGGCGTGCACGCCACTCTGGCAGTCGGTAGTATCGGAGGCAACCCCGTCAGCATTTGTACCGCGGACCTGGCCCATTAACTGCTTTGCGTAAAACACCCCCGCACCGGGGTAGAGGGAATCCACATGCCGTCGCCCGCCAAATCCAGCAAGTCCGCCCGTCCGGCAAGCAAGAGTGCTGCTGCGCCAGCGGCGCTGACTCCGCCCTCCCACCAGCAGGACGTGGTGCATCGTCTGCGCCGGGTCGAGGGCCAGATTCGCGGTGTCCTGACGATGATCGAACGCGATGAGGACTGCGATGCCATCGCGCAGCAGCTGGCTGCCGCTCGCAAGGCGCTCGACCGCGCGTTTTACGAAATGATGGCCTGCAGCCTGGAAATGGAACTGCAAGGCACGCCAACGGACGACAAGGCCCGCGAACGCATTGCCGAGAAGACCCGCCTGCTGGCCAAGTACGCCTGAGGCGGCTTGGTGATGGGCCGTCAGACGCGGAACCGCCTGCGTCATACCAGACCTTGGTTGTCGCCGATGCCGATCAGACGCGGCTGATTGAGCGTCGGCACCGTCACCGTCTTTCGATCGCGCAACCATTGCGCCACCACATCCCAGATCGGCTCGCCGCTGGCATTGGGCTGCACCGATGCCCAGCCGGCCACCTTGTAAGTCTTGCTGGCGTCGAGCGGCTTGCCGTCGAGCCGCATGTCCTGAATCCGCTGCCCCATCACCGCACCGGGATCGATGGCATAGGTCAGCCCACCGACGCGAACCATGTCTCCACCCTGCTGGTAGTAGGGATCGGGGTTGAACAGATTGTCGGCAACATCTTCCAGCACGGCTTTGACGCGCTCGCCGCTCATCTCGGTCAATGTCGTGCTGGGATAGGTGATCGCGGTCTGATCGAGAACATGCTCCATTGTGATCGGGCTGCCCGGCAACAGGCTCGTGCCCCAGCGAAAGCCCGGCGAAAATGCGATCTGCGCTTCGCGCACATCAAGCATCGCGTCGACGATCAGCTGGTCGAAGGTGCCGTTGAAATTTCCACGGCGATAGAGCAGATCTTCCGTCGTCGCCAGGACCTCGCCGAGCTGCTTCTCGTAAGGCTTGCGCACGCGCGTGATCAGCGCCTGCATGCCGGGGTCGGCCGGCAGTGCATCGGCAAACACGGGCAACAGACGATACCGCCAGTCGGAGATCTTGCCTTTCTTGACGTCAAAATCGAGCACGCCGAGGAACTTGGCGTTGCTGCCGGCATTGGTCACCAGCGTCTTGCCGGCACCGTTATCGACCAGCACCGGCTGAGGCATGCCGTCATGCGTGTGCCCACCGAGGATCGCGTCGAGACCGCGCACACGACCGGCCAGTTTCAGATCAACGTCCATGCCGTTATGCGACAACAGCACGACAACCTGGGCGCCTTTGCCGCGAGCTTCGTCAATGACTGACTGCAGGTGTTCTTCCTGGATGCCGAAAGTCCAGTTCGGCACCAGATGCCCCGGGTTGGCGATCGGCGTATACGGGAACGCCTGACCAATGATCGCGACCGGAACACCATTCATCTCACGCAGGGTGTAGGCCTCGAACACAGGATCGCCGAAGTCCGCGGTGGCCACGTTCTGCGCCAGAAAATCGATCTTGCCTTTCAGCGGCCCGCTGACCAGTTCCTGGACGCGCTCCTCGCCCAAGGTGAATTCCCAATGCGCGGTCATCACGTCGACACCCAGCTGCAGGATCGCATCGACCATGTCCTGGCCTTTGGTCCACAGAGCTGTACCGGAGCCCTGCCAGGTATCACCCCCATCCAGCAGCAAGGCACCGGGACGCGAAGCCTTCAGCTGCTTGACCAGGGTTGCTAGATGCGCAAATCCGCCGACCTTGCCATAGCGCTGCGCCGCCGCCTCGAAATCGAGACAGGAGAATGCATAGGCTTCCGGTGTTCCGGGCTTGAGCCCGAACTGCTTCAGGAAGTTGGCGCCAACAATGTGCGGCGCTCGATTGCGCGCCTCGCCAATGCCCAGATTGACGGACGGTTCGCGGAAATAGATCGGCTGCAACTGCGCGTGCGAATCGGTCATGTGCAACAGATGCACATTGCCGAAGCGCGGCACCTGATACAGCCCATCGAACTGCGAGCCCGCCCACGCGCTACGTGGCGTCAGCGGCATTCCGGCTGCGGCAGCTGCCGCCAGCACCTGCAGAAAATCACGCCGATTCATGTGCCCGCTCCTGTCCTACTGGTTGACTGGTGAATCCAGATCGAACAGATACGCCATCACATCCTTCAGCTGTTGCTCTGTCAGAATGCCAGCATCGCCGAAACGCGGCATGTGGGAACAAACGTTGTAGACGTGTGAATTCCACAAACGCGTCCAGGTGTATTCGAGAATCGCCGGGCTGGTGCCGCGCAGCTTGCCGTACTGGCTCAGACTCGGCCCGAGCGTGCCATAGGCGATTTCGCTACCTGCCATCTGATGACAGGCATAGCAGTTACCGCCGTTAGGCTCGGCCGGATCGTCCGAATACTGCATGCCCTTGCCCGTCTGCGCGATCTTTTCGCCCGCTTTCCAGTCGCCAAGATACTGCCCGTCCGACGGCGGCTTGACGCGCTCCTGCGCGCTGCGGCTGATCGACTTGGCCACCTCTGCGGAAGGTTCGCTACTCGCCGGCTGACTGCAGGCCTGCTGCATCGGATCGCGCTCGAGCCGGTCCATGCCCGCCTGACCATGCGCCTTGAACGACGCGGCAACATTTCCCAACGGATCCGACTTGCCCGCCGCAGCGGCCAGCATCGAGGTACAGCACAGCGCAGCGCCCAGCAGGCCCCACTTCACAGTACGGTGCATGTCAGTCTCCGCTAGCGTTTCAGGCCGGGAGCGTTCATCGGCTCTCCGTTGGCCATCACGCCCAAATAGGTGATCAGTCCGATCGCAATATCCGAACCGAACTGCAGCTCGGGCAACCGCTGCTGCCGCACGCAATCTCCCATGCGCCATTCCATCGTACGCACGGTACCTTCGGAAATTCGGTAGCCCGGCCACGTCGAGTAGGCCTTGCGTGCTTCTGCCGCCTCGGTCAGATTGGGCAATGCCTGCAGGCGGATGCGCTTACCGCTCTGTGAATGACAGGTCGCACAGGAAAAGTCATGCGGCCCCGCTCGGTAGTAGAAGAATTCCTTGCCGCGCTCATAGGCCGCACGCTCCTGCGCGTGCGACTGCGATACCTTGATGGGCGCGCCACGCGATCGACCCGCAATGAATGCCGACAGCGCTTCGAGATCGCTGGGCTGTTCGCCTCGCCCCGAGAACGGTTTGGCGACCAGATCCTTTTCAGAAAATCCCTGCAGCGTCACCATGCAGTAGACCAGCCGTGTTTCCAGATCCATCACGTGCTTGGTGTCAGCAAAGTAACGCGGCAGCTGCGCGTAGGCGCCATCCAGCTTGCCCGGCCCAAGGCCGAGATCGCACTTTTCCAGCGACGCTTTCTTCGGCCCACGCACCTGCGACCACAGATCCTCACCCTGCAGCTCGATAAGCTCGGCTGGATTGTCATCCCCGAACATCTCGCGGTACTGCGCGAAGACGTTGTCGCCATCATCCTGCGCAACGGCGCTGTCCGGTACGGTCAGTACCGCCAATGAGACCCAAGCCAGTGCGGCAAAGATGCTCTTGTCGATTTTCATGCCTTGGATACTCCGGAGTCGACGCCGCGAGGTGGTGACGCAACGTTCAGGACAGCGTCGCCTGTTCGGTCTGCGACTCGCCCAGATTGTCGACCCACTTGATCGTCACGGTGTCACCCGCAGCGCCGCCCTTGAATTGGAAATTGAGGAACGGATTCTGCGAAACCGCCGGCCCCCAGTAGGCATGCAGCACCAGCTTGTCGTTGTGGGTGGCGGTGACTTCAGTAATGTAGTGCGCAGGGATCGGTTTACCTTCCGCATCCTTGCGCATGCCGGTTTCCATCGGGTGCGACATCAGTGCCTTGACCTCGGTGATGCCATCGGTGGTCTTGGCTCGAATCCGCATCGGGCTTGCCATGGTGTATCTCCAGATTGATTGCGTTGACGGCGAATGAACTGCGCGGCCTTAGCCGCCGCAACCGCCGAGCGTGACTTTGGTTTCCTTGGACGCGCTGTAAAGCTTGCCCCCGGCCTTGACCACCGCAATCAGGTTGCAGGTCTGCGCAACCTTGACGCGCAGGCTGACGAAAGGCTCCGTCCCTTCGGGAATCGTGAAGGCGGCCGCAAGCGGGTTCGGGTTTTTCTCGACCAGAATGTAGATCTCTTCGGTCCCCGGAAGCTTGCTCGTGACGTTGATCGGCACCACAGCCCCGTTCTCCGCGATATCAGGTGTCGAGAGATCAATCTCGGCGCTTGCCGTCGGTGTGCCGCCCAGCCCCTTGTAGGTGCCTTCGAGATCCTTTGCGACGAATGCTGCCTCGGGACGCACCGCAGCGGCCAGCGCGCGCAACGGCCACATTGCCGTCGTCGCCAGCGCTGCCAGCGCGCTTCCGCCAAGCTTCAGGAATGATCTGCGGGGGTAATTCATATCAACTGACTCCGTGGTTCTTCGGTCGGTGCCACAATCGGCGATCAAAGTGGGTTCATGCTAATGCTTGGCGCCGGCGGCCAACCATTCGACAATCGTCTGGATCTCAGCATCCGTCAGTTGCGGCTGCGGCGGCATCGGGATCGATCCCCAACTACCGGAACCACCGTTGCGGATGCGACCACTGAGACGGCTCACAATATCAGCCTGCCCATGATACTTCTCAGCCACGTGGCTGAACGCCGGGCCAACAACCTTCTGATCCATGCCGTGACATCCGGTGCAGCCGTTGGCGGCAAGGATCGCCGTCGGCGGTCCAGGCGTCTTGTCATCGGTCGCTGCCGCTGCCGGCGCGGCGGCGCCTGGCTCAGGCGTTGGCACCCCGCGGACCGGACCATACTCCCGATTCTGCTTTGATAGGTCACCGTTGGCGCCACGCGCATAGTCCGGCAGCGACGACAGAATTGTCGCCTCCTTCTTGCAGTTCTTCATGCATGCGGTGTTATGCGTATCCGGCTTGCCGTCGATCGTCCACATGCCGTGGTCACGGGTCATGCCGTTGCGATTCGGCATGCGCTGCTGAACCTCGGCGATGTTCTCATTCGATAGCACATAGTCGTTCGGCACGATCTCGGCCAAATTCAGCAGATACGCAAGAATCGCGTAGACCTGATCTGTACTCAACGACTTGGGCGCATTCCACGGCATCGCACGATTGATGAAGTCCCACAGGGTCGACACCGTGCTGACCTTGGCAATGGTGGTGCGCACCGCGCCACCCTTCTTCAGCGAAGCGACGTGCCCGGTTTCGATGTCCTCGGTGGTGGTGTTGCCGATCAGCGGAGGAAACACATGGTTGGCATCGCCGAAGTCACCATGACAGCTAGAACACTTCTCGATCCACAGTTCCTCGCCGTCCTCGACACTCCCGGAACCCGGGGGTAGTCCGAGAAAATCCGGGCGCACGTCAATGTCCCAGGCAGCGACTTCAGCTGGCGTAGCATCCCGCCCGACACCCGCATAGTCGGCCTGCGCCGTCAGCGTGACGGCGGCGGCAAAGCATCCAAACACTATCGGTAGGCGCATGGCGGTCACACCTGCACGTTGGAAACTTCGCCGGACTCGGCGACTTTCCACGACTGGATGGCGTTGTTGTGATACACCGAACGCGTTCCCCGCACTTCGCGCAGCTGCGTATAGGTCGGCTGCACAAAACCGGTGTCGTCGATTACCCGGCTCTGAAGAATCGCAGGCGCGCCATTCCAGACCCAATCGATGTTGAACCGTGTCAGCGCCTTGGGGAGAACGGGCTGTTCCAGCCTCGCGGCATGCCAATTGATGCCGCCGTCAAACGACACGTCGACGCGCTTGACCTTGCCACGTCCCGTCCAGGCCAGACCGGTGACGTTGTAGAACCCCTTGTCGATCAGCTTCTGCCCGCCGGACGGGCTGGTGATAACCGACTTTGCCTCCTGAATCGTCGCGTACTGGCGCTGCATGCCGTCCGGCATCAGATCGGCGTACTGCGACGTTTCATCCTTGGCATTCCACGGCTTGTCTCCAACCTCGAGACGGCGCAACCACTTGACCCAGGACACGCCCTGAATCCCCGGCGCGACTAGGCGCAATGGATAGCCATTTTCCGGCCGCAGCATCTCACCGTTCATGCCGTAGGCCACCAGACAGTCGTCGAGCACGCGTTCCATCGGCAGCGTACGCGTCATGCTCGAACCATCAGCGCCCTCCGCCAGAAGATATTGCCCCCGCTTGCGATCGAATCCGGCATCTTCCAGCAGGGTTGACAGCAGCACGCCGGTGAATTCAGAACCCGATAGCATGCCGTGGGTGTATTGCACCGTTGGGACCGCGACGTTGCCCCACTCCATTGCCGAGTTGGCTCCGCACTCGAGAAAATGGATGCGCGAAACCGATGGCAGCCGCATCAGATCGTCCATGGTGTAGACGCGCGGCCGCTTGACCAGACCATTGATCATCAACCGATGCCGCGAAGGATCGATTTCCTCCCAACCCTGGTGATGACGCTCATAGTGCAGGCCCGACGCGGTAATGATGCCGAACATGCCCTGCAGGGGCGTGAACGCGACGGAGGCCTGCGACACGCTGGCCAGCCCCGGACTCTCGCGCCGCACCAGATTCATTTCATACTTCGCTGGCGACCCATACGGACGTGATGCTACGGGTTTGCCCAGCGTAGTCGTCCATGGCGGCAGATTCAAAATGTCCGGATCACCCTGTGCCGGCGCAGCCAGCGCCTCGCCCAACGGCGCGGCGGTCAGCGCCGCACTGGCGGCAAGGAAACTCTTGCGCAGAAATGCGCGGCGCGTCTCGTCAAAGCCGTGTTGCTTGACCTCGGCAATAAACTGCGGATCAAGGAACGATTCTGGTGCCTTGAGCAGACGACCTGGACGGATTTTCTTAGACGTCATTGCAGCCCGCCCTCGGGGCCAGCGAGCCCTCTCAGCAAAACCTGTCCGCGGCACGCGCCCGGATGTAATAGCCGACGGCGCCCCTGATAACGGGGACAGCCAATGCCGACAGCGCCTGTAGTGTGTGCTCTCATCCTCACCTCGCACGGTGTCGCACTATATTCATGCCGTCTTTGCGGCTAGAGCAGCGCGTGACTTATACGTCGATATGTTATACCCCCGAGTGTATCTCAAGTCCAGCGAGCATATACAAGCCCCATGCAGTCACTTATTCGACCCACTTTTGCCGCCGCAGCCGCCCTGCTGGTATGCACCCTGTGCGCCTGCGCACTCGCCCGGACACCAAATGAGATCATCGCCCAGGATCCTGAACTGATCCCGCAGGCCGTGGCCAAAGGCGCCTGGTACTTTCGCGGCACCTCCGGCGTCGCCGCCGCCGACAATCGTGGCTTCACCAGCAATGCCGGATTCGTTGTCACCGCTTCGGGGGTGGTGGTATTTGATGCGCTGGGCACCCCAGCCCTGGGATCGGAAATGATCGATGCCATCGCACACGTGACCGACCTTCCCATCAAGCTGGTCATCATCAGTCACTATCACGCCGACCACATCTACGGACTGCAAGCCTTCAAAGCCGCAGGGGCGACCATCTGGGCACGCGATGCGGGCCAGGACTATCTAAGCTCGGACACCGCGCGTGAGCGCCTGACGATTCGCCGCCAGGAACTGGCGCCATGGGTCAATTCTGATACTCAACTGATCCCTGCGGATCGCTGGATCCGCTTCGGCGACGAGCGATCAATCCCGTTCGAGTTTGGCGGCATGCATTTCGAGCTGATTGACGGCGGCGACTCGCATTCGCCAAGCGATCTGATGCTGTACGCGCATGAGCCGAGCGTGCTGTTCTCCGGCGATCTGTTCTTCACCGGTCGGCTGCCCTACGTTGTCGGCAGCAATACCCGAAACTGGTTGGGGGCGCTGGAACGGATGGCGCAGATTCACCCCAGGGTTGTGGTGCCCGGACATGGCGCCGCATCGCACGCGGTCGAAAACGACCTGAAAATGACGTACGACTATCTGCAGTTCCTGAGGCAACGCATGGGTGATGCCGCAGCCCAGCTAGAAGATTTTGATGAAGCCTATGTCAAGACCGATTGGTCGGCATTTGCCAATCTACCCACCTTTGCCGACGCCAACCGGCGTAATGCCTACAGTGTATTTCTGGAGATGCAGGCAGAGCTGCTGGAAGCTCCGCCGCATTGAATGAATGACACCAGTGGACGAGCGCGTCGCCCACTGGTGTCTTCAATCCAAGCCAATGAAATCGATCAGTCGGTCACACCAACGACCGGATGGCCCAGCGTGGTCCATTCATGCATCGATCCGTCGTACAGGCTGACGTTCTTACCGCCCATGATCTCGCTCTCGACGAACCAGGCCCCAGCGGCCATATGCCCGGTGTTGCAGTAGGTGATTGCCGGCGCATCCGTGGAAATACCCTGCGCTGCCAGCACACCGCGATATTCCTTTTCGCTCAGGAATTTCTGCGAGATACCGACGCTGCGTGTGCGCACTTCCCCGGGAAGGCTCTTGGCACCAGCGACATGCCCGCCTGCCGTCACGGCCGGTTTCTTGAACTTCAGCCCCAGATACTGATCCAGCGGGCGCGCATCAACCAGTTGCACTCCACCTTTCGTAGCCTTCTCGACGTCCGCAGTCTCCGCTAGGTAAGCCTTGCGCGCCGCAGAAGCCTTCCAGTCGCCGCGCGCAGCTGACGGCTTGTCGGTGCTGACGGCGTATCCCGCCTCGAGCCAGGCCGCATTGCCACCGTCGAGGATCGCCATGTCATCGGCGCCATAGACCTTCAGCGTCCAGTACAGGCGCGCGGCCTCTTCGACTTCGCTTACGGTTTCCCCGGGCGAGGTGATTACCAGCGCCTTGCCCTTGGGCACGCCCGCGGACTGCATCAGATCTTCGACGTAAGCCTGATCCGGCAGCAGCTTGTCGATCTTCTTGCCATCAATCTCGCGACTGACACGAAGCTTGCCGAACTCAACCAGTCGCGCTCCATCAATGTGCCCACCCGCTGCGACCAGTTTCTTGGCCCCGGCATCTCCGGACTCGTACTCCGGCGCCTGCGTAAAACTCTCTGCATCGTCGCGCACATCGATAACGACGACGTCGCCGGCGTGCTTGTTGAGCCACTCCGCCGATACCACCGGTCCCGGCACGCCGCCGGCAACCGCGGCCATTGAACCCATCGCCAACACCATGGCGGACACACTTGCCAACACAGATACTTTCATGACGCTGCCTCCAGTCGATTGATTTATGCGCGGGCCGTCAGCGCGTCGAGCGCCACCGCCTGCTGTGCGAGTGAAACATGGAATTGACTCAATATCGTGACGCGGCGGTCGTCGAACAGCCCTGGGCGCGGCTGACCTCCGCGCAATTCACGCAAGCGCTGATCACGTGCGCGCAGCAGCCAGCGGAGCTGCGGCCGAAACACCTGCAACAATGCCGACAACCACGCGTGGACACGCTTCAGGCCCTGCGGCGCCCGCAATACGAAGCCGTCGATCAGATCCAGGACCTTTCCCGCGGGTTTCCAGCACTCGTCGGTAATCCAGCGATTGGTGGTGAACAGCCGCAGCGGCAACCCATGCGCGTCCACCCCGATGGCAGCCAGGTGCGTGACGCCACCAGCACGGTCGGCGTCGGCGAAGACGTGAAAATGACCGTGCTCCGCGCGCGTAGCGCCGTGCCCCGGGTGGCAGTGGTAGTAGTAGCGGTAGCCGCTCCGCGGATCGTGAGCGTCGCCTTCCGGCAGGTGCTGCCAGATCTTCGGAGCCGCAGCAGGATCAGCAAGCTCGTTGAGGATTGAACGGCCTAACCGCGCCATTCGCACCATCTGCTGCGTCAACCTCGCCGCCGCTGCGGCAGACCGCTCCAGCTCATCGGTGCCACACCGCGCCAGCAGCTGGGTTGCATCAAGCTTCGGCTCCAGCGCGCCGTAGCGGGCAACCATGGCTCAGGCGCCGCCGCCGATCTCTCAACCACCCACCGCGCAGGGACCCGCAGGCCGCTTCTTCTTCTTGGCAGGGGCGCAAGGATTGCTTGCATCGCGCTTCTGTTCAGGTGCCGCTGTCGTCGAACCTGTGGTCGGCTCAGCTGACTGCGAAGCGTCAGGACTCGCCGACGCTGTCGGGGCCGGCGAAGGCTCCGCCGCCATGTCCTCGGCTGCGGCCGGCATCGCCGCGACGCTGCTCAGAGCCAGACTCAGGGCGCCAACCGCACTGGCGAGCGAACTGCGGGGGGACTTCTTGGACATCATCATCTCCATCAACATACGTTTTCGGGCCCACGACTTGCGGCCCTCGTGAACTCGCCCGTTCAGGTCGCGTTGCGTGTGGCACCACCGATCCGCGGCTGTGCAGTTGACGCACGGCTCGAAGGCGTTGCGCATGGGGCATCAGGAACCGGGCCGCGCGTCAGCCAGCCAACCACCACCGCTACGGCCAACAGAGCGACCAGCACTACCCAAGTCGGCAAGTGCAGCAGCTGCGGAACAGTTTGTGCCTCCGGGCCGGGGAGCGCGTCGAGCACGGGTTCAAGACGCTCGTAGACGCCGGAAAAAGCCAAGGTACCGAACAGCAGGCCGACGAAGAACACCAGTCCATCAATGCGTCCTGACATGAAGCTGACCACTGAGGTGCCGGGACAGTAGCCCCCGATCGCCATACCCGCACCGACGCCGACGCCGCCCAGCAGCGTCGCCCACACGTAAGTCGTCGGAATGTAGATCATCTCTGATGGCATCACGCCGGTCAGATCCAACAGATACAGCCCGAGCGCGCACACCAGAATCGCCGTGAACATCACCTTGAATACGGCCCAGTCACGGAAGCGCAGCTGCGCGGTCAACTTGCATCCACTGGCAAAGCCCGCGCGCTCAAGCGCGAAACCAAAAATAAGACCGCAGATCAGGCCCGACGCCACACCGCTGATTGCCATGGGAAATGTCATTGCCAAAACCTCTTCATCAACAGGCCGAATCCGGCCCCGGTTGCAAAGAATCCGATCAGGAACAGAAATCCGGCCGTCGCCAGCGTTGCCGCGCCGGACAGCCCCAGACCGCTGGTACATCCCAGCGACATCCGTGCACCAAAGGCCGCGATGGCGCCACCAGCGAATGCCAGCAGCAATCGTGTGCCTATTTTGAGGCGCCCCGGTCCGTCTACCGTGATCCTGAATCGACCGGCGGTAACTGCAGCAATCAATGCCCCCAGTGCCAGCCCGATAACCTGCCAGGTGATCCACGAATCCAGTGGATTGGCACCGTCCTCGACCATCGAACCCATGTAACTGTTGGCTTCGGTGGCCTCCGGTGCGGCAACATGTGCGAGCGCCGCGGTCAGGCGAGTGGTGAATCCACTGGCGCCCAGACCATGTCCGGTCATCATGAACGTCAGCAACAGACCGGCGCCCAGCAAGGCTCCAGCAGCGTAGGGATTCCACAGTGGTTTGGGCTGATTCATGGCTGATTCCCTTCAGAATCCGCATCTCTGTTCAATGGCGCGCGCCCGACAGACGCATTGCAACGTCTAATCATGCTTGATCTCCTCATCTATTTATCGCCGGAGGGATATACCCATGCCCGTATGGGTGTGATTTACACCACGGGCACTCAGGCGTCAATGCTGCAGTGCGCCATTACCCCGGCACTGCGAACCATCCGTCACACACAGGCGGCGGTCGCGCCACGCACCTCGATCAGCTCCGCAAGCGAGTCAATCACGCGGTCAGGTCGCGCTTCGGCTATCGGCCGCCCGGCGTTGTAGCCATAGCTGACCGCCCAGCACGACACGCCCGCAGCGCGGGCAGTTGCGACGTCCACTGCGGAATCACCCACCAGCAGCGCACGACTCGGCGCCACTCCGCAGTGCTGCAGACAGTGGCGGACAGTGCGCGGGTCCGGCTTGCGCACCGGCAAGGTATCCCCGGCGACAACCGGTGCAAACCAGCCGGACAGGCCATGAGACTGCAACAGCGCGTCGACGAACCGTCCTTCCTTGTTGGTCACAAGCGCCATGATCTGGCCACGTCGCCGTAGCTCCTGGAGTGTTTCGCGAACCCCGGCGAACAAAGTGCTGCCGGTGCCTACGCGGCGCGCGTGATGGCGTGCAAACTGCGCAAACAGACGATCGAGCACCGCCGCATCACGCAGGCTCAACAGGCTTCGCCGCGTGCGCGCGGCGTACGCCTGCCGCAACGTCTCGCGTGCGCCATGCCCGATCCAGTTGCGCACTTCCGAAAGCGGCAGCGGAGCAATGCCCTCGTCACTGAGCACGTCATTGATCGTGTCGGCGATCTCCGACGCGGTATCGATCAACGTGCCGTCGAGATCAAACAGAATCAGATCAAATTGTGGCATGGCCCCTCAGGCTCGTCGCTTCTGGTCCATCAACCGCAAAATCATCGGCGTCAGAATCAGTTGCAGGGCCAGCCCCATCTTTCCACCTGGCACCAGGATATTGTTCGGCCGACTCATCCACGAGCCATCCAGCATCGACAGCAGGTAGGGAAAATCGATTCCATGTGGATCCGCGAAACGGATCACGACCATGCTTTCGTCTGCCGTCGGGACATCCTTGGCAATGAACGGATTCGACGTATCGACCGTCGGCACCCGCTGGAAATTTACATGCGTCCGCGAGAACTGTGGGCAGATGTGATTCACGTAATCCGGCATGCGGCGAAGGATCGTGTCGACCACGGCTTCCTGCGAATAGCCACGCATGTTCTGATCACGATGCAGCTTCTGGATCCATTCCAGATTGATGATCGGGACCACGCCGATCAGCAGATCGACATGGCGCGCGCAGTTGACCTGCTCGTCGGCATACCCTCCGTGCAGACCCTCGTAGAAAAGCAGATCGGTGCCCGCTTCGACCTCGTTCCACGGTGTGAAGGTTCCGGCCGACTGCCCGGCCGCCTCGGCCTCGACGTGATCGTGCAAATAGCGTCGCGTGCGACAGCGGCCGGTTGCCGCATACTGCGCGAAGGTCTGTTCCAGATCCGCGAGGAGATTCGCCTCCGGACCGAAATGACTGAAATTGCGATGCCCCTGCGTTTCATGCTCGGCCATTGCCGCGCGCATGCCGACA
The DNA here is from genome assembly GCF_005047655.1 of Sinimarinibacterium arenosum. Lineage (GTDB taxonomy): Bacteria > Pseudomonadota > Gammaproteobacteria > Nevskiales > Nevskiaceae > Solimonas. The sequence goes on along the minus strand of NZ_SUKF01000001.1, from coordinate 190,816 downwards.
CGGTCATAGCGGTGAAAAGCATCGCCTTCGATCACCGCCGCCTTCAATTTTTCGCGCCGGAAGATGTGCTCGAACGCGCGCATCACCGTCGTCGTGCCGGCACCGGACGATCCGGTGACGGCCATGATTGGATGTTTGATCGACATCATGTGCTCCTGTCGTCATGCGACGATCAACGCCGCACCAGCAGTCAGGCTTCTGACCTTCAAACCTCGGCGCGATAAAGCGAGCGCTCCTTGAACAGCGGGCTGCGATACGGTTTGTCAGTGCCCTGTTCGTACTCGCCGTGGTAGCGCTCGATCCGCTCTATTTCAGCTCTGGATCCAAGAATGACCGGAATCCGCTGATGCATGTCTTCGGGCACAACTTCCATCAGGCGCATGCGCCCGGTTGATGCGGCGCCACCGGCCTGTTCGACCACAAACGCAATCGGATTGGCTTCATACATCAACCGCAGACGCCCAGGCCGCGTCGGATCGCGGAAGTCCCGCGGGTACAGAAAGACGCCGCCGCGCATCAGAATGCGATGGACATCAGCGACCATCGAAGCGATCCAGCGCATGTTGAAATCACGCTCGCGCACGCCGGTGGCGCCCGCCTTGCATTCAGTCACGTACCGTTGCACCGGCGGCTCCCAGAAGCGTTCGTTGCTGGTGTTGATCGCAAACTCGCTGGTCTCCGGTGGAATCGCAATACTGGGGTGCGTCAGCACAAAGTTGCCGACCTCACGATCAAGCGTGAATCCATGCGTCCCTTTGCCGACTGTCAGCACAAGCATTGTCGCCGGGCCATAGATTGCGTAGCCGGCCGCAACCTGGCGCACACCCGGCTGCAGAAAATCGGCTGCGACGGGCGTCTCGGAGCTTGCGTGGCGCAACACCGAAAAAATGGTGCCAACCGACACGTTCATTGCCACATTGGATGAGCCGTCCAGGGGATCGAACACCAGCAGATAGCGTCCGACCGGCCCGTCTGTTTCGACTGGGATGGGCTGTTCGTTCTCTTCCGAAGCCATGCCGGCGACGAGTCCGTTCCAGTTGCAATGCTCGATCATGATGGTGTCAGCCAGCACATCAAGCTTGGTCTGCGCCTCGCCATGCACGTTTTCGCTGCCCGCATCGCCGTGATGACCACCCAGCGCGCCGCGCCCGGTCAATGCGGCAATGGTCTTGACGGCCGCGGCGACGTCCACCAGCAAGCCCGCCAGCTGTCCTCCATCGTCCAGATCCTGCAGATGCTCGATCAGAAACTTGGACAAGGTGGTGCGTCCGGTATACATGCGCGTCATGTCGTTTCTCCGTGAGACACCGCGTCGAGTTCCTGGAACACGCGGGAAGCGTGCAGGTCCGCTGCAGACAGTGTGCTGAGCGCGACCTGATCGACCGCCTGTGGCAATGCGAACAGGCGATTGGCCTGCCGCAGACGCGCACGGTCCAGCGCATTTCGAATCGAGCGCGCATTGGCAAAGTTCGGCCGACGCACCCGACGCTCGATGTACTCTCGCATCGCCTGCTCGCCCGAAGCGTCCAGTCGATAGTTCATCTGCGCCAGCATCAGCTGCGCGATCTGCATCAGCTCATCTTCGCTGTAGTCCGGAAACTCGATGTGATGCGCGATGCGCGAGGCCATGCCTGCGTTGGCGCGAAAGAAAGTTTCCATCCGATCCTTGTAGCCGGCCAGAATCACAACAAAGTCGTCACGATGATTCTCCATCGCCTGCAGCAGGATCTCGATCGCTTCCTGCCCATAGTCACGCTCGTTTTCCGGACGATAGAGATAGTAGGCCTCGTCGATGAACAGCACGCCGCCCATGGCCCGTTTCAGGATCTCCTTGGTCTTGGGTGCGGTGTGACCGATGTACTGACCGACAAGATCGTCCCGCGTCACCGACACCAGATGGCCTTTGCGCACGTAGCCCAGCCGATGCAGGATGTCGGCCATGCGCGTAGCCACCGTCGTCTTGCCGGTACCCGGGTTGCCGCTGAAGCACATGTGCAGACTCGGCGGCGAAACTTCCAGACCGAACTGCTTGCGCGCCCGCGAGACCAGCAGGAAGGCAGCGATCTCGCGCAGGCGTCGCTTCACGGGCGCCAGTCCAATCAGCTCCCGATCGAGCTGGTCCAGCACGCTTTGCACATCCGACTCGCGCAGCAACGCCTGCAAATCGATGGTGCCTTCCGTCAATGCGGACGACTCGCGCGCGGCAAGGATCGTTTGATCCGCGCTCATGGATCAGCCCGATATCGCTCTTCAGGCGATCGGTCGGCCGCATAGCCATGCAGGCGGTAGCGCATGTTGCGACCCTCACCTTCCTGGCGATCAAGACCGAAGCCGGGCTCTTCGTCAGGTCGATTGACGATGAACGCCATGCGGATTGACTCCACTCCGCGCGTGGAATCAAAAGCGCACAGGCGAATGTATCCCCGTCCGCAGGCTTTGCGACACTCATTCAATGCGTGCAATACGCCCGCACCGTCGCGCAAATCGAACATCGGCGTGCCCCACATTTCCCAGTAGGTGTTGCGAGGATGCGGGTCGTCTGTGTACTCGATCGCCCAGGCCCAGCCACGCTCGAGACCGTAGTCGACTTGCAAGCGAATCTCCTCATCGGTGAGGTCAGGCAGAAAAGAGAATGCACCTTGGGTCAGTCGCATGATCGATGCTCCAGGTTCAGGCCGACGCCGTCGCGGTGGCGACGAAGTCCGGCGTATCGGTGGACGTGTAGTTGAAGCTCACGTCCTTCCAGGTTTCCAGCGCCTGCTTCAGCGGCGTGCACCAGCGCGCGGCAGCCGCCAGAATTTCCGGCCCCTCGTGATCAATATCACGTCCCTCATTGCGCGCCTTGGTCATCGCCTCCAACGCCACCCGGTTTGCGGTCGCACCGGCCTGGATGCCGGCTGGATGCCCGATGGTGCCGCCACCGAACTGCAGGATGACGTCGTCGCCGAACAGCGACAGCAGTTGATGCATCTGCCCCGCATGAATGCCGCCGGATGCCACAGGCATCACCTTGGCCAGATCGGCCCAGTCCTGTTCGAAGAACAGGCCTCGTGCCAGATCCTGCTGCGTCACCGCGTCGCGGCAGACGTTGTAGTAACCCTGCACTGTCATCGGATCACCCTCCAGCTTTCCGACCGCGGTACCGGCATGCAGATGGTCGACACCCGCCAAACGCAGCCACTTGGCAATCACGCGGAACGATACGCCGTGATTCTTCTGCCGCGTATAGGTGCCATGCCCGGCGCGATGCATGTGAAGAATCATGTCGTTGTTGCGGCACCAGCGACTGATTGACTGGATCGCGGTATAGCCGATGACCAGATCGATCATCACAATCGGGGCTCCGAGCTGCTTGGCAAATTCGGCGCGCTCGTACATGTCCTCCATCGTACCGGCGGTGATGTTGAGGTAGTGTCCTTTGACCTCACCGCTGCTCGCGACCGCACGGTTGACTGCCTCGGTGCAATACAGGAAGCGGTCACGCCAGTGCATGAACGCCTGCGAGTTGATGTTCTCGTCGTCCTTGGTGAAATCGAGTCCGCCTTTGAGCGCCTCATAGACCACGCGACCGTAGTTGCGTCCGGACAACCCCAGCTTCGGCTTCATCGTCGCGCCGAGCAGCGCTCGACCATAATTGTTCAGTCGCTCACGCTCGACCACGATGCCAGTCGGCGGCCCCGGAAACGTCTTCACGTAAGCCACGGGGATGCGCATGTCTTCCAGACGGCAGGCGCGCAGTGGCTTGAACGAGAACACGTTGCCGATGATTGATGCCGTGAGATTGGCAATCGAGCCGGCCTCGAACAGGATCAGGTCATAGGCCACATAGGCAAAGTACTGCTGTGGCGTCGCCGTTCCGGCGCCGGTGTTTGGCACCTCGTCCACTTGATACGCCTTGGCGCGATAGCTATCGCACGCGGTCAGACGGTCGGTCCAGACCACAGTCCAGGTCGCGGTCGATGATTCCCCTGCTACGGCTGCCGCAGCCTCAATGGCATCAACGCCCTCTTGCGGGGTAATCCTGAACACACAGATCAGATCGGTGTCCTTGGGCGTGTAGTCGGGCTGCCAGTAGCCCATTTCGCGGTACTTGAGCACGCCGGCGTCGTAGCGGCCACGCGGGCGGTCTGCAGTGGTTGTCGTCGCGAAATCATTCATCGTTGCGCTCCAGTGATCTACTTGGGCTTGCAGCGATCCTAGGTGGGGTATAGGTTAAATGGAATTCACAATAACTTAGGTAGAAGTTCAGGATTTACTGATGTTTCGCGCCACCACACGTCAGCTGCAGGTTTTTACCGCGGTCGCCCGACACCTGAGCTTTGTGCGCGCGGCGGAGGAGTTGCATTTGACGCCACCGGCCATCTCGATGCAGATCCGGCAACTCGAATCCCTGGTCGGCCTGCCTCTGTTCGAACGCAACAGCAGCGCGGTATCACTGACAATTACCGGTGAATACTTGCTGATTCACGCACGGCGCGTGCTGTCGGCACTGAAGGATGCCGAAGACATGATTGCGCGGTTGCGGCGAGTCGAGACCGGTCGATTGACCATCGGCATGCTGGGGACCGCCAAGTATTTCCTGCCGAGCCTGATGTCGGGTTTCCTGCACGATCACCCCGGAGTCGAGATCAAACTGACCGAAGGCAATCGACAGAATCTAGTCGAGTGCCTGCATCGAAATGAAATCGACCTGGCCATCATGGGGCGCCCGCCGAGCGAGCTGGACACCCGAGCCGAGCCGTTTGCGCCGCATCCTCTGGCATTTGTCGCCGCCGCCGATCATCCCCTGGCCCAGCTTGAGGCGGTGACCCCGATACAACTCAGTGCGGAGCCATTCATCATGCGCGAACACGGATCAGGCACGCGGCTGGCCATGGAAAGCTGCCTGCGTCGCTGGCGGGTCCATCCACCTGTGATCATGCAGATGACCAGCAACGAGAGCATCAAGCAGGCGGTGATTGCGCGCATGGGCCTGTCGTTTCTGTCGCTGCACACAATCGAAACCGAGCTGTCGCTGGGTCGTCTGCGCTGGCTTCCCATCGCTGACACACCGCTGATCCGACAGTGGCACATCGTTCATCTGCGAGCACGTGCGCTGTCTCCAGCTGCCGAAGCGTTTCGCTATGACATCCTCGAACGCGGCGCTGCGTTTCTGCGCACCCACTTCCCGCTGGCGAGCTCGGCGCGGGCAGTCGAAATGCCAGGCACACCGGACGAGTCGCCAACCTGATAGCGCTTGCGCACACGGCACGGCAAGCCATCCACGAAGCCCGCCGCCAACCCTACATCCACCAGGAGTCGAACCAATGGACGACACAAGCAACCCGCAGCGCCGACGCTTGCTGCAACGACTCGCCGGCCTTGCTTCCGTGCTGGGCACCGGCGCTGCCAGTGCGGCCACAGTGGAACACGCCGCACAGGAACGCGTGGTTTACCACATCGACGACAGCGCACGGGCCATCGGTGCACTCCGCAATATCACCAATCATCTCGACGCGCGGCCGCAGACCAAGATCATCGTCGTCGCACTCGGACGCGGGATCGATTTCCTGGTTGACGGACATCGGGACGACCGCGGCAATTCCTACGATGCGCTGGTCGATCCCCTGATGCTGCGCGGCGTTGAGTTCCGCGTCTGCAACAACTCATTGCTGGGTCGCCACGTCGAGCCCGGCGCACTGCTGCCGGACGTGCAGGTTGTACCGTCCGGCGTTGCCGAGGTTGCGCGTCTGCAGCTTCAGGAGGGCTGCGCCTACATCAAACCCTAGGTCGCATCGGCCGCACAGACCGCGCGCCTGCCGGCCACCGCGCACTGCGGCAGCCGGCACGCGCTCAAATCAGAAGTTGAAACCCTTGTCCTTGCCGCCGCCCGCCACCTTGCGCAGCAATTCCTCGATCGCGCCCGGGCTCGACATCAGCTTGCCGAAAGTCACCATGGTCAGATCCGGGTGCCAGACCGCCATGCGAAAACGCATGTGCAGAGCGACCACGTCTTTGCCATCGACCATCAACTGGTACGGAAGATACGCAGTGGTCTTGATGTCAAAGTTCTTGTCGACCACGTCCATCATGATGTGTTGATCGTTGGCCGCCTGATCCTTGACACTGGCGCGCGAGATCCCGAACACCGTCTGCTGCTTGCCGGGGATATCGATTCGATACACCTTGGCGGCGCCTCCGACCTGCTTGGCCAGATTGTCCTCGACGGCCTTCACCGCTTCCTCATAGCTGGCGTGGCTGCCCAGCTTGTAGAAATCGTCGAAATGCTCCATGCCAAGCATGTAATTGAAGCTGCGCAGATCATCCGGCTCGCGACCCTTCTCAGTGCCGAAGGTCCCGGCCTGACCCAACGCCTCCTTCAATTTGGCACTGACGCCCGACAGATCAGCGCTGATACGGTACGCAGCGGCGACGTAGGCGGGATTCAGGTAGCTGATCTGAACCTTCCCATCGCTTTCGGTCAATGCGACATGCTCAGCCGCAGCAAAGCCGCCACGCGCGTCGCCTGCCGCAGCCTGCAACAATTCGGGGCTCGTAACTGCAATTACCTGCGCACCGGCATAAGGGCTGAACTCGCCGATGATTTCGAATCCCGCCGCGGTCAGCTTGCCCTTGACCGCCTCGACCTGCGTCGCCATCGCGCCGTCTGCGGTCGATGCCAGCACATAGGGTTGGATCGGCGCAGCCCAAGCCGACGGAACCATCAGCAAGCCCGCACCCAACAGCATCCCCACGCCCGCTGCCGCTCGCATTCTTTGAATATTCATTGTGCTCTCTCCAGTCGATGACCCGCTCTGATCGGTGCTACGCGCGCGCTAGAAGCGGTAGCTGATCCCGATGACCGCTTCCCATTGATGCATGTCCAGCGACAGATCCTGATCCTGCGGATCCGAGCCGAATGCATCTGCGGTGCTGCCACCGAATCCGATCAGATCAATCACTGTGGCGTCGGTGTTGCTCAGCGGATTCTTGCCACGAACCGGATTGTCTTCTGCGTACATGAACGATAGATCGAAGCCCAGTGCGCTCGACATCTGGTAGGACACGCCAGCGGTGTAGTGCATCTCGACCACGGCAGGCGCCAGAATGTTGAACAGCACTTCGCTGCTGGGAATCGGCTGGTTGGTAATGCTGTAGCCCAGGCGGAACTTGAAACTGGCGAACTTCAGCTGATAGCCGAGCTTGTAGACGTCCATGTCCTCCCAGCCGAATCCCGGCCCACTCGACGACCCGAGACAGGCGTCGGGATTCTTCTCTGGGGCTGTAATCAGGGCACCAAACAATGGATTCTCAGCAAGGAAGTCACCCAGCAGTACCGGTATTGCACATTCGTTGATGAAGCGGTTGGGATTCAGCGGATTGCCGACCGAATTGATCTCGCTGTAGTTGATCCGCTGCCAATCAAAGGCAAGACGCTGGTTTTCGCTGATGTGAGCCGAGATGCCGACATTCCACGACGACGGAATGTCGAAGCCGCCCTGTTCGGCAAACAGGCCCTTGTACTTCTTGAACTCGGACATGTAGATCCGCGTCTGATAGGACGCACCGATGCCGAACCCAGAGATTGCTCCAGTCAAAAAACCGATGCGCCCACCAAAGCCGTACGACGTGTCGTAACCATTGTCCGAAACGCTGTCCGGATCATTCGAGAAGCGCGCAAACGCTTTCAGACCGTCGGCACGAAAGCGCTGTCCCGCGAAAATCGGCGAAATGCCCACCGAGGTGCGATCTCCAACCTTGCGCGAATAGAACGGCGCGATAAACAACTGGATCAGATCAACGCCCGCCGTCTTGTCGCCGTAACCGCACAGATGTGCCTGGTCCTCGACACCTTCAACCGGCTGTCCGCCGCCGAATGTGCCGTAGCACTGGGTTTCGAAGTTGATATCAAGCAACAGCGTCGTCGGATCCTGCATCGCCAGCCCCTGGGCGAAGCGCGCGGTATTGCCGTGATATTCGGTGTTCATGCCGCCGTTGCCGTACATCGCAAAACCCCAGCTCTGCACGTCATCGATTTCCCAGTTCACGGCCATCCCCGGGATGTAGTACAGATCGTTATCGCTACGGATCGTCTTGGGATCGATCGTGAAGATGCTTTGCTGCGCGTCCGGCCCACGCTCGGTGGCGGTGTAGTCGCGCACAGGCGCAAACAAGCCCAGATTGAAGTCGAAGCGATTTCCGACCCAGGCAGAACCGCCCGGATTGATCGTCGAAATCAGCGAATCTTCAACCAGCGCGGTACCTGCACCACCCATCGCGGACTGCGACGCGCTGTACCCGTGCGCGAAGTACCCATTGGTTGCCGCAGCTGGTCCACACAACGTCAGTGACGCGACTGAAGCCAGAATGCATCGCCTGAACAGCGGGGCGATTCCGGATTTTCGCGGGACTTCCGCAGGCACTGCCCCTACACCGCCTGATCCATTCCCGATGTCATGCCACATACTCGATTCTCCTCAAAACCGATGTCGATCCGCACGCCGAGCCCCTCGGCACGCGCACTCCCTGTTCGATGCAGATGCGCACGCGGCAGGTCATCCCCGCGGCGACGAACATCGCACGGCCATGCAAAACAATAGGGAAGAATTGTGATGATGCTCAGAAGATGTGAGCTCGCCATTCGACCGCACCTCAGCGGACACAGCGAGGATTCCCCGAACTACCTGGGCTGATGCCGACCTGCCACCCTCTGCGTAAGACACGCAGCGACTGACAGCATCGCACCGGTCACACCCCATCATCACTGCTCTCCTCTTCGCATCATGCGTCGGCGGGTACCGCCGGAAAGGGGCAGCCCAACCTTATGCTTTTCAGAACCTCGACGCGGCACGGCCGGCGGTCGATGAGTCATCTGATGTAATGCGGCAGACGCTACCGTGTAGAGTATCCACGGTCAAGCAAGTGCTCGGGGCGCCGCACGCACGCGGCGACGCGGACTTGTCAGTTCGAGGAGATACAGAGGCAGAACGCCCTGAACGCGCCGCAAGCCGGGGCGCGCGAGGTTTGCCCGCGCGCTACCAGCTTTCGCCGAGCGGTCGCGTGAAAGTGTATTGGGCCGGCTCGACGATCAGTTTCTTGGCCGGCGTGCTGAAGTCCATCTGCACCATCGCAATCGGCAGCTGCAGGACGTACAGGCCCGCTCCCGCAACGGTGACCACCAGACTGAGGGGCCGGACCACCACCAAATCGAATGCCATCGCAGGCGCCGACGGCGTATCGTCGACCATCACGTTTGGAGACTGCGCATTGGCTGCGAAAGCCGAAACGGCGATCGCCACCGCCGCCGCAAGAGCCGTGATCTTTTTCATGGCGCATTCTTCTACACTGGAACAGTGTTCCGAGCCTAGGCCCGAATGGGCATACTGTCAACGTTAAATAATGCCCGCAAGTCATTGGGATGAAGGCAATTTACCATCCGGCCGACCCGGTCGAAGCGGAAATTTTGCGGGCCTATCTGGCCGCGCACGGAATTGACGCCAGCATCTTCGGCGCCGGGCTGTGGAGCGCGCGCGGCGAACTTCCGGCCGATCCGGGAACACGCCTGGTCCTTCGCGACGCGCGTGACACCGAGCATGCAACCCAGTTGCTGCAGCGCTACGAGCGGCATCGCCATGCACATGGCGTATGGCAGTGCCCATGCGGCGAACAATCGCCGATCACCTTCGAAACCTGCTGGGCCTGCGGCAGCGACCGCCCAACGCCGGATCAATAATGCATATCGCGCTCTACCAGCCCGAAATTCCACCGAATACGGGCAACATCATTCGCTTGTGCGCCAACGCAGGCGCGCAGCTGCATCTGATCCACCCACTGGGATTCCGGCTTGACGAGAGCTCGGTGCGCCGCGCGGGCCTGGACTACCACTGGCTCGTGAACATCCGGCAGCACCCGCACTGGCAGGATCTGACCGCATCGCTGCCCGATGCGCGCATCTTCGCGTTTACCACCCGCGGTACGCAGCGCTATGACCAGATCCGCTATCAGGACGACGATGTGCTGCTGTTCGGGCCGGAAACCCGCGGGCTTCCGGACGAAATCCTGCAACAGGTGCCCGCAACACAGTGGCTCCGAGTGCCCATGGTGCCCGCCAGTCGCAGCGTGAACCTGTCAAATACCGTCGCGATTGCGCTGTATGAAGCGTGGCGGCAGCAGGACTTCGCAGGGGCAATTGACCCGCGGCAGTAGCCTAGCCAAGCTCGTGCTTGGCCGGGCGTGTGGCCAACGCACGCACGGCTTCGATCGCGGTCATCGTGCCATCGAGCACGGCACACACCGCGGAGGTGATCGGCATTTCAATGCCGAGCCGCTGGGCCAGACGCGACACTTCTGGCGCGGCACGCACGCCTTCGACCACCTGCCGGATTTCCTGGGTCGCTTCGTCAACCGATTTGCCCTGCGCCAACAGCAAACCCATCCGTCGATTTCTCGACTGGTTGTCGGTGCAGGTGAGCACCAGATCTCCCATCCCAGCCAAACCCATCAGCGTCTCGGCTTGCGCGCCAAGCGCATCCGCGAGACGCATGATTTCGGCCATGCCACGCGTGATCAGTGCTGCCCGCGTATTGGCACCCAGCCCGAGCCCATCGGCAATGCCGACGCCGATCGCCATGACATTCTTCGCAGCACCGCCGATTTCAACGCCCGGCAGATCGCTGGTCCAATAGGCCCGGAAGCCATCGCCATGCAGATGCCTGGCCATTTTTTCGGCAAACGCTTCATCACCCGAGGCGATCGTCACCGCGGTCGGCATGCCCAGTGCGAGTTCCTTGGCAAAGGTCGGACCGGAAATCACCGCCAGAGCGACTTCGTCGCCGAGCTCCTGCGCGATGACCTCGTGGATCAACAGGCTGGTCTGAGGTTCGAGCCCCTTGCAGGCCGTCGCGATACCCTGCCCGGGGCGCAGCAGCGGACGCAGCGCTTGCAAGGTCTGACGCAAGGCGTAAGACGGCGTGGCAATCAGCAAGTCGTCCGAGCCAGCTACTGTAGCGGCGAGATCGGCTGTGACGTCCAGCTTTGCCGGCAGCGGACAATCCGGCAGATACGTGGCATTGCGGCGATCAGCCTGCATCGCCTCGGCACGCTGCGGGTCACGGCCCCATAGCACGGTCGGCGCGCCGCGACGCGCCAGCTGGATCGCCAGCGCGGTACCAAATGACCCCGCCCCGAGCACACCGACGGCATAGCTCATCGCGTTCTCCGGTGTGCGCAGCGCAGGTCAACCAGCATGCCCGCGAGCCCGCTCAGTGCGCGGTCGCGCCGCCAGTGGCTGCCGCTGCAGCGGTCTGCTGCTCGCGAGCGCGCTTGAGATGATCCAGATACAAGGCATCGAAATTCAGCGGCTGCAGCAGCAACTGCGGGAACCCGGCGCGCTGCACCAGATCGGCAACAGTTTCGCGTGCGAACGGGAAAATCAGATTGGGGCAATACGCACCCAGAACGGCCTGGCGTTCGGCATCGGTATTGAAACCCTGCACGAGGACCACACCCGCCTGATGCGCTTCGACCAGGAAGGCGACGTCTTCTTCCAGCTTGGCCGTCACGGTCAGCGACAGCGTGACCTGGTAAACGTCCTGCTGCAGCGTCTTGACGTCCGTGTTGACCTGTACATCGATCTGCGGCTTCCAGGGGCGCGTGAAGATTTCAGGCGCCAACGGCACTTCCAGCGACGCGTCGCGGACAAAAATCTTCTGCAGCACGACCTGCCGCTGTTCGGGGGCATCCGCCGCTGCTGCCGGAGTCGGATTGGGAGTCTGGGTTTCGCTCATAGTCCTTGGCTCTTCAAAACGTCAGTCATTATTGAGTAGGGGGTCGAGTTGCCCGCTGCGGTCCAGTGCGTACAGATCGTCGCACCCTCCAACGTGCTGCTCGCCGATAAATATCTGTGGAACGGTGTGGCGTCCGGTCAATTCGCGCATTTCCACGCGCTTTTCCGGCGCCTGGTCGACGCGAATCTCCTCGACCGCGACGCCTTTGGATGCCAACAGCCGACGCGCCATCACACAGAATGGGCACATCAATGTGCTGTACATCCGCACCGATTTCACTTCGTCGTCACCGGCAGATTGGCCGAAACCCAGGCACCGATACCGCCGCGCAGCGGATAGACCTCGGTATAGCCGCTCTTGCGCAGACGCTCGACCGCACCGGTCGAGCTGCTGCCGATCGCGCAATACACCAGGACCGGGCGAGACTTGTCCTTTGCGACACGAGTCAGGTGCTCGTCGAGCTTTGCCAGCGGAGCGTTCTGCGCATTCAGCAGGTGCCCCCGCTTGAAGTCGGCGGGCGTGCGCACGTCCAGAATGACCGGCTCGCGGTCATTGATCAGACGCACTGCCTCGGACACGCTCAGGCGCTTGCCGCCGGTCAGCGTGCCATGCAGTTCGTTGGCAATGAGGGCCAGCACACCGGCGCCGAGCGCGACGAAGTGATAGGGATGGTTACGGATAAATTCGAGGAACTGGTCCATCGTGTCCGGTGGTTTTCACAAGTGGTTGGGGCAAGGCCACGTCAATCCGTCGGCCAAACCGGCTAGCATTATCGCATGAACTACCGGGCGTTCCTGTGCGGCCTGTCCCTGCTTCCCGCGGCCGCGGCGATGGCGGCTTCCGGCGATATCAAGCAGAACCAGGCCTCGCTCGACCAGATTCGCAGCCGGATTCAGGCCCTTTCATCGTCGATCGAGAACACCCAGTCCGAGCGCGACTCGCTCGCCCGCGACGTGCAGAAGAGCGAACGCCGGGTTGCCGAGCTCGAATCCGCGGTCAAGTCGCTCAAGCGCCGCTCCGCGGAACAGCAGAAACGCATTGATGCAACCCGCGCCGAGCGCACCGAAACCCAGTCCAGACTGCAACAGGGCCACGCTGCGCTGGCGCAGCAGATGCGTGCCGCCTACGTGGTCGGACGGCAGGCACAGACGCAACTGTTGCTGAACCAGAGCGACGTGCAGCAGGTCGGCCGGATGCTGGTTTACTACGATTACCTGCAACGCGCGCAAACTAAGGCAATGGCGGAGATCGCATCGCGGATCGACGCCCTCGCCGCGTTGGCGGAACGCCTGCAAGCAGAGCAGGATCAGTTGTTGGCCCTGCAAAAGGAGCAACAGGACGCGCTCGACCAACTGCGCAAAACACGCAAGGAACGCGCCCAGATGCTGGATAAGCTGAAGCAGCGGATCCGCGATGAGCGTGGCGAGCTCAAACGCATGCAGGCCGAGGAAAAGTCGGTTCGCGACCTGATTCAGCGTCTTCAGGACGCCTTGTCGGACCTGCCCCCGGACGTAAAGTTTTCCGATCAACCGTTTGCCAAGCTCAAGGGCAAGCTGCCATGGCCGGTCCGCGGCAAGCTGATCGCGCGCTTCGGCGACGACAAAGCTGCCGGCAAGCTGAGCTGGAAGGGTCACTGGATCGACGCCAGCGAGGGCACATCAGTCCGTGCCGTCGCCCGCGGCCGCGTGGTCTACGTCGGCTGGCTGCATCGCTACGGACTGATCGTGCTGCTGGAGCACGAAGGCAGTTACTACACCCTGTATGGACATGCGCAATCGACCGCCGTTGCGGTTGGCGACGCGGTCAGTGCCGGGCAGGTCATCGCCGCCGCCGGGAATACCGGCGGGCATGACCGCTCGGGGGTTTATTTCGAGTTGCGCAAGGGCACCGAGCCGATCGACCCGAGCCAGTGGCTGGTCCGATAAGCGGCCAATCCACGCCACCGCGGAACCCCGCGCTTTCCGCACAGTCCTACAGTTGCTATCGTGCCTTCCTGATTCGAGCTTGAACCCAAGATCAAACCCATGTCCCTGAAATACCGTGTTCCGCTGGCGACTGCCGTCGGCGTGTTGGTTGGCGCCTCCATCAGCCTGACCTCGGGGGTTCTGGCTGAAAAGGCCAGCACGCCGTCCGAGCTGCCGCTGCAGGAGCTGCAGACCTTTGTTGAAATCCTGAACCGGGTGAAATCCGACTATGTCGAACCGGTCGAGGATCAGACCCTGCTCGAGAATGCGGTACGCGGCATGCTGTCCGGCCTGGATCCGCATTCCTCATACCTCGACAAGAAAGAATTCCGCGACATGAACATCGCGACCACCGGCAAGTTCGGCGGTCTCGGTATCGAAGTGCAGATGCAGGACGGCTTCGTCCGCGTCGTTGCGCCAATTGATGACACGCCGGCAGCGAAAGCAGGCATTCAGTCCGGCGACCTGATCGTCAAGATCGACGAAACGCCGGTCAAGGGCCTGACCCTGAACGATGCGGTATCGAAGATGCGCGGCGAGCCGGGCACCAAGATCAAGCTGACCGTGGTTCGCGACGGCGAAGCGGCGCCTAAGGTGGTCGAGATCGAGCGCGACGTGATCAAGGTCGCCAGCGTCCGCGGCCGCATGCTGGAGCCCGGCGTGGCCTATGTACGCATCTCCAGCTTCACCACCGAGACTGGTCCGGCCCTGGAGAAGACCTTCCATCAGTTGGAAAAGGAAGCGGACGGCAAGATCAATGGCCTGGTGCTGGATCTGCGCAACAACCCCGGTGGCGTGCTGGACGCTGCGGTGAAAGTCAGCGACGACTTCCTGGACGACGGCACCATTGTCACGATCAAGGGCCGTGAAACCGCATCCGAACGCTCATTCAAGGCTACCCGCGGCGATCTGCTCAATGGCAAGCCGATGGTGGTCATGATCAATGGCGGTTCGGCGTCGGCGTCTGAAATCGTTGCCGGCGCGCTGCAGGATCAGAAGCGCGGCGTGCTGGTCGGCTCACGCAGTTTCGGCAAGGGTTCGGTGCAGACCATCCTGCCACTGAGCAATCAAGGTGCGATCAAGCTGACAACAGCCCGCTACTACACGCCGTCCGGACGCTCGATCCAGGCCGAAGGCATCGACCCAGACATCAATATCCGTCCACTGAAGATCGCCGAAACCGAAGCCAACCCGGATGAAGACAGCTTCGATCCAATCACGGAAGCTAGCCTCGCCAACAGCCTGGCCAACGAGAATGGTGACGCCAAGCATCTAGATGAAATCGCGCAGAAGCGCGAAGAACTCGAGAAACGCGCCAAGGCAGCGCAGGAACTCGCGCAGAAGGATTACGCGCTGTATGAGGCGTTGAACCTGCTCAAGGGCCTGGTGATCGCTCGGGCGCAGTAAGCGCCACTGCAGACCAGATTCAAGGGCCGTGACCCGACACTCAATGCGTTCACGGCCAGGTGCGTGCGCGGCCACCGCGCTGTTGCTGATCGCAGCACTCGGTGCGGTGCGCGCGGTTGCTGCGGCGCCGCTCGTCAGCGTCATCATTGATGACATGGGCGACTCGCTACAGCAGGGCCGAACGGCTCTGGAACTGCCCGGCGCAGTGGCCTATGCGTTCCTGCCGGAATCGCCCCATACGGTGCCCCTGGCCGAGCGCGCGTATGCGGCCCACAAGGAGATTCTGGTCCACTTGCCACTGCAGCCTATGGAGGCACGTGCGCACCCGCTGGCGTTATCGATGCAGGCTTCAGCGCCCAGTCGCCACGATTCGCTGCAGCAGCTGCTGGCATCAGTTCCCCATGCCACCGGCGTCAACAATCACCAGGGCAGTCAGGCCACCGCCAACCTGGGACAGATGCGTTGGCTGATGCGCGAGCTGTCACTGCACCCGGTCGGCTTCTTTGTGGACAGTCGGACCACACCCAACAGCGTCGCCTATGCGGTGGCGCGCGCCTACGGCATCCCGTCGACACGACGACAGGTGTTTCTCGATCACGACCCGGATGCTGACGCTGTCGAGCAGCAGTTCTCGCGACTGATCGCGCTGGCGCAACGCGACGGCAGCGCACTGGCGATCGGGCATCCGCATCCGGCGACCTTGTCGATGCTGGCACGACGCCTGCCGCAGCTGGCACAACAGGGCATTAGCCTGATTGCGCCGTCCGAGCTGATCCGCCGCGTCGAGCGCTCGGTTCCGACCTTGCCGGTGGCCTTGCGCATGAGCCCGGCGCTCGGCCACACGTCCCATTCGGGCACAGCTGCAGCAATCGGCGCGCCACCCGCGGACCGCCCGGCGGCTAGTCCGCTTGGCGCAAGGTCCGCCAGCCCAGCCACAGCGCTAGCAGGCCCAGCGCTTCGCTGAGCACGGGCGCCCCCGCCAACAGCGGCCCCTTGCCGGACACATAGATCAGAGCTGCACAGAACGCCAGCGCGCCCGCCGCGAGCATCTGCAGCTGGCGCCGGTTCGATGCCTGCAGTTGCGTGCGCAGTCGGTCCAGATCCTGTCGGCCAACGCCGCCCAGCCCCTGCCCGCGCGACAACTGCCGTAGCGCCTGATGCGCCAGTTCGGGCAAGGAATCGGCCAGGGTCGGGATGTTCGCGCGCATGCGCTCCAGTGCCGCCGCCGGACCCAGACGCTTGCGCATCCAGTCTTCCATGATCGGCTTGGCCGTCTTCCACAGATCCAGATCCGGGTTGAGCTGGCGGCCCAGACCTTCGATCTGCAACAGGGTTTTCTGCAACAGGACCAGCTGCGGTTGGACCTGATAGTCGAAGCGTCGCGCGATCTGGAACAGGCGCAGGAGGAAGAAGCCAAACGAAATGTCCTTCAGCGGCCGCTGGAAAATCGGCTCGCAGACGGTGCGGATCGCCGATTCGAATTCCTCAACGCGGGTGCCCGACGGCACCCATTCCGACTCCATGTGCAGTTCTGCAACTCGGCGATAGTCGCGGTTGAAGAACGCGTAGAAATTCTCGGCCAGATAGCGCTGGTCCGTCGGTGTCAGCTGACCCACGATGCCGAAATCGACCGCGATATAACTCGGGTGGGCCGGATCCGACGCATCGACAAAGATGTTTCCGGGATGCATGTCCGCGTGGAAAAAATTGTCGCGGAAGGTTTGCTTGAAAAAGATTTCGACGCCGCGCTCCGACAACGCGCGAAAATCGACACCCAGCGCGCGCAGCGTATCGAGTTCGCGAATCGGAACGCCGTAGATGCGCTCCATGACCAGTACCCGGGTGCGGGTGTAATCCCAGTAGACCATCGGGTGGTAGATCAGCTCCGACCCGAGCCAGTTGCGACGCAGCAGCGCGCAGTTGGCACCCTCGCGCATCAGGTCGAGCTCGTCGAGCAGCACCTTCTCGTACTCGGCAACGACCTCGCGCGGCCGCAACCGGCGCGCATCCGCGGAGAAGCGCTGCGCAAGCTGCGCCAGCGTATGCAGCAGCTCGATATCGTCGGCCATGACGTGCTCGATGCCCGGCCGCAATACCTTGACCACGACCTCCAGCCCGGGGCTGCCGTCTTCCGCATCCGGCAGCCGCGCGGTATGGACCTGCGCAACCGACGCCGATGCCAGTGGGACCGGATCGAAGGCTGCGAACAGTTCTTCGACCGGCTTGCCCAGCTCGGCCTCGATGATTGCGCGCGCCTGCTCGATCGGGAACGGCGGCACCTGGTCCTGCAGTCGCGCCAGATCCGCCGCGATGTCCGGCGGCACCAGATCCGGCCGCGTCGACAAGGCCTGGCCGAATTTGATGAACACCGGTCCGAGTTCTTCCAGCGCCAGGCGCAGGCGCTCGCCACGCGGACGTCCGTCACCGCGGGGCTTGCCATCGAGAAACTCGCGCAAACCGTAGCGCGCGGCAACCCGGCGGATCTGCCAGATCCTGCGCAGGCGGTTGAAGCTGAAGGTGGAGCGGCTCATGAATTCGGGGTCTCGTCCAATCGCGGCGGCGGCGTTTCCAGTCGCCGCAGGCGTGCGTCGAAGCGCTCGACGTCGTCACGCAGCCGGTCGATCTCGTTCATCCAGTCTTCGACATCCGCCGCACGCGCCAGATCGCGGGTTTCTTCACGCAGGTATTCAGCGGCATCCAGGCCCAGCGTCGACGCGGCACGTCGCCCCCAGTCGAACAGGCTGCGCAGGCCCTGAGTCGCCCGGTGCGCGGCGGCATCGCCAACAAAACGCGCCGCAAATTCCTCGGGGTCAAAACCCACCCCGGCAAGCACGCGATTGAAGCGCTGCAACAGCTCGACATCGCCCTCAACCTGCAGGTCCTGCGGCATACCGCTCTGCCCCTGCGCAACGGTCCAGGCGAGCCTCATCAAGGCCGGCATGCGCCCGCTGACGCTGACGTCCGCCGCCCCGTCCAGCTCCCCGCCGACACGCACACCACCGGCGTGGAATTCGATGACGAAGCGCCAATCCGGTGCCTGCGCATGCAAGGCAATCCGACGCCCGGATAACTGCGCACAGGCCTCAAGCGCCGAGGCCTCCAGCCCCAGATATCGGTTCAGCGCCACTTCCAGCGCGGCACTCAGCATCGCCGGCGCGTTCATGCGTGGCACCCCGGCACGGAGCACCTTGGTTTGGCACCGACGATCATTCGAGACGGAAACCGCGATGGACGGCGACGATACCACCAGTCAGGTTGTAGACCTGCACGCGCTCCAAACCCGCGCTCTGCATCATGCCCTTGAGCGTTTCCTGATCCGGGTGCATGCGGATCGACTCGGCGAGATACCGATACGAAGCCTCGTCGCCGGCGACCAGCTTGCCCATCATCGGCAGCAGCTTGAACGAATACTGATCGTAGACCTTGCCCAGACCTGCATTCAGCGGTTTGGAAAACTCCAGCACCAGCAAACGGCCGCCCGGCTTCAGGCAACGCTTCATCGAACGCAGCGCAGCGTCCTTGTCGGTGACGTTGCGCAGACCGAAACCGATCGTGATGCAGTCAAAGCTGGCATCAGCGAACGGCAATTTCTCGGCATTGGCCTGCGCCAGCGGGACGCCGACCACGCCTTTGTCGAGCAGGCGGCGACGGCCCTCGCCCAGCATGGCGGCGTTGATGTCCGACAGCACCGCCAGCCCGGTCGGTCCCACTGCCCGGGCAAACTCGCGGGTCAGATCGCCGGTGCCGCCGGCGACGTCGAGCACGCGCTCACCCGGCCGCACTCCGGCCAGATCTATGACGAAGCGCTTCCATAACCGGTGCACGCCCATCGACATCAGGTCGTTCATCAGGTCGTACTTGCTCGCGACCGAGGTGAAAACCCCGGCCACGCGCTGCTGTTTCTCGACGACCGGAACCTCTTCGTAACCGAAGTGGGTGGTGGCCGATTTCTCTTTGGAGGTCATGGGCGGCACGCTGAATTCAAGAGGCCCATTGTAGCGCCCCGCTGCGGAGCGACGCCGGGAGTGTGCAGCTGCGCGGCCGCACCGCTGTGCTGGTCCGCGGGAGGACCGGCGCACCCGGAAGCGCGATTCAGGCTTTCGGAGGCGGGGTATAGGTCCGCACCAGGGCGGACAGTTTCACAACATCACGGTCTCGCGACATGCCGTGTTCGGCCAGGCGTTGCTCGTAGCGCGCCCACTGCTCGGTCTGGCGCTCGCCCAGCTCGCGCAACACCGGCCAGCTGTACAACCCCGTGTCATGGCCATCGTCGAACACAAGCTTGACCGCGTAGCGGCCAACCGGGACCACTTTCTCGATGTTCACCTCACGCTTGCCGCCGATCAGCATCGGCTCCGGCAAGCCATGCCCCTGCAGCTCGGCGCTGGGCGAAAACACGCGCAGGTACTCGCATGGCAGCAGGTACTGCGTCCCATCAGCCCAACCCACTTCAAGTGCACGCGCCTTGCGGTGCAGACGAATGAGTGTAGGCGTGTTGCTCGTATTCATTGCGTTTCAGCCTTGCGCCTGAGAATCGAATCGGCCGACGCGCAGAAAGTGCAGCGTCTGGCGTTTCACCTCCGGCGCCGACATCAGAAAAGTATGCGTGTGCGGCACCCGCAGGAAATCACGCATGCCGTCAACGCGGGTGCGCGCCACCGCCACCTTGCCATCGTCGTCACCGATGATCAATGACGAATACAGCGGATTCAGCGAACGCGTGCCGGCAATCACGCCGAGCTCGAAATCCACGGCGCCGAGCTGCTGCGGAAGGTGGTTATCCCCCGTGCCGAGCTGCAGACCGGCCGGGCCATTGATCCACCGAAACGGCGCCAGCGACCCCAAACGGTCGACCAGCTCGCTGCCGCGATTGGGCGGCGCCAGCATCACTACGCGTCCGAGTTGCGGCTGCCGGTAGCGGCGCAAGTAGTCACGCACCAGAATCCCGCCCATCGAATGGGTAACGAAATGCACACGGGCATCAGGCGCCAGCGTGAGCTTCGACAGGCGCGGCACCAGGACCTGATCAACCAGCTGTTCAACCGGCGCCCGGGTCGACGGATAGTCGAGGTTGACCACGGCATAGCCGTGATGACCGAGCACCCGGGCCATGCTCCCCATCGATGCCGAGCTGCGCGCGAGACCGTGCAGCAGCACCACCGTGTCGGCCTTCTCCGCGGCCGCCGCTGGCACTGCGCCGGACAATCCGGACAACAGCAATGCCAGCGCGGTCCGCAGCGACGTCACAGGATGTAGCGGCTCAGATCGTCGTCCCCGGCCAGCTTGCCGAGCCGTTCATCGACGTATGCGGCATCAATGCGCACGCTCTGATTCGGCCGCTCCGGCGCGTCGAACGCGACATCCTCCATCAGCCGCTCCATCACCGTGTGCAGACGGCGTGCGCCGATATTCTCGGTGCGCTCGTTGACCTGCCATGCCACTTCTGCGATGCGACGTATGCCGTCGTCGGCAAACACGATCTCGACCTGTTCGGTCGCCAGCAGTGCACGGTACTGCTCGGTCAGCGCGAAGTTTGGTTCAGTGAGGATGCGCAGGAAATCCTCCGACTTCAGCGCGTCCAGCTCGACCCGGATCGGCAGGCGCCCCTGCAGCTCCGGAATCAGATCGGACGGCTTGGCCAGATGGAACGCCCCCGAAGCGATGAACAGCATGTGATCGGTCTTGACCGTACCGTACTTGGTGTTGACGGTACAGCCTTCGATCAGCGGCAGCAGGTCACGCTGGACCCCTTCGCGCGAGACATCGGTGCCGGCGTATTCGCCGCGCTTGCAGACCTTGTCCAGCTCGTCGATGAAAACGATGCCGTTTTCCTCGACGTTGCGCAGGGCGTCGCTGGTGATCGCTTCTTCGTCGACCAGCTTGGCCGCTTCCTCGTCAATCAGCTGCGCCAGCGCATCCTTGATCGTGAGCTTGCGCGTCTTGATCTTGCCCTGGCCCATATTGGCGAACATCGACTGCAGCTGCTGGGTCATTTCCTCCATGCCCGGGGGCCCCATCAGCTCGACCTTGGGGCTGCCCTGCGACAGCTTCAGCTCGATTTCCTTGTCGTCAAGCTTGCCCTCGCGCAACTGCTTGCGGAACACCTGCCGCGCCGCGCCGCTCTCTTGCTGACGCTGCGGGCTGGCCTCGCCGAAGTCCTTCGGCGGCGGCAACAGCACGTCGAGAATGCGCTCTTCGGCCGCATCAGCGGCACGGTCACGCAGGCCGCGCTTGGCCTGCTCGCGCGCCATCTTCACAGCCACATCGACCAGATCGCGAATGATGGTGTCGACGTCCTTGCCGACATAGCCGACTTCGGTGAACTTGGTCGCCTCGACCTTGACGAAAGGCGCATTGACCAGCTTGGCCAGGCGCCGCGCGATCTCGGTCTTGCCGACACCGGTCGGCCCGATCATCAGGATGTTCTTGGGGTGGATCTCGGCGCGCAGCTGGCCGTCGAGCTGGGCGCGGCGCCAGCGGTTGCGCAGCGCGATCGCTACGGCGCGCTTGGCGGCCTGCTGGCCGACGATGTGCTGGTCGAGCTGCGCGACGATTTCGCGCGGGGTCATCGTATCCGGAGCGGCAAGAGCTTCTGTCATGGGATCTCGAAAGTTTGCGATCGGGGGCAGCGCACGCCGGATCAGGCGTCCAGCGTTTCGATCGTCAGCTGATGATTGGTGTAGATGCAGATGTCGGCAGCGATATGCAGGCCTTTTTCGACGATCTCGCGTGCACCCAGTTCGGTGTTGTGTACCAGCGCCAGCGCTGCGGCCTGCGCAAACGACCCACCGGAACCGATCGCCAGCACACCGTGCTCTTCGGGCTCCATCACGTCGCCATTGCCGCTGATCATCAGCGATGCATCGCGATCCGCCACCAACAGCAGCGCCTCGAGCCGGCGCAGATAACGGTCGGTGCGCCAGTCCTTGGCCATCTCGACCGCGGCGCGCACCAGCTGGCCGCCATGCTTTTCAAGCTTGCCTTCGAAGCGCTCGAACAGGGTAAAGGCGTCGGCGGTGCCGCCGGCAAATCCGGCAATGACCTTGTCGCCGTACAGGCGGCGCACCTTGCGCGCATTGTTCTTGACGCGCGTGTTGTTCATCGAAACCTGCCCGTCGCCACCCAGCGCGACCTGGCCGCCGCGACGTACACACAGGATTGTGGTGCCGTCGAACTGTTTCATAGGGACTCGTCCTTGATCATCGGACAGTCCATCGTGGGGACGCCAAGCCCTGGTTTCAAGCCAGGGCATCCTGCGGCAGACGCAATTGCGCGTCCATCGCGATCAAAACGGACGCTCAGTTCGGCGCTGCGGGGGATTCGGCAGGCGGCGCGGACTCTCCCGCGGCAGACGCTTCGTCGGCCTCGGGCGGCATCGTTGTTCCCGCCGGCAACCCGTTCGACGGCGCCCCCGGTGTCGGCAACAGCTCGCACCGCGCACGCGGTTCGGCATCGCAGTTGCACACCGCAGCCTCACCGGTCGGACACTGGATCGTCGCGGTCACCCCGTCGCCGCACTGCCGGCTGCATGAGGCTACTGCGGCGCTGGCATCGGCCGCGCGCTCCTCGTCGGCGGTTGGCATGGACACGGCCGCATCCGGGCCATACAGGCGCGGCTGTTCGGCTGCCGGTGGCGTCTCCTTGCCGCAAGCCGCAAGCAACAGCAGCGCGGCAAGCGCCACGGCATACGCGCTAGAACGACTCATACCCGCAATCCCCATTGCTGTGTTCCCTATATGGCACTGCCCTTCGGACAGGCGCTTGATCATCCGCGATGATAGCTGGATTCGGCCAGCGGCCATTGCAGGACGATGTTTCAGGACGATGATTTGCGCCGTGCACGCGGATGCGTATCGTCGTAGACCGCAGCAAGACGCTTCCAGTCCAGATGCGTGTAGATCTGCGTGGTGGACAGATGCGCATGTCCGAGCAGCTCCTGTACCGCGCGCAGGTCACCGCTGGATTCCAGCAGGTGAGTCGCAAACGAATGCCGCAATCGGTGCGGATGCAGATGCACGCCCAAACCCGTGCGCGCCGCCCAGGCCTTGAGCCTCTGGCCGATGGCCGCGCGCGACAGCCGCGTGCCGCGCTGTGACACGAACAGGGCAGGTTCCCCTGCCCTCGCATGTTCGGGGCGCTGCCGCAGCCACGCATCCAGCGCGGCACGCGCCGGCCGACCGATCATGACCCGACGCTCCTTGCTGCCCTTGCCCAGAATGGTGATCTCGACCTGGCCGGCATCGACCATCGACGCATCCAGGCTGTGAAGCTCGGCCAGACGCAGGCCCGCCGAGTAGAACAGCTCGATCATCGCCTGATCGCGCTGCTCCAGCGCATCCTCGGGCGAATGGTCGAGCGCAGCAGACAGTGCATCCGCTCCGATGACCGAGGGAAGACGCCGGCGCAGTTTCGGCGCGCGGACGGTCTGCGCCGGGTTGGCGTCGATCCGCCCCTGACGCAGCTGATGCCGGAAGAATCCGCGCAGCGTCGACAGATGCCGATGCAGCGACGCCGGTTGCAGACCCCCTCGATGGCGAGCGCCGATATAGGCCCGAACCAGATGGCTGTCGATCTGGCGCAGGTCGCCAATCCGTGCCTGCACACAATAGGCAGAGAATCCGGCGAGATCGTGGACTACGGCTTCGCAGGTGCGCGGCGAGTAGCGCTTCTGATGCTGCAGATGATCGAGATATTCAGCGATCGGCTGCTGCAGGCAGGGGCACTCCGCGGGCGGGCCCTCCTGCGCTGCATGCGGCCGCGTCACCGCGGCGCTCAGATTCGCGCGCGGATTGCCGCGGCGACCAGCTCGGCCGTCAGCTCGAGAAACAGCTTGCCCTGTCGCGGCTGAAAGCGCTTGGGATCGCTGCTGCCCAGAGCCAGCATGCCGAAACTCTTTTCCTTTTCCAGCGGCACCACCGCCGCCGAAGCGATCGAATCGACCGCCTTGCCGAACAGCAACGCCGCCTTGTCTTCCGCAATCGGCCCGCATTCGATCAGGCGGGTACGGAAAAAATCCTCGAACGCGCGCGCCAGCCGGCCGTCCGGCTCGATCGGCACGATGCCGACGATGTCGTGGCGCTTGAACTGGCTGGAAGCGACGCCGACAAACACTGCATCAATGCCGAAGTCCTCGCGCATGCACTTGACCAACCCGGCCGCGACCGCCGCCAGCGATGGCGCCCGGATCAGCGTCCGCGCAAGGCGCTGTACGGCCTCGGTGCGGCGCTCATTTTCGCGCGCTGCTTCGAGCAGCCGCGCCATGCGATCTTCCAGCCGCTGGTTCTTGGCCCGCAGCATGTCGACCTGCTTCTCGATCAGTGACACCGCCGAACCGGACCGGTGGCGCAGTTCGATCGCCTCCAGCAGATCCGGATGGCGCGACAGGAAATCATCGTGCTGCTTCAGATAGGCAACGACCTCGCGTTCGCTCAATTTCGAGCCTGCGACTTCGTCTTTGCTGGCAGTCAGTTCGGCCATTCCAGTTCCCCCGTGAATACGGTTTGCGCGGGCCCAGTCATCAAGACCGGATGTCCCTCGCCTTGCCAGTCGATCGTCAGGGTCCCGCCGCGCAACTGCATCTGCACGCTAGGCCCCAGCACCCCCCATAACTGTCCCACGACCGCGGCGGCGCAGGCCCCACTGCCACAAGCCAGTGTCTCGCCCGCACCGCGCTCGTAAACCCGCAGCCGCGCGTGGCCGGCATCAAGGATCTGCAGGAAACCGACGTTGACGCTCTGTGGGAAAGCCGGGTGCGCCTGCAGCGCCGCGCCGATTTCGGCCACCGGCGCGCGGTCAACATCGTCAACCAGCAGCACCGCATGGGGGTTTCCCATGCTGACCACTCCGATCTCCAGCGCCGTGTTGCCATCCAGCATCACGGTGTACCGCGTTGCGCGCGACGCGGCCTCGAACGGCACCTGCGCCGGCTCCAGCTTCGGCACGCCCATATTGACCCGGTACTCGCCGGGTCCGGCGTCGCGCAATTCCAGCACCGAAGTGGTGGTCCGCACCCGGATCGGGTTCTTGTCCGACAGGCCGTGCTCACGAACATAGCGCGCCAGTGCGCGCGAACCATTGCCGCACTGTCCCACTTCACTGCCGTCGGCATTGAAGATGCGGTAATCGAAATCGACGTCGGCCTGCGACGGGGATTCGATCACCAGCACCTGATCGCAGCCGACGCCGAAACGTCGATCGGTCAGGCGCTGCAACAGCGCGGGGTCCGGCGTAAACGGCGTGCGCGTCGCGTCAATCACGACAAAGTCATTGCCGGCGCCATGCATCTTGGTGAACTGCAGCTTCATGAGGGAATTCTACAGGGGCGCGTGAGCGCTTGCGCAGCGCGCCTCGACCGCGGCAGCATTTGGCGAGTCAGATCCTGCCGGCGATCCCCTCACCCATGAATACTGCCCTGCATACCGGCGGCTGCCACTGTGGCAGCGTCCGCTTCGAAGTCCGCGCACCGCGCCGGCTGCGGATTCAGCGCTGCAACTGTTCGATCTGCACGATGACCGGATTCGAGCACCTGATCGTGCCCGCGGCGGACTTCCGCCTGATCTCCGGCGCCGAACTACTGACGACCTACACCTTCAATACCGGAGTGGCGCGCCATCTGTTCTGTCGCGTCTGCGGCATCAAGTCGTTCTACGTTCCTCGCAGCAATCCGGACGGGTATTCGGTCAACCTGCGCTGTCTCGACCGCATGCAGATCGAAGCCGTCGACTACGAGGACTTCGACGGCCAGCGCTGGGAGCGCAGCGGCCATACGCTGGCGGAACTGTCGCGTCCGCGATCATGACGATGCCCACGGACGTCCGCATCCGCCCGGCCACAGAGGCCGATGGCGCTGCCCTCGCGGCGATCTACGCGCCGCACATCGAGACCCTGCACACGTCGTTCGAGGACGTCGCACCGGACGCGGCGGCCATGGCCGCGCGCATTGCGGCATTGCGTCCACTGCTGCCATGGCTGGTCGCCGAGAGCGACGGCAACGTGCTCGGGTATGCCTATGCGAGCCGCCATCGGGAGCGCGCCGGCTATCAGTGGAGCGTCGATGTCGCGATCTATCTGCGCGACGACGCCCGGCGGCAGGGGCTCGGGCGCCGCCTGTATCAGGCACTGTTCCCGATCCTGCGCCGGCAGGGCTATTACAACGCCTACGCCGGCATTGCGCTGCCCAACCCGGCCAGCGTCGCGCTGCACGAATCGCTGGGCTTTGCGCCAGTTGGGGTGTTCCAAAAGGTCGGTTACAAGCACGGCGCCTGGCATGACGTCGGCTGGTGGCAGCGGGCATTGCAGCCGCATGCCGATGCGCCGTCGCCACCGCGCCCGCTGGCGCAACTGTCCGCCGCAGAACGCGGCCTGGACTGACGACACGCGCCTGAAGCGGCTTTGTGTTTTAACCATGCGCGTGCTAGAAACGCTTGAAAATCAATGCAGGTAGGGGGTTGGCCGTGAAGGTGCTCGGGACAGATATCGGCTTCGGCTATACCAAAGCCACCGACGGGAAACAGTTCCAGGTCTTCAAGTCGGTCGTTGGCGAAGCCAATGAAGCGCAGTTCAGCGAAACCCTGCTGCCCTCGTCAGTCACCTACCCGCGCCACATCGGCATCGGCAAGGACGCCTACTTCGTCGGTGAGCTGGCCGAACAGCAGTCGCGCGGTCGCGGGTTCACGCTGGATCAGGCGCAGTTCCTGACCCAGTTCGCCAAGACACTGGCGCTGACTGCGATGACACCCTTCGTCGACAGTGGCGAGCCGGTGCGCGTGGTGACCGGCCTGCCGATCAGCTTTTTTCGCAAGCAGAAAGATGCGTTGACGACGCTGCTGCAGCAGCGCCACACCGTCATCGTGCCCAAAGCGGGTGGCGGCGAGCGAGAGGAAAAAATCATCAACATCGAGCGCGTGCGCGTGATTCCGCAGCCGTTCGGTGCGATGTTCAATCTGATGCTGAACGACGTCGGCAAGCCGACCAACCAGCGCTTCGTCAACGAAAAGATCGGCCTGATCGACATCGGCTTCCGCACGGCAGACTACACCGTCAGCGACAAGACGCGGTATTCCGAGCGCGGCAGTCAGTCGTCCGACTCAGGGATCGCCGTGGCCTATGCCGCGATCGCCAACGTGTTGCAGGAGAAGAGCGGCGTCAACGTCGAGCTGTACCGGCTCTACGACGGCGTCAGCCGCGGCACGATCAAGATCAAGGGCAAGCGTTACGATCTCACCGGCATCGTGCAGCAGGCGTTCCAGCAGCTGGCCACGCGCATCGCGCAGGAGGTCAACCGGCTGTGGGCGGACGACTGGGACATCGATGCGATCGTCATTTCCGGCGGCGGCGGCACCGCGCTCGCTCCGTTCCTGACACCTCTGCTGGAGGGCGAAGTGTTGCCGATGCCAACCGATCAGGACGCCCGCCTGAACAACGTCACCGGCTACTGGAAGTACGGCATGCATCTCTGGGGCGCGTGATCCCGGTGCCGGCAAGGGCCCGGCGAACCCTTGCTGCCCATCACGACAATCAGTGCCCAGGCGCGCCGCGCTGCAGCATCTCGGCCATCTTCTGATGGATCAGATTGATCGCTTTCAGTGGCCGCAGCATCACCTTGAAATCGACGATGCGCCCAGTCGCATCCCAGGTGATCATATCAACCCCGTTGACCTCGATCCCATCGATCTCGACCGTGAATTCCAGTACCGCCTCCGGACCCTGGACGACTTCGCGCACATAGCGAAAACTGTCATTGAAGAACACCGCAAACGCCGCAGCCAGATAAGTCTGCGTTCGCGCCTTGCCCCGTTGCGGCGTATGCACTACGGGAGAATGGAACACCGCGTTATCCGCCAGCAGGACATCCAGCGCGGCCACGTCGCGCGCGGCGACTGCGCGATGCCAGGCAGCCAGCGCGGAGCGGTCGTCATGCTCCACGCATGCCGCCGGGTTCAGATCGGATGTCGTCATGCCGTCAATTCCTCCAAAGCAAAGGCGAAGTCACTGCCATCAAGAGTTGCACGATGCGGGTCAACGTCACCGGTCTCGCCATTGAACCCGGCGCCGGCAGGAGAACACAGAAACACCGCGGCATCCACAATCTCTGCAGAACGGCCGTCGCCGTAGCGCGGAGACGTGCCGGTCCCTCGCTCTTCATGACCCGGATCCAGCGTCGGTCGATCCGAATTCCGGAAACCGTCACACCATCCGGGCGCGATGGCATTGACGCGTACGCCCTCCAATCCCCATTCCATTGCGAGTACCCGCGTCAGCGCGTCGATACCTGCCTTGGCCGCAAAGGCCTGCGCCTGATCCGTTTTCCACGTACGGGCCGTCGAGATGTTCACAATCGAAGCGCCGGGCTTGCGCAATGCGGGGTACACCGCGCGACAGACATTGAAAGTCCCGAGCAAATCGATATCGGGACCGAATTCGCCCCGCCCTGAATGCTCTCGCACCGTCGGCGCCTCGCCCTGTTCGGCTGCGCCGGATACCGCAATGTCGACGGCTCCGAACTGCCATACGCATTCAGCCACTGCCGAGCGCATGGCCTCGAGATCGCGCCTGTCTGCAGCAGCACCCGCAGCCGGACCGCTGCGCGACAGGTCCGCGACCGCGTCGGCAACCCGGCCTGACCATCGACTGGTCACGAACAACGAGGCCCCCAGGTCGGAAAAGCGCCGCGCGATATTCAGGCTGATGCCACTGATCCCGCCGTCAACAAGCACTGTCTTCCCGGCGAACAGCGCCGGCGCAAAATTCGCGGGCAACTCGATCATGATGACCCTCAAAGTCACTGACGATGCCCCGCCAGGGAACGCCGGCGCGGCGAGGTCACATCGTGTGTGGAGGCCAGGACCGCCAACGACGCTAGATGACGTGTTGCCGGGCACCTGCCGACGCAGCAACTGCACGATATGAGCCCCCTAGGACAACGTCACCGATCAAAAGATCAGTTCACGACGAATTCAATGCGGCCTATACCCATTTGGCGGCGTGCCCCATGAGTGGCAATTTCAGCCCATACAAGGCAAATCCCAACTTTGGGTAGGGGCCAAATCCCCTATGGAATGTTTGTCTAGCACAGGGAAAACCAGACCAAAAAGGGAACCGGCATGAACTTCTTCTGGCATCGAGCCTATCCACTCGACGTGCCATACCAAGTCGATCTGACGCGGTATTCGAGCGTGCCGGAGTTGCTTCGCCACGCCATTGAACAGCGACCTGACGCGATCGCATTCGACGATGGCCGCCAACAGATGACCTATCGGGCCTTTGGCGAGCAGGCGTCGGCACTGTCTGCGTATCTGGTGGCTGCGCTGGGCCTGCGCAGCGGCGAGCGCGTTGCGATCATGATCCCGAACGACATGGCCTACCCGATCACGGCGCTGGCCGTACTGGAAGCCGGCCTGGTCCTGGTCAACGTGAACCCGATGTATACGCCGCGCGAACTGGAGCATCAGCTCCGCGATTCCGGCACCACCGCCATCGTCATCGCCCGAACCCTGCTCGGAAAAATGGGTTCAGTCCTGCAACGGCTGAACATCGACCGCATCATCGCCGTTGATGTCGACACTTCATGGATACCCGGCAGCTGCGAGTCGCCGGGAAACCCGACCTCGTTCGAGCTGGCCATCGAACGCGGGAGCGGACTGGCCTTCGTTCCACCAGCGATCCGCCGCGGCTCCACAGCATTGCTGCAGTACACCGGAGGCACCGTCGGCCCATCCAAGGGCGCAGTTCTCAGCCACGGCAATCTGACCGCCAACGTATTGCAGGTTGAGGCCTGGCTCGGTGCGCAGCTGCGTCGAGACCGCGAGGTCTTCCTGACTGCACTGCCGCTCTATCACGCGTACGCGCTGACCCTGAACTTTCTCTACGGCATGCTGATCGGTGCACGTCTGGTGCTGGTCACCAACCCGAAGGATCTGCCGACGCTGGTGCAGCGCATGCAGCAACAGCGTCTGACGTTCATCAGCGGCGTCAACACGCTGTTCGTCGGACTGATGAACACACCCGGCTTCGACCGCATCGATTTTTCCGATCTGCACATGACGCTCGGCGGCGGTGCCGCCACCCAGCCGGCCGTGGCGCGGCGCTGGCGCGCGCAGACCGGCGTCTGCATCACCGAGGCCTACGGCATGACCGAAGCCTCGCCGGCGCTGTGCACCAACCCCATTCCGACACACGAATTCGATGGCTCGATCGGTTTTCCGCTGCCGATGACCGAGGTCACCCTGCGGGACGAATACAATCGCGACGTTCCGATCGGCGAAATCGGCGAGCTTTGTGCGCGCGGGCCGCAAATGATGTCCGGGTACTGGAACGCTCCCGAGGCCAATGCGCTCGCCTTCACTTCAGATGGCTTTTTTCGAACCGGCGACATCGCGCGCATGGACGACCACGGTCGCTTCTATCTGGTCGACCGCAAGAAAGACATGGTGCTGGTTTCAGGCTTCAGCGTGTTCCCCAGCGAAATCGAAGCGGTTTGCGCCGAACATTGGGGCGTCGCCGAAGCCGCCTGCGTCGGCGTACCGGACGCTCGTACCGGCGAAGCAGTCAAGGTGCATGTCGTGCGCTCTGACGCCCGCCTGAGTGCCGAGGACCTGATCGCGCATTGCCGTTTGCACCTCACCGCGTACAAGGTCCCCCGGCATGTGCAGTTCGTCGAAGAACTGCCCAAAAGCCCTGTTGGCAAGATCCTGCGCCGCATGCTGCGCGAAGAAACCCGTACCGCACCGCCACCGACCACCGAAGCCACGATTCCCCCCAGATCAAGTTAGGGTCGGAGCGATGCGGCCGGCACCAACGACCCAACTTAGGTTAGGGGGCAGCGCCACCGACATCACCCACAGTCGATGGACGAAAAAAGGACTGGAGAGTCGTCGATGAATGCCGTGATGCAAATGCCAATGGAAATGCAGGATCAATCCGCCGATCCGCTGCTGGCGCTGTTCGAGCGGCAACGCGCGCGTGCCATTGAGCTGCGCCGTTCCAGCGCGGCTGAGCGCAAGGCGCGCATCCAGCGCGTACTCGATCTGGTCCTGAGCCACCGTGACGACATCATTGCCGCAGCTGCACAGGATTGCGGCAAGCCGGCTCCGGAAGTGGCGCTGACCGAGGTCTATCCGGTCGTTGGCGAGGCCCGCGAAGCGTTACGCAATCTTTCGAAGTGGATGAAGCCCAAGCGGGTGCGGACAACGCTGTCGATGCTCGGCACGCAGGCGCAGATCCGCCCCGAGCCACGCGGCGTGTCTCTTATCGTGTCGCCCTGGAACTACCCGGTGACGCTGTCGTTCCGCCCGCTGATCTCTGCCCTGGCGGCGGGTTGCCCGGTGATTCTGAAGCCTTCGGAGATGACGCCGACACTTTCGGCCCTGATGAAGCGCATGCTGGAATCGGCCTTCGATCCTCAGGACGTTGCCGTAATCGAAGGCGACGCAAGCATCTCAACACGGTTGCTGGCGCTGCCGTTTGATCACATCTTCTTCACCGGCAGCCCGCGGGTTGGTCGCGTCGTGATGGCCGCAGCAGCTCAGCACCTCACCAGCGTGACCCTCGAACTCGGCGGAAAATCTCCGGTGATCGTCGATCGCGATGCCGACCTGGACAAGGCCGCGCGCAATCTGGCCTGGGGAAAATTCACCAACTGCGGCCAGACCTGTATCGCGCCGGATCATATCTACGTTCACGACGACGTTGCCGATGCCTTCATCGACAAGATGCAGCAAGCGCTGAAGCGCACGTTCGGCAACGATCCGTCCGCCTGGCGCCAGAGCGCCGACTACGCGCGCATCGTCAATCATCACCACCATGGCCGGGTACAGCGCTTGCTGAAGGACGCGCTGGATCGCGGGGCGCGTTTGCTGATCGGCGGTGACAGCGATGCGACGCAGAATTACCTGTCACCCAGCCTGCTGACCGACGTGCCGGCTGACGCACAGATCATGGAAGAGGAGATCTTCGGACCGCTACTGCCGATCCTGCGCTTCCGCGACCTCGAAGACCCAATCCGCCAGATCAACGCACGCCCCAAACCGCTGGCACTGTATGTATTTGCACGTGATCGCAAGCGGATCGAACAGGTGATCTCAAGCACCAGTGCCGGCGGCACCGTGGTCAACCACGTTGTGCTGCACTTCCTGCATCCGCATCTGCCGTTTGGCGGCGTCAACAACAGCGGACTCGGCAGCTCGCATGGAGAATTCGGCTTCCGTGCGTTTTCGCACGAGCGCTCAGTGCTGATCGAAAAGCACAGCACCACGCACATGCTGTTTCCGCCGTACACGGGGTTTGTCCGGCGCATGATCGACATCGCGATCCGCTGGCTGACCTGATTCTTGGCGAATCAGCTGAAGCCGGTTTTGTCGCCGGCTTCAGCTGATCAGAGTCAGACGCCTTGCCTTGGCGATGGCGCCCGAGCGGCTGCGCACCGACAGCTTGCTGTAGAGATTGTGCAGGTGCCATTTGACCGTGCCTTCGGACACGAACAAGGCCTGCGCCAGCTGCCGGTTCGACATCCCCGACTCGATCATGCGAAGGATCTGCAGCTCGCGCTTGGTCAAGGGCTCGAGCATCGCGCCGGACTGATCCTGCCGCCCTGGCGCTGACGACGCGGCACCAGCATTGGGCGT
Organism: Sinimarinibacterium arenosum; assembly: GCF_005047655.1. Classification (GTDB taxonomy): domain Bacteria; phylum Pseudomonadota; class Gammaproteobacteria; order Nevskiales; family Nevskiaceae; genus Solimonas. Next base: position 158,059 of record NZ_SUKF01000001.1, on the reverse strand, counting down.
CAACTGGCACGCACTGAGAATCGCCTGCAGGTGCGCCGTGATACGCGCCTCGGCATCCGACGGGCCGGCCTCGCGCTCGCACAGACTGCGCAACAGGGGATGCAGACTCTCGCCCTCGTCGACAAAGACACGGATCATCCCTTCCGGCGCGGCAATGCCAATCGCTTCGTGCAAGGCGCGCAAGGCTTCATTCTGGTTGCCGAGCAGATAGAGCGCATGCGCCCGCTGCAGCAGCAGATCAACCAGCTTGAGCTGCTGGCCCTGCGCCCGCGCATGCCGGATCAATGGTTGAAGGATCTCGAGGGCAGCATCGGCGTGGCCCCGTGCAACGGCAATACGCGCCTGCAACTGCGCCGATTTGTCGCGGACCAATCCGCTGTAGCGCTCGTCGTGAATCGCTCCGTTGAGCAACGGCGAGCGCGCCAATTCCTCGGCCGTCGCGATATCCCCCTGCTTCAGGCAGATCAGGGCACGACCAACCAGCGAGCACACGACCATGCGCGGCGCGCTGCGCTGCACACCGAGATTCTCACCCTCGATCAGGATGTCCTTGGCATCGTCATAGCGGTCCTCAGCGACCAGTAGTTTCGCCAGCGTCAGGTAACCGACCAACACCGGATCAAGCGAACTGAACATCGCCAGAAAGCGTAGCCCCTGCGACAAGGCTTCGCGCGCGGCAGGCAGATTGTTGAACTCGTAGTACAGCCCGGCGGATAGCGCCGACAGCACGCAGTATCCGTGTGACGCGGGGCCAAGCTTTTCGCGGCACACCGTGAGCGCCGATTCAGCCTCTGCAAGCGCATGCTGCAGCCGCCCCTGTCGCATCAGCGTCATCAGACTGACAGCTTCAGCCCAGACCTTGCCATAGGGCGCGCGTGCACGAGTGAAGCGCAGCTTGGCATCGCGGGCCACTTCCAGGGCCTCATCAAACTGGCCGACGCTCTTCAATGCGTAGCCCATCGCGGCGCCTGCCGAGGCATGAAGGAAATCCGGCGCGTTGGGATTGCATTGCATCCAGCGCCGCCCGCAATCCAGCGTCTGCTCGGCGTGATCCGCCAGCGCATGGCCGACGATTTCGACCACGTCACGATAGCTGCCGACACTTTTCAGCAGTGTCGCGGAATCCGCCATGTCGTCGGCCTGAATCTCGGCCAGCAGGGCATCCAGCACAGCCTCGGCCTCGGCGAAGCGGTGATTGAAGTTCAGCGACCACGCCAGGCTGATCTGGATCTGAGGGTATCGTGCCAGCACACGCGGTGACAGCTGATCGATCCAGTTCATCAGGGTGCGATGCTCACCGCGCCACTGCACCAGTTCTTCGGCGTACATCGACAGAATCTGCGCAGCGCGTTCCTGCAGCCCAGCGCGTAGCGCGTAGTTGATCGCATCGTCGCGATAGTCGTGCTGGATCGACCACGATTCGGCGCGCTTCAGGCAATCCGCCCAGCCATCGGGGTCGGCCGCGCGGAAACGTCCACGCAGGAATTCGCCGAACAGCGGATGAAACCGGTACCAGTCGCGGCGATCGTCCATCGGCAACAGAAACAGATTCTGCCGCTCGATCGATTCCAACCGCAGCTGCGGCGCCTTTTCGCCGGTCAGCGCACGACAGACATCGGCGTTGACCCGATCCAGCACCGAAATCCGAAACAGGAACTGCACGTCGTCTTCGGATAGATTGTCCAGCACCGCTTCGGCCAGATAGTCGGTGATCTCGCGATTGGACCCCCCGAAATGACGCACAAAATCGGTCGGATCGGTGCGATGCCCCATCGCCAGTGCCGCCATCTGCAAGGCGGCAATCCAGCCCTCGGTCTGAGCATGCAGACGCACCAGTGTCTCGGCATCCAGCCTCAGACCGTACATCTGTTCCAGAAAGTGCCCGGCTTCGTCGACCGTAAATGCCAGCTCGCGCGCGCTGTAACGCGTTACCTGCTTGGCCAGCAGGCGTTTCTGCAGGGCGAGTCCGGTGTATTCACGCGCACTCAGAATCAGCAGTACATGATCCGGCTGATTGCGACAGATCCAGTTCAGGGTATCGATCGCCGGACTCGATTCCAGCAGATGCACGTCGTCGATCACGACCGCGATCGGAGCCGAATCGGACTGCAGCGTGGCGATCAATTGCTCCAGGCCCGCATCTTCCGAAAACACCGGCGCCCCCGCCCCGGTTGCTCCAGGATCGCGGCCTTCGATGGCTTGCAAAAGATTGGCCAGAAAACGCACCGGGTCGCGATGGCTTTGTGTCAGCGGCAGGCGATAGACCTGACGGCCATCCGCGGCCAGCGCACGCGACCAGCTCTCGACCAGTGTCGACTTGCCGTAGCCGGCCGGCGCCACGATCTCGACGATCTGACGACGTCCTTCGGTCACCGCACGCGGCAACGCGAGGCGGGCGCGATTCAGCGCACGCTCCTCCATCGGCTCGACTTCAGCCCGCACTGTGGCCGCTCCGTTCCGCACTACTCTCTCAACGCTCAATTGCACGGTCTCCCCCGGTATCAATCGATCATTTCCATCGGACGGTGCGGCTTCTCCTTACCTGTTGCACTGCAACAGCCGCTGTTCCATCAGGGGTGGTTGCATACTGTCGCACAAATAAAAAGACGGACCCAAACTTTCGTTAGGGTCCGTAACGCGGGGGAGACGCGTAATCCGGAATTTGGCAGGGTGATTCGAAGTCGACGGCCGCTACCAATAGACCGGTGCGGCATCGAGTTCGGTCCCGCAGGCCGAACACTTGCGCACCGATTTGTGGGCATTGTTCTTCTTGCCGCACTGGCTGCAGGCCACCATTACCGGCTTGGCCCGCACCAGCTGGTACACCCGCGAATGGGTGCCCCAGGCCAAACCTTCCTTCATGAACTGATGCACCGCATCCTGGTGTGTCGCGTTGGGCAGCAGATTTGCCTCCAAAGCCTCGAGATTCTCCCAGGCCGACAAGGTGAATCCGGATGAGTATCCGGTTTCATCTGGCGGGCGGGCGCCAACGATGCCCGTGACGAAGCCGGGACGATCGGAAAAGCTTTCGGCGACCGCATTGGTGATGCGCGCCGCATTTTCAAACTGGTCCGGATCGCGCAGCTGCAACCAGGTAATCCCGATCGCCTCGGGCGGCTGCACATTGCCTTTGTTCAGGCGGTAGAACGCGCCGAACTGATAGTTGCCCTGAGTGCGCGGCATCAGCAAGGCGTAGAAACCGAGCTGTTCGGCCAGCGTTTCCAGATCGAAGCCGTTGTCGACCTCGACGGCGCCATCGGACTTGAATACCAGAAAAATCGTGGCTTCCAGCAGGATGCGCTTTCCGGTGGGCTCGACCCGTTCGATGCCCAGACCACCGGGCAGCGCGCCCGTATGAGTGCCGCTGAGCGTGTAGCGCGCAGCAACCGCCCCATCTCCCACTGTGATTGGGCCATTCAGATCGAATGAAAGATCGGGAAACGCGGAAAACAGTGTTTGCGCATGCCCGCGCAACGCTGCGCCCTGCTGACGCCCCTTGCTCAGCGGATCTGCGTAGTGGCCGCCGCCCAACATTGCCGTGACCTTGTCGGCATCATGTGCATTCCACGCTGCCAGGAACGACTCGGCGAAACCGAGCGTGCGCGGCGCGCGCATCACTCCTGACATCAGTCGCGCGAGCACACCGACCTTGTTCATTCGGCGCCTCCGCTGCGCCGCGCAGTGGCGGCTGCAGCGGCCAGCAGCCCAGCTTGCGCGAAACCGGTCACAACGGCGACCAGAAAGAACAAATAGGTCGCGGTATTGGCCGCGGCACCGCCAAACTCGAGCCCACGGACCCCGAACAGCGTGCCGGTCAAAAAACCAAGCGAGTTGGCATATCCGGTCACGATCACGCTGACGACATAAATCGCTCGACCGCGGGAACCGAAGCGGGCCGTCGTTGCCACCGCCGCAAACGCCAGCATCGCGATCGCATTGATGATCAGGCCCAGATGCGCACGCCGCCAGCCGGCTTCTGTACCCGGAAAATCAAAGTTGATGGGTGGCAGCAGCGGCCATGCTGCGACATGCCCGATCGCCTCGAATGTGAACACCAGACCAACGACCAGACCCGCTCCGAACAGCCAGGCGGCGTACTGGATGATGGTCGCCCGCTGCGCCTGCGTCAGCGGCGCGGCGCTCACGGATTCACCACCGCACGTCTGACACCCTCATGCGTCGCAACCAGGACCTGCTTTCCATGCACCACGATACTGTTGAACGGACCTGATTCGCCATTCGGATCATGCGAATCGATCTCGCCCCGGTGGACCTTGCCGTCCTGCGCGACGATCAACAAGGTCTGATTCATGCCGGTAATCGCAAACGTTCCGTCCGGCAGGCTGCGCACGCCCGTCAATCCCTGCACCGTGCCGGTTTCAACCTTCGACCAAGAACCGGTGCGCACATCATCGGTGCGGTACGCGTTGCCGCGCATGCCCACGATCATGACGCCATGCTCTCCCAGTGCTTCGGCCGCATAGAGAGAGCCCTCGTAGGGTGATTCAATCTTCTGCCAGTTGCCGTCGGCATCGCCAACCGCCATCAGCCCCATCTCACCGACGACAAGCAAACTGCCGTCATGCAGGCGCGTAATCGCATTGAGATGGTTGCCATCATCAACGACCGCCGGCGGCGTAATCACTTCCCAGCTCTGCCCGCCATCGAGCGTCTGCATGAACAGACCGAATGCGCCTACAGCGAATCCAGTGCGCGAGTCGGCGAAATAGACATCCAACAACGGTTGACCCAGATCAGGCTGGAAGTTCTGCAAAGTCCAGGTCTGGCCGCCGTCAGCGCTGTGCAGGATCGCTGCATCGTGACCGACAGCCCACCCATTCTTTGCGTCCGGAAAGCTGACGGCCGTCAGCATCACATTGACCGGATCGTCGACCTGCTTCCACTCGACGCCGTCTGGTGACACGAGGATATGTCCTCGCTCGCCAACAGCAACCAGATGGTCGCCGGCTTCGACCACGTCAAGCAGCATGCTGCGCGGCGCCAATGGCGCAATCAACGCCGGTTGCGCCGCCAGCGGCTCGCCGGCCGTCGCTTGTGCGGTCTGCAGTGGCAACGTTGCGATGCCGCCGAGGACAAGAAGCGCCTTGAGCGCGGTAAAGGTGTAGAAACGATGCACGGTTCGCATGGGATTCTCCGGTGCGGGCGCGATCAGAAGATCGCGCCCGCAACCCGTCGTCAGAACTGATACTTCACAAAGAAGCCGAGGTTGTCGCGATCGGCGTACAGGTTGTTGTGTCCCGCGCCGGTGAACATGTTGTAGGAGACAGTGAACGCGAACGACTTCTCGTAGCGCGTCTCCAGCAGGAAGTTCAGCGACTTGCGACCCTCGACAAAGTTTCCAGCAGGCCCCGGCGAGTTGCCGTGGATGTCCTGCATCCAGATGAACAACGGCTGGATACTGATACCGGGCAGTACGGACTCGTAGCTGATGCGGCCGACCACTCGGTAGCCCCATGAGAACGCGTCCGCGAACGCCTTGCGTGGTGCCTGGAACGGATTGAAGCGCAGACCGTCCGGTCCGATCGTGCATGACGGATTTGTAGAGCACGCCAGCCGCGATCCGTCTGCGCCGCTGCCATCGGCCCCGGCACTGGCGCTCGTAGTCGCGGTATACGGGCCTTCGATCTGCAACTCATCGAAGTCCGGCATGTTCAGCACATGCGTCGCCGCCAGTTCGTACAGCAAGATGATCTGATCGGCTCCGATCCAGTTCTCCGAACTGCCGAGCACGCGCGTGGCGCCGAGGTTGTACTGCGCGACCTTGCCCGGAATCCAGCCCTGAATGTAACTGTTCGGAGCGTTCTCGCCGACCGTGCCGCCACGGTACGGGATGATGAAGTTCGGGAACGAACGTGCCGAGCCAGGCGCCGATCCGATCACGAGGTTGACCGTGTCCGGATACGGATTGTTGCCATTGGCGTCCGTGAAATCATTGCTGTCGTAGAACGTGTACTGGCCGTCCTCGGTAAAGCCGCGCGACGCAGTCGATCCGTTGCACTCCAGTGATTCGTTGTGGCACCGCGTCAGCGCAGGACCAAGCGCAGCAAAGGCAAGGTCAACCAACGAGACCTGCAGCGGCACGTTCGGTCGATACGACATTTCCCCCTGGAACGAATAGTCGCCCGCAGTAGTGTTGAAGCTGAACCCGAACATCTTCAGATCTTCGGGGTATTCCAGCTGGATCTTTACCGTATCAATCGGGACCATATCTGCGAAAGGCTGAGACGGATCGTAGACCAGCAGACTGTTCAGCGATGCAAGAATCGTCGAAAGATTGTCCACTGGACCCAGATCAGCCAGAACGCCTGGATGCGCCGCAGTCAGTGCCAGCGTATCTGCGATGAACGCATTCCGCGCCTGAGCCTGCGAGATCGGCAGGTTCGGGCAGACGCGCAGAAGTTCGAGCGAATTACGCGCATCGACTCCCTCAGCATTGCCCTCTCGCCGGGCACAGCTGGCATCGGACGAGTAGAAGCTCGCATACGGCAGCTTCGAATGATAATTCATGAAGTAGAAGCCGAACTCGGTGCCGTTGTTGATGGCATCGGAGTAGTACTTGAAGGCGACGCCGTACTGACCGCTGTCTCGCGCTTCATTGTCGCGCAGACGTTCACCAGTCAGCGTGGTTGGTGTGATGCCGGCCAGTGGCGTATCGAGCAGTGTACCCACACTATCCGGATCTTCGGCGCCACCGCCGAATGCCAGATTGACGTTGTTGACCAGATTGTCCGTACCCAGATCGAGGAACGACATGTAGGTGCCGGGTGTCGGAATCTCGATCGGCTCCCACTCCCACTGGTAGTAGCCCTCGACGCTCAGGCCGTCCATGACCTCGGCGCTGATTCGCGCCATGCCGACCGGCAGGAACAGCTCTTCGAGCAAGCCAAAGCCCAGTCGGTACAGGCTGTTGGCATTGACCGGCTGCGCCTGGTTGACACTGTTGATGACGGCCACGGTGCTTTCGCCCCAGTTCACCGTCTGCCGACCGACGCGGAACAGCATTTGGCGATCGTCGGTATAGAAGAAACTGCCGTAGATGTTGGCGTCAAGCAAGTCATAGCGCAAACCAGCCTGACGCAAGGCCGTATTGTCGGTGCGCTCGTTGCGCACGACACCGCCCGGTCCGTAGACCTGCGCGTAGTAGCGGTTCGAGAACTGCGGGTCATCGGTGGTACCGACATCCGCGGCATTGTCCGCGGTAATCCTGTTGGGGTGGTATTCCTCGAAGTCGTTGTAGTTGACGTAGTCGTAGATACCCAGCCCCCGCACGAAGATGCCGAAATCGCCAAAGCGGATATTCAGATCATTGGCCAACTTGAACGGGGCCTGCGTGACGTCCCACTTGTCGTAGTTGAGGTTGCCGTCGTCGAAGTTGACCGATGCCATGCCCGGCGCAGCAGCCAGATGCGCCGCCGGGTAGCTCTGCTGCCGATGCACACCTTGGCACGATTGATAGACGCCGCCACAGACGGATGGATCAAGGTTGCTCTTGCCGACCAGATAGTCATCACGGCCTTCGATGCGCCACGATGCACCCAGGGTCGCAGTATTGTTCACGACCGAGGTGACGTCTTGGTCGAACAACGAAAAGTTGTACTCAAACGCAGATGCGCTCAACGGGACGCCGCCGGCAACCCCAGCTGCCACGGCGAAAATTCGCAATACTTTCGATTGCATAGGACTCTCCTCTCACTACGCACGAACACGGGGCTCTTGGCCCTTGACTCAGCAGCCAACACCCGGCGTGCACTGCACGCCGGGTGCGGTTAGCTGACGGCCTTTACTTGGATGCCTTCTTCTGAACCGTATTGGCTTCGAAATCGCTGTCGCTGAACGTCACTGACTGATCGTACGGCTGATCTTCGTTGTTCATCGCGGTAACGAAGTAACGCCCGGAATTGAAGTGATAGATCACTTCCGGCTGCGTGGTCGCTGCCAGGATGTTGAAGTACTGAATCAGGTGGCCTTCCTGGAACTCGGTCAGCTTGTCCTGCTGGTCGTAGTCGTCGATCGCGACGATGTTCCAGGAGTCTTCGTCAAAGTAGATCACGCGCTTCTTGAAGGTGTGACGCTGATCCGGCTTGTTGTCGGCCTCGACCACCCAGACACGATGCAGCTCGTAACGCGGCAGTTCTGGATTGACATGGTTCGGCGCTGCAATGTCCGCATACTTGGTCGGAGGGCTGGCCATCTTGTACGAGTTGTACGGAATGTAGATCTCGCGCTTGCCCACCAACTTCCAGGTGAAGCGTTCGAGCACGCCGTTGTACATGTCGACCTGATCGTAGAACTGATGACCATCCGTTCCTTCGTACGGGTTGTCGCAGCACACGGCCGGGGCGCGGCGAATGCGCTTCAGCGCCGGGGCGTAGAGCCATGCAGCACGGCCTTCCGTACCGAAGCCGGCCTTTTCATGCACCAGAATGTAGGTTCCGGCAATGCGGGGCGGCGAGATCGTTTCGGACAGATAACGCAGAAAGTCGACGCCCGGCTTCAGTTCAGGCGGGTTCGCTTCGTCGATGTTCGAATAATAGAACTTCACGTCCTCGACGATCTTGGTCAGCGTGAACTTGCCGTCCTGCTGCACGATCATCTGGTTGTTGAAACGACGCTGGGCGTTGCCGCGCCATTTTGTGCGGTGGTTCCAGATCGGCTCTGCACCTGACTTCGGAATCGGGAACGGGAATCCGACATACGCACCCTTCGGATTGTCGACGCCCTCGAGCTCCGCGCGCGTCGCATTCTTGACGGTTTCGTCGAGAATCTTCTGCGGGTAGTTCACCTTGCGGTAGGACTTGTACACGTTCATCTTGTACGTGTCCGGGTACCGCTTCATCAGTTCCTTGTGCCCTTCAGTCAGCTTGTCGGCATATTGCGCGACGTTGGCAGCCGTGATCGTAAACAGCGGCTTTTCATTCGCCAACGCAGGATCGCTTGCGTACTCGCCCTTCATCGCACCGTGCTTCTCAGCCGGGGTCCATGCCGGGATCGTGCCGTCCTTGTTGCCGGCGCGCTCGGCGCCGACCGGTGTCAGGTCCTTGCCCAGCCGCGCGGCCTCCTCCGGCGAAACCTTCGCGGATGCCCCCGTTGTTGCCAGCAGTAAGGTGGCCAGCAGCGCTGGCACCGTCAGTTTCGTCGTCCTCAACACTTTTCTTCTCCTGTCGTGGAAAGCCCTAGCGAGCTTTTTGCTTCTATCTTCCCTGTCCGGCGGCCACCACACCTGTGGTGGCGCCGCTGGTATCGAATCTTCTTCTGCTTCAGATCGGCGCTGCTGCCGAATCCATCGGCTCCACCTCGGCCTGCGTCGGCTTGGCCCGCAGCAGAAATGCTGCGAACGCCGGCAGCAGCACCACTGCGGCGACCGCATTGGCGATGAACATGATCGTCAGCAGAATGCCCATGTCGATCTGGAACTGAAGACCCGAGAAGAACCAGGTGCAGACACTGGCCGCCAGCGTCAGCGCGGTCACAATCACCGCCTTGCCGGTCTGATGCAGCGTTTCCTCATAGGCCTTGCGCAGCGGCATGCCGCGGTTCAGCACGCATTCTTCGAGCACGCTGTAAATGTAGATGCCGTAGTCAACACCGATACCTGCAGCAAACGCCGCAACAGCGAGGTTCGACACCTTGATGCCGATCTGCAGATAAACCATGACCGCATAGGACAGCACCGAAACCAGTGCCAGCGGTACCAGCACGCAAACAAGTCCAGCGAAGCTGCGGAAAGACATCAGCACGCAAACACCGATGCCGAGGAACAGCCACAGCAACACCTTGGATTCGGTTTCCTTGATCACATCGTTAGCCGCAGCCATCACGCCGACGTTGCCCGTTGCCAGACGGAACGTCACCGGGGCATCTGCAGGTTGCGCGTCGATAAACGACTGCGCGGCGAAGACGATGCGATCGATGGTCTCTGCCTTGTGGTCCTTGGAATACACCAGGATCGGAATCGCGCTGCAATCTTCGTTGAGCAGGCCGGTTGAACTCGGGAACGGCTGCACCGTCACCACCAAGGCGCCCGATTCACGCGGCAACACGAACCACTTCGGATTGTTCTCGTTGTAGGCGTTGAAAACGGCACGCGAAGTTTTTGCCAGCGACATGGTCGACTGCACGCCCTCGACGTTTTCCATCCGCCAGGCGAACTCATCGATCTTGTCCATGACGGCGTGATCAATACAACCGTCGGCATGTGACTCGGAAATCAGCTTGATGACATCCACACCGATCGAGAAGGCGCCGGTGATCGTGCGTGAGTCCTGGTTGTAGCGTGCGTTTGGACGCAGCTCCGGCACACCTTCATGCAGCTCACCGATCTTCAGATCCTGCGAGACGTACTCGGCCCAACCCCACAAGCCAACCGCTGCCAGCAGAACCACAGCAGCCACCGGACGTTTGGTAATGACCGACAGCGTGCGCCAGATCGGTGCGAAGAAACGGTCGCGGCTCTTCTGATGCTCGCGGAATTTGGCCGGATTCTTCATCGGCGCGAACGACAGCAGGCACGGCAGCAGGACTTTCTTGCACAGCACGATCGCCATCAGGCCGAACATGGCGTTGATTGCCATCTCCTGGATGATCCCGATCGGGATCAGCAGAATCGTGCCGAAACCGACGAAGTTGGTGAGCAGGGCGGAAATGCCGGGAATCACCAACCGTCGATAGGTCGCACGCGAAGCCTCGAAGCTCGACAAGCCATTGTCGGCCACTTCATTAAGCCAGAAGTTGGTGATCTGGATGCCGTGCGACGTACTGATCGCGAGGACAATGAAGGGCATCAGCACCGCAAAAGGATCGAGCGCGAAACCGAACAGCTGCAGCATGCCGAGTTCCCATACCACCGCGAGCACGCCGCAAATCAGAGGCAGAAGCGCAATGGAGGGCGAGCCGCAGTACTGCCACAGCAGCAACCACACCAGAATCAGGGTCAGGCCAAAGAAGCTGAAGACTTCGACCGCACTGTCCGCGATATCACCGACGGCCTTGGCGAAGCCGATGATTGCGATATCGATATTCGGGTTGTAGTCCGGATTCTCAACCGTGCGTACGTCGAGCTGGTAGCCGCGGAACCGCACCGGAGCAACGTCGGTCTCGCCGGAGTCGACGGTCACGTGCATGATGGGGAACGCCCAGTTCCGCGTGTCCTTGTATTCGGTCTTGACGATATCGCCCTTCTTGAAGGGACCGACATCAGTCTTGGCAAGGTACTCGACTTTGGTGGGCGAAATGAACCGATTGCGCACCTGTTCCAGACGGTGAGCCGTATCGATGTAGTCGAGCTTGACTCCGGTGACCGGATCCTTTTCCAGCAGCTCGGACACCACCATCGCGGCGGACTGATCATTGGCGACCAGGCGCCCGCGGATATCGGACTTGGCGACGTTGGAACGCACCTTGGCCAGCATTTCCGGCGTTGGCTTGAAGTCGGCCGGGACCACGTTGCCGCCCTGGAAGCCGGACTCCACCACTTCCATGTAGCGCACGTTCGGCGTGAACAGCGAGCTGACGCGCGAGCGATCGACGCCCGGGGTGAAATACACCGCATCAGTGGCCTGACGCAGCGAGGTCATGAAATCGGCGGTATAGATGTCACCTTGCTTCTGTATCACCGCCAGCAGCACGATATTGGCGCCGCCAAACTCGCCCTGATACTGGTGGTAGATGCCCATGTAGGGATGCCCCAGCGGCAGCTGCTTGTCGAAACCGGTATCCATGCGCAGCTGCGTGGCGTGATAGCCAAAGAACAACGTCGCCAACCCAAGAAACAGCAACGTCGCCCAGCGACGATTGAAGATCATTGGCTCGGTAACGCGTACGAACAACTGCGCGAACTTGCTTCGGCTGTCTGCGTGCACTGCTTGCTCTCCCCGCATCGCTATTTCATGCGTCGACCCATGCGGTTTGGGTCAACTGCTCTATGGCCAGACCACCTGAATTCGGTGGTGTCAGCTCCGAATGCAACGCTAAGTGCGCCAAGGCAATGCGACGCCTAACAAAAGTTAGGTTTGCCCACCTCGCCGCCGACCGAGCCCTACCGGACGGGAAGGTTTCGACACCCCTCCAGCCTTTGGAGGACTCGCTCCTCAATTAATTTGACGGTGTTAACTTAATGCTGGTACAACACCGTCCATGGCACGTCAAACCTTTTCCGCCGAGCAGGTCGAATCCAAACGCGAACAGATCCTGGACGCTGCGATGCAGCTGTTCGAAGACAGCGGGCTGTCCGCTGTCAGCTTCCGCAAGATCTCGTCACTGCTGGGGTGCAGCTATTCCGCTCCGTACCGCTATTTCTCCAGCAAGGAGGAATTGGTTACAGCACTGAGGGCGAGGGCATATCGCTGGATCGAACAGGCCATGCTGGAAGCGATTGCCCCGTACACCGAACCGCTGACGCAACTCAACGTCCTGGCCGACGCCTATATCCGCGCAGGCCTGGAGCGTCCGAATCGCTATGCACTGATGTTCTTCGAACTTGAGGGCAGCGATCTGGGCCAGCGCTCACTGGAGCTGGCCGCGGCCAAGCGCGATTCGTTGGGGGTGTGCACCAAGGTCGTCACCGCAGCGCACAACAGCGGCGCACTGCAGCTGACAACCGATCCGCTGACCGCGAGCCATCTGTTCTGGGCCGGCGCGCATGGCCTGGTGTCGCTGCAGGTCGCGGGGCAATTCGTCATGGGTCGCACGATCGACGCCCTGGTGCCAACCATGATCGCCACGCTGATGGCCGGCCTGCAGCACCCTCAACTCAGCGCCGACTCACCGCCGCGCAAGACCAGCAAGACAAAAAACACAGCAGCAGCCGCACGCCCCGGCGTTGCGATACCAGAGGAGCCTCCTAAATGAGCACGAACCCATCCCCTGCACTGACCGCACGCCGCATTCCTTTCGAGTTTCCCGAAGGCATGCAGACGAACTGGATGCCCAAGGATCCGGAGTTCGCCGCCATGCTCAATGGCGCGTCATTGACGATGCCGTACCTGGAACCCTTTCTGATTCGCACGATGCGTGAAACATTGGCGCGCATTGACGACGCTTCGTTGCAAGCCGACGGCGAGGGCTTCATGGCCCAGGAAGGCCAGCACTTCCGCACGCACCGGCGTTTCAACGATCTGCTGAAGAACCACGGATATCCCGAACTGGCCGAGGTGGAGCAGCAGATGGAAGCGTCATACGCGCGCCTGTCGCAGCGTTCGCTCCGCACGCGCATGGCTTACACCGCCGGTTTCGAGTCGATGACCCTGGGCGTCACGCGCTGGCTGGTCGAGCACCGTGTCGAGCTGTTTCACGGCGCGGATCCGCGCGTGGTGTCCTTCGTGCTGTGGCACATGGTCGAGGAAACCGAGCACAAGTGTGTCGCCTATGACGTCTATCAGGCCGCTTTCGGCACCTCTCTCGGCAGTTACTGGGCGCGCATGATTGGCGTGTTCCATGGCTCATTCGATGTCATGCGCTATTCGATGCAGGGATACCGGGCGATCCTGAAGAAGGACGGTCGCTGGAACCAGTTGCGTTCACGCCTGCGCCTGGCCGTCCGGATCGGTCGATTCATCCGTCACGTTGGACCCTATCTCTTGCGCGCAGCGCTCCCGGGTAATAGTCCGCGCCGTGAACGCGATCCGGAATGGGTTCTGGACTGGCTGCGGGGCTACGACCGCAGTGCAGCACCCGGTGTGCCGCTGCTCGATACCCTGGACCCGCTGATGGCGGTGCCGTTCGCAAGCACCCCCTCTCGAGACGCCGCGTGAGCTCGGCCGACCCTATTGCGGACGCTCGCCGCCACCTGATCGGCCACGGCGCACTCCTGATTTTCGCGGGCGGAGCCATTGGCTTCGGCTTTCTGTTCTTTCTGATCGGTCACATCACGCTGTGGCCGATTCCCGGCGTCATCGAGGTGCAGCTGCCCGGCACCTACGATGCATGGCGCATGGCACATCTCGAAGGCATCATCAACGGCTTCGCGCTATGGCTGGCCGCCGCAGTGCTGCCCTTGATCCCGCTGTCGACCCTTGGCCGCAAACGCACTGCGCACGGACTGATCGTGGTGGCCTGGACCTTCGTCATCGCCTCCCTGCTCGATCCGCTGTTCCCGCACAGTCGCGGTCTGGAGTTTGGCGGCCCGGCCACCAACCAGATCGCATTCTTCCTGTTCTATGTCGGCGTCGTGCTGGTCATGCTGATTACCGCAACAATTGCATGGAAGGCATTGCGACGTCCGCAAATCGACCCGACCTGATCGATCGATAGGGGACAAGCGGCATTCACCGGTCAATTATCCAGATTGCCCCCGCTGCGGCAGGGTGCGCTCCACCCTGAAGGTGGCCAGGCGCCCCGCTCGGATTCGGCCCGTCGACAGTTGTCGGCGGGCCGAGTCGAAACACCAGCCAACGCGGGCATATCCTGGAGGACTGCACAGTGAATGAATTCGACTACGTTATCGTTGGTGCCGGCTCGGCCGGTTGCGTTCTGGCGGATCGCCTCAGCGCGAACCCACGACATCGCGTGTGCCTGATCGAAGCCGGCCCGCCGGATTCCAGCGCCTTGATCCACACCCCACTGGGCGTGATCGGCCTGATCGGCAGCAAGACCTATAACTGGTGCTTCGACACCGAACCACAGGCACAGCTTGATCAGCGCAAACTGTTCTGGCCTCGCGGCAAGACCCTGGGTGGCAGCAGTTCGATCAATGCGATGGTCTACATCCGCGGACATGCCCGCGACTATGACGACTGGGCCAATCAGGGCAATCCCGGCTGGAGCCACGATGATCTGCTTCCGCTGTTCAAGGCGCACGAGAACAACGAGCGCGGACCGTCGCGCTCACATGGCACCGGCGGCCCGCTGAACGTCGCCGATGTGCGCGACCCCAACCCGTTGTCGCAGGTCTTCATCGAAGCCGCCAAACAGGCCGGGCTGCCGTACAACCCCGACTTCAACGGCGTGGAACAGGAAGGCGTCGGCCTTTATCAGGTCACGCAGAAGGATGGACGCCGCTGGAGCAGCGCCCGGGCGTTCCTTGAAAACGCGAGATCCCGACCGAACCTGACGGTGCTGACCGGTGCACATGCCACGCGCGTGCTGATGGAAGGTAAGCGTGCGGTCGGAATTGAAGTCGTTGTCCAAAACGGGCAAAAGCGACATCTGAGCGCACAGCGTGAAGTGGTGTTGTGCGGCGGCGCAGTGAATTCGCCGCAACTGCTGATGCTGTCCGGAATCGGCCCCAGGAAAGAACTCGAACAGCACGGCATCAAGGTGGTGCACGAGCTTCCGGGTGTCGGACAGAACCTGCAGGATCATCTCGACATGACGGTGATGATCCGCGATCGCAGCAAGCGCGCATTCGGTCTGGCACTTTCCTTTGTACCCCGCGCAATCGCCGCACTGTTCCGCTATATCTTCGGACGCCGCGGCATGCTTGCCAGCAATGTCGCTGAAGGCGGTGGCTTCGCCAAGCTGTCAAAGGACTCCGAGCGCCCTGACATCCAGTTCCATTTCCTGCCGAGCTTCCTCAAGGATCATGGTCGCAAGCTGGTCCCGGGTTACGGCTGCACCCTGCATGTTTGCCAGTTGCGTCCGAAGAGTCGCGGCTACATCGGCCTCAAGAGCGCCGATCCGATGGCCGCACCGCTGATTCAGCCGAACTACCTGGAACATCCGGACGATCGCGCCGCACTGATCGCGTCGGTTCGGCTGGCCCGTCGCATCTTTGCATCGCCCGCATTCGCCACCACCAATGGCGGCGAAACCGAACCCGGTTCGGCAGCGCAAAGCGACGAAGCGATTCTCGCCGACATCCGCAAGCGTGCCGAGACCATCTATCACCCGGTCGGCACCTGCAAGATGGGACCGGATGCGATGGCGGTTGTCGACGCGCAGTTGCGCGTGCATGGCATCGAAGGCCTGCGCGTTGCCGACGCCTCGATCATGCCGACCCTGATCGGCGGCAATACCAACGCGCCGGCAATGGTGATCGGCGAGATGGCCGCCCGGATGATGCTGCAACAGAACCAGCCCGCAGCCATGGACATGTCGCAGGCTGCTTGATGCGGGATTCCGGTGTACGCAAAAAGGCGGAGCAATAGCTCCGCCTTTTTTGTTGCGACGGCAGCATCGTCACCACATCCCGCAGACCACTGATGGGGATGCACGCTGAGCATCCACTGTCACGCCGCGGTGGCTGCCTGCTCCGGTGGGCCCAATGGATCGCGCCGATCTTGTCCGCGGAAAATCACCACGACCCAAGCGCTGCTCAAGGCGGCAATCTTGCTGCAGCGTCATGGGCTGCCGCAGAGATGCGTATCGCGCGCTGCTTCGTCGCGAGACGATACGATCGCATATCGAACCCCAGGGTGAAAATTCTCGCGCTGGCGACGCGTGGCGACCTGACCCGCAGCAGCGCTAGCGTTCGCGGAACAGCGGTTTGGAGATTCCCGGAACACCGGGCAGATCGCCGTCACCGCGACCAACCTTGAGCTGCGCGATCAAACCTTTCTCCGTGTGCTGCGCAATGTCACAGTGCACGAAATAGGTACGGTCATCGCTGGGCACAATGAAGGTGCCGGTCATGCGCCGCTCACCCTCGACCTCGAGATGGAACATGCCTTCGTGGTACAGATATTTCGGCAGCCCGTGCAGCATCCACATATGCCGCACCTGGTCTTCGTTGATCAGAGTGACATGCAGCCGACTGCACTTGGGCACCCGCCATTCGTACTGACTGTAACCGAGCACGTAGCCCGCGGGCGCATAACGGCGGCCAACATGCACGGTAATCTCGACATCACCACTGATTTGTGCACAGCCACGCGGCAGTTCATCGCCCTGGTTCTCGCCCATGACCATGCCGCTGGCGTCCCAGATCATGCGATGCCCTGGCCCATCGTGCGCGGGCTGACCCGCATCGGCACTCCACACCATCGGCGACGACGACAGCACCGCAACAGCAAGCAGCAGAGCGAGCCTGAAGTGAACCCGGCGGAGCGAATGCGAACGCACGTGCGAAATCCGCGGCGAGATTAAGGCGCGTTGCCGATCGAAACCGTCAGCCGCTGCTCCACGGCGTATTCGTGATGACTGGCGTTGGAGATCGTGACTTTTAGCTCGTGACGACCAGGCGCCAGGGTCGCGGGCTCGATTTGATATTTCGTACGGCCTCCACCGACCATCGCAACGAGCTCACCATCAACATACAGGTGCCAGTGATCGCCAGAGGCATCCATGCCGGTGGTCTCGACCTGCACCAGAATCGCTGCGTCGGCATCGAGCTGCGCACCATCGGCCGGCTGTGTCACCATGATCGACATGCCTGCCGGCGTCGGGACGCGACTGTCGTCTCCACCGCGATCCATGTGCATGTGATGCGCATGAGCATTGGCGGCATCTTCTGCAAACACATCGCCGGCAGCAGCCAGCTGGCCGAACATCACGATGGGCAATACCCATCCAAACTTGCCAATTTTCATTTTTGAGTGTCCCGTTTGGGATTGGAAGTACACATGGCCTGGGGGACGTTGGGGTCTCCGAACAGATCCGGCGCCATCTCCGCCCAGACCGGAATCTCCCCGCGGTAGTACGCGGGATTGAAGAACGTCGCCAGGCTACCGTAAGTCTTCGGCATGCCATCAGCATTCAAATAGGTCTCGTAGACAACGAGGCTGATGTCACCCCCGGGGCTGATGCCGTCGGTGGTGATGCCGGGCTCTCGATGATCGTGCATGAACCACGCGCCCTCACCGTAGCTATGCAGCCCGTCGTTTACGGTCGACAGGTCAAACTCGGCACGCTGCGCGGGCCCGATCTCGAAGACATCACGTGTGATCGACTGCGAAAGTCTGACGCCGTCGTAGTGCGTCACCGTCGGCTTGTGCCCGTGAGGATGAAGATAGATCGGCTCGGCCCCGGTATTGATCACGCGAAGCTTCACGTTCTCGTCCGGCGCGACGACGACCATGGAGTCACGCAGGGTATAGGGAAACGAATGCCCGTTCAGCAGATGATACTCAGCGCTCCGCTCGGCGATTTTGTAATCGCGATTCATCGCCTTGGCCGTCCAGCGAATGTCATTGGTATGCTGGATCAGGTTGTGCAGCTCGCGATCCATGTCCTGGTAGTGCAGATCGTACTCACGGTCGTATTGCTCGCGCGAAGCGACCGAACGATGTCGCACACGGCCGGCACCGACGTTGAAGGTCTGCAACCAGTTGTCGGGACGGTTCTCCTCAACCACGATCATGCCGGCCAGCCCCATCAGGATGTGCGCCTGTGGCTGTACATGGCAGTGGTAGAAAAAGGTCCCTGTCTGGCGCGGCGTAAAGCGGTAACTGTGTCGCTGGCCCGGCAATGTCGCCATTTCGCTAATCATCGGCACGCCGTCATTCCCCTGGCCATCGGCCTGAACGAACGGATGATCGACACCGTGCAGGTGAATCGTGTGCGGAAAGTAGTGCGTGTTTTCCAGGGTGATCGTGACCGTGTCGCCCTGCTCCACTCGGATCACCGGAGCCGGCAGACGCAGCAACGGCTGCGGGTCATTGCTCAGGAAGTTCGTCGTCGACATGCCGCGCACTTTCGGCGAGAACACCCATAGGCCCGGCGTGATGCCGGGAGCGATCGGGTAACGCAGCGACGGCACATCCAGGTTCGGTGAAAATCCGTTGAGCTCGGTGACCTCGAGCTTGATCTCGATGTCGTCCGGATCACCGTCACCGTCGCGGTCGTTACGCTTGATCACCGCGTCGCGTGCGAGACGGGTTTCCATCAACGCCTGCACCGCACGGTTTGTGCCCTTGACCACAGCAGCGACAACCGCCGGATCATCCGGCTCACAGGACGGATCGGCCTCGATCTCGACGCCGTCGATCGTCTGTGCGTCACGCCAGTGGGCCGGCGTCCCGGGCGGACATGCATCCTCAGGCACGGTGTCGCCACCGACGGATCGTGGCGCACTTGGCCCGAACACAACCAGCGCTGCAACCCCTGCGATCATCAGCGCTGCGACGCTGGTGATCCAGACTACGGGCAGCATGGACTCCGCTCGGCCCATCAGCGGTTATGCCTGCCTTCTATTGAGCATCGGAAGCCGCATTCACGCAGCGGTGGTCGAGGCGCCGCCAGCACGTTTTCGACCGCTGACACGGTACAACAGCACTGACAGCGCCAGGATCACCAACAGCGCAACACCGTAACGCCAGTAGCTGCGCACGCCGACTCGGAATGGAAACACCGAGTGCAGGGTGCCACCGGTCTCTGGGTCCGTAGCACTGAGAACTCCGATATACCAGCCCGACTGATCCAGCGTCGGCTCCAGGGTAATCGTTCCACGCGGATAGGTCGCTGCGGGTACGTTGAACAAACTGCGTTCACGAATCTGCTGCATCGAGCCGAGCTGGTCGAAGCGTGCCGCCGCTCCCAATCCATCCGTATCACGCAGCAGATTGAACTCGACGCTCATACCGCGCAGGACGTTGTCGATGAAATCCAGCACGATGATCGCCTTGGCCACCACCGGAATGTCCTCGCAGAATTCCTGCGTCGCACGATACTCCGGCTGATAGCCCGTGAAATGTGCCCGGTATGGCCCGATGCGCATGATGCAGACATCGTCCTCGACCGAGACCCCGCCGTGCGCTGCCGTCGGTCCGGACTGCACGGCCATGAGCAGAACCAGCATCAGGCCCATCAGACGTGTCATCAAACGAACTCCGGAATCATCATTCCACCCACTTCGACAGGATAGCGCTCGCCATTGGCATCGAAGAAGAACAGAAGCCCGGCCACCAACGCATCCGGGGACGCAATCATCGTCGTCATGCGTTGAGTCTCCCACAGCGCATCGTCGGCGTAGACGACAATTGTGCGGGTTTCGCCCGGCGCAACCGAGCCTCCCTCGACGCGAAGTGCATCTGCCGCAATCAAGTCGTCCTCATCCTTGGGCGTCACCTGCAAGACCGCGCTGTTGATGAAACGCAGATTACCCGCAGCAAACTCACCCACCGTGACCGGACTGTCGCCAGAGTTCGTCACTTCCAGCTCCATGCGGAAGCTGCGACCCGGAATACGGTAGCGTGCATCCGTCAACCGCACCTTCAGCGGCATGCTCTCAGCCTCAAGCGGCGGCACTTCGACTTTGCCGGTTTGCAACGGCGTGGTGATCGGCCATTTCTCCTGCGTATACATGTAGGAGCCGGTGACCAGCGACAGCGTCAGCACCAGAAACACAAACCCGACGCGGCGATCCGTCGTTGTGATGATCTTGTCCGCATTGACGACGCCCAGCTCATCAACCCGCTTGAAGCGCGGCACCACGATCGGACACTTCGACAACCAGTACGCAAACCATGCCAGACCGATCACGAACCACAGCGCGGACCAGAACGCCGCATTGCGGAGTCCGTAGGTTTCCAGGTCGATGGTCTGGCCGAGCAAGGTCGTCGCGCTGTTTTCAAATGCCGCCTCGTCTCCGCCCACGTCAACCCACAGTCCGGGCCCGATGATCGGTCCCGTTCCCTCGACGTTGATCACCGGATGCACGTGATAACGTCCGACCTTGCGCGCCTTGAGCGTCACTTCAAAGTTGTACCGCTCACCTTTCATGAAGGCCGTCGATCGAATCATCGGCACTCCATTGACGCGCGAGTCCAGCCGCACAAATGACGGCCCAGGCACCCCGATGTTCAGGAAGGCAGTCTTTTCAATTGACTGGACATGCTCCGGCCAATACTTCGACGGCATGAAGCTGCCGGTGACCTTGACGATGTCGTTGATCTGCATATCGACTGTCGACACGTTGACGTCGAACCAATGCACGGAGCGCATGCGTAACTGCGGCATCTGGGCGCGTTCGCCATGCGCCTCGGCGGACTCGATTGCGACGGTAAAACTCGACAGGACGATAAGTGCTGCACAGGCCCAAGAGATCAGTCGGTTCATCATTGTTGTTCTCCTCAGACGATCTTTCGGATCCACAGGGCCTTGCTGCCGAGATAGCCGATCCAGGTCCAGAACCAGAAGTTCATGATGTTGAGGAAGCCGGCAAACACGGCGGTCAACGGTGTCACTGCCTCGCCGAAGGTACGCAGCGTGGATTGCTCGATGATGCGGACGTATTCCGGAATCGCTGTGCGGACGTACTCGAAGCCCATCAGATCGGACACCGTCAGCATCGTCCCATGCAATTCGAGCGGCACCTGAAACGGCGCGAGCAGCGGCCAGTTCATCGGGTAGAGCAGCACCGCGAAGGCAAAGCCGCCCAATAACCCGGTCCAGAAGAAGCTGCCGGTCAGCAGCAGAATGCAGTCCACGATCAGACCCAAACCGATGTATGCCGATGGCCACACCATGTTCATCGGAAAGTTCGCAAAGAGATGAAAGTTCAGGTACCGACTGACCCACGCTGCAGCGGTCAGCGCGAGGATCGTCAGTGTCGCCGCCAACGGTAGACGCAGACGCTCCCACAGGAAGTAGCTGAAGACTGCCGGCAGGATGGTCAATGCCAACGGCGTAACCAGCGGCCACCAGCGACGATCGCGCCAGTCGATCCAGTAATCCCAGTCACCGACCAGCAGCGCAAACTGGAAACTGAATACGGCCGCAAACAATAGGACGACCAGCGGAATCGCCAGCAAGTCGACTTGAACATGCACGCGGTGCTGCTCGGCGGTGCTGCGCACCGCCGATACGGTTAGTTCCTGAGACATTGATGCTCCCGAATAAAGCGGGGGAGCCGCACGCAGGCGGCTCCCCGAGTCAAACGCTGCGATCGTGGCCTGGATCAGGCCGCCGCGTTCAGCTCCGCATTGGCTGCAGCTTCACTTTTGATGTTGGTCTGCTGAACGTCAGCCGAGCTAACAACCTGGGTCAGCTGCACGACGCGGGTCAGGATCTGCACCAGCAAACCGCCCGCCGCAAAGGTGGCCCAACCCAGCAGCACGAAGCCCCAATGAATCGGCGCTGCAAACAGTTCCTCAGCGTAGAAGAACGTGTGCCCCCACTCGTTGAAGCCCAGGTTCGGCATGATCATCACCGGACCGGCAACCAGCAGCGCGAACGGCAGCGACACCCGCTTCGCAAACGCCGGGATGCGCGTGCGTGCGTAGACGAATGCAGTCAGCACACTGAGGATGAAAACAGGAACGCCAAAGTAGAACAGCCCAATGTGGGTCGGAGTGAAGTCGGTATCGCGCACCGTAACCTGATGCCAGGCCGCATCGGACTCGGTGTAGATCGAAGTCACCACATAGGCAATTGCTCCGAACATCAGGAGCTGACTCATCAGCACCAGATAGCGTCGCAGTTCTTCCGAGGGCGTGATCTTGTCGAGATTGCGATCGCGCGTGATCCAGAGGTAACCGACGATTGCGATACCGAGGAGCACTTCGATTGCGAGCTCGGAGTACAGCACACTCATCCAATACGTCGCGAACTCCGGATTGAAGTAGTCCAATCCGAACGTAAACGCAGTTTCATGCTGATAGATGCGGTAGGCGGCGAAGACAGCCGCAGCAAACGCCAACATGCCAAAAAACGCTTTCCAGGGTGCACGCAGCGCTCTGTCGTGAGCGTCGTCCGATGCTTCGACTGAAGTGGTCACTTGTAGATCTCCTTCCAAATATCGCAGGTTCGAGTCAGCCATCACACAGCCCCACGGCATCCTGGCTCTTCTGAACGGAGCCATGTACCCGAAGTTTTGCACAGGTTTTTAAGCATGTCCATAGTGAATAGTTTCACTACGCACAAGGCCAGACACGGCCACTCGTCAACGCATGCGGACCCGAAGCCCTGACCCGATCAAGTGCTGCGGGCCAGTACCGCCCCGCCTTCAGTCAATCGCCGCACGTGCAGCGGCTTTGGCCACGATCGCATCGTTGATTGGCGGCCATCGCCAATGGCCCACTGGAAGCTCGCAATAGCGCAGCTGCCCTCGGCAGCCCGAATAGGCAAGGCAGCCGTCCGAATCGAGAGCCGGCGTCGCTGCGCACCCCAGACAGTCTGCCCAGCCCCGCGCCGCCGAGGCCCCGTACCCCGGAAAGTGGTGGTCGTCACGGCCGTGAAAAAGGGTGACGTCGACCGGCTGGACGCAGCGAAATTCGGCAAAGTCCGACTCGATCAGACCCGCACCGCTGGCCACAATCGCCGCTGGAACGCTTCCCGCCCCGGCATCGAGCAAAGCGAGCAGTTCGGCAACGGTGCCGCCATCAGAATGGCCCGCTACCGTGATGCGGCTCGGATCCACACACCACTGTGCCGCGATCGCTGACACCACCTGCGCGAAGCGCCCCACCGCCTTGCGGCTCAGTTTCAGGCTATCGACATACGCGACGATCAATCCTTGCGCCGTAGCGACATTCGTCAGCCCACTGATACGCTCTCTCATTCCGCGCCCGATGCCTGCCGGACTAAAAACAACCAGGAGCGGATGCGCCTGGCGCGGATCGTAGTTGCTCGGTGTCCGCACGGTGTATCCGGGCAGAAGTTCCGCCGGAGCAGTTCCGGCCAATGCCGGCCTGACCGCCGGACAATCCGCATCGGACTCGCCATAGTGGTACGGCGCCGGACGCAGCGCCTGCCCCCAGTGAAGTTGACTGGCAATGTATGCCGGCATGCTCACGGCTGCAGCCACCATCAACAGCCATCTGATGGCATTCGCACGCATGAAATGTGTGGCGCGAACGGGAGTGCTTCCGGGGTGCGCGCCGTATCAGACCTTGGAACGGCGCGTCGATGCCCTGCCATCGGCGCTCCCGCGGGCTGCCGCACTTGCGACCCGCCTGGCTGGAACCCTGCTCTCGGAGCGCTGGGCCAGGTAACGCTCGATGAACATACCCAGCCGCCGCTCATGCAGTATCGCGAAGACACGACTGAGCGTCGGAATCACGACTTCCGACAGGCGCGTTCCTTCGTCCGGTGACATCGTCTGGATCTTTTGCTCAAACAGTCGCAGTTCCGCCTGCACCGCAAAGTCGACCAGTTCGACAAGATAACCAAGATCCTTGGGCGTGAAGCCGCGCGCCTCGGAGAGACCGTTTTTCTTGAGCTTGATCCAGAGTTCAGCAACCTCGATATCGCTGACGGTCGCGTCCTTCGCCAAGGTGAGCCCGATGTCATCGAACTCCTTGAGCTCCTTGCGCGTCAGCCCCAGATCACGCGCAATGGCACCGGGCTTTCCCGAAGGCAGCAAACCCCGACTGCCAAACGACAGCTGATTCCGGATTTGCGCCAGCACGCCTTCCTGCTGCGTGGTGAATTCAAAATCCGAGGAGCCGTGAACCAGTGATTTGATCGCCTTGAGCGGCAGAAACTGTTCACGCTGCAGTTTCTGAATCAGCTGAAGCAGATCGATATGGTGCTGCGTGTACCAGCCCATGTTACGGGCCGACTTCTCCGGCGGCGGCAACAGGCCTTCATTGATATAGAACCGAATCGTCTCACGCGAAACACCGGTGATCTCAGATACATCCTTGATCTTGTACGGCGCCGGCCGTGCAGCGGCCCGTGGGCGAGCGGTTGATTTCTTGGGGGGTGCCATAACGCTGGATCGAGCTCAAAGGCTGGCGAGGGGTCGGTGCACTCGGGCGGTCGCGCTGACCGCCGCGAGCTCTATTGTATGCATCTGGCTGGCGCGTCCGCACGCGCCGCCCAGATGCCACAACCACCACGCCCGCATCGCTCAGACCGTAGCGCTGCGCTTGGAGCGCTTTTTTGCCGGGGCCTTGGTGCGCTGCTGCTCAGGCGCTGAATTCAGCCCCAGCACGGCCTCCAGCTCGTCCAGTGCATCGCCCATGTAGACCGCTAAACGCTGCATGCTCGGCAAGGTGTCGCGACAACCGGTGAATCCGACGTTGAACTGTCCGTTGTAGCTGACGACGGTAATGTTCAGCGCCTGCCCATGCGACAGCAGCGACACCGGATACATCTGCTCCAGACGCGCGCCGTTGTAATACAGGGGACGATCCGGCCCCGGCACATTGGAGATCGTGACATTGAACATCGGTCGTGCGCGACCGCCGAGACCCGCAATCAGCTGCAGGATGAACGGGGCCATGAAGATCATGGTGTAGTTGCTGATGTCGGCCTTCGGCAGCTTCTGCAGATGCTCCTTGGCGATCAGCGCTGACTCGTGAATCGCATGCAGACGCTCGATCGGGTCGGCGATGTCCGTATTCAGGCGCGCGATGATGAAGCTGATCGCATTGGCCGACTCGCCGTCATCCGCGGGCCGGACCGACACCGGCACGCCGGCAGTGAGCGATTTTTCCGGCAACGCATCGAGATCCAGCAAATAGTGACGCATCGCGGCTGAACAGAGCCCCAGAAATACGTCATTGACCGTGACACCGGCGCCCTTGGCCACTGCGCGGATGCGATCCAGTGCGTAATGCTGCGTCGCGAAGCGGCGCTGCCCTGAAACCTTGTCATTGAGCACCGACTTGGGTCCGGCAAACGGCAACGCCCACGACTGCAGGTTCTGCCTCACGGCCTCACGCAGCACTTCGACAAATGCGCGCGAAACCCCCGGAACCGTCGCGGCCTGCTGGCGCACCGTGCTGATCAGGCGCTGCAACTGCCCCAGGCTCGGACTGCCGCCTGCCCCCCGCGGCCGGCCGCCAGACCCGACGGCCCATGGCGGCAGCAGATGGGGGTCGTTCGGGTCATCCGACAGGATGCGTTGCAGGATGCGCATGCCGCCGACGCCATCCACCAGTGAGTGGTGCATCTTCATGTACAGCGCGAAGCGACCATGCTCGAGGCCTTCGATGACATGCATTTCCCACAGCGGGCGATTGAAGTCCATCGGGTGCGAGTGCAGGCGCGACACCAGCACACCGAGCTCGCGCTCACCGCCCGGCTGCGGCAGCGCCGAATGCCTGAAGTGGTAATCGAGGTCGATCTCGTCATCCTCGACCCAGCTTGGCACCACACCCTTCAACCGTGCCGAACGCAGCTTCAGATTGAACGGGGCGGCGCAAGTCTGCACCTCGCGCAGCTGCGCCACCATGTCGCGCAGAAAGTGCTCCGGAGCCTTGGGCGGCAACGAGAAGATCGTCAGGCTGCCCACATGCATGGGGGTGTCGACGGTATCGACGTACAGCCATGCGGCGTCCAACGGGCTCATGCGCTTCATGCCTCTCCTCCGGAATTGTCTTTATTTATATGAACATCGCAGATCAGACCACAAAGCAACGCCCAGGAACAATCCCGCGTACCCACGGCCGGAACCGGCCGGGGTGTTGCCCGGCTCCGCCCCGGCCTATACTTGAACATTCGGTTGATTAGCCCGCGCCCGGCGCGGCACCCAAATTTCGGAGAGAGAATTCATGAGCACGGTCGTGTCCTACCTGCCCAGCGCCGCCAGTGGCACTGCCCCGGGCGAAACCCCGGAAGCCGAAATTCAGCGAATTTTTGAACGTCAACGCGAAACCGCGATCCGCCTGCGCACCTCGACCGCTCAGGAACGCATCGCCAAGATCCGCAAGTTGCACGACGCCGTGATGGCCCATCGCGAGGCCTTTCACGAAGCCGCATATCTGGATTTCAAGAAGCCGCCGGCTGAAGTCGATCTCGCCGAGATCCTGCCGGTCATCAGCGAAGCCAAGCACGCGATGCGCGCGCTGAAGAAATGGATGAAGCCGCATACGGTGTGGCCGACCAGCCTGACAGTGGGCCTGAAGTCCTGGGTGCAGTTTGAGCCCAAGGGCCGCTGCCTGATCATGTCGCCATGGAACTACAACGTTAACCTCAGCTTCGGACCGCTGGTGTCATGCATTGCGGCCGGCAACACCGCCATCGTCAAACCGTCCGAGATGACGCCGCATCTGACCACACTGATGGCCAAGGTGATCCGCGAAATCTTCCCCGAAGATGAAGTGGCGATCGTCGAGGGCGCCGTTGCAACCTCAACCGCACTGCTGGCGCTGCCGTTTGATCACGTCTTCTTCACCGGATCGCCGGCGGTCGGCAAGATCGTGATGGCAGCAGCGGCGAAGCACCTGACCAGTGTCACGCTGGAACTGGGCGGCAAGTCGCCGACGATCATCGACGCCAGCGCCGACCTCAAGCTCGCGGCACGCACGATCATGTGGGGCAAGTACACCAACAATGGTCAGACCTGCATCGCACCGGATTACATCTATGTGCACGCGACGGTCAAGGACGCGTTCGTTGCCGAGTGCATCAACGTACTCAAGGAATGCTACGGCGAAACCGCAGAGCAACAGATGAACTCGCCGTACCTGGCGCGCGTGGTCAATCAGCGCCACACCACGCGCATCAACACGTTGCTGACGGATGCCCGCGAGCGTGGCGCCCGGGTGCTGTTCGGTGGCCAAGCCTCCGAGAAGGACTGCTTCATCCAGCCAACCCTGATCGACAACATTCCGGAAGACGCCAAGATCAAGACCGAAGAGATCTTCGGGCCGCTGTTGCCGATCATCGCCTACACCGACCTTGATCGCGCGATCGAGGCGATCAACGCCGATCCCAAGCCGTTGGCGCTGTACATCTGGAGCCGCACCGAGAGCAACATCGAGAAGACGCTCAAGCGCACCAGCGCCGGCGGCACCTGCATCAATCACTGCGTGGTGCAGTATGCACACGGCAATCTGCCGTTTGGCGGCGTCAACAATTCCGGCATCGGCAGTGCGCACGGCATCTACGGCTTCCGAGCGTTCTCGCATGAACGCGCAGTCGTCCGCACGCGATTCATGATGGCGCGTGTGCTGTTCCCGCCGTACACCGACTTCAAGAAGAAGCTGATGAACATCATGCTGAAGACGCAGTAACGACAGCAGATGCAAAGAAGGCCACCGCGAGGTGGCCTTCTTTGTTTACAGCTTTGTGGAATCCTCAGCCGCGTTTGAACGCGCTGGTGACCTTGATGATGCCGTTGATGAGATTGATCGCGGCATCCGGCATCTTGATCTCCTTGCTCAACAGCTGCCCGATCATCTGCTTGTACTTGTCCGAGTACGGCGGATACATCAGATTCGGATCGCCGACCGGAGGGCCTTCCTCAACCACTGCTCGCGGATTCGAGCATTCCAGGAACGAATAGTAGCCGCCGATGCGGCCAATACCGCTGGCGTTAACGCCGCCGAACGGCAGATTCGGATTGGTCCCGGACTGGATCAGGTTGTGGTTGACCACACAGCTGCCCGAGGTCGTGTGCTGCAGGAACCAGTCGATCGCCTCGCGATCCTTGGCGAAGATGTACGAGCCCAGCGGCTTGGCTCGCGTGCGGATCTCGCGAATCACGTCCTCGCGCCGCTCGAACGGCAGCACGCAGATGATCGGCCCGAAGATCTCGTCCTGCATGATCTTCATGTCAGGCGTCAGATTCGACAGTACCGTCGGCGCGATGAACAGGTCATCGGCGTCGGTCTGCCCGCCGCACTCAACCCTGGCGCCCTTGGCGATGGCGTCGTCGAGCAGCGCCTTGATCCGCGCGAAGTGACGTGCATTGACGATTCGCGGCACGAATCCCGACTTCTGGAATCCCTGACCGTCGGCGTCGTACATCTGCTTCATCGCTGCGCCGAGCGCGTCGATGAATTTGCGCTCGACTGAAGCGTGCACCAGCGCATAGTCCGGCGCCAGACAGACCTGGCCGGCGTTGGCGACACGGCCCCACGCGGTCTTGCGTGCCGCATCCTCGATGTCGGCGCTGGCATCGACGATGGTCGGATTCTTGCCGCCCATCTCCAGGGTGACCGAAGCAAAGTGTTCGGCCGCCGCACGCATGATGATGCGCCCGACCGCGTGCCCTCCGATATAAAACGCGTGGTTGAACGGACAGGCCAGCAGCGCCTGCGCTGCCTCGGCCGCACCGTTGACCACGGCGAACTCGTCGTCAGGCATCGCCTTGGCGATGATGTCCGCGAGCACCTGCGCCGAATACGGCGCGAGTTCCGATGGCTTCAGGATGAAGCCGTTGCCGGCCGCAATGGCACCGAACGCCGGCACCAGCGCTTCGGCAATGGGTGCATTCCAGGTTGAAACGTGAATCACCACACCCTTGGGCTGATACTGGATGTAGCTCTTCTTGCCCAGAGTCATCAGCGAGCCCTGGACCTTCTGCGGCTGCATCCATCGCGCCAAGTGCTTGACGATGAACTCGGCCTCGGACTTGATCATCAGCAACTGCGCGTCGAGATCGGTCTCGCACAGGCGCAGTTCCTTGTGTCCCGCTGCGATGATCGCGTCACGCGCGTCCAGCGTCGCCTTCAGCAGGCTGCGAATCTTGTCCGCCCGCTGTTCGGCCGTGGTGTCGACTAGTGCCGTCGCACGCGCGGCAACACGGTCGAACACCGCACGGATCTGGTCAGCTGTGGTGTCTTCGGCAGGCTTGAGTACTGCATTCATGGGATCGTCCTCAGGCCTTGTACGCGGGAATCTTGAATGTCATGCGCATCATCGATTCAAGCTGGCTGTCCGACAGCAGTCGGCGCATCACGCCCATCGGCTTGACGTCCTTGCCCAGGTATTCCATTGGCTTCCACTTCTTCTTGTCGAGAATCGCCAAGGTGCCCTCGAGCGCCTGTTCCGGCGTGCTGCCACTCTTTTCCAGCATGTCCGGCAGTACCTGCATCATCACCGGCCCCAGATACGGCTCGTAAACCTTGCGCACTGCCTCAGGCTGTTCGTTCCAGGTCTTCTTGGTGTTGGCGTGGGAATTCGCCGACATCGCGGTCAATACGCCGCCGGGAATGATCGAGGTGACTTGGATTCCGAACGGCGCGAGTTCATGCCGCAGGGTCAGCGTCATGCCGTGAATCGCATGTTTGGTCATGTTGTAGGCGCCGGCGCCCACCGGGTTGGCCAGGATCGCACCCGAACTGTAGTTGGCAATGCGCGAGCCCGGCGCGTTCTTGCGCACCAACGGCAGAAACGCCTGGATCACGCGCAACTGTCCGAACAGATTGATGTTGAACAGGCGCTGGACGTCCTCGAATTTAGCCGCCTCCAGTACCCCGGTACCAATATTGGCAACGCCCGCGACGTTCATCAGCAGATCCAGACCTTCGCCGTTGAGTGCCGCCGTCACCGTTGCCGCGCTCTGCGCCACAGAGTCGCTGTCGGACACGTCCTGGTCGACCACGGTGATGTTGCCGTCAGTCTTCAGGTCCGTCGGCGCACCCGGCAGCACGCCTGCAAACACGCGCCAGCCGCGCTGTGCCAGTGCCTTGACCAGCAGATTGGCCTGCCCGACGTTGGCGCCAGTGATAAATGCGTTTTTCATCCCAACCTCACTCAAAGAAAATGGGGCGGGCAATGCCCGCCCCGTCAGATTGCTCAGCGTCGCGCCCGGCTCAGTGCCCGCCGCGTGCCGCCGCTTCCGGGCTGAACTGCGCCGGCGTCAGCGGCTGGTTGATGCGCCACCAATCCTTGCCACGCTCATTGACCATGTACCCTGCCTCGTAGGCCTTCGCGGTGAGGTCGTGATAAACCGAAGTGCCGCGATGGAATGCCATCGATTCCTGCGAGTAGAAGTAGTTCACGAACGCGACGCGCCAAAGCTGGCCACGACCGTCGTAGTTGTCGGCCCACAGCGCGATCCAGCTGTCTTCGTCCGCGTACAGACGGCGCTTGCTGTAGATATGGCGCATGCCGTCCTTCAGATAGCCTTCGACGATCCAGACGCGATGCAGCTCGTAGCGCTCGTATTCCGGATTGATCGTGTTCGGCTTGATGATCTGGTCGTACTTCAGCGACGGATCATTGATCTTGAAGTTGTGATACGGCACGTAAATCTCTTTCTTGCCGACCAGCTTCCAGGTGTAGCGTTCCGGCGAGCCGTTGAAGACATAGTCGTCATCGACCGTGCGCAGACCGGCCGGCGGCACCGGGTAGTCACAGCAGACTTCCGGCGCCTGACGCACGCGACGGATGCCCGGCTGGTACTGCCACGACTGCGTGGCGTCATTGCTGAAGTCGTTCGGCTGATAACCGACGGCGACGAAGCCCTTGTCACGCTCGGGCAGCAGGTAGCCGGTGTAGAAGTAGGCGTTGATCTTGTCCTGGAACGAGGCGCGCTTCTTCGGATCGTTGCCGGGGTTCAGGGTCATGAACTTGTTGCGACCCCAGGCGATGCTGCCGTTGGCATAGACATCGGCGATGTCGCAGACCGCCTGTTCGGTCCAGGCGCGGTGCGGATTGATGATATTCCAGATCGCCTCGCTGCCGTTCTTGGCGAACGGGAACGGAATCGCACCGCTGGTGCCGCTGATGCCCAGACCGTCATGCACCAACTCGGCTTCGGCCGCGTTCTTCTTGACGGTGTCGCAGACCCAGTCCTGGAAGCGGAAATCGCGATGGCTGGGATACACATTCATCTTGTAGGAGTCGGGATACGCCTTCAGCAAGGCCTTCTGGCCTTCGGTCAGCTTGTCCTCGTACTGCGCCATGTTCTGCGCGGTAATCGTGAACAGGGGTTTCTCCGCAGCATACGGGCCCGGCTCGTAGCCATAGGGCTTGGTCATGCCCGGCCACTTGCCGAGATATTTACCGGTGTATTCGGCCACGCCGTCCGGGCTGCCGGCACGCTCGGCACCCATGCAGGTGAGATTGTCGCCGTCGAGCTTCGCGATCTCCTCCGCGGTGGCCTTGGCTGCGGCCTGATGGATCGGCAGACCGAATCCGCCTATCAACGCACATACCGCTAAAGCCTTGTTGAGCCTCATTACCGTCTCCTCCTCACACCGGAACGTCACGCGCCCCGAATCTTGGTTGCGCCACAATTCAACACTGCATCCCGGTGGCGGCGGCAAATGCACGCCCCGGGCATGCCCATGGTAGTGGGCTACTGTCGCCCCGCCTCGTCCGAAACGAGTAAGCCGATACCGCACAGGTGCTGCAGCAACCACGCGGCATGCGCCAAACCCGCTCAGGGATCTGAAAGTGCCGTACCGAACAACTGTTCCGGCAGCGTCTCTCCACGTGCCTGGGCGAAGCCGGCCAGCAGATCGCGCAGCGCCAGCAACCAGTGCGCCGGATTGATATTGAGAAATTCCGCGGCTGCGCCACGCACTTCCGGCAGTTCGTCGGCATCACGCTCAGCCAGCACCCGACGCATCGCAGCGTCGTGCGGCTGCCCGGCAGCAGCGGCGCCACTCAGCGACAAGGCTCCAGCAGCGGCACCAATCGCCATCATCGCGAGCGCATGATGCAGGCGGATACTTTCACGCGCACTGAAACCATGCTGCTTGAGCTCGGCCAGGAACTGTTCGAGGAAATCCACTTCAGCGTCCGGGCCGATGCGCCCACGCGCCATTTCGTGGATCAGCTGCGGCTCGCCGGCAAAGGTCTCGTACAGACTCGCGGCAAAGCCGAGGGCAACTTCGGCCCAGTGCACCGCGCGGCCAGGTTGCGAGCGCGGCATTCGCCGCGACAGCACCACGCGAAACGCCGCCATCCGCAACAACTCGTCGCGACTGCGCACATGCCGGTACAGCGTGGCGACGCCAACGCCGAGATGGTCCGCCACCTGCTTCAGCGTGACCCGATCCAGACCCAATTCGATGGCCGCCTCGATGATGGCCTGGGCACTGACACGCGGCGGGCGTCCGACCCTGGGGCCAGCCACCTCCATGTCGCGGTGCAATACCGCTGCTTGCGCGTCATCCGCCGCCATCGGTCAGCTCTGAGCCTCCGAACCTTGTTATGCGAACTAGATTCGCAAACGGGGGGTGCTGTCGCCTCCCCCGCTCGGACTAGCCGCATGCCTCATGCCGAAAGGGATGCAGCATAAGTCCGCGCTTGCGCTGCCGCATGCCACCGGATAGCGTCGCTCCATGCCCAAGGAGCTTGTCAGCACCTCTCGACCTCGTCTGGTCTGCCCACACGCAATCCTGTTTGACTGGCACGCCACATTGGCCAATACCTTCGACGCGATGTATCACGCGCTCGATGAGGTGCTGCCGAAGCTGAAAACGCTCGATCTGCTCGACCAGCTGGTGGCGCCGGGGCAGTCGAAGACGCCGGAAGATGAAAAACTGGTCAACTATGTTCGAGAAACAGGCCACCTGCATCCGCGCATTCGCGCCGAGCGCAAGGTCTCCCGCACCGACATCTTCGAAGTCCTGTTCGGCAACAACCAGGCCGCCAAGTCAATCGCTCATCGCGCGTTTGACGACAGCTACGCGCGTCATTTCGGCATCGTGCACCCGATGGAACCGCAGGCACGCACTCAGCTGCTCGCCTTGCGGGAGATGGGCATCCCGCTCGGGGTTCTGACCAACCGACGGCGTCAGTTCATGGCACACGAGGTCTACACCATCGATGGCAGCGGCTGGCATGAGCTGTTTGCCACCATTGTCTGTGGCGACGACGGCGCCCGGCGCAAACCCCAGCCCGACCAGATCCACAGGGCGCTGACAGAACTCGCGCTGCCCGCTGACGCCGCCTGCTGGTTCGTCGGCGACAGTACTACCGACGTGATTGCAGCCAAGCGCGCCGGCGTCACTGCGGTGTTTTACAACGGGGCCGGTTGGGATCAAGCCTGGATCGACAAGATTTTCCCCGGCACCCCGCGTCATCCGGAGCAACCCGATCTGGTCGTCTGCAGCCTGCCGGAACTGCTGGATCAGGTCCGCCGGCTGCAGCGTTAACGCGGCAGCGATTGCTTGACGGCCAGCCGCGCCTGGTCGCGCAGCGTTCGCAGCAGCGATAAATGTTCAGGGCTGATGCTCAGACTGTTGGCACGCTCGACATCGGCATAGATCAGGCCCACCGCGCGCTGCCCCACCCGCATCGGCAGCAGCAGGAAACTGGCGGCGCCAAAACGTTCGCGATGCCAATCCGGCAGGTGCTTGCGGATTTTTTCGACGGCAGCGTCCGAGACCAGTACGTCGAGATTCCCGGCCACGATGCGATCGAAGATGTCACCCCCACCGAGCGGAACCCTGAACGTCGACATCAACTGATCGACCTGGGTACCAAAACCATGTCGCGCAACCAGACTGTCGCCGGCCGCATTGCGCACGCACAGCAGCACCCGCTGTACCGACAGCGCGCGATAGACAATTTCGGCAATGATCCGCAGCACGTCGGCAGGCGGTGTGTCATCGATCAGCGCCTGGCCGATGTCCTGGATCCCGCCCTGCAGGATTGCGCCAATGTTGACCGCATCGGTATCGCGCGCCGCGTCGCCGGCTTCGGTTTCCGGCGGCAGCGGTGCAACCCCGCCAGCAGCCTGAGCCTGCGCATCCGGCGCCGAGGGGACTTCCGCACCGGGGGTCACGGCGCGCAGAAACGCCGAGCTGTCGCGCTGCAGCCCAAGCGCCTGGACCAGTTCCTTGAGCCCATTGACCGACGCGTCCAGCGCAGTCGCCGCCTGCTTGCCGTTGAGGCCCAGCGCCTCGCCAAAGGTCTTCAGAATGGCTGCCATATCGGCCGGCTGAGCAGTGCCGCCAGAGCGTTCCGAGGCTTCCACCAACGCGTTCGCACAGGCGCTGTACAGCCTCAGATGGTCACCGCGCGAGCGGGGCGACGAAACCCGGCCGGCAGGAATCGCCGTCATGCTGTCGAGAATGCTGCCCGGGAAGCCCCAGCTGCGGGCGACGCCGATGCCGAGTTCGCGATAGCTGACTCCGAGGACTCGCTGCGCCGCCATGTCCTCGTCGCAATGTTCCATCGCAACGATACGCGCCACCATCTCGGCTTCGTCGCGAAAGTAGTAGCACGACAGCAGCCGCCCCAGGTTGCGGAACATCGCGCAGACAAAGATCTCTTCCTGCTGCGGGTCTCCGGTCTGCGACGCCAGCTCACGCGCCAGCAGCCCGCCGAATGTCGCACGCAGGAACTCGTCCTTCAGAAGGGCGGCATGCCGCTGGTCACGGATGTGCTCGAACAGCACCAGCGAGATCGCCAGATCCCGCGTCAAGTCAAACCCCAGGATCACGATCGCGCGCGATACCGTGCGCACGCGCCCGCCGTCGGAGTGACGGTAGAACGCCGAGTTGGCCAGACGCAGGATCTTGTTGGTGAGCGCAAAGTCCTTGAGGATCTCGTTTGCCAGCACGGCCGCACTGGACTGATCCGAGATGGCCAGCCGGTTGATCGACCGGATCGACGCCGACATCGCCGGAAAGTCACTCTTGTGACTCATGCGCCGCAGCAGAAAATCCAGCGTGCTCTGTGCCGACCCGGCGCCGTTGGCCGTGCCGCTGCGCCCCGCAGCGTAGACCTTGAGCGCTTCGCCCATCTGTGCGGCCGAGGCAAAGCGCAGTTCGGGCTCCCGCGCTGTCGCCTTGATCAGTGCATCAAGCAGCGGCTCGTCGATTCGAGCAGCGGCATCAGCCGGCAGGACGATCGGCTGATTGGCGATGCGGTGCAGCACCTGAAAAATATTGTCGCCGGAGTACGCAGGGACACCGAACAGCATCTCGTACAACACCAGTCCGGCCGCAAATACGTCGTTCTGCGGACCAACCACGCCTTCGGTGATGTACTCCGGGGCCATGTACCGGGGCGTGCCGACCAGAGCCCCGCCCTGGCTGCTTTCGGCGGCGCAGCGCACGGCAATACCGAAGTCGGTGATGCGCGGCTGGTCCTGCGCGTCGATCAGGATATTGGCCGGCTTCAGGTCACGGTGCACCACGCCCATCGTGTGCGCATGCTGAAGCGCGTCGAGCAGGCTGATCATCATCGGCACTGCGCGTTCCGCCGGCAGTGCACCGTCCTCGGACAGCACCTGCGCCAGGGTCCGCGCTTCGATGAACTCGCAGACGATGTATGGCAGTCGCTGGTGCTCGCCAACGTCGAAAACCGTGACGATGCCGGAATGTCGCAACTGTCCGGCGGCGCGGGCCTCCTGCAGCACGCGATCCTGCGCCGGGGCGCCGTCGCCACGATCCTGCATCAGCTTGATGGCCACCACGCGATCGACCTGGGGATCGCGCGCAAGGAAGACGGCGCCGTGAGCGCCGCGGCCCAGCGGCCGCATCACTTCAAACCGGCCGATCATCTTGCCCATGCCGAATCCCTGCCGCGAAACCAACCCCGATAAGGGTCGATAGCGGCAGACTCGGCCGGATCTAAACCCGGCGGCGAACGCTCCCGACGAGCGGAACCGATCCGCCGTGTGCCTGGAAACCCACGGCACCCGCCGCGGCGCGCCGCATTTACTCGTCCGACACGCGGACCAGCGTGCGCCCGGTGACCGTCCCGGCAATCAGATCCTCACATGCGGCCGGCACCTGATCGAGGCTGACCTCACGCGCCACCAGACGCTCGAACGAGGCAGGCTTCAGATCGGTCGCCAGATGCCGCCAGATTTCCTCGCGCCAGCGGCGCGGACACTCGACTGAATGGATACCCAGCACCGATACGCCGCGCAGAATGAACGGCATCACCGTGGTGTTCAGCTCGTGCGACTGTGCCAGCCCGATGCTGGCGATGTTGCCCCAAGGCCGCGTAGTGCGGGTCAGCCACGCCAGGGTTTCGCCGCCCAGATTGTCGACCGCACCGCCCCACAGCGCCGATTCCAATGGCCGCGTGCCCAGATTCAGCGACTGCCTCGACACGACCTCGTCGGCGCCCAGCGATTTCAGATAGGCATCAGCGGCGCCGGCCTTGCCGGTGATTGCATGCACGGTAAAGCCGGCGCGCTTGAACAGTTCGATCGCGACCGAACCGACGCCGCCTGTCGGGCCGGTGACCGCAATCGGCCCCATCTCCGGGGCCTGATGGTTCTCCAGCATGCGGCGCAACGCCATGGCGGCGGTAAATCCTGCCGTCCCCAGAACCATTGACTCGCGCAAGCTGAGTCCCTCCGGCAGCGGCACCAGAATGCTGGCCGGCACGCGTGCTTTCTCGGCGTAGCCACCATCCAGCGCCTCGCCAATATTGCAGCCGGTAACCAGCACGCGATCGCCCGGCGCGTAACGTGCGTCGGCGCTGGACTCGACGACGCCAGCCAGGTCGATGCCGGGCACCTTGGGGTAGCCCTTGAGAATGCGGCCCTTGCCGGTCACCGCCAATGCGTCCTTGTAATTGATATCCGACCAGACCACGCGCACCACCACGTTGCCGGATGACAGGTCGTCGACCGTCAGCGTCTCGAATTTTGCAGTCGTGGTCTTGTCGAGTGAATGAACACGCAGGGCTTTGAAGCTGGGCATGGCAAGCATTCCGGTTGAGTGGATTCGAACGCCGGCGCCGGCTTCGACAGCGAGCCGGATTGGCGCGACAATTCTCGAACGTCCCGGCCCCGTCCCGCGGCCGGCGTCCCGATTTGCCGCTGAGTGTGCCAGACCCGAGATGACCCAATACACCCGTAACCCGCCGCTGCTCGAAGCCGATCTGTCGGCCGACCCGATCGAACAACTGGAGCGCTGGCTCGCTGCCGCGGCTGAAGTCAGTGACCACAGTACCGCGATGACCCTGGCAACGATCGATGCCGACGGTCGTCCCTCCGCACGCATCGTGCTGTTCAAGGGCATCGTCGACGGCGGCCTGACCTTCTACACCAACTACCTCAGCCGCAAGGGCGAGGCACTGGCGGCCAATCCCAACGTCGCGCTGGTGTTCTTCTGGGAACAGCTGGAGCGCCAGATCCGTATTGAAGGCACGGTCTCCCGGGTCTCCCCCGAGCTGTCGCGCGAGTACTTCTACCAGCGCCCGCGCGAATCGCAGATCGGCGCGATCACCTCGCACCAGAGCCAGGTGGTCGAGTCGCGCGAAGCGCTGGATCGCCGCTACGACGCGCAGGAGGCCGCGCTCGGCGGCGCCACCGTGCCGTTCCCGGATTACTGGGGCGGCTACCGCGTCGAACCGCTGAACATCGAATTCTGGCAGGGTCGCCTGGGGCGGCTGCATGACCGTCTGCGCTATCGGCGCGACGGCGCCGGCTGGATTATCGAGCGCCTCGAGCCCTGAACGTGCGCCTCTGCGCCGCCGCCTGCATCGCATTTATTTGGAGCGGCGGCGCATGCGCGGGCTACGTTCCGCGCAGCGCGCTGGACGAAGCGGTACGCATTGCAGCCGTTACCGCAAAATCAGCACCCGACGAAAGCACGCTGGCGGCACGCCTGGATGCCGCACGGCTCTCCGCAGTCAGCGACCCGTTACCGGCAGAAGCCGAACTGCAGCAGACCCTGCTGCGATTGCGCGAAGCCATTGCCCCGCAAGCTGCGACCCGTATGCAGGTCGAAGCACTGACGGATTATTCACCGCAGACCTATACCGATGCGCTGGACGACGAACGCGCGCGCGGCGGGCTGACCGTGCCTGCATTCGAGATTGCCGCAACCGCACGGGGGACCCTGCGCCGCTGGGACAAGGCCGCGCACCGCGCCGCACTCGTCAGCGCGTTGCGTCGGGGTGATCTTGAGGCCCTGCGTGCAATCGACGACGCAGCGGCCTGGCGCGAGCAGATCGCTGTCGCGAGCGATGCGGAGCTGCTGCTGCTGCGCAGCGCCGACTCTGCCGATCCCGGCGTTCGCAGCGCATTGGCGCTGCGCCTGGGCGACACATCACTGGCACGCGACGTCCTGCGGGCCCCGGCAACACCTGCCGGACTCACGCTGCTGGCTGCACTACCCGAGGCATTCGAGTCGACTGTCGCCCTGACGCTGCTGAACGACCCCGACCTCGATTCCGGCTACCGCTCTGCCGCGCGCCTGGCCATGTCCCGTCTGGTGTGGAGTGCGGAAACCCAGCAGGCGCTGCTTGCAGGCCTGGGCGACGCTGACGGCGCCTCCAGCGCTCAGGCACTCGCGCGCGATCCGCGCAACCTGCCAGCGTTGCGAAGGATCATTGCAGATGCGCCGGACGATCTGAGTCTGCGCCGCGCACTGCTGGCACTGCACTGGATGGAGGATGCGGGCGCCAGCGCCACGCTGGCCGCGTTCAGCCACGATCCGGCCCAACCCGCATCACTGCGCGCAGAGGTCAGCCAATGGCTGCGCTGAGCCGTGTCACCGCAGCATTGCTGTTCAGCGTCACGGCAACAGCAGCGGCGCAAGTTCTGACGCTGACCGAGGACAGCTACGGCGATACGCTGGTGCCGCTGGGTTATCCGGTACCGCTGCCAGTCGATTCGCAGACGCCGGTCGACGGTTTTCGCCGCTATGCCGCACTGCAGGCACGACTGGATGAACTGGCGCTATCCAGCGACAGCATTCGCGAACAGACAATCGGCCAGACCTTGGCGCAGCGCCCGATCACCGCGGTGCAGCTCAGCGATGCCGATGCCCTGACGGCCGAGGGCTTTGCCGAACCGGCCGCCTTGATCAACGGCGGCATCCACGCACGCGAATGGGGCAGTCCGGAAGTTGTTGCGGCCCTGGTTGAGCACTACGCCGAGCGCCAGAACGACGGCGGGCTGTACCGTTACCTGCTCGACAACCTGAACCTGATCGTGATCCCGGTGCTCAACGTCGACGGCTTCCTGCAGACGCAACGCTACCCCGACACCTTCCTGCAGACCGAATACAGCGGGGACCCCACGCCGGCAGATCTGTCCGCGGAACCTGCGGAATACCGCAATTATCCGCGCGATGGTCGTTTCCGACGCAAGAACATGCGCAATGTCGACGAGACCCTGTGTGCTGCCGGCAGCACCGGATGCGTCGCCGACGGCATGCTCGGCGTCGACCTCAACCGCAACAACACCCACGCCTTCGCGTCCGGCAATCAGAACAGCAATGCCAGCGGCTCGCTGGTCTATCACGGCGTCTCGGCGGCATCCGAACCGGAAATCCAGGCGCTGTATGCCGCCGGGAATCTCGGCCCGGCGGCACGCCTGCGGCTTTATGTCGATACGCACACCTTCAGCCGCGTGTACTACGGCGTGAACACCGGTCGCACGCGGCGCGACGCGCTTGCGCGCGCGCTGGCACAGCGCATGAGCGCTGCCACCGGCGGGGTTGATCGCTATCCGTACAACCCAACACCCGCCGGTCAGGGTATTGGCAGCACCGACGAACGCTTCGCCTACGACTACCAGATTCCGGCTTACACCCTGGAACTGGAACCCTCAGCCAACGGCGGCAGCGATTACGGCAGCTTCGGCTACCACCACGACGGCTTCGTTTTGCCTGCATCCGAGATCGCGCGGGTGCGCGAGGAAATCACCGCCGCCAATACGGTCGGCCTGTATCGCATGGCCGGACCGCCGAGTTTGATCGCCGCGCAGGTCCGTCGCGTGGATAGCGATCTTTTGGTGTACGACGCCCGCTGGATGCGCGACGGCAGCACGCGCGCGTTGACACAGTTCGGCGACGGCAACCTCGAACCCGGAGTCGCCTACCGCCTGTGGCTGGCATTCAACAAACCCATGCGGTGGCGTGATCCGCAGACCCAGGCGATCACCCAATTCATTGGGCAGAGCATCGATCTGGCACCGCAGATCGCCTTGACCGGCCGCGATGCCGGCGGCGCCGCGTTCAGCTTCGCGTTGGCGACGACCGCAGAAGGCTGGCGCGCCACGCCACCCGGAACATCCGCAGGCTGCCTGCGCTATGCCGACGATGCCTATCAGGTCGTGTTCACGCTGCCCACCGGCAGCCCGGCGATCGAGGCGCGCAGACTGCAACTCGCGGTGACGGCGACGGACTTTACCGGACAGGCTCTGGATACCAATCCCGCGACCGTCGCCGACTGGGCCGGCGGCTGGGCCAACTACGAAGACGACGCTGGCCGTGCCGATACTGATGTGGGCGGCAGTGATCGCACCCTGGTCCTGGTCGACGACGGCAGTTCCGCTGCCGCCGGCGGCTCCGGCGGGGGCGGCAGCGTCGGCCTCGGCTCCAGCCTCACGCTGCTGCTGGCTGCGTGGCTGCGCAGGCAGCGCGCACAAAAAAGCCGGGGCAAGCCCCGGCTTCAATGACACAGTCCGGTTAGTTGAGAACCGCGACCTGTTCGGCCTGCAGGCCCTTCTGACCCTGTATCACATTGAATTGAACCTGCTGTCCCTCCTGCAACGTGCGATAACCCTCGCCCTGGATTTGCCGGAAATGGACAAAGACGTCGTCCTGTCCTGTTCCGCGCTGTATGAAGCCATAGCCTTTGGCATTGTCAAACCACTTGACGGTACCGGTCTCACGCTCAGACATACTTGATCTACCTTCCAGAAAGACTGACGGTCGTTGCCGTCTCGACACTGCGGACGGGTCAATTTCTCCTCCGACCCTGGCCGCATCCCCATGGATCCTGACGGACCCAAAAGAGACTTTACCGGGATTGCGCCGACCGCGCGACGCGGCGTGCGGGTGGCTTTCACGGTGGCTTTCACGGCAGCATCCACTATCATTTCACCGGCGTTTTCAGTTCCTCGGAGAAATTGCATGTCGCGCTGGCCCGCAGTCCGCACCCTGTTGTGCATCGCCGTCGTCGGCGCCGTCGTGACCGCCTGCGTAACATCGCCGACCGGACGCCGTCAGTTGCGCCTGGTGTCGGACGCTGAAATGGCGCAGATGGGCGTCACCGCATTTCAGGATCTGAAGGAAAAGACTCCGCCAACCAAGGACGGCAAGACCAACCGCTACGTCCAGTGCGTCGCCAACGCGATCACGCGCGAAGTCGGTGGGCAGTGGGAAGTGCAGGTCTTCGACTCCAAGCAGGTCAACGCCTTCGCGCTGCCTGGCGGCAAGATCGGCGTATACACCGGCCTGCTCAAAGTCACCCAGAATCAGGACCAGCTCGCGGCAGTGATCGGCCACGAGGTCTCGCATGTGCTGGCCGGCCACTCGGCCGCACGCGTTTCCAACGAAATGGCGACGCAGCTCGGCGTTGCGGTGGTGTCGTCGGCTACCGGCGTATCCGGCGACATGATCGGCATGGGTGCCAATCTGCTGCTGTTGCTGCCGTATTCTCGCGGCGACGAATCCGAAGCCGACGTCCTCGGTCAGCAACTGATGGCGCGCGCCGGCTTTGACCCAGCCGAAGCGTCGAAGCTGTGGGAGAACATGGCGCGGGCGGGCGGAGAAACGCCGCCCGAGTTTGCCTCGACGCATCCGTCGCCGAGCACACGCATCAGCGATCTGAACAAGAATCTCAGCAAGGTCATTCCGCTGTACAACCAGGCGCGGGCAGCCGGCAAGAAACCGAGCTGTTGAACGTCCGCCGGTTTGGTCAGAGCCCGCGCTGTTCCGGCGCGGAGCGGCTGACGGACCAGTTTTGTGCGCCTGCAACGTAGTGGCAGGCCACTGCGGCACCATCGTCCAGTCGCTGCACCGGTGGAATCCGACGCGTGCACTGTTCATCGGCCATCGGGCAGCGCGTGACAAATGCGCAGCCTGACGCCGGCACGCTGAGATCCGGTGACTCACCCGCAAGCAGCAACTGCCTGCGCAACGCGTGATCGGTGCCGGGCACGGACGCCAGCAAGGCCTTGGTGTATGGATGCCGCGGTTGCTCGAACAGCACGTCGGCCCTGGCCTGTTCCATCACGCGGCCGAAGTACATCACCATCACGCGGTCGCTGATCTGACGCGCCACGGCCAGATCATGCGTGATGAACAACATCGACAGGCCGGAATCGCGCTGCAGCGCCATCAGCAGATCGATAACCTGCGCCTGCACGGAGACATCCAGCGCCGACACCGCCTCGTCGCAGATCAGCAGTCTCGGCCGCACAACAAGCGCGCGTGCAATACCCACCCGCTGACATTGGCCGCCCGACAGCTCATGCGGATAGCGCGCATGCAGGGGGGCGTCGATACCGACCCGCTCCAGCGTCTCGGCAGCGCGGTGCCGGCGCGCATCGCGGCCCAACTCAGGCGCCAGATAGTCCAGTGGCTCGGCAACGATCTCGACAATTCGCATGCGCGGATCGAGACTGGTCTGCGGATCCTGAAACACCATCTGGATGTCCCGACGCAGCGTGCGCCAGGCATTCGCATCCAGGCCCGCCAACTCCCGTCCTTGAAAGCGCGCCGATCCAGCGGCGATCGGGTTCAAACCCACCAGCGCACGTGCCAGCGTCGACTTGCCCGAACCCGATTCGCCCACCAGGCCCAGCGTTTCTCCGGGCATCAGGTTGAAATTGATCTCATCGACCGCGCGCAGCACCACCGCCGGCGCCCACGGGCGCATGGGTCGCAGACGATGCTGGACCTTGAGCTGCCGGACCGCCAGCAATGGCTCTGGACGCACACTCAACGCTGCATCTACTCCAGCAAACTGCGCAGCATCCACGCAGTCTTTTCATGAACCTGCATGCGCTGCGTCAACAGATCCGCAGTCGGTTCATCGCTCGCGTCGTCCACCAGGGGGAACATCCGGCGCGCGGTCTTCACGCACGCTTCATGCCCCTTGATCAGCTGCGTCACCATGGTCTTCCAATCCGGCACACCGTCGACCTCTTCGATCGACGATAGTGCAGCGAACGCCCGATATGTTCCTGGAGCCGGGAACCCGAGAGCACGGATACGCTCGGCGATCAGATCCACTGCGGTCGCTGCCTCGGTGTAATGCGTCTCGAACATCAGATGCAGCGTGTTGAACATCGGTCCGGTGACGTTCCAATGGAAATTGTGCGTTTTCAGGTACAGCGTGTACTCGTCTGCGAGCAGCGCACTCAGTCCCTCTGCGATGCCCTTGCGCACATCCTTGGTGATGCCGATATCGATTTTCGGCGCCTTGCTGATGCTTTTTGGCTTCGCCATTTCCAACTCCTTGCCGATTCGGGCGCTCACTACGCTCGTGATCGAGTATAGGGACGCCCGTCAGGGAGCGGAAATGAGAATTTCCTGTCGTGTCGATACAAATCGACAATGACCGTGGAGCGTCCTTACGCCGCGAGCAGCTTGGCCTTGCGGTAGTAGCTGAAAATGTCGTTCATGTTCCGGCGCGGTTTCCAGTCAAAGGTTTCGCGGAACAGACGCCCATCAATGATCACCGGATATTTGAAATAGTTGATCAGATATGGCGGAAAGAACGCATTCCAGTTGAGCGCG
Source organism: Sinimarinibacterium arenosum (assembly GCF_005047655.1). GTDB lineage: Bacteria > Pseudomonadota > Gammaproteobacteria > Nevskiales > Nevskiaceae > Solimonas. The sequence goes on along the minus strand of NZ_SUKF01000001.1, from coordinate 114,146 downwards.
TTGCTGATCAGCTTCGGCAGCACCGGCGGCACGCTCATGACCGGCAGCTTGCGGCAGCCGCACTGTTCGACCGCCACCTGATACGCGACCCAGTCATCGGGCGCGACGTTGTAGATGCCGGGCTTGTTCTGTTCAAAAGCCAGCACGAGCGCATCGGCCATGTCGTCGACATGCAGGAACTGCATCAGCGGCGAGAATCCGAGCAGCACGGGCGCCACTGACCGTGACAGCAACAACGACATCGAGTTACGTACGCCCGGGCCCAGCACGTTGCACGGACGCAGGATGGTGATGTTCAGCTCGGGGTACTTCCACAGATAGATCTGCGCCAGTGATTCCACCTCGACCGAATCCACCAGATCCTGGGTCACTTCGCTGGCCTTGAGTGGCGCGTCCTCGTCGAGCAACGCCGGGTTGTAGGCCGACGCGCCATAGACAAAGTAGGTCGAGTGGATCACCACTTCGCTGACGCTGTACTTGCGGCACAGCTCCAGCAGGCGCTTGGTCCCCAGCACGTTGGCGTTGTACCGACGCTGGCGATCGGACTCATGCGCAAAGATGCGGCCGATATGGATCACCGCATCGATCTTGTGGTTGCGGAAGATGTCCTCGAACCCGCGCTTCTGCATGTCGACCTTGTACGAAGGCACCCCGGCATCGGTCTCGACCTTGCGGCGGAAATCCACTGCGATGACGTTGTGCTTGCCGTGCAGACGCGCGATCACGCGTTTGGCGAGCGAGCCGGCCGCGCCGGTAACAAGAACGGTTTTCTTATGGGGCATGGTCTGCGCTTCTAGAAAATGCTGGTGCGTTGCTTCAGGCCGGCGTCGATCAGATCGCGGATGCGATCCTTGACCAGTTCGACCCGCTCGGTCACCCGCTCCTCACTTTCGCTGTCACCTTCGAAGTACATCGGTTCGCCAAACGTGATGTGCACCCGCGCCGGCAACGGCAGCAAGGGCCCGACCGGCACATAGGGAATTCCTAGCATGCGCGCCAGCGGTGAAATGTTTGCCAGCGAGGGCATCGTCTCTTCGCAGCCGACCACCCCGACCGGAATAATCGGCGTTTTGTGCTGCAAGGCCAGATGCATGAAACCGTTGCCGAACCGCTGCAGCTGGTAGCGATCCTTGTACAGCTTGCCGGAGCCGCGCACGCCCTCCGGAAACACGATGATGACTTCTTCCTGCTCGAGCATCTTCGAGCAGTTCAGCGGATCACCGATCACCGCGCCGATCGCGTTGAGCACATTGCCCAGCCACGGCACCGTCGGAAAGAAGCGCTCGATCATCGCCCGCGCCGCACGCGGCCCATGCGGATTGGTCGCCAGCGCGTAACCGATCAGCACGCCATCCATCGGCAGCTGCCCGGAATGATTCGGCACAACCAGCAGCCGGCCGTGGTCCGGAATGTTTTCCAGTCCTGAAGTCGTGACCCGGAAATAGTGCTCGTAGAGCCACTTGACCAGACCCAGCGCGAATTTCGCGGTGTTCTCGTTGTAGCCCCAGGGGTCATAGCCAAAGCTGCCAACCGGTTTCGGGATGCGGGCAAACAGCTCGTCGAGTTCCGGCGTGACGATATGCCGCAGCATCTCCTCACGCGGACTCATGCTGACCAATGCTTTCAGTGTGTCGATGCCTATCATGCGTTGGCCGGATACGTGCCGGCGCCTCCCCCTGCGTTGTTCGCGCTAACGGTATGCGAAATTGGTGCCGCCGGGAAGGGCGATCACACAATGGCATGCCTCCGGTCGCCACTGAACCGTCGCAAACCAGAGTCCGTGCGGGGCCGATCCCGGCACTCCGGATCGCAGGCTGTCGGTTGCTGCGGAACTAGGCCGGCACGGCCGCGGCCGGCGGCGCAGGCTGCTCGCGCTGCTGCATCTGCCATAGACGTGCATAGGCTCCGCCGGCGGCCAGCAACCCGGCATGCGTACCGCGCTCGACGACCCGCCCCTGGTCCAGCAACACGATCTCGTCGGCGTCGACGATGGTGGACAGGCGGTGGGCAATCACCAGCGTGGTGCGGTGCTGCGCCACTTCGCGTAACGCATCGAGAATGGCACGTTCCGAGGCCGAATCCAGTGATGACGTCGCTTCATCGAAGATCATCACCGGTGGATCCTTCAGCAACGCCCGTGCGATGGCGACGCGCTGCTTTTCGCCGCCGGAGAGTTTCAGGCCACGCTCGCCGACGCGGGTCTCATAGCCGTCAGGCAACTGCGCGACGAAATGATCCAGATGCGCCAGACGCACCACCCGCTCGATCTCCGCCTGGCTCGCGCCTGGGCGTCCATAGGCCAGGTTGTAGGCCAGGGTGTCGTTGAACAGCACGGTATCTTGCGGCACTACCCCGATATGCGATCGCAGGCTGTGCTGTGTCAGCCCGCGGATGTCGCGTCCACCGACGCTGATGCTGCCCGCAGTAGGATCGTAGAAGCGGAACAGCAGGCGTCCCAGCGTCGACTTGCCGGCGCCGCTTGCTCCGACCACGGCCAGCTTGTGCCCTGCCGGAATATAGAGACTGACGCCCTGCAGAATTTCGCGCTTTGGTCCATAAGCGAAGTGCACGTCGTCAAAGCGCACGTCGACCGGAGCACCATGCATTTCCAGTTGATCGGCACCATCAACCACCTTCGGCTGGACCTGTTGCAACGCAAACATGCGCTGCATGTCGGTCAGGGCGCGGCGGATTTCGCGATACACGAAACCCAGAAAATTCAGCGGTACAAATAGCTGGATCAGATAGGCGTTGATCGCGACAAAGTCGCCCAGTGTCATCGCGCCCGCAGCAACGCCGCGTGCAGCAAGGATCATCATCCAGGTCAGACTGCCGGCGACGATCAACGCCTGCCCCGAGTTCAGCGCCGACAGGGACAGCCGGTTCTGCTGCTGCGCGTGTTCCCACGCCGTCAGCGAGCGGTCGTACTCCTTGGCTTCGTAGTCTTCATTGCCGAACAGCTTGACCGTCTCGTAGTTGAGCAGGCTGTCGACCGCACGCGTGTTGGCGCTCGAATCGAGTCGGTTGGCCTCGCGCACGAAGCGCGTGCGCCACTCGGTCGTCACTACCGAGAACAGGATGTACAACACCACCGCCACAGCAGTGATCATTGCAAACGCGACGCCGTAGTTGAACAGCAGGATGCCGGCAACCAGCGCAATTTCCAGCAGGGTCGGCAGGATGTTGAACAGCATGAAGCGCAGCAGAAAACTGATGCCGGATATGCCGCGCTCGATGTCCCTGGACAGGCCGCCGGTGCGTCGCGACAGGTGAAAATCGAGATCCAGCGCATGCAGATGCCGGAACACCGATAACGCCGCTCGCCGCATCGCGCGTTCGCTGACACGACCGAATACAACATCGCGCAGTTCGCCAAACAGTACGTTGGCCAGGCGCAAGGCGCCGTACGCCAACAGCAGGCTCAGCGGCACGACGATCAGGTTTCCCTCCGCGGTGTCGAGCGCGTCGACCACGTGCTTGAGCAGCATCGGCAGGGCGGTGCCGGCCAGCTTGGCGGCCACCAGGCAGGCCATCGCAATCGCAATCCGTGCCGGGAATTCGCGCAGATAGGGCCATAGCCCGCGCAGCGCACGCCAGTCAGGCGGCGTGGCGTCAGCGTCGGGAGATTCCGGTCGGTGATGGCCTCGAGACACGGGCGCCGCTTAGCGCCGGCGCGGTGCGCAACCGCGAGTCAGAAGGCTCATGCGCTAGGCATTGGAGCTGTCGTTGATGGCGTCGATCGCGCGCAGCACATCGGAACGCGAGATCTGCCCAATCAATCGGTTGTCCTCAGTCACCGGATAGCGCCGGAACGGTTTGTCGAGGAACATCTTGGCCAGTTCCAGAATGCTCAGCTCGGATTCCACTGTCACCGGGTTTTTGGACATGAAATCAGCGACCTTGCCCCCCAGCACGCCGTGATAGCTCGCATGCAGCCCGACTTTCAGACAGTCGTGCTCGGACAGCACCCCGATGACATTGCCGAGGTTGTCGAGCACCGGCGCACCGGAATAACCCTTCTCCACCAGCTTGTGAATCGCCTCGATCACGTCCATGTCCGGACGGAACGTCAGCAGGCTCTCACTCATATAGTCTTTGACGGTGATCGAATGCAGCATGCTGTCGCCTCCGTTTACATCCGGATCTGTAATCGTTATTGGCCGGGCGCGTCGCCCTCGCAACGCTCGGTCTTGCCACACACTTCGCAAACCCCGCCGGTGAACGCTGCCTGGCTTGCACAGGTTCCCTTCAGTTCCCTGCCCTTCAACAACCAGCCCAGACCGAGCCCAGCCAACGCCAGGCTGAACAGCACGAAGACAGCGATGAATGTGGTCATAAATTCAGTGTCGCGCTAGTTGCCGATGGGCGCAAGCAGCACCCGGGTCCCGTTCCGCCGCAGTCGTCATCGGCCACCCCTGTGTCGTCTGGACGAGCGTATCACGCATACGGCCGCGGGTATGCAGCGGCCCCATGCTTCGCGCCAATCCACCCGACTGCGGAGAGGCAATCCTCAGGATACGCCACCCTCCGCGCCGGCCCGACACAATGCCTCGGGCGTTCACCCGTGAGGAAAAGTGCCAACGGCACTTTCCCGGCTATCCGCCGAAATCGTCCAGCATGATGTCTTTGCGTTCGACGCCGAGGTCCAGCAGCATCTTGATCACCGCAGCATTCATCACCGGCGGGCCGCACATGTAGTACTCGCAGTCTTCCGGCGCCTTGTGATTCTTCAGGTAGTTCTCATACAGAACGTTGTGAATGAAACCGGTGTAGCCGGTCCAGTTGTCGTCCGGCTGCGGCTCGGACAGGGCAACATGCCATTCGAAGTTCGGATTGTCGGCGGCCAGCTTGTCGAAATCCTCGACATAGAACATCTCGCGCTTGGATCGCGCGCCGTACCAGAACGAGATCTTGCGCTGGGTCTTGATCCGGGTCAGTTGATCAAAGATATGCGAACGCATCGGCGCCATACCTGCGCCGCCACCGATGAAGACCATTTCTTTGTCGGTGTCGCGCGCGAAGAACTCGCCGAACGGCCCCGAGATCGTGACCTTGTCACCCGGCTTCAGGTTGAAGATGTAGCTCGACATCTTGCCGGCCGGGACATTCGGCAGCTTCGGCGGCGGGCTGGCGATACGGACGTTGAGCATGATGATGCCCAGTTCTTCCGGATAGTTCGCCATCGAATAAGCGCGCTCGACCGGCTCATCAACCTTGGACGTGTACTGCCACAGGTTGAACTTGTCCCAGTCCTCGCGGAATTTCGGCTCGACGTCGAAATCCTTGTAATTGACCACATGCGGCGGACATTCGATCTGGATATAGCCACCCGCACGGAAATTGACGCGCTCGCCGGCCGGCAGTTCAAGCACCAATTCCTTGATGAAGGTCGCAACGTTGTGGTTGGAGCGCACCGTGCACTCCCACTTCTTGACCCCGAAGACTTCCTCCGGGATCTCGATCTTCATGTTCTGCTTGACCGCGACCTGGCACGACAGGCGGTCGCATTCCTTGGCCTCGCGCTTGGTGATGTGGTTGAGTTCGGTCGGCAGAATGTTGCCACCACCCTCGAACACCTTGACCCGGCACTGCGCGCAGGAGCCGCCGCCGCCACAGGCCGACGGTACATACAGTCCGGCGCCGGCAAGGGTCTGCAGCAGCTTGCCACCGACGGGCGCTTCGAGCTCACGCTCGTTGTTGATCAGGATCTTGACGGTGCCGGCCGGGACCAGAATGTCCTTGGCGAACTGAATGATGACGACCAGCGCCAGGATGATGCCGGTGAAAATGGCAACGCCGAGTGCGATTTCGAGAAGCATGTCGCCCCGCCTTTAGATTTGAATGCCGGAAAAGGCCATGAAGCCGAATGCCAACAGTCCGGCCGAAATGAACGTGATGCCCAGGCCCTGCAGCGCCGGCGGCACGTCGGAATACTTCATCTTCTCGCGCACGCCGGCCAGTAGCGCAATCGCCAGCGCCCACGAGCCGCCTGACGACACACCGTAGACACAGGACTCGGCGAAGGTGTAGTCACGCTCGACCATGAACAGGGTGCCGCCGAGAATCGCGCAATTGACCGTGATCAGCGGCAGGAAGATGCCCAGCGCGTTGTAGAGCGCAGGCACGTACTTATCCAGCGTCATTTCCAGAATCTGCACCGTCGCCGCGATCACGCCGATGTACAGGATCAGCCCCAGGAAGGTCAGATCGGTGTCCGGCAGGCCGGCCCAGGACAACGCCCCCGGCTTCAATACGTACTGGAACAGCAGGTTGTTCAGCGGCATCGTCAGCGACTGCACCGCGATGACCGCGATGCCCAGACCGATGGCCGTCTCGATCTTCTTCGAGATCGCCAGAAACGTGCACATGCCCAGGAAGAAGGCCAGTGCAAGGTTCTCGATGAACAGCGAGCGAATCGCAAGGTTGATGTAATGTTCCATGGATGGTCCCCTGCCTCAGTGCGCTTCGCCGCCGGGGTGCGGCTGTCCGGACTGGATGCTGAACATCGGTTTTTCCTGCTGTTGCGGCTTCCAGGTCCGGACCACCCAGATGATGATGCCGATCAGGAAGAACGCGGACGGCGGCAACAGCAGCAGGCCGTTGGGTGTGTACCAGCCGCCCTCGGTGACCAGCGGCAGAATCTCGACGCCCATCAACTTGCCCGAGCCAAACAGCTCGCGGAACGTCGCCAGGATCACCAGAATCGCGCTATAGCCCAGCCCATTGCCGAGCCCGTCGAGGAACGACGGCCAGGGCGGGTTCGACTGCGCGTAGGCCTCGAGGCGGCCCATGACGATGCAGTTGGTCAGGATCAGACCGACGAACACCGACAGCGGCTTGGACGCTTCATACGCAACGGCTTTGAGCGTCTGATCGACCAGGATCACCAGGGTCGCCGCGATCGTCATCTGCGCAATGATGCGGATCGAACCGGGAATGAAGTTGCGCACCAGGCTGTAGAACAGATTGGAAAACGCGGTGACAACGGTCAGACCGACGCACATGATCAGCGCGGTTTCCAGCTTGCTGGTGACCGCCAGCGCCGAGCAGATGCCGAGCACCTGCAGGATGATCGGGTTGTTGTCCGCGATCGGCTCGGCCAGGATCTTCTTGGTATTGATATCAGACATGGATCACCTCACGTCGTCGGGGTGGCCGAGGCGGCCGCCGCGTGTTGCTGCCCCAGCTGTTCGAGGAAGGACTTGAAGCCCGCATCCGACAGCCAGTAATGGACCAGATTGCTGACACCGTTGGAGGTCAGCGAAGCGCCCGCCAGGGCATCAACCTGATGCGTCGCTTCAGGGCTGTCCGGATTGACGCCGCCCTTGACCAGATGCAGTGCAACCTGCCCCTTGTCGTCATAGATTTTCTTGCCCGGCCACAGCGCCTTCCATTTCTGATTGTCGACTTCGCCGCCGAGTCCTGGGGTCTCTGCATGCTGATAGAAATTGATGCCGACGACCGTATTTCCATCCGCTTCGACCGCAAGGAAGCCGTACAGCGTCGACCATAGCCCGTAGCCGCTGATCGGCAGGATGACTGTCTTCGGCGAACCGTCCTCGTTGTAGATGTAGTAGACGGTGACATAGCGCGGCATGTACTTGATCTTGGCGATGTCATCATCGCCCGGAATCACCTGTCCGCCCTGCGCCGGATCCTTCGCCGCAGCGTACTGGTCGTACTTGGCCGGATCGACCGCGTCACTGAGCTGGCCGGTGCTCAGGTCGACGATCTTTGGCGTGATCTTCTTGAATGCCTCGTCGAGATTGATCCCCGGCTCGTACATGTTGACCACGCGCAGAATGTTCTTGCGCTTGTCGTCGAGCTTGGCCGACTGCTGCACTGGGCGCAGCGCGATTGCCGCGCCGGTGACCAGCACCGAGCACACCAGACAGAGTACGAAAGCGACCCACAGCGCGTAGGCCTTGGTGTCTTTGACTGCCATCACATAGTTCCTCTGGTGCGCTCAGGCGGCCGCGAGCCGGCGCTGGCGCCGTGCGACGTTGGCCTTGATCACGCCGAAATCGATCAGCGGTGCAACGATGTTGCTGAGCAGAATGGCCAGCATCACCGATTCTGGAAACGCCGGATTGACCACGCGGACCAGCACCACCATGGCGCCGCAAAACGCGCCAAATATCCAGCGTCCTGTATCGGTATGCGCCGCCGAAACCGGATCAGTGGCCATGAACATCGTGCCGAAGGCGAAGCCGCCCACGGTCAGATGCCAGTACCACGGAAACGCGAACATCGGATTTTTGTCCGAGCCAATCACGTTGAACAGCAGCGCCGCCGCAATCATGCCGGCCAGCATGCCGATGACGATGCGATAGTTGGCGACACCGGTGTACAGCAGGAACGCTCCGCCGATGAAAATCGCCAGCGCCGACACCTCGCCGATGCTGCCCTGCTCGACACCGACGAAGGTCTGCATCCAGGTCAGCCCGGCATCCTTGACCGCCTCAAGGCCACCCAGCTTGGCGATGCCCAGCGTCGTCGCCGAGGTAAAGCCGTCGACCGCAGTCCAGATCGTGTCGCCGGTCTGCTGCGCGGGATAGGCGAAGTACAGGAACGCACGCCCGACCAGCGCCGGATTGAGGAAGTTCTTGCCGGTGCCGCCGAAGATTTCCTTGCCGATTACGGTGCCGAAGCTGATGCCCAGCGCCACCTGCCACAGCGGCACCGTCGGGGGCAGGATCAGCGAGAACAGGATCGAGGTGACGAAGAAGCCTTCGTTGATCTCATGCCGGCGCACGGTGGCGAACAGCACTTCCCAGAAGCCGCCGACAACGAAAGTCACTGCGTAAACCGGTACCCAATACCAGAAACCGTGCCAGAAGCAGTCCATGATGCTGTTGGGATCGACGCCGATACCGAACAGATGCAGCAACGCGCCGCGCCAGCCGGCAATTTGGGTCTGTCCCAGCTCCGCCATCGCCACGTTGGCCTGAAATCCGACGTTCCAGCACCCGACCGCAATCGCGGGGAACGTCGCCAGCCACACGTAGATCATCACGCGCTTGAGGTCGATGGCGTCGCGTACGTGCGGCGCTGCGCGGGTGACGTCACCCGGCGAATACGCAATGGTGTCTACCGCCTCGAACAGCGGATACAGTTTCTCGAATCGTCCTCCCTTCTTGAACAAGGGCTCGACGCGGTCGAGAAAAGAACGGATTGCGGACATACGAACGCTTCCTTGGTTGGCGTGCCCGGCGCCATTGCCGGTCACGACACTTTCAATATCCGTCGGCTGCAGTCGGATCTGACGGCCGGCCGATGTTGATGCCTATGGGCGGAAAAACGCCGAACTGCACGTCTTTTGCCGCCCCCGACCCCGATTCACCGCTTCGGGGCGCTTTCGCGCACGTGGCGCCGCGCTTATCCCTCAGTTTCGATCTGCTCGAGATTGGCGCGCAAGATCGGACCGTAATCGTGCTTGCCGACGCAGACAAACGAACACAGTGCGAGGTCTTCCTCGTCCAGCTCCAATGCGCCCAGCGACTGCGCAGTGTCGGTATCGCGAACCAGCAATGCGCGCAGCAGCGGTGTCGCCAGCATGTCCAGCGGCAGCACGCGCTCGTAGTTGCCGATCGGGACCATCGCTCGCGGCGAGCCGTTGGTCGAGGTATTCATCGGCATGCGGCGACTGCCGCGCTGGAACGCCGAGAAGAACAGGTTCATTGCCGAGAAACGGTCGCCGGCGGGATTGATCCAGCCGAGGAAACGCCGCTCGCGGCCTTCGGCCAGCACGGAAATCTGCGTGTGATAGCGCCCGAGGTAGTTACCCCAGCCGCGTGCCTCGCGCCCGCCCAGAATCGAGCCGGACAGCGGCCGCGATTCGCCTGAACGGATCTGCGGCGTAATCAGCTCGGAGATGCACGCACCAATGCGTGTACGCAACAGTCGCGGCTTCACGACCTGCGGCCCGCCCAGCGCGACAATGCGCGTGGTGTCGATCTTGCCGGCGGTGAACAGCTTGCCGATCGCAGCCACGTCCTGCGGGCTGACATACCAGTTGGTGCGGTTGGCCCCGACCGGTTTCAGGAAATGCATGTGGGTGCCCACCAGTCCGGCCGGATGCGGGCCGTCGAACTCGGCGACGCGGATCTGCTTGAGCTCCGGCACCGGAATCTGCGCACCAGGCCGGCGGCAGACAAAGACCTCACCTGCAGTCAGCCGCGTCAACACCGCCAGACCGTTCTTGAAGTCCTGCTCCTGACCGCGCAATACGACGACCGGATCGGCCGCCAGCGGACGCGTGTCGATGCACGGGACAAAGATTGCGGCGGGCGTCGAATCGACCCGCGGCACGCGCGAGTACGGCCGCGTACGCAGCGCAGTCCACATGCCTGACAGGCGCAGCTGCTCGCGCACCTCGTCCGCCGGCAACGACGCCAGCTCGGCCGCCGGCCACGACTTGAATGCGATCTGCTCGTTACCCTCGATGCGGATCACCACCGACTGCAGCACGCGCCGCGCGCCGCGATTGATCGCAATGACCTCGCCTGCTGCCGGCGCAGTGTGCAGCACGCCCGGGCGACGCTTGTCTTCAAACAGGGGCTGGCCCAGTTTGACCTTGTCCCCGACTTCGACATACATCGTCGGCTTCAGGTCAATGTAATCGCCTCCGACCACGCCGACGGTCGTCACCGCGGGCGCGTCATCGACGCTCTGCTCGGGGACGCCCTGGATCGGCAGATCGAGGCCCTTCTTCAGCTTGATGTGCGTGACATCCACGAACGGGCCACCTGTGTCTCGTAGAAAAGCGGGCGGATTTTAGTCAATCGGCTCCGCCGTCGCCAGCGGAATCGCCCGCTATCGACCAAATATTAGGGATCGAGTTCGACGCCAATGCCTCGGTCGGGGCGCCGAGACCCCTGCGCTCAGGCGGATTCAGGGCGGCAGACGCAGCACTTCGGTCACGCCTGCAAGCAACGGCTGCGGCTGCACCCCAAGCCCGATCAGGGCAACAAACAGCAGCAACAGCGCAATTCCGGCGGTTACGCTGGTTTCCGACAGCACCCCCTCACGGCGCATGCCGCCCGGTTTGGGCAAAAATTGCACAACGATCAGACGCAGGTAGTAATAGAGGCCGACCGCGCTGCCGGCGACGACCGCCAGTGCCAGCCACCAGGCATGACGTTCCACCGCCGCGGCCAGCACATACAACTTGGCCAGGAACCCGGCGGTCAGCGGCAGCCCGGCCTGCGCCAGCAGCATCGGCGCGAACACCGAGGTCACCAGCGGCCGGCGCCAGAACAGGCCGCGGTAGTCATATAAATGGTCGGCATCCCGCTCTCCGGCCGGACCGGACAGGATCGTCACCGCCCCAAAACAGCCCAGCGTCATGACCGTATAACAGGTCACGTAGACCAGCACCGCCTCGCGCGCGACCACGCCCCCGACCAGGAATGGCACCAGCAGATAGCCCGTATGCGCGATCGATGAGTACGCCAGCACGCGTTTGACGTTGTTCTGCTGCAGCGCACCGAGATTGCCGACGACAATGCTCAGCACCGCAACGCCCCCCAGTGCCAGATGCAGGACCGGCGTCTGCGTCAGCGCCACCGGCGACAGCCAGCGCAGCAGCACCACGGCAACCAGCCCCTTGGACACGGCGGCCAGGAAGCCGGACACCGGCGCCGGCGCCCCCTCGTAGACGTCCGCCGTCCACAAATGGAACGGCACCAGCGACAGCTTGAAGCCGAACCCGGCCCAGATCAGCGCCAGCCCGGCCCAGGCAATCGCGCGTTCGTCAGGTGTCAGCGTCTCCAGCGCGGCACCGATCGCGTCGAACTGCAGCGCCCCGCAGGCGGCATAGAGCAGCGCAAACCCGAACAACAGGGTCGCCGACGCCGCGGCCGACAGCACCAGATACTTGATGCCGGCTTCGAGCGAACGCTTGCGCTTGTGGGTGTAGGCGATCATGCCGAACAGCGCGACACTGAGCGTTTCCAGCCCCAGCAGCAGACTGGCAGCGTGTTGTGCACACGCCAGCACCATCGCCCCCAGCGCGGCGATCAGCAGCAGCAGATACATTTCCTCGCGCACGCCGTCGTAGGCTTCGACATAGCCGTACAACAGCAGCACCGTGATCACGCCAGCCGCTGCGACCAGCGCAATTGCAAAGCGCGCGGTGTCGTCGACGACCAGCAACGGCGTCAGCTCGACACTGCCCTGCGGAATCAGGCAGACGCCAAACGTCAGCAGAAACCCCAGGGTCGTCAGCTGTGCAATCGCGCGGTGATTGCGGGCCGAAGCGATCAGCAGCATCAGCAGCACGATTCCGGCCGCCATCAGCAGCAGCGGCGCGCCGGACTGGATTGCGGCCTGCCACTGCAGGCTCATGGCGGCGGCACTCCGTGCGCATACCACTCGCCGATCTGGGTCAACGGGCCACGCGCCAGATCCAGCACTGGCTGCGGAAACAGACCCAGGACCAGCAGGCTGACAATAATGGCGCCAATCATCAGTCGCTCGCGTGCGGTCAGGTCCTCGACCGGGCGGGCATCTGCCGGCGGCCCATGCAGCACTTTCTGCACGATGTACAACGAATACACGGCTGCCAGAATCAGACCCAGCGCGGCCACCATCGTCATCCACGGCCGCAGCGGGAACGCGCCGACCAGGACCAGAAACTCACCGACGAAGTTGCCCAGACCGGGCAACCCCAGCGACGCCAGCGCAAAGAACATCACCGCAGTCGCGTAGTGCGGCGCGCGCCGCGCCAGTCCGCCCATCTGACCCAGCTCACGCGTGTGCAGACGCTCGTACAGCTCGCCGCAGAGAATGAACAAGCCGCCGGTGGCCAGCCCATGTGCCAGCATCAGGATCAATGCCCCCTCCAGCGCAATGGTGCTGCCGGCATAAATGCCGAGCAGCACGAAGCCCATGTGTGACACGCTGGTATAGGCAACCAGACGCTTGATGTCGGTCTGGACCAGCGCCAGCTTGGCGCCGTACAGGATGCCGAACACGCCGAGGCCGATCGCGATCGGTGCGAAATCACGCGAAGCATGCGGAAACAGCGGCAATACGAACCGCAGCAATCCGTACGCGCCGGTCTTCAGCAGAATGCCGGCCAGATCAACCGAGCCGGCGGTCGGCGCCTGCGAATGCGCATCGGGTAGCCACGGGTGCAGCGGCACCACCGGCAGCTTGACCGCGAACGCGACGAAGAACGCCAGCATCAGCGCGTACTCCTGCGCGTGTGTCAGCGGTGTGTACAGCAGATCGTGATAATTGAAGCTCCACTGCCCGGTAGCCTGCTGGTGCAGCCACACCAGCGCCAGCATCGCCACCAGCATCAGCAGGCCGGCGGACTGGGTGAAGATGAAGAACTTGGTCGCCGCGTAGACGCGCGAATGCCCGCGCTTTGCGCCAGCCGTGCTGGAATGCCCCCATAACGCAATCAGGAAGTACATCGGCACCAGCATCACTTCCCACAGCACGAAGAACAGGAACAGGTCCAGCGCCATGAACACACCCATGACGCCCGCCAGATTCCACAGCAGGTTCAGATGGAAGAAGCCGACGTACTGCTGGATCTCGCGCCAGGAACAGGCGACCGACAGCACACCCAGCACGCCGGTCAGCAGCACCATCAGCAGGCCCAGACCGTCGATGCCGAAATGGAAGCTGACGCCCCAGCGCGGAATCCAGCTCAGCTTGTACTCGAGAATCCAGTGCGGCGCGCGCGCATCCGGCACGATCGCCGGCACCTCGGCATGACCCCAGATCCACAGTGCGATCGCGCAGGTCGCTGCCATCGACAGCAGTCCGATCCAGCGCGGCCAGGTCAGCGACAACCGCTCCGAATACCAGGCCAGCAATCCACCCACGAATGGAATCAACACCAGCGCCGGCAATAGCAGCGGACTCAGGCCCATTGCGACGCTCCCAGCAGCACGACCGCGCCCAGCGCGATGCCGGCGGCGTACCAGCGCAGCTGCCCGGTCTGCAGCTTCAGCACGCTGCGATGCGCTCCCAGCAGGCCAAGCACCAACGCCCCGTACATACGATCGATGATGTCGGTGCGATTGATCCTCGCCAGCGTGTACAGCGGCCGCACCAGCAGTGCGTCATACAGGGCGTCAAAGCCCCAGCCACTGCGCGCCCACCGGCGCAACGGGGTCTCGGCTGGCGCCACCGCGGCGCCCTGGCCGTACCAGAACCACGCCAGTGCGATACCGGCCAGACCCGCCGCAACCGCAATCAGTTCGGGCCCATGGCTGCCCGCCTCGACCATGAACTCCGGCAACACGCCATGCAGGGGCTGCGTGATCAGGGCGCCGCCGAGCGATAGTGCCATCAGCACGCCGAGCGGCACGCGCATGCGATGGATGTCCGCGTCATGCGCATGCGCCTTCTCGCCGCCGAAAAACACGATGAAGATCAGGCGGAACGTGTACAGCCCCGTCAGGAACGCGCAGACGGTGCCCATTAGCCACCACAACCGGTGCCCGCCGCCCCAGGCCGCGGACAGGATCGCCTCCTTGCTCCAGAAACCAGCGGTCACGATCGGCAGCGCCGCCAGCGCGGCGCCGCCGACGACGAAGCTGGCGAAGGCCAGCGGCAGTTTGCGGCGCAGCCCGCCCATCTTGAAGATGTCCTGTTCGTGGTGGCAGGCCAGGATCACACTGCCGGAGGCTAGGAACAGCAGCGCCTTGAAGAAGGCATGCGTCATCAAATGGAAGATCGCCGCACCCCAGGCGCCGCAGCCCAGTGCCAGGAACATGTAGCCGATCTGAGACATTGTCGAATACGCCAGCACGCGCTTGATGTCGTTCTGCGCCAGCGCGGCTCCACCGGCCAGCAGCAGGGTCAGCGCGCCGATCCAGCCGACCACCGCCAGTGCCTCCGGCGCGAGCAGATAGATGCCGTGCAGACGCGCGATCAGATAGACACCGGCAGTCACCATGGTCGCGGCATGGATCAGCGCCGACACCGGGGTCGGGCCGGCCATCGCGTCCGGCAGCCACGCTTGCAGCGGCAGCTGTGCCGACTTTCCGACCGCGCCGCCCAGCAACAGCAGGGCCACGATCGTCGGCATGCGGCTGTCGCCGGCCCAGACCCGCGGCGCCGCATCCAGAATGACCGCAATATCGATCGTGTTCAGCTCGCGATAGATCAGGAACAGACCGATCGCAAACGCCGTGTCGCCAACGCGCGTGGTGATGAATGCCTTACGCGCCGCCGCGTCGTTGGCCGGGTCTTCGTTGTAGAAGCCGATCAGCAGGTACGAGCACAGGCCCACACCTTCCCAGCCCAGATACAGCAGCAGCAGATTGTCAGCCAGTACCAGCACCAGCATCATCGCCACGAACAGATTCATGTAGGCAAAGAACTGGCGATAGCGCGGCTCGTCGCGCATGTAGCCGGACGCGTAGGCGTGAATCAGCGCACCGACGCCGGTGATCACGCCCAGCATCGTCAGCGACAGCCCATCAAGCGTCAGCGCAATCCGCGGCGTGAAGCTCTCCAGCTGCACCCAGTTCCACAGCACCTGCGTCACCGCCAGCGGCGCACTGGCATTCAGCCACTGCGCCCCGAGCACTGCGGTCAGCAGCGCCGCGGCCGTGACCGAGCCGACCCCGAGGAACGTCACCATCGCGCGCGGCACGCCGCGCCACAGCAGCAGGATCGCGGCGCTGAGCAAGGGCAGCAGCACCACACCATGCAGCGCGGTCTGCGGCGTCACGCCTTCATCTCCGACAGTACATCCGTGTCCAGCGATTTGAAGCGCCGGTACACCTGCAACAGCAGCGCCAGTCCCACCGAAACTTCCGCCGCCGCCAGGGTCAACACCAGCAGGAACATCACCTGACCATCCGGCGCGGACCAGCGGCTGCCGGCCACGACGAACGCCAGACCAGCCGCGTTCAGCATGATCTCCAGACACATCAGACTGAACAGCAGACCGCGCCGCGTCAGCAGGCCCGCCACACCCAGGGCAAACAAGGTTGCGCACACCCCCAGTGCATGTCCGAGCGGAATCATCTGCCCGGCCTCCCGAGGTGATAGGCAGCGACCAGACCGGCCAGCAACAGCATCGACGCCAGCTCCACCGCCAGCAGATAGGGTCCATACAGCGCGATGCCGACCGCCTTGGGCCCGACCTCCGCGATCGACATCGACGGCGAATCCGGTCGCAACACGACGCCGAGCAGTTGCACCAGCAGCAAACCGGAGAGCACCCCCGGCCCCAACCAGAACCGCGGCCGCAACCACAGACGTTCCTGCGACGAGGTTCCGGGCCCCAGGTTCAGCAGCATCACGACGAACACGAACAGCACCATGATCGCACCGGCGTAGACCATCACCTCCAGCATCGCCGCCAGCGGCGCTCCGAGGGCCAGCATCGTCGCCGCCACACCCAGCAGCGACACGATCAGATACAGCAGCGCGTGCACCGCATGCGCGCGCGTGATCGCCAGCAGGGTGGCGGCGATCGCCACGGCCGAGGCACCGTAGAACAGCGTGCTCATGGCATCAGACTCCGCGGATCGACCGGCGGATC
This sequence comes from Sinimarinibacterium arenosum, assembly GCF_005047655.1. Classification (GTDB taxonomy): domain Bacteria; phylum Pseudomonadota; class Gammaproteobacteria; order Nevskiales; family Nevskiaceae; genus Solimonas. The sequence continues at coordinate 97,627 of NZ_SUKF01000001.1, read as the reverse complement.
CTCGTGCTGCGCCTGACCCTTGTCCTTGCCGGCGATCGACAGCCCGGCAACGCGGTAGAAGCTGTAGCCGGGCACCTTGCCGGGCCCGCTGATCAGCAGGTGCTCCTTTTCGTAGACCATGTTGCGACGGTCGTACTCGGCCATCTCGTAGTCCGGCGTCAGCTGGATCGCATAGGTCGGACACGCCTCCTCGCACATGCCGCAGTAGATGCAGCGCGAGAAGTTGATGCGGAACCATTCCGGATACCAGCGTCCGTCTTCCTTCTCGCCCTTCTGCAGCGCGATGCACGCGACCGGGCACGCCACCGCGCACAGATTGCAGGCGACGCAGCGCTCCTCGCCGTCGGGATCGCGCGTCAGCACGATGCGGCCGCGATAGCGCGGCGGCAGGTAGGGCTTCTGTTCCGGATACTGGATCGTCGACTTGCGCGCGAACAGATGGCGGAATACGCGCCACAGCGAAAGACATTGGGTGTAGAAACCGTCCAGCAGATCGCGGATCGACTGCATCATGGCGCACCCCGCAGCAGCACAACGGCACCGGTCACTGCGGTATTGAGCAGCGCCAGCGGCAGCAGGGCGAGCCAGCCGAAGCGCATCAGCTGGTCATAGCGCGGACGCGGAATTGCCGCGCGCAGTAGGATGAAGAACAGGATGAACACGCCGGTCTTCAGACACCACCACACCACCGGCATGAACGTCAGACCGAAGGTCGGTCCGAGCCAGCCACCGCAATACAAGGTCGTCAGCAGCCCCGACATCAGGATCACCGCGACATACTCGCCGACGAAGAACATGCCGAACTTCATGCCCGAGTACTCGGTGTGAAAGCCCGCGGTCAGTTCGTGCTCGGCCTCCGGCAGGTCCAGCGGCAGCCGGTGCGTTTCGGCCAGCCCCGCGATCAGGAACAGCACGAAGCCCAGGGCTTGCGGAAAGATGTACCAACCATGCTGCTGCGCCAGCACGATGTCGTTCAGGCTGAAACTGCCGGCCTGGATCACCACGCCCAGCAGCGCCAGCCCCATGAACACCTCGTAGCTGATGGTCTGCGCGGTTGCGCGCAGCGCGCCCAGCACGGCGTACTTGCTGTTCGAGGCCCAGCCTCCAAGCATCACCGAATACACCGCCAGCGCGGTCATGCTCAGCACGAACAGGATGCCGACGTTCCACTCGGCGGCGACGCTGATGCCCGGCGCGATCGGCACCACCGCGAAGGCCAGCAGGATGGTGGCCATCACGATCGCCGGCGCCAGCACGAACACCGTGCGATCGGCGAACGGCGGCACCCAGTCGTCCTTGGTGAAGATCTTGATCATGTCGGCGACGACCTGACCGATGCCAAGGAACCAGACGCGGTTCGGTCCCCAGCGGTCCTGCCACAGGCCCAGCATGCGCCGCTCGACCCAGATCAGCAGCGCCGCGGTCAGCACCACCGACACCAGAATGCCGCTGATCATCAGCAGATTGGCGGCATTCATGATGCGCTCCGCTGGATCGACACCGCAGCATCAGTCAGTACGACCGGCACACCGGGCAGCCCGCGCGGGATACCCAAGATGCCGTCAGGCAGCGAGGTCTCGATGCGCAGCGCCGCCGGCCACTGCACGTCGCCAACGGTGACCTGCACGGCGTCGCCCTCGCGGGCTGCCATCGTCGCGGCGGTCTGCGCGCTCACGGCGACGTAAGCCGCCGGCGTGCGCTCGGCGATCGCCGGCCCACGAGCGGACAGCTCCTCGCTGCCGAAAAGCTCGTGCAACCACACCGCCTGCAGCCCCTGCGGCGGACGCCAGGGCGGACGTTCGAAATAGCTGCCGCCCGCGCCCGGCACTATCAGACGCTCCCCGGGATCGCCACCACGCAGCGGCCCGCCGATCTCCTGCTGGAACTTGTTGACCGCATGCCCCGAGTTCCAGCGCGGATACCAGAAGATCGGAATCTCGGCGCTGGGCAGATCCACTCGCGCCCCTTCCATCGAGAACGCCAGCGGCGTATCAGCATCCTGCGGCGGGCGTGGCTCATGAATGTCGTGCGCCGCGTTCATCGCGGTGCGCCCGCTGTAGCGCTGCGACTGCCGTGGAATGCGCTGACCCGTGATGCGAAAACCGGCATTCGGCGCGGCGTCGACGATGGCGGCCAGCGCCGGATCGCCGTGCGCGCAGGCGCGGGTGAGGTCGTCCAGGGTCGTCCCGATATCCCCCTGCGCCTGCAGCGCGGCCTGCTGCAGCCAGCGCCAGGATTCGCGCACGTCACCGCCGCTGCCGACATAGGCGCCCGGCTGGAAGACCTGGAAGTAGCGCTGCGCGCGGCCTTCGTAGTTGACCAGGGTGCCGTCGGTCTCGGCAAAGCTGCCGGCCGGTAACAGCAGATCGGCACGCTGCGTCGTCGGCGTCGCCAGCGCATCGATCACCACCAGATGCTGCAGTCGGGCCAGTGCGGCATCCAGGCGTGCCGCCGGCACGCGCCGGTACAGATCGTTCTCGACCACGATCAGGGTGTCGATCTCGCCGGATTCAATTTGCGTCAGCGCCGCATCCAGATCGGCGCCACCGAGCATTGCGGTTCCGAGGCTGTTGCACTCGGCCGGCAGCAACACGATCGATGGCGCGGCACCGGCATGTGCCAGCGCGGTGACGATATTGCCGGCCTCCTGCAGCACCGCGGCGGATGCACAGCCGGCGCCGCTGACGATCAACGGCCGCCGCGCCGACTTCAGCGCCTCGGCGATCGTGTGCGCCAGATGGATCGTATCGTCGTCCAGTCCCGGTGCGCGCGGCTGCGTGTAGTCGAGCAGATGCACGATCTCCTGCCCCAGCCGCGCAATGTCCTGCGGCGCGCCGCGATAAGTCTTGCTGGCAATGCCATCGAGCCGGGTCGCCGCCGGGGTCGCGACGAACAACGGACTGCGCGCGTCCTGCCCCAGCAACTGCACCGAATGCGTCTGCCAGCGCGGCACCTTCGAGGCATCGGCCAGACCCAGCGCGTGCTGCCGCACCGACTGGCGCAGCGCCAGTTCGACGCGGGCGCCGGTGGCCGAAACGTCCTCGCCGAGAATCAGCACCGCGTCGGCCTGCTCGATGTCGGTGATCGACGCGATCTGCGCCGGGCCCTGGCGCAGGATCTGCAGCATCAGATCGTCCAGCGCCGCGTCCTGCACCGCCACCCCGCGATGACACCGCTCGGCACCGATCAGCGCGCGCAGCGCCTGATTGGCCTCCAGCGAGGCACGCGGCGAGCCGATGCCCAGCGTGCGCGTCTGCAGCCAGGTGACCATGGATTCCAGCGCCGCATCGGTCGCAACGCGCTGGGGCTCGGCGCCGGGGCGCTCACGCAGCATCGCCGTGCGCGGACGCGCTTCGGCGTTGGCGTGCTGATAGCCGTAGCGGCCACGGTCGCACAGGAAATAGCCGTTGAGGGCGCCGTGGTAGCGGTTCTCGACGCGCTTGATCCGGCCGTAGCGCTCGCCGGGGAAGATGTTGCAGCCCACCGCGCAGTGGTGGCACACGCTGGGCGCCTGCTGCAGATCCCACTTGCGCGTGTACGACTCACCATAGGGTTTATCGGTGAACACGCCAGTCGGACAGACCTCGACCAGATTGCCGGAGAACGGACTTTCCAGCGTACCGTCGCTCGCCCGGCCGAAGTAGACATGATTGTGCGCACCGAACACGTTCAGATCGGTGCCGTCAGCGTACTCGCGGTAGAAGCGCACACAGCGATAGCAGGCGATGCAGCGGTTCATCTCGTGACTGACGAAGGGTCCGAGATCCTGATTGCGATGGGTGCGCTTGTTGTAGCGGTAGCGGCGGTAGTTGTGACCGGTCATCACCGTCATGTCCTGCAGATGACAGGACCCGCCCTCCTCGCACACCGGACAGTCGTGCGGATGATTGGTCATCAGCAGCTCGACCACCGCCTCGCGCATTTCGACCGCGTCGTCATGCTGGAGCGAGAAGCGGCTACCGTCGGTACATGGCGTCATGCACGCCATCACCACCTTGCCGCGGGTGTCCTGCTCGTCGCGGAACTGCGTCACCGCGCACTGGCGACAGGCGCCGACGCTGCCCAGCGCCGGGTGCCAGCAGAAATACGGCAGGTCCTGGCCAAGTTCGAGCACCACTTCCAGCAGATTGCGGCTGGGGTCGACTTCGAACGCGTGGCCATCGATGTAAATGCGCGCCATGCTCAGTCGCCCTCCGTGCCGCGCAGCGCCGCTTCGAAGTCCTGCGGAAAATGCTTCAGCGCCGACTGCAGCGGTTCCATCGCCCCCGGGGCGTGCGCACAGAAGGTGCGCCCGGGCCCGAGCAGGCGCGTCTGCTGCCGCAGCAGCTCGATGTCGCCGGCACGCGCACGGCCCGCCTCGAAGTCGGCCAGAATCCGTTCGGTCCACGGCAGGCCGTCACGGCACGGCGTACACCAGCCGCAGGACTCGATGGCGAAGAATTTCTCCAGGTTGCGCAGCATGCCGAGCAGCGGCGTCTTGTCGTCGAGCACGATCAGCAGGCCGGTGCCCATGCGCGAGCCGGCCTTGGCGATGCTGTCGTAGTCCATCGGCACATCGAGCTGCGCCGCGGTCAGGAAGTCAGTGCTGGCGCCGCCCGGCAGAAAACCGCGCAGCTGCAGGCCTTCGCGCATGCCGCCGGCGTGCTGTTCGACGATCGCACGCGCCGGCGTGCCCATCGGCAGCTCCCAGCACCCTGGATGCTTGACCTTGCCGGAGACGCCGTACAGCTTGGTGCCGCCGTCGGCGTTGCCGGTGGTCTTTGCCGACAGGTCGCGATACCAGTCAGCGCCGTAGTGGACGATGTGCGGCACGTTGCACAGCGTCTCGATGTTGTTGACCACCGTCGGCTTGCCGAACAGGCCGGCCGTGGCCGGAAACGGCGGCTTCGAACGCGGCACCGCGCGCTTGCCTTCCAGCGAGTTCAGCAGCGCGGTTTCCTCACCGCAGATGTAGCGACCGGCACTGGTGTGCAGATACAGCGTGAAATCGAAACCGGTGCCAAGGATGTTGCGCCCGAGCAGCTGGCGCGCCTCGCACTCGGCCATTGCGGCCAGCAGGCGCTGCGCCGCCAGCGTGTATTCGGCGCGCAGGAACACATAGCCGATCGACGCGCCGATCGCGTAGCCGGCGATGATCATGCCTTCGATGAACTGCAGCGGATCGCCTTCGAGCAGCAGCCGGTCCTTGAAGGTGCCGGGTTCCATCTCATCACCGTTGGCGACGACGTACTTCTGCTTCGGCGCCTCTGGCCCCATCGGCACCAGGCCCCATTTCACGCCGGTCGGAAAACCGGCGCCGCCGCGGCCGCGCAGGCCGGCCGTCTTGACCATGCCGGTCACGTCCTGCGGCCCCATCTTCAGTGCCGCACGCAGGCCCTGGAATCCGCCATGCCGCTCGTACTCGGCCAGCGACAGCGGCGTGTTGTCCGGCCGCAGACGCTCGGTCAGCGGACGCAGCGGCGGCGACTGACGCGCGGTCATGGATAGCGCTCCAGCAGCGCATCGAGCCGCGCGGCATCGACCGATTCCAGATCGCGATGCGTATCGCTGCCGATCAGCATCGCCGGCGCACGGTCGCAAGTGCCCAGACAGCAGATCGGCAGCAAGGTGAAGCGGCCGTCCGGTGTGGTCTGTCCATAGTCGATCCCGAGCCTCGCCTTCAGCAGTTCGGACAGACGCGTCTGCCCCATGATCCAGCACGACACCGAGTCGCAGACATGGATCACGTGGCGTCCGACCGGCTTGCGGTAGATCAGGTTGTAGAAACTGGCCACCGCATCAACCGTCGCCGGTGTCGAGTTCAGGGCGGTCGCGATATCGGCCACTGCCTCGTCGGACACCCAGCCGCGATGCTTCTGCACGATCTTCAGCGCCTCGATCGTCGCCGCCTGCGGCTGCGCGTAATGCGACAACTCGTGTTCGATCTCGCGGAGTTCGTCGGGCGTCAGCATCGTCAGCGGTCCACGTCGGCCATGACGAAATCAATCGACGCGATGATCGCGATCAGATCCGGCACCATCACCCCGCGTGCCATCGCCGGAATCATCTGCAGATGCGCGAAGCTCGGTGTGCGGATGCGTGTGCGATAGCTCATCGTGCCGCCATCGCTGGTCAGGTAGTAGCTGTTCAGGCCCTTGGTCGCCTCCACCGTCATCATGCATTCGCCGGCCGGGACCACCGGCCCCCAGGACACGCTCAGGAAGTGATGGATCAGGGTTTCGATGTCCTGCATCGTGCGATCCTTGATCGGCGGCGTCGCCAGCGAATGGCGCGCCTTGTAGTCACCCGCCGGCATGTTGTTCAGACACTGCTCGATGATGCGCAGGCTCTGGCGGATTTCCTCGACCCGCACCAGGCAGCGGTCGTAGACGTCGCCGCGCTTGCCCGTCGGCACGTCGAACTCGAACTGCTCGTAGCCGGAGTACGGCCGCGCCTTGCGGTAGTCGAAGTCGCAGCCGGTCGCGCGCAGGCCCGGGCCGGTCACACCCCACTCGATCGCGGCGTCGGTGTCGTACTCGCCGACGCCGATCGAGCGACGCTTCAGAATGCTGTTGCGCAGCGCCATCTTGTCGTAGTCGACCAGACGCTTCGGCATCCAGTCGAGAAACTCGCGCACGAGTTTGTCCCAACCGATCGGGAGATCAGCGGCGACGCCGCCGATACGGAACCAGGCCGGATGCATGCGGAAACCGGTGATCGCCTCGATCACGTCGTAGGCTTTCTGGCGATCGACGAACATGTAGAACACCGGCGACATGCTGCCAACGTCCTGGGCATAGGTGCCGTAGTACAGCAGATGCGAGGTGATGCGGAAGAACTCGCAGAGCATTACGCGGATGGTCTGCGCGCGCGGTGGCACCGGGATGCCGGCCATGCGCTCGATCGCCATCAGATACGGCAGGTTGTTCATCACCCCGCCGAGATAGTCGATGCGATCGGTGTACGGGATATAGCTGTGCCAGGACTGGCGCTCGCCCATTTTCTCGGCGCCACGATGGTGATAGCCGATGTCCGGTGCCGCCTGCACGATTTCCTCGCCGTCCAGCTGCAGCATCACACGGAACACACCGTGCACGCTGGGATGATTCGGGCCGAGATTGAGGATCATCGTGTCGTGATCGTCGTCGACCGCTTTCATGCCCCATTCCTCGGGCTTGATGCGCAGCGCTTCCTGTTCACGATCGACCCGCGCGGCATCCATCTGCAGACGCTCGGCTTCGGTTGCGCGCGCGTAGTGATCCTTGCGCAGCGGATGTCCTTCCCAGGTCCGCGGCATCATGATCCGCACCAGATGCGGATGGCCGTCGAAGACGATACCGAACAGATCCCAGACCTCGCGCTCGTACCAGTCGGCGTTGGCCCACAGCGCGGTGATCGACGGTAGATGCGGTGTGTCACCACTCAGCGCCACCTTGATGCGGATATCGGCGTTGCGCTGCAGAGAGGTCAGCAGATAGACCACGGTGAAATCGGCCGCCGGCTGACCGTCGCGATGACGACGCTGCCGCTCGTCGATCGCGGTCAGGTCGTACAGCATGCGGTAGGGCTGCGTCACGTCGCGCTTGAGCGTCTTCAACACCGCCAGCAGCTGCGATGCCGGCACCCACAGCGTCGGCACCGCATCGGCGGTCGCCTGCTCCAGCAATCCCGCCCCCGGATAGCGCGACAATAGATCCCCGACGATGCCGGTGGGTCGCGCCTCCTGCAGGACGGCGTTCATGGCTTAGATGGTGTCCGGAGTCCGTAGCGTGGTCGCCGCGCGGCGCGCCTCGGTCCGCGCGTCACGCATCGACAGCTTCGGCATTTCGGTCACCCCCTGCGGACCCACCATCCACGACACTGAGCCGCGTTCTTTCTGGATCGAGTTCTGTAACAGCATCAACGCCTGCAGGAACGCCTCGGGCCGTGGTGGACACCCGGAGATGTAAACGTCGACCGGCAGAATCGTGTCGACCCCCTGCACGACCGAGTAGATGTCGTACATGCCGCCGGAATTGGAGCAGGAGCCCATCGAAATGACCCACTTGGGCTCCAGCATCTGCTCATACAGCAGCTTGATCACCGGCGCCATTTTCAGGAACGGCGTGCCGGAGATGACGATGACGTCTGCCTGGCGCGGCGTCGCACGGATCACCTCGGCGCCGAAGCGCGCCAGATCGTGCGAGCTGGTGAACGCGGTCGCCATTTCGACGTAACAGCACGAAAGCCCGAAGTTGAACGGCCACAGCGAGTTCTTGCGCCCCCAGTTCACTGCGGCCTGGGCCATGTCCTCGAGTCGGCCGAGGAACACACTCTTGCGCACTTGCTCGTCGATGCTCGGCGGCTGGGTCTGATCCAGTCGCTGCAGGGTGTATTCCATGGTCAGCGCCGCCTGGGGTCGGATCGTTGCGGGGACAGCTGGCCCGGACGCCTCGACTTCGGCCCCCAGTCCAGCGCGCCGGTACGCCACAGATAGATCAGCGCCACCAGCAGGATCACAAGGAACACCATGACTTCGATGTAGCCGGCCCAACCGGCTTCGCGCGCAACCGCGCCCCAGGTCATGACAAAGATCGCTTCCAGATCAAAGATCACGAAGAACATCGCGACCAGATAGAACTTAGCGGAGAAGCGTAGCTGCGTACTGCCGCTGGCGACGATGCCGGATTCGTAGGGCGTATTGGTCGCCGCGGTGCGCCGGGTGCGTGGGCCGAGCAAGGCCGACAACCCCAGCATGACGGCGCAGAGGCCGAGTACCAGGACTGCATAGAACGCGACATCAGCTAACGTCGAGCTCGGCTCCACGATGCGCTCCCCGTCATAGCGGTGACGCTACTTCTGCCACAGCCGCACTGCGACATGCAACTCCGGTGCAGCAGCCACCGCACGACGTGCAGCAAAGTCGGTAGACTCAGTGCGCTGCGGATCAACCGCTTCAAGGCCGCCGTCAACCCGCCCGAAACCACCAGGAGAATTCGAATGGTGCAGGCGCTGCCGATCGCTTTTGCGCGCAATTTTCTGGGCCACGCCCCGCCTTGGTACAAGGCCACGATTCTCGCGTTTCTGCTGGCCAACCCGCTGCTGCTGCTGATCGCCGGTCCATTCGTCACCGGCTGGGTGCTGGTGCTCGAATTCATCTTCACGCTGGCGATGGCACTGAAGTGCTATCCGCTGCAGCCGGGCGGCCTGCTCGCGATTGAAGCGGTGGTACTGGGCATGACCAGCGCACACAGCGTCTATCACGAAGCGGAGCTGAATTTCGCGGTGATCATGCTGCTGATGTTCATGGTGGCCGGCATCTATTTTCTGCGCGAGATGCTGCTGTACATCTTCACCAAGCTGCTGGTGAAGGTCCGCTCCAAGCTGATGTTGTCGCTGATGTTCAGCGCCGCGGCCGCGGTGCTGTCGGCATTCCTCGACGCCTTGACGGTCACCGCGGTCGTCATCGCCGTCGCCACCGGCTTCTACACTGTCTATCACAAGGTTGCTTCGGGCCGCGGCTTCGATGACGACCACGACCACAACGACGACGAGCTCGTGCACGATCCGCGCAAGGGCGATCTCGATCGCTTCCGTGCGTTCCTGCGCAATCTGATGATGCACGCTGCGGTCGGCACCGCGCTGGGCGGCGTAACGACGCTGGTCGGAGAGCCGCAGAATCTTCTGATCGGCGAGATCGCGCACTGGGATTTCATCGAATTCTTCCGTCGCGTCGCGCCGGTATCGATGCCGGTGCTCGGCGTTGGCCTTCTGACCTGCGCGGCGCTGGAAAAGCTCGGCTGGTTCAGCTACGGCGCACAGCTGCCGGAGTCGGTCCGTGAAGTGATGGAGCGCTGGGAAACCGAGCAGTCCCGGCAGCGTGACGCGCACATGACCATGCGCCTGCTGATGCAGGCCGCGACCGCGATTTTCCTGATCGTCGGTCTGGCGCTGCATCTGGCTGAAGTCGGCCTGATCGGCCTGACGGTGATCGTGCTGGCGACTGCGTTCAATGGCGTCATCGAGGAGAAACGCCTGGGCCATGCGTTTGAAGAGGCACTGCCGTTCACCGCGCTGCTGGTGACCTTCTTCGCCGTGGTCGCCGTCATTCATGACCAGCACCTGTTCAAGCCGGTTATCGACTACGTGCTGGCACAGCAAGGCACCCGCCAGCTGACCTTGATGTTCGTCGCCAACGGCGTACTGTCGATGATCAGCGACAACGTCTTCGTCGCCACGGTCTACATCACCGAGGTCAAGCAGGCGCTGGACAGCGGGCTGATTTCAACCGACCAGTTCAATCTACTGGCGGTCGCAATCAACGCCGGAACCAACATCCCCAGTGTCGCCACGCCCAACGGCCAGGCCGCGTTCCTGTTCCTGTTGACCTCGGCGCTGGCGCCGCTGATCCGGCTCGGTTACCTGCAGATGATGTGGATGGCGCTGCCGTATACGCTGACGATGTCCGTCAGTGGCCTTCTGGCAACGGTCTTCCTGCTCGCCCCCTGAGCTTACCCGCGAAGCTCGCTCGGAGACGCCCATGCGCCATATTCTGGTTATCGCCGACGCCGGCAGCGGCAACAGCCCGGCACTGAAGCGCGCTGCCGAACTGCAGCAGTCCGAACCAACGCGGCTGAGCGTGATCGGATTCATCCATGAAGCACTACCGCACGATCCACAGCTCGATATCAGTGCGCTGCGCGAAGCATTGCTGGTGCAGCGCCGCCGGCAGCTGACGCGCGCGCTGCAACGCTATGGCATCGACGTGGCTCCGCAGATCCTGTGGGAAAAGCGCATCGCCGAATGGGTCAGTGCACAGGTCGGGAAATTGCGCGTGGACCTGGTCATCAAGACCGGCAACCGCAGCGAAACCTGGCATCACACTCCGACCGACTGGCAGCTGCTGCGCGCCTGTCCGGCGCCGGTGCTGATCGTGCCTCAACGCGCCTGGCGTAGCCGCGGCGCGGTTCTCGCCGCAGTCGATCTGGGGACGCGCCTGCCGGCCAAGCGCGTGCTGAATCTGGCGATCGTCGAGGCTGCTGCAAAGCTTGCGCGAAACACCGGCACCGAATTGCATCTGGCCTACGCGGTTCCGCAATCACCGGTGCTGCGCGATCTCGGCGTCAGCGACCGCCGCCGGCTGGTTGAAGTTGCGCAGCAACGCGCCGACAAATTCATCACAGATCTCCAGGCACGCGGCATCGACGACATCAGCGCACACGTCAAGGCGGGCACACCGTACAAGGTGCTGGTGAGTCTGGCGGCGCAGATCAATGCCCGCACGCTGGTGATCGGCTGCGTCGGGCGCAAAGCACTGTCCGGACGCATCATCGGCAACACTGCCGAGCGCACATTGGGACTGGCCAAGACCGAGCTGCTGGTGCTCAAGCCCTGAGTAACGGCGGGTACCTGCTCAGCCGCGTCCCTTGGTGCGGGTATGTCCGGGGCGCGCGCTGCGCTCGATGAAGTCGACGATGCGTCCGGCCACATCGATGTCACAGGCGGTTTCGACACCTTCCAGGCCGGGTGACGCGTTGACCTCCAAAACCATTGGCCCTTGCGATGTGCGCAGCAGATCAACGCCGGCAACATTGAGACCGATGATCCTGGCCGCGCGCAATGCCATCTCGCGTTCCTGCGGCGTAATCTTGATGGCTTCGGCGCGCCCGCCGCGGTGCAGATTGGCGCGAAACTCGCCAGGTCGCGCGGTGCGCTGGATCGACGCCACCACCTTGTCGCCAACAACGAAGCAGCGCAGATCGCGACCGCCAGCTTCGGCGACGAAGTTCTGCACCAGAAAATAGGCATCCAGTCCGCGAAACGCGTCGATCACCGATTCGGCGGCCTGGTTGGTCTCCGCCAGCACCACACCCTGCCCCTGCGTGCCCTCGACCAGCTTGATCACCATTGGCGCGCCGCCGACCAGGCCGATCAGGCTTTGCGTATCGTCCGGTGAATGGGCAAAACCGGTGCGCGGCATGCCGATACCCTTGCGCGACAACAACTGCAACGCGCGCAACTTGTCACGTGCGCGCGTGATCGCGACCGACTCATTGAGCGAATACACGCCCATCATCTCGAACTGGCGCAGGACCGCCGTGCCATAGAAAGTCACCGACGCGCCGATGCGCGGGATCACCGCGTCGAAATGCCCGAGTTTGCGCCCGCGATACCAGATCTCCGGCTGGCCCGGCCGGATGTTGATGTAACAGCGCAGCACATCAATCACACGCACGCTGTGCCCACGCAGCCTCGCTGCTTCGATCAGGCGCCGCGTCGAATACAGGTGACGATTGCGCGACAGAATCGCGATCTTCATCGATCGCTCCGCAACAGCGGTGCATTGCGCGACGGTCCGGCCAGAAAGCTCGCCGAAGGATCGATGCGGTGCTGTGGACCGAGCGCGCTGCGCCCGAGCAGCATGCGGTAGCGCATGGCGTCACGCGCAGTCAGGGACAATTCAATCGGCCACGCCTCTCCGTGCAGCTGCACCAGTGTGCGGATGAACGGCCGCAGCTCGCGATGTCCGCCAGCGTCGGTGACCCAGCGCTCGTCAATCTGCTCCGCCTCGCACCAGCATGGCCGCGGCAGATGCCGTTGCGGCACGACGGAAAAACGCAGGCGCTGGCCCGGAAGCCGCGCCAGGCCAGCAACGTGCAGCGCCGAACTGCGCGCACCGGTATCGACCTTGGCCTTGATCCGCGCGATCCCCAACGCCGGCAACGCCAGCCATTCGCGCCAACCCAAGGTTATGGCCGCCTGCAGAGTTTCGCTCACCGGTTCTCCTGGGTCGGTGTACGGGCCGACAGCATAGGACGCCTTGTGTTGAGCGGAAATGACCTTTTGAGGATTTCGCACGCCCCCTATACTCTGGCTCGCCCGTCGGGAGGAGCCCCATGACAACACAGACCCGGTATCAGACTTTCGAAGAGTTCTACCCGTACTATCTCCAGGAGCACTCGAATCGCACCTGCCGGCGCCTGCACTTCATCGGCAGCAGCCTGGGTCTGTTGATTGCCGCCTATGCGGTCGTGACCCAATCCTGGTGGCTGATCGCAGTCGCCTTCATTCAGGGCTATGCCTTTGCCTGGGTCGGACATTTCTTCTTCGAGCACAACAAGCCGGCGACATTCCAGTATCCGTGGATGTCATACATGGGCGACTGGAAGATGTGGTGGCAGACACTGACCGGCAAGATCGCGTTCTGAGCAACGCCGCGGCGATCGCTACGGAGCCTGATGGCGCCGCGCTGCTGGCGGCACTGGCCGACTTCAGCCTGCCGCCGGAGCAATTCGGACATCGCAACCACGTGCACGCGGCCTGGCAATGCCTGCGCGCGGCACCGCTGCCGCAGGCAACCGAGCGCTTCTGCAGCTTGCTGATCCGCTATGTCGACCACCTTGGCGCTCGCGACAAATACCACCACAGCCTGACGGTGGCGTTGCTGCACTTGATCGCCGCGCGCATGCGGGACGATCAGGATTGGGAGACGTTCATTGCGGCCCACCCTGAGCTGCTGCACGATGCGCGCGCACTGCTGAGCCAGCACTATTCGCCCGAATGCCTTGGCAGCGACGCGGCACGCCTCGGCTTTGTTGCGCCCGATCGGGCGCCCCTGCCCCGCGCTGATCATTAATTGATCACAAACGCCGGCGCGCGGCGTAGAATGCGCGCCCCAACAGCGTTTTCGCATCCGCGCATGCACCACGACAGCCACACATTCGACGTCATCGTCATCGGCGGCGGCCATGCCGGCACCGAAGCGGCACTGGCGGCCGCGCGCATGGGCTGCGGCACGCTGCTGGTGACACAGAGCATCGAAACGCTGGGGCAGATGTCGTGCAATCCCGCGATCGGCGGCATCGGCAAGGGCCATCTGGTCAAGGAAATCGATGCGCTGGGCGGCCTGATGGCACATGCGGCCGATCGCGCCGGCATCCAGTTCCGCATGCTCAACGCATCCAAGGGACCCGCCGTGCGCGCGACGCGCGCCCAGGCGGACCGCATGCTGTACAAGTGGGTTGTGCGCGAAGCGATGGAGAACCAGCCGAACCTGAGTCTGTTCCAGCAGGAAGTCGACGACCTGATCGTTGAAGGCGGCACCGTACGCGGCGTTGTCACGCGTCTGGGGCTGAAATTCCATGCACCGTCCGTGGTGCTGACCACCGGCACCTTTCTGGGCGGACGCATTCATGTCGGCCTCAGTCAGACCCCGGGTGGTCGCGCGGGCGATGCGCCGTCACTACCGCTGGCCGCGCGCCTGCGCGAGCTGCATCCGCGTGTCGGTCGCCTGAAGACCGGGACACCACCGCGCCTGGACGGCCGCACGATCGACTGGTCGCAGCTGGCCGAACAACCGGGCGATACACCGACCCCGGTGTTCTCGTTTCTGGGCAATGCTGCAGAGCATCCACGACAGGTGCCGTGTCACATCACGCACACCAATGCCGAAACCCACGACATCATTCGCAGCGGCTTCGATCGCTCGCCGATGTTCAGCGGCATCATCGAAGGGACCGGCCCGCGCTATTGCCCCAGCGTCGAGGACAAGGTCAACCGCTTTGGCGATCGTGACCGGCATCAGATCTTTCTCGAACCGGAAGGCCTGAATACCCGCGAGATCTACCCCAACGGCATCTCGACCTCGCTGCCCTACGACATCCAGGAACGCTTCGTGCGCAGCATCCGCGGACTGGAGCGGACGCAAATCACGCGGCCCGGCTACGCCATCGAGTACGACTATTTCGATCCGCGCGATCTGCAATGCTCGCTGGAAACGAAAGTCATCGCCGGGCTGTTCTTTGCCGGCCAGATCAACGGCACCACCGGCTACGAAGAAGCGGCGGCACAGGGCCTGCTGGCCGGCATCAACGCCGCGCTGCGCGTGCGTGGGCAGGCGCCGTGGACGCCGCAGCGACACGAGGCCTACATCGGCGTGCTGGTCGATGACCTGATCACCCTCGGCACAACCGAGCCCTACCGCATGTTCACCTCGCGCGCCGAGCACCGGCTGCTGCTGCGCGAGGACAACGCCGACCAGCGTCTGACCCCGACCGGACGCCAGCTGGGCTTGGTCGACGAGCGGCGCTGGCGTGCCTACAGCGAGAAAGCCGACGCCATTGCCGCCGAACACCAGCGCCTGGACTCGCTGTGGTTGAAACCGGCGCTGCTGGCGCGCGAGGACATCGCGGCCGCCTTCGGTGCCGCGCCCAACGACAGCGGCCTGTCCGGGCTCGATCTGTTGCGCCGTCCGGAAGGCAGTTACGCCATCTTGCAGCGCCTCGGTCTGGCGCCGGAACAGATCGACGTCTGCGTCGCCGAACAGGTCGAGATCCAGACCAAATACGCCGGGTACATCCAGCGGCAGACGCTCGAGATCGAGCGCGTGCGGCGCAATGAAGACACGTCGCTGCCCGACGACTTCGACTATGCGCAGGTAATCGGACTGTCCAACGAAGTGCGGCAGAAACTCGTGGCCCATCGCCCGCAGACCGTCGGTCAGGCTGGCCGCATCTCCGGCGTGACGCCGGCCGCCGTGTCATTGCTGCTGGTTCATCTGAAGAAACGCGGAGCACTGCGTCGCAGCGCCTGACTTCGACAGGACGCGCAAGATTCACAGGCACATGCCGCACTGATCTATGCTGATGTCTGCCGGCGATGCCGCCGGCAGTATCGAACAGCCGGAGCCGCATATGAACAGAATTCTGGGCCTTGCCCTGCTTGCCGTCGCCACCACCACCGCCGCCGCTGACGGCCCCCGTGTGGGGCAGTGGGAATACACGCAGGAAATGACGATCCCGGGCAGCGCTCTGCCCGAAGGCATGCAGATGCCAAAACTGCCCGAGGGCGTGCAACTGCCGCCCGGCATGAGCATGCCGCAGATGGGTCAGCACGGCATGACACAGACGATGAGCTTCCAGCACTGCGTGACTTCCGAAGATATCGTGCCGATGAATAGCGACGACGCTTCGAAGTGCAAGATGACGAAGATGAAGCGCAGCGGCAACAACTTCGAATGGGCCGCCGAGTGCCAGACTCCGGACGGTGTGGCCACCAGTGAAGGCAGTGGCACCTACACCGACGACCGAATGGACGCGACGATCACGTCGAAGATGAACATGCACGGCAAGCCGATGGAGATGAAGCAGACATTGCACGGGCGTTATCTCGGCCCGTGTCCGAAACAATAGACCGCCGCCGGACGTTCAGACTCGGTTCAGCGCGCGCCCCTAAGCTGCAATCCGTCACGTAGCACCACGGGTCCTACGGACTCGAACACAAATCAACGATTGGGAGACTTAAAACCATGATTCGCAAGCTGCTGAGCATCACTGCCGTATCCGCCCTTGCCATTGTTGCGACCCAGGCCATGGCTGCTGACGCCAAGGTCAAGGCCGACGTCTCGGCCGAAGTCGAAGCGCCTGCCGCGATGCACTCGATGAAGTCCGAAGCTCAGGCCCAGGGTCAGGCCGCAATGGAGACCATGGGTGGCGCTGCCACCGCCGGCTCCGAGCAGGGCGTCAGCGCCAAGCAGGCTGGCATGGATGCCGCCGCATCAGCCAAGGCCAACGCGGAAGTGAAAGCCGACGCGATGAAAGCCAAGAGCCATGAGGAAGCCGCCAAGGCCAAGGCAGAAACCAAGGCCGCGATCGGAGCCACCAAGGACGGCGCGAAGAAGGTCGGCGGCGCTGTTGCCGACGGCAGCAAGAAAGCGGTTGGCAAGACTGTTGATGTCACCGGCAAGGTTGCCGGCGGCCTGCTCGGCGCTGTGACGGCCCCGGCCGCCGACGTCTCGGTTGACGCCGATGTCGACGTCAAAGCCGGTGCCAAGGCCGAGTAATCGTCCCCCGAAGTCCTCCGCATCCCCCGCGGAGGCACCCCGGCCCTCCCGCTTCACAGCGGGGGGGCTTTTTATTGCGCTCAGCGACTAAGCGCCGCGCGCACGCCGCTTCGGCAGATAGTGGTGCAGGTGATGGCCATGGTCACGCAGCCAGCGGCGATGCTGATCGAAATCCGGCAACTGCTGCTCGACCAGGGCCCAGAAGCGTTCCGAATGATCCATATGCACGCGGTGACACAACTCGTGCACCACGACATAGCGGAACACCGCAGGCGGCGCCATGACCAGCCGCCATGACAGGCTGATGGTGCCATCCGGACCGCAGCTGCCCCACTGCGTGTGCGGGTCGGCAATGCCAAGGTCACGCCAGTACACCCCGAGCCGCTGCGCTTCTTCGTTGAGCAGGCGGCGCGCGTCCAGCTGTGCGCGATGCATCAATTCCCGCTTCAGCGCCAGTGCGAGGCGCTGCGGTTGATCCTGGCACTGCGACGGCACGAACAGGGTGATACGTTCGGCTTCGATACGCACCGCCAGATGCCTCAGGCGTGCCGGTTCGACCATCACCGGCACCAGCGTACCGCGCAGCAGGATTTCGTCGGTGCCGTCCCAGCGCGGCAGTGGCGGCAGCGGGTCGGCCACGGCGCGCTCGGCGAAGGCATCCAGCTTCGCACGCACCCACTCGGTGCGCGACTGCAGGAACGCCAGCGCATCAGCGCGCGGCACCCAGCGCGGGTATACCAGCACGACCTCGCGCTCCGGGTGCACCTCGATACGGATGTTGCGCGCCTTGGTACTGACCCTTTCGCGCAAACGGTATTCGGCGTTGAACAGTTCGAGCTGTTGTGTCATCGGCGCCTCACATGCAGCCGTGCATCCGGGGAACTGTCATATGACAGTGTCAGCGGTAATTTTTTGTTCATGTCCGGAGCCAGCCCCCAAAACTACGGCGTTTGCTGCGCCGCACATGGCATTTATCCACAAGCTTATCCCCGCCGCCTGTCGATAAATCCCACACGCCGGTCTCACCGCGCAACGTAGCCGATGCGAGCCAGAACGCCATCCAGTTCGTCCAGCGAATGAAACTTGACGCGTAGTTCACCTTTTCCACTGGCATCGGCCTGCACGGTCACCGGGCACGCCAGATGATCCGACAACTCACGCTCGAGCCGCTGCCAGTCTCCGGGCTTGCCCGGCGTGAATACGATCTTGCGATCGCGCGATGCCGACACCCGGCGCTCCAGCTGGCGCACGGTCAGCTTCATGCGGATCACTTCATCGGCCCAGCGGATCTGCTCGTCGATCGGCACGCCCGCCAGCACCTTGGCATGACCGAGCATCACGTGCCCTTCATTGACCAGGGCCTGCACCGTTGGCGCCAGATTCAGCAGACGCAGATAGTTGCTGACATATTCGCGCGACTTGCCGATGCGTTCGCCGATCTGCTCATGCGTCATCTCGAACACTTCACCGAGACGCTTGAGCCCCGATGCCGCTTCCATCGGCGTCAACGACTCGCGCTGCAGGTTCTCGATCAGGCCCACCACAAAGGCTTCGGTGTCCGACAGATCGTCACGCACGATCGCCGGAATCTCATGCAGCTCGGCCAGCTGCGCCGCGCGCCAGCGGCGTTCTCCGGCCAGCAGCTCATAGCCCCACACGCGTGTACGCAGCACCACCGGCTGGATCACACCGGATTCACGGATGCTGCGCGCCAGCTCAGCCAGGGCCTCGGGCTTGAAATGCTGGCGCGCCTGCTGACTGCCCGGACGAATCAGATCGATCGGGATCTGGCGAATGGCGGCGGGCGACGCCGGGCCTGCGGGTTTGGAGCGACTCATCCGTTTATTGTAAGTGTCCGTATTGGTGACCATGTGATAATCCCGCAATATTTCCGAGCAGGCAGGCCATGGAAGAGAACTATCGCGCCATCATCGAGGCGATCGGAGAGAACCCGGACCGCGAAGGGTTGCTGCGCACGCCCTACCGTGCGGCGCGCGCAATGGAATTCCTGACCCAGGGCTACGAACAGGACATCAACGAGATCATCAACGGCGCGGTGTTCGAGTCGAGCAACGACGAGATGGTCATCGTCAAGGACATCGAGATGTACTCGATGTGCGAGCACCATCTGCTGCCCTTCATCGGCAAGGCACACGTGGCCTACCTGCCCAGCGGCAAGGTGATCGGACTGTCAAAGATCCCGCGCATCGTCGACATGTTTGCGCGACGTCTGCAGATCCAGGAAAACCTGACGCAGCAGATCGGTGAATGCATTGCCGAAGTCACGCACGCAGTCGGCGTCGCGGTCGTCATCGAAGCGAAGCATTTGTGCGCAATGATGCGCGGCGTCGAAAAACAGAATTCATCGATGATCACGTCGGTGATGCTCGGGCGTTTCCGCGAGGATCCGACCACACGCAAGGAATTCCTCGATCTGATCCGGCAACGCGGCTGCTGAGCGGACTCGGCCACCCGTCGCGGCAAGCCGGGTAGAATCCGAGCCAGGCCCGCGATTCGCCTTCCTCATCCACGATCTGGAAACCGCCCCATGTCGCAGAAACCCGCCAATACCGATCTGCCGAGTCAGCGCGAAGTTCTCAACGCGCTGTCGCCCTTTGTGACCGAACTGACCCAGCGTCATCTCGACAGCCGCAAGCTGTGGATGCCGAGCGATCTGCTGCCTGCACACGAGCAAACTGATGCCGAGCACGATGCGGACATGCAGAAGCTGCGCGAACGCGCGCGGGGTCTGCCCGACAGCGTGCGCGTTGCGGTGGCGCTGAATCTGCTGACCGAGGAAGGTCTGCCGCATTTCCATCGTCTGATCGCGATTTACATGGGCTACGAAGGCGCGTGGGCGACCTGGAACAACATGTGGACTGCCGAAGAGGATCGCCACGGCTGCATCCTGCGCGACTATGTCCGCGATGCCCGCATCTTCGACATGCGCGCGCTGGAACAGCTGCAGTACGAGTACATCGAAGCCGGCTTCAACCCGCAGTGGCAGGATGATCCGTATCGGCTGCTGGCGTATACCAGCCTGCAGGAGAAAGCGACGCAGACCGCGCACGCCAACGCCGGTCGCATTGCGGGGCAATACGACCCGCTGCTGCAGCGCATCCTCGCGCATATCTCGGCCGACGAATCCCGTCACTACGCGTTCTATCGCGACGCGTTCGCGGAAGTGCTGAAACAGGACAGCAACCGCGCGCTGGCGGCACTGGCAGCCGTTGCGCCGGCGCTGGCAATGCCCGGCCACACCATCGCCGGCTACGCGCAGATGTCCGAGGTCGAACGCCGCGCCGGCATCTATGGTCCGCGCGAATACCTGAAGCTGGTCGAAGACCTGGTCAGACACTGGACGATCGACAAGCTGACTGGCCTGTCGTCGGTTGGACGCGCGGCGCAGGACAAGCTGATGCAGCTGCCGACCCGACTGGCCCGCATAGCCGAGTACGTCGAATCCAAGGCGCACACGCGCAGCTTCTCATTCGACTTCATCTACCAGCGTGCCTTCGAGATGGCGGTCGGCACTCGCTGAAGTTGGGTGCGCCAGCGATATTCGCTGGCTGGCGCCGCTTGATTCCCGATTGCTGCCGGAACGCGATCAGGCCGATGCCCGCAGATGGAAGCCGCGTGGTGGCGCTTCCTCACATGCGAGCCATTCCAGCGATTCAACCCGTGCCTGCGGCGGCCCATGCCGCAGCCACTCTCGCAGCGTCTGCAAGCCCGCCTCGGCGCCGGAGGCCACGCCTTCGACCCGCCCGTCGGTCCGGTTCATGACCCAGCCATCGAGGCCCAGCTCGCGCGCGGCAGCAATCGTCGACTGCCTGAAAAAGACGCCCTGCACGCGCCCGCTGACGATGAAGCGATATGATGCTGCCATGGAGAAGTTGACCCAGACCGTCCAGCGGCCATGTTAAAGCGCATTCGCCAACGCTTCAGCGGCGCCAGAGCGCCGAAAGCGCAGCCGGCTGGCGGCGTGCGTGAACGTCTGGCGTTTTCGGCTGAATTGCCGCTGGGCCAGGACGCGCCGCTATGGCGCGTGCAGTTGCACATGGTCACCGAGCCCCAGGCCGACGGGGAGCGCACACGTCTGCGCGCGCACATCCAGACCAATTTCGCGAGTGCTTTGCGGCCGGCACTGGCGCCACGCGCCGACACGGACCGCCCGGCGCTGTCGCACACTTCGAGCGGCACCGGCCTGAGTCTGGTCCAGCGCGCCGGCGGCGTCGCCCAGCGCGTGGCGCAGCATGCACTGGAGATCCCCGGCGTGCGCGCGCTGGCCGAACCGCTGCTGCAGCTGGATCTGAATACCTGGATCGAAATCCAGTCATCGACCGCTTCGCTGTCCGAAGGCAGCCATCAGTTGCTGCCGCAGGCCGACAAGCTGGCGCGTCTGGGCATTGTGCCCAAGCGCGCCCTGGACCAGCCGATGGCCGAGACCTGGTCCGGCGACGGTCCGGACGGATTTGCCCAGGTTTCGGTGCTGCAGATCGAGAAGCGCCATTTGCCGGATCGCCTGCGGGAAATGCTGGGTGAGCAGCCGTTCTCGCTGGCCGCCGCGATCGTCAACACCGCGCAGCAAAAGTAATCTCGGACATGGACCCGCGCCGACGCGAGGTGCTGGGCTTGGCCTTGCCGATCCTCGGCGGCATGGCATCACAGAATCTGCTGAATCTGGTCGATGCGTGGATGGTCGGCTCGCTCGGCCCCGCCGCCTTGGCGGCCACCGGACTCGGCGGCTTTCTGAACTTCATGGCGGTGGCCTTCATCACCGGCTTTTCACCCGCGGTGCAGGCAATTGCCGCACGGCGCATCGGCGAAGGCAGCCCCGAACTGGCCGGCGCCCCGCTCAACGGCGGCCTGCTGCTGTCGGTGGTCATCGGCGTGCCATTGTCTGCACTGCTGATCCTGCTCGCACCGACGATTTTCTCCGCGCTGAATCATGACGCTGACGTCGTGCGCGAGGGCGTTCCGTACCTGCAATGGCGACTGTTGTCGGTTGCCGCCGTTGGCATCAATTTTTCGTTCCGCGGCTACTGGAGCGCGGTCAAGCAGACACGCTTCTACATGCAGACGCTGGTGTCGATGCATCTGCTGAATGTGATCTTCAGCTACGGCCTGATTCACGGTGTCGCCGGACTGCCACAGATGGGCACCGCCGGAGCCGGACTCGGCACGACGCTGGCGGTGTTCTGCGGCAGCGCCATGTACATCACGCTGGGTCTGCGCAACGCTCGCGATTCCGGCTTTCTGGTGCAGCGGCCCGACCGGGTGCAGCTGGGCAACCTGCTGCGCATCGGCCTGCCGTCATCGATCCAGCAGTTGCTGTTTTCGAGTGGCTTCGCCGCGATGTTCTGGATCATCGGCCAGATCGGCACCGCAGAGCTGGCCGTCGCCAACGTGCTGACCACGATCACGCTGACCGCGATCCTGCCCGGCATCGCCCTGGGCATCTCCGCGGCCACACTGGCCGGACAGGCACTGGGCCGCGGGGATGCAGTCGATGCACACCGCTGGGTCTGGGACAGCTATCGCGTCGGCATCTGGATCTTTGGTGCGCTGGCGTTGCCGATGCTGCTGCTGACGCGCCCGGTGCTGGCGGTCTTCGTGCACGACCCCGCCGTGGTCGAACTCGGCGTCGTACCACTGCGACTGGTCGGCGCGACGATCCTGCTCGACGGCCTCGGCCTGATCATGATGCAGGCACTGCTCGGGGTCGGCGCCAGCAAACTGGTGATGACGGTGGCCTCGGGTCTGCAATGGCTGGCGTTTCTCCCGGTGGCTTGGCTGCTCGGCCCGGTACTCGGCTTCGGCCTGACGACGGTCTGGATCGCCATGGGAAGCTACCGCCTGATCCAGGCAGCGATCTTTACCGTCGCGTGGGAGCGTCGCAGCTGGGCCCGGATCAGCGTCTGATCGCTCAGCCGCGCACTTCGTGCGTCAGGCGTTCGTCGAACAGGGCGCGCGAGCGGCGCCAAATTGCAGCGACAACACCCAGGGTCATCGCGCCCCCGAACAAGACCGACGGGACGGTGCCGATCAGGCGCGCGGCCGCACCCGACTCGAACGCGCCCAGCTCGTTCGACGAACTGATGAAGATGCTGTTCACCGACTGCACCCGTCCGCGCAGATGATCCGGCGGCACGATCTGCAGAATGGTCTGCCGAATCACCACGCTGATGCTGTCGCAAGCGCCGGTCAGGAACAGCGCCAGCAACGACAGCCACATCTGCCGCGACAGCGCGAACACCAGGGTCGCAACACCGAAGCCAAGCACGGCCAGCAGCAGATTGCGCCACGGCCGTCCGGTCGGCGGCAGCCAGGCACAGGTCAGGATCGTCAGCACCGCGCCCAGCGCCGGCGCCGCACGCAGCCAGCCGAGCCCTTCCGGACCAACCTTCAGGATGTCCTCTGCAAAGATCGGCAGGATTGCGACAACACCGCCAAACAACACCGAAAACATGTCCAAAGCCAGTGCGTACAGAATGATCGGCGTGCGGCGCACATAGCCCAGACCTTCACGCAGCGATTGCCACAGTGCCGTCTGTTCCTTTGGGTCCGGCGGCACCGGGCGTGGTGCGATACCGGCCACCAGCCATTGGCAGCACAGCAGCAGCGCCATCACCCCCAGCAGCGATCCGGACAGTCCGACCGCCGCATAGGCAAACCCTGCGGCAACCGGCCCCAGGATCGCACCGGCCTGCCAGCAACTGCTCGACCAGGTCGCGGCATTTCCGTACACCTCGCGCGGCACCAGGAAGGCACGCAGTGACGACGCGGTGGGCGACAGCACGCCTCGCGCCAGGCCCAGTACCGATACCGACAGATACACCGCCCACAGCCATCCGGTACGAGACAAGGTTTCGCGCACCCATGGCTGCGACAGCAGCCACAACAGCAGCGAAGCCAGCAGAATCACGCCGAGGCTGATGCGGATCAGGCCGCGCTTTTCACGGCGGTCCGCCAGATAGCCACCGAACAGCGCCAGCCCGATGAACGGCACCGCTTCGGCGAGACCGATCAGACCCAGCGACAAGGGGTCTCCGGTAATGCGGTACAGCTCGTAGGCCAGCGCAATTTCCTGGATCAGCAGCGCGCAGGTCAGCAGGAAGCTGGCACCGATCAGGCGCCGGAACTCGGGGAAACGCAGTGCCGCAAAGGCGTCGTGACGAGCGACCGTGCTCAACTCAGGCTGCAGCCGGAACCCGTTCCAGGCGCAGCATCACCGACTGCGCCAGCATCTCGCGCGCACGTGTGACGATCTCTTCCATCGCCGGCGTCCGCGCAAACTTGCGGCGGGCGCGACGGTACAGCTGGTCCAGACTCGGCAGCTCGGCGTGCACCACCTGCGTCAGCTGCTCGCGGCCATGCGCCATCTGCTCGTGCCAGCGACGGCGCCAGTCATCGAAGCTCGCGCCCGGATGCAGCTCGGCCCAGCGCGCCTGCATGCGGCGCACGATGCGGTCGGCCGAAAACGAATTGGCCAGCGCCTCGGCGATCCGATCCTTCAACTCCGGAGAGACCGGACGCTGGCCTTCCAGCACGTGCGGCGGCGGATCGCGCAGATCCGACACCAGCCCCAGCAGCGCGAGTCCACGCAGCACGTAATAGGTGATGTCGACTTCCCACCAGCGGAAACCCTGGCGCGCCGATGCCATGTAGTAGTGATGATTGTTGTGCCAGCCCTCGCCCAGCGACAGCAACGCGAACAGCCAGTTGTTGCGCGAATCGTCACCGGTCAGATAACGCTGCTTGCCAAAGACGTGCACCAGCGAATTGATGCAGAAGGTGCCGTGCCACAGCAGCACGGTCGACCAGATGAACCCGACCACCAGCGCTGACCAGCCGCCCAGCACCCACACGCTCAGGCCCAGGATCGTGCCCGGCACCCAGTGATATTTGTCCAGCCACACCAGTTCCGGATATTTCGAGAACTCGGCGATGCGCGCATAGTCGGCCTCCTGCGCCTGGGCGTTGAAAATCCAGCCCATGTGCGCAAACCAGAAGCCGTGCTGACGCGGCGAATGCGAATCCAGTGGCGTGTCCGAATACTTGTGATGATCACGGTGCTTGGCGGCCCACCACAGCGCCCCGGACTGCAGCGAAGACTGCGCCAGCGCTGCCAGCAGGAACTGCATCACCCGCCCGGTCTTGTACGCCTTGTGCGCGAAATAGCGGTGATAGCCGGCGGTGACGCCGAACATGCGGATCGCGTACAGACCCAGACACAACCCGATGTCCTGCCACTGCACGCCGGTCCAGATCGCGCCGAAACAGGCGAGATGGATCGCCACGAACAACACCATCATCGGCCAGCTTGCAGGGTCGATCCGGCGGGACTTCAGGGGTGCTTTCATCAAAATCTCAAAGTGAAAAATCCGACGCAATACACCCTAGGGTGCCGGTCGACCGCTGCAGTGTGCAGCCATTTCGGACAGCCGGACGCATCCGAGTGACGTAACGCGACAATCGTTGTCGCTCATCGCCGAACCCGCGGTAGAGCCCCATCGAGGCGTACGGAAACCCGGAGTCAGGGGTCGGTTCGGGCCACTGAACGGTACACGACGACACTCCCACGGTCCAACAACCGTCATGCACGACGGACACGGCAAGCCGCAGCACGACTAGCCGTGTTCCTTGGTGTCCAAGAATTGCACGTCGGGATGACGTTCGCGTGTCATCGACAGGTTGACCGCCGACGAGGCCAGATAAACCAGGTCGCCGTAGTGGTCCTTGGCCAGGCGCGATTCATTCTTCTCGACAAACTCGGCAAAGCGCTTGGCGTCGTTGCAGACAACCCAGCGTGCGGTGTTGACCTGTACCGGTTCGAACACTGACTCGACGCCATATTCGTCGCGCAGGCGGTACTGCACCACATCGAACTGCAGCACGCCGACCGCGCCCAGAATGATGTCGTTGTTGCTGATCGGCCGATACACCTGGGTCGCGCCTTCTTCGGACAGCTGATCCAGGCCCTTGTTGAGCTGCTTGGCCTTCAGCGGATCCTTCAGGATCACGCGACGGAACAGCTCCGGCGCGAAGTTGGGCACACCGGTGAAGCGCAGGGCCTCGCCTTCGGAAAACGAATCCCCGATCGCAATCGTGCCGTGATTGTGCAACCCGATGATGTCACCCGGGAAAGCGGTGTCCACGGTCTCGCGCTCGCTGGCCATGAAGGTCAGCGCGTTGGCGATGCGCACCGGACCGCCGAGACGCACGCTGTGCAGCAGCATGCCCTTGCGATACGTCCCGGAGCAGACCCGCAGAAACGCGACGCGATCGCGGTGCTTGGGGTCCATGTTCGCCTGAATCTTGAACACGAAACCACTGAACGCGGCCTCGTCGGTCGCGACGACGCGCTCGCCATCGGACACCAGCGCGGTACGCGGTTGCGGTGGCGGTGCCCACTGGGTGAAGCCGTTGAGCAGCTCGCGGATGCCGAAATTGTTGATCGCGGCTCCAAAGAAGACCGGCGTCAGCTTCGCCGCACGGTAGTCGTCAAGATTGAACTCGTTGCCGGCCATCTGCACCAGCTCGATCTCGTCGAGCAGGGTCTTGTACACGCTGCCGAAACGCTCGGCCAGACCCGGAGCATTCAAACCCTCGATGGTCTCGATCGTCGACATCTTGTGCTTGTCGCCGGAGTACAAATAGAAGCGGTCCTCCAGCAGGTGATAGACGCCCTTGAAGTCGCGGCCCATGCCCAGCGGCCAGGTGATCGGCGTGCACTGCAATCCCAGTACCTTCTCGACCTCGTCGAGCAGATCCAGCGGCGGCCGACCCTCGCGATCAAGCTTGTTGATGAAGGTGACGATCGGCGTATCGCGCAGACGGCAGACCTCCATCAGCTTGATCGTGCGCGCTTCGACGCCCTTGGCGACGTCGATCACCATCAATGCCGAATCCACCGCAGTCAGCGTGCGGTAGGTGTCCTCTGAGAAGTCTTCATGCCCCGGCGTATCCAGCAGGTTGACGATGCAGCCGTTGTACGGGAACTGCATCACCGAGGTCGTCACCGAGATACCGCGCTGCTGCTCCAGCGCCATCCAGTCGGATGTCGCGTGGCGGCTGGCCTTGCGGCCCTTGACGGTACCGGCGAGCTGGATCGCGCCACCGAACAGCAGCAGCTTTTCGGTCAGCGTGGTCTTGCCCGCGTCCGGATGCGAAATGATGGCGAACGTCCGGCGACGCGCCGCCTGCTCGGCGACTGCATTCATGGGGTCGGCAATTGTGAAAAGGACGCGAATTGTAGCGGTAGACGCCCCGCATCACAGCCGGGCATAGTGTTTCCGCTCCCGCCCCCCCCTGGATGCCCGTCGATGCACTTACGTCTGACTTTTGCTGCCTGCTGCGTGCTGGCGGCCTCGTTGAGCGGCTGTTTCGGCACCGACGACAGCCCCGAGGTCACTCGCAGCGTCAGCGTGGACGGCATCACGCACAGCTATCACCTGTTCATTCCTGCCCGCGCGCGCTCGTCCGCGGCGCCGATGGTGATTGCGCTGCACGCCGGCGGCAGCAATGCGCAGACGATCGAAGACATGACGCATCTGCACGATACCGCCCGGCGCGAGGGCTTTCTGTACATGCGCCCGGAGGGCTACAACGCCGCCGACCTGGTCTTCCGCACCTGGAACGCCGGCAGTTGCTGCGGCGGCGCTGAAGAAGCCGGCATCGACCATGTTGCGGTGATTTCACGCATGATCGACGACGCCGAATCGATTGCCCACGTCGACCCCAAACGGATCTTCGTGACCGGCCACTCCAACGGCGGCATGATGGCCTACCGCCTGGCCTGCGAGCTGTCCGATCGCATCGCAGCGATTGCGCCGAACGCCTCGTATCTGATGAACCGCGACTACGACCGGCTGCTCAAACCGCTGGTATTCGCCTGCCAGCCTTCGCGGCCAGTGCCGGTCCTGCACATGCATGGCTTGTCCGACACCTGCGCACCGTATGACGGCGGGCAGAGCACCGGCCCGGAAGGCGGTCAGCGTCCGCCGGTACAGGACAGCATCGATGCCTTCGTCGCCAACAATCGCTGCAACGCCGAACCGGTGCAGACCTACAGCAACGGTGATTCGCATTGCCTGACTTTTTCCGGCTGCGAAGACGGCGCAGACGTGGTGCTGTGCACCACCGATAGCGCCGGCCACGTCTGGGCCGGCAGCCCGGACCTGGGCGCCGAAGGCGTATGCGGCGGCCAGACCACCGAGGCGCTGGACGCCAACAGCATGCTCTGGGACTTCTTTTCGAAGCACCCGATGCCGTAACGCTTAGCTGGAAGCGGCCTCCTCGGGAGCGCCACGTCGGGTACCGAGCACAACGTCGCGTTCGCGCAATTGCAGCAGCAGACGATGCCCTTCGGCGATGACTTCAGACTCGCCTGGACGCCCAAGCTCCGCGGCAATGCGTTCCAGCAGCATGGCGCCGGTCTCGGCCGGCCCGGCCTCGATCATCTGCAGCAGGCGTGCAGCCACCGGATTGAGCTCGAGAAAGCGCACCCGATCCTGCCGGTCACGGTTGACCACCAGATAGGTCGGCGCAAGACCGGGCGCCTCCGGAATATGCCCCGGCCCGATACGGTGCACCGGCCAGTCGTAAGCCAGCACCCAGGCCAGAGGCGAAAGCTGCGGCACGCCGCGCAACAGATCGCCGTTGGGGTCGGCCAACTCGGGCGTCAGCTCCTGCGGATCGATCGACAACGACAGCTCGACCCATTCGTAGTGCGCCAGATCCCGCAGAAACGGCGGATCATCTGCATGCTCGCCGCGTTCCTGTTCGAGATACCGCAGGAACTCTTCAGGCACGCGGTGAAACTGCGGGGCGCTGCAGCAATGCCGCGCATAGAAGTCACGGACGCGCGCATGCCAGACGGCATCGTCCGAAATCCTGCGCAGCACCGGGAACGCCCCGGCCAGACAGTCCTCGACGTTGTTGTAGAACAGATCCCGATAGATCTTCAGACGGCGCTGCTCGGCGCCGCCAAAAGCGTGCCGCTCCGGCGCCCTCAGGTGCGCGGCAAAAGCCAGCTGCAGCTGACGAAAGTCCTGCTCCGGAACCGGGTCAGCCATCGACGGCTCGTGCGATTGCAGCATGCCGCGCCTGAATCGTGCGGATCTGCTCGACCTCCCGCATCAGATCCGGCAATGGCGGAATGTTGAAGTCTCGCTCCAGCAGTGTCGGCAGCACACCGAAGCGGGCATAGGCGCGGTCCAGCAATGCCCAGACCGGATCGATCACATCAGAGCCATGCGTATCGACGCGCAGATCCTCGGCTTCGACGTAGTGTCCGGCGATGTGGACATAACGGATCCGCTCACCCGGCAATCCGTCCAGAAATGCCGCGGCGTCATAGCCGTGATTGATGCTGTTGACGTAGATGTTGTTGACGTCGAGCAGCAGGTCGCAGTCGGCGCGCTCGACCACCGCCCTGATGAACTCCAGTTCGGTCATGTCGGTTGCCAGCGTCAGGTAGTAACTGGCGTTTTCCAGCGCAATCCGGCGCTGCAGCAGATCCTGCACCCGACGCACCCGGGCGGCGACGTATTCGACCGCCTCGGCGGTAAACGGGATTGGCATCAGATCGTACAAATGCCCGTGGTCGGAGCAATAGGTCAGATGCTCGGTGTAGTCGGCGATGCCATGCCGATCCAGAAACTGCTTGATCTCCAGAACAAAGGCTTCATCCAGCGGCGCCGGACTGCCGATCGACAATGACAGCCCGTGCGTTGCAAACGCGTAGCGCTCGGTCAGCGCACGAAATGCGCGGCCAAGTCGTCCGCCAATGCGCATCCAGTTTTCCGGTGCGACTTCGAGAAAGCCCAGTGCACTCTGCGTGCGCTCGGTCAACGGTGCCAGCAGACTGCGACGCAGCCCCAGCCCTGCACCGCTGACCGCAGCACGCGACTGCGGCCCCGGCGTCAGCTGGCGCATCAGAGGACGGCACGGGCCAAGCCCGTGCCGCCTGCTGCATGCACGATGCCCATCATCGGGCACATGCAATTACTCGCCCGTCTTCTCGCCGCACTTGGCTTCGCCGCATTTGGCTTCAGCCTTCTTCTCGCCGCATGCCGCTTCAGTGCTCTTGTCCGTGCTGGTGGCTTCGGTCTTCTTCTCGCCGCACTTGGCTTCGCCGCATTTGGCTTCACCGCACTTGGCTTCTGCGGACTTGTCTTCGCCGGCCGCCACCATGTAGCCCGCACCGAGATCGGCGGTCTGGAACACCGAGGCCTGTGCGGCAAAGCCGGTCAGGGCAAATGCGGCACCCAGGGCGACGGCGAGGGGTTTGCGCGTATGGTTCATGTGTCAGTCTCCTACTGCTGAGTGATTGAGCCTTTGGCGCTGCAGTATTGCGCTTCAGGTGGGAAAAGTCGTCTGTGCCCGGGTCGCAGGCTTCCTGCCGCTCCGCTCACAGCATCAGATACGGAGAATCCGGCGATCCGGATGACGTCACCGAATCAAATGCGCCATCGATGCGTACCCGTACCCGGATCCGGGCAGCACGGGATCGAACTTCCGCAACAAATCAGCGGTCAAGCAGGCTCGACCCCACCGTCCAGCCGGAATCACCGATCATGTCCGTACTGTCCAGCGACGCCAGTGCCGATGGTAGTCTTGTCCTTATTGAGACTGCTGCGCCAATGGGTCCGGAATTTATGACTGAAACACCCGATGATTCCGCGCTTGACGCTGTGCTCAACGCCTACCAGCTGCGCGCCCGGATCACCGACAACCCGCAGCTTTGCGGACGCTGGCGCGAGCCGGAAGACGCCGGCCCCAGAGCCTACTTTCATCTGGTTGATCAAGGTATGTGCTGGGTCGAGTCCGCCTGCCTCGACACACCGGTGCGCCTGGACGCGGGCGACCTGATGCTGCTGCCGCGGGGCACAGCCCACGTACTGACCAGCGAGCCGGAGCCGGGACCGGACGATGCCTGCTTCTCCACGCTGCTGTGCGGCGAGTTCGGCTTTGATGGCGGTGGCCGTGCCAATCCGCTGCTGGACGCACTGCCGGACTGCCTCGTGGTACGCGCCGTCGACGCCGGTGACGCTTACCGCAGCATCGGAACACTGCTGCGCTCCGAATCGCACCGGCATGACTTCGGACGCCAGGCCGTCATGGACAAGCTCGCCGATGCGCTGTTCACGATGGCGGTACGCCACCACCTGCGCACGGACCCGCGGCGCCGCGGCTTGCTCGCCGGGCTGGCCGACCCGCGATTACGCCAGGCGCTGGATGCAATGCACCAGGATCCCGGCCGCAGCTGGAGCGTTGCCCAGCTGGCCCAGATCGCCTGCCTGTCCCGCACCGCGTTCGCGCAGCGCTTTTCCGAAACGATCGGACAGAGCCCGTTTCAGTATCTGACGGTTTGGCGCATGACGCTGGCGCTGGATCTTCTGCGCAACCCGCGCTTGTCCGTCGCCAGCGTGGCAGAACGGCTGGGGTATCAGACCGAAGCGGCCTTTCGCCGCAGCTTCAAGCGGATTCACGGCAGTGGGCCGGGGCGCTACCGGCTCGGCGGCGCACTCGCCGCCTGACGCTGGGTCTATGCCGCGTCGGCGCGCGATTCGTAGCGACGCGCCCAGTCGATGAACTGATCTTCCGGCATCGCCCGGCTGTAGCGAAAGCCTTGCTGAATCGCGCAGCCGAGCTGCTCCAGGCGCTGCGCGTCTTCGTCGTTCTCAATGCCCTCGACCACGATCGACATGCCAAGGCGATGTGCCAGATCGGCCATGCCGCGGATGATTTCCGCGGCACGCGGGTTCTGCGCCGCCGCCCGCGACACCACCGGGTCGATCTTGATGCGGTCGATCGCAAAGCGGTACAGGTGCGTCAGCGACGAGTAGCCGGTCCCGAAAT
Organism: Sinimarinibacterium arenosum; assembly: GCF_005047655.1. Lineage (GTDB taxonomy): Bacteria > Pseudomonadota > Gammaproteobacteria > Nevskiales > Nevskiaceae > Solimonas. Next base: position 65,964 of record NZ_SUKF01000001.1, on the reverse strand, counting down.
CGTCCAGACACAGGCGGATTCCCATGTCACGCAGGGACTGCAGGATTTCATCCACATCCGATTCGTGGCTGACCAGCGCGGTTTCGGTAATCTCCGCCACCAGCTGATCGGGCGGCAACCCGCTTTCGTACAACGCATCGCGCACGATCGTGAGAATGTGCGGCGTCAGCAGTTTGGCCGACAGATTGAACGACACACTGAGCGTATAGCCACGCTCCGACCACGCCCGCACCGAGCGGCAGGCCTGCGCCAACACGGCGCGCGTCATGTCACGAATGACTTCTGAATTTTCCGCCACCGGGATGAATTCGCCCGGCAGCACCACGCGCCCGTCCGGCTGACGCCAGCGCACCAGCACTTCGGCTGAAACCACCTTGCCACGGCGGATATCGACGATCGGCTGGAAGAACGGCACGAACTGGCCCTCGCGCAGTCCCATGCGGATCTGTTCGGCCAGCGCCAGATGCTTGCGCAGCCGGTGTGTATGCCCGCGCTCGCCAAAGCGCAGCTGTCCGAAGCCCTGCTCGCGTGCCGCCTTGGCCGCTTCGATGCAGACGTTGATGTACTCCTCGGCGTCGCGGGCGTCGTCGGGGTAGATTGCCGCGCCAGCGGACAGCCCCAGCAGAAAACGCTGTTCCTCGACCTCCACCGGCGTCCCGAGTCGCGAGAAGGCCTCGGCGGTCACGCGCTTGAGATCGGCACGGGTCACCGCCTCGGCGATTCCGCGGTCAACCAGCAGTGCCAGCGTTTCCGCATCAAGCCGGAACACCGTCACCGGCAGGGCGTCGAGTACGCGCAGCCGCTCCGATGCGGCCTGCATCACCGCCTCCGCCAGACGAAAGCCGAAACCGCTACGCAGATTGGCGTACGTGTTGACGGTGATCAGAACCAGGCCGTGGCTGCCGTCGATCGGGCGCAGACGCCGCACCTCGCGCAGTTCGGCATCCAGGGCATTGCGATTCGGCAGGCCAGTGCCCGGGTCCAGATAAGCAATGCGCCGGATATGCTCGGCCTGGGCCTGCAGCTTGCGGATCGCCCGCACGATGTCGCCGAATTCATCCTGGGTTTCCTGCAGGCTCTGACTCGGCTTGTGCCCGGTCAGCACCGCATTCAGTCCCCCGGTCACTGCGCTCAGCGGCTTTACCAGACGCCGATACGCCAGGACGCTGACGATCAGCGACAGCATCAACGCTCCCACCACGCTGGCCAGCGCAAAACCCAGCTGCCCACGCAGATGGGTGAATTCCTTCAGCGCTCGCGTCAGTGCTCCGGCGTTGTCCTCTTCCAGCACCGCCGCGAGTTCATACCCGGCCTGGACCTTCAACATCAGCGTAACCGCGGACAACTGCTCGTAACGTGTAGCGTCAGTCTCGTTTTTCAGCAGCTGCCGAATGGTCGCCCCATGCCGGCCGATCAGCTGCCGGATCTGCGCCACGCGCGGCGTGTCCGCGTCCGGCAGGAAGCGCGCCTGTCCGTTCAGCGCCTCGAGCTCACTCAGCAACCGTGTCAGCGCAGGCGCCGGATCATCGCCTTCGAGCATCGCGCGCCGCGCCATCTCGGCCTGCACATGCATGTCGGTCAGCGTGCGATCCATCACCACCGACATCGAGATACGGTTCGCGTGCCCGCGCAAATTCGGTTCAAGGCCGCTGTCCGGGCGCAGCGATGGCATGATCATCCCGCCCGCCACAAGGATGGCAAGATTGACCAGCACAATCACCGCAATGAACTTTGTGCGTACGGACATCGCAGACTCGGTGGCGGCCCGCTCCGATCAGCTACCGGAACGGCCGTTGGTCCATTCTAGACAGGCCCGGAGCTACGCGCACTCCGGCCGCTGCGGAGGCTGGCGCCAGCGCCTGCCTCCGCAACCACGCCACGATCAGGCACTACGGCGTCGGATCGAACTCCCGCGTCGCGCAGGGCTCTGCACCACAGACATTGACGACGCGCCCGCCCGGCTTGAGGAATTCGCTCTTCTGGACTCGCGCATTGACGTCCTTGCGCGGATCACTGTGCGGGTCGCCGCCATAGCCCAGATCCGGCCGGGGCGGTGTGTTGCTGATCGGGGGGGGCGCCACGCCATCCTCGCGTGGTGAGCCGTCAAGATTGGCCGTCGGTCCGCGATCCCACACCACAATGGCCGAGCCGTCGTGCGTCTCGCCCATGCAGTCAATGCCGTAGTAAGGCTCGTCGTCGGGATGACGCCGGTGAATGTTCACGGCCTCAGGCTCGGCTTCGACCTGCGGATGTGCACCGGCCAGCACTTTTTCGCCGCGCTGCGGACTCGACCCGCCGACGACCGCCGGACAGTGAATCTTGGCGCCGATCGTGCGGGCCGCGACCTCGGCCGTCCACATGCTAACCTGATGGTCGCCGAATGCCGGATGCAACAGCACCCGCTTGCTCGGCGTATTCGGTAGCGGATCGTCGGCACGCAAGTGCTGCACATAGCCGTTGGCCTCTGCGCGGTCCCATAGCATCTGGATCATCGACAGCACAAAACTCTGATCCAGCGACGCCGGATATGCCGAGTACATGAAGGCCGCGTAGGTATCGAAATCGACGCTGCGCCGGAGCAGGGTCGAATAGTTCATGCCCGGCACACCGAGCACGCCGGCACGGACGTCCGGGGACAACGCAACCAGTGCGCCGCCCATGATGCCGCCCTGCGAATTGCCGTCGTAATACAGCTGCTGTCGATCGATCACACAGCTGTCCCCGACCCTGAAGGCCGCGTTGGAGCAGAAGCCGTCAGCATGGATCATGGCCCGGCCCAGGAACATGAAGTTCAGAAAGCCCTGCTGTGCCCGATCAGCCAGACTCGGAAAATTCGACATGTCCAGCAGGATCGTCAGTACATTGACCGTGTCACCGCTGGACATGCCGATCCAGTCCACCGAACAGAACACAAAGTTGTGCTCCTGCCCCATGTCCCCGACGTTACCGGCACCGACCTCGTCGCGGCTACCCAGCAGCCCGTGGCCATATAGCGCCGGTCGCGCCGGCACTGCCGCCGTTGCCGTGGCCACGTCAGTGCTGTCGTAGGCCGCACGCGGAATCCGGCAGGTATAGTCCGCCTGCATCGTGCCGCTGATCGGATTGACCTGCGGCAGCGCGTCCGGGTTGCCGCCCAGCACCTCCAGGCCGTAATACAGACGCGAGCCCGCGGCGCCATTCGGCTGATTCAGAAACAGTGGAACCGCGACGCTGCCGGAAACCTCACGCGCGATGTTGGCGTTCTCATCCGGCGTGAAATCCGTCACCGCATCGACGCTGTACGTCGGCGCCGCTGCACCCAGCTGATCAAACGCCACATCCCGCATCTGCAGCGCCCGTGCGCTGTTGTTACGGGTGCTGGCAACCGTGAAATCCCAGGCCAGATTCAGATCGGCACGTTCGATCCCCGCCTTGGACAGCGTCGCAAACAGCGCCTCCATGTGCGCACGCCGGTCGTCGATCGCGGCAATGTCACTGACGTGGTTGTCGCGGAAGATACGGAATGCCGGCGACGCCTCGATCAAGTTGCCGTCCGCATCCTTGAGCCTGCGCAGCGCGACGATATAGCGATGTCCTTCCTGAAAATTCCGCGCCGGACGGATCATCAGTGCCGGACCCGGATCGGGCAGCGGATTGTCCGGCAATCCCAGCGCATTGCAGGTATCGGCCACTGTTGTCAGCAAGGTGCCCAGCGGCGCCGCTCCCACCAGATCGGCCGCCACGGCAACCGGGTCGGGCAGATCGCACAGTGTGGTATGCGTGATGTTGGCATCCAGCTCCGACCAGATCAGCTGGCGCTGCAGGGTATCGGCATCAATCACCACGATCGGCTGGTCCGCGCGATAGCTGTCCGCGATGTCCGTGATCGGCACCGCACCGGTCGTCGCCAAGTCCACACCGGGAATGCGCGCCAGAATCAGCTGCCCTGGAGAGAACCCGTCATTGCGGTTCCACTCGTCCGGAATCAACGGCTTCAACAACACATTGCGCGGCATTGACGCCAGTTGCAGGTTCAGGCGCCGGCCCGTATCCGAAGCGTCGTCTGCCACGGTGAAATGATCGTTCGGCCACGGGAACATGCAGTATTCGGGATTGATCGGATCGCAGCGATCCGCCGTATTCGCGGCGGCGCCGACTTCATCGTCAATCGAGACCTGCGGCTCAGGCACGCCGCCAGAACCCGGACTGCCGCCGCTGCCATCGACCGCCTCACTCCGGCAACCCGCAACACCTACGACCCAGACCAATAGCATTGCCAGGCGCAACGCGCCCCGTGCTTGAACACTCATCTCATCTCTCCTCCAGCGCATCGCATGCTGTCGTGCGCATTCTTTTCATCAGCTGTACCGGCGTGGCCGCCCGGCGCTGAATGGATCGTAGCGCTGCCACATCGCGCACGTCGACCCTGCATTCCAGATCAGGTCGGTCCCGCCTTGGATCAGCGTTGGGCTACAATCCGCGCCTGCTGTCGACATGCGAATGCACGCACCGCAAGACACGGGGCCTATAGCTCAATTGGTTAGAGCAGAAGACTCATAATCTTTTGGTTGCAGGTTCAAGTCCTGCTGGGCCCACCAATAAGCCACAAGCCATTGTTTTCCTGCGTGAATCAGCCGGAAAGCGCTCCGCTGTGAGCGAGCGTTCGACTGAAACTCGGCGCTGCCGCTGACTCTCCTGCGTCGCTGAAGTTATGTGCTCGTCCAGATAGGGGGCCGTCGGCGAACCTCACCGATAAAAGCACGACTTTGGTATGGGGCCTATTTCTGGCAGCCGCAGATACTCGATCTTAGAAGCGCACCCAGCGCCATACAGGAGGAGTCATGAACGCACCCGAACAAGTCAGTCCGTCCTTGCGTCTGCCGGCAGGACTCAATTTCATTGGCGGAGCGTGGGTGGATGATGCTTCCGCCGAACGGATCGAAGTTCGCGATCCGTCCAGCGAGCGCGTTCTCGGCAGTATCCCCCGCAGCACCGCCGCGAGCGTCGATCACGCGGTCCAGGCCGCAACCGCCGCCTTCAACGATCCGGCCTGGGCGGGGTTGCCGCCGCTGGGTCGGGAGGCCTTGCTGCACCGTCTTGCCAACCTGGTGGAACAACACGCGTCCGAGCTGGCCGCAATTGAATCGCTCGACAACGGCAAGCCGATTGCATTTTCCAGCACGCTCGACGTGCCCGTCTGCGTCCAGTGGTTGCGCTACTTCGCAGGCTGGCCATCCAAGCTGTCCGGCCGACAGTTGGCGCCGGCCATGCTGCCGGCCGGAACCACACACGCATACACCTTGCGCGATCCCGTCGGCGTGGTCGGCGCAATCGTGCCGTGGAACTTCCCGCTGGTTCTGGCGATCTGGAAGCTGGCCCCGGCGCTGGCCGCAGGCTGCACAGTCGTGATCAAGCCCGCCGAGCAGACGCCATACTCGCTGCTCAAACTGGCGGAGCTGATCGATGCCGCCGGATTCCCGAAGGGCGTGGTCAACGTCGTGCTCGGCGATGGCAGCACCGGCCAGCACATCGTCGATCATCCTGGCATTGCCAAGATCAGTTTCACCGGGTCGACGCCGGTCGGCAAGCACATCGCCGCCTGCGCCTCGCGCGATCTGAAACGGGTAACGCTCGAACTCGGCGGCAAGTCGCCCACGATCATCCTGCCGGACGCGAACCTGGAATCGGCGATTCCCGGTGCGGCGCAAGCCGTCTTCGTCAACAGCGGACAGATCTGCTTTGCCGGCACGCGCCTTTTCGCGCCGCGCAAGCTGTTCGACCAGGTGCTCGACGGCATCGCCGCCGTCGGCGCCTCGTTCAAGATTGGCGCCGGACTCGAGCCTGACTCGATGCTGGGCCCCGTCGTCAGCCAGCGCCAGCTCGACTCTGTGCTTGGCAAGGTGCAGGCGGGCGTGAATGCCGGCGCCGCAGTGCATTCCGGTGGCGGCCGTGTCGACCGCGAAGGCTATTTCGTGCAACCCACGATTCTCGTCACGTCCGATCGCGAAAATCCGGCATACCGGGAGGAAGTATTCGGCCCGGTCCTGACTGCCACGCCGTATGACGACATTGACGAACTCGCCGCATTTGCCAATGACAGCGACTACGGCCTGGGAGCGCACATCTACACGCGCGATCTGAGCAAGGCACACCAGCTGGCCCGTCGCATCCAGGCCGGCACGGTCTGGATCAACACCCAGCTCGCGCCCGATCCGAATCTGCCCTTTGGCGGCTTCAAGCAGTCCGGCTGGGGTCGCGAGAACAGTGAGGATGTGTTTGCCCACTATCTCGAGACGAAAACCGTCATCGTCAACATCGCGTAGTCCGCACTGGCGCCGGAGCTGAGATGCAATTCACCCAGGGATTACACCGCGCACTTCAACAACGGCCGGATGCCGTTGCGACGGTCTGCAACAACCGGATCCGCACGTTCAGGCAGTTGCACGATCGTGTGGCCCGACTGGCGGGTGGATACACCTCGCTTGGCATCGGGTGCGGGGACCGTGTCTGCATCTTGTCGCTCAACTCCGATCGCTATCTGGAGTCGTACCTGGCACTGGCGTGGATCGGCGCGGTAGTCAATCCGGCGAACTTCCGCTGGAGCGCGCAGGAGATCATCTACTCACTGAACGACTCGCAGTGTGTGGCATTGATCGTCGACGACACGTTCACCCCGATGCTGGACGAAATCCGGCGTGGCGCAGCATCCGTTCGCACCGTGATCCACATCGGGGATCACGGTGCGCCGGCAGACACGGAAAGCCACGAGGCGCTGATCGAAAAAAGCACCCCCATTCCCGATCTCGGCATTGGCGGCGATGCATTGTTTGGAATTTTCTACACCGGGGGCACGACCGGCACGCCCAAGGGCGTCATGCTGACGCACCTGAATATTTGCACCTCGGCACTGGCGCTACTGGCGGAGGGTGCACTGCCGGCAGATGCCGTCGGCCTACATGCAGCGCCGATGTTCCATCTCGCAGACATGATGATGATGACCTGTCTGCTGCTGCGCGGCGGCGTACATGTGATCGTTCCGACATTCCGACCCGAAATCGTGCTGGACCTCGTCGAGCGGCATCAAATCAGCGATCTGCTGCTGGTGCCCGCGATGCTGCAGATGCTGGTCGATTTTCCGGCGACTTCCGAGCGCGATACGCGCAGCATTCGGCGAATCATGTATGGGGCTTCGCCGGCCTCTGAAACACTGCTGCTCCGAACGATGGCGACGATCCCCACCGCCAGCCTGATGCAAGTCTATGGAATGACCGAGACTGCAGCCGTCATGACCGTCCTGCCATTCTCGATGCATCGCGCGGATGGCCAGCACAAGGACAAGCTGCGCGCAGCCGGACGTGCGAGCTTTCATGTGCAGATCCGCGTCGTTGACGCAGAGGATCGCGAATGCCCACGCGGCGAGATCGGTGAAATCGTCGCGCGCGGACCAAACGTCATGCAAGGCTACCTGAACAAACCCGAAGCGACGCAGGCGGCTTTGAAAGGTGGCTGGATGCATACCGGCGACATGGGCTTCATGGACAGCGAGGGCTATGTATTCATCGTCGACCGCCTGAAGGACATGATCATCTCCGGCGGCGAGAACGTGTACAGCGTGGAAGTCGAAAACGCCATCGCAAAACATCCTTCCGTGTCGGCCTGCGCGGTCATCGGCATCCCGGATCCCGACATGGGCGAGCGGGTGCATGCCGCAATCGTGCTCAAGTCGGGTGCCCACGTCACGCAGGACGATCTGTACGCGCACTGCCGCACGCTGATTGCCGGGTACAAGTGTCCCCGCAGCATCGAGATCCTTGAGTCGCTCCCGGTCTCCGGCGCCGGCAAGATCCTCAAAACCGAACTGCGCAAACCCTTCTGGTCGAATCAAATGCGCGCGGTGGCCTGACACCACGCTGGAGAATTCGGAGCGCCGTCGGATGCGCCGGCGGCCTCCCTTCCCAATTGAATCAGCGCGAAAGCAGATTCAGCGCGCGTCCCTTGGCCAGCGCCGCGGCGCGACTCGACACACCGAGCTTGGCGTACAGGTTGTACAAGTGCCATTTCACCGTCGCCACCGACACAGACAAACGATCAGCCAACTGCTGATTCGACAATCCCGCTTCAATCAGCGACAACAGCTCCAGTTCGCGCGGCGTCGGCGTCTCCAGCAACTGTGCCTCCACATCCAGACGCTCCAACTGCTCGAGCAGATGACTGTTGGCGATCGGCAGCATCCGGCAGACTTCCCGAAAGAACGCGCGCTCTTCGTCCAGTGCAAAGCCCCAGCTCTGCGGTTTGGTCTGGTTGACCAACCCCGCAATCAATTCGGTTCGATCACGAAACGGACGGATATATCGGCGCTTGGCCGCACAGGTAATCGCACGGGTCAGATGCCGTGCCGCAGCTGCGTGGTTCTGGCTGCACAGACTGACGGCCATCTCCGCGAGCGCGAGATCGACCAGATGACCCCAACGTCCATCAGTACGCGCAAGCTTGGTCTCCTCCGCGATGCGGGCCTCGGCCTGACGCAGGTGCCCCGTGGCGATATCCAGCTCGATGCGTGTTTGCACGAGGGCAAAGCGCGCCATGGGCACACGTGAGAGCGGCGGCTCGTCATCGGGCCCAGGGCCTGCAATCTTGCTGAACTCAAGCAACGCATCATCGACGCGCCCCAGGCGCACCAGTCTCTGGGTCAGCAGGCACGAAAACACGAACCCCGCCCTGGGTGGGTAGCTGTCAACGATCTCGCGCATCTGCGTGATTGAAACGGCATACCCGAGCGTCGAGGCCCACAGCTTGAGCGCTGCGTCGAGCCCGTGCACAACGGTGTCGACCACGCCGTAGTTCTGCGCCCACCGCATCCCGAGTTCGAGCCACTCACGCGCCTTGGCATCTTCGCCAACTTCGACCGCACATCGCGCGGCGACAAAAGCGACGGTTCCCGTCATGCCGGCACTGTCGCCCAGATCCTGACGTACACGCTCCAGCGTGCGCTCGAGGCGCTCGTAGGCCAGCGCAAAGTCACCTTCCAGAATGGAATTCGCCGCCGACAAGGTGCCCACCCAGCTCTCGCCATAGTCACTCTGGGCTTGTGCAATGCTCTGCTGCGCAATCGCAAAAAACTCGCGCGCTCCCGCGATGTCGAACGCAGCGGTCCGGCTCGTGCCACAGGCGGAGGCAACCGTCGCCACATCGAAAGGATCGTCATTTCCGCGCGAGGCGAGCCAGTGTCGGCCGAGGATTTCAGCTTCCTCCAGGCGATCGACATAGATATCGACGGTGACTCGAATGATCTCCAGGCGCCGCAGCATTTCGGCGCTGCGTGCATCGGCGTGGTTCGCAGCTTCGGTGGCGATCCGCGCCGCCAGCGGCTCAAGCTGCTGACGCGCGAACGCGTATCGGCGATGGAACACCAGCGCCCACACGTACCAGAACTCGGTCTCGCGATGGACGGTGGCTCCTGCAGCGCGCAGCCGCTCCACCCAGGCGATAAAGCGATGCAAATCGCCGCGATCTCTGACGAATCTCGGCGCGACGCGTTCAAGGATGTCTGCTGCGACATCCGGCGCGGGGGCCGCCAGCGCATAGTCGATGGCATCGGACCAATACCCTGCCTGTTCACACCATTCCGCCGCGCGGACCTGCACTTCGTGCAGGCGCTGCGGGGTCAGTGTGCGCTGGGCCTCGGCGACCAGAAATTCCCGGAACAGGCCATGCAGTCGGTACCACGAACGATTGCGGTCCAGTGGAATGACAAACACGTTGTGCCGCAGCAGATAGGTGACGTGATCTACCGCGCTTTCGTCTCCGGTAACCTGCCGGCACAGCGCGACGCAGAAGGTGCGCAGATGCGCCGTTTCCAGCAGGAACCGTCGAATCGTCTCAGGAAAATCGGCCAGGACCTGACGATTGAGCATCTCGGCGAGATCGACATCCGATCCGGAGAATGTCTTCAGCGCTTCGATCGGATCGGTGGATGCACTCAGGACAATCTGCATCAGACGCACCGCCGCCGGCCAGCCCTCGCTCTGCCGCAGCACGGCGTTCACACCGTCATCCCCGAGGCGCTCACACAAGTCGTCGCCGAGCAGGCTGCGGGTCTCGGCCAGATGCAGCGACAGATCGGAGAACGTGATCGTCCGCAGCTGGCCTTGCAGTTTCAGTCGCGCCACGTTCATCGGCGGCTCACGCCCGCCGGCAAAGACCAGGTACAGGGTGTCCGCCGTGCGCAACGCCAGAGCGTCGAGCAGGGTCCGCAAGGTGTCGTCTTCGCAGTAGCTGAGGTTATCGATGAAAAGAACCGTTGGCCCCTTCAACTCGGCGATCGTGTCGAGCAATGCCTCAATCCGCGCCTCCACCGCTTCGTCGCTCTGATGCACAGCGGCAGCGGGATTCAGGGCATCCTGCTCTTCCAGCAGGGCCTGCTCAAGAATGCTGAGCACACGTTCGGTGCTCTGGTCTCTTTCGTCCAGTCCCACCCAGATCGCGCGCCCGCTCCCCGAACGCACATGACGAAACAGCGCGGTCTGCAGAACGGTCTTGCCGTAACCCGTCGGTGCGGTGACGACGATGACTTTCGCCGGCAGCAGCTCGGCCGCCGTCAATGCCGTGAGCGCAGGCGTCTGCACCAATGGAAACGAAAAATTGGGCGGCTCGAACCGCCCACGTTGGACTGCGCACATTGGTCTGGCCGTGACACTCGCTCGCCGAGAGTCTACGTCAGTTCCCGTCTCAACCGCTTCGAGCGCATCAGTGCAGCCATGGTCCGATTTCCGGACCCCGGAGCAGGCCGATTCGACCCAGCGCGAGCGCCGTGATCGCGCCACTGTCACACGTTCGATCAGTCAGAAATCCATGCGCGCTCAGATCTCGAAATAGTCTTCCTTGGTCGCCCCACATTCAGGGCAGATCCAGTCATCAGGCAACTGCGCAAGCGGCGTGCCCGGCTTGATCCCCTGCTCGGGCATGCCCTCAGCCTCGTCGTAGATGTGTGAGCAAAACCGGCATTGCCATTTTTTCATCGAGTCGCCTCCGGCTGGCGTCGGTCTATCGGCTCACGGGGCGCCCGATCGAAAACGTTCGCACGAAGTACGGATTCCGGCTCAGATGTTCATCCAGGCGGGCGTTCCAGATCTTCAGCATCCGATAGAACGGCGCGGTGGGATACAGGTGATGCACCAGGTGATAGTTCTGGTAGGTCATCAGCGGGGTCAGCAGCCATTCCCAGCCGGCGCGGATATTGGACGCCTGGTACTCATCTTCCTGCGAAGTCTTGGAAAAGGGCGCATGCGGCATGCAGATGAACACCGCCACAAACAATGCCGAACTGATCCGGGTCGGCAGCAACCACAGCATCAGCATTTCAAGGCCGTATCCGAAGTACGTGCACACGGCGATCGCGGTCACCACAAGGCAGATCTGCAGCACCAGTCGGCCCATGAACTTCTTCCGCATGGGACCTGCCTGGCGCAGGAAGAACATCGTGTAGAAGTAGTCAAAGCTGATCCATCGCAGCGGCGTCAGGAAGTCGAGCTTGTGCCCGAACCCATCCGGATCCTTGACCGGATCATTGGTGAAGCGGTGATGCTGCATGTGAATCCAGCGCGCCAGATTGAAGGGCGCCAGCGGACCAAAGAAGATCATTCCGATATGCCCGAAGGCATCATTGAGAGCTTTGTTCCGTGAAATCGCTCCATGCGACGCGTCGTGGACGACACTGAACAGGAAATAGGTCGACAGTCCATTCAGGATCGTGCAGGCCCACAGGGGGAGCGCTCCGGTCAGACCCAGATAGCTCACAGTGCCGATCGCCAACATGCACACGACAAACAGGATCGCGGTCGGCCACGCAAGGCGCGGCGTGCGGACAAGCTCCCGAAAATCGGTTTCCGCCTGATTCCTGACAGGCTCTGACAGATAAGTATTCACGTCTTGTTCTCCTCTCGCGTTCAGCGCCCCCGCTACAGCGCATTGCAGCAAGGCTAGGCGCGCGACCCAGCCCCCACCCCAACCGTTGGTATGGCCGGTGCGGCAAAGCGGCGGCGCTGATGCCGCTCATTCCAGCGTGGAGGCATGCGTTGGCGCCGACGTCCCGGCTGCAGCCGGCTCGGCTCAACACCCTCCGCAGGCTCCGTTGTCGGCACCCCATCAGAGCGGTGCCAAGCGAGCGCCTGCAGGCACCGGCACGGACCCCCAATCCCGTCACAGGGCCAGTCGGTGGCATCTGATCGACAAGCGGAGCCCGCCGCGATGATTTATCTAATGTGCTGTGCAGACAGGCTGTTAGAGTGGACATAACGCTTTCCCACCGGAGTGGTCCGTGTTCGACATGCCTCTTGGCCATTGGCCGTCGGCCTTTTCGCGAGGGACGTTCGCGGCCCTCGCGGCGGCCATGATCGCGGCGCCCGGCGTCGCCTCTGCGGACGCGCTTCCGCTGCAGACCGCAGCATCGGGCGACCTGACCCAGCTGTCGCTGGAAGATCTGCTCAACATCGAAGTCACGTCGGTCTCCAAACGCGCCGAACCCCTGTCCGACGCGGCGGCCGCGATCACGGTGCTCACCGGTGAAGAAATCCGTCGTTCCGGTGTCCGCAGCATCGCCGAGGCGCTGCGCATGGTGCCCGGCCTGGATGTCGCCCGGACCAGCGCACAGGGCTATGCGGTCAGCGCACGCGGCTTCAACAGCAGCTCGGCGGACAAGCTGGAAATCCTGCTCGACGGCCGCAGCGTGTATACGCCGCTGTTCTCGGGCGTGTTCTGGGACAGCCTCGACACGTTTCTGCCGGACATTGATCGCATTGAAGTGATTCGCGGACCCGGTGCGGCGCTGTGGGGCGCCAATGCGGTCAACGGCGTGATCAACATCGTCACCCGGTCCTCCGAACAGACGCAGGACACCCGGATCATCGCTTCGGGCGGTCTGGAACAGCGTGGTGCGGTTGGCGTACGCAGCGGCACCCGGCTCGGCGATCAGGCCTGGCTGCGCCTGTACGGCATCGCCAAGGAGATCGATCGCAGCCGTCGCGCCGACAACACCGAAGTCGAGGACGGCGGACGTCACCAGCAGTTCGGCTTTCGCAGCGACTGGAATGTCAGCACGCAGGATCAGTTGACGATTTCCGGCGACTACTATGGCGGCGAGTTTCGCGCCAACGGCGCCGCCAGCGCGGCTGCAGTCGGCCTCGACGTCAACGGCGGCAACCTGGGCGCACACTGGACGCACAGCGGCAGTCACGGCGTGCAGACCTCCGCGCAGATGTATTACGACCACAGCGAACGGCGCCAGCCGACGACCTACGCTGAAACCCGCGACACGCTTAGCCTGGAAATGCAGCAGGGTCGTGCGCTGACGTCGAGCCAGTACCTGCTGTACGGCGCCGGCTTCCGGACCTCGTCCGACCAGACCGGCGCCGCGCCCGACTATGCCGTGGTCTGGGACCCATCAGATCGCACGCTGCGGACCTACAGCGCGTTCATACAGGATCAGATCACGCTGTCACCCACGACGGTGCTGACCCTCGGCAGCAAGTTCGAGCACAACGATTTCACCGGGTTCGAGTATCAACCGAACCTGCGTCTGGGCTGGCACGCCGCTGCGGACGTGTTTGTCTGGAGTTCGCTGGCGCGTGCCGTGCGCACGCCGAATCGTCTCGACTCTGACGTCGCCCTGTATTGCCCACCGCCCGACGGCATTCCGGGTATCTGCGGGCCGGGGCTGATCCGGGTCGGCAATCCCAATCTGGATGCTGAACAGCTGCTAGCGCTGGACGGCGGCCTGCGCTGGACCGTGAGTCAAGCGGTGTCGATGGATCTGGCGCTGTTCGCCAACCGCTACAGCCGACTCAAGAGCACCGAACGCGATACGCCGGTCGGGCGCTACGCCAACCTGCTTGAGGGCAAGAGCTTCGGCGGAGAGCTGAGCCTGAACTGGCAGGTCGCGGAGGACGTCCGCATACAGGCTTCGTATTCCAATCTGAACCTGAATGTTGATCCCTATCACGGCGGCACCGACGCCCAGACTGCGGCGCAATGGGAAGGCACCAGCCCGCAACATCAGGCAGGACTGCGCCTGAGCTGGGACCCGCATCCGGACTGGACCGTGAACAGCTTCCTGCGCTATGTCGGGCAACTCGATGCCTACGACGTTCCTGCGTATACCGAGCTGTCGCTGCGCACCGCATGGCGTCTGCGCCCGAATCTGGAACTGGGGCTGGTCGGCGACAATCTGCTGTCGGACCAGCACGCGGAATTCGGCAACGCACCGAATCGCTCGGAGCTTGAACGCGATCTGATGCTGACGCTCGACTGGACGCTGCCGTGATCGCATACCGCGCTCTCATCGCGACACTGGTTGTCACGATCGCCTGCGCGCTGGCACCGGTGCGTGTGCAGTCGGCGGAGGCGCCGGAGCTCCAGGTCCGTGCGGCGTTCCTGTTCAATCTCGCACGCTTCGTCAACTGGCCGCAGGACAAAGTCCCGGACCCAAGCAGCCCGATCACGATCTGCGTCGCCGGCGAACCCGACTTTGCGTCCACCGTGCGGGACACGATCCAGGGCAAGAGCGTCGGTGCGCATGCACTGACGATGCATATCCCCGCCAGCGCCAGCGAACTCGCGCGCTGCCAGATCGCCTATATCGGCGAGGACACTTCGTTGAAGGAGATGCTGACCGCGGCCAGCGGACACCATGTTCTGACGGTGCATAGTGCGGCAACCGCGCAGCCCGGCGGGGTGGTCCGGCTGTATCTGGACGAACGCCGGATCCGCTTCGAGGTCAACACCGGCGCTGCCAGCCGCGAGCAGCTTCAGCTCAGCTCCAAGCTGCTCAGTCTGGCCCAGTTGGTGAATCTGTAGTGTTCACGCGTAACCGCTTTCTGCGGCAGTTTTCCAATCAGCCGATTCGCAGAAAACTGACCCTGCTGATGGCACTGTCCAGCAGCGTTGGTCTGATTCTGTCCGGCGTTGCCCTGATCAGTTATGCGTGGAACTCGGCACGTAGCACCGCGATCCGCGACGTGCAATCGGTTGCCCAGATCAGCGCGGACAGCACGGCCGCAGCGCTGGTGTTCGGCGACGTCGTGGCGGCGCGGGAGCTGCTGTCCGCACTGCGCTCCAAGCCGGAGGTCGACAGCGCATGCCTTTACACCGAGGACGGCGATGCATCGGCACTGTTCGCGCAGTATCTACAGAACGGCGTCAGCCCCTGCCCGGCAACCGCAGCCAAGGTCGGCATCCATGAGCACCTGCGCGGCCTGAGTCTGGTGCGCGAAGTCGAACAGAACGGCGATCGCATTGGCTGGTTGCAGGTGCAGGTCAATCTGCAGCCGCTGACGCATACGCTGATGGTGCAAGTCGGCATCACCGTCGCGATTCTGGCCGCAAGCTTTGCGGTCAGTCTGGGCATCGCCTGGCTGATGCAGCCGGCGCTGGCAGGCCCCATCCTCGATCTGGCCGGCGTGGCGCGCCGCATTTCGGAATCCGGTGATTACACTCTGCGGGCACGTCGACTGGGCTCGGATGAAGTCGGCCGCCTGGTTGACGACTTCAATTCGATGCTGGATCAGATCGCGATCCGTGACCGCGATATCGAAACCGCGCGTGACGCCCTGAGCCAGCAGGTCAGCGAAAAGACCGCCGCCAACCAGGATCTGCTTGAAGCGCTGGATCGCCTGCAGCAGACACAGGCACAACTGGTGCAGAGCGAACGCCTGGCTTCGCTGGGTGGACTGGTCGCTGGTGTTGCGCACGAAATCAACACACCGGTGGGCGTAGGCGTGACCGCGGCATCGACGCTGCAGGACCGTGCGCGCGATCTTGAGCAGGCGTACAAGACCGATACTCTGCGGCGTTCGGACCTGGAGCGCTTCGTCGAAGTCGCACGCGAATCGTCCAACATCATCCTGCGTAATCTGCAGCGCGCTGCAGATCTGATCCAGAGCTTCAAGCAGGTTGCAGTCGACCAGTCCAGCGGCGAACGTCGCCGCTTTGACCTGCGCAACTACATCGACGAAGTGCTGCTGAGTCTGGCCCCGCGCACCAAGAAAACCGGTCACCGCATCGTGGTCGAGTGCCCGCCGGATCTGGAAGTCGACAGCTATCCAGGCGCACTGGCGCAGGTGCTGACGAACTTCGTCAGCAACTCCTTGCTGCACGCATTTCCCGACGGACACAGTGGCGAACTGCGCATCAGCGCCCAGCGCAGCGGTGACTGGATCGAGTTGCACTACAGCGACAACGGCAGTGGCATCCCGCCACAGGACCTCAAGCGCATCTACGACCCATTCTTCACCACCAAGCGCGGCTCCGGTGGCAGCGGGCTCGGCCTGCATATCGTTTACAACCTGGTTCAGCAGATTCTTGGCGGCACCATCGAGGCCGCAAGTGAGATCGGTGCCGGCACCCGATTCACCGTCCGTTTCCCGGCACATCTGAAGAGCAAGCCATGAGCGAAGCGCCCCTGAAGTTCGCCGAAGAAGTTCCCGCACCGCCACCGGCGGACGACGATGCCTGGACGGTGCTGGTGGTTGACGACGAGGCAGAAATTCACGTTGTCACCGGCCTGGCGCTGGAAGGCATGCGCTTCGCGAATCGCCGGCTTCACTTTCTTCACGCATTCTCGGGTGCCGAAGCCAAGACCATGTTGCGCGAGCATCCGGAGATCGTGCTGGTGCTCCTGGATGTGGTGATGGAATCTGATCAGGCCGGACTCGAGGTGGTCGAGTTCGTGCGCAACGAGCTGAAGAATCCGTTTATACGCATCATCCTGCGCACTGGACAGCCAGGGCAGGCGCCGGAGCTGGAGGTCATCACCCGCTACGACATCAACGACTACCGTCACAAGACCGAGCTGACACGCGAACGGCTATACACGACGGTGTTTACCGCGATGTCGACCTATCGCGATCTGACTGCGCTGGATGCCAACCGCCGGGGTCTGCGCAAAGTCATCGAAAGCACCGCAACGCTGTTCGACGTCGATTCGATGGAGCGCTTTGCCGAAGGCGTGCTGGAGCAGCTGATTGCGCTGCTGTTCCTGCGCCGCGATGCCCTGATGCTGCATGCAACCGGCGTGGCGGCCGAGGACAGCGGCAGCACGCTGGCGGTGATCGCGGGCACCGGCCGCTACGCCGGCTTGTCGGGACAGGATGCGACCAAGGTCCTGCCGGCGCCCGTGTGGCAGCGCATCAAGGCCTCGCGGACCGGGCCGGAAATGGTGTTCGGTCCTGACTATTTCCTGCGTCGGCAAGTGGATTCTGTCTCCGGCGAATGGGTGTTCTATGTGGCGGCGGAGATGCCGCTCGGCGAGCCGGACCGCGAGTTGATCGAATTGTATTGCCGCAACGTGTCTCTGGCCCGACGCCACCTGCTGCTGCGGCAGCAATGCCGCGCGGCGTAAGATCGCCCGCATGCATGATCCCCTGCTGCTGATTGAAGATGGACCGGAAGGACCGGACAGCTCTGGCCCCGGCTGGCACGTGCTGGTGGTGGACGACGATCCCGAGGTGCATGCGGTCACGCGGCTGGCGGTCGAACCCTGCCGCTATGACGGTCGCCGCATCGATATCATCAGTGCCCACTCCGCGGCCGAAGCCCGCACAATCCTGCAGGGACGCGACGACATTGCGCTGATCCTGCTGGATGTTGTGATGGAGACGGATCAGGCCGGCCTCGATCTGGTGCCCTATATCCGCGAAACACTCATGAACCGCGCGGTGCGCATCGTGCTGCGCACCGGCCAGCCCGGTCAGGCGCCGGCGCGGGAGGTGGTCGAGCGTTATGACATCGACGATTACCGCACCAAGACCGAGCTGACGTTTGAACGTTTCTACATCCTGGTGATGACTGCGCTGCGCACGTTCAAGCTGGTGAAGGAACTGGAGTCGCAGCAACGCCAGTTGCAGCAGGCCAATCACGAACTCGAACGCTTCGCCTACGTCGCCTCGCACGATCTGCAGACACCATTGCGCGGCATCGTCGGCTTCACCCAGCTGCTGCAGCAGCGCATCGGCGCGAGTCTGGAACCGGACTCGGCGGAACTGCTGCAGGGCGTACTTGATAGCGGACGCCAGTTGCATCACCTGATCGCCAGCCTGCTGCAGTTCGCACGTCTTGGACGCGCCGCAGCGAAGAACGAACCCGTGGCCCTCGACGCCGTGCTGCAACAGGCGCTGACTCATGCACGCAGCATGCTGGACGCGCGCAACGCCCGAGTCGAATCGACACCGTTGCCCACCGTCAACGGCGATGCCGAGCAGCTGGAGCTGCTGTTTCGCAATCTGATCGAGAATGGCATCAAGTTTCAGACCGGCGACGCGCCGACGCTGCGGATCGAAGCCGTCGCCGAGGACGCGTGCTGGTTGATCCGTTTCATCGACCAGGGCATTGGCATCGACGCGCATCAGATCGAACGCATTTTCGAACCCTTTCATCGCCTGCACACCAGCGACGCGTTCCCCGGATCGGGGCTGGGCCTGGCCGTCGCGCGACGCATTGCGCTGATGCACGGCGGCAGCCTGCACGCCGAGTCGATGCTCGGCCAGGGCACCACGATGAGCCTGCGTCTGCCGCGCACCGCGTGAATCGCTGACAGCGGACGCGCTAGTATCGTGCCTCTCTGGCACGACGCGACCCCCGATGAAAGCTTCCACGACACCCGCCCGCACTGTCGCCTATTCGGCAGTACGCGAACAGGTCTACATGGTGTTTCCGAACGACCTGAACTCGAACAACACCGTGTTCGGCGGCTTGATCATGGCGCAGATGGATCGCTTTGCGGCGGTCACCGCGGATCGGCACGCCGGCGGCGTCTGCGTCACGGCCAGCGTCGATGCGGTGCACTTCATCGCGCCGGCCAAGGGCGGTGACGTGCTGATCTTCAACGTCTCGGTCAACCGCGCATGGAACACGTCGATGGAAGTCGGCTGTCTGGTTGAAGCCGAGAAAATCGGGGGTGGCGATCGACGCCAGATTCTGGCCGCCTACCTGACCTTCGTCGCCGTCGATGCCGAAGGTCAGCCGCGTGCGGTGCCCGAGCTGGTGCCGGAAACGCAGATCGAGAAGCATCGCTACGAAGAAGCGCAGCTGCGGCGGGAACTGCGTCTGCGGCACGCCAACGAAATGAAGGCCCTGCGCGCACGCAGACCGACGCCTGCGCAAGGGGATTAAGCGGGAACTGCGTCCAGCTGGGTCTCCGGATGCGCGCGCTGAAACGCCGGCAGCGTCTCGCAGTGCGCCGCAATGTGCGCAAGCCGCGGATAGCGGGATGCATCGCAGCCAAAACGTTGTGCCGAGTACACCTGCGGCACCAGCACGCAATCGGCCCAGCTCGGCACCCCTCCGAACACGAACGGTGATGCCGGCAACATTTGGACTTCCTGTTCCAGCGCGGCGAGCCCGCGCGTGATCCAGTGCTGCAGCCAGCGCGTGCGCGCGTCGGCATCGAGCTGCAGCGTGTGCTCCAGATAGTTCAGTACGCCGGAATTCTGCAACGGCTGTACGTCGGCGGTGATGGTCTGGCAGAACGCGCGGATGCGTGCCTGCTGACGCGCGTCACCACTGAGCAAGGCCGGTTGCGGATACCGAACCTCCAGGTATTCGATAATGGCCTGCGACTGGTTCAGCACGAAGTCGCCGTCGACCAGCAACGGCACCCGCGCCTGCGGATTCAGCGCGCGATACGCCGCGCCATGCTGCTCGCCGCCATCCTTGGCCAGATGAATCGGAATCAGCTCGTAACCCAGACCCTTGAGGTTCAGTGCAATGCGCACGCGATAGCTGCACGACGAGCGCCAGTAGCTGTAAAGCTTGAGCATGCTCAGGACTCCTCCGGTCTGCTGCGCGCGACGACCTGCTCGATCGCGCCGAAGATCGAGCTGCCGTCGAGATCAAGCATCTCGATCCGCACCTGATCGCCGAAGCGCAGAAACGAGGTCTTCGGCTTGCCGAGCTTGAGGGTCTCGATCATGCGCAGTTCCGCCAGGCAGGAGTACCCGGCGCCGCCCGCCTCGATGGAGGTTCCGGGCCCGCCATCGTCGCCGCGGTTGGACACCGTGCCGGAGCCAATGATGCTGCCGGCGCACAGCGGCCGCGTTTTCGCCGCATGTGCAATCAGGGTCGGAAAGTCGAAGGTCATGTCGGTGCCGGCATGCGGCTGCCCGAGCAGACGATCGTTGATGCTGGAGCGCAGCGGCAGCTGGACCTTGCCGTCGCTCCAGACCGGGCCGAGTTCGTCCGGCGTGATCGCCACTGGCGAGAACGCCGACGACGGCTTGGACTGGAAAAACCCGAAGCCCTTGGCCAGCTCTGCAGGAATCAGATTGCGCAGCGAAACATCGTTGACCAGCATCAGCAGCTGAATATGCCCGGCTGCGGCGGCAACCGTGACGCCGGCCGGCACGTCGTCGGTGATCACCGCGATCTCGGCTTCCAGATCGATGCCCCAGTCTTCGCTGAGCGCCTCGATCGGCCCCATCGGATCGAGAAAGCTGTCGCTGCCGCCCTGGTACATCAGCGGATCGGTCCAGAAACTTTCCGGCAGCTCGGCACCGCGCGCCTTGCGCACCAGCTCGACGTGATTCACGTACGCGGAACCGTCAGCCCATTGATAGGCACGCGGCAACGGCGAGTGACAGGCAATCGGATGAAAGGCATCGGCATCGTCGGCATAGCCGCCGTCATTGAGCCGTTGCGAAATCATCCGTAGCTGTGGCGCGGTCTCGGCCCAGCGATCCAGCGCCGACTGCAGGGTGCGCGCGATCTGCGGCACCGCGACGCAACGCGTCAGGTCCCGCGAAACCACGACGAGGCGGCCGTCGCGGCTGCCGTCCTTCAGGCTGGCCAGCTTCATGTCGACAACACTCTATTCAGCAGTCCAGGACCGATGGTAATCGCTCCATTCGACCGCCGTCGCCTCCGCTGCGGCGTCGAGCGCATCGCGCGTGTCGATCATCACCGCGTATTCATCAGTCCCGGATTTGTTCGGCTGCAGCATGTTGTGCAGCGCCTTGGGATGCGGGCCATGGGTGAATCCGCAGGGATGCCAGGTCAGCATGCCGGGATGGATGTTGTCGCGCGAGAAGAAGTCGCCGGCGTGATAGAAGATGACTTCGTCGTAGTCGTCGTTGTTGTGAAAGAACGGCACCTTGATCGCGCCGGCGTCGGTCTCGAACGGGCGCGGCACAAAGGTGCAGACAACGAAGCGGTCCGCAACGAAGGTCGTGTGCGCCGATGGCGGCAGATGATAGCGATGCGACATCAACGGACGCAGGTCGCGCACGTTGATCCGCACCGGCATCAGGCTGCCGTGCCAGCCCAGCGCATCCAGCGGGTTGTACGGATACGTCACCGTCGACAGCACGTCGCGACGCTTGATATCGACGGCCCAGCTTCGCTCCGCGATGACGCCGTGCTGCTGTGCCTTGAACGCATCGTTGATGCGTGGATAGTCCAGCAGCGCCGGATCGAAGATCGCCTGTTCACCCAGCAGACCCTTGTCCGGCAATCGATAGCTGGATCCGGTGGCCTCGATCAACAGCACCTGCAACGGCGCCGCGCATTCCAGGCGCCACAGCGTGCCGCGCGGCACCACCAGATAGTCGCCCGCCTCAAGGCTCAGATGCCCGTAGTCGCAGTACAGCTCGGCGCTGCCGCTGTGCACGAACAGCAGCTCGTCGCCGTCGGCATTGCGCACCAGTCGGTCCATCGATTGTGCACAGCGCCACCAGCGCAGCTGCAGATGCGCGTTGCGCAGCAGCGGAGTGGCCGACCACGGCGTCGTCGCGTTCGCTTCGATCCGGGTCAGATCGTAGGCCCGTGGCCGCAATGGACCTTCCCAGCCGGTCCAGCCGGTCGGTGGCCGCGGGTGAATCATCTGGGTCGACGGACCGAAGAAGCCTTCCTTGCCAAGCTCACGCTCGACCGTGCCCGGCGGCAGGTCCGCGTGGGCCTGTCGCGACGTGATGCCTTCAACAATCGGACGATAGATCCACTTATGCATGCGCCGCTCCGACTCAAGACGATAAGGAGATTCAGGCCGCTTCAGGCTTCAGTACACCACGCCTGATCTGATCGTCCTCGATCGACTCGAACAGGGCCTTGAAATTGCCTTCACCGAAACCCTGGTTGCCCTTGCGCTGAATGATCTCGAAAAAGATCGGACCGATCACGGTGCTGGTGAAAATCTGCAGCAGAATGCCTTCAACTGGGGCGCCGTCGATCAGGATGCGTAGCTCGCGCAACAGCGCCAGCGGTTCGCCATGGCCGGGCACGCGCGCATCGACCTTGTCGTAGTAGGTGTCCGGCGTGTCCATGAACTGCACGCCGCGCTGGCGCAGCGCGTCGACGGTGGCGTAGATGTCGTCGGTCGACAAGGCGATGTGCTGGATGCCTTCGCCGCGATACTGGCGCAGAAATTCCTCGATCTGACTGTTGTCATCGGAACTCTCGTTGATCGGGATGCGAATGCGCCCGCAAGGTGAGGTCATCGCGCGTGACACCAGGCCGGTGAGTTTGCCTTCGATGTCGAAATAGCGGATCTCGCGGAAGTTGCCGATGCGCTCGTAGAAGCTGGACCAGGTATCCATGTTCCCGCGTTCGACGTTGTGAGTCAGATGATCGACCTCGCGCAGACCCACGCCCTGCGGCGCGCGGTCGACGCCGTCGAAGTAATTGAAGTCGATGTCGTAGATCGATCCCCGGTCCGCATATCGGTCAACGAAGTACAGCACGCTGCTGCCGATGCCATAGACCGCCGGCAGATTCAGCTCCATCAGACCGGGCCGCGTATCGAACGGAACCGCACCCTGCGCCACTGCGTGCCGGTGCGCGGCCACCGCGTCGGCCACGCGCCAACCCATCGCACAGGCGCTGGGCCCGTGGGCCCGTGCGAACTGTTCGAAGTGCGTGTACGGCGTGCCATTGACCAGAAAGTTGATCTGCCCCTGCCGGTACAGGGTGACGTCCTTGCTGCGGTGCCGGGCGATCGCGACGAAGCCCATCATCTCGAACAGGCGATGCAGTTGCGCAATACCGTCCGCGGTGGGTGCGGTGTATTCGACGAACTCGAAGCCATCGGTTCCGAGGGGATTGACGATGGACACTGTGGTCTTCTGATTCATGGCGTGGCCACTCCTGCCGGGGGCGGTACTGGCTTGGACATCGGGATCGGCATTGCCGAACGACGCGGCGCAACGATGCGATCACCGGGCGCCAGATGCTCCGGATCCAGCTCCGGCGCGCTCCGGAGCTGCGTCAGCAGCAGATCCAGATCCTGGTCGATCGCGGCCATCAGCTGGTCCAGGGACTGGATCACGAAGTAGGTCTTCTGAAACGCGTCGATGCGATACCGCGTGCGCATGCAGCGTTGCAGGTCAAAGCGGATGCGCAGCGCCTGCGCACTGTCGAGTGCATACGCGGTTTCTCCCGCCGACGACAGGATGCCGGCACCGTAGGCGCGTAGACCCTTCGGCGTTTCGATCAGGCCGAACTCAACGGTATACCAGTACAGACGTGCGACCAGCGGCAGCGCATCCAGCGTGATCGCGTGCAGGCCCTGTTCGCCATAGCGCTGCACGAAGTCGGCGAAGTGCGGATCGAACAGCATCGGCACATGACCGAAGAAGTCATGAAAGATATCGGGCTCGACCAGATAGTCGATCTCCTCCGGCTTGCGCAGCCAGACCGTCACCGGAAACTGGCGCGCCGCCAGATGTGCGAAGAACTGCGCATCCGGGATGAAGCCGGGCACGGCCACCAGACGCCAGCCGGTCGCCGCGGTCAGCGCGTCGCTGACCGCCTTCAGATCCGGGATACGCGTTGCGCTGCCTGCGCGCGCCAGCCCGTCGATGTAGGCCTCGCAGGCGCTGTCGGCAAGCTGCCGGCATTGCCGTTCATACAGCCGCCTCCACAGCACCTGATCCGCTGCGCTGTAGCGATGCCAGCCTTGTTCGACAGTGAAATCGGCGCGGGCGCGACGGTAGTCGCCGCGCAGCGCCGAAGAGGTGTGAGCGCCGTACATGGTCTCCTCCAATGGCTTGCCATGTTTGAGACCCACTTTATCGCGCCTGCGGTAACGATTTGATGCAACAATCGCCACAGATTGTGACAAAATTGAATTAATTCACTAGTAACATCCAATTTTAGGGTGAAATCATGCACGCCGATCTGGACCGCACCGATCTGCGCATTTTGAACACACTGCAGCGCGAAGGACGCCTGCCGGTGGTTGAGCTGGCCGAACGCGTGTCGCTGTCACCCACTGCCTGCCAGCGTCGCGTCCGCAAGCTGGAGGACAGCGGCGTGATCCGTCGCTACGCCGCCGTGCTGTCGCCAGCCGCCCTGGGCCTGCAGGTGCAGGCCTTCGTCCGCGTCAGCATCGAACGGCAGTCCAGCGCAGCCACCCAGGCCTTCGAGGCCGCGATTCGAGCGCGGCCTGAGGTGCGCGCCTGCTATGTCATGACCGGCGACCTGGACTTCCTGCTGCACGTCTGGACCGCCGACCTGCAGGCCTTCGCCGAGTTCTCGATGAAAGTCCTGATCGGCCTGCCGGGGGTCAAGGACGTGCGGTCGAGCCTGGTGCTCGAAGCGGTCAAGGACGATTCCGGCTTCGATCTGAGCGCTTGACGCCTTAGCCACACCCGCCACAGGCGGGGCCTTGCCATCGCGATTGATTAGGTCGCTAATGATTAGTACACTAATCATTATGTCGAATGCCACCCTCGCCAACCCGACGATCAGCAGCCTGATCCTCGAAACCGGACGCCTGATCCGCCAGGACTTCCGTCGCCGCGCCCAGGCCCATGGACTGACCCAGGCGCAATGGTCTGCGCTGGCGCAGCTGCACCGCGAGCCGGGCATGACGCAAACCACCCTGGCCGAGCGGCTGGAAGTGCATCCGGTGACGGTGACGCAGTTGCTGGAACGCCTGGTCAAGGCCGGCTGGGTGCGGCGTGAAGCACATGAACAGGACCGCCGCGCGATGCGGGTGTATCTCGACACCAAGGCCGAGCCGCTGATTGCCGAACTGACCCGCCTGGGCACCGAAACCCGCGAACGCGCGCTCGCCGGCATCACCCCGCAGCAGCGCCAGCAGCTCGAAGCCCTGCTGTCGCAAATCAAATCCAATCTCTGCGACGCCTGATGTGCGTCCGCCGTCCCGAATTCCGCTGAGTCGAACCATGAGCAACACCCCCACACTGCACAACCGCCGATCGAACCGCAGCCTGCGCATCTGGCTGCTGGGGATCGTTCCGGTCGTGGCGGTCGTTGTCGCCGCCGCACTCTACTGGTTCGGGGGACGCTACGTTTCCACCGACGACGCCTACCTGAAAGCCAATCTGGTCAACGTCAGCGCCGAGGTCACCGGCACCGTCACTCGCGTCAACGTGCGCGAGAACCAGGCGGTCCACCGGGGCGAGGTGCTGCTGCAGATCGACCCGGCGCCGTATGAGGTCGCGGTACAGCAGGCCGAGGCGGCACTGACGCAAACGCGGCTGCAGATCGATTCCCTGAAAGCCAGCTACGCCCAGAAGGAAGCGTCGCTGCGTTCCGCCGAGTCCGATTTGGCGTATCAGCAGAGCCACGATCGCCGCGTGCGCGAGATGCATGCCAAGGGCGTGGTCTCCGGCTCGACGCTGGATGAAGCCGAACACGGTCTGCAGGTGGCACAGAGCCACATCGTCGAGGTTCAGCACGAGATCGCAGAAGTGCGCGCGCAACTCGGCGGCAACCCGGACATTGCCGCCGAGGAGCATCCGAGCTACCAGGCCGCAATGGCGAGCCTCAACAAGGCCAGACTCGACTTTGAACGGACGCAGGTGCGCGCGCCGCTGGACGGCATCGCCAGCAAGGTTGCCGAACTCGGCGAGTACGCGATGCCGGGGCTGCCGCTGATGAGCGTGGTCGCATCGCAGGATCTCTGGGTTGAAGCCAATCTGAAGGAATCCCAGCTCGAACACGTGCGCCCGGGCCAGGCGGTGACGATCGAAGTCGATGCCTATCGCTCGACGCAGTGGGACGGCATCGTCGACAGCATCGGTCAGGCCACCGGTGCCGAGTTCTCGCTGCTGCCGGCACAGAACGCGACCGGCAACTGGGTCAAGGTCGTGCAACGCGTACCGGTGCGCATCCGCATCATGCAGCGTGGCGATGCTCCGCCGCTGCGTGCGGGCATGAGCTCGGAGATCCGCATCGACACCGAATCGCATCCTCCGGTGCTGGCGCGTGTCAACAACTCAGCCGTGATCACACCGACGAGCGCTGCGGCACCTTGAGCACCACGGCGGCAGAACGCGGACTCGTCACTGTCGCTGTGATGGCCGCGACCTTGATGCAGGTGCTGGACACCACCATCGCCAACGTCGCGCTGCCGCACATGCGCGGCGCATTGTCGGCGGCGACGGATCAGATTACCTGGGTGCTGACTTCGTACATGGTCGCCTGCGCGATCGCGACCGCGCCGACGGGCTATCTCGCCAACCGTTTCGGGCGCAAACGGGTTTTCATCATCGCCGTAATCGGCTTCACGATCGCCTCGATCCTGTGCGGCATGGCGACATCACTGCCGGAAATGGTCACGTTCCGCATTCTGCAGGGCCTGTTCGGCGCCTGCCTGGTGCCGCTGTCGCAGGCGGTGATGCTGGACAGCTATCCGCCACAGCAGCACGGACAGGCGATGGCACTCTGGGGCATGGGCGTGATGATCGGTCCGATCCTCGGGCCGGTGCTCGGCGGCTGGCTGACCGAGTACTACAACTGGCGCTGGGTGTTCTACATCAACGTGCCGATCGGCATCCTGTCGGTACTGGGTCTGATGGCGGCACTGCCCCCGGACCGTGAGAGCACGGCGAAGCCGCTGGATGTCGGCGGCTTCGTTGCACTCAGCGTCGCCATCGCCGCGCTGCAGCTGATGCTCGATCGCGGCGAAACCCTGGACTGGTTCAGCTCGCCGGAAATCATCGCCGAGGCCTTTGTCGCGATCCTGGCGCTGTATCTGTTCGTCGCCCATTCGATGACGACGGCGCGGCCGTTCGTCTCTCCGGTACTGTTCGCCGATCGCAACTTCACTGCCGGACTGGTGATGATTTCCGTGGTCGGCGTGGTGCTGTTCGCCACCTCGGCACTGTTGCCGCCGTTCCTGCAGAACCTGCGCAACGTGCCGGCCACCACCACCGGCCTCGCACTGGCGCCGCGCGGCGTCGGCACGATGATCGCAATGCATGTGGTTGGAAAAATCATCGGTCGGATCGACGCGCGGCCACTGATGTTGGCCGGCCTGATCCTGACCGCCTACTCGCTGTACTGGATGGCCGAGTTCAGCCTGGACGTACCAATCACGACATTGATGCTCGCCGGCGTGGTTCAGGGCGCCGGACTGGGTCTGGTGTTCGTGCCGCTGAGCACGATCACCTTCGCGACGCTGCACGCGGAGCACCGCGGCGAAGCCACTGCGCTGTTCAGCCTGTTGCGCAACGTCGGAAGCAGCGTCGGCATCGCCCTGGCATTCGCGTATCAGTCGCGCATGCTGCAGCACAACCACGCGCAGCTGGTCGAACACGTGAATCCGTTCAATCCGGCGCTGGCGGAATACGCCAATGCCGCTGGCGGTCTGGGCTCGGCCGCAGGTCTGGCGCAGCTGATGACCGACGTGCAGCAACAATCGGCGATGCTGGCGCTGATCGCCGACTTCAAGGCGATGATGATCGGCGTGCTGCTAGCGATCCCGCTGCTGCTGCTGTTCCGCAAAGCAGCCACCACGGACAACGGACAGGCCACCACGCAGATCGCCCACGACTGAGGCGTTTCCCGGGCATGGCCACACGGCCGGCCTGTGTATGATCCCCGTTCAAATTGGGGATCGGGGGATTCGTGGCACACACAAAGCCTGAAGGGGCCGGGATACTGGAGCGTCTGCTCGGCGTGGTGGAACGGGTCGGCAATCGTCTGCCGGACCCGGCGATGCTGTTCGTGGCGCTGCTGTTCCTGGTGTGGCTGTTGTCGTGGACGCTGTCCGGCATCGAATTCGGCGTGACGGATCCCCGCAGCGGCGAAGCCTTGCGGGTCAACAACATGTTGGCCCCGGCCGCGCTCACCGCCTTCCTGTCAGCAATGGTCAACAACTTCGCGCACTTCCATCCGGTCGGCGTCGTGCTGGTGGCGATGCTGGGCATCGGCGTTGCCGAACACACTGGATTCATCAATGCCGGCTTGCGCGCCCTGCTCGGCGTCACCGCGCGCTGGTTGCTGACGCCCATGGTCATTCTGGTGGGCATCGTCAGCCATTCGGCGGTCGACGCCGGCTACGTGCTGGTGATTCCGTTGGGTGGCGTGATCTTCTACGCTGCTGGGCGTCACCCGCTGGCGGGCATCGCCGCGGCCTTCGCCGGCGTCTCCGGCGGCTTTTCGGCCAACTTCGTGCCTTCGGCGCTGGACCCGATGCTGCAAGGCCTGTCACAGGCCGGGGCGCGCATTCTCGATCCCGAGATCGTGCTCAACCCGCTGAACAACTACTTCTTCACCACCGCCTCGGCGCTGCTGATCACCGGCCTCGGCTGGCTGATCACCGACAAGCTGGTGGAGCCCCGCCTGCGCCACACCGAGCTCGACGGCGAGCTGCAGGATCTGCCGCAGATGACGCCGCTGGCGCCCGGGGAACGCCGCGCGCTGGCCGGGGCGCTGATCGCAATGGGTCTGGGCCTGCTGGCGCTGCTGCTGACCTCACTGCCGCAGGATTCAGCATGGCGCGGACCGGACGGCTCGCTCGCTTCCGGCGCGGCGCCACTGATGCGTTCGATCGTCCCGCTGATCTTCCTGCTGTTCCTGCTGCCGGGGCTCGTCTACGGCGTAATGGCGGGCTCCGTGCGCAACTCACGCGACGTGATCGCCGGCATGAGCAAGTCCATGGCAGGCATGGGCTATTACCTGGTGATCATGTTCTTCATCGCGCAGTTCATCTACGCCTTCGGGCAGTCCAACCTCGGGGTGCTGCTGGCGCTCGAAGGTGCCGCACTGCTGCAGGCTATGGCCCTGCCTGCGACGCTGACGATTGCCGGCATCGTGCTGCTCACCGGCTTCATCAATCTTTTCGTCGGCTCTGCCTCGGCAAAATGGGCACTGCTGTCCCCGATCTTCGTGCCGATGCTGATGCAGCTGGGCATCTCGCCGGATCTGTCGCAGGCGGCCTACCGCGTCGGCGACTCCAGCACCAACATCATCACACCGCTGATGCCGTACTTTCCGCTGGTGGTGGTGTTCTGCCAGCGCTATGTAAAATCCACCGGCATCGGCACGCTGACGGCGATGATGCTGCCGTACTCGATGGGCTTCCTGCTGATCTGGACGGTGTTCCTGCTGCTGTACTGGACGCTGGGCCTGCCCCTGGGCATTCAGAGCAGTTACGGCTACCCAGGTGGCTGATGCACCGCCGCCTGTTGCTCAGGGCAGGCGGCGGTGAAACGCTCCGTGGCATCCAGCAGGCGCCCGAGGATGCCCGGCTCGCTGGCCGCGTGCCCGGCGTCAGCAACCACCGAAAATTCGGCTTCCGGCCAGGCGCGGTGCAGATCCCAGGCCGAGCGCATCGGGCAGACCACGTCGTAACGGCCCTGCACGATCACACCGGGGATGTCGCGGATCTTGTAGACGTTGTCGAGTAGAAAACAGTCTGACTCGAAGAAGCCCTTGTTGATGAAATAGTGGCACTCGATCCGCGCGAAGGCCTCGGCAAAGCGGTCTTCGCCAAAGCGTGCCGCCATCTCCGGACTCGGAAACAGCTTGCTGGTCGAACCTTCCCAGATACTCCAGGCCTTCGCCGCTGCGCTGCGCACCGTCGGGTCCGGACTGGTCAGGCGCTTGTAATAGGCCTTGACGTAGTCACCACGTTCGTCGGCCGGAATGGCCGCTTCGTAGTGCGCCCAGGCATCCGGATAGATCCAGCTCGCGCCTTCCTGATAGAACCAGCGAATCTCGGCTTCGCGCAGCAGGAAGATGCCGCGCAGAATCAGCGCGGCGCAGCGGCGCGGATGCGTGACTGCATAGGTCAGTGCCAGCGTCGATCCCCACGAGCCGCCAAAGACGACCCAGCGCTGGATGCCCAGCTGCTCGCGGATCTTCTCCATGTCCGCGACCAGATCCCAGGTCGTGTTCTCACGCAGTTCGGCGTGCGGGGTAGAGCGGCCGCAACCGCGCTGGTCGAACAATACGATGCGGTATTTCTGCGGATTGAAGAATTGACGGTGCCAGGGTTCGACGCCACCACCGGGCCCGCCATGAACGAACACGACCGGGGTGCCCGCAGGGTTTCCGCATTCCTCGACGTACAACTCATGCAGCTCGGACACCCGCAGGCGCTGCACGCGAAACGGCTCGATACTCGGGAACGGCTGGACCATGGTTGCCTCGGCGACGTGGCAGTCGGGCCGTATAGAGTATCAATCCCGCCGCCGACATATCGGCCGGCGCTGAACCGAACTACGCTGCCGGACCGATCTCGACGCTCAGCCCGGCGAGTTCATCGCTGATCTCGATCTGGCATGACAGACGTGAATTCGGCCGCAGCTCGACCACCTCACCCAGTGCCTCGAGCATCATGTCCTCGTCTTCACTCTTGGGTGGCAAGCGATCGACCCACGCCGCGTCAACGTAGACGTGACAGGTGCCGCAGGAGCACATGCCGCCACAGGTTCCTTCAACGCCGGTGCCGGAATCGCGCAGGATGTCCATCAGCGGACGCCCGTCTGGCGCATCCAGCGTCAGCTCCGTTCCATCGCGCCCCTTCACCCGTACCTCTGCCATCACCACTCTCCGCTTATCGACATTGCTGCGGCCCACAAACACCGACGCACTCGTGCCGGCAGCACGAGTGCGTCAGCAAGTCATCCAGACGATTCAACCCTGCGCCGGTTATTCGGCCATTCCGGGGTAGAACTGCTTGAACCATTTGCGGAACTGCAGAATCGGACCATCGCCGTCGCACAGCAGCGGCTTCGGACGATACTTCTTGTTGTTCCAGACAATGAAATCGACGCTTTCGAAGCCGGCACTTTCCTCGCCTTCAGCCGCACCGATCATGTGATCGACAAGGTGCTTGGCGATCATTGCTTCCTTCGTGCCTTCCGCATAGTCCTTGTGGCGGAAGCTCATGTTCATGCGGCTCTTTTCGAGCGTCACCGGCTGCGTGTAAGAGATCATCGTCGCCGTCACGCCGTCCTTGGTGAAGCGCATGACATTGAGCCCGGGACCGTAAACGTCACCGACGATGTAACCCTGACCGATGTCGAGCTTCATGCGCGGGCCGTCATAGGTCGCCGAAACCGGCGGGATGATCGGGGCGCCGTGCAGAAACTTGAGGTGCGCCACATCGACGCCGTTCTCTGCGATTTCCTGGATGCAGGTATCTGCCGTCCACGAGCCACGACGCGAACCGGTGTAGCCGGTCTCGTCCTCAAGCTCCGGAATGTACGGCAGCTCCCAGCTCGGGACTTCACATTCGGGGTGGAACCAGGCCCACATCATTCCGTATTTGTCGACCATCGGCAGCGCACGCAGAATCGCCTGCTTCTTGGTAATCGGCGGCGTGACCTTGGCGTAGGGGATGTTCTTGCACCAGCCTTCGCGGTTGTATTCCCAGTGATGGAACGGGCAACGCAGATTCTCGCCAACGACGGACCCACCGTGCCCCATGTGCGCGCCCAGATGCGGGCAGTAGGGATCGGTCATGCCGGGCTGGCCTGACTCGGTGCGGAACAGCACCCATTCCTGATCGAACAAAACGACGTTGCGCAGCTCACCGGGCTTCAGCGAGTCCGAGAAGTCGACGAAAAACCAACCGCTCGGGATCGGGAACGGGCAGCGCTCCAGCTGTTTGGACTCGAGCAGCAGCTCGCGATTGAAATCGTTCATGACGCGGGTCTCCTTCGGCTGGCCGCCGATGAACCGGGGGAAATTGGATGCGGCCGTACACGGACGTCCGCACGGATCACGGACTGACATCCTGCGCGCGACAGCGCCAGCCGACATCCTGTGGATGCATCTTGATTTCGCGTTGAATTTGGGGCAGCAAAGCTGACAGGGCGGGCAAACGGGGGCAGCGGGGTCCACCGCCAGGGCAGACGTCACATTGCTGTTGCCGGGCGGGCTCTTTAAGATTGATGCATGAATTCGTTGCATCGACGGCGTCGCCGTCATGGAAGCTTGGTCGTGCCTCTGAAGTGGTCGCAATCCTGTGGTCTCTTCGCCGTACTGGTCATGCTCTGCACCAGTTTGCAGGCGGCTGACACTCCGCCCGAACTGCTGCAGGTTCCGCCAGCGAATCCGCCTGCCAGTGTGGCGTTCCCGGCGGTGCCCGAACCCGGCAAGGCCAAAACCGCAACCCTGTTCCCACGCTATGAACCGCTGATGCCCGCGGTCAGCTTCTGGACCCGCATCTTCAGCGAATTCTCGGAGCAGGAAAGCGTCATTCACTCCACCGCGTACCCGCACAAGATCCTGCGCGTGCTGGATTTCCGGCCCCAGGCCGCGCGAATGGATGAGAATCAGCTGTCGAAATATCGGCGCCAGGCCGAGTCCGACGCCAAGGATCAGATGGAAGATCTGATCGCACAGATCAACAAGAAGCGTCAGAACCCGGAGACGATGAACGCCGAGGAACGGCGCATCTTTGTGTTGTTCAAGGATGTCAAAGACGATCACCTGTTTGCCGACTTGCGCGGAACGATTCGCTCGCAACGCGGCCTGCGCGAGCGGACCGAAAAAGCATTGCGCGTTTCTGACCGCTATCTGCCCTACATGGAAAAAGTGTTTCTCGGCTATCAGATGCCCGCCGAGCTGACACGCTTGCCGCTGGTCGAATCGAGTTTCAATCTCGATGCCTATTCCAAGGCCGGCGCCGCAGGCATCTGGCAATTCATTCCGTCGTCAGCGCGGATCTACATGCGCCTGAACGAAGTGGTCGACGACCGGCGTGACCCGTGGACCTCGACTGACGCTGCAGCCCGTCACTTGCGTGATGACTACGCCATGCTGGGCGACTGGCCGCTCGCCATCACCGCGTACAACCATGGCCGCGGCGGCATCTCTCGCGGCTTGAAGCAGGTCAATGGCAAGACGCTACTGGATCTGATCGATCGCTACGATTCCAAGCGCTTCGGTTTCGCCGGCAAGAACTACTATGCCGAGTTCCTGGCAGCCGTCGACGTCGAGCGGGCCGCGCGCCAGAAGCAGAACGAAGCGGCGCTTGAGCCGTTGCAGTTCGAAGTTGTCGAAACCCAGCATTACGTGCCTTACGAAACACTGCGCCGGCTGTGTGGTGCCGACGATGAATTGTTCCGGCGACTCAATCCGGCCTACCGCCCTGAGGTCATCAGCGGCAAGCTGTATGTACCTCCGGGGCACCTGATCCGCATTCCCGCCGGATCGGCACGCAATTTTGAGGTGGGCTACGCGCGCCTCGGCAGTCATGAACGTTTCGAACAACAGCGGGTGTTCTATCTGCTGCACAAGGTCAGCCGCGGGGAAACCCTGGGCAAGCTCGCGCGTGACTACCGCACATCGACCAAGCAGATCCAGCAAGCCAATGGCCTGCGTTCGACCAGCATCCGCATCGGTCAGGTGTTGAAGATCCCGCCGCACGAGGAATCGCGTCCGGGCCCGATCACCGTTGCCGTCGGCGAATCCAAGCCGTCGCTGACGCGTGAGGAACGCAAGCAGGCCTTGCGCGAATCCGATGGTCCGGCGACCTATATCGTCAGCAGCGGCGACACCTTGGGTGCCATTGCACGCCGCTACAACGTCAGCGTCGCGGCACTGCGCAACAGCAACAACCTGAGCTCTTCAACGATCAAGATCGGCCAACGTCTGACAATCCCGGGGCGCGGCGCTGCCGCATTCCGCACTCACACCGTGCGCAATGGCCAGACTCTGAGTTCAATCGCGCGCAGCTACGATGTCAGCGTGGCCGACCTGCGCGGCGCCAACGATCTCGGCAAGTCGTCAATGATCCGCGTCGGACAGAAGCTGCAGGTGCCGACGCGCTGAGAACGTTTCTGACGACTCAGCGGGATTGCGCGAGCCTCAGAACAGATAGGCAAATGCAAACACGCCCAGCATCGTTAGTGACAGCGCGAGCTTGGCCAGCGTACCGAACAGCAATCCCATCCAGGTGGCGATGCCGACATTGGCCGCCTGCTGCATGCTCGATCGCGCCGCCAGTTCGCCGAGCACGGCCCCGATGAACGGCCCCAGCACGATGCCGATCAGGCCGAAAAACATGCCGACGATACTGCCGAGGATCGAGCCCCAGATCGCCTTCGGGCTGGCACCGACGCGCTTGGCACCCAGCGCGGATGCGATGAAGTCCACCGCGATCGCGATCGCGACCAACACGCCCAGAACAATCAGCGTGACCATGCCGACGCGCTCGTAGTGATCGATCCACGCGGCCAGCCACAAGCCGATGAAGACCATCGGCACACCCGGCAACGCCGGCAAGACCGCACCGGCCAGGCCGACCGCGACCAACGCGACCACCGCCAGCCATAGCAGCACCAAAATCACGGGGTCCATTAAGAATTCCTATCCGTTTCAATGTGTTGATCATTTCCGCCAGACCAGCGGCGGTACCCGGTGGGGTAATCGGCGTGGCACATTCTTCCGCAGTGCACAAAATGTCTTACACTCGGTTGCAATGAGAGCTCCCCCTCGAATGACCCGCAAAATGGTCGCGCAGCGTCGCCGCGATCTGGACAACGCACCGGATTATCGGGCGTGGAGCGAAATCGCGCAGGAGTTGGATCAGCTCGAAGGGACAGACGCCTGGAAGCACGACGAGACCAGCGACGACTTCGACTATCTGCTGATCCGCGAACGTTTGGCCGAGCTACGACGCCTGCGTGCGCGTGGCGACGCGCGTCAGCTGGCGTTCGACCTGTACGAAGGCCTGCACGGCAATCTCGGCAACATTTCACACCCGGGTCTGTATACCGTTGCGCGTTTCGGCACCAAGCGCCTGATCGAGGACTACGTCAAGGAAGTCTCGCGCTGCCTCGACTTCATCTGCGCTGGCGATTTCCCCGACTTCAACTTCGAGCAGAAGATTCAGTTCTTCAAACGTACCGCGACGGCGTTCGGGCGTTCGGCTCTGATGCTGTCCGGTGGCGGCACTCTGGGCATGTTCCATCTGGGCGTGATCAAGGCCCTCCACGGCGAACGCCTGCTGCCGCGCGTGCTGTCCGGCTCATCTGCCGGGTCGATCATCGCCAGTACGGTCGGCACCCATCTGGATCACGAGATCGACCAGCTGTTCGAACCCGGCGGTCTGAACCTGGACGCGTTCCAGTCGCTGGGCCTGCGCGAAGCACTGCGCGGCGGCGCGATGATGAGCGGCGATCAGCTCGAACGCTGCCTGGCCACCAATATCGGCGAGTACACCTTTTCGGAAGCCTTCGATCGTACCGGTCGCATCATCTGCATCACTGTCTCGCCCGCCGATCCGCACCAGCAGGGCCGCATCCTCAACTATCTGACGGCTCCGCACGTGATGATGCGACGCGCGGTGCTGGCCTCCTGCGCAGTCCCCGGTGTATTTCCGCCGGTGATGCTGGAAGCCCGCAGCTTCGCTGGCGATGTCATTCCGTACATGCCCGGCAAGCGCTGGATCGACGGCTCGCTGTCATCAGATCTGCCGATGCTGCGGCTCGCGCGCCTGCACAACATCAACCATTACATCGTCAGTCAGACCAATCCGCACATCGTGCCGTTCATGGCACAGATCGATCGTGAGCAGTCACAGCGTCGCGGCTTGGCACCCCTGGCCGCGGAGCTGGTCAAGACCAGCGGCACCGGCGCGCTGCGACTGGCGCGCAAGCATCTGGATCCTTACGGTGGCGGCCGCATGCTGCACAAGATCGACAACATCGTGCGCCAGCGTTATTCGGGTGATATCAATCTGTACCCGCGCAGCACGCCACAGCGATTCCTGCGCGTGTTCTCCAATCCGGACCCGGAGGACATCCAGCGCTATATCCGCTCAGGCGAGCGTGCGACCTGGCCCAAACTGGAGCGCATCCGCAATCAGACGCGGATCTCGCGCACCTTCGAGGACTGCCTGAAGCTGCTCAAGCAACGCGAGCACGAAGCGCTGAAACCGCGACCGCGTACCCGGCTCAAGGCCGTCAGCTAAGCCGCACGCGCAAACTTCAGCGCGCCTTCAATAGATCGCGGATCTCCGTCAGCAGCTTTTCTTCGGCACTCGGCGCCGGCGGAGCTGGCGGCGGTGCAGCCTCTTCTTTGCGCTTGAGCCGGTTCATCAACTTCACCACCGCAAACACCGCACCCGCGACTAGCACGAAGTCGACGATCTGCTGGACCAACTTGCCATAACTCAGCAATACCGCCGCCTGGTCGCCCTCAGCCGCGCGCAAGGTGATCGCCAGGTCGGAAAAATCGATACCGCCGACCAGCAGCCCGATCACCGGCATGATCACATCGCCCACCAGAGACGAAACGATCTTGCCAAAGGCCGCGCCTATCACAACGCCGATCGCCAGATCAACCACGTTGCCGCGCAATGCAAACTGCTTGAACTCGCTGACCAGACTCATGGCGCCACACTCCCTGTTGTCGGGCAGCTGGCGCCCGTTGCCGCGGATTCTAGCTCAGCGATCCGAGGCCGAAACATCGGCCAGACCGCTGGCCAGGTCCGGATACTGCGGCACGAAACCCAGTTCGGTACGTGCGCGATCGATCAGCAGCCGTTTGGACTCCTCCATGAATGACCACATCGCCGGTGTGAAAATCCGCTGCGCGGTATCACGGTCAACCTGTTCCGGCTGCGGCAGACCGAATGCCCGGGCACAGCGCGTGAAGTAATCGCACATCGTCGTCGGCGTGCCGTCGGCAACGTTGTAGGCTCGCCCGGCCTGCCCGCGTTGCGCCGCCAGTACTGCCGCCTGCGCGAGATCGTCCGCGTGAATGCGGTTGCTCCACGGCGAATCCTCCGGGCGCAATACCGGCATACCCTGGCGTAACCGCTCCAGCGGCCAACGCCCCGGCCCATAGATGCCGGGAACGCGCAAAGTGATCACTTCGGCGCCGGAGCACTGCGCCCACTGCGCCCACGCAGCCTCGGCGTCAACGCGGCGCCGGGCTCGATCGCTTTGCGGCCGCAGTGCGGCGTTCTCGTCGATCCAGCGCCCTTCGCAATCGCCGTAGACGCCGGAAGTCGAGATGTAGATCACCCGCCGTATGCGTCCGCGCTGCGCGGCCAGCCAAGCGCGCAAGCGTGTGTCTTCGACACCTTGCACCGGGGGCGGTGCAAACCAGAACAACAGCGGCCAGTCACCGGCGTCGCTGGGGCGATCGAGATTCTCGATGCGTACCTGGCATCCACCACGCTCCAGTGCTGAGGCCTTTTGCGGGTCGCGCACGATTGCCGTAACCTCGCCGCC
The DNA here is from genome assembly GCF_005047655.1 of Sinimarinibacterium arenosum. Classification (GTDB taxonomy): domain Bacteria; phylum Pseudomonadota; class Gammaproteobacteria; order Nevskiales; family Nevskiaceae; genus Solimonas. The sequence continues at coordinate 28,555 of NZ_SUKF01000001.1, read as the reverse complement.
GCATTGCCGCAGGCGCTGTGACACGCGCAGGCCGATGTCGCCGCAACCGGCGATCAGGCTCGGCGGCGGACTTTCCGCCCAGGCGGAATCAGATAACGCGGGATGGGTTCGATTCATGAGCTATCGAGTGTACCTGTCGGACCGGCCGCAGAGCTTCACGGTCGAGCCCGACGAAACCATCCTGCAGGCCGGCCTGCGCCAGCATCTGGCGCTGCCGTTCGGCTGTCAGTCTGGGGGCTGCGCTTCGTGCCGCGTGCGCCTGCTTGATGGCAACGTCGCCCATCGATTGCCACCGCCTGCCCTGTCCACCGCGGAAATCGATGCCGGCTATATCCTGATGTGTCTGGCACAGCCGCAGAGCGATCTGCGCATCGACCTGCATCAGCCGGCCGATCTGGATGCGCTGCGTCCGCAAATCTGGCCCTGCCGGGTCCAGATGCGCTCGTGGCTGGCGCACGACGTACTCCGGCTGCAGCTGAAACTGCCCAAGGGCAAGACCCTGCACTATCTGCCGGGCCAGTACATTGATCTGCTGCTCGATGACGGCCGCCGCCGCAGCTTTTCGATCGCCAATGCGCCCAACGGCGAATTCATCGAATTGCATGTGCGGGTGACTCCGGGCGGTCGCTTCGCGCAGTGGGCTGCGCACGAAATGCCCGATCGCGCGATGCTGCGTTTCGAAGGACCGCTTGGCGCGTTCTACCTGCGCGAGGACACGCGACCGATCGTGATGATCGCCGGCGGTACCGGGATCGCGCCACTGCGCGCGATGCTGCAGTCGCTACTGCCACAGTCGCAGCGTCCGGTGCACCTGTACTGGGGCGTACGCGCTCAGCGGGATCTGTATCTGGACGCCGAGTTGACGCAGTTGGCGCAGGCGCACCCGCAGTTTGCATATCGGCCGGTTCTGTCCGAGCCGGACACCGGCTGGAATGGGGCCACCGGCTTCGTCCATGCCGCGGCGCTGCGCGATCACGCCGACTTGCACACCCATGCGGCGTATCTGTCCGGCCCCCCGGCGATGGTACGCGCCGGCAAAGACGCGTTCATTGCTGCCGGCGGCGATCCGGATCAGCTGTTCTACGACGCCTTCGACTACGCTTTTGAAACCTGGCCGGGCGTCGGCTGAGCCAAGGGATTGCCGGACTGTGGCGCGATCAGCGCCTGTGCCTGCAGGCCCTGGCGGTAATACGCCACCGCCTCCTCGGGTTTCTGTGTTGCCTCGCAGATCTGCGCCAGTGCCAGATAGGCAGCCGCTGACGGCGTCTCGCGGATAACTGCCTCCAGATAACTGCGCGCCTTGCCCCACAAGCGATTGCGCAAGCACGCATGCCCCGCTGCAATCAGCAGCTCGGGACGTTCGCCGTAGCGTGACAGCCATTGTTCGACGGAGGCGAGCTGTCCCAGCGCGTCACCTGAAACGGCTTCGCCATAGACCTTCGCCAGCGACGCATCCCACTCGCGGTTCAGCGTCTCGGTGGCGACCGCCAGTGCGTCCGCCTGCGCGTTCAGGCGCAGCAGACTCTGCGCGTAGTGCGCGCGCACCGCCGGCCACTGCCGCGCCTCGCGCGGACTGGCATCCCACAGCGCCTTCAGCTGATCGAGTCGCGCCTCCTGCTCGGCAGCGCTCATGCGCTCGATCAGGCAGCGTTCGAGCATTTCGCGGCGACGCGCGGAAGTCAGCGCTTGTGTCGCAGCATCACTGCTGAGCAGCACGCGCAGGTCTTCCCATTCCCCCATCCGGAACAGACTCTCGGCCTGCAGGGCCATCGCATACGGATGCTTGGCATCCACCGCACGCAGGCGTTCCAGCGTGTGCCGTGCCGACACGGCTTCGCCGCGCTCGAGCTGCAGTTCCGCCTGCGTCAGCAGCGTCGCGCGTTGCATCTCCGGCGCCAGCGACAGCGCCAGATCGAGGTAGCGGTCACGCCGTGCCGCAGCGCCGAGGCGCTGCGCCGCGCGCGCCGCCGCCAGGTAGTTCAGGTGCGCGGCATGGTGGTCCGCAGCACGGCGCACCAGCTCGATCTCGGCGCGCTTCCAGTTGCCCTCGAGCAGATGCAACAAGCCGGACTCGAACGAAGTCTGGGCTCGATCGCGCCGACGTCGATCCAGCGCGCTGCGCACGGTCCACGGCAGACTCACACTGCCGCTGACGAAGCGCAGCAGCAACCAGACACCGAGCATGCCGACAACCAAGCTGATCACCAGCCCCAGTACCGAGGTCTCGACGATCCAGCCATGGAAGCTGACCAGCACATAGCCGGTTTCGGGACGCAGGAAATACGCGGTCGCGGCGCCCAGTGCCAGCACCAGCACGCCGATCAGCAGCCACCTGATCATTGCGGTTCGGACTCCAGGTGCTGACGCAGCAATTCAAGACTGCGCCCGACTTCGGGCAGCGGCGGACTCAGCTGCACCTGCTGCAAGCGCAGCAACTCGGCACGCGCGGCCTGCACGCCGGAATCTTCACCGCGGAAGTAGTCGTCAAGCCAGGCGACGGCGGATTCGCAGTATTCGCGGAAGCCGGCACTGTCCCCACGCAACAACGACAGCCGCGCCCCCTCGAGCTTCAAGGTCAGCACCTGCACGATCAAGCCTTCCTGCTCGACCGACAGCAGGGTCGGCGAAGGGCCGGCATCACGACGGATCGTGAACATGCTGGACAGCACTGTGCGGATCGACAGCCACAGTTGCTGCCAACGCGTCGCCGTTTCACTGACGGGCGCCGCCGCGGTCGGCACAGCGCTGAAGTGATCCGGCAAACGGGCCACGAATGGCAATTGCGCCGCCCGCGCCGACAGACTCGCCAAGGTCAGCGCGATGCCGGTTTCGTCGGGCAAGGCCACTGCACGCAGCGCGGCGCGCTCATCGGCAATCGCCTGTCGTACCGCAAATACCCGGGGATCCTTCATCGCGGCCAGATGATCATCCGCGGCCTGCAGCGCGGTCAGTGCCGCAGGAACATCCCGCGCAACCTGCAAGCGATCCGCCGCCAGCACCAGCAGCTGTTCGACGATCGCAAGCTGTACACGCAGGCGTCCGCCACTGAGCTCTTCACGCATGGCGCCCACCGCTGCATCTTGCGCATCCATGCGTTCGCCCAGACGCGCCACACTCGCAGCATTGCGCTGCAGCTGCGGCGTCTGATCCGCAACGCGCTGTTGCGTTTGCGCGGCCTGCGCCTGCAGGGCCTCGACGGTCTGCGTCAGCGCACTGATTTTCTCGTCCCGCGCGGCAAATTCGCCCCACAGGTAGTGGCTGCCATACCACGCCGCCGCGCCAACCCCGGCGACCACGACCAGAAACAGCAGCAAAACCCAGGGCCATGCCGAACGCTGCCGTGGTGCTGCAGGAGGGACCACGGCGGTGCTCGGCCGCGCCTTGGACGCCGCGGCCGCCTGGGTTTCAGCCTTGGAATCAACTTTGGGATCCACTTTCGCCGAGACCGCCTTGTCCGCATCTGTCTTGGCGGTTGATGGCTCCGGGGAATCGGCAGCAGGCTTCGGCTTTGCAGCCGGATCGGCTGCCGGGCTGGCCGAGGACGGCGCTGATACCTGCGGCGTGTGCGGTGCAGGCTCGGCAGCGGTCTTGTCGTCGGTCATGAACTCCTCTCATCGGTGGGGGTGCTGTACCACTGTTCCAGGCACCGCACGAATGCCGAATCGGCCATCTGATCGGGGACCAGTGGCGGCCGGGCAAAGCCCAGGGCAGTCGCTTGTTCTACCACACGCAGGCTTGGCACAACCAGCTGCAGCCGCAACAACTGCGCGCGCTGTGGCTCCGGCGTCAGCGTCACCAGACGCTGCAGCGCTTCGCCATTTCCGACCAAGGCGACATCGATATCCTGCAGCGCGGCAGCGACGGCGTCGGGCGCATGTGGCAGATGTACGCGGCGATACACCTCGGCGCGTTCAACTTCGGCCCCGTGCGCGCGCAGACTGCGTTGCAGCAGATCGCGCCCCCCCTCACCCGTCACGATCAGGATGCGTGCCGCACGCACCTGTTGCAGTACCGGCAGCGCCAGGACGCCCTCGCTGTCATGCGAGTCGGGAACGATCGGATCAATACCCAGCTGCTGCAATGCCGCCGCCGTTGCCGGACCCACTGCGATCGCTGCCGTCGGCCAGACACCGGCATCGAGCTGGCGCGCAAAACGTACGGCGTTGACACTGGTGAAAATCCAGACCTGCGCGTCACGCCACTGCTGCAACACGCGCGCAACCTGCGCCGCGTGCCGAGTCGGCTCGACCGCCTGCAGCGGCAGCCGTGCCACCCGCGCGCCGCGTTCTTCGAGTGCCCGGCACAGGGCATCCGCCTGGTGCGCCGGTCGTGTCACCAGCACACTCAGCCCGGACAGAACGCCATCGGCCATGGCTCAGACCGCAATGCCCAGCGCGCGCAGAATCTCGTCAGCACCGGCGTCAAGCAGGCGCTGCGCCAGCTGCTCGCCAAGCGCCGTCGCCTGCTCGGCCGGGCCTTCGATGCGGTCACGGATCAGACGGCTACCATCGGGCGCTCCGACCAGACCCTCCAGTCGCACCTGTTTCGAGGTGACTACGGCATGCCCGGCCACCGGCACCTGGCAGGCTCCGCCGAGGCGGGCGTTCATTGCGCGTTCGGCCTGCAGGCGCAGCGCCGACGCTGGATCATGCAGCGGCGCCAGCAGCTGGCGGGTCGTTTCATCATCGTCGCGACATTCGATGCCGACGATGCCCTGGCCAATCGCCGGCAGCATCCGCGCCGGCTCGAATCGTTCGCGAATGCGCGCTGCCAGACCAAGCCGGATCAGACCGGCAGACGCGAGCAGAATGGCGTCGTACTGCCCCTCATCCAGCTTGCGCAGGCGGGTGCCAACATTGCCGCGAAGATCGATCACCTTCAGATCCGGGCGCAAGGCGCGCAGCTGTGCCTGCCGCCGCAGGCTTGAAGTGCCGACCACGGCACCCTGCGGCAGATCATCCAGACAGGCGTAGGTGTTGGATACGAACGCGTCGCGCGGATCCTCGCCGTCGAGAAAGGCGGTCAGGCACAGACCGGGCGGCTGCGCCACCGGCACATCCTTCATCGAATGCACGGCGAGATCGGCGCCGCCATCGAGCATGCACTGTTCCAGCTCTTTGACGAACAACCCCTTGCCGCCGACGTTGGACAGCGGGGCGGACAGCATCTGGTCGCCCTGCGTGGTCATCGGCACCAGCACCACCTCGAGACCGGGATGCGTCGCCAGCAACCGCGTCTTGACGTGTTCAGCCTGCCACAGGGCGAGCGGAGATTCGCGGGTTGCGATACGAACGAGCATGGTGGTGCGCAAGATCATTCAAAAGGGGCGTTATCCTCGCACGTCCGCCCGCGAACGTCTGCGCCCGAGCCGGCGATGACGCTCAGGAATCGGTCAGGAACCGGCGCACTTCCGCCAGCCGACGACGCGAGACCGGCAGCGGTTCGGAGGCATGCTTGATCTTCAGCCAATGATGCTGTTCACCCTGGCGGTCGCGCTCCAGACCGGCGATGTAGCGCGTATTGACCAGCGCCTTGCGATGCACGCGCAGGAAGGCCGGCTCGAAGTCCTGCTCCAGCGTCTTCAGCGACTCCTCGATCAGCACTTCGCCGTGCAGATGACACACGGTGGTGTATTTCTGGTCCGCCAGAAAATAAAGAATGTCGTCGACCGGCACCCGCACCAGTCCATCGCGCGTGGTCGCCAGCACGAACTCGCGCTTGGGCGGCGCGCCATCGCTGCTGGTCGCGGTCTGAGGCTTCTGCGCACGGGTCGGCTTGCGCACGCGCTGCAGCGCATCGCGCAGCTTGTCGAGCCGGATCGGCTTGAGCAGATAACCCTGGGCGCTGGCATCGAATGCCGACAGCGCGTGCTCGGAATAGGCCGTGGTGAAAATCACTGCCGGCGGCACATCCATCTCTGCCAGCTGGCGCGCAACCTGCAGTCCGTCGATGCCACCCATGCGGATATCGAGCAGCACCAGATCCGGTTCTTCGTCGTCGATGACGTCCAGTGCGGTTTCACCATCGCCGGCTTCGCCGACAATTTCATAGCCGGGGAACTCCTGCAGCAATCGCTTCAGCCGCTCACGCGCCAACGGCTCGTCATCCACAATCACGACACGCATCTTTGTAGCTCCCCTGGTTTCACAGCACCGGCACCCACCGCCGGACTCTAGCTTATATCTGACAATCCCTCGCTACGCGGCTGCCGCGGCAACACCAATCGCGAGCGATATACCCCACCCTCCAGGCGCAAGTCCCGGCCCATCTCCAATCTCGCCCCCTCACCGTAAATCAGGTTCAGGCGCTGGGCAATATTGTCGATGGCAATACTGTTGCCGCGACTGGGCTCGGAATCCTCCGGCGCCATCGGATTGGTCACTTCGATCACCAGGCGATCGAAGATTTCGCGCGCGGCAATCCGCACGACGCCGCCCTGTTTCAGGCGCGACACCCCGTGGTGGACCGCATTTTCGATCAGTGGCTGCACCACCAGCTTCGGTACCAGCCAGTCGAGCAGCTCTTCCGGCACATCCCATTCGACTTTCAGCTTGTCGCCCAGACGCAGACGCTCAATGCGCAGATAGGCATGACACAAGCCGATCTCCTCGACCAGCTGAGCCACCTGACCACGCTTTTCCAGACTGGCGCGAAACAGATCGGAGAGATCCTCGACCATCATTTCTGCATCGTCGGGCCGCACCTGGATCAGTGCGGCGAGGCTGTTCAGCGAATTGAACAGGAAGTGCGGACGGATGCGCGCATTCAGTGCCTGATAGCGCGCTTCACCTTCGGCCTTGACCTGCATCGACCACTGATTACGCACCCAGAAGTAGCGCAGCAGCAGCAACACCACAATTGCGGCAATGGCGGTATGCCGCAGCACGAAGGCGAGTCTCCCCTCGGCCGGAAGAATGAAGTCCCAGCTGAGGAAATGACTGAGCCGGTAAGCGATATCGGCAATGACCATGACGATCAGGACCAGCATGCCCCAGCAGAAGAAGAACAATACGCTGGGTCGCGCGCGCTGGACCCAGCGCCGTGCCCAGCACATCGCCGCAGCACAGCACAGACTGATCCACTGCAGATAGAGCGACGTCAGCAGCAGGCGTTCCAGCGCCGCCATGCCGGTCGTGCCCTCGCCCAGGGTCAGGACGATCGCCACCAGTTCCATCGTGAACGCCAGCGACACGACCCCCCAGCCCTCACAGAAGTTGGGGATCAAATCGAACTGGTTCGCCGCCTGAGGTCGGATTCTTTGCACGGGGCTGGGCGCCGGAAGATCGCGCAAGCTTCGCAGCGCGGACGCCGCCAATCAAGCATAACGATCAAACGACGGCCACCGCCCGGCGCCTATAATCCGCGCATAAACCCCGGCTTTCGCAGAATACGCATGTCCTCTTCAGGCAAATCGTCAGACTCCTCGTCCGCCAACCAGAAGCTCTGGGGCGGTCGCTTTTCCGAATCCACTTCGGCACTGGTGGAGAAGTTTTCCGAGTCGGTCAGCTTCGATTCGCGCCTGTATCGGCAGGACATCCGCGGCTCGCAGGCGCATGCGCGGATGCTGGCCAAGGTCGGCGTGCTGACTTCGGCGGACGCCGAGGCCATCGTCGCCGGACTCGACGCCATCCTGGCCGAAATCGAGGCCGGCAGCTTCGTCTGGAGCGAGGCGCTCGAAGACGTCCACATGAACATCGAAGCGCGCCTGACCGACCGGATCGGCGACGCCGGCAAGCGCCTGCACACCGGCCGTTCGCGCAATGATCAGGTTGCCACCGACATGCGGCTGTACGTGCGCGACGTCATCGACGCGCTGGTGCCGCTGATCGACCGCGTCGCCGGCGGCCTGCTGGATCTGGCCGAGCGCGAGGCCGACACCGTGATGCCCGGCTTCACCCATCTGCAGATCGCGCAGCCGGTCACCTTCGGTCACCACATGCTCGCCTGGCGTGAACAGATGCTGCGCGACCGTTCGCGACTGCTCGACTGCCGCAAGCGCATGAACCTGCTGCCGCTGGGTGCCGCGGCGCTGGCGGGCACGGTCTATCCGATCGATCGCCACTACGTCGCCGAACAGCTCGGCTTTGACGGTGTGACCGAGAATTCGCTGGATACCGTTTCGGACCGCGACTACGCGATCGAATTCTGTGCCGCAGCCAGCCTGATCCTGATTCATCTGTCGCGCTGGAGCGAGGAACTGATCCTGTGGGCAAGCCCGATGTTCGGCTTCGTCGACCTTCCGGACCGTTTCTGCACTGGCTCCTCGATCATGCCGCAGAAGAAGAATCCGGACGTGCCGGAGCTGGTGCGCGGCAAGACCGGCCGTGTGATCGGTAATCTGAATGCGCTTCTGGTGCTGATGAAGGGCCAGCCGCTGGCCTATAACCGCGACAACCAGGAAGACAAGCCGCCGCTGTTCGACACCGTCGACACCGTCAGCCTGTGCCTGCAGGTCTATGCCGAGATGATTCCGGCCATCAAGGTCCGTCACGACAACTGCCGTGCCGCGGCCGCCAAGGGATTTTCGACCGCAACCGACCTAGCCGACTATCTGGTCATGAAGGGACTGCCATTCCGCGATGCGCATCACGTGGTCGGCAGCGCCGTGGCGCATGCAACGCGGCAGGGCTGCGATCTGGCCGAGCTGCCACTGGGCGAGCTGCAGGCGTTCAGCGCGCTGATCGGCGAGGACGTCTACGCCCACATCACGCTGGACGCCAGCGTCGCCGCACGCCGCAGCTACGGCGGCACCGCGCCGGAGCAGGTGCGCGCCGCGATCGCGAGAGCGCGCGCCAAGAACTAGAGGGCCAGACAAGACGATGCGGGCGGCCGATCACCGGCCGCCCGATCGCTTCCCCACCCCCCGGTGTCGAATCAGGCGTGCAACGGACGACGCTGTAACAGCGCGACGAACTTGGCCTGCACAAACAACGGCCCGATCAGCAGGAACACCACATCGTCGAAGAATGACGGCTTGGCGCCTTCAATTTTGTGACCATAGATCTGCACAACCCAGGCGACCAGCCAGACCGGCACGGCGATCCACGGCAAGGCAACGCCGGCCACCTGCAGCGCGAAACAGGCCAGACCTGCGATCAGCATCCACAGCACGCCACTGAACAGACTGCCGGCACCCAGCCGGGCGTAGAACACCGCCACCGGCAGCGCGAGCAAAGTTGCCAGATTGATCCACGGCGCCACCGCGGGTGAAACACCCGGCACCAGCCAGGCCAGCGACGCGCTCCACAACAGCGCCACCGACGTGAAGTAGATCAGCGGCACGCAGATCATGTGGATCACCCGGTTGACCGGGTTGCGGTGGCTGCTTTCGTATTCGTTCATCAACTGCGTGTAGCTGCGCATTGCGCTTCCTCCAGGGTTCGAACCGTCCTGCGATCCGACACCGATTCTGGAGCGACGGCACCCGCGTGTCTGTCAATACGCCGACACACGCCCCAATCAGCGCATCACTCCGCGAACGCGTTGCCGGCGGACCTCAGAGCAGGTCGCCACCCCCGGCGTCGCGCACCCGCTGACGCAGCGCATCCGGCGCGGTGAGGGTGATGCGCCCTCGCCGCACCTGCAGCCCGCCCTGCGCCTGCAGCACGCGCAGCTCCTTGTTCACGCTCTGTCGCGTCAGTCCGAGCATGCGCGCCAGATCCTCCTGCGGCAGGCTCAGGTCAATCTCGATCCCCGCCTCGACCGGCCGGCCATACGCTTCAGCCAGATCCAGCAACCGGATCGCGATGCGCACCTGCGGCGGCAGGAATGAGCTTTCGATGTGCACCAGCGCCACGCGCAGCTTGTGGCACAACACCCGCGCGAATTCGCGATACCAGACCGGGTGGCGATCCAGCACTTCGCGCAGCGGCGCCGCCGGCACGATCAGCACCTCGGTATCACCCACCGCATAGGCATCGGCCGGACGCGGCAACGCGTCGAAGAATGACATTTCGCCGAACCAGGTCCCGGGGCGGTACAGGCCAAGCAAACCCTCGTAGCCGTCCGCGGTCGAGCCGATCATGCGGATCAAACCCGATCGCACACCGATCAGGTCCTGGCTGCGATCGCCCCGCGCATACAACAGCTCGCCGTCGACCAACCGCCGGGAGTGCCCCAGTGCGGACAGGGCGGCGACCAGCTCCGGCGGCGCGACGTCCCGCCACGGTTCGCTCCACAAGGCTTTGGGCGGCTGATTCATGTTCCGGCGTTCGCGGGTATTTGCATGACCCCGCCGTCATACCGCCTTTGCCCAGCCGCTGTCCACGCCCGCCCCATCAAAACGTCATTAGCCCTGAAGCCCTATCGTTTTTCCGCAATTGCCCGGCCCCGGTTCGATGAACCCACCAAAGGTTAGGGGGAGGACCGTTGGCGGATTGCGATGATGCAATCCAATAAGTCTGAACATTCATGTAGGGATTGCCCAGCGTGAAGGGGCTTGGGGGATTCGATATGCGCTGCTCCGAATCACACCGTTGCAGCCGCCATGCTTCCCTTTCGTCCCGGCGACGAGGTCACCCTGATGGCGTGAATCACGGGAATCCCGTCAACCGCTCGGCGACTTGCTGCGGACCGCGTCAGAACAGATGCAACTGGAGAAGGCCAGTCTATGGGTAGCTCAAGAGTCATCCCGCGCCGTCTGTCGATTCTGGACGGTACGTTCCTGAACATTGAAACGCGCGAGACACCCATGCACGTGGGTGGGTTGCAGGTTTTCCGCCTGCCCCCCAATGCGCCGAAGGACTTCGTCAAGAATGTCGTGCGCACATTGAGATCGCCGTCGGCCCTGGCGCGCCCATGGAATCTCAAGCTGGCCGATGTCTTTCTGTCACGTCTGGCACCCGCGATGATCGAGGACCCCAACATCGACCTCGACTATCACGTGCGTCACTCGGCCCTGCCTGAACCTGGCGGAGAGCGCGAGCTTGGCGAGCTGGTCTCTCATCTGCACAGCCAGACGCTGGACCGCTCACGCCCGCTGTGGACATGCCACGTGATCGAGGGCCTGGAAGGAAACCGTTTTGCGCTTTACATGAAGATTCACCACGCCCTGGTGGATGGGCAGCGGGGCATGAAGTTGCTGACCCGCTGCCTGGGCAGCAAGCCCGCCAACGGAAACTGGTGTGCGCCCTGGGATGCCGCTGCCGAACAGCGAAAATCGTCTGTGCAAAAGACCTCCGGGGCGAAACCGCCTGCCGGCCCCGCGGTAGCCTGGACGCGTGCCGCGCGCAACGCGCTGGCGCCGTTGCTGCGGCGCGAACCGGGAAAGGAGCCGATCCGGCTGCCGTTCGAGGCGCCTGCCAGCATCCTCAACGGACCGGTAACCGGCGCACGTCGTGTCGCAACACAACGCCTCGAACTGGCTCGCGTCAAAGCGGTGGCTGCGCACTACCAAGCTTCGGTCAACGACGTTTTTCTGACCTTGTGCGGCGCCGCCCTGCGGCGTCACCTGAGCGAGGGAGGAAGCCTGCCCGAACAGTCGCTGATCGCCGGCGTGCCCGTCAGCTTGCGCGGAGAACACAGCTCGGGTGACGACGGCAACGCAGTCGGCTTTCTTTGGGCGGTGCTCGGCACCCATCTTGACGATCCGGTCGAGCGCCTTCAGGCCATTCGACGCTCCATGGAGGTCAGCAAGCTCCACCTGCAATCGCTACCACCGAAAGTACGCTCTGCGTTGACGATGGCGACAATGGCACCCGTCATCGCCGTGCTCATGAGCGGTCAGGGGCCGCGCGTACGACCGTCCATGAATGTCGTGATCTCCAACGTGCCGGGACCCGCCCAGCCGCTGTACCTGGGCCGCGCCGAACTGGAAGGCATGTATCCAGTATCGATCCCCCTGCAGGGCCTCGGACTGAATATCACCTGCGTGAGCTATGCCGGTCAGTTGACCCTCGGCATCACGGGTAGCCGGGACGGCGTGCCCCACCTGCAGCGTATCGCTGTGTATATCGGCGCCGCTCTGGACGAACTGGAAACATCGATGGTCCCTTGAGGGCGCCCCCCCGAGCCGCACCATCTGACCGCCGAAAGAGCGAGAAAGGTCGTCCGGCCCGCGCAGCGCTGGTCCTGAGGAACGGGACAGAGGGTCCCTCAATGCCCGGATGCCATCCTGCCGCTCCGGTCAGAGGCCATGGCGAAGGAAATCACGCTCGGGAGATCTCCTGCCGATTCCTGAGGTTTTATGCACGCGGCACTCGTGCAGGCTTGCTGGCGCGACAACTGGTCTGATAAGTTGACCACATGACCAGAACCGCATTTTCCGCCGTGCGCCGCGAAGCCCTGTCCGATTCGGTCTATCGGCAACTCGCCGGCAAGATCCTGCATGGCGAACTCCCGCCCGGCGACGCCCTGCCGGCGGAGCGCGAGCTGTCCGAGGTGCTCGGCGTCAATCGCGGCGCCGTGCGCGAGGCGATCAAGCGTCTGCAACAGGCCGGACTGGTTGCGGTGCGCCAGGGCGGCAACAGCGTGGTGCTGGATTTTCAGGCCGAGGGGGGACTCGAATTGCTGCCAAATCTGCTGGTACACAAGGACGGGCGACTCAACGCCACCGTCGTGCGTTCGATCATGGCGATGCGTTCCGCGCTGGCGCCGGATATCGCCGGCGCAGCGGCGGCCAAGCAGCGCGCAGGGCTGGCCGACAAGCTCGATGCCGTTCTGAAGCGCATGCACACGGATCAGGCCCATTCACGCCAGCTGCAGAATCACGCGCTGGAGTTCTGGAAGATCCTGGTCGCGGGCGGTGGCAACATCGCGTTCCGCCTGGCGTTCAATTCGATGACCAAGACCTACACCCAGGTCTGGGATGTGCTGACGCCGGTCCTCGAAGCCGAGTTCCGCGACTTTGAAAACCTCGACGCGATTGCCGCAGCGGTCAGGCGCGGCGATGCCGAGACCGCACGCGAAGCCGGCCGCCGTCACGTCGAGATCGGGCGCCAGGCACTGGAACGCGCGCTGGATGCCGTCGAAGCCAGAGGCGGTTCCCTGTGAGCGCGCCACGTGCCGACGACCGCCGCATGCCTGGCGCCGAAGAAACGGCCCGGCGCAACCCGATGCGCCCGCCGGACACGCTGCCGCGCGATCGCAGCAGCGCGGTCAGAGCCTTCTGCGCGCACACCAGCCCGCAACTGATCGCCGGCTTAGTGCTGGCGTTCGGCCTTTGGCGCCTCGCACTCGGCGGCTGGTCCTGGATCGATGCGGCGATCGCGCTGGCGATCCTGGCCTACTTTCCGGTCAATGAGTGGCTGATCCACGTGTTCATGCTGCACTGGAAGCCGCGCAAGCTGTTCGGGCGCACGATCGATTTCTATCTGCCGAAAACGCACCGCCGTCACCACGCCGATCCGTGGAATCTGCACTGGGTATTCGTCCCTCGGCATGTGCATCTGTGGGTGGCCCCGACGATCGCCGTGCTGCTGGCGCTGCTGTGGCCGTGGAAAGCCTGGGTGCTGACTGCTGTGACGACCTACCTGCTGCTCGGCCTGCACTACGAATGGGTGCATTTCCTCGCGCACATTCCCTGGTGTCCACAGAACCGCGTACTCGGGCCGTACTACCAGCGCCGCGTGCGTGAGCACCGCTACCACCACTTCCGCAACGAGAATTACTGGTGGGGTGTCTCGATGGGCCTGGGTGACCGGCTGTTCGGCACAGCGCCCAAGGTCGACGAGACTGCACGCTCGGGCTCGACGGTCGATCTCGGCATCCGGCCCTGACCCGGATGCCGGCTCAGTCCTTCGGCTGCATCTGACGCGCGCGAATGGACGCCACCTGTTCCTCCCAGCGCTCGAGGTTCAGATCGTAAAGATCGTAGACGCAGCGCAGGCAGCCGCTCATGCAGCAGTCCGATGGGTCGGGCGGCTCGGGACGCGGCGGCAACAACGGCGGATCGTCCTTAGGCTCAGGCGGAGCGGACATCGACAACTTCAGTGGCATGCGTGGATGAATTGTGCGCAGATTGCTCTTGAGCCTGCTAACACTATGGCAATCCCTGCGCCGGTGGCCGTTTTGACGCAGGGCAAGGCGCCAGCCGAGCCGCTTGGTGACTCCAAGCAAGCGGCTGGCAACGCCGCACTGCGTCAAAACGGCCCCGTCCCGTTCGGGTTGCGCCGGAAATCGCGCGCAGCGGCGTTGCAAACCTTGACCTTGGAACCACCAAGGCCTGCGGTCCGCGCCTCGCCACGCACGATTTCCGACAGCAACGCAGTGATTGTCCATCGCGTTAACAGGCTCTAGTCTTGCGATCCGTTTCATCGCAGCAGAGTCCATCATGATTGTCTTCGTCACCGGCGCCACTGCCGGCTTCGGTACCGCCATCGCCCGCCGTTTCGCCGCTGACGGCGCACGCGTCATCATCGCCGGGCGTCGTAGTGATCGCCTCGATCCGCTGGCGGCCGAAATCGGCCCCAATGCGCTGGCGCTGACACTGGACGTGCGCGACCGTGCCGCGATTGAAGCCGCAGTCGCCGGGCTTCCGGCAGACTTCGCCGAGATCGATCTGCTGGTCAACAACGCCGGCTTGGCCCTGGGACTGGAGCCTGCGCATCAGGCCTCGCTGGACGACTGGGAGCAGATGGTCGACACCAACGTCAAAGGCCTGATGACGATGACCCGCGCGGTGCTGCCCGGCATGGTCGCGCGCAACCGCGGCCACGTGATCAACATCGGCTCGATTGCCGGCGAATGGCCCTACCCCGGCGGCAACGTCTACGGCGCCACCAAGGCCTTCGTCCGCCAGTTCTCGCTGAACCTGCGCGCCGATCTGCTCGGCACTGCAGTGCGCGTCAGCAACGTGGAACCGGGCCTGTGCGGCGGCACCGAGTTCTCGAACGTGCGCTTCCATGGCGACGATCAACGCGCGGCCGGCATTTACGAAAACACCACACCGCTGACCGCCGACGACATCGCCGACACGGTGCACTGGATTGCAACCCGCCCGGCCCACGTCAACATCAACACGATTTCATTGATGCCGGTGGTGCAGGCGTTCTCGCCGCTTGCGGTCCGTCGAGCGCAGAGCTGATCACGGCTCAGGGCGTGAACCGGGGCCGCATCGAAACCGCTCCGACACGCCGCAGTCATCAAGGCGCCATCTGAGGCTGGCATAAACCTGCTGCCGGTCGCCTGCCGGCACGCGTCTCCCAGACGACGAATCCGCGCTCCGCCTCTCCCGGCGGGGTCCAGGTGGCTTTGTGCCAGCGAACTTCACCGCAGAGGACCGACTGTGACCACACTGTTGAACGCACTGACGCCCGAGCTCGGCCTCTGGCGCACGGCGTGGCTGAATCGACTGGCGCGACTCTCTGCCTACCTGAGCATGCTGCTGACCGACCATGGCGTCGTCCGCCTGCTGTATGACAATCGCGGCGTGCTTGCACCTGGCGTCGAGCGCAGCAACCAGCCGGCACCGTGGCAGATTCGCCAGGCTGCCGCCCGCGGCATCAGGACGGTGATCAATCTTCGCGGCGAAAACCGCTTCGGCTCGTACACGCTGGAGCGCGCCGCCTGTGCCAGACACAACATCAGGCTCGTGAACTTCACGATTCGCTCGCGCCGCATGCCGACGCGCGAGGAAATTCACGGCGCCGCCCGCCTGTTCGCCACCATTGACCAGCCGTTTCTGATGCACTGCAAAGCCGGCGCCGACCGTGCCGGCCTGATGTCCGCACTGTACGTGTTGCTGGCGCAGCAGGGCCCGGTCGAACAGGCGATGCAGCAGCTCAGCCTGCGTTATGGACACATCCGCCAGGCCAAGACCGGCATCCTCGACTACTTCTTCGAAGCCTATCGGCGCGACAACGCGCGGACGCCGATGCCGTTCCTGACCTGGGTCGATCATCACTACGACGGCACCGCACTGACACGGCAGTTCCGCGCAAAGTGGTGGGCGAGCTGGATCACGGATCGATTGCTGCGCCGCGAATAATCCCTTGCTGCCGTCGCAAGTCGCGCCGATCGCGCGCATCCTGCCCCATCGTTCCCTGCTGGCCCGCCTGTGGCGGGACTATGTTCTCGGCCATGCCGGCGGCCTGATGCTTGCCGCCGTCCTGATGAGTGTGGAAGGCGGAACCCTGGGACTGATCAGCTATTCGATCAAGCCGATGTTCGACCGCATCTTCGTGCACGGCGAAAAGTCCGCGATGCTGCCGGTGGCGGTGGGGCTGTTCGGTCTGTTTGCGCTGCGTGGACTCAGCGCCTTCGGGCAGCGCGTGACGACCGCGCGCATCGGCCTGAGCGTAGTCGCCGACCTCCAGCGCGATCTGGTGCGCCACCTGCTGACGCTCGACAGCCGCTTCTTTCACGCGCACGCCCCCGGAACCCTACTCGAGCGCGTGCGCGGCGACGCGCAGACCCTGCAGAACGTCGCCAGCCAGTCGTTGATCGTGCTCGGCCGCGACAGCATCAGCCTGATCTCGCTGATCGCGGTGGCGATCCATGTCGACTGGCAATGGACGCTGATTGCGTTCGTCGGGGCCCCGCTGCTGGTGCTGCCGGTCGCGGCTACCCAGGGCATCGTGCGTCGCACGACGCGACTCGCGCGCCAGGCCGCCGCTGACGCCACCGCGCGTCTCGACGAGATTCTGCATGGCTTTCGCGCAGTCAAGCTCAACAACATGGAAGACCATGAGCAGGCGCGATTCGGCGTTACGGTCGATCGGCACCGTCACCTGCAGCTGCAGTCGGAACAAGCCAAGGCGGCGCTGCCGGCAATGATCGATCTGCTCGCCGGCGTCGGCTTTGTCGGCGTGCTGGTCTACGGCGGCCGGCAGATCATCGACGGCGAAAAAACGCTCGGCGAATTCATGAGCTTCTTCACCGCGCTGGCGCTGCTGTTCGACCCGGTGCGGCGTCTGAGCGGGCTGGGTGGCGCACTGCAGGCTGCGCTGGCCAGTCTCGAACGGCTCTACGGCCTGTTCGACCTGCAGGCCGAAATCCGCAACGTCGCCAGCGCCCAGCCGCTGGCGCGCACGGATGGCGACATCCACCTGAGCGACGTGTCCTTCGCCTACGAGTCCGAGCAACCGGTGCTGTCCGGCCTGACCCTGACCGCACGCGCGGGACAGCTTACGGCACTGGTCGGCGCATCGGGCGCGGGCAAGAGCACCGTGTTCAATCTGCTGACGCGATTGGCAGACCCGCAAAGCGGACGCATCACCATCGGCGACCAGGACCTCCGCGAAATCGATATCGCCGACCTGCGGCGGCACATTGCCGTCGTGGCCCAGGACACCGCGCTGTTCGATGAAAGCCTGCGCGACAACATTGCCTACGGCGATCGCAACGCCAGCGACCAGGCCATTGCCCAAGCAGCCGATCAGGCCCTGGTCAGCGCGTTCGCGGCATCGCTGCCGCAAGGGCTGTCCAGCCCGGCGGGTCCACGCGGTGCCAATCTCTCCGGCGGCCAGCGCCAGCGCGTTGCGATTGCGCGCGCGCTTCTGCGCGACGCGCCGATCCTGTTGCTGGACGAGGCCACCTCGGCTCTCGACAGCGCCACCGAACAGCGGATCCAGGCGGCGCTGGAGCAGGCCAGCCGTGGGCGCACGACGGTGGTCATCGCGCACCGTCTGTCGACCGTGCGGCGGGCGGATGTGATTCACGTGATCGACGCCGGCAAGGTGGCCGAAAGCGGGCGTCACGATGAACTGCTGCACGCCGGCGGCATCTATTCCCGGCTGCATAAACAGCTGGCCAGCTGACCCTACCCAACTGCAGGTGCCGCTCAGCCCAGCGCGTTCTGCCGCCGGTATTCCCCGGGACGCACGCCGGTCCACTGCTTGAAGGCACGATGGAACGCGCTCGGCTCGGCAAATCCGAGCGCGTGCGCGATGGCCGGAATGGGCTGGTCCGTGTGGGTCAGGTGCTCGATCGCCATGTCGCGGCGCATGGCATCCTTCATCGCGCGGAAACTCGAGCCCTCGCGATCCAGGCCCCGTCGCAGCATCGACGCGCTGACGCCGATCTGCAGCGCGAGTTCCTCGAACGTGGGCCAGTCCTGCGGCGCGGCGTCCTCGAGTTGGGCCCGCACCTTTGCCGACCAGCTGTCGGCGTCCTTGTACTTGAGCACGATGGTATACGGCGCCTCGCGCAGGAACTCGCGTGCCGATGCCTCGTCCTGCACCACCGGCGCATCCAGATGCGCGGCCTCAAATTCGATCGCTGTTTCGGCCTGATCGAACTGCAGCGCCTGCGAGTACATCAGGGTGTATTCGCGCCAGTGCTCCGGCATCGGATAGGAGAATCGCGCCTGGGTGATCCGGATGCGGCGCCCGGCCGCCCAGCACATCAGTCCGTGCACCATGATCAGCAGGGTCTCGTAGGCAAACGCGGGCACCGTGCGTCCCTGCGCGCGCGACCGTGGCGACGGCAGCAGCACGATGGCGGCACGCCCGCCGTCCTCGCGCAGCTCAACCTCCAGGTCATCCAGCACGATGCGCAACAGCCGGATCGCGCGCTGGGTTGCGCTGCGCAGACTGCGTGTGCCGATCATGAAGTAACACAGGCTGGAAAAGCTGCCGACCTTCATGCGCCGTGCATCCAGGCCGAAAAATTCGTCATCCAGCGCGGCGGCGACCTCCAGCCACAACGTGGCGAAGCTTTCCGCCGACACGCGCGCCTGCGAACTCTCCAGCAGACGCTCGGGTATCCGCGCGCGCTGCAACAACGGCGCCACGTCAATCCCCTGCCGCAAGGCCCCGTGCAGGGCCTCGCGAACGAAGTTGATCGATACGCTGTCTTTCTCCATGACGCCGGGTCCGCCGTCTCGCTTGGATCGGCCATTGCGCCGACACTGGCAAATTCTCGCACTGACGGCGCCACTTTTGGGCATCGCCACCACGCTGGAGGTTTTCTAGACTTGCACCCAAATCGCTGATTCGCCGGACCCATTTGCCGCACGCCCGGACGTGCCCCGAGCCGTTCCAGCCGGATTCAGCGCCACCCTTCGTTCGAGAACGCCGATGACCGACCTGTCCGTTGCCCAGCAGCTGAAACCCTACAAGGCCAAGCACAAGATCCGCTTTGTCACCGCCACCTCGCTGTTCGACGGCCACGACGCCTCGATCAACATCATGCGCCGCATCATGCAGTCCAGCGGCGCCGAAGTGATCCACCTGGGACATAACCGTTCCGCCGGCGAGATCGTCAAGGCGGCGCTGGAAGAGGACGTCCAGGGCATCGCCATCACCTCGTATCAGGGCGGGCACATCGAATTCTTCAAATACATCGTCGACCTGCTGCGCGCGGGCGGCGGTGAAAACATCAAAGTCTTCGGCGGCGGCGGCGGTGTCATCGTGCCGTCCGAGATCAAGGCACTGATGGACTACGGCGTCACCCGCATCTATTCGCCCGAGGACGGCGCCAAGCTCGGCCTGCAGGGCATGATCGACGATGTGGTGCAGTCCAGCGATATCGACCTGACGCCGATGGCACCCAAGACCTCCAAGGTTCTGGACACGCTGCAGTCCGGCGACCGCCGCCAATTGGCGCGTGCGATCACCGCACTGGAAAACGGCAGCTACGACGACGCTGTGCGCAGCACGCTGCGTGATGCCGCCAAATCGGTTCAGACCCCGGTCCTCGGCATCACCGGCACCGGCGGCGCCGGCAAGTCCTCGCTGACCGACGAGCTGGTGCTGCGCCTGCGGCTGGACCAGGAAGATCGCCTGAAAATCGCGATCGTCTCGATCGATCCGTCGCGCAAGCGCACCGGCGGCGCACTGCTGGGCGACCGCATCCGCATGAATGCGATCGAGAGCGAGAACGTCTACATGCGCTCGCTGGCGACGCGCGACACCGGCTCGGAAATCTCCGCAGCGCTGCCCGACGTGCTGGCCGCGTGCAAGCTGTCGGGTTTCGACCTGATCATTGTCGAGACCTCGGGCATCGGCCAGGGCGACGCCGCGATCGTGCCCTTCGTCGATGTCTCGCTGTACGTGATGACGCCGGAATTCGGCGCCGCCTCGCAGCTCGAAAAGATCGACATGCTCGACTTCGCCGACTTTGTCGCGATCAACAAGTTCGACCGCAAGGGCGCCGAGGACGCGTTACGTGACGTCTCCAAGCAGTACCAGCGCAACCGCGAGCGCTTCAGCGAATCGCCCGATTCGATGCCGGTCTACGGCACCCAGGCCGCACGCTTCAACGATGACGGCGTCACCGCGCTGTACCAGGCGCTGTTCCCGGCGCTGCAGGCCAAGGGCCTGAAGGCGGCAGCCGGCAAACTGCCGGTCGTCGCGGTCAAGTATTCGTCGCAGAGCCGCGCGATCGTGCCGGCCGAGCGTGTGCGCTACCTGGCCGAGATCGCCGGCAGCGTGCGTGACTATCACAAGACCATCGCACAGCAGGCGCGCGTCGCGCGCGAGCGACAGTCGCTGCAGACCGCCCGGGCGCTGATGGAAGCGGCCGGAAAACCGGTTGAAGCCCTCGACGAACTGGTCTCGTCCAAGGACGGCGATCTGCTGCCGGTCGCGCGCAAGCTGCTGGAGCAATGGCCGAAGACGCGCGAACTCTATGCCGGCGACGAGTACGTCGTGAAGATTCGCGACAAGGAGATTCGCACCAAGCTGATCAGCCAATCGCTGTCCGGCACCAAGATCCGCAAGGTCGCGCTACCGGCGTTCGAGGACGACGGCGAAACCTTGAAGTTCCTGATGAAGGAAAACGTGCCGGGCTCGTTCCCGTTTACCGGCGGCGTGTTCGCGTTCAAGCGCGAAGGCGAGGACCCGACCCGCATGTTCGCCGGTGAAGGCGACGCCTTCCGCACCAACCGCCGCTTCAAGCGTGTCTCGGAAGGCATGCCGGCACATCGCCTGTCGACCGCGTTCGATTCGGTCACGCTGTATGGCTGGGATCCGGATCTGCGCCCGGACATCTACGGCAAGGTCGGCAACTCCGGCGTGTCGATCTGCACCCTCGAAGACATGAAGGTGCTGTATTCCGGCTTCGACCTGTGCGCGCCGAGCACCTCGGTGTCGATGACGATCAACGGTCCTGCGCCGATGATCCTGGCCATGTTCATGAACACCGCGGTCGACCAGCAGGTCGACAAGTTCAAGGCCGAAAACGGCCGCGACCCGACCGACGACGAGTACGGCAAGATCAAGTCGTGGACGCTGTCGGTGGTGCGCGGCACGGTGCAGGCGGACATCCTCAAGGAAGATCAGGGCCAGAACACCTGCATCTTCAGCACCGAGTTCGCGCTGAAGATGATGGGCGACATCCAGGAATATTTCGTGCACCACAAGGTGCAGAACTTCTACTCGGTGTCGATCTCCGGCTATCACATCGCCGAGGCCGGGGCGAATCCGATCTCACAGCTGGCGTTCACGCTGGCCAACGGCTTCACCTACGTCGAGTCGTACCTCGCGCGTGGCATGCACATCGACGACTTTGCGCCGAACCTGTCGTTCTTCTTCAGCAACGGCATGGACCCGGAATACTCGGTGATCGGCCGCGTTGCCCGCCGCATCTGGGCGGTGGCGATGAAGAACAAGTACGGGGCCAACGAGCGCTCGCAGAAACTGAAGTACCACGTGCAGACCTCCGGGCGTTCGCTGCACGCGCAGGAAATGGCGTTCAACGACATCCGCACCACGCTGCAGGCACTGTGCGCGCTGTACGACAACTGCAACTCTCTGCACACCAATGCCTATGACGAGGCGATCACGACACCGACCGAGGAATCCGTACGCCGCGCGATGGCAATCCAGCTGATCATCAACCGCGAGTGGGGTCTTTCGAAGAACGAGAACCCGCTGCAAGGCAGCTACGTCATCGATGAGCTGACCGACCTGGTCGAGGAAGCGGTCCTGAAGGAGTTCGAAGCCATCGCCAACCGCGGCGGTGTGCTCGGCGCGATGGAGACCGGCTACCAGCGCGGCAAGATCCAGGAAGAGTCGATGTTCTACGAGCACCAGAAGCACGACGGCTCGTTACCGATCATCGGCGTCAACACCTTCCGCAGTCCACATGGCGACGACGTGCAGCGCGAGATCGAGCTGGCACGTTCGACCGAGGACGAAAAGCAGTCGCAGCTCAAGCGCCTGTCCGAGTTCCACAGCTGCAACGCCGGCACCGCGGCCCAGATGATCGAGCGCCTCAAGCGTGCCGTGATCGACAATGCCAACACCTTCGACGTGCTGATGGACGCCGTGCGGGTGTGCTCGCTGGGCCAGATCACCCAGGCGCTGTTCGAGGTGGGCGGCCGCTACCGGCGTAACATGTAGGTCTGACGGCCCGCCCATGGCGCGGGCCGCTGGTTTTGCGCCGCCCCTCAGGGGCGGCATTGCTTGGTTTTTTCATCATCGAGAGGTTTCCCATGTCCAAAGAAATTTTCGTCGTCGGCGCAGCGCGCACGGCGATCGGCTCCTACGGCGGCACCCTGAAAGACACGCCGCTGCCGGATCTCGCGACCATTCCGGTCAAGGCTGCGCTGGAGCGCGCTGGCGTGTCCCCCGAGCTGGTCGGTCACATGGTCATGGGCACCGTCATTCCGACCGAACCCCGCGACGCCTATCTGGGCCGCGTGGCTGCGATGAACGCCGGGATCCCGAAGGAAACGCCGGCATTCAACGTCAACCGCCTGTGCGGCTCGGGCTTGCAGGCCATCGTTTCGGCCGCGCAGACGATCCTGCTCGGTGACGCCGACATCGCCGTCGGCGCCGGCGCCGAATCGATGAGCCGCGGTCCGTACATGATGCAGGCCGCACGCTGGGGCGCACGCCTGGGCGACACCAAGCTGATCGACTACATGAACAGCATCCTGCATGACCCCTTTGAAGGCATGCACATGGGCATCACCGCCGAGAACGTCGCCGAGCGCTATGGCATCACGCGCCAGATGCAGGACGAGGTCGCCGCGACCAGCCAGCAGCGCGCTGCCAAGGCGATCGCCGAAGGCTATTTCAAGTCGCAGATCGTTGCGGTTGAAATCAAGACGCGCAAGGGCGTGATCAACTTCGAAACCGACGAAGGTGTGCGCGGCGACACCACCGTTGAATCGCTGGCCAAGCTGAAGCCGGTGTTCAAGAAGGACGGCGGTCTGGTCACGGCTGGCAACGCATCGAGCCTCAACGACGGCGCCGGTGCCGTGGTGCTGGCTTCCGGTGACAAGGTCAAGGAACTGAACCTGAAACCGCTGGCTCGCCTGGTGGCCTACGCGCACGCCGGCGTCGAGCCCGCGTACATGGGCATCGGTCCGGTGCCGGCAACCCGGGCGGTACTCGCCCGCGCCGGCCTCAAGGCCAGTGATCTCGATGTGATCGAAGCCAACGAGGCCTTTGCCGCCCAGGCCTGCGCCGTGACGCGCGAACTGGATCTGGATCCGGCCAAGGTCAACCCGAACGGCTCCGGCATCTCGCTCGGCCATCCGGTCGGCGGCACTGGCGCAATCATCACCACCAAGGCCATCTACGAGCTGCAGCGCACCGGCGGCCGGTATGGGCTGGCGACGATGTGCATCGGCGGAGGCCAGGGCATCGCCGCGATCTTCGAGCGCGTCTGATCCACAGCCTGCATCAACCGACGCCCCCGCCAGCCGGGGGCGTTTTCATGAAGGGAAGACATCCATGAGCAACACCCGCATCCAGACCCTCGGCATCGTCGGTGCCGGCATGATGGGCAACGGCATCGCGCAGGTCAGCGCCGCCGCCGGCCTCAACGTCATCATGGTCGACATCAACGAGGCCGCGGTTGCCAAGGGCCTGCAGACCGTCGCCACCAGCCTCGACCGTCTGATCAAGAAAGAGAAGATCACCGCCGCCGACAAGGACGCGATCCTCGGCCGCATCAAAGGCACCACGAGCTACGACGATCTCAAACCGGCACAGCTGGTGATCGAAGCGGCGACCGAGAACACCGAGATCAAGCTGAAGATCCTGCGCCAGCTCGACAACCTGCTTGACCCGTCAGCCGTCATCGCGACCAACACCTCATCGATCTCGATCACGCAACTTGCCGCCGTGACCTCGCGTCCGCAGCGCTTTGTCGGCATGCACTTCTTCAATCCGGTGCCGCTGATGCAGCTGCTGGAAATCATCCGCGGCCTGCAGACCTCGGACGAGACGCACGCGCTGGCGATGGACTTTGCCCAGACCATCGGCAAGACCCCGATCACGGTGAAGAACAGCCCCGGATTCGCGGTCAACCGCATCCTGTGCCCGATGATCAACGAAGCAATCTTCACGCTGCAGGAAGGTGTTGCCACCGCAGAAGACATCGACACCGGCATGAAGCTGGGCTGCAATCATCCGATCGGGCCGCTGGCGCTGGCCGACATGGTCGGCCTCGATACGCTGCTGGCGATCATGAAGGTGTTCTACGAAGGCTTCGGCGATCCCAAATACCGCCCGGCGCCGTTGCTGGTCGAAATGGTCGACGCCGGTCTGTACGGGCGCAAGACCGGCAAGGGGTTCTACGATTACTCTAAGTAACGTACAGATCAGATACCGCCCAACCAGAGCCCCGCATTGCGGGGCTTTTTATTGAAGGGCGCATGCAGACCGACATGACGGGATCAACAATTTGTCGACAAGGTGACACGCCGAGACGACCGCTAGAGTCATCCAGTGGAATTCTGAGACAGCTCAAAGCATAAGCTGTACTTGCAGTTCTCCAACGATGAATCCGAGAATTGCGCCGCAGAGCACCAGCGTTTTCTCATCCTCCTTGAACGCAGGCCGCAGCATCCCCTCAAACTCGACCGGGGTGAGCAGTTTCATTTTTCGGACGATGGTGTCATTGATGTCCAGTGCGTCCATCGCATAGGCCTCGACATGCTTGGAGGCTTCCGGAATCAGCTCAATGATTCTCTGAACGATCAGCTGCCTCATCTCCTGATAGCGCGCAGAACCGATTGCGTACAGCACCAGAGGCCGCGCAACACCCAACTGCTCGTCTGTAGCCTGGCTTACGTGGCGATGCAAAAGGTCAACCAGCTGCTCGGCGAACGGACCGGACATCAGGTGCTCAACCATATTGGCCGGGGTCAAGAGCTGCTTCGCGATGAGCGTTGCGTAGTCGACTGCGACTTCGTTCTGACGTGCAATGAATTTCCCCTGAAACGTCAAACCCATGAACTTCACGGGGGACAAGGGACGAAACAGCATCTGCAATGCGAGCCAATCGCTGATCAGTCCGACCAAGCCTCCAAACGCTGGAATGAGCCACGCTTTATGCCACAGCAACCAGCAAGCCAACTGCACAAAGCCGAGAATCAAGCCAAACCAGAATCCCGCATTGCGAAAGAAGATGAACTCTTTATGCCCGATACTTCGGAAGATTTCGTTTAGCAAAACCTTGTCTTTCACCATGTTCGACACCAGCAGATGCTTGGCGTCGAAGTAGCGTGAAGGATCCTGCAGAACATCTTTCCACAGGTCGGCAGACAGTTGAGGAATTTCTTTCTGGAGTCGTTTTACTACGCTCTTTCGCGCGAAATCCGGGAGTCGCATCCATACCGTCGGCATGAAGCGCTCACCAACTTCGCAGATGAGATCCTCGCTTGCCCGCTGCAGCGGTTGCTCCAGTTCTTGAATCATGCGCACTGGATCAAGCTTGCTGACAATCTCTTCAATTGTGATGAGTCGCCCAATCAGGAGATCGGCAGCTGCACCCGCCATTTTCTCGGCTTTCCTGGGAACGACACCTTGCCAGCCCAGATACGGTGGAATGCCCCGAAATTCGACAGGGCGATACATCATTTCAAGCGCCAGCAGCTTGGTGACGTAGCCAATCAGCGCTGCGAGCAATGGAATGCCGAGATAAGTTGTCAGGTGAGCCTGAAAGTCGGCAATGAGTGCGTTGAACCAGTTCATGCGCAAATTATCGCAGTGTTAGAGCGACACCGCGGCGGCAAGTGACATTTCGTTGCGAAAAGCAAAAGCATCATGCATCCACCTCACCTTACAAAGTACCCAAGCAGGTCGTGTTCGGCACGCTGCCGAAAACCTCGACCGGCAAGATCCAGAAATTCCAGCTGCGTGCGCAGCTCAAGGAAGCCCTGCTGGCAGCGGGATGATGTGATCAAAAAAAGACAGGGTGTTCCAGAGGAACACCCTGCGAGAACGACACCCGGTCACTGCAAGTGCGTGCAATCAACGCGGGCGCGGGGGAGAACCGGTCACTCTCAGCTGAATGCTGAACGGCGTAGGCGGACGTCCACGGACGCCGCGCCAACTTCACTATTACTCTCTGCCGGCACAGCAGGCGCCCCGGCGTCATCAGCTTCAGGCTCTGCGGTCTGAGCCGGCGCGTCTGCGCTGTCATCCACATCCTCTGCCTTCTTCTGCTTGGGCATTCCAGTGCCATTGAGCGCCTGTTTGCGCTGGATCTCTGCGGTGACGAAGGAGACCCAGGTATTGGCCTGCTCGGCGACGTCCGGATCGCTGGCTGCACTGATGAAGGTGCTCCTGGCCTGTGCCAGCTTGCCGGCGTTGTACTGCGCCGTACCCAGCTGCATGCGGATCGAGCCCTTGTCGTCGATGTCGTCGGCCTTGAGCGCGTGCTCGAAGGCTTCGGTGGCCTGGGCGTAATCGCCGGTCTCGTTGTACGCCTGACCCAGATACACATAGTGCTTGGACTGCCCGCTGGTCTCGGCCAGCTTCTTCAGCACCGGGATCTGCTGGTCGTACTCCTTGGCCATGCTCAAGGCCTGCGCATACAGCTGCAGGTTCTCGACGTCCGGTTCGATCACTTTGGTTTTGAAGGCCTTGGTCAGCAGCTCGACCGCCGGATACGGCGCTTCCTGCGCCAGATACAGCCGGGCCAGATTCAGCTGGTCCTGCGGCTTGCTGACCATGCCGCCCTGATACGCGGCGTGCAGCGTCGCCAGCTGCTGCTTCTGATCCCCCATCAGCCCGTACATGCCCGACAGCTGCAGCCAGTAGGTCTCCTTGGGGTAGTAGGCCACCAGCAGTTCCAGCACCTTGGCTGCCCGTTCGTAGTTGCCCAGCTCGTAGTAGGCGGCTCGCAGCAGCGCCAGCCAGTTCTCCTTGGGCTGGACCTGACGTTCCTTGGCCTTCTTCAGACCGGCCAGCACGGCCTTTTCAGTCTTTGCGTAGTCGTTGGTCTGGTAGTACGCCTGCGCCAGCAGCATGTACGCGTCCGGCTGCGGGTCCTGCGCCTGCTTGAACCACTCACCCAGGATCTGGATCGCGGTCTTGTAGTCTTCAGTCACGAAGTGCAGCTGCGCCAGCGCGAACAGCGTCGTGCTGCGCATCGCCTCGGGCAGGTTCTCCTGCTTCAGGACGTTCTTATAGGACTCGATCGCCTTGGGCGTGTTGTCCATGGCGTAGTACACCGCCGCCATGAAGTTCCAGTACGTCGCCTTCTCGTAGTCGTTGAACTTGGCGTAGCCCGACTGCATGCCCTGCATCAGGTCCAGCGCCTGCTGATACTGCTTGGCGTCGAACGCCTGCTGCGCGGCTTCCAGCTGCTTGTAGACCTTCTGGCTCAGCGTCTGCGTCAGTTTGGTCGGCGGCTTGACCGGCTTTTCCTTGTCTTCGGCGTGAGCCCCGAAGGACAGGCCCAGCAGCGCCGCCGCGATCAGGCCATGCGCGAGGGTTTTGTATCCAGATCGGAGCGGTGATCGATGCATCACATCACTTCTCCAGCTTGAACGTGATCAGGTGCTGCACATGCGGCACCTGTACCGGTTTGCCGTTGTCGACCCGCGGCTTGTACTTGAACTTCAGCACCGCCTTCTGCGCGGCGCTGTCGAAGATGCCCTGCGGTTCGGCTTCCAGCACGACCGGGTCCTTGACCGCGCCGGTCTCGGTCACGGTGAACTCCAGCAGCACCCAGCCTTCGATGCCGCGGCTGGCGGCTCTGGAGGGATAGATCGGTGCGACCTTGACGATCGGCAGGTATTCGCCGTCACTGGCCGACAGTCCAAAACCGGACTTCACCGCCACGTCACTGGCGACGTTCATCGGGCCGATGTTGATCGCCCCGGCATCCGGGTTGGCGGCGTCCTGCTGCTCCGGTGCCACTTCCGGCGGCGGCGCTTCCGGCTTGTCCGGCTTCTCCGGCTTGGGCTTGTCGATATCCAGGTTCTGGTCCTTCTTCACCCGCACGAAGTCGACGATGCGCCCCTTGGGACCGTCGGTCAGCGCCGCGCGTCCCGAAGCCACCAGCTCGGCCATCAGCCAGAACAGCAGGAACGCGACGATCCCCGCCACGATCGCGCCCAGCACCATCCGCACCAGACCCTGACCCGGCGGTTTATGTCCCAGACTGGCGATTGCACTCGCTGACATGGTTACGGCTCGCTCGCGGCGATCGAGACGTTGAACACCCCGGCCTGGCGCGCCGCGTCCATCACGGCGACCAGCTTCTCGTTGGTCGACTGCTTGTCGGCCTGGATCACGACCGAGCCCTGCGGGTTCTCGGCGTGCAGGCGCTCGATGTTCGCGCGGATGTTTCTGACATCCACTCGGCGTCGGTCGATCCAGATCTGCCCGTCCGCGGCGATCGCGATCAGGATGTTGGCCTGGTCCTGCTTGGTCGCCGTCGTGGCTTCCGGCCGGTTCACTTCGATGCCGGCTTCCTTGATGAAGCT